>NZ_CP102826.1:2400000-4800000 GCF_025643595.1 Saccharopolyspora rosea
CGGCCGCGCGCGGGTCGGTACGGATCGAACGTCTTCCATCGCGGCCTCCCCGGACTGGTGGTTCCTGGACGGGTTCGAACAGGTGTCGGACGCTGTCCCGGGGCGGGAGGCCAGTGTGCGGCCGGTCGCCCCGAGGTCGGTAGGGGCGAAAGACCGCACGTCGACCGGGTTCGGAGGTGGGCGGCCCGCGCGGCGGTCAGGCGGATTCGTCGATGGTGAGGTCGAGGGGGATGGGGCCGCCCGCGGAGCTGAGCATGGCCCGCAGCGTCTCCGGGACGTCGCGGGAGGCCCCGGCGTGGGCGACGCGGAGGTTGACCGCGTGCCGTTCGGCGTCGTGCCAGGCGGGCCAACGGCTGCGGGCGCGTTCTTCCAGCGCCGGGAAATCCGGGTGGTCGGTGTCGTGCACGGCGTCCAGCAGCCAGCGGAAGTAGTCCGCGAGGACGTCGAGATCGTCCGTTGTGGACAGTGGCCCGTGGCCGGGGACGAGGTGGCGCGGCTGGAAGGTCTTCAGCCAGTCCAGGGCGTCGAGCCAGCCGGTGATGTCGCCGTGCAGGGACAGTGGGGCGACGCCGTTGAACAACAGGTCCCCGGTGAACAGGACGCCGTGCTCGGGGACCCAGACGACGAGGTCGCCGTCGGTGTGCGCGGTGGTGGGCACCGGGTGGATCTCGGCGGTGGTGCCGCCCAGGTCGAGGGTGCGGGGGCCGGCGAGGGTGTCGGTGAGCTCCGGCGGTGCGATCTCGCCCCACATGTCCTCGGGCTGGTCGAACAGGGCGTCGTAGGTGTGCGGGCCGGTGGCGATGTCGCGGGCGGCGGCGGCCGTGGTGGTGACGGTGCCGCCCGCGCGGACCACGGCCGCCGCCCCGTTGGCGTGGTCGCCGTGCGCGTGCGTGATGGCGGCGGTGAACGGGGTGCCCGGGGTGGTCGCGGACCGCAGGCCGTCCAGCAGGTGCCGGGTGCGGGCCTCGGTGGCGTGCGTGTCGACCAGCAGGGCGCGGTCGCGGCCGGTGATCCAGCCCGCGTTGTTGAGGAACCACCCGCCGGGCAGCTGCAGGGAGACCGTGACGGCCGGGTCGAGCGGGGTGATCGCGGGCGGTGCGGGCACGCGGGGTCCTTCCTCCTCGGACGGTTCGGCCGCGCACGCGCGGTGCGCGGCTCGGTCTGACTGTACCTCCCCGCAGGACGGACCTGATCACCCGAGAGCCCGCCTTCGAAGTGCGGTGGCGGTGTCGGCGGCGGAATTCGGAGCGTGTGCCCAGACGTCGCTATGACCGCCTGCGACAGCACTCGGCGTGACCTGAGCGCCAGGCCGATGGCTGCTTGCCCGGCGGGCGTCGGTTCGTTCGCGGCTGCGCGTAGCCGTGGATATGTCCACATCGGATCGTCTCGCCACCGCAAGAGGAAGCGGCTCACGCCGCCTGCCGCACCCCAGGTGGAACCAGGGCAGGTGCTGGGGGATTTCCCGGTGTGCGGCGCGATCGGGCATTCGTCGGTGTCCGAAAGTCGTTGCCGCGCCGGAAAGGTGGCCGGTCACGGCGGGTCCTCGGTTGACTCCTCGGTGGAATCAGCACTCGACGAGAGGAGACAGCGAATGCGCAAGTTGCGTTCCCCCAGGACGACCGGTGCCCTGGCCGCCATCGCGGCGGCGGGTGCCGCCGTCACCATGCTCGCGGGCACCGCCCAGGCCGCCACCCCGGGCACGTTCACGCTGTGCTCGAAGGGTTCCTACGGCTCCTTCGCCGAGTTCCCGGAACGCGGCGGGCTGGCCACCGCCGTGGTGCCCAGCGGGCAGTGCCACTCGTTCAAGTTCGGCGGTGACAAGGCCGAGCCGGTCCAGATCCGCGTCGCCGCGGAACCGCAGGGCGGGCAGGTCATCGGCGGCACCGTCTACGACGGCCGCGCCGGGCTGAACATCGCCACGGTCGACGGGCCGAGCTTCTACTCGTTCTGAGGACCGGTGACCGGTGCCGCCGCGCGGGCGGCGGCACCGGGGTCGGAAAGTGAGGGGAATCCACCCCTCGTCCGCTCGGAGCGCTTCGAGCCCGGGTCGGCGCCGCAGACTCGTGGTGGTCGCGCGCTGCCGAGCGCAACGGAGTTCCCGGTACCGCGTCGGCCACCGCACAGGCTCGAAGTTCGGAGGACGAACGCGGATGACTTCCCAGGCTGAGACGGCGTCGGACCCGCTGCACCTGCCGAGCGGGCAATCCCCGGAGAGCCGGGTCCGGGTGGCGGGGTGGGCGACCGACCCGATCACGCTGAACGGGCTCACCCAGACCCTCGTCGGGCACTTCGAGGTGTTCGTGGCGACCGGCGAACTCCCCGACGACGTGGACGTGCTGGTGTACGCCACGGACCGGGTGACCCCGGACACCGTGGCGGGCCTGCGCCGCGTCACCGCCCGGTGCACGGCTCCGGTGGTGCTGGTCACCAGCGAGCTGGGGCGCGCCGAGCTGATGGGGCTGGTGGAGTGCGGCGTGGTCGCCGTGCTGCACCGCAGCGCCGCCACCGAGGAACGCCTGGTCGAGACCGTCGACCTCGCGGCGAAGGGCGGCGGGTCGGTCCCGCCGAACCTGCTCGGCGACCTGCTGCGGCAGGTGCGGGAGATGCAGGAGGAAGTCCTGGCGCCGCGCGGGCTGAACTCCACCGGGCTGACCCCGCGCGAGATCGACGTGGTGCGGCTGCTCGCCGAGGGCTGGGACACCGAGGAGATCGGCAAGCAGCTGTGCTACTCGGAGCGCACGGTCAAGAACATCATCCACGCGATGACCAGCCGCCTGAAGCTGCGCAACCGTCCGCAGCTGGTCGCGTACGGACTGCGCGCCGGGGTCATCTGAGCCGTCGCGGCGCGACCACGCCGGCCACCGAGCGCTCGACCGCCCGCCCCGGGGCGACGACGGTGCGTACTAGCGTGGTGACCATGGATGCGCCCCACTACCTGTCTTCAACAATTCGTCACATCCGCGCCGCGTTCCGGAAACAGTCCGGTTCGGACTGCCGCGGCCCGGTGGCGGAGGAGGCCGGGGCATGACCCAACCGCACCACCCCCCGCAGGGCGACGGCCCGAACGAGCGGCCGTGCCGCATCCTCGTGGTGGAGGACGACCCCACCGTCGCGCAGGCGATCACCGGGTACCTGCAACGCGGCGGGTACCTCCCGGTGCACGCGCCCGACGGGTCGATGGGCCTGGAGCTGGCCCGCCGGATGGCGCCCGACCTGGTCGTGCTCGACGTCATGCTGCCCGGGATGGACGGGATCCAGGTCTGCCGGCAGCTGCGGGAGGTCAGCCAGGTCCCGGTGATCATGGTGACCTCGATGGGCGAGGAGGAGGACCGGCTGCGCGGGCTGGAGGTCGGCGCGGACGACTACATCGTCAAACCGTTCTCCCCGCGGGAACTCGTGATGCGCGTGCGCAACGTGCTGCGCCGGACCATGGCCATGCCGCCGGCGCCGTCCGACGGCGTCCTGCGGGCCGGGGACGTCGTGGTGGACCGGGCGGCCCGCGTGGTCAGCAAGGCGGGACGCCCGTTGACGTTGACCAACAAGGAGTTCGACCTCCTGGTGTTCCTGATGACCAACCCCGGCCGGGTGTTCCGGCGCGACGAGCTGATGCGCGAGATCTGGGCGCACGACATCGGCGACCAGTCCACCGTCACCGTCCACGTGCGGCGGCTGCGGGAGAAGATCGAGGACGATCCCTCCCGGCCCGCGATGGTGATGACGGTGTGGGGTGTGGGCTACCGGTTCGACCTGCCCGGTTCCACCGGTGGGCGTGGATGAACCCGCTGCTGATCGTCCTGGTCGCGCTCTGCGAGTCGGTGGGTGTCGGACTGGTAGGCATGGTGGTGCTGCGCATCCTCCGCCTGCACCCGGTGGGGCACTCGCTGGTCGCTGTGATCGTCATCACAGTGTGCGCGATGAACGCGAGCACGCTCACCGTGGTCCTCGCGACGCGGTCGCTGCGGCTGCCGGTGGCCGCCGACCTCGCGATCAACCTGGTGGCGGGCATCGTGTCCATCGGCATCGGCCTGCTGCTCGGCCGTTCCGTGATGCGGGGCGGCCGGATGCTGGCCGACGCCACCCGGTCGTTCGGGGTCGACCAGCGCTTCCGCGCTCCGGACGACCCGCCGACGGCGGAACTGGCCGAGCTGGCGCGGGAACTGGCCAGCACCAGCGACAAGCTCGCCGAGTCCCGGCGGCGCGAGCAGGCCGCCGAGGCGTCGCGGCGCCGCCTGGTGGCGTGGATTTCGCACGACCTGCGCAGCCCGCTCGCCCGGCTGCGGATCCTGGCCGAGTCGCTGGAGGACGGCGTCGCCGACGACATCCAGGGGAGCTGCCGCAAGATCCGCGCGGACACCGAACGCTTGACCGGGATGGTGGACGACCTGTTCGAGCTGTCCCGGATCCAGGCGGGCACGCTGCGCCTGCGGCCGCGGGAGGTCGCGCTGGACGACCTCATCAGCGACGAGGTCGCGGGCCTGGAGGTGCTGGCCGCGGACCGCGGCGTCCGGCTGCGCGCCGGGACGATCCAGCCGGTCACGGTGCACGTGGACGACCGCGCCATCACCCGGGTGCTCAACAACCTCCTCGGCAACGCCCTGCGCTACACGCCGCCGGGCACGGTGGTGTCGATCGACGTGCGGGCCGTCGACGGGTGGGCGGTCGTGTCCGTGGCCGACCAGTGCGGCGGCATCCCGGAACAGGAACTGGCGTCGGTCTTCGAGATGGGGTGGCGCGGCACGCGCGCCACCGGTGCGGAGCGGGGTGGCGGGCTCGGGCTGTCCATCGCGCTGGGAATCGTGCAGGCGCACCAGGGCCATCTGACGGTGCGCAACGTGCCTGGTGGTTGCTGCTTCGAGGTGGCCCTTCCGCTCGTGGTCACCTGAACGCCAGACTCAGTGACGGCGGGTGGCGATTTCTTTCCGGCGCTGACCCGATAGGCTGAAAGCGGACACGTCCTGACTGGAGTTTGGGGGTGGCTTGTGCCTCTTTCGCAGGGCAACGGCGGATCGGACCACTCCCGCCTCCAAGGCGGCGCCGGTGAACCTGCCCGTGCGAAACCGAGGCCGTACCCCGTCGACGACCAGCCGACCATGCCGATGACCAGGGTGCGTTCGCGTCGCGGCAGCGACCACAAGCTCCTGCTGCTCGTCGGTCTGTGCGGGCTGGTGTTGATCGCAGCCCCGATCGTGGTGTTCAGCCAGGTCATCGACAAGGACGACACGCCCGCGGTTTCCGGCGTCGTCCAGGGCTCGCAGGGGCAGCCCACGCGCGTGTCACCGCTGCCCGGTGCGCCTGCGCAGCTGGACGGCAGCGGGCGGCTGATGCTCGTGGCGCGCGACCAGGACGGCTCGGTGGTGCGGAACTTCCAGTCCGCCACCCCGGGAGCGCAGTCCAGCGGCTGGACCGTGCTGGGCGGGAACGCGGCGGGCATGCCGGTCGCCATGATGGACGCGCGCGGTGAGATGGCGGTGTTCGTCGTCGGCACCAACGGGAACCTGCGGTACAACTCGCGGTCGGCCACCGGTGCCGACCTCTCCGCCGCGTGGCGCGACCTGGGCGGCGGTCACCTGGCGGGCATGCCCGCGGTCGCGCAGGACGCGCAGGGCAGGCTCGTGCTGGTGGCCCGCACCGCCGACGGGAGGCTGCGGGAGATCCAGCAGGAGCAGCCCGGCGGTGACACCTGGAGCGACTGGCGCGACCTCCCGGTCGCCGCGGCGGGCGACCCGGCGATCTACCGGGACTCCCAGGGGCTCCTGCGGGTCTTCGCGACCGGGCCCGACGGGCAGGTGCGCACGGTCGGCCAGACGCGCCGCGGCGCCGACGACTGGAGCGGCCCGCAGAACCTCGGCGGGGCCAGCTCCGGCCCGCCGGCCGTGGCCATGGACGGCCAGGGCAGGTTGCGGGTGTTCACCCTGGCGCCGAACGGCGCGCTCCAGCAGAATTCCGAGACCGGCGACGCGTCGCACGCCTGGGAAGGCTGGCAGGAGCTCGGCGGCCACCTGATCGGCCGACCGTTCGCCTTCGCCGACGCCAAGAACACGGTGGTGGTCTACGCCCTCGGCGACAACGGTGCGCTGAAGGAGATCTACCAGACGGGCAAGGCCAAGGAGGGGTGGTCCGACTGGGTCGACCACGGCGGCAACATCGCCGAACTCGTGGCCGTGACCCAGGATCCCGAGGGCCGGATCGTCGTCTACGGCATCGGCAAGCGGGGCGGCATGGAGGAGATCCACCAGAGCATCCCCGCGGGCGGCCCGTGGACGAACTGGTCGAGCAGGCTCGGCGGGGTGTTCACCCCGAACTGAGCCTCGGGGCGAGACCCCGGATGACCGTCCGATGTGGACACACGTTGGACTCGTGATCGAAGGTGCGGATTTTCTCCTCGGTTCGGCACCGGGTCACGACCGGTCGCGTTCGGCGAGCTCCTTCAGGAACTTCGGCATCCGGCCCGCGCCGAAGTCGTAGAAGCGCACCCAGCTCGGCACGATCGCGATGCGGGCCATCCGGTCGTACATCTCACGGCAGTTCGCCTCGAACTCGGCGGCCGCCTCGGCGCCCATCGACTTGCGCGCCGCAGCGAGGTATTCGGGCACCACGCCGTCGACGATCTCGACGGTCGCCCGTCCACGCACGGACAGCGCCCGTGCCTGCTCGGGCGTAGCACCGCCATCGATCGACAGCGCCACGTCGGGACGGGCCGTCAGCGCGGCGACCTTCGGCGAGGTCGTGGCGGTCGAGATCACGAACTCCGCGCCCGTCCAGAAGAAACCGACCGGAACCACCCGCGGCGTTCCGTCCCCGGCGTTGTAGGCGAGGTGGGCCAACGACGTCGCCGCCAGCAGTTCCCGTGCACCGGTCGCGGACAGTTCGGCGTCGATGACGTGCTGCTCCATGGCCGTTCTCCCTTCCGCGGCGCGCACCCGCCGCACGCTCGCATCCGCGACCCGCCGCCGTTGCCCGGTCCAGCCGTACGAGACAGCTGCGGTGGGTGGTGGACGCAGTGGGCATACATCAGGAGGGGCTCCCGGAGCGAGACGGCCGCTGAGGTTCCGCTCCCGGCACCGCCACGCAAAACGAGTTCAAAGACAGGCCCTAAGCCGCCGGCGCCTGGCGGTGCGGGGTGCGGCCCTCCACCGGCACCGCGCACTGATCGCCACGAGTCGGGTGTCAGTCGAGGAAACCCCGCAGGGCGGCGGTGGCGAGTTCGGCGCGGGAGCGGTAGCCGGTGCGGTTGAAGAACCGGGTGAGCCTGCCCTCCACGCTCTTCTCGCTGCTGCCCAGGACGGTGGCGAGCTGGGCGTTGGTCAGGCCCGCCGCGATCAGCACCGCGAGCAGCCGTTCGTTCTCGGCGACGGTCTCGCTGCGGCCGGGGACGGCGACCTTGCGGGCCCGCATCAGCCTGCGCAGCCGGGCTCGGGGGATCAACGCGTCGAGTTCGCCGAACATCTCGTAGGCCGCGCGCAGGGCCTTCTGGTCGCCGAGTCCGCTTTCGCCGACCACGGCGAGGGTTTCGGCCAGTTCGTAGGGGCGTCCGCGCTTCGTGGCCAGCTCGACGACCTCGACCGCCGCGGTCGGGTCGCGGTGGACCAGCACGCGGGCGAGCAGCCGGTTGCGGCGGGCACCCGGGGTGCCCAGTTCGTCCGCGACGCGTTCGACCTGGGCGGCGCACCGGAGGGCGACGGGGCGGTGGCCGCGGCGCAGCTCCGCTTCGGCTTTCCGCAGCCACAGCTCGTCGGTCCCGGCGACGACGCCGCTCTCGGCGGCGAGGGCGAGCCCCTCGTCGAGGAGTTCGAGCGACCGCTCGTGCGCGCCGAGGGTGCGTTCCAGCTCCGCCGCGGGGGCGTGCAGCAGGTGGGGGAGCAGCAGGCGCCGGGACCGGCCGTCCTCGATCACCGCCCTGGCCCGCGCCAGCTGGCCCCGCGCGGTGAGGATGGTCGCCAGCTCGCGGAACGTCCCGGTCTGCGCGGGCCCGAGACCCCGCGCCGACGCCGTGGCGATCTCGGAACGGGCGAGGTCGAGCGCCCGGTCCCACTGCCCGGCGAAGCTCGCGCGGACGGGCTCGTCGACGTCGTCGCGGCCGCGGCCCAGCCAGCCGCCGAGCGTGAGGGTCCGGACCAGCAGGCGCACCAGGTCGGTCGACTCGTCCGGCGCGGCCGCGGTGACCTCCGCCGGGGCGGTGGTACCCAGCACCGCGTTCGCCAGCCGGATCAGCGCGGCGCCGGTCGCGGCCGTGCCGCCGTGCGCCCAGCGCTCCCGTTCCCCGGTGAGCTGGTCGTGCGCGTCCCGCCACCGGCCGAGCAGGCAGAGCGCGGCCGCGCGGGACACCAGCCGGGCGTCCTCGCCGCCGGGCATCGAGCGCCAGCCGACCTGGGCGAAGTCGTGCAGCCTGCTGCTGTCGGCGCTGCTGGCCAGGCCGATCACGTAGAGGATCTGCAGTTCGTGCAGGGCGTCCTCGCCGAGCTGCTCGGGGCAGGTGGCCAGCGCGAGGTCGGCGGTCTCGGCGGCGGGCGCGAAGCACCGGTGCCGCGCGCACGCCACGGCGTGCCGGTGCAGCGCCGCGGCGCGCCGGGTGGGATCGGCGATCAGCTTGGCGGCCGCGCGGCGCCACCGGTCGGCCAGGTCGCCGTCCCGCGCGCATTCCACCGCGTGCCGGTCCAGCAGCTCGACCGCCGCTTCCGGCGGCGCCAGCCGGCCCGCGTCCAGCAGCCGTCGCGGCAGGTAACCGGGGTCGGGGCAGGACGCGGTGCCGGCCCACAGCGACAGCACGGCCAGCTGCGCGCTGCGGTGCCGTTCGTACGGGCCGAGGCAGGTGGTGAGCAGCTCGGCGAGCATCGGCACCCGGAACCGCCAGCTGTCCGGCCGAGGACCGGGGACCACCACGCCGACCGCGTGCAACGCGCGCAGCGACTCGTGGACGTCCTGCTCGGACACGCCGACGGTGTCCGCGATCAGGCCCGGGACCGGTCCGTGCAGCGGGTGCAGCACCGCGAGCGCCTTGGCCACGTCCCAGTGCTCGGCCCCGAGTTCGCGGATCGCCGCGAACACCCGGTGCGTCGCCGGCAGCCGGGGAGCGTGCTGCTCGACCAGGTGGGCGTGCCGGTCGACCGTCCGCAGTAGACCCGCGCGCTGCCAGCCCTCCACGGCGGCGGCCACCACGGCCGGGTTCCCGCGGCTGGAGTCGCGCAGCGCGGTCGCCAGACCGGGAGCGGGCTTGGCGCGCAACAGGTCGACGAGCATCTGCTCCACTGCGTACCGCGACAGCGGGCGGAGCCGTTCCTCGTGCACCAGACCAGCCGCCCGCAGCGCGGCGAGTTCGGCGCTGGGGTGCGCGGTGGGGGTCCGGAAGGAGCAGACGACCGTCACGCCGCTGCCGGACAGCGTTCTCGCCAGCGCGGCCAGCGAGACCAGCGCGTCGGGCGCGATCCGGTGCGCGTCGTCCAGGAACACCACGAAGCGGCCCGCTCGCCTGCCGAGCGCCGCGAGCATGCGGTGCAGCGCCGCTTCGTCGCGCGGGGCCGGTGCGCCGAGCGCGTCGGCGAACCTGGCCACGACGTCGGCCAGTCCGCACCTGCCGCGGCTCAGCGGCACGTCCGCCGAGCAGATCCCCTGCTCGGCGAGCTTTTCGCCCACCTGCGCCAGCACCGAGCTGCGGCCGCTGCCGGACGGGCCGGTGACCACGACGAGCGGGACGCCGGGGCGGCTCGCGCAGACGTCGAGGATGCGGGACACCGCTTCGTCGCGGCCGTGCGAACGGGCACTCCGCGTGGTCCGAAGGGCAGAGCCCCCGGTGCGGGGGGTGCGTGCGGGCGTGTTCTCGGGCAGGGTCGTGGAGGTTCGGGCGGGGCGCTGGATCATCGGTCGGGAAGTGAGCACACGACCAGTATTGCCAGCGATCCCCCGCCCGGGCCGTATTCGAATCATGAGGAGATCCTTACAGCTTTCTTGCGGGATCCGACCTCGGTCTCCAGTTGTTACACAATCCTGAAATCTGCCGTTCGGGATTCTTGGATCTGCGGTGTTCCGGTCCGTCCGCCGCTAACGTCGCTCGCACATCGACAAGCGCGACAACGCCGTGGAGAAGGACGAGAAGGACCATGAGTAGGGGACATTCGCTCATCGAAGGCCGGGACGGCTCGCTGGCGGTGCTGCGGTCCGCGTTGCGGTCCGGTGCACAACGCGGTCACCTGGTCGTGGTTCGAGGTCCTGCCGGAATCGGCAAGACGGCGTTGTTGGAGGCCGCCGCGCGGCGGTGGGGGTCGCAGGGGGTGCCGGTCGCCCGGGTCGACGGCGGGACCGCGGGCGACCGGTGCGGCGTGGACGCGGTCGTGCGCGGCCTCCGGGAGGACTTCGACCGGTTCGGCGATGCCGGGCTGATCGACGCGATCAACGCGCTGGTGCGCTGCAACCGCCGCGGGCTCGGTGCCGGTGCGGTGACCGAACTGCACCGGGTGTTCGGCCGGATCGGCGGCCTCGGGCCGGCCGTGGTGCTCATCGACGACCTGCTGGACATCGAGGATCCCGAGCCGTTGCTGCTCGCGGCCCGCCGCCCCGGTTGCCTGGTGGTCGCCGCCGTGCGGACCGACGCCGGGACGACGCCGACGTCCGGGCCGCTGCTCGACGTGGCCGACGAGGTGTTGGACCTGGGCCCGCTGGACGCCGAGGAGGCCGCGACCGTGGCGGGCGACGACCTGGACGACAGCGTCCACCAGGCGCTGCGCGCCGCGCTCGGCCCGCTGCACGGCAACCCGGGCACGTTGCTGGCGACGCTGGAGGCGTTGCGGGAACGCGGTCGGCTCGTCGACGTCGACGGCCGCCTGCACCTGGCCGAGCCGGACGCGCCGATCGCGCTGCCCGACGACCACGACCTGCTGCGCCGGATGCGGCGGATCGGCGCTCTGGCGTCGCGCCTGCTCGCGGTGGTCGCCACGTCCGGGGTGCTGGAGGTCGACGACCTCGCCCGGGTGGCCGACGAGCTGGGTGAGGACCTCGCCGCCTGCGGTCGCACCCTGGACCGGTTGGTCGAGGAGGGGCTCCTGGTCGTCGACGGCTGGGGGCGGTCGTGGTGCGTCTGCGAGGCGCTGGCCGCGTCCGCCTCGTCCGCGGCGCGGCGCCGCCGGGCCGGCGAGGGCGACGTCCTGGTCGGGACGTTCCCGAAAACCGTTGGTGCGACGGTGGATTCGGCCTCCCGGCCGCGGACCTGGTCGGTCACCGACCGGCACATCGTCGAGCTGGTCGCGGCGGGGTTGACGAACCGGCGGATCGGCACGGAGCTGGGGTTGAGCGAGAAGACCGTGGAGGGCCACCTGACCCGGCTGTTCGCCGAGTCGGGCTGCCGGTCCCGAGTGGAACTGGTGGCGCAGGCGAGCCTGGAGGGACTGCTCGGCGGCGCCGCGGAACTCGGGCGGCCGGCGGCGTGACGGCGGCTCGGACCGGCGCACGAGGCGGTGCGGCGGCATCATGAACTCGTCCTCGGCCATCGTCCTCGTGGCGGCCGCGTGCCAGGCGGTGGGCATCGGTCTCGTCGCCGCGGTCGCGCTGCGGTTGTTGCGCCGCGCGTCCGCCGCGGCGTGGTCGGCCTGCGTCGTCGCGTCCGGCATCGGCGTGACGCTCACCAGCGCCGCCGTGCTCGCCGCGACCGCGCCGCCCGCGCTGACGGCCGGTGAGCTCGGCCTGGTGGCCGCCGTCGGCGTCGCGTTCGGCGGTGCCGGGCTGGTGCTCGGCGCGGCCGCGTTGCGCGAACCGCCGCGCGCGTCGCGGGTGAACGCCGACGTGCGCCGCATCGGTGCGGCGGTCGACGAGATCCTCGCGCTGACCCGGATGCAGTCCCAGGCCATGCGCCTGGAACGCGCCGAGGTGGCGTTGGAGGACCTGGTCAGCGACGTCGTCGCCGACCTGCGGCCGATCGCCGCCGAGCGCGGTGTGGTGCTGGCGGCGCGGTGGATCGAACCGGCCGTCGTCTCGGTCGACAACGTCGAGATGAGCCGGGCGATCGGAAACCTCCTGGTCAACGCGATCCAGTACAGCCGCGAGGAGGGGACGGTGTCGGTCGACACGAGGTCGGGGGAGTGCTGGGTTGCGCTGTCCATCCGCGATGAGTGCGGTGGCATCCCCGAGCCGCAACTCGGTTCGGTGTTCCGCGTGGGGTGGTGCGGCGACGAGGGGAACCGCGCGCGGCGGGACGGTTTCGGACTCGCCGACGTCCAGCGGATCGTGCACGCGCACCGCGGGGACGTCTCGGTGCGCAACGTGCCGGGCGGGTGCTGCTTCGAGGTCCGCCTGCCCGCCACCGCCGCGGCCCGCCTCGACGCTCAGTAACCGAAGTTCTGCGTCCACCAGGGAATTCCGGACGCGATGTGGAGTCCGACGCCGATGGTGCGGAAATCCGCCCGCAGGATGTTCTTGCGGTGCGGGATGCTGCGCATCCACGCCGCCACGACCGAGGCCGGTGTCTCCTGCCCGGCGGCGATGTTCTCGCCTCCGGGGTTCTCGACGCCCTGGATGAGCATCCGGTCGATGGGGGACGGGCTTCGCGGTCCCTGGTGGGCGAAGTACCCCCGTCGCGCCATGTCCGCGCTGTGCAGCCGCGCCGAGTTCCGCAGCCGTTCGTCGATGGTCAGCGGGCACAGTCCCCGCTTGGTCCGCTCGGCGTTGACCAGCGCGACGACCTTGTCCTCGGTGCGGCGCCGCACCGCGTCGCGAGTCGCACCCAGCGCCATCGCTCTCCTCTTCTTCGTCGAAAAACCTTTGCCGCGCAGCCTAAGTCTCCTGCGCGGACAGCAAACCCGTTGTCGCGCCGGGAAGAGTGGGAACGGGCAAGGGTGGCGTCCGTTGGGGAAACAACATCGCGCCGAGCTGTCGCCGGTGGTGGTCGCGCCGGAAGACTGGCGGGTGCCCGCGCTCGCGCACGGCCGCGCCGGCGCGCCCGCGAGAGAAGGCACAACAGGAGGGATGTGCACGAATGGCGAACAACCCGCAGGTGCAGACTTCGCAGCCGGGAATGCAGCACGCTGCGCAGGTCTTCAGCGACCGCGCCACGGAATTCACCCAGGAACTGCAGCGGGTCAACACGATGATGGCCACCCTGCAGTCCAGCTGGACGGGCACCGCTTCCCGGAACTTCAACACGGCCATGGACAACTGGGAGAAGTCGTTCCAGGCGATCATCAACCAGCTGCTCCACATGATGGACGTCATGGGCGTCAACACCAAGTCCTACGTGTCCGCGGAGGACCACGCGGCCAACACCGCCCAGTCCTTCACCTCGGCGCTGCCGGGGGTCTGACCAACCGCTGCTCCCGGTGATCCGGGAGAACCGCAAAGGAGTGCACGATGTCGGATTACCGCTTCGACTTCAACGTCGCGGACATGACCCTCGACGAGATGCATGCGATCAACAGCCGGGTGAAGCAAGCCCTGACCGACATGGAGTCGGAGGTCGAGAAGAGCCTGGCGGAGTGGACCGGTGCCGCCCGGGAGGCCTACGGCCAGGCCAAGGCGGAGTGGAACCGGCAGGCCAACCAGATGCCGGTCTACCTGGAGTCGGGTCGGCAGACCCTGCTGAACATCTCGGACAACTACGGCACGACCGAGCAGCGCGCTCGGCAGATCTGGGACAACAGCCGGGGCTGATCCCAGCGCCGGAACCGAAGCGGGCACGGCCGCCGGGTGGGAACCGCCCGGCGGCCTCCCGTCCGATGTGGACCGTGGAGGTCACTGATGGCCGAAAAGCAAGGGCTCGACTACTTCCTCGCCAGCGACGCCTGGAAGGATGACCAGAACCACGACTGGAACAAGATCGACTACTACGTCCACAAGGGATACCTGACTCCGCACGACCGGGACCTGCTGCACGCCCAGGGCAGCATGAACGTCCTGAACCCGTCGGGCGGAGGCTTCCCGGAGGTCGACGCCGCGGAGTCGAAGTACCAGGACGTCAACGACAAGCACGGCGACGACCCGATCTTCAGCAAGGACGCCAGTGCTGACCAGATCCCGGGTGCGGACTTCGACCAGAAGCCGCAGGACGGCGTCGACTACGGGTCGCAGCCGCCTCCCGGGGTCGCGGGCGTCGTGGACGCCCCCAAGGTGCCGGACGTGCCGGACGTGCCGGGCGGTGGCGGTGACCACCCCGGTGAGGGGCCGGGGAAGATCTCGGTCAACACCCAGGCGCTCAAGAAGTTCGCGGAGAACATCGAATCGCTGCGCCAGATGATCGCCGACGCGGCGAAGCAGACCGACCAGGTCGACGTCAAGCCCGGTGGTTTCCAAGCCGCCTACGAGCTGCGGGACAAGATCAACGGCAGCGGGGACAAGACCCCGGGGCTGCGCAACGACGTGCGGCTGTACATGGACAAGACCAACAAGACGTTGGAGCACATCCGCGACGAGGTCCGCAAGATGGTGGCCGACTACGACAAGTCGGAAGACCTCAACAAGCTCAACGCGGACAAGCTCAACCAGATCATGAACGAGTCGTTCAGCGCCATCGACCAGTCGAGCTCGTCGCAGCAGGGCTGATCCGCGCGGTGGGCCAGGTGGGCGTGTGCCGCGGCCGCGGTGCGGTCCGTTCGGGAAAGGTGTGAGGTTCGGTGGGTGACGCGATCGACGGCTACTCGGAGGACACGTTCACCTCGGATGACGTCGACAAGTACGCCGTGTTCGTCAAGCCGGGCGGGACGAGCAAGGCGGGCGACTTCGAGAGCTGGGACTGGAAGCAGATCAAGGCCGCGTTGTGGGGCGGATCCGCGCTGTCCAGCGAGGCGCTGTGGCAGGAGGCGTGGCACCGCGTCAACCCGAACACGATGTACACGGCGGCGAACGCGTTCGAGTACATCAACAACACGCTGCACGCCGTGGCGGGCAACCTCCGCGCCCAGGCGGAGTCCGTGGCCGGGGAGCACGGGTCGTGGACGGGGCCGGCTGCGCAGGCGTTCCTGGCGAAGATGCAGACACTGGCCAACAACCTCAGGGACAACGGCGACCGGATCAGCGGTGCGGACGAGGGGCACCCGGTTCCGTCGCAGCTGCGCGACAACGCGCGGTGGCTGGAGTGGGCCCGCAACGCCACCGAACGCATCGACGAGTACTACGCCCAGGTGGCCAAGTGGCGCGGCATCGCGCCGACCATGGACAACGGCCTCGTCATGGTGTCGAAGGACAAAGAAGTCGTCAACGCCATGAACGAGGAGATGAAGAAGGTCATCCGCCAGTTGGCCGGCAACTACGGCATGACCGTCGACAACGTGCAGACGACCACGCCGGTCACCCCCGGGCCGGGTGGCGGCCCGCCCCCGCCGCCGGATGGTAAAGGCGGCCCCCCGCCGCCGGGTGGACAGGACGGCCCACCCCCGCCGGGCGGGCAGGACAACGTTCCGCCACCGCCCGGTGGGCAGGACAACACACCCCCGCCACCTGGCGGGCAGGACAACACACCGCCACCGCCGGGTGCACCGAACACCACGCCGCCACCCGGCGCGGAGGGCGGGCAGAACAGCACCCCGCCACCGCCGGGCGCGCTGAACACCGCGCCGCCGCCCGGGACGTCGGGCGGACAGACCCCGCCGCCGGTCGGGCCGCCGCCCGCCACCGCGCCGCCGCCGGGCACGTCGGGTCCGGGCGCCCAGAACAAGTCGGTGCCGCCGCCACCCGAGACGGCACCGCCGCCCGGGAGCTCGTCGACGCCGCCGCCCCCCGACCTCGGCGGCGGGCCCGGCGCGGGCGGGCAGCAGAGTCCGCCGCCCGGTGCCTCGACGCCGCCTCCCGTCGGGCCGCCACCGAGCATCAGCCCGCCCCCGGCCAGCAGCGGGGGAGGCCGCGGCAACACCCCGGGCAGCGGTCCGGGCAAGGTGCCGCCGCCGCCCGAGATCGCACCGCCGCCGGATGGTTCGTCGACCGGCGGCGGCCTGCCCGGTGGCGGCGCCGTCCCGCCGCCGGGCGGTGTCGACGCGCCGCCCGGTCTCAGCACCCCGCCCCCGGGCGGGACCGAGGTGCCGCCGCCTGGTTCGAGTCCGCAGGACTGGTCGCCGACGGGTGAGCAGACGCCGACGGGTGGTGGTGATCAGCAGCAGCGGGGCGGTATGCCGATGATGCCGCCGATGACGCCTCCTGGGGCGGGTGCCGGTGGTGGTTCGGGTGCCGAGCGGCCGGATGCTTCGGGGTTGTTGGACGCCGGTGACAAGCCGTGGGAGAGCGGGGTTCCCGACGTCGGTGAGCCGAATGCGCCGGAGGGCGCGGTGCCCGCCGCTCCCGGGCTGGACGCCCCGCCGGAGTCGGCACCGGTCGACGCCCCGCCGCAGTCGGCCGGACCGCAGGAGTGGTCGCCGACGGGCGAGCAGACCCCGGCCGGGGGCGACCAGCAGCAGCGGGGCGGTATGCCGATGATGCCGCCGATGACGCCTCCTGGGGCGGGTGCCGGTGGTGGTTCGGGTGCCGAGCGGCCGGATGCTTCGGGGTTGTTGGACGCCGGTGACAAGCCGTGGGAGAGCGGGGTTCCCGACGTCGGCGAACCGGACGCGCCGCAGGGTGCGGTGCCCGCCGGTCCCGCGGTGGACACCCCGCCCGAGTCGGCGCCTCCCCAGGCACCGGTGGACACTCCGCCCGAGACCGCGGGACCACCGGCCACCGCCGGGCCGCAGGAGTGGTCGCCGAGCGGGGACGCCGATCCGAGCAGGCAGCAGGTCCCCGGTGGGATGCCGATGATGCCGCCGATGACGCCTCCTGGGGCGGGTGCCGGTGGTGGTTCGGGTGCCGAGCGCCCGGACTCCTCCGGGCTGTTGGACGCCGGTGACGGGCCGTGGCGCAGCAGCGCCCCGAGCGTCGGCGAGCCGGATGCCCCCGCGGGCGCGACTCCGGGTGTTCCGGACGTTCCGGTGGAATCCGGTGCGGGGCAGCAGTCCGCTCCGCCACCACCGTCCGCTGTGGACGGACCGGTCGACGCGCCGCCACCCGCGGCCGGAACGGCGGACGCCCAGCCCTCCGGCGGGACCCCCGTGCCCGGCGGGACGCCGATGGTGCCGCCCGCCACCGGTGCGCAACGGGGCTCGGAGCGCCCGGACTCCTCGGGCCTGCTGGGCTCGGTCGAAAAGCCGTGGGAGAGCACGGGTTCCGCGGCCTGGGAACCGCAGGCGCCGGAGGGCGGCGCGGACCGTCCCCGGCGCGCCGAGGACGCGCCGGAGGCCGCCACGAACCCGGCCGTCGGGCCCGGTCCGACCGAACCGGAGCTGCCGGCGGAACCGCCGGACGACCGCGTTCCCGTCGTCCGGCCCAGCTCCGGCGACGCCGACACCAGCGCGTGGGACGTGCCGGCCGGCGGCCTGCCGTGGCTGGTCCCGTTCCCGACGGTCGCGCCCGAGGAGGAACGCGACCGGCCCGCACCCGACCACGCGCAACGCGACAGCCGTCCGTGGGGCGACGACACCGGGTACGCCACCTGGCGCCGCGCCAACCTCGGCGCGGGCGAGCGGGTCGCGGTGCACGAGCCGCAACCCCTGCGGTGCGGCGATCTGCCTCCGGACGAGGAGGCCGCGTTGGAGGCCGCGGAACGCGCCCGGGTCGAGGCGGCGGCCGCCGAGGCGGAGGACGACGACGAGGAGGAGGGCGAGCGGTCCAGCGCGGACCTGCTCGTGAGGGATACCTCTGCCTGGGGCGACGGAGCCGCCGCACCGCCGCCCGGCGTGATCGGATGAGTGTCGTTCCCGCTCTCGTCGAGACAAGCGAGGCACGTCCATGAGCACCGTGACCGTCAAGCGGCCGCCGCGGGCGGCCGGACCCGAGATGCCCGAAGGCGAGGTCGAACTGCAGGAGCCGCCGGTGATGGCGGAACCGGCCGCGCTGGATTTCCGCTCGGCGGCGATGTACCTGCCGATGGGCATCGGTTCGGCCGCCATGGTCATGATGTTCGCGTCCTCCAGCGGCTCCCCGGCGATGTACATGGTGGGCGGCGTCATGGGCGTCGGGATGATGTCCATGGGGCTGAGCCAGATCGGCCGGGCGACCGCGGAGCGCAAGCGCAAGATGCGCTCCGAACGGCGGGACTTCCTGCGCTACATCGCGCAGTTGCGGGAGAAGGCGCGGGAGACCGCGGACCAGCAGCGCCGGGCGGTCCTGTGGGACCACCCGGCGCCGTCCTGGCTGTGGTCGGTGGCCGACGGCCCCCGGCTGTGGGAGCGCCGGGCGAACCACGACGACTTCGCCCGGGCCCGGATCGGCCTGGGTGCCCAGGCCGCCGCGGTGCGCTACACGGCGCCGTCCACCAAGCCGATCGAGGACCTCGAACCGCTGTCGGCGATCTCGCTGCGCCGCTTCCGGGAGGCGTACCGCACGGTGACCGGCACCCCGATCTCGGTGGGGCTGCGCAGCTTCACCAGCGTCGAGTTCACCGGGTCCGAGGACGGCGCGGTGGGCCTGGCGCGGGCCGTGCTGGGGCAGCTGGTCACCTTCCACTCGCCGGACGACCTGCGGGTGGCGGTGCTGACCGGGGAGACCGGCCGGGCCGAGTGGGACTGGGTCAAGTGGTTGCCGCACAACGCCCACCCCTCGGCGCACGACGCCGCCGGGCCGCTGCGGCTGTTCGCCTGCGACCACGACGAGCTGATGGCCGTGCTGGGGCCGGAGGTCACCGACCGGCCGGACCACGACCCGGGTGCCCGGCCCACGACCACCGAACCGTTCGTGGTGGTGCTCGCGCACCTCGCCGACATCCCGGAGTCGTCGCGGCTGCTCGGCGCCGGGCTGCGCAACGTCGTCCTGTTGGACGTCACCGGCGCGATGCCCGGCGGTCCGCGGGTGCTGCGCCTGACCATCGACGGCGAGGAGGTGGAGTTCCCGGCCGGGGAGACCACCGGGTCCGCGCGGCGCGACGAACTGAGCCTGGCCGAAGCCGAAGCGCTGGCCCGGTCGATGGCGCCGAAGCGCACCAGCGGCTCGGTCGACGTCGTCGAGCAGCCGCTGGAGAACGACTTCGAGCTGACCAGCCTGCTGGGCATCCGCGACGCGCGCACGTTCGACGTGCCTGCGTTGTGGCGGCCCCGCACGGCGCAGCGCTCCCGGTTGCAGGTGCCCATCGGGGTCACCGAGGACGGCGAGGTCGTCGAGCTCGACCTCAAGGAACCCGCCCAGGGCGGCATGGGGCCGCACGGCATGCTGATCGGGGCCACCGGTTCCGGCAAGAGCGAGCTGCTGCGCACCCTGGTGACCGGGCTCGCGGCCACGCACTCCTCGGAGATCCTCAACTTCGTCCTCGTCGACTTCAAGGGCGGCGCGACGTTCCTCGGCATGGACCGGCTGCCGCACACCTCGGCGGTGATCACGAACCTGGCCGACGAGCTGCCGCTGGTCGACCGGATGCAGGACGCGCTCAACGGCGAACTGGTGCGACGCCAGGAGTTGTTGCGCGCCAGCGGGTACTCCTCGTCGTTCGAGTACGAGAAGGCCCGGGCCGGTGGTGCGCCGCTGGCCCCGTTCCCGGACCTGCTGGTCGTGGTCGACGAGTTCAGCGAGCTGCTGGCGAGCAAGCCCGACTTCATGGACCTGTTCGTGTCCATCGGGCGGCTCGGCCGCAGCCTCGGCGTGCACCTGCTGCTGGCCTCGCAGCGGTTGGAGGAGGGCCGGATCCACCGCGTGGAGGGCCACCTGTCCTACCGCATCGCGCTGCGCACCTTCTCCTCGATGGAGTCGCGGGCGGTCATCGGCGCCACGAAGGCATACGAGCTGCCGTCCGACCCGGGCAACGGTTACCTGAAGATCGACACCTCGACGCTGGTGCGGTTCAAGGGGGCCTACGTCTCCGGGCCGTGCCCGCAGCCCGAGGGCGGCGCCGTGGTCGCGGAGAACCGGGCCTTCTCGGAGGTCGTGCCCTTCCACACCCAGCCGTACCCGATGCTGCACCGGATCAGCGGCATCGAGGACGAGCCCCAGCCCGCCGAGCCGGAACCCGAGGAGGAGTCCAGCGACGACGAGCCGTCGCTGGCGGATGTCCTCATCGGACGGTTGGTGGACGCGGGCCCGCCCGCGCGGCAGATCTGGCTGCCGCCGCTGTCCGAGGCGTCCAGCCTGGACTCGCTGCTGCCGACGGTGGTTCCCGACCCGGCGCGCGGGATGACCATCGACGCGCCGTCCGCGCGGGGTACGCTGCGCGTCCCGGTCGGCGTCGTGGACCGGCCCTTCGAGCAGCTGCGCGAACTGCTCGTCGCCGACCTCTCCGGCGCCGACGGGCACGTCGGGGTGGCGGGGGCGCCGCAGAGCGGCAAGTCGACGCTGCTGCGCACGCTGGTCCTGGCGCTCGCGCTGAACTCGACCCCGCAGGAGGTCCAGTTCTACTGCCTGGACTTCGGCGGCGGCGGTCTGATGTCGATCTCCGGGCTGCCGCACGTCGGTTCGGTCGCGACCCGGATGGAACGCGACCGGGTGGTGCGCACCCTCGCCGAGCTCACCCAGCTCCTGGAGCGCCGGGAGGCGCTGTTCGCCGAGCGCGGCTTCGAGTCGATCAACGCCTACCTGCGGGCCCGCGAGCGCGGCGAGCTCGACGACCCGTACGGGCACGTCTTCCTCGTCGTGGACGGCTGGTTCACCGTCAAGCAGGACTTCAACGACCTGGAGACCAAGGTCGGCGAGCTGGCCTCCCGCGGGTTGTCGTTCGGCATCCACGTGGTGCTCAGCGCCACCCGCTGGTCGGAGGTCCGCCCGTGGCTGCGCGATCTGCTCGGCACCAAGTTCGAGCTGCGGCTCGGTGACTCGATGGAGTCCGAGTACGGTTCGCGCAAGGCCGCGACCGTGCCGAACCAGCCCGGCCGCGGCATCACCGCGGAGGGCTTCCACTTCCTCGCGGCGCTGCCCAGGTTGGACGGCTCCGGCGAGGTGGACGACCTGGCCGATGCCACCAAATCGGTCGCCGAGGAGGCGCGGGCGTTCTGGCCGGGACGCCCCGCGCCGCCGGTGCGGCTGCTGCCGACCCAGCTGCCGGTGCGGGAACTGCCCGCGCCGCGGCCGCAGTTCCAGGTGTGCCTCGGCCACGACGAGCAGCGGTTGCAGCCGGTGTGGCACGACTTCTTCTCCCAGCCGCACCTGATGGTCTTCGGCGACAGCGAGACCGGCAAGACCAACCTGCTGCGGCTGGTGCTGCGCGCCATCCGGCAGCGCTACAGCCCGAACGAGGCCAAGATCGTGCTCGGCGACGCCCGCCGCGACCTGGACCAGGAGGTGCCCGCGGACTACGGCGTGGGCTTCGGGTTCAGCTCGGACGCGCTGTTCGAGCTGGCGCAGCAGTCCGCCGGTTCGATGAGCAGGCGGATCCCGGGCCAGGACATCTCCTCGGAGCGGCTGCGCCGGCGCGACTGGTGGGAGGGCCCGGAGCTGTTCCTCGTCGTGGACGACTACGAACTGCTCGGGCGCGGTGGCGCGAGCTCGGCGCTGGAGCCGCTGCTGCCGATGATCCCGCAGGGTGTCCACATCGGACTGCACCTGGTGATCGCGCGCAGCACCTCGGGCGCGATGCGCGGCATGATGGACCCGGTCCTGCGCAGGTTGTGGGAACTCGGCACGCCCGGCGTGCTGCTGTCCTACCCCAAGGAGGAGGGCACGTTCCTCGGCGAGGCCCGACCGCGCAAGTTGCCGCCCGGCCGCGCCCAGCTCGTCACCCGCCGGGGCATCGGCCTGATCCAGACGGGCCTGGTGGACGTCGATGCCCCCGCCCCCAGCCAGCCGGCCGCCCGGTAGTACACCCAGGAGGACTTCTTCCCATGACCACAGCCGGAGTTCCGCAGCTGTGCCGGATCACGGTGTTCGGTCCGGACGGCCGGGCCGACCTGGCGGTGCCGGTCACGACCCGGGTCGCCGACCTGGTCCCGGTGCTGCTCAGCCACACCCGCCAGGACTCGCGGCCCGGCGGCGAGCCGGGATCGTGGGTGCTGCAACGGCTCGGCGGGCAACCGTTCGACCCGAGCGGCACCCCGGAGACGTTGGACTGGCTCGAAGGCGAGCAGCTGCACCTGCGCCCCGCCGACGACCCGTTGCCGGAACTGGACTTCGACGACCTCGCCGACGGCATCGCGTCCACAGTGGAGCAACGCGGTGACCGCTGGCGGCCCGAACTCGGCCACGCCCTGTTCCGCGTGCTGTCGGCCGCGGTGCTCGCCGTGGTCGCGCTGATCCTGCTCGGTGCCGGGCCGACCCCGCTGCACGCGGGTTTCGCGCTCGGACTGGGCGTGGCGTTCATCGGCGCCAGCACACCGGTCGCCCGCAAGCTGGGCGATGTCGTGCTGGCCTGGATGAGCGGCCTGGCCGGCTGCGCGTTCGCCGGGATCGCCGGGCTCGTCGCGGCCGACGGCGTGCCCGACGCGGCGGCCCCGACGCTGCCGGGAATCCTGGTCGGCGCGGCGTGCGCCGGGGGAGCGGGAGTCGTCGTGCTGGTGCTGCGGCACCTCGCGGCGCGCGAGATCCCCGCGCCGCCCTTCCTGACCGTGGTGTCGGTGGCCGTGGCGGTGCTGCTCGGCGGCTGGCTCGGCGCCGGGTTCGGCCTGCGGCCGGGCCAGGCGGCGGGCGTGCTGGCGGCGGTGGCCGTCGGCGTGGTCATCTTCGTGCCGAAGGTGACGATCCGGGCGGCCTACCTGAACGGTCCGCAGCTGCCGCGCAACGCCGAGGACCTCCAGCAGGACGTCGACCCGGCCCCCGCCGGGGACGTGGAGTCCCGGACGACGCGGGCCGACCGGTTCCTCAGCGTCGCGCTGGTCGGCTCGGCCGTGGTGCTCACCGCGGCGTTCCCGCTCGTGCTCGCCGAACCGGGGTGGATCGGCTGGGCCATGGTGACCCTGCTGTCCTGCTCGATCCTGCTGCGGGCGCGCGGATTCCTCGGTGCGTGGCAGCGGATCTCGCTGTCGGTGTCGGGCACCGCCGGGCTCGCGCTGGTGGCGCTGTTCTGGGCGTGGGCGTTCCCGCCCGGCTGGCGCTCGGTCCTGCTGGTGGGGCTGCTCGTGGTGCTGTTCGCGCTGGTGAAGGCCGCGGTGCGCCCCGCTCACCGGCGGCTGCGGCCGATCTGGGGGCACCTGGCGAACGTCTTCGACACGGTCACCGCGCTCGCCATCATCCCGCTGCTGCTCCAGCTGCTCGGGTTGTACGCCTGGGCGCGCGGCCTGGCCGGGTGAGGGAGAACCATGCAGACCCAGCGCGACCACGTGCACGCCTACCAGTTCCTGATGGACCGGCTCAGCTCCGCCCTGGTGCTCGGTGACCCGGCCAGCGCCGAGGTGCCCGCGCGGCGGGCCCGGGTCGGGCTGACCATCGGACTGGTGCTGGCGGTGCTGATCTCCATCGGCTTCGGCGTCTACGGCCTGCTCGTCCCGGGCGGCAACACGTCGTGGCAGCGGGCCGGGTCGATCGTGGTGGAGAAGGAGACCGGCACGCGGTTCGTCAATCTCGGCGGCGTCCTGCACCCGACCCCGAACTACGCGTCGGCGAAGCTGCTGGCGGGCCCCCGGAACTCCGGGGTGACCCTGGTGTCCTCGGCCTCCCTGGAGGGCGCGCGGCGCGGCGCCCCGCTCGGCATCCCCGACGCGCCCCAGACGTTGCCGCCCGCGCAGCAGCTGGCGGGTTCCCGCTGGCTGGTGTGCCTGTCCGGTTCCGGCGGGCTGGGATTCGACTTCGACCCGGCGGCCCCGGCCCGGCCGCTGCCCGCCGACCGCTACTCGCTGGTGGAATCGCCGGACGGCGCGCGGTACCTGCTGTTCCGGGGCGCGAAGTACCGGGTGTCCGATCCCGCCGTGCTGGCCGCGCTGGGCATGGCGACCGCGCGGCCCGCGACCGCGCCGCAGCCGTGGCTGAACGCGGTGCCCGACGGCCCGGCCCTGGTCCCGGCCACCATCGACGGCGCGGGTTCGCCCGGCCCCGCGGTGGACGGACATCCCGGGAAGGTGGGCCAGCTGTTCGAGCAGCAGGCCGCCAACGGCGAGGTCGAGTCGTTCGTGCTCCGCAAGGACGGCCTGGCGCCGGTCAGCGGCACCGAGCGGATGTTGCTCGAAGCCGCGCCGGGCGCCTCGGAACCGGTCCGGATCGACGCCGCCGCGGTCGCCGCGGCCCCGCATTCGGCCGACCGGTCGTTGACCCAGCGGCTGCCCGACCTCAGCGGCGCGCGCTACCAGGGCGGGGACGGCCTGTGCCTGCGGCAGACCCCGTCCGGCACGCGGGTGGACAGCCAGGTGGTGACCACCTCGCGTCCGGCCACCGGAGTCCAGCTGCGACCCGGCACCGCGGCGCTGGTGGCCGCGATGCCCATCCCGCCCGGTCGGCGCATCCCGGACCGCTACCTGGTCGCCGACGGCGCGAAGTACCTGGTGCCCGACGACGACTCGCTGCGGGCGCTCGGTTTCGCCGGGGCGCCGATCCACCCGATCGCGAACGAACTGCTCGCCGCGATGCCGACCGGGCCGGTGCTCAGCCGGGCCGCGGTGGGCGCGAGTCAGGAGGGATGAGCAGCCGATGTCCCCACTGTCGCCGATGATGCGGCGCCGCCGCGCCCATCCGGAGTTCCCGCTGACCCGGCACACCGTCGGCAACGCGGTCGTGGTGTGCCGGGAACGGGAGATGACCCAGCAGGCGCGGGAGCTGGCGATGTCCGTGGCCGCCGACTCCGAGCACGAGATGGTCGTGGTGGACCTGCCGATCAACATGCCGATCTCGGCCTGGGACACCGTCGCCGAACTGCTGCCCCGCCGTCGCCGCGGGGTGCGCCTGGTGCTCGGGGGCCGTTCCCGGGAGGCGACCGCGCTGGCCGGCCAGTGGCTGTCGGAACGCACCGGGCGCACCGTGGTCGCCCCGGACGGCGCGGTGTTCCCCGGTGTGGGGGGCACCCTGTTCGTCCACGCGGGCAAGAACAGCGGCTGGGTGCGGTTCCGGCCGGGGCGGGCCCCGGAGTGGGAGGCCAAGCGGTTCCCCCGGCCGTCCTGGGACTCCCGGGTCGTCGACCCGTGGCCCACCAGCGCGGTCGGCATGGCCGAGCCGATCCCGGGCGGGGTGTGGATCCACACCGCCTCGCACGACGCCGCGTCGCGCGGTCACTGGTCGCGGCTGGTGCGCGGGACGCCGTGTCAGCCGGACGTGCTCACCGCCGTCCTCGGCTGCCCTGGCATGCCGCCGCTGTCGCTGGACGACGTGGCCCGGTTCTGGCGGCGGCTCGACGAGCAGTCCCGGGAGAAGGTCCGGTTCGTGCAGTACGGCCCGGTCCGGTTGCCCGAGGGGGAGACGCTGGGGCAGGCGCTCGCCGACCTGCTCGACGCCCGGGTCGCCTGCTACACCGGGATGCCGGTGGGCCGACCGGAGAGTCCGGACGTCTACACCATGTGCGCCGACGGCGAGCTCGGTTGGCTGTCCTTCGCCCGCGAGGTCGGCTACCTGCCGCGGTCGCACTCCGGGCACGACGGCGCCCCGGTGCTGCTGAGCCACCGGGTGCCGGTGCCCGGCGTGGAGCGCATCGGCCAGACGGTGTACTGGTACACCCCGGACGCGGTGCTCGAAGTCGTCCAGTCGGGGTTGTGGATGCGGCCGCCGCAGGACGCGCAGAACGCGGCGGCGGTGCGCGCCGAGCCCGGGAACGCGGACTTCGCCGTGCTGGCCTTCGACGCCGCCGACGAGAAGCGGGCCGCGCGGATGCGCGCGCTGGCCCAGGACGTGCTGGCGCGGCTGGACCCGGCGACGCGCGTGCGCTGCCGGCTGGTGCCCGCCTCGGAGCTGGGCCGCCAGGCGGTGCGGGTGGCCGGACCGGCGCACGGCGAGGTGGAGTCCGACCCGGCGCGGACGTCCGCGCAGGACACCGTGAAGCTCGCCCCGGTGGCGCCCGCGCCGGCGACCGGAGCGGTCGGCACGGCGTCGGCCACTGTGGACGGTGCGACCGCGCTCGCCACCGAACCGCCGGTCGCCGCGGGGCCTGCCGCCGCCTCCTCGGTGGTCACGGAGTCCCCGGTCGCGGCCGAACCTCCGGTGGCCGCCGCGCCTCCGGTGGCCACCGAACCTCCGGCGGCACCCGCGCCCCCGGCGGCCACCGCGTCCCCGGCGGCCACCGAACCTCCGCCGGCCGCGGAATCCCCGGTCGTCGACGCATCGCCGAGCGCTCCTCCGCCGCCGATCTCCTCCACGTCCCCGGTCGTGGCTGAACCCCCCGCCACCGGTGCGGCCACCGCCGACGGCGGCGCGGCGACCGCCACGGCGGCGGACTTCGCCACCTCGTTCCAGGCCCCGCCCGCACCGGACCCCAGCCCCGCACCGGCCCCGACCGAGCCCGAGCGGCCCGCGTCCATGGGAATCCGCCTGGAAGGCGGCCCCGAGTCCGAAGTGGACGAAACGCCGGACGTCCGCGAAGAACCGGCGACCCCGGCCCCGGAACCGGACCCCGTTCCGGAGGCCGCGGCGCCCCCAGAGACCGGCACCGCGCCGCCGGAGGCGCCGGCGGCTTCGGCGCGGCTGCAGCCCACGCCGAAGCCGTCGGCCGCCGCACTGCTGCCCGAAGGCGGCCTGTCCGAGGAGCGCGACTGGCTGCGCCGGACGCTGAGCCGCGAGTTCGACGCGATGTCGCACTCCACCTCGCGGATCCTCTCCGAGCACCCCGGCTTCCAGGGCACCGACGCCCGCGCGTCCGGCGAGGTGCTGGCCGACGCCGTGGCCGTGCGGCTCTACCTCCCCTCCCGCGGCGCGGCCATCGACCAGGCGCTGCGCGGCGCGCAGAACGGCCCGCACGTCCCCTTCGCCCGGTGCGTGGTCTCGGGACTGAGCAGGCTGCCCTCGCACCGGGGTGCGACGGTGTTCGCCGCCTCGCCGACCGAGCAGCAGTGGGCGCTCTACCGGCGGCGCACCCTCGTGACGGAATGGGGTTTCACCCACGCGCTCACCGAGCCCAGCGCCGACCAGCGCGGGGACGTCGACGTGCTGGTGTGGTCGATGACCGCCCGGCGGACCCGGCTGCTGGAACCCGACGGGGACGACCGGGTCGACAACCGCGTCGTGTTCGTCCCCGGAACCAGCTTCAAGGTCCTGGAAGTGACCGAACCCGGTGCGGAACGGGGCCGGATCCTGCTGCGCGAACTCGCCGAGTCCGAACTGGACGACGAGGGCGGGGTGCACGCGCGGGAGTCCCTGGACGAACTGGCCATCACGTCCCTGCAGCGGTGCGTCGAGCGCTGGTCCGGTGCCGAGCCGCGCGGCGCCGTCGGGGACAGCGCCCGGCAGCGGTTCGGCGCGTTGCCGGGTCTGGTGTAGCGGGGAAGGCGGGCAGATGCAGCGACGAAGGGGAAAGAGGGTAGGGCGATGAACGGTGAGCTGCTGGTGGTCGGTGCGGACCGGCCCGGGGCCTTCCCGTCGATCGGCTCCGCGCTCGCCGCGGCCCGTCCGGGAGCGACGATCAGCGTGCGGCCGGGCAGGTACGAGGAGAACCTCGTCGTCGACCGGATGGTCAGCATCACCGCGGACGGCGGCGAGGTGGAGGTGCACGCGGCCAAGGGGAGCGCGCTGGTCGTGGACACCGAGGGCGTGCAGCTGCGCGGCCTGCGGATCACCTGCGCCGACAGTTCGGTCCCCGCCGTGGACGTGCGGCGGGGCGAGGTCGCCCTGGACGGCTGCGGCGTCGGCGGGTCGTCGTGGGCCGCGCTGCTCACCCGGGGCGCGGGATCGGTGGCCGCCCGCGGCTGCGAGGTGACCAACGCCGCCGGCGCGGGCATCGTGATCACCTCGTCGGCGCCGAGCACCGTGGAGGACACGGTGGTCACCGACGTGGCGTCGTCGGCGGCCGTCGTCGGCGAGGACGGTTCGCTGACGTTGCGCCGCTTCGAGGTGCGCCGCCCGGGCGGCAACGGCGTCTGCGTGAACGGCCGGGGCCGGTGCGTCGTGGAGCAGGCCGAGGTCACCGGTGCGGCCAAGCCCGCGATCGTGGCCGAGCAGCAGGCGGACCTGCGGATCACCGGGTTGACCGTGGCCGACGGCGAGAACGTCGACCTGTACCTGACCGGCGGTGCGGCGATCACCATCGCGGAGTCCCGGTTCTCCGGCGCGGCCGCGCAGTCCGCGCACATCGCCGGTGCGGCCGAACCCGAGTTGCGCCGCTGCACCTTCACCGGCGCGGGCCGTTGCGGCGTGCAGGTCACCGGGCGGGCCGCGCCCCGGCTCGTCGACTGCACCGTGGAGAGCTGCCCGGTCGGCGTCCTGGTGGACGCCGAGGCGTCGCCCCGCTTCGAGGGCACCTCGGTGCACGGCTCGACCGAGGCGGTCGCGGTGCTGTCCACCGCCGCCACGGCCCGCTTCGCCGCGTTCCACGCCACCGCCGACACCGGCGCTGGCCTGCGGCTCTCCGGAGGTGGCGCGGTCGAGTTCCACGACGCCGCCATCGAAACCCGCGGCACCGCGGTGGAACTCGCCGAGTCGGTGCGGGCGGTGTTCGTCGACGCGCGGATCAGCGCGGAGACCGAAGCCGCCCTGGCGCTGACCGGGCAGGGCCGGGCCGAGCTCACCTCGTCGCTGCTGCGCGGCGGCGGCCTGGACGTCGGCTCGGGCGAGGTGGTGGCCCGGGACAGCGAGATCGTCGACGCGGCGGCCGACGGCGTGCGGGTCGCCGCGGGCGGTTCGATCACCGGCAGCCGCTGCCGGATCCGCGGCGCGGGCGGCCACGGCGTCCACCTCGCCGACGGTGCCCGCGCGGAGCTGGTCGACTGCGAGGTGCTCGACAGCGCCGGGAACGGCGCCCACCTGGACACCGCCGAACCGGTGCGGTTGAGCCGCTGCGTGGTGCGCGGCAGCGGCGGCGTGCCGGTCCGGCGGCTCCGCGACGACCACCAGGTCGCGGTGGAGGACCTGGAGACCGGGGCAACGGGCCAGGCGACGACGAGCGCGGTGGAGCGGCGGCCGGACCCCGAGCCCGAACCGATCGTGCCGGACACCGGTGCCGAGGAGACCGTCCTCGACGGCCCGCTCGGCGAACTCGACGCGCTCATCGGCCTGGAAGGGGTCAAGCAGGAGGTCCGCGGGCTGATCAACCTGCTGCGGATGGCGCAGGTCCGCCAGGAGAAGGGCCTGCCGATGCCGCCGATGAGCCGGCACCTGGTCTTCGCCGGTCCGCCCGGCACCGGTAAGACGACGGTGGCCCGGCTCTACGGCGCGGTGCTCGGCCAGCTCGGCATCCTCTCCAGCGGCCACCTCATCGAGGCGGCCCGGGCGGACCTGGTCGGCCAGTACATCGGTTCCACCGCCATCAAGACCACCGAGCTGGTGAGCAAGGCGATCGGCGGGGTGTTGTTCATCGACGAGGCGTACACCCTGACCGCGAACACCGGCGGTGTCGGCCCCGACTTCGGTCAGGAAGCCGTGGACGCGCTGATGAAGATGATGGAGGACCACCGCGACGAGCTGGTGGTGATCGTCGCGGGCTACTCCGAGCTGATGGAGAAGTTCCTCCAGTCCAACCCCGGCATGGCGTCCCGGTTCACCCGCACCATCGAGTTCCCCAACTACAGCGTGGAGGAACTCGTCACCATCACGAGCAACCTGTGCCGCAAGCACTACTACGAGCTCACCGACGACGCGGTCGACGAGCTGACGAACTACTTCACCCGGGTGCCCAAGGGGGAGACGTTCGGCAACGGCCGCGTCGCCCGCAAGCTGTTCGAGGCGATGATCAGCAACCAGGCGTCGCGGCTCGCGCAGCGACCGCCCGCGCGGGACGCCGATCTGAGCAGGCTGACCGCCGAGGACATCGCCCCGCAGGTGGCGTCGCTGGAGCAGATGCCGACCGAGGAGCCCGACGCGCCGGACGCGGCCACCGACCCCGGCGCGGCGCTGCGGGCCAGCCGCAGCTGGCGCCGGTTGTCCGGGCTCGTCGGGGCCGACGAGGCGCGCCAGTCGGTGGGTGCCGCGCTGGTCTCGTTGTGCGAGCGCCGGAACCGGCGCCGCGCCCTCGGGCAGCACGGCAACGCGCTGCTGGTCGGGCCCTCGGGCAGCGGTCGCCGGGAACTCGCCCGGCTCTACGCGCAGGGGCTGTCCGAACTCGGGCTGGTGCCCATCGGACATCTCGTGCGCGCCTCGCTCGCCGGGGACCTCGGTCCACAGTGGCCGGGACAGGCGGAAAGCCTGGTGCGCACGGCGTTCCAGCACGCGCAGGGCGGGGTGCTGGTGGTGGACGCCGACGAGGAGGGCGACGCCCAGCAGGAGGAGGCCGAGGCGCTGCTGGCCGCGCTGCGCGAGCACGTCGGCGACCCGGTGGTGGTGCTGACCGGCACGCGTGCCGGGGTGGACCGGCTGTTCGGGCGGGTCCGGCAGCTGGCGGAGTGCTTCGGGCAGCAGTGGGAGATCGACGCCTACTCCACGGACCACCTCGTGGAGATCGCGGTGCGGCACCTGCGCGAACGCGGGCACGACGTGCCCGCCGACGTGTGCACGGCGATGCGCGCGCACATCGAGCAATCCGGCGAGCGGACCGTGCGCGGGGTGCACCAGATGGCCCGCCGCCTGGCCAGGACGGCCGCCTCGCGCACGCTGACGGCCGCCGACCTCACCGGCCTCGGCGGCCGGGCCGAGGTCGCCGGGCTGGCGTCGGTGGTCTGACGAGGCCGTGGCGCGTCGGCGCGTGCTCGCGGTGGTCGGGGGTGACCGTGGCGCGCCAGCGCCTCCTCGGGGGTCGCCGGGAGACGGGTGTGGCTGTGGCGCGCTTGCGCGCCTCGATGGGGGTGGTGGTCGGGAGACGGGTGTGGCTGTGGCGCGCTTGCGCGCCTCGATGGGGGTGGTGGTCGGGAGACGGGTGGGCAGACCTGGTTGCCCGCCGGTACCCGCGCGGCCACGTCGTGGATCAGCTTGCTGTTGACTGGGATCGGGAGGTCATGATGTCCGAAGTGGACGAGCGCAGGGTGGAGATGCTGCGCGAGGAGTACGAGCGGCAGATGGGCCGGCTTGAGGACATGCAGCGGCGGATGAAGGAGGTCAGCGCGACCGCGCTGTCCCGGCGCCGCGAGCTGTCGGTGACCGTCGACAGCCAGGGCGTGATCACGGAGCTGAAGTTCCTCACCGACGCCTACCGCAAGCTGGCCCGCAACGAGCTGTCGGAGCTGGTGACGCGCACCATCGCCGACGCGCGGGAGAAGGCGCTCGACCAGGTCGCCGAGATCGTGGGGCCGTCGCTGCCACCCGGGCTGAACCCGAAGGACCTGCTGTCCGGTGAGGTCGGCGCGGCGGACCTGCGCCCCGACACGTCCCGGATGCCGGACGTGCTCACCGAGCCCCGCAAGCGGCAGTTCTGAGGAACGGGAGGAGCGAGCACCGTGAACCAGTTCTGGGTGGATCCCGAGGGAGTGAGCAGGCAGGCCCAGCCCTACGCGGATGTGCAGTCGCAGCTGGACGCGATCCGGGAGGACGCCACCCCGCTCGCGAGCGAGTACCAGTCGAGCTTCGGTGACGAGTCGGAGTGCAAGCGGTTCTTCCAGAACTTCAGCGACTGGCACGACCAGTTCCTCCAAGGACTCCAGCAGAAGAGCCAGGAAGCGCAGTACTTCGGCGACGGGCTGCAGCAGAACGGGAAGGACTACGCGGGTGCCCGGGACGATGCCGACCAGCTGACGAACCGGTTCGCCGAAGCAGGGCAGCAGCGGGACGCCGAGCCGAACCAGCAGCGGGATGCCGAGGCCCCGGCCGCCGAGGACGAGCACCCCAGGACCGCCGACGGGCAGCAGCGGGACGCCGAGCTGAACCAGCAGCGGGACGCCGAGACTCCGGCCGCCGAGGACGAGCACCCCAGGACCGCCGACGGGCAGCAGCGGGACAAGCCCCGGGAGTCGCTGGTGGCGGCGCACGCGCACCCCGAGGGGGAGTCCGAGGATCGTCACGAGGTGCAGCCCGCGCAGGCCCCGCCGCCGCAGCCCGGCGGGGAGGATCGCCGCGAGGTGCAGCCCGCGCAGGCCCCACCGCCGCAGCCCGGCCAGGAACACCAGCTGCGCCACCTGACGGGCGGTCCGGTGCCCGGCCCCGACGGCGGATACTCGATCGACGACGCCGAGCACGAGAACGTGGAGGTCCGGCACGGGGAGATGACCTCCAGCATGATGATGCCCCGGGTGCGCCCGGGCGAACAGCCGATGGTGCAGGGCAAGCCGCTGGCGTCCGACGAGCACGTGCTGACCGCCAACGAACTCCCCGGCGGCGCCGTGCGGCTCGGCGTCGACGGTTACTCCAAGGTCACCCCGCTGGACGGCAAGGACGTGACGCTCGGGGATCCGAACGACCCCGCGCAAGCCCGCGACTACCCGGCCGACAAGGGTCAGCAGCTGTTCCTGGTGAAGGAGAAACCCGGCGGGCAGAACCCGTCGCAGAACCCGGCGGACCACCTCTACATGGAGTTCCCCGGTGGCGATCGCCAGGCGACGTTCTTCCGCGAGGGGTCGCGGTGAGTCGTTGATCGCGGGCGGTGCGGACGGCCGGACTTCGGCTGCTCGCACCGCTTCGTGGCGGCGCCGCGGTCGCGTTGAGGCCGCGTCGGTGTTTGGTCCGGTTGCATTTCGAATGGTGATGAGACGTGTCTGACGATTTCGTGATCCCCAAGGACGGGTTCTGGGCGCCCATCTACTATTCGATGTTCGCGACCGGGATCCAGCCGCTGTCGGCGCGGGCGAGCGAGCTCTACGCCCTGGCCGACCGGATGGAGGACTACGGCAAGCAGTACCAGCAGACGCTCAACGGCGTCGAGGGGCTGTCCTCCGGGATCGACCGGAGCCTGCAGAGCGAGACCGCGGAGGCATTCCGCAGGCGCGCCCGGGGCCTGGCCAACGACGTGTCGGACCAGGTCTCCGGGGTGAACTACCAGGCCTACCTCACGCGCCAGTTCGGCTTGAACGCCAAAGAGAACAACATGGAGGCCATGACCACGGCGGCGTGGTGGGCGGCCGAGATCTTCGCGCTGCTGGCGTCGCCGTGGGGCTGGGCGGCCCTGGGTGAGTGGATCGGGGCCGCGCGGTTGGCCATCGGCGAAATCCAGCAGTTCGGGAAGATGCAGGCCAGAACGATCTCGGACATGGTGCGCCGGGTTTCGTGGCAGGCCACCGAGGAAGCAGCCGAAGAGGCCTCCCAGACCGCGATCCCGCAGCTGTACACCACGGCCAAGAACGAACGGCACAACCCGAGCGTGAAGGACATCGGTCTCGCGGCGTTCGTCGGGTCTCTGGTCTCGCTGAACCATTCGTGGATGCACGGCGCGGCGGGGCTGAACAAGTTCACCAAGAAGTTCTCGAACACGCCGCTCGGTGCGGGTGTCATGGGCGCCTTCGCCGAGATGCCGGTCTCGTCGGGGTTCGCCATGGTGATGGGTGGTACTCCCACACCGCACATGGACGCCCTGTCCGCCATGATCATGGACCCGGCGTCGAAGAAGGCGCACGACTGGGCGCACCACAAGAAGATGGAGATGCAGCAGTCGTCGTCCGGCGGCTCGGATACCTCCCCGCTTCCGAGCACGGGCGCCGGGCCGGTCGGCGACCCGTTGGCCGGTCTCTCCGGCGACCCGACCGGGGCGCAGAACCAGGGCGGCACCGACCAGGCTTCGTCCCCGGACGCGAAGTCCTCGGCAGCGGGCACCGCGAACCCGGACGCGAAGTCCCCGGCCGGTTCGGACGCCAAGCTCCCGGCCTCCGACTCGAAAACGCTGCCGCTGGAGGCGAAATCCCCGGTACCGGACGCGAAAACGCCCATCGCTGGCGGGAAGTCGCCCGCCGCGGCCGGGGGCACGGCGAAGTGGGACGGCGCCAAGGCTCCCGGCGTCGGCGCCGCGACCGGTGAGGACCACGCGGCGGCGCAGGATCCGCCACCGCCCTACTCGCCCGCCGGCCAGTCGCAGCCCGGCCAGGCACAGTCCGGTGCGGCCCAGTTCGGCCAGGACCAGGCCGGTGAGGCGCCGCCGCCGTACACCCCGGCGCAGACCGGGGCGCACGCCGACCCGCCGCCCGCGTACGAACCCCCCGCCGCCCAGCAGCCCGGCTCCGCTGCTCCCGGCGCGACCGGCGCGCCGCACTCCGCTGCCGGGGACCACGCGTCGAACGGCGCCACGCCGCCCGCGCAGAGCGGGGCCGCGTCCCAGACCGGTGCCGGGTCGTCCGCCGCCACACCCGGCTCCGGCCAGAGCCCGAACGCCGACCACGCCGGTGCGACCCCGTCCACCGAGGGCGCGGGCGCCCAGAACACCGCCCAGCACGGGGCGACTCCGCCTGCGACCGGCGCCGAGCAGAATGGCGGCGCCCACCAGGTCGGCACCACGACCGGGAGCGGAGCGCAGGATCACGGCCCGAGCCAGGAACTGCCCGGCTTCGACACGACCACCCGCGAGGCACCGCACACCGCCCCGCCCGCGACCGACGGCCACGCCTCCCCGCAGCTCGCGGGCCAGCAGCCGCCCGCACCGTCGTCGTTCGACCGGAACACCGCCGTCGGGCAGTCGGACCAGCCGGAACTCCAGCACGCTCCGGCGTCGTCCCCACAGTCCGCGCACCAACCGTCCGCGCAGCCGGCCGACCAGCACGGCGCGGTCCGGCAGCAGGTCGACGCGCCGCCGCAGAGCGTCGACCAGCGGCCGGAATCCGGCCAGGTGCACGCCGACCGCCCCGCCGACGTCCGGTCCGAGCAGACCCCCGGCCACTCGGAGCAGTCCGCTCAGGCGGACCAGCACCGGTCGGACGTCCAGTCCGAGCACGCCCCGGCCGGCAGGCCGATCGGCACGAACCCGCAGTCGGGTCCGGCCACGGCCTCGCAGACGCCGACGAGCACGCAGAACCAGACGAGCCCGCAGACGTCGACGAGCACGCAAAGCCCGACGACCGCGCAAAGCCCGACGACGGCGCAGAATTCGACGACGGCGCAGAACTCGTCGAGCACGCAGTCCTCGACGACCACGCAGAACCCGACGACCACGACGTCCCGGAGCACCGACCAGAGCCCCGCGACGTCGACGGCGCCGAAGGCGGACGGGCAGCCGCGCCCGAAGACCGACGTCGAAGCGCCGCACCTGTCGACCGAACGCGAGGCTCCGGCCTCGCACACCGAGGCGGACACCTCGCGAACGCCACTCACCTCGGACGCCCCGCCGGTCCACACCGAAGTGGACCCCCACACCGCTGCCCACCACGACGGAACGCAGCACACCACGCACGCCGAAGTGCCCACGCACACCCCGCCGCACGCGCCGCCGACCGACACGGCGGGCCCGAGGGTGACGCAGGTGGACGTGGTGTCGGCCGATTCGGGCAACAAGGACAGCCGGTTCGTCCGGGATCTGCTGTCGGACGCGAAGAGGATCAACTCTGGGAAGTTCGCGGCCGATGTGCCGGGGCATCGGACGAACTGCTTGAACTCGACGTTGCAGCTGGCGAATGCGCGCCGGTTCCCGGGCCGGAACTTCACCGCCGATCCGAGTGGCCCGGTGCATCGGGACAAGTCCGGTGTGCCGATGACGAAGGTGTCCGATGTGGACGCCGTGGCGGACCGGGTCGCCGGGGATCCTGTTCACGATGCGGGTCTGATGTATGTCGACCACGGGGACGGCACGGGGCACCAGGTCTACGTGGAGCGCGGGCACGACGACGCGCACCAGGACGATTCCGAGGTGCAGGTCGCCTTCGTGGACGCGTTGACCGGTGAACCGTACGACGTGAACACTCCGGCGGTCGAGGTGTGGTACGGCCCGCTGTCCACAGCGGACAAGACGGAGTTCCCGCAGGTTACCAGCCCGGTCGGACACACCGGTATTCCGGCGGACCACCGGCCGGGGCAGCCGTCGGGGATGGCCGGGCAACCCGGGCGCGCGGTGCTCCAGCGGTGGGCTTCGGAGCAGCCGGGCGACCCCGGACCGTTGATGACCGGGTATTCGCCGAGGCTGGGACGAAACATCCAGTTCTTCGCGGGAAACATCCTGTCCGCAAAAATGCCGGGGCCGGACGGAAGAACAGTCGGTCTCTACCTCGCGGAACGGCACAAGTACCGCGATGTGCTGCGGTGGTCGCAGTCACCTCGCCGCGGCATGGTCCTCATCCGGTCACTTCCCCAGGAACCGATGGAGCGCTCCTCGCGCCGCGATATCGTCGCCTTCCGCCAGCAGAACGGCTTCCAGGTCCTCGTACCCGCACCGGGGTCCGAGGATTACCGGTCGCACCCGCACGGTCCGATCGACATCATCGCGCACGGGCAGCGCGACGGGTACTTCTCCGTCGCGTTGCGCGCCCACGCGGATCTCCCGGACGGGAGCAGGGCGCCGAACGTCGACCTCCACCTGCTGGTGGACTACAAGACGCTGATGAACATCGTCGACCACAAACCCGAGTTCCGGGAGGCCTTCCAGAACCGGCCGCACGTCTCCCTGCGCTTCCCGACCTGCTACGGCGCCTCGACGGGCGGACGTGCGTTCGACTTGGCCAGGTACGCCTACAAGGAGCTGGGTTACGAGAACGACGTCATCTTCCCGCTCAAGGAAGGCAGGCTCATCCACCCCGAAAGGCCGCTGCCGCAATGGGTCGGCCAGGCGGGTGACATGATGGTCGCGTCGAACGGTGGGTTCATGACCCTGCGGCGCGGCCCCGGCGCGGTCCCGGTCAATGACGCGAGCCAGGATGACAGGACCCGCTTCTCGGTCGCCGAGGTGCGGCAGATCGGCCAGTTGGAGGGAAACCGCTACTGGGCGAACATGACCGAGGACCAGATGTGGGCGGACGACCTCCGCCGGCAACCGACCTCGTCCGTTCCGCCCGCGGGCGCGTACTCCGATCTCGTGGCCCCCGACATCGACGCCGGACCGATGTCGACCCCGAACGCCACGCACGCGGAGGTTTCCCCAAACACCCCGCTGACCGAAGCGGCGGGTCCGAGGGTGACGCGGGTGGACGTGGTGTCGGCCGATTCGGGCAACAAGGACAGCCGGTTCGTCCAGGGCCTGCTGTCGGACGCGAAGAGGATCAACGCTGGGAAGTTCGCGGCCGATGTGCCGGGGCATCGGACGAACTGCTTGAACTCGACGTTGCAGCTGGCGAACGCGCGCCGGTTCCCGGGCCGGAACTTCACCGCCGATCCGAGCGGTCCGGTGCACCGGGACAAGTCCGGTGTGCCGATGACGAAGGTGTCCGATGTGGACGCCGTGGCCGCCCAGGTCGCCCTGGACCCCGCCCACGACGCGGGTCTGATGTATGTCGACCACGGGGACGGCACGGGGCACCAGGTCTACGTGGAGCGCGGGCACGACGACGCGCACCAGGACGATTCCGAGGTGCAGGTCGCCTTCGTGGACGCGTTGACCGGTGAGGCGTACGACGTGAACACTCCGGCGGTCGAGGTGTGGTACGGCCCGCTGTCCACCTCGGACAAGACGGAGTTCCCGCAGGTTACCAGCCCGGTCGGACACACCGGTATTCCGGCGGACCACCGGCCGGGGCAGCCGTCGGGGATGGCCGGGCAACCCGGGCGCGCGGTGCTCCAGCGGTGGGCCTCGGAGCGGCGGGGCGACCCCGGACCGGTGATGACCGCGTACATCCCCAGGGCAGGCCGGAACATCCAGTTCTACGCCAGCAACATCCGGTCCCGGGCGTTGCCCGGACCGGGCGGGAGTATCGCCGGTGTCTATCTCGCGGAGAGCCAGCGGTTCGACGGTGAGGCGGTGCCGTGGTCGTCGTCGCGCCAACGCGGCATGACCGCCCTCCGGACCCTCCCCGGCGAACCGATCGGGCACGCGCTGCACCCCACGATCGTCGACCACCGCGAGCGAAACGGTTTCCGGGTGCGCATCGCCGCGCCGGGGGCCGGGGACTACTCCGCGCACCCGCACGGTCCGATCGAGGTCATCGTCCACGGGGAGCGTGACGGGGGCTTCTCCGTCGCGTTGCAGGAAGGCACCACGCTTCCGAACGGGAAGCGAGTTCCCACGGACATGCGCGTCGTGGTGGACGGCCGGACCCTCATGGACATCATCGACCACAAACCCGAGTTCCGGCGGGCCTACCAGGAGCGGCCCCACGTCTCCTTGCGTTTCCCGGACTGCTGGAGCGCTTCGGACCGCGGACACGCCTTCGACCTGACCTCCTACGCCTACCGCAGGCTGGGGTACGACAACCAGTTCATCCACGCGGTCAATGTCGGGTCGCTGATGTGGGGGCCGACCGGTGCCGCCAACACCGGGGACCTGGTGATCCAGTCGAACGGCGGGTTCATGGTCCTGCGCCCCGGGCCCGGTGGGTACCCCGCCGAAGACGCACCCGCCGGCGACGCGACCCGGTTCTCGCGCCGCGAGGTGCGTGAGATCGGCCGGCTGGAGCGGACCGCCGCCTGGGCGAACATCACCGAGGAGCAGATGTGGGCGGACGACTTCGACCCGTTGCCGAACCTCACCCGTGGGAACCGCAGCAGGTCCGGTTGGGGCGGCGGGAAGCCCCGCCGGTCGGACGCGGTTGAGTCCACATCGGACACCTCCATCCACCCGGGAGGAACTTCCGAACCGGTCGAGACGCTGTCGGACGCGATCCCGGAACACGAGTGGTGGCGGCTGTACATCAACCCGCAGGACCACGAGACGGCGATCGAGCGGTTCCCGCACGACCCCGGCAGCTACTACGACCACGACAAGTCGCCGGGTTTCCAGGAGACCATGGTCGCCGCCTACCACGACGTCCTCGGCACGCGCGAGGGCGTTGACAAGCCGGTGGACGCCGCCGAGTACGAGCGGATGCACCAGCTGGTCACCCGCAACTTCCCGGACGAGGCGAAGGCGAAGCTGCGGTGGTCCGACCAGGGCGCGACGAACCACCCGCTGAGCCCGATCGGCGTGCACGAGGAGGTGCTGGCCGAACAGATCGCCGGCCGTCCGCTGGTGCACGACATGGCGCGGCACGACTGGAACTCCAGGCAGGACATCAACCCGATCACCATCATCGACCGGCAGACGTACGGCAACCCCACGCTGCGCACCAACCACGGCGAGGGCCGGACGCCGGAGCTGGTGGACGCCGTGTTCGACCGGTACCACCGCGAGATCGCCGAAGCCGGGGACAACGCCGACCGCAAGCTCGCCGCCATCGCGCGCGCCGTTCGCGCGGTGCACATCCTGCACCCGTTCACCGACGCCAACACCCGGCTCGCGGTCCAGCTGCTCATGCCCAAGCTCATGCTGCAGCAGGGCTTCCGACCGGCAGTCCCGGAAGGCGCGCCCCGGTACTTCTCCGGCGGCTACTCGGTCGCGCAGATCGTCGACGCGCTGCGCCACGCGCAGACTCGCAGCGAACTGATGGGCGCCCGAGCCGAGTTCGACCGCGCCGTTCGCTCGGGCAGCACCGAAGCGGGCGAAGCCGCGATGCGGCGGCTCACGAACGCGCTCAACGCCGGCACCTCCGAATGGGGCGGCGGACCGAAGCTGCGCGGATCGAACACCGCCGAGGCCATCGCGGGTCTGCCCGCCCACGCCCACCCGCAGTCGCCCTTCTCGCGCGCCGACCGGCGCAGGGTAGCCGCGGCCAAGCACGACGGGACGCAGTTCGACGACCGCCCGGACCCCGAGGCGATCGACGACGTCGGCCCCCGGCACGAGCAGGAGCACAGCGGAGAGTCCGAGACCCCTGCGGCGATGCCGCGCGAGGACGTGGCCGAGGCGTTCTCGCGGGCGTTGACCGAGATCGGGCTGCACCCCTACCTCTCGGGCGGCTCCGCACTCGGGCTGCAGGGCGGTCGCCGCCCCATGGGGGACCTCGACTTCCGCGTCACCACCTCCGATGCCGGTTTCGCCAACTTCCACGAACCCGCCGGGAGGCGGGTGCTCGACTACATCAACAAGGTGATGGCGCGCCAAGCCCGGCTGGACTACCGCGCCGCGCGCAATCGCGACAAGTCCTTGCCCCGCGGCGTGAACGTGCACGAGATGGTCCCGATCGGCAACATCGGCCTGACGATCGGAACGAACCACTGGCTCGGCCACGAGGTGAGCCTGAGCGTCGTGCAGGACCGCCCGCAGGAGTTGGTCCACCTGGACTCGCAGGGCGGTCCGCGCATCGCCGTGCTGTCGTTGAACGACCTGCGGGCCGACAAGGCGAAGACGATGATCTCCCGGAACAAGACCGGGGACAACAGCGCCAAGAAGGTCGCGCAGGACCTCTACGACTTCCTCGACGCCACCGACCTGATCGACCAGCGCAACAAGCGGACGTTGTCCAGCGACGCGGACGTGGCGTCGACGGCCATGCGCGACCACGTGACCGAATCGACCGAGGCGCGGTTCGACGAGTACGCGGAGGCGAACCTGGACGGTGCGAACCTGCACCACCTCTCCGGGCAGCAACTCTCCGACCTGATGCTCGGACGCGTGGTGCTCACGGCGCGCGAGCACCAGTCGCCGGGGCCGCGCCGGGACGCGTTCCAGAAGCTGCTGCTCGACCGAGTGGACCGGCTGGATGCCAGGATCGCCGAAATCGGCGCCACGTTGCAGGAACACCAGGACGAGACCGGCTCCCGCGCGCAGGAGCTCCGCCGCGAGTTCGACGAGGCGAAGGCCGAGCGGCAGCGGCTCCGCGACGCCGCGACCCGGATCGAGGCGCGGCTGGACGCGTTGGCGTCGGTCCAGGTGCCCGGGCCGGTCGTGAGGGCCCTGCGGCCCTGGATCAGGTCCTGGAACGACCGGACGTCGCTGGGCCCGCCGCCGAACTCGGCGAAGGCCAAGGCCTCCGGCCCGGCCACCCGCCAGCAGGGGGACCGCAGCACCCAACCGCCGGCGGACACCCGGCGGCGGGAGCCCGACGTCGACGAACTGCTGTCGTTGCACGCCGACGACGTGCTGACCCGGCTGCACGAGCGGATCCCGGACGCGGACCGGGAGACCGAGCAGGTCGCGCGGGTGCTGGCGATGGCGGGTGGGTTCCGCACGTTGCGGAACTCCCGGCGCGATGTGGAGACGCTGGACGCCTTCGGGCTGACCAAGTCCGAGTTCAGCAAGGCGTACAAGACGTTGCAGCGGCACGGGCTGGTCAGGCCGAGCGAGCACGGGCTGCACCTGAGCCGCGAAGGACGCAGGCTGCTGGGCGTCCCGCCGAGGGTGATCTCGGCCAAAACGTTCGCGGGCGACCCGGAAGGGGAGCGGGAGTTCCTGGGCAGGTACTTCTCGCACACCCGGACGGTGAACAAGGACGCCTACGACGCGCGGGTTCCCGGGCACGACACGAACTGTTTCGACGCGTCGATCCAGACGATCAACGCCGACCGCTACCCGGACCGCGGCGCACGCGGCGAGTTCCGGGCCGGGCCGAGCGGGCAAGTCCACCTCGACCACGTCGTCCAGGCGGGCCTGCCGGCGTCGAAGAGCACGCGCCGCGACGTGGAAGCGTACGTGAACGACCAGGAACACGACGGTCCGCACGGTCTGGTGCTCGCGAACAACCACTGGTTCACGGTGCACCTGAAGGACGGCGGCGTCGTCTACTACGACAGCCAGCCGCACGAGCTGGCGAGCCAGGGCCGCCCGCACGACGAGGTGTTCTTCGTCCCGACGCCGGACGACCGGGTCCTGGCGTCCGTGCGGACACCGCTGGGCACCGGGCCGGACAGCGATCCGACCGGCTGGGGCGGCGGGCTCTTCGGGCGCAAGCCGCAGTTCAGCGGCCGGGACTCCAAGGGGCGCCAGCTCGGCTTCGACCGCGGCGACGTGCGCGTGCGCACGTTGGCCGATCGGCAGGTCTACGCGCTGCTGACCGACAGCCACGACGCCGACGAAATCTCGGACTGGGCGCTGGGCATCCACGGCGGTGTCCGACTGGTGCGCTCGATGCCCGGCGAGTCCGCGAGCGCCGCCGTGCGCGCCGCCGCGAACCGGCCGAACGCCGTGCTGCCGGCTCCGTTCGCGAGTCCAGTGATCCTCGCCGTGCAGTCCGACGGGGAGCGGTTGGCGATGCCGATCAAGGGGGAGCGCAGGGACATCGCGACCCGGGTCGGCAGGTCGACGGTGGCCGACTTCCTCCGCGACTCGACCACGCTGAAGCACATGAAGAGCGAGCTGGACGCGGACGCGATCCTGGTCGTGCCGTTCGGGACGCCGCAGGGATCCGCGCACCTGCGACTGGCCGAACGGCTCGCCGAGCTCGGCCTGGCTCCGAAGGTGGTCACCGGCGACGGTCTGGAGCTCGCGGACGGCGGTCGCCTCGTGGTCCCGGACAACCGAGGGCTGGTGAGCTACCGCCGGGAGAAGCGGCGCGTGCAGACCGACACGGGCAAACTGCAGGTCCGTGTCGAGTCCCACGTCGTGGCGTTGTCGACCTACGGCCGCTTCGACGCCGACGAGCGGGAGTCCATCCGGACAGAGGGGAGTTCCGCTCGGCCGGGCGGAACTCGCCCGGCGGAGGATGCGCGTCGTGAACGGGACCGACGAAACTTCCACGACGACCGGGGCTCGCGTCCGGGCCCCGAGCGGGGCCGTCCGGGTGATGCCGGGGAGGGTCCGTCGGGGCGTCCTGGTGGTTCGTCGCAGTCGCAGTCCGGTTCGCAGTCGGGGCCGGGGCCGGAGCATGTGCCGGGGTGGGGGGCCAATCCCTACGCGGTGTTGGGTGTTGACCGGGATGCGTCGTCGCAGGAGATCACCAAGGCGTTCCACAAGTTGTCGTTGAAGTACCACCCGGACAAGGTTTCGGCCGCGGACAAGGCGGCTGCCCAGGCCAAGTTCGTGGAGATCAACGAGGCGCACCAGACGCTGTCGGATCCTGGAAAGCGGGCGAAATTCGACAAGGCGCTCCGGGCGTACGAGCTTCGTCGGGGGCAGTTCGCTGCCGCGGAGGGGTCGGCGGCCGGTCGGTCGGAGGAGCGCGGCGGTCGTCGTTACGAGACGCGGGTGCCTCGGGACTACCGGAGTTCCGACAGCAGTTCCGAATCGGAGTCGTCGACCGAGGAGGGACCGCGTCCCGGCGGTGAGTCCGGTAGGCGGACCGAGGAGCGGGACGGTCGTCGTTACGAGACGCGGGTGCCTCGGGACTACCGGAGTTCCGACAGCAGTTCCGAATCGGAGTCGTTGACCGATGACGGGCCGCGTCCCAGCGCCAGGCCCGGCCCGGGCCCGCGTTCTGGCGGTGAGTCCGGTGGGCGGACCGAAGAGCGGTCTTCGGAGTCTCAGCCGAGTGGTGCAGGGCACTCGCGTTGGGATCCGCATGCGGTGTTGGGCGTGCCGCGGGATGCGCGGTTGCACAACATCGAGCGGGCGTACGAGCGGATTCGGCTGTCCGGTCGTTCGGAGGCGGAGCTGCGGGAGGCCAAGCGGGCGTTCGACGAGTTGTACGCCTCGCATCCGGATCGTCCGTCCGCTCGTGCGGACAGCGGTGCCCAGTCGGGGCCGTCGACCGGTCGGGGCCCGCGTCCCGGCGGTGAGTCCGGGAGGCGTACTGAGCAGGGAGCGCGGAGCGAGCAGAGGCCGCGGACTGAGCAGGGACCCCGGACCGGGCAGGGACCCCGGACCGAGCAAGGCCCACGTCCCGGCGCCGAATCCGGACGTCGGTCGGAACAGCAACGGGAATCGCGGCGGCCCGGCCCGCAGGCGTCCGGGGCAGGGGGCCGCTCGCGTCCGGGGCCTGAGCGGGGGCGTCCGGGTGATGCCGGGGAGGGTCCGTCGGGGCGCCCTGGTGGTTCGTCCCGGTCCCAGTCCGGGCCGAAGCCGGGGCCGCAGTTTCCGCCGGGGCCGGTGCCGGGCGAGTGGGTGGTTGATCACTACGCGGTGTTGGGTGTTGCGCGGGATGCGTCGGCGGAGGAGATCAAAAAGGCGTTCCGCAAGTTGTCGTTGAAGCATCATCCGGACAAGGTTCCGGAGGCGGAGAGGGAGGCTGCCAAGGAGCAGTTCCAGAAGATCAACGAAGCCCACGAGACCCTGTCGGACGAGGACAAGCGCGCGAAATACGACAAGAAGTTGTGGGCGCAGGAACACCCGTGGGAGCAGTTCGCTGCCGAGGCGCCTCCGGCGGCCGAGCGCACGGAGGAGCGCGGCGGTCGTCGGTTCGAGACCCGGGCGCCTCGGGACAGCTATGCGAATCCCGACGAGGACGGCGGTCCGGAGTCGGACGCCGGGCCGCGGTCGGGGCGGAGTGGTCCTCGACGCGAGTACCAGGACCCACGGGCCAGAGGGCCGCGTCCGCGGCCGGACCACGATGCCCGGCGGGACTACCCCCATCCCGGGCCGGAGCGCGCGCGCACCTGGGCGGGCACCGGCCCCCGCCCGGCTCCCGCCAGCACACCCCGCTGGGTGGGTGGCAGGTTCCGGTCAACCGGGCAAGTGGTCTACTTCCGGGCGCAGGACGTCCACCAGCGTCCGCTGTTCGCCGAGGGCTCCCGCGGCCGGAGGCCGGTGTTGGTCGGTGCCTCGTTCGCGCCGAGGAGCAGCAGGGTCACCGACCTGTTCTCCCGGAAGGGCATGCCGTCCCTGTCACGGGTCGTCCTGACCATGCCGGACGAGAACGTGGCGGCCGCGTTGTCGAAGATGCGCAGCAACGACCGGGCGTCCGCCCCGTGGTACCTCGACTACTCGAATGGCGTCGGTCCGGTCCACTCGATCTACCACTCGAACGGTCGCGAGGCTGTCATCGAACTCCCGGCCGGCACGGTGCTCAACGATGAGCGCGGTCCGACCCTTCGCAACGACGAGTGGGTGCACGTCACCCCCGAGGTGCTCGCCGTCATCCACGACGCGTCGCGGTACTTCCGCGATGCCGTCGCGGACAATCCGGGCGCCTCGCTGGCGAACCACACGTGCAACGACCTGGCCATCACTGAATTCGCGGACCACTTCATCCCCGAGTTGCGCCGGATCGACCCGCAGCGTTACGGGTTCACCGCATATTTCCCGTGGCGCAACGCCACCTTCGCGGTGTCGGAAAACGAGCAGGTGAGCCTCGGCGTCGACCACAACGGGGGCTACTTCGTCTACCCGAGGGGCTCGAACCGGCCGAGTGATCTGCCGGGCGCTCGGTACGGGGCCCGGGAAGCGGCCGACATCGCAGCCTACGAGCGCTATTACGGCGTGCGCCCGTCCCGGCTGAACTTCTACGTCGAGACCATGGGCCTGGCGGACGCGTCCACCGCCACCGAACCCGGACCGGCCGGTCCCGGGTCCAGCGTCGACTCCCCGTCCCGGCGGGTGCGGTTCGCCGAGGACGTGGACGCCGCCTCCGCGCCGAGCGACTCGCGGTCGCAGTCCCAGGCCCTCGTCGAGCGCGCCCGCTCGGAGCAGTGGGAGCTGGACGGGCCGATCGACGGCGCCGGGTTGCGGGCGAAGATCATGGACCTGGCCGCGGGCACCATGCCCGAGGAAACCCTGCGCGAGACCGTCGACGCCGCGTTCTCCGACGAGAACCTGGCGGAGCACTGGTCGTCGACCCGCGAGGGTCTGCACACCGCGAACCTCGGCGCGAAGCCGGGGCAGGGCCCCGAGATCTCCCTGGAGCTCGTCGAGGTGTCCCCGACCGGCGAGGCGATCGAGTCGCCGACGGACGCGCAGCTGTCCGGCCAGCGGTCGCCGATGACGTCTCCCACGTCGAGCCGACGCACCTCGGTGAGTCCGGCCAACTTCACCTTCCGCATCCCGGCGCCGTGGGTCACCGTCCAGGTCACCGGGGTCGGACTGTCGGCCAACAGCCGCGGTTCCGGGCTGAGCGCTTCCCGCGACCACCAGGGCTCGACGAAGATCACCGAGAAGGACTCGCGGGCGATCGGCGGTGACCACCGCGCGACGTACCGGATCACCGTGCGCACCGGCGGCCTGCGGTCGGCGGAGCAGGTCGGCACCGAATCCGTCGACGTCAGGCTGAAGTCGGTGCTCAGCGGGCCGGTCACGCGCGGGCTGGGGCATCCGGACGCGGTCGAGCACGCCACGTTCGCCGGGATCGGCGACGTCTACCGCGAGGTGGAACGCCGCCTCGGTGGCCGGTTCCCGGTGGACGGCTCCGACGGCGAGGTCACCAGGTTCCGCGAGTGGCTCCGCTCGCTGTCCTCGATCGGAGGGGACGAGGCGGGGCCGGTGCTCGGCGGGCAGCCGATCCGCGAGCGGTTCTCCTTCCCGGGTGTCGGCTCGGTGCAGATCGTGCTCGCCGTCAACGGGACGCACCGCCAGCAGCTGCCGACCGTGGACGGCACGATCGAGCGGACCAGCGAGGTCACGGGCACGACCGCCCCCGACCGGTCGGTCACCCGCAAGCGCGGCGGCGGCCTGTTCGTCGGAGTCGGCGACCTCACCGGGACGACCGGCTTCTCCGCGGGGCCAACCGGAGACCGGACTCGGCACACCACGGCAGACAGCAGCACCGCGGACCGCCGCGGGCACCGGTCCGTGACGAAGTACGAGGGCCTGCTCGACAAGCACCGCGTGGACCTGACGTACGTGGTGAGCATCGACAAGGGCGGCGAGGAGCTCGGGGACGGCCCGACCGCGGTGCCCGGCACGTCCACGGTGTGGATGAAGCAGGACAACGCCGTCCGCCATGGCTGGTCCGATGGAGATTCCCGCTCGGACGAATCCGATGCGACTCCGGATGGAGCGGACACTCCCGTCGTCGACGAGCGGCACCGGGCGCTGGACCGCACCGACGCGGAATTCCACTTCCCGGCGGCCACAGTGGACGCGCTCGTCGGCCCGGCCGTGCACGACCTCGTGGTGCAGGGCCACATCCCGGCGAAACACGCGGCCCTGGTCGCCCAGGAGTTCCGGGCGCTCGTCCGGGAGCCGGAGCGCGCCAGGCAGATCTCCCGCGGCGGTGGGGCGCGCATCCCGCTGAGCACGATGGTGCGCGGTGCCCCGGACGTGATCCTGAAGGCGGACAAGATGCGCACCGAGCAGGCCCGCGTGGTCGCGGGCGACTCGCGGGACAGCGTCAGCGGCGGGTTGTTCTCCGAGCGCGAGCGCGGCGTCGGCCTCACCGAGGAAGACAAGCGCATGTTCGGCATCGCCGGCATCGGCTACCACGACATCTACTGGCCGACCCTGAAGGGACTCGGCCGCCACACGTCCGCGACGACCGGGAAGACCATCCGCCGCGGCGTGGGGCACGAGCAGCCGTTCGCCGAGCGGAAGAGCCCGACCACCTACACCTGCCCGACCGAGTTCGCGGTCCACATCGGCGGCACCCTGTCCGAGCCGGGCAGGCGCATCGCGGACGGGCTCGAAGCCGACGTCGACGTCGTGGTCCCCGCCCAGCCCGGAATCCGGCTGGGCGACGGCGACACCGAGCCCGTGCCGAGGGGTGAGTGGACCGACGGCGAGGCACCGGCGTTCGAGCGGGAAGGGAAGCTGCCCGCCGGGTACGAGCTGAGTTCGATGGCACCGCCGCCCGAGCCGACCCGCACCGCGGCGTCCATGCTGCGCACCACGAGCAGCCGCTGGCGGGAGTGGCTGAAGACGCCGTTCCTCGGACGCAGGCCCGCCGCCTTCGACGAGCACCGCGATCACCCGATCTGGTCCGACCACTCCGGACCGGGCGAGCGCAACGCCGCCCTGATCGCGCTGGAGAACTTCACCAGTCTGGAGGCGCACGAGGCCGCCCTCACCGATTCCGTGGCGGGCAACGACGTCACGCAGCTGTCCACCCACAACCACGGCGGAGTGCTCGCTTCCCGGGAACGCTACGGCGAGATCGAACGCCTGACCCGCCTGGGGAACCCGACCATCGTGATGCGCGACGACGCCCACGTCTTCACCGATAAGCACCACGAGGACAGCGAGCTCGGCACGAGCGAGGACCGTTCCAACCAGAAGCGGGCGGAAGGCGGGTTGACCCTGTTCCTGCCCTTCCGGCGCTTCATGATGCTGGGCGTGGACTTCAGCGCGTCCGTGCAGCGCATCCGCGGCAAGCACCGGGGCGAGACGTCCAGGACCAGGACCTCGTCGGAGACCAGCCGCCACGAACGTGGCTACCTGGTGCGCTACGACGCCGCGACCACCCTGCGGACCTCCACGCGGGAGGACTGGCAGGACCCGCTGCACGGCCTGCACGAGGGTGCCGAGACGGAGCGGGCGAAGTCGGTGGTGCTCCCCCGGTCCGTGGAGGTGTGGGTGCCGGCCGGGGAGATCGACCAGGTCGGTGCGCTGACGCCGGAGGACGTCGACACCAAGCTGGACCCGGTGGACGCCGCGCGGTACCGCGCCGCCCACGGTGACCCCGCCCCGTCCGAGGTCCGGCAGGACGTGCCCGCGGACGTCCCGCAGGGCGAGCCCGTGCTGCACCGGTCGGAGGCCGGGGCGGAACTGGCGAACCGGCTCGCGGAGAAGCTGGCCGAGGCGTCCGCCGAGATGCGGTCCCGGTACCGGAACCTGGTCGGCGACCGCGGGTCCGACCGGCTGGTGGACCGGGTGCGGCACGCGATCCGCAGGTCGGCCGTCGCGCTGCTCGGCCCGCCCGGCCCGCGGCACTTCGACGAGATGAACCGCGTCCTGTTCCAGGAAGAGGTGAGCCCGGCGCTCACCTCGCAGGAGGCGAGCGCTGTGGCCCGCGAGATCGCGGGCGGCGCGTGGCCGCTGCTGGTGACCGCGCAGACCCCGTTCGGCGAGTGCGAGCAGCTGGTCGTGGTGCGCGGCAGGCAGGGCCCGGGCCGCTACCACCAGACGGTCCCGGCCGAGACCTCCTCGGGCGTGGAGGAGACCCGCACCGAGGAGGAGCGCGAGGAGCGCGGTTTCGGTGGCATGGCCGTCGTCTCCGGTGTGGCCTACCCGATGAGCAAGACCAACGCGGCGCTGATCGCGCCCGGCGTGCTGGTCGACTACTCCCGGACGAAGGGATACGGCCGGGAACGTCAGCGCACCGATGCCGTGACCGCCAGCAGCAAGGGGATGCGCCACGAGTTCGTGCACGACCTGATCGTGGACGGCGTGGACGTCCACCCGTACGCGAGCGCGGGCACCTACCGCAAGCTCCTCGGTCGTTCGGTGACGGCGTTGCGCAACCCGGGGCTGGGCGCACCGTGGCACTCCGACGGCTTCACGGTGCCCAACGCGCTGCGATCCTCGGTCGCCGCCGGGGAGACCACCCCGCCGGGCACGTCGGCCGCCGACCCGCTCGCCGAGAACCAGGACTCGCTGCGGCAGCGGTGGGACCGGGCCGGACGCCGGCACGGGTTCTCCGACGACGCCATCGTCGAGGCGCTCCCGGTCAAGGCGCCCAAGCTGCGCCGGGCGTTGACCCGGCTCGGGGTCGACGGCCCCGGGACACGGCCCGCCAGGTCGGGGATGGTCAACCAGCTGCTGGCCAAGCTCGGCAGCACGCCGACGCCCAAGCCACTGCGCCCGCGCAGCGGCTACACCGCGCTGGTGGGCACCGACCTCGCGAAACTCCGCGGGCACCTGCCGGAGGCGCTCACCGAGCGCGGCTACCGCCTCCGGGTGCGCGACGGAGACGTGTCCGAGGTGGCGATCACGGCGGACCTGACGGACTGCAAGCTCGTCCCGAGCGTCGACCGCGAACTGTCCCGGACCGTGACCCACAAGCACACCCCGCTGCCGGTCGCGAAGCGGGGGTGGAGCGCGGGCCCGGCGCTGGAGGCGCAGATCCGCGAGGGGAACATCGACGGCTCGAACTTCCGACCGTTCCAGAGGCTCGTCGACGCCTACTTCGGGATCTTCGGCGGGGAGAAGCAGAGCGGCGGCGTCCCGTCGAGCACGACGAAGACCACCACGACGGCGTCGCGGACCCACCTGGTCTCCGTGGTTCCCCACTGGACGGTCCGGACCAACCCGGACGACCCCGCGTCCGGCGAACCGATCCACACCGGTCCGGACGAACCGGCCTACCTCGTCGTCAACGACCAGGGCCTCGCCGACCTCGGGCTGACGCCTCCGGACGCCGAACCGCCACGGCAGCGCCCGGAGACCGACCCGACCAGCGGTCTGCCGGACCCCTCGGGCCTGACGGTGGCGTCGGACTTCGCCGCCGAGATGCGCCGGTTCGTCGAATCGGTCGGCTCCGAGCGGGCCGAGGCGGAGACGCCGCGGACCGAGCGCGGCCCCGCCCACGACTGGCCCTCCGTGCAGGACCGGGCCGCGGCGGACAACGCGCGCACTCAACGGTGGTTCGTGCGCCACACCCGTGGTGGTCGCCCGGCGGATGCGCGGACCCCGCTCATCGGCCGCAACAGCCGGGGCGAGCCGGTGTCGTTCTTCCAGCACCAGGTGGTGCGCCGCACGGTCGTCGACGGGTCCTCCCAGCGACGTCCGATCGGTGTTTCCTTCGGTCCGACGCCGCAGCACATGGACACCGATGCGGCGTTCGCGAAGGGCATCGTCAAGCTGGACCAGCTGGTGCGGACGAGGCCGGGTGAGGATGTTCCGTCGGCGCAGATGCGGCGGGACGACCGGGTTCGCGCTGACTGGGCCGGGGATTACGAGAACGGCGGCAGGGGGCCGAATTTCGGGTTCTTCGAGGGCGTGGACGACGGTTTCCTGCTGGGCGTCGACCGTGGCGACGGTGAGATCGAGGTCGTGACCGCGGATCGGCGGACGGCGTTCACGACGCTGCTCGGGTCCCCGGAGTACCAGCAGCTGCACGCGGAGAATCCCGGGTCGCTGGTGCTGTTCGGGTGCATGCCCGAGTCGGGCCGGGGCGCCACCGACATCGCGGAGGCGGCGCACGCCATGCGGTTGCCGGTGGACGTGCACGTCCCCGGTGGCCGCGTGGGACTGACCACCCGCAACGGTGTGAGTTCGGTCGGGGTGGAGAACAACGCCGGGATGCAGACCATCCACCCGGATGGTCGGGTCGAGGACCACGCGGAAAGCCGCTACGACACCCCGCTGGTAACCGAGCCACCGCAGCCACCGTCCACACCGGACGCGTCGTTCTCCCTGGTCACCACCAAGTCGGGAGCCGACGGACGTCGCAACCCGAGGCGGACGGGGGGATCCTCCCGCCCGGTCCCGTCATTGACCCGGGAAACCGGAGTCGAGCACCTCGTCGAGCAGCGGATCGAACATGTCAGCGGTCAGGATTTCGCCGACCCGCTCTACGGCACCGTCGAGGGTGATGTCACCGGCACCGTGGCCGGTGACGTCACGGGTTTCGTCGACGGCGAGGTCACCACGCCGGGTGGGAGGCCGGTCGACGTCCGCGATGGCACGGCGGACCACAACCGGGAGTCCGGGGTGACCACCGTGCACGGCCGCATCGACACTCGTGGCGTCATCGTCCGCGGGACGGTGCGGGGACGCGTCCACGGCGTCGTCCTCGGCACGGTCACCGGTGAGGTGAGGGATGGCAGTCAAGTAGTTCGGGAACCCGACGATGTCACGCCTCCCACGTACGCGTTCGGGTTCGACATGCAGGGCAACCCGCTGTGCTTCGACGTCCGCGAGGTGTTCCGCCAGCGCGGGACCAACCCGACGGGGGAGCACACCGTGATGAACCTGGTGCCGGAGCGGTCCGAGATCCTGCAGGAGTGGACGGCCGCGCTTAGACAGGCGCCGCCGATCATGCGCACGCTGCCCGGAGAAAGCGGTCCGCATGGCAGCTCCGCGATCTTCCGCCCGGGTGGCTACGCCCCGCCGCTGTCCCACCGTCGCTCCGCCTGGCTCGTCGTCGACCAGTACTCGGACGACAGGTTGGTCGTGCACCTGCCGGGCCGCGGTCCCCGGGCCAGGGTGCACGTCACTCCCGCCGAGCTGTTGCGCACGGTCGAGGCGCTGGGTTTCCACGCTCGCGAGGAGGACGCCGATATCTACCTCGTCCGCGACGGCCTCTTTGACGGCAGGGAACCGACCGCGGGAGCCTTCGCCGCGGCGGCGCACCGCGACGGCGACTACCGCGGCGTCGTCCACATCCCTCGTGGCACGGTCTCCTTCCTGCCCCCGCGGCGGAGCAGCCTCGGCCTCTCCGCGGTCGCGGTCTGGCACAACCGCCGTTGGGGCAGCTACAGCCCGGACGGGAGCGTGGTGGCGCACCGCAGGACGTTCACCTCCGAAGAGATCGAGCACATCCAGCGGGCGGAACGGTCGCTGAGCCGAGGCACGACGAGGGATCCGCGCGTGCGGCCTGTGTTCGCCTCGGTTCCGGACCGTTGCACCGGCATCGGTGAGAACGGCGAGCCCGTCACGTTCCGCCCGGACGCGGTGAACGTCACCGTCTTCCTCGACGAGCGGTTCCAGGCCGCCGTGCTCGACTTCGGAACCAACCCGCACCATGACCAGGAGCTGATCAACCGGTGGGCGCAACACAGCTCGGGCGTGGCGAGCGTGATGCGCACCCTGCCGCACGAGACCACCCCGGATCCCCAACTGCACCACCGCCGGCCCGGCCACAACGTCTATGCGCCCTGGAGCGATCGGCCGACCTGGGTCGTGGGTGGGACGGACGGCCCGCACTTCCTCGTCCGGGTCCCCCGGGACGACGGGCGACCGCAGCTCGTCCGCGTCTCCGGTGAGACCCTGGACCAGGTTTTGCGCGCCTCGTACGCGTACGTGGCCCGGCGGGCTTTCCACCCGGATGCCGAGCTGGTCGTGGTGACCGACGACGAGACGGGCGAGTCCGTCGCGGACCTCGCTGCGGCGGCCCGGAACAGGTCCGACTCGGTGCGCATCCACACCGGACGGGGACGGACGACGCTCGTCGATCCGGACAGCGCGGTCCGTGGCGGGGCGAGGATCGCCGTGGCGCACAACAGGGGTTGGCTCACCCACGAAGCCGACGGGAGCGTGACCGAGCACGACCACACCCGGTACTTCGACGAGGACATCGACCTCATCGAAGGCGCCAACCTGGGAACGCAGGAACAGCTGCCGCCCTACGACGGTCTGCGGCTGCCCGAGTACAGCGCGCCCGCCGACACCACGCCGCAGGATCCGCCGCCGGCGTACGCCTCGGAGCCGGAGGGCAGCGACAGCGACAGCGACGCGGAGGACCGTGTGGCGGCGGATGCCGAGCGGTCTCGTCGGTGGTTCGTGCGGCATACCGATGGTGGTCGTCCGGTGGATGCGCGAACGCCGCTGACCGGGTGGAATCGTCGTGGTGAGCCGGTGTCGTTCTTCCAGCACGAGGTGGTGCGGCGCACGGTGTCGGACGCGCAGGGCCGTCCGATCGCGGTGTCGTTCGGGCCGACCTCCGAGCACATGGACACCGACGAGGCGTTCGCTCGGGGCGTCCGCAGGCTGGACCAGCTGGTGCGGACGAGGCCGGGTGAGGATGTTCCGTCGGCGCAGATGCGTCGGGACGATCGGGTTCGCGCCGGGTGGTCCGGGGATTACGAGAATGGCGGCAGGGGACCGAATTTCGCGTTCTTCGAGGGCAACGAGGACGGTTTTCTGCTGGGCATCGATCGTGGCGACGGTGAGATCGAGGTCGTGACGGCGGATCGGCGGACGGCGTTGACGACGCTGGTGGGTTCGGAGGAGTTCCAGCAGCTGCACGAGGCGAACCCGGACGGGTCGGTGGTGTTGCTGGGGTGCATGCCCGAGTCGGGCCAGGGCGCCACGGACATCGCGGAGGCGGCGCGTGGCATGCGGTTGCGCACGGATGTCCACGTCGCCAGGGCCCGTGTCGGGTTGACCATCCGCAACGGTGTGAGTTCGGTCGGGGTGGAGAACAACGCCGGGATGCAGACCATCCACCCCGATGGTCGGGTCGAGGACCACGCGGAAAGCCGCTACGACACCCCGCTGGAAACCCCGGCACCGGCGGAACCGTCCACACCGGACGACTCGTTCTCCCTGGTGACCACCAAGTCGGACAACGACCGACACCGCAACCCGAGGCGGGCGGGCGAAGGTCCGTCGTCGCGGCGGCGGAGCGCCGGCACCAACATGGTCGTCGACCACCGGGTATTCGTCGATCCGCTGCGCGGCATCGTCGACAACGGCAGGATGCGCGGCACGGTGACCGGTGACTTCACCGGTTTCGTCGACGGAGAGGTCACCAGGTTCGACGGGCGGCCGGTCGACGTGCTCGACGGCACCGCGGTCCACGACCGGGAGTCGGGTGTGACCACCGTGCGCGGCACGATCCGCGAGCGCCGCGTCATCATCCGCGGCAGGGCGGAGGGACACCTCTACGGCTCCGTCGTCGGCACGGTCACCGGCGAGATCGTGGATGCCCACGTCCCGATGCGACGAACCAGCGGCGCCACGCCTCCCACGTACGCATTCGGGTTCGACCGGTACGGCGATCCGGTGGTCTTCAACGTGCGTGGGGCGTTCCACGAGTTCAGGACCAACTGGACGGGGGAGCACACCGTCGTGAACCTGGTGCCGGAGCGGTCCGGGGGCCTCCAGCGCTGGGTGCGCGGACTCAACGAGGAGCCGCCCATCATGCGGTTGCTCCCCGGCGAACGCGCTGTGGATGCCCATCTGGCGGTGGCATCAAGTCGCTACACCGCTCCCGTGGCACATGGTCCCTCCGACTGGGTCATCGTCGGCCAGGACAGGCGTGGGTTGGTCGTGCGCGTGCAGCTGCGCCAGGACTACTCCCGGATCCCGGTGCACGTCACCGGCGCCGAGCTGCTGCGCATCGTCGAGGCGTTGGGTTTCCGCGCTCGCGAGCACAACTCCGACATCGTCCTGGTCCGCGACGGCCTGGAGGACGGCAGTGAACCGACCGCGGGAGCCTTCGCCGCGGCGGCGCACCGCGACGGCGACTACCGCGGTGTCGTCCACGCTCCGCGCAGCCGGATCACCTTCCTGCCCCCGGAGTGGAGCGCGGTCGGCACCTCCGCGGTCGCGGCTTCGGACAACCGCCGCTGGATCGGCTTCCGACCCGACGGGGTCGCGTTGGTGCACGATCGGACTCGCTTGAGCCGCGAGGAGGCCTCGCCCACCGCTGCACAGCGCCGTTACACCGGCACCGGTCCGAACGGCGCGTCCGTCAGGTTCCGCCTGGACCAGGTCGTCGTCTCCTCGCGCCGTCCGGAACGTGGCCGCCACACCGGTGTCGGTGAGGACGGTGCACGCGTCACGTTCGATCCGGGCCAGGTCATCTTCTCCCCCGGTTCGGACTTCGAGGGCGGCGTGTTCGATTTCGGAACCCACCCGGACGCCCCCGCGGAGCTGGTCAACCGGTGGGTGTCGAACACCTCGGCCGTGGAGAGCGTGATGCGGACCCTTCCGCACGAAAGCACGCCGACTCCTCATCTGCACCAGGGTCGACCTGGTGGTGATGCCCGCGCGCCTTGGCGCGAGGAGCCGACCGTGTTGGTGGGTGGGACCGAGAGCGAGCAGTTCCTGGTCCGGGTCGACGTGGGTGGTCGACCGCGGGTCGTCCGCGTCACCGGTTCGACGCTGGACCGGGTGTTGCGCGAGCACGAGCAGTACCAGGCTCGGCGCGCTCTGCACCCGGAGTCCGAGCTGGTGGTGGTGACCGACGATGCGACGGGCAGGCCCGTCGCGCACTTCGCCGCGGCGGTCCGGAGTCATTCCGACTCGATCCGGATCCACACCGGCCGGGGCCCGACGATGCTCGTCGATCCGTACGCCACGCCGGAGGGAAGCGTCGGGATCGCCGCCGCGTACAACAGCGGCTGGCGCACCCACGAAGCCGACGGGAGCGTGACGGAGCACGACCACACCCGGTACACCCCCGCGGAGATCGACCAGATCGACGCGGCGGGCCTGGCAGCGGACGAGCTGCCGCCGCCCTACGAGCCGTCGAGACTGCCCGAGTACGACGGGCCCGGTAGTGCCACGCCGCCGCCCCCGTACACCCCGAACCAGTAGCACGGCGGCCTCGTGGGGGATTGCCCCCGGCGCGTCCGCGTCGACCGCCGACGCGGACGCGCCGCACCCAGGATGGGAACCACGCGACGCCGACCAGGCACAACACCGTCCCCGGCGCCGTGCCGGACGAACACCGACCCGAGGTTGATGATGAGCGACGATCTCGGCCGCAGGGCCGCGGAGTGGCTGGACCGCACCTACGGCGGACTGGTCACCCTCACCGACGGCGCACCGCTGGTCGACGGCGAGCGCACCCAGCTGTTCGGGTGCGACTACGCGTCCGGATCGCAGGAGCCGCTGCTGGCCGCGACCATCGCGGTGCCCAAGGACGGCGGGGAACCGTTCCCGGTCGCCAACGCCGCACCGCTGGACGAGGAATTCAACGCCTCGGTCCCGCCGGGCGCGGACCCGCAGGCGGGCCTGGAGTTGTGGCGCTGGCGGGTCAACGCGCGGGGCTGCCTCATCGCCACGCACGCCGCGGTGGACCGCACCCCGGCCACGGCGTTGCCGTGGCGCCCGCTGGACGAGGCCCCCGGCTGGTGGGAGCGGATGCTGGACGCGCACTTCCCGGACGCCGAGGTGGCCACGTGCTCCACGTGGGGGGACGTGACGTCGATGCTCGCGGAGGGCGAGCCGGGCACCCGGGCCGTGGTGTGGCTGCGCAGGCAGCTGTCCGGGGTGGAGATCACCGGCCACCTGCTGTACGCGTTCAACGACGGGGAGCGGGCCGCTTTCCTGGACGGGCAGCAGGGCGCGCTGGCGCGGCTGGACGACGACGAGGTCTCCCAGCTGGTGGTGGCCCGCTTCCAGCGGCCGGTGCCGGGCGATTCGGAGATGCTGCCGCTGCCGTGGGAGATCGCCGCACCGGACCTGGACGCGGCGCGGGACAAGGCGACCAGCTGGTTGGAGCAGACCTTCGAGGAGCCGGTCGTGCTGGTGCGCCCGGACCAGGAAGACGAGATCGAACGGGGCTGGCTGTTCGCCTGCACCACCCAGCGCTTCCAGGACAGCGGGGACTGGCGCGACCAGATGCTGGACGCCGCGGTGGTGGTGCCCAAGGAAGCTGGCGCGGCACCGTTCCCGCTGCCCAACAGCGACCCGTGGCGGTACCTGAAGGACTGGGAAGCGGGGCAGGACGGACTTCCGGACCCGCCCGCGCCCACCGTCGCGGCGTGGTTCGAGTCGACGATCCGCGAACTCGGCCAACCGCTGAGCTCCTCCGAGCACCGCGGCTGGAGCGCGGCGCTGGAGGAACTGTCGCAGGCGCCGGAAGGCGCCGAGTCCCTGGTGTGGGTCCGCCGCACCGACGCGCGCGGCCGGGAAACGGTGGGCAACCTCCTGGTCGCGGTCAAGCAGGGTTCCGATGTGCGGCTCATCGACTCGATGGCCGAGGACGGGCAACCGACCTTCGACCAGGACCCGATGGCCGTGCACGTCGTTCGTTACCGGTGAAGGGTGGAAGGGCAGTGGAGGCGACCGCTTCGGGCAACCGGTGGTTCCTGATGATCGACCCGGCGTGGCGGCCGGCCGACGAGGACGACGAGCCGCCGCCGGAGGCGGTGGTCGGCGGCTGGTACCTGGATTCCGAGGGGATCGCGGGCCGCTTCCACCCGAACCCGGACTACGAACCGTCCCGGCCGGGCCTGCCGACGGACCCGATGGACGCCGTGCTGCAACTCGCGCTGCGCGGCGAGATCGCGGGGGAGGAGGCGCTGCGGACCGCTGACGACGTCGAGCTCAGCATCGCGCTGCACGCCGACGGCGCCGCGGTGGTGGCCCCGGCACCGGACGGCGTGCCGTCGGTGCTGGTGACCACCGCGCCGGTGCACCGCGAGCGGGTCGACGTTGACGACTGGGCGACGACCACTGTGGACGAGCTGGCCGAGGCGCTGCCGGACGAGGGGGTCGACGTCCTGTTCAACCCGGGCGCACCCGCGTCGATGCGGATCGAGACCGCGGCGCTCAAGCGCTACGCCGCGCAACCCGTTCAGGACGGACCGCAGGACGAGAGCGCGGACTGACCGCACACCCCTGGGAGTCCATTGTGGACCAACTGGGAGGACCTCGGTTCGATCTCCGGCCCGGCCGGTGTGGGAGGGTGGTGGCGGATGATCGACGCACGGTGGGGAGTACCTGGTATGACCGAGGTTTCGGACGACCTGGCGTGGTTGGACGCCACGGCGCAGGCCGAGCTGGTGCGCCGCGGCGAGCTGACCCCGGTGGAGCTGGTCGAGGCGGCGATCAAGCGGATCGAGCGGGTCAACGGTGAGCTGAACGCGGTGGTGACGCCGCTGTTCGAGAAGGCGGTGGCGCAGGCCAGCGCGCCCGAGCTGCCGGCCGGCCCGTTCCGCGGCGTGCCGATGCTGCTCAAGGACATGGTGTGCCACTCCGCGGGCGACCCGGTCTACGGCGCGATGCGGGTGCTCCAGGACCGCAACTGGGTCGAGCAGCAGGACTCCCACCTGGCGGCCCGGTACCGCGCGGCCGGTTTCGTGTTCTGCGGCAAGACGAACCTGCCCGAGCTCGCCACCAGCGTGACCACCGAGCCGCTCGCGCACGGGCCGACGCGCAACCCGTGGGACCCGTCCCGCTCCCCGGGCGGGTCCAGCGGCGGATCGGCCGCCGCGGTCGCCGCCGGGATGGTGCCCGTCGCGCACGGCAACGACATGGCCGGGTCCATCCGGATGCCGTCGAGCTGCTGCGGACTGGTCGGCCTCAAGCCGACCCGGGCGCGCACCACGCTGGGCCCGGCGCACGGCGAGTACTGGGGTCCGGTGACCCACGAGCACGTGCTGACCCGGTCGGTGCGCGACACGGCCGCGATCCTGGACGCCTCCCGGGGCGCGGCCCCCGGCGACCCCTACACCGCGCCGCCGCCGGCGCGGCCCTACCGCGAGGAGGTCGGCGCCGATCCGGGCGCGCTGCGCATCGGCTTCCGCACGGCCATCCCGGGGGCGGCCGCTGCGGCGCACGACGACTGCGTCGCGGCGGTGACCGGCGCCGCGCGGCTGCTGGAATCGCTCGGCCACCACGTCGAAGCGACCGAGGCCGCCGCGCTGGACGACCCGGTGATGATGGAGACGTTGCCGACGATGTTCGCCGCGGTCCTCGCCTGGGAAATCGACCGCTGGTCGGAACTGCTCGGGCGGCGCCTCGAACCCGCCGAGCTGGAGCCGATGAACGGGATGCTCGCCGAGGTGGGGCGGTCGGTGACCGCCGCGCAGTGGATGTCCGGCGTGCAGGCGTGGCAGCGGTGGTCGCGCGGGGTCGCGGAGATCTGGGAGCACGAGGTCGACGTGCTGGTCACGCCCACGCTGCCCCGGCCGCCGCTGCCGCTCGGCGAACTGGCGCCGACCGCGAAGGACCCGGCCGAACTGGTCGCCGGCGTCAGCGAGGGGATCGCGTTCACGCTGCCGTACAACGTCACCGGGCAACCGGCGATCTCCCTGCCGCTGCACCGCAACGCCGACGGGTTGCCGATCGGCGTGCAGCTCGCCGCGGCGTACGGGCGGGAGGACGTGCTGATCCGCCTCGCCGCCCAGCTGGAGCAGGCCGCGCCGTGGTCCCACGCGCGGCCCGCGGTTTCCGCCTGATGGCCTGTCTTTGAACTCGTTGTGCGTGGCAGGTGCGAAGACGGGCGCTGAGCGGCGCCCCTCGCGTGATCCGCACCTTTTTTGCGCCTTCGGCAAAGAACTTTGCCGGACTGGCTGCGGCGGGAGCAGGGTGACGTCGGAGGTGGTTTCCGATGTCCCGACGAACCCAGCCCGATGACCGCTACGACGTGGTGATCGTCGGCGGCGGACCGGCCGGGCTGAGCGCGGCCCTGGTGCTGGGCCGCGCCCGGCGGTCGACGCTGGTGATCGACGCCGGTCGACCCCGCAACGCCCCGGCCGAGCACATGCACGGCTTCCTGTCCCGCGACGGCGCGCCACCGGGGGAGCTGCTGGCCGCCGGACGCGAGGAGGTGCGCCACTACGGCGGCGAGGTGCGCTCCGGCGAGGCGGTCGCCGCGCGGCCGGACCCGGACGGCTTCACCGCGTCGCTGTCCGACGGCACCGAGGTGCGCGCCCGGCGGCTGCTCGTCACGGCCGGACTGGTCGACGAGCTGCCCGAGGTGCCCGGCCTGGCCGCCCGGTGGGGGCGCGATGTGCTGCACTGCCCGTACTGCCACGGCTGGGAGTTCCGCGACCAACCGATCGGCGTGCTGTCCACCGGCCCGCTGACCATGCACCAGACCCTGCTGCTGCGGCAGTGGACCGACCGGCTCACCCTGCTCCAGCACACCGGCCCGCGCCCCGGCGACGAGGAGGCCGAACAGCTGGCCGCCCGCGGGATCACCGTCGTGCCCGGCGAGGTGGCCGCCCTGGAGGTCACCGCCGACCGCCTGACCGGTGTCCGCCTGCGCGACGGCGAGCTGGTGCCGCTGCGCGCGCTGGCCGTCGCGCCCCGCGTCGTGCCGCGCGCGGCGGTGCTGAACACCCTCGGACTGGAACCGGTCGCGCACCCCTCGGGCGCCGGCGAGCACATCGCCGCCGACGCGACCGGCCGCACCGCGCTGCCCGGCGTGTGGGCGGCGGGCAACATCGTCGACCCCGCGGCGAACGTCCTCGCGGCGGCCGCGTCCGGAGCCACCGCCGCGGCCGCGATCAACGCCGACCTCATCACCGAGGACACCCGCCGCGCCGTGGCCGCCCGGCGCGCCCCCTTCTCGGCGCAGTCCGAAGCCCGCCTGTGCGAGCAGGTCGCGGGCGAGCGCCGCCACGGTTTCTGAACACCCACGACCCGTCGAGGAACGACACATGGACGCACAGTTCTGGGACGACCGGTACCGCAGCCAAGACCAGCTCTTCAGCGGCCACCCCAACGGGGTGCTCGTCACCGAGGTCACCGACCTCCCGCCCGGCCGCGCGCTCGACGTGGGCTGCGGCGAAGGCGCCGACGCGATCTGGCTGGCCCGGCGCGGCTGGCAGGTCACCGGGGTCGACATCTCCCAAGTCGCGCTGGACCGCGCCGCCGACGCCGCCGCGCGGGCCGGTGTCGAGAAGGTGACGTGGACCCGCGCCGACCTGTCCGCCACCCCACCGCAGGCGGGCGCGTACGACCTGGTGTCGGCGCAGTACTTCCCGCTGCGACGCCGGGCGGACCACGTGGCGCTGCGGGCCCTGATCGACGCCGTCGCCCCCGGCGGCACGCTGCTGTTCGTCGGCCACGACCTCGCCGACCTGACACCGGACAACCCGCACGCCGCCGACGCCCACCAGTACTACCGGCCGGACGAGATCCCCGCACTGCTCGACGACACCTGGACCGTCCTGGTCGACGGGAAGCGCCCCCGGACCGCTCCCGGGCCACCGGGCACGCACCACACCCACGACACCGTCCTCAGGTGCGTCCGCACCGCTTCAGCAGTGGCGTAGTCATTTCGGGTTCCGCGTGGGGGTTTTCCCGTTTGGGCGGGAAAAAGCGCGGTCCGCCTTCCCGGGCGCGCCGTCGAGTTCCCCCGGCGGCGCGCTCTTCTCCTGCCGTCACCCGAGAAGTGGTTGCGCGGCGAATAGTTCTCGTTCGCATTGTCGGCCAATTCCAGCCGAACCGCCCGCAACGGGTTGCCAGCTACCGGCGGTTCCGCCATGATCCGCCTGCGAAACGCCGGGCAGCACGACGGGGAGGCAGTTCCCTGATCTGGGGGATCACAACCATGTGTCGACGCATTCCGTCCCACCACGGCAGCGCGGGAACCCAACTGCCATGACGTCCGGTCGGAATCCGGCTGATCGCGATCGTGGCACCCCGCTCGGCGGGCGCCACCCCGGTCGGCACCCCACGCCCGCGCCACCTCGCGCGGCGACCACCGGACCGATCCGGCAGACCGACGACGCACCGGCCACAGTGGACACCCTGCTGGCCGACGATTTCTTCTTCACCGCCCACGACGACGTCTCCGGCCGTCCGCGGCTCAGCCCCGGCGCGACCCGACTGGGCCTGGCCGGTGCGCTGCTCGGCGAACTGGTGCTGTTCGGGCGGATCACCGTGGCCGAGAGCGAGGGCATCGCGGTGCACGACGACCGGCCACCGCCGGACGCCCTGGCGCACGCGGTGCTCGACCAGATCGTCCGCGACGGCGGCAGCACCTCGCTGCGGGACTGGCTGGTCTTCCTGAGCCGCACGTCCTACGAGTGGATCGGGCAGCGGTTGGAACGCACCGGCCAGGCGCTCGCCACCTCCGCGCGCCGCCTGCTGCGCAGGACCACCGTGTACGTGCCGGTCGACGCGAACGCGGCGGTCTGGCCCGCGGTCCGCATCACCAACGCGCTCCGCCGCGACCTCCGACTGTCCACACCAGACCTCGCGCTCGGCGGCCTGGTGGTCGCCACCGGACTGGAACGCGCCGTGTTCCAGGACATCGCACCGACGGTGACCCGCAGCCCGCACCAGCTGCTCACCGGCCTCCACCAGCTGCTGACCAACCTGCCCCCGCCGCTGCGAGCGCTGCTCGTCGAGACCGAAGCGGCCATCGGCGACGCGGTCCTGACCCACCGGAGCTAGCCCCACCGCATCTTCCCTGGAGTTCTCGGATGTCCTCACCCAGCACCGCGGGGCGCGGCGATCCCGTCTCCCGCGCACTGGCCGCCAACCGGCTCGGCGTGCCCTCGGTGGTGTTCTTCGTGATCACCGCGGCCACCCCGCTCACCGTCGTGGCCGGAGTCGTCACCACCGGGTATGCGACCACCGGGCTGACCGGGATCCCCGTGGCGTTCATCGGGATCGGCCTGGTGTTCGGCCTGTTCGCGGTCGGATTCGTCGCGATGGCACCGCACGTCGCCAACGCGGGCGCGTTCTACGCCTACATCAGCCGCGGCCTGTCCCGGCCGTTGGGCGTGGCGGGCGCGTGGGTCGCGCTGCTGGCCTACAACGCGTTGCAGGTGGGGCTGTACGGGGCGATCGGCGCGGCCGTCACGCCGCTGCTGCGGGAATGGTCCGGTGTGGACCTGCCGTGGTGGGTGATCGCGCTGGTCGCCTGCGCCGTGGTGGCCGCACTGGGCCTGCAGCACGTCGACGTCAACGGCAAGGTGCTCGCGGTGCTGCTGGTCGCCGAGGTAGCGGTCATCGTGTGCTACAGCGTGGCCGACCTGTTCCACCCGGCGCACGGTGCGGTCAGCTTCGCCGCGCTGTCCCCGACCAACCTCCTCGGCCCCGGGGTCGGCGCGATCCTCGCCATCGCGGTCCTCGGTTTCGTGGGTTTCGAGAGTTCGGTGGTGTTCAGCGAGGAGTCCAAGGACCCCGGCCGCACCGTGCGGACCGCGGCCTACGTGTCGGTGGCGCTGATCGCCGCGCTGTACGCCTTCGGCGCGTGGGCGATGAGCGTGGCGACCGGACCGGAGGAGATCGTGGCGGCGTCGCGGCAGCAGAGCTCCGATCTGATCTTCAACCTGGCCGGCGCGCACCTGGGCACCGCCGTCCAGGACATCGGCCGGGTGCTGTTCGTCACCAGCGTGCTGGCCGCGATGATCTCGTTCCACAACACCACCGCCCGCTACATGTTCGCGCTGGGCCGGGAACGCGTCCTGCCGGCCGCCCTGGGCCGGACCTCGATGCGCACCGGTTCCCCGCTGGTCGGCTCGATCATCCAGAGCGCGATCGGCCTGGTGGTCGTCGTGCTCTACGCCGCTTTCGGGCTCGACCCGATGCAGCACCTGTTCTACTGGTGCGGCACGTCGGGCGGTCTCGGCGTGCTGCTGCTGATCGCGGTCACCTCGATCGCGATCATCTCCTTCTTCGCGCGCAACGACACCGGCGAGTCGCGGTGGCGCGGCACCATCGCCCCGGTGCTGGCGGCGATCGCGGTCGTCGGCGTGGTGGTCCTGGTGCTGGCGAACTTCGCCACGCTGATCGGCGTGGCCGAGAATTCCCCGCTGCGCTGGGGAATTCCGCTGACCTACCTCGTGGTGGGCGTGCTCGGCGCGTTGTGGGGCCTGGTGCTGCGCGCCCGCCACCCGGAGGTCTACGCCACCATCGGTCTCGGCGCCAAGAGCGCCACCACGAACAGCGTGCTCGCCCGGACGCTGGGCACCTCCGACGACGATGCGGCATCCGAGGAGGTGGGCTGACCATGACGGCAGCACGGATCACCCGCGCCCGCAGCGCCGACGCCGACGAGGTGGCGACCCTGATCGCCTCCGCGTTCACCGAACTGGACGTCTCCCGCTGGCTGATCCCCGACGCCGACCAGCGGGAACGGGTGCTGGCCGCGAACTTCCGCATCCTCGTGGAACACGCCCTGCGCCACGGCGAGGTCCACTTCGCCGCGGACCGCTCCGGCGTCGCGGTGTGGGTCCACCACGGACGTTCCGGTCCGCCGGAACCACCCGACTACGACCGCAGGCTCGCCGAGGCGTGCGGCGAGCACACCCACCGCTTCCGCCTCCTGGACGAGGCTTTCGAGACCCACCACCCGCACGGCGCACCCCACCACCACCTCGCGTTCCTCGCCGTGCGACCGGGAATGCGCGACTCCGGCACCGGCTCCCTGCTGCTGCGCCACCACCACGAACACCTCGACCGCACCGGTCTGCCCGCCTACCTGGAAGCCAGCAGCGAACGCTCCCGCACCCTCTACGAACGCCACGGCTACCGCTGCCTGAGCGCCCCGTTCCACCTCCCCGAGAACGGCCCACCGCTGTGGCCGATGTGGCGCGACCCGACCACCCCTGAGCCGTGACACCCCAGCGCGCGGTGACGATCACTGCTGCCAACGAGGAATGCCAGGCCTGGGCCGTTCGGAGCAACTTCACGGTCCGAATGGTCGACTCCGGCGAGAACGGCGCCGAGCGCAACAGCCGACCTGCCACAGTCCCCTCGACGAGCCGGATGATCTTTCTGGGGGAGATGCATGGGTGGCGGCGGTTTCAACGCGGTGCCCGAGGAGTTGCAACGGGCCGCGAACGTCATCACCGACACGGTCGGCCAGGCCGCGAAGTTGGTGTGGCAGGGCCCGAGCGGGAACTACGGACATCCCGGTGTGCAGGGCGGCTGGGATCAGTTCGTGGCGGACGCGAAAGCCGAGATCAACAGATTGGCGCAGGCCGCCAAAGGACATGGGGAAAGCCTGAACAACGCCGCCCGCGACTACCGGGAATCCGATCAGCGGGTCGTTGACCTGCTGAACCAAATCATCGGTGGTGGCACGTCAGCCGGTGGGCGAATCGACGGCCTCCTGGGCACCTCCGGTCCGTCCCGATCGGACATCGGGAATGGAGCCCGGGCCTGATGAGTGCCGAACTGGGACAGACGAGCAACCCGAAGGACCTGGTCCCGGGCGAGCCGAACGTGATCTCGACCGACCTCCGCAGCCTGGTCGGCGACATCCGACAGGTCAGCGCGATCAAGGACGGACTGCGCGGCATCGAACCGGCGCAGTGGACCGGTGCGGCCAGCGAGGCGTTCCGCAAGGTGTTCTCCGCCGTACCGGCCCAGTGGCAGGAAGCCGTCGAGACGGTCGGCGCCCAGGCCCAGGCGCTGGCGGACTTCGGCGACGTGCTCACCTGGGGCCAGCGCGAGGCGCAACGCGCTATCGAGCAGTACACCCGCGCACAGGCGGCCACCCGGGCTGCGGCCGCGCAGTACAACGCGCAGGCGCAACAGGCGGAGTCCGCCGGGCAGACCATGGCACCGTTCCAGGACCCGGGACAGGCCGCGGCGCAGGAGGCGCAGCAGATCCTGGACAACGCCCGGGAGAAGGTCCAGGCGGTCGGCGACCTCGTCGCCAAGAGGCTGGGGTTCACCAAGAACAAGGACGGTAGCTACACCAAGAAGCTTGGTGACCCCAAGACGTTCGGAGCCGCCCACCGCGAGAAGGAACGGAAGTGGGACGACAAGAAGAAGAAATACGTCGACGAGGACCCGGGAGGCTGGCAGAAGGGCAAGAGCGGCAGCAGCTTCAGCCGAACGTATGGCGACCCGGGAGACGGCCTGATCACCGATGATCTCAAGGGCTTGCTCGGCCAACTCGGCATCGACACGTCGGAATCGACGGTGGCGGCCTCCGCCGGGGTGGACCTGCTGCACGGGTCCCTGGACGGATCGTTCAACAACGGCACCTTCGCCGGGAGCGGCAAACTGGACGGCTCCGTGCTCGGCGCGAACGCGGAGGCGCACGCGGGAGCGAGCGCACTGGGCGTGAGCGCCGGTGCGAGCGCCGAGGCGTACCTGGCCAAGGGGCATGCTGAAGGTGAGATCAAGGCAGGACCGGCGTCCGCGAAGGGCAGTGGTGATGCCATGGTCGGTGCGGCCGCGAAAGCCGACGGCCAGGTCACCTGGGCGGGTGCGCAGGGCAAGGCGGAAGCCTTCGCCGGTGCCCGGGCCAGCGGGGACGCCAGCGCGGAGGTCGCCGGTGTCGGCGCCGGTGTGCACGCGGAGGGGTGGGCCGGGGCCGGTGCTGAGGCGAGCGGCCAGTTCGGCATGGGCAGTGATGGCAAGTTCCACATCGGTGGGTCGGTCGGTGTCGGCCTCGGTGTCGGCGGCAAGGTCGGGTTCAACGTCAGTGTCGATCCGGGCGAGGTCGCGCATTCGGTGCAGAGCGTGGCGGGTGACGTCGGGCATGTGGCCTCGGACGTCGGTCACGGGATCGCGAATGCGGCCGATAGTGTCGGCCACGCCCTCGGCTTCTGACCCCCGTCCCGCACACCGATCAGGAGAGACGCGAACATGGGCACCAACCTTCCGGTACCGATCGAGTTCTCGTTGCCCTCGGGGTGGCGTTCGGTGCCTCCAGAAGCGGTCGGCACGCCTGGCGCGGCCTTCGTCGCGCTGCATCCGGGCAGCGCCCAGCACGGTTTCACCGCCAACATCACGATCACCGGTGAGACGCACGAGGGAGACATCACGCTCACCGAGATCGGCGACGCGGCGGTAGACCGGCTGCGCGCGCAGGGCGCTCGCGACGTGACGCTGGGACGGCGCAACGAGACCGGTACGGCCGAGGACCCCGGCCTGACGCAGGCGGTCAAGCTGAACGTCGATGTGCGGGGACGACCGCAGGACTTGATCCAGTTCCAGGTCTTCCTCACCATGCGCGATCGACACGATCCGAGGCGACGAGCGGTCCTGCATGTCGTCCTGTCCGCACTACCTGAGCAGTTCCCGAGCGTGATCGGGAACTTCGAACAGTTCCTATCCACCATCAGACCCGAGGGTGCGCAGTGAGCGAGATCGCCAACCAGCTACTGGCCAGGATCGAGGCCATCGACGCCGCCGCCGCGGACAACGACGCTCGGACCGAGGCCTACCAGCGGATGGCCGAGCAGCTGGCGGACGTGGAAGGCCGCGCGACCTCGTCGGACGGAGTGGTCACCGTGGTCGCCGGTGCCGATGGTGCGGTGCACTCGATCACCTTCAGCGACCAGTTCCGCAACGCCACACCGCAAGCACTGTCGGCCAGCGTCCTGCACACCATCGCTCAGGCGCGGGTATCAGCGGCTCGGCGCCAGGCCGAGGTCGTCCGCGACGAACTCGGCGACACCGAACTGCTCGATCGGGTATTGGACTCCGACGAGCGGACTTTCGGCGATCAGCGTCCGCAGGACCCGGGTCCAGCCCCTGCCGCAGTACCGGCGACCAGCAGTCGAGCAGCTCAGGACATCGACGACGACTACGACGACTACTTCGACGATTTCAGCGCCTACAACGAGAGGACACGTCGATGAGCGGGTGGCTGATCGCCGTCATCGTGGTGGGCGGTTGCCTGGTGGTGGCTGCTGGGGTGATCGCGCTGGTGGTGTGGTCACGGCGGAGCTACTACGCGGACGAAAAGGCAGTGCTGGAGCGGCTGAAAGGACAGGCCGCCGATCTGGGCTGGACGTACGAGGAGCGCAACGACTCGTACGTCTCGGTCTACAACGAGCAGCGCGAGTACATGCAGCAACGGTTGTTGCCCATGCCGACCCGGCAGAATCCGCTGGCCCCGTTGCAGCCGTACCACCGACCGCCGAAGGCGGTGGCCGCGAAGCAGATCGTCACCGGTGTTCATCGCGGTCGGCCGTTCATCGCAGCCACGTTCACCGTCAACTACGCCAACGAGCAAAGTTCGGAACGGGTGATCTGGGTGCGCACTCCGGCGCCGGGCCCGGCGCTGTCCGTCTCCCGGGAGGCGCGAATGGCGAGCCGGGTCAACAAGACCATCGGGCAGGGTGACGTGCAGGTCGGCAATCCGGAGTTCGACGAGCGGTTCGAGATCAGCGAGCAGGACGAGCGCTTCACTCGCACCGTGCTGAACCCGGCGGTGATCGAGTACCTGCTCAAAACCCCGCGCAAGTTCCAATCGATGTCGTTCCTGGCGGATCACATCGACTTCTCCGACCAGGTCACCGACCACCGGGACCCGGAACAGCTCATCCCGGCTCTGGACCTGCGGTGCGACGTGCTCGACCGGGTCCCGCAGTCCGCGTGGACCTAGCCAGACCACTTTGGAGGATCGCCATCATGTTGCGCACCACCAGTCTCCCGGCGTTGGCCGCGAGTTGCGCGGGTCTGCTGCTCGCCGGTTGTTCGGTGTCCGCCGGAACCGAGGCGGACATCGACAAGGCCACCCTGGAACACGGCATCACCGACACGTTGACCAAGAAGGTGGGCCGCAAGCCCGACTCGGTGACGTGTCCGGGGCCGTTGAAAGCCGAGGTCGGGCAGTCCGAGCGCTGCGTGCTCGTCGGTGACGGAACCCGCTACGGCGTGACCGCCACCATCACCTCGTACCAGAACGGCAACGCGCAGTACGACGTCAAGGTCGACGAACAGCCGATGCACTGATCTTCATCCGTCCTCTGTGGATGGACAAGCGGGCGCCGGACCTCCGGGGCGTCGGTCAATTCCAGCCTGCCGGCTCGGCGGCCTGGCAGGGGAACCGCTGGGGTCTTGGCGGTGTCACCGTGCGGCTGCGAGGTGCTCGGCCAGGAACGGCAGGGTCACGTCGGCCATCTCGTCGGGCACTTCCTCGGCGAGGTCGTGTCCGGCGTCGAACACGTGGCCGGTGACGTCGTCGGCCATGAGCCGCATCTGGGACTCGTTGCGGTCTCCGATGAACGCGGAACCGCCGAGTGCCAGGACCGGGATGTCCAGCTTCTGCTGCGCGGCCTGCCGGTTCTGCTCGGCGTCGACGAGCATCGCCCGGTAGATCGAGAGCATCGCGCGGATACCGCCGGGCCTGGAGTAGCAGCGCACGTATTCCTCGACCGCGTCGGGAGTGGCGCTGTCGGGGTGGCTGCGCTCGGATTTGATCATGTACGTGATCAGCTCGCGCTCGTGCCCGGCGATCAGCATCTCGGGCACGTCCGGTTGGAAGTAGAAGCCCAGATGCCACAGGTGCATGCCGCTGGAGACGTTCTCGGCGGTGAGCGCGGTGTGGTCCTCGAAGCCGAACCCGGGGAACAGCGCCTCGGCGAACACGAGAGCGGTGACGTGGCCGCGGTGGCGGGCGGCGAGCTGGTAGCCGATCACCGCTCCCCAGTCCTCGCCCACCACCGCGTACGTCTCGTGCCCCAGGTGGGCCATCAGCTCGGCGATGTCGTCGCTCATCGTCACGGAGTCGTAGCCCTCCGACGGGCGGGCGGAGTCGCCGAGGCCGCGCAGGTCCGGCACGACGACGGTGTGGTGGGGCGTCAGCTTCGGGACGAGGTGGCGCCAGTGGTAGCCGGTCTTGGGCACGCCGTGCAGCAGCACCACCGCGGGACCCGATCCGGCCGTCCGGTAGTGCAGATTCGTTCCGTTGACCGCGGCACGGCCCGTGCGGACGGGCGTTCCGGCGTGGTCGAGCAGCATTTTCTTCCCAACTTCCTTGCTGCGCTTGGCAATGCGGGGGTGGGGTCGCGTGGCGCGCACGCCGGTCCCGGTGCGCGCAGCGCAGGATGTGCGCTCGTTCTGGATCGACTGATCCAGTATGGCGGCAGCAAAAAATCAGTCGAGAGCGGCCAGGGCGACCTCCACGAGGGGTTCGAGGGTGCCGGCATCCGGAGTGATCTTCGCGGAGACCAGCAGTCCGTTGAGGAAGGTCACGAGGAAGGCCGCCAGCGCGTGCGGGTCGTGCCGCGCCGCGATCTCGCCGCGCTCCGCCGCGACTCGCAGCACCTCGGCGAGCGCGTCCCGGCTGGCGTCCTGCATGTCCCGCACCGCGCGCCGGGTCGGCGCATCCTCCGGCAGGCGCTCGCAGGCGGCGTTGACGACCAGGCAGCCCCGGCCGTCGTGTTGCACGGCGATCCGGATCCGCTCGACCAGCATCGTGCGGATCGCCGACCGGGCGTCCGCCCCGTCTTTCAGGCTGTTCAGGGCGTCCGCCGCGAGAGTGGTGCGGTAGTGCTCCACCGCGGCCTGGTACAGGCCCTCCTTGCCGCCGAACGCGGCGTACAAGGACCCCTGCCCGATCCCCAGGTGCCGGGTCAGGTCCCGCACCGAGGTCGCCTCGTAGCCGCGCGACCAGAACAGCTCCATCGCGCGGGCCACCGCCGCCTCGGTGTCGAATTCGCGAGTCCTGACCACGCCGCCACCGTACCCTTTCTGTATCGAACGATCAAGAAAGCAGCAGCGCTGGCGGCCGAATCCCCACTGCCGGATCGTCGCCTCGTCGTTGCCGACCAGTGCGCCTGCCCGAGCTGGTAGTCGGCGTGCCGGCCGCTCCACCACGTGAAGAGACCGCGACCGGTCCAGCGACCGGCGATCGCCCGCACCGCACTTGTCCACAACGGACAGTCCGATCAGCAGGTCAACGGCGTCGGTTCGCGCAGCGGATGCAGGTGCGGGCCGCCGGGCGGGCGGCCAGCCGCTCCCGCGCGATCGGGCGGCCGCAGCGCAGGCAGCTGCCGTAGGTGCCGTCGTTCAGGCGCTTCTCGGCGGCGTCGAGGTCGTCGAGCTCCGCACGTGCCTGGTCGAGCAGCGACTGGGTCTGCGCCCGTTCGAACGCCAGCGTGGCGCCCTCGGGATCGTGCTCGTCGTCGCCGGTCCCGGGGGTCTCCAACTGGGAGTTGAGGTCGCGGCGCAGGGCCGCGACGCGCCGTTCGGTGTCACGGCGCCGTGCGGCGAGCCTCCTGCGAGCCGCGTTGACCTCGGCCTCGCCACGACCGCGTCCCGGTTCGCTCACGTCCGGTGAACGCCCGGGCGCGGCCGGTCATTCCCGGGGGCGCAGCAGGGCGACGAGGAAGTCGGAGTCCTCGGTGAACGGGCGCAGGTCCCAGGTGGACAGCAGCAGGTCGGGTTCGAGCCCGGCCGATTCCGCGTCCGCGAAGAACTCGGCGAACTCGTAGCCGCGGCCGCCCCCGAAACCGATCGCGGCGCGGCCGCCCGGCGCGAGGTGCGCGCGGAGCCGTTCCAGGACCTGGCGGCGGGTGCTGGGGGCGAGGAAGGTCATCACGTTCCCGGCGCAGACGACCGCGTCGAACGGCGAGTCGACGCCCCGCGCGGCCAGGTCGAGTTCGGCCAGGTCGCCGACCAGCCAGAGCGGTCCCGGGTGGTCCTGCTCGGCGGCCTCGATCAGCGCCGGGTCGACGTCGACGCCGACGACTTCGTGCCCCGCGTCGGCCAGCGCGCCGCCGATCCGGCCCGGCCCGCATCCGGCGTCCAGGATGCGGGCGCGGCGCGGCACCATGGTGTCCACCAGCCGGGCTTCCCCGGCGAGGTCGTCACCGGCGCGGGCCATGGACCGGAACCGCTCGATGTACCAGGAGGAGTGGCCGGGGTTCGCGGCGACCTTGCGCATCCAGAGGCTCTGCTCGACCATGCCCCCATTCTCCCGGACCGGCCATCGGCGATCATCGACCGGACCCGGGAACCCGCCCGAGCACCGCCGGGGATCCGTGCGCCCCGCAGCTCAACGGCTTGCCGGTCAACTGCACGGAACTTCCCATCGGCGCCATCAACCCCGCACCCAAGGCCACCAAGTGCGGCTGGAGCACCAGCTGTTGCCGGACATGACGTTGGTGACACAGGCCGACGTCAGTGAAACCAAGATGCTTCGCCGGGCATCGGTCGGGTAGCGTGCGGGCCATGTCGAGTCCTGAGTCGGACGAGGTGGGGGCTTTCGGTCACGCCGTCAGCCCCCTGACCCACTGAACTCGTAGCCCTGTCGTCGCGCCGCATTCTGCGGCCGGACGAGTGTGCCTATTGGGGCTGGCCGCGGTGACGAGATGACCCTTCTCGCGCTTGTCCTCACCTCGGAGCCACTCGATGCCTCTCCCGCTGTACCTGCTTGCCATGGCGGTTTTCGCCATGGGCACCTCGGAATTCATGCTCGCCGGTCTCCTGCCGGGCATCGCCTCAGACGTCGATGTCGCAGTCGGGACAGCCGGAACACTCACCTCGGCCTTCGCGGTCGGCATGATCATCGGTGCCCCCCTTGTGGCCGCGCTTGCCCGCAACTGGCCCAGGCGCTCCAGCCTTCTCGGGTTCATCCTCACTTTCGCGGCAGCTCATGCCGTGGGTGCCAGCACCACCAGCTTCCCGGTCCTGTTCGCTACCCGGGTCGTCGCCGCGCTCGCGAACGCAGGGTTTCTTGCCATCGCTCTGACGGCTGCCGCCACGCTGGTCTCGCCCGACAAGAAGGGACGTGCCCTGGCAGTGCTGCTGTCAGGCACGACGGTGGCCACGATCGCCGGTGTCCCCGGCGGCTCGGTGCTCGGCACGTTGCTCGGCTGGCGGGCCACATTCTGGGCTGTCGCCGCTGTCTGCCTGCCTGCAGCTCTCGGCATCCTGAAGGGAATCCCAGCCGGACGTGAGGAGGATGAGGCGACTGGCAGGCCAGCGTTGCGAGCAGAGCTCGCCCAGCTCACAGGGCCGCGGTTGATTCTGGTGATGCTGCTCGGCGCGCTGGTGAACGCGGCAACCTGCGCAAGCCTCACCTTCCTCGCCCCCGTGGTGACCGACAGCGCCGGGCTGGGCGAGTTGTGGATCTCTGTCGCCCTGGTGCTCTTCGGCGCCGGTTCGTTCGTGGGCGTCACCGTCGCCGGCCGGCTGTCCGACCGGCGTCCCGGTCCGGTCATCGCAGTCGGCGGCCCGCTGCTGCTCATCGGCTGGCCGGCCATGGCGATGCTGGCCAACGAGCCGGTCGCCCTGTTCATCCTCGTGTTCGTGCAGGGCGCACTGTCGTTCGCGCTGGGCAGCACGCTGATCACGCGGGTCCTCTACGAGGCCGCAGGAGCCCCCACCATGGCTGGATCGTATGCGACCGCGGCGCTCAACGTGGGCGCCGCCGTCGGCCCCGTCATCGCTGCGGCCACCCTCAACACCGAAGCCGGGGCCCGCGGACCGCTCTGGGCAAGTGCACTCCTCGTCGCGGTCGCACTGCTCATCGCGTTTCCCCGCCTCACCGCCGTCACGGCCGGCCGGAGCACCGAGGTGCTCCAGTGACCCGTGCGAACGCCCCTTGAACATCGAGGGACGCCGACGGCTCGTGGAGCGCTGCCGCACCCGTCCGATCGCGCACGTCGCCGCCGAGGCCGGTGTCTCCCGCGTCCGCCCGTCCATGGGTGGCGGGCCCACGGACGCGGCTCCGATCACCGGCCTCACACCGCCGCCGGAAACTGTCCTCCAGCCTCACGCCTCCACGGGAGCGTCACCAACGTCATGGCCAGCAACAACTAGCGCTGGGTCCAGCGCACAGGCGTGGTGGTGAGGAAGGTGTCGAAGTCCGCCGGGGGCAGCGGGGCCGAGAACAGGAAGCCCTGGTAGGCGTCGAGGCCGACCGCCCGCAGCAGGCGGTGCTGGCTGGGGGTCTCGACGCCTTCAGCGACGCAGATCCGGCTCATGGTGTTGGCCAGCTCGGCCACGGCGCGGGTGATGCCCAGGTCAGTGGGGTCCACGCAGACGCTGCTGACGAACTTGCGGTCCAGCTTGATGATCTGCGCGGGAAGTTCGCGGAGCCGGGCCAGTGAGGAGTAGCCGGTGCCGAAGTCGTCGATGGCGAAGCGGACACCGCTGTCGACCAACTCGGTCATGGCCCGGCGGGCGTGCGGGCCGAGTTCGGCGATGACGGTTTCGACCATTTCGATGACGAGATGAGCGGGATCGGCATCGGCAGCGCGCAGCGCCGAGGTCACTTCGTCGGTGAAGGACGGCTGGTCGGGGTGCAGCCCGGTCAGGTTGACCGTCACGCCGATCCGGTGACCGTCGGGCCGCCGCCAGTGCACCGACTCGCGCAGGGCCTTGTGCAGCAGGCACCGGTCCAGCTCGGCCAGCAGTCCGCCGCGCTCGGCGACGCGCAGCACGACGTCGGGTGTGATGCGTCCGAGATCGGCGTGGTACCAGCGCAGCAGGGCTTCGGCCATGACCACCTGGCCGTTGTTGTCCACGATGGGCTGGTAGTGCAGTTCCAGGCTGTCGTGGCCGATGGCCTCGCGCAGGTGCTGCTCAAGTTTGAGCTGTTCGGTGTCGGTGTCGGCGGGCAGCAACATGCCGCGGGCACTTGCCGGGCGTCGTTGGCCGTGCACGCGGTCCTCAAGCATCGCCGCCTCGGCCACGCGCAGGACCTCGGTCACCGGCGTCGCCGCGTCCTCGATCACCGTCGCGCCCACCGTGGCGGACACGTGCACCCGCCACTCGTGCAGCGGCACCACCATCCGGAACAGGTCGGTGACCTGCCCGGTCAGCGCTTCCAGACCGCCACCTGCGTCCACGTCGGCACAGGCGATGACGAACTGGTCGGCGTAGAAGCGGGCCGCAGTGCACCCGGGGACCGACGCGGCGGCAAGACGTTCCGCGACCGCCCGGAGCAGCTCGTCCCCGGCTTCATGCCCCAGCGCGTCGTTGACGCGCTTGAAGTTGTCCAGATCGCAGAAGAACACGGCCACCCGCTCGTGCGCCCCCTTCAGCGAGTCCAGGAGATCTTCGAAGCCCCGGCGGTTGAGCAGCCCGGTGACCTCGTCGTGGGTGGCCTGGTACCGCAGCTCCTCGGCGTGCCGGGCCTGCTCGGTGACGTCGTGGAAGATCGCCAGCCACACCGGGCCTCCCGCCTCGCTTACCGACGGCTTGCTGTGCACCTGGCACAGCACGGGCTCGCCGTCGGATCGGGCCACCACCCGATGCGCGATCGGGCCGCCGACGCCACCGGGTGAGGGCAGGGACGAGGTGCTGGGCAGCAGACCGCCCGTGCCGTGATCAGCGGGGTGCACGAGGTCCAGATCGGTTTTCTCGCGCAGCTCGGAGAGGCGGTAGCCGAGCAGGTCCGACAGTGCCCCGTTGGCGTCGAGGAGCCGCCCCGAGTTGTCGAACAGGGCGATCCCGGACGAAGCGAGGTCGAACAGGTCGCTGAGCTGTCGACGGGAGCGCTGCTGGCGCGCCTGCGCCTCGCTTTCGTCCCGCACCACTTTGATGAATCCCTGCGGGGTGCCCTCCGGGGTGCGCTGGACGGTGATCACCACGTGCGCCCAAAACCGGCTTCCGTCCTTGCGCACCCGCCAACCGCGGTCGATGAAGAAGCCGTCCCGGGCGGCCTGCCGCAGCTCCCAGTCTGGATAGCCCGAGGCGGCCAATTCGGGCGGGTAGAAGATCGAGAAGTGCCGACCGATGATCTCGCCGCTCGCGTAGCCCTCGATGCGCTGCGCCCCCGCGTTCCAACTGGCGACGAAGCCCTGGGCGTCCAGTGAGAAAATCGCGTACTCGCGCATGTCCTCCGCGGCGAGCACCTTGTCCGCAGTGGCCCGCACCGCACGATCATCGGCAAGCCGCGGTTCTTCCCCACCCACACCTGCCCCTTCCGAAACATGGACCGCCCTGAGTTGACCAGCCTACGCCGGGTGGCCAACACCGTCCGGATACCGACCAGTGCCTCGGTGCACGGAAGTCAACGACGAGCAGAGAGCAGCAGCCGACACCCCGATACTATCCGGATCGGCGCAGGGCGCGTCGCCAACGATCTGCCCGACCCCGACCTGGGGCTGGCCGGAGCGGCCGGGTGCGCTTTCGGTGCACGAATCGCCATGGGAAGCCGGCTCTTGCGGAATCGCGTCACGAGCACGGAAATCAGAATCCACTGAGCGTGTTCCGATGACGGATCCGGCTGCGTGGCCCTTGCGTTTCGTCGTCGCCCGGTGTCGTCGCGTCGCATTCGCTGATCCTCGGCTACGAGGTTCTCCGCAGGCTGAGCGATGATCTCGGTTGGCCCTACCGAACCATGCCCAGACTCGGTATCCCACAGGAACTCGTAGACGACCGACAGCAAAGCAGGGTCGCGCCGAACCGAGCAACGACAACCGCAGAGGAAATCAGCCGAATAGCATCGAAGCTACGGCATCCCATGGCCGACGCCAACAGAACGCGTTTCCTTCTCCGCCGCGTTCCCCTCATCGCCCAGCACCCCGAATCAGTGCACGCCGCTTACGCACCGTTTTCGACGTTCAGCCCTACCAGCATGCCCATGGTCGGTTGGGGCTCCGGTCGCTGTCGGGCCGGTTCCCGCGCTCTTTTGACCCCGATCCCGCCGGTCAGCTCGCGCACCGGCTCGTGGAAGTCCGGCTGGACAGGTGGCTGATCACCTCATCGGCCCCGAGGGCGCTATCGTGTGCCGGCATGCGGGACGGCTTGCCGCGATGGTTGTAGGATCGAGGCCCGATCGGGAAGCGAAGGCGCCAAGGTGACCGTGACGAACAAGACGACCAGAAGTGCGATGAACAGCGTGTTGAGCACGCTTCGCGTCCTCGAAGAGGTCGCCGCACGACAACCGATTGGCGTGTCGGAGCTCTCGCGTGTGATGGGGATTCCGAAGAGCTCGGTCCAGCGGTGCTTGGTCACGCTCCAGCAGGCCGGCTGGCTGAGGATCGTGGACGCCGAGCGCTCCCGGTGGGGTGTGACGTTGAAGGCGCTGGCCATCGGGCTGCGCGGAGCCGGCGAGGAAGACCTCCGGGATCTCGTACGGCCGGTGATCAAGCGCCTCGCGGCCGACACCGACGAGACGATCCACTTCGCACTCCGCGACGGGGACGACATCATCATCGTCCTGCGGGAAGACAGCACGCATGCCGTCCGCGTGTTCGTCGAGCTCGGCACGCGGTTGCCCCTGCAAGCCACCTCGGCGGGAGTGGCGATCCTCGCGCGCCTTGATCCGGACGAGGCCGGTGAAGTACTCAAGCGCGACGTCAAGGACTTCGAAGAGAACCTGCCGAGTCCCCGGGAACTCCGGGAGGAGATCGCCCGGACCGCCGAGCGGGGTTACGCGCTCAACATGTCCGGCTGGTTCCGCCCGCACGTCGCTTCCATCGGCGCCGCTGTCACCAACTCGGCGGGACTCCCCATCGCCGCGATCACGCTGTCCATTCCGGAGATGCGCTTCGACCCCTCGCAGGAGAAGACCTTGGCGCAACTGGTGGTGGATGCCGCCGACGAGATCGGTCGGCTGATCGCCGCCGTCTGACCGCCGCCCCGGCCGCGCGCGGTGCCTGCCGCGTGCAGCCGGGGCTGGCAGGTATCGCGTCAGAACGCGCGGTGGTACTGCTTCGGCCACGTCTGGCGCGGCTCCGCGTCGAGGGCGCGCAGCGCCCAGTAGGGGTCGCGCAGCATCGCTCGTCCGACCAGTACCGCGTCCACCAGTTCCGGGACCGCCTCATCGAGGTGGTGCGCCTCGGAAACGAGGCCGGACGCCGCCACGGGAACCCCCGCCGCACGAAAGCGCGGACCGTACCGGGCGTTGTGCAAGGGCTCGGTCAACCGGCGGGCGGCAGGGGTCAGCGCTCCGGACACGAGGTCGATCATGTCGACGCCCGCCGCGGCCATCCGGGTGGCGACCGCAACCATGTCGTCGGTCGTGAGACCGTCCTCGATCAGGTCCTCGGCGGGCAGGCGGACCAGGACCGGCTTGTCCTCCGGCCAGCTCGCGCGAAGGGCCTCGATCATCTGCAGCGGGAACCGCATGCGCCGCTCCAGGGTGCCTCCCCACTCGTCGGTGCGGTGGTTGGCCAGCGGCGAGAGGAACTCGTGGAGCAGGTATCCGTTCGCGCCGTGCAGTTCGATGGCCTCGTACCCTGCGCGGTGGGCGTTTCGGGCGGCTCGTTCGATGTCCTCCAGCACCCGCGTTGCGTCCTTTGTGGACATTTCGGTCGGGACGGCCAGGCCGGCGAAGGCGATCGGGGAGGGTGCGAGCGGCTGCCACCCACCCTCGTCCGGCGGCACCGGATTCCGGGTTCCGGCGTTGTCCCACGGAACGCCGTGCGAGCTCTTGCGCCCCGCGACCCCCAGCTGAACCGCTGGAATCGAGCCGATGGACCGGATGGCCGCCGCGAGCCGCTGGTGGCCGGTCACCTGCTTCTCGGTGTACAGCCCGAGATCCCGTGCCGTGGTGCGCATATCGGGGGCGACACCGGTGCATTCGACCACGACCATGCCCACACCCCCTGCCGCCCGGGCTCCGTAGTGGGCGATGTGCCAGTCGGTCGGTGCACCGAACTCGTCCGCGGAGTACTGGCACATCGGGGAGAGCCACACCCGGTTCGGTATCGACAACTCCCTGAGTTGGATCGCGGTCCAGGCCGTGGATGCCGTCGCCACCGGATCGTCACCCCGAGGATCTCGGCGGTCGCTGCTGGCTGCTCGATCAGGCAGCGGTGGCTGCCCGCCGAGGGCAGCGCCGCCGCCTGCGGACTGGGGATTGCTCGACATCTTCCGGAAAATCCTTTCGCCGAAGCCGGGGATCCGTTTCCGGAACGCCAGCCCATGGTGACCAAACCCGTACGGTGCTGGGAAGTCGTCCTGGAACCCATCGAGCAGCCGACGGGCCGGGGGCTCGTCGATCGCCGGGTGGAGGGACGGGCAGCGGTGGGCGTCGAGCCGATCACTCGCGTGACGATGTCGGGCTTCGACCGGGCGAATTCGACGGCGGCGCCGCCGAGGGAGTGTCCGACCACCGTGCAGCGACGGGCCGCTTCGGCTTCCGGTACCACGGGTGGGCTCCTGCATCGTCCAGAGGTCGCGTGTCGCGATGAAGACCCGGGCCAGTCCCGTCGGCGGACCTGCCACCGGGTAGCAGATGGACGTTTCCCCAGTGCGCTGCACCGTGCGGACGGTGCCGGCATCGGGCGGTAGGGACATGGATCGTTCCGTAATGAAAAACGGCGTCTCGTTATTCGGGACGTTGGTCACGGTTGCCGGTTCGCCAACCGTCGACACCGAAGTGTAGCAGGCGTACTGTTCTACAGCACGCCATGCCGTAATGCAGCACGGCGCTCCGTGGTCAGGGAGAGGAAGTCGCCATGGCAACCAAGCGCTACACCGGGTACCAGTCGTTCTCGTACCTGGAAGCAGGAGTGGACTACCCCGAGTTCACACTCTCGGCCGACGTCGACCGGCTACCCGAGCACGATCTCGGGCTGACCGCTGACCAGCTGGCGCGCGCCGAGCGGCTTCTAGCCGACAACATCGTGGTGTCGCTGCACGACCACCCGGTGCGTCTCCCGCGGAACGCGAGGGCGGAGCTGCTCAAGTGGAATCGCGAGGCGCGCCTCGCCTACGGCTACGAAGGGCTGAGCCGGTCCGGGCTGGACGCCTTGTTCGACAACCTCGGCTGGGGAGCCTGCGAGTCCCGGAACGGGTGGAAGTGGGACGACATCATCACCGATCTCGGGATGCGCTTCTGCGACTTCGCGCACCAGGACTACGTCATCCGCGCGGAATCGGTCGCCGACATCCGGCGCGCGCACACCGAGGGCCGGCTGGCCGTGGTCGCAGGACTCGAAGGGGCGGCTCTGATCGAGAACGAGATCGACCGGCTCGACGTGCTCTACGGGCTGGGTGTCCGGCAGATCGGCATCGCCTACAGCAACGCGAACGCCCTCGGCAGCGGTCTGGGCGAAACGAGAGACGGAGGTCTGACCTCGCTCGGGCGGCGCGCGGTCCGCCGGATGAACCAGCTCGGTATCGCCATCGACGTGTCACACGCCGGGGACCGGACCGCGCTCGACGTGATCGAAGCCAGCGACAAGCCGGTGTTGATCACGCACGCCGGGGCGCGGGGGCTCTGGGACACCCCGCGGATGAAACCCGACGAGGTCATCCGGGCCTGCGCCGACAGCGGCGGGATGATCGGGATCGAGTCTGCCCCGTACACCACCGTCAGCCCCCAGCACCGCCGCCACACCATCGAATCCGTGATGGACCACTTCCGCTACTGCGTCGACCTCGTCGGGATCGACCACGTCGGTTTCGGCCCGGACACCTTCTTCGGCGACCACCTTGACCTGCACCACGTGATGAGCCGGAAATGGGGAGTCGCCGACACCATCCGCAACGGCCCGGAGTTCGAGAGCATCGAAGCCGTCGCCGGACTGGAGAACCCTGGCGAATGCTTCCGCAACATCACCCGCTGGCTGGTCAAGCACGGTTACCCGGACGACGAGATCGCCGCGGTCACCGGCGGGAACGTCCTGCGGGTGCTCGAAAAGATCTGGTGACGCCGCCGGTGGCGCTTCCCTTCTCGCGCGCGGAGCTGTGCTGCAGAAGAAAATCCTCGGCGCCGCGATGTTCGGGCACGCTGTGGAGTCCTACGACTTCGCGCAACCGCGCTGTGGCCGCGCCCTGGGACCACGAGCGCGACGGGGAGTCGCCGCGGCTGCACCTGGATCCCCTGATTCGCACGCCGCCCACCAGTGACCACGGGAGCACTGGTGGGCGTGAGGATCCGCTACGAGACCGGGCGCGTCAGACGCGGACCGGGGTCAACGTCTCGCCGATCCAGCGCGCGATGGCGGTCGTCTTGCTCTCGGTACCCGGCTGCCCCATCACCTGGAGACCGAAAGGAAGACCGCCGACCGACATCAGCGGGATGTTCACGGCCGGTGCGCCCAGCAGCGAACTCGGGAAGTTGAATGCCGGGTCCCCGGTCGGCCATCTCGCGGGCTGGCGGCCGGGTACGTCCCCGAGCCATTCTGGCGCGGGCCCACTCGACGTGGGTGCGATGACCGCGTCCACCCGCGGGCCGAGGAGCGCATAGGCGGACTTCACGGCGGCACGGTCGCGCAGCGCCTCCTCATAACCCGCCGCTCCCAGCGCCTCCGCGGCGTCGATGAAAAACCGCTTGCCACGCGCACTGACGCCGTCTGGGTTGTTCGCCACGACGTCCCGGAACGCCCAATAGTGCTCCCACGCCAGGATCGCGCTGCCGAGCTCGGTCACGCCCGTCAAAGACCGCTCGAACCGTTCCACAACCGCGTCTTCGCCTCGGCGCTGAACGTTCACGCCGCTCGATTCGATCTGCGCGAGGACCTGTTCGAACGCTCCGCGGCTGACGTCGTCCAGGCGCTCCCAGCCGTCGGTTTCCATCACTGCCAGCGCGCCTGGTTGCCGTGCCGGAGGCGGCTCGGTCGGCCCGGACAGCGCGGGCCAGCCCGGGTCGCCTCCCGCGCGCGAGGCGATCGCGATCGCGACCAGCCACATGTCCTCGGGACACGCGGCGAGAACGCCGTGCGAGGTCATGCTCGCGGTCTGCCGCTCACCACGGTTGATACCGCCCTGGGAGGGTTTCAGACCCCAGTTCCCGTTGTAGCTGGCCGGCCGCATGAGCGAGCCGCCGGTCTGCGTCGCGATGGTGGCGGGAACCATCCGCGCCCCGACGGCGGCTCCCGAGCCGGAGGAGGAACCGCCGGGTGTGTGCTTCGGGTTGAACGGGTTCGTCGTCTGGCTGGGTTCCGGGCCGCCCAGCTCCGTGGTCACCGTCTTCCCGAGCACGACCGCGCCCGCCTGACGGAGTGCCCACACCGCCGCGTTGTCCCTCTTCGGGAAATTGCCGGTGAACGCGGCGCACCCCATCTGGGTGGGCATGTCCCGGGTTTCGAGCAGGTCCTTGATGCCGATCGGCATGCCGTCAATGGGCGATAGCGGTTCACCCCGCCGCCAGCGCCCGGTGCTGGCATCGGCCTGCTTGCGTGCCTGCGACTCGTTGAGCACGACCCAAGCCCGCACGACGGGCTCGCGCTCGGCGATCGTCGCGAGGCACCTTTCCAGGTACTCGCGTGGCGAGTCGGTGCCGTCGCGGAAAGCCCTGACCGCGGTGTGGAAGCGCAGACCCTCGAAGGTGGCCGGATCGTATTCGACGACGTCGTCGGTGCTCGCGGAAGTCACAAGTGCTCTCCTTGCGTAGCGTGCTGTTCTCTCGACCTGCGATCGCCGATCCAGCGCCCGAGGCGATCGAGGGCTTCTCGGACCTCTTCGGTCGCGCCGAGGAACGGAAGTCGAATCGAGGTGCGGCCGTCGACCGGGTCGGAATCGATGCCGGCGCCACCGCCAGGTCGCCGTGGGTGCGCCCGCGCTCGGCAGTCCTGCACGACGTGCAACGGCGGCACCTGCGGCAAAAGCAGGGCCCCGCGAGGCGACGGCAGCCGAGCCATTTCGTGATGCGGCACGGCGTGCATCATAGCGGCACGGAGTGGGGTTGCATCAACGTTCGCGGGCGAGGCGCTCGACCAGCGCGGTGACCCGGTAGTCGACGAGCCGTCGCATGACGAGCGAGGTGGTGGTGCGTTCCACGCCGTCGATCGCGAGGATCAGACCGGCGATGCGGTAGAGATCGTCCGCATCCTGCGCGACGACGTGGACCAGCAAGTCTCCTTCGCCCGTCATGCCGAGGACTTCGACGACCTCCGCCACTTGGGCGAGCCCGTCGGCGACGGGATCGAGCAAGCGCTGCGCCACGGTGACGGCCAGATACGCCGTGAGCGGGTACCCGAGTGCCGCGGGGTCGATCCGGCGCTCGACGCTGCCCAGAACACCGCTTTCTTCGAGCCGGGCCAGCCGGGCCTGCACGGTGTTGCGGGAAAGTCCGGCGCGCTGGGCCAGCGCCAGCGCGGTGCCACGCGGGTTCTCGGCGAGGGCGCGCAGCAGGCGCGCGTCCATGGCGTCGATCGGCGCCGGCCTCCGCTTGTTGCCGTGCATCTTGCCCACCTTCCCGAGCTTCGAGATTGTTCCCGCGTGCAGATTGCACACATTCAAGCTGACCGCTTGTGCAGCGAGATTGTCAATGGTGCCCTTGTTGGGCATTCTGCACGGGAGGAGTTCGCCGATGACCGCACCGTCCACATCTGCCGTCCCCGTCGGCACTGAGGACCGTCTCGCGGTACTCGGGGAGATCGAGCAGCGTGTGCGCTGGCTCGCCACCGCGATCATCGACCACGCCAACCGGGTGCGCCCGAACCCGGCAGGGCTCAAGGTCGGCGGACATCAGGCGTCGTCGGCGTCGATGACCACGTTGATGACCGCGTTGTGGTTCGAGCACTTGCGGGCGGGGGACCGCGTCTCGGTGAAGCCGCACGCCTCGCCGGTGTTGCACGCCATCAACTACCTGCTCGGCGAGCTGGATGAGGAGTACTTGACCACGTTGCGCGCGTTCGGCGGTCTGCAGTCCTACCCGTCGCGGTCGAAGGACCCGGACCCGGTCGACTACTCGACGGGTTCGGTCGGGATCGGTGCGACCGCGCCGATCTGGGGTGCGCTGGCCCGCCGATACGTCACGACGCTGGGCGAGCAGGCCGGCACGGGCAGGCAGTACTCGCTGGTCGGGGACGCCGAGCTGGATGAGGGTGCGGTCTGGGAAGCCGTTCTCGATCCTATGGTCGCCGAGCTGGGCGAGGTCGTGTGGATCGTCGACCTCAACCGGCAGAGCCTGGACCGGGTGGTGCCGAACATCGGCACGCCGCGACTGCAGGGGATGTTCGGTGCGGCCGGCTGGCAGGTGCTGACCGTGAAGTACGGGCGGCTGCTGGACAAACTGTTCGCGCGCCCGGGTGGGGAGGCGCTGCGGCGGCGACTCGACGAGATGACCAACCCGGAGTACCAGCGGCTGCTGCGGTGCAACCCCGCCCAGCTGCGCGAGCGCTTACCGGACTCGCCTGAGCTGGCGGCCTTGGTGTCCACTTTGGATGACGAGACCCTGCATGCCGCGATCCGCAATCTCGGCGGGCACGATCTGCGGGCCGTCGGGGACGCGTTCGCTCGAATCGACGACACTCGCCCGACGGTGATCTTCGCCTACACGGTCAAGGGTTACGGGCTGGCGAGCGAGGGCCATCCGCAGAATCACTCCTCACTACTGAGCCAGGATCAGTTCGCCGAGCTCGCCGCTCGCTGTGGTATGTCGGTCGACGCGCCCTGGCAGCGGTTCGGACCGGCCACCCCGGCCGGGCGCCTGTGCGCCGCCACCGCCGAGCGGCTGCGTCGCGACCTCGTGCCCGCCACCCCGGTTGCGGCACTGCCGGTGGACATCGGCCGGACACCGTCCGGCGAAACGACCACACAGGCAGCACTCGGCCGCGCGCTGCTCGACCTCACCCGCGACGCCCCCGAGGCCGCCCGCCGGGTGGTCACGGTCAGCCCGGACGTCAGCTCGACGACGAACCTGGGTGGCTGGGTGAACAAGGTCGGCGTGTGGTCGACCACCGAACGCCCGGACTGGTTCGCCGACGACGCCGAGACCATCCTGCACTGGCGGGAGAACCCGACGGGCCAGCACATCGAACTGGGCATCTCCGAGGTCAATCTCGTGGGCCTGCTCGGCGAACTCGGCGCGACCTGGAGCCGCTGGGGCCAGCTGCTGCTGCCGATCGGGGTGCTCTACGACCCGTTCGTCGAGCGCGCGCTGGAACCGTGGTCCTACGGCATTTACGCGGGTGGGCAGTCCATCCTCGTCGGCACACCGTCCGGAGTGAGCCTGGCGCCGGAGGGCGGCGCGCACCAGTCGATCAAGACCCCGTCCATCGGCCTGGAGCAGCCCGGCTGCACCACCTACGAGCCCGCCTTCGCCCTCGACACCGAATGGACGCTGCTGGCCAGCCTGGCGCGGCTCGGCAAACCGGACGGCAGCTCGACCTACCTCCGGCTGTCCACCCGCCCGGTCGACCAGACATTGGCTGCTGTCCCCGCGGACACCGCCGCCCGGCAGCGACGCCGCCGGCAGGTCGTCGCCGGCGCGTATTCCTTGCGCCGCACCGACAACCCGAAGATCGCCATCGCCGCAATGGGCGCCGTGATCCCCGAAGCCGTGGGCGCCGCGGACCGACTCCAGCAGGCCGGTATCCCCGCCGACGTGATCTGCGTGACCAGCCCCGACCTGCTCTACCGCGCAGTGCGTGCTCGGCAAGGCCACGAACCCGCCGAATCCTGGATCCTCGACCAGGTCTTCCCCGCCAACCGCGCCACCCCGCTGGTCACCGTCCTCGACGGCCACCCGCACACCCTGGCCTTCCTGGCCACCATCAACCAGGTTCGCCACACCAGCCTCGGCGTGACCCGCTTCGGCCAGTCCGGCTCGATCGAGGACGTCTACCGATACCACGGCCTCGACACCGACAGCATCGTCCGCGCCGCTCTCGACCTCGCCGACTAGGTCTGACCTAGGACCGGCGACGTAGTGTCGGATCCAGCAGGGCCGGGTTGGCCCGCCCCGAGTAGGTCGCCGGGATGTTCTCGCCCGGTGGCACGATGGCGTCGATTCGATCGAGAACGTCGTCGGGCAGGCGGGTTTCGGTTCCGGCCAGCAGATCCTCAAGCTGCTCAGGGGTCCGCGGCCCGAGGAACACTGTTGCGACCGCGGGATGGGTGAGCGTGAATCCCAGGGCGAGGTGGGTCAATGACAGGCCCGCTTCCTCGGCGAGCGCCACGAGGGCTTCGACCGCGTCGATCTTGCGCTGGTTCTCGGGTCGTGCGGGGTCGAACGTGTGGGGCAGGAACTTCGCCCGCACCGTGGTCATGTCGACGTGGTCGCGGCGGTAGCGTCCGGTCAACCAGCCACTGCGCAGCGGGCTCCACGTCATCACCCCGATGCCGTACCGCAGGCAGGTGGGGAACAGGGCTTGCTCGGCGCCGCGGGTCAGGATCGAATACGGAGGTTGATCCACGCGCATCCGCACGTGCCGCCGATCATCGGACACCCACTGCGCTTCCACGATGCGCTCCACCGGCCACGTGCACGAGCCGATCGTCCGGATCTTCCCGGCTCGCACCAGGTCCGACAACGCCGCCAGGGTTTCGTCGACGTCGGTGCGCTCGTCGAAGCGGTTGACCGTGCACACGTCCACGTAGTCGGTGTCCAGCCGGCGCAGGCTGTCCTCGACGGCGCGGGTGATCCACCGCCGGGACCCGCCGCGCATGACGTCGAGATTCTCGGGGTTCATGGGGCCCCCGACCTTGGTCGACAGCACCACGTCCGCACGTCGACGCTTCAGCGCTCGCCCCACGATTTCTTCGGACTCGCCGTAGGAGAAGACATCCGCTGTGTCGACGCAGTTGATGCCTGCGTCCAGCGCGCGGTGGATCATGCGGATGCATTCGTCGTGGTCGAGGTTGCCGATCTTGCCGAACATCATCGCGCCGAGGCTGACCTCGCTGACCTTGATGCCGGTGGCACCGAGCTGGCGCATCCGCACTCGTGTCACTCCTTCCGCTGTGGCCTGCACCGTTTGTCGGCTACTGCGCTCGATCGCGCCGAGGCATCGCCTTTGCTACCTGAACGAGCCATTGCACCTGGTGATCGAGGTCAGGCCCGGAAGGGCGCGAAATGACCGTGTCGTCGGCCATGACCACCTCCGGCGCTCCCGGAGCATCCCGCTGGCGTTCGGCGCGCAGCGCGGCGTTGATCCGGTGCGCATGCTCCTCCACCGTCGCTTCGTCCGCGCCTAGGGTGGGGCTGTGCTCGATTGGGATCACAATGCCTACTACCAGCGGCTGTTGCTGCGAAGGCTGCCTCGGGATTGCGACCGTGTGCTCGACGTTGGGTGCGGCTCCGGAACATTCGCGGCTGAGCTGGCCCAGCGAAGCAAGCAGGTCGATGCGGTCGACCGTTCTCCCGAGATGATCGATCAGGCGCGGCGTCGCGTGCCGGCAAACGTCAATTGCGTGCCGGCTGACATCTTGGTCGACGAGTTGCCCAGCCGGGACTACGACGCGATCGTCTCGGTCACGGCATTGCACCACATGCCGTTGGAAGAGGCCCTCAGGGTGCTTGCGGTCGCCCTGCGGCCAGGTGGCGTGCTCGCAGCTGTTGCGCTGCCTCGCGCGGACCCGCGCCGAGAGCTTCCCGCCGAGATCGCTGCGGCGCTTGCCCACCGTCTGTTTGGTTTGGCGTTCATCGCCAAGCGAGCCCTGGGATGCGGTCGCGGCTTCGCGAAGGATCCCGAACTCTCGTCCATGCCCGTGGTCATGGACCCGCCATTGACTACCCGCCAGGTCGCCGAGGTGGCAAGTGGGCTGCTTCCCGGTGCGCGCGTGCGGCGACTGCTGTTCTGGCGTTACTTGTTGATTTGGCGGAAGCCAGCCGCGAGTCCTGAATTCTGATCACCCGGTCCGGCGAGCAGCATTCTCGGCACGCGGCCGAGGCAGGAGTACCGTCCACTGTCAGTGAAGGTCTTTCATCGGTGAGGGCATACTGCCGCGTAGGCGGCAGGACCTGGTAGCCGAGCGAGCTGTGTCGGCGGCGGTGGCTGTAGTCGTCCTTCCAATCGCTGATCACGACCCTGGCCTGGGCCAGGGACCAGAAGATGTCGATGTTCAGGCACTCGTCGCGGATGCGGGAGTTGAACGACTCGACGTAGCCGTTGCGCCACGGCTCGCCCGGCGGGATGAAGTGCAGCCCGACCTGTTCGTGGGCCCAGTCGGCCATCGCGACGCAGGCCAGCTCGGGACCGTTGTCACAGCGCAGCACAGTCGGGTAGCCGCAACGCCGACGACCACTGAAGCTGGTCGGTGGCCAGGATCGTCGGAGCTTCAGTGCGCTCACGGACGACCACTGCCCGTTGCGGTTGAGCCCAGTTCCGCCCTGATCGGCGTGGCGGCGATCACACTCCTTTGACAGGTAGGCAAGGCTTACCTACGTTCTCCGCGGTCGTCTCGATCGGAGACGGCGGAAGGAGGCACCGTGCTGGTCGGCAATGCGCTGATCGGGTTGCGCGAGGGACTGGAAGCAGTCCTCGTGGTCAGCATCCTGGTCGCGTTCCTGGTGCGCAGTGGGCGGAAATGGGCGCTGCGCCTGGTGTGGACGGGAGTCGCCGCCGCGGTGGCCCTGTCGGTCGGGGTGGGGGCACTGCTCACCTACACCTCGGCGACGATGTCGTTCGAGAAGCAGGAGATGTTCGGCGGTGGCATGTCCATCCTCGCCGTCGCCTTCGTGACCTCGATGATCTTCTGGATGCGCAGCGCCGCACGCGGTCTCGCGGCGCAGCTGCGCGGGCAGCTCGACGAGGCGCTGCAGCTGGGCAACTGGTCGGTGATCACCGTGGCCTTCCTCGCCGTGGCGCGGGAAGGGCTGGAGACCGCGGTGTTCTTCTTCTCCAGCGTCCAGTCGGCCGGGGGCGGCACCGTCCTGCCGCTGGTCGGCTTCCTGGTGGGTATCGCCGCTTCGGTGCTGCTGGGCTGGTTGCTGTACTTCGGCGCGGTCAAGATCGACCTGGGGAAGTTCTTCACCGCGACCGGCGTGCTGCTCGTGTTCGTCGCCGCCGGGGTTTTCGCCTACGGCATGCACGACCTGCAGGAGGCGGGGGTGCTGCCGGGGCTGCACACCCTCGCGTTCGACGTCAGCGCCTACATCTCGACCTCGTCGTGGTACGGGGCGCTGCTCAAGGGGATCTTCAACTTCTCCCCGCAGACCACGGTCCTCGAAGCGGTCGTCTGGGTTGCCTACACCGCGGTCGTCCTGCCCCTGTTCCTGCGCCCCAAGCGCGTCGCTCCCGCTCCCGCACCGACAGGAGAAAGCTCGTGAGAACCAGCCTGCGCATCGTCCTCCCGATCACCGCGCTGGCGCTCGCCGCGTGCGGCCAGCAGCCCGTCAAGGACGCGCCCGGCACGATCAGCGTCGAGGCCAGCGACAACGCCTGCAAGGTGTCCCGCACCTCGGCCCCGGCCGGAACGATCACCTTCGACGTGCGCAACACCGGCAGCCAGGTCACCGAGTTCTACCTCTACGGCCAGGGCGACAAGATCATCAGCGAGGTGGAGAACATCGGCCCCGGCACGAACCGGCAGCTGGTGGCCCAGGTGCCGCAGGGCGGCGAGTACACCACCGCGTGCAAGCCGGGCATGCAGGGCAACGGCATCCGCGGCGAGTTCACCGTGACGGGATCCGCGCAGGCGGCCAGCAGCCCGGAGATCGCCCGGGCAGTCGCCGCCTACAAGACCTACGTCGACCAGCAGGCCGACCAGCTGCGCGCCGACACCGGCCGGTTCGCCCAGGCCGTCAAAACCGGCGACGTGGCGGGTGCCAAGGCGCTCTACCCGCGGGCTCGGACCGCCTGGGAGCGCATCGAGCCGGTCGCGGAGAGCTTCGGCGACCTGGACCCGAAGATCGACGGCCGCGAGGCCGACCTGGACCCGGGCCAGCCGTTCACCGGCTACCACCGGCTGGAGAAAGACCTGTGGGCGACCGGGCCGCGGCCGGACACCCCGGCCGTGGCCGACCAGCTGGTCGCCGACGTCGACCAGATCGTCGCCCGGTCCCGGAACGTCGAGCTGACCCCCGCCGACATCGCCAACGGCGCCAAGGAGCTGCTCGACGAGGTCGCCACCAGCAAGGTCACCGGCGAGGAGGAGACCTTCTCGCACACCGACCTGTGGGACTTCCAGGCCAACGTCGAGGGCGCCGAGCAGGTCGTCGACGTGCTGCGCCCGGTGCTGGCCGCCAAGGACCCGAAGCTGCTCGGCACGCTCGACCAGAACTTCGGCACCGTCAACGGCCTGCTCGCCCGCTACCGGGTCGGCGACGGCTTCCGGACCTACCCGGAGCTGCGTCCCGAGCAGGTCAAGGAGCTGTCGGCGGCGGTGGACGCGCTCGCCGAACCGCTGAGCAGGACCGCGGCGGTCGTGACGGCATGACGGACTCGCTGTCGCGCCGGAAGTTGTTCGGGTTCGCCGGTGCCGGTGTGGCGCTCGCCGGTGCCGGGGGAGTGGTCGGTGCGGCCGTGGCCGGGTCCGGCGACCACGCGGGGGAGGCGGACCTCGTCCCGTTCCACGGACCGCACCAGGCCGGCATCACCACGCCCGCCCAGGACCGGATGCACTTCGTCGCTTTCGACGTGACCACCCGCGACCGGGGTGAGCTGGTGGGGCTGCTGCGGGAGTGGACGCGGGCTGCCGAGCGGATGACCGCGGGGCAGGAGGCCGTCGACCGCGGTGCGGTCGCCGGCGCCGGCGAGGCGCCGCCCGGCGACACCGGCGAAGCCCTGGACCTGCCGCCTTCCGGGCTCACGCTCACCGTCGGGTTCGGCCCGTCGCTGTTCGACGACCGGTTCGGGCTGGCCGCGCAACGGCCGCCCGCGCTGGCCGACCTGCCGCACTTCCCCAAGGACAACCTCGACCCCGGCCGGTGCGGGGGAGACCTGTGCGTCCAGGCGTGCGCGAACGATCCGCAGGTCGCGGTGCACGCGGTGCGCAACCTCGCCCGCATCGGTTTCGGCAAGGTCGCGGTGCGGTGGTCGCAGCTGGGATTCGGCCGCACGTCCAGCACCTCGCGCACGCAGCGCACCCCGCGCAACCTGTTCGGGTTCAAGGACGGCACCAACAACATCAAGTCCGAGGACACCGCGGCGCTCGACGAGCACGTCTGGGTGCAACCCGGCGACGGTCCACAGTGGATGAACGGTGGGACGTACCTGGTGGCGCGGCGGATCCGCATGCACATCGAGACCTGGGACCGCACGTCGCTGCGGGAGCAGGAGAAGGTCGTCGGCCGCGCCAAGGGCAGCGGCGCCCCGCTCGGCAAGGCCGACGAGTTCGACCCGGTCGACCTGCGGGCTCGCGGCGCCGACGGTGAACCGCTCATCGCCGACGACGCCCACATCCGGCTCGCCTCGGCCGAGCGCCACGGCGGAGCGCGGATCCTGCGCCGCGGCTACAACTTCACCGACGGATCCGACGGCCTCGGCAGGCTCGACGCCGGGTTGTTCTTCGTCTGCTTCAACCGCGACCCGCGCAGGCAGTTCGTGCCCATGCAACGCCTGCTCGCGCGCGGGGACGGGATGATGGAGTACCTGGAGCACAACGGCTCGGCGCTGTTCGCCTGTCCGCCGGGCATCCAGCCAGGAGGCTATTGGGGGCAGCACCTTTTCGGTTGACCGGTCCCCGATCGCCGCGAATCGCGCCGTGCTCTCCGTGCCGCCTGCGCATCGTGCCTGCTTGGCGGGACCGTCACCATTTGAGGCTGTTGCGCGCGCCGTGGACCGCTGAGTCGGTGGGTGTCCCGCGGGATCGCCGTTGCCGCAGCAGTGCGTCGAGCGCGAAGGAACCGGCGCCCAGCACCGCGATCAGCAGGAAGATCCACGAATACAGGGCGGCGAGATGTTGGACATGGGATGTTCGTCTCCTGATCGGCTCGGGAACGGCATCGCCGTCGCCGGGCCGACAGGCGGTCAGGACCGTGATGGTGCCCTGTGACGGCAAGGTCCCCCATCGGGACACGCCTGGCCGGTCCGGCGGCAGCAAGTACCGCCTCGAATCGCCGGCCGACAGATCAAGCACAAGGCACCCTGGCCAGTCGTAGCGCGGGTCAGACCACAACCCGGGGCGGCACCACCCTCATCCTCACAGTCGTAGCGGGTGGCGACGGGCCGGTTGCTGCGCCGCTTCGGCGGCACTGTTCGGACTCGACATTGCGCGGTCCGGGGTTCCACCGTCGCCGGCTTCAAGGTCGAAGCCGGCGACGCAGATCCGAATCGGCTCGTGCCGAAGGCGACCACTGAGGCGCGGTGGAACCGCAACTGCCCGCCGTTGCGTCGTGGCCTGGCGGCTCCTTGTGCTGACTGGGCTGTAATGCCCGGGGCGCACGAGCCCAGCCAGCGGATCAACGGGCGGTGGTCACACCCTTTCGGCGGGCCGTTCCGGGACGGGACGTTCGTTCCGCTTTGCCAGGTGCCAGACGAGGACGCGAGAGTAGATGTCCAGGCCAGCAGGAAACATGTCACTCCTTTCCTAGTTCGATGTCGATATGCGCGTGGACGGCGGTCAACGCGGCCATGTGGCTTGGTGTCTCCCCGCCGCCACGGTATTCCCAACCCGCTGATGCGGGTTCCGATCCGGCGCAGCCACAGGGGATGTGGCAGTCCGAGTCGTGGTTGGCCTTTGAGTCGGCCGATGCCCCGCTCACCCGCGGGCGGCGTCGGTCGGAGCCATTACCCGCCGGTCGTTGCGATCACCCGTCGGCCGCTCCCACCAGCGTACGCGTGTGGGGCGCATGAGCGCAGGTCAGCGGTGCCGTGAGCACCGCGATATCCGGGACGCGCGCTGCCCGCCGGTAGCCGGGCTGCCTCATCGCGGAGACTATGACCTTGGTGGGCTGGTACGGATACCGCGCCGCGGTGTCGGCGCCGGACAGGCCCGCCAGCACCAGGATGGTCGGCATGCCGGCTTCGATCCCGGAGCGCACGTCGGTGTCCATCCGGTCACCGAGGACGACGGTGTGCGCTGCGTGTGCACCTACCGTGCGCAGCGCCGATCTGAGCATGAACGGGTTGGGTTTGCCCACGTCAGACCTCGCCGACGATTCCCCAGCAGTACCGCCGCACGTCGGTTTCGACCTCCAGTTGCTGGGGGTCATGGCTGGGCCTCCAGTCGGTGAGGTGCACCAGGCCCGGCTCGACGGGCTTGAACCCGGCGAACCAGGAGGCGATTTCGTCGCGACCGCGGATCCAGGCCGGGTTCGGCGTGGTGGAGTAGTGAGCGCGCAGGTCTTCCAGCTGCGCTGCTCCGGCCGGGTCGGCGCTGGCGCAGGTCCTCGTGCACGATGCCGGCCCATCCGTCGGCCGTCGGCTTCTTCCAGGATCAACTGGGCATGTGCGGCGGCTACGTGTTCGTTGTCGACGTACACCACGCGGCCCTGGCCGTCTCCCAGCGTGCGAGCCACGACCTCGTGCACGTTCATCGACGAAGCCGCACTGCGTCGATGGAGCCTCGGCAGCCGCGCTCACGACTGTCCTGCCCCGGACCGAATCTCCACGACGGCGACAAGGCCAAGGGCGCGATCGCTACCGACGCGTTCCCCGGCCTGGCAAGACCACGGTTGTCCTCGCGTTCGCCAAGAAGTATCACCGCCGCGAGATCACCGCTCTGGGCGAGGTCACCGACGCCGGATGGTGTCACTGCTCCTATCTGACCGTCAATCCGCCATCGACCTGCAGCACTGTGCCGGTCACCCAGCGGGCGTCGTCTGAGGCGAGGTAAACGGCGGCTTCGGCCACGTCCTCGGGTTCGCCGATCCGCTGGGCCGGGTACGCGTCGTGGACGTAGTGCTCGTAATCCGCGCGCTGGTCCGAGGTCATCTGCGCGAGGTAGGCGCGTTCGAACGTCGGCGTACGGATCGAGCCGGGTGCGATGGCGTTGACCCGGACATCCGGACCGAGTTCGTTGGCCAGTGCCTTGGTGAGCGAGTTGAGCGCGCCGCGGGTGGCCGAATAGACCGAGGAGGGGCGCCCGGCGACCATTTTGTCCGCCCAGTAGCTGGAGATGTTCACGATCGCGGTCAGTCGCTCGCGCAGCAACTGGGTCAGCAGCACCGGCACGCGCAGGTTGAGGTGCACCATCGCGTCGAACTGGGGTTTGGTGAGTTCGGCCAGCGGCGGCATGTGCGAGACACCGACGTTGTTCACGAGCACGTCGACGTCCAGGGATCCGACAGCGGCGACAAGTGCGTCTTCGTCGTTGAGGTCAACGGCAACGGTGCGCGTGTTCGGCAATGTCAAGGCGTCGAGCTTCCGCCTGTCGCGCGCGAGAAGCACGAGGTTTGCCCCTTCCCGCGCGAACGCCGTAGCGATGGCAAGACCAATTCCCTCGCTGCCGCCGGTGATCAACGCGGTCTTTCCGGTCAGGCGAGCCATCGGGTCTCCAACTCGGCCAACTGGCGGGTACGGGCGGCGCGGATTCCGGCAGCGGCATCGCTGCCGACGGCGAGCCGCAATGGTGGTTCCGGTAGGTCGACCAGCGCGATGATCGCGGACGCGACTTCTTCCGGCTCGGTCGGTCGCCGAGCGTCGCGTCCGATACGGTCGAGCCGGGCGGCGAGATCGTCGTAGTCGGCGATCGTCCTGGGACGCTCACGTTCGGCCCAGCTCCGGCGGAAGCCTGTGTTGATGGCGCCCGGTTCGACGATGCTGACACGGATGCCGAACGGAGCCAACTCCTCGGCGAGCGAAACCGACAACCCCTCAAGTGCATGCTTGCTCGCCGTGTACGCGCTCATGCCAGGGGCACCGATCTGACCGGCCAGCGAGCTGATCTGCACAATGTGACCCGAGCGGGCGGCCCGCAGGTACGGCAGCGTCGCTCGCAGGACGTCGGCGGCCGCGAAGAAGTTGACCTCGAACTGTTCGCGCAGCGCCGAGTCGGACAGCTCCTCGAAGGCACCAGCCGCCGCATATCCGGCGTTGTTCACCACGACGTCGATCCGGCCGAGAGCGGCGACGGCCTCGGCGACAGCCCGCCGAACCTGCGCAGGGTCGTTGATGTCTACGGATTTCCGGCCGATAGCGACCACTTCGTCCCCGGCCGCCGAGACCAATCGCGCCAGCGCGGAGCCCAGGCCCCCAGACGCACCAGTGAGCAGCCAAACTCGTCTTCCCATACCCCCAACGCTAGACGGAGAACCCTTCTCCGTCTAGCGTTGGGGGTATGGCGGGACTGCGGGCGGACGCCCGGCGAAGTGAGGCGGCACTGGTCGCGGCAGCGCGAAAGGCCGTCGCGGAAGTCGGACTTGAGGTGTCGACCAACGAGATCGTCAAGCGGGCCGGTGTCGGACCGGGCACCTTCTACCGGCGCTTCCCATCACGACAGGCGCTGCTGGAGACGATCCTGCTGGAGGTCATCGACGAACTGGAGGACCAGGCGCGAGCCGCGCTTGAGGATCCCGATCCAGGCCAGGGCTTCGCCCGGCTGCTGCGGGCGCTCACGCTGTCCCAGGTGGAAAACAAAGGCCTGTCGGACGCGCTGGTCGCGCAGGGCGGAAGTCCCGAGGCCGACAAGGCACGCGAACGTTTGCGCGACCTCATCCGCCGGGCGACCGAACGGGCACAGCGGGCCGGCGCCGTGCGTCCGGACCTGTCGTGGGCCGACGTACCGTTCCTCGCCGCCGCAGCAGCGGGGATGACACAGAGCTGTCTGGACCTCCACGCCGGTGCCATGCAACGAGACCGGGTGCTCGCCGTGCTACTTGCCGGAACCGCGAATTCCGGCCCCGAACTCCCCGGGAAACCCGCTACCTTCGCAGAGCGACGGAAAGAGACTGCGGAATAGTCCCCAATGCTCATCCGCGGAACCACAGAGGAAACGTCGCAAGTCTGAGACTGATCTTGGCGACATACTCATGAGACAACACGCACAACCGCAGGTCACAGAAGATCGACATGTCACGCGCGGCGAGACCCTACACGCCTGAGCCCAATCGTCTTGCGTGGTCGGTCACGCGAAGCCGGTGGCGATCAGTCTGTCGACCGTCCGGGCTGGCAAGGGCGGTCCTTCTCGCTTGATCGCGTGGTATCAGGAGTCGGGCCGACCCGGGTATGTCGGTTGCGGAACTTCGAACTCCGCGACGAGCACGGCGGCGTGGCCGGGGAAGCATCCTCGAAGCCCTGCTGCGCGCCGCCGACACCGCGTCTCCATGAAGGACCAATGACCGAATTCGTCCTCGAATCCAGCACACCCCACACCGCGCTGTCCCACCTCGCCCTCTACGGGCTGGCCGCGATCCTCGACGACGCCGGACACCGCATCACGTTGTCCTGGACCACCGGTATGGACCCCCGGCCCGTCATCCACAGCGACCTCGAACCCGACCAGATCGGCGAGACCGTGCACGCACACGCCGCACGACGGGCCGAAAACGGATGGCTGCACGAGGATTTCGACGTCGGCGCCCGAACCGTCGCGCTGATGAGTCCCCGGATCAGCAAGCTCTCCGAATCGGACTGGCCGCGCCTCCAACGGCGACGTCATGAGGCCCTAGACGCTCTCACCCAAGACGGGTCGCGGTTGGACCTGCGGCTGATCGCCGCACTCGGCGAACCCTGCTACTGGAGCAAAACCCCCAAACGCGAGATCCGACAGGACGACGCAGCCAGCCGCTGGGAAATGCAACCACGAAACCAGGGTTCCGAATTCGTCACGAACCGGCTGCGCCCCCTCGCCCGCGCGGTCAGCAACCGTCCTCCCACCGAGATCGTGAACGGACTCATCGGACTGTCCACTGTCGACACCGTCGGCAAGGGCAAGCCGGACAGTCGTACCGCGACCGGACTCGCGCCCCTCGGACCCACCGACGACGCGCTGGCATGGTGCGGCCTGTGGGGCATCTCCCAACTACCCACCACGCACCGGTTCGCAGGCCGATCCCGCACCACCGGCCACCAAGGCCCCGCCACCGGCGGCACCATGACCCTGCCCGCCTGGACCCGCCCCTGGACCCTCGGCCGGCTACGAACGCTCCTCGGCTGTCCACAACTGGCCACCTTCGCCAACCCCGAGGCCAGCGACCTCGACCGCGACATCGCCCGAGCCTGGCTCGCCGAACGACACATCGTCGCCGCCGTCCGCTTCCCCATCCACCGCTACGGCACCGACCAAGCCCCCGAACGCCGAACCCAACACGGCACCATCCTCAACACACAACCCCCAGCCCACGACGAACCCTGAAACGAACTCCTGCCGCGTCCGGCACAATCAAGACCCACAAGCACCTTGACAACTCCACAGCGACATCACCGACCTGCAACGCGACGATCGGCTGGCACCCGGACACACCACCGGCCCCGCCCGCTCGGAAGGAGGTGAGCAAGGGACGTCGCGAAGCCTCCAACAAAACGTCCCCACGCACGCACCCTTCGCATCCCATAACCGCAGGTCACAGCCTTGGCTCCCTGCGCTTCGCCGCCCCGCCTGATCCACACCACAACCCACCGAGCCCACCCTCCGCAAAGCGCGGTAAACTCCCAGGTCAACAGCATCGCGACAGCGACCCTCCCGCGGTTCCCTCCGGAACCGCACTTCATTGAGGCGTGGTGTTGGTGTTCTCGTTGGCCTTGATGGCGTCACCCGCGGTTCCCTCCGGAACCGCACTTCATTGAGGCCGCGGCCAGCCTTCGGGCAGGATCGGAATCGATCGAAACCCGCGGTTCCCTCCGGAACCGCACTTCATTGAGGCTTGCCGAAGTAGAATTGCCACCCGTGCTGCTCCGGGGCCCGCGGTTCCCTCCGGAACCGCACTTCATTGAGGCGTCGATTTGTCCAACTTGAACATGCCCCTGACCGGGCCCGCGGTTCCCTCCGGAACCGCACTTCATTGAGGCGGCAAGACATCTCGTTCTGGCGGTGGGGCGGGGACATCGAGCCCGCGGTTCCCTCCGGAACCGCACTTCATTGAGGCACCCAGTGGAACTTGTCCTCGCCCCAGAACCGAAGCTCGTCCGCCCGCGGTTCCCTCCGGAACCGCACTTCATTGAGGCATCAATAAGATCGAGAAGGGGCAGGTGCCTAAAGACCCGCGGTTCCCTCCGGAACCGCACTTCATTAAAGGAACACCACCGACCGCCAGAAAGCCGCCCCCGTGTTGATCCCCGCGGTTCCCTCCGGAACCGCACTTCATTGAGGGCTGGCCCGGCAGGTCACGGTGCGGCAGCTGGCCGAACCTCCGCGGTTCTTTTCGGAACCGCATTTCACTGAGGGCATCTCGCCCCGGTCGAGACCCACCGTCGGTGGCGCAGCGGTTTCCTTCGAAACCGCACTTCATTCAGGGTGGCCGTTGTCGGGTATTACACCCAGCAGTAGGCGGCGCCCGCGGTTTCTCCGGGGCAGCACCTCGTCGCGTTTCGTCGATTCCAGCCACGGTGGTGATTCTTTTCTGAATTATCGATGCGCCTTGCGCCAGGGGCGGGTGCAGAGCGCTCCTGGCGCGGAGAGGGATGGTAGGCCCTCCAGTGTGGCTTTGTCACACTAATCCCTTCCATCTCTAACACATTATTTGTCCTTCTTGTTTCGTTTGCCACTTTGGTGTTTTGCCGGTCGGATATTTGTCGGTGGTCTCCGGCACGCTTCGGGCATGAGTGCTTCTCGTTGCGGTTGTCGTGATCCGGTGCCGATCAGTTTGGTGGCGCATCAGGTGTTCTGTCCCCGTCGTGCGTGGTTGGAGGCGGCGGGGGAGCGCACCGATACGGCGCAGATGGAGGCAGGACGACTGGAACACGGGCCGGTTGATGACGTATCTGGGTCTCGTGCGCGTCGGGTCCGTGGGTGCGAGGTGGCCAGTGCGGAGCTCGGGGTGGTCGGCCGTTGCGACACGGTGGAGTTCGATGAGCGGGGCGCGGCGACGGTGGTCGAGCACAAGGCGACTCCGGTGCGGAGGCGACCTGAGATCACCGCGCCGATGCGGGTTCAGCTTGCGCTGCAAGTGCTCTCGCTTCAGGAACAGGGGGTCGAGGTCGCTGGCCAGGCGGTGTATTTCACCAACCACCGGATTCGCCGTTCAGTGGTCTTGGGTGACGCCGATTTCGAGGAAGCGCGCCGGTTCGTCCGTCAGACCCGACAGACCGTTGAGGCCGAGTCCGCCCCGCCTCCGTTGGAGGACGATCCACGGTGTGGGCGCTGTTCTCACATTGGCGTGTGCCTGCCCGATGAACGTGCGCTGGAGCCGGTACGTCGTCGCATCGTGGTCGCCGATCCAGATACCCAGGTCCTGCATGTGACCCCGCAGGGAGCGGCTGCGCGGACGCGGGGCGGCCGCGTGGAGATCCTTCACCACGGTGAGAAGATCGGTTCTGTTCCGTTGGAGCGGGTGCAGGCCGTGATCGTGCACGGCAATGTCGATCTCTCCGGTGGGTTGATCCGGGAGTTGTTGTGGCGGTCGCTTCCGGTCGTGTGGTGCTCCAGTACAGGGCGTGTGGTCGGCTGGGCGGTGCCAGCGTCGAGCCCGAACGGCGAGGCGCGGCTGTGGCAGCACGTCGCTTCGGCCGGTGGTCGACTTGATCTGGCGCGTGAGTTCGTCGCCGCGAAGATCGCGAACCAGGCCACCTTGCTGCGACGGCACGGTGAGGCCAGCTTGACCGTGGCGCGGTTGCGGGGTCTTCAGCGCACGGCGACGCGCGTGGAGTCGATCGCGGAGCTGTTCGGCGTCGAAGGCGATGCCGGTGCACGATATTTCGCCGACTTCCCCAGCATGCTTACCACACAGACGCTGTCCGGGCCGGATTCGCCGGCTGTAGTCGACGTCCGGCGAGGGACCCGATCAACGCCGCGTTGAACTTCGCATGCGGTCTGTTGAACAGCGACGTGCTGCGCGCTGCCGCAGCGTGCGGGGGTTGGAGGGCCTGTCAAGTGGTTTGTGTATGCCGGTCGTGTTCGGGTTAGTTAGTTGAGGTAGCCGTCCAGCCGGTCGGGGAAGTGCAACGCCAGGGCGCCGAGTGCTTGTTTCCAGCCGTGGACGGTGGCACCTTCGACCAGGCGTGGTGGCGCGGTGCGCTGGGTAGGCGGTTTGCCTTTGTCTTTGGCCCGCTTGCGAGCGCGTTTGTCCTCGATGTCGCGGATCGCCAGCCACAACAGCCTGATCACTGCATCATCGCTGGGGAAGTGCCCCCGATTCTTGATGATCTTGCGGAGCTGGAAGTTCAACGACTCGATCGAATTCGTGGTGTAGATGATCCGCTGCACCTCGGGCGGGAACTCCAAAAACGGGATGAACCGCTTCCACGCGTTCTCCCAGGTCTTGACTGTCGGCGGGTATTTGCGGCCCAGGTCGGATTCGGCGAACTCCAGCAGCGCGGTCTCGGCCGCTTCCGGGGTGGGGGCGGTGTAGATCGGCTTGAGTGCCGCGGCGACCTTATTGCGGTCGGCATAGGGGACGAACCGCATCGCCGCCCGGATCAGGTGCACGGTGCAGGTCTGCACCGTTGAGGACGGCCAGGTGGCCTCGATCGCCTCGGCCAGGCCGGGTAGCCCGTCGCAACAGACGATGAGCACGTCCTTGACCCCACGGTTGCGCAGCTCGGCGCAGACCCCGGCCCAGAACTTCGCGCCCTCACCGGCCTGGACCCAGATCCCCAGGACGTGCTTGATGCCGTCGAGGTCCACGCCGACGGCGATGTGGGCGTGCTTGTTGCGGACCTGATGGCCGTCGCGGACCTTGACCACCAGCGCATCCAGGTAGACGATCGGGTAGATCTCCTCCAACGGCCGGGACTGCCAGGCGGTGACCTCCTCCAGCACCGCGTCGGTGATCTTCGAGATCGTTTCGTGCGACAGCTCGGTACCGTAGGTGCGCTGCAGGTGATGCTGGATATCGCGCACGGTCATCCCGCCCGCGTACAGCGAGATGATGATCTCGTCCAAACCGCCGGCGCGGCGGGAGCCCTTGGGCACCAGCCGCGGCTCAAACGACCCGTTGCGGTCGCGGGGCACGGCCAGGTCAACGTCGCCGACCTCGGTCGCGATCGTCTTGGTACTGGTGCCGTTGCGGGAGTTCGGGCTGCCACGACCGGCCGCATCGCCCTTCTCATATCCGAGGTGGCCGGTCATCTCGGCCTGCAAACCCCGTTCCAGGACGGCTTTGACCAGCTCGGGCAACAGCCCACCCTGCCCGGTCAACGCCACCCCACCTTCGTCCACTTGGGACATCAGGTCATCGAAGAGGCCAGCCTCGCGATCATCCGGTTGACTGTCTCGCGGGCCGACGGTGACTGCTGTGCGGCGGCCGTCCCCAACGGGTCCTGATCCTGCTGCGCGTCCGTCATGGGCCGTACTCCCATCACAAAGTGATCTCATACACAACCCATCTGGCACGCCCCTGCCAGCGTTCCGATAAGAAAACGGCCGAATCGCCCCGGACGACAACACCGATCAGTCTCCGGTGCTTTTCTGGGTGCCGACGGCCGTCGTGAACGAGCTAGCCGATTTTCACCGCTGTCGACGACTTGGCTGCCGACGACGAAGACACCGGTGCGGGCATGATGAGCGATGCTGAGTACGCCACTGGCACCTTCTACCGCTACACCTCCATCAACCTTACCCGCTTCGCCGAGCTGATCGGCAGCATCGACGACGCACTACGGGTCGTCGACATCTACCTGCGCGCCTTCTGTACGGCCATGCCTACGGGCAAGCAGAGCACCACCGGCGCCGTCACACCGGCCGACCTTGCACTATCCACCTCGGTGACCTCAATCCGTGCGACCTGGGCTTGGGACGGTCCGCGCTCCGGAGGCCAGGCGAGCTGGCCAAGCGCTTCTCCGCACCGGCCGAGCCCATGTCCGAATCCCGGCTGGTCGACGGGCTGCTGATCCCCGGCAAGCCCAGGACGGTCGGCGATCTCACGCGCTTTGTGGAGCGCGTCGAGCAGCAGCGCGAATTGCTCGGTACACAAGCGGATTCGGCGGCTGACGACTACCACGCCCAGGTGGAGCGCATCTTGCGTTTCATCGACGGTGAGTTTCGGGCGTCGAACGGTGAGCTGGTCCACGCCATACCCGCGGAGGGGTCTGACGTCGACGTCTGGATCCTGGGCTCCAGCGCTGGGCCGAGCTCTGCCGCAGCTGGTGCACTCGGCCTGCCGTACGCGGCCAACTATCACGTGAGCCCGTCCACGGTGCCGCCTATCGGGAAGCCTTCGTGGCTTCGGACAAGCTGCATCGGCCCTACGTCGCGGTGTCCGCTGACGTCGTGGTCGCCGACAGCGAAGCTGCCGCGCGTGAGCTCGCGAGCCCGTACGGGCAGTGGGTGTTGAGCATCCGCAGTGGTGAAGGCGCGATCCCCTTTCCGAGCCCGGCGGAAGCGGCTGAGTTCGAGTGGACCGAGGAGTAGCGGTTTTGCTGTCGCCGACAGGCTGGCGACGCAGATCGTCGGATCACCGGAGACCGTGGTGCGGCGCCTGACAGCGCTGCGGGACGCCACCGGCGCTGACGAACTCGTCATCACCACGGTCAACCACGATCACGCGGACCGGGTGCGCTCTTATGAGCTCCTCGCCAATGCATGGGCAGCGGCAGAAAGTCCTCGACGCGCCGAGCCAAGCGGCTCATGACGATCTTTGGGGCGCGTCGAGCAGCGCCGTGGCTGTGGACTGGATGGCTCGGGTGAAGGTGCCTTCGCCGCGGGTGCGCATGTGGCGGATCAGGTCGGCGTCGAAGATCGCCAGGATCGCGTGGCTGAGGAAGTCCGCGTCCAGGTCGGGGCGGTCGGCAGTGATCAGGTTCGCGATGTGCTGGGCCCAGAAGCGGTAGCTGGGGTCTTCGTGCTTGTGGTCCGCGCAGGCTGCCTCGTGGGCTGAGAGCAGGGCGGCGTTCTGCTCGGCGATGTCGGTCAGCTCGCCCAGGAATGCCAGCAACCGCTCGCGGGGAGGTGCACCCGGGCCCAACGGCGGCGGACCGTCGGTGACGTTCTCCCGGAGCGCTCGCGAACGTTCCTGCAGGAGTTCTCGGATCAGGCCCGCGCGGCTGCCGAAGCGGCGGAACACCGTGCCCTTGCCGACGCCCGCCTCCGCCGCGACCGCGTCCAGCGAGACGTGGTCGCCGCCGTGCTTCGCCAGCAGCCGCTCGGCCGCGTGCAGCACCGCTCGGCGGTTGCGCACCGCGTCGGCTCGCTCCTGCTTCGGCACGTTCCCTCCGTTCAACAGGACCGTCGGTCCGTCTACGCTACCGTGAAATAATCGGACTGATGGTCCGGTTGGTCGACTGGAGGGAACATGCGAGCACTCGCCGTCGATCCCGAGGCCCCGGCGCAGCTGCGCCTCACCGAGGTCGCGGAACCGGCGCCCCGTCCCGGTCAGGTGCTGCTCGACGTTCGCCACATCTCGCTCAACCACGGCGAAATCGCGTTCGCCGGACGGCTCGCCCCGGGCACCGGGCACGGCTACGCCGCCGCCGGTGTCGTCGCAAAGGCGACCGATTGTTGCGTCGCGGCGGGTCGGCTGTCCCCGGAGATCGGGGGCGCGGTTCGTGGGAACGCTTCGACGAAGCTGCCGAAGCCCTGCCGCAGCGGCGAGTCGCGGGCAAAGCCGTGCTGGATGTGAGGAGCTGAGGTGCGGATTGGGCTGAGCATCGACGACCGGGGCCTCGCGCACGGCGATCTGGTGGCCGAGCTGCGCGATGCGGCCGAGGTGGGGTTCGCGGGTTTCTGGCTCGGACAGCACACCGCCGGAGACGCCCTCACCTCGCTCGCGGTCGCGGGCAGCGCGGTCGCGGACATCAGGATCGGCACCGCGGTGGTGCCGACCTACCCGCGTCACCCGCTGGCTCTCGCGGCCCAGGCACTGACCGTGCAGGCCGCCACCGGCAACCGGCTCGACCTCGGCATCGGGACGAGCCACCGGGCGATCATCGCGGACCAGCTCGGCTACTCCTTCCACAAACCGGCCCGTCACCTGCGCGAATACCTGACCGCGCTGCGGCCGCTGCTGCGCGGAGAGGTGGTCGACTTCCACGGCGAGACGCTGACCGCCGCCGGGCGGATCGACGTTCCGGGCGCGAGCGCGCCGGCACTGCTGGTCGCGGCACTCGGGCCGGTGATGCTGCGGATCGCGGGAGAGCTGGCGGACGGCACGATCACGGTATGGGCCGGACCGAACGCGCTGGAGAAGCACATCGTGCCGGAGTTGCACCGGGCGGCCGACGATCCGCGGGTGGTCGCGATGGTGTCGGTGTGCGTGACTGCGGACGCGGCGGACGCGCGGGGCCGGTTCGTGGCGCAGTTCGGCGGGGCGGGGAACCTGCCCAGCTACCGGGCGGTGCTGGACCGGGAAGGTGTTGCGGGGCCGGAAGAAGTGGCCGTCATCGGGGACGAGGAGTCCGTCGCGCGCCAACTGCGACGACTCGTGGCGGCGGGAGCGACCGAATTCATCGCAGTCCCCTACGGCACACCGGAAGAACAGCTCCGAACCCGAAACCTGCTGGCAGAGCTGAACACCGCATGAGCCGTGCAGGCGGTGTTCAGCTGGAGAGGGCGTGTTCGGCTCGTTCGTACTGGCTGCGGGGTCGGGACAGCCCGAGGTGGTCGCGCAGTGTGGCGCCGCTGTAGTCGGTGCGGAAGATGCCCCGCTTGCGCAGTTCGGGGACGACGTGGTCGACGAAGGTTTCGAGGCCGGAGGGCAGGACGTCGGGCATGAGGTTGAAGCCGTCCGCGGCTTCGTGGCGGAACCAGTGCTCGATGGTGTCCGCGATCTGTTCCGGGGTGCCGATCGCGTAGCGGTGTCCGCCACCGCCGAGTAGGGCGAGTTCGCGGACGGTCAGCCCGTCGCGGCGGGCGTAGTTGGCCACCGCCCTGGCGAAGCCGCGGGATCCCCGCTTCTCGTCGAGGTTGCGCAGCAGGTGCTCCGGTACGGGTGCGTCGAGGTCGAGCTCGGCGGCGTCGACGCCGAGGTTGAGGGCCAGTCGGGCGATCGCCCATTCCTGACCGCCGAGTTCGTCGAGCTCGGCTTTGCGGTCCCGGGCTTCGGCCTCGGTGGCGGCGATGACCGTGCACAGTCCGGGAAGGATTTTCAGTGTCTCGGGATCGCGGCCGTAGTCGCGGGCGCGCCGCTTCATCTCCGCGTAGAACTGCTTGCCCTCCTCGAAGGTGGTCTGCGCGGCGAACACCGCGTCGGCGGTGCGCGCGGCCAGGCGCTTGCCGGGTTCGGAGCCACCCGCCTGGACGACCACCGGTTGGCCCTGCGGTGAGCGGGGGAGCGGCAGCGGGCCGCGTACCGAGAAGTGCTCGCCCTGGTGATCGATGGTGTGGATGCGGTCCGGGTCGGCGAGGTCTCCCGCCGGGTCGCCGATGAGCGCCGAGTCCTCCCAGGCGTCCCACAGCTTTCGGACGACGTCGACGAACTCCTCGGCACGTCCGTAGCGATCGTCGTGCTCGGGAAGCTCGGGCAGGCCGAAGTTCGGTGCGACCACCGGGTCGTAGGTGGTGACGGCGTTCCACGCGGCGCGTCCACCGCTGACGTGGTCGAGCGAGGAGAACCTGCGTGCCAGGTTGTATGGGTCGTTGAAGGTGGTCGAGGCGGTGGCCACCAGCCCGATCCGCTCGGTGGCCGAGGCGATGCCGGTCAGCAGCACCGTCGGTTCGAGTCCCAGGGTCGGGCGGACGCGGGGATCCTCGCGCAGTCCCGGGATGTCGGCGAGGAAGACGGCGTCCAGCGCACCGCGCTCGGCGATCCGGGCGATGTTGCGGTAGTAGTCGATGTCCAGGTAGGCGAACGGATCGTCGTGCTTGCGCCAGGCGGCGGCGTGGATGCCGGCGTTGTACATGTTCACGCCGAGGTGCAGTTGTCGTTGGTGATTCGGCATGGCTCCCCCCGTCGGGCGGCTGGATATGTCCGATGTGGACAGGTTGTCCGGTCAGGTCGTCGCGGCGACGGGACGGAGCGTTCCGCCGTCCAGCGATGGCAGCCGGTAGGTCTCCGCCGCCAGGTAGGCCGACACCGCGGTCAGCGCCGACAGTCCGGCGAAGAACAGCACGATCAGCCAGGGTGATCCGCCGCCTGCCACCAGCAGCGCGGCCGCGATCAGCGGTGCCAGGCCGCCGCTGACCACGGAGCCGAACTGGTAACCGATGGACGCGCCGCTGTAGCGGACCTTGGTGCCGAACAGTTCGCTGAACCACGCGGCCTGCGGTCCGTACATCGCGTCCTGAAAGACGTTGATCCCGATGACGACCGCGAGAACGACCAGGACCGGCGAGCCCGAGTTCACAGCGAGGAAGTAGGCGGGCAGGAACAGCCCGCCGCCGATCGCCCCGAACAGGTACAGCGGCCGGCGCCCGACTCTGTCCGAGAGCGCGGCCCATGCCGGGGTGCTGACCAGGCCGACCGCCGAGGAGATCAGGATGGCGGTGAGCCCGAGGTCGTTGTGCGTGCCGAAGTGCTGGGCCACGTAGGTCAGCCCGAACGTGGTGTAGATCGAGTAGCCGCCGTTCTGAGACAGCCGCATGCCCGCGGTCAGCCACAGGTTCTTCTGCTGGGTGCGGACGACCTCCAGCAGCGGCCACCGGGCCAGTTCCTGCTGGTCCCGAGCGCGGGCGAAGATCTCGCCGTCGTCGAGCTTGACGCGGATGACCAGCCCGAGCGCGATCAGCACGATGCTGACCAGGAACGGCACCCGCCAACCCCACGCGTCGAAGGCGGAGTCGCCGACCAGCAGCCGGACGGTGGCGAAGCCACCCGAGGCCAGCAGCATGCCCGTCGGGGACCCGACCTGCACCATGCTCCCGTACCAGCCGCGGCGGCCCGGTTTCGCATGCTCGACCGCCAGCAGCGCCGCCCCACCCCACTCGGCGCCGGCCGCCAGGCCCTGCAACAGTCGCACGGCGACCAGCAGCGCGGGGGCGGCGAGTCCGATGTGGACATAGGTGGGCAAGAATCCGATGGCGAGCGTGGCGAAACCCATCATCAGCAGGGACGCGACCAGCATCGGCTTGCGGCCCACCCGGTCCCCGAGGTGGCCCGAGACCAGCGCGCCGACTGGACGGGCGCCGAAACCGGCCGCGAACGTGGCGAACGCGGCCAGCGTGCTGGCGGTCGGGTTGCCCGCCGGGAAGAACAGCCTGTCGAAGACCAGGGCCGTGGCGGTGCCGTAGAGGTAGAAGTCGTACCACTCGATCGTCGTCCCGACGAAGCCGCCGATTCCGGCCTTCGTCGCGGGATTGCGGAAGGTGCGCTCGGGGAAGTGCATCTGTCTGGTCCCTGCGGTCGTGTCGCGTCGGCGAGATGCGTGGACCGGCCGGGCATGCGGGGGCACAGGTTGCAGTGCCGCCGGGGCCGGGTCTTGGAGGTCGTCAGCGCGTCCGAAACATGTTGCGAATCAGCCCGTTGCGACATGCGCAGGTGGTCACACGCGCTAGATCGACGTGGCGACGAGCGATCAGGAGGGGCATGGCGGTGAGTATGTGTCGCGACTGCCCGGTGGACCAGCCCGTCCAGGATCTGGGAGGGGCGTGGGATTTCCGGCACCATCCCACCACGTGGTCGTTGGCTCGTCGGCATTGACAGTGCCAGATCGGGGCTGGCAGTGTCGGCCGCGTGGAAGGGCCGAAACTCTTCATGCGGCTGCACATCGATCTGCGACGTGTGGCCTCCGCTTCCTGTTCGTGACGCGGCCTCCGATCGATTAGGCGCCCTCGTCGGCGGTAAACGATCGCCGCGCGGTCAACCCTCCACTGTGGCTGGATACCAACCTTTTCCTCGCGTGCCGGCTGCGGCCGAACGGGTCGTGCACGTCCGGCGGCGGAACCGTCGTCCACGATTCCAGGGAGCAGAGCGTGACCCAATCGACCTCGGTCCCGGCGCGGAGCTCTTCCCGCGATCCGTACGAGGACATCGCAGGGCGCTTCCGCCCGCTGTTCACGCGGATCGCCGCCACCGCCGTCGAACGTGATCAGCAGCGCAAGCTCCCCTTCGACGAAGTCGAGCAGCTCGCCCGTGCCGGTATCGGCGCTCTGCGTCTGCCGGTGGAGCACGGTGGTGGTGGGGTGACGTTGGTCGAGCTGTTCCGCTTGTTGGTCGAGCTGGCCGAGGCGGACCCGAACTTCCCCCAATTGCTGCGCGCGCACGTCATCTTCACCGAAACCCTGCTGTGCCAGGATGATTCGACGCAGCGGGACCGCTGGTTCCGGCGGATCGCCGGAGGCGCTCTGCTGGGCAACGCGATCAGCGAACGCGGATCGGCCGGTGTCGGCAGGGTGAGCACCACGCTGGCGGAGCGGGGTGACCGTCTCGTGCTCAACGGAACCAAGTACTACACGACCGGCAGCCTGTTCGCGGACTGGATCCAGGTGACCGCGGAACGGGAGTCCGGCGAGCCGGTGCGTGTGGTCGTCCCCGCGTCGGCTCCCGGCGTGTCGCAGTACGACGACTGGGACGGCTTCGGGCAACTGACCACGAGCAGCGGCACCATCGAGTTCACCGATGTGGAAGTCGCGGCCGAGGACGTGACGCCGGAGGAGTCGGGGCGGGCGTTCCGGCCGTCGGTGGCCCAGCTCGTGCTGCTGGCGTGCCTGGTCGGCATCGCGCGCAACGCTGCGTGGGACGCTGCCGCCTTCGTTCGCAAGCGGCGGCGCACCTACAGCCACGCCAGCGCTGCGCTGCCGAAGGACGACCCGCTGGTGCAGCAGCTGGTGGGTGGCCTGCACAGCACGAGTTTCGCGGCCGAGGCCACGTTGCTGGCCGCGGTCGCCTCGCTGGAGCGAGCGCAGCAGGCGATCCGCTGCGGCGATCCGGCTGAAGACCTCCTGGACCGCGCCGAGATCGACGTGTCGCAGGCCCACGTCGTCATCGCCGAGCAGGTGCTCGCCGCCATCAACCGGGTCTTCGATGTCGGAGGCGCCTCGATCGTCGGCCGCGAGCTCGGCCTCGACCGGCACTGGCGCAACGCGCGCACCATCGCGGTGCACAACCCGGTGCTGTACAAGGCGCGCGGAATCGGGGATTGGGCGATCAACGGCGCGGATCCGATCTACCGCTGGACACCGGGAACGGTCTCCGGCTGAGCAACCCGGTGTCCGATGTGGATCGATCATGACGACGTGGAGGAACGTTGGCTTCGGAACCGTTGCGGAAGCTCGGGTTCTTGACCATCGGGTTGTTCGACGAGGCAGATCCTCGCCGGGGCCACGTGTCGACGTTGGAGATCATCGAGCTGGGGGAGCGGCTGGGGTTCGACAGTGCCTGGGTGCGGCACCGCCATCTGCAGTACGGCATTTCGTCTCCGGTGGCGGTGCTCGCGGCGGCTTCGCAACGCACCTCTCGCATCGAACTAGGCACCGCGGTGATCCCGCTGGGTTGGGAGAATCCGCTGCGGTTGGCCGAAGACTTGGCCACTGTCGACGTCCTGTCCGGCGGGCGCCTGAACCCGGGGGTCAGCGTCGGCCCACCGATGCATTACGACCAGGTCAAGCAGGCGCTCTACCCCGATACCGCCGATGCTGAGGATTTCGGGCACGACCGCGTGCGACGGCTGCTGAGCTTCGTGCGTGGCGAGCCGGTCACCGACTTCAGGGGTACGGAGGGGTTCGAGGAGTTCTCCGACCGGGTCCAGCCACATTCCCCAGGGCTGGCGCGCCGCCTGTGGTATGGCGGCGGCAGCTTGGGGTCGGCCCGCTGGGCGGGCGAGCACGGCATGAACTTCCTGACCAGCAGTGTCGTCAAAGCCGAGGAATCCGAGGATTTCGCCGAGATCCAGCTGTCCCTCATCCGGATCTTCCGGGCGCATCATCCGGATGGCGACCAGGCCCGGGTTTCGCAGGGACTCGTCGTCATCCCCACCGACAGCGCCACGCCTGAGCAGCGCGCGAAGTACGAGGCGTACGTCCGGCGGCGGACACCGCGTACGACGACCCCGCAGGGACCTGGACGGTTGATGTTCGCGCCCGACTTGATCGGTACGTCCGCGCAGATAGCCGAGAAGCTGCACGCCCACGCCGCGTTCCGGGAGGTCACCGAGGTCGCGTTCGCCCTGCCGTTCACCTTCGACCACGCCGACTACGTCCAGATTCTCACCGACATCGCCACCAAGCTCGGCCCGGAGCTCGGTTGGCAGCCCAGGTGAGCCCAACGTGTCCACAGACGGTCGCCGGCTCGGGGCCCGGGCGCCGATCCGCACGAGTTCGAGGAGTTTCCGATGACCGTGGATCCGTCAGGACGAGGCCGACCGCGGAGAGCGGCATGATCGGCCGAGCACCGACATGGTCGAGGAGAGCCGGCGCGGATGGGGTTGCCTCCGCTGATCACTGGTATTCGGCGAGGATCTTGGTGAACTCGTACGGTTGCTGGTCGATGCTGCTGCACTTGCCGTCCGCCCAGCCTCCGGGCGCGGTGCAGACCCGGTCGCGGTTGAGCGACCAGTAGGAGAACCGGCCGATCTGGTGCTGCTTGGCGTAGTCCAGCAGGGCGCGGAAGGTGTCCGGGGTGAACAGCTCACTGGGCTGGTCGGTGTGCCCGTTCATGAGGATGATGCCGGTGCGCGCGTAGGCCGCCCCGTCGTCGAACTCGGGGTGCAGCGCGCGAAGCTGCTTGTGGAATGCCTCGGCGACCGAGATCGCGCTGTTGGCCATGTCCTGACCGGGTCCGCCGTAGTCGAAGTCCATGATCTTGAACAGGTCGATTTCGGCGCCCATGTCCTTGGCTCGCTGGATCTCGGCCTTGCCCGCATCGTTGAGGCCGACGGTGGTCATCGGCAGCGTCAGCGTGACGTGCAGGTCGGGTTTGTGCTGCCGGAGCAGCTTGATCGCCTCGAAGCGCTTGGTTTCGTTGGGCACGTCGCCGAGGTCGTCGCCCTCGATGTCGAGGTCTATGTGCGAGAGCCCGTACTTGTCGATCACGGATTGGTAGGCGCTGGCGAGTGCGGCGGCGTCCGGGCACGCCTTCGCGAGCTCGATGCCGTTGTAGCCGCCGAAGGAAACCGACACGTCACCGCCTGCAGCGTGCACGGCGTCGGCCTTGGCCTTGACGGCGGTGTCGCTTGCGACCTCCTGGCCGGGCTTGCCGTCCCAGGTCGGGCGGCAGCTTCCGGCATCGGGTGCGAGGACGAACGCGAAGATGTAGTCCTTCTGGCCGCTGGACTTGATCGCCTCGGCGATGTCTTGCGGGTCGTTGTCCAGGGGCATGTAGTAGGGCGCGGCGTGCAGCTGGCCGGGTGCGGCCTGCGCCGCCGGGGCCTCGGCGAACGGCAGCATCAGTAGGCCTGCCAGCAGTGCGCTCCATCGGGTCGGTCTCGCCTTCAAAGGGGGACTCCCTTCTGCTGGCCCGGTCTGCGACCGGGCACAGTGCGATCAGGAGATCCGGAACGCGGCGCGCTCGGCCCGGACTTCGTGCTGCGGAGATCTCCGTTACCGGGGCAAGAACGTATGCGGCGCAGATCACACAGTCAATGGGTCTAGACCAAATTGGCGAGAGTTCGCAACGCAATTCGAAGAGCCAGGCGCCGCTGGCCGGGCACGCTGGGCAGCGGGTTCCCAGCGGAGCGGACGAGTGTCGGCTACGGCCAACGCCTTGAGGCGTGCCGCCGAACGCGAGTTGGCCGCCGGATGAGACGTTCTTTTTACGGTGTCGCGCATAGGGCGAACGCGCGACAACGGCCCTTCGTCGGTCGGCGCCATCCGGTTCGGGGATCGACCCGACGCCGTCGCAGCCGGTGCGAGTGCGCGTGGCCTTGGGTGAAGCAAGCGCCAGGGTTCGACAACCGGCTGCGTCGATCTCGCGACAGCCGTGACGAGCTCGTCGGTTCAGCGGTCGAGGAGCACCGCCCCGCGGTCGGCATCGGCACCGGCCGGATCACCCAGGATGCCATTGGGACTCATCTTGTCCACTGTGGATCAGTTCACATGACCGCCTCGGTCTGCAGTGGTCCGGCGGTGATGCGCAGGGTCTTGATGTGCATCGGGTCCTCGTCGTCGAGGTAGAAGATGTGCATGAACGGGGCGCGCACGACGTTTTCCGGTTCGGTCTTCTTCGCCATGGTCGCTTCGCCGCGCAGCAAGCAGACGCCGTCGGGCGCGGTCCAGAATTCGAGCACCTCGTGGGTGATGTTCAGCGGTTCGTCGATCTTGACGAAGAACGCCTTGATCGCCTCGACGCCGACCACGTGCGCGGTCCCGAAGTGCATTTCGGTGTCATCGGTCATGTGCGCGAACCCGTCGCCGAAGGACAGGGTGTCGATCTCGCTCATGATTTGCAGTACCCATTCCGGCGGAGCGGTGGGTGTTGCGGTGCGCATCATCGTTTCGTCCCTTTCAGGCCGCAGTGGCCACGTCGGTGAGGAAGGCGTCGATTTCGGCGTTGACCTCGGCGGGGTTCTCCCGGGCGGCGAGGTGTCCGGTGTGCAGGAGAACGCGGAAGGTGCTGCCCTTGATCGCGTCGGCCATCTTCCGGACCACGTGCACGGGGAACTGGCTGTCCTCTTCGCCGGCGATGATGAGGACCGGGATGTCGGCGGGGATGGTGGCCAGCCTGCGGTGTTCGTCCTTGCGTCCGATGAGGATGCTGCGCAGCGCCCACGCCACGGACTTCGGGTCGTCGCCCAGGACGAAGTTGGTGAATTCCAGGAACTCCGGGTTGGACGCTTCGGCGGTGGGTCCGGCGAAGGCGCCGCGGGCGGCTTTGGCGGCGAGCGGGGGCATCTTCGCGTGCAGCGAGAGGTAGGTGGCCAGTCCGGTCGCCCAGATGCTTTCGAACATCGTCGGCAACGAGGCGGTGCAGTTGATGCCGACGGCCGCCGCGGTCCGTTCGGGGTAGTAGGCCGGGAACACTCCGGCGAGCATGCCGCCCCAGCTGTTGCCGACCAGCACGCACTTGTCGATGTCCAGGGCGTCCAGAACTTCCACCAGCGCGTCGGCGCAGTCCTTGAGGTCGATGATCTTCCGGAGCGCGTCGGACTTGCCGTGTCCGGGGCTGTCGATGAGCACCATGCGGTGGGTGGAGGCGAAGTGCTCGTACTGGTACCGCCACATGGTCCCGTCCATCATCAGGCTGGGCCAGCACACCATGGCCGGGCCGTCGGCGCGGCCTCCCGCTCGCACGTTGATCAGTCCGAGCGAGGTCGGGATCAGCTTTTCGGTGACGTCGTCGAGCCAACTCGTTGTCGCCATGACCGGTCCTTTCAAGCGGGGCGAGCGGAAGCGGTCCGCTCGCCTAGTAGCGTACTGCTACTAGTAGCAAAATGCTACTAATGCTCCTCCTTCTCGGTCGGCAGCGGCTTGAGAGCGGATGCCTCGATGGGCCGATGACAGCTGCTGCACGCGAGGTACGGCTCGGTCTCCTCCCCGCAGGTGGCGTGCAGCAGTGGCCGCTCGTCGAGTCCCAGGCCGCCCGCTTGGCTCTCCGCCCAGCGGGTGACCGCGACGATGGCCGGCACGACCAGCTCGCGCGCGGCTTCGGTGAGGTGGTACTCGTACCAGGGCTTGTCGGGTCGATACGCCCGCTTGTCCAGTAGGCCCAGTTCGGTGAGGTCGCCCAGCCGTGAGGTGAGCATGGTCGCGGAGATCCCCAGCGTGCGCTTCAGTTCGCCGAACCGGCGCACGCCGAAGAACACCTCGCGCAGGATCTGGTAGTTCCAGCGCTCCGAGATCGCCGCGAGAAACGCTTGCCCGTGCCGGAAGCTGACATGTTCGGTGCGCTCGGTCATCGCAAACCCTCCTGGTACTAATTTGCTACTAGTCTAGCTCTAGTACCGACGGTTTTCGGGGAGGGAGTCAGCCGTGGGTGGGGGTCGGAGCGCCAACGGCGCACGAGGCCGGGAGCCGGGTCCACGTTCTCGACCGTGTCGCCGGACCAGGTGATCGTCTCCTGGCCGGCTGGCACCGCGGTCGTCGGAACCGTCGGCCAGCGACCTCGTCGATCAGGCGTGGTCCCCAATTCCCATTCGGCCCGGAGTTGGTCTCGGCCACGTGCAGGAACGACCGTTCGTTGCCTGGCCGATCCGGCGGGCCAGGTGCCTGTGGTGGCCGCGCAGCGATTCGCCCACCGGGTCGTCGAGTGCGGCGGCATCGCGGTGGGCCACTGCGTCGTGCCTTCCCGTGGTGCGCGTGGCTGGTTGGGGTTCTCACTCGGTGAGTTCTACCTCCGTGCGCAGTGGGAGGTCGAGGACCGATGGGCCGACCAGGACGTCGAATGTTCCCGGTTCGTGGTGCCAACCGGTGTCCTGCCAGTCGGCGAAAGCGCGGCGCGGTAGTGGCAGGACGACCTCCGCGATCGCCCCGGCGTCGGCGTGGACGGGGCTGAAGGAGGCGAGCCAGCGCGTCGGACGATCAACCGCGCTGTCGGGGCGTGCGAGGTAGACCTGGACGACCTCCTTGCCCGGGCGCGAACCGGTGTTGCGCACCCGTGCGCGGATCTCGCCGTCGGTGCCGGCGGACGGGGCGCGCAGGACGTCGACGTCGAGGTACTCCCACGTGGTGTACCCGAGCCCGTGGCCGAACGGGAACGCCGGTGTCGTACCGGCTTTCAGCCACGCCCGGTATCCGATGTGGACACCTTCGGCGTAGGTGAGCCTGCCGTCGACCGGTGTCACGTCCAGCACCGGGACGTCCTCGGTGCGCTGCGGCCAGGTCGTCGGCAGTCGGCCGCCCGGTTCGGCGTGGCCGAGGAGCACGTCGGCGAGCGCGTGGCCCATCTCCTGGCCGCCGAAGTAGCTGATCAGCACCGCCGACACCTCGTCGCGCCACGGCAGCAGCACCGGCGAGCCGGCGTTGACCACCACGACGGTCGGTGTCCCGGTCCGCGCGACGGCGCGCACCAGCTCGTCCTGCCGACCGGGCAGGGTGAGCTCGGTGCGGTCGAAGCCCTCGGATTCGACCTGGGCGTTCGTGCCGACCACGACGACGGCGACCTCGGCGTCCGCGGCCGCCCGCGCGGCCTGCGCGATGCGCTCGTCGGGGAGCGCGTCGTCCGGTTCCAGCCCGATCGCGATCGCGAAGGCCGAACCCGTGCTGGTGTCGCGGGAACCCAAGTCGTACTCGACCCGCACGTCAACCGGCCGCCCGGCCGTGACCTGGACCGGAACGGACGCGGCAGGCGGGGACAGCAGCGCGGCGCCGAGATCGCGCCCGACGGCCTCCGCGGTCTCCTCGGCGATCAGCCGGCCGTCGAGGTGGATGCGGGCGCGACCGACGGCGGCGAACCCGAACCGCACCTCGCCGGTGACCTCCGGAGTCCAGGTGGTGGACAGCTCCACCACGTCGGCGGTGCCGACCGGGGCATCGCCGCCGAAGTAGGTCAGCGCGGTGGCGCGCCGGTCCTCGCGGAACAGCTCCGCGCCGGCGGCATCGAGGAACCGCACGAGCATGCCGCGCTCACCGGTGGCCGGATTGGTGATCGTCTCCAACGGGAGCTCGGCGATGCCCTGCTGGACGACCGCGCCGAGCGAATAGCTGACCTCGGCTTCGGGTAAGGCTCGGCGCAGTCCTTCCAGCGGGCTCACGACTCCCTCCGGCACGACCGTGGCCGAGCCGCCGCCCTGGGTCCGCGCGTGGTGCGCGTTGTGCCCGATGACCGCGATCCTGCGCAGGTCCGGGCGCAGCGGCAGGAGCCCGTCGTTGGTCAGCAGGACCGATCCGGCCGCGGCCGCCTCGCGGGCGAAGGCGACGCCGTCCACGGCCTGCGGTGTGGCGGGCTCGAATCCCTCCAGCGCGCCGACCCGGGCGGCCAGCAGCAACAACCGGCGCACTTTGCGATCCACTGTGGACTCCGGGATGCGTCCGCCGCGCACCGCCTCGACGAGCGCCGGTCCCCACGGCCCGTGCGGGCCGGGCATCACCAGGTCCTGCTCGGCCTCGGCGGCGGCCAGGCTGCGCACCGCCGTCCAGTCGCTGATCACGACGCCGTCGAAACCCCACTCCGAGCGCAGCGGCGTGTCCAGCAGCTCGCTCTCGGTGGCGGTGACGCCGTTGATCGCGTTGTAGGACGACATGACCAGCCACGCGCCGGCCTCCACCACGGCCTTCTCGAACGCGGCGAGGTAGAGCTCGCGCAGCGCCCGGTCGGACACCTCGGTGGAGGCGGTGAACCGCTCGGTCTCGTAGTCGTTGGCCACGTAGTGCTTCGGCGTGGCGCCGACCCCGTTGTCCTGCACGCCCGCGACGTAGGCGGCGGCGAGCTCGGCGGTCAGCAGCGGGTCCTCGCTGAACGCCTCGAAGTGCCGGCCGCCGAGCGGCGAGCGGTGCAGGTTGATCGTCGGCCCGAGCACGACGTCCACGCCCTTGTGCCGGGCCTCGGCCGCGGCGACCGCACCGTAGCGGCGTGCCACCGCGGTGTCCCAGGTGGACGAGAGCGCGGTCGCCGAGGGCAGGTTCAGCGACGGGTCGCGCTCGTCCCAGAACTCCCCGCGCACCCCGGAAGGACCGTCGGAGAACAGCATCCGCCGCAGTCCGATCTTCTCCAACGGCCAGGTCGTCCAGAAGTCCCGTCCGGTCAGCAGCCGGACCTTCTCCTCCAGCGACAGCCGAGCGACCAGCTCGTCCAGCGATCCGAGGTCGGTGATCACGTGCGCCCTCCCATGGTGATCAGCGTACGCCGAGCGCTTCGTCGCGTCGGCGGGACAGTTCGGTCTCCACCCGCTGCGCATCGCGCGGGTAGGTCGCGTGCAGCGCGGTCAGCAGCACGCCGTTGACGAGCATGAGCGCCACCAGCGTCCACAGGAACACGGTCTGGACGCCCAGCGATGCCGCGAAGTGCCCGGCGCCGAGGGAGAACAGCGCCCACGCGATCGTCTCGAAGACCGTCACGAAGATCGCGAAAGCGTGACCGCGCAGCTCCGGCAGCACGACCGCGGCCACGACCGGCCGGTTGATCGGCGGGTTCATCCCCTGCAGCGCTCCGAGCAACGCCCAGAACACGCAGTACACCCCGATTCCGGGATAGCTGAACTGGGTGGCCAGGAATGCGGTGGCGGCGAACAGGACCTGCACGGCCTGCAGGCAGCCGACGCGACCGCGGCGCGGTGCCAGCCGGTCGACCAGCCGCACCAGCCAGCCCGACCCGACAGTGCCGGCGAAGTAGCCGAGCCCGAACGGGACCAGCACCGTCGCGGCGACCGCGTTGCTGAATCCGCGCTCGACCACCAAGAACTGCACGCCGAAGATCGGCACCAGCAGGTGTCCGGACAGCAGCCGCGACACCATCATCAGCGAAAACGTCGGGATGCGGAACAGCGACAGCACCGTGCGAGGGCTCACCGTGGTGCGCACCCGGTGGCGATCGTCGAGATCGGCCAGCTGCTTCTCGGCGGCCCCCACTCCGGGGTCGCGGAACAGCACCGCGACCGCGAGTCCGGCCAGCACGCAGCACGCGCTGATCGTCCACATGCCGTAGCGCCAACCGTCGGTGAGCCCGGTGAACAGCGCGACCAGCTGCCCGAGCACCGAGCCGAACAGCTGCGCGGAGCCGTAGAGCAGGCCCACCGCCTGGCCGCGGCGGCGGTCGTCGACGAGTCGGTGATGATCGTGTTCGCCAGCGGCGAGCCGCCGATCAGCGCACCGGCCATCAGCGTGCTGAACACCAGCAGCTGCGCGAAGTTCTGCGCGCACCCCGCTGCCACGCCGAAGAGTCCGCCGAGCACGGTGCTGGCGACCAACCCGCCGCGGCGGCCGATGCGCCCGGCCAGTCACACCCACGCGGGCCCGGCCGGTACCGCGACCAGTTTGCCCAGCGCGGCGACCACCCCGAGATGCCCGCTGCCCAGGCGCAGCGCCGCGGCGATCGAGGGGAACAGGGTGGTCACCACGCCGGCCTCGGTGGTGTCGATCATGATGCCGGAAAGCGTCGCGAGGTTCCGCCAGCGGTGCGCGACCGGGGCGTGCTCCGGTGGGGCGGTAGTACCGGATGACGTTGTGGATTCCACTGTGGACTCCTGTCGTCGTTGTCAGGATCCGGTGGGATGTTCAGCCGAGTTCGTCGGCGAGCGCGCGCAGCGTCGCGGCGGAGATCACGGCGTGCCTGGCCAGGTCGAGCAGCGTCGTGGTCGGTGGCAGGCCGAGCGTCTCGGTGCGGCAGATTTCGGGCAGGTGGCGTTCCAGCGCCGCCCGAGCCGCGTTGTTGCCCAGCAGCTCGCCCACCGGGGTGGTGGCCGCCGGGGGCAGGTCCTGCTCGCGCGGCAGCGGCTCGGCGATCTCGGCGGCGCGTGCGGCGTGCTCGGCGACGAGCAGGTGTTCGGGACCGGGGGCGCGGTCGTGGGGGAGGTCCAGCCGCTCGAATTGGCTCGTCGGCGCGTCCGATTCCCGGAGCAGCGACGTCAGCAGGTGCAGCATCCGCAGCTCGACGTCCGGGTCGTCCAGCGGCTGCTGCTGGTGCGCGTCTTCCCGCAGGTCGAACAGCAGCGTGCCGTGCCGCCACGAGCTCAGCCAGCCCGCGCTGGTGGGGATGCGCATGGTGCGCAGTCCCTTGGTGAACGAGAACGGTTCGCACGGCTGCCATTCGGCGAGTTCGTCCGGGTCGAACCGGCTGCGCATGTGCGTGGGCATCAGCGTGTGCTCCTCCAGCGGCGCGTTGGCCGGACCCGTGCAGGAGCGCATGTAAACGTACCGGCCGTCGGTAACGTTGACGTGTCCACCGTGGATGTCGAACAACGCCCCCGAGCGGATTTCGCCGTCATGGTCGAGGATCTGCGCCAGGTCGTGTCCCTGGATGTCCGGTGTGGTGTGCAGCTCGCGGCGGGCGGGGATGCACGGCAGCGAACCCGCGCGGAAGTTGTCGAACACCACGCTGCGCCGCGCCAGTCGCTGGAAGTTCGGCGCCTGCACGAAGGTTCCGCCGTACGGCGGGAGCATGTGCCGGTTGAGGCTGTCGAACATGAGCATGATCGCCCGCATGGGTCCTCCAAGGGAAGGTTTCAGCGCGCGAGCAACTGCTCGCGCAACCGTTCGCAGGCCGCGACGTGCGCATCGATCGCCGCGGCACCGGTGCGGTGCTCCCACTCGCCGACCAGGTCCGCCAGTTCGGCGTCGAACGGCAACTCGGGGGCGCGGTCCCGGCTGCGGTCGCGGTGGCGGAACCGGGCGATCTCCGCGCGCCGGGTGGAGATCTCGGTGTCGAGTAGGGCGATGACCTCCTGCGTGGACAGGAAACCGGCGAAGCTGAGCCGACCCCACAACTCCGAGTCCTGGAACCGGGTCGGTGGCTGGTACGGGCCCTTGAGCCAGTCCAGGAACACCGTCGCGCCGGCCTCGGCGACGTAGTAGCGCTTGGCGTCGCGCGCACCCGGGCGCGGCTCGACCTCGTGCTCGACCCAGCCGTCCCGCTCCATCGTGGACAGCGAGCGGTACACCTGGCTCATCTGCGTGTTGGAACGCAGGAACCGGCCGAAGGTGTCCAAGTACTTCTTGAGGTCGTAGCCGGTGCTCGCCCGTTGCAGCAGCACGCCGAGCAGGAGGTGTTCGAGCCTCACGCCCCACCCCCTCACCGCGGCCGAACGCGTCCCTGTGACGTGCGGAATACCATGACACTTGTGGAATGGTTGGTCAACCTTCTCCGGCGGTCGGCCGTGTGGTGAGCCGTTGCGAAGTGTTCACCGTGACGACAACCGGATGTGGTTTCCGATCTTCCGCGTCCGGTGAGGGTGCTCGATCGGTGTTTTCGAGCTGGGAGGTGTGGGGCTTTGGCACCGATGGAGCCGGAGCACCGGTCGAGCCGGGGTGAGCGGTTCACCGCCGTGACGACCGGGATGCTGGTGGCGCTGGTGCCGGTGTTGGCGATGCGGGGCGATTCCCCGCTCGACATCGGCGATGTCGGCGCGGTGCGCCCGCATGTCCCCGCGGCGCCGAACGGGCCCGAACCGCCCGACGGCGTCGGGGCGGACGGGCACCTGCCCACCGACCAGCTCAGCCCGGAGTTCTTCGCGGATCTGCGCGGCGAAGGCGACATCGCGCGCAACGCCGGCCCGCTGGCGCGGACTCCCGCGGGAACGCTCGGGATCCCCGGTGTCGTGCTGGCCGCCTACCAGCGCGCGGAGCAGACGTTGGCCCGCACGAATCCGGGGTGCGGTCTGCACTGGTCGGTGTTGGCGGGCATCGGCCGCATCGAGTCCAACCACGCCCGCTCGGGGCGGGTCGACGCGGCGGGCAGGACGTTCACCCCGATCCTGGGGCCGCGACTGTCCGGTGGGCCGGGAATCGCGGCGATCGCCGACACCGACGGCGGACGTCTGGACGGCGACGTGGTGTGGGACCGCGCGGTGGGCCCGATGCAGTTCATCCCGAGCACGTGGCGCGCGTACGCGCCCGCCGGCGCCGACCCGAACAACGTCTTCGACGCGGCTTTGACGACCGGCCGGTACCTGTGCGCCGGCGGGGGCGACCTGCGCGACCGCCGCCGGCTGGCAGCCGCGATCTTCCGCTACAACCCGTCCGAGGCGTACGTGCGGGCGGTGCTGGCGTGGGCTGATGCCTACGCGCGCGGGGTGGTGGCCACGGCGGGTGCGCCGCCGGGAGCGCCCGACGACGCCGTTTCCCTGGCGTCGATGCCTGCCGGTGCTCCCATCACGGCAGCAGCCGCACCGCCCGCGACCGCTGCGGTGCCAGGAGCACCCGCTCCCGGACCGGGCCCCGCTCCCGGACCGGGCCCCGCTCCCGGACCGGGCCCCGCTCCCGGACCGGGCCCCGCTCCCGCCGCGGCCGCGCCGGCACCGCCGCGGCCGGCTCCTCGCCCGGCCCCAGCACCTGCTCCCGCGCCAGCGCCTGCTCCGGCGCCGGCTCCAGCACCAGCACCCGCTCGGACCACGCCGCCTCCGGCACCGTCGACGCGTCAACCGCCACCGCCGCCCCCGGCAACGACCCAGCCGCCGCCTCCACCGCCTCCGACCAGCTCGGCACCGCCCCCGAGGACGTCGAGCCCGCCCACGCCCGAGACGACGACCTCGCCCACACCGACCGCCTGAGCGCGCGCCGGGCGGGTGGGGCGTGCCACGGCTTCCGATCCGGACGGCTGTGGCCGGGCCATACCGGCGCGGGGCCGGTGCGCGGTCGAAACTCCGCCGCATCGGGCGGGATCGCCCACCGCGCCACCACCCGTCCGTCCGCAGAGGACACCGAGGGGAGTTCGCGAGTGGCCGGCCGGTGATCTGGTGGCTTCCGGTCGTCCACCGTTTCCCGAAGGTTCAGCCGGCGTCCCCGCCCGGGCCGCCAGCGCTGCTTATGTTCCTCATCTGTCACGGAGGAAGGGGACCATGGACGGAACGCTCGCGGTGCGGGCTCGTGGGATCACCAAGTGTTTCGGCGATGTCGTCGCGCTCGACGGCATCGATCTGGATGTGGCACCGGGGCGGATCCACGGGTTGGTCGGGCCGAACGGTGCAGGCAAGACGACCTTGCTCGGGCTGCTGCTGGGCTTGGCCGTCGCCGACAGCGGCAGTCTCGACATCCTCGGTAGGCCGGTCGGGCGCGCGCTCGCCGCTCCCGATGCCGTCGCGGGTTTCGTCGACGGTCCCGGCCTCTACCCCTCGCTCACGGCCAAGCAGAACCTGGCGGCGCTGGCCGCACTTCGCGGCCGCGACTCGGCAACGGCCGGCGTCGAAGACGTGCTCGGCCAGGTCGGGCTCACCGATGTCGCCGATGAGCTGGTCCGCGGCTTCTCCCTCGGCATGCGCCAACGCCTCGGGCTCGCCGCGGCCCTGCTGACCAAGCCCCGCCTGCTGGTGCTCGACGAGCCGTCCAACGGCCTGGATCCGGCGGGAAAGCAACACGTGCACGGCGTGCTGACCCACCTCGCGGACGGCGGAACCTCCGTCGTGCTTTCGAGCCACCGCATGGACGACGTCGACGCGCTGTGCTCCGAGGTCACCATCATCGCCACCGGTCGCGTCGTCTTCTCCGGCTCGCCGAGCGAGCTCGCCGCGGAGGACCGCGGACTCGACTACCGGCTCCGCACTTCCGACCCGGAGGCGGCCCGCCGGCTGGCCACCGACACGGCCGGCATCGCCGTCGTCGACGACGCCGGGGCACGACAGGAGGTCCTGGTGGTGCGCGCGATGCTTCCCGCCCTCGACGAGCTGGTGGTGCGGCTCGTGCAGGCCGGCGTCGCGGTGCGTGAGCTGGCGCCGGTGGTGTCCCCGCTTGAGGCCGCGTTCCTCGCCCTCACCGAGCAGCAGGAGTCCAGTCGATGATCGCGACCTTCGCCGATGTCCCCGTTGCCGGGACCCGCCCCGTTCCGGTGGTCCGCTGCTGCCGCTTCGAGCTGGTCAAGCTGCTCTCGCAGTGGCGGGTCCGGTTGTTGGTGCTCGCCAGCTGGGTCGCGCCGGCGCTGTTCGTTGCCGGGGTGGGCCAGCAGAGCTCGCTACCGGTCGACACGCTCTTCGGTCGGTGGATGAACGCCACGGGGTGGGCCGGACCGCTGGTGGTGCTCGGTTTCGCGGGCACCTACGCGCTGCCGCTGGTGACCTCGCTGGTGGCCGGTGACGTGTTCGCTTCCGAAGACCGGCTCGGCACCTGGCGGCACCTGCTGGTGGCGGTTCGTTCGCCGCGGCGGATCTTCGTCGCGAAGGTGCTGGCCAGCCTCGTCGTGCTCCTGGTGATCGTGGCCGGGCTGGCCGTTTCCAGCGCGGTCGGCGGGCTCGTGGCGGTGGGCGATCGGGAGCTGGTGGGGCTCGACGGCCACCTGCTGGCGCCGACGGATGCCGCCGGGAACGTACTGCTCGCGTGGATGTGCGTGCTCGCACCGACCTTCGCCCTGGCCTCGATCGGACTGCTCGGGTCCGTCGCATGGGGACGGTCCCCGATGGGACTGCTGCTGCCCATCGTCGTCGCCCTGGTCATGCAGCTGGTCCAGCTGCTGCCGGTGCCCGTCGCGGTGCGCCTCGCCCTGCCCAGCTACGCCTTCATCGCGTGGAACGGTCTGTTCACCATCCCGGCGCAACTCGGGCCGCTCCTGGTCGGCATCGCCGTCAGTCTGATGTGGACGGTAGTGGCGACCGCCTTGGCCTACCTGCTCTTCGTGCGGCGGGATTTCACGAACCACGCGCACGACGGGTCCGGGCGCCGCGCGATCACCGTCGGCCTGCTGCCGCTCGTCGGGCTGTTCGCCGTCACCACCGCGGTCGTGACCCCGGCGACCGGAGCCACGGGGTCCGGGATCGAGCAGGACGAGGTGCAGAGCTCGGTCGCCACCGCATTCGCGCACCTCTACCGGCTGCAGACCCACCAGCTGCACCGACCCGACGTCACCGAGGCGCAGTTGCGGGCCACGGCGGCGTGCAACAAGGGCGGCGGCCAGGCCGCCCCGCGGGGGGCGGGCGACGACTGGCGGTGCGTCGTCTCCTGGCACCTCCCCGACGTCGAGGCCGTGGGGACGGCCATCTACCAGCTCGACGTCACCGCAGACGGGCGGTTCGTCGCCGACGGCGACGGTCCGAAGGAAGTGAACGGCTACTTCCAGGTGCGCACCCCGGCCGGGGACGCGCCGAACCCGCTCTGGCAGTTCGACGGCAACGTCGAACTGCTGCCCGCCTCGTGAAGGGACAACCCAGAATGCAGGTAAGACGCCGCAGGCGGAGTGCCGCGAAGGACCGTTCCGGCCTTCTCGGGCGCCGCGTCGGCCGCCGGACAACCCTGGTCACGGCCAGCACCACCGCTGTCGTCGTGGTCGCGGGCACCGGCATCGGTTTCGCCCAGACGGAGCAGTTCGGAACCGACCAGGTGGGCCAGACCACCGCGCAGGGTCAGGTCGTCTCCGACGACCAGTACATCGCCCCGTACGGCAACCGCCTGGTCATCAACGACGGCAAGATCATGTCGTCCACGGTGAGCCCGGACGGCAAACACCTCGCGGCATCGCTGACCGACGGCGGGATGGCGATGTCCATCGTGGACCTCAAGAACTGGAGGGTGCAGCAGCTCGTCGGCAACAGCGCCGCGGCGAACCTGCGCATCCCCGGCAACGACGTGGGTCAGGAAGGGCCGACGTACTCGCCCGATGGCAAGTCGCTGTGGCTGGGCCAGATCGACGGCTACCGCAAGTTCACCGTGAACCCGGACGGCACCGTCGCCAACCCGACGTTCGTGTCGATTCCTGCGGACGGGCCCAAGCACGCGCTCGTGGGACAGGCGGTGTTCTCGCCCGATGGCTCCACGGTGTACTCCGCCGTGAACGGCCAGAACCGGGTGGTCGCCCTCGACGCGGGGACCGGGGCCATCAAGCAGAGCTGGACCGTGGGCAACGCCCCGCGTGACCTGGTCCAGGTCGGCTCGAAGCTGTACGTCAGCAACGAGGGTGGGCGTGCGGCGAAGCCCGGCGAGTCCACGATGAACTCCTACAACACCCAGGTCCCGGCCGACCCGAACACCGGCGCCACCACCACCGGCACGGTCAGCGTCATCGACCTGGCGAACCCGGCCGCGGCGCCGGCGAGCATCGACGTCGGGCTGCACCCGACCGCGCTGTACGCCAAGAACGGGGCGCTGTTCGTCACCAACACCGCCAGCAACGACGTCTCGGTCATCGACACCGGCAAGAACAAGGTCGTCCAGACCATCGCCACCCAGCCGTGGCCGGAAGCGTCGGTCGGCTACGAGCCCAACGCGGTGACGCTCACCGACGACGGTCACCTGCTGGTGACGCTCGGGCGCGCCAACGCGGTCGCCGTCTACCGCTACGCGAACCCGCTGGAGCCGGCCGGCTACGTCGGCCTGCTCCCGACGGACTACTTCCCCGCGGAGATCACCAGCTCGGGCAACGACGTGCTGGTCTCCAACACCCGTGGCATCGACGCCCGGCGCCCCGCCGACAAGGCCGGTCACGGCACCCACGACACGACGTCGAGCCTGCAGCGCTTCACGCTGCCGGACGACCGGACCATCAAGGCCCAGACGGGCAAGGTCTTCAGCCAGAACGGCTGGAACGGCGCTCCCGCGGCCCCCGCGGGCAACGGCAACGTGCCGCCGATGCCGGTCCCGGTGAAGCTCGGCGATCCCTCGACGATCAAGCACGTCTTCCTGATCGTCAAGGAGAACCGGACCTACGACCAGCTCTACGGCGACATGCCGCAGGGCAACGGCAACCCGGCGCTGGCGCAGTTCGGTGAGAACGTGACGCCGAACCAGCACGCGCTCGCTCGGCAGTTCGGGCTGTACGACAACACCTACGACATCGGCACGAACTCCGCCGAGGGCCACAACTGGCTGATGCAGGCCGACAACCCGGAGTACACCGAGTCCTCGGCCGGTGAGTACAAGCGCAGCTACGACACCGAGGACGACGCGCTCGGCCACCAGCGATCCGGCTTCATCTGGACCGGTGCGCAGGCGGCTGGCAAGTCCGTCAAGGACTTCGGCGAGTTCCAGTCGATCGAGAAGAAGCCGGCCGGCGCCACCTGGCAGAACTACTACTGCGACACCAAGAACATGGAAGCGACCGGGCAGCCGACCGCCTACCCGATCCAAACGGGCTCGGCGATCCCCTCGCTCAACAAGGTGTCGGTGCCCGGCTTCCCGATGTTCGACCTCAACGTCCCGGACATCTACAAGTACCAGATCTGGAAGCAGGACTTCGAGAAGAACGGTCCGGCGAACCTGAACATGCTCTGGCTGTCCAACGACCACACCGGTGGCCCGGCGAGCCCGACCGCCCAGGTCGCGGACAACGACCTCGCCACCGGCAAGATCGTTGACGAGATCTCCCACAGCCCGTACTGGAAGGACTCGGCGATCTTCGTCGTCGAGGACGACTCCCAGGCCGGGCTCGACCACGTCGACGGCCACCGCGCCCCGATCCAGATCATCAGCCCCTGGGCCAAGCACGGCGCCGTCGACAACCACTACTACTCCCAGATCACGATGATCCGGACCATCGAGCAGATCCTCGGGATCCGCCCGATGAACCAGAAGGACAGCGCGGCCAGCCCGATGCGGGGGCGTTCACCCCGACGCCCGATCTCGCGCCGTTCACCGCGCAGCCCAACCGGGTCTCGCTGACCGATGGCTTGAAGACCCCGCCTCCCTGCGGTGCGGACACCCCCGCGCCGCAGAACACCGCTGCCGCGACCGTGTCGTCGCAGCCGGTGCCGGCGGACGAGCAGCAGGTGGCGGCGCAGTGGGACCAGTGGCTGGCGCAGCAACACCTGTCCGGACCGAACGCCAAGCCCGACTCCGCGAACCCCGTGCAGATGGACCACTTCACGTGGTACCAGACGCACGGGTGGACGCAGCCCTACCCGGGTGAGAACAAGATCTACGCACCGGCCGATGTGCCGGGTGCCTACATCCCCTCCTCGGATTCCGACGGCTGACGCGGGTCGACCACCGCACCAAGAGGGCTTGGCCGGCTCCACGTCGGCCAAGCCCGCTGCTCGTGCCATCGTCGAGGGCGACCGGGGCGTTGCCCTCCCGTCCGGCTGAGCATCGCGTCTGCGCAGCTCACGGACGTTCGCCCCGGGGAACGTGCCACTCGTTCGACTGCGGCGGTTCAGGAATCGCCCGCCCGGTCGTGATGGGCGGGTGACTCGGTGCCGGTGTAGGTGTAGTAGGCCGTCTGCTGCTGGTGCAGACCGATGAAGCCCAGCAGCCGGACGGTGAACTCCTCGTAGAACTGGTCCACGGTCTGGGGGATGTTGTAGAAGGTGGGGATCATCGGGTACACGGTGGCGCCCGCTTCGGCCACCTGCGTGAGGTTGCGCAGGTGGATGAGGTTGAAGGGGGTCTCGCGCACGCACAGCACCAGCGGTCGCCGTTCCTTCATCGCCACGTCGGCGGCCCGCTCGATGAGGGTGTTCGCCGTGCCGTTCGCGATCCGCCCGGCCACTCCCAGCGCACAGGGCACGATCAACATGCCCCAGGACGGGTAGCTCCCGGACGTGGGCCCGCCGGCCAGATCATCCGGGTCCCAGGCCACGACCTTGCCCGCCGTGGGGCGCCCGCCCAGCACGAGATCGGCAGCAGTACCGGCGGCGTCCCGGCCGGTCTCGTGCGCGATCAACTGGCGGCCCGCCTGCGAGACCATCAGGTCGACCTGCCCGACCCTGTCGTCCTGGACCAGGGCCTGCAGGACGAACCGCGCCATCCGGGTGCCGCCCGCACCGGTCACCGCCAACGTGATATTCCGCTGCTCCGCCATCTGCTCATCCCAATCGGTCCACGGCGGCCGGTCGGCACCCGGCCGCGCTGGGACGAGCAGAGCAAGCGCGGTACTTGATCGCAAAAGCGCGGTGTCATCGACCGTCCGGAGCTCGTGCGCGGGGTCCGCTTCGACACCGCCGCGGTCGAGCGGGGTTTCACGGCCGCGCGGTGCCGCGCGCCTCGGCGCGGAAGGCGAGTGGGGTCCGGCCGTCGTGCTTGCGGAAGAACTTGTTGAAATCGCCGGGGTTCCGGAAACCCAGCAGGCGGGCGACGTCGGCGGAGGTGGCGTCGGTGTGCACCAGGAGCCGTTTGGCCTCCAGCACGATGCGGGCGTCGAGGTGGGCCTTGGCCGTGGTGCCGGAGGCGGCCAGCGCGGCACGGGTGAGGGTCCGGGTGCTGTAGCCCAGGGCGGCGGCGTAGTCGGCGACGCGGTGGGTGCGGGTGAAGTCGCGTTCGACGGCGGCGCGGAACCGTTCGAAGGGCCCGTCCGGCGGTGCCGCCGTCGACGGCTCCGGGCCGGCGTGGGCCAGGCGCAGCAGCAGGACCGCCAACAGCGCGCGCAACACCTTGTTGTGGGCCTCCAACGTCAGGGTGCCCAGCTCGTCGTACTCGGCGAGCAGGTGCCGACGGGCCTGGTCGACCAGGTCGGCGGTGGGACCGGTCGGCAGCACCGGGGGCTCGCCGAGCGGTGGATCGACGGCCACGAAACCCGGGCGCCAGATCACGATCACTCCGCGCGAGCGGTGCAGCGCGCCGCCCGGCTCGGCCGCGTACTGGTGGACCTGGCCCGGCCGCACCCACAGCCAGCCGCCCGGCTCGATGACGTGGGTGGCGAAGTCCACCGCGTGCGGCAGCGGTTCGGCGTCCGCGGCGACGTGGATGAGGTGGTGGAAGTCCGGTCGCTGCGGGGTGGCCAGATCGATCTCCCGCCGCCTGCCCCGTTCGCGCAGCTCGGCGAAGTCCACCACGTCCATCCCGATCGGCGTGCTCAGCCCCGGCCGGTAGGAGACGTCGGTGATGTCCGCCATCGCGCATGCAACCGTTCTTGTCCGATTCTTCCCATGCCTTGTCGCCAGCGTACCCGGTTGCCAGCGGTATCGGCGCTTAGCGTGGGGGAGTCGGACCTTGGATGACCGAAAAGGAGAAGCGCGCGACTCGCGGAGCCGGGACTGCGGGGCCGCGTGCTCGGCATTCCCCTCGATTTCCAGGAGGAGACCATGGCTTACGACGACCTCCGGTCGTTCCTGCACGCGCTGGAGCAGGAGGGACAGCTGCTGCGCATCCCCGACGAGGTGGCGCCCGAGCCCGACCTGGCCGCGGCGGCCAACGCCGCCGGGCGCATCGGGGAGGGCGCGCCCGCGCTGTGGTTCGACCGGGTCACGGGCTTCACCGACGCGCGGATCGTGATGAACGTGCACGGTTCGTGGCGCAACCACGCGCTCGCCCTGGGGTTGCCCAAGGAGACCCCCACCCGTGAACAGGTCGAGGAGTTCGCCCGCCGCTGGGACGACTTCCCCGTCACACCGCAGCGGCGGGAGGACGCGCCGTGGCGGGAGAACGCGGTCACCGGCGCGGACATCGACCTGTTCGACGTGCTCCCGCTGTTCCGGCTCAACGACGGTGACGGCGGGTTCTACTTGGACAAGGCCGCCGTGGTCTCCCGCGACCCGGACGCACCGGAGGACTTCGGCCGGCAGAACCTGGGCACCTACCGCATCGAGGTCATCGGCCGGGATCGCCTTGCGCTGCAACCGGTTCCGATGCACGACATCGCCCAGCACCTGCGCAAGGCCGAGGAACGCGGGGAAGACCTCCCGGTGGCCATCACGCTGGGCAACGACCCGGTGGTGCCGATCGTGGCGGGCATGCCGATGGCCTACGACCAGTCCGAATACGAGATGGCCGGTGCGCTGCGCGGCGCGCCGATGCCCATCGCCACCGCACCGCTGACCGGCTTGGACGTGCCGTGGGGATCGGAAGTGGTGATCGAGGGCCGCATCGAATCGCGGGTGCGGCAGATCGAGGGGCCGTTCGGGGAGTTCACCGGGCACTACTCCGGCGGGCGTCGGATGCCGGTGGTGCGCATCGACCGGATCTCCTTCCGCAGCAACCCGATCTTCGAGTCGTTGTACCTGGGAATGCCGTGGACCGAGTGCGACTACCTGGTGGGGCCGAACACCTGCGTGCCGCTGCTCAAGCAGCTGCGCGCGGAGTTCCCCGAGGTGCGCGCCGTGAACGCGATGTACACCCACGGGCTGCTGGTGATCATCTCCACCGCGAAGCGCTACGGCGGGTTCGCCAAGGCCGTCGGCATGCGGGCGATGACCACACCGCACGGACTCGGCTACGTCAGCCAGGTCATTCTGGTCGACGAGGACGTGGACCCGTTCGACCTGCCGCAGGTGATGTGGGCGCAGTCGGCGAAGGTCAACCCGGCCGAGGACGTGGTGGTCCTGCCGAACCTGTCGGTGGTGGAACTGGCTCCGGCCTCCCACCCGGCGGGCATCACCAGCAAGATGATCGTCGACGCGACGACCCCGGTGCCACCCGACGTGCGCGGCAACTTCGGCACCCCCACCAAGGACCTGCCGGAGACCCCGGCGTGGGCCGAGCGCCTGCGCTCGCTGCTCGCGGTGCGCTGAAAACCCTTGCCAGAAGGGAGGAACCCGATGAACGCCGAGAGAACCCGTCGCCCGGCCGCGCCGCACACCGGGACCCTCGGCGAGGCGCGACCGGTTCGAAGACAGGCGCTCAAACTCCCCGGTGCGAGGCGTCGAGGAACCTCTCGCGGTGGATGCGCCGGGGAGCCATCCGGCGCCGCTTCAGCGCCTTCGTGCCGGCCTCGATCATCGCCGGCGGTCCGCACAGGTAGGCGCTCATCCCGCGGCACGACGGGAAATCCGCCACCACGACGTCGGTGACGAGCCCGACCGCGCCGGACCACTCCTGCTCGCTCAGGCAGGGCCGGTAGCGGAACCGGGGATCCTCGGCGGCGAGGGCTCGGAAGAACTCCCCGTCGTAGAGGTCCGCCTCGGTCCGGCCGCCGTGGTAGAGGTGCAGCTCCGGGACCAGGTCGTGTTCCAGCGCATCCCGCGCGATCGACTTCAGCGGGGCCAGCCCGGTGCCGCCGCCGATCAGGATCGCCGGTTCCTCCTGCCGTCGGAGGCCGAAGTCGCCCAGCGGCCCGGTGAGCTCCACCCGGTCGCCCACCCGCAGCGACGTGAACATCCACCCGTCGGTCGCCACGCCGCCCGGGGTGCGGCGGACGTGGAACTCCAGATTCCGGGGCTCCCACGGCGGATTCGCCATCGAGTACTGCCGGGTCAGGCCGCTGCCGGGCACGGCGATCTCGGCGTACTGCCCGGCGTGGAAGCCCATCGGCTCGTCCAGCTCGACCACGATCCGGCGGATCTCCCGGGCGATGTCGTCGAGCGCGGTGACCGTGCCGGTGAAGTCCCGCAGCGGGTGGCGCTCCCGGTCGTCGTCGGGCACCGGCTCGACCGGTTCCAGCAGCAGCGCGGTGCGCGGGCTGGCCTGGCAGGCGAGCGCGATCCCGGCCGCGCGTTCCTCCGCGGTGAGCGCGTGCTCCGACGACCCGCGGTGGTCGACCTCGCCGGAGACCACGCGCATCTTGCAGCTGCCGCAGGTGCCCTGCGTGCACGAGTGCGGCAGCCACAGGCCCTCGCGCAGGCACGCGTCCAGCACCGCCTGCTCCCCGCCGCACACCGCGGGCCGCTCGAACCCGCTGATCCGGATCTCGTGGGTGTCGCTCATCGCGATCCTCCGTCCCGCCCGCCACGTCGACGTCCGCGCTGTTCCGGGGCGGCCGGGCCACCACCCGCGCAGCGCGAGTCCTCGGCGCTCATTCACACTCCCCACTTCACGCGCAGTTCTCGGGGGCCGCGGAATCCCCAGCCCCAGAAGTCGACCTCGTAGCGGTCGTCGCGCTCGATGTTGGGGATCGCCTCGAACAGCTCCTCCAGACCGATGCGGACCACCTCGGTGGCGAAGTAGATCCCCGCGCAGGCGTGCTTGCCCGCGCCGAACGCCAGGTGCGGGATCGAGGCGCGGTCCAGGTCGTACCGCGAGGGAGCGCCGTAGTCGTGCTCGTCGTGGTTGGCCGAGCCGTAGGACATCATCACCACCGACCCGGCCGGCAGGTGCACACCGTCGATCGTCATGTCCTGCTTGTTGCGCCGGGCCACCGCCGACCAGATCGGCGCGGTCCAGCGCACGCCCTCCGAGATCGCCCGCCGGATCAGCGACGGGTCGTCGACCACCCGCTCCAGCTGGTCGGGCCGGGTGAACAGACCGGCGACGGTGGAGGCCATCGCGTGCCCCGGCTCCTGCATCGCGCCCAGCAGGAACACGAACAGGTTCGGGTAGATCACCTCGCGGTCGCGGACCTGGCCCGCGGGCATGCCGTCGTGCAGCCAGTGCGACAGCGCGGAGTCGTTCGGCTCGGTGGTCCACCGGTCCAGCAGCGGGTCGCAGATCTCCCGGATCTCCGCCTTGGCCTCGTCGCCGGGGTCGAACCCGCGCGGGTTGGCGAAGTTCCCGTCGGCGTCCACCGCGGCGTTGGTGAACGAGACGCTCAGCTTGTGGAACCACTCGCGCAGCTTGTCCGAGGACACCTCGTGCAGGCCGAGCAGATCGCCGAGGCTGCGCACGCTCACCGGCTCGCAGTACTGCGCGACCAGGTCGGCTTCGCCGTCCTGCTCGAACGCTTCCAGGTAGCGGCGGGCGATCGGGCGGGCCAGGCCCTCCACGTACCGGTCCACCTCGCTGGGCTGCAGGCCGGGGTCGACCATCGCGCGCAACTCGTCGTGCTGGGCTCCGTTGGCGTCGAGCACCGCCGGGTCGCCGAAGGTGCGCCGCCCGGCCGGCGTGATCACCCCCTCGAAGTCGGTGTCGTCGGATCCCGCGATCCGGCGGCACATCTCCTTGGTGGAGGCGACCCAGCAGCCGAGCGCGGGCACGTAGGCCAACGGCGCCTCCTCGCGGAGCCGGGCGTAGAACGGGTACGGATCGTTCTCCAGTTCCTCGATGGTGACCTCGGCGATCCAGCTCGGGACGGTAGCGGTCATCGCTCCTCCAGGACTCGCAGGAATTCCGGTGGCGGGCGGCGGAATCCGCGCTCCACCGCGATGTGCCGGGAACTGAAGCAGCCGGCGCAGCACGTCGTCGATCCGCCGGGCGCGGCGCCGGTACGCGATGCGCGCGCGGACTCGGACGCAACCGGTCTCAATCCGGATGGACAGCGTCGTCCGCGCTGGTCGGCGGGATGTCCGCGGAACGCGGCGACGATCCGGAACGTGCGATCGGCATGACCCGGGTCTCACCGGACGTGTCGGCGGTGTGTTACACGAGGGAACGGACATCGGCGTCCGGGTGAGAGGAGGCGGCGTGGTCACCCTTCCTGCCGGAGACTTCCGCGCGATCGACACGTCCGACTGGCACGAGGCGCACCACGCGGTGGCCGATGCGTACTTCCCGCACGAACTCACCGCGCTGTCCGGCGGCCGCCGCCCGGACCTGTCGATGCGCACCGTCGACCTGGGGCCGGTGACGATCGGGCGTCTGCGCTGGGGCGTGGACGTGGCGATCGACTGCGACTACCCCGGAGCCGTCGAGGTGAACATGCCGCTGTCCGGACGTCTGGAGTCGCGGCACGGCCGGGACGCGGTGGTCTCGGTCCCAGGCGCGGGCACGATCTTCCCGGCGAACACGGCCACCCCGATCACCCGCTGGTCACGGGACTGCACGGTGGTGGGCGTGAAGTTCGACCGCGCGCGGCTGGCGCGGGAGGCCGAACGCGTGCTCGGCGGCTCACCCCGTGCGCTGCCGCCGCAGCTCGACGGCCGGAGTACCGCGGCGCGCGGCTGGCTGCACTTCGTGCGCGGCCTGGCCTGCGAGCTGGACGGGATGCGGGCGCTGATGAGCGCGGAGCCGGTGCGCGAACAACTGGCCGGTGCGATCACCGCCGGGTTCCTGCTGGCCACCCAGCCCGGCCGGGAGTCCGCGCCGCCGGCCCGACCGCGGATCGTGCACCGGGTGCTGGACCGGGTGCAGGCCGATCCGGCGCGGGCCTGGACGGCGGCCGACATGGCCGAGGTCGCGGGCGTGAGCGTGCGGCGGCTCCAAGAGGGCTTCCAGCAGTACCTGGGCACCTCACCGTCGGCCGCGCTGCGGGAGATCCGGCTGGAGCGGGTGCACGCCGACCTCGTCGCCGCCGACGGTCGGCGCACCGTCACCGAGATCGCCACGCGGTGGGGCTTCGCGCACATGGGCCGGTTCGCCGCGTCCTACCGGCGCCGCTACGGCCTCAGCCCGGCGGAATCGCTGCGGCGATGAACGCTGCCCGGTAACCGGGTCCCCGGAGCCGGTCGTGGGGGACCGGGGCAGCTCCGCCGGTCGGTGCTGGGGCGGGGAGTCCGCGGATCGGGCCGCGGCTGGCGTCAGCGGTCCGTGTCGGGCTGGGCGGCAGCCCGGCCCTGGTCGTGGGTGGCGGCCCAGCTGGCCAGGAGCGTGAGGGCGTCCGCGGCCGGGGTGTCGGGAGCGGCGTTGTAGACGGTGATGGACAGCCCTTCGTCGCCGGGCAGGTCGAGACTTTCGTGGAACAGTTCCAGCTCGCCCACCGCCGGGTGGTCGAACCGCTTGGTTCCCCCGGTGTAGACGTGCACGTCGTGCGCGCCCCACATGGTGCGGAAGGCATCGCTGCGGGTGGACAGTTCACCGATCAGGTTGTGCAGCTCGCGGTCGTAGGGGTTCTTGGCGGCCTCGACCCGCAGCACCCCGACTCCGTCGCGGGCCACGCGTTCCCAGTCGGGGTAGAACCGGGTGGCCCGCGGGTCGAGGAAGGTGAACCGGCAGGGGTTGACGGGCTCGTGCTCGAACGCCTGGTGGTGCAGGGCGCGGGCGAGCGGGTTGGCCGCGAGGATGTCCATGCGGTTGTTGCGGACGTACGCGGGCTGGTCGTGCAGGCCCTCGATGATGCGCAGCACGCTGGACCGCACGGTGGCCTTCTCGGGGCGGTGCCGGACGCGGGCCGCCCTGGCGTTGGCCGCGCGGGCCAGCGCGTGCAGGTGATCCCGCTCGGTCTCGCCGAGCCGCAGGGCCTGGGCGAGGGCGTCCAGGACGTTGTCCGAGACCCCGCCGAGGTTGCCGCGTTCCAGGCGGGTGTAGTACTCGACGCTGACTCCTGCCAGCATCGCCACCTCGCTCCGGCGCAGCCCGGGCACGCGGCGCTTGCCGTGCACCGGCAGACCCGCCTGCTCCGGTGAGATCTTGTCGCGGCGGGACTTCAGGAACGCGCTGACTTCGGCCCGGTGGTCCACAGCCCCAGCGTAGGAGGACGCCGCGGCCGGTGGGGGTCCCTGCCAGTACCCGTCTCGGTGGGCACTCCCACGCCCCTGAACAGCTGCCTAGCGTGGTGGGCATGACGACTCCGGAGTTCACGCTCAACAACGACGTGGTGATGCCGGCGATCGGGTTCGGCGTCTTCCAGGCCCCGCCCGAGGAGACGACCGCGGCGGTGCAGGAGGCGCTGCGGGTCGGCTACCGGCACATCGACACCGCGGCGGCCTACGGCAACGAGCGGGAGGTCGGGGAGGCGGTGCGCCGGTCGGGTCTGTCCCGGGACGAGGTGTTCCTGGAAACCAAGGTCTGGATCACCGACTACGGCTACGACCAGACCCTGCACGCCTTCGACAAGGCCGCGGGCAAGCTCGGCGTCGAGCAGCTCGACCTGCTGATCCTGCACCAGGCGCTGCCCGGCGAGTTCGACTTGACCATCCAGGCGTACCAGGCGCTGGAGAAGCTCTACGCCGACGGCAGGGTCCGCGCGATCGGCGTGTCGAACTTCATGCCGGACCACCTCGACCGGCTGCTGGCCGAAACCCGGGTGGTGCCCGCGGTCAACCAGATCGAGGTGCATCCGTACTTCCGCCAAACCGAGCTGCTGGCCTACGACGCCGAACACGGCATCCTCAACCAGGCTTGGTCGCCGATCGGCGGCATCACCTTCTACCCGGGGTGGGGTGGTGAGAACCGCACGAGCACCCTGGACGATCCCACGATCGGCGAGATCGCGACCGCGCACGGCAAGACCCCGGCTCAGGTGATGCTGCGCTGGCACCTGCAACAGGGTCGCCAGGTGATCCCGAAGTCGGTCACCCCGGCGCGCATCGCGGAGAACTTCCAGGTCTTCGATTTCGAGCTGACCGCAGACGAGCTGGCCGCGATCGACGCGCTGGACACCGGTATCCGCGGTGGTCCGGAGCCGGCGGACATCACCCGCGGGACCTTCGCCATCGACATCCCCGAAGCTTGAGGAGGACATCTGTGCACACGCGCACGCTCGGTCAGGGCCTGGAGGTTTCGGCGGTCGGCCTCGGCTGCATGGGCATGTCGCAGGGGTACGGCCCCAACCCCGGTGACCGCGACGACATGATCGGGGTGATCCGGTACGCCGTCGAGCAAGCGGGCATCACCTTCTTCGACACCGCCGAGGTCTACGGTCCCTACGTCAACGAGGAGCTCGTCGGTGAAGCGCTCGCACCCGTGCGCGAGCAGGTCGTGATCGCCACCAAGTTCGGGTGGAACATCCAGGACGGGCGGATGGTCGGGACGAACTCCCGACCCGAGCAGATCCGGCGGGTGGCCGACGAATCCCTGCGGCGGCTCGGGATCGACGTGATCGACCTGTTCTACCAGCACCGGGTCGACCCGGAGGTGCCGATCGAAGACGTCGCCGGGACGGTGGGTGAGCTCGTCGAAGCCGGCAAGGTCCGGCACTTCGGGCTCTCCGAGGCCGGCGCGGGCACGATCCGCCGCGCCCACGGCGTCCACCCGGTCACCGCCGTGCAGAGCGAGTACTCGCTGTGGACCCGCGACCCCGAGCCGGAGGTGCTGCCGGCCTGCGCCGAGCTCGGCATCGGCTTCGTGCCGTTCAGCCCGCTCGGCAAGGGCTTCCTCACCGGCACCGTGAGCACCACCACCGCGTTCGCCGACGGCGACATCCGGAACACGATCCCGCGGTTCGCCGCGGGCAACATCGACGCCAACGAGGCGCTGGTGAGCCACGTCCGCGCCCTCGCCGAGGCCAAGGGCACCACGCCCGGCCAGATCGCGCTGGCCTGGCTGTTGGCCCAGCAGCCGTGGATCGTGCCGATCCCCGGCACCCGCCGCCGCGGCCGGGTCGACGAGAACGCCGCGGCCACGCAGGTCGCGCTGTCCGCCGACGAAGTCGCCGAACTCGACGCCCTCGCCTCCCGCGTCGGCGTCCACGGCGACCGCTACAACGCCGCGGGCATGGCCATGGTCGGCCTCTGAGGGGCAGTCCGCCGCCCGGTGCCCCGCGGATTCTGCCGCGCGGACGCGTCACCTGCCGAGGTGGCGGCACACGACCATCTGCCGACACCTCGGCGGGGATCAGCCCGGGAACGGGCCCAGCAGGCGCACCGCGTTGCGCCCCCGGATCGCGGCAACGGTCTCGGCGTCGAATTCGGCGGCGAGCAACCGGTCCACGGGATCTTCGACGCCCATGTCGAACGGGTAGTCGCTGCCCAGCGTCACTTGGCCGGAGCCCATCGTCCCGACCAGGTGGCGCAGTTGTTCGGGGGTGTAGACCAGGGAGTCCACGAAGGTGCGGCGGACCAGCTCGCTGGGCGGCGCGGTGGTCGTGCGCGCATCGCCCCGCACGGACCACGCGTGATCGGCTCGCACGAGGTAGCTACCGAGGTAACCTCCGCCGTGCGCCGACCAGATCCGCAGTCGCGGATGGCGTTCCAGCAGGCCCGAGAACGCGATCCTCGACAACGCCAGAGCCGTTTCCACGGGGTTGCCGACGGTGTTGAACAGGTAGTAGGCGTTCAACCGCTCCCCGAGGGTGCAGCCCCACGGGTGGATCAGCACCGCGGCGTCGAGTTCCTCGACCGCGGCCCAGAAATCCGCCAGCGACGGATCGTCGAGTTCCACTCCCGGCGCGGCGGCGGTGGAGATCTGCACCCCGCGCATGCCCAGCTCGCGTACCGCGGTCCGCAACTGCTCCACGGCCAGATCAGGGTGTTGCAGCGCGACGGTGCCGATCCCGACGAGCCGGTCCGCCCGCCTGGTGCAGTACTCGGCGACGGCCTCGTTGGTGAGCGCGGTGATGCGCTCGGCGAGAGCACGTTGCGCCCAGGCGTGCGGCAACGGGACCGGGCTCACGGCTTGGACGTCCACACCAGCCCGATCCATCGCCGCGAGCCGAACGTCCACATCGGTCAACCGCACGGCCAGCGAGCGAAGCTGCTCGACGTTGTGGGCCGCCGAGGCCGGCCCGAGGGCGGCGGTGTCCGCGGCTCGCTGCCGGGCCAGCCCCGGCTCGTCGGCGATCACCTCGTCGACGGCGGGCACCGCGAGGTGGGCGTGCACGTCGACCGTCGGCACGGTGCGGGGCATCAGCTCTCCTCCGGGGAACTCACAACGGCGCCAGCGCGGCGGTGGTCACTTCGAACGCCGCGGCGTCGGGGTCGATGTCGAGGGTGTGGTCCTGTTCCCAGCGGCCGATGCGTTCGGAGCCTTCGACGACCGTTTTGCAGCGCGCGAAGCGGCGCTGCATGAAGCTGGCGAGGACCTGTTCGACCGGTGCCTGCTTGGCGATCTCCTCGGCGAGCACGACCCCGTCCTCGATGGCCTGGGCGCCGCCCTGGCCGCAGTGCGGCGAGGTGCCGTGTGCCGCGTCGCCGATCAGCAGGACGCGTCCGCGGTGCCACGGTGCGGGCAGCAGGATGTTGTCGACCGGGCGGTAGACGACTTCGGCGTCGTCGCGCACCAGTTCGCGGTGTTCGGCGACCGGTCCACCGTATTCGGCGAGCCGGTTGCGGTATTCGGCCGCCAGTCCGTCCTGCGGTAGCCGCAGCGGTGCACCGTCGGGCACTTTCTCGATGGTGAGCATGTACATCAGGTCCGGCGCGAGCGGAACGAACCCCGCGGTCCCGCGCGAACCCCGGTACATCCAGAGGCGGTCGAGCTCCGGGATGCGCGGCAGGTTGACGCGCCAGGCGACCTGGCCGGTGAACTTCGCCTTGTGCTGGTCACCGAAGACCCGCTCGCGCAGCCGGGAGTACAGCCCGTCGGCACCCACCACGAGGTCGTACGAGCGGTGCCGCCCATCGCTGAACCCGATGTGGACCGCGTCCGGTTCCTGCTCCAATGTGGACACCGTGACTCCGGTGCGGATGTTCGCGCCGGAGTCGTTCGCCGCCGAGACCAGGATGTCGTGCAGCCGACGACGGGTGATGCCGTTGTTCGGCGGCAGGCCGGGTACGGCCGACGGGAAGGTGTTGTCCCGCAAGAGAGTCCCGCCGTCGGCCGTCCAGCTGCGCACGCCCAGGATGGGATACCCCTGCGCGACGCACTGCTCGGCGACTCCCAGCCGGTCGAGTGCCCGCAACGCGTTGCCCGGCTGGATGATGCCGACGCCGTACACCGACCACGTGGCGTTCTTCTCGACCAGGTCGACCTCGACTCCGATCCGGCGCAGCGCGATGGCGGCCGACAGGCCGCCGATCCCGCCGCCGACGATGAGCGCCCGCCGCACGCTCATCGCGCGCTGCCCGCCCGCTCGCCGAAGAAGTCGCGCACGCTCTCGTCGGCGACGGCCGCGTGCTGCCTGTCCGCGGCTTCGCCGGCCGGGAGCGGCCAGGCGTCGTGAAATCCTTCGGGCGCTTCGACGTTGCGCCAGATGCTCTGGCCGGGGTTGCCGCCGGCGGCCCGGTAGGTGGTGGTCTCCCAGTCGGGCATGGTGTTGACCCAGCCTCCCGCGTTGATCTCCATCCGGAACCCGCCGGGTTCGCGGACGTAGAGGTAGGTGATCTCGTCGATGCCGTGAACGCCCGGTCCGAACTCGATCGGTGTGTCGTTGGCCAGGAAGATCTCGGCCGCCCGTTCCACGTCCTGGCGCTGGTCGACGCGGAAGGCGATGTGGTGGGCGCGTCCGGTCATGCCGCTGAAGTCGGGCACGAGCGCGAGGTCGTGGGTGGAGCGGATGCCGTTGCAGGTCAGGGTCGAGAACACCGCGAAGCCCGGCTCGACCTCGGTCCGCGCGGTGTGGCGGGCTCCGAGCCGCTTGTAGAAGTCGATGTCGCCGCGCATGTTCTGGGTGGGCATGGTGACGTGGTCGAGGTAGCGGGCGCCGATCCCCTTCCCGGAGAACCGCTGCGGCCGGTTCTTGACCACCGGGTCCTGCTTCTCCTGCGGTGCCTGGTACCGGTCGACCTCCCAGAACACCTCGTGCAGATGCCGGCCGTGCGGGGCCCGGTACCGGTAGGTTGCGCCGTGCCCGGTCCAGTCGTCGACCCAGCCGACCGCTTCCTCGGTGTCGGCCAGCCGCTTGGCGATGATCTCGGGGTCCTCCGGGCCGTAGGTGCGCCAGCCGATCCGGCCGACACCGGGCTCGCGGCCCTCGGTGATGATGAGGCTGGAGTGCAGCCACTCGGCCCAGCCGCGCAGGTACACCGACTGTCCCTCGCGCGTGGTCTCCTCCAGCCCGAACACCTCCTTCATCCACTCGACGGTCTCGTCCGGCTTCGGGCTGATCAGCTCGACGTGCGCGAGCTGGGACAACAGGATCTCGGACATCCGAACTCCTCGGTTTTTGCGGGGAAGTCGTGAAGGGGATCAGGCCAGGCAGGTCAGTGGTCGGCCGCCGTTGTAGGCGACCATGTCGCGCAGAGCGGCCCCGGCATCGAGCTGTTCACCGGAGTCCTCGGCGTAGGCCGCGTGCAGGTTGCCGACGATCCGCTCGCGGTCGGTCCAGGCCGCGAACCGGCCGAGGTCGGTCTGCCGGGCCAGTTCCAGCGGGCTCAGGCCCGCCTGTCGGCCCCGTGCGGCGACATCGAGGACGAACCGCAGGTAGTCCAGCACCTCGCCGATGACCTCCGGCCCGCACACCGGGCCGTGCCCGGGGACGATCGTGGTGGCGCCGAGCGGAGCGAGGAAGTGTTCGAGGACCTCGATGGAGCCCCGCACCGACCCGGACAGCAGGAACGGGGTGCCGCCGTTGAACAGGAGATCACCGGCGAAGAGCACGCTGTGCTCCGGAAGCCAGACCACGACGTCGTTGGTGGTGTGCGCGGTCCGACCGGGGTGGATCAGCTCGCAGCGCAGCTCGTCCACCCACACCGCGATGCGGTCGGTGAACGTCAGGAACGGGAGCTGGAGTTCGAGCGCACCGTAGTCCACATCGGACCAGACGCCGCCGTTGGCGGGCAGCCCGAGCGCCCGCATCTCGGGCCGGGCCTGCTCGTGCGCGACGATCGTGGCGTTCGGGAAGAAGCCGTTCCCGGCCGTGTGGTCGGGGTGGTGGTGGGTGTTGACCAACGTCCGCACCGGGGCGGTGGTCACACCCGCGATCGCCGCGAGCAGATCTCGGGTGCGGCGTTCGGTCGCGCATGCGTCGATGCACAGCACACCGGACCGGCCGGTGACGAAACCGCTGTTGTTGATCATCCAACTGCCGTCGGGCTGCACGAAGGCGTGGACGCCGTCGGCGACCTCCTCGACGCGTCCTGGCCCCGGGCGGCTCATCGGGATTCCTCCACGCACGCGTTGCGCTGGACACCGATGCCGGAGATCGCCGCCTCCAGCACATCCCCCGGTCGCAACCAGCGCTGCCACTTCCCCCCGTTGCCGGCCGGGCTGCCGGTGAGGACCAGGTCCCCCGGGTACAGCGTGGTCGCCGCCGAGGCGGCCGCGACCAGCGCCTCGACGTCGAAGAGCAGGTTCGCCGCGACGTCGGACTGCTTGCGCTCCCCGTTGAGGTCGAGGGTGATCGCAAGTTCCCGGTAGTCCGGCAGCACCTCGACCGGGACGAGGAACGGGCCGGTCGGCAGGAAGGTGGGGCGGTTCTTCGCCCGCACCCAGTCGCCGCCCAACGGCCGGTGCTCCGCGGGGAACTGGAGGTCGCGTGCGCTGACGTCGTTGCACACGGTGAACCCGGCGACGTGTTCCATCGCGCGTTCGCGCGGCACCCGGTGAGCGGTCTTGCCGATCACCGCGGTCAGCTCGACCTCCCAGTCCACCTGCGCGGACTCGGCCGGCAGCAGCACGTCGTCGTCCGGCCCGCAGATCGCCGCGGGCAGGCCCGCGAAGAAGAACGGGCTGCCGGTCCGGACCTTGTCATCCATCATCCGCTCGGCGTCCCGGCGCAGTTCGTCGTCGCTGCGCGTGTCGCCGGATTCCCGGCTGGAGAGGACGATCTCCGCGACGTGGTTGCGGTAGTTGGCGCCGGCCTGGAGGATCTGGCGCGGCTCCACGGGCGCCCGCACGGACAGTTCGGCCAGCGGTTTGCCGCCCCCGCTGTCCAGGGTCGCGGCCAGCTCCGGCAGCCGGGTCCGCACCGCCTCCCAGTCGTCCAGCAGATCCCGAACGGTCAGCCCTTCCGCACCGATCCCCGTACCGTCCAGGCGCAGCACCCGGTCACCCGAGACGAGACCGGCGAAGCTGCCGGCCGCGTCCGAGAAGGTACCGAGGGCGTAGCCATCGACCCGTCGCGTCATCGCGTCCTCCTTCGACGCGTTCGACGCTAAGGGCGGCGAGCATGAACGCGGAAATGCCCGGTGTGAATACCAGCTATCGCACGACCGCGAGCAGTTGCTCACGCAGCCAGCGATGCCCGGGGTCGGCGTCCCGACGGCTGTGCCAGTACGCGGACTCGCGCACCGGGCGCAGCGGGAACTCGGGTTCCAGCAACACGATGTCGGCGGCGGGTGCGAGTTGCTCGCCGAGGCTTTCCGGGATGATCGTGACCAGGTCCGTACCGGCCAACAGGAGCGGCATGGTGATGAGGTTGACCGACCTCGCCTCCACCCGCGGGGTGATCCCGGCGCGGTCGAGATCCTCGTCCATCAAGCTGAAACCGCTCGGCGGCGCGAAGGCCAGGTACGGGTACTCGGCAAGCGCGCGGGGCGGAAGCGATTGCCCGGCCAAGGCGTGCTGCGACCACACGGCGCCCACGTACCGGTCGCGGAGCACGGGTGCGCTCGAACACGAGCCCGGCACCACGCCCTCGGCCAGCACCTCGGGCAGGATGACCAGGTCGAATTCGTCGCGCTCGATCATGCGCGCGGGGTCGGCGGACAGCCCGCCCAAGTCCAACCGGACGTTGGGCACCACACCGTTCACCCGTTCCAGCAGCGGCCGAATCAACACGACGCCCACGTAGTCGCTGGCGACCAGGTTGAAGGTCCGTTCGTCGCGCGCGGGATCGAAGTCCGGAGGCGCCACGATGTGCTGCTCGATCGTCGCGAGCACCTCCCGCACCGGCCCGATGAGCGCCTCACCGCGCGGCGTCAACCGCAGGTAGCGCCCCTGCTTCACCAGCAGCGGATCGCCCAGGGTCTTGCGCAGGCGGGCCAGCGCGGTGCTCGTCGCCGGCTGGGACATGTGCAGCCGCTCGGCGGCGCGGGTGACGTTCTGCTCGCGCAGGAGCGCGTCGAGCACGACCAGCAGGTTGAGATCGAGCTGTCCCACGTTCACACCAGTCATCCTTCCCACGCCACCGCGATCCTACGAGCCATCCACCACGCGAATACCAGCGAGCCGATCTGTGCATTTCCGCCGAGGTGGGGCAGTTGCCTAGCATCGCCGCGGACCACCGAGGAGGCATCATGCGATTCGTCCGGCACCGGACGGATCAGGGCCCGAGACTCGCCGTGCTCGACGACGAGGACGTCCTGATCGACCTACCCGCCGCGCTCGACCTGCCGACGCTGCTCGGCGACGACGGCAGGCTGTTCGAGACCGCCGACACCGCGTTGCGCACGGCTTCGCGGGGAGTCCCGCTGGACGCGGCCGACCTGACGGCACCGCTCGATCCGCCGACCGTGCGGGACTTCTCCACCTTCCCGGAGCACACCGCCGGCATCGCCCGGAACCGCGATCCGGACGCCGGGGTTCCGGAGGAGTTCTGGGAAATTCCGGCGTTCTACTTCTCGAACCCCTATGCCACCGTCGGCCCGCACGACGACGTTCCGGTGCCGCCCGGATGCGAGCGGTTCGACTTCGAGCTGGAGGTGGCCGCCGTGGTCGGCCGCGCAGGGCGGGACCTCACCGTCGCCCAGGCAGCCGAGCACATCGCCGGTTTCGTGGTGTTCAACGACTTCTCCGCGCGCGACGTCCAGTTCCACGAGATGCGGCTGCGGCTCGGTCCGGCCAAGGGCAAGGACACCGCGACCGCACTCGGCACCGTGTTCGTGACCGCCGACGAACTCCAGGACCGGGCCTCGGGCACGTCCTACGACCTGACCATGCGGGTCCTGGTCAACGACGAACCGATCGGTGCCGACCGGCTGGACAACATGGCCTGGAGCTTCCCCGCCCTGGCCGCCTACGCCTCGCGCGGCACCTGGATCCGCCCGGGCGACCTGCTCGGTTCGGGAACCTGCCGCAACGGATGCCTGGCCGAGTTGTGGGGCCGATACGGCGAGGACGTCCACCCGCCGTTGCGGCCCGGCGACGTCGTCACCACCGAAGTCGAACTGCTCGGCGGCACCCGCAACCGCATCGTGCCGGGCGGTGCACCGCACGAGATCCGTCCCGGGGGCGGGCCGGGGAACGCGTGCTGGTGACCGAGCACGCCGCCCTCCCCGGACGCGCAGCGGGAAGTCCTCGGCACCGTGGGAGGCCGCCTTCGCGGTCGGTGGGTGTGGATATGGCTCTCGGGCTCGCCCAGGGGGATCGCGGCGGCACTGGCGAACCCGTGGCGGTCTGCTGTGGGGATCCGGGCGGCGGGACTGGCCGTGTTGGAACAATCGCGGAACTGTGACTCCCCAACAGATCCTGGAACGCGAAGCGCGCACGCGGGAGGAGGCGGACGCGCTGGTGGCCGAACTGGGGCTGGAGGCCGCGCTGTCGGCGATCGGCTCCCCAACGCGGGTGGGCAGCTCCGCGCTCGGAGTGATGGTGCGCCGCGATGTCGATATCACCGTCACCTGCGCCGCGCTTGACCAGACTACGCACGAGGCTGTCGCACACCTCGGCGCAGAGCTGGCGCTTCACGGGCAGGTGCGTGAGGTGCGCTTCCGCGACGACACCGGGCAGTGGAACACCGACCCGATGTACCCGGACGGTCTGTACCTGCACATCTCGTGCCAGGACGCCGAGGGTCGCGAGTGGACGATCGACATCTGGTTCGTCGACGAACCGGAGCGTCAACCCGACCTGGCGCACCTGCGCGCGCTGGCTCCGCGCTTGGACGACGCGGCGCGCGTCGTGGTGCTGGCGATCAAGCACGAGCTGGCGAGCCGATCCGACGATCAGGTCGCCAGCTACGAGGTCTACCGCGCGGTGCTCGACGACGGTGTGGCCACGCCCGAGGAGTTCGCCGCCTGGCGGGCGCGGGGCTGAGCGGCCGGCACCGGGCGAGCGCGGCATCGGCCTGCGGGCCAGGACGTGGCGCGCGAGATGATCATCCACTGTGGCCGGGAGCCGGTGGACGTCAGGTACGAGCCAGTCTGCGTGGCGGGGTGTGGATGTCGAAGTGCAGGGACGGCTGTCCGAGGGCGGAGTGCGGACGGGCGTCCGGGGTGGTGATCCCGAGGCGGTCCAGGAAGCTGAACCGCGCGGTCCGGATCTGGAACGAGCGAGGCCGCATCGCGGGATGCCAGATCGAGTACCGGCCGATGCCGCCGCCCAGTCGCCGATACCACCCGGTCGTCGGGTGGGTCAAGATCGCGAGCATGTCATCGACGCTGGAGAACCCGTCCAGCGGTTGCAGTGGTCCGGTGGTCTCGACGAGATCGCAGTGACTGCGGCCGGAGGAGTCCGCGGCGGTCATGTTCCAGCGTGCGCGGGAGTCGGTCCAGTCGGCGCTGATGCTGATGCGGCTGCGCGACCACGGCATGCGCCACAAGGTCCTGGGCACCGTCACCAAGGGGTGGTCCAGGTTCGTCCCGAAGAACCACACGCCGCGTTCGCCGTGCCTGCGCACGTATGCGCGGTAGTTGATCTGGCCGCAGGAGATGGCCACCTTCGGCGCGAACCGGAAGTGGAAGTCGCGGTCCTTGAACGGCACCGCGGAGACCAATCCCGCCGTGGTGCCGTCGACGAAGGAGAACGCCTCCGGTTCGAAGCCCTCGGGGAGGTGCCGCGCGATGACGTCGAGCGGGACGCGGTAGGAGATGATCGCGAAGTCCTCCAGCTCGGTCGTGGCGTGATGCCAGCGAACCGGTAGGCGCGGCGTCCCCGAGAACCTCATGCAAACCCCTGTCTCGGTACGAATCAGGCCATGCGCGGCGGTTTCGTCCTCTCACCACAACGCCGTGCCCCGTACTCACCCAGAGGTCCTGGGCGGAGGCGGGCACAGCGCCGGTTGATCCTATCGTGCCGAACTCCTGAGATCGTGTGGGACGGTGTGCCTACCGGTGCCGTGTTCCACGACGGTTACCGGGCTCGCCCCCAGCGGCCGAGTTCGGAGGTCAGGTGGCGCCCCCGGCAGCGGTCTCGATGAGTTCCGCGGGAGGTGGGCTCCCGCGCGTTCAGGAGATCTTCAACGCTCCGGCGTCGTGGACCACCCGGCCGCCCACGACGGTGGCTCCCACGGTCAGTTCGCCGATGCGTTCGGGATCCACGCCCAGCAGGTCGTCGCTGAGGACCACGAAGTCGGCGAGCATGCCTCGGGCGAGGGTGCCCTTGATGTGCTCCTCGTGGACGGCGTGCGCCGAGCCGATCGTGTAGGCGCGCAAGGCTTCCCGGGCGGTCACCGCCTCGTGCGGGCCGATGGGCGCACCCGAGGCGGTCCGCCGGTTGACCATGTCGTGGATGCTGAGCAGTGGGGCCGACGCGACCACCGGGGCGTCGGTGGAGCCCGGCAGCTCCACGCCCGCGTCCAGGAACGATCGCATCCGGTAGGCCAGCTGGCTCCGGGCCGGGCCGAGGGCGGCGAGCAGGCCGTCACCGATCTCCGACAGGAATCGGCCCTGCGGGACCGGGATGAGGCCGAGCGCCGCGATCCGGGCGACCTGCTCGTCGCTGGCCACCGCCGCGTGTTCGATGCGGTGGCGCACGTCGGGACGCGGGTGTCGCCGCTGCGCCTCCGCATACGCGTCGAGGACGATGTCCAGGGCGGCGTCGCCGATGGCGTGCGTGGCGACCTGCCAGCCGCAGCGGTGCGCGTCGACGATGTACGAGCGGATCTGTTCGGCCTCGTACTGGAGCAGCCCGCTGTTGCCCGGCGAATCGTGGTAGTCGCAGCACATCGCGGCGGAACGGCCGATCAGGGAGCCGTCCGAGAGGATCTTGGTCGGCCCGATGCGCAACCATTCGTCACCGAAGCCGGTGCGCACGCCGAGGTCCAGCCCGTACCACCGAACTCCCGGTTCCACGGCGCCGCAGTCGTGCAGCGCGGTGATGTAGGGCATGACCGTCATCCGGAGTCCGAGCAGGCCGCGTTCGCGCACGCGCAGGTAGGCGTCCAGATCGGCCGGCCCGTTGCCGATGCCGTCGACGACGCCGATGCCCGGCTCGGTCGCACTGGTCAACCCGACCGCGAGGGCGGCCTGCGAACCGGCGGCGATGTTGGCGGTCCACTCCTCGACGGGTTCTGGCCGGAGCACCCGTTCGACCAGCTGCATCGCGGTTTCCTGGAGCAGTCCGACGGCCCGCCCGCTCGCGTCGCGCGCAACGTGGCCGCCGGGCACGTCGGGCAGTGCGGTCGGATCGGTGAACCCGGCTCGTGCGAGCGCTTCGGTGCTGGCCACTGCCATGTGGTGCGAGGTGTGCACCAGCCAGACCGGTCGACCTCGGGCGGCGCGGTCCAGTTCCGCAGCCGTCGGATGGGCGCCGATCTTGTTCTGGTCGTACCCCGCCCCGACGACCCAGGCGTCGTCGGGCAGGGTCGCGGCGCGCTCGGCGACGGCCTGGTACAGCGCGGCGAGGCTGGGCGCGGCGCGGTAGGAGACGTCGAGCTCGCGCAGGCCCTTGCCGACCAGGCTCAGGTGGTGGTGCGCGTCGTTGAAGCCCGGCACGGCATGCGCGCCGTCGAGGTCGACGACGACGTCCGCGGTGCAACCCTCCAGCTCCTCGTCGAGTGCGACGATCCGCCCGCCCAGCACGCCAACGGCGCGGGCCGCGGGGCGTTCCGGATCGAGGGTGGTGAAGCGTCCATTGTGGAACAGCGCATCGAGGCGCACTTTCCCAACTCCTTGTCCTTGTCTTCCGTGGAAACGTCGCACGGCCGCCGGGGTGTGCCGGACCGGAGCCGAGCACCGCACGGCGAACGGAGGTGCCCGGTCCGGCGGCAGCAGGGGCACGGCCGCCGGACGCGGATTGCCGCGGGTGATGTCGTTGCCCGCGACCGGTTCGTCAGAAGAACCAGGGCGGGACGTCGTGGCCGTGGCCGACCACGTCGAGGAAGCGGCCACCGTGGAATGCCAGCGGTTGTCCCTCCCGGTCGCACGTGGCGACGACCCGGCCGAGGAACAGCACGTGGTCGCCCGCCGGGATCTCGTGCTCGGTGCGGCATTCCACGTGGGCCAGCGCGTCCGGGACGACGGGAACCCGGTGCTGGCCGTATTCGAGCGGCAGCCCGGCGAAGTGGTCTTCGCCGCGGCGGGCGAACCGCATCGCGATCGGCTCCTGGCGGCAGGACAGGATGCTGACCGCGAATCCGCCCGAGTCCGCGACGGCCTGGGTGGTGCGGGCTCCGGTGGTCAGGCTGACCAGGATGAGCGGTGGATCGAGGGAAACGGAGGTCAGCGAGTTGACCGTCATCCCGTGCGGGCCGTCGCCGCTGACGGTCGTCACCACGGCGACCCCGGTGGTGAACCGGCCCATGGTCCGGCGCAGCGTCGCGGGTTCCACGTGCGTTTCCGTCGGAGGTGGGTGAGCGGTTGGTGGCATGGGTGTCTCCTCGCGAGAACGTCAGGCCCGGTAGCGGACTTCGAAGGTGACCACGCCTTCGTCGGTGCGCCACGGCCCGTGCGGCATGCCCGGCGGACGGCAGGCGTACATGCCCGCGGTGAACGTCCGGTTCAGGGACAGGTCGGTGAAGGAGCCTTCGAGGATGTAGACCTCTTCCCAGAAGTCGTGCTTCTGCACGCCCATGGGCGTGGAGTCGGCGCCCGGCTCGTAGCGCAGGATCCGGGTCGCGACCCCGGTGTCGGGGTCGGAGGACAGGATCCGTTCGGTGATCTTCGGGTCGTCTCCGGGGCAGACGGTGTAGTCGACGTCGGCGACCGGGAAGAACTCGTACTCGGGTTTGGCCATGAGAGCGCTCCAGTTCGTCAGGCGGCGTGGGTGTCGTAGCTGGCGAGGAAGGAATCGACCGCGGCCAGCGGGGCGTCGAAGCCGTAGTTGCGGAAGGCGTATCCCTTCACCACGAACGGCGCCCCGGCGTAGAACATCTCGTACTGGTGGTGGCGTCCGGCGAACTCGCTGCCGACGGCGTCCCAGGCGAGTTTGAACAGCTTCACCCGCTCTTCGGCCTCCGCGGCGGGGCTGTGGACGTAGCGATCCATGTCGGCGCGCGTGTCCGGGTTGCGCATGTCCTCCACGCTGGAGGGAACCTGCAGCACTCCGCCGCCGACCAGATCGCGCAGCACGGCCAGCACGCGGGGGTACAGCTCGGCCTGCAACCCCATCGCGCCGTAGACCGCGCGGGAGCCGGGACGCCACATCCCCTGCTCGTCGGGAGCTGCGGTGTACTCGGCCGCGAGCACGGCGGATTCGACCAGCGAGGCCAGGCTCGCCAGCTCGCCCAGCTTCTCCACCACACCCGGGAACTTGTCGACTCCGTTGACGGCGGCGACCTTGCGCGCGATGCCGGCGAGGAACTGCAGCTTGACCGCGAACCGGATCTGCGCCTGCCAGTTGCCGAGCACGTGCGCCCCGGTGTCGAAGAACTGGCGGCGCAACCCGGCGACGTCGCGGTAGACGAACACCCGGTCCCAGGGGATGAAGACGTCGTCGAAGACCAGCAGCGCGTCGGTTTCGTCGTAGCGGGTGCTCAGCGGGTAGTCGTAGTGGCTGGTGGCCGCCGGCGCGTAGGGCCTGCGGCAGTACAACTTGAGCCCGCTGGCGTTGACCGGCACGACGAAGCCGAGCGCGAAATCCCTGTCCTCTTCGGTCAGCGGTTTGATGCAGGACACGAAGATCTCGTCCGCGACGGCCGCGCCGGTCGCCAGCATCTGCGCGCCCCGGACGACGATGCCGTCCTCGCGTTCCTCGGCCACCCCGGCCTGGACGAGGTCGCCGGCCCAGGCGTGCGCGGTGTCGGCCCGGGAGACCTGCGGCGGGATGATCGCATAGGAGACGTAGAGGTTCTCGCGCAGCATCCGCTCGTGGAAAGCGGTGACGTTGGCGGAGAAGTCGCGCTCCCCGCTGCCGAAAACCTCGGTGTGGGCGGCGAAAGCACTCACGAAGGCCCCGACGTGGTCGGGACTGCGGCCCACCCATCCGTGGGTGTGGTGCGCCCAGGTCTCCACGGCCAGTCGGAACGCGGCGAGGTCCTCGCGGCTGCGGGGCGTGGTGAACACCCGGTTCGTCTCGATCTCGGAGCCCGGACCGGCGTGGGTGGTCATGCCGGACGCGGGATCCGCGGCCACGTCGAACAACTCGGCGATCGTCGTGGCGATCGGTGCGAAAGCGGGGTGGTGAGCCACGTCGTGCACCCTCCGGCCATCGACGTAGATCTCACGATCGTCTTTGATGCAGGCCAAGTACTCGGACCCGGTGCGCATTACTGACTCCTCTGCTTGATCTCGTACGAGTGCGTCAAAGTCGTGCCATCGGCGCAGGACAGGTGCAGGCGCCAATAGCTGCCGTGCACGAACTCCCCTGTCAGGAGCGGGAAAGTTCCGCAGAAGACGACGAGGACGCCGTCGATCTCGCCGAGCGTCCCGGTCAGGCGTTCGAGCAGGTCGTCCGGTGGGCGCAACGTGGCGAGGTCGCCGTTCTGGTAGGGGAGTTCGTCCACACTGGAGGACGCGGTCATGCCATCCCACGCCGCCGCGGACACGTCGGTTCCGAGCGGGATCACCAGCTGTCCGATCGGCTTCGGGCACGCTGCCTTCGAGTCGGCGATGCTGGTGCGTTCGAGGTCGCGATCGGTGTGGTCGGATCCCACCGCCAGGTAGTACTCGCCGTGGTGGCGGACCAGCACGGGTTCCACTTCGCCCGAGGTGTGCGTGCCGTCGACCGCCACGACGGCGTCGGTGGACAGCAGGGCGGGGTCGAGGTCGTAGAAGGCGGGCACACTCGCCGGCGGTGGCACTCCGATGGCCTGGAGTTCTGCGATGTGCTCGGCGACGGCGCGCTCGTCGCGGGCGGTGTAGCCGGCCACGATGAGTCTGTCCGGGGTCAGATCGAGCACCGCGTCACCGTGTGCGACGTAGAGCCGCAGTCGGTCGTCGGTCACGGGCATCCTCCTGGTGCGTGCGGTGGTTGCGTGCTGGGCGGGGTGAAGGGGAGACGTCGATCCGCCAGCACCGGGAATTCGGCTCGCACCGCGTCGACGCACGAGGCATCGACCTCGCAGGCGGTGGGCAGCCGCCAGTGCGCGCGGCGAGCAGCCGGCCAGGCTGCGGGCACCACAGCGGTTTTCGCGCCCGCATCGACCAATGCCCGCCACAGCTCGGGAAATCTCAGGTCGTAACAGGTGGTGGACCCGATCGGGCCCAGCGCGCTGGTGGCGACCGATGCCGTGTCGCCGGCGATGAGCAACCAGTCATGCAAGATGTATACAACCGGTGTACGCGTTGTGCAATACCCGGCCCGGGATCGCTCCGGAAAGCCGGGGTGGCTCGACGGTCACCGCTCGGCGCCGGTGCGGCGTCAGAGCGCGGAGGCGGCCTCGGCCCGCACCGCGTCGAGCAGGGTGGTGAGGCCGACCTCGAACGCGCGCTCGGCGCGGTCGGCGGGGGTTTCCTGCGCGGCGAGCGCCGCCGCGAGGTGCGGCGCGTCGACCCCGTCCGGGATCTCCCACATCACCTCGGGCGCGGCCAGATCCAGCGCGGAACCGATGGCGAAGCTCTCCAGTGCCGTGAGGATCTCCATCGTCCGGCTGATCGGGATGCCGCTGTCAGCGAGCTGGGCCGCCATCTTCTCGTAGGCCGCGATGACCCGGGGCGAGCGGACCGTGGTGGTGGTCAGCATCGGCACCACGCGCGGGTGTGCGGCGAAAACCGCGCGGTAGGAGCGGAAGAACTCGGCTATCGCGACGTCCCAGCGGTGCTGCTGGAGGGGTGTCGGGTCCATCTGGTCGCTGATCTGCTCGCGGAGCAGCTCGATCACGCCGGCCCGCCCCTCGACGTGGTGGTAGAGCGACCCGGTCTGCACCCCGAGCCGCCGGGCCAGTTCGGGGAGCGTGAAGTCCCCGGTCTCGTCGACGAGTTCGAGCGCTGCCTCGCCGATCCGCTGGCGGTCCAGCACCGCCGTCCGGGGGCGTCCCGCCCGTCGTCGGCTGGCTCCCACCACCTTCACCCCCTTCCCATTCGTCATCGTCGGCCGTACGCTACCGCCCGCCTAAATCTAATCGGTTTCGATAATCGAGGAGACCGACCATGTCCGGATCCCCGCCCCGCGAAGAATCCACTCGGGACACCGGCGACGGCCTCAAGCGCGACGCGCTCGGGACCAGCGACCTGGTCTTCATCGTGGTCTCGGCAGCCGCCCCGCTGATGGTCGTCGTCGGCGTCGCGCCCCTGGCAGTGCTGGTCGGTGGCCTCGGCGCCCCCGCGGCCTACCTCTTCGCCGGGGTGGTGCTCGCCGTCTTCGCCGTCGGCTTCACGACATTTTCCCGCTATGTCGGCAACGCCGGGGCGTTCTACTCCTACATCTGCCTGGGCCTGGGCAAGACCGCCGGCGTGGCCGCGGCGTTGGTCGCCCTGCTGTCCTACAACGTCCTGCAGATCGGCGTGTACGGCCTGCTCGGCAAAGCCGCCCACGACACGTTCCTGGACGTCTTCGGCATCGACGCGCCCTGGTGGTGCTACGCCGTCGCCGGGGTCGCGCTGGTGTGGTACGTCGGGTTCCGCAGCGTCGACTTCGGTGCCAAGCTCCTGGCCGTCCTGCTCGTGGCCGAAACCGGCGTGCTGTTCGTGCTCGCCGTCGCGATCCTGGTCCGAGGAGGCGGTCCCGAAGGCATCGGGTTCGCGTCCTTCGCGCCCTCCCACCTGTTCGAACCCGGCATGGCCAGCATCCTGCCCATCGCGTTCGCCGCGTTCATGGGCTTCGAAGCCACCGTCATCTACCGCTCCGAAACCCGCGCGCCGCACCGCACGATCCCGCGGGCGATGTACATCGCGGTCGCCGTCATGGCCGCGACCTACGCCTTCATCGTCTGGAGCATCGTCCAGGCGTACGGCGCGCAGGGCGTGATCGCCGCGGCGGCCCAGGACCCGGTCGGCCTGTTCTTCACCGCCGCCGGCAACTACGTGGGCACCTGGTTCGCCACGGTGATGCACCTGCTCATCGTCACCAGCGTGGTGGCCAGCCTGGTCGCCTTCCACAACGCGGTGACCCGCTACGCGCTGGTCATCACCCGCGAAGGTCTGCTGCCGTCCCGCCTGGCGGCGGTCCACCCGCGCACCCGGTCGCCGCACGTCGCCGGTCTCGCGCAAACCGTGCTCGCCCTGGTGATCGTCGTCGGCTTCGCCCTCGTCGGCTTCGCCCTCGTCGGCGCCGACCCGTACCGGCACCTGCTGATCTGGGTGAACACCCCCGGTGTCTTCGGAATTCTGCTGTTGCAGGTCGCCGCGGCCGTCTCGGTCATCACCTTCTTCCGCCGCACCCCCAACACCGAAGGCCCCTGGCGCACCGTGATCGCGCCGCTCGTCTCGGCACTGGCGATGACCGGCGTGCTCGTCCTCGCGGCCCGCCACGTCGACCTGATGACATCGGCCTCGACCACGGTCAACGTGGTGCTGCTGGCCACGATCCCGCTCGTCTGCGTCGTCGGTCTGTCGTGGGGCGCCTGGCTGCGCCGCAACCGCCCCGAGGTCTACGCCGGCATCGCCGCCGACTGCGAGAAGGAGATCGTCCGATGAGCGCCGCCGACATCCTCGTCGTCGGGACCACCGCGCGCACGCTCGACCCGAGCCGCCCCACCGCCTCCGCCATCGCGGTGCGCGGAGACCGCATCATCGCCCTCGACGACGATGCGTTCGCGCTGCGCGGCCCCGGCACGGATGTCGTCGATCTCGGCGGGGCGATCACGACGCCGGGCCTGGTCGACGGGCACATGCACCCCCTGCACGGGATCACCTCGTTCGACGGCCTCGACCTGTCCGGGTGCAGCGACCTCGACGACCTGCGCGCGGCACTGGCCGGCGCGGTGCGCGGCCGCGAGGGGTGGGTGACGGGATTCGGGCTGGACCACAACGTCTTCGGCGGCAGCCCGGTGACCAACCACGTCGTCGAGGAAGTGCTGCCCGACACCCCGGTCCTGCTCACCCTCTACGACGGCCACTCCGCCCTGGCCAGCAGCACAGCCCTCGCGCGCGCCGGGATCACCGGACCCCGCGCGTTCCAGCAGCGCGCCCGGATCGTCTGCGACGAGCGCGGTCGGCTGACCGGACATCTGCTCGAACACGCCGCCATGGAACCGGTGCGCGCGGTGATCCCGCCGACGCCCGACGCCGAACTGCGGCGCCGGCTCGTCGACCTGCTGGAGTCGATGGCGGCCACCGGGCTCACCGGCGGCAACGTCATGGACGGCGCGGCGAGGAGCCTGGACCTGCTCACGCAGGTCGACAACGACACCGACCTGCCGGTACGGCTGCGGCTGGCGCCGTGGTGCATGCCCGGCGACGACCTCGACGGGCTCGTCGCGCTCCAGGGGCGGCGAGGAAAGCGCTGGGAAGTCGCTGCCGTGAAGTTCTTCATCGACGGCACCATCGAGGGCGGCACCGCCTGGCTGGAGCACGCCGACTGCCTCGGCCAGAACACCGACGCGCTCTGGCTGGACACCGAGGAGTACACCAGGGCCGTCCGGTACTTCGCGGCCGCGAGGGTGCAGACCGCGACGCACGCCATCGGCGACGCCGGCGTGCGCCACGTCGTCGACAGCTTCCAGGGCGTGGACACCCGCGGCGTCCGGCACCGGGTCGAACACCTCGAAACGCTGCCGGTGGACCAGGTCCGCCGACTGGTCGCCACCGGCCTGGTGGCCTCCATGCAGCCGTCGCACACCGCCTACACCACGGCCGACCACAGCGACGAATGGTCGACCCGGCTCGGTGCCGAACGAGCCAACCGGGCCTGGTGCTGCCGCGACGTCCGCGACACCGGAGGCACCCTCGTGCTGGGTTCGGACTGGCCCATCGCCGGCTACGACGCCCGCGAGGTGCTCAGCTTCGCCCGACTGCGCCGCCGGCCCGGTACCGACATCGCACCCGTCACTCCGGAACAGGCGTTGACCGGCCTGATGGCGCTGGAAGGAATGACCACCCACGCCGCGATCGCCGACGGCACCGAGTCGTCCGCCGGGCGGATCGCGGTGGGGTGCCGGGCGGACCTGACCGCGTTCACAGTGGACCCGGTGGACGCCCCGGCCGACGAGCTCGCCACCGCACCGATCCGGCTCACCATGTCGGCGGGGCTGATCACGCACCGGAGCGACTGAGTCGCGTCATCTGCTGAGAGCCTGTCTTCGAACTCGTTTTGCGAGGCGGCGCCGGTAGCGGAACCTCAGCGGCCCGCCCGTCACCCGACCACCACCCCCCACGGAGGCGCTGCCGCGCCACAGCCACATCGACTGCGGAAGCCCCTCCTGATGTATGCCCAATACACGGCGTCGGGGCTGTCCTCGCGAGACGACCGCTGAGAACCCGCGGCGGTGCAAGTGGCGAGACCACTCACCGAAAGAGAAAGCGGCTGGCGCCGCTTGCCACGACCCTTCCGAAAGCGGGTTCAAAGACTGGCACTGGTCGGAATCGCTTCTTCTCCCGCCGGGTCACCGGAATCCGTAGCTGGTCCAGTTGTCGAGCACGTGTTGTTGCAGGTGCTTCGGGTAGGAGCCGCGGAAGGAGGCGGTGATGCCCTTGTTGGTGCCCTGGAACTGCTCCGGTTGCAGGCAGCTGGTGATGGATTTGCCGCCCTTGGCCGCACGCGCCTCGTCGGGGGTGAGGTAGGGCACCAGCGGGATGCCGGGGGCGTCGGGGAAGGTGTAGTGGCTGGTTCCGGGGTGGGCGCGCGTGGCCATCGCCCAGACGACCTGGTCGATGTCGGTGATGTCGATGTCATTGGCGACGAGGATGACCTTGGGAACCAGCCACCCCGGGTGCGAGTCGAACAGGACCTCGGCGATCGCGTCGACCAGTGCCCGTTCCGTCGTGCCCAGCCTGCCGAGCCGGTCGAGGTCGATGGAGATGACCATCCAGCAGGTCGCGGCCTCGTAGGAGCACCACACCATGTCCACCGGTAGTCCGGCGGAGCGCAGCAGGTCCAGGCTCGCCGCGGAGATCATCGTGCCCCAGATGGTGTGGTTCTCCTCCGGAGGCAGGCCGGCCGCGCAGACCGGCAGGATCGGATCGGTGCGGTGGGTGATCGCGTCGACGTGGAACACCGGTTGCGGGCGGCTCTCGGCGAACGAATACCCGTGGTATTCGCCCATCGGACCTTCGGGAGCCGTCTCGTCGGGGCTGATGGTGCCCTCCAGGACGATTTCGGCGTTGGCCGGCACGTACAGGTCGTTGGTCTCGGCTCGGACCACCTCGACCGGGTGGCCGGTGAGCGCTCCCACGTAGCCGTCCTCGTTGACCTGGGCGGGCAGCGGCATCCCGGCGGCGGCCACGGCGGCCGGCGGAGCCCCGAGCACCATGGCCCACGGCGTCGGCAGTCCCCGCTCCCGCCACATGGCGTGGATCATCCCGAGGTGTTGTTGCGGCATCGCCGGTCCGACGAGCGTGGTGCGGCCGTGCAGCATGGTCCGGCTGATCGACCAACTCGTCCAGGTGCCGTTTGGGCTGGCGACGACGTGGAAGCCGTAGGTCCCGAAGTAGCGGCCCCCGTCCTCCTGGTGCAGCAGCGGAACCGGAAAGCGCTCCAGGTCGACGTCGTCGCCGAGCTGGACGTGCTCCTTGCAGGGCGCGTCCGCGGTCGTGACAGGGGAGAGCGGATCGGCGTGCATCGCCTCGATCAGCTTCTCCAGGATGTCGCGCGGCGTGCTCGTGCGGGGCAAGCCGAAGTGGGCCGCCAGCCGACCGTACTGCTGCGCACCCGTGCTGTTGAGCCCCGCAGGGGCGCCGAGGAGGCGGAAGCCGGGTTCGGCGCCGGTGAGGTTGGCGAACAGGGGAGCGGGCGCCTTGGTTTCGTAGACTCGCCGGGTGATGGCGCCGACTTCCAGCTCGGGGTCGACTCGCTGGTCGATGCGGACCGCGTCGCCTGCGGCGAGGAGGTCGTCGACGAAGTCGCGGAAGTTCAGTGCGGGGCCGTGTTGCGGCATGGGATCGTTCCTTTCCGAACCGACGGCCGCTGGGGCGCGTGCGAACACTCTTCATCACGCACAGTTAGTACGTGCACGTCCTAATATGAGGATATACTCCGTGTGCGTCCTGAACCAGGTGGAAGGGTGTGGAGAGAGTGAGTTCACCAGAAACCGGCGACAGCGTCCTGGCTGCGATCAGCGGGCTGGGGCACCTGAGCCGTCGGCTGACCCAACTGCACACCCGGCTCTGGCAGGAGCTGGTCGACCGCGAGGTCACCGGACCGCAATTCACCGTGCTGGGCCTGTTGCACCTCCGAGGTGTCATGGACCAGGGCACGCTGGGTGAACTGGCCTACCTCGACAAATCGACCATCGCTCCCGTGCTCAACCGCCTGCTGCAACGGCAGCTGATCGAGGTGACCCGCGACGACAACGACCGTCGGCGCAAACTGGTCGCGGTCACGGATCCCGGTCGTGACGTGGTGCGCCGGCTCACCCCCGCGGTCCTCGCCGTCAACGACCGCATGCTGGCCCCCCTGCCCGCCGACGATCGCGAGCGGTTCCTGGCATCGCTGGAACGGATCCTCCAGGGCTCCACCGAAGCGGAGTGAGGGGATAGCCGCTGTTGATCACGGCCACCGGTGTCTCGTGGCGCCGGACATGTGGGCGATCCCGGTCCTGAGTCCCTCGGCGGTGCGGCGACCCGCGCGTGCTCAGCGTCGCAGTTCCCAGTCCTTGATGTCGGCCAGCGGGCTGAACACCTCGGGGTGCGGATCGGCGGCGATGTCCCGGCCGTCCCGGGCGCGGTGCGGCCAGTCGTGCTGGGCGAGTGCGGCTTTGCCGATCGCGACGAGGTCGGCGGCGCCGGAGCTGAGCAGGGAACGGGCCGTGCGCGGGTCTTCGAGCTGGCCGTTGGCGATCACGGGAAGTCCGCTGTGCTGCTTGGCGAGCTCGGCGAGCGTGGCCCCGCCGGTGTCGAACGCGGCAGCGGTGGCCCGGTACTCGGTGGTGTGCAGGAAGTGCACTCCGGTGCGGGCGAGGGTGCCGAAGATGACCTCGGCGTCCTCGGCGCCTCCGGCCCAGCGGTGCCGGGCGTCGCTGACCTTCGCTTGGGAAATCCGGATGCCCACCGCGATTTCGGAGCCCACCGCTTGCAGCACCTCGTCGCAGACCTCCGCTGCCAGGCGCACGCGGTTGGCGATCCCGCCCCCGTAGTCGTCCTCGCGCTGGTTGAGGTAGTCGGTGAGGAACTGGTCCAGCAGGTACCCGTTCGCGCCGTGCAGCTCGACGCCGTCGAAGCCGGCCGAGGCGGCGCGGCGGGCCGCGGCGGCGAAACCGCGACGGATGTCGGCGATCTCGGTCTTCTCCAGCGGTCGCGGGGTCGGGAACGGGCCCTCGCCCCGGTAGAACGCGAGCTGCTCACCGCGTGGCGCCACGGCGGACGGGCCCACGGTCTCCTGGCGGAACCGGTTGCCCTGGCACTGGGCACCGGCGTGCATCAGCTGCGCGAAGATCGCGCTGTTCTCCTCGTGCACGGCCGCCACGACCGGGCGCCAGGATGCTTCCTGCGCGGCGGTCGCCAGACCGGGCTGGTGCAGGTACCCCTGGCTGTGCTCCGTGTCGGTGTAGACGCCCTCGGTGATGATCAAGCCGAAGCCGCCGCGGGCGAATCCGGCGTAGTAGCGGGCGATGCGGTCGGTGGCCGAACCGTCCTCCGTCGCGCTGATCCGCGTCATCGGGGCCAGCGCCGCACGGTTGTCCAGCGCCACACCGCCGATCTTGACGGGCGTGAACAGGGGGTCTTCCGGAGCGGTGTGCTGCGGGGTGGCGGGGTCCATCGTGGAGATCCATCCTCCGACTCGGTTGGGGGAGTCGTGTCGTGGCGAGCGGCGGTGTGCACGGCTCACCTCGTAGTACGAGCTTCATCGTACAAGCGGTCGTACGACAGATGTCGTACAATGTGCGCGTGCTCACCGACTCGCCCCAGCCCCCGGCTTCCGGGAAGGCGCTTCCGCAGCCCGAGCTGCGCGAGATCGGGGTGGACCAGGTGCTGCGCGCGCTCGGTGAACCCGTCCGCCTGGGCATCGTTCGCGCCCTCGCCCGCGCGCAGCAGCCGATGAACTGCGCCGCGTTCGGCTTGACGGTGTCCAAATCGACCTCCACGCACCACTTCAAGGTGCTGCGCGAGAGCGGCATCATCGCCCAGTACGACCGGGGAACGGCCCGCTACAGCGAGCTCCGCAGCGCCGAGCTGGAACAGCGGTTCCCGGGTTTGTTGGCCGCCGTCCTCGCCGCGGCGTAGGCGCCCGTCTCGGACGAGGCGACGACGCGCGGTGCCGTCTGCGGGCCCGCGGCGGAGGGCCTGGCTGGAACCTCGGGGCGCCGGGGCCGCCCGCTCGTCGCGCGACCGCTGCGATAGTTGTCCGATGTGGACACATGCGCCGGTCGGCGGTGCGCTGCGACCGAACTAGATGAGACCGAGGCGGAGCATCGCGTCGGCGACGTTGGTGAAGCCGTTGATGTTGGCGCCCGCGACGTAATTGCCGGGCATCCCGTACTCTTCCGCGGTGGCGTAGCAGCGGGCGTGGACGTCCTTCATGATCTCTTCGAGCCGCTTCTCGGTGAACTCGAAGCTCCAGCTGTCCCGGGACGCGTTCTGCTGCATCTCCAGCGCCGAGGTCGCCACGCCACCGGCGTTGGCCGCCTTGCCGGGACCGAAGGCGATTCCGGCTTCCTGGAAGCTGCGCACCGCGTCCGGGGTGGTCGGCATGTTCGCACCCTCACCGACCGCGATGCAGCCGTTGGCGATCAGGGTGGCCGCGTCGGCGGCGTCGAGCTCGTTCTGGGTGGCCGAGGGCATCGCCACCTGGCACGGCACCTCCCAGACGCTGCGGTCGGCGACGAACTTCGCGTTCGGCCGGCGCTCGGCGTAGGCGCTGATCCGCGTCCGCTCGACCTCCTTGAGCTGCTTGACGAGCTCGACGTCGATGCCGTTCTCGTCGACCACGTAGCCGGAGGAGTCCGAGCAGGCCACCACGGTGCCGCCGAGCTGGTGCACCTTCTCCATCGTGTAGACCGCGACGTTGCCCGAGCCCGAGACCACGACCTGCTTGCCGTCGAAGGACTCCCCGCGCGCTTGCAGCATCTCCTGCACGAAGAAGGCGCAGCCGTAACCGGTCGCCTCGGTGCGCACGCGGGCACCGCCGAAGGACAGGTGCTTGCCCGTCAGCACCCCGGACTCGTAGCGGTTGGTGATCCGCTTGTACTGGCCGAACAGGTAACCGATCTCCCGACCGCCGACGCCGATGTCCCCGGCGGGCACGTCGACGTACTCGCCGATGTGCCGGTGCAGCTCGGTCATGAAGCTCTGGCAGAACCGCATGATCTCCCGGTCCGAGCGCCCCTTCGGGTCGAAGTCGGCGCCGCCCTTGCCGCCACCGATGGGCAGCCCGGTCAACGCGTTCTTGAAGATCTGCTCGAAGCCGAGGAACTTCACGATGCCCTGGTAGACCGACGGGTGGAAGCGCAGCCCGCCCTTGTAGGGGCCGAGGGCGCTGTTGAACTCCACCCGGAAGCCGCGGCTGATGTGCACCTCGCCGCGGTCGTCCTCCCACGGCACGCGGAAGGTGATCTGCCGCTCGGGCTCGCAGATCCGCTCGATGATCTTGTGCTCGGCGTACTCCGGGTGCTTGTCGATGACCGGCCCGATGCTTTCCAGCACTTCCCGAACCGCCTGGTGGAACTCGGCTTCGCCGCGGTTGCGCTGGACCACGCTGGCGTAGACCGGTTCAAGACGCTCGTGAAGCACGGGTAGAACTCCTTCGTCCGCCGCGGCAGGACCGGTGCACGAGATCCAGCCAGATCGTTGCCAGCTTCACCTCACCCCGCAAACCGGGCACGAGCAACATGATGAGAGACACATCGTGCGGGTACCGACGCCTGCACACGGGGCGCCGCGACCCGATCGACCGGATCATGCCCGAAAGTGCAGGCGGTGCCGGTCAGCGCGACACCAACAGCGCCAGCGGGAGGTCCGCGCACAGGTGCAACTCATCCGCGCAGCCCTCGGGTGCGCGGCCGTCCGGGCGGGGGGAGCCGATTTTCAGGGAATACGGCCCTCGCTCGGGCGCGTCGTGCCTGGTCGGCCAGAGCCGGGCGACGTCGGGTTCGCGGACCAGGGAACCGGTGGCCAGGCGGGCTCGGTTCGACACGATCACCCTGCCCTGGGCGTTGACCAGCGCCGCCTGCTGGGCCAGTGCGCGCAGCTCGGGCAGCAGCACCAATTCGAGCCCGCGCACGAAGACGTCCGAGCCCACCACGCCGACGAACCGCCCGTCGTGGTGGACGGGGGCGGTGAGGGTCAGCGAGTACTCGTCGGTGCACAGGTAGTCGACGTAGGGACCGGTGATGTGGCGGCGGTCGGTCGAGCGCGGCGTGGTGAACCACGGCTGCCTGGTGTAGTCGAGGAATTCGTCGCTGTCCGGGTCCAGGCTGACGACCAGGCGGGCGGGCCGCCCGTCGCGTTCGCTCTTCCACCACTCCAGCCACCGGTCCCGGTCGCGCAGCGCGCCGACGTCGGAGATGTAGCCGGAGCCGACGACCAGACCGCGTTCGGCGCCGAGGTTGGCCACGATGTCGGGCCGCAGCTCGCCGAGGTCGGCCGCGCTGGGCAGCACTCCCCGGGTCGCGCGCTCGGCGTAGAGCCGTTCCACCTTCACCCGCAGGGAGTCCAGCGCCTCGAAGATGCGCTCGACCATCGTCGTGATCTCGTCGACGAGCCCGGCAACGCTCACCGCCCCGAAGTCCTGCACCATCGATCCACCTGGGCCTGTTCCACCAGCGGCGCCGACCACCCGCAGCCCGTCCGCCGCACCTACGGGGCGACCAGCCGCAGATGGAGCTCCGCGAGACCTTCCACCACGTCCAGGACGTGGTCCTCGGTCAGGCTGCGCGCCTGCGTCCCGTCGCCGTCCGCGATCGCGGAGACGATGGCGCTGTGCTCCTCGCACGCCCGCCGCCGGTTTCCCCGCTGACTCGCCGGCAGCCACAACAGTGCCCCAACCTCGCCCTGCAGGCGTACCTCCATTTGGGTCAGTCGGGGCGACTGGCTGGCGGCCGCCACTTCGAGGTGGAACCCGCGTTCGGCGCGGTGCAGCGCCGGCGGTTCGGAGGAGCCGAACTCCTCGGCCGCGGCCCTGATCCGCGTCACGTCCTCCGCAGAGGCGCGTTCCGCCGCCAGCCGCGCAGCGGTGCCCGCGATCGCCGTGTACTCGTCGCCGATGTCGCGGATGTCGGCCGGTGTCATCGTCCCCAGCCGCTCGCGCAGCACGGCCGTCGCCGGGGATTGCTGGGCGGGCGCGCGCACGAAGCTCCCGCCGCCGCGGCCGCGGCGGGTCTCCACCAGCCCTTGCTGGCGCAGCGCCGTCAGCGCTTCGCGGACGGTGACGGTGGAGACGCCGAACCGGTCGGCGAGCTCGGACTCGCTCGGCAGTTGCTCCTGGTCGGCGAGCAGGCCGCCGACGATCGCGTCGGCCATCCGCCTGGCCACTGTTTCGGCACGTCCGAGCTGGTCGAGCGGTGCGAAGACCGCCGACCGAGCCACCCTGTCCACCCTCGCGCTCCCGTCTTCCGCGTCCGACATCCCGTCCGGCCGGCACCTGGCTCGGCCCCTGACCGAATTCTGCCCGAAACGATCGACCCCTTCGCTTTGAAATATGAACTCATATGTTTTATCACCGCCGGTGTGCTGGATCACACGGCTGGCACGAAGCGGACGACCCCGCCGGTGCGCGCACCACACCCGGCGAGCGCCCGAACGACAAGGAGTCCCCGTGCAGCACTTGACGAACTTCGTGGACGGCAGACGAGTCGAAGCGCTCTCCGGGCAGCACTGCGACCTCGTCGACCCGACGACCGGCCGTCCCCGCGCCACCGCTCCCGTCTCCTCCCCGCAGGACGTGGACACCGCCGTCGGCGCAGCGGCCAAGGCGTTCGAGTCCTGGAGCGAGACCACCCCCGCCGAGCGGCAGCTCGCCCTGCTGCGGCTGGCCGACGCCCTCGAATCGCGGGCCGAGGAGGTGGTCCGGGTCGAGTCCGCCGACACCGGCAAACCCCTCGCGGTGACCGCCTCCGAAGAGATCCCGATGATGCTGGACCAGCTGCGGTTCTTCGCCGGCGCCGCGCGGACGCTCGAAGGCAGGGCCGCCGCCGAGTACATGGCCGGGCACACCTCCTACGTGCGCCGCGAGCCGGTCGGCGTGTGCGCGCAGGTCACGCCGTGGAACTACCCGCTGATGATGGCGATCTGGAAGGTCGCCCCGGCGCTGGCCGCCGGCAACACCGTCGTGCTCAAACCCGCCGAGACCACACCGGCCAGCTCGGTGCTGCTCGCCGAGATGGCCGCGGAGTTCCTCCCGCCGGGCGTGCTCAACGTGGTCTGCGGAGACCGCGACACCGGGCGCGCCCTGGTCGAGCACCCCGTCCCGGCGATGGTGTCGATCACCGGCTCGGTGCGCGCCGGCATGCAGGTCGCCGGCGCGGCCGCGGTGGACGTCAAGCGCGTGCACCTCGAACTCGGCGGCAAGGCACCGGTCGTGGTCTTCGACGACGCGGACGTCGACAGGACCGCCGCGGCGGTGGCCGAAGCCGGATTCTTCAACGCAGGCCAGGACTGCACCGCAGCCACGCGCGTGCTCGCGCACTCCGGCGTGCACGACGAACTCGTCGCCGCGCTGACCGAACGCGCCCGCGCCACCCGCACCGGCCCGCCCGCCGAAGACGTCGCCTACGGACCGCTGAACAACGCGGCCCACTTCGACAAGGTCAGCAGGTTCGTCGACCGGCTGCCCGGCCACGCCACCGTCCACACCGGAGGCCACCGCGTCGGCGACGCCGGCTACTTCTACGCGCCGACGGTGATCTCCGGGCTGCACCAGGACGACGAGATCGTGCAGAACGAGGTGTTCGGGCCCGTGCTGACCGTGCAGCGCTTCGACGACGAGGCGCAGGCCCTGCGGTACGCCAACGACGTCGCCTACGGGCTGGCCTCCAGCGTGTGGACCCGCGACCACGGGCGGGCGCTGCGGATGTCCAAGCGCCTGGACTTCGGCTGCGTGTGGGTCAACACGCACATCCCGCTGGTCGCCGAGATGCCGCACGGCGGCTTCAAGCACTCCGGCTACGGCAAGGACCTGTCGGCCTACGGCCTGGAGGACTACACCCGCATCAAGCACGTCATGAGCGACTTCACCGGATGAGAGGGCGACAACGGATGACCGTTCGAGACACCGTCGACGCCGCGCGACCGGCCCCGGCCGGGCAGCAGCCGGACACCGGCGCCGAGCCCGCGATCCGGTTGCGCGGCCTGCGCAAGTCGTTCGGGACCGCGCAGGCCGTCGCCGGGATCGACCTCGACATCGCCGACGGCGAGTTCTTCGCCATGCTCGGACCGTCCGGATCGGGCAAGACCACCATCCTGCGGATGATCGCGGGTTTCGAACGGCCCAGCGCCGGAACGGTCACATTGGACGGTCGCGACGTGACCGGCCTCGCGCCGTTCGAGCGGGACGTGAACACGGTCTTCCAGGACTACGCGTTGTTCCCGCACATGACCGTCCTGGACAACGTCGCCTACGGACTCCGCGTGAAGCGGGTGGGACGGCGGCAGCGGCGCGAGATGGCCCACCGGGCGCTGGAAACCGTGCGGCTGGCCGAGTACGGCGCGCGGCGCCCGGCACAACTGTCCGGAGGACAGCGGCAGCGCGTCGCGCTGGCCCGGGCGCTGGTCAACCGGCCGAAGGTGCTGCTGCTGGACGAACCGATGGGCGCCCTCGACCTCAAGCTGCGCACCGCGATGCAGACCGAGCTCAAGCACCTGCAGCGCGAGGTCGGCATCACGTTCGTCTTCGTCACGCACGACCAGCAGGAAGCGCTGACGATGAGCGACCGCGTGGCGGTCGTCAACGAGGGGCGGATCGAGCAGGTCGGCACCCCGGCCGAGGTGTACGACGCGCCGCGGACGGCTTTCGTCGCCGACTTCGTCGGGACCTCGAACCTGATCCGCGGTGAAGCGGCCGAGCAGATCCTCGGCCGCAGCGGGACCTACGGCGTGCGCCCGGAGAAGATCCGGCTCGTCGGCTCCCCGGACTCGACGGCCGCACCCGGCGAGACGACGACCACCGGCACCGTCCGGGACGTCGCGTTCACCGGTCCAGCCACCCGCTACGAGGTCGAACTCGACGCCGGCGGGGTGCTCTCGGTGGTGCGGCAGAACGACGGCGGCGCGGCGCAGGACCGGTACGGCAACACCGACCGGGTGCGGTTGGCGTGGGCGGCGGAGCACAACCTCCGGCTGGCCGACGACGCCTCGACGGCATGAACCGAAGGTAGCGAGACCGGAGGAGAAGATGGGCATTCGACGAACCGCGAGCGCATTCGCCGGGGTGCTGTCGCTCGTCGCCGCGGCGACGGCCTGCGGCACGAGCGGCGGCGGAGCGGGGACCCCGGGCGGCGGCGGGTTCACCCCGCCCAAGCTGTCGGCGGTCAAGCAGCTCGGCAGCCCCGAAGGGCAGCTGAACGTCCTCGCGTGGCCGGGGTACGCCGAGAACGGTTCGAACGACCCGAAGGCCAACTGGGTCGCCCCGTTCGAGCAGCAGACCGGCTGCAAGGTCAACGTCAAGACGTTCGGCACCTCGGACGAGGCGGTGAACCTGCTCAAGTCCGGGCAGTACGACGTCGTGTCGGCCTCCGGCGACGCATCGCTGCGGATGATCGCCTCCGGCGACGTGGAACCGGTCAACACCGACCTGGTCCCGAACTACCGGGACATCCAGCCGTTCCTGAAGAACCGGTCGTGGAACAGCGTGCACGGCGTGCCCTACGGCATCCCGCACGGCTGGGGCGCGAACCTGCTGACCTACCGCACCGACAAGGTCTCCCCGCCACCGAGCTCCTGGGGCGCGATGTTCGACCAGAACTCCCCGCACAAGGGCCGGATCGAGGCGTACGACTCGCCGATCTACATCGCCGACGCCGCGCTGTACCTGATGAAGCACCGGCCCGAGCTGGGCATCAAGAACCCCTACGCGCTGGACGACAAGCAGTTCGACGCCGCGGTGCGGCTGCTCAAGCAGCAGCGCCCGATGGTCACCGAGTACTGGTCGGACTACCTCAAGGAGGTCCAGTCCTTCGCCGGCGGCAACGCCGAGATCGGAACCGCCTGGCAGGTCACGGTGAACACGGCCAAGGACAACGGCGCCCCGGTCGCCGACGTGCTGCCCTCCGAGGGCGCCACCGGCTGGTCGGACACCTGGATGCTCTACAGCAAGTCGCAGCACAAGACCTGCGGCTACAAGTGGATGGACTACATCGTCAGCCCCGCGGTGAACGCCCGGGTCGCCGAGTACTTCGGCGAGGCGCCGGCGAACGCGAAGTCCTGCGACGTGGCCGACGACCGGACGCTGTGCTCGACCTTCCACGCCGGCGATGCCGACTTCGCGCAGCGGATCCACTACTGGACGACGCCGATCTCGCAGTGCCTCGACGGCAGGCGCAACGTCAAGTGCAAGGACTACGGCGACTGGACGAAGGCGTGGACCGAGATCAAGGGCTGAGCGCCCGCAGCCGCGGGGTGACCTCCCCGGAGGTCACCCCGCCCGGCTCGGCCGACGACATCGGAGGAGGACGATGGTGACCAGCGGTGCCACCGCACGCGCGTTCGCCGACCACGCCGTTCCGGGGCGCGGGAGAACGCTCGCCGACCGCATCTCCGGGTTCACCCACGGCCGGCCGCGGCTGCGGCTCGCGGCGCTGCTGTCGGCGCCGCTGACGTGGTTCGGCGTGGCCTACCTCGCCGCGCTCGCGGCGCTGTTCGTATCGGCGTTCTGGACGATCGACGACTTCACCGGCCAGATCGTGCGGGTCTGGAACGTGGACAACTTCCGGACGCTGTTCACCGAAGGCGTCTACCGCACGATCACGCTGCGCACCTTCGGCGTCGCGCTCGCGGTGACCGCGATCGACGCGCTGATCGCCTTCCCGATGGCCTACTACATGGCGCGCCACGCCTCGGTCCGAGCCCAACGCGCCCTGGTCATCGCGACGCTGATGCCGCTGTGGGCGAGCTACCTGGTCAAGGCGTACTCCTGGCGGACCATGCTCGCCGACAACGGCGTGGTCGACTGGGTCCTGCGGCCGCTCGGACTGCACACGCCCGGTTACGGAGTGACCGCGACCGTGATGACGCTGTCCTACCTGTGGTTGCCGTACATGATCCTGCCCGTCCACGCCGGTCTCGAACAGATCCCGCAGTCCCTGGTCGAGGCGTCGGCCGACCTGGGTGCGCGTGGCTGGCGAACTTTCCGCTCGGTGATCTTCCCGGCCGTGGTCCCCTCGCTGATCGCCGGTTCGATCTTCACGTTCTCGCTGTCGCTGGGCGACTACATCGCGGTGCAGATCGTCGGCGGCACCTCCCAGATGCTCGGCAACGTCGTCTACACCAACGTGGGCGCGGCGAACAACCTGCCCTTCGCGGCGACCGTGGCCACCGTGCCCGTGGTGATCATCCTGCTGTACCTGTTCGCCGTCCGGCGCACCGGCGCCCTGGACAACCTGTGATCAGGCGACGGCCGGAACCGCCCTCGGAGAACGCTTAAGGAGCAACGACATTGAGCCGATCCCGGATGGCCAGAGTGCTTCTGACCGCGGCTGTGGTCGCCGGCCTGACCGTCATCTACTTCCCGCTGCTGCTGGTGTTGCTCAACTCCTTCAACGCCGACACCACGTTCGGCTGGCCACCGGCGCACTTCACGTTCGAGTGGTGGGCGCGCGCGGTCACCAATGCCGGCGCGCTGCACGCGCTGTGGACCAGCGTCGTGGTCGGTCTGATCGCGACCGCCATCGCGCTGGTCCTGGGCACGTCGGCCGCGTTCGCGCTGCAGCGCTACCGGTTCTTCGGGCGGGACAGCGTGTCGCTGCTGATCACCCTGCCCATCGCGCTGCCCGGCATCGTCACCGGGATCGCGCTGAACAACGGGTTCCGGGCGATGCTGGGCGTGCAACTGGGTTTCCTCACGCTGGTCGTCGCGCACGCCACGTTCTGCATCGTCACCGTGTTCAACAACGTCATCGCCCGGCTCCGGCGCACCGGCAACGGCCTGCAGCAGGCGTCGATGGACCTGGGTGCCAACGGTTTCACCACGTTCCGGCTGGTGACCTTCCCGCTGCTGCGGTCCGCGCTGCTGGCGGGCGGTCTGCTGGCGTTCGCCCTGTCCTTCGACGAGATCATCGTCACCCAGTTCACCATCGGCGCGGGCATGCAGACCCTGCCGGTGTGGATCATGGACAACCTGTCCAGGCCCAACCAGGCCCCGATCGTCAACGTCGTCGCGACGGTGCTGATCGCGATCTCGGTGGTCCCGGTCTACCTGGCGCAGCGCCTGTCCGGCTCGGCCGCCGCGGGCGGGCACCGGTGAACGGCCACCGCTCGGGTGTCAGTCGCCGTCGGCGATGAAGTCCGCTATCGCGGCAGCGATGGCTTCGGGTTGCTCGTCGGGGATGAAGTGGCCGGCGTCGGGCACGACGATTCGGGTGGTGTTGTCGGCCCATGGGCTGATGGAGGCGGCCATGTCCGGAACGGAGCCGTGGCTGCTGGAGATTCCGAGGATCGGCACGGTCAGGTGCCGCCGCTTGAGCGCCTCGTGGTTCTTGCGCGCTGACTCCGCGGCGTCCCGGTAGTACGCGAGGGAAGCGCGCAGGCCGCCGTCGACGGCGATGGCCGCCGCGTAGTGGTCGATCTCGGCGTCGTCGAACGTGTTGGGGGACAGGGCCTTCGCCTTCAGGAACCAGCCGACGTACTCGCGTTCACGGCCGGCGAGCAGCGTCTCGGGCAGGTCGGGCACGGTGTGGAACGCGAAATGCCAGGTTTTCCACGCTCGATCCGGGTCGGTGGGGATCGCCTCCGGGAGGGTGATACCGGGAATTCCGGTGTCGAGCAGAGCGACCCCGCGCAGGTGGCTCTCGAATTTGAGGGCGAGGGAGAACGCGACCCAGGCGCCGATGTCGTGGGCGACCAGGGAGTACGTCGACACTCCGAGAGCCTGCACGGCGGTGTGGACGTGCGCGGCGACCGCGTGCGTGTCGTAGCCGCGCTCCGGACGCTCGGAGTGGCCCTGACCCGGCAGGTCGATCGCGATGACGTGGAACCGGTGGGTGAGGTCGGGCATCACCTTTCGCCAGGCCCACCAGGTTTGCGGGAAGCCGGCGAGCAGGACGACGGTCGGGCCGCTCGGTCGTCCGCCTTCGACGGCATGAAGGCGGACGCCGTCCGCGTCGACCCAGCGGTGGGTGAAGCCGGCCAGGTGTTGCAGGGGCAGGTCGCGGATGGGGTTGTTGTCGGAGACATGCGAAGTGCTGGTCGCTGGTCCGGTCACGGGGATTCCTCCACCGGTGTCAGGTGTGCGGTCGGGACGGTGTAGCTGACGGCGGTGGCCGGGACCGCGTGGTGCGCTTCTCGCGCGGCGCGGTATGCCCGGCCATGGCCACGCTTGGAGGCTAGCACATCTTGAACTGATCGGTCCAAGATAGGATGGTGCGCAACACGGTCCGAAACATCGACGCATCGGCAAGGAAGTGCAGCGTGGCAGGCAAGAAGCAGTTCGACATGGACACGGCGCTCGACGCCGCGATGATCCAGTTCTGGCGCGACGGCTACGCCGACACCTCATTGGACGATCTGTCCCGGGCAACCGGCCTGAACCGCAGTTCCATCTACTCCTCCCTCGGCGACAAGGACACGCTCTTCCTGCGCTGCCTGGATCTCTACGCCGCGCGCTATGGCGAGAAGTACGACTCCGCCCTGTCGTGTGCAGCCTCGGAACCCGTCGCCGCTGTCCGTGCGTTCTTCGGCGTCACCCTCGATCGCATCGCCGATCCCGAAGTGCCCGATGGATGCCTGATCGCCCAGTCAGCCATGGCAATTCCAGTGCTGAGTCCGAGCGTCGCAGCGCACGCCAAACAGGTGCTCGGCTCCCAGCGCCTGCGCCTGCGCGCCGCGCTGAAGGCCGGCCGACTGACCGACCAGGACGCCGAGACCTTCGCGGTGCACGCGGCGGCTGTGAACCAGTCGCTCGCCGTCATGAGCAGGGCCGGGGCGAGCCAGGAGCAGCTCCTGGCCATCGTGGACGTGACCGTGGACGCGCTGTCGCAGGCGTTGCGCGCGTGACGAATCTGATGCGGCTCCACCACTCGATGCTGCCGAGCTTCAAAGGAGCCCGGCCCTACCACGAGCCCACGCCCGGGGTGTCAAGTTCATCGGGGCCACCGATGAGCTGACCTCCGCATTCGCCTGGCGTCGCGCGGGATGCCCACCGAAGTGGCTCCGGTCGACTTCGACCTCGGTGCGCACCACCGAGCGCAGGCAATCCGGCTGTGCCACGCTCGCGCAGTGGGCTCGGGGGTCCGGGAACGGCGGCAAGCCCGACGGATTCCCGCTGGCCGCCGAGCCGCATGGCAGGTCGGGGCTGTGCTGGGCCGCGACAACGGCGCGTGGGGTGGTGGGGGCTCGGATGGGCGCGGATGCGCTGCGCGAGATCCGCGGCAGCGTCGTGTGGCGTGGCTCGGACGCGTACGAGCGGACCCGGCGCGCCATGTTGTGGAACGCGTGGAAACCCGACCGATTCCCCGAGCTGATCGTCACCGTCGCTTCGAGGGGCGACGTTGTGCACGCGGTGCGGTTCGCCCGCGCCCGCGGTCTCCGCGTCGCGGTTCGCGGTGGCGGGCACAACTGGTTCGGATCTCCGTTGCGCGACGGCGGAATGCTCGTCGACCTGTCCGGCTTGCGGGACGTCGTGATCGACCCCGCCACCCGCACCGCGCGACTGTCCCCGGCGGTGTCCAACCGCGTGCTGGCCGCCGCGCTCGCCGAGCACGGGTTCGCCTTCCCCGCGGGCCACTGCGGCCAGGTCGTCGTCAGCGGCTACCTGCTCGCCGGCGGGTTCGGCTGGAACACCCGCGTCTGGGGCCCGGCGTGCCGCAGTGTGCGGGAGGTCGAGCTCGTCACCGCCGACGGGGAGCTGGTGCGCGCGAACGAGCAGGACAACGCCGAGCTGTTCTGGGCGGCACGCGGCGCGGGCCCGGGATTCTTCGGCGTCGTCACCGGATACCTGGTGGACCTCCACCCTTTCCGCGCGCGATCACCACGAGCAGCTACGTCTACTCGCTCGCCGATGCGGAGGAGGTCGCGGACTGGGCGTCCGACCTGGGCGACCGGATTCCGCCGATGGTCGAGCCGAGTTTCCTGCTCGGCGCCGCACCACCCGGGGTGACCGCGCAACCGCCGGGCACGGTCGCCGTCGTCACCGCCGTCGCCTTCGCGGACTCGGCGCAGGCCGCGGTCGAGGCACTGGAGCCGCTGGAGCGCTGTCCCGCTGCCGGCCGGGCGCTTCACGCCCAGGTCGCCGCGCCCACCACCTTCGACGGGCTGTTCGACGCCGCGGCGAGGTTCTGGCCGGAAGGCCGTCGCTACGCGGCCGACACGGCGTGGTCGAACGCCGAACTCGGTGCCGTGGTGAGCCGCCTGCGGGAACCGATCCAGGCCGCACCCTCGAACGAGTCCGTTGTCCTCGCCACCCTGTCACCCGAACCCCGCGGCATCGGCACCGCAGCCGATACCGCGTTCTCCGTGCACGGCAGGACCCTGCTCGACTGCTATGCCGTGTGGCAAGACCCGGTCGCCGACGACGCCAACCGCGGTTGGCTGCGCGAGACGATGACGGCTCTGGAACCCGTCACGGTCGGCCACTACGTGGGGGAGGCGGACCTCACCGCGGCACCGGCCCGAGCCCGCCGGTGCTACACCGAACAGAACTGGCGGCGGTTGCTGGCGCTGCGCGCGCGCTTCGACCCGGACGGGGTTTTCCACACCTTTCTCGACGGCGTCCCCGCGCGTTAGTACGGGTGTCGATCGGACTTGTTCATCCACGCCTGGTAAGCCCTGTCCCCGATTTCGGGGTAGATTTGTTGAATCGATATTCTCCGCTGGTCGAGCGGTTTCTGGAAATCGTCGTACTGGAAGGCGTCATCGAAACCGATCTCCCGGGTGTCCTTGAGGGCCTTGGCGTAGTACACCTCGCTGATCCGCGACCAGTAGATCGCGGACATGCACATCGGGCACGGCGCGCCGCTGATGTAGATCGCGCATCCCATGAGCATGCGGGCCCGCTCGGGCACCACGTCATCGGACCCCTCCGGGCGCGGCACGAACTGGAGCGTCGATGCGTTGTGGTGGTCTTCCGAAATGGAGGGCGCCTCGGGGTTCAGCACCAGCACGGCCTTCCGAATGGTCTCGACCTCCGCATGCGCCGTCGGGTCCCCGGTGAGCAGGACGCGGTTCTGGCCTCGCGCGATGATCTCCCCATCCCGCGCGAGCACTGCGCCGAACGGTCCGCCCCACCCGTTCTCGACCGACTCGGTCGCCAATCGAACGGCTTCCTCGATCAGTTCCTTGTGTCCCATCGAGGACCTCCGATCAATGCCGCTGACCTGATCTTCTCCGCGTTGTCCGAGCAGCCGGGAGTAGCTTACGGTTACCCGATGGAACCGGGGGAAACCAAGCGCACGCTAGCCGTAGCGCGACGGTCCTCATCTCATTGCCGGTCCGCGAAGGCCGGGAAAACGACTACCGGCAATGGCAACGACGGGTGGACCAGGCCGCCGCCGACTTCCGCGGGTTCGAGGCGGCCGAGCTGTACCCGCCGACATCGGGGGAGCAGAACACCTGGTCCGTCGTGTTTCGCTTCGCCACCATCGAACAGTTGGCCACGTGGTTGGACTCGGAAGAACGGCGAGAATTGCTCGACGAGGGCGAGGACCTGTTCGAGGAGGAACCGAAACAGGAGATCCTCGCCGGAGAGGCGCCGCCGCCGGATGCCGTCACCGCGGTCGTCTCGCACGACATCAAGCCAGGTCATGAGCGCGAGTTCGCGCAATGGCAGCACAAGGTCCGCAAGGTGCAGGAGAAAACACCGGGATTCATGGGCCTCGAACTCTTCGACCCGGTACCGGGGGTGCAGGACAAATGGGTGGCGGTGTTCCGGTACGACAGTCGTGAGCACCTGGACGAATGGTTGGAGTCCGAGACGCGGGCGAAGCTCCTGGAGGAGGGCAAGCGCTACTTCGCCGGCTACGACGTGCGCAAGATCAGTTCGGCGTTCAGCGGCTGGTTCCGCTTCAACGGCGAGGCCGAGGCAGGCGTGCCACCCAACTGGAAGCAGGCCATGACCGTGTTGCTGGCCCTGTATCCCACCGTCATGGTCCTGAACCTGACGGTGGGCCACCAGCTGGACCTGGTGCGGCTACCGGGGTATCTGTCCCTGTTCATCGGCAACGCGCTGAGCGTCAGCATCCTGACCTGGCTGCTGATGCCGTTGGTCAACAGGATCTTCGCGTTCTGGCTGGTGCCGGGCCGGATGCGCAAGGTCGTGACGAACCTGCTCGGCGTTGTTGCCGTCGTGGCCTGCTACGCGCTGTTCCTCGCCGCCTTCGCGTGGGTCACCGCCTGACCGCTGCGCAGCTGTTCTCCGAGTTGTTCGGGGATGAGCGTGCGCCCGATCAGCAGTGGCGGCCCAGGAGGCACGGGCCGCCATCCCGAGTTCGTCGGACGCTGATCCGCGGGAACTGCGCGTTCATTCCTGGCCGTTCCCGCCTCCGCCGGGTTCGGGTCGATTTTGCTCCTGCCGCCGCTGCTCGTCGGCCTGCTGCCAGGCTTGCTCGGCCTGCTGTTGGATGTCGGTGAGCTCCTTGCCGAAGGTCAGCGCCGCTTTGTCGGCGAGGCCGACGTAGTTCTTCGAGCTCTTCGCGTCGCTGAGACCCTTGAGGTGGGGATAGAGGTCGGGGTGGTTGGTCTTCCACCAGTTGTCGACGGATTTGACCTTGTCGAGCTCGTCGCCGAAGCCCTGGTCCCGCAACCAGTTCTCGTGCTTCTTCAGCGCCGGCACCTCGAACTTCTTCAACGGCGAGTCCTTCGCGCGCGGGACGTCCGCAGCCGGTGGTGCCGGTGCCTCGGCAGCCGGTGGTGCCGGCGTCTCCGCGGGTGGTGTGCCGGGGGAGGGCGGCTCGGTCGGGCCCGCGTCCTGGCTGTCGCGGACATCGTGCCTCGCAGTGCCGGCCTGCTCGTCGCCGTTGAGCCTGCGATCGGCGACGAGCCAGTCCCGGTAGACCTCGTCGCCGAGGCCGTCATCGTGGAAGTCCTCGCCGTGCACGAGTGGCTGCTGCGGCGGGGGGTCCTGCGGACCGTGGTCCGGCAGCGACGGCGGGCGGTCGGCGCCGACCTCGTCGCCGACCGTCGCCCGGGTGATGCCGCGCAGGTCGTCGTACTTGCCGCCGAGGTCCTTGGCCAGTTTGCCGAGGTTGTCCACCAGGTCGTCGATGCGCCGCGCCGTCCGGCCGGACAGGCCCGCGACCTTGCCGATCTTCGCCATCATCTGCACGACGCTGGTCATCGCGATCACGACGCAGCGACTGATGCCCACCACGAGTGACGCACCGAAGGTGAACGGCGCACTGGCCAATGCGACGAGCATCGTCGAGGTGATGTCGCCGAGCACCGTGGTGATCATGTCGCGGATCAGGTTCCGCAGCGCGGCGATGAGCGCCATGCTGGTCTCGACGACATATCCGACGGTGTCGACCGACTCGCCGACGACGTCCAGCCGGTATTGCTGAGTGGTCATGGCGTCGGTGAAGGCGTCGGCGGCGGGCCCGCGCCACTGCTCGGTGGCCGTGCGCGAGGCTCTCGTCAAGTCACTCGCCGCATTGCGGATGTCGGCCGCGAACTCGTGCAACTGCTCGGCGGTGCGGGCGATTTCGGGTGGGTTGCCGGCGAGCATGTCCAGCGGCGTGCGCAGGAACCTGATGTGCTCGATCAACCAGCCCAGACCGGCCGCGGTGAGCTTGCTCAGCGGGTCGATCGCCATCGCCGCGGTGTCGAGTGCCGTGGAGGTGACGGCCAGGCCGATCTCCGCTGCGACCGCTGCCTGGTCGCCGTCGTGGGCGTGCCTGATGCCGGTGACCAGGCTGTTGACGCTGTCGATCAGGCCAGCGCCCGACGACCAGTTCGACGAGGTGACGTCGAGCTGTCCCATCCCGGATCAGTTCCCAACCAGGCCGCGGGCGCGCCTCGCATTGGCCTGTTCGACCTGGTCGTAGGCGTCGGCGGTGTCCTTGACGTTCTTCGCCAGATCAGACATTTGCCGTGTCAGGTCGTCGATGTGGTCAGCGGCTGTCGCCATCGCGATCCGGCTGGGAATCCCGAGGACCTGCGCGAAGAAAACGCCGAAGGCGTTGACGTCGCCGCCGTTGAGCCTGTGGACCCCGCTTGCGACCCTCCCCAGTTCGGCCACCGTTCCGTTCGCCAGATGGTCGTGGAAAACGTCGAGAGCGGCCGAGTCGACACGAACAGCGTCCTGCGGCATGAAACTCATACATCCTTTGCGCGTGCGGGGAGACGCTGTGGTCACGACCACGAGCGTCGTTCGTGCTGGCACTGCACCGGAATTCCAGTCCGGACACCGCGTGGGCACCGAAGGCGATGTCCAGCAGGTCGCCGCCGGGGCCGACGGCCAGCGGGACAGGACCGTCCTGCGCGGACTCCGTCGTGCTGCGCCGCGACTGCCCGGGCGGTTCGGTCCGCCCGGCCCGCCAGCTCGGCGAGCTCGTCGGGTGCGTCGCCTTCCGGTCCAATGCTCACGTGATCAGGTCACCGGAACACGTTGACCAGATGATCGATCACCGCTGAACGTCGGCTGAACATGACAGGGCGCGGTCGTAACAGGGTCGGAGTCATGCAGGTAACGGCATCCCAAGCAGCACAGGTTTGGCGGTACTGGACGTGCTTGGGCCCACAAATGCATTTGCTTGTCCTTTCAGCTGGTCCAGCTGTGTCGGTGGGGTGTGGGAGGCTTTCTGTATGTCGATCGCCGATCGGGCTCGGAATCGTGCGAGCCAACTATCTCGCTTCCTGGACACCCGTTTGCCTCATCGTGGCTTCGTTAGAGATGCCTGGCTGGAAGTGGTCGAGGCGGCGACTGGTCCGGAGTGCGGCTTGCTTGAGGGGTGGGAGGATATTGGTCGTGCGTTGGAATTACGGATCGGCCTCGATCTTGGCCAGCGGCCCGAACCGGCGCGGTTGCTGACGTACCTGCCGCCAGGCCGGTACTCGGAGTTGCTCACGGCTGCGGGGTTTGCCCCCAGGCGAGCAGGAAAGCTTCCGGACAACGGCACCAGTGATCCCGCGTTGCTGGACTGGAGAGCCGGAATCCGGCCGCAGTCTTCCGGCGATCATCGAGAGCATCGCGCACTCGCGACGTGCTTGGATCTGATGGAAGTGCACGATCTGGACCATAATCACCCAGATTGGTCTGTCGACAATCGACGGTTCTGGTTCATGGCTGCCACCGAGGGTGGTTCGTTGGGTGATCATCCTGAGCTCAGGGATGCCTTGGGCGTGGTATGGGCACGGTATGTCGAGCAGGGGCGTGCGGCGTTTCATGAGCTGGGGGAGCAGGTTGTCGTCGCGCCTGAGCTCGCTGCGGGCTTTGGTATTGCCGATCTCGTGGTCGGGCGAACGTTGGTGGACGTCAAGCTCAGCAGGGAGTCCAAGCCGCCGGTCGACCAGTGGCTGCGGCAGCTCCTCGGCTATCTGCTCCTGGACTGGGATGATGCGCTGCGCGTGGACACCCTTGCGGTGTACGCGGCCTGGCAGGGGCGGATGCTGACATGCTCGGTGGGTCAGTTGTTGAAGGTGGCAAGCCCAGGACCGGCCGCAAGCTTGACGGCACTGCGTAACGAATTCCGCTCCGTTCTGCGGAATGACCTCGACTTGTTCACCAGACGGAAGTCCCAGCGGCTCAACCCCCGCTGACACGGAGACGACACCAGATCTTGCCCGTGTTCGTTCAGTCCGGGATGGCTGTGCGTTCTACCGCATCAGCGTGCCCATCCACGTGCGCGACCAGGCCGAGCAGCTTCTCGACGGCCTGGTGCTGCACGTGGATGTGCGCTGCTCGTGCGACTGCAAGCGCCGGGCGCGGGCCGCGACGGCCCACTCTTTCTCAGATGATTCTTCCGAGGGGAGGGGCCTCATTTCGGTCAGCAGTTCGTCGTCGGCTGGGTCATCGGCAGGCTGTGGCTGCGCAAACGACTCAGGCCGCTCGACGGCGGCCGGATGTCGCGGACCCTCGGGAAAGCAGCCGTCGCTGCCGTGGCAGCAGCAGCAACCACGCTGCTCATCCGATGGCTGTCTCCCACTGGCGTCGGCGGCGCATGGCTCTCCTCGGCTCTGGGCGGTGCAAGCGGGATGGCGGTTGCCTTCGCTGTCCTGTCCGCGCTGAAAAGGAACCGAACCGCAGCCCCTGACCCGCCGCATCGCCGACATCGTGAACAGAGGGCAATCGTAAACCCGGCAGCTATCGGAAGATCGTCGAACGCCATGCCGGTGCGGTAGGCCGCGCTCACGGCTTCACGGCCGGGCCGCCGACCCGCCCCACCTCTGGCGGCGGAGGCGGCGGGACACGATGCCGGTGAAGCTCCGGTGGTTCCCGATGGGTTCGGGCAGGCGGCCTGCGATCGCGTCGTCGAGCAGGGTGCCGACGGTTTCCCGCGCGCAGGCGCGGTTCGCGCCGATGCCGCCTGACGGGCCGCGCTTGATCCAGCCCACGACGTAGCTGCCGGGGCGTCCGTCGACGCGTCCGCCCGCGTTCGGGATCGTGCCGGTCTCCTCGTCGAAGGGCAGGCCCGGCACGGGCTCGCCGCGGTGGCCGACGGCGCGGACCACCGTCCCCGCCGCGATCTCGACCTCGCCGGCGGAGCCGGTCGCGCGGACGCCGCGGACCTGCGCCGTGCCGGTGAGTTCGAGGGGTGCGGAGCGGAACCGGAGCACGATGCGGCGGCGCCCGTGCGCCGGGGGTGCGGACCAGTCGACCTCCTCGCGCGGGAGGTCCCGGAGCAGTCCGGCCTTGTCGTCGCCGGCCGCGGTGTCGATGGCGCGCACGACGTCCGGGTCGTGGGCGTCCACCACCAGGTCGACGTCGGGGCGTTGGCTGATCCCGAGGAGTTCGGGCCTGGTGTACGCGGCGGATTCCGGGCCGCGGCGGCCCAGCAGGACGACCTCGCGGACCTTGCTCGACCGGAGCCGGTCGAGCGCTGCCGGTGCGATCGCGGTCCCCGCCAGTTCGTTCGGGTCGGCGGTGAGGATGCGGGCCACGTCGAGGGCGACGTTGCCGTTGCCGACCAGCACGACGCGTTCGGCGGAGAGGTCGATCGCGTCGGCCGGGACGTCGGGGTGGCCGTTGTACCAGGCGACCGCGGTCGTGGCCGCGACGCTGCCGGGCAGGTCCTCGCCGGGGATGCCGAGCCGGCGAGCCGAGCAGGCGCCCACCGCGTAGATCACGGCGTCGTGGTGCGCGCTCAGCTGCTCGGTGGTGATGTCGGTTCCCACGTCGAGCCCGAGGTGCAGCCGGAGCCGGGGGTGGTCGTGGAAGCGGGCGAAGGTCTCGCGGATCTTCTTGGTCGACACGTGGTCCGGGGCGACGCCGAAGCGGACCAGGCCGCCGGCTTCCGGCAGGCGGTCGATCAGCGTGACCCGGGCGTTGGTGTGCAGCAGCAGGTCCTCCACCGCGTACATGCCTGCCGGGCCCGTCCCCACCACCGCGACGTCGAGGGGAGCGAGGTCGCTGGGGATGGTGCGGTCGAACACGGGCGGGTCCCAGGCGTGGAAGTTCGGTCGGTGGTCGGGCGCTGCGGAGGGCGCCGGCCGGTCCGCGTAGTAGGCGGCGTTGACCTCGGCGTACGCCTGGAGCGGTCCGGTGAGGGCGTCGGCCGGGAAGATCGCGTCCACCGGGCACGCGTCCGCGCAGGCACCGCAGTCGATGCACGTGCTCGGGTCGATGTAGAGCATCTCGGTGGTGCCGAAGTCCGGTTCGTGCGGCGCCGGGTGGATGCAGTTGACCGGGCAGACCTTCACGCAGGACGCGTCGTTGCAGCAGGTTTGGGTGATCGCGTATGCCATGGGGTCAGATCAGGTTGGCGCGCTTGTAGAACCAGGTGGCCGCCTTGGTGAGCAGCCCCGCCGAGTTGAGGAACTCCATGAGCCCGGCGCAGCTGGACCGCAGCAGCGACTTGTGGTGCTCGTTGCGCTTGGCCTCCCGCACGGCCCGGTCGGGGTCCAGCCCCGCGTTGGCGTACACCTTCCGGCTCACCATGCTGGTGACGATGAAGTACGCCGCGCCCGCGACGACCAGGGCCTGGATCTGCCGCCGCACCGGTCCCGCACCGGCGAGCCTCGTCCGGGTCTCCTCGCGGGCGAACTTCATGTGCCGCGACTCCTCGACGACGTGGATGTTGTTGACGGTGCGCACGAACGGAACGACCCGCTCGTCGCGCATCCAGTCCCGCTGCATCACGTCGAGGACCTCCTCGGCCACCAGGATCGCGGCGTAGGCGGCCTCCCCGAAGGCGAGCGTCTTGAAGGCGCGGCCGAGTTCGACCACCAGGCGGCTCGGGCGGTAGGCGGGTGCGCGGAGCTTCGCGGCTCCCCGGGCGAACATGATGGAGTGCCGGCACTCGTCGGCGATCTCGGTCAACGCCCACTGGAACGCGGGATCGGTCGGGTCCTTGGCGTAGAAGTCCCGCAGCACCATCTGCTGCAGGATCATCTCGAACCAGATGCCGGTGCTGGCCACCGAAGCGGCTTCCTGGCGGGTGAGCTCGCGCTGCTGCTCCGGGGTCATCTCGTCCCAGTAGGACGTCCCGTACAGCGTGCTCCACTCCGGGCTGGTGCCGTGGAAGTTCGTGTCGAGCGGCGTTTCCCAGTCGACCTCCTGCGCGGGGTCGAACGACAGCGTCTCCGACGACCGCAGCAACCTGCTGGCGACGTCGTCCCGTCGCGTCGGCGCCGCGGCGGATCCGGTGTGGGTGCTGGTCATGGGCTCCCCCTCGGAAGTGTCTGTTACTTCAGGTAACAGTTACCTGAGGGTAGCAGGAAAAATCCAGGGGGCGGAGACAGGAAAGTGATGTAGGTCACGTCAAGTGTCGGGGGTTGGATCGTGCGCCCCTGCGAGCGGCGCCCCGGGCATCGGCGATGAGTCCTTTGTGGACGAAAGGACGGCTATGGGGCGACACCCCGGAGGTGTTGCCCTCCTCCGGAACCGACGCGGAACTACCGCGATTCCCGCGTCGCGGCGGGATGTTCGGCGGGTCTTCTGGCCCGGGGGATGTCCTCGGGATTGACGCGGTCGACGGCGATCGGGAGGTGGCGTGGGCCGCGCAGCACCGCGTTGGGGCGGTACGGCGGCGGGTCGGCGAGCAGGCGCGGGTTGTCCAGCCGCCGGGCCAGTTCGACGAGGGCGATCTGGGCTTCCTGGCGGGCTAGCGGTGCGCCGAAGCAGTGGTGGACGCCGCCGCCGAAGCCGAGGTGCTGGGCGCTCTCGCGGTCGGCGGTGGGGCCTTCCGGGTCGAACCGCCGGGGGTCGAAGCGGTCGGGGTCGCGCACGTGGTCGGGATCGCGGTTGCCCGCGGCCAGCACCAGCGTGATCTGCGACCCCGCCGGGATCGTGGTGCCCGCGATGTCGATGTCGGCCAGCGCCACCCGGTTCGGCAGCAGCTGCACGGGCGGTTCGTAGCGCAGCAGCTCCTCGACGGTCGGGATGGCGTACAGCGGGTCCTGGCGGATCCGGGCGAGCACGTCGGGATTGCGCAGCAGGGTGAGCATCCCGTTGGCGATCAGGTTGACGGTGGTCTCGTGCCCGGCGACCAGCAGCAGCGCCAGGTTGCGCTCCAGTTCCGCGTGCGGGATGCGGCCCAGCTCGCCGTCGTCGGTGACCAGCGCGGACATCAGGTCCTCGCCGGGCAGGTCGCACCGCGCGTCGGCGAGTTCGCCCAGGTAGGCGCCTAGTTCGGCGAACGCGCGCTCCCGCTCGGCGCGGGCTTCCCCCGACACCGCGCCGGTCGGGCCGACGCCCTCGACGATGGTGTCCGCCCAGACGTGGAAGCGGGGCTCGTCCTCGACCGGCACGCCGAGCAGCCGGCAGATCACCGTGACCGGGAAGGGGTAGGCGAGGTCGTCGACCACGTCGATCTCGGCGCGACCCACCATTCGGTCGATGAGCTCGGTGACGATCTCCAGCAGTTCGGGGCGCATGCCGTCGATGCGGCCGGGAGTCTCGGGCGGCCCGTAGTGGCGGTTGAGGATCCGGCGCACCCGGTCGTGGTCCGGCGGGTCCAGGTTGATGAAGCTGCGCGCCGCCTCCGCGGCCGGGCCGCCGAACTCCTCCGGGACGTGCGAGCTGACGCGCGGGTCGTGCAGCAGCGCCACGATGTCGCGGTACCGGCTGACGACGTAGCGGTCGTCGGGCTCCCGGACCACCCGGTTCCGGCGCAGTTCGGCGTACAGCGGCCAGGGATTCGCCCGGTTCTCCCGGTCCAGGACCTGCTGGAAGACGGTGGCCATGGTGCCGCCTCCTTCAGTCGCGGACGAACACCGCGCGGCGTTCGCTCGGTGCGTGTCCGGTCAGCACGACCGTGGCCTGGTGCGGCAGGGCGTGCTGGTGGATCTCGGCGGGCACCGGCCGGCGCGTCCGCGGTGCGTCGACGGCCGGGAAGTCCGGTGGGAACGGCGCGGCCTGTTCGATCAACCTGCCGTAGAACTCCAGCCACATCCCCTGGTCGAAGGCCACCGCGGCGGTGATCCGGCCGCGCCGCCCGTAGGCGGCGACGAAGCGCCGGGTGGCGGGGGAGCCCTGCGCGAGGACCACCTCGTCGGCGAACGTGGGCACGCCGATCGACTTGATCTCGGTGCCGAACTGGGTGGACCAGAACACCGGCAATGCGAGGTGCGCCCAGCGGTCCGCGGTGGGGCTGACCATGTTGTGCGCGGCGATCTCGGCCTGGTCGACCGCGTTGCCCCAATGCTCCAGCGCCAGCAACTGGTAGTCGTAGAGCGGGTGCGGGAACCGGGCCACGTCGCCGGCCACGAACACGTCGTCGGTGACCACGCCGTCCACGTCGAAGGCGCGGCATCCCGCATCGCAGGCGACGCCCCACCGGCCCGCGGCCAGACCGGCGCCGTCCAGCCATTCCACGTTGCGCTCCGCGCCGAGGGCCACCACCGCCACGTCGACGTCCAGGGTGCTGCCGTCCGACAGGCGCGCGCGGCAGACCCGGCCGCGACCGTCGCCTTCCAGCTCCTCCACGGACACCCCGCAGCGCAGGTCCACCCCGTGCTCGCGTTGCAGATCGGCCGCCACGCGCCCCATCGCGGCACCCAGCGCCCCCGCCAACGGGGTCGGTCCGCGCTCCACGACGGTCACCGGCAGGTCCAGCTCGCGGCAGTCGGAGGCGACCTCGGAGCCGATGAACCCGGCCCCGATCACCAGGACGCGAGCGGGTTCCGCGGCCAACCACTGCCGCAGACCGGCCGCGTCGTCGCGGGTGCGCACGGTGAACACGCCGTCCAGCGCCGCCTCGTCGGCCCTCGGCCAGCGCCGGGCCCGCACGCCCGTGGCGATCAGCACGCGGTCGAAGTCCACGGTCCGGCCGTCGGCGAGCACGACGTGCTTGGCGCGGCGGTCCAGCCCGGTGGCCCGCTGGTCCAGCAGCCATTCCGCGTCGAGGCCCGCGCTGCCCGGCAACGCCGTCCGCTGCGCCGGAACCCGCCCGGTCAGGACGTTCTTCGACAACGCCACCCGGTCGTAGGGTTCGTGCGGCTCGTCGCCGATGACCGTGACCGACCCGGAGAACCCCTCGCGCCGGAGCGCGTGAGCGGCGCGCAGCCCGGCCAGCGAGGCGCCCACGACCACGACCCGCTGCACCGCCTGCCGCGACTCGACAGCCGGGCCGGGGCCGGGAACGCCCTCGTCCAACAGGATCGCGCGGACCGGGCAGCTGGCCGCGGCCCGCACGACCTCCTCGCGCTGCGCGTCGTCGGGATTGCCCTCGTAGAGCAGTCCCTCGTTGCCGTGCATCCGGAACACGTCGGGTGCGGCGAAGGCGCACTGCCCGTACCCCTGGCACCGCGTCAGGTCGACGACAAGCCTCACCCCACGGGGTTTTGCCCGCGTGACGCGCCGCGAAACCAGGAGAACGCTCGGCGTTCCGCCGTTCCAGCCGGTTCATCTCGCCGCTCGACGACCCCGGACAACCTAATTAATTTAGGCAAGTGCATAATGGTCTTCGGGAATCAGGAGGAGGGATATGGCACGGGTGGGACTGTCCGCGGAACGCCTGGCGCGGGCGGGCGCGGAACTGGCCGACGAGGTCGGCTTCGACCAGGTCACCGTCTCGGCGCTGGCCAGGCGGTTCGACGTCAAGGTCGCCAGCCTGTACTCGCACCTGAAGAACTCCCAGGACCTGCGGACCCGGATCGCGCTGCTGGCCCTGGACGAACTCGCCGACCGCGCCGCCGACGCGCTGGCCGGACGCGCGGGCAAGGACGCCCTGATCGCCCTCGCGAACGTCTACCGCGACTACGCCCGGCAGCACCCCGGCCGCTACGCCGCGGCCCAGCTCCGGCTCGACCCGGAGACGGCCGCCGCCAGTTCCGGAGGCAGGCACGCGCAGCTGACCCGGGCGATCCTGCGCGGCTACGACCTGACCGGGGTGGACCAGACGCACGCGGTCCGCCTGCTGGGCAGCGTCTTCCACGGCTACGTGAGCCTGGAGCTGGGCGGCGGATTCGACCACAGCGCCCCGGACACCGAGCAGACCTGGTCGCGGATCCTGGACGCCCTCGACTCCCTGCTGCGGAACTGGCCCGCGCCCTGACCCGCGGCACAGCGGCGAACCGAACAACCGACCGACCGACAGGCTGGGACGATGCGCACCGAACACCCCTCGATCACCACCGCCATCACCGCGGACCTGCTGCGCGGCGCGCTCGATGTGCAGCGCACCGAACGCGGCGTGCTGCCGCACCGGCTGCCCGCGTGGGCCCGTGCGCAGTGCGCGGACGGGCAGCTGGCCATGGCGGAGTCGCAACCTTCCGGCGTGCGGCTGGTGCTGCGCACCCGGGCCACGGTGGTCGAACTGGACGCGGTGCCCACCAAACGGGTCTACGCGGGTGTGCCGCCCCGTCCCGACGGGGTGTACGACCTGCTCGTCGACGGTCGCCCGGCCGGTCAGGGCAGCATCACCGGCGGCGACGTGCTGCACATCGACATGACCACCGGCACCTCCGAGGTCCAGCCCGGACCGGTCGGCACGGTGCGCTTCACCGGCCTGCCCGACCGCGCCAAGGACGTCGAGATCTGGTTGCCGCACGACGAGACCACCGAACTCGTCGCGCTGCGCACCGATGCTCCCGTCGAACCGGCACCGGACCCGGGCCGGGCGGTGTGGCTGCACCACGGCAGTTCGATCAGCCACGGCTCGAACGCCGCGAGCCCCACCACCACCTGGCCCGCGCTGGCCGCCCGCCTCGGCGGCGTCGAGCTGATCAACCTGGGACTGGGCGGCAGCGCCCTGCTCGACCCGTTCACCGCCCGCACGCTGCGCGACACCCCGGCGGAGCTGATCAGCCTCAAGATCGGCATCAACCTGGTCAACGCCGACCTGATGCGGCTGCGCGCCTTCACCCCGGCCGTGCACGGCTTCCTCGACACCATCCGCGAAGGGCATCCGGACACGCCGCTGCTGGTCATCTCGCCGCTGCACTGCCCGATCCACGAGGACACGCCCGGACCCTGCGCGCCGGATTTCAGCGCCCTGCGCAGCGGCCAGCTGCGGTTCCGGGCCACGGGCGATCCGGCGGAGCGCGCCGCCGGGAAGCTGACGCTGGGCGTCATCCGCGACGAGCTGGCCCGGATCGCCGCACAGCGGGCTGCCGACGATCCGAACCTGCACCACCTCGACGGCCGCGAGCTCTACGGCGCGGCGGACTCCGCCGAACTGCCGCTGCCCGACGACCTCCACCCCGACGCCGCCGCGCACCGCCGCATCGGCGAACGCTTCGCCGAACTGGCCTTCGGTCCCGGCGGACCGTTCGCCGACCGCGGCCGCGCGACCTCGTGATCGTCCGCCACTCGGGACAGGACGGCTGGTGCGGGCCGCTCGCCGACGGGGTCGATGCTCTAGCCGTCCGTTTCGCCCGGCGGCAAGGTCGACTCCGTGTGCCGCCGCCCGCGGGCGACGCGACGTGCCGCGGCGCTACGATCAGCGAAACGAACGAATCCGCGGGCAAATCGTTCGTTTCGCAGAACGACCGCAGGAGAGGAGCGCCCGGTGGAGACGGAGTCGGTGCGGGACACGTTGGCGGCGAACCTCCGGCGCGCCCGGGTCGAGCGGGGCCTGTCGCTGTCGGAGGTGTCGCGCCGCTCCTCGATCGGCAAGTCGACGTTGTCGCAGCTGGAGGCCGGGGCCGGCAACCCCACGATCGAGACGGTGTTCAGCCTGTCCCGGGCGCTGGAGCTGCCCATCTCCGAACTGCTGGACACCAGCCGGGACACCGGGATGACCGTGGTGCGCGCCGCCGAGCTCGACGTGCTCAGCGGCGAGGCCGTCGACCTGCGGATGCTGCGCCGCATCGAGCTCGACGACGCGATCGTGGAGGTCTACGACCAGCAGGTCAGGGCGGAGGGCAGCCAGCGGTCGCTCGGGCACGTCGGCACCGAGCACACGATCGTGCAGGCCGGGCGGCTGCGGGTCGAGGTGCAGGGCGGCACCGCCGATCTCGGTCCGGGCGACTGCGTGGCCTTCGACGCCACCCAGCCGCACAGCTACACCGCCCTGGACGGCCCGGTGCGCTCGGTGCTGCTGCTGCAGTACCGGCCCGGGAACCGGCTCGACCTCTCCGGGCGGCACGGCCTGCTCGGCGAGTGAGGGCCCGTCTTCGAACTCGTCGCGGGTGGGGGCCGGTGGCGGCACCGGCGAATCCGGTGTGACCGTTGACACTCCGATGGCGCGAGTCCTAACCTCCGACCGTTCGTTTCGAAGAACGGTGGGGTTCGATGAGCGGAACGCGCATCGTGGTGCTGGGAGCCGGCATCGTCGGCTCCGCCTGCGCCCGCGAACTCGCCGCCGGCGGGTTCGAGGTGCTCGTGGTGGACCGCCACCGCCCGGCCGGGGCCACGACCGCGCACGGCGAGGGCAACGTCCTGGTCTCCGACAAGGGCGACGGTCCGGAACTGCGGCTGGCGCAGCTGTCCCGGCGGCTGTGGCCGGAAGTGCTCGCGGAACTGGACGCCGACCGCGTCGAATGGGACCCGAAGGGCGGCATCGTCGTCGCCACCACCGAGACCGGCGCCGCCGATCTCGCGGCGTTCGCCGCCGAGCAGCGCGCGGCCGGGGTGGCCGCCGAGCCGCTGGAGGCGGCCGAACTCGCCGCCGCGGAACCGCACCTGACCCGCGAGGTCACCGCGGCCTACCACTACCCCGAGGACGCCCAGGTGCAGCCGGTGGCCGCGGCCACCGCGCTGCTGTCGGCCGCGATGGCCGCGGGCGCCCGGCTGCGCACCGGGTGCGAGGTCACCGCGGCGATCGTCCGGGGCGGCCGGATCGCCGGAGTCCGCACCTCGCGCGGCGATCTGCACGCCGACGCCGTGGTCAACGCGTGCGGGCCGTGGGCGGGCGCGGTGTCGGCGGCGCTCGGCGCGCCGGTGGACGTCCGGCCGCGGCGCGGCGAAGTGCTCGTCACCACCCCGCTGCCGCCCACCGTGTTCCACAAGGTCTACGACGCCGACTACGTCGGCGCGGTCGGCAGCAGCGACGCGCAGCTGCAGACCTCGGCGGTGGTGGAGTCGACGCGGGGCGGCACGGTGCTGCTCGGTTCCTCGCGGCGCCAGGTCGGCTTCGACGACCGGATCCGCCCGCACGTGCTGTCCGCGATCGCGTCCCGCGCGCTGCGGCTGTTCCCGTGCCTGGCCGACGTTCCGGTGATGCGCGCCTACGGCGGGTTCCGCCCGTACGTCCCGGACCACCTGCCGGTGATCGGCCCGGACCCGCGCCTGCCGGGCCTGTGGCACGGCACCGGGCACGAAGGCGCGGGCATCGGCCTGTCGGTGGGAACGGCGCGCGTGCTGCACGACCTGATCCGCGGCCGCGCCCCCGACATCGACGTCGACCCGTTCCGGGTGGACCGACCCGGAGTTCTCGGCGCAGGAGGAGCGAAGTGAGCCCACGACTCGTCCCCGAACACCAGGACCGCACCGGCAGGCGGGACGTCCCGCTGCGGATCACCGTCGACGGCGACCCGGTGGAGGGCATCGCCGGGCAGAGCATCGCCGGGGTCCTGCTCGGCGCGGGGCGGCAGACGTGGCGCACCGCCGCCTCGGGCGCCCGCAAGGGCGTGTTCTGCGGCATCGGCGTGTGCTTCGAATGCCTGGTCGCGGTGAACGGCGAGCGCGACGTGCGGGCGTGCCGCCGCCGCGCGCAGGACGGCGACGACGTGCGGACCCAGTCGCGGGCGGAGACGGGCCGATGACCCGCCACGTGCTGGTGGTCGGCGCCGGACCCGCCGGGCTGGCGGCGGCCGAGGCGGCGTTGCGGGCGGGCGCCCCGGTGACCCTGCTCGACTCCGCGGACCAGCCCGGCGGGCAGTACCACCGGATGCTCCCCGAGGCGTACGCCGCGCGGGATCCGCAGCGCGTGCAGCACGGCTGGAACGCGTTCGACCGGCAGCGCCGCGCCGTGCTCGGGCATCCGCGGTGCACGTGGTGGCCGCGGACTTCGGTGTGGACGCTGGAGCAGCGCGACGCCGGGCCGCCCCGGGTGCACGTGCTGCGCGGGGGAGTGGACGGCGAGGGACGGCGGCGCGAGGTCGTCGAACCGGACGCGCTGGTGCTCGCCCCGGGGGCGCACGACCGGGTCCTGCCGTTCCCCGGCTGGGACCTGCCGGGCGTGTGCACCGCGGGCGCCGCGCAGGCGTTCGCCAAGGGCGAGCGGGTCGTCCTCGGCGACCGCGTGGTGGTCGCCGGGACGGGCCCGTTCCTGCTGCCGGTGGCCGCGTCGCTGATGGAGGCGGGCTCGCACGTCGTCGAGGTGCTCGAAGCCAACCCGGTGTCCACAGTGGCCGGTGGTTGGGCCGGTCGGCCGTGGGAACTGCTCCCGCACGCGGCGAAAGCACGGGAACTCGCCGAACACGCGTGGGACCTGCTGCGCCACCGCACCCCGTACCGGACCGGCCGCGCGGTGGTGGCCGCGCGCGGCGACGGTCGGGTGGCCGAAGTCGTGACCGCGCGGCTGCGGCCCGACTGGTCGCCCGTCCCGGGAACGGAGCGCACCACGGCGGTGGACGCGGTGTGCGTCGGCCACGGATTCGTCCCGCAGCTGGAGTTGTTCGTCTCGGCCGGGTGCGCGCTGCGCGACGGGTTCGTCGCGGTCGGCGCCGACCAGCGCACCAGCACCGACGGCGTGTTCGCGGCCGGGGAGGTCACCGGCATCGCCGGCGCCCCGGCCGCCCGCGCCGAGGGCGCCATCGCCGGCTGGTGCGCGGCCGGCGGCGATCCCGCCGCCCTGCGCTCCGAGCTGCGGCACCGGGACCGGGGACGCGCGTTCGCGCGGCGGTTGCTGCGGGCCCACCCCGTCGGACCCGGCTGGGTGCAGTGGCTGCACCCGGACACCGTGGTGTGCCGCTGCGAGGAGACCACCTGCGGCGATCTCCGCAGGGCGCTGGCCGAACCGGGCGGCTCCGGTGCGCGGGCGGTCAAACTCGCCACCAGGGCGGGACTCGGACCGTGCCAGGCGCGGATGTGCGGCGGCGCGGTCGCCGAACTGGCCCGCAGGTCCGGTGGGCAAGAGGCGTTCGGGCACGCGAGACCGATCGCGCAGCCGGTCCGGTTGGGCGAACTGGCCTCGGCAACGGCGGAAGAGGAGGAGCGCTGATGGGCAACAACGTCGGGCTGGGCGGAGTCGTGGTCGCCACCGCACTGCCCTACACCGAGGACGCCGCCGCCCCGGCGGGGCTGGCGGTGGACTACGACCGCTACGCCGAGCACTGCCGGTGGTTGGTGGACAACGGCTGCCGCGGGGTCGGGCCGAACGGCTCGCTGGGCGAGTACTCCTCGCTGACCGACGAGGAACGCCGCCGCACCGCCCGGACCGCCGTCGACGCGGTCGGATCCGACGGCGTGGTGATCGTCGGCGTGCACGGCGTCGGTGCGCACCAGGCCAAGCACTGGGCGGAACTCGCGGCCGAGGACGGCGCGCACGGCGTGCTGTGCCTGCCGCCGACGATGTACCGGGCCAACCGCGGGGAGATCCTCGCGCACTACGAGGCGGTGAACTCGGTCGGGCTGCCGATCATGGTCTACAACAACCCGATCGACACCAAGGTCGACCTCACCCCCGACCTGCTCGCCGAGATCGCCCGGCTGGACAACGTGGTGGCGGTCAAGGAGTTCTCCGGCGACGTCCGCCGGGTGCTGCAGATCAAGGAACTGGCACCGGACCTGGAGGTCATCGGCGGCGCCGACGACGTCGTGCTGGAAAGCCTGCTGATGGGCGCCACGGGCTGGTTCGCCGGTTTCCCCAACGTGTTCCCGGCGGAGTCGGTGGAACTGTTCGAACTGGCGACCGCGGGCAAGCTCGCCGAGGCCCGCGCGCTGTACGAACCGCTGGTCGCGGCGTTCCGCTGGGACTCGCGCACCGAGTTCGTGCAGGCCATCAAGCTGGGCATGGAACAGGTCGGTCGCTACGGCGGTCCGTGCCGCCCGCCGCGCGGACCGCTGGTCGGCGAACACCGCGACCAGGTCCTGGCCGACATGCGCCGCGCGATCACCGCGCTCCGGGAGCGTGCGTGATGCGCTCGGTCCGCACGATCAGCGCGGTCGACTCCCACACCGAGGGGATGCCGACCAGGGTGGTGACCGGCGGTGTGGGGCCGGTCCCCGGCGACAGCATGGCGCAGCGGCGCCGGTACTTCATCGAGCACCTCGACGACCTGCGCCGGTTCCTGGTGGACGAACCGCGCGGACACCCGGCGATGAGCGGCGCGATCCTGCAACCGCCCACCCGTCCCGACGCCGACTGGGGCGTGCTCTACATCGAGGTCAGCGGTATGCTGCCGATGTGCGGGCACGGCACCATCGGGGTCGCCACGGTGCTGGTGGAAACCGGGATGGTGCCCGTCACCGAACCGGAGACCGCGGTGCGGCTGGACACCCCAGCCGGGCTCGTCGAAGCGCGCGTGGCGGTCCGCGACGGCACGGCCGAACGGGTCACCCTGCGCAACGTCGACTCGTTCGCGGTCGCACTCGACGCCGAAGTGCCGGTGCCGGGCCTGGGGCGGGTCCGCTACGACATGGCCTACGGCGGCAACTTCTACGCCATCGTCGAACTCGACGACCTCGGCCTGCCGTTCGACCGGTCCCGCAAGGACGAGATCCTCGACGCCGGACTGCGGATCATGGCTGCGGTCAACGAGCACGACCGGCCGCGGCATCCGGTGGACGAACTGGTCGCCGGGTGCAAGCACGTGCAGTTCGTCGCCCCGGACTCCACCGCGCGGCACTCGCGCAACGCGATGGCGATCCACCCCGGGTGGTTCGACCGTTCTCCGTGCGGCACCGGGACTTCCGCGCGGATGGCGCAGCTGCACGCGCGCGGCGAACTGGCCATCGGAGCGGAGTTCGTCAACGAGTCGTTCATCGGCACCCGGTTCACCGGTCGGCTCGTCGCGGAGACCAGCGTCGGCGGCGTGCCCGCGGTCGTGCCCGAGTTCTCCGGCCGCGCCTGGATCACGGGGACGGCGAACTACCTGCTGGATCCCGCGGATCCGTTCCCCGCCGGGTTCACCCTCTGAACCCGGCCGCTGCCAGCTGTTCCTCCCAACTCACCGGAAGGGGCCGACATGTCCCTGATCAACCGGGTGGACGACGCCGGAACGAGCAGGAGACGGCTGTTCTCCCGCTCCGGGATGTTCCGGCTGAAACCGATCGGTTCCGACGAACCCGAGCACGGCGGTTTCCAGCGCAGCATGGGCCTGTGGCAACTGGTCGCGCTCAGCCTCGGCGGCCTGGTCGGCGCCGGGGTGTTCTCCCTCGCGGGCGTCGTAGCCCACGACCACGCCGGGCCCGGGGTCCTGCTGTCGTTCCTCATCGCCATCGTCGCCAGCGCGGCCGCCGCGCTGTGCTACGCCGAATTCGCCGGAATGGTCCCGGGATCCGGCTCCGCCTACACCTACCTCTACGCCTCGCTCGGCGAGGTGGTCGGCTGGGCGGTCGGCTGGGACCTGCTGCTGGAGTACACCGCGATCGTCGCGGTGGTGGCGATCTCGGTGTCCGGCTACTTCGCCTACCTCCTGGAGCAGGTCGGGCTGCACCTGCCCGCCTGGTCGCTGGGCGCTTCGGGCACCGGTGCCGGGCACCGGGTCGACCTGTTCGCGGCACTGCTGTGCCTGCTGCTGGCGTTCGTGCTGTCCCGGGGCACCCGGGAGTCGGCGCGGTTCGAGACGGTCTTGGTGGTGCTGAAGATCGTCATCGTCGGCGTCGTCGTGGTGGCCGGCGCCTTCCACCTCGCGGCGGGCAACTACAGCCCGTTCCTGCCTTTCGGGCTCGGCGGGGCGGTCACCGGTGCGGCGACGGTGTTCTTCGCCGTGTACGGCTACGACGCGATGAGCGCGGCCGCCGAGGAGAGCAAGCAGGCGAAGACGTTGCTGCCCAAGGCGATCGTGGTGTCGCTGGGCATCGCCGCCGTCATCTACCTGCTGGTGTGCCTGGTGCTGGTCGGCATGCAGGACTACCGCGACATCGACACCGCGAGCCCGTTCTCCAGCGCGCTGGCCTCGGTGGGCCTGGCCGGACTGGGCACGGTGGTCGCGGTCGGCGGCATCCTCGGCATCACGACGTCGGCGTTCGCGAACATGCTCGCGGTGTCGCGGGTGTGGTTCGCGATGAGCCGCGACGGCCTGCTGCCGGCCTACTTCGCCCGCAACCACCCGAAGCGGCAGGTGCCGACCAGGGTCATCTGGCCCGTCGGCGTCGGTTCGGCGCTGATCGCCGGGTTCCTGCCGATCGGGGAAGCGGCGGAGCTGACCAACATCGGTATCCTGGCCGCGTTCGTGCTGGTGGCCGTGTCGGTGGTGGTGCTGCGCCGGACCCGGCCGGACCAGCCCCGGACGTTCCGCACCCCGCTGGTGCCGCTGGTCCCCGCGATCGGGGTGGTCTTCTCGCTGTGGCTGATCACCAACCTGGAGCCGGTGACCTGGCTGCGCTTCGGCGGCTGGATGGTCCTCGGGCTGGTGGTCTACTTCCTGTTCGGCTACCGGCGTTCCGCGGAACGCGCGAAGGCGCGCGTGCGATGAACGGCGCGGGGGACACCCGCCGGACGAGCGTCTACATCGGACTCGGAGGGCCGCGGTGGCGGGTTCGTCGTGGCAGCGGGCGGGATGTTCGAGATCACCCCGCGGAAAGCGGTGCGCGGGCGGGAGCTCTGCACCGCTGGGATGGTGTGCGCGCCGCAGCCCCCGCCCGCTCGCGTTCACAGGTTCCCGCTGCGAGCGTCCTCCCCGATGTTCACGGCAGCACGGTGTTTCACCGGCCGTGCGCGCACGGGAGTGCTCGCCGGAACCTGTTGGCTCACTTGTAGGTGATGACCGCGTACTCGCCGTCCGCCCTGGGCTCGCACTGGCCACCGATGAAGCCGGGGTCCTTGGAGTGGTCCATCAGAGCCTGGCCGCACTGGTCCTGGTTGGCGAACGGCCCGTAAGCCACGTCGTGCGCGGCGAGCGCGGTACCGGCGCCCAGCAGGGCAACAGTGGCGCCGCTGGCGCAGAAAGTCAGTGCGGCAACGCTCTTGCGAACTCGCATGAAAAACACCTTATGACTTGGATTCGGATTCAACTGACGACCGATGTCGTCGCAGCAGACGCTACGCAGGAGCGGGCACCTGCGACCGACCGATCACCGAGCGCGGAGGGAAACCCCTCGTTGACTTCCCGGTGAACGGCACCAGAGGGGCGCAAACGGACCGTCGCACCAGCGATCTGGGGGTGCGACGAACCGGATCCGGCGGTCACGCGTCGTCTGCCCGGCCCCGCCCCCGAACTCCCCGGGGCCGTGCGACGGGGAGGGCCACGGAGCTGGCGAACGAACGGCCGTTGATCGATTTTCCGGTTCGCTGCCGGGTTTTCCGCCGGACTGGGGCGCCGCCGCTCAGGGGTGCGAGGTCGTCGCCGGGGCGGGCAGGCGGCCGAGCGTGGTGGCGAGGTCGTCCAGGCTCGTGTTGATCGTGCGGAGATCGGCCGCGCACCGGTTCGGGTCCGAGGTCTGGGCGTCGCACCGCTGGGCGGTGAAGTCGGCCGTGGTGTTCACGATGGTCGTGGCCAGGGGGTTCACGTGCTCGGCGACCGCGGGCTGGTCCGAGACATCCCCTCGCGCGGCGAGGCCGACGTTGCGCAGCTGGGTCATGTAGCGGCCCGCGCAGTCGCGGTAGACGGTGTGGGGCTCGCGGGTGTAGCAGGGGTCGTGCCGGATCAGGGTGATCTTGGTCTGCAGGTCGGCCAGCGACGTGCTCACACCGTGCCGCTGCTGGGACCCCGTCTCGCCGAACTCCCGACCGCACCCGGCGGCCAGCAGCACCAGCACCACGGCGAGCACCCGACCACCGAGCCGCACGGCGTTCCTGGCGCGCTGAGTCATCATGCCCTCCCGCCAGCACCGTACCCGTCCCGGTGCGGACGCGAGCGGAGGGGACCGGTCGTCCCGGAGTGGGAGGCGGCGCCCGGTGCGGGTATCCCGATGGGGACCGAGCGCGTGGAGGGGAGGGCGACGATGACCACGTCCACCGAGAGCCAGGAGAGGGTGCGTCCGCGCCTGCTCAGCACCACGGCACCAGCGGCGGTGGTGCTGATCCGCATCGTGGTGGGCGCGATCTTCCTGTCCGAGGGCATCCAGAAGTTCCTGTTCCCGGCCAAGCTGGGGCCCGGACGTTTCGCGACCCAGACGCCGCTGCCCGACCCGGCGGCGTGGGCCTACCTCGACGGCGCGTTCGAGATCGGCTGCGGCGTGCTGATCATCCTGGGGCTGCTGACCAGGCTCGCGACCATCCCGATGATCATCGACATGGTGGGTGCGGAGGTGTTCACCAAGGTCCCGGTGCTGATCCACCACGGGTTCTGGCAGTACGCCAGCGACGCCCGCGCCGAGCTGAGCCAGTTCTTCGGCCTGGTCTTCCTGCTCATCGTCGGCGGCGGGGCGTGGTCGTTGGACGCGCTGCTGACGTCCCGGGCGGCCCGGCGCCGCTGACGTAGCCTGTCCGCATGTCCCGCGGCATCGAGTACCGCAGCTCCTTCGGCTGGTCCGCCGAGCAGGTGTTCGAGGTCCTGGTGGACCGCGACTACCTGGAAGAACGACTCCGCGCGCTCGGCGGCGACAACGAACTGGTCGAACACGCGGTGACCGAGAGCGGCGCGCGCTTCCGGATCAACCAGGCGGTGCGCGCCGAGGTCATCCCGTCGATCGCGCGCCCGATCGTCGGCGGGCGCCTGGTGATCGCTCGGCGCGAGGAGTGGCACCGCCAGGACGACGGGAGCTTCGCGGGCACCGTGACGGCGGGTGCCGCGGTGGTGCCGAACGCGATCACGGCCGCGCAGCGGTTGCGCGACCTGCCGTCGGAGGAACGCGCCTGCGAACACGTCGTGGAGGGCGACGTCCGGGTCGACGTCCCGTTCGTCGGGGGCAAGTTGGAAGACCTCTTCGCCGGGGAAGTGCGCGGGCTGCTCGACAGCGAGCACCGGTTCACCGTCGACTGGCTCTCCCGGCGCTGACGACCACCGCCACAGTCCTCAGAGGACGTCAGGACTCGCCAGAGCACGTTGTGCGAGGCGGTGCCGGTGGCCCAACCCCAGCGGCGGTGCCGGTTGCGAGACCGCTCACCGAAAGAGAAGGCGGCTGGCGCCGCTTGCCACGCCTGTTCCGGGAGCAGGTTTCACAGACGGGCACTCAGCGGTCGACACACCTCCCGGGCCGCTCGCGTGCGCCGATCCGGACCCCGCTCTTCGCGTCACGTGCCGGTTCACCGGGGCGGCCCGAGTCGTTGCAGCGCCTCGGCGGCGACGTCGTGGGCGGTCCTCTCCAGTTCTTCGGGCGGTCTCCGGACGTCGCTGCCGTCGTCGTGGGAGCCCATGCCCTGGTAGGAGATCGTGATTTCGGCGTTGGCTTCGCGGAAGTAGAACACGGCCCGTTGGAGCCCGAGGCGTTCGTGGTAGAGCTGCCCCGACTGGTCGCCCAACCCCAGGCCGGGGGGAGGTGCCTGCATCCGCTTGTCGCGGAACTGCAGGTCGGTGCCGGTTTTCGCGAGCCCCGCATCAGGCGAGCCGTCCTGCCGAAGGTTGAGCGCGACGTCCACCCTGAGGACGACCGATGCCGTCCTGCCCCACTCGGGAGCGGCAGCAAACCCGATGTTGCGCCATTCGCAAGCTTGGGAACCGATGCCGCTGCCGGCGTCGCGGTCCGGCGGCTGGTAGCCGCTGCGCTGAGGTTCGGTGGAGCCGACCAGCCGGACGGCGGTCTCCGGTCGGACGAGAGCGCACGGATCGGGCGGCGGCTCGCGGTACCCCGGAGCAGGGGGCGGTGCAGCGGCGCAGGAAACGAGTGTGCACGCGGCAGCCACTCCTGCTGCTATCCGAACCGCGTTGGTCAGCTCCGACACCGCACGTCCTCTCGTTCCGGGCGACTGACGAGTCCAGGGCGAGCTACTGCAGGAAGCTGTCGGGTTCCTCGAAGAACTCGTCCTCGTTCACCTCGTCGGAGCGGGTTTCGACGCGATCGCCGGTCTGCTCGAAATCCAGCTCCTCCGCGGCCCGCCGCGCGGCGGCGTTCGCGGCCCGGAGTTCGTCCGCCAGGTGGGTCTCGTTGCAGTCCCCGCACGTACCGGGTTCTATCCGGACCCGCTCCAGCCGTCCCAGGGAATCCACCCACACCGTGACGGCGCCGGAAGGAGAGGTACCTCTGAACGCACCGTCGATGACCGCCCGTGGATCCTGCCGGGCCTTCTCCAGGGTTCGGCCGAGCCGCTGCATCGATTCCTCGATGCGGTGCTGTGCGTCCATTTCTCCTTCTTCCCGACTCACTTCAGGACCCCCAGCAGTTCGGTGCACTCCCGAACCACCCCGTCGACCGCCGTCTGCCTTTGCTCGACGCCCTTCATGATGGCGTTGGCCAGTCCGATGACGCTGAATATGGCGGTGAGGATCGCGGCGATGAGTGCCGCGATCTTGGTGACGGTGATGTCCGGGAAGATGGCCAGGCTGCCCGCGACACCGGCGAGTGCCGAGATGACCCCACCGAACCCGGCTATTGTCGTGATGGTCTCCGTGATCGTCGTTTCCAGTGCTTTCGCGAGCTGTTCAAGCGCCTTCGACATCTCTTCAGCGGGGCTGACGAGCTTGTGGATCGCATCCTTGAGGGAGTCGAGTTGTGTTCTGAACGCGATGAAATCCTGCCCGTCCCAGCCTTCGGAGATGTAGGACCCGACGGAGTCGATCGCCAACGCAGCACTCTCGGCGGCATGCCTGAGGCTTCCTTCTCGATCAGGGTTTCCCCATTTTTCGTCGGCCACCTTCCTGATCTCCTGAATGTCGATCTCCCGGATGGCCACGAGCTGTCCGGTGATCGGGTTGATCCGCTGGCCCGGGCCGGGTTCGGGGAGGACGCGAACCACGTTGTCGAGATCTCCCGTCACTTTCCAGAAGTCGCCGGAGACGTGGTCGAGGGGGTTTCGCATGTCAACTCCGCGCATGGCGTTTCGGTGAATACGAATTGGTCAACGGGGCGGCTCGCCCAGCTCGCCCCGGAGACGGACGAACCCCTGGGCGGCGCGTTCTTCGCGAGCCAGGTATTCGTCGGCCGACCTCTTGACGTTGACCGACAACTCCTCGGCGGCCTCGCCGGCAGCCTTGATGAACCTGTCGACCGCCTCCGACGCGCTCCGGTAAGGGCGTCTGACCTGGGTGGCGATCTGCATGTGCACCGTTTCGAGCGGATCGGTGACGGCTTGTTCGCCGGTCGGGGGTGGCACCGCGTCTTCGAGGGCCGCGGCGGACGGGAAGTCCGTGCCCCCGAGCGTGATGGTGTCGGCGATTTCGCGAATTCTGCGCGACGCCGCCACCATGACGTCGTACTTGTTCCTGATCGACTCGTCCATCCCCGCCCCCATTGCAGCCGTCCTCCCCGTGCCTCGATCACGGTAACGGAGCGTCCGCGGGTAGATCACCGCATGACTGCTCATTACCCGGATGGAGTACGGGATGGCGCACTGGGAAGTCCACTGTGGATGATGCGGTCCGGGGGCGCGCGGCGGCGGGGCGAGGGCGGCTATGCTGCACGGCGATTGGTGACGATTTGGGGTCCGCGTGCCGTTCGGGCTCGTCCGCGCGGATCGCTCGAATGGAGGCACGATGCCGGATTCTCCGCAGTTCCCCAGGACCGCGCCGGATGCGGCGCCGGTCCAATCCGGTGAGGTGGACGTGAAACGGCCCTCCGCCGCTCGGGCGTACGACTACTACCTCGGCGGTAGTTCGAACTTCGGGGTCGACCGCGAGTTCGGCGCCCGCGTCCTGGAACAGGTCCCGTTCGTCCGCACCTTCGCGGTGACGAACCGGTCCTTCCTGCGCCGCGCGGTGAGGTGGTTGTGCGAGCAGGGCGTCGACCAGTTCCTGGACATCGGGTCCGGCATCCCCACCGTCGGGAACGTCCACGAGGTCGCCCAGCAGGCGAACCCGCGGGCTCGCACGGTCTACGTGGACCACGAACCGGTCGCCGTGCGGCACGCCGCCGCCATCCTCGACTCGGCCGACCCCGACCGGACGCGCACCGACGTCCTGCAGGCCGATCTGCGCGACCCGGACGGGATCCTCGGTTCGCCGGTCACGCGGAGCCTCATCGACTTCTCCCGGCCGGTGGGCCTGCTGATCGTGGCGACCATGCACTTCATCGGCCCCGGCGACCGCCCCGTGGAGCTGATGGCCCGCTACCGCGACGCGCTGCCGTCGGGCTCGTTCCTCGCGATGTCGCACCTGACCGTGGACGGGGTGACGGCGGAAATGCTGGAGCAGGGCCGCATCCTGGAGCAGCTCTACGCCAACACCCCGAATCCCGGGTACTTCCGCGACCGCGCGGAGTTCGCCGCGCTGCTCGACGGGTACGAGCTGGTCGAACCGGGCCTGGTCTGGGTCCCGGAATGGCGACCCGACCAGCAGGAGTCGATCGAACCCGCCGCCAGCGCCACTCTCGCCGCAGTGGGCCGCAAGCCCTGAGAGCCTGTCGTTGCGATCTTCGCGCGTGGTGGCACCTCGTGCGTCAGCGTCAGCGCGCCGGGTGCTCGGCGGGGGCCAGGTCGAGCAGGACCATCGCGTCGTGGTCGGGTGTGCCGGGTTCGGCGTGGTAGGCGACGAGGCGGTGTCCCGGGGTGCCGGCCAGTTCCATGCCCTGGTAGCCGAGGGTGAGTCGCCCGACGTCCGGGTGGCGGTAGCTCTTGCGGCCGTGGGCGCGGCCCTTGATGTCGTAGTACTCCCAGAGGCGGGCGAACTCCGGGCTCGCGTCCCGGAGTTCGTCGATGAGGCCGACGACGTCCGGGGCGTCCGGTTCGATGCCTGCCAGGGCGCGCAGCCGGGCCACGCAGCCGCGGAGCTGGTCGTCCCAGTGCTCGTAGAGCTCGCGGGCGGCGGGGTGCAGGAAGAGGTGGCGGATGGTGTTGCGCCGTTCGGCGGGCCAGTCGTCGATCCCCGCGAGCAGCCGCAGACCGCCCGGGTTCCACGCGAGCAGGTCGCCCGTGCGGCCGAGCACGTAGGCGGGGTTCGGCCGCAAGCTCTCCAGCAGCTGTCCGACGCCGGGTGGCAGGGTCCGGTCGGGTGCCCTCGGCGGGGACAGGGGCGGGCGGGCGGCGCGCGCGGCCAGGTCGCGCAGGTGTTCGTGCTCCTGCTCGTCGAGGAGCAGGGCGCGGGCGAGGGCGTCGATCACCGGCGTGCTCGGGCGGGTCTCCCTGCCGCGCTCCAGCCGGATGTAGTAGTCGATGCTGATCCCGGCGAGCCCGGCCAGTTCCTCGCGGCGCAGCCCGGGCGTGCGGCGCAGGCCCGGGCCGGGTGCGAGGCCGACGTCGGCGGGGGCGACCCGGGCGCGGCGCGCCCGCAGGAAGCGTCCCAGCTCGACACCGCTGCCGTGGTCCTGCCTGGTCATGCCGTCCATTGTGGCAGTACCCCGGGCCCGCCGGGCAGCGCGTGTGACCTGCGTCGTGGCCGGACCGCGCCCCCGGCCGGCCGTGCGGGGGCGCGGTCCTGTGTGGACGGACCGGTCGCCGGTCAGCGGCCGATCAGCCGCATCTGCTCCTCGTTGTGGTGGGTGCCGGCGGCCGGGGTGAGGGCGTCGAGCTGGGCCAGCTGCTCGGTGGTCAACTCGACCCGGACGGCCGCGGCGTTCTCCTCGACCCGGGCGACGCGTTTGGTGCCCGGGATCGGGACGATGTCCTCGCCCCGGGCCAGCAGCCAGGCCAGTGCGACCTGCGCCGGGGTGGCACCGACCTCGGTGGCGACGCCGACGACCTCGTCGGCGATGCGCAGGTTGCGCCGGAAGTTCTCGCCGGTGAAGCGCGGGTTCGTCGCGCGGAAGTCGGTGGTGTCGAAGTGGTCGGTGGAGCGGATCGTGCCCGTGAGGAAACCGCGCCCCAGCGGGGAGTAGGGCACGAAACCGATGCCCAGCTCCCGCAGCAGCGGCAGCACCCCGTCCTCCGGATCGCGGGTCCACAACGAGTACTCCGACTGGAGTGCGGTGACCGGGTGCACCGCGTGCGTGCGGCGGATCGTGCCCACCCCGGCCTCGGACAGGCCGATGTGGCCGACCTTGCCCTCGGCCACCAGTTCCGCGAGCGTCCCGACGGTGTCCTCGATCGGGGTGTCCGGGTCGACGCGGTGCTGGTAGTACAGGTCGATGTGGTCGGTGCCGAGCCGCCGCAACGAGCCCTCGACCGCGGTGCGGATGTTCGCCGGGCTGCTGTCCAGGTGCCGCGGGCCGCCGCCGGCGTGGGAGACCAGGCCGAACTTGGTGGCCAGCACGACCTCGTCGCGGCGTCCCCGGATCGCCCGGCCGACGAGCTCCTCGTTGGTGAACGGTCCGTAGATCTCGGCGGTGTCGAGGAAGTTCACGCCCAGGTCGAGCGCCCGGTGGATGGTGCGGATCGACTCGGCGTCGTCGCTGCCGGCTCCGGTGTAGCCGTGCGACATCCCCATGGCGCCCAGGCCGATGCGGGAGACCTCCAGATCTCCCAGCTTGACGTGCTGCACAGTCTTCCCTCCGTGTTCGCGGGGTGATCAGGGGCGGACGAGGACCTTCAGCGCCTCGCGGTCGGCCATCGCGCGGTAGCCGCCGTGCACCTCGTCCAGGCCGACGGTGCGGTCGAAGACCCGGCCGGGCTGGACCGCCCCGTCGAGGACGTCGGGGAGCAGCTGCTCGATGTAGGCCCGCGCCGGGGCCGCGCCGCCGGTCAGGGTGATGTTGCGCATGAACGCGTCGAACCCCATCGGGACCTCGGTGTACTGCGACACGCCGAGCCTGCTGACCGCGCCGCCGTCGCGGACCACGCCGAGCGCGGTCTCCAGGGCCTGCCCGGTGCCGACGCACTCGATGACCGCGTGCGTGCCGTCGCCGCGGGTCAGCTCGCGCACCCTCGCGACGCCTTCCGCACCGCGTTGCGCGATCACGTCGGTGGCGCCGAACTCGCGGCCGAGGTCGGTGCGTTCGGCGTGGCGGCCCATCAGCAGGATCCGCTCCGCGCCGAGCCGCCGGGCGGCCAGCACCGCGCACAGCCCGACCGCGCCGTCCCCGATGACCGTCACCGCGGTGCCCGGTCCGACCCCGGTGGTGACCGCGCCGTGGTGGCCGGTGCAGAACACGTCCGACAGCGTCAGCAGCGACGGCAGCAGCGCGGAGTCCTCGCCGACCGGCAGCCGGACCAGCGTGCCGTCGGCCTGCGGCACCCGCACGGCCTCGCCCTGGCCGCCGTCCACGCCGTCGGCTCCGTACCGGCCGCCGTGGCGGCAGGAGGTGTGCAGGCCAGCGGCGCAGAAGTCGCAACTGCCGTCGGCCCAGGTGAACGGTGACACCACGACGTCGCCGGCGCGGAACCCGGACACCTCCGGGCCGACCTCCTCGACCACGCCGAGGAACTCGTGCCCCATGCGCCTGCCCGGCGATGAGGACGGCATCGAGGCGTACGGCCACAGGTCGCTGCCGCAGATGCACGACAGCACCACGCGCACCACGGCATCGGTCGGTTCCCGCAGCCCCGCGTCGGGCACGTCCTCCACCCGCACGTCACCGGCCCCGTACATCACGGTCGCTCGCATCGACATCCCGAATCGTCTCGTCCGTCCGAACCGTCCGGGGCTCTCGTCCGCCCCGGACACCACCCATCGAACCGCCGGAGACGCCGGTGCGGGAGGACGTGCTGTTCCGGGTAATGGCAGGGCCCCCCAACGGCCCGGTCGGGCGTGCTCGGCCGCCGATCGCCGGTTCAGGCGCGGATCTCGTGCTCGGCGACGGTGCAGGCGCGCACCTGGTCGCTGATGCTCGCGCCGAGACCGGGGCGCGGGGACAGGTGCATCCGGCCGTCCGCGATCTCCAGGTGCTCGTCGAACAGCGGGTCCAACCATTCGAAGTGCTCGACCCACGGTTCGCGGGCGTAGGCCGCGGCGAGGTGGACGTGGATCTCCATGGCGAAGTGCGGGGCGAGTTGCAGGTTCCGGTGGTCGGCCAACGCCATCACCTTGAGGAACCGGGTGATGCCGCCGATGCGCGGGGCGTCCGGTTGCGCGACGTCGGCGCCGCCCGCGCGGATCAGCTCGGCGTGCTCGGCCGTGCTGGTCAGCATCTCGCCGGTGGCGATCGGGGTGTCGAAGGTCGACGCGAGCACCGCGTGGCCCTCGAAGTCGTGGGCGTCCAGGGGTTCTTCGATCCAGACCAGGCCCAGCGGTTCCAGGGCGCGGCACATGCGTCGCGCGGTCCCGGTGAGCACCTTCGCATCGCTGATGGGGTGGGCAGCGGCAGCGCCACCGAGGAGATCCGCACCGCGGTGATTCTGTCCGATGTGGATGGTGGAGTCATGTCCCCTTCCGGTCGGTGTCCACTGTGGTGGGTCAGTCGAACCGGATGCGCCGGATCGTGCCCATCACGGCGAAGCCCAGCAGCGCCACCAGCCCGTGCGCGGCGACGAACCACAGCGCCACGTCGAACGAGCCGGTCGCCTGCACGGTGTAGCCGATGACGATCGGCGTCACGATGCCCGCCACGTTGCCGAACGCGTTCGACGAGCACCCGCCCTCGCCGCTCCGGCATCCGCCCGACCAGATCGGCGAGCATCGACAGGTCTTGACACGTCAATATTGATGCGTCAATATAGTGGCGTGAGCATCGATCCGGCGGTGACCGTCCACGAGTTGTCGGCCGAGCTGGGACAGGCGGCAGATGCCCTCCTGGGCCAGCGGCACGGGATCTCGTTCGCGCGGTACCGGGTCCTGCGGGCGCTGCGGCGGGACGGCACGTCGACCCAGCACGAGCTCGCCGGTCGGCTCGGGATCGGGGATGCGGCCATCAGCCGCATGTTGCCCGGTCTGATCGAGCAAGGCTGGTGCCTGGTCGAGGACGACCCGCAGCACGGGCGCCGTCGCCGCGTCCGGCTCACCCGGTCCGGAGCCGACATCGAACGCGACTGCGCGGTGTTCCTCTCCGAGGGGTTCCGCGGCGCCGCCTCCGATGCCGGTGTCGACGTCGAATCCTTCCTCGCCGCAGCCGAGGCGATCACCGCGCAGCTGAGGTCGTCGCTGCACCGGCACACCACCCCGTAGTTACCGACCGGGCACCGCGAATTCGCGTGCCACAAGGGAGAACCATGTCCGTCGCCGATCCGGTCCACCCCGCGCCGGAGTTCGATCCACAACTCCGGGCCGCCCTGGAAGCGATGGGTGTGCCGGGCGTATCCGTGGGAATCACCCCGGACACCGTGCAGACCGAGCGCGAAGCGATCGCCCACCGGACACCCTCGTTCGAACTCATCGCTTCCGACCCCCGGTTCGCCGTCTCCGAACTCGCGGTACCCGGCCTGCCCGGCAACCCCTCGGTGGACCTCCTGCTCGCGGTTCCGGCTGATCGCCCGAGCGGGTGTCCGGTGCTGTTCACGACCCATGGCGGCGGACTGATCATGGGGAACAGCCGGTTCGGCCTACCGGACGTCCTCGACCTCGCCGCGGACATCGCAGCGGTCACCGTCTCGGTCGAGTACCGCCTCGCGCCCGAACACCCTTTCCCCGCCGCACACGACGACGCCTACGCCGCGCTGCTGTGGACCGCCCGCCACGCCGCGGACATCGGCGGCGATGCCGAGTCGATCATCCTCTACGGCGGCAGCGCCGGGGCCAACCTGGCCGCCGGTCTGGCACTGCGCGCTCGCGACTCGGGAGAGGTGCGGCCGCGCGGCCAGGTTCTGCTCTACCCCATGCTCGACGACCGCAACGAGTCGCTGTCCGCGCGGCAGATGCGCGGACGCGGCGTCTGGGACGACGTCTCCAACCGGACGGCTTGGGACAGCGTGCTCGGAGAACTGCGCGACAACCCACCCGAGTACGCGGCACCGGCACGTTCCCGAAACCTGTCGGACCTGCCCCCGGCTTACCTCGAAGCAGGCTCCGCGGAAACCTTCCGGGACGAAACCGTCGCCTACGCGCAGCGCATCTGGAGCTGCGGTGGAGACGCCGAACTCCACATCTGGCCCGGCGCCTTCCACGGATTCGACCTGTTCGTTCCCGACTCCACCGTCGCCCGCCGAGCCCGCACCGCTCGACGTGACTGGATCACCCGCCTGCTGTCCTGATCGGAGTGATCCGCCCGACCTGGTTCGGCACGACGTGCGTCGGGTCTTGGAGAAGACGCGGTGGCCGCGTCGTGGACCGTGGTTGTCCTCGCGCTACACACTCGCGTCCCGGTGCGTCGTCCGTCCATCGAGGACGGTCAGGACGACGGGGAGTTCGGGCAGGTCGGTGTCGGGTGTGCGCAGCGGGTCCTCGGCGAAGGCGGTGAGGTCGGCGCGGTGGCCGACGGCGAGGCGACCGGCGTGGTCCTCCTCGCCCGCGGCGAACGCCGGGTTGCGGGTGATGCCCTGCAGGGCCTGCTGGGCGGTCAGGGCCTGGTCGGGGTTGTGCGGGGGACGCGTCAGGTCCCGGCCCGGGCGGCGGTGGCGGGCGCCGGCCATGACCGCGCGCGGGTCGTGGTCGGCGATCGGCCAGTCCGAGCCGAGCACGACGGTCGCGCCCGACTCCCACAGGTCGCGGCAGCGCCAGGCGCGGGAGGCGCGCTCCTCGCCGAGGCGGCGGGACCAGTTGTCGGTGTGGTCGGCGCGGGTGAAGTCGCAGCAGTGGGTGGGCTGCATGGACGCGATGACGCCCGCGCGGGCGAACCGGCGCACCGTGTCGTCGGGGACGGTTTCGATGTGCTCGATGCGGTGCCGCGCGCCCGCGCCCCCGCGCGCGACCGCGTTCTCGACGGAGTCGAGCGCGTGGCGCACCGCCGCGTCGCCGATCGCGTGGGTGGCCGTCGGCACGCCCGCGCGGTGCAGCTCGGCGATGATCCGCGCGTAGGCGTCCGGGTCCGGCCAGAAGGCGTGCGCGGATTCGCTGTGGCAGTCCGGGTGTTCCAGCCACGCGGTGCCGTTGTCGATCGTGCCGTCCATGAACAGCTTGACCCCGGCGACCCGCCAGAGCCGTCCGCCGGTGCCCTGCTGCGCGACGAGTTCCCGCAGTCCGTCGTCGTCGGTGCCGGGCTGGCACCACGGCGCGATGCGCAGCCGCAGCGGCAGCGCGTCGTCGGCGTCGAGTTCCGCGTAGAGGTCGAGGCTGTCGCCGTTGGCGTCCATGACGTGCCCGCCGGTGAGACCGGTGGCCGCCATCGCCCGCAGCACCTCGGCGATCCGGTCGCGCCGTTCGGCGCGCGTGGGCTGCGGCGCGGCGCGCTCGACGAGTTCGCAGGCGGCGTCCTCCAACAGCAGCCCGGTCGGCCGTCCCCGCTCGTCGCAGACCACCTCGGCGGCCTGGTCGAACCGCCGCGGGCCGTCCACCCCGGCGAGTTCCAGCGCCCGGTCGCTGGCCAGCACCGAGTGCGCGTCGAAGAGCTGGAGGAGGGCCGGGATCCCGTCGAGCACCGGTGCCAGCGCGGCGGCTTCGACGGGCCGGTCGCCGAAGACGTTCGGGTCCAGCCCCCAGCCGCGCAGCCAGGCACCGGGCGCCAGGCAGGAGGCTTCCAGGGCCAGGGCGTCGCGCACCTCGTCGAGGTCGGCGCAGCCGGACAGGTCCAGCCCGCGGGTGAGTTCGGCGCCCGTGACGGGATGCAGGTGGCCGTCGACGAGACCGGGTGTCACCACGGCGCCGCCGAGGTCGACCACGGTGGTCGAGGAGTCCGCGAGCGCGCGGATCTCGCGGGCGTCGCCCAGCGCCGCGATCCGCCCGTCGGCAACCGCGAGGGCGGTTTCCGGCAGGAGTCCGGAGATCGGGTCGAGCAGGCGGGCGGAGAGCAGGACGAGACTGGTGCGCACGAGGGCTCCTCGGTTCCGGGGTGGTGATCAGGCTGTCGCCGAGTCCGGGCGCAGCGTGCCGTGGGGCAGGCCGAGTTCGCGTTCGGCCGTGGTGACGGCCATCGACGTCACGGCGTCGGGCTGGTCGCTGGAGTCGCTGTTGGCGTGCGCGCCGAGGCCGTCGATGACGACCAGGATCCGCATGGCCGCGAGCTGCGCGTCGTCGGTCCGGAATTGTCCACTTCGGACGCCGTCGCGGATGAGGTTGGCCAGTCGGTCGCGCCACCGCGACTGCTGGTGGCCGACCCGGTTGCGCAGCGCCGGGCGGTAGCGGCTGAGGTGCCGGGCGTTGATCCACAGCCGGCTGACGTCGTCGAACGCCTCGCCCGCCGCGTGCGCGAAGAAGCGCGCGAGGTGTTCGGTGGGTGTCGCGTCGCCGCGGTCGGCAGGCAGCAGAGTGTCCAATTCGGACTGTGCGGCGGTGCCGAACGCCTCGGCCACGAGTTCCTCGACGGCGGGGAAGTAGTGACTGATCAGCCCCGGTCGCACGCCGAGTTCCTCGGCCACCCGGCGCAGCGTGATCGCCTCCAGGCCCTCGGTCAGCGCGATGGTCGCCGCCGCGGCGACGATCTCCGCGCGCCGGTCGGTCGGCGATTTGCGGATTCGCTTGCGCTGAGCGCTTGACGACATGCCGGCGATGCTATTGAGTGTCCGACCAATAAGCAAGCAGGTGCCCGAGGCGGTCATCGGAGGACTCCATGGCATCCACGCATCCCGCCCCACGCACGGACGTTCCGAACGGCTCCCCGACGACCGACCGCGCCGGGAAGATCGAAACCCGCGGCATCGAGCACATCCCCGAAGCCGAACGGCACGGACGCCCGCGCGAACTGTTCACCGTCTGGGCGGCGGCCAACGTCAACTACCTGAGCCTGGTGGTCGGCGGCACCCTCGTGCTGATGGGGCTGTCGCTGTGGCAGTCCTTCGCGGTGATCGTGGTGGGCAACCTGTTCTGGGTGCTGGTGGGACTGCTGGCCGTCTCGGGCCCCGCCTCCGGAACACCCAGCGAAGTCGTCATGCGGGCGCAGTACGGCATCCGCGGCAACCGGGTCAACATCGCCATCACCGGCTGGGCGGTCTGCGTCTGCTACGTGGCGCTGAACATGGCCGCCGCGGCCATCGCGGCGTTCTCCCTGGTGAGCAAGGCGGGCGTGGTGCCGAACACCGGCGTCAAGATCCTGGTCGTGGTGGCCATCGCCGCGGTCACCCTGACGATCGGCGTCTACGGACACGCCACGATCGTCAAGCTCTACGCACGGATCACCGTGGTCCTGGCGGTGGCGTTCGCCGTCGTCGCGGTCTGCGTCGTCGCGCACGCCCGCTGGAACTACGCACCCCCGGCCCCGCTGCACGGCAGCGCCCTGTGGGCGGCGGTCCTCGGCGGCATCAGCCTGATGGCCTCCGGACCGCTGTCGTACACCAACAGCGCCGACTTCTCCCGCTACCTGCCGAGCGCGACCTCGGCGAAGGCGGTCCTGGGCTGGACCGCGCTCGGCGGATTCCTGCCCGGGGTCGTGGTGACCTCGCTGGGCGCGCTCGCCGCCACCGTCGTCGACATGAGCGACCCGCAGACCGGGCTGGAGAGCATCCTGCCCGCGTGGTTCCGGCCGGTGTTCCCCCTGGCGCTCGTGCTGGGCACCATCGCGCTCAACGCGATGACGACCTACAGCTCCGGTCTGGCCCTGCAGGCCATGGGCGTGCGGATCCGCCGGTCGCTCAGCGTCCTGGTGGACGGGACCCTCGGCGTCGCGCTGACGCTGTACGCGCTGCTGGTGTCGGACTTCCTCGACACCGTCAGCAACGTGCTGCAGCTGACCGTCGTGCTGCTCGGCCCCAGCACGGCGATCTACGCCGCCGACATCCTGCTGCGCCGCAACCGCTACCACGGCCCGGAACTGGCGGACGAAACACCGGACGGACCGTTCTGGTACACCCGCGGCGTCAACCCGGCCGGGGTCACCGCGCTGCTCGTCGGCGCCGCGGCGGCGCTGCTGTGCGTGGACACCCACCTCTACACCGGCCCGCTCGCTCGCGCGATGGGCGGGGTGGACCTCTCCCTGCCCGTCGGCATGGGCATCGCCGCCGCGCTCTACGCCGCGCTGCGGGCGCGCGCCGCGAAGTGAGTCACCGCGCCTCGGTGCGACGGGTGGCCGTGGCGGCGGTGACCGCTTCCTCTTGAGCACCGCAGCAGCAACCGCCGCGCCATGCCACCCCTGCGCGGCACCGGCAGTAGCGCGGGCGTGTCGGTCACGCCCGAGAAAGCGCTGCAGATCGGCGCGGTCTACTCCTGCGTGCGGCTGCTCTCCGAGACCGGGTCGATGCTGCCGGTCGGCGTGTACCGCGCGAAGTCCGGCGGCCGGGTCCGCGTCGACGATCACCCGCTCGTGCCGCTGATCACCGACGCCCCGAACCCGAACCTCGATAGCGCGGAATTCTTCGGGCAGCTGCTCGCCTGGCAGCTGTTGCGCGGCAACGCCTACGCCTACGTCCAGAGGAACAGGGGCGGCGTCCGGTCGGAACACCACAACCGTCGACCAGCACCAACGGGTCGGCGGTTCTCCTTTTCCAACCCGAAATGAGGCGCTCGTGACCGACGCGGCAACCAACCTCAGCAGCCTCGCGGCGACCTACCCGAAGTTCGTCGAGGCCCCGACCCAATGGGCCTCGGTCGGCTGGTCGGGGCAGAACCTCGCCGAGATCCAAGCACTGTTCACCGCGCACGGGATCAAGGCGACCGTGATGCAGGCGGGTACCGACACCCTGCTCATCATCATCGGCGGGGCCTCGCTGACTTATGCCGTGGGCGAGCAGGTCGTGATCTGTTCCGATGACGGCGCCACATGGCGCCACGACTCCGCCCGCCGTGACCTCGCGGGCTTGGTCCCGTTGACCGACTACTACGTCAACCCGAGTGCGTAGAACCATGTCCCCGGCCGCTTTCCGGCCCATCGCGTCGATCGGGATTCTCATCGCGCTCGCCTCGGCCGCCGTCTACGACACGGTCGCGCCGCCGCGGCTCGGCCTCGGGGTCGTCGGGTACCTCGACCGCCTCGGCCCCCTGCTGCCGGGTCTGTTCGGCGCTACCGCTGTGTTCGTCGCGACCACACTCGTCGTCGGCCACTGGCAGCGAGGCGCCCACATCGCCGCCGCAGGCTGCATGTCGTTCTACGCCGCGGCGTTGTGGGCTACCGCGTTCGTGCTCGGCAACGTCTACGGCGTGGTCGGCGCGGGCCTGGCGACCTCGATCGCGATTCACGCGCTGCTGCTCGCGAACGCCTACCCGCGAGGGGGTTCGACATGGACCCGGCGCTAATCGGCTCCATCTTCGCCGGGATCACCGGGCTCGCGACCGTGATCACCGGCTACCTGATCAACCGGCAGAAGGTGCGCACCGACCTTGTCTCGGCCGACGTCGACCAGGTCGAGGCCGAGCTCGCCGACCTCCGCGACCGGTTCGAGATCGCGCTCGCCCACGTCTACGAGCTTCGCTCCGCGATGGGCGCGCACGAACTGCATGTGCCCGAGCTGCCCGACGAGCTGACCCTGCGCCGCCGCCGGAAAACCGGCTGGGAGAGAAGGTGATCCCGATCCTTTGGGGTATCGACATTTCCCGGTATCAGGCCGGAATCGACTTGCACCGCGCCAAGCGCGAGGGCATCGACTTTGTGATCATCAAGGCCAGTCAGGGCACGCGCGTCGATCCGCAGTTTCGCCGCCACCTCGACCAGGCGCGCGCCGCCGGGCTGCTGCACGCCGTCTACCACTACCAAGAGGGTGACATCGGCGCCGCAGCGCAGGCCGAGCACATCATGCGCACGGTGCCCCGCGAGGTCGGGGTGATCCTCGACGTCGAGGCCGGCGGTGGGAATGCCGCGCTCGCCCGCGATATCACGCACCGGCTCAACGCGGCCGGGTGGCGAACTCCGTTGCTGTACCTGCCCGAGTGGTATTGGCGGCAGATCGGTCGCCCGTCGCTGTCCGCGCTCCCGCCCCTTTGGTACAGCCGCTATCCGAACAGCCGGGCCGGGGCTCCCGCCGACGTCTACGCCCGCAACCGCGGGTGGCTCGACGGCTTGTGGGGCGGCTACGGCGGGCTGCCGGTGGCGGTCCTGCAGTACAGCGACGAGGGCCGCGTCGCCGGTCGTTCGCCCGTGTGGCCGATCGACGGCCTCATGGACGGCAACGCCGTCGGGTTCCGCAACGAGGCCAAACTCGCCGCGGTCGAGCAGCGCCTCGCCGCGCTCGACGCGACGGCGAACAAGCTCGCCGAACTCCTAGCCACCGACCGCGACCTCGACGTCGAGACCATCAGGACCGAAGTGGGCAACGCCGTCGCGACCGCGCTGCCTGGTGCAGCACTGCGCCCCGGACTCCGCGGGGGCCGCGCTGAAGGTCTGGGAGTCGGCCTTGACGACGTAGACCTCCCAGGGTTCGCGGCCGGGCCCGTGGACCCACACCTTGTCCTGCCGGGCGTAGCAGCAGGTCGTGTCTTCCTCGACCTCGGTAAACAAGCCGAGCGCCTTGAGCCGTTCGGTGGCGCCATCGACCTGCTCGGTGCTGTCGACCGCGACGCCGAGGTGGTCCATCACCGTGTCCTGACCGGGCTCACCCTCCAACAGCACGAGCTTGAGCGGCGGTTCGGCGATGGCGAAGTTGGCGTAGCCCGGCCGCAGCTTGGCCGGTTCGGCGCCGAAGAGCTTCGAGTAGAACGCGATCGATCCTTCGAGGTCGCCAACCCGAAGGGCGAGTTGCATGCGAGACATCTCATCTCCTTGTTTAGATGTTCATCTAATCAGATAATGATGCCAGCTTGCCTCCTTGGTTCGATGAATGTCAAGATAGAAGTATGTCGAAACAAGACGCGCAGGTCGACGACGCGGCTCTGTGCTGCTCGCCGGTGATGCGGGCTCCGTTGAGTGCGGAGCAGTCGACCGAGCTGGCACGGGTGTTCAAGGCGATTGGTGAACCGGTGCGCCTGCGGCTGCTGTCGCTGATCGCCTCGCACGCGGGCGGCGAGGCGTGCGTGTGCGATCTGACCGGGGCGTTCGAGCTGTCCGGGCCGACGATCTCGCACCACCTCAAGGTGTTGCGCGAAGCCGGGGTGATCGAGGGCGAACGGCGCGGGACCTGGATCTACTACCGGGTACGCCCCGAGACCCTGCGGGCCATCTCGTCCGTACTGGTGCCCGCCGACGCCGGGACGGTCACCGCATGACCCGCGCAGCAGAAGTACCCGTAGTGGCGCGGTTGTCGACGCTGGACCGGTTGCTGCCTGTGTGGATCGGCGCGGCGATGGTGGCCGGCCTGCTGGCCGGGCGCTGGATTCCCGGGCTCGGCACGGCGTTGGACGCGGTGCAGGTCGACGGGATCTCGCTGCCGATCGCGCTGGGCCTGCTGGTGATGATGTACCCGGTGCTGGCCAAGGTCCGCTATGACCGGCTGGACACCGTCACCAGCGACAAACGCCTGATGGTGTCCTCGCTGGTGCTGAACTGGGTCGTGGGTCCGGCGGTCATGTTCGCCTTGGCGTGGGTGTTCCTACCGGACCTGCCCGAATACCGCACCGGACTGATCATCGTGGGCCTGGCCCGTTGCATCGCGATGGTGATCATCTGGAACGACCTCGCGTGTGGGGACCGGGAGGCCGCCGCCGTGCTGGTGGCGTTGAACTCGGTGTTCCAGGTGATCGCGTTCGCCGGTCTCGGCTGGTTCTACCTCTCGGTGCTGCCGGGCTGGCTCGGCCTGCCCATGGTCGGCCTTGAGGTCTCGGCGTGGCAGATCGCCAGGTCCGTCCTGATCTTCCTCGGCATTCCGCTGGTGGCGGGGTACCTGACGCGCAAGTTCGGCGAGCGAGCTAAGGGCCGGGACTGGTACGAAACCCGGTTCCTGCCCAAGATCGGCCTGGTGGCCCTGTACGGGCTGCTGTTCACCATCGTGATCCTTTTCGCCCTGCAAGGCGACCAGATCACCAGCCACCCGGTCGACGTCGTCCGGATCGCGGTGCCGCTGCTGGCCTACTTCGCGATCATCTGGGCCGGTTCCTTCGCGCTGGGCAAGGCCATCAGACTGAGCTACGAGCGGTCGGTGACGCTGTCGTTCACCGCGGCGGGCAACAACTTCGAACTCGCCATCGCCGTGGCCATCGCGACCTTCGGCGTCACCAGCGGCCAAGCCCTCGCTGGGGTCGTCGGACCGCTCATCGAGGTTCCCGTGCTGGTCGCCTTGGTCTACGTCTCACTGGCGGCACGGCGCTGGTTCAGCCCCTCCGCCACACCGGAGGCCGACCATGTCCGCACTACCCCCTAGCCACCACGACGCCGAGGAATACCGGCCGACCAACGAGGCGGTGGCCGCCCTGCTCGATCACGCGGCCACCGACCTGCACGCCCAGTTCCCGGGCGTGTTCGCGACGGAAACCATTCACGCCGTCCTCGCCGACATCTACCAGCAGATCGCCGCGACGGCGCGTGTGCACACCCACCTGACCACCCTGGCCACCCGCTACGCCCGCGAACGGCTGGCCGACATCGCCAAGAACCAAGGAGCCGTCGTGCCCACCAGCCCCCGAAGTGCTGTTCGTCTGCGTCCACAACGCCGGGCGCTCCCAGATGGCCGCCGCGCTGCTGCACCACCACGCCCAGGGCAAGGTCACCGTCCGCTCCGCCGGGTCCGCACCCGCCGACACCGTCAATCCCGCCGTCGTGAAGTCATGAACGAACTCGGCCTCGATCTCTCCCAGGAGTTTCCGAAGAAGCTCAGCACCGACGCGGTCCAGGCCGCCGACGTGGTCATCACCATGGGCTGCGGCGACGCCTGCCCCGTCTTCCCCGGCAAGCGCTACCTAGACTGGGAACTCACCGACCCCGCCGGAAAGAGTGTCGACGAAGTCCGCAAGATCCGCGACGAGCTCGACCGCCACATTCGCGACCTACTGGCCGAGCTGATCCCAACGAAGGGCGGCGACCGGTGAAACCCGGCATCACCACCTGTCCGTTGACCTAGGGTCGGTACTGGCCTGGCCGTCGCCGAGTCACTCGCCCGCGGCCTCGGGGTGTTCGTCGCGCCACGTCACGGAGGCGGGCCGGTCAGCGCTGGTGAGGAACTCGACGAGCACCTCGGCGAACCGCTCGACCGGCAGGCCCGAACCGGGCGGAAAGTCATCGTCGTCGAACTCGCAGCCCTCCGAGGTCGGGTCACCAACGGGATACGCCTTGTCCCGGTTGGCGTCCTGGTAGGAGAGGTAACCGAACCCGTCGCGGACGGTGGCGTAGACGTCGTGGTCGAAGAACCCACGTTCGGTGTCCCACAGCGGCCGGTCGCGGTGGATCAACCGCGCCACGTCGGCGGCCTCGTCGGCGAGCAGCTCAACCAGCTCGCGCACCTGGTCACGGTCCTTCACGAGGAGGTTCGCCCCGCGTTCCGCACCATCTTCGGTGAACACGGCCCAACGGGCGTCGATGGTCATCGGTCCCCTTCCTTGCCTCGGTAGAGCCTCCCGTTCGGGCTGCTCCCGTCCTTGACCCTCAGTGTGCTTCCCGGCGGCAGGAACCGCTCAAGCCACTTGTCGCAGGTATCCGGTAGGTCATCATCCCTGCCCGGCGTCGTGCCACACACCCGGCGGTTGATCTCGATCTCGGCGTCGGTGATGTTCTGGTCGTTCATCCGCATCGCGAACTGCACCTCGACGTGCCGGGAAATGGCGGCCTCGGCGTTCGGTCGGCCGTAGGTCAACCCGAGTTCGACGGCGCGCTGCCGGGCGGCCTTGTAGTACTCGCCGCCCTTGCCGCTTTCCAGCATCACCGCGTCGCCGTTGCTGTTGATCCACCGGCCGTGCGTCTTGCCAGCGCGAGGCGGGCGCGGTAGCTCCGAGCGTGGCGGGGCTGACGGCCGCGAGCTGGACGGCGCCGAGCTGGTCGCGGGCGAAGCGGGGGCCGCCGTGGTGCCCGGCGGGGCGCCCGAGGGAATCCCGTTTCGTTCCCGGTAGGCGCCGAGCTGTGTCGCGATCGCCTGCACCTGTTGACGCACAGGTGCGAGTTCCTGCGGCACGGTCTGCTGAACTTGCGCGGCGGCGAGCACCTCGTCGTCAGTGGCGCCCTGCAGTGCCGTCGCGAGGTGCCCGTTTCCCTCTTCACACCGATCGATCGCCTCGGTGAGCGCACCGGCCGCCGCCTCGATCTTGCTCACCGCGGTCGCGATCGCCTGGCCGAGCTGTTCCACTGCGGATGCCAACGGCGCCCCCTCGAACGGGCCGACAGTGACGAGCGCCGATCATGTCCGCCACCCCCGACACCCGCCGGTACGCGCCTGCGGAACCGCTACCTCGACGTTCGCGCGGTGCCCCGGCGGCTCTCGGCCCACTCGCGGGTGACCTCGGCCATCTTCTGTTTCCACAATGCGCGTAACCGACATGCACCGCCGGGGCTCGTCAGCTTCACAGCCGGAGCCCGAATACCTCAGACTGATTCCTGGTCGAGCTGTGACGAGCGGGAATCGCCATGAGCGGACGAACACCGGAGAGCCGGTCCGCGGCCACACGTGCGGCACGCACGTGGTTCGGGCGGATGGACCGCACCGAACGTCGGACGTTCTGGGCGTGCTTCGGCGGATGGGCGACGGACGCGGCCGACGTGCAGGTGTACAGCTTGCTCATTCCGATCTTGCTGAGCACCCGGTTCCTGCACAACAACGCCCAAGCCGGAGCGATCGGCACGGCCACCCTGCTGGCCTCGGCGGTGGGCGGTTGGCTGGCGGGCATGCTCGCCGACCGCTACGGCCGGGTCCGGATGCTGCAGCTCACCGTGTTGTGGTTCTCGGTGTTCACGCTGCTGTGCGGGTTGGCGCAGGATCCGGTCCAGCTGGGTGTGCTGCGCGCACTCATGGGACTCGGTTTCGGGGGCGAATGGGCGATCGGCGCGGTGCTCATGGCCGAAACCGTGCGCCCGAGCATCCGCGGTCGCGCCGTGGGCACGGTGCAGTCCGGCTGGGCGGTCGGCTGGGCCGTCGCGGTCGGGTTGTTCGTCCTGGTCGCCGCGCTGTTGCCGCCGGAGTGGACGTGGCGGGTGCTGTTCGGGCTGGGTGTTCTCCCGGCATTGCTGGTGTTCTACCTGCGCCGCTCCGTGCCGGAACCGGCGCTGGCGCGCGGTGAGCACGCTCGGCTCCGGGAAACTCTGCGGATCTTCGCTCCTGCGCTGATCCGGCACACCCTGCTGTGCTGCGTGCTCGGGATCGGTGCGCAGGGCGGCTACTACGCGTTGACGACGTGGCTTCCGCAGTTCCTCTCCTCGCGGCGCGGCCTGAACGTCTACGGCCTGGGGGCCACACTCGCGCTGATCATCGGGGGTGCGTTCGTCGGATACCTGCTCGGCGCGTGGCTCACCGACGGGATCGGCCGCCGCAGCACGATCCTGGTCACCTCGGTCGGAGCGTTCCTCATCGTGATCCCCTTCGTGCTGCTCAACACCGGCACGGCGGTGTTCACGCTGCTGTGCTTCCCGTTGGGGGTGTTCAGCTCGGCGTACTTCAGTGCCATCGGCCCGCTGTTGAGCGAGCAGTTCCCCACGGAAGTGCGCGCGACCGGACAGGCGTTCGCCTACAACTTCGGACGCGGCATCGGCGCACTCTTCCCGCTGGCCGTGGGCATCCTGGCCGACCGGGTCGGTATCGCGCTCGCGATCGCGCTGTTCGCCGGAGCGGCCTACGCTGTGCTCGCGATCAGCGCCATGTTCGTCCAGGAGCGCCGGGACGTCCCGCTGGACCGCATCGCGGTGTGATGGCAGACCGACGCCGGTAGCGGGTGCTCCGCCGCGGGTTCCGGCCCCGCCGCGCAGAACGTCCGGCCTCAGCGCGGCTTGGTGCGGCGGGTCGCCGGGGCGGTGGTGGGGTCCTCGGGCCACGGGTGCTTCGGGTAGCGACCGCGGAGTTCGGCGCGGACCTGCGGGTAGCCGGTGCGCCAGAAGGACTCCAGGTCCGCGGTCACCGCGGCCGGACGACCCGCCGGGGAGAGCAGGTGCAGCACCACGGGCACCCGGCCGTCGGCGACGTGCGGCACCCGCGTCCAGCCGAAGACCTCCTGCAACTTGACCGGCAGCACGGCCTGGTCGCCGCGGTAGTCCACGCGGATGCGCGAGCCCGAGGGCACCTCGATCCGGTCGGGTGCGAGGTCGTCCAGCCGGGCGGACCACGGGATCAGCCGCCGCAACGCGACGTCGGCCGACAACCGCAGGTCGGCGCGGCGCCGCGCCCGGGACAGCTCCGGTTCCAGCCACTGGTCGGCCCGCTGGAGCAGGGACTCGTCGTCGGTGGGCGGCCACGGGTCGCCGAGGGCGGCGTGCAGGAAACCCAGCCGCTGCCGCAGCCGGCGGGATTCCTCGTTCCAGGACAGCGGTTCCAGGCCCTCGGCGTGCAGGCCGTCCAGCAGGGCCCGGCGGACCGCGGCCGGGTCGGGATCGTTGATCGGCCGCTGGTCGAGGGTGATCGCGCCGAGCCGCTCGACGCGGACCGCGCGCACGTCGCCGTCGGACCAGCCGATCTCGTCGGTGCGGGTGAGCAGCGCCAGTGCCGCGGCGCGGGCCAGGTCCTCGTCGGCGGGCGCGGCGAGGCGGATGGTGCCGCGGGCGCTGCCGGGGGAGCGGTCGGCGACGGCCACCGCCAGCCACTCCGAGCCGCGCAGGCCCGAATTCGCGGGCAGTTCGACGGCGGTGCCGGACGCCATCAGGTACTCCGCCGAATCCGCCGACCGGCGCCGCGCGAGGCGTTCCGGGTGGGCCAGGGCCACGACGAGCGCCGCATCGCCGCTGCTCCCGCCGCGGGACGGGACGGCGCGGCGCAGCCTGCCGACCTCGCGGCGCCACCGCCGGCTGCCCGGAGCGTCCCCGCGCAGCCGGGACAGCGCCGTGAGCACGTCGGTCTCGGTGGTCGCGGTGTCGTCGTCGAGCAGCGCCACGACCTCGGCCGCGAGCTCGTCGCCGACCGCCTCGGCGCCGTCGAGCAGCGCCCGGGCGAGCCTCGGGTGCAGGCCGAGTTCGGCCATCCGCCGCCCGCGCGGCGTGACGCCGCCGTCGAGCGCGCCGAGGCCGCGCAGCACCTCCCGGCCCGCGGCCAGCGGTCCGGCGGGCGGCTCGTCCCACCAGGTCAACGCCGAGCCGTCCGGCGTGCCCCAGCAGGCCAGCTCCAGCGCGAGCCGGGTCAGGTCCGCGGTGCGGATCTCCGGTTCCGGGTGCGCGGGCAGCGTGCTGTGCTCGTGCTCCGGCCAGCAGCGGTAGACCACGCCCGGCCCCTCGCGCCCGGCGCGCCCGGCCCGCTGGTCGGCGACCGCCGCCGACACCCGCACCGTGACCAGCCCGGCCAGCCCGCGCCGGGTGTCCACGCGGGACATCCGAGCCAACCCCGAGTCGACCACCGCGCGCACCCCGGGCACGGTCAGGCTCGACTCGGCCACCGCCGTGGCCAGCACGACCCGGCGGCGAGCCCCCTCCCGCAGCGCCGCGTCCTGCTCGCCGGGCGCGAGCCGCCCGTGCAGCGGCCGCACGTCCACATCGGACAGATCGGCAAGGAGTCCCGAGACGCGCCTGATCTCCCCGGCACCGGGCAGGAACGCGAGGACGTCACCGTCCTGTTCGGACAACGCGGTGCGCACCGCCCGCGCCACGCACGCCTCGATCCGCTCGCCGCGCAGCGGCGGCAGGTGCTCGGTCCGCACGGGGTGCGTCCGGGCGTGCGCGGTCAGCACCGGCGCGTCGCCGAGGAGTTCGGCGGCGCGGTCGGCGGCCACGGTCGCCGAGGTAGCCAGGACCCGCAGGTCCGGCCGCAGCCCCTCCCGCGCGTCGAGCAGCAGCGCGAGGAGCAGATCGGCGTCGAGGTGCCGCTCGTGGCACTCGTCGAGCACCACGACGTCGACCCCGGGCAGTTCGGGATCCGCCTGCAACCGCCGCACCAGCAGGCCGGAGGTGACCACCTCGACGACCGTCTCCGGCCCGCGGCGGCGCTCACCCCGCACCGAGTAGCCGACGCGCCGCCCGACCTCCTCGCCGAGCAGGCCCGCCATCCGCGCCGCCGCGGCCCGGGTCGCCAGCCTCCGGGGCTCGGCCACCACGACCCGCAACCCGCGCTCGGCCAGCGCCAGCGGGACCAGCGTCGTCTTGCCCGTCCCGGGCGGCGCCACCAGCACCGACGTGCCGTGGTCGGCCAGCGCCCGCGCGAGGTCGTCGAGAACCGGGCGCACCGGCAGGTCAGGAAGGTCGAGCACACGCCAATCCTGCCATCCGCCGCACGGGGCACCGGCGAACGCCGGCCGTGGTCACCGCCCCGGCTCAGGCGCCCACGGCGAGCTCCTGGGCGGGGAACCGGTCGAACTCGCCCCGGTTGACGCCGTCGAGGAAGGCGTTGACCTCGGCTTCGGTGAACACCAGCTCGGCGCTGTTGTGGTCAAGCGTGCTGCGGAAGACGTACGTGCCGTCGTCACGCCGGAGCATCTCCAGGCAGCGACCGGTCGCGCGGCCGGAGCGCACGCCGGTGAGGAAGTCGTCGAACTGCGCCTCGGTGAACACGAGCCGGACGTCGTCGGGCGCGCCGAAGACCGTCTTGTCGTCGCGCACTTCAACCCAGCCATCCCGGCGGGCCACGCGGACGCACTGCCTATCCGGGTTGCTGGCGCTCGCCTTGCGGAAGTCACGTTCGCTGAAGGCGGGCGAGATGCTGGTCATCTGCTGCTTCTCTCCTCGGCAACGATCACTGCTTGAAGTCCCGAAGAACCTGTTTGAGGAACTTTCGCGTCTCGTCGAAGCGTAGCGCGGCATTGGACAGTCGCGCCCATGCCGCCTCGTACGCCTTCAATGCCTTTTTGTCGTCGACGTACCGCAACTCCGCTTCGCCTTCGACGTACACCAGCTCCAACGGCCCAGCCATGCCCGGAGAAGGCACGCGAATCAGCGTGAAGGGGTTCCCGATCGGAGACCTGCGCCCGGGCGGCTGGTTGAACGGCATGACCTGCAAGTGCACGTTGGGACGGTTGCTCAGCTTGATCAGGTAGTCGATCTGCTCCCGCATGACCTCGGCGTCGCCCCACACGCGCCGGATACACGACTCGGAGAGCACGAACTGAAGAATGGGAGGCTCCGACACAGTGAGAATGTCCTGGCGTGCCAACCGAGCCTTGATCCTATCTTCGAGAGGTACTCCGTGGCCGTCCGGCTGGTCGGCGTGCATAGCGCGAACGTAGCTCTCGCATTGCAGCACTCCTGGAACGACCTCCACCTCGGCCGCACGCATCTGGTCGGCATGCTTCTCCAAGTCGACCAGCAAGCGGATCTCTTCGGAGTAGGCGCGGTTGTGCCCGGTGGTCCAGTGACCTCGTTTGTGGTTGTCGCGACGAAGGTCGCGCAGGGCTTCGTGGTAGCCCTCATCGCTGAAGCCGAGCTTGGTAGCAAGCAGCACGAGGTCGCCGGGGCTGATGCTGCTCCCGCCGTTGATCAGGCTCCCGATTCGGGACTGGCTTGTTTCGATCATGCGTGCGGCGTCGGCCTGGGTGAGCCCAGCGCTGGTGATCATGTGCGCGATCTCGTGCCCGAGCAGCAGCTTCTTGGCTGTGCGGACCGTGGCGGGCATAACTGTGGACCTCTCCGTCTCATGAGCTCGGAAGCAGCGCGGTGCTGTGCGCCAGAGGATACGGCAGGTTTCACCCCAATGGACGGAGAGTAAGGCTTGTGATCCCAGCTAAAGAGGTCCATGCTTGGACCCCAAGCGTTGCTGTGATCTTCGACTCTGCCCGCTTCCTTCTGCCGGAGGTGTCCGATGCCAGAACGACTCTTCTTCGCCTGGACGTTCAGCTGTGCCGACGAGCACGAGCACGCGGTGACCGACGAGGCGTTCCTGCACGCCTACCGCGACGGTTCCGGTCTGTCGGAATCGCTGTGCGGGCACCGGGTGGTGCCGGGGCCGCTCGGCTTCCCGCCGGGTCCGCGCTGCCGGGAATGCGCGCGCTGCGTGCAGTCCCGCACCGCGCCGCCCGGTTCCCGTCTCCGAGGGGCGGAACGGTCGCGTCCCCGGCGTCGCGCGTCGGCGGTGTTCGGCCGGCTGTTCCCGCGCTCCGGTCGGTCACGTCCGTGCGCGGCGGTTCGTTGCGAGCGCGGTTCCCGTCGCGGCTAGTCAGGAACAGGAGATCCGGTGGTGTACCAGTTCGATGCGCGGCCGGAACCGTGGCTGCGGCCGCACCTGGAGGCGCTGGCGGAAGCGGTCCGAGCCGGGTTCCGCTTCCTGCACCTGCCCTCGTGGGACGATGTGCTGGCGATCCAGGGCATGCGCGTCGCGGACGGGGCGATGGATGTCTTCCTGTCCTATTCGGCCACCGACGCCCTCGCCGCGCGAGTGGCGGTGGAGAACCTGGATTTCCACGCGAGTCCGCTGAGCCTGTGGGAACAACGCGGCGCGGTCGCCGACGTCCTGACCGAACTGCTGGCCCTTCCGCCCCACGGCGCACCGGGAGCTCCCGTCCTCGTCACGGGCCGGGTGCGCGACCTCTGGTTGCCCGGACGTTTCCCCGCCGTCTGACGTCCAGCGCCGGGTTCGCCCGTTTTCCCGCTATTCCACGGGCGCGATGCGGACGATGTCCTTGCGGTCGCGCGGGAACCAGCGCGCCTCGTGGTGCGTCAGCGGCGGGCGGTCGCGCGTCCGACGGCGAGTCCGATGAAGAAACCGATGATGGCGCCCAGGACCAGCACGCCGAGCAGCACTGCCCCGATCGCGTGGCCGATGGTCTTGAGGATGCCCGCGGCGTAGACGTGGCTGGCCATTTCGACGGTGTGGTGCATGAGCATGGCGCCAATATAACGAGCCGGATCCGGGGGTGGAGTGGGCGGTCCTCGCGCGATCCCGTTCATTCCAAGGCATTTCGGGCGCATCCGGCGCGAGGCGGTCGAGCCGGCACGAGGTGCGGAAGTCCGGAGTGCACCGACGTGGGAGTCAGGGCCGCGCCGGGTGCGGCCCGGTCAACGGGTGATGCCGGTGTGCCCCAGCGAGAACCGGCCTGGCTGCGGCCACACGCACAGGCCGTGCGGGTGGCCGCCCACCGGGATCCTGGCCAGCAGCTTGCCGTCGGCGGTGGACACCACGTAGACGGCGTTGTCGTACCGGCCGGAGAGCCACAGCTGCCGACCGTCCGCGGTGAGGTTGCCCATGTCCGGGCTGCCGCCGCCGGGCAGGCGCCACTTCACCTGCTCGGCGCCGGTGGCGGCATCCAGCACGCTGATGCTGCCTTCGAGGCGGTTGGTGACGAACAGACGCCGGCCGTCGCGGTTCAGGTAGAGGCCGTGGGCGCCCCGGCCGGTGGGGAGGAACCGCACCACGGCGGTGGCGGCGCCGTCGAGCACCCAGACCCCGTTGGCGTCGGAGTCGGCGATGTAGTACGCCGATCCGTCCGGGGCCAACTTGATGTCCTGCGGTCCCATGTGCGTGTGCCGCTGGGGCATGTCGATCATCCGCAGCAGCCGGTGGCCAGCGACGTCGATCACGGCGACCCTGCCGGAGAATTCGCAGGTGAACACGGCAGTGCGGCCGTCAGCGCTGAAGTCGCCGTGGTCGATGCCGCCGCAGGCGGGCACCCGCGTGACGTCCTGCTGCCGCCAGGTGCGCGGGTCGTACCAGAACAGGGCCTCGTGGTCCTCGGCCACCGAGATCGCGGACCGGCCGTCCGGGGTGAAGTACATGTTGTACGGGTCGGTGACCGGGATTCGCTCGCCGGGCTTGCCGGTTCTCGGGTCGAAGCTCAGCACGTGGTCGCTCAGGTCGTCGGTGGCGTACAGGGTGCGCATGTCCCAGGAGGGCACGACGTGCTGGATCTCCCTGCCCGCCGGATACCGGGCGATCACGCGGAAGGACTTCGGATCGATGACCCACACGTCTCCGGATCCGGTGTGCGGGACGTACACCAGCGAGGGGTCCTGGAGCACGGCGGGCGAGAGCATGTTCGAGCCGGCCTGCGAGTAGACGTCGTGCACGTCGAGCACCGGCGGCATCCCGGGCAGGCCGTCGACCGCGGGGGTGTGCGGTGCGCCGTGCTCCGTCCCCGCCCGGTGCGGGGGCGGTGCGGTGGTGGCGCACGACACCGCCGCCAACAGCCCGGCGAGCAGGACGGCGACCGACACGCACCACCGCGATACCGGTGGTCGGAACGAACGTGGTTTCGCCATGCGTGCCGCACCGTCCTCCTGACTTGCCCGGAGTCGCCCTCGCGCTCCCGTTCGACGGGCCGCCGAGCAGCGGAGCGCGACTACCGCCTGTGCCGTGTCCCGCACTGCGAGTGTGCAGCAATCCCATCCCCGGTTGCCGGGCACCACGTCGCGGTGCGAGTGGTTTCGCCGCCGAGCGGGTTCGAGACCGGTTCCGGCGGCGGGCGTTGCGGGGGCGAGCACGTCGATACCGCGTGCGGCGCTCGGCTGCTTGGTGGGCAGCGGCATCGTGGGGGCTGGTTGCCCTCGAAAGGCACGAAGCGTGCGCGTTCGTGCCTCGACCTCGCGCGGGGCTTGGGTTCTCGCGCGCATCGTGCTTGGCTCCAGCGGGAACCGAGTCACCGACCACACCCGGGAGGACGCGATGCCGGAGAAGTTGACCGTGGATCTTCACCCGATCTTCCGCAGCGACAGGGACATCGACAACGCGGTGCGCAACGCGATCTTCCGGGCCGCCGGCGAGAACGTGCCGCTCGTCGAGGTCATTCCGGGCAAGGGCTCCGGCAAGCTCAAGAACCGCGTGCTCGCGATGCTGAAACAGCCCCACATCAAGAAGCTGTACCGGCGCGTGGAGGCCGCCCCGGGCAACGACGGGATGGTGCTGGTGCACTTGAAGTAGCCGACCCCAGCCGGAATCGCCGTGCACCGAAAACATGTCGCCCGTGCTCGCCTCGGCCGGTATGGTCGCGGAATTCGCTGCCGGGAGCCATGAGGTCGCGTGTGGCCCCGCGGTTCCCCACGCGAGAGCAGGTTTCGCCAATGGCATGTCGTATCAGTGAGCTCGTGCTCGGTTGCCGGGACCCCGAGGTGCTGGCGCGGTTCTGGTGCGAGGTCCTGGACTTCGTCGTGCTCGATCGCGAGGGCGACGACGCGGTGGAGATCGGGCCGCGCGAAGGGTTCGGCGGCCCGCAGCCGACGATCGTCCTCAGTCGCAGGGACGAGCCGGAGAAGGGGAGATCCCGGCTGCACATCGACGTCAACGCCACCGACCGGGATCAGGACGCCGAGCTCGAACGCCTTCTCGCGCTCGGTGCCCGCCCGGCAGACGTCGGCCAGACAGGACAGGAGCAGTGGCATGTCCTGGCCGACCCGGAAGGCAATGAGTTCTGCCTGCTCAAGGCCCGACTCGACGCGCTCTGATGCTCATCGGTCACGCCTCGATACCGGGATCTGGGCTCTGATCGGACCCATTCGTCGATCGCGGCTCGGCACGCGTCGTCGGCCGTTGCCCGCCAGAAGGATTCCGACTCGCCGCGTTCGCGGTAGACCGCGTCACCGACGCGCGTGAACTCGTCGGGCCGGTCCCGGAGCGCGTCACCGGTGCGCTGTGGTGGCCGTGGTTTCCATGGCGTGCTTGACGAGGGTGATCAGCGCGTGCACCGACGACGACCGTTCCCGGGCGTCGCAGGTGACGATCGGGGTTTCGGGCAGCAGGTCCAATGCGGACCGCACGTCCGCCACGTCGTAGCGCGGGGCGCCGTCGAACTCGTTGATCGCGACGGCCATCGGCATCGTCGTGTTGAGCTCCAACTGGTCGAACACCTCGAAGCTGTCGTCGAGGCGACGGGTGTCGACCAGCACCAGGACCCCGACGGCGCCTTCGGACAGGCCGTACCACAGGTCCCAGAACCGGCGCTGTCCCGGCGTGCCGAACAGGTAGAGCACGATGTCGTCGGCGAGCGTGCGCCGCCCGAAGTCCATGGCGACGGTCGTCGTGGTCTTGTTCTGCAGTCCCTGCAGGGAATCGATCCCGACGCTCGCGGTGGTCATCTGCTCCTCGGTGCGCAGCGGTGGGATCTCGCTGACCGAGCTGATGAGCGTGGTCTTGCCGACCCCGAACGCGCCCGTGATCAGGAGTTTGGCCGAGTGCGTGACCGTGTCCGCGACGTGTCGGGACGTCGGGTCAGAGTTGGTAGAGACCATCGAGCACCTTCTCCAGAATCGCGCGGTGGGGCACGTCGCTGCGGGGAGCCGCGGAGTGGATCACGAGATGTCCCGAGTCCACGAGGTCCGACGCGATCACCGCGACCAGGCTGACGGGCTGCCCCAGGTACACCGCGGCCTCCGCGAGGGAGAGCACTCCCTGGCAGAGGTCCAGCAGGGTCCGCTGTTGCCGGTTGGCGGACATCGGCGTCGGCTGTCCGGCGTTGCGCAGCAGGGTCTCGGGCCGCAGGACGTTCCGCGACGGGTGGACGCGACCGTTGGTCAGCACGTACGGGCGGACCGGGTGGTCGTCGTAGGGCGTGGCGTCACTCATCGCCGTGGCGGGCCGGGGTTCCCAGGGTGTGCTCGCCGATCATGTTGACCTGGGCCTGCATCTGCTGGGCGATGAGGCCCGGGTCCGCCCAGTCCTCGGCGACGACGGCCAGGCGGGATCCCTCGCCCGCTTCCTGGACGAACAGCACGCCGCCGGAGAAGTCGACCACGACCCGGTTGATGCCCGGCTGCGTGCCGAACTGGTTGCTCACGGAGATGCCCAGGGACACCAGGCCGGTGCACTGCGCGGCGACGTAGTCGGCCATGTCCTTCGACAGGCTCGGCGTCTGGACCCGGACCAGGCCGTCGGAGCTGAGCACGACGGCGTGCATCACACCCCGGGTGTTCTCGATCTCGCTGAGCATCCAGCTGTTGTCGGTGATCGAAGCGTCCATTCGTCATTCCTCGCGGTCGTCATCGGTCGTTTCCGGTGTCGCGGGCGCCTTGGCGGAGGCGCCGAAGAACCTGGCCATCCACTGGCCGACTTCCTCGGGGGAGCGGGTCTCGCCGCGCTCGGGCGGCCAGATCAGCGGCTTGCTCTCGGCGGGCTGCGGGGCCACGTCGCCGCGGCGGGAGCGCCGCTGCGGCAGCTGCGGGGTCTCGCCGGCCTGCTCGGTCACCGGTGCGGCCGGCTTCCGTTCGACCGGCTCGGCCGCGTGGGAGCGCTGCGCCTGCTTCCCGACCGCGGGCGGCTCCGTCGCCGTTTGCAGGTAATCGCCCGGGATGAACACGATGGCGCGCAGGCCGCCGTAGACGGAGTTGGCGAGGTCGACGCGGAACCCGTGGTGCCGCACGTACCGGCCGACCACGGCCAGGCCGGTCTGCGGGGCTTCGCCGAGCTCGGCCAGGCCGACCACGCGGTCGCCGGAGGCGATGTCGCGCAGGTGGGCCAGCAACTGGGGCTGCACGCCGTTGCCGCAGTCGTCGATCTCGATCACCGCGCCGCGCTGCACCTGCCGCACGGTGACCAGGACCTTGAAGATCGGCGCGGAGGACTGGGTCGCGTTCGCGAGCAGCTCGGAGATCAGGTGGATCAGCGGTTCCACCTTCGGCGGGGTCACGGCCACGCCCACGTTCCCGGACACCTCGACCCGCTGGTAGGCGGTGATCCGGCCGCGCGCCGCGTGCGCGATGTCCTCCAGGCTGACCGGTCGGCGCCACTGCTGCCCGGGCTGCTCGTCGCACAGCACCGCGAGCGACTGCGCCTGGCGTGCCTGCTGGGCGGCGGCGTGGTCGATCTGGAACCTGATCTCCAGCACTTCGGGGTCGTTCTCGTAGCGGCGGGTCAACTCCGCGGCCTGGTCCTGGATGCGGTGCGCCGAGGACTGGACCTTGCGCGCGAGCGAGGCGACCGCCGCGTGCACGACGTCATCGCGGCCGAGCTGCCGGTCGCGGACCTGCTCCAGTTGTGCGGCGCAGTCGTGGGCGAGGGCGCGGGTGGTGTCGTCGCCGGTGCGGGTTTCCGGCCAGGGTGGGGCGGGTGCGTGCTGGGCCAGCGCGGGCAGCTGTTGCTCGGCCAGGTGCCGGAGCAGCTCGGCCCGTTCCTCGGCGACCGCGGCCCAGGCGCGCCGGCGTTCGTGGGCGTGGTGCAGTTGTGCGGCGCAGTCGTGGGCGAGGGCGCGGGTGGTGTCGTCGCCGGTGCGGGTTTCCGGCCAGGGTGGGGCGGGTGCGTGCTGGGCCAGCGCGGGCAGCTGCTGTTCGGCCAGGTGCCGGAGCAGCTCGGCGCGTTCGTCAGCGGCCGCCGCCTGGCCGCGGAGCGCGCCGACCGTTCTGCGGTGAGCCCGGGTGGTCAGCGCGCAGGACGTGATCGCGACCACGAGCGCCGCGGCGGCGCCGACCCACCAGCCCCACCCCGACGGCGACGTCGCCGAGGACGGGCCGACGATGAGCACGACGACGGCGAACGCGAACAGGACAGCGGGACCGAGCCACATCAGATGAGCTGATCGCTGCTGCGGCCACGGAGAGGACATGATGCTCCAGACGGATGGGAATGGTGGCGGGGACCGTCAACGTTCCGAGGTCACGGGCGTTCTCGGGACGCGCCGCGATCTGTCCGCAGTGGACGAACCGGGCGGAGCGTGCCGGAGGAGGTCGGGACGTGCCGGGCGGCCTCGACGGACGCAGCGCGGGGAACCGGCGATCGGCATGGACGACCGTGCACGTCGAAGGCGTGTCCCAGGGCGAAACATGCGGCTCCCATGCGGTCAGCACAATGCAATCCGGAGGCGGGTATTCCGAGTGGCGAAGCTACCACGCGGTGCGCGGGTGTCGTCCGGCGAGCAGTGGTGCCGCGATCGCCGATCTCGCGTGTGCGCAACATCGGGTACGCCGATTCCTCCGTTCGTCGCAGTCCGGGCCGGGAAAACCCCGACCACGATGACCTCGGTGAATGCAATCGGTAGCAGATGTGGGGTGGATTTGGCGGATGTTCGAGGGTTTTCCCTGGTCGTGCGCGCGGGCGGTTTCCGCCTGGTCGTCCCTGGTCCGCCGGGCGGGCAAAACCGACCGGTAGGGCGGTTCTCCGCGTTCGGCCCGGTGCGGGCGGGGGGGCGTCGACGAGTTCGGCGAGTCGGTTCGCATTCAACCAATTCGCGGCACGCGCGGTTCCGCTGGAACGAATCAGATCCCCACTCGGGAATCGATGGCCATCCGCCACCGGCGGTTCTGCCCCAGGGCTGTCCAGATAGGACGGTTCGGAGTGGATCGGGCCCCTGGAAAAATCGAGCCGAACCCGTATGATCCGCACTTCGGAACGGTCGTCGACCGCCGCCCCGCCACATCCGCTCCCGAAATCCGCATCGACGAAAGCACACCATGACAGCGCTCACCCTCGACCAGTTGGCCGCGCACCACGACCTGACGCCGCTGACGGCCACGACGACCTGCTCGGATCCGCAGGCCGCCTACCAAGGACTCCGCGACCGCTGGGGGCACGTCGCTCCCGTCGAGCTCGAACCGGGCATCCCCGCGTGGCTGCTCCTGGGCTACCACGAGATCTGCCAGGCGGCGCGCGACGAACGGCTGTTCTCCCGCGACCCGAACAACTGGCGGCTGTACGCCCAGGGCTCCGTCCCGCCGGACTCCAACCTGGGCCCGATGATGTTCCCCCGCGACAACGCCTACTTCTCCGACGGCGACCGGCATCGCCGCCTGCGCGCACCGCTGGACGACGGACTGGAACGCATCGACCGGCAACGCCTCGGGCACCGGATCCGCGCCGCGTGCGCCGAACAGATCTCGCTGTTCGCCGGGCGGGGAGAAGCCGACCTGGTCGGCGACTACGCGGCCGTGGTGCCCATGCTCAGCGTGTGCGGGTTCTTCGGCATCAGCACCGACCAGGGCCGCGAACTCCGCGACGGCCTCATCGCCCTGTTCGGGTCCGGTGAGGACTCCCAGGAGGGCAACCGCGCCTTCGAACGCATCCTCTCCCGCGCCATGCAGGACCACCGCGAGCGGCCCGCGGCCGACCTGACCACCGCGTTCCTCGAACACCCCAACCTGACCAACGATTTCGAGATCGTGCAGTCGATCGTGCTGATGATCTCGGCGGGGTACGAGACGACCACCTCGTGGATCGCGCAGGCGCTGCGGTTGATGCTCACCGACCGGCGGTTCGCGGGCGACCTGCGCGGCGGGCGGCTGGGCATCGACGACGCACTCGACGAAGTGCTGTGGCGGGACCCGCCGATGGCGAACATGCCCGCCCGCTACGCGCTGGCCGACTGCGAGATCGCGGGTCGACCCATCCAGCAGGGCGACGCGCTGATCCTGGGATTCGGAGCGGCGAACAACGACCCCCGCATCCGTCCCGAATCCGGGTGGCACGAGTCCGGGAACCGGTCCCACCTGGCCTGGAGCGTCGGCCCGCACACCTGTCCGGCGTCCCGGCAGGCCCGCGTGATCACCCGGATCGCGGTCGACACGGCGTTGAACGAACTCCAGGATGTGGCCCTTGCCGTCGACGAAAGCGAGATCGGGTTGACGCCGTCGCCGTGGACCCGCTGCCCGGCGAGTCTTCCCGTCCGCTTCACACCCCACCGGTCCTAGGAGGCCCGATCATGTCCGATGTGGACACCACCACGCCGGTCGTTCGCCTTGACCCCGAAGCCGCCGACCACCACGGCGAAGCCGAGCGGATGCGGCAGCTGGGCCCCGTGGTCCGCGTCGTGCTGCCCGGCGAGGTCACGGCCTGGGCGGTCACCACGCACGAGCTGGTGGCCGAGCTCGTGGCGCATCCGGCGGTGAGCAAGGACTGGCGCAACTGGACTGCCATCCAGCGCGGCGAGGTCACCGACGAATGGCCGCTGATCGGGATGATCAAGGTGACCAACATGGTCACCAGCGACGGCGCGAACCACCAGCGGCTGCGCCGCCCGCTGACGCGCACCTTCACCCGCGGCCGCGTCGAGGAGCTGCGGCCGCGGATCACCGCGATCGTCTCGGAACTGCTCGACGGGCTCGGCGACCAGGCCGGGCCGGACGGCGCGGTCGACCTCCGCCAGCACTACGCCTATCCCATCCCGATGGCGGTCATCTGCGAGCTCGTCGGCGTCCCCGAGCCGTGGCGGGCGCACCTGCGCACCCTGGTGGACAGCATCTTCCGCACCAACACCACGTCCGAAGAGGTCGTCCGGACCCAGCGGGAGCGCCACGAACTGCTGGCGAACCTGGTGGAGCTGCGCCGCCGCGAACCCGGGGAGGACCTCACCAGCGCCCTGATCGCCATCAACGACTCCGAACCCGAGCGGCTCACCGACGAGGAGTTGGTGGACACCCTCTGGTTGCTGCTCACCGCGGGCCACGAGACGACGTTGAGCCTCATCACCAACGGGGTGCGCGCGCTGCTCACCCACCCCGAGCAGCGCAAGGCCGTCCTCGACGGCGACCACGACTGGGCGGCCGTGGTCGAGGAGGTGTTGCGGTGGGACGCCCCGATCGGCAACTTCCCGGCGCGGTACCCGCTGACCGACATCACGCTGGGTGGCGTCACGATCCCGCGCGGCGAGGCGATCCTGGCGCCCTACAGCGGGGTCGGCCGGGACGTGGCCCAGCACGGAGCCGACGCGACGGCCTTCGACGTCACCCGCGAACCCACCCGGCACCTCGCCTTCGGCGGGGGCCCGCACTTCTGCCTGGGAGCCCACCTCGCGCGGCTCGAAGCGACGACCGCGCTGCACGCCCTCTTCGACCGCTATCCGCAGCTCGAACTCGCCTGCGACCCGGCGGACCTCGCGCCGGTCCCGTCGTTGTTCTCCAATTCCGCGGCCACGCTGCCGGTGCGCCTCGGGTAGTCGGCGGTTTCCCGGAATCCGGGACGGGAATAGGACCGGTGCCGGGCGCGGTTGCGCGCGGGTATGAAGGCTGTGGGAGTAACCGAGTTCGGCGGGCCCGACGCGCTGGAGGTGCTGGACCTCCCGGAGCGCGACGCCGGTCCCGGACAAGTCCGCATCCGGGTGCACGCGGCGGCGGTCAACCCGACCGACACGCTGATCCGGTCGGGCGGCCGGCAGCTCACCGGGGGACCGCCGTACGTGCCGGGGATGGACGCGGCGGGCGTGGTCGACCAGGTCGGCCCCGGCGTCGGCGACCGGCTCGCGGTCGGGCAGCGGGTGGTCGCGCTGGTGGTGCCGAGCGGGGCGCACGGTGCCTACGCCGAGCGGATCGTGGTGCCCGCCGCGTCGGTGGTGCCCGCTCCGGCCGGTGCGGACTTCCCCGCCGCGGCGACGCTGCTGATGAACGCGATGACGGCCCGCCTGGCCCTCGACTCGCTCGCGCTGTTCCCCGGGGACGTGGTGGCCGTGACCGGGGCGGCGGGGGCTTTCGGCGGATACGTGGTCCAGCTGGCGAAGGCCGACGGGCTGCACGTCATCGCCGACGCCAAACCCGACGACGAGGAACTGGTCCGCGGCCTCGGCGCCGACGAGGTGGTGCGGCGCGGCGACGACGTCGCCACGCGCATCCGCGAGCTGGTGCCCGACGGCGTTGCCGGTCTCGCGGACGGTGCGCTGCTGCACGAGCGCGTCGTCCCCGCGGTCGCCGACGGGGGCGCGATCGCGACGGTGCGCGGGTGGGACGGTCCCGCCGAGCGCGGCATCCGGGTGCGCCCGGTGTGGGTGCGGGAGGCCGCCACCGACACGGCCGCCCTGGACGGGTTGGCGCGCCAGGCCGAATCGGGCGTGCTCAGCCTGCGGGTCGCGCGCGTCGTCCCGGCCGAGCGGGCGGCCGAAGCGCACCGCCTGCTGGAAGCGGGCGGTGTCCGGGGACGCCTGGTGCTCGACTTCGGCTGAGTGCCCGTCGGGAGCGGTGCGGGGATGCGGCACCGCTCCCGACAGCGCGTTTCAGTGCAGGAAAACGACGGTTCCGGGAGATCGTCGTCGAGGAGTCGCTCAGCTCGCCGTCGCTGGTGCGCACGCTCGACGGCCTCAACGGGTGCCTGCCCGACCTGCCGCCCCAGGTGCGGGTGGAACGCGGCGACATGGCCCGGCAGCTGATGGTGCACGTGGTCGCCGACCGGGGTTGCGGTCCTCGGATCCGGTGACCAATGTGGACTCCAGGGCGCGGCCCGGCGCGTCTTGACGGGTGGTCCGCTGCGCGGCGATCATGCCTGCGCACCGCGTGGTGCCGGACCAGCAGGGGAGCCGCCCGATGAACGAACCCACCTACCGCATCGCCTCGATCCCCGGCGACGGCATCGGCGTGGAAGTGCTGCCGCAGGGCGAGATCGTGCTGCGCGCGGCTGCCGAGCGCTACGGGTTCACCCTGCGGTTCGACCGGTTCGAGTTCGCCAGCTGCGACTACTACCTGGCGCACGGCCGCATGCTGCCCGAGGACTGGAAGGAGCAGATCGGCGCGCACGACGCGCTGTTCTTCGGCGCCGTCGGCTGGCCGCAGACCGTCCCGGACCACGTGTCGCTGTGGGGTTCGCTCGTGCAGTTCCGGCGCGAGTTCGACCAGTACGTCAGCCTGCGGCCGGTGAAGCTGATGCCCGGGGTCGACGCGCCGCTGAAGACCGCGCGCGACATCGACTTCGTCATCGTCCGGGAGAACACCGAAGGCGAGTACTCCCAGGTCGGCGGCCGGATGTTCAGCGGGACCGAGCGGGAGATCGTCACCCAGGAAACGGTCATGACGCGCGTCGGCGTCGACCGGATCCTGCGCTACGCCTTCGAACTCGCCACCCGGCGCGGGACCCCGCACGTCACCTCGGCCACCAAGTCCAACGGCATCTCGATCACCATGCCGTACTGGGATGAACGCGCCGCCGCGATGGCCGCCGAGCACCCGGACGTGGCCTTCGACAAGTTCCACATCGACAACCTCGCCGCGCAGTTCGTGCTGCGCCCGGACCACTTCGACGTCGTGGTCGCCTCGAACCTGTTCGGCGACATCCTCTCCGACCTCGGGCCCGCGCTGTCCGGCACCATCGGCATCGCGCCCTCGGCCAACATCAACCCCGAACGCCGCTTCCCGTCTCTGTTCGAGCCGGTGCACGGCTCGGCGCCGGACATCGCGGGCAAGGGGATCGCCAACCCGGTCGGCCAGATCTGGGCGGCCTCCATGCTGCTCGACCACCTCGGCGAGCGGGACGCGGCCGCCGCGGTGCTCCGCGCCGTCGAGGAGGTCCTCGCCGACCCCGCCGTGCGCACCCCGGACCTGGGCGGCACCGCCACCACGGAGACCTGCGGACGCGCGATCGCCGACGCGGTGCGCTGAACGACCCCCGCCGGACCAGCCGCGGCCTCGGGTGTGGGCGGCTTCCGGGGCTCAGAGCCTGTCTTCGAACCTGCTCCCGGAACCCGCGTGGTAAGCGGCGTGAGCCGCTTTCTCTTTCGGTGAGTGGTCTCGCAGCTGGCACCGCCGCGGGTTCTCAGCGGTCGTCTCGCGAGGACAGCCCCGACGCCGTGTATTGGGCATACATCAGGAGGGGCTTCCGCAGTCGAGACGGCCGCTGAGGTTCCGCTACCGGCACCGCCACCCAAAACGAGTTCGGAGACAGGCTCTCAGCTCAGTTCCGGCTGGCGTGCTGCGGGTTCGGCAGGGCGCCGCACAGGTGCGCGGGGAGCCCGTCGGTGGTGTTCGGCGTCGTCGCCAGCCACTGGGCGACCGCTGCGAGGTCGTCGGCGGTGCGGATCGGGCCGACGAGCAGCACTGCGCCGAGCGGTTTGCGGTCGGTGTCGCAGGGTTGCACCAGGACCACGGCTCCGCGTCCTGCGCCGGCGGTCTTCCTGAGGTGGCACCACAGCTGGCCGAGCTGGCAGCGCGAGCGGACGAGGACGCCGTGCGGACAACTCCGGACGGTGTTGCGCAGTACGTCGAGGACGGGGAGGTCGTCGCTGTTCGCGCAGTCGGCGCACAGGATTGCGGTGAAAGCGGCGCGGGTCTCCTGCTCGGTGCTGCGGCGGTCGTCGTCCATCGGGTCCCCTCGGATGGCGGGTGGAACTCGATGGAAACGATAACCATTTCCACTAATTGGTGTCCAGCGGGCGCCAGGAGTGGGGGAGGGATGGGCCCCGCACCGCGCCGTGGTCGAGTCACGAACAGCGCCGCGGGGGAGACGAGGCGGGCAGCGGGTGCGGGGCGCGCCCGTCGGCGGGAACCGCGTCGGCCGCGGGCGCCGCGGTGCGCGTACCGCCGCGGACCCCGCGGCCGAGTGTCCACAGTGGTGCGTCAGGGTTTCCTGCCGACGCCGCCGATGTGCATCGCGTGCGTGGAGTTGTCGGGGTCGGGCAGGTCCGGACCCGGACGCCATTCGCTGTTCGGCACGAGACCGGGGGCGACCAGCTCCAGACCGTCGAAGTAGCGGATCTGCTCGTCCCACGTGCGGAAGCAGCGGGAGCCCAGGCCCGACTCGGCGAACACGCGGTTCAGTTCGCGGGCCCGGGATTCACCGGTGTCGCACGTGTTCGACACGAGCAGGTAGCCGCCGGAGGGGATCCGCTCGCGGATCGCGGCCGCGATCCCCTCGGGGTCCTCCTCGTCCTCCAGGTGCATGAGGATTCCGCCCAGCAGCACGGCGAACGGTTCGTCGGCGTCGATGAGCCGCCGGGTCTCCGGGTGGTCGAAGATCACGTCCGGTTCGCGCAGGTCTGCCTTGATCACCGTGGTGCTCGCGTCGGTGGCCAGCAGCGCCCGCCCGTGGGCGAGCACGATGGGGTCGTTGTCGACGTAGACCACGCGGACACCGGGGTCGATGGCCTGGGCGATCTCGTGCACGTTGCCCGCCGTCGGCAGGCCGGAACCGATGTCGACGATCTGCCGGATCCCGGCCTCCGCCACGAGGTAGCGCACGGCCTGCCGGATGAAGTAGCGGTTCGCCACCGCCAGCAGCGGCATCTCCGGGACCACTTCGGTCATGGCGTGCACCGCCGCGCGGTCCACCGCGTAGTTGTCCTTGCCGCCCAGGCAGAAGTCGTAGAGCCGGGCGATGGACACCTCGTCGGTGTTGACGTCGGGCGGCACGTCGTGCTCGGTCTCGAACCGCTTCCAGGGGCCGGCCGACTCGGTCATCCCACATCCGTTCGTCGTCGTAGGTGTCACCGGGCGCGAGCTTATCAACTCGAACGGTGACATGTTTCGCCCGGATGGACCGCGGACGCCGGTTTTCGCGACGGGGCAACGCGTTTCAGGGCTGGAAGCGGTAACCCATGCCGGGTTCGGTGAGCAGGTGGCGCGGGCGTTCGGGCGTGGCTTCCAGCTTGCGGCGCAGCTGGGCCATGTACTGCCGGAGGTAGTGGGTTTCGCCGAGGTAGCCCGGCCCCCAGACCTCGGTGAGCAGTTGCCGCTGGGTGATCAGCTTGCCCGGGTTGTGCAGCAGGACCTCCAGCAGCCGCCATTCGGTGGGGGTGAGGTGCGGCTGCCGCGGCTCCGGGAAGTGAAAGCCGTCGCGGTCGCGCCGAGCCGGTTCTTGACGGAATCGCTACGCGCCCGGCCGGGACCCTGACGCGGTGCGGACGTCGTGGCCCGCCCGGTCCGGTCGCGCGAGCCGGTAGCGGATCAGCCGGGAGCTGTTGGCCACGACCGCCAGCGAGGACGCGTTGTGCAGCACCGCGGCCAGCACGGGGGAGAGCGCTCCGGCGGCGGACAGGGCGAGCCCGGCGGCGTTGACCGTGATCGACAGCGCGTAGTTCTGCCGGATCAGTCCGATCGCGTGGCGGCCCAGGTCCCGCAGGTCGAGGACGCGGAGCAGGTCGTTGGCGGCCAGCGCCACGTCGGCGGTCTCCACGGCGACGTCGGTGCCGCCGACGCCCATGGCGATGCCGATGTCGGCGAGAGCCAGCGCGGGCGCGTCGTTGGTGCCGTCGCCGAGCATCGCGACCCGGTGGCCCTCGCGTTGCAGCTCGCGCACCACGTCCTGCTTGTCCTCGGGCAGGACCTGGGCGCGCCAGTCGCAGATGCCGAGCTCGTCTGCGATGACCGCGGCCACGTCGGGGTGGTCCCCGGTGAGCATGACGACGCGGGTGCCGTCCGCGCGCAGCGGGTCGAGCACGGCTCGGGCGTCGGCCCGCAGCGTGTCGGACAGGCTGATCAGGCCGACGAGCTGCCCGTCCACCGCGAGCAGCACCGGAGTTTCGGCCGCTCGGTGCAGGCGACGCACCCACGCGTGGGCCTGCCGGGAGATCCGGACCCGCTGCCGGCGCAGGAACTCCCGCGAACCGAGCAGCAGGGTGCGCCCGTCGCTGTGCACCCGCATGCCCTGGCCGAGCAGCGCCTCGCACTCCTCGTGCGGCGGGATCGCGATGTGCCGCTGCTCGGTGGACCGGATCACCGCCTGCGCCAACGGGTGCCGGGAGTGGATCTCGGAGCTGGCGGCGTGGGCGAGCACCTGCTCGGGCGTCCAGGCGTCGTCGAAGGACACGACGTTGGTCACCACCGGCCGTCCGTCGGTGAGCGTGCCGGTCTTGTCCACCACGACCGTGTCGACGAGACCGGCGGCCTCCAGGTGCGAGCCGCCCTTGATGAGGATCCCGCGCCGGGCGCCGTTGCCGATCGCCGCGGAGATCGCGGTCGGGGTCGCCAGGCCCACCGCGCACGGGCAGGCCACCAGCAGCATGGTCATCGCCCGGCGCAGGTCGCGGGTGAGGACCAGAGTCAGCGCGGACAGCGCGAACGAGGCGGGCACGAAGCGCCGGGAGAACGCCTCGCCGACGGTCTGGATGGGTGCGCGGTCGCTCTGCGCCTGCTCGACGCGGCGCAGGATGCGGCCGATCGCGGTGTCGCGGCCCACCGCCTCCGCGCGCACCACCACGCGTCCGCGCAGCACCACCGAACCCGCGTGCAGCCAGCGGCCCTCGGCAACGGCCACCGGCAGCGTCTCGCCGGTGATCGCGGACTGGTCCACGACCGCCTCCCCGGCCACCACGGTCCCGTCGACGGGCAGCACGACGTGGTCGTGGACGACGACCTCGTCGCCGGGACCGACGTCGTCGATGTCGACCTGGACCTCCGTGCCGTCACCGAGTCGGCACCACGTGCGGGTCTCGGTGCCGGACAGCAGTTCGGAGATCGCCCGGCGGCTGCGGCGCAGCGTCAGGTCCTGCAGGTACTCGCCGATGTTGAGCAGCCACAGCACGGTCAGCGCGACCACGTTCTCCCGCAGCACCAGGCTCGCGATCGTGGCGACCGACACGAGCGCGTCGGTGCCGCCGGGACGGCGGCCGAACAGCGCGGACACCGCGCCGCGCAGGAACGGGTACCCGGTGAAGATCGTCGCCGCGGTCGCGACCGCGCGCCCCGCCGGGCCGAGCAGCCGGGGCCTGCCGAGCACGTGGCGCCGACCGCCGAGCAGGAGCAGCGCGACCGCACCGGCGACCATCCGCAGCAGGTCGGCGGCGCGGACCTCGGCCGACCGCGGGGCCCGGGTGGCCGGTTCGGCTGCGGCGCGCGCGGCCCGGTCGATCGCGTCGAGCACCGCGCCGCGGTGGCAGACCGCGGGGTCGAACCACACCACGATCGAACCGGTCCGCGGGTAGGCGTGCGCCTGCCGCACGCCGTGCACCCAGTCCAGGGCGTCCTCCACCAGCACGGCGCGGTCGACGTCACCGACCAGCCACGGCGCCGCGAACCGGACCCGCCCGGCGGCGTCGGAGAGGACGCGCAGCTCGGTCATGGCGGTCAGTGCTCGTGGCCGTGCTCGGTGGTGCCGGGCGGCGGCGTCTGCTCACCGATCCGTTCGCGGGCCTCGCTGACGACGTCCGCCAGGGTCAACCGGGCCTGCTCGGTGCCGGTCTCGGCCGCGCGGATCCCGCGCAGTCCCCAGGCGGTCACCGCGACCGCTCCCCGCCGCGCGCCACCGCTGCGGACGAACCGCTTGATGCCGTCATAAGCGACCGCACCGGCCAACCCGGTGCCGACCACACCGGCGACCCGACCGACAACCGCTCCCAGGACCACGGCGACCTCCGCAGGCTCGCGGCGCCGGAACCGGCGCCACGCCCGGAATACCCCGGAGCGCCCGCCGTGTCACCCGGCGCCGCGGCGGGTGCGGTCAGGCCGGCCGGGGGCCGGACAGCTGGCGGCGGGCCCGGCCGAACCCGCGCGGCTGGTTGAACGCGACCACGCCGACCACCTGGCCGTCGCGCTCGTAACGGGCCAGGAAGCAGCGCTCGGCCACCGAGCCGTCGACGACGTGCAGCTCGTCGTCGGGGCGGGCGGTACCGGCGAACTGGATGCGCACGCCGTACTGGTCGGACCAGAAGTACGGCACGTCCGCGTGGTGCTCGACGGTGGCACCGGCCAGCAGGTTGCGGACCGCCGCGCGCGGCTGGTTCGACGCCGTCGTCCAGTGCTCGGTGCGCACCCAGCGGTCGGCGGCCGGCTGGTGCACGCGCGCGACGTCCCCGGCGGCCACCACGTTGGACAGCGCGGTGACCCCTCCGGCGTCGCAGACCACGCCGTCGCGCAGGTCCACTCCGGAATCCGCCAGCCAGTCGGTGTTCGGGCGCACGCCGATCCCGACGACCACGACGTCGGCGGGGACGTCCTCGCCGGTGCCGAGCCGGACACCGACGACCCGGTGGCCGTCGGTGCGGATCCCGTCGACGCCCACGCCGAAGCGCAGCCGCACGCCGTTGCCGCGGTGCAGGTCGGCGCAGGCCCGGGAGACGGTCGGTCCCAGTCCGGGCACCGGCAGCTCCGCCGCCTCCACCACGGTCACGTCCAGGCCGAGGTCCACGCAGGAGGAGGCGATCTCGGCGCCGATGAACCCGGCTCCCACGACCACCACGCGGGGATCCCCGGTGGTCAGCTCCTCGCGCAGCGCCTCCGCGTCGTCCAGGGTGCGCAGGGTGTGCACCCCCGCGACGCCCTCCGCCCCGGGCAGCGTCCTGGGGGTGGCGCCGGTGGCGATGACGACCCCGTCGGTGTCGATCCGCGAGCCGGAGCGCAGTTCGACGCAGCCGGTCCCGGGGTGCAGCCGCGCCGCCGGGTCGCCGAGCACCCATTCGGCGGCCAGCTCGTCGAAGTCCTCCTGCTCGGCGAGGGCGAGTTCCTCCCGCTCCACCTTGCCGAGCAGGAACCCCTTGGACAGCGGCGGCCGGTCGTAGGGCTGGTGGGATTCGGCTCCGACGAGCACCAGGCGCCCGTCGAAGCCCTGCGCGCGCAGCTGCCGGGCCGCGGAGAACCCGGCCAGCGAGGTCCCGACGACGGTGACCGTCCTCATGCGACGCCCTCCTGACCCAACGCGACTTCCTGCTCCGCTTCGTGCCGGGGAGTCGCGTGCACGTAGACGATGCCGTTGTCGACGGTCACCGGGTGGGTGCGCACCGGCCGTTTGGCGGGCAGGCAGGTGGGCATGCCCGTGCGGAGGTCGAAGAACGCGGCGTGCAGCGGGCACTCCACGTAGCAGCCCTCGACGAACCCGTCGGACAGCGAGGCGTCCTGGTGGGTGCACGTGTCGTCCACCGCGTAGAACTCACCGTCGGCGTTGAACACGGCGATCGGGACATCGGCAACGAACCGGGTGGACTCGCCGGGGGGAAGCTCGTCGGCGCGGCAGACCGGGAACATCGGCTCCTCCTGTTGCGGATAACAGAACAGGTATTGCAATGCGCAACGGAACCACGTGGACCGGCTGATCGTCAAGAGGTTGATTAGCCAATGTTTTCCCTGCTGTAACAAGGAAAGTGGTGCCCAGATCGGCGCTGGAAGCTACCGCCCGGTAAATCCTCGGCGTCCTCTTGACAGCATCCGATCCCGCGATCCATCGTGTCTCGCATCAAGCAACGCGGTGTGCATTGCGCAACTCATCGGGGTGGCGGGCGCACCGCTGTCGTTGCGACATCCGACCAGCGCTCGAAGAGGAGATCCTCCTGTGCCTGAACAGGTCCGCGGTGTGGTGGCGCGCAAGATGGGCGCGCCGGTGGAGGTGGTCGACATCGTGGTCCCGGACCCGGGACCGGGCGAGGCCGTGGTGCAGGTGCGCGCCTGCGGCGTGTGCCACACCGACCTGCACTACCGGGAAGGCGGGATCAACGACGAGTTCCCGTTCCTGCTGGGCCACGAGGCCGCCGGGGGCGTCGCCGCCGTCGGCGAGGGCGTCACCGACCTCGCCGAGGGGGACTTCGTCGTGCTGAACTGGCGCGCCGTGTGCGGGCGCTGCCGGGCGTGCCGCCGGGGCCGCCCGCAGTACTGCTTCGACACCCGCAACGCCACCCAGCCGATGCGGCTCACCGACGGCACGCCGCTGTCGCCCGCGCTGGGCATCGGCGCGTTCGCGGAGCGGACGCTGGTGGCCGCCGGGCAGTGCACCAAGGTGAGCCCGGACGTCGAACCCGAGGTCGCCGGACTGCTCGGCTGCGGCGTGATGGCCGGGATGGGAGCGGCGATGAACACCGCACCGGTCCGCCGCGGCGACACCGTGGCCGTGATCGGCTGCGGCGGGGTCGGCTGCGCAGCCATCGGCGGAGCCGAACTGGCCGGGGCGCGGCGGATCATCGCCGTGGACATCGACCCGGCCAAACTCCGCGCGTCGGAGCGGTTCGGCGCCACCGACCTGGTCGACGCCCGCAACGCCGACCCGGTGACCGCGATCCGCTCGCTCACCGGCGGATTCGGCGCCGACGTGGTGATCGACGCGGTCGGCCGCCCGGAGACGTTCCGACAGGCCTTCTACGCGCGCGACCTCGCGGGCACCGTCGTGCTGGTCGGCGTGCCCACCCCGGACATGGAGCTGGAACTGCCGCTGATCGACGTCTTCTCCCGCGGCGGCGCGGTCAAGTCCTCCTGGTACGGCGACTGCCTGCCCGAACGGGACTTCCCCGAACTCGTCGACCTGCACCGGCAGGGGCGCATCGACCTCGCCGAGTTCGTCACCGAACGGATCCGGCTGGACGAGGTCGAGGCGGCCTTCGACAAGATGCACCGCGGCGAGGTGCTGCGCTCGGTGGTGGTGCTGTGATGACCGCGCGCGTGGACCTGGTGCGCACCTCCGGGGTGTTCGCCCTGGACGGCGGCGAGTTCGAGGTGGACAACAACGTCTGGCTGATCGGCGACGACGCCCGCGTGCTGGTCGTCGACCCCGCCCACGAGATCGCGCCGGTGCTGGAGGCGGTCGACGGCCGCGACGTCGTCGCGATCGTGTGCACCCACGGGCACAACGACCACATCAACGGGGCCGTCGAGCTTGCGGACAAGGTGGGCGCCCCGGTGCTGCTGCACCCCCAGGACCGCCCGCTGTGGGACGCGGTGCACGGCGACCGCGAACCCGACGGCACGCTGTCCGACGGCGAGGTCCTCACCGTCGGCGGCGTGGACCTCCACGTGCTGCACACCCCCGGGCACACCTGGGGCAGCGTGTGCCTGCACGCGGCCGCCGAGGGCCTGCTGTTCTCCGGCGACACGCTGTTCTCCGGCGGACCCGGTGCCACCGGCAGGTCCTTCAGCGACTTCCCGACGATCATCCGGTCGATCTCGGACCGACTGCTGACCCTGGACCCCGCCACCACCGTCCACACCGGACACGGTCCGTCCACGACCATCGGGGCCGAGGTGCCGCACCTACAAGACTGGATCACCCGCGGCCACTGAAAGATCTGTTGTTGGACTCGTTTTGGGTGGCGGTGCCGGGAGCGGAACCTCAGCGGCCCGCCCGTCACCCGACCACCACCCCCCAACGAGGCGCTGCGCGCCACAGCCACACCGGCTCCGGGAGCCCCTCCTGATGTATGCCCAATACACGGCGGAGGGGCTGTCCTCGCGAGACGACCGCTGAGAACCCGCGGCGGTGCAAGTGGCGAGACCGCTCGCCGAAAGAGAAAGCGGCTGACGCCGCTTACCGAAAAGCCCGTTCAAGGTAGGCACTCACTGGCCCAGCACTGAAAGCTCCCACTCCGTTCCCGTTCCACATCGTCTGAGAGGACGAACTCCGGTGTCCCCTTCCGCCCCACCTCCCCGAGTGGTCATCATCGGAGCCGGCATCGTGGGCTGCTCGCTCGCCGACGAGCTCACCGAGCGCGGCTGGACCGACGTCACGGTCGTCGAGCAGGGACCGCTGTTCGCCACCGGCGGTTCGAGCTCGCACGCGCCGGGCCTGGTGTTCCGGACCAACGCGTCCAAGACCATGACCGAGTTCGCCGAGTACACGGTCCGCAAGTTCCGGGGGCTGGAACTGGACGGGCTGCCGTGCTTCCTGCCCGTCGGCGGCCTCGAACTCGCCACCACCCCGCAGCGGTGGCACGACCTCCAGCGCAAGCACGGGCTGGCCTCCTCGTGGGGCGTCCGCTCGCACCTGCTCAGCCCCGAGGAGTGCACCGCCCTGTGGCCGTCCGTCGACCGCGAGCGCGTGCTCGGCGGGTTCCACACCCCGGACGACGGCCTGGCCAAGGCGCTGCGGGCCTGCGAGGCGCAGGCCCGGCGCGCCATCGCCCGCGGCGCCCGGTTCCTCGCCCACCACACCGTGGTGGGCGTCGAGGAGAGCGGCGGCCGGGTGCGCGGCGTGGTGACCGACCACGGGACCTTCCCGGCCGACGTGGTCGTCTCCGCCGCCGGGCTGTGGGGCCCGCGGATCGGCCGGATGGTCGGCCTGGAACTGCCGATGCTGCCGATGGCCCACCAGTACGCGAAGACCACGCCGCTGGCCGACTTCGACGCGACGCCGGAGGTGCGCCGGCCCATCCTGCGCCACCAGGACGCCGACCTGTACTTCCGGGAGCACGGCGACCGGTTGGGCATCGGCTCCTACCGGCACCGGCCGATGCCCGTCGACCTCGACGAGGTGCTCGCCCCGGGCGAGGCCCCGGTCATGCCGTCGATGCTGGAGTTCACCCAGGAGGACTTCGAGGAGTCGTGGCAGGACGCCCGGGACCTGCTGCCCGCGCTGGGCGACACCAAGGTCGACGAGGGGTTCAACGGGATCATGTCGTTCACCCCGGACGGCATGCCGCTGCTCGGGGAATCCCACGAGGTCGCCGGGTTCTTCTCGGCCGAGGCCGTGTGGGTCACGCACTCCGCGGGCGTGGCCCGGGCGGTGGCCGAATGGCTCGTCGACGGCGCCCCGTCGACCGACGTGCACGAGTGCGACCTGCACCGCTTCGAAGACGTCCAGCGCGACCCCGACTTCGTCTTCCAGCGCTCCTGCCGGGCGTTCGTCGAGGTCTACGACGTGCTGCACCCGTTGCAGCCCGCCGGCGAACCCCGGGGCGTGCGCACCAGCCCGTTCCACCCGCGGCAGCGCGAGCTCGGCGCGTTCTTCCTGGAGTCCGGCGGCTGGGAGCGGCCGCACTGGTACGAGGCCAACGCCGGACTCGCCGAGGGCCTCGACCTGCCCGAACGCGGCGAGTGGGCGTCCCGGTTCTGGTCGCCCATCGCCGCAGCCGAGGCCCGGGCGACGCGCGAACGCGTGGCGATGTACGACATGACACCGCTGAAGCGGCTGGAGGTCTCCGGACCGGGAGCGGCAGCGTTCCTGCAACGGATGACCACCGGGAACGTCAACCGCAAACCCGGCGCGGTCACCTACACCCTGCTGCTGGACGACAACGGCGGGGTCCGCAGCGACGTGACCGTGGCGCGGCTGTCCGAGCAGCACTTCCAGCTCGGTGTCAACGGCACCGTCGACCTCGTCTGGCTGCGGCGCCACGCGCCGGACGACGTGCACGTCCGCGACATCACCGCCGGCACCTGCTGCGTCGGCGTCTGGGGGCCGCTGGCCCGCGACCTGGTGCAGCCGCTGAGCCGCGACGACTTCTCGCACGAGGGCTTCGGGTTCTTCCGGGTGCGCCGGGCCCGCGTGGCCGGTGTGCCGGTCACCGCGATGCGGGTGTCCTACGTCGGCGAACTCGGCTGGGAGATCTACGCCGACGCCGACGTCGGCCTCAGGCTGTGGGACTCGCTGTGGGAGGCCGGTCAGGACCTCGGCGTCGTCGCGGCCGGGCGCAGCGCCTTCAACAGCCTCCGGCTGGAGAAGGGCTACCGGGCGTGGGGCGCGGACATGACCGCCGAGCACACCCCGTACGAGGCGGGCGTCGGGTTCGCCGTCCGCATGGACAAGGGCGATTTCCTGGGCAGGGCGGCGCTCGCCGCGCTGCCGGAGGAGCCGGAGCGGCGTCTGGTCCCGCTGCTGATGGACCACCGCGAGCACGTGGTGATGGGCAGCGAGCCGGTCCACGTCGACGGGGCCGTCGCCGGGTACGTCACCAGCGCGGCCTACGGCTACACGCTGGACCGCTCGATCGCCTACGCCTGGTTGCCCGCCGAGGCGGCGGTGCCCGGAACCCGCGTGGCGGTGGAGTACTTCGCCGAGAAGCTCCCGGCGACCGTCGCCCAGGAGCCGCTGTTCGACCCCGACATGTCCCGAATCCGCCGCTGAACTCCTGCCTTCCACCCGGCGGTGCCCCCGGTGGAGCGATGAGTGCGTCCGCCACCGGCACCGCCGCGCACGACGAGTCCGACGACCGGCCCGAGATCACCAGTGAGGTGCGCGACCATGACCGCAACGGAGCTGCCCGCCAGCCTGATGGCGACCCTGCCCGGCCAGCACTACACCGACCCCGCGATCTTCGCCCTGGAGCAGTCGCGGATCTTCGAGTCGATGTGGTTCTGCGCCGTGCGCTGCGACGACCTGGACAAGCCCGGCGCGTTCCAGACCGTCCAGATCGGACGGGAGAGCGTGCTCGTCGCCCGCGACCGCGGCGGCAGGCTGAACGCCTTCCTCAACGTCTGCCGGCACCGCGGTGCCCGGCTGTGCACCGAGGAGCAGGGCGAGGTCAAGCGCTCGCTCCAGTGCCCCTACCACGCCTGGACCTACGGCCTGGACGGCAAGCTGATCGCCGCGCCCAACCTGCAGGGCATGCCCGACGTGGACCGCTCGGAGTACGGCCTGCACCGGCTGCACCTGCGCGAGTGGCTCGGCTACGCCTGGGTGTGCCTGGCCGACGAACCACCGTCCTTCGAGGACACCGTGATCGCCGACGTCTCCGCGCGGCTCGGCGACGAGGGGGAGATCGACGCCTACGACGTCGCCTCGCTGAAGCTGGGCAAGCGGATCCGCTACGACGTCAAGGCGAACTGGAAGCAGATCATCGAGAACTTCATGGAGTGCTACCACTGCGCGACCATCCACCCGGAGCTGACCGAGGTGCTGCCGGAGTTCGCCGACGGCTTCGCCGCGCAGTACTACGTCGGCCACGGCGCGGAGTTCGGCTCCGACGTGCAGGGGTTCACAGTGGACGGGAGCGAGGGCGTGCAGCGCATCCCGGGCGTCGGCGAGCACCAGGACCGCCGGTACTACGCCATCACCGTGCGGCCGCAGGTGTTCGTCAACCTGGTGCCCGACCACGTGATCCTGCACCGGATGTTCCCGCTCACGCCGGAGCGGACGCTCGTCGACTGCGACTGGCTGTACCTGCCCGAGGTCGTGGAATCCGGACAGGACCTGTCCCGCTCCGTCGAGCTGTTCCACCGGGTCAACCAGCAGGACTTCGACGCCTGCGAGCGCTGCCAGCTGGCCATGGGATCCCGCTCCTACGCCAACGGCGGGGTGCTGGTGCCCAGCGAGCACCACATCGGTGCCTTCCACGAGTGGGTGCGCGAGCGGATCGAGTCCACTTCGGACGGAGCGGCGCGGTGACGACGGCGGTAGGAGGGAAGGCGATGACGGGCGGCGACCTGTTCAACGATGAGTTGGCTGTGGTGGATGCGGAGGTGGCGGCGGCGGTGGGCGCCGAGCTCGGCCGCCAGCAGTCGACGTTGGAGATGATCGCGTCGGAGAACTTCGCGCCGCAGGCGGTGTTGCAGGCGCAGGGGTCGGTTCTGACGAACAAGTACGCCGAGGGGTATCCGGGCAAGCGCTACTACGGTGGTTGCGAGCACGTGGATGTGGTGGAGCGGTTGGCGATCCAGCGGGTCAAGGACCTGTTCGGGGCGTCGTTCGCGAACGTGCAGCCGCATTCGGGTGCGCAGGCCAACGCGGCGGCGATGTTCGCGTTGCTCAAGCCGGGTGACACGATCATGGGGCTGGATCTGGCCCATGGTGGGCACCTCACGCACGGGATGCGGATCAACTTCTCCGGCAAGCTGTACAACGTGGTGCCCTACCACGTGCGCGATGACGACCACCGGGTGGACATGGACGAGGTCGCCCGGCTGGCCCGTGAGCACCGGCCCAGGATGATCATCGCCGGGTGGTCGGCCTACCCGCGGCAGCTGGACTTCGCCCGGTTCCGCGAGATCGCCGACGAGGTCGGGGCGTATCTGATGGTGGACATGGCGCACTTCGCCGGGCTGGTGGCCGCCGGGCTGCACCCGAACCCGGTGCCGCACGCCCACGTGGTCACCACCACCACCCACAAGACCCTGGGCGGGCCGCGGGGCGGGGTGATCCTGTCCGGTGATGAGGAGTTCGCCAAGAAGTTCAACTCCGCGGTGTTCCCCGGCCAGCAGGGCGGGCCGCTGGAGCACGTGATCGCGGGCAAGGCGGTGGCGTTCAAGATCGCCGCTTCCCCGAGTTCACCGACCGGCAGCGCCGCACCGTCGAGGGCGCCCGGATCCTGGCCGACCGGCTGTCGGCCGATGACGCCCGCGCCGCCGGGGTGCGGCTGGTCTCCGGCGGCACCGACGTGCACCTGGTGCTGGTCGACCTGCGCGACTCGCGGTTGGACGGCCGGCAGGCCGAGGACCGGCTGCACGAGATCGGCATCACCGTCAACCGCAACGCCGTGCCCAACGACCCCCGGCCGCCGATGGTGACCTCCGGCCTGCGCATCGGCACCCCCGCCCTGGCCACCCGCGGCTTCGGCGCGGGCGAATTCACCGAGGTCGCCGACATCATCGCCGAAGCCCTCAAACCCGACTACGACGACACCACCGCGACCAAGCTGCGTGGCCGCGTGGAAACACTGGCCACCAACTTCCCCCTCTACCCCAACCTCTGAACACGCACCGACAACGCCCAACAGCACCGTCGTGCCCCGCTGATCCGTTCGCCGGCGCCGCATCCGCGGCGTCGGTGACGGTCTTTTCGGCCCCTGGGCTGAATCGTTTTCCCTTCCCCGCGAGGAAAGCGCGTGCCGCCACGCGTACCGCGGGGTTCGATGCGTCCGGTCGACGTCTCGGAAACGTCGACCGGACGCGTTTTTTCGCGCTGTTTCCGCCTGCGTAGCAATTCCCGGCGCTGCTCGGCAATCGGTCGGACGTGGTGTTCTCGCCCTGCTGGGCCGCGAGGGCTTCACCGTGCGGGGGTTCAGACCAGGCCCGAGTGGTCCGACTGCCGCAAAACAGTGGCAACAACTTCGGGAATTCGCCAGGAGCAGTTCGTGCTCTTACATTTCCGCATGGCGGATGGTTAGCCTGTGGATCTGCCGCGCAACGCGGTTCGGCGGCGTCGTCGGACCGGGAAGCATCCGTGCCTCCGCGGAAACCGGGCGCTGTCGGCTGACCCGGAAAGGGAAGGGAGGTAGCTGGAATGGAATCGACGCAGTTCGACCAGGCGGGCACCGTCGAAGACATCTTCGTCGACGAAGCCATCGTCCCGTGACGCAGAACGGTGTGGAGACGCCCACGGGCGTCTCCACGCTCACATCCGGGGAACCCGAGTGCCTGGCATTGAACCTGTCTCCGCAAGGGGCGTGGCAAGCGGCGGAGCCGCTTTTTCCCGGTGAACGGTCCCGCAACCGGCACCGCCACGCGCAACGAGTTCAACGACAGGCTCTGACAACGGAGAAGGTCGCACCTCATGTCCACATCGGTCTGCATCATCCGTGCCCCTTTCCAATACCGGTACAGCGTCCTCAACGTCCAGGAGGAACCCATCATCACGTACCTGACCGGGTACTTCGATTCCGTCGGGTTCCACGACTACGACATCCACGACTTCCACCTGGAACGCGGCACCACGCTCGACGACGTGCTCGCGAAGTCCTACGACCACTACGTCCTCGCGATCCGGGAGACCGGGGAGAACACGCACTACGTCCGCCGGATCGTCCGGCACCTCAGCGGGCGCGACGCGAAGGTCTGGATCTACGGCCAGGTCGCCCGACTGCGCCGGTTCACCGACTGGCCGGACAACGTCGCGCTGGTGGAGCACAGCGAACGGCGGCTGGCGGCCGAGCTGGGACTTCCCGACGACGGCCCGGATTTCGAGTCCGGACTGACCGCCCGGCCCTACATCCAGCGGCTCCGGCTCGACGACTACCAGGTCCGGCGCGCCCGCGGCACGTTGGAGACCACCCGCGGCTGCCACTTCGGCTGCACCTTCTGCTTCATCAACCAGGGCAAGAACTACGACAAGCGGTGGCAGGTCCGGCCGAACGAGGCGATCCTCGCCGACCTGCGGGCCTACTGCGACATGGGCATCCGCAACTTCGTCTTCTACGACTCCGAATTCCTCGGCAAGGACGAGTCGTTGTTCCCGGCCAAGGCCGAACTGCTGGAGCGCATCGCGGCGGAACTGCCGAAGATCCGGTTCAAGATCTACGCGCGCGCCGACACGCTGCTCGCCTTCGACCGGTTCGACCTGCTCAAGCGGGCCGGCCTGGTGCAGGTCTTCGTCGGTGCCGAGTCGTTCGCCCAGGCCGACCTCGACGCGCTGAACAAGACCCTGCGCGCCGAGCAGATCGTGTCGGCCGTGCAGCACCTCGAAGCGCGCGACATCTACGCCAACCTCAGCTTCATCGTGTTCAACCGGAACACCTCGACGCAGACCATCCGGACCAACCTCGACGCCGTCGAGGGCCTCGTCCGGGACAAGCCCCGGCTGCTGGGGATCCCGTCGTTCACCTTCTCCTTCGAAAGCGACTGGAAGGGGCGGCGGAAGGTGCGCGAGGGCGTCAGCCGCACGCTGTCGGACAAGACGTACATGATCCACGACCTGCGGCAGAAGGAGCAGCCGATCTCGGAGACGGTGTTCGACGCCAACCTCGAACCCCTGATGGAGATCTACCGGCTGCTGTCCTACGAGTGGTCCAAGAAGCTCGTCAAGCTGAACCTGCACCGCGACCACGCCACCGCGGACGAACGTCCCGCGCTGGACCGGTGGTTCCACGGCCTGACGCCGTTCTGCCTGCGCGTGATGCGGGAATACCTCGACAGGTTCGAGAGCGGCGAGCTGACGCTGGACACGCTGCCGGCGGCCCGCGAGGAGCTGTACCAGAAGATCTTCCGGTACTACTCGGACCTGCCCGCCTCGCACCGCCACCTGGAGACCTACGAGGACCACGCCAGCGCGATGGACTACAGCGGTCAGTCCGCGCGCGTCGAGGACGACGAGTACTGGCTCGACGCCATCCCGGCGTGAGGCGCCATGCGGGCACCGATCGAGGATTGCTACCACGAGTGGGCCGAGGTCTACGCCGCCATCGCCGACGACCGCGACTTCGCCGCGCAGGTCGGGGCGCTGGAGTCGCTGTGCGCGCCCCCTGGCGGACCCCGGGCGCTGCTCGACCTGTTCGCCGGTCCGGCCTACCACGCCGTCGAGGCGGGGCGGCGGGGCTGGCTGGTGTCGGCGGTCGACGCGAGCCGCTCGATGCGGGAAGTCGCGCTGGCGCGCGGTTTCCCGGACGCCGGCCGGTACCACGTGTGCGCCGTGCCCGACGACCTGTCCGCGACGCTTCCGGCCGAGCACTTCGACTGCGCCCTGGTGTCCCGGTACTCCGCCGGGTACCTCGGCGTCGGTGACGTGGAGCGCCTGCTGCGGGAACTCCGCGACCTGCTGCGCCCCGGCGGGGTGGCGGTGTTCGAGCTGCACGACGTCAGCGCTGTCGCGGGCGGCCTGCACGACCTGGGCATCCAGGCGCGCACGGCCACGCTCGCGGACGGCACGCGCATCGAGTGCTACTGGCCCGACGGCCGGGTGGTCTGGTCGGCGGACGACTACGTCGTGGAGATGCCGGTGCGGATCGAAACCGACCACCCGACGTCCGGCCGGAGCACGTCCCGCTTCGCGTCCGTCGAGCACATCCACAGCGCCGCGTCGGTCCGCCGGCTCGCCGAACGGGCTGGTCTGTCCGTTGTGGACGAAGATCTGCGCTGCGCCTTCCCCGAGTCCACCCCGGTCATCCTGAGAAAGGGGTAGTGCCAGATGTACGACTACTCGTGCGCGTTGCGCCCGGACCAGGTGTGCGTCCGCCTCGTCGACTACCGGAACTGGCCGACCTTCCCGGCACTGGCGTCGCGGATCCGCCGGGCCAGCGAGCGCTACGGCTTCACGTTCGCCGAAGTCGACCCCGAATCCGCGTTCACCGACGAGAAACCCGGTTTCGCGCACCGGTTGCTGCTCGTGCTGTGCGACGGGGAGTTCGACGAGCAGCTGCTGCAACGGCTCTGCGCCGAAGCGCTGGGGCACTACTCGGTGATCTCCATCGCGTTCAACTACCCGGACGTGGAAGCGATGCTCTCGCACGCGGAGCGGATCGAGCACTACAAGGCGCTGTCCGAGGACCGCATCAACTTCCTGCGACCGGCCGCCGCCGACGACGGGCGCATGGTCGTCCCGGACGACAAGATCGTGGACAACTCGATCTGCGACAGCGTCCGCGTGAAGTACCGCCCCGCCAACCTCGACCGCAACCCGGTCGCGCTGCCCTTCGGCGCGGCCGAGTTCTTCCGGCGGGCTTCGGAACTGTTCGGCGAGCACCGGCTCTACCACCGTTCGCCCTCCGACGGCTACTTCGCGATCCGGGCCGAGGACGGCAGCGGCTTCTACATCACCGCGACGAAGACGTACAAGGACGACCTGGACCTGCGCCGGGTGGCCTTCGTCGAGCACTACGACGAGCGGACCAACACGTTGCACTACCGGGGCAGCTACCTGCCCTCGTCCGACTCGGTCGAGGCGGCCGTGCTGCTGTCGCGGCGACCGCACATCAAGAGCATCGTGCACACCCACGCCAGCACCCGCTTCACCCGGAATCCGCAGTACCGCCAACGGGTTCTGGTCGGCGTCGAGTCCTACGGGGAGCCCCGGCTCGGCGTGTTGCTGGACAAGGCGCTGGGGCTGGTGGACGATGGTTTCGTGATCATGGAGGAGCACGGTGAGGTGTTCGCCGCCGACGAACCCGTCGTCTCGCCGACGCTGCGCTCCCTCGTCAACGGCTGAACTCGAACCGGGAAGACAATGACGAACGCTGTGATCGCCGGGGCCAGTCGCGGACTCGGCCTGGCCCTGGCCGAAGCGCTGATCCCCGACCACGACCGCTGCTGGCTGTTGTCCCGGCAGGAACCGGAACCGGTGCGGCAGCACGAGAACGCGCACTGGATCCGGTGCGATCTCGCCACTGCCGGCAACGACTGGGAGTCGCTGTTCGCCGACATCGGCGACGCACCGATCCGCACGTTCGTCTACAACGCGGGGGTGTGGGAGCGCGACCGGTTCGACCGGGTCCGGCGCGACTTCCTCGGCGAGATCGTCAACGTCAACCTGACCTCGTTGCTGGAGAGCGCGCACGCGCTGCACCACAACATCGTGCGCGGCGGCGGGAACATCGTCCTCATCGGATCCACCTGCGGTCTGGAGAACGAGGGGTCCTCGGGAGTCGGTTACACGGCGGCCAAGTTCGGGGTCCGCGGCGCCGCGCACTCGCTGCGCGAGCACTTCCGCCCGGCGAACGTCCGCGTCACCTGCCTGAGCCCGGGTTCCATGGCCACCGACGTGCCGCTGGGGGAGCCGGAGACGGCCGTCGAGCGCCACGGCGGCGCGCGGATGCCGGTCGACGACATCGTCGCGCTGGTGCGTTGCGTGCTGTCGCTGTCACCCGCGACGTGCGTCAAGGAACTGACGGTCCCGGCCACGAAGGACACCGACGTCTAGGGATCCGCCCTGGCGCGACAACCGCACCGACCGGTGCCATGCCGAATCGAGGTGGCCGCATGGAACAGGAAGCCGTTTTCGACCGACCCTCGTTCACCTCGCCCGAGCAGCAGGAGGCGTTCGCCCGCGACGGGTACGTGGTGCTCGACGCCCGCGTCCCCGACGACGAACTCCGCGCGCTCGGCGACTTCTACGCCGAGCACGAGCGCCACTACCGGTCGCGGCGGTTCGCCGGGACGTTGGCGATGCGGAACGCGACGCGGCACCGGACCGCGGTGCACGACCGGATCGGCGCCGCGCTCGCGGGCGTCGTCGCCACGTCGCTGATCTCCTACCGCCAGTACTGCGCGGGTTTCGGGGTGAAGGCCCCGGCCGACACCACGGCCCTGCAGTTGCACCAGGACATCACCATGGTCCCCTACGACGCCAACCGGACCGGGTTGACGCTGTGGGTCCCGCTGTGCGACGTCGACGAGCGGAACGGGTGCCTGGAAGCGCTGCCCGGCAGCCACCTGGTCAACCGCAACCCGCGGTCGCCCGGGATGCCCTTCGCCTACGAGGACCAGGCCGAGCGCATCCGCGGGAAGCACCTCGTGCCGGTGCCGTGCGCACGCGGCCAGGTCGTCGTGATGGACCAAGCGCTGATCCACAGCTCCGGGCCCAACCTGTCCGCCGAACCGCGCGTCGCGGCCATGGCGATGCTGCGCGCGGCCGAGGACGGGCTGGTGTACTACCACCGCACCGAGGTGGACGGCGAGGTCCGGTTGCAGCGATTCAGCGTCCCGGAGGACTTCTACCTCCGGCAGGAACTCGGATTTCCGCCCCACGCGGGTGAGTTGGTGGGCGTCGAACCGGAGCGCGTCGCCCCGCACACGTGGTAGCGTCCGCCGGGATCGCGCGGCCGGCGGGGGGAGGCGCGGGTCCGCGAGGTACTGATCTTTCCCGGGGGCTGCATGGTGAGAAGTCGGTCGGGTTTCGTCGCGCTGCTGCCGGTGCGCACCCGCGTCCTGCTGGTCGGCAACTTCGTCAGCTCGTTGGGGAGCGGACTCGTCCAGCCGTTCCTGGTGATCTACCTGACCGAGGTGCGCGGGATCGACGTCGGTTCGGCGACGTCGGTGGTGGCGGTGTTCGCCGCGGCGTCGCTGGTGGGCGCGCCGTTGAGCGGATGGCTCACCGACCACGTGTCGCTGCGCACCGCCGCCGCGGTCGCGGCGGGTCTGAGCGCCGCCGGGTCGGCCTGCTTCGCCTGGACCCACTCGGTCCCGGTCGCGGCGCTGGCCGCCGGGCTGCACGGAGCCGGGTACGGCGGGCTCGCCACGGTGTGGACGACGTCGCTGTCCCGCAACACCTCGGGGCGGCAGCGCACGGTGGCGTTGGGCTGCAACTTCATCGGCCTCAACCTGGGCGTCGGGCTGGGCGGGGTGCTCGCGGGCATCGTCGTGTCGACCCGGACGCCCGGGGTTTTCGAACTCCTCTACCTGCTGGACGCCGGCTCGTTCGTGCTCGTGGGATGCGTGCTGTGGTTCGCCACGCGCGACGGTCTGTCCGCTGTGGACGGAGCTGCCAGGGCGGGTGTCCGGAACGTCCTCGCCGGTGCCTCGGCCCGCCCGGAACTGCTGCACCTGCTGGCGTTCACCTGCGTGCTCATGCTGTTCGGCTACGGCCAGTTCGAGTCGACGATCCCCGCGATCGTCTCGGTGTCCGAACTGGATCCGCGCACGATGGCGTGGGCGTTCGTGGGGAACACCGCCGTGGTCGTGGTCGGGCAGTTCGTCGTGCTCACCCGGCTGGCGAACGTGCCGCGCACCCGCCTGATCGGCGGTATCGCGGCGTGCTGGGCGTTGTGCTGGTGCCTGGTCCTGGCGGCCACCGCCGTTTCCGGCACCGGCGCGGAACTGCTCGTGATCGCCGGGGTCGCGGTGTTCGCGCTCGGCGAGGTGCTCATCGCGCCGTCGCTGCCGACCATGGTCAACGAGCTGGCCGACGAATCCGTCCGGGGCCGCTACAACGCGGCCTACCAGTGGGCGATGTCGGTCGGCCTGGTGGGCGGCCCGCTGCTGAGCAGCCTGTTCTTCCGGTTCGGCAACCCGACGCTGCTGCTCGTGGTGCTGCTGGCGGGGTGTGCGCTCCCGATGGGATACGCGCGCTACCTGTCCCGCCGCCTGCCCGCCGAGCTGGTGCTCCCGCGCCCGGACGATGAGGTCCGGGAGAGCAACGCGCAGTGACCGCGTCCGCCATTCGGCCCCGTGGACCTCTCAATCCCGTCGGTCGGAAGGCGGGACGGCTGCTCCGGCACCGCTCAACGGCGCATTGACCCCGCACCGGGTCAAACGTAAATTTCTTTCACATGTGGCGGGTGGGGTTCGGGCGGCTGCGCAGCGTGCTGTGCGTGCTCGTACTGGGCGTCGTCCTCGTGCCGGTCGCGGCGGTTCCGGCGCAGGCGCACGGGTGGTCGCGGAGCTTCTACTGGGGAGTCGCGACCGCGGGCTTCCAGGTCGAGGGGACTGCGCCGGACAGCAACTGGTCGCGGCACGTCGCCTCGGCCGACGTCGACCCGTACGCCCGGGCGACCGACTTCCGGCACCGCTACGCCGAGGACATCCGCCTGGCGAAGGGCATGGGCGTCAACACCTTCCGGTTCAGCGTGGAATGGGCTCGCGTGCAGCCCGCTCCGGGCGTGTGGGACGAGCGGGAACTCGCCTACTACGACGACGTCGTCGCGCACGTCCGCGCCGCCGGGATGACACCGATGATCACGCTCGACCACTGGGTGTACCCCGGCTGGATCGCCGACCGGGGCGGGTTCGCCGCGGCGCGGACGGTGGACGACTTCCTCGCGTTCGCCCGCGCCGTCGTGCAGCGCTACCGCGGGCAGGGCGTGCTCTGGGTGACCTTCAACGAACCGGTCGAATTCCTGAACCAGGAGCTGAAGATCGGCGCGCTCGACCCGCTGCGGATCCCCGCCTGGCAAGCCAACGTGGTCCGCGCGCACCGGCGGGCCTACGACCTCGTCCACGCCCTCGACCCCACCGGGCGGGTCACCAGCAACCAGGCGTTCTACCCCGGGTTCAACGCCGCGACCGACGCGGTGGTGATGGACCGGATCGCCGACAAGCTCGACTTCGTCGGGATCGACTACTACTACGGCCTGAGCCCGACGAACCTGTCGGCGGGCCACGCCCTGTTCGACGAGCTCTGGAAGGTCCGGCCGCAGCCCGAGGGCATCTACCACGCGCTGCGCTACTACGCCGACCGCTATCCGGACCTGCCGCTGTACGTCGTCGAGAACGGCCTGCCGACCGACGACGCCCGGCCGCGCGCGGACGGCTACACCCGCGCGCAGTCCATTCGGGACACCGTGTTCTGGCTCCAACGCGCCAAAGCCGACGGCATGGACGTCATCGGCTACAACCACTGGAGCATCACCGACAACTACGAATGGGGCAGTTACCGGCCCCGGTTCGGGCTGTACCGGGTGGACGCGCTCACCGACCCGTCGCTGACGCGCAGGCCCACCGACGGCGTCGCCGCCTACCGCGACGTGATCCGGGGCGGTGGCGTGCCGCCCGGCTACCGACCGGCGCGGCCACCGGCGCCCTGCTCGCTCGTCGACCCGCCGCGCAGCTGCGTCGCACCCGCGAATCCGGACGGTCCGCTCGCGCCGTTGTGAACCGGGTCAGCACCAGGTCAGCGCGCCGGGGTCCCACACGTCCGGGAGGAGCGATCCGAGCAGCGGGGACAGGAACGCGTCCGCCAGTTCGCAGGCCGCGCGCGGCGTGCCGTGCGCGGCCAGCTCCGGGACTTCGGCGGCCCGCGCGCGGTAGTGCTCCTGCCATGCACCGCCCGGCTCCCGGAAGCGCGGCGGCAGCTCGATCTCCGCTCCGGCGGTGACGTTGCGGGCGTACTCGGCGCGGAGGGCCTGGCGAGCGCGCCGACCGTCGACGGTCTCGGTGAGCGCGATCACCAGCAGCGCGACCAGGGCCTCGACCTGCCGGGTTTGCGAACCGGTCCGGTGCAGCGCGCAGATCTGCTCCGCGACGTGGTCCTCCGCGGGCCACCGCCGAGCCCACACGGACTCGACACCGGCTCCCGGCATGCGCGGCAGCGGGCGCCGCACCGGCTCGCCGACGGGGCGCGGGCCGGTGACCAGCACGACGTCGACCACGGTCACCCCGGCGCTGCCCACGGTCACCGAGAACCGCACGCCGCAACTCGCGGGATCCTCCTCCGTCCGCGCGGTGGACACGTGCCGGAACCGGACGCGGTCGCCGCCGTCGGTCTCGACGATCCGGCGCAGGGCGATCACCGCCTCGTCGACGTCCGCGCCCGCGGCGCAACCGCGCAGCCGCGCGTCCGGGTCGCGGACCAGCACGGGCAGCGGCGCCTTGAGCAGCCAGCCGTCCGGGTCGCGGGCGAACACCCGCTGCACGAGCAGGTGTGCGTAGAAGTCGCGGACGTGGTGGGCGGTGGTCTCGCGACCCGGGGCGCGGGACCACCGCGGCGGTGCGCCGCGCATGCCGTCGTCGGAGTGCCGCACCTGGTGCATCCTTCTCCTTCGGTTCCGGCGCGTCCCGCCGCCAAGGGTGCCGAGCGGGGTTCCTCGTGCCGACCGGCGAGTTCGACCCGCTGATCCTAGACCACGAGCCACCCCCGGCCGAGCACTCGGCCGCGGGTGGCTCGTGGTCCGCCCGCACCGTGCCGGACCGGATTCGCGGCTCGCGTCGAGCACGGGGTCCGCCCCTTCCGGGATCGCGAACCTCGTCGCGTCGGCCCCGGCGGACGAGAACCCGCGATTCCCCGGGGTTCAGCACGTGGGCGGCTTGGTGATCAAGCCCGGATGATCGACCGCGGCCCCGTGTCTTCCGGGATGCTGCCGGAAAATCCGCGAATCGTCCCTTTTGGACGGACGATGTGGCGCGATCGGACAGCACGTCCGGCTCCGGCCGGAAAAGCACCGGGGACCGCGCGACCGCCCGGCCGCGCAGTCCCCGCTGCACCGTGGCGGCGCCGTCAGCGCACGAAGAGGTGGTATCCGTTGTCCTGGCGGATGTCGCACTCGGACCATTCGCCCCACATCTTGCCCTGGTTGCATTCGGCCTCGACGGCATGCCGGTCGCCGGACGACATGACGTACCTCCACTCCGCAGCCATCGCAGGCGCACCGATGGACAGCAGGCACGTGGTCAGCGCCGCACCCGTCGCGATCTTGCGAATCATGTGATTGGACTCCACTGGAATCGGCCAACAGGTCGGCGAGCAGCGTAGGAGAGCGAGGGCGATCGGTTGGTCGTTCCGCCGTGTTCGCAGGGTTTCCTCCCACCAAGCCTGATCGGGGTGGCCCGGCGGCTGCGACCGGACGAACGCCGACCCCGACGCACGCCCCAGCGCGGCACGGTCGTCGCGGTGGCGGGACCTGCCGGGCCGCCGAAAAGCGGCATGGTCCTGCCCGGGTAGGGGAATTTCCACGCGGCGCCGTGGAGTCGCGGTGGGGCAGGTGCGGCTTCAGACCACCGCCGCCATCCGGTCGAGGAGCCCGGCCAGTTCGTCCGGATCGTCGACGGCGTAGTGCGCCCACGTCAGCCGGTCCCCGTGCTCGGCACTGCGCACCACGACGCCGATCCCGTCGTGGTGGATCTCGCGCAGCGCGTCCTCGTCGGTGTAGTCGTCCCCGGCGAACACCGGCAGCGCGGTGCCGGCGAGCCCCCACTCGTCGAGCAGCAGGCGCAGTGCGCGCCCCTTGTCCCAGGCGACGTTCGGCAGCACTTCCACGACCATGCGGCCCCGCGTGACCCGCAACGCCGAGCTGGCGTCGGCGACGTCGCGCACCGCGGCCAGCAGATCGTCGACCGAATCCGGCGGCGTCCTGCGGTAGTGCACCGCCAGCGCGAACCGCTTGCGGTCGATCAGCGCCCCCGGCGTCGACCCGCACGCGGCGGACAGGCGCCGTTCGGCCTCGTCCAGGTCGTCCACGGCGGCCGCTCCGTCCGGTTGGCAGAAGTGCTCGCCGGACGGGCCGGCGACCTCGAAGCCGTGGCTGCCCGCGTACCACAGCCCGCGGGCGGGCACCCGGGCCCGCACGTCCTGGAGGTCGCGACCGCTCAGCACCGCGACGTGGTGGTGCGCGGCCAGCTGCTCCAGCACGCGGCGGTTCTCCGGCGGCAGGGCGACCGCGTCGGGATCGTCGCGGATCGGAGCCAACGTGCCGTCGAAGTCGAAGACGAACACCGGGTCCCGGCCGCGCAGCCGAGCGGCGATCTCCTCCCACCCGTCCAGCGCGTCCGACACCGCCGACAGGCGCAGGCGCGGGGAGGCGGCGACGGCCACGTCGGCCAGCGAGGTGACGGCCGGGACCGGGCCGGGCTGCGGTGCCCCGTGCCGGGCCACGGCGATGACCAGGCCGAAACCGGCCTCCCGCGCGGCCGTCGCGTCCTCGGCCACCACCACCGCCGCCGCCGCGCGCGGCTCGGTGCGCACACGCCGGGCGGCTTCCAGCAGCACCGCCGGGCCGGGCGGTCCCGAGCCGTCCACCCGCGCGTCGAAGAGGTCGGCGATCCCCTCGCGCGCGAGCGCGTCCCGGCAGTTCCGGCCCGCGGAGAACACGGCGGTCCGCACGCCCTGCTCGCGCAGCCGCGCCACCAGCGACCGCGCGTCGTCGAACACCGCCCCCGCGTCCGTGACCACGCCGTCGAGGTCGAACAGCACCGCGCGGTGCCGCCCCGGTTCGATGCTGACGGCCATGACCACTCCCCAGGTCCGCGGAACCCCGGAGTACCCCGCGGAGCGCGGGAATCCACCGGCGTCAGCGCGGCCCGCGCTTGTGCCGGTACATCGCCCGGTCGGCGTTGGCCAGCGCGTCGTGCGGGTCCTGGTCGGGAGCGATCGGGTGGTAGCCGAGGCTGGCGGTGATGGTGATGGGCGTGGCCCGGTCGTCCAGCGCGATGGGGACTTCCAAGGCGGTGGCGATGCGCCGCAGCAGGTCGTCGGGGTCGCTGGGGGCGGGGTTGACGAGGAGGACGAACTCGTCGCCGCCGACGCGGGCGACGGTGTCCCCGGCGCGCACGCACTGCCGCAGCCGGTGCGCGACCGTGCGCAGCAGGACGTCGCCGGCCCGGTGCCCGAGCGCGTCGTTGATGGCCTTGAAGTGGTCGATGTCGACGTAGACCAGGCCCGCGCCGCGGGGGTGCTGCGGACCGGTCGCGGTGTCGTCGAGGAGGTCGGCGAGCAGCGCGCGGTTGGCCGCGCCGGTGAGCGGGTCGTGCAGCGCGTGGTGCGACAGCCAGCGGTGCGCCCGGTAGAGCTGCTGCATGGTGACCAGGTGCCGGGCCACGACGAGGGCCACCACCGCGGTGAGCACGTAGATCTCGACGGCCTGCACCCGTCCCGCGCCGGCGTCCAGCACGACCACGGCGCAGAGCGCGGCCAGCGGGACGTAGGGCAGCCCGAGCAGCACGGGCGGCGCGGAGCGGCGCCGGGTGCTCTCCCGGCGGGCCGGGGTGAACGCGGCGGGCAGCAGGAGCAGCGGACCGGTCATGTAGCCGAGGTCGCCGGCGCCGGGGATGGCGCGGCCGGTCGTGATCGCGTAGGCGTAGATGACGTCGGAGGCGCCGATGGCGGTGAGCCCGGCCATCAGCCAGCTCAGCCGGGGCCGCCACATGCTGTGCAGGGTCACCGCCATGAGGATCACCAGCACGATGAGCACCAGGTCGCCGATCGTGTAGCTGACGGTCAGCAGGGTCTTGCCGAACCCGACGCGCCCCGGCTGGCCCGCGCTGAGCACCTCCCAGGCCAGCCCGACCATCGAGGCGACGATGACCAGGCCGTCGAGCACCAGCACCCGCGTCGGTGCCGCGGTGTCGTAGTCCCGGGAGGTGGCGCGGTCGGCGCGGGCGATGACCACCAACGCCGCGAACACCCCCACCGGCGCCGCCAGGTAGAGCGTGTTCTCCAGGTTCGGGAAGGTCAGCACCGAGTTGTCGACGGTGCGGTGCCAGGTCCACACCACCTGTCCGACGGCCCACCCGGCCATGCCGGCGGACATGAACACGCGCCAGTGCCGCTCGGCGCCGTGGCAGGCGCGGGCGGTCCAGGCGAACGCGGCCGTCGCGGCGACGGAGTTGATCAGGCCGGTCAGGTCGGCGACGAGCCGCAGCAGCGGCGGCGGGAGTGCGCGCGAGAGCACCAGTGCCACCGCGACGGACGTCATCACGACCAGGGCGCCGCCCGGCCGCCGTCGCATTGGCAGGGACGGGAGTCGTGCCACTGGCACGTGCCAACCATGGCACATCGACCCCGTTCGCACCTACTCGGTCCGCACGCCGGTGACCAGCATGAAAGGCGCCGCCTGACGCCCGTCCTCGGCGGTGACCCCGGGGCGGCGGACCGCGAGGTCCGCGAAGCCCGCGCCGGACAGCAGGTCCAGGTAGGTCCGGGTCGGCCAGTGGACGTCCGCGATGCGCGTCCAGCGGCCGTCGCGGCGCCGCAGGTCCACCGGCATCCGCTGGCCGGCGCGGTAGCGCACGCCCGGTTCTCCCTGCCGCAGCCCGTCGAAGGCCACCCCGGTGGTGTCCGGGTTCGAGTCGAGCACGGTGAACCGGCCGCCGGGGCGCAGCACCCGGTGGACCTCCGCGGTCAACCGCTCCAGCACCGCCAGGTCGGGCTCGCAGACGTAGACGAACGCGGCCCACGCCGCGACCACCGAGCGGTCCTCGGCCGCCAGCCGCCCGTCCCGGAGCACCCGGTACTCCACGCCCGGTGCGGGCTCGGCCCGCGCGATCATCGCCTCCGACGGGTCGACCGCCAGGGCGCGCACGCCGCAGGTGCGGGCGATCCACCGGGCGATCCCGCCCGTGCCGCAGCCGACGTCGAGCACCCGCGCGCCCCGCGCCGCGCCCGCGGCGATGCCGAGTTCCGCCGGCAGGAACCGGTATCCGGCCCGCCACCACAGGTCCGTGTCGAGTTCACCGAATTCCGCCGCGACCGCGTCGTCGGTCCACGGCGTCACCCCGTCGTCCGCAGCACCCATGCGCGGCACGCTATCGGCCGCGGCCCGGTCGCGCCGCCGCGTTCCGCGCGGTTTTCCGCGCTGTGCCGGGCAATACGAACGGGTCAACATCGTTTTCCGGGCAGCGCAGCGCCGTTACGCTGATCGTCGGGAACGCCCGGGTTCGGGCGAGGACCGGTCACCAGTCATCGGCACGGCGGTGCGGGGAGAAGAGCGCATGGGGCGGATCAAACGGGCGGTGCTGTTCGCGACCCTGGCCGTCGACGCGCTCGGTTCCGGGCTGTTCGTGCCGATTTCGCTGCTGTACTTCACCCGGGTTCCGCGCATCGAGCTCGCGGTCGTCGGCGTGCTGCTCAGCACTGCGACGGCCGCGACGCTGCCGTTGCCGGCACTCGTCGGACATCTCGTGGACCGGGTCGGTGCGCACCGCGTCGTGGTGTCCGCCCAGCTGCTCCAGGCGGTCGGGTTCTTCGGCTATCTCGCGGTGTCCGACGAGATCACGCTCGTCCTCGCCGCTTTCCTCGTGTCGACCGGGCAACGCGCGTTCTGGTCGTCCATCTTCACCTTCGTCTCCGAGATCGCGGCCCGGGACCCGCGGCGGCGGCGCGACGAGTGGTTCGCCGTCGTCGGCATGGCCCAGGCGGGCGGGTACGGCACCGGCGGGCTGGTCGCCGGACTGCTGCTCAGCGCGCCGGAAACGACGTGGCGCACGCTGATCACGATCAGCGCGAGCGCTTTCACGCTCGCGGCGCTCGTGCTCATCGCGGGGTTCTCCGACGTCTGCGGGCGGGCGGCGGCCGAGCCGGTCCGCGGAGGGTACCGGAACCTGGTGCGGGACCGGCCTTTCCTCGGGCTCGTCCTGGTGAACAGCCTGTTCACGCTCTCGCACTCGTTCCTCGGCGTCGCACTGCCGATCTACGTCGCGCGCGGTCTCCCGGACGCGCCGTCCTGGCTCGTCGGACCGCTGCTGGCGATGAACACGGCGGTGCTCGCCCTCGGGCAGGCGCGGGCGACCAAGGTGGTGCGCGACCTGCCCCGCACCCGCTCGCTGGCGCTGGCCGGGGCGATGTGGAGCGCCTGGGGCCTGGCCATGGCGTGCGCGGTGCTCGTCCCCGGCCGAGCGGTCCTCGGGTACCTGGTCGTGGTGACGTTGTGCTTCACCGCCGCGGAACTGGTCCACGCGCCCACTTCGAACGCGTTGGCCTCGGCGGTGGCACCGGACGCGACCCGAGGCCGCTACCTCGCGGTTTTCCAGTACTCCTTCACGATTTCCGGCATGGTCGCCCCGGCGTTGTTCGCGACGCTGTTCAGCACCGCCGCGCCGCTGCCGTGGATCGCGATCGCCGCGCTCGCCGCCACCGGGGCGGTGGGGATGCTCCGGTTGGAAAAACACCTGCCCCAGCAGGCGCTCGGCGGCCGGGTCGCCCAACCGGCGCCGGACTGATCGGAGGTTCGCCGATGGCCACGCGTCTGCGCAGACCGGGCACGCGGGGAACGGCCTACTGGGCCGGGAGCGCGTTCGCCGCGGTGCTGGTCGCCGTCCTGCACTTCCTGGTGCGCGCCGACGACGAGGGCTGGATGACCGACCTGCGGGTCTACCTGGACGGTGCGCACCTTCCCGCCACGGCGCTGTACACCACACCGCTCGGACCGTTCGGGCTGCTGTTCCAGTACCCACCGGTGGCCGCCGATCTGTTCGCGCTGCTCCCGCGCGATACCCCCGACGCGGTCGCGGTGGGGTGGAACGCGGTGAGCCTGCTCGCCCTGCAGGCCGCGGTGTGGTCGTGCCTGCGCCTGGCGGGGGCGCGCCGCAGCGTCCGCGCGGTCGCCGCGCTCGCGGCGGCGGTCGCCTCGCCGCTGCTGGAACCGGTGGAGAACTCGTTGTTCGTGGGGCAGCTCAACCTCGTCCTGATGGCCCTGGTGGCCTGCGACCTCGCCCTGCTGCCCCGGCGCGCCCAGGGCGTCGGGATCGGCCTCGCGACGGCGCTCAAACTCATCCCCGGTGTGTTCGTCGTGTTCCTCCTCGCCACCCGCCGGTTCCGGGCCGCTGCCACGGCACTGGGCTGCTTCACCGCGATCAGTGCGGTCGAGCTGGTGCGCAGACCGGTGGAGACCGCGCACTTCTGGGCCACGTTGGGCATCGCCCCGCGCGGCGAGGCCCCGGAGAACCTGTTCAGCCGCTCGGCGTGGAGCGCGCTGGTGCGGGCCACCCACGGCCGCGCGGACCTCGCCGTGCTGCGAACCGTCCTGTTCGGACTGATCGCGGTCCTGGTCGTGCTGCTGGTGGCGGCGATCCACCGGCGCACCCGGTCCACTTCGGACGCGGTGGTGGCACCGCTGCTCGCCTGGGCGCTGGCGGCCGACCTGCTCGCCCCGGTGGCCTGGGCGCACTACTGGGTGTGGATCGCGCCGACGCTGGTCCTGTGCTGCCGCTGGGCGTGGACCCTGCGGTCCCCGGGCTGGGGCGCGGTGCTGGCCGCGGTGGTGGCCGCCTTCACCGCCCGGTCGCAGTGGTGGGAGGTCACCCCGTACCGGGAAGCCCTGGCGCTGTCCCCGGTCGAACTGCTGGAAACGAGCGCCCTTCCCGCCGCGACCGCGCTGCTGCTGGCCGCGATGGCCTGGGCAGCGGGCCGCGCACCGGTGCACCCGGCACCCGCGGACGCAGCACCGGCGTGCGCCTGAGTGCCTGTCTGTGAACTTGGTCCCGGAACCCGCGTGGTAAGCGGCGTGAGCCGCTTTCTCTTTCGGTGAGTGGTCTCGCAGCCCGCACCGCCGCGGGTTCTCAGCGGTCGTCTCGCGAGGACAGCCCCGACGCCGTGTATTGGGCATACATCAGGAGGGCTTCCGCAGTCGAGACGGCCGCTGAGGTTCCGCTACCGGCACCGCCGCGCAAAACGAGTCCGAAGACAGGCTCTGAGCGGTTCAGGCGAGGTGGCGCGGCACCAGGACGGCGCGGCCCTGGCAGCGGTCCTCCCGCAGCATCCGCAGCGCCGTCCCGGCGTTCTCCAGGCTGTGCACCTGCGAGATCGTCGGCGTCATCCGGCCCTGCGCGGCCAGCCGCACGACCTCCCGCGCATCGTCCAGAGTGGACCCGACCGCACCCCGCACGACCAGTTCGTTCGTCACGATCCGCGCGACGTCGACCGCGGCGGGTTCGCCGGTGTAGCCGACCAGCACGAGCGTGCCGCCGCTGCGCGCGCACCGCAGCGCCGCGCCGGGCGTGCCGCCCGAACCGACCATGTCGAAGGCCACGTCCCACCCGTCGCCACCGGTCAGCTCGCGGACCGCCGAGTCGAGGCCGTCGCGGCCGGTGTCGACGGTCGCCGCGGCGCCCAGCTCCCGGGCTCGGCGCAGGTTCGCCGCCGAACGACCGGCCGCGATGACGGTGGCCCCCGCCGACCGGGCCGCCTGCACGACGGAGAGACCGACCCCGCCGACGCCCAGCACGACGACCACGTCGCCGTCCCGGACGGCGGCGACGCGGTTGACCGCGTGCAGGGCCGTGGTGCCCGAACAACCCAGCGCCGCGGCATCCGCGGTGGACACCGAGTCGGGCAGCACGACGCAGCACCGGGCCGCCACGCGCACGTACTCGGCGAACCCGCCGTCCGCGGTGAAACCCCACTTCTGCCGGAGGTCCGGGCACAGGTTCTCGGCGCCGCGCCCGCACCACCGGCATTCGCCGCACCCGTTGTAGTAGTAGACCAGCACGCGCCGCCCGAGCAGCGAATCCGGTGCTCCCGGCCCGCATTCGACGACCTCCCCGGCGAACTCGTGCCCCAGGACCAGCGGCAGCGGCGGCGCCTCCGGAACGGCGTCGACCAGGTGCAGGTCGGTGTGGCACACCCCGGCCGCGTGCACGGCCACCAGCACCTCCTCGCTGCCGGGGCGGGGCACGGGGTGGTCGCGCACCGCGAGGTCACCGACGGCGCGGAGCACCGCGGCCCGCATGGTCCGGCGCTCAACCATGGAGCACCGCGGTCCGCGCGCGGCTTCCCGGCCAGTCGACGTCCAACTCCCACGCGGAGTCGAACACGGCGATCTGGTGCTGGACGCTGCGCAGGTACTTCAGCTTCATCCGCGCGCGGCCGCGGTCGTCGGTGCGCGCCGCCTCCGCCTCCATCATCGCGGCGTGCTCGGCGGCCATCCGGTGCACCGCGCGTTCCACGTAGATGCGCGCCCACCGGCGGTACGCGTCCGGACCGGGGATGTCGACGTCGCGGAACCGGCGCCCGATCACCTCGGTGAACATCGCGCACGGCAGCAGCGCCGCGGCGATCTCCCCGATCGGGCACTCCAACGCGGTGCGGACCAGGTGGTTGGCGTAAGCCTCCCGGGCCGGGCAGTACGCCTCCGGCCCGCGCGGCAGGGGAGCGGTGCGCCCCAGTTCGGCGAGCAGCTCCTGCTTGGCCTCGATCTCGCCCAGCACCCACACGTCGTCGAGCACCGTGCACGCCGCCTTGGCCCAGCTGCTGCCGGTCGGCGCCTTGGAGACGCCCAGCGCCAGCGCCCGGTGCAGGTCGGAGATGTACGGGGCGTCGTCGACCTGGAACCGCACGAACTTCTCCACCGGAAGCGTCCCGGCGGCCATCGCCTCGATCCACGGGTGGTTCCGGTACGCCAGCCAGGCGTCCCCGACGAACTCGTCGCACTCCTCAACGAACGAGTTGGGCATCGATCTCAGCTCCTCTTCTGCGCATCCGCTCCCGGTACCGGTCGAGGTTCGCCCGCACCGCCGGATCGCCGTGCGCGACGATCTGGGCGGCGAGCAGGCCCGCGTTGCGCGCGTCGTCGATGCCGACCGTGGCCACCGGGAAGCCGGCGGGCATCGCGGCGGTCGAGCACAGCGCGTCGACACCGCCGAGCGTTCCGCCGCTCATCGGCACGCCGATCACCGGCAGCGTGGTGTGCGCGGCGACCAGACCGGCCACGTGCGCCGCGCGGGAGGCGCCGCACACGATCGCGGCGAAGCCGTTCTCCCGCGCCCGGCGGGCGAATTCGGCGGTCTCGTCGGGAGTCCGGTGCGCGGACAGGCCGCGTTCGGTCACCGGGACGCCCAGTTCCCGGAGCACACCGGTCGCCTCCCGCATCCGTTCGAGGTAGAGCGTGGAGGCGATCAGCACGGCCACCCTGGTGTTCACCGCACTCCCTCCGCCCGGGACCGCGCCACCAGGACGGTTCCGCGGACCAGCGCGCGCAGCGCGTGGTACCGGTAGGCCGCCGTGGCGAACCCGTCGTCGACCAGCGCGATCTCGCCTTCCACCAGCTCCGTCGCGATGTCCTCGGCGTGCACCCGGGTCCCGACGAGCGCGTCGGCGGTGCGGGTCAGCGCCGCGCAACCCTGCCCGGGCACCGCCGCGGCCACCGCGGCGTCGGTGCACCAGCCGTCGGCCAGGACGATCCGCGCGGCGACGGACACCAGGTGCGGGCCACCGGCGCGGCGCAGCGACACCTGGCGGAAGGCGCTCGCCGAACCCGGTGCCGGCGCGGGGAATTCCAACCCCGTCACCAGCTCGTCCGGACGCCTGCGCGCGGCCGCGCGGAACAGGTCCCACGCCGGGATGCGCCGAACGCCGCGCAGCGACTCCGCCACCGCGGTGGCGCCGACCGCCCCGCACACCGCGGCCAGCTGGCACCCCGGATCGGCGTGGGCCACGATGCCGACCACGGTGCCGTTGCGGCGCACCACGTGGTTGCCGACGCGCCGGAGCGCCTCCACCAGGGCGTCGTGGCCCGCCGGTGCGCGGTCGACGAGTTCCTGCTGGCGCACCCCGGCACCCACCGCCAGCGCGTCCGAACGCACCTGGACCGAACCGAGTTCGCCGCGCACCGCCGCGATGTCGACGAGGTGGCTCGGCCGCCGCTCCCGGCGGCGCAGGGCCGGCACCAGGCTCTGCCCGCCCGCCAGCACGCAACTGCCGGGCCCCAGCAGGCGCAGCGCCGCCGCCGTGGTGGTCGGGCGGTGGTAGTGGAAGGTCATGGCACCGCCTCCCGCGCCACGGCGCCCGCGAGGTCCGGGGCGCCGGAACGGACCCAAGATCCGTGCATTGTGGACGGTGTCAGCGGCAGTTCCACGATCTCGGCGGCGATCTCGGGCACCGCGTCGGCGACCGCTGCCGCCACGGCTCCGCCGATCGGTGCGGTGCCCAGCTCGCCGACCCCGCGCACGCCCAACGGGTTGCCGCTCGCGCGCCCGGCGGCCAGGGAGATCTCGACGTCGGGGGCGTCGGCGGCCAACGGGACGGGATAGTCGGCGAGCCGCCGCACCAGTGGATGCCCGGAGTCGGAGTAGGGCAGGTTCTCCATCACGGCCCCGCCGACTCCCTGCACCACGCCACCGACGATCTGCCCGCGCACCACCACCTCGTCGAGCACCCGACCCACGTCGCAGAACACGTGCACGTGCCGGACCCGGGTGCGCAACGTCGCGATGTCGACGTCGACGGCCACCGCCACCGCCCCGCGCGGGTAGGAGTGCCCGCCGGGCCGGAACGTCGCCGTCGCGGTGCGGTCCTCGGCGCTCAGCGATCCGGCGACCTCGACCGGCGAGACCGCACCGGGCCCGCCGCGCGGCGCCAGCCGCAGCTCGCCGGGCGGCACGCCGCGTCGACGGGCCACCGCCGCGAGGACCTGTTCGGCCAGCCGGGACGCGGCGGCCGCGACCGCGTTGCCGGTCATCAGCGCGGTCCGACTGGCGAACGTGCCGAGGCCGCGCGCGCCCGCGGCGGCCCGGCCGGCGGAGACCACCACCCGTTGCGGCGGCACGGCGAGCGCCTCGGCGGCGACCGCCGCCAGCGTCGTCTCGTGGCCCTGCCCGGAGGAGGCGCTGTCGACCTCGACGGTCACCCGGCCGTCCGGGTGCAGCCGCGCCGTGGCGGTCTCGGCCTCCCCGGCTCCTTCCTTCTCCACGAACGGCACGGCCGCCGCGCCCCGCCGCACGCCGGGCTCGGCGGGCGCGGTGCGGTACCGCTCGGCCGCCGCGACCGCCGCGGCGAAAGCGCTGCCGCAGTCGCCCTCGTCGTACTCCACGACACCCTCGCACTCGGTGCCGGGCCGGTGCGGCAACTCCGCCGGGGACAGCAGGTTCCGCCACCGGAGTTCGTCCGGTGCCAGGCCGAGTTCGGCGGCGAGCAGGTCCAGCGCGCGTTCGCGCACGAAGCCGACCTCGAACCGGCCCGGGGCGCGGTACGGGCCGGTCGGGGTCTTGTGCGAGTACCGGATCGTGACGTCCGCGCGGTAGTGCGGCAGCCGGTAGGGGCCCGGGAACATCGCGGTGGCGAACGCGGGCATCAGGTCGGTCAGCGGCCGGTGGTAGGCGCCCGCGTCGACCACGACGTCCACCCGCGCGGCCAGCAGCGCGCCGTCGGTGTCGGCGGCCAGGGTGACCTCCCACGCCTGCTCGCGCGAGTGGTTGGTCGCGATCAGGTGTTCGTCGCGGTCCTCGATCCACTTGACGGGCCTGCCGAGCCGCAACGCGGCCAGCGGCACCACCACGTCCTCGGGGTAGAACTCGCCCTTGACGCCGAACGCCCCGCCGACGTCGGTCGGGACGACGTCGACCCGTTCCGGGGCCAGGCCGAGCATCGCGGCCACCCGGTCCCGGTTCGCGCGGACCTGCTTGGTCAGCCCGTGCAGCACCAGACCGCCGTCGCGCGGCTCGGCGAGCAGCCCGCGGGTCTCCATCGGCATACCGGTGTGCCGACCGACCGCGAAGGACCGGCGGACCACGACCGGCGCCGCCGCCAGCGCCCGGTCCACCGCCCCCACGTCCTGGAACCTCCGGCGGACCTCCGACCGGTGCGGGCCCCGGGGCCGGTACGCCACGCGGACCGCCCGGGCCGCGTCCTCGGCCTGGTCCCGCGTCGCGGCGACCACGACCGCGACCGGCTGGCCGGTGTAGCGCACCTGGTCGGTGGCCAGGGTGTTCTCCGGGAACGGTGCGTCCCCGGTGGTGAAGCGGACGGCAGAGGGGGGCAGGTCGTCCGCGGTGAACACCCCGGCCACCCCCGGCATCGCCGTCGCGGCGGCGGTGTCGACGGCGATGACGTCGGCGTGCGGGTGGGCGGCGCGGACGAACCGCGCGTGCAGCTGGCCGGGCACCGACCGGGCGCCGAGGTAGTCGCCCCGGCCGGTCAGCAACCGGGAATCCTCCCGGCGTCGCGGTGGTTCCGTGGCGACCGGTCCGCAGCGGACCCGCCGGGCCGCGCGCAGCAGACCGGCGTACCCGGTGCACCGGCAGGTCACCGCGCTGAGCCGTTCCCGCAGCGCTTCGGGATCCGGTGGCGCCCCGGAGCCGGACATCTCGTCGAGCAGCAGCACGAACGCCGGGGTGCAGAACCCGCACTGCAGGCCACCTTCGGCGCTGATCGCGGTCTGGGCCCCGGTGAGCCCGCCGTCAGGGCCGCGGAGCCCGTGCACGGTCGTCACCACGGAACCGTCCACAGTGGCCACCAGCGTCAGGCAGGACTGCACCGGTCGGCCGTCCACCCGCACCAGGCAGGTGCCGCAGGTTCCCTCGCCGCACCCGACGTTCGTGGGGAAACCGCAGCGGTCGAGGTGCTCGGCCAGCGTGGTGCCGGGCGCGACGGCCGCGGTGTGGGCCGACCCGTTGATCGTGCAGCGCACCTCGACCGGTTCAGCCACGGCGTTCGTCCTCCCGCAGCCACTGCTCGATGCGGGTGGTGTACTCGGGCACCAGCTCGGGTTCCCACCGCGCGAAGTAGCCGCACATGACGACGTTGTAGAGCCCGCAGTGCGCGTGGATCCGCGCCCACGCGCCGTCGTCGATCTCGTGCCACCGCCGGTAGCCGTCCAGGAAGGGCCCGCGGGTCTCCGGGTACCAGTCGAACAGCAGCTCCGAGATCTTGCCGAACTCCGAGTACTGGTCGCTGAACCGCGCGTGCTCGAAGTCGAGGACCGCCCGCACCGAACCTCCGGACACCAGCACGTTGTCGAGGTAGAAGTCGCGATGGGTGAGCACCGGCCGCACCGCACCGATGTCCTCGACGCGCTTCTGGACCCGTTCCCGGACCCGCGACCACCCGCCGTCGATCCGGACGTCGGCGAGGGTGCCCAACGCCTCGTCCAGCCCGTTGCGCGCCTCCTCGGCCACTGACGGCACCTCCCGGCCGCCGAGGGCGTCGGTCAGCCGGTCGGCGCCGGTGGCGGCGTGCAGCCGGCCCAGCAGCGACCCCATTTCCTCGGAGATCCGGGCCCGATCCGCCGCCCGCAACGACGTCCACGCCGCGCTGGCCTGCTCGCCGTCGACGAACTCCAGCACCAGCACCGGCTTGCCGAGCTCGTGCGCGTGCGGGACGAAGGACCGGAAGCGCACCACGGGAAGACCGGCCTCGGCGGCCAACCGGGTCGCCACCAGCAGGTGGCGCAAGTGCTCGGGATCGCTGTTGCGCACCGGCACTTTCAGCAGCAGCGGGCCTTCGTCGGTGTCGAACCGCCAGTGCGCGCTGGTGTACCCGCCCGCCATCGGGGACATCCGGTCGACGCGGACTCCGGGGCACGCCTCCTCGAACGCCGCCCGCACCTTCCGCGCGTCCGTTTCCTCCGCCATCGCGACTCCTCCGCAGCGTCGATTCCACTTCGTGATCGGCTGATCACCCGGCGCACACGTTAACGGGGGCGGCGGCCGGACCTCGCTCGACCCGCGGGCGGGCCCGGTGCCGGGTCATCACCCGGGCGATGGGGTCGCGCAGGCGGGGCACCAGCTCGCCGACGTCGGCGTAGGTCACCAGCTCGACGTTGGCGACGTGCGGCAACCCCACGATCAGCGGGGCGTGCCTGCGGTCCTCCTCCAGCAGCAGCACCATCGGTTTGCCGAGCGCGGAGGCCCACCCGACCTCGACGTGCGTGCCGGGGGAGGGCGGACTGCCGGGGAACGCGACGAACAGGTCGCTCTTGCCGATCTCGTAGTAGTCCAGCGGCGTGCACTCGTCCGGGGGCAGGAAGTCCTTGCCCCAGCTCTCCCTGCGGTGCGCGTTGTGCACCTGGCAGCCCTCGCCCTCGAAGTAGTCGATCAGAACGCTCAGGCGGTTCTTCTCGCCCGGGTCGATCTCCTTGGTCTTCGGGTCGACCGCGTTGAGGAACGGTCCGCCGACGAACACGCTGCGGATGCCCTGGTCGAAGCAGAAACCGGTCACTGGGTCCTCCCACCGACGATGTCGTGATCACGTACTTGCCCGGCGAGGTGCGCCGGCCACCGGTTGCGCACCGAATCCCGGAAAACCGGCCACATCCCGTCCAACGTCCGGTGCGCCAACCCGTCCTCGTACCGGACCTGGCGGTACGCCTCGAACAGCAGCAGCACCTGGCGCCAGTACTCCGGCAGCCCGACCAGTGCGTCCCGGTTCTCGTGGAGCCCGAACTCGTTGTGGCGCAACGACTTCTCCACGTCGAGCACGGCGCGCAGGTGCGGCCAGTTGTCGCCCTTCGGCAGCTCCGGGAAGCGCTGCCTGCGCAGGCCGGTCGCCGCGGCCTCGGCCAGCACCCGCCGGGCCCAGTCGTCGTCGTGGGCGTAGACGTGCAGCGAGCCGACGTTGTGCACGTAGCGGCCCACCCGCAAACCGAGCTGCCGGGCCAGGAACTCCTGGAGGAAGGTGAACGAGAAGACGTCGCTGACCATGCCGCGGAAGGCGTCGTTGGCCCGCATGTAGCCCACGCCGTGCAGGCGGCCCGCCCGGATGAAGAACTGCAGCGCCAGCGTGCAGGCGACGTCGATGTTGTCCGGTACCGCGAGTTCGGCCGGGTCGAAGATCTGCACCACGGCGCGCTTGGAGTCCGGGTCCTCCCGCAGCGTGCTCAGCACCTGCTGCCACTGGTCGATCCGCCCCCGCCCGTGGGAGAAGATCCGCGGCCCGTAGGCCGTCCCGGCCAGCGTCCGCCCGTCGGCCGAGTACTTCGCGATGCTCGGGGCGTAGTGGGCGATCTGCTCCAGCGAGTTCGTCCCGGACAGGTACCACAGGACCTCGGCGTAGTTGAACACCAGGTTCGTCCGCCTGCTGGGCAGCGTCACGTGCCGTTGCACCGGCCGTTCGAGGGTGAAGGACGCGGCGAGCCGCTCCCGGCTCGGGAAACCGCGCGGTGCGTTGCGGTATTCGGGGTGGTTGAACACCTCCCGCAACCAGTGCAGGTAGGCGTCCTGGAACGTGTCGAACCTCATGTTCCCTCCGCGATGTGCCCTCGCCGGTCCGTCGGCCGGCTCCGGTGGATCGGTCGGCGCGGCCGGCTCAGCGCGTCCGCTCGTCGCCGCAGGTCCAGCAGGTCGACGGGGCTCTCGCCGGATCCGATCCCGACCAGACCCCGTCCCACGCCTTCGGCGGCCAGTTCTCCGGCCCGCGACACCGCCTCCACCACCGAGTCGCCCCGGGCCAGCAGTCCGGTGATGAGCGCGGAATGCGCGCAGCCCGCGCCGTGCGTGGCCGCGGCGGACGACGGGGTGCTGCGGAACCGGTAGTCGCGGTGGCCGTCGAACAGCCAGTCGCACACCACCTCGCGACCGCCCCCGGTGATGACCACGGCCGACGCCCCGAGCCGGGCGAGTTCCGCGCACAGCCGCACCGGATCGTCCTCGTCCGGCCTGCGGGCCAGCAGCCGCGCCTCCGGGAGGTTCGGCGTGATCACCGCGGCCAGCGGCAGGAGCTCGGCGACGAACGCTTCGACCGCGTCGTCGGAGTACAGCCGGGATCCGGCCGCGGTCACCATGACCGGGTCGGCCACCAGCGGCACGGCGAGGTCCGCCAGCCGCGCGGCGAGGTCCGCGACCAGTTCGGCGCTCCACAGCGTTCCGACCTTGACCGCGTCGACGGCCAGATCGTCGAGGACGGCGTCGATCTGCGCGCGCACCGCGGGAACGGGGACCGTGTGCCGGGACACGACGCCGCGCGTGTTCTGCGCCGTGATCCCCACCAGCGCGGTGGCCGCGTGGCACCCGATGGAGGCGAGCGCCTTGATGTCGCCCTGGATCCCGGCGCCGCCGGAGGAGTCCGAGGACCCGATGGTGAGGCACACCTTCGGCTCGGCGGTCGGCCCACCGGCGAATCCGTCCATGATTCCCTCAGTCCCCAGCGTCGGCGGGGACGTGTCGTCCCCGGGCAGCCCCTCGGAAAAAGCGGTGCGCATTCGGCGGAAACGAAGGTTCCGCCCGCATTCCCCGGGGCGCGGACCAACCGTTGTGCGCCTGGCGGGAATTGCGTGATCAGGAGGAGATCACGCGCTCGGCAGAAGTGTCAACCGGCCCGAGTAAGACTCTTCCGCAGATGGCCCGAAAGGCGCAGCCGGGGTTTCAAGATTTTCACGTCTCACCGGCGTCGACGTTTTTTCGGAGCTGTCTCAAGGGGTCTTCACCGGCACCGAATACCTGGCCTGCGCGGCACCGGCACCTCGGAAACCGTGGTGGAAACGAGCCCCCGCGCCCGGCTTCGGCACCGGAATTCGCGGAAATCGACCGATAATCCGAAAATGAGTCCCGGGTGGCTCCCCCGAAAAGGGCATTTCCCGTCGGGGTGGCCGTGAATAGGGTGGGCAGCCGAGCGACTGGAAACATCACGACAACGGAGCACGGATCGTGTCGGAGAAATCTTTCTCGAACCACTTGATCGGATTCGCGCCCGGCGATGCGCGCTGCGCGGTCCTCACCGGAAACCCGGACCGGGTGCCCGTGCTCGCGGACATGCTGGGCGCCACCACGGCGCGCGGTTCCCGGCGCGGCTTCGCCTGGAGCGTCGTCGACGCGGACCCGCCGGTCATCGTGTGCTCGACCGGGGTCGGCGCACCTGCTGCGGCGATCGCCGTCGAGGAACTCGCCGACCTCGGCATCGAGTCGATCGTGCGCATCGGCAGCTGCGGCGCGCTGTCCGAGGACGTGGCCATCGGCTCCCTGGTGGTGTCGACCGGCTGCGTCCGGCACGAGGGCACCACGTCCCACTACGTCGACCTGGCCTACCCGGCGGTGCCCGGGTACCGGCTGCTGGTGGAGCTGGTCAACCGGGCCGCCGACTGCCCGGTTCCGGTCCACTTCGGACTGACGCACTGCAAGGACGCGTACTACTCCGAGCACCCGGACCGCGGTGTCGTCGACCGGGAGCGGGTGCGGTCGCACTGGGCCGCGCTGCGCGCTTCCGGGGTGCTGGCGACCGAGATGGAGGCCGCCGCGCTGTTGGTCATCGGGCAGCTGCGCGGCATCCAGTGCGCCACGATCCTGGTCCCGGCCAGCGACAGCGCGCGGCCCGACACGCTGCACGAGACCTTCGGCGCCGCGGTCGACCTCGCACGCGGCGCGCTGCCCGCCGGCATGTCGGACGCCGCATGAGGGACGCGACGCTGCCCGACCTCACCGGCAGGGGTGTGCTCGTCACCGGAGCGAGCGGCCAGGTCGGCAGGGGAATCGCGCTGCGGTTCGCCGCCGCCGGTGCGGTCGTCGCCGCGCACGGCAACGACCACGGGCACGACGTCGAGTCGCTGGTCGAGCACATCCGCGCGCAGGGCGGCAGCGCCGTCGCCGTCCTCGCCGATCTGCGCGACGAGGCGGGGTGCCGCCACGCGGTCGAGACCGCGGCTGCGTGGCTCGGCAGCCTGGACGTCCTCGTCAACGCCGCCGGGGTCCAACCGGTGCAGGACCTCGGGTCGATGACCGACGGCATGTGGCGGGAGGTCGTGGACACCAATCTGACGAGCGTGTTCCGCTGCACCCGGTTCGCCGCCGAGCTCATGCCCCGACCCGGTGGCTCCATCGTCCACATCGGATCGATCGAGGGGACGCAGCCCGCGCCCGGGCACGCGCACTACTGCTCGTCCAAGGCGGCGGTGATCATGCACGCCCGAGCGGCGGCGCTGGAGTACGGCCGGTTCGGCATCCGGGTCAATTCGGTGTCCCCGGGGCTGATCGAGCGGCCCGGCCTGGACCGGTCGTGGCCGGAGGGCGTCGGCCGGTGGCGGCGCGCGGCACCGCTGCGGCGGTTGGGCCGCGGCGAGGACGTCGGCGACGCCTGCGTCTTCCTGGCCTCGCCCATGGCGTCGTGGATCACCGGCCACGATCTGCGGGTGGACGGCGGTGTCTCCGCGCACCCGACCTGGTAGCGCGGTGGGTTGGCGAGCACGGAGGTTGGGGTGCGGGAGTTCGGCAGTGCTTTCGGAACGGCGATGACCCGGGTGCAGACCACCCCGGACGAGCTGGACGCCAGCGTGGGCGCCGTGTTCGCCAACCTGCGCGAGCTCGCGCTGGACGATGGGTACCCGCGGTTCACCGCCCTGTCCGCCGGAGCGCACCTGGTGGACCTGGGCGGTGCGGCGACGGCCGTGCTCACCATCGCGCCCGCCGCGCGCTCCCGCGAGCACCCCGCGGACAGCCACCTCGTCGGCCTCACCATCACCGACCGCGGGCGGCTCTCCGACCGCCAGGTCGACGACGTCTACGCCTGCGTCGAGGCACTGCCGTTCACCGCCCACGAGATCCGCCGGTTGGCGCCCCAGCTGCCGCTGACCCGCGGGCTCGCCGCGGACGTCGACGGGCGCCCGCTGCGCGGGCTGGCGCTGTTCGTCGTGGCGCACCTGGTCACCGATCTCGTCGTCCAGCTGGAGACGCTGGTCGAGCTGGGCGCGGACCCGCGCCGGATCACGGTGGTCAAGAAGGAGTACGCCTACCGGCACCGGCGGCGAGTCGAGTCGCACCTGCGCGCGCGGGGCGTGGCGGTGTTCGACACCGCGCACGTCGCCGACGCCCTCGTCGACCACTGCCGCCGCGCCGCGGGCGGGTGCCTGGCGCTCGACGACGGCGGATACGTGCTGCCCACCCTGTTGCGGGAGCACCCGGAGCTGGTGCCCCGGTTCCGCGGCGTGGTGGAGCAGACGATGTCCGGGATCTTCCGGCTGGAACCGTTCGACGACCTCCCGCTGCCGGTCTTCCCGGTCGCGCAGTCGGAGGTCAAGCGCACCATCGAGCCCCGCTGGGTCGCCGACCGGGCGGTCCGCACGATCGTCGACCTGCTGGCGGAGGAGAAGCTGGAGGGACAGCCCGCGCTGGTGGTCGGCTACGGCCGGATCGGCGAGCAGATCGCCGACGTGCTGCGCGACCGGCGGATGCGCGTCGCGGTGCACGACGACGACGCGCTGCGGCTGCTCGCCGCCCACGAGCGCGGGTACGCCACGTCCGGCGACCTGCCGTCCCTGCTGCGCGCGCACCGCCCCCGCCTCGTGGTGGGCGGCACCGGGCGGACCAGCCTCGGATCCGTCCACTTCGGACTGCTGCCGCCGGGCTGCCAGCTGGCGAGCGTCTCCAGCCGGGACACCGAGTTCGACCTCACCGCGTTGCGCGAGCTGGCGCTCCGCGTCGAGCCGGTGGCCGACATCGGCACCCGGTACCACCTGCCGCGCGGACCGGTGACCGTGCTCGCCGACGGCTACCCGGTCAACTTCCACCGCAGCGACAGCATGTCCAACCGGTGCTCCGACCTGACCGTCGCGGCGGTGACCTGCGGCGCCTGCGTGCTCGCGCGGCCCGACCACGGCCTCGCCGACGGCGTCGACCTCGACCGCGCCAACGCGGCGCTGGCCGCCGCCGGACTGGTCGAGCGCTACTACGAGCTGTACCGGGCCCGGGTGGACGACCCGCTCCCCGACCAGGCCCGGTGGGACACCGGGTTCGGGAGGACCGCATGACCGAGGACCCCGCCGAGGTCGCCGCGCGGTACGGCCTGCGGCCGCTGCCGGTGGAGGGCGGCCTGTTCCGGCGCACGTGGACGGGGCCGCCGGACGGCTCCGGCCGCCCGGCCGGAACGGCGATCCTGCTGCTGCTCGCCGCGCGCGACGGCCTGTTCTCCGCCCTGCACCGGTTGCCCATCGACGAGGTCTGGCACTTCCACCGGGGAGACCCCGTCGCACTGCTGCTGCTCGACCCCGGCGGCGGTGCCCGCACGGCCGTCCTCGGCCACGACCCGGCCGCCGGTCACCACGTCCAGTTCACCGTGCCCGCCGGGACGTGGATGGGCGGCCGGGTCGCGCCGGGCGGCAGCTGGGCGCTCTGCGGCACGACGATGGCGCCGGGCTTCCTGCCGTCCGACTACGAGGGCGCCGCGGCCGACGACCTCGCCGCCGCGTACCCGAGCGCGGCGGAGGACATCCGCGCGCTGTGCCGCCCCGGAACCCCGCTGCGCATGCCACCGGAGGACCCGCCGCGGTGACGGCGCTATATTCGTGGGCTGCCCGAGGCGCCCGGGCGGTCGGTGATGTCGCAGGTCACCGCGCGGTCCGGCGACGCGGCACGGATGTGGAACGGGGGGACACATGGGTCTCGACCTGCGCGTGCTGGAACAGCTGATCGCGCTCGCGGAGGAACGCAGCTTCACCCGCGCCGCGCGGCGGGTGCACCTGACCCAACAGGCGCTGAGCACCTCGATCCGCGGCCTCGAACGCGAGGTCGGGGTGCAACTGGTGGACCGCAGCGGAGGCCGGGTGCGCCTGCTGCCCGCGGGCGAAGCCCTCGTCGCGGACGCGCGAGTGCTGCGCGGACTGGCGAACGCGGCGCTGCACCGCACCCGCAGCATCGGCCGCGACGGCGCCGAGACGGTGCGCATCGGTCACACCCCGGCGGTGACGGGCGAGGAGGTCACCGCACTCCTCGCCCGCGTGCGCGCCGAACATCCGGATCTGCGCTGCGACGTCCGCCAGTTCTTCCCCGACGCGCTGCGCGCGGGCCTGGGCAACGGCGAACTCGATCTCGGGCTGTGCCGAGCCATGACCCCGCCGGCCGGTTTGAACAGCACGACGGTGTGCCACCACCGCCTGCGGGTGGCCGTCAGCAGCACGCACCGCCTGGCCGAACGCGGCACCGTGGGGTTCGCCGATCTGGCCGATGAATGCCTCGTGGTGTGGGGTGTGCCGGGGCGCTCCGGCTACACCGACCTCCTGCTGGGCCTGTGCCGGGACGCCGGGATCGAACCCCGGTTCGAACGCAACCCCGTGCAGGGAACACCGCCGGTGACGGCCGTGATCGGCACCGAGCACGTCGCGCTGGTCACGTCCGCGCCGGGGCCCGCAGCGGACGGCCGCGTCGTGGTCTGCGAACTCGACCCCGCCGTGCACGTCCCGCTGCGGGCGCTGTGGCCGGAGCACACGACCTCGCCGGCCCGGGACGCCCTGCTCGAATCGGCGGCGCGCTGATCAACCCGCGGCGTCCGCCGCGCGCCGCGGCCGTTCGATGTAGCCGGAGTCGAAGAAGTGCTCCAGGTAGCGGTCCAGCAGCGCGTCGTCGACCGGCGGGCACGGCAGGTCGGCGAGATCGCGGTCCACGTTGTCCCGTCCGAGTTCCGGGAACGTGCCCTCGAAGTACATCTCCTTCACCGAGATGTCCGACCGGCGCCCGCGATCCACGCACAGCGACACGAACGGCGCCGTGGCGGCCGTCGGGTTCCGCGCCACGTACCGGACCAGCTCGCCGACCCACTCGTCGTAGGGCGCGGTCTCGATCTCGCACCCGGCCGCGCGCATCCGCCGGAGCACGTCGGCGAACCGGGCGGGGCGGGGATTGGTCAGGTGGTAGACGCGCCGGGTGGCCGGCCGTCCGGTGGCCACCCGCAGCACCGCCTCGGCCACGTAGTCGACCGGCACGAAGTCCATCGGCAACGGGATGTCCGGCGCCAGACCGGTGTCGGCGACCGTCTTGAACAGCGAGCAGATCGCGGTCTCGGTGTTGCACACGCCACTGCGCTGGTCACCGGTGATCTCGTACGGCCGGTGGATCGCCACCGGCAGCCCCTCCTCGGCCGCCTCCTGGAGCACCTTCTCGGCCACCCACTTGCTCTCGGCGTAGCCGAGCGTGAGCCGGTCGGCGTGGTCCAGCGGAGTGTCCTCGGCGACGCGGCGCACCCCCGCGGTCCCGAATCCGGCGACGACCGCGATGGTGGACAGGAAGTGCACCGGAACCCGCCGCGGCGCGGCCAACCGGACGACCGACCGCGTACCGTCCACATTGGCCGCTCGCAGCGCGCGGTACGGGTAGACGAAGTTGACCTGGGCGCCGGAGTGCAGCACCAGGTCCGCCTCGGCCGCGATCCGGTCGGCGGTGCGCTCGTCGAGGCCGAGGCGGGGCGCGGTGAGGTCGGCGGGCAGGCACGCCACCCGCTCGGCCACGTCCGGCGGGCTCAGCCGGTAGCGGTCGAGCGCCGCCGCGATCCGCCGCCGGGCGTGGCCGGCGTCCTGGGCGCGGACCGGGCAGTGCACCACCGCCTCGGTGGTGCGCAGCAACCGGTCCAGCAGGAACGCCCCGACGAACCCGGTGGCGCCGGTCAGCACCACGTGCCCGGGCCGGTCCCACCGCGGCGGCCGGTCCCGCCGCGCCGGGGGCAGCGAGAAACCGAGCCGCGACTCGGCGGCGAAATCCGGCGGCGCGGTGTCGGCTCCACCGACCGAACCACCGCGCACCTCGCGCACGGCTTCGACGTACCCGTCGAAGGTCGGGTTGTCCAGCAGACCGCGGATCAGCGGAGTGCCGTACCGGGCGTCCACGCCGAGCACCGCCAGCGTGCGGTTGACGACCTCGGCCGCGGTCAGCGAATCCCCGCCGATCGCGAAGAAGTCGTCGGTCCCGGCCGGGCGCACCCGCAACGTCGAGTACCAGACCTCGGCGAGGCTGTCCCGCACGCCGGAAACGCCGCGCTGGGTCGGAACCGGGCCGTCGTCCGCGGCCCGCAAGCGCGCGCGGTCCACCTTGCCCGCCGGTGTCACCGGGAACTCGGCGAGCGCCACGATGCGGGACGGGACGACCGCGCTCGGCAGCCACCGGGCCAGCTCCGCGCGCACCTCTTCGACCGGGACGCCCGCGCCGCCGTCGGCCGGGGTGACGAACCCGACCAGGCTCCCGCGGTCGAGTTCGACGACCGCCTCGCCGACGGCGGGGTGCGCCCGCAGCCTCGCCTCGACCTCGTCGAGTTCCACCCGGTGACCCCGGACCTTGACCTGCCGGTCGGCGCGGCCGCAGTACTGCAGGGTCCCGTCGCCGCGCCACATCGCCCGGTCCCCGGTCCGGTAGAGCCGCGCCCCGGGGCAGCCCGGGTTCGCCACGAACCGCTCCTCGGTGAGCCCGCGGTCGCCGAGGTAGCCCAGCGCCAGACCGTCGCCGCCGACGAACAGCTCGCCCTCCTCGCCGACGTCCGCCGGGGTGCCGTCGGGGCGGAACACGTGGCACGAGGAGTTCTGGATCGGCCTGCCGATCGGAACGGTCGCGGCGTCCTCGGCGAGCGGGCGCACCACGTGGCCGGTGGACACCACGGTGTTCTCGGTGGGGCCGTAGAAGTTGACCACGGTCGTGCGCGGGCAGGCGTCGAGCACCGCGCGCGCCAGGTGCGGGTCCATCGCCTCGCCGCCGGCGGAGCCGAACCGCAGGTCGCGCAGCGCCTCCGGGGCGGTGCGCGCGACGTGGTGGAACACGCTCGTGGTGAGGTAGGCGACGGTGATCCGGTCCGCGCGGATCCGGGCGCCCAGCGCCACCGGGGACAGCAGTTCGTCCCGGTCGACCAGGACCAGGCACGCCCCGTTGAGCAGCGCCGACCAGATCTCGATGGACGACGCGTCCGAGGACAGCCCGTACCCGTGCAGCACCCGGTCGCGGTGCGCGGGACGGGAACCGCCCACGTCCGCGTGGGCGAGCCGGACCACGCCGCGGTGCGGGATCGCCACCGGCTTCGGACGTCCCGTCGACCCCGACGTGAACATGACGTAGGCGCAGTCGGTGGCCGCGGGCGGATCCGCCTCCGCGTGGTGCTCGGGTCCTGCCGCCGGACCGAAGTCCACCCGGGTCCGCAACCGGCGCAGGCGGCACGGGCTGCCGGGCAGGACGACCGCCGTCCGGACCCCCGCGTCGTCGCACATCGCCTGCAACCGGGCGGGCGGGAGCGCGTCGTCCAGCGGTACGTAGGCGGCGCCCGCCTTGAGGATTCCCAGGAATGCCACCAGGGCGTCGAGCGATCTCCCGCCGCAGACGCCGACCGGTTCACCGCGGCGCACACCGGTGCCGCGCAGCCGGGCGGCCAGGACGTCCGAGCGGGCGCGCAGCTCGGCGTAGCTCAGGGCGTTCCCGCGGTGGAGTGCGGCGACGGCCTCCGGAGCCCGCAGCGCCTGCGCGTCGAAGAGCTGGTGCAGGCACGCCTCGCGCGGGTACGGGGTGGTGGGCCCGGAGGCGCGGGGATGGCGGTTGGGAGCGGTTCTCGTGGACATGCCGGTACTCCTCGCGCGGTCGTGCACCCGTCAGTTGAACGTGGCCGCGAAAGCCGCGAAGTCGGCGGTCCGCCAGTGCTCGGGACGCATCCGGAAGGTCGCGTAGTCGTCGAGCTGGTGCCGGTTGGCCGCCAGGTAGGACGCGGCCTCCTCGGGCGGGAGGTAGCGGTGCGCCAACGCCTCCCACTCGTCGTGGTCGACCCGGTCCTCGACGGTGACCGGTCCCTCGACGCTGACGTACCGGTACGGCGCGTTCTCGTCCTGGACGCAGAAGCTCATCCGCCCGCTCCCGCGGAGCAGTTCCGCCTTGCGCGAGCCGCGGTCGGTGAGCAGGACCACCTGACCGCCGGGCCGGTAGTCGTACCAGATCGGGAGCTGCAGCGGTGCCAGGCCGGGGCGGTCGTCGGGAACCGCCAGCACGCCGACCCGCACCTCGGCGAGGAACTTCTCGCGCTCGTCCCGGGACATGCTCAGATCCATCGAGAACTCCATCGTGGTACGGCAGAAGGAAGAACGGGCGTCGAAGGTCCGGTGCACCGCACGGCGCCGACGCCCGTCACTGGGTAGCACGGTGGATCTGCCGCGCACAGCGCCGCAGCGCGCTCCGGCGCCTGGTTCACCGGATCGGGACGGAATTTCCGCCCACCGCCTGACGTCCTTGATCACTCCACCGGAACGCGGTCCGACGGATCCCGTTGTGCGGCAACGTGTTCAGTCCGTCAGTGCCCGTCGCCCTCGATCAGCGGCTCGATGTAGGCGAGCAGCGCCTGCTCGACCTCCGCGCGGATCACGGCGTTGGTGGCGCCTTCGCCGTGCCCCACCGTGTAGAGGCCGTTGCTGATGTGCACGAGCATCGAGGCGACCACGGCGCGGCGTTCGTCGCTCATGCTCGGGGCGAGCACTTCGAGGTTCTCCACCAGGCGGCGTTCGATGGCCTCCACCACGGTCGCCGTCGAGGGAGTGGTGATCGGCGCGGTCAGCAGGAAACCGAGCAGCCCGGGCGGTTCCCGGTTGAACGCCGCGTGCACGTCGAGGACGTGCTCGATCGTCTCGACCGGAGAACGCATGGTGCGCAGGCGTTCGTCCAGCGCCTCGCCCAGGCGCACCGTCCACTCCTCCTGGAGAGCGGCCAGGATCTCGTCCTTGCTCGCGAAGAACTGGTACAGCGAGCCGACCGACACGCCCGCGCGCTCGGCGACGAGGTTGGTGTTGGTCCCGGCGTAGCCGCGCTCGGCGAACAGCTCGCCCGCGGCGCGTTGGATGCGCGCGACGAGCTCGCGGCTGCGGGCCTGCCTGGGCACGCGGCGCCGCCCGGGGGTGTACGCCGGTCCGATGCGCCGCGGGCGGTCGACGGGCACGTCCGATCCTCCTCCTACCTGGCGGAACGCGAGTGGCGCACCCGAGTGGGCAGGCAGAAACGCGAGTTGGCGAACGCGAGTTATTGCTCGGATAATAGCAGCGAGCAGGCAGGAAGGGCTCGGCGAGGAACTTCCCGCCGGTGCAGGCGAATTCCAGCGTCCACTTCGGAGCGGCGAACATGACCACACCTCACCTGGACGTCATCGTCGTCGGTGCGGGCCTGTCCGGCGTCGGCGCCGCCTACCGGCTGCAGACCCGGTCGCCGCGCCGGACGTACGCCGTGTTCGAGGCCCGCGACGCGATCGGCGGCACCTGGGACCTGTTCCGCTACCCGGGAATCCGGTCGGACTCGGACATGAACACCCTCGGCTACCCGTTCCGCCCGTGGACGGGGGAGAAGTCCATCGCCGACGGGGCCTCGATCCGCCAGTACGTCCGCGACACCGCCCGCGAGCACGGGATCGAGCGCCGCATCCGGTTCCGGCACCGGGTCGTCGCCGCGTCGTGGTCGTCGGAGGACGCCGCGTGGACGGTGCGCGTCGAGGTCGGCGAGGACCGCGAAGTGCGCACGTACACCTGCTCGTTCCTGTTCCTGTGCACCGGTTACTACCGCTACGACCGGGGTCATTCGGTGGACTTCCCGGGGCGGGAGGACTTCCGGGGCCGGGTGGTGCACCCGCAGCACTGGCCCGCCGACCTCGACCACACCGGCCACCGCGTCGTGGTGATCGGCAGCGGCGCGACCGCGATGACGCTCGTGCCCGCGATGGCCGAGGAGGCCGAGCACGTCACGATGGTGCAGCGGTCTCCCGGCTACGTCCTCTCGCTGCCGTCGCGGAACCCCGTCGCCGCCCGGCTGCGCCGGAGACTGCCCACCGAGCTCGCCTACCGGCTGATCCGGGGCCGCAGCATCGCGCTGTCCACCATCAACTACCAGCTGTGCCGCCGGTTCCCCCGGATGATGGCGCGGGTCCTGCGCGACCGCGTCGCCGAGCAGCTGCCCGACTCCGTGCCGGTGGACCCGGCGTTCACGCCGCGCTACGCCCCGTGGGACCAGCGGCTGTGCGTGGTCCCGGACGCCGACCTGTTCCGGGCGTTGCACCGCGGCGAGGTCAGCGTGGTCACCGACGCGGCGGAGTCGTTCACCGAGCACGGGGTGCGCACCGCCTCCGGCGCGGAGATCCCCGCCGACGTCGTGGTGACCGCGACCGGCCTGGAGATGCTGGCCTTCGGCGGCATCGGGCTGACCGTGGACGGCACCGAGATCGACCCGGGACGCGCGCTGGCCTACAAGGGCATGATGTTCGACGGCGTGCCCAACCTCGCCTGGTGCGTGGGCTACACCAACAGCTCCTGGACGCTGCGCGCCGACCTCGTCGCCCAGTACGTCTGCCGGCTGCTCAACCACATGGACCGCCACGGCCACGCCGAGTGCCGGCCGGTGGCCGGCCGCGCTGGCGCCGGTGAGCGGCGCCCGATCCTGGACCTGTCGTCCAACTACGTCCTGCGGGCGGCGGACCGGATGCCCAAGCAGGGACGCGCGTGGCCGTGGGCGGTGCGCCAGAACTACCTGGCCGAGCTGGTGACCATCCGGCTGGGGCGGGTCGACGACCGCGCCATGCGCTTCCGCCGCGCCCCGCGCACCCGGCCCTCCCGCCGACCGGCCACGGCCCGGCGCTGACCCGGAGCACCCCGACCCGTCCAGCGGGATGTCGCCCGGATCACCGACCCGATCCGGCCGGGGCGAAGCGGACGTTCCGACCGCTCCGAACGTCCGTTGTGGACGGACTGGTCTCGACTCGGTTGTAGTCGTCCCCGCGGCCGAAGCGGCGACCCGGGTTTCGACGCTGTCCTGGACAGGTCCTCAGACCGCCGACCACCCGTTGTCGACCGGCAGGATCGCGCCGTTGATGTTGCTGGCCGCGTCGGAGGCGAGGAACACGATGGCAGCGGCCTGTTCGTCCGCTTCGGCCACCCGGCCGATATTGGCGGCGTAGCCCATGACGACGCTCGGCCCGTGCGCCTCGGCGTCGATGTCGACGGAGATGCCGGTGGCGGTGCCGCCGGGTGCGATGGCGTTGGCGCGGATCCCCTTGCCCCGGTACATGACCGCCAGCGACCTGGTGAGCCCGACGATGCCGTGCTTGGCGGCCGTGTAGGCCGCGCCCGCCGCGCTGCCGCGCAGCGCCGCCTCGGACGCGGTGTTGACGATGGCGCCGCGGCCCGCGGCGAGCATGTGCGGCAGGACCGCGCGGGTGAGCCGGAACGGCGCGGTCAGGTTGATCCGCAGGAGTCGTTCCCACTCGGCGTCGGTGACGTCGGCGACCGCGGCGAAGCTGTCCATGATCCCGGCGTTGTTGACCAGCACGTCCACCCTGCCGAACCGGCCGACCGCCGTGGAGACGACCTCCTCCACCACCGCCGCCTCGCCGAGGTCGCCGACGACGCTGGTCGCCTCCCCGCCGGAGCCCTTGATCTCCCGTTCCACGGCCCCGGCGCCCTCGGCGTCGAGGTCCGCGATGAGCACCCGCGCACCCTCGGCGGCCAACCGCAGCGCCGTGGCCCGGCCGATCCCCGAACCCGCGCCGGTGACGATCGCGCTGCGCCCTGCCAACCCGTTCATGTTCGCCTCCACGTCCTCGGCATTTCTGTCATACTGCGACAGAATTGCGCAGTGGGACAACAATCCCGGTCAGGAGGGGGCGCGATGCCGGGCAAGCGGGTAGGACGTCCACCGCTGACCGAGCGCCGCAAGCACGCGACGCGCATGGACATCGCGCGCGAGGCGGTCCACCTGTTCACCACCAACGGGGTCGCCGCGACCTCCGCCGACCAGATCGCGGAGGCCGCCGGGGTGTCGACCCGCACGCTGTGGCGCTACTTCCCGGGCGCGGGCAAGGAGAACTGCGTCCGCCCGCTGCTCACCGCGGGCATCGAGGCCATCGCGCAGGCCCTGTCCGACCCGGCCGGGGAACTGCCCGACCGGCTGGCCACCGAGCCGGGCGACGTCGACACGATGCTGGCGCTGGTGCGCCTGACCCGCACCGAGCCCGCGGTCCGCGCGGTGTGGCTGCAGGCGCACCACGACGCGGAACCGGTGTTCGCCACGAGCATCGCCGAACGCTCCGGCCGCCGCCCCGACGACCTGGCGGTGAAGGTCGAGGCCGCGGTGCTCAACGCCGCGCTGCGCGTCGCGGTCGAACACTGCGCCGACCACGCACCGGACGGGGACCCGGCCCCGGCGTTGTGGGACGCGCTCCGAAGCGCGCTACGGGTCGCGGGCACGCAGATCTGACCAGGGCACGGACCTGGGCATACATCAGGAGGGGCTCCCGGAGCCGATGTGACCGCGGCGCGCCAGCGCCTCCTTGGGGGCGCTGATCGGGCGACGGGCGGGACGCTGAGGTTCCGCTCCCGGCACCGCCACCCAAAATGAGTTCAAAGACCGGGCTCTCAGCGGTTCGCGCGCAGTATGCGGCTCGCGCGCAGTGCGCGGGGTGGTTCGCCTTCGAATCCGGCGGATCCGTGGAGATAGCCGGCGATGAGATCCGGGGCCGAGTGGTCTTCGACACTGGTGAACCCGAGGGCTCGCAGCTGTGCGGCGATGTCGCCGGGTGTGAAGTAGCTGAACACTGGTTCGCCGGCGCCGGCCAGCCGCTCGGCACGCGCCCTCTGGTGCGCACGGTCCTCGTCGGTGGCCGCGGGCTGCAGGTAGTCGACGATCACTTCGACCGGTTCGGCTTGACCAGCGATGTAATCGAGGGTGGCGTGCGCGGCGTCCGGGGTCAGGTAGAAGACGACGCCGAGCCACACGAACACGGCCGGGTCCGTCCGCTTGAATCCGGCGGATTCCAATCCAGCTGCCAGCGACTGCGTTTCGAAATCGACCGGCACGAAGGTCGACGTCTCAGGGAAGTCGATCCCGGACGTGGCAAGGCGCTCGCGTTTCCACGTCTGGGTGGCGGGGTGGTCGACCTCGAAGACGCGCAAGTCCGGGAGCGGATTCCGATAGGCGAAGGTGTCCAGACCAGCGCCGAGGATCACGACCTGCCGCACGCCGGCGGCGATGGCCGCGGTCGCGGCGTCCTCGGCGAAGCGGGCACGGGCGGCGAAGAACAGGCGGCGGGGCCGATCGCTCACCGCAGCACCGAGGCGATCGGTCGTGAGCGTGGCCAGTTCCGCCAGTTCCGCTGCGGTGACGCCGAGCAGACGTGCGGCCAGCGGGTCGGTGAAGATCCGCGGTCGGTCGGCGACCTGGTGACAGGCGCGGGCGTACGCGGTGATGAGCGCTGTCCGGCTGGGGCCGCCGTTGTCCATTCTCAAGAACCTACTCGCGGACGCGGCGCGGGCCGTGTGAACTGACCCACGGTCACCACCGCGCGGAAAGCGAACACGGCCGCGTGATCAACGTGCTGAGCCGCCGCTGACCGGCGGAACCGTCGACCTCACCCCGTGGGCCGGTGTTCGGGGTGCGGCGCGGTGTACTGCTTGTCCGCCCACGCGGCCCGAGCTCCCGAATCGCCGATGCGCACGACCTGCACCGCGGAGACCGCGGCGAGCGCCACGGCCAGCACCGCGAGGGCGCCCACGGCGACCTTCGGCGCCAGGTCGCCGGTCGCCCGGTTCCGGCGGCGCTGGTCGACCGCGACGAGCGCGGCGACCAGGACGAGCAGGGCGGCGACGTAGACCAGCAGTTCATCGCCGAGGTGGGCGTGCTGGCGGATGAGGTCGGTGGTGGCCAGGCGGTCGCGCAGTTGCTCGCCGCTGTTCGTGGCCAGCGGGATGCACGCGGTGGCCACCGCGGTGATGCCGACCACGAGCCAGCCGAACCGGCGGCGCGCGGCCGGCCACAGCGCCACGACGAGCGCGCCGAGCACCGCCAGCGGCACCAGCACGACGACGGCGTGCACGACGAGCACGTGCGAGGGGAGTCCGAAAACGAACGCGGGCACGCCTGGCTCCGTTCCGGTCGGGGTCTGCGAGGTCACGACCAGCGTCGCGGAGCTTTCTTGGAGGATTCTGGGAAACCCGGGGATTCGGGCCCGGATGTCCGTTCCGCCCGGGACCGGGTGGGACGCGGCTCGCGCGCCCGCTGAGAAGGCGCTGGGAATCCGGTGGTCCGAGCCGAGGCCCGATCCGGGTGCTCGCACAATGGCGGCATGGACGGCGTGACCCGGCCGCGGGTGCTGCTGGTGGAGGACGACCACGAGCTGACGGCGATGCTGGCCGAGGTGCTCACCGACGAGGGCTACGAGCTCGACGCGGCCGCGGACGGTCAACGCGCGCTGCACCTCGGCCTGACCCGCGGGTACGACGTGCTCGTGCTCGACCGGGGGCTGCCCGCGATCGAGGGGCTCGACGTGCTCACCCGGCTCCGGAGCAAGGGCGTGGTGACCCCGGCGCTGGTGCTGTCCGCCCTGGGCAACCCGGCCGACCGGGTGGCCGGGTTGGACGCCGGCGCCGAGGACTACCTGCCCAAACCGTTCGATCTGGACGAACTGCTCGCCCGGCTCCGCGCGCTGCGCAGGCGGCACCTGGACAGCGCCCGGACGGTGCCGCTGCCCGGCGGTGTCCTCGACCTGGACGCGCGGCTGGCGCGCATCGGCGAGCAGCGGGCGGTGCGGTTGTCCGAACGCGAGTGCGCGGTGCTCGGCCTGCTGGCGAGCCGGCCGACTCGCGTGTTCTCCAGGTCGGACCTGCTCCTGCTGGTCTTCGACACCGCGGAGAGCGACGTGATCGTGGACACCTACGTGCACTACCTCCGCCGCAAGCTCGGCAGGCGGATCATCGACACGGTGCGCGGCCGCGGCTACCAGCTGGGGCGCGGGGGATGAGCCGGGGCGCGAAGCTGTCCGGGGACGCGAGGATGCTCCGCCGCGCCTCGCTGCGGCTGGGGTTGCAGACCGCGGGTGCCGTCGCGGTGACGGTCGCGGTCCTGACCGCGGTGGCGATCCTGGTGGTGGTGCACGGGCAGCACCGCCAGGAGGACGAGCTGTTGCAGACCACGATCGGCCGCGCGGACGACGTGACCGATCCGCCGCACGGCGTGTGGCTCGTGCTGCGCGGGAGCGGGCAGGGCCAGGTTTCCCCGGGCCTGCCGCGCGGACTGCCGGACGAGGACGCGCTGCGGCGCACCGCCCGGGACCACCTCGCCCGCACCGACGACCTCTCCGTCGCCGGGCGCGAGTACCGGGTGCGCACGCAGCCGCGCGGTGCCGAGGTGGCGCAGGCGGTGCTGGACCTCCGCGACGCGCACCGCGAGCGCTCCCACATCGTGCGCGCCCTGCTGCTGGCCGGAGTGGCCGGACTCGTGGTCGCCGCGCTGGTCGGAGCGTGGTGGGGGCGGCGCACCGTCACGCCGCTGTCCGAGGCGTTGGCGTTGCAGCAGCGGTTCGTCGCCGACGCCGGGCACGAACTCCGCACGCCGCTGACGCTGCTGAGCACCCGGGCGCAGCTGCTGCGCCGCCGCCTGTCGCGGGAGGTGGACCACGCCGCCCTGCGGTCCGATGTGGAGGGTCTGGTCGCGGATGCGGACCGGCTCACCGGAATCCTGGAGGACCTGCTGCTGGCCGCCGATCCCCGGGCAGCCGCGGTCGACGCCCCGGTGGACCTCCACGCCCTGCTCGACGGTGAGACCACGGCCGCGCGGGCGGCGGCGCAGCGCCGCGCCGTCGAGGTCGAGTTCCGCTCCGAGGCCCGACGACCGGTGGTCGCGGGCTCGGAGGCGGGCCTGCGCCGCGCGGTCAACGCCGTGCTGGACAACGCGATCCGGCACGCGCGGACCCGGGTGCGCGTCCACCTCACCGAGTCCGGGCGCGACCTGGTGGTCGACGTGCTCGACGACGGTCCGGGCATCGATCCTGCGGTGCTGCCGCGGGTTTTCGAACGCTTCGCGTCCGCCGCCCGGCTCGACGACGGCGGAACCCGGCGCTACGGGCTGGGGCTCGCGCTGGTCAGCGAGATCGCCGCGCGCCACGGCGGAACGGTGTCCGCGCGCAACCAGCACACCGGCGGAGCCGCCCTGACGCTCCGGTTCCCCCGCGCGCCGGAGTGACCCCGGCCGGACATCCGCCGTCGCGCGCGAGGTTCCTCGCCACCGACTGCCCGCCCGCAGCGACGTCCTAAGTGGACTGGATCTGGGCATACATGAGTCGGGGCTCCCGGAGCCGATGTGGCTGCGGCGCGTCAGCGCCTCCGTGGGGGGCGGTGGTCGGGCGACGGGCGGGCCGCTGAGTGCCTGTCTTTGAACCTGCTCCCGGAACCCGCGTGGCAAGCGGCGCCAGCCGCTTTCTCTTTCGGTGAGTGGTCTCGCCGCTGGCACCGCCGCGGGTTCTCAGCGGTCGTCTCGCGAGGACAGCCCCGACGCCGTGTATGGGCATACATCAGGAGGGGCTTCCGCAGTCGAGACGGCCGCTGAGGTTCCGCCACCGGCACCGCTACGCAAAAGGAGTTCGAAGACAGGCTCTGAGGTTCCGCTCCCGGCACCGCCACCACAACGAGTTCGAAGACAGGAATTCAGCCGTGCGGGTCGAACGGGATGTCCTCCGGCTTGGCCTTGGCCAGGTTGTCCTCGAAGCTGCCATCCTTGATCGCCAGGCTGGCCGAGCCGAAGTCGGTTCCGGTCAGCTTGTCGCGGATGCCGTCGGGGAAGTTGTTCCAGCTGACCAGGTCCGGGTACTGCCAGGTCCCGTAGTCGTTCTCCGGCTGCTCGTCGGCGGCGGCGAGCCGGAACGCGTGGGTGCTGGCCCCGTCCTTGTGGTAGACGACCTTGGCGTGGCTGCCCTCCCAGGCGACCTCGGAGGCCGGGCGCGTGGAGTAGCCGCCGTGCGCGGACGTCGAGACGTACTCGGCCTTGTCGGCGTGCACCCAGACGACGACGTGCTCGATGTCGTGGCGGTGCCCGAAGGCGTCGTGCACGCCGTCGAGGGCCTGGTCCTTCTCGAAGTACAGGTCGTAGAGGTACGCGCACCAGCCGCTCGGGTCGCACTTGGCGCGGGCGTAGGAGTTCGTGTTGTCCAGATCGGACTTGTCGTGGCAGTTGCCGTTCAGGGCGCCGGAGGGTTCGAGCCCTTCGGCCACCGTCCCGTCGGGGCCGATGGCGGGAGTGGGGTAGCAGCCGTCCCCGTCGTAGTCGAACGCGGGCTGCCACTTGCCGTCCGGTTCCGCGACGCTCGCCGGAAGCGCCTGGGGTGGGTCGGCCCACGCCGTGCCCGGCGGGACCACGAGCAGGAGCGCGGCGCTGCCGACCACCGGCAACAGCGCTCGACGCCTCCTCGACGCGCGTGCGGTCGGTCGCTGTCCGGCTGCGGTCACGGCGTCGCCTCCGTTCGGCGGCGGTCACGAGTGCCGCGATCATACGGTCCGCACCGGTCCGGAAGAACCGGGTTGTCCGGTTCTCGCCACCCGGGTCGTGCCGCGCCTGCGGGAGAATCGGCGCGGCACGACCGTCCACTGCGGACGAGATCAGGCCGTGCCGAGGCCGCGGCGCACCGCGCGGCGCGGCAGCAGGCGGGTGGCGCGGACGGTGCGCGACCGTTCGACGGCCAGGAAGGTGACCACCAGACCGCTCAGCGCCCAGACGACCAGCGCCGCGATCGTGCCGCCGCCCGGGGCCGATCCCTCGACGGCCGCCCGCAACGCGTCCTGGCCCGGTGCGGTCGGCAGGACCGACGCCACCTGGCGCACCACCCCGGGCACCGCGGTGACGAAACCGTCGGCGAGCGCGACCAGGCCCACCAGCATCGCCGCGAACCGGCCGACCCCGCCCAGGGCCGCGAGCGCCTGGTTGATCGCGGTGAACGCGACGGCCGCGAGCACCAGCAGCCCGGCGCAGCCGAACCACTGCCCGACCGAGAGGTCCTGGGTGAGACCGAGGACCGCGGTCACCAGCAGCCCTTGCGCGACGGCGACCCCGGCGGGCAGCGCGAACTGGCGCGCGGCGAGCCGCAGCGACGAACGGGTCGACTCCAACGCGCGGGCCGGCACCGGGCGCAGCACCAGGAACGTCACCACGGCGCCGACCCACAACGCGAACACCGCGTACAGCGACGGGCCGGACGCGCCGAACCCGAGCTCGGTGCCCTGCGCGGTCGTCACCGGATTCGCGACGGCGTTCGCGAGCTTGTCCCGGTCGCCGTCCGGGTAGCTGGGCAGCTGCCGCACCGCCTGGTCCAATCCCGAGGACAGTTGTCCGGAGCCGTCACCGAGCTTGCGGGCGCCGTCGGAAACCCCGCGCACCCCGCCGGCGAGCTGCTCGGCACCTCCGGCGAGCTGGTCCGCACCGCCCCGGGTCCGCGCCAGCCCGTCCGCGAGCTTGCCCGCACCGTCGTCGAGCTGCGCGGCGCCACCGGCGAGCTGGTCGATGCCCCGGGAGAGCGCGGGCAGCCCGCCGCCGGACTGGCCGCCGCGACCGGCGAGCGCACCCACCCCGGTGGACACGCCCTCGCTGGCCTGCCGCACCTGTCCGGCGCCCTCGCTGAGCGCCTTCGCCGTCGCCGCCTGCACCGCGAGCTTGTTGCACATCGGCAGCACGCCGGGCGGGCACTCCTTGGACATCTCCGAGAGGTTCTGCGCCAGTCCCTGCAGTCCGGTGTCGAGCTGCTGGACGCCCTGCGCCTCCTTCGACGAGACGTCGGCCAGGGTGGCGGCCTGCTGCGGCAACTGCCGGGTCTGGTCGCGCATCGCGGCGAGCCCGTCGGAGAGCCCGCCGGTGCCCTGGGCGAGCTGCTCGGCACCGCCGTCGAGCGCGCCGAGCCCGTCGGCCAGCGACCGCGCCCCGTGCGCCAACTGGTCCGCGCCGCCGGACAGCTTGTCGGTGCCGCCGGCGAGCTGCCGGGCGCCGTCGGCCAGCGAACCGGCCCCCTTGGCGGCGTCGCCCAGCTTGTCGCCGAGCGTGTTGAACCCGACGTAGACGTTGTCCAGGTAGGTCGTGGTGAGCTGCCTGCCGAGCAGGTCCGCCGCGGTGGCCGTCACGACCCGGCTGATCGCCTCGTCGGCGAAGCGGCTGCGGTCGCCGGTGCTGACGTCGATCGTGGCGCGCCGCGCCTGGGCCGGGTCCCCGGAGAACGAGGTGGCGGCGGCGGAGAAGTTCTCGGGGATCGTCACGACGGCCGCGTAGCTGCCGTCGCGCAGCCCCTCGGCCGCGGTCTGCGGGGTGGCGAACTCCCAGTCGTAGTTGCTCTTGATCCCGCCGCCGACGAGCTTGGCCGACAGCTGGCGGCCCAGCGGGGTGAGCTGCCCGTTGATCTCGACGGGCTTGTCGTTGTTCACGATCGCGGCCCGCACGTGCTGCAACCGGTCCTCGGGTTTGCCGAGCGACCAGGTGAGCAGGCCGGCGACGGCCAGCGGCACGAGCAGCAGGCCGACCAGGGTGAGCAGCGGGAGACGGCGTTTCACCAACGAGCGCACAGCGATGACCTCGGCTTTCTAGTGGATCGCGCCGGAGAGCGAGCGGGGCTGGGCGGTCGCGTCCGCGCGCAGGTCGCAGGTGGTGACCGGCGCGGTCGCGGGCAGGACGTCACGCACCTCGGCCAGGCCGGTGGTGCCGGCGAGCACGGTGGCCCGCGTGCCGGTGAGCAGTTCGCGGATCCGCCGGCGCTCGGCGGGGTCGGACACCCGGTCGGTGCGGTCAAGGACGAGCACGGCCGGGTCCTCGCGCAGCGCGCGCCGCACCGGTTCCGCGCCGCCGTCCCCGACGTCGACGTAGGCGACCCGGGAGCGCACCGCCGCGGCCCGCGCGGGCAGGGCGCGGCCGAGCACCTTCGCCTTGCCCCCGTCCGGTTTCAGCCGTCCGGACAGGGTCAGCAGCACGGCGGTGACGGCGGACTCGTCGGCGTCGCGCACCACGTGCGCTGCGCCGCGCGGCACCGCGAACCCGACGTCGTGGTAGACCGGCAGGCCCGAGGACGGGTCGGTCAGCCGCAGCCCTTCGCAGGCGATGGCCTCGTCGCCGCCGGGACGCGGCCAGTTCGCGAGTTCCAGTTCGTCGCGCAGGTTCTCGCCCTCGACGTCGAACGACGGCAGCGCGCGGTCCAGGCGGCGCGGCATCCACCACGCCCGGTCGCCCAGCAGCGCCAGCACGGCGGGCACCAGCGTCATGCGCACGATGAAGGCGTCGACGAACACGCCGACCGCGAGTCCGAGCGCGATGGGCTTGATGTTGGCGTCGCCCTCCGGCACGAACGCGACGAACACCGCGAACATGATCACCGCCGCGGCCGTCACGACGCGCGCCGAGGAGACGAACCCGCGGGTGACCGCGCCGCGCGCGTCGCGGGTGTGCACGTACTCCTCGCGCATCCGCGAGACCAGGAACACCTCGTAGTCCATGGCGAGTCCGAACAGGACACCCATCAGCACGATCGGCATGAAGCTGATGATCGGACCGGTGTGGTCCACGTTGAACAGTCCGGCCAGCCAGCCGTCCTGGAACACCAGGGTGACCACGCCCAGCGACGCTCCGATGCTGAGCAGGTAGCCCAGCGTCGCCTTGATCGGCACCGCGACCGAGCGGAACACCATCGTCAGCAGGACCAGCGACAACCCGACGACGACCACGCCGAACGGCAGCAGCGCCGAACCGAGCTTGTCCGAGACGTCGATGCCCACGGCGGTGAACCCGGTGACGGAGATGTCGATGCCGTAGGTGTCGTGGAAGTGCCCGCGCAGCGAGCGGATCTCGTCGACGAGCTGCTTGGTCTGCTGCGAGTCGGGAGCGCCTTCGGGGATGACCTGCACGATGCCGGTGTCGGCGGTGGGGTTCGGCGTCGCCAGCGGAACGTCGGCCACCCCGGGCAGCCGCTCGATCTCGCCCTTGAGGTCGTTCATCAGCCCGAGCGGGTCGGTGCTGGTGACGATGTTGGCGGTGACGATGAGCGGCCCGTTGAAGCCCTGCGGGAAGTGCTCGGAGATCAGGTCGTAGGTGGCGCGGGCCGGGTCCTGCTCCGGCAGCGAGCCCGCGTCGGGCAGCGCCAGCCGCAGCCCGGCCGCCGGGACCGCGGCCAGACCGAGCACGGCGACCACGGCGAGCACGGTCACCACGGGAGCGCGGGTCACCGCGCGCACCCAACCGGAGAAGAACCGGGTGCCCAGCGGGCTCCGGGCGCGGGACCGCTTGGCGCGCCCGCGCGGGCGCAGCCGTTCCCCGGCGAAGCCCAGCAGGGCCGGGACGAGCGTGATGGACACCAGCACGGCGATGGCCACCGCCACCGCGGCCGCCACGCCCATGGTGGTCAGGAACGGGATCCCGGCGACGCCGAGCCCGACCAGCGCGATCATCACGGTCAGCCCGGCGAAGATGACCGCCGAGCCCGCGGTGGCCACCGCGCGCGCCGCGGCCTCGCGGGCGGTGGCGCCGTCGGCGAGTTCCTGCTGGTGGCGGGAGACGATGAACAACGCGTAGTCGATGCCCACGGCCAGGCCGAGCATCAACGCCAGCAGCGGGGTCGTGGCGGTGATCGGACCCAGCGCGGTCGCGACGAAGATCAGCGCCATCGACGCGCCGACCCCGAGCAGCGCGTTGACCAGCGGCATCCCCGCCGCCAGGAACGATCCCAGGGTGATCATCAGCACCACGACCGCGATCACCAGGCCGAGCGCCTCGACCACGCTCAGGCCGGGGAAGTTCTGGGCGAACAGCGGACCGCCGTAGGACGCCCGCGACCCGTCCGGCAGGCGTTCCTGGAGGCGGTGCGCGATGTCGGCGATGCGGTCCTTGGTGGACTGGTCGATCGCGGTGGTGGCGCCGTCCAGCTGGATCGCGACGATGCCCGCCTGCCCGTCCCGGCTGATCGTGCCGCCGATGTTCTCCTGGTAGGGCGAGACGATCTGGGACGCCTGGGGCATGCTCTTGAGCTCGTCGACGGCCCGCTCCACTTCGCGCCGCACCTCGGGCTCGCGCACGCCGCCCGGGGTCACCACGACGATCTGCGCGGACGCCCCGCTGGTCTGCGGGAAGGTCACCGACAGCCGGTCGAGAGCCTGTTGCGCCTCGGTGCCGGGGATGGTGACGGTGTTGTCCAGGCCCTTGTTCAGCAGACCGGCCGCGCCTCCGGCGACGGCCAGGACGAGCAGCCAGAGCACCAGGACGGTCTTGCGGGCCGCGAACGCTCTGCGGCCGAGCGAGTAGAGGAAGGAGGACACGCCAGACTCCCGTCGCCGGTCGGAGGAGGAGACGTCGCTGTCACCTGATGGTGGATACAGCACCGTATCGGATACGCGAGTGTATCCGATACAAGATCGTATCGTTTACGATGGGTGCCTTCCAGGGCCGGGTCCGGTCGGCGCCGGGGCGGCGACCCACGAGGGAGGGAACGTGGTGAGCAGGAGATCCGCGGCGACCGCGGAAGGCGCGTCCGAAGGCGGGCGCGAGACGGCCCGTCGGGCCAAGACGCGCGAGCGGCTGATGGACGCCGCCTACCGGGAGTTCTGCCGGCACGGCATCAACGGCACGTCCATCGAGGCGATCGCCGACGAGGCCGGGTTCACCCGGGGCGCGTTCTACTCCAACTTCGCCAGCAAGGAGGAGCTGTTCCTGGCGCTCGCCGAGCGGGAGAACCGCGTGCGCCTGGAGGACCTGCGCGCCCGGTTCGCCGACGTCGTCGCCCCGTTCGGTCGCGTCGAGGGCAAACCCGGTCCGGAGCTGATCGAGGAGGCGCTCGCCGACATCCTGGCGTTCCAGCCGGCGGGGCAGCAGTGGTGCCTGCTGCACAGCGAGTTCCGGCTGCTGGCCATGCGCGACCCCGCGGTGGCGCCGAAGTTCCTGGAGACCACGCGCGCCTTCCAGCGCCAGCTCGCCGAACTGGTGGACTCCGCCCTGGAGTCGGTGGGGCTGCGCTTCGCGGTCGACTCGCTGCTGCTGACCCGGATGCTCATCGAGCAGTACGAGTCCGCGATGCAGGAGGCCATCCTCTCCGGCGCCGACGACCCCGAGCAGGCCGCGCGCACCCACGTCATGCGCACGCTCCCGCCGCTGGTGCACAGCCTCACCGAAGTGCGGTGACCCGGGGAGGCGCGGGCGGCGCCTCCCCGGGTGGCCGGTCAGTGCGTGGCCACGTGGTCATACCCGACTCGGGCTCCCGGAGCCGGTTCCGCCACCGGCACCGCTGCCCGAAACGAGTTCGAAGACGGGCTCTTCGACGACAGCCTCTCAGCGCGGCAGTCGCGCGGTGACGTAGCGCTGCTGGCGGGGCATGTCGCCGAGCGCGCCGTCGAGCGGGCGGCCGTAGCGCTCGGCGAGTTCGCTGCCGAGCGAGCACTCGGCCTGCCAGCCGAGTTCGGCGAGCCGGGCGTCCGGGTCGGGGCGCCCGTCGTTGTCGTAGACCAGCTCGTCGATCTCGATCCCGAACTGCTTGGTGATCTCCTGGTAGCGCTCCAGGTTGGAGTCCATCAAGGCCGAGATCGAGCGGATGTGCTCCACGGCGACCCGGCTGCCCGGGGCGGACAGCGAGTGGACCGCCGCGAACAGCCGCTCCTCGGCGTGGTCGGGCAGGTAGGGCAGCAGCCCCTCGGCCAGCCACGCGGTGGGGCGGGACGGGTCGAACCCGGCCTGCTGCAGCGCGGCGGGCCAGTCTTCGCGCAGGTCGATCGGCACCGCGTGCCACGCGCAGCGCGGGTGCGCGCCCTCGCGGGCCAGCACCTGCTCCTTGTACTCCAGGACCTTCGGCTGGTCGATCTCGTAGACCGCGAACCCGTCCGGCCAGTCCAGCCGCCAGGCCCGCGCGTCGAGCCCGGAAGCCAGGACGACCGCCTGCGAGACGCCGTCCTCCCACGCCTGGCGGAAGAAGTCGTCGAAGAACCGGGTGCGCACGCCCATGTGGGTCGCGGTGAACGACCAGATCCCCTCGAACTCGGCGTCGTCGTCGCGGCCGGGGTGGGGCAGCCGGGTGGGCACTGGGAGATCACCGCCGGTCGAGGAGACGAGCGCATCGGCGAACGGGTCCCGTATCAGCGCGTCGGGGCGCTTGGACTCGATGGCGCGTCCTCCGGCGACCATCAGCGCGGTCAGTCCGACGCTGCTGACGATGTCCCACCGGTCGTTGTCATGTCTGGGCATGGTTCCTCCGTGGTCACTGGACGTGATCGGACCGTGTCGGTGGGAAACCTACTCATTTGGTTGTAGTGGACAACCAAATGTGCCGAGTTCAACATCACGCGGAGCTTCGAACCCGTCCACAGCGGACCATTCGGTCATTCTCCCGCGGGTGCGGGCGGGCCCGGAGTCGTCCTGGCGCGAGCGGAGACGACAAGGCTTCCGCCTGGGCGGACTCCCGCGCGTGGCGGGGCCGCCGCGCGGGGAGGTGACCATGGGCGGCAGGACGGCGCGGGCCGAACGCGTCAGCGCGACGCGGGAGCAGATCCTGGTGGCGGCGGAGCGGCTGTTCGCCGAGCAGGCGTGTTCGCGGTGTCCAACCGGCAGGTGAGCGAGGCCGCGGGGCAGGGCAACAACACCGCGGTCGGCTACCACTTCGGCACCAAGGCCGATCTGGGTGCGGTGATCGAGAAATCCCTCGGCGCGCCGTCGCTGCGCCAGATCCTCGACGGGTTGCGGCGCTGCCTGCCCGACCTCCCGGCTGACGTGCGCGCCGAACGCGGCGACATGGCCCGCCAGCTCATGGTGCACATGTGCGCGGAGCGCGAACGCGCGCTCGCCGAAGGGACTCCGACGCCTCGCGCCAGTTGGCACGACGCCGGTACGGGGCTGATCGAGGCGATCGTCGCCGTGTGGCTGGCGCCGGTCACCGGCGGGTAGTCGACGCGGCAGGACGGCGGCTGACGCCGCTTGTAAAGCACGCGCTAGGGCAGACCGCCGACGTCCGACCAGGTCCGGCATCTTTCGGCCACAGTGGACGATCAGCCGCGGCGGTGCGCGGCCAGATCCTCGATGGAGATGAGGGCCAGACCGTGGCGATCGGCGAACTCGCGCAGCTGCGCGCCGCGCATCATCGTGCCGTCGTCGTTGACCAGTTCGGCGAGCACCCCGGCGGGCACCAGACCGGCCGACCGGGCGAGGTCCACGGCCGCCTCGGTGTGGCCGCGGCGCTCCAGGACGCCGCCGTCGCGGGCCCGCAGCGGGAAGATGTGCCCGGGCTGGACGAAGTCGTCCGGCCGCGACCCGGCGTCGGCGAGCAGGCGCAGGGTGTGCGCCCGATCGGCGGCGGACACACCGGTGGTGATGCCGTCGCGGGCGTCGACGGTGATGGTGAACGCGGTGCTCATCCGGTCCCGGTTGCGGGTGGTCATCAACGGGATGTCGAGCCGGTCGAGCAGCTCACCGGCCATCGCGGCGCACACGATCCCGGTGGTGTGGCGGACGATGAACGCGATGTCCTCGGCGGTGGCGGTCCCGGCGGCGCAGATCAGATCGCCCTCGTTCTCGCGGTCGGCGTCGTCGACCACCACGACGATCGCGCCCGCGGCGAACGCGCGCAGCGCGTCCTCGACGGGGTCGAGCCGCAGCTGGTGGGTGGAGGTGGTCTGCTCGGCCGTCGCGCTCGTCATCTCCGGTGCCTTTCGCTCGCGAGGTGCGGCACACCGGGGCATGAGCGACGACGCGGCACCGCGACGCGCGCGGCAGCGGTCGCGGTGCGGTTCGTGCGCGCCTCCCATCCGGACTTTCACCGTCGGTCCCGGAATTCCACCGGGTCAACCGGCCGATTCCTCGGCCGGGTCGCGGACTGTCACCGCCGGTTCGGACTTTCACCGAGCCCCGGAGCGCACGTGTTGGTTGTGCGCGCCGAGTCTCGCACACGCCCGCCCGGGTCGGGAGGCGCTGTAAGTCAGCTCACGCCTGCTCCCCAGCCGTCGCCGCCGCGGTGAGCGGATCGGGCAGCCGCGCCGGGCGAGTTCGTCGGGGGCGCGGGGCGGACGGGCTGCGGGACCCGGCCGGTCCCCGGTGGAGCCGGATCCCGCGTCCACATCGGACTCCTCACACCCCGGCCAGGTCGAAGATCCCGTAGCCGAAACCGTCCACGCGCACCCGGGAGCCCTCGATGGTGGTGCCCCGGTTCTCGACCGCGCGGGCGGTGCGCAGCCGCGGGTCGTCCACCGCGGTCTCGGCCGCGTCCCGACGCGGGTTCACCACGACCAGGTAGCGGTCACCGCGCAGGTAGGTCAGCGGGTACTCGGTGTCGAAGACGTGCACCGGCGAGCGGGGGCCGAACTCGGGGCGGGACTTGCGCAACGCGATCAACCGGCGCACCAGGTTCAGCAGCGAACCCGGGTCCCGGCGTTGCGCCTGCACGGTCGGGCGGTGGGGATCGGGGTCGATCGGGAAGTACAGCCGGTCCGGCGGGGCGGTGGAGAACCCGGCGTTGGCCGAGTAGTCCCACTGCATCGGCGTGCGGTTGCGCTGGCGGCCGTTGCTGCCCTCCTTGTCCGGCAGGCCCTCGATCAGGCGCATGCCGATCTCCTCGCCGTAGTAGATCGCCGGCAGGGTCGGCCAGGTGAGCTGGAAGACGAAGGCAGGCGGCAGTTCCGCCACGCTGCGCCTGCCGTTGTTGAGCCGCAACGCGTCGTCGTGGTTGGCCGTCGGCAGCGAGATGAACCCGCGGTCGCCGACTTCCTTGTTCGCCTTCTCCCACGCGTCGACGAACACCCGCGCGGTGCCCTCGCCGTCATCGCTGAAGTACGGATCGTCCCGGTACAGCGACTTCCACGGCGCGCCGTCGTCCGGACCGCCGAACTGGAAGAAGAAGTCCGCGTGGAACCCGGCGGGGATCGACTTGGTCGGATCGCCCCACTCGGAGATCAGCACCGCGTCGGGGTGCGTGCGGTCCAGCCAGCGGCGCATCTCCTGCCACAGCTTGCCGGTCTCGGTGAAACCCGGATCGTCCTTGACCAGCGAGGAAGCCATGTCGCAGCGGAAACCGGACACCCCGCGGCGCAACCAGTGGTCCATGATCTCCCGCACCGCCGCCCGGTTGGCGCGCGGCCCCTCGGCGTCGACCGGATCGCGCCACGGCTCGGAGTCCTTCGGCCGCGCGTAGCCGAAGTTCAACGCCGGTTGCGTCGGGTAGAAGTTCCGCAGGAACGCCCCGGGCCGCGGTCCCGGTGACCGCACGAAGCCCTCCGGGAGGTCGCCGGGCGGCAGCTGCTCCGGCGTGGCCCAGATGTAGCGGCGGTCGGCGGAATCCTGCCGGGAGTGCAGGAACCACGGGTGCTGATCGGAGGTGTGCCCGACCACGAGGTCCAGCAACACCCGGATTCCGCGCCGCCGCGCGGCTTCCACCAGGCGGTCCACGTCGTCGTTGTCGCCGTAGCGGGGCGCGACCCGCAGGTAGTCGGCGACGTCGTAACCGGCATCGGTGAACGGGGAGGTGAAGATCGGGTTCAGCCACACCGCGGTGACGCCGAGCCAGGACAGGTGGTCCAGGTGCTCGATGATGCCGGCGAGATCGCCGATGCCGTCGGCGTCGGTGTCGGCGAAGCTCTGCGGGTAGATCTGGTACAACACCGCGTCGGAGAGCCAGGACGGACCCGGTTCGGGCACCGCCGGGACGGCGTTCGCCGCCCCCGCCGGAAGCGCGGAACCGAGAACGACCGCGCCTGAACCGATCAAGAACGCACGTCGGGACACCATTGGCCAGTTTCCTTTCCGTGGGGAAACTCCTTCGTGACGCGCCCGGCCTGGAAGGATACAGACCACGCCGATCTCCGGACATCGGCTGATCGGCGCAGCGCCCCGGGATGCGGTCGGCGGTCGACAACCCCGGTTCCTGCCCCGGAAATCCCGGTTTTCGCACGATCCCGGCGCTGGAAAGGTAGCTGGGCGCCGATCGTGCGAGCAGCGCCCGCGCCGGATTCGGCGCGAGGGCGGCGAAAAGCCAACGCCGTGGCCGGAGGTGCGCGGCGCCACGAACGGCCACCACTGACGCCCGGAGCGGCGGAACACCGCCGCGCTGCCGAGAAGAACGCTCACACGTCCCACTCGACGTGCAGCGCGTCGGGGCCGCGCAACGCCGAGGCGATCTGGCTGGAGACCTTCGCCGCGGGTTCGGCGCCCTCGCGCAGGCGCAGGCCGGGTAGGCGTGCGAGCAGCACGGACAGCGCGGTGCGCAGTTCGGCCTGGGCGAGCCAGACGCCCAGGCACGAGTGCGGTCCGCCGCCGAAGGCGGTCGAGGGCAGCACGCGGCGGGTGATGTCGAAGCGGTCCGGCTCGGGGTACACCGCCGGGTCTCGGTTCGCGGCGGTGATCGCGAAGATCATCGTGGTGCCCGCCGGGATGTCGATGCCCTGCCAGGTCACCGCGTCCGGGCAGACGCGCGGCAGCAGCGCGACCGGGGGTTCCCAGCGCAGCCCTTCCGCGACGGCCCACCTGATCTCCGCCTCGTCGGCGCGCACCCGGTCGAGCTGGTCGGGGTGGGTCAGCAGGGCGGACAGGATGCTGCCCAGGGCCAGGTGCGTGGTGTCCGCTCCCGCCGGGAACAGCAGCCGCAGGAACGCCAGCACTTCCTCGTCGGTCAGCCGCTCACCGTCGACCTCGTGCGCGACCAGCGCCGAGACCAGGTCGTCGCCGGGTGCGGCGCGTCGTTCGGCGAGCACCGGGGTGATGCGTTCGGTGAACTCGCGGGACGCCCGCACCGCGCCGTCCGGGTCGAGCGGGAAGGTGAACAGGGCGTGCGCCCACCGCGCCATGTCGTCGACGTCCCACTCGGGCAGGCCGAGCAGGGCGGAGATGACCCGCACCGGGAACGGCGCGGCGAACTCGGCGACCAGGTCGGCGTGACCGCGGTCGGCGAAGTCGTCGACGAGCCGGTGCGCCAGCGGCCGGATCGTCGACGCGGCCAGCGCATCGGAGGCCAGCCGCCGGAACGGCGGGGACGCCAGCGCCTTGTTCACCCGGTGCTCGCGCCCGGTCATGCACTGCAACGTGCGCCCGAGCACCGCGCCGGTGGTGTACGGGTAGATGGCGTTGGCCGGGAACGTCCGCTCGTCCCGGAACGCCGCGGCCACCAACTCCTCGGTGAGCAGCAGCACGGCCTTGCGACCGCCGTGCGGGACGAGCGCGTACGGCTTGCGGGCGCGCAGGTCGGCGAGCAGTCGGTGCAGGTCGGGGATGTCCTCGAAAGCGAAGTCGCAGTCCGTGAAGTCCAGATCGCCGAGGGTTCCGGTCACGGCAACTCCCTTGCCGGGTGGCGAATATCCGTCACCGCTGTGGCGGACCAATGCGCGGTGATGGTAGGAACCCGCATGTCCGACGGCAAGGTGCGACCGGTGGAATTCGGGTCGCCGCCCACGGATCGCGTGGTGGCGGTCGGGGCTACATGATGTCGGGGCTCCCGGAACGAGCCGGCCGCTGAGGTCCGCCACCGGCACCGCCACGCACCAGAAGTTCGAAGACAGCCTCGCAGGCGAACCCGCCGCGGCGCGGAGCGCGCACCCTGTCCCGGAGGGCGCGGAAACCATATCCTGAGCCGCATGGCTGACGAGGTCCCGAAGACCACGACCCCCGGCGTCGACCACACCCGGCCGAACGCGGCGCGCATGTACGACTACCACCTCGGCGGGAACGCGAACTTCCAGGTCGACCGCGACGCGGTGGAGCGGGGACGCGCGATCCTGCCCGATGCGACCTACTACATGCAGCAGAACCGCGCGGTGCTGATGCGCATGGTGCGCTACCTCGTCCAGGACGCCGGCATCGACCAGTTCCTGGACCTGGGCTCGGGCATCCCGACACGGGGGAACGTGCACGAGGTCGCGCACCTGCACGACCCGCGGGCGCGGGTGGCCTACGTCGACTTCGAGCCGATCGCCGTGGCGCACGCCCGGCGCATCCTGGCCGACACCGAGGCGCCGGTGACGATCACGCAGGCCGACATCCGCGAACCGGACGTCGTGCTGAACGCGCCCGGGGTGGCCGGTCTGCTGGACTTCGACCGGCCGATCGCCGTGCTGGCCGTCGGCATCCTGCCGTTCCTCACCGACGACGCCGATGCCGCCGACCTCATGGCGCGGTACCGGCGGGCGACCGCGTCGGGCAGCTACGGAGCGGTCACCCACATCTCCCCGCTGACCTGAACCTGGGAGCAGGTGACCGAAGCGCTGCGGATCCTCGCGGAGACCGCGACGCCGGAGGTGGCCCGCACTCCCGAGCAGATCCGCGCCCTGCTGCCGGGCTACGAGCTCGTCGAGCCGGGACTCGTCCCGGCCGCCCGGTGGCGTCCCGAGCACGAGGTCTCCGAGCAGGACGCCCTGCACAGCAACTGCTACGCGGCGGTCGGGCGCCACGACTGACCCGGTCGTCCTGTGTGGACGGTCGTTCCCGCGTCGTCGGACGGCCCGGACCCGCGCGATCGTCGACGCCCGACACCTGGTGGACCACCGGGTGTCGGTCCCGCGCCTGACCTGCGGTCATCGAAGTCTTTTGTGGATCCACGCGAACTTTCTGCTTCCGCGCGCTCGCGGTGGCCGCCTAGCGTCGGTGGTGCGACCGTTGACGGGTCGCTGACCGGCATCGATTCGGAAGGGAGCGCGGAGCATGGCTGGAGCGTCCTTGGTGGACAAGGTGGCCGTGATCGGCGGTGGAGCGAAGAACCTCGGTGGTTTGCTGGCGACCACGCTGGCCCAGGACGGGGCGAAGATCGTGGTGCACCACCACAGCGACGCCAGCGCGGCGGACGCGGACAAGACCGTCCAGGCGGTGCGGGACGCGGGTGGCCAGGCGATCCCCGTGCAGGGGGATCTGACGCGCGTCGCCGACGTCCGCAGGCTGTTCGACGCGGCGGTCGACGAGTTCGGCGGGGTCGACGTGGCGGTGAACACCACCGGGATGGTGTTGCGCAAGCCGATCCTGGAGACCTCCGAAGAGGAGTTCGACCGGATGTTCGCGATCAACGCGAAGGCGGCGTACTTCTTCATCCAGGAGGCGGGCCGCCGGCTCAACGACGGCGGCAAGATCGTGAGCCTGGGGACGTCGTTGCTGGCGGCGTTCACCGACGGCTACTCGACCTACGCTGGCGGCAAGGCGCCGCTGGAGCACTTCACGCGGGCAGCGGCCAAGGAGTTCGCCGACCGGCGGATCTCGGTCAACACGGTGGCTCCGGGGCCGATGGACACGCCGTTCTTCTACCCGCAGGAGACCCCGGAGCGGGTGGAGTTCCACAAGTCGCAGGCGATGGGCGGTCAGCTGACCCAGATCGAGGACATCGTGCCGATCATCCGGTTCCTGGCCACCGAGGGCTGGTGGTTCACCGGCCAGACCCTGTTCCCCAACGGCGGCTACACCACCCGCTGACCGGCCGGGCGCGGGTGGTCCCGCACCGCCCGCGCTTCGCCGGACCCCACATTAGTCCAATGTGGACTGATATCCTGCCGCGCGGAGCCGCGCCGGGCGACGGGATTCCGAGGGTGATCACTCAGCGTGCCGTGCGATACCGTGGAGGCGCCTGACGAGTAGGAGCTTCGCGGGAGGATTGCCGTGCTTGCGGTCGGTGACGGCGGATCCGCCGCTCGGGGTGAGCTGGAGCGGCTCCGCCTGCTGCACCGCGACGCGACCGGGCGCGACGGGCTGGAGCGCCTGGTGCGCCGGGTCGCGCGGGAGCTCGGTGCGACCGCGGTGCTGCTGGACCCCCGACGCCGCGTCCTGCACGCGTTCCCCGAGGAGCCGCCCGGCCCGGTGCTGCGCTCGATCACGGCGGGTGTCGAACGCATGCTCACCGGCGGGGCTCGGTCGTTGGCGATCGATGCGGGCTCGGAGCGGGTGTGGGCGTTCGCGCTCGGTCCCGAACCGGCCTCACCGGTCCTGGTCGTGGTGGGGGAGCAGGCCGGTTCCGCGGCGCACGGGCCGTTCCTCGATGACGCGCTGCGGCTGTTGCGGCTGTGCTGGGAGAACTGGGCGGGGCGCAGGCGTGCCGGGCGTCTGGACCGGGCCGATCGCGCGGTCCGCGAGGCCGTGTTGCACATGTTGATGGTCGGTCAGCAGCAGGCCGCCCATCAGACCGCGAGCGCGTTGGGGCATGCGTTGCCGGAGTCGGTGCGCGTGGCGGTGGTCGAGGCGGCCTCCGGGATCCGGGAGGTGCTGGCCGCTCGTCTGGCCGAGGCCACCCGGGGGCGGGCTTGGATCGTGCGCTGTCCTGTCTATAGTGGACATTTGATCGCGCTGGTCCCGGCTGATGGTCGGGATGATGAGCGCGTCCCGTTCGGTGAGCTGTTCTCGCCGTCCGACCGGATCAGCGTGGGGGCGAGCCGCACCGCGCACCTGCACCAGGTTCCGGCTGCCTATCGGCAGGCGTTCCACGCGTTGGCGCGTGCCCGCACCGGGCCGCGGTGGCAGGCGACGTTCAGGCCGGACACCGATCTGGCGGCTGTGGTGGGGTGTCGCGGTCGTCGTTGGGCGGAGGGTGTGCTGGCACCGTTGACCGGGCACCGTCCGCGGCGTCCGCAGGACCCGACGGCCGAGGAGCTGCGCGCGACGCTGCGTTCCTGGCTGGCGTTCCACCGCCACGCGGCGCGGCAGCTGAAGATCCACCGCAACACGCTGGCCGCCCGGATCGACAGGATCGAAGGTCTGCTCGGCCAGGACCTGCACGGCCTCGCGGGCCGGGCCGGCACCGACCTGGCGCTGCGTCTGCTGGACGCCGTCGGTGAGGAGCCCGCCGACGACGACCGGTGGGACGATCTCGGTGCGATCCTGGCGGCGTCCGCCGTGCGTGCGTGGGCGAACCGCTTCCTGCGGCCGCTCGTGCAGGCGCCGTCCGGTGTGCTCGACACCGCGCGCGTCTGGATCGAGAACGGCACGCACCTGGAGAGCACTGCGGCCGTCCTCGGGATTTCCGTCCCGGCCGTGCGCAAGAGGCTGCACCGCGCCGAGGAAGCGCTCGAACGCTCGCTGCTGCGCAGCCCCTCGGCGTGCTACGACCTGCACTTCGCGTTCCGCGCCGACGCGCAGCGGTCCTGAGCGCGCGGTGCACCGGCGGCGGTTCGAACAGCACCGCCCGACTCGCACACCATGGCGAAGGTCACCGGGCAGGCGGGTTTGCCGTGGCGACGGGCCCGGGTACCAGCGTGCTGGCACCCGGGCTGGACGAGGAGGTCACGACGTGGGCACCCGACGTCAGCGAGCGGGCGGGAATCCTCCCACCGCCCGCACTAGCGCGTGTTTTATAAGCGGCGTCAGCCGCTTCTCTTTCGGTGAGCGGTCTCGCAGCTCGCACCGCCGCGGGTTCTCCGATGGGCGCAGCGGCGCGTCAGCGCCTCCGTGGGGGGTGGTGGTCGGGTGACGGGCGGGACGCTGAGTGCCTGTCTTTGAACTTGGTTCCGACGGGTCGTGGTAAGCGGCGTGAGCCGCTTTCTCTTTCGGTGAGTGGTCTCGCAGCCAGCACCGCCGCGGGTTCTCAGCGGTCGTCTCGCGAGGACAGCCCCGACGCTGTGTATTGGGCATACATGAGTCGGGGCTCCCGGAGTCGAGACGGCCGCTGAGGTTCCGCTCCCGGCACCGCCACGCACAACGAGTTCAAAGACAGGCACTGAGGTTCCGCCACCGGCACCGCCACGCAAAGCACTTCCGAAACACTCCCTAGTCGCCGGAGCCCTCCAGCTGCTGCCCGCGGTGCGCGAGCAGGGTCGCCAGCCGCCGCACCTCGTCGGCCACCTCCGGGTCGCGGTCGCACAGGAGGTCGGCGAGCTCACCCACGCGCCCCACGACTTCGCCGCAGCACCGCAGGATGTGCCCGCGCGTCTCCGGTTCGGCCCAGGACTCCTCGTGCCGATGGCAGGTGCTGATCAGCCATCCCGCCAGGCTGAGCTCGTGGACGACCGGGTTGTGGAAACCGAACGCGTCTGCACCATGCATGTCCCAGAGGGTGCCGGACGAGGCGGGGTTCGGCTTCCCGGTGAACCACGGCCACCGCGGCGAAGGAGTACCGATCATGGGCGAGTCCGGTTCCGAGTCCGATTCCGGGCACGACGGCCCGACGCTCGGGCTCATCGCGGACCCGGACCTGCCGCAGGAGGTCGCCGAGTACCTCGCCGAGGCGGTGCCCGAGGACACCCCCGACGAGCAGCAGTGGTCGGTGGAGGTCGTGGTCGACCCGGTGACCGCCGGTCGCAGCAGCATCAGCGAGATCCTGCGGGCGGCCCGGGAGCAGCGGCAGGCGCACGGTTGGGACTGCGCGATCTGCGTGACCGACCTGCCGGTCCGGGCGGGGAGCCGGCCGGTGCTGGCCGAGGTGGACCTCGACGAGCACGTCGGCGTGATCTCGCTGCCCGCCCTGGGCGCCGCCCAACCCTTCCGGCGCGCCCAGCAGGTCGTCCGCCAACTGCTCGACGACTTCGCCCGGGCACCGCGCGCCGACGGCGGCCCCGACCAGCGCCGCCACGGCCTGGACAGCCGGTTGACCGAACTGGTCGCCCCGATCCAACGCCTGTCGACCACCGCCGAGCCCGGCCGCGTGGACGTCCGCTACAGCGCGACCCGTCGCCGCGGCCGGGCTCGGCTGCTGACCGGGATGGTGCGCACCAACCGGCCGTGGCGGCTCGTCTTCGGCCTCACCAGCGCACTGGCCGCCGCGGTGGCCACCAGCGCCTTCGGCTTCTCGTCCAGCACGATCTGGCAGATCGCCGACCGGATCGACACGTGGCGGCAGGTCATCGGCGGTGCCGGATCGGTCGCACTGCTGGTCGGCTGGTTGATCGCCGCCCACCACCTGTGGGAGCGGCGCGGCCGCGGCGCCGTGGCCGACCGCGAGCTCACGCTGCTCTACAACGTCTCCACGGTGTTGACGCTGACGCTCGGCGTCGGCTGCACCTACCTCGGCCTGTTCGCCGTCAACGTCGGCGCGGTGGCGTTCCTGATCCCCTCCAGCCTGCTCACGAGCATCCTCGGGCATCCAACCGGTTGGCCCACGTACCTGGCGGTGGCCTGGGCGTTCACCACGATGGGCGTGGTCGCGGGAGCGCTCGGGTCCAGCCTGGAGAGCGACGCCGCCGTGCGCCAGGCCGCCTACGGCTACCGCGAGCGGCAGCGCCGGGCCAGGATCCAGCGGGAGGAAGAGGGTTCGTGACCGCCGGCGGCCGGAAGGCTTGCACCGGCTGCGCGGTCGGCGTTTCCTGGAGTCCTCGGGGAGGCGCACCATGGAGCTCGACATCGTCGTGGAGACGCCGATGGGGTCCCACAACAAGTACGAAATGGACCACGGCGCGGGCCGGATCCGGTTGGACCGGACGCTGTTCACCGCCACGCAGTACCCGGCGGACTACGGTTTCGTGCCGGAAACCCTCGCGGAGGACGACGAACCGCTGGACGCGCTGGTGCTCGTCGCGGAGCGGACCTTTCCCGGATGCCAGATCGCCGCCCGCGTCGTCGGCGTGTTCTGGATGCGCGACCAGAGCGGGCCCGACGCCAAACTGCTGTGCGTACCGGCGCGCGATCCGCGCCAGGAGCACGTCGCCTCCCTCGCGGACCTGCCGGGTCACCTCGTCGACGAGATCGGCCACTTCTTCGCGGTGTACAAGGAGATCGAACCCGGCAAGTGCACCGAGGTGCGCGGCTGGCAGGACCGCGAGTCCGCCGAGCAGGTCGTGCGCGACGCCTTCGCCCGCTTCGGGCGCCGCTGAGCCGCGAACGCCCGCGGCGCCGTCCCGTCGCAAGTCCACTGTGGATCGTAGGATGGCGTCGGTCGTCCCGCGCCGTGCGGGGCGAGGGCGAAGCGGGGAGGTGCGGTGCCCGGGAGCAGACGGCTTCCGCTGGGGACGCTGGCCGTGGTGCTGACGTTCGGCACCGGGGCCGTCGACGTCATCAGCTTCACCCGCCTCGGCGAGGTGTTCAGCAGCGTGATGACCGGCAACCTCGTGCTGCTCGGCCTCGCCGTCGCACGGGTGTCGGCCCCGCTGGCGGTGCACACCGCGCTCGCGTTCGCCGGTTACATCGCGGGCGCCGCGGTGGGGAGCCGGATCACCGGGCCTCCGCGCCCGCGCGGCCGGGTGTGGCCGCCGCGCGTCACCGCGGTGCTGGTCGTCGAGGCGGCCGTGATCGCCGCGTTCACCGGTGGGTGGGTGGTGACCGACGCGCACCCGGACGGCGCCTGGCAGCTCGCCCTGCTGGGGCTCGCGTCGCTGGGCATGGGGCTGCAGAGCGCGGCGATGCGCGGGTTGGGCGGGCGCACGAAGGTGTCCACGACCTACCTGACCGGGATGCTGACCGGCGTCGTGGCCGGCCTGGTCGCGCCGGGGCGGTCGGAGTTCGACGTCCGGGCGACGACGATCCTGGCCGCCGCCGCGGCGGGTGCGGCCGCGGGCGGGGGACTGCTGCTCGTGGCACCGCGACTGGTGCCGGTCCTGCCCCTGGCGGCGCTCGCGGTCGTCATCGCGGCCGCGGCGCTGCACCGCGCGGAGTGACCCCCGGCCAGAAATTCACCACCCCGTCTGCTCGCGACGGCGGTTAGGCTCAGGGCCGTGACTGTGACGGGTCGTCGCGCACTTCCGTCGGCGTGGCGGTTCGTGACGGCGTTCGGCGTGGTGAGCCTCCTCGCGGATGTCGTGTACGAGGGGGCCCGGGCGGTGACCGGCCCGTTCCTCGCCTCGCTCGGCGCCGGGGCCACCGCGGTCGGTGTGATCACCGGCCTGGGGGAGGCGTGCGCGTTCGCCGGGCGCCTGGGCAGCGGCCCGCTGGCCGACCGAACCCGCGCGTACTGGCCGTTGACGCTGGTCGGCTACGGGCTGACCGTGCTGGCCGTGCCGCTGCTGGGGTTCGCCTCGGCCCTGTGGGCGGCGGCCGCGCTGGTGCTGGCCGAACGGGCGGGCAAGGCCGTCCGCAGCCCGGCCAAGGACGTGCTGCTCTCGCACGCCGCCGGCGCGGTCGGCCGGGGGCGCGGTTTCGCGGTGCACGAGGCGCTGGACCAGATCGGCGCCATCGCCGGCCCGCTGGCCGTCGCGGCGATCCTGGCCGCCTCCCCCGACGACTACCGCCTCTCGTTCTGGGCGCTGGCGGTGCCGGGCGCGGTGACGATGGTGTTGCTGGTGCGGCTGCGAGTCCGCGTTCCCGATCCCAGCGGCTACGAGCCCGACCGCGAGGACCGGCGGGCCTCCCGGCCCCGGGGCGGCGGTCGGTTGCCCAAGGCGTTCTGGGGGTACCTGGCCTTCACGGTGCTGACGACCCTGGGGTACGCGACGTTCGGAATCCTCTCCTTCCACCTCGTCGCGCGGCACCTCGTGCCGGTCGCCGTCGTCCCGATGCTCTACGCCGGGGCGATGGGGGTCGACGCGGTGGCGGCCGTGGCGACCGGCTGGCTCTACGACCGGGTCGGCCGGCGCAGCCTGGTGGTGGTTCCGCTGCTGTCGGCGGCCGTGGCGCCGTTGGCGCTGCACTCCTCGCCGACACCCGCGATCTGCGGGGTGCTGCTGTGGGGCGCGGTTCTCGGCATCCAGGAGTCCACCATGCGCGCCGCGGTCGCCGACCTGGTTCCGACCGCGCGGCGCGGCTCCGCCTACGGCCTGTTCGCGGCGGGGTTCGGCGGGGCGACGCTCGCCGGGTCCGCGCTGCTGGGCGCCTTGTACGACCACTCCACCTCCTCGGCGATCGCGGTCGCGATCGGCATCCAGGTGGCCGCGTTGGTGCTGTTCCCGGTGGTGGGTCTGCACCGGAGGCCGACCGCCCGGTGAGCGGGTCGGTTCTCAGAATCCGAGCGCGCCGGTTTTGTGGAAGACGTACAGGCCGATCAGGATGAACACCGCGGGGACGGTCCAGTGGCCCCAGCGGGAGACCGCCTCGGTCACCTTGCGGTGCGCGACCAGCCCGGCGCCCAGCAGGCACCACAGCGCGACCCCGACGGTGAACACCGCGAGGGTGACGACCGTGTCCCCGGCGTCGGTGGTGGCGAACACCGGGGCGTAGGTGGCGACGTTGTCCCCGCCGTTGGCGATGGTCAGCCCGACCACGCCGGGCAGGCCGTGCACGACCACCGGCGAGATCTGCTCGCCGGCTCGCGAGGCGCGGAACGCGGCGAGCAGCTTGCGCACCCCCAGCACCAGCGGCACCAGCCCGAGCAGCCAGATCCACCGCTCGGGCGCGAGTGCCATGCCCGCCGCGACCAGCATCGACACGCACACCAGCACCGCGACCCCGGCGAACTGCCCGACGCAGATCTGCCACGGCCGCGGACGGCCGTCCGTCCGGGCGGACGCGTTGAGCACCGCGAGGACGATCATGTCGTCGACGTTGGTCCCGGCGAACACTCCGGCGGCCGTGCTGATGGTGGCCGAGATCGAACCCACTCAAGAAGCGTAACCGCGCCGTCGGCGGCGGGTCCCGACCGATGTGGACCGTCTGCGCTTCCGGTTGCACAGCGGTCACTCCAGCCGGATGCGGCACTCGCTCCCCGCGCGGCGCAGCGGCCACCCGCGGCGCTGGTGTCCGCAGTGGACTTCCGTCAGGGGTCGGTGAACCGCGGTCTGCGGACCAGTTCGGTGTGGGCCTGGTCGAGCGGTTCCATGCGCGGTGCCGGGCGCGCCGGTCGCCGCGCCGCGTCGGAGATCCGCAGCAGCACGGCGACCAGCGCGTAGTTGGCCAGCAGGGAGGAGCCGCCGTACGACAGGAACGGCATCGTCATGCCGGTCAACGGGATCAGCCCGGTCACCCCGCCGACCACGACGAACACCTGCAGGACCAGGCCGAACGCCAGCCCGCCGGCGAGCAGCGTGCCGAAGCCGTCGCGGGTGGTGATCGCCGCGCGCAGGCCACGACCGGCGATCACCAGGTACAGCACGAGGACCGCGCCGAGCCCGGCCAGGCCGAGCTCCTCCAGGATCGTGGAGCTGATGAAGTCGGTGCCCGCGAAGGGCACCATGCCCGGATCTCCCCGGCCGAGACCGGTGCCCACCAGTCCGCCGTCGGCGATGCCGAACAGCGCCTGCACGAGCTGGTAGCCGGTGGTGTCGGCGTAGGCGAAGGGGTCGTTCCACACCTGCACGCGGGCCCGCACGTGGTCGAAGACCAGGTAGGCGATGACGCTGCCGCCCGCGAAGAACACCAGCCCCACGAACAGCCACGAGGCCCGCTCGGTGGCCACGTAGATCATGACCAGGACGATCCCGAAGTACAGCAGCGAGGCGCCGAGTTCCTTCTCCAGCGTGAGGATGCCGACCGACACGCCCCAGGCGACGATCAGCGGCGCGAGGTCGCGGGCACGGGGGAAGGTCATCCCGAGCATCCGCCTGCCCGCCGCGGTGAACAGATCCCGCTTGGCGACCAGGAAGGCGGCGGCGAAGATGATGACCAGGATCTTGGCGAACTCGCCGGGCTGGATGGACAGCGGTCCCAGGCGGATCCACAGCTTCGCGCCGTTGACCTCGGAGATGCTGGCGGGCAGCAGACCGGGCAGCACGAGGAGCGTGAGCCCCAGCACGCCCGCGGTGTAGGAGTAGCGGGCGAGCTGGCGGTGGTCGCGCACCCGCCACAGCACCCCGGCGAACAGCACCAGCGCACCCGCGGTCCACACCAGCTGGGTCGATGCGTTGCCCGTGAGCAGCTGGGTGGCCGGGGAGGCGCCGGGTGGCGCGTTGTCCAGGTCCAGCCGGTGGATCAGCACCACGCCGAGCCCGTTGAGCAGCGCCGTGCACGGCAGCAGCAGCGGGTCGGCGTGCGGCGCGAAGCGCCGGACCACCAGGTGCGCGGCACCGAGGACGGCGAGGAACCCGCCGCCGAACGCGAGCGCGGGCCAGGCCGGTGTCCGGCCCTGGCCGATGTCGACCGCGGCGTACGCGGCCGTGCACACGACCCCGGCGAAGACGAGCATCACCGCTTCGGTGCGCCGCGACGTGCGGTGGTCCGGTTCGCCGCGAACGGCTCGGGAAGCGTGATCGTTGACGTCCATCCGGTCCGCCTCGTTGGCCCCGATCGCCCGTTTCGCTTCCGAAATCCGGCTCCACTCGGGGTAATTTTCGGATCGCGCCCATCTTACGCTGGGCAGGATTCCCGTGAATTCGGGGAATTCGGTGTCCGAGTTGCGCATGTTGCCCAATGGGACGGATGTGGCGCGACGAAATTCGTCACCAATGTGCCAGGTGGGAACGGGAATTCTCCCGATGCATCCACTCAGGACTCTTCGCTGTTATCCGTCCAATTCGGACCATTCGGCGAATGTGCCGCGGCGTTCGACGGCGGGGTGCCGAGGGTCTGCCGCGCCAGCGCGACCGTCGCCTGGACCGCCAGCTGTCCGGCCGGACCCGCGCCGGCGACCGCGGCGATCGCGGGCAGGAAGGGTGCGGTGCGGTCGAGGGTGTCCCGCAGCGCGGAGGCGGGCACCAGCCCGCGAACGGCCTCGCCGAGCGCGCGGGTGAGCATGTCGTCGGTGACGGTGATGTCCGAGCTGCCGGGCACGTGGAAGGTCAGCGTGAACAGCACGGTGGTACCTCCTGGCTCGCGGCCCGCGCCGCGACGCGCGACCCGCTACCGGCGGGGTCGGTGGCCAGGAGGGGTCGGCCGCGAGCGCGGGGTGTCGATGCGCGGCGTGGAACGGGGTCGATCATGACCCGACGAGCCGGTGCTCATCGCTCACCTCCTTCGCGGCCGGGGCGCCGTCGTGGGTGGCCGCGGACCTGCTGCGGCCGGCAGGGGGCGTCCCTCTCGTTGCGGATCCAGCACCGCGCGGCGCAATGCCGCTTCCGGTGGGTGGTCACCCGGGTCGTCCCCTTCGTCCGGGGGAAGGCCGTCGGTGACTGCGGAACTTCTCGACGTGGGGCCCAGTGGCCCGGGGCCGCGCTGGCGGACCACCAGCGATGGTGCGACCGGATCCGCGCGGTGTCAAGGCGCCGACGCCGAGTTCGAAGGCGCAGGCAGCCGGGCTGCGGGCGCACCGCCGCGGCGGCTGCCCGGCCGAGCCGTGCGGCCTGGCGCGGGTCTCCCTCGCGTGCTCGCGCGTCGCGTGCCGATGCGCGGACGGCGTCAGGTGCGAGCGCGCTTTTACTCGTCCACTGTGGACGCGGATCCGGTGGTGGCGGCCGCGCCGCCGGCGTGCGGGCTCCCGCCGGTGACCGGATCGTAACCTGCGGCTGTCGGCAACCGGCGGACCGCGAGGCATACTGGAGCCGCCGGGTTGATCTTGAGCTTTCCACTGGGGGGCTGGACGTGCCTGTCGCGATGCCTGGGCGGAACTCGCGGGACGTTCTCGCGGGCATGCCGTGCTGGATCGAGCTGATCACCACCGACGTCGACAAGGCGTGCGAGTTCTACGCGGGACTGTTCGACTGGTCCTACGACTCGCACCACGACGAGCACGCGGGCTCGTACGTGCTCGCCCACCACGACGGGTTCCCCGTCGCCAGCATCCGCTCGGCCTCCGACGGCCGGTCCCGGTGGCGGCTGTTCCTCGCCGCCGCGGATTGCTCGGCCACCGCGGCGCGCGCCGGCCGGCTCGGCGCCGAGATCACCGTTCCCCGCAGCCGGGTGCCGGACCTGGGCGTGAAGCTGGTGCTGCGCAGTCCGGCGGACGACGAGTTCGGGCTGCTCGAACCCGACGCGTCGTGGCAGTTCGACGTCGGCCTGCCCGGCACCCTGATGTGGGCGGAGCTGGTGACCATCCGGGCGCAGGCCGCCGACCACTTCTACGCCCACCTGTTCGGCTACGACGCCGAGCAGTTCGGCACCGAGCACCGCTCCGGCTACGAGGTCTGGTACCTCGGCGGGGAGTCGGTGCTCGCCCGCGTCAGCATGATCCGCGACCACCTCGCCGCCGATGCCCACCCGCACTGGCTCGTCTACCTCGGGGTGGACGAGGAGGTCGGCACCGACGACACCATGCACCGCGCCGTCGCCCTGGGCGGCAAGGTCCGGGTCGACCCCTACGACTCCGGCCTCGGCCGGGTCGCCGTGCTGCGGGACCCCACCGGGGCGCGGTTCGCGGTCGTGGATCCGAGCGAGGCCGCCGGATTCGGCGTCGCCGCCAACGACGACCCCTACGACGACTGAGCACCCGTCTGTGAACTTGGTTCCGGAACCCGCGTGGTAAGCGGCGCCAGCCGCTTTCTCTTTCGGCGAGTGGTCTCGCCACTTGCACCGCTCCCGGCGCCGCCACCCAAAAAGAGCTCGAAGACAGGCTCTGAGCCCGGGTCAGCGTCGCAGCCGCTTGCGCCCGGTGGCCTTGTTGTAGATCACCAGGACGACGACCGCGCCGATCACCGAGCCGATCCAGCCGGCCGGTTGGAAGCCGCGGAGTCCGACCGTGAGCAGGCCGAACAGGAAGCCGCCCACCACCGAGCCGACGATGCCGATGACGATGGTCATCAGCAGCCCGATGTCGTCCTTGCCGGGCACCACGGCCCGGGCGATGAAACCTGCGATGAGCCCGAACACGAGCCATCCGATGATCGTCCACAGCATCGTTCTCACTCCAGCGTCGCGCTGCCCCGTGCGCGATCACGGTACCCGGCCCCGACCCTCCGCGGCGAGTGCCGGGAAAGCGGTCCGCCTCAGGCGGCCTTGCGCGCGACGCCGCCGAAGAAGATGTAGTTCTCGGGGTGGCTGAGGGTGTCGTGGTCGGGGCGCCATTCGGGGACGAAGACGGCACCCGGGTCGACGAGTTCGAAGTCGCCGAACAGGTCGGTGATCCACTCCCGGGTGCGGGCGACGGCCGGGTTGCTGCTGGTGGCGTACAGCGCCTCCAGCCGGCTCATCTCGTCCGGGCGGGCGTCGGCGGTGGCGTGGGTGATCGCGAGGTGGCTGCCGGGCGGCAGCGCGTCGCGGTAGCGGGCGACGAGTTCGGCGGGACGCTCGGTGTCCGGGATGAAGTGGATCAGGGCGAGCATCAGCAGCATGATCGGCTGGTCGAAGTCGAGGTGCCGCTCGGCCTGCTTGAGCAGCGCGTCCGGGTCGCACATGTCGGCGCTGACGATGGTGGCGCGCTCGTTGCCGTCGAGGATGAGTTCGGAGTGCGCGACGGCCACGGCCTCGTTGTCGACGTAGACGACGCGGGCCTCGGGGTCGACCGGGTGCGCGATCTCGTGCACGTTGCCCACCGTCGGGATGCCCGATCCGATGTCGAGGAACTGGCGCACTCCGCTCTGCAGGCCGTGCAGCACGGCGCGGCGCATGAAGGCCCGGTTGGCGCGGCACGCCTGGTCGACGCCGGGGAACACCTCCTTGGCCTTGGCGGCGAAGGTTCGGTCGGCCTCGAAGTTGTGGCCACCGCCGAGCAAGCAGTCGTACACCCGCGCGGCGCTCGGGATGGTCACGTCGGCGCCCTCGGGAATCCAGTCGGTCATCGCGGCAGTCCTCGATCCTGCAGGTCCGTTCCCACCGCCGCCACTCTAATGATCTTCGTCCGGTCGGGGGGAGGCGGTTACCGACGATCGCGACCGCATCGTTGTCGTGCCCGGCGCGCCCGGCGCCGGTGATGAGCCCTCCGGGCGCGCGGTTACCGGGGGTGTCCGCGCAGCCGGTCGTCGGGCGAGTCGGATCGGAACGACCAGCGGGGCGGTGCTGATCGGGCTCGGTCCGCGGGCGGTGACCGTCACGCGCTGAACGCGGCCACCAGCCGCTGCGCCGCGTCATCGGCGAAGCAGGTGGCCAGACCGGTGGCGGAGGCGGCGGCCGCGGCTTCGGCGCGGGGTAACAGCGCGTTCTCGTACTCGTCGAGCGCCGCCTCGACGTCGTCGGGGTGCTCGACGAGAGCGCGGGCGAGTTCGGCGGCGTCGTGCATGGCGGTGTTGGCTCCCTCGCCGGCGAACGGCGTCATGAGGTGCGCCGCGTCTCCGAGCAGGGTCGCGCCCGGCACCCGGTTCCAGCGGTGGCCCACCGGCAGGGCGAAGATCGGACGCGGGACGAACGGTCCGTCGGCGTCGGTGACCAGGGCCCGGAGGGCGGGGTGCCAGCCGGTGAAGTGCCGCAGCACCGCCTCCTTCGCGGCCACCGCGTCATCGAAGTCCACAGTGGACAACCAGTCCCGCGCCACGCTGAGGGCGGCGTCCACCTGCACGTCGCCGCTGGATTCGCGGTGCGTGAAGAAACCCTTGCCGCCGTCGAGCGCGAAGGCCGTGCCGCCTCCCACGAGCGCGGCGCTGGCGGGGTGGCGGGTGCCGGCGTCCGTCAGGCGGGTCTCGACGAGGGTCACGCCGGTGTAGGCGGGTTCGGCGGCCGACAGCAGCGGGCGGACCCGCGACCAGGCGCCGTCGGCCCCGACGAGGAGATCGGTGGTGCACCGGCTCCAGTCGGCGAGGATCACCTCGTGACGCCCCTCGCCGAGCGAGCGGATCCCGCTGACCGCGGCGTTCCAGCGCACCACGCCCGGGGGGAGCGAGTCGAGCAGCAGGTCGCGCAACCGGCCGCGGTCCACCTCGGGTCGGGTGCCGCGACCGTCGTCGACCTCCTCGAACAGGACGGTGGCGTGCTTGTCGAGGATGCGCGTGGCCTGCCCGCCGGGCAGCACCAGTCCGAGGAAGTCCTCCTGGAGTCCGGCGGCGCGCAGCGCGACCTGGCCGGTCTCGGCGTGGATGTCGAGCATGCCGCCCTGGGTGCGGGCGTGCCGGTCGGCCTCGCGTTCGAAGACGACCACCTCGATGCCGTGCACGTGCAGGATGCGGGCCAGGCTCAGGCCGCCCAGTCCCGCGCCGACGATGACGACGGGGTGGTGCTGGGGCATGGTCTCCCTCGCTCAGCGATCGTGTCGGGTGGTGTGCCGGGCGCCGTTGACGATCGCCTGGAAGAACCACGCGAGACGGGTCTCGGGCGTGCCGGACACGAGGTCGTCCGCGAGCGCGGCGATGCGCGGATGCGTCGCGGCGGGCGCGCCCCGCACGGCGGCGACGAGCGCGTTGTGCTCCTGCTCGGCGTGCTCGGAACCGTCGCGGACCGACTGCTCGGTGGCCGCCGCGGTCGCCACCAGCAGCAGCACGTCCACTCCCCAGGCGGCCTGCGCGTCCGGAACACCGCCCTGCGCCAGCAGTTCCAGCAGCGCCTCGACCAGCGCCAGGTAGTGCGGCCCGGACGGGCGCGCCACCAGCGTCGACTGCGCCAGGCTCGGGTGGTCGAACAGCACGCGCGTGTAGGAGCCGAGCACGGCCGCGAGGCGGTCCCGCCAATCCCCGTCCGCGGTGACCGGTCCCAGGTCGACGGTGCCGAGCAGCTCGTCCAGGATCGCCGCGTGCAGCTCGGCGGTGTTGGCCACGTAGACGTACAGCGAGGCCGGGCCCGTGTCGAGTTCCCGCGCCAGCCGACGCATCGTCACCCGCGACAGCCCCTCGGCCCGCATGAGCCGGACGGCCGTCGCGATGATGCCGTCGTAGGTCAGAGCGGGCTTGGCGGGCCGTTCGCGGCGGCTGCGGGGAGCCGGGGAGCGCGGAGTCACGTGCGCAGCCTAACGAACATGTTCGTAACGAACAAGTTCGTCGATGCCCGGCGGGCTCGCCGACCGACTCGACACCCCCCCCGCACCCCGGGGTGTCGAGCGATTCGGTCATCCCATGAGACCGGTGCCCGCGAAGCGGTCGTCGAGGTGGGCGTCGGTCCGCGAGATGTCCGCGAGCTCGGTCACGGCCCGCGCGACGTCGGAGAAGCGCACGACCAGCGGGCTCAGGCCGAAGCGGAGCATGTCCGGATTCCGCAGGTCTCCGAGGACGCCGCGCTCGGCCAGCGCTTTCCAACGGCGCGCCGCCTCGGGGGCGTGCACGGTGATGTGACCGCCTCGGCGCGCGGGGTCCGCGGGCGTCACGATCGTCAGGTCGAGATCACCGCACAGCTGCGCGAAGCAGTGCCGGAAGAAGTCGGCGAGCTCGCCGCACTTCTCCCACAACCGGACCGTGGTGACTTCGTCGAACACCGCGAGGGCGTGTTCCAGGGCGAGCATCGACAGCACCTGCGGGGTGCCGATGCGGAAGCGGTCGATGCCCTCCGCCGGTTGGTACTCGGGGTCCATGCCGAACGGAGCCCGGTGGCCGTGCCAGCCGGTGAGCACCGGATCGGCGGAATCCTGGTGCCGGTGCGACACGTACAGGAAAGCCGGCGCACCGGGACCACCGTTGAGGAACTTGTAGGTGCAGCCCACGGCGAGGTCGACCTGCCAGGTGTCGAGTTCGAGCGGCACGAGCCCGGCGGCGTGGGAGAGGTCCCACAGCACCAGCGCCCCGCGCCGGTGGGCGGCCTCGGTCACCCCCGGGATGTCGGCGAGCTCGCCGGTCCGGAAGTCGACCGCGGAGCAGAAGACGACCGCCACCTCGTCCCCGTGCTCATCGAGCGCGCCCACCGCGTCCCCCATCGGGACCCGGAGGGGGCGCAGCCCGAGCAGTCGCGTCACCGACCGGCTCAGGTACAGGTCGGTCGGGAAGTGGTCGGCGTCGACGAGCACCACCTCCCGCCCCGCGGCCAGGCGGCACCCGGTGGTCAGGGCGTTGAAGATCTGCACGGAAGTGGACTCGCCGACGACCACCTGCCCCTCGGCGGCGCCGAGAACGCGGCCGATCCGGTCCCCGACCCGCCGCGGCGCCGACCACCAGTCGTGGCGCTCCCACGCCTCGATCAGCGCCGGAGCCCACTGGCGGTCGACGAGTTCGGTCAGCGCGGCGGACGTGGTGCGGCAGGGCGGTCCCAGCGAGTTGCCGTCCAAGTAGGACACCCCGTCGGGGATGGTGAACCGGTTCCGCAGCTCGGCGAGTTCGTCCCGGGAATCCCGGTCCCGCGCGAGCTTTTCGAGTTCGGCGACCACGTCCGAGCGATCCACGCGTTCCTCCGCCCTTCGATCGTTCGCGACCCGTGAACAGGGTGCGTGGACGATGCTCCCATCACCGCTCGCGAACTGAGTGCCTGTCTTTGAAGTCGTTTTGGGTGGCGGTGCCGGTGGCGGAACCTCAGCGGCCGGCTCGACTGCGGAAGCTTCTCCTGATGTATGCCCATACACGGCGTCGGGCCTGTCCTCGCGAGACGACCGCTGAGAACCCGCGGCGGTGCCAGCGGCGAGACCACTCACCGAAAGAGAAAGCGGCTCCGCCGCTTGCCACGCCCCTTCCGGGAGCAGGTTCAACGACAGGTGCTGACTCGCCGCCGCGGGTGAGGGAGGCGATCAGGCCGAGGGTGCAGGCGACCGCGAGGACCAGCAGGGCGCAGCGGTAGCCGGCGGTGAGGTCGCGCAGCGTGTCCGGGGCCAGTGCGTGGACGGTGCCCGCGTAGGCGGCCCGCTTGACCGGGTCGGGCAGGCCGGTGGTGACGATCGCCAGCGACAGCGCGGTGCTGACGGCGTAGCCGGCGTTCTGCACGGTCTGGCGCACGCCGTTGGCGATGCCGCGGCGGTCGGGGCAGACCGAGCTCATGATCGAGCCGGTGTTGGGCGTCATGAACAACCCCACCCCGGCTCCCACGGCCAGCAGGCAGGCCGCGAGCGCGGCACCGCTCATCCCCGGGGAGACCACTGCGGACAGCGCGAACAGCCCGCAGGCGGACAGGGCCAGACCGGCGCCGGACAGCGCGCGGGTGCTGAACCGGCTGCGGAGCCGCCCGGCGACCGGAGCGGTGATCGCCATGGCCAGCGCCACGAACAGCACGTGCGCACCGGCTCGGTACGCGGGCATGCCGACCGCTGCCTGGAGGTACAGCGACATCAGCAGCACGACGGCGAAGTAGGCCATCGCCAACAGGAAGAGCGACAGGTACGCCAGGCAGCGGGCCCGGTCGGCGAACAGCGACAGGTCCAACAGCGGGTGCCGCCGCCGCGCCTGGACGAGGAGGAAGGCGGGGGTGCAGACCGCGAAGAGCCCGGCGCCGAGCAGGACCGGTGCGCTGGTCCAACCCAGCGCGCCGCCCTCGGAGATCGCCAGGACCAGCCCGCCCAGGCCGAGGGTGGACAGGATGGCGCCGAGGTGGTCGAAGGACTCGTCGGCCGCGTGCGCGGTCCCGGGGCGCAGGCACATCCGGGCCCACGCCAGGCCGATCACGCCCACCGGGACGTTGAACCAGAACACCGAACGCCAACCCAGTCCGGAGGCCAGCGCGCCACCGATGGCCGGTCCCAGGACCTGCGCGAGGGCGGCGATGGTGGCGTTGATGCCCAGCGCGGTGGCCAGCCGGGCGGCGGGGAACGCATCGGTGATCAGCGCGGTGATGTTGGCCAACAGGGCCGCCGCGCCGACGGCCTGCACGCACCGGAAGGCGATCAGCGCGACGACGTTCGGCGCCAACCCGCACAGCAGGCCGCCGAGGGTGAGCAGGGCGAGTCCGGCCAGGAACATGCGGCGCCGACCGATCATGTCCGCCACCCGCCCGAAGACGAACACCAGCGTCGTGGTGACCAGCATGTAGGCCAGCAGGATCCACGAGGCGGCGGTGGCCGAGGCGGCGAAGTGCCTGCTGACGGTGGGCAACGCGACGTCCATTGTGGACGTGTTCACGCAGGCGAGGAAACCGCCGAGCCCGGCGACGGCCTGCACCTGCCACAGCGGACCACTGCTGGTCGAGCCGGTTCCGGCGGTCCCGTCGGATGTCGAGGTCAGCACTGGTCCTTGTGCTCCTTCTCGCTAGCGCCCGGCAGCGATTCCGGGTCCAGGTGGGTCAGCAACGCCTCGCCGATCCGCGTGATCTGGGCGCGCATCGCCGGGGTCAGCAGTTCCAGGTAGTGCTCGCGGATGCTGCGCGCGTACCGGGGAGCGGCCTGGTGCACCCGGGCGAGCCCTTCGTCGGTGAGCACCGCCAGCCAGCCGCGCCGATCGCCCGCGGGCACTTCGCGTCGGACCAGCCCGGCCTGCTCCAGGCGTCCGATCGCGTGCGTGATCCGGCTCGCCTTGGACCCGGTGATCTCGGCGAGCCGGGTCATCCGCAGCGCGCGACCGGGTGCGCGCCGCAGCCGGAACAGGATGTCCAGGTACGTGCGGGGCAGTCCCACGTCGCGCTTGAGGTCCTCGTCGATCCGGGCGTTCAACGCCTGCCACGAACGGTTGAACGCCCGGAAGACCCGCAGTTCCTCGGTGGGCAGCCAGTCGAGTTCGGTGTCATCGTCGGGCACAGTGCTATCGTACTTGAATGTTCAGCACTGTAGTAAGTGCGGTGTCGAGGTTCACCCGGGCGGCGGCCGGAGCGCGGAGGCCGCGCCGCCGGTGTCCGCAGTGGAGGGTCGTGCATGCCGGTGGCCTGGCCGGAGGCGCTGACCTCTACCATTGCGCGGGTGACCGCCTACGACGATCTCGACGCCTTCGAGCACCTGGACCCGTCCGCCCTGCCGCTGCGCCAGCAGCGGATCCTGGCCGTGATCCGGGACTGGGTGGTCGAGCACGGGTACTCGCCGAGCACGCGCCAGATCGCCGACGCCGTCGGCCTGCGGTCCGCGTCGTCGGTGTCGAAGCACCTGGCGAGCCTGGAGGACAAGGGGTTCCTGCGGCGCAGCGCCACGGTGTCCCGGCCGATCGACGTGCGCGCGTTCCTGGGGCGGGCGTCGCGGTCGGACCGCGACTCGGTGTCCGTGCCCGTGGTCGGCGACATCGCCGCCGGGGCTCCCATCGCGGCCGAGGAGCACGTCGACGACGTGCTGGCGCTGCCCCGCGAACTGACCGGGCGGGGTGACGTCTTCGGCCTGCGGGTGCGCGGGGACTCGATGATCGACGCCGCGATCTGCGACGGCGACATCGTCGTGGTGCGGCAGCAGCACGAGGCCCACTCGGGCCAGATCGTCGCCGCGATGATCGACGACGAGGCCACCGTCAAGGTGTACCGCCGACGCGGCGGCCACGTCCGCCTCGAACCGTGCAACCCGGCCTACGAGGTCATCGACGGCGACGAGGCCGTGGTGCTGGGCATCGTCGTCTCGGTGCTGCGCAGCGTCTGACGCTCGGCCCGGCTCCGCGGCGTCACTGCGGAGCGGGGGCGGGTTCACCGCGGTCGGTGGTGCGGAGCAGCTCGGCGAGCAGGGCGCGCACGGCCGGGGTGCTGCCGCTGTCCGCGGTGGCCACGGCGATGGTGCGCGTCACGGCGGGCTCGCACGGGACGTAGCGCACCCCGGCCGGGCGGGGCGACTGGGCGATGCGGGGGACGAGGGCGGACGCCAGACCGGCCGCCACGGCGGACAGCTGGGTGGCGTAGTCGGCCATGCAGTAGCGCACGTCGGCGTCGACGGAGTGCGAGCGCAGCGTCTGGACCAGGGCTTCGTGCGCCTCGGTGCCGGGCGGGCAGCTCGTCCACCTCTGGCCGTGCAGCTCGTCGATCCGGACCACCGACCGCTGGGCCAGCGGGTGGTCGTCGGCCACGGCCAGCTCGACGTCCTCGGTGAACAGGTCGGTGAGCGCCACCCCGGGAGGCATCCGGGCGGGCCAGCCCGACCAGCTCTCCAGCACCACGGCGTCCAACCGCCTGGCCCGCAGCGCGGGGATCAGGTCGATGACCTCCCCGTCGCGCAGCGCGGGATCCAGCTGCGGATGCCGGGTGGTCAGGGTGCGCAGCGCGTCGAGGACGAAGGCGCGCAGGGCGCTGGTGACGGCCCCGACGCGCAGCGGGCCGGTGATCCGCTCGTGGATGTTGGCCAGGTCGCGTTCGACGTCGAGCACCGTCGCGGTGATCGACCGCGCCGCGGATGCCAGCACCTGTCCGGCGGTGGTCAACCGGATTCCCCGCCCGTCGGGTTCGACCAGCCGGCATCCGGCCTCGCGCTCCAGCTTGCGCACGTGCTGCGACACCGCGGGGCGGGTGAGGTGCAGTGCCTCCGCCGCCGCGGTGATGGAGGTGTGCTCGGCCACCGCGGCGAAAACCCGCAACCGTTCCCAACTCATCACGTCAGCCAGGCTAACGTGACGTGGTAACGAATGGTAAATAGTGCTTTCCGCTGTCCGCTGGCACAGTGGCGGTATGGCCACCTCGCGAACCCCGAAACCCCCTGTCGTCGAACGGAATTCGGGTTCGCCGGTGGCGGTCCCGCCGTCGGCGTTGGTCGTCGCGGGCGCGGGCTGCCTGTCGGCCTCGGCGGTGTTCGTCAAGCTCGCCGAGGTCAACGCGGGCACGGCGGCGTTCCTGCGCTGCGCGATCGCGATGGCCGCGCTCGCGCCGCTCGCCGTGCGCGAGTGCCGCCGCCACGGCCGACCGGACCGCGCGGTGCAGTGCTGCGCGCTCGCCGCCGGTGTCTTCCTGGGCGTCGACTATGCACTGTGGACGGCGAGCATCCTCGGTGTCGGCGCTGCGATCGCGACCGTGCTCAACAACGTCCAGGTCATCGCTTTCCCGCTGCTGGCAAGGATTTTCGGCGGCACGCCGATCGCCCGCCGGTTCCTGATCGCGTGCCCGGTCATGCTCGCCGGGATCGCGCTGGCCAGCGGGGCGCTGTCGGAGGACCCGCACGCGACCCACCAGCTGCTCGGTTCGGCGCTGGGCGTCGCATCCGGCATCGCCTACGCCGCATACCTGCACCTGAGCCGCCTGTCCGGGACGCGCAACCCGCGGCACGTGGTGACGCCGGTCTGCGTGGCGACCGGAGCCGCCACCGCGGTCACCGGGATCCTCGGCGCGGCCACCACGGGCATCACCGCGCGGCTCCCGGCGGCGTCCTGGGGTTGGCTGGTGGCGCTGGCGTTGCTCGGCCAGGTCGCCGCCTGGCTGCTGCTGGCGACCGCGACCCCGAAGCTCGCCCCCGGCACCTCGGCCGCGCTCCTGCTGCTGCACCCCGTGCTGGCGGTCGCGCTCGGCCTGCTCGTGCTGCGCGAAACCCCCACCACGAGCCAGCTCGTGGGGTGCGCCGTCGTGATCATCGCCGTCTGGTTCGCCCACCGCGCACCGCGCGACCGGCGTTCCGGGTGACGGGACCGGAGCCGCCAGAAATCCTGCCGGTAGCCGTGCGGGCGGCCAGCAACGTAGCCGGGCTTGGGATCGAAGTGCCCCGTGGGTCCTGCCGGGCGGCGAACTTCAGTTGGTTCTCATCCGCTCGGGCGCTCTCAGAGCAACTGCTGGACGACTTGCAGACGCTGATCCACCCGTGCCGAAGGCATGCTCACGGCATAGCTCTGCGCCCTTGCGAGGGCATACCGGGCAGCGTCCAGATCGCCCGCTCGCGCGTGCGACTCGGCCAACCACGAGAGGTACAGGGCCACTTCGCGGGCGTGCTCTGAGGGATAGCTCTCGATCGCGGCGGACAGCAGCGGCTCGGCTTCGCCCGGCCTGCCCAGTTCGATCATGCAACGGCCTGCCATGACGTCAATCTCGCAGCGGTTGAGCCAGTAGACCCATTCCGGTTCGTCCACGCCGCGTTCTTCGAAGGCGTCGTCGACCTCGTCCAGCGCCCGCCACGTGGCCTCGGCGTCCCGCGCTTTCGCCGATGCCCATGCCACGCGCTCCAGCAGCAGAGCGCGAACCGCCGGAGTCGCGGCGTGAGCTCCCATCGCGGCTGTCCTGGCGATGAGCGCCGCATCACGGGGATCTCCGATGGTAGCGATCTGATAGCTCAGGCTGGACAGCAGTTGTGCGCCGAGAGCACGGTCGCGTGCTTCGTTCGCGGCACCGACACCGGCGAGGTAGAACCGCTGGGCATCCGCGAACCGCCCGGTGTCGCTGGCGACCCATCCAGCGAGTTGGGCGAGTTCGCCGACCGCTGTGTACAGCCGCTTTCGCGTCCTGTCGGAGTAAGTGGAGGAGCGAACGAGACTTCGGGCTTCGTCGAGTTCCTTCGAAACGGCTGGAAGCAGGTCATGGCTGCTCACCACGTCGTCCAGGTGGCGCAGTTCGACGACGCGCGTTTCCAACGTCGCTGCCAGCGAATCACCGACCCGACGCCCTGAGCGCGTCTGGACGGCAAGGGGAGATTCCGCGACGAGCCATTCGTGGGCGAGCCGCACGGGATCGCCAGGAGCATTCGCCAATGGCACGCCGAGAACCTGTTCGTACGCGGCGATGACGTCGGCGGGCAAGGGACGTTTCCCGGTTTCCACCATGCTGAGGTACGACTTGGTGAAGTGTGTCCGTTGCGCCATGCGCGCCAGACTCAGCCCCCCGGTGTCGCGGGCAGCCCGCAAGTCTGCGCCGGTCGTCATGTCCTCCTCCGCCTCGTTGTGAACCTCGGTGAACGTCTGAACCCTACTGGTGACGCACCGCAGTTCCGAGGTTACTTACGGCGGCGGTGACAGGGGGTGCGGAGCATGGACGACAGCGCATGGATCGCCACACGCGGCGGAGACGCGTGTGGATCGTTGCGTCCGGCCACCCGTTCGGACAAGGGGAAGGAGGTTCGGGATCGCCGCCGGACATCCCACCGATGGAAGTGAACGCGAACGTACGGAAGGAGTCGCCTCCCATGACCACCGTTCCGACGCACAGCACCACGGATGACGTCGATCCGCTCGCCTCGCACGGTCTGCGGTTCGCGTCAGCGCGCCCCGATCCGGAGGAACCTGCCGATGCGCCTGCCGCGCCCACTCCGTTCGGGCTGCGCTGGATCCAGCCGGTGCATCGGCCGGCGGAGCCGGTCTACCGCTACTGCCCCGAACGACAGATCGCGGTCGATGCTTTCGGGGCACCGTTGGCGCCGCAGATGAAGAAGGACTGGACGACCACCGATTACTCGACCGACGGCGAGGACCCGCCGTCCAGTGAAGAGTTCGGCTGGGAAGAGGTGTGAACCGTGTCGGTGCTCGTGCTCGCTCGTGACTTCGACCCCACGGCGGACGCGGTGATCAACCACCTCGCCGCGCTGGGAACTCCGGTGCTGCGGGCGGATTTGGCGGACTTCCCGCAACGGCTGCGGTTGGACGCCCGGTTGCGCGGCGGCCGGTGGTCGGGCCGGTTGAGCACCGAGCACCACTCGATCACGCTCGACGGGTTGCGGTCGGTGTGGTACCGCAACCCCTCGGCATACACCGCGCCGCCGGGGCTCAACGCCTCCGAACGCAACTTCGTGTTCCGGGAAGCCAAGCTCGGACTGGGCGGAGTTCTCGCGGCGTTGCCGGGGGTGCTGTGGGCGAACTCGCCGAACCGGTGCGCCGACGCGCTTACAAGCCGTACCAGTGGGCAGTCGCCGCGGACTGCGGGATGACGACCGCGGATACGGTCATCACCAACGAGCCCGACGCAGTGCGGGACTTCGTCGCCGGTTGCCGCGACGCGGTGTCGAAGCCGCTCGGCGGTGCGGGTATGTCCTGCGGCGGGCTGGCGCACATCAGCTACACGCACCGGCTCACCTCCGAAGACCTGCGCGACCTGGGAGGAGTCGGGGTGACAGCCGCCACCGTGCAGGCACGGGTGCCGAAGGCGTACGAAGTGCGGCTGACGGTGATCGGCGACGAGTGGTTCCCGGTGCGCATCGCCGCCGGGGAAGGTGGCCAGGATGACTGGCGGGCTGATCCGGAGGGCGCCGACTACACCCCGTGGGTGGACGTCCCCGACGACATCTGCAGAGGAATGGCACGGTTGATGAACCGGTTGGGGCTGACCTACACCGGCGCGGATTTCGTGGTCCGGCCGGATGGTGAATGGGTGTTCCTCGAAGCGAACACCGGACCGCAGTTCGGGTGGCTGGAATCGGCCACCGGCGCGGACATGACAGCAGCGATGGCTCGGTTGCTGGCGAAAGGACTGGGAACGTGGCGGTGACAGCATGGCCGGATCTTGCCGATGCCTTGGTCGCGGAACTGGTGGCCAGCGGAAAGGTGTCCGCGTCGGAGTGGCAGGCCGCCATGCGGGAGGTGCCCCGGCACGAGTTCGTCCCGAAGTTCTACGAGCTGCGCGACCGGGAATGGCGCGAGGTAACCCCGGAATCCGAACCGGTCCGGTGGCTGGAACGGGTCTACACCAACAAGCCGTTGGTGACCCAGCTCGGTGAACTCCACCACGGCGGCATCGGGCCCACATCGTCGTCGTCCGCGCCGAGCTTGATGGCGCGCATGCTCGAAGCCCTGGACCTCCACGACACGCACACCGTGTTGGAGATCGGCACCGGCACCGGCTACAACGCCGCCTTGTTGGCGCACCGGCTCGGTGACGAGCGAGTGTTCAGCGTCGACATCGACCCGAACCTGGTCGACGCAGCCCGGCAACGATTGCGCCACGCCGGATACGAACCCCACCTCGCCGCCGCCGACGGCGCCGGAGGCTGGCCGGACGATGCAGTCCGCTTCGATCGCCTCATCGCCACCTGCGCGGTGAACCGCGTACCGCCGGCGTGGCTCCGGCAGACGCGGGCAGGCGGGCTCGTCCTCGTCGATCTCAAGGTCGGCACGAGTGCCGGAAACCTCGTGGCGCTGCACAGCAATGGCGACGGGACCGGTCAGGGGCACTTCCTCGACGGCCATTCGGCGTTCATGCTGATGCGGGGCGAAACCCACCCGCCCATCTCGGGATACCCGCAGCGGAACCGTCGGCAGGCCCACCGCCGGCACACCTCGGTCATGGAAGAACGGCCATGGGAATCGCCGGTGTGGTGGTTCCTGGCATGCCTGTCGATGCCGCCAGGTGTGCGGTTCGGCTACACGCTCCACCCCGTCACCGAACAACCCGCCGCCGTCTCGTTGAGCTGTCCTGACGGCTCGTGGTGCGAAGTGTCGCTGGAGGTCACCCGCGATGGTCGCGCCGTGTGGGAATCCGGGCCGTCATACCTGTGGTCGGCCGTCGAACAGGCCCGTGACATCTGGACAGCACATGATCAGCCCGAATGGTCCCGACTCGGTCTCACCGTGACCGCCGGAGAACACCTGGTCTGGATCGACGGTCCCACCGGGCCGCGATGGGTGCTGCCGCCTTCCTCATCCGTCGTCGGTGCGCCACCGCCCGGCGAGTGCTCCGCCGAGCGCGGTGATGGTGGACATCACGAGCAGCAGGAGTGCGAGTGACCAGGAGCGTTCGCCGCTCGCCGCGAGTGCCCCCGACGATGCAGACCCGGGCCGGGCCGAGCCGTTCGGCGAGTCGACCGAAGACGACGAGGACGGCGATCTCCACCGCGGCGGCCACGAGCGTGGCGACCAGCAGCAGCGAACGGGGCAGGTGCAGGGTTGCGGTGCCGTAGCTGATCGCGAACGTCGGACGACGACCTGCTGTCCGGTGTCGCCGTGCTGACCGAGGTCGCCGCCCGGATGTGCCGCGGGGAACTGGGAGGCTGACCTCTCGGATCACCGCCACACGGCGATGTTGCGCCGGACGGGGGTGGCGTCGCTGTTGGACGCGAAGAGCTCGGGCTTGCGTTCGCGGATGCGCTCGATGTCGGCGAAGACCTCGCGCAGGTGCGTGCGCATGGTGCGGCGGGCGCGGTCGAGGTCGTGCTCCAGGACGGCCTGCAGGATCTCGTCGTGCTGCGCCACGAACACCCGGGGCGACTGCGCCTCGTAGAGGCCGAGGCGGCGGGCGCGGTCGAGGTGGCCCTTGGCCGACACCACGGTCGGCCACGCGCGCTCGTGGCCGCTCAGCCGCAGCAGGCCGCGGTGGAACTCCTCGTCCAGCGCGAAGAAGTCCTCCGGTTCGATGCCGCTTTCCCGCTGCCGGGCGAGGTTGTCCCGCAGCTCCGCGACGACGTCGGCGTCCGGCTCGGGCGGGAGGTCCTCCAGCGCGGCCAGCTCGACGGCCTCGCGCAGGAACTGGGCGTCGGCGACGTGCTGCGGGTCCACCCGGGAGACGAACGACCCGACCTGCGGGAAGATCTGGACCAGCCCCTCCTCGGCGAGCAGGATCAGGCTCTCCCGCACCGGGGTGCGGCTCACCCCCATCGACGCGGCCAACTCGTTCTCCGACAGCGCCGATCCCGGCGGCAGCTCCAGGGTGAGCACCCTCCGCCGCAGCGCCTCGTGCACGACTCGGCGGTTCGACCGCCTGCTGTCTCCGGTCACGCGGCCAGCCTAGTGCACAAGTCCGGTCGACTAGTGCACCAGTCTTGACCGACTACGCGACCAGTGCTTGTATACCAGTACTGCTACATCAGTGCGCCGCGTTCGGTCCCGGACGTCGGCGCCCGTCCTCGAAGGGAAGTGGGGGCTGCCGTGAGCACGATCGAGCGCGCCGAGGTCTTCGTCGCCTCGCCCGGCCGCAACTTCGTCACACTGCGGGTGACGACGTCCGACGGCGTGACCGGCCTGGGAGACGCCACCCTCAACGGCCGGGAGCTCGCGGTCGCCGCGTACCTGCGCGACCACGTGGTCCCGCTGCTCATCGGCCGGGACCCCGCCCGCATCGAGGACACCTGGCAGTACCTGTACCGGGGCGCGTACTGGCGGCGCGGGCCGGTGACCATGACGGCCATCGCGGCGGTGGACACCGCCTTGTGGGACATCAAGGGCAAGGTGGCCGGACTACCGCTCTACCAGCTGCTCGGCGGTCGTTCGCGGGACGGCGTGCTGGTCTACGGCCACGCCAGCGGCGCCGACGTGCCCGCGCTGCTCGACGACGTCGCCCGCTTCCGCGAACTCGGCTACCGGGCGATCCGCGCCCAGGCCGCGGTCCCGGACGTCGGCGGCACCTACGGCGTGCGCAAGGGCGTGGTCTACGAACCCGCCGCGAGTTCGCTGCCGGACGAGCAGCCGTGGTCCACGGAGGACTACCTCGACTTCGCCCCGACCTACCTGGAAGCCGTCCGCGAACGCTTCGGCTTCGACTTCCACCTGCTGCACGACGTCCACCACCGGCTCACGCCGATCGAGGCCGCGCGGTTCGGCAAGCGCGTGGAGGACTGCCGGCTGTTCTGGATGGAGGACCCCACGCCGGCCGAGAACCAGGAGTCCTTCCGCCTCATCCGGCAGCACACCACGACGCCCGTCGCGGTCGGGGAGGCGTTGAGCTCGATCTGGGACGTCCAGCAGCTCATCAGCGAGCAGCTCATCGACTACGTGCGCACGACCGTGGTGCACGCGGGCGGCATCACGCACCTGCGCCGCATCTTCGACCTCGCCGCGCTGCACCAGGTCCGGACCGGGTCGCACGGGGCGACCGACCTCTCGCCGGTCACCCTCGCCGCGGCGGTGCACCTCGACCTCGCGGTGCCGAACTTCGGCATCCAGGAGTACATGCCGCACGTGCCGGAGACCGCCGAGGTCTTCCGCAGCGGAGTCCGCTTCGACAACGGCATGCTGCACCCCTCCGAGGAGCCGGGGCTGGGCGTGGAGTACGACGAGGAGGCCGCCGAGCGCTTCCCGTACGAGCCGCGCTACCTGCCCGTGGCGCGCCGCCTCGACGGTTCGGTCCACGACTGGTGACGGGAGGATCCGCCGTGCACGCCGACCTGCTCGGCCGGGCCGCGCTGGACCGGCTCGCCCCCGACCACCGCCCGCTGGTCGACCCGCGGGAGCTCCGGCCCCGAATCGTCCACTTCGGACTCGGGGCGTTCCACCTGGCCCACCAGGCGCTCTACACCGAAGCCGCGGCGGCCCGCACCGGCGAGCCCTGGGGCATCGCCGCGGTCCGGCCGCGATCGGCCGCGGCCGTGACCGCGCTGCGCGCCCAGGACTGCCTCTACTCGGTGACCGAGCGCGCCGCCACCGGCGACCGGGTCCGGGTCGTCGGCTCGGTGGTCGAGGCGTTGCGGATGCGCGCCGACCGCGCCCGCCTCCGCGAACTCCTCGCCTCGCCCGACGTCACCACCGCGACGCTGACGGTGACGGAGAAGGGGTACGCGCGCCGACCCGACACCGGAGGTCTGGACACCGCCGACGCGGGCGTGGCCGCGGACCTCGCCGCCGCCAGAGCCGGGGAGACCGAGCTCGGCACGGTCGTCGGCGCGCTCGCCTCGGCGCTGGCCGCGCGCTTCCGCGGCTGCGGAGCGCCGATCAACGTGATCTCGTGCGACAACGCCGCCGGCAACGGTCCCGCCCTGGCGGGGGTGGTCGGTGAGTTCGTCCGGGAATCCGGCTGGCCGGACGCCGAAGCGCTGCTGGACTGGCTGTCGACCTCGGTGTCCTTCCCGGCCACGGTCGTCGACCGCATCGTGCCCGCCACCACCGCCGAGCACCGCGACCTCGCCTCGGCCGCGCTCGGCTTCCGCGACGAAGTCGCCGTGTTCGGCGAGCCCTACCGGCAGTGGGTGATCCAGGACGACTTCCGCGCCGCCCGGCCCGCCTGGGAGCTCGACGGCGCCCTCCTGGTCCCCGACGTCCGCCCCCACCAGCTGATGAAGCTGCGGCTGCTCAACGGTTCCCACTCGGCGCTGGCCTACCTGGGACTGGCCGCGGGCTGCGGCACCGTCGCCGACGCGCTGGGCACCGACTGGGGCGAACGGCTGGTGCGCGCGCTGGCCGCCGAGGTCGCCGCGACGCTGCCCGCCGCCGACCTCGACGCGGAGTCCTATGTGGACGACCTGGTCCGCCGCTTCGGGAATCCCGCGATGCACCACCGGTTGCGGCAGATCGGCAGCGACGGCTCGCTGAAACTGCCCGAGCGCTGGCTGGACGCCCTGCGCGAGCTGCGCGGTCGCGGCAGCACCACCGCGGTGCTGGAACTGGCGCTCGCGGCGTGGGCCAACGCCACCAGACCGGGCGCGGACGGCGCCCAGCTCTTCGGCACCACCGACCCGGCGGCCCCGGCGCTCGCCCGGTGCTGGGAGCATGCGGGCACGCCGGAGGAGGCGGTCGTGCGGCTGCTGACCACCATCGGCGCCGCCGACCTCGCCGAACACGAAGACCTGGTGGCCGCGGTGACCGGACACCTCCCCGCGCTGCGCGCGGGCCGCATCGAACTCTGAACGCCGGGGAAGACGGCTGCTGAGGCCCAGCGCAGGCACCGCCGGGCGGAAGAGTTCACCGACCAGAAACCACGCGTGGAGCAAAGGAGCACACGATGACGGAGAGCACGCGGTCGCCGGGCGTCGTCAGACGCACGACGCGCGAGCTGAGCAAGGCGGCTGTGTCCGGCTGGCTCGGTACCGCGATGGAGTTCATGGACTTCCAGCTGTACTCGCTGGCCACCGCCATCGTGTTCGACCGGATCTTCTTCCCCGACGTCAGCCCCGCCATCGGGTTGATCGCGGCGATGGCCACCTACGGCGTCGGCTACCTGGCGCGGCTCGTCGGCGCCGTCTACTTCGGACGGATGGGCGACCGGATCGGCCGCCGGAAGGTGCTGTACCTCACCATCGCGATCATGGGCGCCTCCACCACCCTCATCGGCGCGTTGCCGCCCTACCAGACGATCGGCATCGCCGCGCCCGTGCTGCTCGTGGTGCTGCGCCTGGTCCAGGGTTTCGGAGCCGGCGCCGAGATCGCCGGAGCGACCGTGCTGCTGGTCGAGTACGCACCGGCCCGGCGGCGCGGGTTCATCTCCTCGCTGGCCGCGCTCGGCACCAACTCCGGCACCCTGGCCGCCTCCGGGCTGTGGGCGCTGCTGCTCGCCGTCCTGTCCGAACAGCAGGTGCTCGCCTGGGGCTGGCGCCTGCCGTTCCTGCTGAGCTTCGTCATGCTGCTGTTCGGCCTGTGGCTGCGCACCAACCTGCGGGAGAGCCCGGTGTTCGAGGAACGGCCGGACGTCGTGGACGGCGTCGCGCTGTCCCGCGAGCAGATCCAACGGGCCCCGCAGCGCGGCGCGCTGGAGGCCGGGCTGCGCCAGCGCAAGGGGCGGGCCTTCCTGCTGGCCCTGGGGCTGCGCTTCGGGCAGGCGGGCAACTCCGGGCTGATCCAGACGTTCCTCGTCGGCTACCTCGCCACGACCCTGCTGGTCGACCGGTCCGTGCCCACCGCGGCGATCGTCTACGGCTCGGTGCTCGGCTTCGCCACGATCCCGTTCGTCGGCCTGCTCGGCGACCGCTTCGGCCGCCGACCCGTCTACCTCGCGCTCAGCCTGCTGACGGCGGTGCTGGCCGTGCCCGTGATGGCCGCGCTCGCCAGCCGCAGCACCCCGGCGATCACCCTCGCCGTGGTCGTCGTCCTCAACATCGGCGTCCTCGGGCTGTTCTCGGTGGAGAGCGCCACCATGGCCGAGCTGTTCGGCGCACGCACCCGCTTCACCCAACTCGCCGTGGCCAAGGAGATCGGCGGCACGCTGGCCACCGCCGTCGGACCCGTGCTGGCCGCGACGCTGACCGCGGCGACGCACCACTGGTGGCCCGTCGCCGCGATGCTCATCGCCTACTCGCTCATCACCGCCGCGGCCGCCTGGTTCTCGCCCGAGACGCGCGGACGCGACCTGGTACGACTGGAGGACGCCGGATGAAAGCGGTTGTCGTGCACGGACCCGACGACGTGCGGATCGACGACGTGCCCGATCCGACCCCCGGGCGCGGCGAAGTCGTCGTGGCGATGGAATGGGGCGGGATCTGCGGCTCCGACCTCGCCTACTGGCGGCACGGCGCCTCGGGCACCGCGGTGCTGGAACAGCCGCTGGTGCTCGGGCACGAGGTCTCCGGACGCGTCGCGCGGGTGGGACCGGGCGTGACCGGCGTCGAGATCGGCGCGCCGGTGACGATCCACCCCGCCGAACCGGAGGGACCGCTGCCCGACCGGCTCGCCGGGCGCACCAACCTGCACCCCCGGGTCCGGTACTTCGGCTCGGCGGCCCTGCGCCCGCACACCGACGGCGGTTTCAGCGAGTTCCGGGCCGTGCGGGCCGACCAGCTGCGGCCCCTGCCCGAGGGGGTCAGCACCCGGCAGGGCGCGCTGGCCGAACCGCTCGGGGTCGCGCTGCACGCGGTCGACCGGGCCGGTGACGTGTCCGGACGCGCCGTCCTGGTCAACGGGGCCGGACCCATCGGGGCGCTGATCGTGGCCGCGGCGAAGTTCCGCGGCGCCGCCACCGTGATCGCCGCCGACGTCGCCGGTCCCGCGCTGCGGATCGCCGAGCGCCTCGGCGCGGACGAGGTGCGCCACCTGGCCTCCGGCGAGGGCCTGCCCGAGGACGTGGAGCTGGTGTTCGAGGCGTCGGGCGCGCCGGGCGCGCTCGGACCGGTGCTGCGCGCGACCGCGCGCGGCGGCACGGTCGTGCAGGTCGGCAACCTGCCCGGCGAACCGGCTCCGGCGGCGCTCGGCGACCTGGTGACCAGGGAGATCACCTGGCTCGGTTCGTACCGGTTCGTCGACGAGATCACCGACGCCGTCGCCGCCCTGCGCGCCGGGCTGGACGTCGACCCGCTGGTCACCCACACCTTCGACCTGGACCGGGCCGCCGAGGCGCTGGCGGTGGCCGCGGACCGCACGAGCGGCAGCGGCAAGGTGCTGCTGCGGCTGGACCGGGACGGGCGGCGATGACGGGTTCGGTCGTGACGCTGGGGGAGACGATGGCGTTGCTGAGCACGCCGCCGTGGGGACGCGTCACCGGCGGGTCCGCGCTGCCCGTCGGGATCGGGGGAGCGGAGTCCAACGTGGCGATCGGGTTGGCCAGGCTCGGCGTGCCGTGCACCTGGATCAGCCGGGTCGGCGACGACGCGCTGGGCGATCTCGTGGTCCGCGAGGTCCGCGCCGAGGGGGTGCGCGTGCTCGCCCGCCGCGACCCCGAGGCACCGACCGGGATCATGCTCAAGGAGCTGCGCGGCGGTGCGCCCCGGCGCGTCCGGTACTACCGGCGCGGCAGCGCGGCCTCGCTGCTGTCCACATCGGACATCGACGAGCGGGTCGTCGGTGCGGCCGCCGTCGTGCACCTGACCGGCATCACCCCGGCGCTCGGGCCCGGACCGCGCGAGGCCATCGACCGCGTCGTCGAACTCGCCCGCTCCGCAGGCGCGCTGGTGTCGTTCGACGTGAACCACCGCGCCGCGCTGTGGTCGCCCGCGCAGGCGTCGCCGGTGCTGGCCCGTCTCGCGGCCGCGGCCGACGTCGTGTTCGCCGGTCCGGAGGAAGCCGCTCTGCTGCTGGGCCGGGAACCGGTCGACGAGCCGGGGTTCGATCTCGGCGAGGAACTGGCCCGCGCGGTGGCCCGGACCGGCCCGCGCACCGTCGTGGTCAAACTCGGCGCGCTCGGCTCGCTCGCGTTCGACGGCGGTCGGGTTCACCGCGCCGCGGCGGTGCCGGTGACCGCCGTCGACCCGGTGGGCGCCGGGGACGCCTTCGTGGCGGGTTACCTGAGCGGTGCGGTGGCGGGTGCGGCCGCGCCGGAGTGCCTGCGGCTCGGCAACGCGGCCGGTGCGGCGGTGTGCGCGGTGCCCGGCGACTGGGAGGGGTTCCCGACCCGGGAGGAACTGGACGCGGCGCCCGGCCGCGCGGAGGTGGTCCGGTGAACGCGGCGGAACTGCTCGCGCGCTGCCCGGTCGTGCCGGTCGTGGTCCTCGACGACGTGGCCCAGGCCGTGCCGCTGGGCCGGGCGCTGCTGGCCGGCGGCATCGACGTCGTCGAGGTCACCCTGCGCACCGCGGCGGGACTCGACGGGATCCGCGCCCTGTCGGCCCTGCCGGGGCTGGTCGTCGGCGCCGGATCGGTGCTGCTGCCCGACCAGGTGGACCGGGTGGTGGCGGCGGGAGCGCGGTTCGTGGTGAGCCCGGGCGTCTCGCGCGCGGTGCTGGCCCGCGCCGCCGAGCACGGCGTGCCCGCGCTGCCCGGCGTCGCGACGGCCACCGACCTCATGGCCGCGACCGAGCTGGGCCTCACCGACGTCAAGTTCTTCCCGGCGGGTCTGCTCGGCGGCCCGGACGCGATCCGGGCGCTGGCGGCACCGTTCGGCGGCGTCTCGTTCCTGCCCTCCGGCGGGGTGAGCCCGGAAACCATGGCCGACTACCTGGCGCTGCCCGAGGTCCCGGCGGTGAGCGGCAGCTGGATGGCCGCCCCCGCACTGCTCCGCGACGCCCGGTGGGACGCGGTCACCGAGCGCTCGGCGACCGCGATCGCCACCGCCCGCGGCCGCCCCGAGCGGCCCGCACCGCGGTAGTCCGCTGTGGACGGACGAGGTGCGGGCCGCTGCCGGAGCTACCGGACTTCCCGGGTCGTCGCGCCCACCTCCGCGGCCGGGCATCCGGGAGGCGACGTGCTGCCGAACCCGGCGGTGCCGAGGAGGTAACCGACGACGAAGGCGGTCACGATCGACACGAAGATCGGTTTGAACGGGAACTGCATCTCGTAGCGGAACTTCGGGGACAACCTCGTTCACCTCCACGGGAAGGTCGGTCACACGGGCTCGTCGGGGACGAGCCAGACGACGCCGCAGCGCGGCAGGCGGATCGCGGCCGAGGCCGGGCGGCCCTGCCAGGGCAGGTCCACGGCCTCGACCGCGCCGGGGTTGGTCGCGCCGTCACCGCCGAAGCTCCGGGCGTCGGTGTTGAGCACCTCGCGCCAGCGCCCGGAGCGGGGCAGGCCGACGCGGTAGTGCTCCAGCACGTCCGGGCCGGAGTTGACCACGCAGGCCAGCACGGACCCGTCGGAGCCCCACCGCAGGAAGGACAGCACCCCGCTGGCGGGGTCGCGGTCGTCGATCCACTCGAAACCGGCCGGGACGAGGTCCTGGGTGTGCAGGGCGGGCAGCCTCCGGTAGTGGGCGTTGAGCTCGGCGGTCAGCCGCGCGGCGCCCGCGTGCAGCGGGTCGGCGAGCAGGTCGCGGTCCAGCGAGCGTTCGTGCGACCACTCCCGCACCTGGCCGAACTCGCCGCCCATGAACAGCAGCTTCTTGCCGGGGTAGGCCCAGGTGAACGCCAGCAGCGAGCGCAGGCAGGCGGCTTTGTCCCGGTCCGAGCCCGGCATGCGCCCCCACAGCGATCCCTTGCCGTGCACCACTTCGTCGTGCGACAGGGCCAGCACGAAGCGCTCGCTGAAGGCGTAGGACACCGAGTCGACCAGCTCCCGGGAGTGGGCGCGGCGTTGCGGCAGGTCGCGGCCCCAGTGCGACAACGTGTCGTGCATCCAGCCCATGTTCCACTTCAGGTCGAAGCCGAGACCGCCGTCGGCGCTGGTCACACCCGGCCACGCGGTCGCCTCCTCGGCGATGACGAGGACTCCGGGGTGGTTGCGGTGCACCGCCTCGTTGAGCTCGCGCAGGAACCGCACCGCGTCGAGGTTCTCGCGACCACCGTGCTCGTTGGGCAGCCACTGCCCGTCCTGGCGCGCGTAGTCCAGGTAGAGCATGGACGTCACGGCGTCCACGCGGAGTCCGTCGGCGTGGAACTCCTCGATCCAGTGCAGCGCGCTCGCGAGCAGGAAGTTGCGCACCTCCGGGCGGCCGAAGTCGAACGTGAGCGTGCCCCACTCCGGGTGGTCGGCCCGGCGCGGGTCGGGGTGTTCGTACAGCGGTGTCCCGTCGAACCGCGCCAGGGCCCACTCGTCGCGCGGGAAGTGCCCGGGAACCCAGTCGAGCAGCACGCCGACGCCGCGGCCGTGCAGGTGGTCGACGAGGTAGCGCAGGTCGTCCGGCGAGCCGAGCCACGGCGTCGGCGCGAAGTACGAGGTGACCTGGTAGCCCCACGACCCGCCGAACGGGTGGGCGGTGACCGGCAGCAGTTCGACGTGGGTGAACCCGGCGTCGGTGACGTGGTCGGCCAGCCGGTGCGCCAGTTCCCGGAAGTCCAGGCCCTGCGACCAGGAACCGGCGTGCACCTCGTACACGCTGATCGGTTCGCGCTGCCACGCGGCCCGCGCGCGGCGGGCGATCCAGTCGGCGTCGTGCCAGGTGTGCTCGGAGGTGAACACCACCGAGGAGTTGTCCGGTGGCGGTTGGACCGCGAACGCCACCGGGTCCGCCTTGGTCCGCCAGCGGCCGTCCGCCCCGAGGACGTCGAAGCGGTAGCGGGCGCCGTCGGCAACGCCGGGTACGAACACCTCCCACACCCCGGAACCGGCCAGCCGCCGCAGCGGGCACGCCGCGCCCCGGGTGAAGTCGCCGCGGACCTGGACCTGCCGCGCGTTCGGCGCCCACACCGCGAACGACACCCCGGTGGTCGGATCGTCGGGCGCCCCGCCGCGGCGGTGCGCCCCCAGCACCGTCCACAGCCGTTCGTGCCTGCCTTCGCCGATCAGGTGCAGGTCGAGCTCGCCCGGTCCGGACGTCTCAACGGACATGGCGCGCCTCCAGCAGCCGCAGCACCCCGGACAGCGGGATGGTTGTCCACGATGGACGGTGGCGGGCGTCGTAGGCGACCTCGTACAGCGCCTTGCCCAGGACGAAGGCGTCCAACACCGCGCGGTCCGCGCGGCGACCGCTGGTGGACTCGTACCCGGCCAGGAAGGCGCGCTTGGCGGTCTCCGCCCAGGCGCGGGCGCGCCGCACCGCCGTGGTGCCCGGGTCGTCGGCGGACGCGGTGGTGTGGTCCGCCGCGTAGTCGTACGACCGGAGCATCCCGGCCACGTCCCGCCACGGGGAGGCGTGCCGGACGCGGGCGGACAGCGGGCGGTCCGGTTCGCCTTCGAAGTCGAGCACCACCCACCCGCGCTCCGAGCGCAACACCTGGCCGAGGTGCAGGTCACCGTGCACGCGCTGCGCGAGCGGCCGGTCGTGCCCGACCGCCAGCGAGTCCACCAGTTCTTGCAGGGCCGCCGCGTGCGGGGCGAGCACCGGGGCCGAGTCCACCGCGAGTTCCACAGCGGACTTCAGTTCGCACGTGATGCTCGCGGGGTCGAGGGAGGAGGTCCCGAACACCTCCGCCAGGTCGCGGTGCACGGCCGCCACGGCCTCGCCGAGCGCTCGGGCCGATTCCGCGACGTCCGCAGTGGACTCCCCGGCCAGGTGTCCGGCGAGCGACCGCAGGGCGGCGTCCCAGCCGCTCGTCGTGCCCGGCACGAATTCCTGGAGCGTGAGCAGCGAGGTGGGCAGGCCGTCGAGGCGGCCATGCACGGCGCCGAGGAAGCGCGGCACGTGTGGGTTCCGCGCCCGCTCCAGCGCCCGGTGCAGCTCCACGTCCGGGTTCACGCCGGGTTGCAGGCGGCGGAACACCTTCAGCACCATCCGCTCGTCGATCACCACCGAGCTGTTGGACTGCTCGCCGGAGATCGGCCGGACGTGGACCTCCGACAGCTCGGGAATCCCGCCGACGGAGCGGAATTCCAGGTCGTCGACGTCGCGCCCGGAGTCCATTGTGGACAGCAGGACGGCGACCAGTTCGGCGTCGGCGAGCGCGTCGTACACCGCGTGCCCGCCGACCTCGGCGAACACCGCGCGGCGCAGCTCCGGCGAGACCGTCCGCCGCAGCCCCAGCAGCACCTGGTAGTGCTGCGCTCCGCCGTCGGTGAAGGACGCTTCCAGCACGAGCAGCAGCGCCAGCGGACCGCCAGCGGGACGCCGGTCGACGAGCTCGGTCGCCCGCCGGATCCGCACGTCGCGCATCTCGCGGCCGTTCGCGGCGAACCAGCCGCGCTGCGGGAGCCAGCCGGTGAGCGCGGTGCGCAGCTCGTCCATTCCCGGGTAAGTCACGGAGTCTCCTCAGCGGGTCGGAGCGTGAACCAGTAGAAGCCGTGACCGGGCACGCTCAGCTGGTACGGCGCCTCGCCGATGTCCGGGAAGCGGGTGCCGCCGGTGACCTCCTCGACGGCGCACCCGGCCCGGTCCCGCAGGTCGAGTTCGATCGGCTGCGGCGCGGCCGAGAGGTTGTTCACGCAGAGCATGACGTCCTCGGAACCGTCCGGCGCGGTGCTGCGGCGCAAGTACGCCAGCACCGCGGTGTTGGACAGCTCGATCTCGCGGAAGTCGCCCAGCCCGAAGGCGGGGTGGCGTTTGCGGATCCGCAGCATCCGGCGCGTCCAGTGCAGCAGCGAGGCGCTGTCGCGCCGCTGGGCCTCGACGTTCACCCGGTGGTACCCGAAGACCGGGCCCATCACCGGCGGCAGGTACATCCGTTCCGGATCGGCGCGGGAGAAACCGGCGTTGCGGTCCGGGCTCCACTGCATGGGCGTGCGCACCGCGTCCCGGTCCTGCAACCAGATGTTGTCGCCCATGCCGATCTCGTCGCCGTAGTACAGGAACGGCGAGCCGGGCAGGCTCAGCAGCAGCGCCGTCACCAGTTCCAGCTGGTTCGGGTCGTTGTCCAGCAGCGGCGCCAGCCGGCGGCGGATGCCGATGTTGGCCTTCATCCGGGGTTCGGGCGCGTACTCGCGGTACATGTACGCGCGTTCGGACTCGGTGACCATCTCCAGGGTGAGTTCGTCGTGGTTGCGCAGGAAGATGCCCCACTGGGCGCCGGACGGGATCTCCGGCGTGGCGCGGAGGATCTCCGAGATCGGGGTGCGCGAGCCCTGCCGCAGCGCCATGAAAAGGCGTGGCATCAACGGGAAGTTGAACGCCATGTGGACCTCGTCGCCGCCCGTGGACGGGTCGCCGAAGTAGTCCACGACCTCGGCGGGCCACTGGTTCGCCTCGGCCAGCAGCACGCGGTCGTGGTACTCGTCGTCGACGATCTTGCGGCACCGCTTGAGGAACTCGTGCGTCTCCGGCAGGTTCTCCCCGTTCGTGCCCTCCCGCTCGTACAGGTAGGGCACGGCGTCCATGCGGAACCCGTCGATGCCCAGGTCCAGCCAGAACCGCAGCACGTCCAGCACGGCGTCCTGCACGGCCGGGTTGTCGAAGTTCAGGTCCGGTTGGTGGGAGAAGAACCGGTGCCAGTAGTACTGGCCGCGCACCGGGTCGTAGGTCCAGTTCGACGTCTCGGTGTCGACGAAGATGATCCGCGCGTCCGGGTATCCGGTGTCGTCGTCGCGCCAGACGTAGAAGTCGCCGTACGGACCGTCCGGATTGGTCCGCGACTCGACGAACCACGGGTGCGTGTCCGAGGTGTGGTTGAGCACCAGGTCCGTGATCACCCGGATGTCCCGGCGGTGCGCTTCGTCCAGCAAGTGGACGAAGTCGTCCACGGTGCCGAACTCCGGCAGCACCCGGCGGTAGTCGCGGATGTCGTAGCCGCCGTCGCGCAGCGGGGAGTCGTAGAACGGCGGCAGCCACAGGCAGTCCACACCCAGCCATTCCAGGTAGTCCAGCCGGTCGGCCAGCCCGCGCAGGTCGCCGACCCCGTCGTCGTTGTCGTCGGCGAAGGCCCGCACCAGGACTTCGTAGAACACGGCGGTTTTGAACCACTCCGGCCGCTCGGTGGCCGGGCGGGCCCGGCCGAACCGGGCGGAGTCGGGCTCCACGATGCGGCCCCACGCGATGTGCTCGGTCATTGCTCGTCCCCCAAGGTCACGATGTGCGCCACCGCGTCGCGCGGGTCCAGGCGCACGTAGTTCTCCGCCTGCCACACCCAGCTCTGCCCGCTCACCTCGTCGAACGCGGTGAACCGCCCTTCGCGGCCCAGCGCGCGCAGGTCGAGCGACAGGGTGGCTTCGCGCGCCCGGTGCGGATCGAGGTTCACCACGCAGACCACGGTGTCGCCGGTCGCCGGGTCGGTCTTCGAGTAGGCGAGGAGGTGGTCGTCGTCGACGTGGTGGAACCGCAGCGTGCGCAGCTGCCGCAGCGCCGGGTGGCGGCGGCGGATGTCGTTGAGCCGGCGGATCCAGGGCTGCAGCCCGGGAACGGTGAAGTCCCGCGGTCGCAGCTGGTACTTCTCGGAGTCGCGGTACTCCTCGCTGCCGGGGTGCAGCGGCTCCGACTCGTAGAGCTCGTACCCGGAGTACATCCCCCAGGACGGCGAGAGCGTGGCGGCCAGCGCGGCGCGCAGCGCGAACATCGCGGGACCGCCGTGCTGCAACGACTCGTGCAGGATGTCCGGTGTGTTCACGTACAGGTTCGGGCGGAACTCGTCGGCGTGCTCGACCAGTTCGCGGCCGAACTCGGTCAGCTCCTCCTTCGAGGTGCGCCAGGTGAAGTAGGTGTAGCTCTGGGTGAAACCGAGCCGGGCCAGCCCGTACATCGGCGCCCGGCGGGTGAACGCCTCGGCGAGGAACAGCAGGTCGGGGTGGTGTTCCTTGGCCGTCCAGATCAGCCGGTGCCAGAAGTCCGGCGGTTTCGTGTGCGGATTGTCCACCCGGAAGATGCGCACCCCGTGCTCCGCCCAGTGCAGCACGACGCGCAGCACCTCGGCGAACAACGCCTCCGGGGCGTTGTCGAAGTTCAGCGGGTAGATGTCCTGGTACTGCTTGGGCGGGTTCTCGGCGTGCGCGATCGTCCCGTCCGGACGCGCGGTGAACCACTCCGGGTGCTCCCGGACCCACGGGTGGTCGGGGGCGCACTGCAACGCGAGGTCGAGCGCGACCTCCAGGCCCAGTTCGCGGGCGCGGGCCACGAACGCGTCGAAGTCGTCGATGGTGCCCAGTCCGGGGTGGACCGCGTCGTGCCCGCCCGCGGCCGAGCCGATCGCCCACGGCGACCCGACGTCACCGGGCGCCGCGGTGGCGGAGTTGTTCCGGCCCTTGCGGTGGACCTCGCCGATCGGGTGGATCGGTGGCAGGTACACCACGTCGAAACCCAGGTCCGCGATGCGCTCCAGTTCGGCGGTGGCGGTGGCGAACGTGCCGTGCACCGGCTCGCCCGTCTCGTCGACGCCGCCGGTCGACCGCGGGAAGAACTCGTACCAGGAGCCGTGCAGCGCGCGCCGCCGGTCCACCCAGATCCGGCGCTGCGGGCCCGCGGTCACCAGCTCCCGCAACGGTTTTTCGGTCATGAGGCGCTCGACCGGTTCGGAGACGGCTACCGCGAGCCGGTCGAGCGGTGCCAGGTCGGTGGCGCGCAGCCGGGCCGCGGCCAGCGCCAGCACTTCCCGGTCCGGTCCGCGGTGCGGCAGGCCGGCCGCCCGGTCGAGCAGCCGCGCGCCGATCTCCAGTTCGTTGGCGAGCAGTTCGGTCCACTGGCCGGCCCCGATGCGGGCGTCCACGCGGTGTCGCCAGGTCGTCCAGGGATCGCCCCACGCCTCGATCCGGAAGGTCCACGGCCCGACGAGGTCGGGGACGATCACCGCGGACCAGCGGTCGGTGCCCTCCTCCTCCCACATCCGCTCCCAGCGGGGCCGTTCGTCGGGACCCCACCAGTGCACCGACGCCCCGACCGCCTCGTGCCCCTCCCGCCACACCGTGGCGGCAACGGGGACGTGTTCACCGACGACGGCCTTGCTCGGGTACCGGTCGGCGGCATCTCCGGGAACGACGTCCTCGATGCAGATGCGACCACTCAATTCCGCCTCCTCGGCAATCGGTCTTCGTCCTCGACCGTGCCGGGGTTCTCGGCGGGAGACGAGGAATCCGTTCGCAGAGCGTGGATTCCACGAAAGCGGGGTGTTCGGGGGAACAGCGGATCAGCCGGTCGGCCGCCGCGCTCCGGACGTCAGCACGAACAGCAGCGCCAGGCACGCGCCCGTGGCGACGACGTTGAACGTGAGGCTGGTGGCGAACGCGTGCGCGTGCCCGCCGGAACCGGTGCCGCGCAGCGCGCCGAAGTACAGCATCCCGACGATCGTCACGCCCACGGCTCCACCCACCTGCTGCGCGGTGGACACCACTCCGGAGGCGGTGCCCACGTGGTGCGCGGACACCTGGGCGAGCACGGTGTTCTGCAGCGGTGTCTGGAAAAGCCCCATGCCCGCGCCCTGGAGCACCAGCGCCGGGACGAGCGCCCAGACGGACAACCCGGGCCCGGCGACGGCCGCGACGACCATCCCGGCGGCGAAACCGAGACCGGTCACCGCCGCGCCGATCGGCAGCAGCGCCGTGCCCAGACGCGGGAAGATCCGCGCGGCCAGCAGCGATGCGGACAGGAAGCACACCGCGACCGGTGCGTAGGTGAGCCCGGACTCCAGGGCGCCCAGCCCCATCCCGTCCTGCAACGTCAGCGACAGCACCAGGAACGAGGAGTTCTGCGTGGCGTAGGACAGCAGCACCAGGCACACCCCGACCGCGAACGTGCGCTGGCCGAGCAGCGCCGGGTCCACCAGCGGATCACCGCCGGCGCGCACGGTGGCGCGCTGCGCCCGGACGAACCCGGCGGTCGCGGGGACCACCGCGACCAGGCAGAGCCACGACCAGGCTGGCCAGCCCAGCTGCCGTCCCTGCACCAGCGGGACGATCAGCAGCGTCAGCGCCACCGCCAGCACGACCGCGCCGCGCAGGTCCAGCCGGTGCGAACGCGGCGCCCGGGATTCGGGGACGAATTTGCCCGCGCACCACAGCGACACCAGTCCGATGGGGACGTTGATCAGGAACACCGGCCGCCAGGACAGCCCGGCGAGGTCGGCCTCGACCAGCACCCCGCCGAGAACCTGGCCGATGATGGTCGACGAGCCGATCACGGCTCCCAGCAACCCGAAGGCCCGCGCGCGCCGGTCGGCCGGGACCAGGGCCTGGATCAACGAGAACGACTGCGGGAACATCAGCGCCGAGCCGAACCCCTGCACCAGTCGCATCCCGATCAGCACCCCGCTGGAGGGCGCCAGCCCGCAGCCGGCGGACGCCAGGGTGAACACGACCATGCCGATCCGGAAGATCCGCCGCCTGCCGCAGCGGTCGCCCAACCGCCCGCCGATGACCAGCGTGACCGCGTAGGTCACCTGGTAGCCGGCGAGCACGAACTGCACGACCGCGTCGGAGGCGCGCAGGTCGGCCTGGATGGCCGGAGCGGCGACCAGGACGACGAACACGTCCATGATCGCCATGAACACGCCGGTGTAGGCGGTCGCCAGGGCGGACCAGGGGTACCGGCCGTCGGTGGAGGCGGACGCGCCGGCCGGGGTGGCGGGTATCGATCGCGGGCTCATCGGACTCCCGAACAGCCGGTGGACGTGGGAAGGCGCCGGTGCGGGCTGGGGGAGGACCGCACCGGCGCCGCGCGCGACGCGTCACGAAGCGGTCGCGGCGTTCTCGGGGACCTCCTCCTCGCGAGCGGTCCGCTTCGGCGCGTAGAGCGGGATGAAGGCCAGCGCCAGCAGGGCGAGCACGAGGTTGACCGCGAGTCCTGCGGGGAAGGACACCAGGTTGCTGTAGGTGACGCCGAGCAGCGCGGGACCGAACGCCGATCCGATCTGGATGCAGGTCTCCAGCACCCCAGACGCGGAACCGGCGTCCCGCTTGTCGACCCCGGTGAGCACGATGTTGATCAGCGGGGTGAACCCGAGGCCCTCGCCGAACCCGATGACGGCGAGCGCGATCACCAGAACACCGGTCGGGATCGCTTCGCCGTAGACCACCGAGGCGCCGAGCAGCGCCGCGGTCGCCAGCACGTTGATGACGTAGCCGAGGGTCAGCACGTGGTTGCCCAGCCGCGGGGTGAGCCGGGGTGCCACCACCGAGGCGATGCCGAACAGCAGCGCGAGCGGGGTGAAGGTGAGCCCGGCGCGCAGCGGCGTCAGCTGGAGCGGGCCCTGGAAGTACAGCGCCAGCAGGAAGAACAGTCCGGTGTTGCCCGCGACGAAGGTCAGCGACAGCCCGGCCCCGCCGCGGAAGCTGCGGTTGCGCAGCAGTTGCGGGTCGGCCAGCGGCAGACCGCCGGTCCGCTTGGTGCGGTTCTCCCACCGGACGAACGCCGTCCCGGCCGGGACCGCGAGCAGGATCAGCAACAGCAGCATCGGGTTGCCGTGCTCGCCGCCGCCGAAGATCAGCGGTGCGATGACGAACAGCAGTGCCACGGTCAGCAGCACGACGCCGACCAGGTCCAGCTTGGGGCGTTCGGAGTTGCGGTCCTTCGGCAGCAGGAACAGCGAGGCGATCACGGCGGCGATGCCGAACGGCAGGTTGACCAGGAACACGCTGCGCCAGGACAACCCGGCCACGTCGAGCGTGATGAGCAGCCCGCCGACGGTCTGGCCGATGATCGTCGCGATGCCGGTGACAGCACCGAACACGCCGAACGCGATGGCCCGGTACCGCCCGGAGAACTGGATCTGGATCAGCGAGAGCGTCTGCGGCAGCATCAGTCCGGCCGCCACGCCCTGCACGACGCGGAACGCGATGAGCGAGGCGGGATCGGGGGCCAGCGCGCACGCCAGGGATGCGGCGCTGAACGCGCCGACGCCGACGATGAACAGCCGTCGGTAGCTGTAGAGGTCGCCGAGCCTGCCGCCGGTGACCAGCACCAGCCCGAACGCGAGCGTGTACCCGGACACCACCAGCTCCATCTCGGAGACGCTGGCGCCCAGTCCGGCCCGGATGGGCTGGATGGCCACGTTCACGATGAACAGGTCGAGTTCGACCAGGAAGGTGCCTGCCAGCACCACGATGAGCAGCAGCCAATCGCGCACGCCGGGGCGCGTGGCCGCCGAGGACGGCGATGGTTCGTCGATCATGTTCACCAATTTCCGACAGGCCGCGTGGGCGGATCAACGGGGAATCGCGAATGAGTTGATAAGCGAGAGTTATGGGTTCTCGTCATGGCTGGTCGCAGGTGGCGCGCGCCTGTTCGAACCCGAATTTTTCCGCGATTTCGCGAGGTGGATCGTCAATTTCGTTCTACTGCACCGCCGGATCGGTGTCGACCGAATCCGCCGGGAAAGCGGGGAATTCGAACATTCGGGCGTGCTACCATTCCGGGCGGTGTGGCTGGTTCCGGTGCGCTGGGAGGGGAGATGGACTTCCGGGAGATCGAATGCTTCCTCGTGCTGTCCGAGGAACTGCACTTCGGGCGCACGGCGCAGCGGTTGGTGGTGTCCCAGGCGCGCGTGAGCCAGTTGACCCGGTCCCTGGAGCGGCGGGTGGGTGGCCGCCTGTTCGACCGCACCACCCGCACCGTCCGCCTGACCGAGCTGGGCGAGCAGCTGCGGGAGCGGATGGAACCCGCCTTCCAGGAGATGCACGACGCCCTCCGGGACGCGCGGACGGCCGCCCGGCGCCTCGACGGCACGCTCCGGGTGGGCTTCCTGTGCGCGACCATGGTGGTCCCGGCAACGGTGCGCTCCTTCCAGGAACGCCACCCGCAGTGCGAGATCGAGCTGCGCGAGGTGCACATCGCCGATCCGCTCGGCCCGCTGCGCCGCGAGGAGGTGGACGTGCTGTTCCACTGGCTCCCGGTGCGCGAACCCGACCTGGAGGTCGGACCGATCATGTCGTCGGAGCCGCGCACCCTCGCGGTGCCGCTGGGCCACCGACTGGCCGCCGAGCGGTCGGTTTCCGTCGAGGACCTCGCCGACATGCAGGTGTTCGCCGCGGCGGGCAACGCCCCGCAGTACTGGTGGGACGCCCAGTCGCCGCCGCACACCCCCTCCGGCAGGCCGATCCACCGCGGCTACCCGGTGTCCACAGTGCACGAAGTGCTGTCGCTGGTCGCCGCCGGGCGCGGTGTCGCGCCGATGGTGCGCTCCAGCGCCGAGTTCTACGCCCGGCCGGACGTCACCTTCGTGCCCATCCGGGACCTGCCGGCCGCCGATGTCGCGCTGGTGTGGCGCAAAACCGGTCGCAGCCGGCTGGTGCAGGCGTTCGCCGAGGTCGCGCGCAGGCAACGGGCCGTGCCCCGGCAGCGCCACGCCGACCTGACGCCGTTGGCCGGGTGAGGGGACGCGCCTCAGCCGAGGAGCGCGCGCCCCAGCACTCGGGCCACGATGCCCGGGCGGCGCAGCGTGTCCGCCGGGTCGATGAGCCCGAGCACCCGCATGTAGGCGCGCGCCACCACGTCGTCGCGGGTGGCCGCCACCTGCACCCGGCCGGTGTAGAACTGCCGCAGGCGGGTCCGCAGGCTCCGGTCTCCCGCGACACCGGGGAAGCGCAGGTCCGACACCGTCATGGCGTCCCACGTGGCGTTGGTGACCTCCTCGGAGACGTCGCGGAAGAAGCGCAGCGGGCGCACCCGCCCACCGCCGCGCAGGTGCCTGCGCAGCACGAGCGCGCTGAGCGCGGCCACCGTCATGCCCTGCGCGTAGACCGGGTTGAAGCTGGACACCGCATCGCCCAGCACCAGCAGGCCCTCCGGGAACCGGGACATGCCCGCGTAGTCGCGCCGCAGGCTCGACGGGAAGCGGTACGACACCGGGTCGTCCAACGGTTCGGAGCGCGTGACCACCTGGTGCACGTCCGGATTGGACAACGTCCGCAGGAAGGCGTGGAAGCCCTCGGGATCGGTGGGCGGGTGGTCGCCGAGGATGCCGTAGCCGGTGACCACGATCTGGCCGCCCTCGGTGCGGCTGAGCGCCGCGCCCCGCGGCAGGTCGGGCGAGGCGACGTCGTTGATCGCGATGTCGCCGCCGAACAGGTCGGCGCGGTCCCGGTAGTGCCGCGTGACGTAGCCGAGCCCGATGTCGAGCCGCTGCTCGGCGACCCTCGGGTAGCCCAGTTCCTCCAGCCACCCGGGCAGCCGGGAGCCGCGACCGGTCGCGTCGACGACGAGATCGGCGTCCAGGACCTCCTCGGTGGCCTCGCCGTCGCGGGGCACCACGCGCACCCCGGTGACCCGCGTCCGGTCCGGTGACGTCCGGAGGCCGAGGACGTTGTGCCGCTCCGCGAACCGCACGGTTCCCAGGCCGCGCACCCGCTCGCGCACGTGGCGTTCCAGGAACGGCCTGCTGGCGGTCACGGCGGTCAGGCCGGACTCGACGCGGCGGATCGGTCGCCCGCCGACGTACCAGCGCACGTCGGCGGTGACGTCGCCGATGCCCGCCCCGTCGGTGGCCATGGCCTGGATGATGCCGGGGAACATCTCCTCCGCGATGAGCAGTCCTCTGGCCTGCAACGCGTGCGAATGACGTCCCTGCGGAACGCCGCGCCGCGCTTCGTGCGCACCGGTCAGCTCGTCGCGGTCCACCAGCACGACCTCCCGGTGGAACTCGGCGAGGACCCGCGCGGCGAACAGCCCCGCCATCCCCCCGCCGAGCACGACAGCGCGAGCGTCAGAACGACTTTCCATCTTCTCACCCATCTGGATTCGGGTCCGATGTGGACAGAACGGGATCGCCCGTTGCCAGTCGACCAGCGTCCGGCGGTGGGCGGCAAGGAATCCGGTGCGCACTTCGGCGAGTCGACGCTTCGGGCGCGGTATTGCGTCAACTCCGCGCAGTCCGCGCCGATCGTTGGCGCGGACGCGCCGGTGGTCGCTTGACTCGGTGGCACGGCGGGAAAGCCCGGCCGGAATCGTTCGCCAGAGGGAGAATCCATGCTCGACGACGCCATCATCAGCGCCGTGCGGCAGAGTGACGCCGATCAGGTCAACGAGCTGCTGCTGGCCGGTGCGGACCCGAACGCTCGGGAGGCCGCCAGCGGACTGCCGGTCCTGTCGATCGCCGCGGGCCAGGGCGAGGCGGTGATCGTGCGCCGCCTGCTGCGCGCCGGTGCCGACGTGCACACCACCGACTCGCGGGCGGGCAACACCGCGCTGCACAAGGCCGTGCAGGGAGGTGACCGGGAAACCGTGCGGGTGCTGGTCGAGGCCGGTGCGTTCGTCGACGCCGTCGGTCCGACGACCGGGCACACCCCGCTCATGGACGCCCTCTGGTACAAGTGGCCGGACATCGTCGGCTACCTGCTGGAGCAGAACGCGTCGGTGAACCTGGCCACGCACTACGGGTTCTCGATGCGCGAGCGCATCGACTACGAACTCGGCGCCAACACCGAGGGCAGGGACAAGCTGGAGGCCGTGGCCGCGCTGCTGCGGCGGCGCACCGAGTCCGACGAGCGCGCGGTGCAGGACCAGCGCCTGATGGCCGCGGTGGTCGTCGGTGACCTGGAGCAGGTTCAGGCGCTGCTCGCCGAGGGCGTGCACGTGGACGAGACGGCGCCGGTCGTCAACGGGTTCAACGACGGGCACACGCCGCTGCTGGTGGCCGCGCGCGACGGCTACCCGGACATCGTGCGCGCGCTGCTGGCCGCCGGTGCCGACGTCAACGCCGTCGAGCCGACCTTCGGCGCCGTTCCGCTGCACAAGGCCGTCTACATGGGACACCCGGATATCACCGAGATCCTGGTCCAGGCGCCGGGGATCGACCTCGACTACCAGGGCGCGACGAACGGCTACACCCCGCTGCACGACGCGCTGTGGCACGGCCACGCCGACTGCGCGCGGATCCTGCTGCGCGCCGGAGCGCGCACCGACCTGCTGGGCCACGACGGGAAGACGCCGCGCGACGTGGCGATCGACGTGTTCGGCGCCGACCACCCGATCGTCGACGAGATCCCGGCCTGAGCGCCTGTCTTTGAACCTGCTCCCGGAAGGGGTTTGGCAAGCGGCGGAGCCGCTTTCTCTTTCGGTGAGTGGTCTCGCCGCTTGCACCGCCGCGGGTTCTCAGCGGTCGTCTCGCGAGGACAGGCCTGACGCCGTGTATGGGCATACATCAGGAGGGGCTTCCGCAGTCGAGACGGCCGCTGAGGTTCCGCCACCGGCACCGCCACGCAAAACGAGTTCGAAGACAGGCACTGAGCCGACGAGTTCCGCACCGACGGGAGTGAACCATGCCGACTGTCACGTACGTTTCCCCGGACGGGACCGAGAGGTCGGTGGCCGTCCCACCGGGGACCACCGTCATGGAAGCCGCGCTGGACAACGGGATCGACGGGATCGTGGGCGAGTGCGGCGGCGCGGCGATGTGCGCCACCTGCCACGTCTACGTCGAATCCGAGCACCTGGCCGCCGCCCCGCCGATGACCGTCGACGAGGACGCCATGCTCGACGAGGCCAGCTCGGCGCGGGCCGGCAACAGCAGGTTGAGCTGCCAGCTGCCGATGACCGCGGAGCTGGACGGCATCCGCGTCCGACTGCCGGAGCGGCAGCGGTGACCGGCACCGGACCGGTGGTGGTCCTCGGAACGGGGCAGGCCGGGCAGCAGACCGCGATCTCGTTGCGCCAGGCCGGGTTCGACGGCCGGGTCGTCCTGGTCGGTGACGAGCCGGAGCTGCCCTACCGCCGGCCGCCGCTGTCCAAGGGCTACCTGACCGGCGACGTCGACGCGGCCGGATTGCTGCTGCGCACCGCGGACTACTACGCGGCGCACGACATCGAGGTCCTGCCCGCGCAACGCGCCGTCGAGATCCTGCGGTCCGAGCACCGCGTGCGGTTGCGCGACGGGCGGTCGCTCGACTACCAGCACCTGGTGCTGGCGCTGGGGTCGCGCAACCGCGAGGTCCCCGTGCCGAGCGCCGACCTGCCGGGCGTGCTGGGACTGCGCACCCTTGCCGACGCCGACGCGCTGCGCGACCGGTTGCGCTCGGCCCGGGACGTGGTGGTCGTCGGCGGCGGGTTCGTGGGACTGGAAGTCGCCACCTCCGCGTCGGCGTTCGGCGCCCGGGTGACCGTGGTGGAGGCCCAGGAACGGCTCTTGGCGCGGGTCGCCACGCCGCAGACCTCCGAGTTCTTCGCCCGCGCCCACCGCTCGCGCGGGGTGCGGCTGCTGCTGGGCCACCGGGTGGCGCGGTTCCTCGGCGACGACTCGGTGTCCACCGTGGAAATCGAATCGGGGGAGCGGATCGCGGCGGACCTGGTGCTCGTGGGTGCCGGCGCGGTGCCCGACGTCGAGCTCGCCCGGGAGGCGGGGCTGGCCGAACGCGACGGCGTCGTCGTCGACGCGTGGTTGCGGACGTCGGACCCGGACATCTCCGCGATCGGCGACTGCGCCCGGTTCCCCAGCCCGTTCGCCGCCGAACCGGTGCGTATCGAATCCGTGCAGAACGCCGTGGACCAAGCCCGCTGCGTGGCGGCCCGGCTGACCGGCGCACCGGCCGAATACCGCGCCGTGCCGTGGTTCTGGAGCGACCAGGCGGGAACGCGGTTGCAGATCGCGGGCCTGACCGGCGGCCACGACCGGACCGTGCTGCGCGGCGACCCGGATTCGGGGCGGTTCTCGGTGTTCTGCTTCCGCGGGAACGCGCTCCTCGGTGCGGACTCGGTGGGCAGGCCCGCCGAGCACCTGGCGGTCCGCCGCCTCCTGGGCACCGGACCCGCACCGAACCTGACCCCCGACCAGGCCGCCGACCCCGACTTCGACGTCGCCGGGCACGCGCGCGCCGCCGACCCGCGGTGAGGAACACCGCGGTTCCCACCGAACCCGCCGCGCGCGGCGGGACAACACCGAGGGGAGTTGCCGGAAATGTTGTTCTTCCTGCAGATGCGGTGGAACCACGAAGGCCGCGTCACGTTGGACGAACTGCTCGACCTGCAGCACGAGGAGACCGCGATCACCCGCGAGGCGCTGGACTCCGGCGTCTGCGTCGGGATGTGGAAGGTGGCCGGGCAGAAGCGGGTGATCTGCATCCTCGACCTGCCGTCGATCGACGAGCTCGACCGCGTGATGTTCGGCCTGCCGATGCGGGAGTACCTGGAATTCGAGGCGGTCTGGCCGCTGCGCGACTTCCCCAGCTTCGCCGGGGACGTGGCGCGGCGCTACCGCTGACCCGAGAGGAACGCCACATGATCCACCAGCTCATCTTCGCGGCCCCCAAACCCGGCATGACGGAACGGGAGTTCCAGGACTACTGGCGCACCGTGCACGCCGTCCGGTTCGCCAGCAGGATCCCGCAGATCCGCAAGTACGCGGTCGACGACCGGGTGCCGCGACCCACCGACAGCGGTGAACCGACCTGGAGCGGTGTCGGGGAGATCTGGCTGCGCGACGACGAGGAGCAGATCGCCTCGCTGCAGACGCCCGAGTTCATCGAGGGCGCCCGCGCTGACGAACCGAACTGGGCGGCGTTCTGGCGCACCCTGGTGCTCGACACCGACGCGCACACCGTCCTGCAAGGCCCCGAACCGGACCCGAACCGGCAGGAGACCAAGCTGTTCATTTTGGTCAAGCGCCGGGAGGGCATGCGGTTGGAGGAGTTCCGGGAACGCGCGCTGGGCGCGCACGCCAGCCTCGCGACCCGCGTGCCCGGCCTGCGCCGCTACGTGCAGGGCCACACCCGCGACGCCGCGTACGGCATCGGCGAAGCCCCGCTGGACGCCGCGTTCCAGCTGTGGTTCGACAGCCCGGACGCCGAGCAGGAGGCCGAACGCAGCACCGCTTTCGAGGTGCTCGTGGAGGACCTGCTGACCTTCGTGGAACCGCGCTACCTGCACACCATGGTGGCCGAGCAGCACTGGATCATCGGGCCGCAGCCCCGCTGATCGGCACCATCCCCCTTTCCCCGGCGATTCGCCGACATCAACACCGATCCCCGTGAGGAGACGAGCATGAGCAAGCGCGTTCTCGTCGTGCTGTCCGAATACGGTTACTGGGGCGAGGAACTCGTGGGCCCCGTGGCCGAGTTGGACCGCGCCGGCTACGAGACCACTTTCGCCACCCCGACCGGCGCCCGGCCGCAGGCGCTGCCGCCGAGCCTGGACCCGAACTACGTCGACCCGCCGCTGGGCCGCTCGGTCACCACGCCCGCGATGGCGCGGCGCGCCGACGAGCTGGACCGCTCGCCGCGGTTGGAGAACCCGTTGAGCCTGGCCGAACTCATCCCGCTGCGGCCCTACTTCAGCGCGGTGAACCACCTGCGGCTGCTGGAGGAGTACCACCGCAAGCTGGAGGAGGCCACCGCCGACCTGGTCGACGGTTTCGACGCGCTGGTCATCGTCGGCGGCAGCGGTCCGATCGTGGACCTGGCCAACAACGAACGGCTGCACGAACTGGTGCTGGCGTTCGTCGCGGCGGACAAGCCGATCCTGGCCGAGTGCTACGGCGTCGCGGTGCTGGCGTTCGCCCGGGACTGGGAGCTGCGCCGCAGCATCCTGTGGGGCAAGCACGTCACCGGCCACCCCAAGGAGTACGACTACCAGGACGGCACCGGCTTCGTCGGCGTCGACTTCAACATGGGCCCGCCGCCGTACCCGCTGGAGTACATCCTGCGCGACGCCACCGGCCCCGACGGCGGTTTCCACGGCAACGTCGGCAAGGAGACGTCGGTGGTCGTGGACTACCCGTTCATCACCGCGCGGTCCACTCCGGACTCCGTCCCGGCCGGGCGCAAGCTCGTCGAGGTGCTGGAGCAGGACCTGCGCCGCTACGGCTGGTGAGGGAGGAGGACCATGCACAGCAGGCCGGGCAGGGTCGCGATCCACGAGCAGTTCGCGGCCGACGGCTTCGAGTACATGTTCGGCAACCCGGGGACCGTCGAGCAGGGGTTCCTCGACGCCCTCGGCGAGTCCGACCTCCAGTACGTGCTGACCCTGCACGAGACCGTGGCCGTCGGCATGGCCGACGGGTACGCCCGCGCCGGGCAGCGGCCCGGGCTGGTGCAGCTGCACAGCAGCGTCGGCCTGGGCAACGCGGTGGGCATGCTGTACCAGGCCAAGCGGGGCGGTTCACCGCTCGTGGTGCTCGTCGGGGACGCGGGCGTGCGCTACGACGCGATGGACGCCCAGATGGCCGCCGACCTGGTCGGCATGGCGCGGCCGGTCACCAAGCACGCGACTCGGGTGACCGACCCGTCGTCGGTGCTGCGCGTGCTGCGCCGCGCGGTGCGGACCGCGATGACACCGCCGTGCGGCCCGGTCGTGGTGGTGCTGCCCGCCGACGTGCTGGACGCGCCGAACCACGAACCGGTCGTACCCACCACCATCCCCTCGACCCGGGTGGCGCCGGAGCCCGCGGTGGTGGCCGATGTGGCCAGCCGGCTGCTGGAGGGGGAACGGCGCCTGGTGCTCGTCGGTGACGGCGTCGCCGCGGCCGGGGCGCAACGGGAACTGACGGCCGTGGCCGAGCAGCTCGGCGCACCGGTGTGGGGCGTGAACTCCTCGGAGGTCAACTTCGACACCGGGCACCGGCTCTACGGCGGCGAGCTGGGGCACATGTTCGGGTCGGTCAGCGAAGGGGTGGTGCGCGACGCCGACTCGGTGCTCATCGTCGGCACCTACGTCTTCCCCGAGGTGTTCCCGAACCTGGCCAGCCCGTTCCACCCGGACGCCCGGATCGTGCACGTGGATCTGGACGCCGCCGAGATCGGGAAGAACTTCCCGGTCGACGTCGGGGTGGTCGCCGATCCCAAGCTGACCCTGGCGGCGCTGGCCGCCGAGCTGTGGCGGCAGCGACCGGCCGGGCCGGGCCCCGACCGCTTCCCGGCGGGCGCCGAACCCCGTCGGCCCGAACCGGCCGAGCCGGAGGGACTGCTGGGGCGGTTCGCCCGCGCTCTCGGGGAGCGGGTCGAGGACCTGGTGGTCTTCGACGAGGCGCTGACCGCCTCGCCGGAGGTGCTGCAGGGCCTGCCGCCCCGGTACCCGGGCCGGTTCTTCCAGACCCGGGGCGGCTCGCTCGGGGTGGGGATTCCGGGGGCGCTGGGCGCCAAACTCGCCCGGCCCGACGAACCGGTGGTCGGCTTCACCGGCGACGGGGCGAGCATGTACACGATCCAGGCGCTGTGGACCGCCGCCCGGTACGGCATCGACGCCGCGTTCGTGGTGTGCAACAACGGCCGCTACCGGTTGCTGGACCACAACCTGGAGCAGTACCGGGCCGAACAGGGCGTCGCGCCGCACGACTTCCCGGAGGCGTTCGACCTGCGGGGCCCGGACATCGGGTTCGCCGAACTGGCCGAGGCGATGGGCGTCGCGGGGCTGCGGGTGCGCACCTGCGGTGACGTCGACGCGGCGGTGGAGGCGGTGCTGACCCGGCCCGGTCCGCTGCTGGTCGACGTGGCGGTCGAGTGAGGTGGCATCGATGACGGTCTGCCGCTGCCACCTGACCACCGGCCGGGTCCGCGGGCTCGTCGAGCGCTGGTACCTCGCGCTCGACGAGCACCGGGATCCCGGTGAACTGGCCGAGTTGCTGGCCCACGCGGGCCTGGTGCTGAAGTTCCCCGGCCGCGTCGTGCACGGCGGTGCCGAGTTCACCGAGTGGTACGACGAGGTGACCACCACGTACTTCGACGAGTCGCGGGTGGTCGAGCGGATCGCGGTGCGGTTGACCTCCCCGCTGCACGCGGAGGTCACCACCCGGATCAACTGGCAGGCGCGGATGTGGGAGCCGCCCTCGGCCCGCAGCCGGTGGGTCGGCTATTACTGGACCGAGGAGCTGTCGGTCGTGGTGCAGGACGACGCGCCGCGGATCCGCACCTGCACGGTCACCGCACCGGTCCCGATGCGGGGCTCACCGCGGCTTGCGCTGCTGGAGTGATGCCCGGTCCCGCCGCGCGGGCGGGACCTGCACCGGGCCGCGTCCTCCGCGCCCCTTCGGCCGGTGCGGCGGAGGACGCGGCCCCGGGGCGCCGACCGGGCGTGCGGTGTGCGGTTCCCCGCCCGGTCGGCGCCCCTTCCCCCTTCGCACGAACCGAGGAGACCACTGTGGACACACACCGTCCGCCCGCGCTGTCCGGTGCGCGGATCGGGATTCTGCTGGAGAGCGACTTCGTCGAGGACGAGATCGCCTACTACCGGATGCGGTTCGCCGAGGAAGGCGCCGAGGTGCGCCTGCTGACCCGGTTGTGGGGCAACGATTCGCTGGTGTTCACCGGGCACGAGCACGGCGCACCGCTGACCGTCGACGGCGACCTGGAAGCGGTCGACTACGCCGAGCTGTCCCGCTACGCCGCGCTGATCGTGCCCTCGGGCATGGTCGCCGACCGGTTGCGCTACACCGAGGACGTCGACTCGCCGGCACCGGCGCTGCGGCTGCTGCGGCGGGCGTTCCGGATGCCGCGGCTGCTCAAGGCGTTCTCCTGCCACGCGCTGTGGTTGGTGTCCGCCGCGCCGGAGCTGGTGCGCAACCGACCGGTGACCTGCCACAACAACCTGGTGGGCGACGTGCGCAACATGGGCGCGCAGTACGTCGACGAGGACGTCGTGGTGGACGGCGACCTGATCACCGGGCGCAGCGTGGACACCGTCCCGGCGATGACCCGCACGCTGATCGGGATGCTGGCCGGGGAGCGATGAGCGTGACCGCCGATTTCACCTTCTCCGACACCGTGGCCGGCTACGTCCGGCACCGGGGCGACGACTGGGCCCAACTGTCCACACTGGATTCGAGAGACGTGGTCGTGCACCTCACCGATCGCACGAGCGCCCGGCTGGTCCGCAACCTCGGCGAACCCGCCGCGGACGTGACCGAGCGCATCGCGGACCTGCTGGTGCCCGGCCAACTGGTGTTCAGCCACGGCCCGGTGTACCCGGGTCCGCACTTCCACTGCGCGCAGCTGACCTTCGTCGGGGAGGAACCCGGCCACCGCGTCTTCGACGCCCCGAGCTGGTGGACCGACCAGCTGCGCGAGCTGGCGCGCTTCTACCGCCGCGCGCAGTTCGGCGACGGTCCGGTGGACTTCGACCGCTACCGCACGGGCGTGACCCTGCACGGCAACCGGGTCGGCGACCTCCAGGAGACCGACACCATCTCGCGCCTGGTGTACGGGATGGCCGCCGGGTACCTGCTCACCGGCGACGAGGAACTGCTCGACGTCGCCGAACGCGGCTCGGACCACCTGCGGCGGAACCTGCGCTTCGTCGACGGCGACCTGGTGTACTGGTACCACGGCCTGGAAGCCGGTGGGCGCAAGCTGTTCGCCTCGGAGTTCACCGACGACCACGGCGCCATCCCGGCCTACGAGCAGATCTACGCCCTCGCCGGTCCCGTCCAGACCTACCGCGTCACCGGAGATCCCGCGCTGCGCGCGGACATCGAGGGCACCGTCCGGCTGTTCGCGCGCCACTACGCCGATCCGCAACGGGGCGGCTACTTCTCCCACCTGGACCCGGTGACGCTGGACCCGCACGCGGAGTCGCTGGGTCCCAACCGGTCGCGCAAGAACTGGAACTCCATCGGCGACCACGCCCCGGCGTACCTGTTCAACCTGTACCTGGCCACCGGCGAGGACCGCTACCTGAGCATGCTGGAGGAGACCTTCGACCTGGTCGTCTCGCACTTCCCGGACGACCCGGCGGTCAGCCCGTTCGTGCGGGAGCGGTTCCACCGGGACTGGACCCCGGACCTGGAGTGGGGCTGGCAGCGCGACGGCGCGGTCGTCGGGCACAACCTCAAGATCGCCTGGAACCTGGTCCGGATGAACTCGCTGGTGGCCAAGCACGACTACCGCGCGCTCGCCGAGCGCATCGCCGCGACGATGCCCGCCGTGGGACGAGACCCGCGGCGCGGCGGCTGGTACGACGTCGTGCAGCGGCGGGCGGAGGACGGGCGGCACCCGTTCGTCTGGCACGACCGCAAGACGTGGTGGCAGCAGGAGCAGGCCATCCTGGCGTACCTGGTGCTGGCCGGCACCGGCGGCGACCGGGAGCACCTGCGGCACGCCGTGGAGTCCGAGGCGTTCTACAACGCCTTCTTCCTGGACCACGACGACGGCGGGGTGTACTTCGCGGTCCTCGCCGACGGGATGCCGTACCTGCTCGGCACCGAGCGCGGCAAGGGCAGCCACTCGATGAGCATGTACCACGCGGCGGAGCTGTGCTTCCTCGCCACCGTGTACCGCAGGCTGCTCGTCCGGGACGAACCGCTCGACCTGTGGTTCCGGCCGCGACCGGACGCCGACTTCCCCGACCGGCTGTTGCGGGTGGCCCCCGACGCGCTGCCGCCCGGACGCGTGGTGCTCGACCGGGTCCTCGTCGACGGGCGACCGTCCCGCGACTTCGACCCGGAGGCGATGACCGTGCCGCTGCCCGACAGCACCGAGCCGGTCACCGTCCAGGTCCGGCTCCGCCCGACGCGGGGTGAGCGGCGATGAGCGGCGTGGTGTGGCACCCGTCCGGCTGGTGGCTCGGTCCGGGGGAGGCGCTGCCGCGCGGTGCCCGGGTCGTGCCGGGCGGGGTGAACTTCGCGGTGGCCTCGGCCACCGCCGACCGGGTGTCGCTCGTGCTGCTGTCCGCCGAGGACGGGGCCGATCTCGCCGAGATCCCGTTCCCGCGCGCCTGGCGGGTCGGTGACGTGTGGACGATGACCGTGCTCGGCCTGGACCCGCGGCGGGTGGACTACGCCTACCGCGCGGACGGCCCGGACGGCGTGCGCAACCGCTTCGACCCCGGTGCCCTGCTGCTCGACCCGTGCGGCGACCTCGTCGCGGGCGGCGAGCGCTGGGGCGAGCGGCCGCGGCGGCTGCGGTCCCGGATCCTCGACGACGACTTCGACTGGGGCGCGGACCGCAGGCCCGGCATCCCGGCCGAGGACCTGGTGATCTACGAGGTGCACCTGCGCGGCTTCACCCGGGACCCGTCGTCGGGGGTGCGCGCACCCGGGACCTACGCCGGATTCCGCGAGAAGATCCCGCACCTGGCGCGGCTCGGGGTCAACGCCGTGGAATTGCTCCCGGTCGCCGAGTTCGACGAGACCGCCAACGTGCTGTCCGCTCCGGAGGACGGGCGGCCGCTGCTGAACTACTGGGGCTACGACCCGGTGAGCTTCCGGGCGCCGAAGGCCGGCTACGCGGCGGACGCCTCCGGTGCGGGGGCCGCGCGGGAGTTCAAGGAGCTGGTGCGGGACCTGCACGCGCACGGCATCGAGGTGATCCTCGACGTGGTGTTCAACCACACCGCGGAAGGCGATCACCGCGGCCCGGCGCTGTCCTGGCGCGGCCTGGACGGCGCCACCTACTACCTGCTCGCTCCCGGCGGGCAGGACTGCAACTACAGCGGCACCGGCAACACGGTCGACGCCAACCACCCGGTGGTGCGCGAGTACCTGCTGGACTGCCTGCGGCACTGGGTGACCGAGTACCACGTGGACGGTTTCCGGTTCGACCTCGCCTCGGTGCTCACCCGGGACGGCAGCGGGGCGCCGCTGGAGAATCCGCCGCTGCCGGAGGCGCTGGCGCACGACCCGGTCCTCGCCGGGTGCCGGCTCATCGCCGAACCCTGGGACGCCGCGGGGCTGTACCAGGTCGGTTCCTTCCCGCACCACGGTCGGTGGCAGGAGTGGAACGGCCGGTACCGCGACGCCCTCCGGCGGTTCCTGGTCGGGCGGGAGCACAGCGCCGGCGAGCTGGCGACCCGGCTGGTCGGTTCGCCCGACCTGTACGGATCGCGCGGCACGACCGCTTCGGTGAACTTCGTGACCTGCCACGACGGTTTCACCCTCGCGGACTGGGCCGCCTACGACCGCAAGCACAACGAGGCCAACGGCGAACAGGGGCGCGACGGTCCGGGCGACGAGGCGAGCTGGAACTGCGGCGTGGAGGGTCCCACCGACGACGCGGCGGTGCTCCGGTTGCGGCGTCGGCAGGTGCGCAACGCGCTGGCGCTGCTGCTGGTGAGCCACGGCGTCCCGATGTTGTCGGCCGGCGACGAGTTCGGCCGCACCCAACGCGGCAACAGCAACGCCTACTGCCACGACGGTCCGCTGACTTGGTTGGACTGGAACACGGCCGAGGACAACGCCGATCTGGTCGAGTTCGTGCGCCGCTGCGTGGCGTTCCGCCGCGCCCACCCGGTGCTGCGCCGGAGAGCGCACCCCGACGGCGCGGTGCCCGACGGCGCGGCGCTCCCGCCGGTGAGCTGGCACGGTGCGCGGCCCTTCGAACCCGACTGGTCGGCCACGTCCACGTTGGTCGCCGTGCTGCTGCACGAACCCCCGGACGACGCGGTGTACGTGCTCGCCAACTCCGGCGCCGACACCCGCGAGGTCGAACTCGCGGCGGCCCCGCCGGGAACCCGGTGGCACGGCTTCGCGGACACCGCGGCCGCCGTCGCGGCGGCACCGGTCGGTGCGGAGGAACCGTTGGCGGACCAGAGGAATGTCGAACTGCCACCGCATTCGGTGCGCGTGCTCGTCGCGCGGTGACGGTGGCCCGAGAACTGGGGCGGGAATGGAATTCGAAGCTGAGCTGGGCTACCGCGGTGGCACCGCGGAGCTGTGGCTGTCCGGGGAGTGCGACGCGGCGGCGGGGGAGACCCTGCGGCGACTGCTGGACGAGGTGACCCGCTCGGCGTGCGACCGGCTCGTCGTGCACGTCCGGGACGTCGCCGCGTTCGCGCCGGTGGTGCTGCGCTTCCTGGCGGTCCAGCAGCAGTGCGCGCCCGGCATCGCGCTGAGCGTGTCCACGCCGTGCGAGGGGATCGTCGACGCCCTCCGGCGGGCGGGGCTCGACTCGGTGGTCACCGTGCTGCGCCGGTGATGGTGGCGAGTGCGCGCGATGTCCCGTTCGTCGTGCGCGCGCTGCGCGCAGGCGAATTCCGACCACACTGCGCGACTTCGCGGCCGAACGGTTGGGACTCCCGGGTGAAATTCTTTCCCCGAATGCCGAACAACCTTTCCGCGCTCCGCGCGGGTCGATCGACGCAAGGTGATCGCGCAGTGGTGTCAAGGGGCGCGCAGGAGAACCCGGTACCGAATTTCGAGTGTCGGCACGCGGTATGACGCGCATCACTTGGCGGAGAGGCGGACGCGAATTGTTTGGTATCGCTTGAGGAACGGGGGACTCGTCTGCTGTCGTGCCATGTCGCGTGGCGTGGCTCAACTTCACAATGTCTGGGGTTTAAGGATGTTCCTATCGGGGTTGGACGAGACGATCGAGGTTCCGGCCACGCTCACCCGCTTCGTCCAGGAGGTGTTCGCGTCGCTGCCCAGGCTGGACCAGCGACGTTGGGCGGAGGTGTACGTCCGCGGTCTGCTGCGCCAGGACGGGCGGAAATCCGCGCGGAACATCGCCGATGCCGTTCTGGGGATTCCCGTGGCGCAGTCGCTGCAGCAATTCGTGAACCAGAGTCCGTGGGACTGGAGGCCGGTGCGGGACCGCCTCGCCGCGCTCGTCGCGGAACGCACGTCCCCGGTGGCGTGGGTGGTGCACGGCACCGTCATCCCCAAGAGCGGCCGGTACTCGGTGGGCGTGGCCCGCCGGTACGTCGCCGAGGCCGGGCGCACGATCTCCTGCCAGGTCGGCAAGGCGCTGTTCCTCGCCGACGATCGGGGCGGCGTCCCCGTCGACTGGCGGATCGCATTGCCCGCGAGCTGGGACGACGACGCGAAACTGCGGGAACGAGCCCGGATTCCTCCTGAGGAGCGCAGCCGTCCGGAGTGGTCGTACGTCCTCGACCTGATCGGCGAGCAGGAACGGCGGGGCGCGGACCCGGCGCCGGTGGTCGTCGACGGGCGCCACCTGGACGGCGTGCGGGAGCTGGCGGGGCGCCTGCGGTCGTTCCGGCCGGGGTTCGTGTTGCAGGTCGACGCCGGGATCCCGGTCGAGCTGCAGGACGGGCACGTCGCGAAGGTGGGGGAGTGCGCGCAGGAGGTGATCCGCAACCGGCGGCCCGCGGTGGTCTGGCGCGGCGGGCGGGACGTCGAACTCGGCTCGTACTTCCTGTCGGTGCCGGTCCGGTTGCCCGCGGCGGGCCCGCGGTCCACATCGGACACCCCGCTGCGGCTGATCATCCAGCGGTCGCCGGAGGATCCGTTGCCGGTGAACTACTGGCTGACCTCCCTGCCGCGCGACCGGGGCGAGCAGGCCGCCCGCCTCGGCGGGCTCGTCCGGCGGACCGAGCACGACCTGCGCCGGCTGCGGCTCGACTTCGGCCTGCACGACTTCGAGGGCCGCTCGTTCCACGGCTGGCACCACTACATGACACTGGTCAGCGCCGCATACGCCTACCACTGCGCGTTCTGACCGATTCGACCCGGGCGCCGCCGCGATCAGGCGGCCGGGTCGTGCAGCGCGTCGAGCCGGTGCAGGACCTCCGGCTCGACGCGCAGTTGCGGTGTCCTGGCGAGGAATCGCACGTCTTCCAGGTCCAGTGCGGGCACCAGCGGCAGGACGTCGCGGTGCAGCAGCCACGCCAGCGCCAGCTGTCCCGTCGTGCAGCCGAGCTCGTGCGCGAACTCGACCAGGTCGCGGTGCGGCGCGCGCGTTCCCCGCAGCGGGTCGGCGGCCCGGGGGCGCGCGAGGAATCCGATGCCGAGTTCCCGGCACACCGGCAGCACCGTCCGCTCCGCGGCGCGGTCGAACAACGAGTACTCGGCGTGCACGGCCGTGATCGGGTGGACGCGGTGCGCGCGGCGGATCGTCTCGGCGGGCAGCGCGGGCAGGCCGATGTGGCGGATCTTGCCCGCGCGCACGAACCGGCCCAGGGCGTCCACGGTCTCCTCGATCGGCGTCGTCGGGTCCTCGTCGAGCAGGCAGTGCAGATCGACGTGGTCGGTGCCGAGGCGGGCGAGGCCGGCGTCGAGCGCGCGAGCGCACTGCTCCGGTCGTCCCTGACCCGGGATGACGGTGCCGGTCGCGCTCCGCCGACCGCCGAAGGCGGTCCCGAGCACGATGCGGTCCCGGCGGCGGGAGAGCACGGTGCGGACCAGGCGTTCGCAGTGCCCGGTGCCGCGCGGGTCGGCGGTGTCGACGAACGTGATCCCCGCGTCCACCGCGGCCGTGAGCGCGGCGGCGACGTCCGCGTCCTCGACGGCGCGGCCGTCCCCCGGAATGGGGGCGGGAACGCTGACGCCCAGTGCGGATGTCGTCGGACCGCGCCGACCCAGTGCTCGAAATCGCATCTCGTCCTCGGAATCGTTGACGTCGACCGCCCGAATGGTCGCCGGGCGAGCCGTCTTCTCCGTGCTCAGGATCGGCCAGTCGGAGGAGCCGTGACAAGATCGGACCACGTGCGAACGGAGCATCCCTCGTGTCCGGCCGCCGGACCCGCGGTGGCGCCCCGCCGGGCCTGCTGCGGGTGCTGCGGCATCGCGGTGACGGGGTGCCATGTTCGAAGATCGTGGTACCGCGATCCGGTTCGAAACAATGCCGGTTTTCTTACCGGTTTTTAACCGATCGGGTATTGACCTCCGAAAGTGTCAATGCATTCGGATGTCCCATTCCGGAGGGTGTGCGGCAAATCACCCGAATTGGGGCACTGCTAGTCGATGAAACGGATCAGGAATGCTCATTCGACTACGCTCGGTGCCAATTGTGAATTGCCTGACGTCGACGCCGTTCGGCCCGGGTGGGACCCTCGGCCGACCAGCCGCGATGCGCGACGGGCCGATGAGATCGCCATCCGCGGCCTCGTGCGGCGGCGGTTCGTCCCGGCACGGCCGCCGCGGGATTCCCGGCGGGCCGGTTCGCGGCGCTGCGGCGCAGTGCGAACGCGGTCCGGTAGGTTCGCTCCCGGACGCGAACCACCCCCGGCCGGGGGCCCACGGGAGAGGTCGTTTCATGCCACGCATCGCCACCGCCGAGCACGTCGACCGGTCCGCGCTGTTGGAGTTCCTGCGACCCCGGCACCGCGGCCTGCTGGTCACCACCAGGTCGGACGGCCGTCCCCAGATGTCCCCGGTGACCTGCGGGGTGGACCCCGAGGGGCGGATCGTGGTGTCCACCTACCCGGACCGGGCCAAGGCCCGCAACGCGCGTCGCGACCCGCGGGTGTCGATCTGCGTGCTCTCCGACGACTGGGACGGTCCGTACGTGCAGGTCGACGGCCAGGCCCAAGTGCTGGACATGCCGGAGGCGCTGGACGGCCTGGTCGAGTACTTCCGGTGCATCTCCGGGGAGCACCCGGACTGGCAGGAGTACCGCGAGGCGATGGCCCGGCAGGACAAGTCGCTGCTCCGCATCGACGTCGAACGGTGGGGGCCGATCGCCACCGGTGGCTTCCCGCCCCGCCTCGCCACGTCCTGAGCCGGGTCCGCCAGGGACTTTGCGCCCTGTCCCGGACCGGTGCCGCCCGGGCACGATGGGCGTTCTCGGGGGGTGAGCGCGGTGTTCCGGTCGCTTGGGGAGCTCAATTGCCGCGAACGTTCCGCGCTTCGCGCGGTCGCCGCCGGGCGGGCCGGGATCACCTGTAGCAGCGAACCCGATCTCTACATCGACGGCATGGTCTTCTGCGATCAGGAAACCGCTCGCCGGCTCTGGCACGGCGGTCTGGTCCGCGCCGCGCGGCCCGGTCGACTCGGTGAACTCGTTCCCGCGGAACTGACCGAACCGGCTGTGGAAGCACTGGAGCTCGGCGCTGCGCCCCGGCCCGTCCCCGAACGACCGGGCGGCGACGGGCAGCTCTGAACACCGATTCGGAGCAGTCCGGGAAAACTGTTGATTCAGCAAGTGAAATGCCCGGCCCTGAAGGTCGTGCGCTGGGATTTCCCGTTCGGTGGGCCACCATTGCGAGTGCGCGGCGAAGTGCCGGTCGGACGTGTTGATCAACCCTCGTGACCCGTGGCGCGGAGTCCGCTAGAGTGGCGCAGAAGACCTCGACGCCGCTGCGGTGGGAGCTGCCGACTCCGCCGCGGTCCTGGGGCGCACCGGTCTCCACTGTGGACTCGCGGCCCGCGCGGCGGGCCGGGGAGGACGCCGTCCGGGCAGGGTGGCCGATGCCCGGTCGGTCCTCTTCGGACAGTGGACGTCCCGGTCGAGGCGGCGGAGGAACGACCAGTACCTGGGGATGGTGAGTCGAGTGCCCGGTCCGCGGCGACGGGAGCACCGGAAGCTCAGAGCGCGGCTGCGGCGCGAACTCGACGCGGCGGCGATCGACGCGCCGATGCCGATGTCCGAGGTCTGCCGACGACTCGGGGAGCAGCGCGGCAAGGCGATCAGGCTGGTGGCCTACCCCCTGGAGGCGCCGGGCCCGTTCGGGCTCTGGCTGAACACACCGTCCGCCGACTACATCCTCTACCAGGCCGAAACCACCCCCGCGCACCAGCAGCACATCATCGCCCACGAGCTGGGGCACCTGCTGGCCGGGCACAGCTCCGACGAGTCCGACGACGCGGTGTGGCAGCGGCTGCTCCCCGACATCCCGCCCGACGTGATCCGGCGGGCGCTGCGCCGCACGAACTACGACACCGACCAGGAACGAGAGGCCGAGAACGTCGCGACGCTGCTGCTGGAACGCGCCGCCGCCATCACGGCCGCGATGCGGCCGGGGAGGTCCTCCCGCGCGCGGCGCGCCCAGCGAGCGCTCGGTGACGACCGGGAATGGCTATGAACGAAGAAGTCCTGCAGATCGCGTTCGTCGTCGTCCTCGCGTGGTTCCTGTTCCGCTTGCTGCGCACGCCGCGGGACTACGCGCTGTGGGCGGTGGTCGCCTGCGTGAGCCTCCGGCTGCTGGGCAGGCCGAGCGTCGCGGCGGCCCTGGAGAGCGTGACCGGCAGCCTCCTGCCGCCGAGCATGTGGAAGCTCGTGCACAACCTCGCGCTCAACGGCGCGTGGTACGCCCTGCTGCTGTTCTTCATCCTCTCGGCCGCCGGCCCCGACGCCCCGCGCAAGGCGTTGCGGGAGGCCGTGATCGCCGTCGCCGCCTCCGCCGTGATGGCCTGCGGGGTGCTCATGACGCCCGCGGCGGTGCGGGAGCAGGTCTTCCAACCGTCGGGCCAGCTGTCCACCGACACGCACGTGCCCGGCGTGATGGTCTTCTACGCGGGCCTGGCGTACTTCTGCTACGCGGCCGTGCAGACGACGCGGTGGATGCTGGTGTACGGATCGGAAGCGGGCCGCCGGGCCCGGTGGGGGTTCCGCTTCGCCGCCGCGGCGCTGCTGTGCATCGCGGCGGTCGCCGCGTTCCGCGTGGTGGTGCTGTGCATCCGGTGGGCCGGCGGTGACGTGCCCGGTTTCATCGTCGGCCCGATCGACGACCTCGTGCCGATCTGCAACTTCCTCTTCCTGATCGGCGTGTCCTTCGCGGGCCTGGCGGCGCGCGTGGCGGCGTTCCAGGTGTGGCTGCACCACCGCCGGGTCCACCACGAGCTCCGCCCGCTGTGGGAGCGGTTGAACGCCGCGTTCCCGCACGACGCGCTCGACGTGCCCGCGGGCCCGCTGCGGGACTGGCTGTCGCCGCGCCACGTCCACCGGCGGTTCCTGCGGCGCGTCGTCGAGGTCCGCGACGGGCTGGTCCAGCTCAGCCCGTACCTCGCCGACGCCGGGTACCAGCAGGACGTTCCGGCGCACGAGCAGCCCGAGGTGTTCCGGGAGGCGTTCCGGCTCCAACGGGAAGGGGTCCCGGCGCGGTCGACGAACGCCATCCGCATCGCCGAACCACCACCGGGCTCCCGCGAACTGGACTTCGCCCAGGACGCCGACCAGCTCGTCAAGCTCGCCCGCGCCCTCTGATCGCTCCCGAGGAGTCACCGTGCAGCACGTCATCACAGCGGGGAAGATCCTGCTCGGGCCCGTCGGGGAGATCGTCTCCGACGGCGCCGTGCTCGTCGAGGACGACAGGATCATCGCGGTCGGGCCTCGCGAAGCCGTCGGACGCCGGGCGGACGAGCACGCCGAGCGGCACGACTTCCCGCACCACACCGTGCTGCCGGGCCTGATCGACTGCCACGTCCACCTCGCGCTGGACACCAGCGACGCGGTGGTGGACCACCTGCTGGACACCGACGACACCGATCTGCTGCTCGGCATGGCGGGACGGGCCCAGCTGGCCCTGCGCGCCGGGGTCACCACGGTGCGCGACCTGGGCGACCGCAGCGGTCTGGCGGTCCGCGTCCGCGACGCCATCGCACGCGGTGACCTGGCCGGCCCGCGCGTGGTGTGCTCGGGCCCGCCGCTGACCCTCCCGCGCGGCCACTGCTGGTTCTTCGGCGGGGAAGTCGACGGCCCGGACGAGATCCGCCGCCGGATCGCGCGCAACGCCGAACTCGGCGTCGACCTGATCAAGGTGATGGCCTCCGGCGGGCAGATCACCCCCAACTCGCCGCCGTCGTGGCAGTCGCAGTTCAGCACCGACGAGCTCAAACTCGTCGTCGCCGAAGCCGACCGGCACGGCCTGGCCGTGGCCGCCCACGCGCACGGCACCGAGGCCATCGCCTCGGCCGCCGAGGCCGGTGTGACCACCATCGAGCACTGCACCTGGCAGCGCGCCGGCGGCGAGGGGTTCGATCGGCGCGACGACGTCGCCCGGCTGATGGCCGAGCGCGGCATCTTCGCCTGCGTGGCCTGCCCGCCGACCTGGCGCGAGCTCATGGAGCGCTTCGGGCCGGAACGGGCCGCGCAGATCGGGATCCGCATCCGGTGGCTCGACGAACTCGGCGTCCCGCTGATCGCGGGGACCGACGCCGGGCTGCGCACCTTCTACTTCGACGACTTCGTCCGCGCGCTGGAGCTGTACGCGCACCTCGGTTTCGCGCCCGACCGCATCATCGAGATGGCCACCACGACCGCGGCCAGGGCCCTCGGCCTCGCCGACACGACCGGCCGGATCGGCCCGGGCCACAGCGCCGATCTCCTCGTCGTCGACGGCGATCCGCTCGCCGACCTCGGCGATCTGCGCAACCTGCGCCTGGTGTTCGCCCGCGGAACCGCCCACCAGCCGGCACCGTAGCCCCGAGGACCGGAGCGCCCCGGAGTTCCTCCCCGCGCCGTTCCGCCGTCAGGGGCCGATGCGCAGCTTTCCCCGCAGCGGTCTGATGTCGTACTGCTGCAGAACCGCGGGCGGCCCGCCGACGAGGTTGTGGTAGTCGTCGATGAGCACGGCGGCTCCGGTCACGTCCGACTCGGCGTCGGCGCGGTCCTCGTTCACCTGCGGCAGCAGCACGCTCAGCGTGGTCCGCACCCCGGCGCGGGAGCTGACGAGCAGCACGACCTGCAGCATCTGGCCGTCGCCGTCGAGGTCCGCCCGCGTGATCCGGTCGGCGTCGAAGGTCGCGCCGTCTTCGAGGGACCAGAAGTTCTGCCCCCGCACGAACAGCGTCCCGGTGGCGCCGTCGTAGGTCACTTCGACGTCCGGGCCGCTGAGCTGGAAGTTCGCCTTGGTCATCCGGTACCACCCCTGACCGCTGCTCGATGCTCGTCGGATGCCGCCACGCCGCGCGGCCGGCCCCGGGGTCGAGAATGGTCCGCCACCGCGGTCGGCTCCCACAGTCTTTCGGCCCGGTCCAGCGGGAAACGCTTCCCGGCGGAGTGACCGGTCGTCTCCGGTTGCCGGTCCGGCGCGGCTGCGCGGTTTCCGGGTGGTGGAACGTCTCCTGTGGACGTGCACGGGGAGCTCGCCCGAGCGCGGCCCGGTCAGTTCTCGCACCCCCGGACCGGTACGCCTGGACGGCGAACCTCCCGTCCCGCCGGGGCCGAGCGCCCACCCCGGACACCCGGGGGCTGGGCCCGGCGCTCTGGTTTACTGGGGTCGAAGGGGAGTGAAAGCCATGGCCGGTACCGGAACGGCCAGCGAACCGATCGACGTGGTCCCGATGCGCATGGCGCACCTGGAAGGCGTGCTGGGCTTGGGTTTCCAGCTGTTCGACGTCTCCAAGATGCCCTACACCTCCTGGTCGTTGTCGAGCGTGGCGGGGCACCTCGACGCCCAGCCGGGGGCGTGCTGGGTCGCCGAGCGGAACGGCGAGGTGCTGGGCTTCGTGCTCGGCTCGATGTCCTTCGACGAGCGGGAGGACTGGGGCTACCTGGAGTGGATCGGCCTGGCGCCGAGCGTCCAGGGGCGCGGCGTGGCCAGCCGGCTGGTCGAGGCGTGCTGCCAGGCCCTGTTCGAAGCGGGCGCGGCCCGCATCATCACCGACGTCGAACAGGGCAATGAGGCGTCCGCGCGGATGATGCGGCGCAACGGCTTCGGCGAGGGCGTGACCGTGACCCTGTTCGCCCGCCCCCGGCCGGACGACTTCGGGCGGGGCCGGACCAGCCACGTCCGCAGCCGCCCGTACGACCCGGCCCGCGCCCGCCTGCGCACGGTCGCCCGCACCACCGGCCCGCAGGCCGAACAGTGACGGGGGCTACATGAGTCGGGGCTCCCGCAGCCGATGTGACAGTGGCGCGCAGCGCCTCCGTGGGGGGTGGTGGTCGGGTGACGGGCGGGCCGCTGTGGGCATACATCAGGAGGGGCTCCCGGAGCCGAGACGGCCGCTGAGGTTCCGCTACCGGCGCCGCCTCGCAAAACGAGTTCGAAGACAGGCTCTGAGGTTCCGCCACCGGCACCGCCACGCACAACGAGTCCAAAGACAGGCTTTCAGGCCAGCAGCGCGCGCCCGTACCAGTCGTGCTCGTCGCGCACGCCGGGCAGGGCGAAGAAGTAGCCGCCGCCGAACGGCTGGATGTAGTCGACCAGCGGTTCGTTGATCAACCGGGTCTGCACCGCCTCGAACTGGCGCTCCACGTCCTGCTGGAAGCAGACGAACACCAGCCCGCAGGCCATGTTGCCGTTCGGGTCGACGCCGTTGTCGTAGTTGTAGGGGCGGCGCAGGATGCGGCTCGGCTCGCTCTGCGCGGTGCGCGGGTTGGCCAGCCGGATGTGCGAGTCCAGCGGGATGACGTCGCCGTGCGGGTCGCGGCTGTAGTCCGGGGTGTCGAACTCCTGGGAACCGTCCAGCGGCGCACCGGAATCGCGGCGGCGACCGAACATCCGCTCCTGCTCGCGGATCGACACGCGGTCCCAGAACTCGATCAGCATCCTGATCAGCCGCACGACGTGGTAGGAGCCGCCGACCGCCCAGGCCGGTTCGCCGGAGCCCGGCGGCACCCACACCACCTGGTCCGCGTCGGACTTGGGCGGCTGCGCGGTGCCGTCCTTGAACCCGAGCAGGTTGCGCGGCGTGCCGGAGGGGCGCGGTGGCGAGACGAACCCGTCCATCCGGTAGCGCAGCTGCATGCCGCCCCGGGTGTGCCGGGTGAGGTCGCGCAGCGCGTGGTGCACGGTGTCCGGGTTGTGCGCGCAGACCTGCAGCAGCAGGTCGCCGTGGCACCACGCGGGTTCGAGTGCGTCGTTGGGGAAGGTGCGCATCGGGACGAGCTTGGCGGGCCGCCGGTCGGCCAGCCCGAACCGGTCGTCGAACAGGCCGGGCCCGACCGACAGCGTCACGGTCAGCCCGTCGGCGGGGACCTGCGGCCCCAGCACCTCGCTGTCCGACGGGGGCGTGCCGACCCCGAGGTCGGGCGGGGTGCCGCCGGCGGTGAGCAGCCGGGCCCGCTCGGTCAGCGTGCGGAACAGGTCGACCAGCTCGGCGTGGTTCGCCGCGGTGACGTCGAAGGCCGCGTGGGTGGAGAAGCGCTGCTGCGGGGTGAGGATGCCCGCCTGGTGCGCGCCGTGGAACGGCACCGAGGCGGGGCCGGTGTCCGCGGCCGGGGCGATGGCCTGGTGGTCCGCCTGGGCGCCGCCGACCAGCACCCCGCCGGTCACGGCGGTGCCGACCGTTCCGGCGAGAGCGCCCTTGAGCAGGTTGCGTCGGTTCATGTCCATGTCGGGGAAGACCGTCCTCGGGTCAGTGGGCGGGCGGTTCGAGCAGCGTGGGGACGTCGGCGAGGGTTTCCAGCACCGCGCCGGTGGCCGAGTCGACGCGTTCCCGCGCGGTCGTCGGCGCCTCGGTCAGGCTCTGCCAGTGGTCCCCGGTGCGGGTGGCCAGCAGCGCCCGTTCCAGGTCGTCGAGCTGCCGCCGCGCGGTGGGCAGCAGATCCGGGCGGCGTGCGTCGAGCAGTGGCGCCAGCTGGTCGAGGACCTGGCGGGTGACCTGCACGTCGGCGAGGGTTTCCGGGTAGGTCGCCCCGGCGCCCTGGTCGGTGGCCCCGGTGAGGTGGTCGCGCAGCGCGTCTTCCAGGATCTCGTGGGCCCGCTTCGGCAGGTCGACGGGGTCGATGGTGACCGAGGGCAGCTGCGCCCGGAGCGTGGCGACGTCGGCCCCGAGCCGGTCCGCGACCGGCAGCAGCTGGGTCGCGCTCTGCCCGTGCCACAGGCCGTGTTCGAGCCGGTGCAAGCCGGTGAAGCCGGGGTCGTCCACCCCCGCCGGAAGTCCCTGCGGCTTGCCGCCGATGGCGTCGCCGAACGGGTCGAAGCTGCCGTAGGCGGCGCCGACCCGTTCCCAGGTCAGCTGCGCGGGCAGCCAGTCGCGCCGGGCGGCGTCCAGCCGCCCCGCCGCCAGGTCCGCGCGCAGCGTCGCGACCTGGTCCGCCAGTTGCCCGAGCACGCCCTCGACGTAGGCGTCGTAGGCGTCCCGGGGCGGTTCCAGCTGCTCGGCGGACACCGGCGTGACCGGCGGCGGACCGGCCGTCGCGGGACCACCGTCGACGTGCACCGTGGGCGAGGAGGTGGTGGGCAGTCCGGAGATCAGGCAGCGCCAGGTGTAGTCGCCGCCACCGAGGGTGATCGGGATCGACTGCTCGGTGCCGGGCCCGAGCGTCTCGATCTCGGCGACGATGCCCTGCGCCCGGACCAGGTTGATCTCGGCCGGGTGGCCGGACTTGTTGACGACCGTGTAGGTCTGCGCGCCGCCCTGCGCCTTCGTCCAGCCCGCGCCGCAGCCCGAGGCGGTGACCTCGATCCGCTGCGCGGCGGCGGCCTGGCGCCCCGGGGCGAACGCGATCAGCGCGATGGCCGCGACGGGCGGCACGACCAGCACCGCGGCCACCCCGACCGCGATCAGCCGCCGGCGGGCCGGACCCGGCGGGACGGGTTCCGCGGGGGTCTCGGCCTGTTCCGGGGCCGCCGGGGCCGGTGCGGGGGCGCGGCGGGCGCGCAGGAACACCCCGAGCACGGTGCCCAGGTAGCCGACGTAGGCGACGACCTGCAACCACGTCATCCGCGGCGACAGCTCCGTGATGCCGGTGACGATCGTGGCCCACCACGACGACGGGTCGATCCGGGTGGTCAGGTCGAAGGCCACCCAGGTGCGCCCGGGCAGCAGTCCGGCGTCCTGCAGGTCGCCGAGGCCGTAGGAGAGCACCCCGGCGGCGATGACGATCAGCAGCACGGCGGTGCGGTCGAAGAACACGCCCAGCCGGATGCGCACCGCGCTGCGGTACAGCGCCACGCACAACCCGACCGCGACGGCGATGCCGACCGCGGCGCCCACGAGCGGGGCGACCGTCTCACCGGACGCCTGCGCCGCGGTCCACAGGAACAGCGCGGTCTCCAGCCCCTCCCGGCCGATGGCCAGGAACGCGGTCATCGCCACCGCGGCGGAGCTGACGCGCAGCGCGTCGGCGACCTTCTCGCGCAGCTCCCCGGACAGCGAGCGCGCGGCGCGGCGCATCCAGAAGATCATGCCGGTGACCAGCACGACCGCGATCACGCTGAGCACCCCACCCAGCAACTCCTGCCCGGTGGTGGGCAGCACCGACCGGTAGAAGGTCAGCACCGCGCCGAAGCTGAGCGCCAGCGTCGAGGCGGCGGCCACTCCGAGCCACACCGGCCGCGTCGAGCCACCGCCCTCGGACCGGCGCACGGCCGCGAGCAGGATGCTCACGACCAGCCCGCCCTCCAGGCCCTCGCGCAGCCCGACGAGCAGGTTCGGGAGGGCGTCCGCCCACATCGGCATCTCCAAGGTCAGCCTCACCGCAATTAAGTGAGGCTAAGTTAAGCGGTACACCCGGATGGTGCAACGCCCTGAGTCACGCGCCACAGGTGATCGCCCGGCGATGCCGGACTCGACGGAGGAAAACGGTGTTCCGGGTCGAACCGGGCATCGCGTCGGGTTACCGGGCGAACACCCTCGGGTAGGCCGTGGGCGCGACAACTCGCCGGAAGGGCACGGCCATGACGGACCTCCCCACGACGGCGCCCGGGCAGCAGCAGGAGCCGCCGGGCACCACCGAGCCGATGCGACCGCGTCCGCACGACGAGATGGCCGACTACGTCGGAGCCGGGCACCTCGCCGGGAAGAAGGCGCTGATCACCGGCGGGGACTCCGGGATCGGCCGGGCGGTGGCGGTCGCCTTCGCCAAGGAGGGCGCCTCGGTCGCGGTGGCCTACCTGGACCCCAGCGAGGACGCCGACGCCGAGCACACCGCCTCGCTGGTGCGCGCCGAGGGACGGGAGTGCCACCTGTTCCGCGGCGACCTGGCCGACGAGGACTTCTGCGACCGGCTGGTGGACGAGGCCGCCCGCCACCTCGGCGGCCTGGACGTGCTGGTCAACCACGCCGGGACGCAGGCGCCGCAGGACGACCTCGCGGCGATCGGCACCGCGCAGTTCGACCGCACGTTCAAGGTCAACGTCTACGCGCCGTTCTGGCTGTGCAGGGCGGCGCTGCGGCACCTCGGAGCGGGTGCGGCGATCATCAACACCGGCTCGGTGAACGGCCTGCGCGGCAACGCCGGCCTGATGGACTACTCGGCCAGCAAGGGCGCGGTGCACGTCCTCACCCAGTCCCTGGCGCAGTCGCTGGCGCCGCGCGGGATCCGGGTCAACTGCGTGGCTCCCGGTCCGGTGTGGACACCGCTGATCCCGGCCACCTTCGGCGAGGAGAAGGTCGAGGGCTTCGGCACCCAGACGCCGATGGGACGCATGGGCCATCCCGACGAGATCGCGCCGTCCTACGTGTTCTTCGCGTCCGAGCGGCTGTCCAGCTACTACACGGGTGAGGTGCTCGCCCCCGTCGGCGGCGAGACGCACCCCGGCTGACGGGGCTCTTCGAACCGTTCCCGATCGCCGTTTCCAGTGGGAAAACGGTGGAATACCGCGCGCGGAGGAGTTTTCTCCTCTCTTCGCACGAGAACACCGGTGCGAAGCGGGAAACTCGTGATGACGCGGCATTTCACTGGTTCACGAAAGCGTGTGATTTTCCGTCGGGACCCGCGGTTCGTGGGCTGCTGGGCGCTTATCTTCGGGTCCGATGCCAATGAATCTGGGGGCGTCGGAAAAACGGGGATCTCGGGGGATTGCGGCCTCGTTCGGGCATCGATCTCCAGTGGCTTCCAGACCCATCTGCCGAAGGGGGACCAATTGTTCGACATGACTGAGCCGCTCAGCGCCGCAGAGCTCGACGGCGAGTGCGTGGAGTTCCTGCCCGCCCGCACCGTCATGACGTGCTTCCCGCTGCACCACCCCGACGTGATCGTCGGTGGTTCGGGCGGCAACGGTGGCGGCGCCGGCGGCGGCAACGGTGGTGGCGCCGGCGGTGCCGGTGGCGTTGGCGGCGACGGTGGCGAAGGCGGCAACGGCGTCGGCGGCAACGGCCACGGCGGCAACGGCATCGGTGGTCCCGGCGGGCCGTTCTTCGGATGAACCACCCCGACGGCGGGTCCGCCGAGGACGGCGGACCCGCCGATCGCGTCTAGAAGTCCATAGTGGACCGAATTGCGCGGGCGACGGCGAACCCGGCGGCGGCCAGCCCGGCCGCGGCGGTCGCGGTCGCCGCTCCGGTGGCGGTGCGGCCGGGCGGCGCGGGACGTTCCACCCGGGTGTCGCCGTCGAGCGCCGAGGCGAGCAGTTCCGCCAGGTGCACGGGGACGTGCCCGGTCCCGGCCTGCTCGATCTGGGTCCGGCAGCTGAACCCGTCGGCGAGGACGGCGGTGCCGGACTCGGTCTCGCGCAACGCCGGGAGCAGCGCGTGTTCCGCGCAGGCCACGGACACGTCGTAGTGCCCGCGCTCGAAGCCGAAGTTCCCGGCCAACCCGCAGCACCCGGCGTCCAGCACGTCGACGTCCACATCGGACTCCCGCAGCAGTGCCCGGTCCGCGCCGAAACCGAGCACCGCGTGCTGGTGGCAGTGCACCTGGGCGACCGCCCGGCGGCCGCCCGCAGCGGGCGCCCAGTCCGGGGCGCGCTCGCGGAGGAGTTCCGCCAGCGTGCGGGTCTGCCTGGCGAGCCGGTGCGCGTCCTCGTCGCCGTGCAGCAGCTCGGGCAGATCGGATCGGAACACCGCCGCACAACTGGGTTCCAGCACGACGACCGGAGTGCCCGCGCGCAGCTGCCCGCGCAGGATGCCGAGCGTGCGGTGCAGGACGTGCTCGGCGGTGTCCAACTGCCCGGTGGAGATCCACGTCAGCCCGCAGCACCCGGTGCGCTCCGGGACCTGCACGGTGAACCCGGCCGCCTCCAGGACCCTGGTGGCCGCGCGGGCGATCCCCGGTTGCAGGTTGTTGGTGAAGGTGTCCGGCCACAGCAGCACCGGGCCCCGCGCACCGTCCCCGGCCGGTTCCCGCCGCGCGAACCAGTCGACGAACCGGTGCGGGGCGAACAGCGGCAGCTCGCGCTGCGGCGCCACCCCGGCCAGCCGTTTCAGGACCGGCGATAGCAGCGGCGCGCGGGCGAAGGCGTTCACCGCGCCCGGCGCGAACGACGCCAGCCGCGCCCACAGCGGCAACCAGCCCATCGAGTAGTGCGCGGCGGGACGCAGCCGACCGGCGTAGTGGTGGGACAGGAACTCCGCCTTGTACGTCGCCATGTCCACGTTCACCGGGCAGTCGCTCTTGCACCCCTTGCACGCCAGGCACAGATCGAGGGCGTCGCGCACCTCGGTCGACCGCCACCCGTCGGTGATCACCTCGCCCTGCAGCATCTCGTAGAGCAGCCGGGCCCGTCCGCGCGTGGAGTGCTCCTCCTCGCCGGTGGCCCGGTAGCTCGGGCACATCACCCCGCCCGAGTGCGCCCGGCACTTGCCGACGCCCACGCAGCGGCCCACCGCCTCGCTGAACCGGTGCCCGTCGTGCGCGTAGGCGAAGTGCGTCACCGGTTCCACCGGCCGGTACGCCGCACCGCCGCGCAGGTTCTCGTCCAGCCGGTGGGGGTGGACGACCTTTCCCGGGTTCATCCGGTCGTGCTCGTCGAACAACGCCTTGAACTCCTCGAAGGCGGTGACGATCCGGTCGCCGAACATGATCGGCAGCAGCTCGCCGCGCGCCTGGCCGTCGCCGTGCTCCCCGGACAGCGACCCGCCGTAGGAGGACACCAGCCGGGCGGCCTGCTCGACGAAGCTCCGGAACTTGCCGATGCCCTCGGCGCTGCGCAGGTCGAACGGGATCCGGGTGTGCACGCAGCCCTGTCCGAAGTGGCCGTACAGCGAGGCCGAGCCGTAGTCGAACCGCTCCAGCAGATCGCGGAAATCGCGCAGGTAGTCACCGAGCCGTTCGGGCGCGACGGCCGCGTCCTCCCAGCCCTCGTGCGTCTCGCGGCTGTCCGGTGTGAACGCGGTCGCGCTCAGCCCCGCCTCGCGCGCCTTCCACAGCTCGTCCTCGTGGGCGGGATCGTCGAGCACCGCCACGCTGGCGTCCTCGACCCGGCGGCGCAGGTCGGTGGTCAGCCGCTCCGCCTTTTCCTACACAGTGGACTGATCGGCGGCGGCGAACTGCACCATGAGCCACCCGCGCCCGGCGGGCAGCCGTTCCACGGCGTTGCGCGCGAGGTTCTCGATGCGCTCCAGACCGACCAGGCGGTCGTCGAGCCCCTCCAGCGCCACCGGGTCGTGCCGGGCCACCTCGGGCACGTCGTCGGCCGCCCGCGCGATGTCGGGGTAGCCCAGCACGACCAGCGACCGGGCTGGCTGCACCGGTACCAGCCGGATCTCGGCGCGCAGCACGGTCACCAGCGTGCTCTCGCTGCCGACCAGCGCCTTGGCCACGTCGAAACCCTGCTCCGGCAGCAGCGCGTCGAGGTTGTAGCCCGACACCCGGCGCAGGATCCGGGGGAACGCGCGGCGGATGTCGGCCAGGTAGCGGTCCCGCAGGTCGCGCATCCCCCGGTACAGCGCCGCCTTGCGACCGCCCTCGGCGAGGATCCGCTCGTACTCGGCGTCGTCGATCGGGCCGACCCAGGTGCGCAGGCCGTCGTAGGTCAGGATCTCCAGGCGCACCACCGAGTCCGACATCTTCCCGTACGCCTGAGCGGTGGCCCCGCACGAGTTGTTGCCGAGCATGCCGCCGATCGTGCAGGTCTCGTGCGTGGACGGCTTCTGCCCGACCATCAACCCGTGCTCGGCCAGCCGCTCGTTGAGCGGGTCGAGCGCGATCCCCGGTTCCACCAGGGCGGTGCGCTGCTCGGTGTCCACCGACAGCAGGTGGTGGCAGTACTTCGACCAGTCGAGCACGATCCCTTCGTTGCAGCACTGCCCGGCCAGGCTGGTGCCGCCGCCGCGCGAGTGCAGCGGCACGTCGAACTCCCGGCACACCGCGACCGCCTCGACCGCGTCGTCGACCGAGGCGGGCACCACGACGCCCCGGGGCACCTGCCGGTAGTTCGAGGCGTCCGTCGAGTAGGCGGCCCGGCTCCCGGGGTCGAAGCGCACCTCACCGCGCACCCGGTCGCGAAGCCGTTCGGCGAGCTGGTCCATCCGCACCTCCCTGCGCGTCGACGCGGAACGGTTCGACATCGGGCCACCGCACCCGCAGTCCCAGCCCCGGCCAATCCGGGTCGCACCGCAGCCTGCCGCGCCGGACCTCGGTCACGCCGTCGAACGCCCGGTGCTCGATCCGCACGTGGTCGTGGAAGTACTCGGCGTGGCGCAGCCGCCGCACGCCGCGGAAGGCGTGCGCCGTCACGGCCGGGGCGCAGTGCGCGGACACGTCGACGTGGTGCGCGGCAGCGGCTCCGGCGACCTCCAGCAGGCCGGTGATCCCGCCGCAGCGCGTCACGTCGGCCTGCAGGCAGCCCACCGCGCCGAGCAGCTCGGTGAAGTCGCGCAGCACGAATCCGTACTCGCCGGCCGCGATCTCCAGCCCGGCGGGGCCGCGGTCGCGCACCAGCCGCAGCCCGTCCGGATCGGCGGAGCTGACCGATTCCTCGAACCGCTCCACGCCCCACTCGTCACAGAACCGGTGCGCCCAGCTCAGCGCCTGCTTGCGGCTCGACCCGGGGCCCTGTCGCCGATTCGTCCACAGTGGACTCGGATATGCCTCCTCCCCGGATGCGGTGGCCGTTCCCGGCCTACCCCGATCCGTACCGGGGGCAAACGCGGTCAGCCCTCCTGCTCGCGCAGGGCGCGCTTGTCGAGCTTGCCGGTCGGGTTGCGCGGCAGCGCGTCGGCGAACCGCACCGACTTGGGGACCTTGTACCCGGCGAGGCGTTCCCGGGCGAAGTCCAGCAGCTCGCGCTCGGTCACGCCCGGCCGGGCCACGACCACGGCCCTGCCGGTCTCGCCCCACACCGGGTCCGGAAGGCCGACGACGGCCGCGTCCACGACGCCGGGGTGCTCCCGCAGCACCGCCTCCACCTCGGCGGGGTAGACGTTTTCGCCGCCCGAGATGGACATGTCCTTGAGCCGGTCGACGACGCGGTAGTGCCCGTCGTCGTCCGCGGTCGCGACGTCCCCGGTGCGCAACCAGCCGTCGGCGGTGCGCGGGTCGGCGTCCGGGCGCTGCCAGTAGCCCCGGACCACGTTCGCGCCCCGCACCTGGAGTTCGCCGGGCGCGCCCGGCTCCGGTGGCTGGCCCTCGGGGGTCCGCAGCCGCACGTCGGTGAAGAAGGCGGGCGCGCCCGCCGATCCGACGCGCTCGTCACCCTGCGGTTGCAGCAGCACGCTCGGCGACGCCTCGGTCAGGCCGTAGCCCTGGCGGATCGCCAGTCCACGGGCGCGGTAGCGGCGGAGGAGGTCCGGTGGCACCGGCGCGCCGCCGCACAGCAGGAACCGCACGCTGCCGAGGTCGGCCTCGGCCCACCGCGCCGACCGGCTCAGCGCGTCGAACATCGTCGGCACGCCGAACAGGCACGTCACCCGGTGCCGCTCGACCAGGTCCAGGGTGCGGTCCGGGTCGAAGGACTCCTCCAGCAGCACGGCACCGCCCTTGAGCAACGTCGGCAGGCAGGTCATGCCCAGCGCCGCGGTGTGGAACAGCGGCGCGGACACCAGCGTGACCTCCTCGCTGGTGATGTCGACGTCGACGAGCACGTTGAGCGCGTTCCAGGTGAGGTTGCCGTGGGTGAGCATCGCGCCCTTGGGGCGGCCCGTGGTCCCCGAGGTGTAGAGGATCATCGCCAGGTCGTCGAGATCGACCGGTTCGTCCACCGGCTCACCGCCCGGCAGCCCGTCCAGTTCGGCCACGTCGACGGTCCGCAGCCCGCCGGTGGCCAGCGCGCGGGCGGACGCGGCGTGCCGGGGGTCGTGCACCAGCACCGCCGCGTCGGCGTCGCGCAGCGCGAAGGCCAGTTCGGCATCGGAGTGCCGGGTGTTCAGCGGGACGAACACCGCGCCCGCCAGTCCGGCGCCGAACAGCGTCGCCAGGAACCCGGGGTGGTTGGGGCCCAGGTAAGCCACTCGGTCGCCGCGTTCGACGCCTAGGTCGAGCAGCAACCGCGCGACCGCCTGGGCCCGCCCGGCCAGCTCGGCGTAGCTGCGGGTCCGGTCGCGGTGGACCACCGCCGCCGCGCCGGGTCTGCTCCGCGCCTGGCGCGCCGGCCACGAACCGATGCCGTGGTTGCGCATCGCGGCCCTCACCGCCGGTTGGCGTAGGCGCCGAGTCCCGGCCGGAAGGATTTCTCGTCGAGGAACTGGGAAAGTCCCTGCTGCTTGCCCTGCTCGGGGTCGTGCCCGGTCGCCGCGTCGAGCTTGGCGTACAGGTAGTCCTCGGCCTCGTCCCAGGAGAGCTGCCGCGCCTTCTTGAAGCCGACCTTGGCGGCGCGCAGCACGTGCGTGTTCATCCCGGCGAGCTTGGCCGCGACCTCGACGGTGCGCTCCCGCAGCCGCTCGGCGGGCACCGCCTCGTTCACCAGGCGCATCCGCGCCGCCTGCCGCCCGTCGAAGGTCTCGCCGGTCATGATGAACCACAGCGCGTCTCGGCTGGGCACGGTTTCGGCGAGCGCGCGGCTGACCAGGCCGCCGGGCGGGATGCCCCAGTTCACCTCGGACAGCCCGAACACCGCGTCCTCGGCGGCCAGCGCCAGATCGCAGCACACCAGCGGGGTGAACGCGCCGCCGAAGCACCAGCCGTTGACCATGGCGACGGTCGGCTTGGCGAAGTGGATCAGCCTGCGCCACTGCCACTCCGCGCTCTCCCGGCGCGCCCGGATCTCGACGTGGCGCGGCGCGTCGTCGACCTCGCGGAAGTACTCCTTGAGGTCCATGCCCGCCGACCACGCCTCGCCCCGCCCGGTCAGCACCACGACCCGCGCCCGGTCGTCGGCTTCCAGCTCCTCCAGGGCGAGGATCATCTCCCGGTTCAGCGTCGGGTTCATCGCGTTGCGCTTCTCGGGGCGGTCGAACCACAGCCACCCGATCCCCGCGTCGTCGACCTCCACCGCGACGGTCTCGTACTGCCCGGCCATGCTGGCGCACTCCCCTCCGGGCGGATCATCGCCCAGACGATCAGGTTTCCTGATAACAAGGTAGGGTGTGAGGTGGGTGGTGATCAAGATCTGATCCCGCACTTCGGAGAAGAACCGGAACAATCCACCGGAGGAGTGGGGTCGATCAGATCCGCGCGGACGGTTGGTTCATCAGGAATCCTTGCTCGTGTCGCCTCGCGTTCGGTGGAAGCGGCGGTGCAGGTCGCGCACCTCCTCGGCGAGTTCCGGCACCGGCCCCACGACCGGCAGGCCGGGGACGACGTCGGTGATCGGCAGCGCCCGGACGGGGGAGGCCGGGGCGCCCAGTTCGTCGAGCCAGGACGCCAGCTGCTCGGACGAGGTCGCGTACACGATCCGGCCCAGTCCGACCCAGCCGTGCGCGGCCGCGCACATCGGGCAGTGCTCACCGGAGGTGTACACGGTGCTCCGGGCGCGCTCGTCGGGGGCGAGGTGGTTCGCCGCCCACCGCGCCAGCTCGAACTCCGGATGCCGGGTGCGGTCGCCGGCGGCCACCCGGTTGCGGTCCTCGGCCAGCACGGTTCCGTCGGCGGCCACCAGCACCGAGCCGAACGGTTCGTCGCCGGCTTCGAGCGCCTCGGCGGCCAGCTCGACGCAGCGGCGCAGGTGGCGCAGCTCGGCCCCGGTCACCGCGGGGTGTCCCCGGAGGTCGGGGCACCGGCCACGCGGCGTTCGCCGCCGTTGCGCCGCTGCCACTCGCGGTAGACGTCCACGGCGGCCTCGCGCGGTTCGTGGCGCATCGGCAACCGACGTTCGGTGTGGTCCTTGGCGAACTCGCCGTAGAAGGTGTTGAGCTCGAAGTACTTGCGGTCGTCGACGTAGTGCGGTTCGTAGGCGTCCCGCGTGGTGAGGAAGACGACCTCGTCGGGGCTGCAGTAGTACAGCGCTCCCAGGCACATCGGGCAGGGGTGGGCGAGGACGTAGATCGTGCAGCCGGTCAGGTGCTCGGTGCCCAGCTCAGTGCACGCCTCGCGGATGGCGATGATCTCCGCGTGCGCGGTGGGATCGCTGGTCTGGGCGACCAGGTTGGGGCTCTCGGCGAGGACCTCGCCGTCCCGGACGATGACGGTCGCGAACGGGCGGCCGCCCTCCTCGACGTTGCGGCGTGCGAGGTCGATGGTGCGTTGCGCGAAGTCCACGGCTTACCTCCGGTCGGTGTCTCGGACGGCCTTCCCGCTCCATCCTCGCTGAGCGGGTGCTATAGGTCCAAGACGGGAAATCGATGGAACCGATCGGCATGGCCTATCGTGTGTGCGTGCTCCCGGAACTGCGCCACCTGCGATACCTGCTCGCCGTCGCCGAGCAGGCCAACTTCACCCGAGCCGCCGAGGAGCTGCACGTCTCCCAGCCGACGCTGTCGCAGCAGATCAAACAGCTGGAGAAGTCGCTGGGCGTGCGGCTGCTGGACCGGACGGGCCGTTCCGTGCGCCTCACCGACGCCGGTGCGACCTACCTGCACTACGCGCGCGCCGCCCTCCGGGACCTGGCCGCGGGCCACCGCGCGGTGCTGGAGGTCCACGACCTGACCCGCGGCCACCTGCGCCTGGCGATGACGCCGACGTTCACCACGTACCTGATCGGGCCGCTCGCCGGGGAATTCCACGAACGCCACCCGGGGATCACCCTGGACGTTCGGGAGATGACCCAGGACCGCATCGAGAAGGCCCTGCTGGCCGACGAGTTCGACCTCGGCATCGGGTTCGCGGACCGGCACCTGCCGGGCATCGCGAGCACCGAGCTGTTCGCCGAGTCGCTCAGCCTCGTCGTCGGCCCCGGCCACCCGTACGCGGGCCGGTCCCGGCCGCTGTCGGCCGGGGAGGTGACGTACCAGCGGTTGGCGCTGCTCAGCGCGGATTTCGCCACCCGCGACCACATCGACGCCTACTTCGCCGAACACCGGATGCGGACCGACATCGCGGTGGAGGCCGACTCCATCACCGCGCTGACCGAGGTCGTGCGCCGCACCACCCTGGCCACGGTGCTGCCCGACGCGATCACCCGCGACCACCCCGACCTGCACCCGGTGCGGCTGGCCCCGGGGCTGCCGACGCGCACCGCCTGCCTCCTGCACCGCGAGAGCGCCTACCGGAGCGCGGCGGCGCGGGCCTTCGAGCGCCTGGCGCGCGACGTCGAACTGTCCACTTAGGATTTACTCGGGTTTGCGGTGCCCGCCGGTGCTCTCAGCGGTCCGGGGCGCGCTCCGCCAGCGCTGCCAGGGCGTCGTACCCCCGCGCCAGGCATTCGCGGAACACCACCTGTTCGCCGTGGTGCATCGCCGCGAGCATCCGCTCCTCCAGCGCGTCCACGGCGGGCGCGCACGCCCGCACCGCCTCCCGGCCCGCCTCGGTCAGGCTGATCAGCAGCACCCGCCGGTTCTCCGCGTCGCGGCGCCGCTGCACCAGACCCCTGTCCTGCAACCACGACACCACGTCGTGCATGCTCTGCGGGGTCACGAAGGACCGTCGCGCCAGCTGCGCCGACGACAGCTCGCCACTGCGCTCCAACACCGTCAGGGCGGTGTACTGCACGGTGGTCAACCCGTGCTCCCGCAGCGCAGCGTCCATCAACGACCGCGCCACCAATTCCAGCCGCTTCACCAGGTACAACGTCAGCGGCTCGCCCGAGCGACCCTCGCTGCTGTCCACTCCCGCTCCCAGTCCGAGGACGGAAAATCCATCAGGGAACCTTAGTGGTTGTCTTCGAAGCTGCTCCCGGGAAGGGCGTGGTAAGCGGCGCGAGCCGCTTTCTCTTTCGGTGAGTGGTCTCCTCCGGCAGGGTTCGGCGCCGTTCGGGATCGGTCAAGATCGCGAGCCGGGAACTCCTGCCGCGTCCGGACCGTTGGATGCCGGGCGGCCTGGACCGCGTCCGTCCGCCCCCCTTCCTGACCGAACTTCGCAGGAAGGTGGTTTTCGACGTGTTCGTCTCTTCCGTTCCCTTGTCCCCGCCGTCGGGGCGCGCCCGGCGCCGACGCGCACCGCTGGGCCGAACGCGATGACGGTCACCGGGCGGGTGAAGGCGATGTCCCCGGAGTCGATGTCGGGCCGCCGCCGGTGGGCGGCCCTGGTGGTGATGCTGCTCGCCGTGTTCATGGAGCTGCTGGACGGCTCGATCGTGAACGTGGCGATGCCGCACATCAGGCGGGGTTTAGGCATGTCCGACTCCGCCACCCAGTGGGTCGCGGTCGGCTACGTGCTGGCGCACGCGGTGCTGATCGTCACGGGTGGCCGTCTCGGCGACCTGGTCGGTCGACGCCGCGTGTTCCTCGCCGGGGTCGTCGGGTTCACCGCGGCCTCGGCGTGCTGCGGACTGGCCTGGGCGCCGTGGGTGCTGGTCGGGGCACGTCTGGGGCAGGGCGCGTCGGCGGCGGCGATGGTGCCGCAGGTCCTCGCGCTGCTGCAGGAGCTGTTCCCCGCCGAGCGGCGCGGCCGGCCCTTCGCGGTGTTCAGCGCGGTCAGCGGCGTGGCCACGGTCGCCGGACCGCTGGTCGGCGCGGTGCTGCTGGACGGCGATCCGCTGGGCCTGGGGTGGCGTGCGATCTTCTGGATCAACGTGCCGGTCGGCGTCGCGGTCGTGGGCGCGGCGGTGGTCCTGCTGCCGAGGTCGCCGGGTGCGTCGACCGGTCTGGACATCGGCGGAGTCGTCGTCGCGACCTCGGCGCTGCTGCTCCTGCTCCACCCGCTGACCGTCGGCCGGGACCTACACTGGCCACTGTGGACGTTCGTCGCGATGGCGGCGTCGCTGCCGGTCGGTGCGCTGTTCGTGCGCCTGCAACGCCGGATCCGGCGTCGGGGCGGCGTTCCGCTCGTCGCGCTCGATCTGTTCGGAGAGCGGACCTTCGCGGTCGGCCTGGTGCTCGCGTTCGTCCTGCACGCCTCGTTCAGCGGCCCGTTCTTCGTGCTGAGCATCTTCTTGCAATCCGGGCTCGGGTTCACGCCGCGGGCAACGGCGTTGGCGATCCTGCCGTGGACGGTCGGTGTTCCGCTCGGGGCCACCGCGGCGTCGGCCGCGCTCGTCCCGCGCTTCGGCCGCTGGACCCTGACAGCCGGGGCGGTGCTGATGACCGGCGGCTTCGCCGGACTCGCCGCGCTGGTCGCGGGCCTCGGCCCCGCCCTGCGGCCGTGGCACGGGCTCGCGGTGTTCGGATTCGCCGGGGTGGGCATGGGGCTGGTCGTGGCGCCGCTGCTGCAGTTCGCGCTCTCGCGCGTCCCGGTCGTCGATGCGGGGTCGGCCGCGGGCGTGTTCGCCTCGACCCAGCAGGTCGGGGCGGCGACGGGAATCGCCGCGGTGGGAACGCTCTTCTTCGCCGTGGCGGACGGTGCGCCGACACCCGCGGCCATGGCCGCGACCGCCGCGACCGCTGCGGTCCTCACGACCGCGGTCGGGGCGATGACGCCGCTCCTGCCGCGCACTCCGGAACCCGCGCGGGCCTGAGGACCGTCCGCGCCGGGCCGGTGGTGCCGACCCCGCGCGGACGGTCCGTTCGTCGTCGCGCAGGTCCGCGAAGCCGGTTTCAGTCCCGGCGCACGGCCACCAGGCCGGTGTCGTCGAGCCGGTAGCCGACACCGCGGACCGTCGTGATGACCTCCGCTCCGAGCTTGCGGCGCAACCGGCGCACGTGCACGTCGACGGTGCGGGTGGTGTCCAGCGCGTGCTCGAAACCCCAGACGGCGCGCAGCAGTTCGGCTCTGCTGTGGACGGTGTCCGGGTGGTCGCACAGGAACAGCAGGAACTCGTACTCGACCTTGGTCAGCGACACCGGGTTCCCGTCCAGCAGCACGCGGCGGGACGGGGCGTGCAGCACCACCCGGGGCGCGGGTTCCTGCGGGCGCGGCAGGCTGCGCAGGTGCGGGACGTGCGGGCGCGCCGGTTGCCCGCGGCGCACCTCAATGTTCGGCGCGCCGCCGGACAGCGACTGCAGGGTGCGCGCCAGCGACGTGGCGAGCGCGTCGACGTCGTCGCCCTGCACGACGACGCGGGCGACCAGCTCGATGGTCGTGGTTCGTTCGGTCTTGGGCAGCGGATCGGGTTCCACGCCAGGTTCCTTTCGCGGCTGGAGCGCGCGGGTGTCGGGAGCGCCCGCGCGGGCGGGGGAGGGGTCAACCGCGTGGACATGCCGCCGACGCCACCCACATCAGGTCGATGTGCTCGCGCTGGACGAGTTCGGTCGGCGTCATGGTGGAGATCGAACCGGGACCGGCACGGCGCGTCAACGCCGTCCACGTCGTGGAACGGGCCGGTCGTTGTGCGAGCCGCCGGGCATCGCCTATCGTCCAACTGACCGGACAACGTCCGAAATACCGAACGGTGCACCGGAGGAGTCGCGATGACCTTGACCGGCGTGGTCCCGGTGGTGCCCACGGTCTTCCACGACGACGAGAGCCTCGATGCGGCCGGAACCACCCGCGTCGTGGACTACCTCCTCGACGCCGGGGTCGACGGCCTGTGCGCGTTGGCCAACTACTCCGAGCAGTTCGCGCTCACCGACGACGAGCGCGACCTCCTCGCCCGCGCGGTCCTGGACCGCGTCGCCGGCCGCGTCCCGGTGATCGTGACCACCAGCCACTACAGCGCCCGGGTCACCGCCGAGCGCAGCCGCCGCGCCCAGGACATGGGGGCGGCCGCGGTGATGGTGATGCCACCGTTCTTCGGCGCGACGATGTCGGTGCCGGCCGACGACGTCATCGAGTACTACGCGACCGTCGCCGACGCGATCGACGTGCCGATCATGGTCCAGGACGCGCCGCTGTCGACCACGCCGCTACCGGTGGACATCCTCGTCCGCCTCGTGGACCGGGTGCCCCGGGTCCGCTACGCCAAGGTCGAGGTCCCTGGCGCTGCGGAGAAGCTGCGCGCGCTGGTCGCGGTGCTGGGCGAACGGCTCACGCCGTTCGATGGCGAGGAGTCGGTCACCCTGGTCCCGGACCTGGACGCCGGGGCGGTGGGCACCATGAGCAGCGCCCTGGTTCCCGCGGAACTCGGCCGCGTCGTGCGCCGCTACCGGGCCGGGGACCGCGAGGGCGCCGTCGCCGATTGGGAAGCGCTGCTGCCGCTGATCCACTTCGAGAACCGTCAGTGCGGCCTGCGCGCGCAGAAGGTGCTGCTGGTCGAGGGCGGCGTCATCGGGTCCGCCCGCACCCGGGCACCGCTGGCGCCGCTGTCCCCGGCGACCCGCGCCGGCCTGGTCGAACTCGCGCGCAAGCGCGACCTGTTCGTGCTGCGCTGGGCCGCTTGAGCCGAGCCCACCGGGCCGGAGCGCCCGCCGCGTCCTCCTCGGCGGGAGGCAGGTGCGCGGAGTTGTGCACAGTGGACGGTCCGCGCCGAGGTGCGACGGCGGTGCGGGCGTTGCACGCTGGCCTGCGTGCGACCGGTGCACCGGGCCGGGGGTTCGAACACGGTGACGAGCCGGGTGGACGCCCGCCGACCACGATTGCGAGGGGGACGTCTTGGCCAGGAAACAAGCCGATCCGGCGGCCGTGGAGGCCGACTTCTACCGGGTCAAGGACCTGCTGCGGGCGGAGGAGCGGCAGATCCTGGACCGCGTCCGCGAGTTCCTGGTGGAGAAGGTCGAGCCGGTCGCCGGTGAACTGTGGTTGCGGGCCGAGCCGCCGCTGCGGTTCATCCCCGACATCCGGGAGCTCGGCATCACCGGCACGCACGCCGACGACCCGGCGGTGTTCCCGCGCCGCTACCTGCTCAACGGGCTGATCGGCATGGAGATGGCGCGGGTGGACCCGTCGTTCGCCACGTTCTTCGGCGTGCACAACGGGCTGGGCATGGGCTCGATCCGGGTGTGCGGGTCGGAGGAGCAGCGCAAGCGCTGGCTGCCGCAGATGGTGCGCTGGGAGAAGATCGGCGCCTTCGGCCTCACCGAACCGCTGGTCGGGTCGGCCACGTCCGGCGGGCTGACGACCACCGCGCGGCGCGAGGGCAGCACCTGGGTGCTCAACGGCGAGAAGAAGTGGATCGGCAACGCCACCTTCGCCGACCTCGTGGTCATCTGGGCCCGGGACGTGGCCGACGACCACGTCAAGGGTTTCGTGGTCGAGCAGGGCACCGACGGCTTCGCGGCGCGGAAGCTGGAGGGCAAGATCGCGCTGCGCTCGGTGCACAACGCGCACATCGTGCTGGACGGCGTGCGGGTGCCCGAGGAGAACCGGCTGCAGCACGCCAACAGCTTCCGCGACACCGCGCGGGTCCTCAAGGTCACGCGCGGCGGAGTCGCCTGGAGCTCCACCGGCTGCGCGCTCGGCGCGTACGAGGCGGCGCGCCGCTACGCCACCGAACGCATCCAGTTCGGCAGGCCGATCGCCTCGTTCCAGCTCGTGCAGGACCTGCTGGCGAAGATGCTGGCCAACATCACCGCCTGCCAGTCGCTCGCGGTGCGGATGGCCCAGCTGCAGGAGGAGGACCGGCTCGACGACGCGCAGGCCGCCATGGCCAAGATGTTCTGCACCACGCGCATGCGCGAAACCGTGGCGTGGGCGCGGGAAGTCTTCGGCGGCAACGGAATCCTGCTGGAGCACGACGTCGCCCGGTTCTTCTGCGACGCCGAGGCGCTGTACTCCTACGAAGGAACCCGGGACATGAACGCGCTCATCGTCGGCCGCGCCGCCACCGGCCACAGCGCTTTCGTGTGAGGAGGAGGCACCATGGTGGACGAGACCGCGTTGCGGGGACTGCGGGTCATCGACATGGCGGGCGTCATCATGGGGCCGTACGCCTGCCAGCTCCTCGGCGACCTCGGCGCTGACGTGATCAAGATCGAGCCGCCGGACGGCGACGTCATGCGCCGCGTGCACCGCAGGGAACCGGACGGCATCGGCGCGCTGGCGCTCAACCTCAACCGCAACAAGCGCAGCGTCCGGCTCGACCTCAAGACGGCACTGGGCAAGCGGGCCGCGCTGGACCTGGTCCGCACCGCCGACGTGCTGGTCACCAACATGCGCCCGCGAGCGCTGGCCAAGCTGGGCCTCACCTACGAGGACCTCCGCGCGGACAACCCGGCGCTGGTCTACTGCAACGCGCAGGGCTTCCGCTCCGACTCGCCGCAGGCGAACCTCGCCGCCTACGACGAGGTCGTCCAGGCCGCCTCCGGCATGGTCGACCTGATGCGCCGCACCACGGGCCGGCCCAGCTACGTGCCGACCACGCTGGCCGACAAGGTGTGCGGGCTGACCATCGTCCACGCGGTGCTGGCGGCGCTCATCGCCCGCGGGCGCACCGGCCGCGGCCAGCACGTCGAGGTGCCGATGGCCGACACCATGTTCGCCTTCACCCTCGTCGAGCACCTCGGGGGCCGCGCCCACGAGCCACCGAGCGGTCCGGTGGGGTTCCCGCGTTCCCTCGAACCCGGCCACGAAGCCTTCCGCACCCGGGACGGCTACGCCTGCATCCTGCCCTACACCCACCGCAACGCCGTCGACTTCTTCGACCACGTCGGCCATCCGGAGGTGATGGAACGCTTCCCGCCGGAGGAGTTCCAGCACCGCATCGGCGAGATCTACGCGGCGATCGCCGAGTACACGCCGATGTTCAGCACCGACGAGTGGGCGGACTTCTGCGCCGCGCGCAGCATCCCGTTCTCCCCGGTCATGGACCTCGACCACGCGGGCGAACACGACTACTGGTCCGAGGGCCACATGCTCGACATCGCCCACCACCCCACCGAGGGCGACTACCGCGTCATCGGCGAGCCGGTGCGCTTCTCGGCGACCCCGGCCGCGCTCCGCCGCCCCTGCCCGCGCCTGGGCGAACACACCGACGAGGTGCTCGCCGAGATCGGCTACACCCCGGACCAGCTCGCCGCCCTGCACGCCGCCACCCGCGGCTGACCGGCCCCGGGGGTCTCACCCGTGGCGGTGTTCGGGGCGCCGGGTGCGCCAGCTGCGTTCGCCGCCGAGGCGGCGGCGGTAGCGCTGCTGGACCGACTGCGGGGTGCGCCCGCCCAGAGCCGCGGCCAGTTGTTCCCAGGTCACGCCGCGGTCGAGGGCGGCCTCGACGAGTTGGCGTTCGGTGTCGTCGAGTTTCTTCCGCGCCGCGGGTACCAGGCGCAGCGCGGCGACGACGTCGGTGGCGGGCACCGGTTCGGCACCCGCGGCGAGGGCGCGGCGCACGGCGGCGAGCAGGCTGCCCGGCGTCAGGAACGCCGGGTCGTGCTCGTCGAGGGTGGTGTCGTACCGCCCCAGGTAGGACCTGATCTGCTCGACCAGCCGCTGTTCGTCCTCGCCGAAGGGGGACCGGGCCACTCCCGAAGCGTCGCTCATGCCCGCCAAACCTAGTGCCGCACCGGACGGGCGGGGAACCGCTCGTCCCACGCCGGCTCGGCCTGCTCACCGGCGTGGAAGACCACTCGGCCCGGTCGTGGGGGAGGCCGAGCGCGGCGGCTCCACTCAGGACGCTCTTTTTCCGCGGTGTCATCGCTGTTTCGCCAACGCCTTCACCACCGCGGAAGTCCGGTCGGTCACGCCGAGCTTGGCGAACATGTTCCGGAGGTGGTTCTTGACCGTCCGCTCCGAGATCCCCAGCGAGGTGGCGATCTGCCGGTTGGACCGGCCGTGCACCAACTGGTCGAGGACCTCGCGCTCGCGTCGGGTGAGCCGCGTCAGCACCGCCTTGTCGTTGTCCCCGAAGTGGTTTCCCGCGTCCTCATCGGCTCGGGCGACCTGCTCGCGCAGCGCGGCTAGTTGGGCGACCTGTTCCAGGGTGCGGCGCAGCGCCACGGCGTGCTCCGCGGCCTCCCGCAGCATCGCCGTGATCGCCTGATCGAGCGCGGACTCGTAGGACCGGGCCATTTCGGGTATCCCCTTCCGGTGTCGGAGCACCAGTCGGGCGTCCGTGGTGCCTACCCCGAACACTTCCTGAATGTCGTCACGTGGTCGTCGTTCCTTGACGGCTCCGGCGGCCGGATCGCACATCTGCCATTCGGGTTAGTACTAACAGCCCAGTACCGCCGCGAGGCTGCCAGGCGTGATCGGGACTAGGCCGAAGTTCCCATGGTCGATCGTCCGCGTGCCGCAATAGTTTGATGATCGCCAGAAGTTCTCCCCCGTGATCAGGAGGTCCCACCATGTCGGCTGCGCCTGCCGCGTGCGGCGCGGGCGCCGAGCCAGTCGAGGCGGACGAGATCCCCCAACACGGCCGCGGCGCTTCAGAGGTCGCCGGGCTCGTTCACCACCTGCTGCGGCACGACGTCGAACCCACCAGGAACCTCGCGACGTTCCTGACTTCCTCGCACGAACCGGAACTGCAACGACTCCTCGGTGAATACCAGACCCACAACCTCGTCGACCGCGAGCAGTACCCGGGAATGGCCGACCTGGAACAGCACTGCGTGCGGATGCTCGCCAGGCTGTGGCAGGGCGACCCCGACGTCGCCGTCGGCGGCGCGGTGACCGGATCCAGCGAAGCGGCCCTGCTCGCCGGAGCTGCCCTGCTGCGCCGGTGGCGGGGATCCGGTCCGCCCAACCTCGTCATGGGCGCGCACGCGCACGTGTGCTGGCACAAGTTCTGCCGCTACTGGGACGTCGAGCCGCGGATCGCCACCGCGCGCCCGGGACGGCTTCGGCTGGACGCCGACTCGGTCCGGGAGCTCTGCGACGAGAACACCATCGGCGTCATCAGCGTCCTGGGCTCGACGCTGGACGGGACCTACGAGCCGGTGGCCGAGATCGCCGCCGCGCTCGACGCGATCGCCTCCTCGGGCGGACCGGACGTGCCGGTGCACGTCGACGCGGCGTCCGGCGGTTTCGTCGCGCCCTTCCTGGATCCCGGGCTGGAATGGGACTTCCGACTGGCGCGGGTGCACTCGATCAACGCTTCCGGGCACAAGTACGGGCTGTGCCCACCGGGGTTGGGCTGGATCCTGTGGCGCGACCCGGAATTCCGGCCCGACGAGCTGCGGTTCCGGACGAACTACCTCGGCACCAGCCGGACGCACCACGAACTGACCTTCTCGCGCCCGGCGGCCCCGGTGGTCGCCCAGTTCTACAACTTCCTGCGGCTGGGCTTCGCCGGGTACCGGTCCACGCACCAGCGCACCCGGTCGATCGCGCGGCACATCGCGCGCGGCCTGTCCCGGATGGGGCCGTTCCGGCTGCTCGGGGACGGCAGCCAGCTGCCCGTCGTGGCGGTCACCAGCCGCGACGGCGACCTCGAACTGCAACACCTCGCGACAGCCCTCGCGCGGCGGGGCTGGTCGGTGCCGGTGTACCCGCTGCCTGCGGACATGCACCACACCGACGTCCTGCGCATCGTCGTCCGCCGCGACATGTCGTGGTCCGCCGCCGAGGAACTGCTGTGCGCGGTGGGGGAGCACGTCCGGTCCTCGACAAGGGAAGGAGCATGATGCGACCGATCCACGTCAGCACCAGCCTGTCCGACAGCATCCCGCCCAAACCGGGCGCCGGAGTGCGGGTCTCGCTGTTCCAGGCGGAGAACCCGTCCGGTACCCCCGAAGCAGTGCAGCGGAACCTGGCCCGCATGGGCGAGGCGCTGGAGGTCGCCGCCCGCTACGACAGCCAGCTGACCGTCTTCCCCGAGTGCTACAACACCGGCTACTCGCTGGGGCCCGACGAGTGCCGGAACCTGGCCGAACCCCGGGACGGCCGGTCGGTCACCACCGCCGCCGAGTACTCGACGCGGTACGACACGGCGATCGTGCTGCCCTACGTCGAGCGCGCCGCGGCCGGGACGGTGCACGACTCGATCGCCGTGGTCGCCGGCGGCGAACTGGTCGCCAACTACCGCAAGACGCACCTGTACGGCCAGGCCGAGCGGGCGAACTTCACGCCGGGTGAACAACTCCCGCCGGTGGTGGAGATCAACGAGTTCCCGGTCGGGATCCTCAACTGCTACGAATGCGAGTTCCCGCCGCTGTACCAGAGCCTCGTGCAACGCGGTGCGCGGATGATCGTCGGCCCCACGGCCGCCGACCACCACTTCGTGCTGCACGACGGAACGCCGACGGTGGTGCCCTACCCGGACGCCACCGAGCACATCATCCCGGCGATGGCGGCGGTGTGGCGGGTGTTCGTGGCCTACGCCAACCGGCGCGGCTGGGAGGTCTCCGAGCGCGGCCAGTGGCAGTACCGGGGCAATTCCGGGGTGTGGGCGCCGGACGGCCGCCCGGTGCTGGCTTCGGGAGTGGCCGAGCGGGCCGACGACACGCTGCTCGTCGCGGACTGCCTGCCCGACCGCGTCGCCCCGTTCAGCCCGGAGGGCGACCACCTCGCGGACCTGCGGGTCGGGTTGCGGGACGAACTGGTCCCGGCGGAGTGAGCCGGGGGCGGGGACCCGGACGGTCAGGACGCGCGCAGCGCGGGCAGCAGTTCCCGCTCGGCGAACGCGAAGAACCCGTCCGGGTCCTCGTCGATGCCGACCTGCACGAGCGCCAGGTCGGTGAAACCGGCCTCGGCGAAGGCGGTCACGGACTCCACGATCGGACCGACGTCGGGGCCGCACGGGATGGCCGCCGCCACGTCCTCCTGCCGGACGTACTGGGTGGCGGCGGCGAACCCGGCCGGGCCGGGCAGCTCGGCGTTGACCGTCCAACCGCCCGCGAACCAGCGGAACTGCTCCCAGGCGCGCTTGCGCACGGCGTCGCGGTCCCGACCCCACGCGATCGGCAGCTGCCCGATCTTGCGCGACCCGCCCGACGTGGCGTCCCACGAGCGGCACAGCTCCTCGTTGGGTTCGACGGCGATCATCGCGTCCGACAGCGGACCGAACCGGTTCACCGACTGCGATCCGGACACGGCGGTGGCGATCGGCACCCGCCGCGCCGCCAGATCCCACAACTTCGCCGAATTCACCCGGTAATGCCGTCCGGTGAAGGTGACGGACTCGCCGTCGAGCAGTCCGCGGATGATCCGCAGCGCCTCATCCAGCATCTCGTGGCGCACGTTCACCGGCGGCCACCCGTCGCCGACGACGTGCTCGTTGAGGTTCTCGCCCGCGCCGAGGCCGAGGGTGAAGCGGTCCCCGGACAGCAGCCCGACCGTCGCGGCCTTCTGCGCGACCACGGCCGGGTGATAGCGGATGATCGGTGCGGTCACGTACGTCATCAGCTCGACGCGCTCGGTCACCTGGGTCACCGCCCCCAGCGTGCTCCACGCGTACGGCGAGTGCCCCTGCTCCTCCAGCCACGGGAAGTAGTGGTCGCTCATCACCTCGAAGTCGAAGCCGGCGCGTTCGGCGGCTCCGGCGTGCGCGACCAGCTCCCGCGGTCCGGACTGCTCGGTCATCAGCGTGTACCCGATCCGCACGATCGCCCCTAACCGCGGTGTTTTCGCACCACATCGGCCATCGGCGCCACCTGCACGCCTTCGCTCGCGAACCGCTCGCGCACGGCGGTGGCGACCTCCACCGCGTTCGGCCGATCGCCGTGCAGGCAGATGGTGTCCGCGTCGACCTCGATCGGTTTGCCGTTCACCGAGGTCACCTCGCCTTCCAGCACCGCGACGGCCTGGTCGGCGCAGCGCTGCGGATCCTTGGCCTGCGGGTCGGGTTCGATGATGATGTGCCCGGCGTCGTCGTAGTCCAGGTCGGCGAACGCCTCGCGCACCACCGGGAATCCGCGTTCGGCGAGGCGTTCGGCGGTCGGCCCGGCCAGCAGCACCACCCGCACGTCCGGCGCGGCCGACAGGACCGCCTCGGTGATCGCCTCGGCCACGGCCTCATCCCGCAGCGTCAGCCCGTACAGCGCGCCGTGCGGTTTGACGTGCGTGACGGGCGTGTGCAGGTGATCGGCGATCGCCCGCAGCGCCCCGAACTGGTACAGGCAGGCGTCGGCGGCCTCCTGCGGGCTCATCGCCAGCGCCCGGCGCCCGAAACCGGTCAGGTCGGGGAATCCGGGATGCGCCCCGACCGCGACACCGCTCTCCCGGGCGATCCGCACCGACCGGCGCATCGTCGCCGCATCCCCGGCGTGCCACCCGCAGGCGACGTTGACCGAGGTCACCAGCGGGATGAGTCGTTCGTCGTCACCGAGCCGCCAGCGCCCGAAGCTCTCTCCGGCGTCGGCGTTGAGATCCACCAGCGTGCGCACAGGTTCCTCCTCGTGGAGTTCCGGCGGAATGCAGATGGTAGGTCCGGCGCGGGAGCCCCGCCGGTCCGCGCCGTGCCCCGAACGAGCCACGTGTCCAGCACCGTCGTCCTGCGCGTCGGGGTGGAGCGGAGCATCCTCGGAATCGCCGGATCACTGACGCCGAGGAGGTCGCCGAAATGGCCGAAACGAGCGTGCAACTGCCCCCGGCCCGCTACGAGTACGGCGGCGACGAGTTCGTGTTCGTCGAACTCGACCAGCGGATGAGCATGCAGGCCAACTTCAAGGCCATGGCGATCACTTCGGCGCTGCGCTCCGAGGAGCTGGACGGGATCGTCGACATCTGCCCGTCCAACGCCTCCTACCTGGTGCGCCTCGATCCGGATCGACTGCACCCGACCGAGCTGGTCGACGAACTTCGCCGCCTGGAGCACACCGCGGGCGAACTGCCCGACGACTTCGCGGTGCGCACCCGCGTGGTCGACGTGCCCGTGCTGTTCGACGACCCGTGGACCCGCGAGACGCTGCTGCGGTTCCGCGACCGGCACCAGGACCCGTCCGGCACGGACCTGGAGTACGCGGCGCGCATCAACGGATTCCCGGACGTGCCCTCGCTGATCGAGGCGATCGCGTCCGCTCCGTTCATCGTGACGATGCTCGGTTTCGTCCCCGGCCTGCCGTTCTGCTACCAGATGGTGCCGCGGGAACGGCAGATCGAGGTGCCCAAGTACGTGCGGCCGCGCACCGACACCCCGGAGCGGGCCTTCGGCTACGGCGGTGCGTTCGCCGTGGTCTACCCGGTGCGCGGGGCCGGGGGCTACCAGCTGTTCGGCATCGCCCCGGCACCGGTGTTCGACGCCGCCCAGACGTTGCCGGACTTCGCCGAGCACATCGCTTTCCCGAAGCCGAGCGACATCCTGCGCTACCGGCCGATCGACCGCGACGAGTACGACCGCACCCGCGCCGAGGTCGAGGCGCGCACGTTCCGCTACCGCACCCGGGACGTGGAGTTCGCGCCCGCCCGGTTCCTGGCGGCCCCGGACGCGGTCAACCGCGAACTTCTGGAGGTGTTGGACAGGTGAGCGAGGTGATCGTGCGGTCCGGCGGCCTGTCCACCACGGTGCAGGACGCCGGACGAGACGGGCAGTACGCCATCGGCATGCCGCCGTCCGGGGCGATGGACCAGTACTCCTTCGCCGTGGCGAACCTGCTGGTGGGCAACCCGGCGGGCGCGGCGGCGCTGGAAGCCACCTACCTGGGGCCGGAGCTGGAGTTCACCGACGAGCGCCGCGTCGCGGTGACCGGGGCCGACATCGCGGTCACCGTCAACGGCGAAGAGGCGCCGCAGTGGCGGACGCTGCGGCTGCGCCGCGGTGACGTCCTGGGCTTCGGCGGGATCCGCGCCGGGGCGCGACCCTACATCGCCGTGTCCGGCGGCATCGACGTCCCGGTGTACCTGGGGTCCCGGTCGACGTACATGCTCACCGGCATCGGCGGTTTCCACGGGCGCGCGGTGACCGCCGGCGACCGGCTGCCGCTCGGCGAGCCGCCGGACGGTCCACCGGAGGGCACCGAGGTTCCGCAGCGGCTGCGGCCGGCCTTCGCCACCCCGGTGGAACTGCGGTTCGTCGTGGGCCTGTGCGCCTACCGGCTGACCGAGGCGTCGTTGAAGTCGGTGCTGGAGACCACGTGGAAGGTCACCAAGGACGCCGACCGGGTCGGCTACCGGTTGCGCGGCGGCACCCTCGACTTCATCGAACGCGAGCAGCCGTTCGGGGCCGGGGGCGATCCGGCCAACGTCGTCGACCTCGGCTACCCGGTGGGCTCGGTGCAGGTGCCGGGCGGGGACGAGCCGATCGTGCTGCTCAACGACGCGGTCACCGGCGGCGGCTACGCCACCATCGGCACGGTGGTCTCCGCCGACCGCGACCGCATCGCGCAGACCGGTACCGGCAGCCTCGTCGGGTTCACCTCCGTCGACGTCGACGGGGCGCTGGCCGCGCGGCGGGAGCGCCGGGACCGGCTGGAGCAGGTCCGCCAAGCAGTGTCGGTGAGGTGAGGTGCCATGACGAAGATGTCCGCCCAGCTGCCCGGGGTGTTCTACCGGCGTCCGTCGCCCGACCAGGACCCGTACGTGGAGGAGGGCAGTGTGGTGCAGCCCGGTCAGACGCTGGCGGTGATCGAGGTGATGAAGACGTTCAACGAGGTCAAGGCCGACCGCGCCTTCCGGATCAGCCGCATCCTGCTCTCCGACGGCGACGAGGTGGAAGCGGGCCAGGACATGTTCGAGGTGGACGAGGCGTGACGGGACTGAACCGGGTACTGGTGGCCAACCGCGGTGAGATCGCGGTCCGCATCATCCGCGCCTGCCACGCGGCGGGCGCCGAGGCGGTGGCGGTGTACTCCGACGCCGACGAGCACGCCCGTTGGGTGCGCCTGGCCGACGACGCCCGCCACGTCGGGCGTTCCCCGGCAGCGAAGTCCTATCTGGACAGTGACGCGATCCTGGACGCCGCCAAGGTGTCCGAGTGCGACGCGGTGCACCCCGGTTACGGCTTCCTGTCGGAGAGCGCGCACTTCGCCCGCTCCGTCACCACGGCGGGGCTGGTGTTCGTGGGACCGACCGCATCGGCGATCGACCTCATGGGCGACAAGGCGACGGCCCGCCGCACCGCCGTGGACGCAGGCGTCCCGGTGGTGCCCGGCAGCGGGCCGGTGACCAGCATCGCCGAGGCGCAGCGCGCCGCGGCCGACGTCGGGTACCCCGTGCTGGTCAAGGCGTCCGCGGGCGGCGGAGGCCGGGGCATCCGCCCGGTCCGCGACGCCGACGAACTCGCCGCTGTGCTGCCCGCAGCCCAGGCCGAGGCCCGTGCCGCGTTCGGTGACGGCACCACCTACCTGGAACGCGCGGTGCCCCACGCCCGGCACGTCGAGGTGCAGATCCTCGCCGACGACCGGGGCAACGCGGTCCACCTGTACGAACGCGACTGCTCGGTGCAGCGCCGCCGCCAGAAGCTGCTGGAGGAGGCCCCGGCTCCCGGGCTCAGCCCGGCCACCCGGGAAGCCGTCTGCGCCGCGGCGGTCCGGATGGCCGAGCGGGTCGGTTACCGCAGCGCGGGCACCGTCGAGTTCCTCGTCGATCCGGACGAGAACTTCTACTTCATCGAGATGAACACCCGCGTCCAGGTGGAGCATCCGATCACCGAGGCCATCACCGGCGTGGACATCGTCGCCGAACAACTCCGCGTCGCGGCCGGCGAGCCGCTGTCGGTGCGCCAGTCCGACATCGCGCTGCGCGGCGCCGCGCTGGAACTGCGCATCAACGCCGAGGACCCGGACAACGCCTTCGCCCCGAGCCCGGGCGAGGTCGGCGTCTTCGAACTGCCCGGCGGCCCCGGGGTCCGCGTCGACACCGGCCTGGTGCGCGGCGACCGCATCAGCCCGTTCTACGACTCCCTGATCGCCAAGCTGGTCTGCTGGGGCGCCGACCGCGACCAGGCGTACTCCCGCGCCCGCCAGGCGCTCTCGGAGTTCCGCATCGAGGGCGTGGCGAACACGGTGCCGCTGCACCGACGCCTGACCTCGAACCCGGACCTGCTGGCCGGACCGGTGCACACCAAGTGGCTGGAACAGCTGCTGGACGACGACCGGTGAGCGGCTAGCCCTTCACGCAGATCACCTGTTTGAGGTGGGCGACGACCTCGACGAGGTCGTGCTGGGCTTCGATGACCGCGTTGATGTCCTTGTAGGCGCTGGGGATTTCGTCGACCACGCCCGCGTCCTTGCGGCACTCCACGCCCGCGGTCTGGGCGGCCAGGTCGGCTTCGGTGAAGGTCTTGCGGGCTCGGGTGCGGGACATGCGGCGGCCCGCGCCGTGGGAGGCCGAGGTGAACGCGGCCGGGTTGCCGAGGCCGCGGACGATGTAGGAGCCGGTGCCCATGCTGCCGGGGATGATGCCGAGTTCGCCGCGGCCGGCGCGGATCGCGCCCTTGCGGGTCACCAGGACGTCGACGCCGTCGTAGGTCTCCTCGGCCACGTAGTTGTGGTGGCAGGAGATCGGTTCGTCGAACTTCGCGCCCGGCACGGTGTTGGCCACCGCGCGCTGGACCAGCGCCATCATGACCTCGCGGTTGCGGCGGGCGTAGTCCTGGGCCCAGAACAGGTCGTGCCGGTAGGCGCGCATCTGCGGGGTGTGCGCCAGGAACACCGCCAGGTCCCGGTCGGGCAGGTCGGCGTTGTGCGGCAGGCGCTGGGCGATGTCGATGTGGCGTTCGGCGAGCTCCTTGCCGATGTTGCGGGAACCGGAGTGCAGCATCAGCCACACCCGGTCGCTGCCGCCCTGTTCCAAGCAGACCTCGATGAAGTGGTTGCCGCCGCCGAGCGTGCCCAGCTGGGTCAGGGCGCGGTGCCGCCGCGACTGCACGTCCCGGTGCAGCGCGGAGAATCCGCTCCAGAACTCGTCCCAGTCCGCGCCGACGCCCAGCCTGGTCGGGTCGACGGCCTCGTCGTGCGAGGCGAAGCCGACCGGGACGGCGTTCTCGATCCGGCGCCGCAGCACGCCGAGGTCGTCGGGCAGCTCGCTCGCGCGCAGCGACGTGCGCACGGCCGTCATGCCGCAGCCGATGTCGACGCCGACCGCGGCGGGGGAGACCGCGTCGCGCATCGCGATCACGCTGCCGACCGTGGCTCCCTTCCCGTAGTGGACGTCGGGCATCACCGCGACTCCGTGCACCCACGGCAGGTCCGCCACCGCGTGCAGCTGCCGCATCGCGGCCGGCTCCACCTCGGACGGATCCGCCCACATCCGCACGTCGACCCTGCTGCCCGGCACGGTCGTGAACACCTTTCCCCCTCGTGACGGTGACATCTGCCGTCGATCATTGAACGCCGAAGGCGGGTGCGGTGGGAACCGAATTTCGGCTGCCGGGTCAGGGTTTCGCTTCGCCCGGTTCGATGTACTGCGCCGTCACCGCCCGGTTGTAGCGGGTCAGCATGTCGGCGAAGGCGTGCATGTCCTCCTCGGTCCAGTCCGCCAGCAGCGCCTCGGTGTTCTTCCGGCGACGGGTGCGCGTCGCCGTCATGCGGCGGCGTCCCTCGTCGGTGGGGGAGATGATCGTGCAGCGGCGGTCGGTGGGGGCCGGGGTGCGTTCCACCAGACCTTTCGCCTGCATGGCGGTGAGTTGGCGGCCCGCGGTGGACGCGTCGACGCCGAGGGCGGCCGCCAGCGCGGAGATGCCCACCGGTCCCAGGTCTTCGAGGGTGCGCAGCAGCAGGTACTCCGCGCGGTCCAGGTCGGTGTAGACGTCGCTGCGGCGGCGGAGGAGTTCGAAGTTGCGGGTGAGGACCGCCGTGGCGAGTTCGATCTCGTCGAGGGGGTTGTCGGGCACCGCCGTCCTCCAGATGCCGGTACGATACAAGTAATTACCGGTATGGTACCGGTATTTTGTCCCGATTGCGTCAGGAGGGTGTTTTGCCGGGCTGGCTGGCCGAATCGTGGGATCGCGTCGTGGCATCGGATCCGGGGTTGACCCGGTTGCGACTGGGCGGTTCCGGGGCCGCGGCGGTGGCCAGCGTCATCGGCGTCGAGTACGGCCTCGCGACGTTGGTGCACGCCGACGGCAAGACCTCGATCATCATGATGATGCTCGGCGCCATGATGGCCATGATGGGGTCGATGGCGCTGACCGGCCCCGCGGTGTGGCCGAAGGTGCGCACCGCCGCGTTCTTCCCGGTCGCCATGGGGTGCGGACTGCTCGTCGGGAGCCTCGTGGGCGCTCACCCGGACCTGATGCTCGTCGGGTTCGTGGTCGTGATGTTCGTGGCCGTGCTGATCCGGCGGTTCGGGCCCGCTTTCTTCTTCTACGGCTTCATGGGGTGGATGGGGTACTTCTTCGCCTCGTTCACGCACGCCACCCCGGCGGTGCTGCCCCCGCTGCTCGTGGTGGTCGTGGTGGCCGCGGCGTGGATCCTGCTGCTGAACATCACTGTCCTGCGGGCGAACGCGCGCAAGACGCTGCGCCGCACCGTGCGCGCGTTCAGCGCCCGGGCCCGCGCGGTGACGCGGGCCTGCGCCGACCTGCTGGAGGAGACCGAGGGCGCACCGCGGCAGCTGCGCCGGCTGGGCAACCGGGTGCGCAGCCGGCAGGCCCAGCTGGCCGAGGCCGCGTTGATGGTCGAGGCGTGGTCGGCCGAGGACGGGGCGGTGCCGCCCGAGGAGTCCGCGCCCGCGTTGCGGCGCAAGCTGATCGACGCGCAGCAGGCGATCGACCGGATGGCCGCGGTCGCCGGAGCGCTGGCCGACGGCGACGCCTCCTTCGCCGGACGGGCCGCAGAAGTCGCCGACCTGCTGGCGCGGCGCGACGACACCGCCGCGGAGCAGGCCGCGCGCCAGCTCGCCAACGTCGCCGAGCAGAGCGCTCGGGCGCCCGTGCACGAACGACTGGAAGGCTGGTTGCCCGCGCGGCAGTTCGCCGCCGCGGCGCTGGAGTTCGTGACGCTGGCGCGGGAGGTGAACTCGCCCGCGCGGCGCGACGCGGAAGCCGAACCGGTCGACGAGTTCCAGCCCGTGGTCGGGTTCGCGATGGGGAACCTGCCCGGATCACCCGCCGTGGCGGCCGGGGTTCCCGCGCGGGGCAGGCGGTGGAACCCGTTGGCGCGCCTGGACATGACCACGCGCCAGGCGTTCCAGGTCGCGGTCGCCGGCGGACTGGCGATCGTGTTCGGGCGCGAGCTGTCGCCGGAGCGCTACTACTGGGCGGTCATCGCCGCGTTCGTCATGTTCACCGGCACCGCCACGCGCGCCGAGACCTTCATCAAGGGGTTCAACCGCGTCGTCGGCACGCTGGTCGGGCTGGTCGCCTCGATCGGGCTGGCCGAGCTGACCGCCGGAGACGGCACCGCCGCGCTGGCCATCATCGTGGCCAGCATCTTCTGCGGCTTCTACCTGTTCCGCGTTTCCTACGCCTACATGATCTTCTTCATCACGATCGTGATGGGCCAGCTCTACACCGTGCTGCACGAGTTCTCCCCGGGCCTGCTGCTGTTGCGGTTGGAGGAGACCGCGATCGGCGCGGTGGTCGGCTTCGTCGTCGCCTTCGCGGTGACACCGCTGTCCACAAGGGACACCGTGCGGACCGCGCGGGACAACCTGCTCGCCGCGCTGGCCGAGCTGCTCGACGCCGCCGCCGACCGGCTCGCCGGGTCCGGCGAGCCGGACCTCGACGCGCTGACCCTCGCCCTCGACGACCGGATGCGGCAGCTGACCGTGGTCGCCAAACCGCTGATGCGCCCGATGCTGTGGGGCAACAGCTCGCCGGACACCCGGCACCGCATGGCGCTGTACGGGGCCACCACCGGGCACGCGCGGGAACTCGCGATCGCGCTGCGCCACCACCCGGCGCAGCACCTCGGCGGGCTCGCCCCGGCCTGCCGGGCGCTGGCCACCGCGGCCACCCGGATCAGCGAGACCGGCGTGGGGCGCTCGCAACCGGCCGTCGTCGAGCAGCTGGCGCAGGCCGACATCGCGCTGTTCAACCAGGCGCCCGCGGAGCCGGGGGAGCGGGCCACCGACCCGTTCATCCGATCGCTGATCCACCTGCGCGACCTGCTGCGCAGCCTGGCCGTGCTGCCGGTGACCGCGCAGCCCGAACCGCGCGGCGACGGGGCCGTCGTCCTCGGCCGGATCACCGACACCACCGGGGAACCGCTGCACGGCCGGGTCGTGCTGATCGCCGACACCACGCAGCGGCAGGTCGCCGCCGCCTACAGCGACGCCTCCGGCCGCTACCGCGTCGAGGACTGCCCGCCCGGCTCGTACCTGGCCGTGGCCACCGCGACCGGGCACGAGCCCGTCGCCACGCGGGTCGCGGTGCGCGCCGGGCGGGAGACCGACGCGGACTTCACCGTGGCCGGGTCCGCCCCGGACGTCGGTCTGGTGCGCGGGGTGGTCCGCGACGGCGACCGGCCCCGCAGCGGTGCCGCGGTCACGGTGCTCGACGCGCAGGGCGGGGTGGTCACCAGCACCCGTTCCGACGCGCACGGGCACTACGAACTGCCCCGCGTGCCCGCCGGGGACTACACGATCCTGGTGCCGGGCTATCCGCCGCTGGTCATCCGCACCCGGATCAGCTTCGAGGCCGGCCGGACCCTCACCCTCGACCTCGACGACGAGCGCGTCGCCGAATCGGCGCACGACGGCTGACCGATCGGCGTACGGTCGGCACCGAGGGGCCATCACCGGTGGAGTGCCGATGAACGACACCGTCGTGCTGGGGCGGATCGCCGGCGTCCGCGTCGGATTGCACTGGAGCGCGGTCGGCATCGTCGCGCTCGTGGCCGTGGGACTGGCGGTGTTCCAGCTGCCGCGCGCGTTCCCCGGGCATTCCCCGGTCGGCTACGCGACGGGCGGTGTAGTCGGCGCCGTCCTGCTGCTGCTGTCCCTGCTCGGGCACGAGGTGGCGCACGCCGTGGTGGCCCGGCGCAACGGCGTGGTCGTCTCCGGGATCACGCTGTGGCTGCTGGGCGGGGTCGCCCGGCTGCGCGGCGAGGCGCGCGGACCGGGCGCGGACTTCCGCATCGCGGCGGTGGGCCCGGCGGCGAGCGTGGTGCTCGGCGGGGTGTTCGCCGGGATCGCGTGGCTGCTGGTGCGGTGGGAGGCGAACGAACTCGTCGTGGCCGTGCCGCTGTACCTGGGGCTGCTCAACATCGTGCTGGCGGTGTTCAACCTGATCCCCGCGGCGCCGCTGGACGGCGGGCGGGTGCTGCGGTCGGTGCTGTGGGCGTGGCGTGGCGACCGCTACCGGGCCGCGGTGTGGTCGGCCCGGGCCGGGGAGGTGTTCGGCGTGCTGCTGGCCGCGGCCGGGGTCGCCGAGCTGTGGTTCCGCGGCGCCGAGGGGTTCTGGTCGATCCTGCTCGGCTGGTTCGTGGTCAGCGTGGCCGCCGCGGAGGAGCGGCAGGCCCGGCTCGGCCAGGCCCTGGCCGACGTGCGCGTGCGGGACGTGATGTCCGCACCCCGGGACGGCGCGGCGTTCGCGGAGGTGGCCGCCGAACCGGACGAGCCGCTCGCCGCCGTGCTCTCCCGGCTGGGCGAGACCGGCGGGACCCTGCCGGTGATCGCCGACGGACGGCTGGTGGGGATCGTCTCGGCCGCCGACGTCGGCCGGGAGGCCGAACGGCGCGGCGTCCGGATGGTGCTGCCCGGCGCCGAGCCCCACCGGCCTCCGCCACCCGGCTGGTGGTACCCGGGACAGCACCGCTGAACGCTCAGCTTGGTTTTTAACCTCTACCGCTGGTAGCAGGGGCCCGGTTGATCATGAAAGCAGCCCTTGGTTGATCATTCCTCTTGCCACAGACAGAAGATCAACCCAAGGGCTGCGATGGTCAGTGTGCATGATCCCGATCGCGAAGCTGCGCTCGGGGAGTTGGTCAGGTTCCGCCAGGAGTTCTATGCGTGTCTGACCGCGCGGGCGGATGCGTTGTTCGAGCTGGCCGAGGCGGTGTTGTGCACCGATGGCCCGGTGCGGTCGTTGGTGGGGTTGTCGCTGGCGCCGGAGCACCGGCGCGGGCACGGCGCGTTGTATGACGCGATGAACTGCGGCCGGATCGACATCGAGCGGTTGCGGACGACACTGGCGGGTCTGCCGCTGCCCCGAGCGGCCGACGGGCGGCTGGTGCTGGCGGTGGATGTGTCCCCCTGGGTGCGGCCCGATGCCAATACCTCCCCGGACCGCTCGTTCTGTCACACCTACGGTCGCGGCAGAGACCAGCATCTGATGATCCCCGGCTGGCCGTACTCGATCGTCGCCGCGCTGGAGGCCGGCCGCACGTCGTGGACCGCGCTGCTGGACGCCATCCGGCTGCAGCCGGGCTGCGATGTCGCGGCGGTGACCACGGTGCAGATCCGCCAGGTCGTCGAGCGGCTCATCGCAGCCGGCCACTGGCAGCCCGGCGATCCGGAGATTCTGGTGGTGCTGGATGCGGGGTATGACGCCCCGCGCGTCGCCCACCTGCTGGGTGGGCTGCCGGTGCAGATTCTCGGCCGGATGCGTTCAGACCGCGTCCTGCGCAGGCCCGCTCCGGCCCGAATGCCCGGCGCGCGCGGTCGGCCTGCCCGACACGGCGGCGAATTCATCTTCCGTGACCCGGCTTCCTGGGGCGACGAACACGTCATCACCCGCACCCCCACCCGGCTCTACGGCACCGCCACCGCACAAGCCTGGAACCGACTCCATCCCCGCCTGACCAGCCGCGCCGCCTGGACCGGACACCAGGGTCCACTGCCGATCATCGAAGGCACCCTCATCAGGCTCACCGTCGATCGCCTTCCCAGTGGCGGCCAAGCCAAACCGGTGTGGCTGTGGTGCTCCGCAATCGACCTGGACGCCGCCGACATCGATCGCTGCTGGCAGGCATTCCTGCGCCGCTTCGACATCGAACACACCTTCCGCCTGTTCAAACAGACCCTCGGCTGGACCGTCCCGAAACTGCGGGACCCCGAAGCCGCCGACCGCTGGACTTGGCTGATCATCACCGCCCACACCCAGCTTCGCCTCGCCCGGCCACTGACCGCCGACCTGCGGCGCCCCTGGGAGAAACCAGCCCCACCCGAGCGACTCACGCCCGCCCGCATCCGGCGGGGTTTTCGGAACCTGCGCACGAAGACCCCCTCGCCAGCGGGCGCACCGAAACCCACCCGGCCCGGCCCGGGACGACCACCCGGCTCAACAAACCACCGCCGCGCCCCACGCCATAACGTCGGACGCATCCTCACCACCGGCGAGGCCTACCAACGCCCCACCCACCACAACAAGGGCACCAAACCCAGACGACAAGGTTAAAAACCAAGCTCAGAGCCTGTCTTCGAACTCCTTTTGCGTAGCGGTGCCGGTAGCGGAACCTCAGTGCCTGTCTTTGATCTTGGGTTAGGTGGTGAGTTGGCGGGTCATGAGGGTGATGGCGGCCCAGTTGATGATGGTTTCGGAGTGGGCGGGGAGGCGTTCGTAGTCGCGGACGGTGCGGCGGGCTTGGGTGATCCAGGACAGGGTGCGTTCGACGACCCAGCGGCGGGCCAGGACGTGGAAGCCGGTTTGTCCGGCGATTTTGCGGACGATGTGCAGGGTGATGCCCAGGGCGGCCTGGGTCCAGGTGGTCAGGCGTCCGCTGTAGTTGCCGTCGGCGAAGACCAGTTCCAGGCGTGGGTGGCGGGTGTGGAGGTAGCGCAGGAGGAGTTCGGCGCCGCGGCGGTCGGTGATGTGGGCGGCGGTCACGGACACGCCCAGCAGCAGGCCGAGGGTGTCGGTGGCGATGTGGCGTTTGCGGCCGTTGATCTTTTTACCGCCGTCGAAACCGCGGGTGTGGCGGCCGACGGTTTCGGCGGCCCGCACCGACTGGGAATCGATGATCCCGGCGCTGGGGGTGCGGTGGCGGTCGGTGCGGGCGCGGACCTGCTCACGCAGCCTGTCGCGCAGGCCCAGGACGATGTTGTCGCGGCTCCAGCGGGTGAAGAACCCGTAGACGGTCTTCCAGGGCGGGAAGTCGGCGGGCAGGGCCCGCCACTTGCAGCCGTTGTCGACGAAGTAGCGGATCGCGTCCACGACATCCCGGCGGGGGTGTTTTTCCGGACGCCCTCCGCTGCAGGTGCGGCAGGCCGGGGCGGGCAGCAGGGGCTCGATCACTGCCCATTCGGCGTCGGTGGTGTCCGAGGGGTAACGGCGGGCACGGGCCGTCGAGCCGGCAGCCGGCGCGGTGGTGTACAAAGCGGATCGGGCCTTTGCTGTGTCGATCTTGATGTGCTGTCACGATCACTAGCAAAGGCCCTCTCTCATACCCGCCCCCGGGGTCCCCCCAAGATCAAAGACAGGCACTCAGCGGCCGTCTCGACTGCGGAAGCCCCTCCTGATGTATGCCCAATACACGGCGTCGGGGCTGTCCTCGCGAGACGACCGCTGAGAACCCGCGGCGGTGCCAGCGGCGAGACCGCTCACCGAAAGAGAAAGCGGCTGGCGCCGCTTGCCACGCCCCTTCCGGGAGCAGGTTCAAAGACAGGCACTCAGCGGCCGTCTCGGCTCCGGGAGCCCCGACTCATGTATGTCCAATACACAGCGTCGGGGCTGTCCTCGCGAGACGACCGCTGAGAACCCGCGGCGGTGCCGGTTGCTTGCGTACTCACCGAAAGAGAAAGCGGCTGGCGCCGCTTGCCACGACCCTTCCGCAAGCAGGTTCAAAGACAGGCACTCAGCTCGCGTCCGGCGTGAGGACGTCGGACAGCGGGCGGCGCGGGGTGGGTGGCACCGGCGACCCGTAGCCGATGCGCAGCACCGTCTGCGGCCACAGCCCGCCGCCGATCAGCGACCGCAGTTCCCGGCGCGTCCGGGGCACCTCGATCACCTGGGACAGGAACGACGACGCCAGGCCGCTCGCGGTGGCCGTCAGCAGCACGTGCTGCATCGCGACCCCGGCCTGCAGCTGCGCCAGCGGCGTGTCCTGGAACGACCCGAGGACGCAGATCAGCGGCTCGGGTTCGAAGTCCTTGCCGGGTACGCGGGGCGACGCGGTGCCGCCGCTGTAGTCGCGCAGCACCCACTCGTCCTGCGGCTCGGGCCGCGGACCGCTGGCGCGCGCCGGAACCCCGTCGAGCGCGTGGTCGTCCCGGCCGGTCCAGTGGCGCCACTCGGCCACGAACTCGGGGTCCTCCAACTGCGCCTGGTGCGCCTCCCGCGCCAGGGCCTGCAGGCGGCCGTAGTGGGTGCGGTCGAGGACCGCCAGCCACGCGCGTTCCGCCTCGGCCGCCTGCCGCAACCGGGCGCGCAGCGGGTCGGGCACCTCGGCGGCGGTGAACGGGCGCCGGTTGGTGTGGCGGCGGTGGATCGCCTCGGCCAGTTCCCGGTCGCTCGGGGTGACCGGTCGGCGCGCCGCGGGGCGCACGGTCGCCAGCAGGTCCGGTCGGCCGTGTTCGGGCAGCAGGCGGACGTCCGGGTGGACGCCGACCGCGCGGATCGCCAGCCGCAGGTTCAGCAGCGCCGCACCGCAGCCCAGCGCGAGTTCGCGGTGCTCCGGATCGGCCACCGGAACCGTGCGGCGCGCGTCCGCGTGCAGCTCGATCGCCGTCGGCGTGCACCGGAACCGCCACGGCTGGCTGTTGCACAGCGACGGCGCCGCGGTGGCCGCTCGCAACGCCTGCTCGACCTCTTCGGGAGTCAGGAAACCCACGGAGCGGATACCGTCCATCACCGGCCTCCTCGATGTCGGTGCGCCTTCCAGCGTGGCCGCGCGCGAGCAGCCCGCAACAGGGCCGGTCGTCCCCGGCGGCGCGTGCCACAGTGGTCGTGTGAGCAGGCAGAACCCGCCCACGGCGGAGGTGTCGTCCCGGCTGCGGCTCGACGAACTCCTCGCGCAGGTCCAGGAGCGCATCGAGGAGATCGTGGGCATCCGCGACCGGATGAACGGGTTGCTGGACGCCGTGCTCGCGGTCTCCTCCGAACTCGACCTGGACGCGACGCTGCGGCGGGTCGTGCACGCGGCCATCGAGCTCGTCGACGCCCGCTACGGCGCGCTCGGCGTGCTCGGTGAGGGCGGCGGCCTCAGCAGGTTCGTCCACGAGGGCGTCGACGAGGACGTCCCCGCCCACATCGGTCACCCGCCGACCGGGGCGGGGGTGCTCGGCGCGGTCGTCGAGGACGACGGGCCGCTGCGCCTGGACGACCTGTCCGAGCACCCGGCCTCGGTCGGTTTCCCGCCCGGCCACCCGCCGATGCGCACGTTCCTGGGCGTGCCGATCCGCGCCCGCCAGGCGACCTACGGGCGGCTCTACCTGACCGAGAAGCGCGGTGGGGGCGGTTTCACCGCCGACGACGAGGTGGTGTTGCAGGCGCTGGCGGGGGCGGCGGGCATCGCGGTGGACAACGCGCGCCTGTTCGACGCGGTGCACCGCCGGGAGCGCTGGCTCGACGCGACCAGCGAGATCACCACGGCGCTGCTCGCCGGGACCGATCCCACCGATGCGCTGCGGCTGATCGCCGAACGCGCCCTGGAGCTCAGCCGCGCCGACTACACGGTGATCGCGGTGCCCGACCAGGTGGAGGACCCCGACGAGGTCGGGGAGCTGTCCATCGCCGTCTCCGCCGGGGTCGACGTCGGCGACCTGGCCGGGGGAGTCCCGGTCCGCGGCTCGACCGCGGGGCGGGTCTTCCGCGACCGCACCCCGCGCAACGTCTCCCGCCTGGAGTACGACCTCACCGACGCCCGGCCGTTCGGCCCCGCGCTGGCGGTGCCGATGCGGGCGGGCGAGACGACCTCGGGCGTGCTGCTGGCCGTGCGCCGCGCCGGCGCCGCCGAGTTCGACGAGCACGAGCTGCAGGTGGTGTCGACGTTCGCCGACCAGGCGGCGCTGGCGTTGCAGTGGGCGGCGGCGCAGGACACCCGCCGCGAGCTGGACGTGCTCGCCGACCGCGACCGCATCGCCCGCGATCTGCACGACCACGTCATCCAGCGGCTGTTCGCCATCGGCATGGCGATGCAGGGCACCCACCGCCGCGCGAAGTCGCCGCTGGTGGCCGACCGGTTGGCCGAGCACATCGACCGGCTGCACGAGGTGATCCAGGAGTTGCGCGCCAGCATCTTCGACCTGCAGACCGGCCGCGGATCGCCGGTGCGGCTCCGCAGCCGCGTGCAGCACATCATCGGCGACCTGGTCGGGGACGCCCCGGTGCGCACCACGGTGCGCACCAGCGGTCCGCTCGACGCGCTGCCGCCGAAGGTGGCCGACCACGCCGAGGCGGTGGTCGGGGAAACCGTCAGCAACGCGGTGCGCCACGCGCGCGCCACCGACCTGTCGGTCAGCGTCGCCGCGGACGGCGAGCTGGTCATCGAGGTCACCGACAACGGGATCGGGCTGTCCGCCGACACCGCCCGCAGTGGCCTGCGCAACCTCGCCGACCGGGCCGCCGAGCTGGGCGGCAGCTGCGAGATCGACACCCCCGAGCGAGGCGGCACCCGGGTGCGCTGGTCCGCTCCGCTGCGCTGAGGCGAGTGCGCGCCGCTGACGGCGGGTAGCCAGGGCCGGAAAGGGGGGCTGGGCATGAACACGCCGTGGGCGGAGCAGGTCGTCGGGTGGTCCGCCGACGAGGCGGAGGTGCTGTCCGAGTGCGTCCACCGGGCGCCGCCGGTGCACACCACGCGGCCGTGGCAGCTGGAGTTCGCCGACCGCACCGCGGTCCTGCGGGAACGCCGGGACGTGCCGCCGCCGCCCCACGACCCGGAGGGCCGGGACCGCAAGATCGCCTGCGGCGCGGCGCTGACCAACCTCGTGGCCGCGGTGCGCGGGCTCGGCTGGGCCGCGGACATGGACATCGCGGTCTCCGCCGACGGCGCGGTGACCGCGAGCGTCACCGGGCCGCGCCGTTCCCGCGCCTCGGACTCGGAGGCCCATCGGTTCCGCGCGATCGGCGACCGCCGCGTGCACGAGTGGGCCTTCGGACCGCGACCGGTGCCGCCCGAGGACCTGGAGGCGGTGCGGGACGTCGCGGCGTCCCCGGCGGTCGGGGCGTGGTGGGTCGGCGGTGGCGCCGAGGCGCTGGGAGTGGCCCGGCTGCTCGACTACGCGGCCCGCGCCTACCACGCCAACCTCGACTACCAGCGCGAACTGACCATGTGGACCACTTGGCGGGTGGACGGCGCGGTCGGCCTGTCCGCCGGGGGTGCCGCGCGCGTGCGGGTGCCCGACGAGTTCCAGCTCGCGGCCCGCATCGAACGCGAGGCCGTGCTCGTGCTGGCCACCCGCACCGACGGGCCGGAGTCGCAGGTCCGCGCCGGGGAGGCGGTCCAGGCGGCGTGGCTGGAGGCCACCACCCGGGGGCTGGCGGCGTCGCTGGTCACCCAGCCGCTGCACCTGTCGGAGGTCCGCACCGGTCTGGCAGACCGGCTGGACCGGCCCGGTGTCCCGCAGGCGCTGATGCGCTTCGGCCACCCGGCGGCGCGTCCCGGAGACGACTAGACAGCGCCCGCGGCTGCGGTGACCTCGACGAACCCGCAGCGGATTCCCTCCGGGGAGGGCATGGGCACCTCGGCGGGTCCAGTGGCCCTGCCGGACGTCCTGGTCCGGGCGAAGACTGCGGAACAGGAGTGATCGCCACCGCACCACCGGGAAGAGCGGGTTGCCATGAGCGTCGTCGGCAGGTGGAGCGCCGGTCATGGCCACTGGCACGAAGGGCCGTGCTACCTGGTCGTGCTGGAACGGTTGAGCACCAAGTGGTTGGTGACCTACTGGGAGCACGGTGAGCAGCACGCCTGCATCGGCTTCGACGACGAGGCCGAAGCGCGCGACGACGTGGCCTGGCTGTGCCAGGTCGCGCCGGTGGGGCTGGACGAGTGGGTGGCGGGGTGAGTGCCTGTCGTCGAACTTGGTCGCGACGGGGCGTGGTGAGCGGCGCCAGCCGCATTCCCCGTCGGTGAGCGGCCTCGCCGCCGGCACCGCCGCGCACAACGAGTCCGAAGACGGGCTCTGGGTGTTCGGGGTCACGGGAACCAGGGACCAAAGACCCGGAGCTCGCGTTCGAGAACTCGGGCATCCTGGCGATGAACGCCGGAGGAGACCCGGCACCGGACCAGCACGGGGAGGTCGACGATGGACCGCTCCCAGGCCGCTGCGCGGAGCGAGGCGGCACGGCCGTCCGCGGCGCTGACATCGCCCGCAGCCGCTCCGGAGCGGATCGTTCCGCCGCAGCGGGACGGCTTCGAGCGGACCGGTCCGGCCCGGCTTGTGCTCAGCCGGGGGCCGAACGCGGGTACCGGGTTCGCCGTCACCGCGCCCCGGACCACGATCGGCCGGGACCGCGCGTCCGATGTCGTCGTCGACGACGCCACGGTCTCCCGCTACCACGCCGAGCTGCACCACGAGGGCGGCCGCTACGTGCTGCGCGACGGCGGCTCGCTCAACGGCACCTACGTCAACCGGATCCCGGTCCAGGAGGCGGCGGTGCTCTCCGACGGCGACGAGATCTGGATCGGCAAGGCCCGGTTCACCTTCCGCACCGGGATGTGACGGCACGCCCCGGCCGTGGAGCGCGTCGCGGTGGGGCGGCGCCGCGCCACCGGTGGGAGGGAGTGGACGGCGCCGCCGCTCGCGCGATCAGCTCAACGACGCACGGACCTGCCGGGTCGCGCTGATCACGTTCCGCAACGCGGCTTCCACCTCGGCGTAGCCGCGCGTCTTCAACCCGCAGTCGGGGTTGACCCACAACCGCCGCGCGGGCACGGCTTCCAGCGCCGCGCGCAGCAGGTCGACGACTTCGTCCACTTCGGGCACTCGCGGCGAGTGGATGTCGTAGACCCCGGGGCCGACGCCGCGGCCGAAACCGACGGCGTTGAGGTCGTCGAGCACTTCCATCCGCGAGCGGGCCGCCTCGATGCTGGTGACGTCGGCGTCCAGCGCCACGATCGCGTCGATGACGTCGCCGAACTCCGAATAGCACAGGTGGGTGTGGATCTGCGTGGAGTCGGCGACCCCGGAGGTGGCCAGCCGGAACGATTCGACCGCCCAGTCCAGGTAGGCGGGGTGCTCGGCGGCGCGCAGCGGTAGCAGTTCGCGCAGCGCGGGTTCGTCGACCTGGACGACGCGGATGCCGGCCGACTCCAGGTCGTGCACCTCGTCGCGGATGGCCAGCGCCACCTGGCGGGCGGTTTCGGCCAGCGGTTGGTCGTCGCGGACGAACGACCAGGCCAGGATCGTCACCGGGCCGGTGAGCATTCCCTTGACGGGCCGCCGGGTCTGCCGCTGGGCGTATTCGGCCCACTCCACGGTCATCGGCTGCGGCCGCACCACGTCGCCGTACAGGATCGGCGGCCGCACGCACCGCGAGCCGTAGGACTGCACCCAGCCGTGCTCCGTGCTGGCGAATCCGTCGAGGTGCTCGGCGAAGTACTGCACCATGTCGTTGCGCTCGGGTTCGCCGTGCACCAGGACGTCCAGGCCGATCTCCTCCTGCAGCGCGATGACGCGGTCGATCTCGTCGCGCATCCGCTGCTTGTAGGAGGCCCGGTCGATGGTCCCCGACCGCAGCGCGGCGCGGGCCTTGCGCACGTCGGTGGTCTGCGGGAACGAACCGATGGTCGTCGTGGGCAGCGGGGGCAGCCCCAGCGACTTCTGCTGCGCGACCCGGCGGTCGTCGTAGGCACCGCGCCGCGCGTGCTCCGGCCGCAGCGAGTCCAGCCGGCTGCGCACCCGGCCGTTGCGGATGCGGTCGGCGCCGGCGCGGTCGGCGATCGCGGCGCGGGCCCCGGCCAGCTCGTCGGCGACGGCGTCGCGCCCCTCGCGCAGCGCCCTGCCGAGGACGACGACTTCGCGCACCTTCTGCGCGGCGAACGCCAGCCACGACTTCACCTGCGGGTCCAGGTCGGGCTCGGCCTCGACGTCGTAGGGCACGTGCAGCAGCGAGCACGAGGTGCCCACCGCGACCTCGGCGGCCATGCCCAGCAGCGTCGCGCCGGTCGACAGCGCGGCGTCGAGGTCGGTGCGCCACACGTTGCGCCCGTCGACGAGACCCGCCACGAGCGTCTTGTCCCGCAGTCCCCGCACCCCCGACAGGTCATCCACTGTGGACGATCCTGCGACGAGGTCCACGGCCAGCCCCTCGATCGGCGAGGACGCCAGCACGCCCAGCGCCTCGCCGAGGTCGCCGAAGTACCCGGCGACGAGCAGCTTCGGCCGCCGGGACAGCTCGCCCAGCTGCCGGTAGGCGTCGCGCAGCGCCGCCAGCTCCTGCGGCGTCCGGTCGGCCGCGAACGCGGGTTCGTCCAGCTGGACCCATTCCGCACCCGCGTCGTGCAGCTCGCCCAGCAGCTCGGCGTAGGCGTCGAGGAGTTCGTCGAGCTTGTCCAGCGGCCGGAACGATCCCGGCGCGGTGGCGTCCGGTTTGGACAGCAGCAGGAACGTCAGCGGGCCGACGAGCACCGGGCGGGTGCGCACGCCCAGCGACTCGGCCTCCCGGTACTGCTCGACCGGTGTGCGGTCGGTCAGCGTGAACCGGGTCTGCGGGCCGATCTCCGGGACCAGGTAGTGGTAGTTGGTGTCGAACCACTTCGTCATCTCCAGCGGCGGCGCGGACTCCACACCGCGCGCCATGGCGAAGTAGGTGTCCAGCGGGCCGAGGCCCAGTGCGGCGTGGCGGCGCGGCACCGCGCCGAACGTGACGGCCGCGTCCAGCACCTGGTCGTAGTACGAGAAGGTGTTGCCCGGCACCGAATCCAGCCCCGCGTCGCGCAGCGCGGTCCAGGTGTCCCGGCGCAGCTGCCGGGCGGTCCCGCGCAGTTCGTCCTCGCCGCAGCGTCCGGCCCAGTACCGCTCCAGCGCGCGTTTGAGCTCCCGCTTCGGCCCGATGCGCGGGTAGCCGAGTACGGTCGATCCGATCGTCAATGCCCTCACCTCGCGAGCTCGACAGCGTCGTGGTCGAGGTCCGACGGGCAGGACGAGTGGCGGCACAAGCGTGCCGCGGCTCGGCCAGGTCCTCCCGCGAGACCTCGGACCAGCGCGCACCGGCGGTGCGCGCCCCGGTGGCAGGTCTTCGGACTCGCGGGCGTGTCCGGCCGTGGGGCCGGGTGGCCTACTGGCCGCCGCTTCCCGGACTCGCGTCCAGTGCTGTTACCGGTCCACAGAGGACCGGTGGCGGCGTTCGTTCCCGCTCACCGCTGCGGGGCAGTCCCGGATTCGCACCGGGTTCCCTCTTGCCTCGTCCGCCGCGACACCGCACGCGGACGAACCACCGGTACTCCGGAGGCTACCGGCTCGCCGCCCGATGACAAGGCCCGTCCCAAAGCGCCGCCGCGCGGTCGCTGCCGGTGAACTCGCCTTTTCCCGATCTCGCAACGGCGATGAGATCCCGACCACACCGCGGCGTCCCGCCGAGCGCGGTGGTCGGTGCTGGTCACCCGCGTCGGTGCGACTCCAGCTCGGAGATGCGCTGCCGGGCGTCGTGCAGCTCGCGTTCGAGTTCGGCGACGCGGCAGGTGGCGGTGAGCACGGTATGGCCCTGGTCGAGCAGTTCGCGCACCCGGGCCGCCAAGGCCAGCTCGGCTCGGCTGTAGCGGCGGTGCCCGCCCGCGGAACGATCGGGTGCGAGCAGTCCGGTGGAGTCCAGGCTGCGCAGGAAATCCGGGGTGACGCCGAGCATCTCGGCGGCTCGGCCCATGGTGTAGGCGGGGTAGTCGGCGTCGTCGAACGCGGCCGGGACGCGGCCGCGCGGCGTGGGTTCGGTCATCCGGTGGTGCTCTTTCGGTCGTGCCGGGGCCCGGACGGCCGACCGCCGTCCGGGCCCCGGTGCGCGTGCGGCCCGCTCACTCCGAGGCGCTCTCGATGACCTTGCGGCCGCCGCCGCGGCCGACCTCGATGCGGCGCGGCTTGGCCTGCTCCGCCACCGGCAGGGTCACCGTCAGCACGCCGTCGGTGTAGTCGGCGCTGATGTTGTCCAGGTCCAGGCCGTTGCCCAGGGACAGCTGCCGGGAGAACGTGCCCCGCGGGCGTTCCGCGGTCAGGTAGCTGACCTCGGAGTCGCCGTGCGGCCGGTCGGGTCGCTGGGCCCGCACGGTCAGGGTGTTGTTCTCCGCGCTGACTTCCAGGGAGCCCGGGTCGATGCCGGGCAGGTCGAACTCGACCACGTAGTGGTCCCCGGACCGGTAGGCGTCCATCGCCATGGTCTGCGGAGCTCGGGCCGTGCCCAGGACCTCGGTGGCCAGCCGGTTCAGATCGCGGAAGAACGGGTCCAGCGTCATCGTCATCGCCACCACACTCCTTTCCCGGTGTCCCGGCGGCGACACGTGCCGAACGTCCTCCGCAGTCGGGTCGGTGTGGCGGCCCTCCGGCCGCCACACCGTCAGCAGGAGGGAGAACGAACGACCGGTGCCACCTCCTTCCGCGCCGGATGAGAACCCGCCTCGTAGTCCTGACGGCTTCGATTCTGGATCCACCGGTCCAGTTTTCTCAACCTCGTCGATCCGAGATTACCCATTCGGTGGACCCACACTTGCTGGTCCGGTCGGTCGCGGGTTCAGCCGGGCGGCAGGCCCGGGCCGGGGCAGGCCAGGTCGTGCGCGGGCAGCGCGCCGCGGAGCAGGTAGGCGGCGACGGCGTCGTCCGCGCACCGGTTGCGCTGGCTGGCGAACACGCCGTGGGAGTAGCCGTCCAGCAGCGTCACCATCCGCGAGCCGGGCAGGCGGCGCTGCATGCGCCGGGCGCCCTCGTACGGGGTGGTGGGGTCGTGGTCGGCCTGGACGAGCAGCACCGGCGGCATCGCCCGGGAGCCGAGCCGGGCGGGCTCGCGCGGCGGCGGCCAGAACGCGCACCCCGCGGCCTCCAGGCCGGTGAGGATCGGCAGCGGGTCGCGGGCGCGCAGCGCGCGCACCGAGTCGACGACCTCGGCGGGGCTCGGGCGCGGGCTGTCGGCGCACTTGACGGTGCGCAGCGCGGCCTCGTAGTTGCGGGCCGGCACGTCGGTCTCCGGTAGTTCCGGTGCCAGGCCGGCCGCGTCGCCGCGGGTGGCGTAGTCGGCGAGGGCGCGGGCGAACGGTTCCCAGCGCTCGGTGCGGGACAGCGCGCGGTAGACGAGGTGGTCGAACTCGCGCGGGCCGAACGTGCCGCGCGCGGGGTGTTCGGCGAGCGCCGCGCGGGCCCGCTCGTAGTGCTCGCGCACGGCCGCGGGCGTCGACCCGAGGCCGAGGGAGGGGTGCTCGGCGATCCAGCCGAACAGCACCTCGCGCTGGTCGAGCATGGCGACGGCCTGCTGGACGTCGAAGTCGTGCCAGCGGTCCGGGCTGACCACGCTGTCGAGCACCATCCGGCCCACCTGCCCGGGGAACTGCGCGGCGTAGGCGGCGCCGAGGTAGCTGCCGTAGGACACGCCGAGGAAGTCGAGCCGGGGTTCGCCGAGGGCGCGGCGGACCCGGTCCAGGTCGCGCACCGCGTCGGTGGTGCCGACGTGCGCGAACAGCGCTCCGGCGTGCCGCCGGCAGTCGGACGCCATGGCGCGCAGCCGGGGCAGCCGTGCGGGGTCGTGGAGCGGATCCGGGCCGGGGTGGGCGAAGAGTCCGCCGAGCGGACCGCAGTCGACGGGGGAGCTGCGGCCGACGCCGCGCGGGTCGAACCCGACGACGTCGTAGGAGCGCCGCACGGACTCGGGCATCTTCGCGCGCTTGGTCGCCGCGTAGGCCAGTCCCGAGCCGCCGGGCCCGCCCGGGTTGACCACGAGGGTTCCCCGGTGTTCCGCCGGGGTTCCGGTGGCGCGGACGCGGGAGATCGCCAGCTGGAGGTGCGGGCCGAACGGATCGGAGTAGTCGAGCGGGACCTGGATCTCGGTGCATTCGACGTCGGGGCCGACGTCCGGGCAGGGGTGGAAGCGCGCGGTTCCGGCGGCGGTCGGACTCACGCCGAGGAGGGGCAGCAGCAGGGCGGCGGACAGGACGAGGCGCAGCGGGGTGGTCACGATCGGTCGCTTCCGGTGGGGAGAGCAGGGGGTTTGCCCCGATTTCTTGAAAATGATTATCATTTATTCCGCTGGTGCCACAACCGCTGAAGGGAGTACGCGTGGGTCACCTCTTGCTGGTGGAGAGCTGGGTCGGGGCGATGAGTTCGTTGCTGCCGCGAGGAATCCGGGAGACCGGCCACCGGTTCAGCTTCGTCACCCGCGACCTGCACCACTACCTGCGCTCGTCCCCGGTGGCCGGGACGCATCCGCTGCTCGGCGCGGACAACGTGCTCACCGCCGAGACCAACGACGTCGACGGGCTGGTGGAGCACCTGGCGCGGCTGCAACCGGTGCTCGGCTTCGACGGAGTGCTGACCTCCTGCGACTACTACCTCCCCGCCGTCGCGTCCGTCGCCGAGCGGCTCGGACTTCCCGGTGCGCCACCGGATTCCGTGCGCCGCGCGTGCTCCAAGGACCGCACCCGCCGCGCGCTGCGCGAGGCGGGCCTGCCGGGGCCCGCGTTCGCCCTCGCCGACACCACGACCGGGCTCCAGGAGGCCGCCGAAGCACTCGGGTACCCGCTCGTGCTCAAACCGGTCGACCTGTGCGCCGGGATGTTCGTGTCCAGAGTGGACGATCCGGAGCAGTTGCGCGAAGCCCACCGCGCACTGCTGGAATTCCCGGTCAACGCGCGCGGCCAACGACGCGATCCCCTGGTGCTGCTGGAAGAACTGCTCACCGGGCCCGAGGTGAGCGTGGAGACGGTGACCGCCCGCGGCCGCACGACGGTGGTCGGGGTGACGGACAAGAGCGTCACCGGGGCGCCGCGTTTCGTGGAGAACGGCCACATGTTCCCCGCCGACCTGGACCCGGCCGTGCGGGCGGAGGTCGCCGGTGCGGCCGTCGCCGCCGTCGAGGCGCTGGGACTGGACAACGTGGTCGCCCACACCGAGATCAAGATCACCCCGGACGGACCGCGCCTGGTCGAGGTCAACCCGCGCCCGGCGGGCAACCGGATCACCGAACTCGTGCGGCGGGTCACCGGCATCGACCTGGCCGCGGTGGCCGCGCAGGTCGCGCTCGGCGAGGAACCCGAGCTGGCACCGGTGGACACCGGTGCCGCCAGCGCCGCCGTGGCCTTCCTGCTGCCCGAGCGGGCGGGTGTGATCCGCGAGGTGCGCGGCGCGGACGAACTGGACCGCCACCCCGACGTCGTCGAGTGGACGGTCAAACCGGCCGGGCGCCGCACCGCCGCGCTGACCAGCAACAACCAGTACCTGGGGCACGTCATGACGACCAGCGCCGAGCCGGGCGCGGCGCGCGGGCGCGCCGAGTCGCTCATCGCCGGGCTCGACGTGCGCTACGACGCCGCGGAGGTGGCGGCATGACCCCGCGCTGCCTCGACGACGTGGTCCGCGGGGTGCGCACCGGCCCGCTCGGGGACCGGCTGGACACCCCGGTCGGCCTGGGATTCCTGACCCAGCAGGCGGTCCGCCACGCCTCCCGGGACCGCTCCTACCGCAACCACGTGCTCAGCCTCCGCATCGAGGACGCGGTGGGCTCCTGCTCGGTCGAACCGGGCGAGCTGACCGAAGACGTGATCTTCGACTGCCTCGGCACGCCCGCGCGGCGGCTGCTGGACCACCCGAGCGAGGCCGTGCGGGTCGCCGCGCTCGACGCCTACCTCCAGTGGCTGCGTCCCCACCGGGACCACGCCGAAGCGGTGGTCCTCGACCGGGGCAGCACGCTGGACAAGTCGCTGCGCCGCGCTGCGGCGGTCGTCGATCTGCTGCCGCCCGAGCCGGGCCGGGTGCTGGTCGTCGGCGTGGTGAACTCCCTGCTGCACCACCTCAGAACGCGCGGGATCGGCTACGTCGCCTGCGACCGCAAGGGCGGGCGGACCGAGTGGGACGAGGAGATCCGCACCGACGCGGCCGGCGCGCTGGACGACTGCGACGCGGTGCTGGCGTCCGGGATGGTGCTCGGCAACGGCACGTTCGCCGCGCTGCTCGACCACGTCCGCGCCACCGGCAAACCGTTCGTGCTCTTCGCCCAGACCGCGAGCGCGGTGCTGCCGTGCTTCCTCGACTCCGGCGTCACGGCCGTCTCGGCCGAGCCGTACCCGTTCTTCTGGCTGGACGGCGGGCAGAGCACGATCTACCGGTACCGGGCGGGTGAGCGGCGGTGACCGACCACGACCTGCTGGCGCTGATGCGCGACACCCCGCTGGCCCGCATCACCGTCCCGCTGCCGGTGCCGCACCCGGGTTTCCGGGCGAAGCTGGAATGCCTCGGCGCCGGTGGCATGAAGGCCCGGGCGGCGGTGTCGATGCTGCTCGGCGCGCGGGCGCGCGGGCAACTGCGGCCGGGGTGCCCGGTGGTGGAGTCCACCAGCGGCACCCTCGGCATCGGACTGGCCTTCGCCGGTCAGGCGCTCGGCCACCCCGTCGTCCTGGTCGTGGACGGCGAGCTGGAACCGACCATGCGGGCGCTGCTGCGCGCGCACGGGGCGCGCGTCGAGGTGGTCCACCGCCCGCACCCCACCGGTGGCTGGCAGCAGGCCCGCCTGGAGCGGGTGCACCGGCTGTGCCGGGAACTACCCGACGCCTACTGGCCGGACCAGTACAACAACCCGGACAACCCGGCGGGGTACGAGTCGCTGGGCGAGGAGATCGTGCGGCAGGCCGACGGCGTCGACGTGCTGGTGTGCAGCGTCGGATCCGGCGGGCACAGCGCGGGCACGATCCGGGCCGTCCGCCGCCGCTGGCCGCACGTGCGGCTCATCGGGGTCGACACGGTGGGCTCCACGATCTTCGGCCAGCCCGCCCGGCCGCGGATCATGCGGGGACTGGGCAGCAGCATCTACCCGCGCAACGTGGGCTACGGCGAATTCGCCGAGGTGCACTGGGTCGGTCCGGCCGAAGCCGTGCACGCCTGCCGCACGTTGGCCGGCGGTGCGTTCGTCACCGGTGGGTGGAGCACCGGGGCAGTGGCCCTGGTCTCGGCGTGGGCGGCGCGGGTCCGCCCGGGCGCCCGCGTGGTGACGGTGTTCCCCGACGGCCCGCACCGCTACCTCGGCACCATCTTCGACGACGACTACTGCCGCAGCCGGGGCCTGCTGGACCGGCCCGTGGCCACCCGGCCCGTCGAGATCGCGCACCCGGGCGCGGTCGAGGTCGACGGGTGGGCGCGGTGCACCGCGGTCGCGGACCCGCTGGCGGCGTGGGAGGTCCCCGCGTGAAACTCCGCTGGCACACCGGAAAGCTGCGCCTGCTCGAACCGTTCCGCATCTCCCGCTCGGTGATGTCCGAACGCGACGTGGTCACGGTGGCCGTCGAGCACGACGGCGTCGTCGGGTACGGCGAGGTGGTCACGAGCGTCTACTACGGACTCGACCTGGCCCGCATCGACGCGGCGCTCACCGAAGTCCGGGATCTCCTCGCGCAGCACCGCGAACCGGTTCTGGACCTGCCCGCGACACCCGCCGATCCCGGCGTGCGGGCCGCCGTCGACGCGGCGCTGCACGACCTGGTCGCCAAGCTGCGCGGCGTCGGAGTGCACGCGCTGCTGGCCACCGCGCCGTGGCGACCGGTCCCCACCGCCCGCACGATCGGCATCACCACGCCGGAACGGACCCGGCGGGCGGCGCGGGAACTGGCCGCGCGGGGCTTCACCGTCCTCAAGGTCAAAGTAGACGGATCCGACGGCGAACCCGACCGCGTCGCCGCGGTGCGGGAGGCCGCGCCGCACGCCCGCCTGCTGCTGGACCCCAACGGCGCCTGGGAACCCGACCAGGCCGTCCGGATGCTGGCGGCGATGGCCGCCTCCGACGTCGAAGCGGTGGAACAGCCCACCCGGCCCGGCGACCCGGACGCCCTCGCCGAGGTCGCCGCCCGCTCGCCGGTCCCGGTGATCGCCGACGAGGACGCCGCCACCGCCTCCGACGTGCGCGCCCTCGGCGACCGGGTGCACGGCGTCAACGTCAAACTGCCCAAGTGCGGCGGGATCCGCGCCGCCCGGGAGATCATCGACACCGCGCGGGAACGCGGCCTCGACGTGATGCTGGGCTGCCTGGTGGCCAGCTCGCTGGGCATCGCCCCGGCCGTGCACCTGGCCGGCTTCGCCCGCTGGGTCGACCTCGACGGGCACCTGCTGCTGGCGCACGACCCGTGGACCGGCATCGGCGGCGCCGACGGCGTGCTGCGGCTCAGCGGCGATCCGGGACTCGGGGTGCGGCCGACGTGAGCACCTGGCGGCTCATCCGCGGTTTCCCGGTGGCCGTGCAGGTGCTGCTGGTCAACCAGCTCGGCGTGAACACCGGGTTCTACCTGCTGATCCCGTACCTGTCCGGGTACCTCGGCCACGACCTCGGCCTGTCGGCGGCGGTGGTCGGCGTGGTCCTCGGGGTGCGCAACCTCTGCCAGCAGGGCCTGTTCCTGCTCGGCGGCACCGCCGCCGACCGGCTCGGCGCGCGCGGCGTCATCATCGCCGGGTGCGCGTTGCGCACCGTCGGGTTCGGACTGTTCGCCGTCGGCACCGGTCTGCCGGTGCTGCTGCTCGCCTCGGTGCTCAGCGGTCTGGCGGGCGCGCTGTTCAACCCGGCGGTGCGCGCCTACCTCGCCCAGGAGGCCGCCGACCGGCGGGCGGAGGCGTTCTCGCTGTTCAACGTGTTCGCCAACACCGGAGCGCTGGTGGGACCGCTGCTGGGCAGCGCGCTGCTCGCGGTGGGCTTCCGGATGTCCGCGGTCGCCGCCGCGGTCGTCTTCGCGCTGCTGACCGCGGCCCAGATCGCGGTCCTGCCGGTGCGGCGGGTGCCCCGGCCGGAGACCACGGTGTTCGCCGACTGGCGCACGGTGCTCACCGACCGGCGCTTCCTGGCCTTCACCGCCGCGCTGACCGGCCTGTTCGCCCTGCAGAACCAGCTCTACCTGGTGCTGCCCATGCACGCCGAGCGCTTCACCGGCTCCTCGTCGGGCGTCGCGGCGATCTTCCTGGTGTCCACGGCGGCCAGTCTGGCGCTCCAGGTGCGGATGACCCGGCGGCTGCAACACCGGTGGTCGCGCGGGCGCTCGATCGCGCTCGGGCTGGTGCTGGCGGGACTGGCGTTCGCGGTGCTGGCGGTGGCCGCCGCCGTCGTGCCCGACGCGCCGCCGACCGGGCCGGAGGCGGTGGTGCGGATGGTGCCGGTGCTGATCACCACGGCGCTGCTCGCGCTGGGGCTGATGATCGCCCAGCCGTTCGTCTACGAGCTGATCTCGTCCTACGGCCCCGACGGGCTGTCCGGGACGTACTTCGGGGTGTTCTACCTCGTCTCCGGGGTGGCCGTGGCGGCGGGCAACGCGGCGATCGGCTGGGTCAGCGACGTCGCGGCGCACCGCTGGCCCTGGCTGCCCGCCGCGCTGTGCGTCCTCATCGGACTGTCGTCGGCGCTCGGCGTGCACGCGCTGCGGCGGTCCGGAGGCGTCGGTCCGCGACCATCGACCACGGGAGATCCCTCTTGCACGGCAACAACTTCCTGACCGACAACCCGGCGCTGTACGAACAGCGCTTCCCCGACCCCGACGCGCTGGCACCGCGCTTCGTCCACGAGCTGGTGGACCGCTGCGGCGGTGGCCGGGACCTGCTCGACATCGGCTGCGGCACGGGCCGCGACGCGCGCTGGTGGACCGCGCGGGGCTACCGCGTCACCGGGCTGGACACCTCGCCGGAGATGGTCCGCCACGCGCGCACGCACTGCCCGGCAGCGGAGTTCGTCCTCGCCGACATGCGCACCTTCCGGCTCGACCGGCGCTTCGACGTCATCACCTGCCTGGACAGCGCTTTCCTGTACTGCCACGGCAACGCGGAGCTGGACGCGTTCCTGACCCGCTGCCACGCCCACCTGCGCCCCGGCGGTCTGCTCGTCGCCGAGATGCGCAACGGCGCGTTCTTCCTCGGCAACACCGAACTCCTCGACGGGGTGCAGGAGCGCACCGTCAGCTGGGAGGGCGTTGCCTACCGGTCCCGGACCCGGCTGTGGATCGACCACGCCGCGCAGCTGCTGCGCCGCGAACGCCGCTGGGACTGGCCCGGCCGGGACGAACCGCTGGTGCAGGAGTCGGCGTGGCGGCTGCTGTTCCCGCAGGAACTCCGCCGCATCGCCGAGCAGCACCACTTCGACGTCGTGGCGCTGTTCGACGGACCGGGGCCGCGCACCGAACCGCCGTGGCACCCGGGAGCGGTGCCCGGCGACCGGTTGTCCGGCGACCGCCTGCACCTGCTCGCCCGCCGCCGCGACCCGGAAACCCGGACGCCCGACCTCTCGGATGGGGAGTGATCGAGAATGCGACCCGAACACCACCGCGGCCTGTCCCGCCGCGGCTTCCTCGGACTGACCGCCACGGCCGCCACCGCCGCCGCGCTGCCCGGCTGCGCCCGGGGCGGCGGCGCGGACGCGGGGCGGCCGCGTCCCGGCGGACGGCTGCGCGCCGCGTTCGCCGGCGGCGGCGCCGAGGAGGTCCTCGACCCGCACACCACCGACCTGTACGCGGAGATCGCGCGCGCCAAGGCGCTTTTCGACAAACTCGCCGACTACGGCTCGGACATGTCCCCGCGGCCCCGGCTGGCCGAGCGCTGGGAACCCGACCGCGAGCTGACGACCTGGCGGATCACCCTGCGGCAGGCCGCGTTCCACGACGGCCGTCCGGTGCGTGCCGACGACGTGCTGTTCAGCTACGCGCGCATCCTGGAACCCGGCAGCAGCCGCCGCGCCAGGTCCAGCCTGTCCGCGATCGACCTGGCGGGCAGCCGCGCGGTCGACGACCGCACCGTCGAGTTCCGGTTGCGGTGGCCGTACGCCGACTTCCCGAACGCGATGGCCACGCTGGGCGCCTACATCGTCCCCGAGGGCACCGCGGACTTCACCCGGCCGGTCGGTTCCGGCCCGTTCCGGTTCGTCTCCTTCGAACCGGGACGCTCGTTCCTGGCCGCCCGCAACCCCGACCACTGGGACGGCGCGCCGCACCTCGACGAGCTGGAGATCGTCGTCACCAACGACGAGGCGGCCCGGGTGAACGCGCTGCTGGGCGGGCAGGTCGACTACGCCCACGACCTGACCGCCACCACCGCCCGCACCTACGCCGACGGCGACCGGCTGCGCGTCCACCGGCTGCCGCTGAGCAACTTCCACGGACTGGTCATGAAGGTGGACCGCCCGCCGTTCGACCGGCCCGAACTGCGCCAGGCGCTGTTCCACCTCGTCGACCGCGAGGAACTGGTCCGCTCGGTGCTGCAGGGCACGGGTGAGGTCGCGAACGACCTGTACGGCAAGGGATTCCGCTACTACGCCGACGCGTTGCCGCAACGCACCCGCGACCTGGACCGGGCCCGAGCGCTGATCCGGCAGGCCGGTGCCGAGGGCCTGACCGTCGACCTGGACACCTCGGACAGCTCGCCGGGGCTCAAGGAAGCCGCGCTGGCCATCTCCGACCAGGCCCGGCAGGTGGGCATCCACCTCAACGTCCGGCTCGGCGACAAGGACACCTACTGGTCGGACATCTCCGAGCACGGCGTGCTCGCCAGTTACCGCTCGGGCGGGATGCCGCTGGAGTCGCACCTGTCGCAGCGGTTGCTGTCCACCTCGACGACCAACGCCTCGCACTGGCGCCGCCCGGACTTCGACGCGGTGTTCCGCGAACTCCAGTCCACGCAGGACGAAGCGGTCCGGGAACGGCTGTACTTCCGGTTGCAGGAACAGCTCTACCGGGAGGGCGGATTCCTGTGGTGGGGCGTGTCGGACTTCGTGGTCGCCTCGGCGCCCAACGTCGGCGGCGTCGACGACCGGGCGCCGGCGAACACCCTGGACTGGGCGCGGTTCGACGAGGTGTGGTTGGGGTGAGCCTGCCGCGTTACGTCGCACGCCGCCTGCTGCTCGGCGCGGTGCAGATCGTGCTGGTGCTGTCCCTGGTGTTCGTGCTCACCGAAGCCCTGCCCGGGGACGCGGCGGTGACCATCGCCGGGGACAACCCGGACCCGGCGGTCATCGCCGCGCTGCGGCAGCGGCTCGGTCTGCAGCGACCCGCGTGGGAGCGGTTCGGCGAATGGCTGCTCGGCGCGCTGCACGGCGACTTCGGCCGGTCGCTGGTGGCGCCGCGCCCGGTGGCCGACATCATCGCCTCGGCCGCCGGTCCCACGGCGCTGCTGGCGGCCCTCGCGGTGCTGCTGCTGGTGCCCGCGTCGGTGGGACTGGGCGTGCTGTCGGCGAGCCGGGAGGGCGGCCGCCTCGACCGGTTCGTCACCAGCAGCACGCTCGGGCTGTACTCGGCGCCGGAGTTCGCGGTGGGCGTGCTGGTGGTGACCGTGTTCGCGGTGCAGCTCGGCTGGTTCCCGCCCACCGCCGTCGGTTCGGGCTCGCTGCTGGCGCGGCCGGAGGTGCTCGTGCTGCCGGTGGTCGTGCTGCTGCTGCGGCCGGTCTGCTCGCTGAGCCGGCTGGTGCGGGCCGGGATGATCGACGCGCTGGCCTCCGACTACGTCCGGCACGCCCGCCGGGCCGGGCTCCCACCGGGACGCGTCCGGTTCGCGCACGCGCTGCCCAGCGCCCTCGCACCCGCGGTGCAGCAACTCGCGCGCACCGCGGACTGGCTGCTGGGCGGGGTGATCGTGGTGGAGGCGATCTTCGTCGTCCCGGGGCTGGGGACCACCCTGGTCGACGCGGTCTCGGCGCGCGATCTGCCGCTGGTGCAGGGGCTGTCGGTGCTGTTCGCCGCCACCACGGTGCTGGTCAACCTGATCGCCGACATCGCGGCCCGGCTGCTGGCCCCGGCCTCGGAGGTGGGCCGATGACCCGGCACCCGCTGGCCAGGTACGCGGTGTCCGCGGTGCTCGTCGGCGTCCCGGTGCTGCTGGCCCTGGTCGGCCCGTTGTTCGCCGCGGACGGCACCGGCAAGGACGTCGCCTTCAGCACCGGCGCGGGGCACCCGTTCGGCACCGACTTCGTGGGACGGGACGTGTGGAACGAGGTGCTGCTCGGCGGTCGTTCGCTGGTGGTCACCGCCGTGTCGGCCACGGCGCTGACCTACCTCGCCGCGGTGCCGTGGGGCCTGCTGGCGGGCATGACCCGCAACCGGGTGCTGGACGAGGTGGTCATGCGCCCGTTGGACGTCGTGCTGGCGATCCCGTCGATGCTGCTCCTGCTGCTGCTCGCCTCGATCGCGCCCGACGTCCGGGTCCTGGTCGGCGTCGTCGCGCTGGTCAACCTCCCCGACGTCGTGCGGATCTGCCGCGCCGCGGCGCTGTCGTTGTCGGCCCGGCCCGCCGTGGAGGCGATGCGGTTGCAGGGGGAGAGCGGAGTCCACATCGGACTCACGTACGTGGCGCCCGCGATGCTGCGCACGCTGGCCGCCGACCTCGGCACCCGGTTCACCGGCGCGATCTACCTGGTCGCCTCGGCGAGCTTCCTCGGCGTGGGCATCGCCCCGGGCGCCAGCGACTGGGCGGCCATGGTGGACCGCAACCGGACCGGGCTGTTCCTGCAACCGTGGGCGGTGGTGGTCCCGGCCGTGCTGGTGGTCATGCTCTCGATCGGCGTCAACCTCGCCTTCGACCGCTGGCTGCACGACCGGGCGGGGGTGGCGCGATGAACGCCGTCGACGTCCGGAACCTGACCGTGCGCCTCGGCGACCGCGAGCTCGTCGCCGACGTGTCGTTCTCCCTGCCCGCCGGGCAGGTGCTCGCGCTGGTCGGCGCGTCGGGCAGCGGCAAGACCACGACCGGGCTGGCCCTGCTCGGCGAGCACCCCGCGGGCGCGGTGGTCACCGGGGACCTGCGCGTCGCCGGGAACCCGGTCGCCGTCGGGCATCCCCCGCCAGCCGGGGCGGTCGGCCACGTCCCGCAGCACCCCTCGGCGGCGCTGAACCCGGTGCGCCGCGTCGGCTCGGTGCTGCGCGAACTGGCCCGGCAGCACGTCGGCACCCGCGCCGCGGCGCGCGGCCGCGCCCTCGACGCCGCGCGCCGCGCGCGGTTCCCGGAGCGGTTGCTGCGCCGCTTCCCGCACCAGCTCTCCGGCGGGCAGCAGCAGCGCGTCGTGCTCGCGCACGCGCTCGTCTCCCGGCCGCACGTCGTGGTGGCCGACGAACCCACCACGGGCCAGGACGTCATCACCCGGCAGGAGATCGCCGAGGAGCTGCGCCACGTGCGGGACCAGGGCGTCGCGGTGCTGCTGCTGACCCACGACCTGGAACTCGTCCGCGCGGTCGCCGACCGGGTCGCGGTGCTGCACGGCGGCGCGCTCGTCGAACAGGGCAGCACCGACCAGGTCCTCGACGCGCCCCGGCACGAGCACACCCGCCGGCTCGTGGAGTCCCGGCCGCTGCCGCGCACCGCGTTGTCCACATCGGACTCGGCGGTCGTCGCGGTGCGGGACCTGACGGCGGGCCACCGCCGGGTGGACGTGGTGCGCGACGTCTCGTGGGAGATCCCGGCCGGTGGAGTGGCGGTCGTGGTGGGCCGGTCCGGCAGCGGCAAGACGACCCTGGCCCGCTGCATCGCCGGCCTGCACCCGTTGCGCACCGGCGAGGTGCTGCTGGGCGGCGACCCGCTGCCACCCGGGCTGCGCCGCCGTTCCCGGCGGCAGCTGGCCCGGATCCAGTACGTGTTCCAGGACGCCCGCGCGTCGTTCGGCGAGTTCAACCCGGTGGTCGACCAGGTCGCGCGCACCGCGCAGCGGCTGCGCGGACTGGACCGCGCGGCCGCTCGCGACGAGGCGCTGGCCGCGCTCGCCCGGCTCGGCGTGCCGGAGCGGGTCGCGGCGCGGCCGCCGGGTTCGCTGTCCGGCGGCGAGTTGCGGCGCGCCGCGCTGGTGCGCGCCGTGCTGGCGCACCCCGAGGTGCTGATCTGCGACGAGATCACCTCGGGGTTGGACACCGTCAGCCGGGCGGCGCTGCTGCGCGTGCTCGACGACGTGCGGCGCGACACCGGGTGCGCGCTGGTCGTCATCACCCACGACCTCGCGGTCGCCGCGGACCTGGGTGGTGACGTGCTCATCGTCGACGAGGGCCGGGTCGTGGAGCGGGGCAGCGCGGAGGAAGTCCTCACCGCGCCCCGCCACCCGGCGTCCCGCGCGCTCGTCACCGCGGCGCGGGGCGGCGTCGAGATCCACCCGGCGAGCTAGTTGCGCATCATTTTCAATGAACTCGGGAAACACCGTCAGAAGGAGGAAGCAGTTGGCCCACCTGCCTGACCGCTCCGTCGGTCGCTACACCGTCCGGATCGCCGGGCGCGCCGATGCCGACGGGGCGCGCTCGGTCATCCTCGACACGTTCTACCGGGTGTTCGGGCACGGCTACGTGCCCCGCTGGCACGGCGACGTCATCGACATGGACCGCGCCTACTTCGACCACCCGCGCCAGGCGCTGTTCGTCGCCGCGCGCGGCGACGAGGTCGTCGGTACCGCGGCGGTGCGGGCCGAGGGGCCGCAGAGCCCGCCGCACCCGCGGTGGCTGGCCGAGCGCTACCCCTCCGGGACCACCGCGCAGATCTTCCGCGTCTACGTCCGCCCGGAGCACCGCCGCAACGGGCTGGCCCGCGCACTCGTCGAGCTGGCGTGCGACTTCGTCGCGGTCACCCCGGGCTACGAGTCGATCTACCTGCACACCAACGCCTCGGTGGAAGGCGCCGAACCCTTCTGGCGCAGCGTCGCCAAGCAGATCCACGACGGCCGCGCCGATCCGGGGCACAGCCCCGCCGTGCACTTCGAGATCCCCGTCCCGGTGGTGTCCTATTAGGACGGTGGCATCAGCTCGGCCTGGAAGCGCTCCTCCCACCGCTTGAGGAAGTCGACGGTCTCGTGCCGTTCCAGCGCGGCACCGCGCAGCCGGTCCCACGCGTCGACGAACAGCTCGAAGTCGTCCTCGTCGTCGAGGTAGAGACCGCCGGCGACGTGCTCGACGAACACGAAGTCCTTGGTGCCGTCGGAGAAGCGCATGATCGTGAAGTCGTTGGGCACGAACGGCAGGCGCACCCCGAACGGCAGCACGTGCACGAACAGGCGGGAATAGCGCTGTTCCAGGTCGAGCAGGTGCTCGACCTGGTCCAGGCCGACCGAGGCGTTCGCCCCACCGGGCATCCGGTGGAAGGCGCCCTCGCCGAGGACGAACCGGTAGTAGGGCGGCCGCTCCAGGTCGAAGACCTGCTTGCGGTCCAGCCGGTTGCGCATCAGCGAGGTCACCTCGGCCGCCCGGTTCTCGGTGAACTGGGTGAGCATGTAGTGCTCGGACTGCAGCGGTCCGGGAATGCGTTCGCCGTGGTAGCTGAGGATTTCCGAGGCGGCGGGTTCCAGGTCGGTGAAGGTGCGGAACCACTGCGGCACCGCCGACCGGTACCCGGACCACTGGCTGCGCCGACCGCCGCTGGAGCGGGCCAGGTCCAGCAGCACGTCGGCTTCGGACTCGGGCACCTCGAAGGCGTCGAGCATGCGCCGCAGGTCGCTGGACTTCACCGCGACCGCGCCGGACTCGATCTTGTTCACCTTGCCCTGGCCGCAGCTGAGCAACTCGGCGACGTCCTGCTGCGTCATCCCCGCGGCGATCCTGGCGCGGCGGATCTCGTTGCCCAGTTGCCTGCGCCGCGATGTCACCGTGCTGGGCACCCGACTCTCCGCTCCCCTGCCAGTGCTCTCGGCCTTCGACCGTCCGCCGCAACACTGTAGAGCAAAGATCAGGTCGCGTCAGCTCGTCGGGTCCGGACGGCGACGCGCCCGGACCCCGGTCACCCAACCGAGTGGAATATTCCTGTCGGACGATCAGGCGAGGTCGAGCCGACCGGTGCGGACGAGCGCGATGAAGTCGTTCCAGCGGCGCGTCGGCACGGCCAGCGCGACGTCGCCGGTGGCGCGCTTGCTGTCCCGGACCCCTGCGACGCCGTCGCAGGTCAGGTTGATTTCGACGCAGTTACCCCCGTTGGGACCGCATCGGGACGCGCGGCGCCAACCGCGCGGATCGAAGCGGGGAACCTGGGGCGAGGGGGCATTCCGACGCATGTTCCGACCTCCTCGGGATTCGGGTCGACGGCAGCGTATCGACGATCTAGGATTAATCGCAAACAGCCGGGTTCGCGGCCGGAAGCGTTGCGGCGCGCGGACTCGGGGTGTCCGGTCCGGCCGACGGAAGGTGGCTCATGCACCCGTTCCACTGGGTTCCCGCCGCGGGAGAACGCCACGCGAGTCAGGACGCCCGGCCCTACGGCGGGTATCCGGAAGGCAGGCAGGTCACGACGTTGTGCGGCCAGCAACTTCCGGCCGCGGTCGGCGACTCGCCGTGGCTGTGGGGGACCTGTCCGACGTGCAACGACCGCGCCCACGACCTGGCCGGGGTGCCGACGCCGGTCCGCCGCGGTTGACCGGGAGCGATCGGAACTCCGGCTTCTGGATTATTCCGATGAGGTGGATTCGGGACGCGTGAAGCGCGTTCGAGCCTCCCGCGGGTGAGAGCGACAGGCCCGCGGATCGCGCGTCCGACGCCGCCGCAGCCCGGAGCAGCCGCGCGGGGCGCGGTGGCCCGTCAGAACCGGGACGGCACCGGGCCGAGCAGCGCGCGCACCAGGTCGAGTACCGGGCGTATTCCTCGTCGAGCGCGTCGGCCGCTTGACGAAGTAGGCGTGCCGCGGCATCAGCGCGAAGTGCTCGGCGGTGATGCACCGCTCGGTCCGCGGCGTCAGCCGCGCCTGGACGACCACGAAGTCGTTGCCGGCGAAGACCTCCTCCAGTAGTGCCGCGCGCCGCACGCCGTGCCGGGCGAGCACGGCGCGCGGCGCGGAAGCGGTCGCCGAGCTGCAACTGGGGCTGATGCTCGCCGAGGCGCGCAACATCGCCCGCGCCGATGCCGGCGTCAAGTCCGGCCGGTGGCGCAAGGACTTCCCCTCGCCCCGCAACTGCGCGACGCCGTGTCCGGAGCCGAAGCGATCGGGGTGCACTTCGCACCGGTTCGGCGGGGAACTCCTCGCCGCCGCGCCGAACCTGAAGCTGATCGCGGTCGCGCGCTCCGGGCTGGAGAACGTCGCGGTCGCCGCGGCGACGGCGGCCGGGGTCGGCGTGGTTCCCACCCTCGGGCGCATCCGGCCTGGTCGACGTCAGTGACCTCCACCGGCGGGCGCAGCCCGTCGGCCAACAGCTTTCCGGGCGGCTCCTCGCCGAGCTGGAACCGCTCGCCGGGCAGGCGTCCTGGGTGGTGTGCAGCGGGTCGTTGCCGCCGGGGACCGATCCCGCGCTCGCGCGCGCCGACCCCGCCGCCGTGCGCGGCCGACCGCTGGAACCGCTGTGACAGGAGGATCCGTGCAGACAGTCGTCATCGGGGACCGGTTCATCCCCGCCGCCTACGCGACGCCTTCGCCGCACGGCACCACGAGGGCCGCTGACCACTGTGGACCTGCCGGGGACGAGACCACCACCTCGACGTCCGCCCGCTCCGTGCCGGGTGTTCGTAACCCGCGCGCTGCGGGACCGGCAACAGCAGCGCCCCGAAGATCTCCAGCACGGAGACGTCGGAGCACAGGTTGGTCGTCGCCGCCATCGTGTCGCCAGGCCCGGAGTCGAGGTGGGACGTAGGTGGGATCGTCGTCCGGTTGCCGCCGGTGCGCACGGTGTCGGGGAGATGGCGGTGGGATTTCCGGGCGGTGACAGGCTCTTTCGGTCCACCTGTTTCCGTGGGCACGGGAGGAGGAGCAACGAACAGTCCACTGTGTACTCGTCCGATTTGGTCGGATTCCCGCGGATTTTCCCGGTCGATCGGCTGTTCGGAGCAATCGTGCTGGTCCCCGCGGGCGAACAGGCGCGCGGGGCCGGGGTGTCGCGCGTGTGACCAGGCGGTTTCACCGCGTTCCGGGCACGGGTGCGCTCGACATGCCGATCGTGACGCGCGCCTCGGCGGTGATAGTGTCCCGGGTGACAGTACGTCTTGTGCGTCGTGTCGGACCGCGAGCGTGAGCGTCGTCAGCCGATGAGCCGAGCAGGGTGTTGAGGGGGGCAGATGTCGGAGACCCCGGCCTCATCCTCCGCGTCGCCGCGCGGGGAGGAACACGTGGAGAAGACGCCCGATGACAAGGGCTTCGATCTGGTCCTCGAACCTGGTGCGGGAGAGCGCTTGACGTCGGCGCTGGACGACCAGATTGAGAAGACCGACGAGTGGATGCGGCGCGCCCAGGGCATGGCCGAGCCGATCCCGTTCGGTGCCAACGTGGTCGCCGAGTCGATGGCGTCGAAGTTCCGCGGTCGCGCCGAAGGCGGCCAGCGGTCGCTGACCGACGCGCTCCGCAAGTACCGGGACGCGTTGCGACAGGCCAAGGAAGCCGTGCAGGACGCGATGCGCGACTACGCGCAGACGGATCAGGAACGCGCCGAGTCGTTCCGCCAGGTCGCCCGGGACGGGGGTCTGGACGCGAGCAGCACCGCAGGTCGGGTTCGTCGAGGAGCACCGGGGGCGCCGTCGTGACCGAGCAGGCAGCACGCAGGGAAGCGGTGGTACCGGCACATCCCGGGCAGACCCCGGGGGACCGCGCGCTGGGCGAACCCGTCCAGTGGGCCGCGATGCGGCACAGCGAGTTGTTCCGGGCCGTGCACGAGAACAACGAGCCCGGTCAGGCGCACGCCCGCGGCAGGCAGTGGACCGAACTCGCCGACGAGGTCGAGGAGGCGTCGTCCGCGTTGCAGGACGCGGTGCGCGGCAGCTCGACGGGCTGGCGCGGGCAGGCCGCCGACGCGGCGCGGACCGCGCTGACCGAGCTGGCCCGGCGCGGTGACGAGCTCGCCAAGACGATGCGCGGTGTCGGCCAGAACGTGGGCCGGCAGGCCTCCGTGATGGAGTGGGCGAAGGCGGAGATGCCCGAGCCGAGCAACTTCGACCCGGGCGCCTTCGTGCGGCAGAACTACGTCGGCGGCGATCTGAACGGGCTCGCGGTCATGAACGCGGTCGCCATCGCGATGGCCGCCAAGGACGCCAACTCCAAGCACGACCACGCCGTGCACGTGATGACCGAGATGGAGAAGGCGTCGCGGGAGATCGACGAGAAGACCCCCGCGTTCCAGCCGGACGACATCACCTTCCGCGGCCACCGGGAGGCCCGGTCCGCGCCCCAGGCTTCGCCGGGGGCCGCCGGACCGCACCAACAGGGGCACGAGAAGCCGCAGGACCCCGAGGAGAAGAAGGCGGAACCGGGGAGCGCGCCCGACCCGCAGGCGGGGGCCACCCAGCGCATGACGCCGGTCGGTTCGAACCAGCCCGCCGGGGTGCACGCGATGTCCGCGCCGAGCACCGCTGGCCCGCCGCAGTCGGCACCACCACCGACGCCCGCCGGACCGGCGGCACCACCACCGCTGAACGCGCCGGGGAACGTCCCCGCGGCCGGTTCCGCGCCGACCGGCGGTTCCGGCGGTGCGGCCGAAACCCGGAAGCTCCGGCCGGTCCCGTCCGGTTCGGACAAGCCGAACGCGCCGAAGGCGCCGGACCCGAACGCCGCGACCCACAAGCTCCGCGCGCTCAACTACGAGCCCCCGAAGCCCCAGGCGCGGGGACCGGAGTCGACGGAGCAGAAGACCGGCGGGCCGAACATGCCCGCGTCCACCACGAGCGCGTCGACGCACAACACGCCGGCGACGCCGCCCCGGTTCGTGCCGCCGAGCGGACTTCCGCAGGGCGAGCAGCAGCACGTCAACCAGTTCCAGTCGCCGCAGGGCAACTGGACCCCGTCGTTCCGCGGTGACCTGCCGTCCAGGCCGGACAAGCCGGGCAGCGGGCCGGGAGCCGGCGGGCGGCCGCCCGCCGGTGGCGTGCCGGGCCCGGGTGGGCCCGCCGCCTTCCGCCCGAGCGGTGGCGGTGCGAGCGGCGCGGGCGGTGCCCCGTCGTTGGAAACCCCCGCCGGGAGCCCGAGCGGCGGCTCCGAGAACCGGCTCTCGCCGGGGGGAACGTCGAGCGCGGCGCCGGCCGCGGGCGGTTCGTCCGCCACCGCCGGTGGTGGTGCGCCCGGCGGTGGTGGCAGCAACGCCGGGGCCGCGGGAGCGGCGCCCATGGGCGGCATGGCCGGTGGCGCCGGGGCGCGGCAGGGCGGCGGCGAGGACAAGGAGCACCAGTCCCGCGGGTACCTCAAGGACCAGAACCCGTTCCAGGTCAACGACCGCCCGGCGCCTCCGGTGATCGGTGTGAAGTTCAAGAAGAAGCGACCGACCGGGAAGGACGACGCAGGTGACGCGGACGGCTGATTTCGCCCTGTCGCCGCTGGAGTTCGACGTGCTCTGGTCCGGCGCGGACGCCGGAGCGCCGCCGTTCCCGCTGTCGGCGTCGGTGCACGGCCAGGACGTCGCCGAGTGGGAGCGGATCCGGGAGACGACGCTCGCGGACCTGCGCGGCCGCGCCTCCCACCGCGGCGTCGAGGACCTGCTGCCGCTGCTCGTGGCGCCGCGGCTCGTCGTCGACTCGATCGGCTACGCCGACGGCCCGCTGCGCGCGGTGGCCGCGGGCGGCGCCCACTCCGCCGTGCTCGCGGAGGTGTTCCAGGAGCGCGTCGAGCTGACCGAGATACGCCCGACGGCCCTGGTGGGAGCGGTGGTCGACCACCTGCCGGACGTGGACGCGGCCACCGGTCACTCGATCACCCTCCGGTACCGGGACCTGGCGCGGGCGACGAGCGAGGACGACACCGACGACCCGCTCGGCATCGACGACGAAACGGACGCGCTGGTCCGCGCCGGGGTGTCCGAAGAGGACGCCGAGCGGTTGGTGCGGCTGGCCGAGAACCGGATCCGGGGCGGTCAGCTGGGGGTCAGCGCGCTGGACCGGACCGGGGCGCTGCGCCGGTCCGAGGTGCTGATCAGCTGGTTCGACACGCCGTCCGGTCGGTACATGATGGTGCGCGACGGGGAGTGGGTCAGCATCTCGCCCGCGAGCCGGTCGCGCATCGCCCACCGCGTCAAGGAGGTCCTGGACGCGGAGACGCGGGTGCGGACATGAGCGAGTGCGGGGGAGTGTGATCATGGGTTTCAAAGTCGTCAGTGAGGATCTGAGCGCTCACGCCAGCCACCTGGACGGGCTCGTGGACCGGCTGAAGACGGCCGTGTCGGCGGCGGAGACGGCCAGCATGTCGGACGATTCGTTCGGGCTGCTGTGCGCGTTCCTCCCGTCCGTGATCAATCCGGTGGAGAAGCAGGGCCTGGACGCCCTGCACGCGGCGGTCGACGGGGTCAGCGCCACCGCGGACAACGTGCGCGGTGTGGCGAGGGACTACTCGGAGGTCGACACCGACGGCTCCGACCGCTTCGGGCGGATCCTGCGGGAGCCGACGCCGTCCCTGCCGAAGATGGAGGCCACCGAGCGGACCGCACGGAGGAGCGTCGATGTCTGACGAGCACGTGAGCGCGATCGCCGACGTGACCCGGGATCCCGAGGAGGTGCAGCGCCGGATCGACCAGTGGGCGCAGAGCTTCGCCGACAAGGCCGAGCGCTACCGGTCGGTCCAGGAGAAGACGCAGGAGATCCGGCTGAGCGCGAGCGGCGCGAACGGCGCGGTGCGGGTGACCGTCGGAGCCGACGGCACCGTTCACGACCTGCAGTTCTCCGACAAGATCCGCTCGATGCCGCTGGAGGAGCTGTCCTCCCAGGTGTTGAGCACGATCCGTCGGGCCCAGGGCGGGATCTCCGAGCGGGTGGGCGAGGTGATGGCCGAAACGCTCGGCGACGAGGACGCCGAGACCCGGGCCGTCATGTTGGACAACCTGCGTCGGCAGTTCCCGCCGCAGGACGACGACTCGGACGGGGACGACGACGAGGACGAGGTCCCGCCACAGCAGCCCCAGCCACCCCAGCAGGCGCGACCGCCTCATCCGGCTCAGCCGACCCAGCAGGCGCAGCCCGGGCAGCAGGCCCGGCCGGCGCGGCCGAGCCGGTCCGCGGACGACGACGGCGACACCAACGAGGACGTGGACCTGCTGGCCGAATGATCCGCGCGTGACCGCAGCGGTGTGGACGGGGTCCCGGGGCACGCGCCCCGGGACCCCGTTTTCTGCTGCCGCGCCCCGCTGACCGGGGCCGGTCGGTGCCGGGCCCGCGCGGGCGCACCTCGGCTGACGAGTCCAATGTGGACGAGTGCTGCGAATCCATAGTGGACAGATGAACCACAGGTAACGCGCGTGCCGATCGAAACTGGCTTCGTGAGGCCCCATGTCGACTCGTTGTTGTCCAATGTGGACAAGATCGGGCGTTACTGAGAGTCATGTCACTCCGATTCGTGGGCGTGGCGCGTCGGAGCCGTGTACCATGGAATACGGAACGCGCGAGTGATAACGCGGTGGCCGTGAGTTGTGCGATGAGGCGTGTCTGAGGGCCGCTGTGCGGGTGCGCGCGGAGTTGGTTTCCGATCAGCAGGAGGCGCCGGTGGCGGACACGAGACCGATCGTCGTGGGAGTTCACGGTTCTGAGCGCAGTGCCGCGGCACTGCGGTGGGCCGCACGCGAAGCCGAGGCGCGGCAGGTCGGACTGCGCGTCGTCATGGCATGGCAGTCCCGCGCGGGTCTCGCTGGCCCCGGCCCCTTCGTGACGCACGCGCCCCAGTCGCCCCGCTTCGTCCGGTTGACGCACCGGATGCGGCTGGTCCGCATGGTGCGCGAGTGCGTCGGTGAGGCGTCCTCGGTCGACATCAGCGTCGAGCTCGTCGAGGGCAAGCCGGTGGACGTGCTCGTCCAGGAGTCGGCAGGCGCGCACATGCTCGTCCTGGGCAGGCCGGCGTCCCGCCGGGGCATCCGGGGGCTGCTCGGCAGCACCGTGTCGGCGTGCGTGGACCGGGCGCACTGCCCGGTGGTCGTCGCGCCAGACGCCGCCGAGGGCGAGGTGGACGGCCGCGAAGCCGTCGAACCCGCCGAGCCGATGTGCGCGGCGCAGGGCGCGTGCGCCGAGTGAGCAGCCGCCGCGGTCAGGTGGTCGCCGACGAACCGCGGCGCAGCCGGGGGGAGCGGACCCCGAGGTCACGCAGGACCTGCGCGACCCTGACGTCGTCGGGCGGTGCCGCCGCGGTGTCGTGGAGCGCGCCGCACCGCGGCTGCCCGCGCAGGTAGACCAGGACGCCGCGGCCCTCCTCGACGACCGCGGCGAGCCCGGACCGCAGGTGTGCGCCGCAGCCGCAGCCCAGGGACGCGGGCAGGGCGCCTGCCGGGCACTCCGGGTGGATCACCACCAGCACGTCCTCGCCGTCGCCGAGTTCGCCGTGGACCAGCGCCAGGTGCTCGGCTCCGCCGCGCACCTCCCGGTAGCCGATCGCGCGGAACTCGCCCTCCCGCAGGGGCAGGCGAGCCTCGGCGGCGCGTTCGACCTGCGGCTCCGCGTGCCGCCGGTACCGGACCACCTCGTCGACCGACACCAGGGCGAGGTCGTGGCGGGCGGCGAACAGGACGAGTTCGCCCGCGGGGACCAGATCGCCGTCGTCCCCGACGATCTCGGCGAGCGCGGCGACCGGCGGCAGGTCCAGCCGTTCCAGGTCGGCGGCGGACATCGCGGCGCGGAGCACGCCGCTGGTGTGCCGGACCAGGAACGCGACCCCTTCCGGCGTCGCGGTGCGGGCGGCCAGCACCAGGTGTCCCGCGTCGCCACCGGCCAGCACGACCGGACGGCCCCGGGCGAGGTCGGCACCGGCCTGCTCGACGGACCCGGAGCGCGGTGCGGCGGTGACCGTCATGACCGCAGCACGAACGGGTCAGCGGCGGGTTCTTCGCTGGTGTTGACCCACACGCTCTTCAACCGGGTGTACTCGCGGAGCACCTCGGTGCCGTGCTCCACGCCCAGCCCGCTGTTCTTGAACCCGGAGCGCGGCGACATCGGCGACATCGACCGGTAGGTGTTGATCCAGACGGTCCCGGCCTCCAGCGCGGAGGCCATCCGGTGCGCGCGGGCGAGGTCGCGGGTCCAGACCCCGGCGGCGAGGCCGTAGCCGGAGTCGTTGGCCAGTCCCACCACCTCCTCTTCGGTGTCGAAGGGCATGATGGTCACGACCGGGCCGAAGATCTCCTCCTGGCAGATCCGCATCGAGTTGTCGGTGTCGACGAACACCGTGGGCTGGAAGAAGAAACCGCCGAGGTCGAGGTCCGGTCGGGTGCCGCCGTGGGCGATCCGCCCGCCTTCCTCGGTTCCCAGCCGCACGTACCGCTCGATCTTGGCCAGCTGGTCGGCCAGCGCGACCGGGCCCAGCTCGGTGTCGTCCCGCAGCGGGTCGCCGATGCGGATCCTGCTCGCCCGGTCGACGACCCGTTCCACGATCTCGTCGTAGACGCCGCGCTGCGCGAACACCCGGCTGCCCGCGACGCAGGTCTGCCCGGCGGCGGCGAAGATCCCCGCGACGACGCCCATCGCCGCGTTCGCCGTGTCCGCGTCGTCGAACACGATGTTCGGGGACTTCCCGCCGAGTTCCAGGGTGGTGGGGACGAACCGCGAGCCGCTCGCCGAGGCGATGCGGGAGCCGGTCGTCGTGCTGCCGGTGAAGCTCACCTTGGCGACCAGCGGGTGGTCGACCAGCGGGGCACCGGCTTCGTCGCCGAAGCCGGTGACGACGTTGACGACGCCGGGCGGGAAACCGGCCTCGGCGAACAGCGGCACCAGCTCCAGCAGGGACGCCGAGGTGTGCTCGGAGGGTTTGATCACCACGGTGTTCCCGGCGGCCAGCGCCGGGGCGATCTTGGTGGTGGTCAGCAGCAGCGGCGAGTTCCACGGGGTGATGGCGCCGACGACGCCGAGCGGTTCGCGCTGGGTGTAGTTGAGCACCGCCCGGTCGGCGGCCGGGATCACCTCGCCGTGGATCTTGTCCGCGCAGCCCGCGAAGTAGTGGTAGTACTCCGGCAGGCTCGCCAGCTGACCGCGCATCTCCCGGAGGAGCTTGCCGTTGTCCAGCGTCTCGGCGCGGGCGAGTTCCTCGGCGTGCTCGCCGATCAGCTCGCCCACCCGCCGCAGCAGCCGCCCGCGCGCGGTCTGCGGGAGGTCGCGCCACGACGGGGATTCGAACGCGCGCCGGGCCGCGGTCACGGCGCGGTCCACATCGGACCGCGTGCCGCGGGCGGCGGAGTAGAACGCGGCGCCGGTGGTGGGGTTGGTGCTGTCGAAGTACCGGCCGTCCGCGGGCGGGACCCACTCGCCGCCGATGTAGTGGTCAAAGCGCGGGTTGTTCACTGCGGGACTCCTCGATGTGGGTCGACAGGTGCTCGGTGAGGACGTCGGGGCGTTCCAGCGGCAGCAGGTGGCGGGCGCCCGGGACGACCACGGCGCGGCCGCGCGGGAGCGCCGCGGCCAGCGCCCGGGTCATCTCCGGTGTGGAGCCGGTGTCCTCGCCGCCGGTGATGCACAGGGTGGGGGCGGTGATCGCGCCGAGTCGGGGCCACAGCTCGGCGTCGGCGGTGGCGAAGACCCGGTAGCAGGCCAGGTACGAGTCCCGGTCGTTGGCCAGCAGGGTCGCCAGCAGCTGCTCGGCCAGCTCCGGTTCCTCCCGCCGCCACCGCGGCGACATCCAGCGCTGCACGGCCGCGCGGGCCGACGCGGCGAAGTCGTGTTCGGCGGTGCGCAGCCGCTCGCGCACCGCGGCCGCCTGCTCGGGGGAGCGGTTGGCCACCGAGCTGACCAGCGACAACGTCGCCACCCGGGCGGGGTGGTCGAGGGCGATCCGCTGGGCGACGAGCGCGCCCAGCGAGAAGCCGACCAGGTGCGCCGGCCCCGGGATCCGCGCCGCGACGCGCTCGGCCAGCCCGGCCAGGGACTCCTCCCCGCGCACCGGCGGGGCGTTCCCGTGTCCCGGCAGGTCCAGCGCGCGCACCCGGTGGTGCCGTCCGAGACGGCAGCGCGCCCACATCCGGGAATCCAGGCCCACTCCGTGCAGCAGGACGACCTCGGGCCGCTCCGGGCCGCTCACCGCTCGCTCGCCAGCGGGGCCAGCCGGGCCTGCGGACGCCCCTGCGCGGCCGCGGCCAGTCCGATCACGATCTCGTCCGCGCGCGGTGCGTCGGGCACCCGGACCTCGACGGTCTGGTGGTGCGAGCGGATCGTGGCGTCGGTGACGTGCTTGAGCGGGATGTCGAAGACCGTGCCCGCCGGTGCCCGCTTCTCCACGGCGGGCAGCAGCGTCGTGGCCTCGGCGACCTTGCGGAAGTGGTCGCCGAACTTCAGGGTGTGGATCAGCGCCGAGCCGTGCTCGATCTCGCCGTCCAGGCCCACGATCGCGGCCTTGCCGTACGCCTCGATGGGCCGCTCCAGCGCCTCGGCGACCCGGGGTGCCAGCAGCTCGCCGAGCCGCGGTGCGACCTCGTCGATGAGCGGTGCCAGGTCCTCGACGAAACCGGCGCCCGCCCAGGGGTTCTCGATGACGGCGAGGACCACGGCGGTGCGCGCCACCGGGTCCACGGGGCGTCCGCCCTCGGCGTGCAGGTCCTCGACGTTCGTGACGATCTTGCGGAGGTTCATGCCTGCGGCTCCAGGTCGGTGAGGGAAACGGCGGGGTCGGTGGTGCGGTCCCCGATGCGCGCGTTCGGGCGGGGACCGTCGGTCGCCGCGGCGACCACGACGATCTCGTCCGCGCGGGGTGCGCCGGGGATCCGCACCGGGACGGTCTGGTAGTGCGAGCGGGTGGCGTTGGCCGTCTTGTGCCACACCGGCACGGCCAGCGCGGTGCCGGCCGGTCCGCGGTCGTCGGAGAAGGCGATGATCGACGTCCCGCCGACCAGTTCGCGGAAGATGTTGCCGAAGTAGGGCGTGTGGATCAGCGCCGCCCCGTGCTCGCCCTCCCCGTCCAGGCCGACGATCGCGGCCTTGCCGAACGAGGCGAGGCGGTGCGCGCCGCCGAGGGCGGCGAGCAGCCTGCCGGTGAGCTCGTGGGCGAGCGCGGTCGCGGTCGGCGCGGCGTCGGACACCAGGTCGGCCACCACACCGCGACCGGACCACGGGTTGGCGATCACCGCGGCCGCCGCGGCCCGCCGCACGGGGTGGTCCACCGGGTGGCCGAGTTCGGCGCGCACGTCCTCGGTGACGGTGAACGTCCTGCGGATCGGCGTCATCACGGCTGCCCGGCGAACTGGGGCATGACCTTCTCGGCGAACAGCTCCAGGCTGCGCATCGCGTTGCGGTGCTCCAGACCCGGGTGCGTCGTCCACAGCAGCAGGTGCTCCAGGTTCAACTCGTCGCGCAGTTCCTGGATCTTGCCCGCCACGTGGTCCGGGGTGCCGACGAGCAGGTTGCGCTCGGCGAGGAAGTCGTAGGACAGCCGGTGGTCGTCGGTGAGCTGTTCACCGGCCTCCATCAGGTTGCCCAGCCCGCGCCAGTGGGTGATCCACCGGTAGGAGGTCATCACCGCCTCCTCGAACTCGGCGCGGGCCCGTTCCATGGTGTCGGCGACGTAGACGTCGCGGACCAGGCCGATGCCCTCGCCCAGCGCGTGTTCGCGGCCGGTGGCCTCGGTGGCGGCCCGGCGGTACAGCTCGAACCGGTCCTTGAGCGCGGACACCGGCGGCAGCCAGAACAGGCCCTGGATCCCGGCCCGCGCGGCGCTCTCGATGGAGCGGGGGCTGTCGATCACCTGCCACAGCGGCGGGTGCGGTCGCTGGTAGGAGCGCGGGGTGACGGCGAGCTTGGTGATGACGCCGTCCTCGGTGTAGTCCGGAGTCGCCGGGGACAGCGGGTGGTTCCACTGCACACCGGGCGCCGGGAACCGGTGGAACCGGCCGTCGTGGGAGAAGAACTCCCCGCTCCACGCCTTGCGCATGACGTCGAGGGTTTCCTCGAACAGCGCCCGGTTCTGCTCCTGGTCGCGGGGATCGGCCAGCGGGTTGAGGTTCATCGCCTCGCGTCCGTACAGCCCGCGGCCCACGCCGACCTCGACCCGGCCGCCGGAGAGCTGGTCGAGCAGGGCGATGTCCTCGGCCAGCCGCAGCGGGTGCCAGAAGGTGATGATGTTGGCGGCCTGCCCGATGCGGATCCGCGAGGTGTGCGCGGCGATGTCGGTGCCCATCAGCACCGGGTTCGGCGTCAGTTCGATGCCCTCGTGCCCGAAGTGGTGCTCGGTGTACCACGTCGACCAGAACCCGGCCTGGTCGGCGGCCACCGCGAACTCCCGGGCCTCGCGCATCACCTCGTGGTACTCGTCGAGCCTGCCCGGGGCCCCGAGGTTGTGGAAGACGGAAAAGCGCATGGGGATTCCTCCTCGCGCCGCGCCGAGCGGCGGTCATTCCTCCTGCTGTTCGGTCATCGCCTCGCGTTCGCTGGACCGGACGTGGTCGCGCATCGCCGCCTCCGCCCCGAAGCCGTCCTTGTCGACGATCCGGTCCAGCACCCGCCGGTGTTCGTCCAGCGACGCCGCCAGCCGGCCCGGGTGCCGCAGCGTCGTGACGACGATGCGGTGGTAGGCGAGCTGGTTCATCAGGCTGCTGTAGTGCGCCGCCAGGCGGTGGTTGTCGGCGCCCTGGACGATCAGGCCGTGGAACTCGTGCACCAGCTGCGCGTACCGCTCCATGTCACCGGCCTGCACCGCGGCTTCGGAGTCGGCCAGATTCGCTTGCAGCAGCTCGGTTTCCGCGACGCGGCCCCGCTGGGCGAGCAGCTGCGCGCCCAGCCCTTCCAGCACCGACTTGAGCTGGAACAGCTCGACGACCTCGCGGCGGGACGGCTGCCGGACGAACGTGCCGACCCGGGGCACGACCTCGACCAGTCCCTCGGACTGCAACTGCTGCAGGGCTTCCCGGATCGGTGTCCGGCTGGTGCCGTACGCCTCGGCGAGGGCGCCCTCCGACAGGGAGGTCCCCGGGGGGTGCTCACCGCGCACGATCGCGTCCCGCAGCTGGTCCAGAACCCTGGCACGTGCCCCGCGGCCCCGCGGCGCTGCCATGCCAGTGGCGTACAAGCTCGCCTCTTGCATGGCAGGGAAGCTAAGAGTGTCGACGGGTGAGTGTCAAGAAACAGCGGAGTTGATCTGCGAATACGGTCTCCGTGGGCGAATGCGTTGACATCCCCGCTGTTCCGCTCGTACCGTCCCCTGCCATGCAAGACGTCGTGACGGGGGTCTCAGCCCGCGGTGCGGGGCCGGTCCGATGACCGCCCGCACCGGACCCGACGGCCGGGGAGGTCCGGCCCCGGGCGACGTCGCGCGGGCCGCGGAGCTGCTCGCCGAGAACATCGGTCTGCTCACCGGTCACGTCCCGCTGGCGGACAGGGCGCTGCCCGGTCGCAGCCACGTGCACCGGGTCGCGCTGTGCTGGTCCGACGGCTCCGGGACTGCGCAGGTCTGCCTGCAGGCGCTCTCCGCCGGGCCGGCGCGGGCCGCGGAGCCGGGCTGGTCGCAGGCCGAAGCGCGCGGCATCGCCGAATCGCTCGACCTGCGCCTGCGCGAGGAGGCCGAGGAGTTCGGGAGTTTCCGGCAGTGGCGGCGCGCCGCCGCCCCGGCCTACCACCTGCTGCTGGTCGACGACGCCGCGGAACCCGTCGCGGGCCCCGCGCTCGACCACCGGTGCGCGGCGCTGCAAGCCACCTACCTCGACGGTGCCGGCTGGCTGCGGTTCCACGCAGGCAGGCAGTTCGCCGAGGGCAGTTTCACCCGCCTCATCCAGCGGGTCGCGCACGACGTGCGCAGCCGGCTCGGTGCGCGCACCGAGCCCCGCCCGCCCGCCGCACCGAGCGGCGGGCTGTGCTGACCACCGCCCGTGGAGGGAGGAACCTCGATGCCCGTCCAAGAAGAAGCCCGGCGCGCACGCCTGCGCGTGGCCTGGGAGGCCGTCTGGGACCGCGGTGAGGTCGCCGCGCTCGACGACCTGCTGGCGCCCGACTACGTGCGCCGTTCCCACTCGGCGAGCACCGCGCAGAACCGCGAGGAGTTCGCGGCGTCCGTGCTCGCGGTGCGCGACGCCTTCCCCGACCTGCGCACCAGCATCGACGACATGCTCGTCGACGGCGACCGGGTCGCGGTGCGCTGGCACAGCCTCGGCACGCACACCGGCGAGTTCCTCGGCGTGCCGCCCACCGGCCGGCCCGTCCGCGTCTCCGGCGCCACCTTCAGCCGCTTCGACGGGGACCGGATCGTCGAGGAATGGGTGACCTGGGACCCCAGGCAACTGCTGTCCGCGCTGGGGATCATCCCGCTCACCGTCGACTGACCGAACAGGAGGACATCCCGTGGCAACGCCCACCGCCGTGCACCCCGAGGACGTCCGCGAGGTCCACCGCCGCTTCGTCACCGGCGTCACGCTGGTGACCGTCGACGACGGCGGCACCCCGCGCGGTCTGGCCGTCAACGCCTTCTCCAGCATCTCGCTGGAACCACCGCTGGTGATGGTCTGCGTGCAGCGGACCTCGTCGACCTATCCCGCGCTGTTGCGCTCCGAGCACTTCGCGGTGAACATCCTGGCCGCCGACCAGGTCGGCGTCGCCGGTGTCTTCGCCAGCAAGGCACCGGACAAGTTCGCCTCGATCGACTGGTCGCGCGGCCCGAACGGCGCGCCGCTGATCGGCGGCTGCTGCGCCGCGATCGAGGTGCGCAACCGGGAACGGCTGCAGGCCAGCACGCACACCGTGTTCATCGGGCGCGTGGTGCACGCGCAGCACAGCGACGCGCCACCGCTGATCTACCGCTCCGGCGCCTTCTTCGACCCGGCGCGGCTGACCCCGCTCCACCCCTGACAGCACAGCCCCACGGAGGTCACCATGAGCGCCGAGCCACCCTCGACCGGCGAGCCGGTCTACGGCGGCGCCGTCACGAAGGTCGAGCCCTTCGGGGTCGACCACATCCCGGACGGCGAACGGCACGGCAAGCCGGCTTCGCAGTTCTTCGTCTGGTTCGCCGCCAACCTCAACTTCCCCATCATGCTGCTGGGTTTCAGCGCCACGACGCTCGGACTGGGATTCGGGGCCGCCGTGACCGCGATCGGAACCGGCGCGCTGGTGGGCGCCTTGCTGATGGCCGTGATGTCGCGGATGGGGGTGCGGCTGGGCGTGCCCCAGCAGATCCAGGCCCGCGGCCCGCTGGGCTTCTTCGGCAACTTCATCCCGGTCGCCTACATCAACGTCTTCGCCGGTATCGGCTGGGCCGCCGTCACGGTCATCCTGGGCACCAAGGCGCTGACCGAACTGGTGCCCGTCCCGTTCTGGCTGGGCGCGCTGGTGCTGACCGCGGTCCAGTTGGTCGTGGCCGTCTACGGCTACAACATGATCCACTTCTTGGAGCGGGTGCTGGCGATCGTGCTGCTGGTGCTGTTCGCGGTGACCACCGCGGTCGCCATCACCCGGGGAGCCGGGGTGTTCGACGCCCGCCCGGCCGCCCCCGGCTACATCGGGCCGGTCGGCGGTTGGATCACCCTGGCCGGGCTGTTCTTCTCGTTCCTGGTCGCCTGGGCGCCGTTCGCTTCCGACTACTCCCGCTACCTGCCCGACTCGCGCCGCAACACCCGGCTCACCGCGGTGTTCACCGGCCTCGGCAACTTCGTCACCGTCTTCTGGCTCGGCGTGGTCGGCGCCCTGGTGGCGGGCAGCACCAGCACCTCCGACTCCATCGCGGCGCTGCACCAGCTCACCGGCCCGTTCGCGGCGCCCGCCCTGCTGGCCGTGACGATTTCGGCGCTGTCGCAGAACTTCCTCAACGTCTACGGCGGAGCCATCTCGGTGCAGACGCTGCGCATCCCGGTCAACCGCAAGCAGGCCGTCACCATCATCTGCGCGCTCGCCTACGCCATCAGCCTGTGGGGCGCCACCGGCACCGAAGCCAAGTTCGAGGTGTTCCTGAACCTGACGGCGTACTTCATCACGCCGTTCGCCGCGGTGCTGCTGCTGGACTACCACCTGGGCAAGCGTTCCGACCGGCGGCGCATCAACGAGCTGTACGACCGGAACCGGGTGCTCGAATGGGGATTCCTGGCCTGGGGAGCGGGAGTGCTGTGCTCGGTGCCGTTCTGGCACTCCGCCGCCTACACCGGGGCGTTCGCGACGGCGCACCCCGAGTGGGGCAACATCGCCTACTACGTCGGTGCGGCGGCCGCCGCGCTGGTCTACCTGGCGACCTACCGGCTCCCGCCGCTGTGGCCGCTGCTCACGCGACGGCCCGCCCGCGAGGACGAATCCGGCGAGCACCCAGCTCGCCCGGCGGGCATCGGTACCGACACCGGCACGTCCCCGGACCGCTGATCCCGGGCGGGAAGCGCTTGCCGCACAAGCGGTTTCGGCGCACCCGGGGACGGGTTACCGGAGCGCGATCAGCAGCGTCACCACGATGACGAGGAGCACCACGCCGCCGATCACCCACGGGGACGGTGCGCCGGTCCGCCCGCGACCGGCTCCGGAGCTCGTGCGGAACGTGGGCGGGATGAACGTCCCGCCGTCGTGGTGGTGATGAGTACCGCCGTGGTGGTGGCCGTGGTGACCACCGAATCCGCCGCCGTGATGTCCGCCGTGATGTCCGCCGAAACCGCCGCCGTGGCCGCCCCCGTGCATCGCGTCCTCCTCGTCGCCCTCGATCGCGCCGGCGCCGACCACGGTACGCGATCAGCCGGACCGCGTGGGGCACAACAGCGACCACGACCGCTCGGACCGCGGGCCGGTGCCGGGTCCGGTCGCCGGGCGGCGCGCCCGCTACCGAGGCGAAAGGCTCTGGTGACGAGCTCGGCCGCGGCGCACGGTGGCCGTCCGGGGGCTGTGGGCTGCTTGTTTCGCGGTGATCGGTCAATGCAGATCAGCAACGTCCAACCGATCGCGGCCGTTCCGGACCGGGCGAACGTGATGATCCTCGGCTGCGGCGAACCGGCGGGGGTTCCGGGGCGGGACGTCGGCGGCCCAACGCCTTCGAGGTCTGCTGGACGACCCTGCCCATCCAGCACTCCGTTCGTCGAGGAGGACGACATGGAACCACCGCAACCCCGGAAGATCGCCGGTTACGGCTGGTCACCGGACCTGCCGGACGCCCGCGACTTCCTCTACGCGGCGCCCCGCGTCGCGGTCACGAGCCTGCCGCCGAGCGTCGACCTGCGCACCGGCTTCCCCGCCCCCTACGACCAGGGGCAGATCGGCAGCTGCACCGCGAACGCGATCGCCGGCGCCTACCAGTTCGACCTGGAGAAGGAGCACGCGCAGGACTTCATGCCCTCGCGGCTGTTCATCTACTACAACGAGCGCGCGCTGGAGGGGCACGTGTCCTTCGATTCGGGTGCGCAGATCCGCGACGGCATCAAGAGCGTGGCGAAGCAGGGCGTGTGCACCGAACAGGAATGGCCCTACGACGCCACCCCGGCGCAGCCGGACGGCATGTTCCCGCCGGGCGCGAAGGAAGCCCAGCAGCCGCCTCCCGGTTGCTACAAGGACGCCCTCCAGCACCGGGCCTCCGCCTACCTGCGGGTGGCGCAGGACCTCGACCAGCTGCGCGGCTGCCTCGCCGTCGGCTACCCGTTCGTGTTCGGGTTCACGGTGTACGAGAGCTTCGAGAGCCCGGAGGTCGCGCGGACCGGTGTGGCGCCGATGCCGACGGCGGGGGAGAACGTGCTGGGCGGGCACGCCGTGGTCGCCGTCGGCTACGACGACGCGCAGCAGCGCTTCACCTGCCGGAACTCCTGGGGTGCGGACTGGGGGCAGCAGGGTTACTTCACGATGCCGTACGCGTACCTGACCGAGAACGCGTTGTCCTCGGACTTCTGGACCGTGCGCTTCGTGACCTGATCGCCGGAGTCGCCGCCACCGACCAGCGGTGGCGGCGACCGCTTCCGGGCTCAGACGGTCTGTTCCGTCGGCCGCACCAGGATCTCGTTGATCGCAGTGTGGCGCGGGCGGGTCACCATGAACACGACGGCGTCGGCGATGTCGCTCGGTTGGAGCACGCCGTATCCGGTGGGATTCGTCGCGTCGGGCGCGCCTTCGCGGCCGCTGGTGGTCAGCTCGGTGGCCACGACGCCGGGTTCCACCAGCCCGGCGCGCACGTGCTGCCCGGCGAGCTCCTGGCGGAGCGCTTCGGAGAAGGCGCCGACGGCGTGCTTGGTGGCGGCGTAGACGTTGCTGGTCGAACGGGGCACCCGGCGTCCGGCGACCGAACTGATGGTGACCAGGTCGGCGACGCCGCGGTCGTGGGTGGCGGCGGCTCGGGCCAGGTGTGGCAGCGCCGCGTGGGTCACGTTGAGGACCCCGTTCAGGTTGACGTCGACCATGGCGTGCCAGTCGGTCAGCTCGGCTTCGAGCGCGGGGCTCCAGGTACCGCTCCCCGCGTTGTTGACCAGGACGTCGATGCCGCCGCAGTCGCGGACCGCGGTGTCGATCGCGGCGCGGACCGCGTCGGCGTCGGTGACGTCGGCTTCGTACGACCGGGCCCGGCCGCCGTCCCGCGCGTTGATCGCGTCGGCGAGCTGGGTCAGCCTGTCGCGGCGCCGCGCGAGGAGGACGACCGCGGCGCCTTCGGCGGCGAGCGCTTCCGCGACCGCGGCACCGATGCCGCTGGACGCGCCGGTGACGACGGCTGTGGTGTTGTTCAGCACGGTGTTGCCCATCTTTCGTACTGGCGTCGCTCGGATCGAGCGATGTCGGTCGGGACGGGAACCGCGGCGGCAGCCGGGGCCGCGCGACTCCCCGGCGAGTATGGCCCACCGGGGCTCCGCGAAGTCGGGAGAGCGGCTCGTGGTGGGGCGCCGCACGGATCCCGTCGTCCACTGTGGACAAATCCGCTGCGGGAGGCGTTCGTCGTGGGCCGGCGCGGCGATCGGATCCGTCCACGATTCCGGGCAGCGCACCGCGACCGCACCGAGCTCGGCACCGGCGCCAGCGCCACGAGGACGTCGTCGAGCAGGTGCTCGCCGCGGTCGACCGGGTCTTCGACGTGGGCGGTGCGTCGATCGTCGGCCGCGAACCGGGACTCGACCGGCACTGGCGCAACGCGCGCACCCTCGCGGTGCACGACCCGGTGCTGCGGAGGCGCGGGGCCATCACCGGCGCCGACCCGATCCGCCGCAGGACTCCGGGCGCGGTGCCCAGCCGACGCCCGTCCGGAGCGGCGGGGTCCACCGGCCCGGTCGACGACCAGCGTGGGCCGATGGGCCCTGTCCGGTCCGGCCCCGTCGCGGGGATTCTTCGTCCGAGCGGCACATGCCCGTCGGACGGGGGTTGCGATGCTTCGACGACACGAGAAACGGCTTCTCGACGAGATGGAGCGGCGACTGCGGGCCGACGACCCGGAGTTCGCGGACCGGATGACCCGCGTGCGGCCGGTCGCGTGGCTGCTCGCCAGGATGTCGCCGCCCAGGTGGATCGCGCTCGTCGCGGGCGCGCTCGCGGTGCTGTGCCTGGTGCTGCACGAGGGCGCGGCCTTCGTCGCGGCGGCGGCGCTCGCCGCGGCGCTGCTGGTGTTCGGCGACTGGACGGTTCGGACCGAATGACGGGGGAAGCACCCATGAGCGCCACGGAACGTTGGTCGGTCGAGATCGACATCACCGAGGACGAGGACCGCACGCACGCGGCCGCGCGGCTGCGCACGCGGGACGCGACGGGCCTGCGGGGCAGCGGAACGGCCAAGCGCGCGCCGGAGGACGCCAACGTCCCCGAGGTCGGCGCCGAACTGGCCGCGGCGCGGGCGCTGTTCGACCTGGCCAAGCACCTGCTGAAAGCGGCCAGCATCGACGTCGAGCAGCTCACCGGGCGCCCGGCGCACCTGCACAGCTGAGAGCCTGCCTTCGAGCCCGTTGTGGGTGGCGGTGCCGGTGGCGGAACCTCAGCTTGTTCTTTAACGTCGGGGGTTGGTGGTGGACCCGGTTGGTCATGGATGAAGCCCTTGGTTGATCATGCGTCTTGCTACAGAACGGTGATCATTCCAAGGGCTTCAGTGGTGAGTGTGCATGATCCCGAGATGGCTGCGGCGCTCGGGCGGTTGTCGGGGTTCCGGAACGAGTTTCATCGGTGCTTGTCCAGCCGGGCGGATGGGTTGTTCGAGTTGACCGATGCGGTGCTGTGCGCGGATGGGCCGGTGCGGTCGCTGGTGGAGTTATCGCTGGCCAGTGAGCATCGACGGGGGCACGGTGCTCTGTATGCCGCCCTGAATCGGGGGCGGGTGGAGGTGAGCAGGCTCCGGCGTGCCCTGGCCGGGTTACCTCTGCCGCGGGCGGCCGATGGCCGGTTGGTGCTGGCGGTGGATATCACCAGCTGGCTGCGCCCGGACGCGCCGACCTCGCCGCAGCGGATCATGTGCCATACCTACGGGCGCGGCAAGGGTCAGCACATCATGATTCCCGGGTGGCCGTATTCGGTGATCTGCGCGCTGGAGACCGGCCGTCATTCCTGGACCGCGCCGCTGGATGCCGTGCGGCTGGCCCCCTGCGACGAGGCCGCCGAGGTCACCGCGACCCAGCTGCGCCAGGTCGTCACCGACCTGATCGCCGCCGGGCAACAGACGCCGGATGATCCCGACATCCTGGTGGTGACCGACGCCGGGTATGACGCGCCCCGGCTTGCGTTTCTGCTGGCCGACCTGCCGGTCGTGGTGCTGGGTCGGATGCGTTCGGACCGGGTCCTGCGCCGAGCGGCCCCGCCTCGAACCCCCGGCGCATACGGCCGCCCACCACGCCATGGCGGCGAGTTCGTCTTCGGTGACCCGGCCACCTGGGGTGATCCGGACGTCACCACCAGCACCGACACCCGCCTCTACGGACCGGCCACCGCGCGGTCATGGAACCGGCTGCACCCACGATTGACCCACCGCAGTGCCTGGGCCGCGCAGGCAGGCCGGTTACCGATCATCGAGGGCACCGTGATCCGACTGGAGGTCGATCGACTACCGTCCGGGGCGATTCCCACACCCGTATGGCTCTGGTGTTCCTCAGTGGATCTTTCCGGGTCCGATGTGGACCACCTATGGCATGCGTTCCTGAGGCGATTCGACATCGAGCACACCTTCCGCCTGCTCAAGCAAACACTCGGGTGGACATGCCCGAAACTCCGCACCCCGGAAGCCGCCGACCGCTGGACATGGCTCATCCTCGCCGGCTACACCCAACTACGACTGGCCCGCTCACTGGCCGCCGACCTGCGCCGTCCCTGGGAAAAACCCGCCGAACCCGACCGGCTCACCCCGGCCCGCGTCCGCCGAGGATTTCGGCACCTCCGCAAACACACCGGCACCCCCGCCCGAGTACCAAAACCCTCCCGACCAGGACCAGGACGCCCCGCGGGCCGAACCAACCGCCACCCCACGCCCCGCCACAACGTGCACACCGCCACCACACACAAGACAAAACGACCAAAAACAGGCACCAAACGCCCCCGCCGCACAGGTTAAAGAACAAGCTCAGAGCCTGTCTTCGAACTCGTTTTGCGAGGCGGCGCCGGTAGCGGAACCTCAGCGGCCGTCTCGGCTCCGGGAGCCCCTCCTGATGTATGCCCAATACACGGCGGAGGGGCTGTCCTCGCGAGACGACCGCTGAGAACCCGCGGCGGTGCCGGTTGCGAGACCGCTCACCGAAAGAGAAAGCGGCTACCGCCGCTTGCCACGCGGGTTCCGGACCAAGTTCAAAGACAGGCACTCAGCGGCCGTCTCGGCTCCGGGAGCCCCGACTCATGTATGCCCAAATACACAGCGTCGGGGCTGTCCTCGCGAGCCGACCGCTGAGAACCCGCGGCGGTGCCAGTGGCGAGACCACTCACCGAAAGAGAATGAGCCCAGGCCGGTTCACGCGTGCGCCGGACCCGCTTGCGGTGGCGTGCGCACCTCCGCGGTCGTGCGCGGCCGCAGCTGGATCGCCCGGCCCGCGGCGAGCGCTCCGTAGACCAGCAACCAGATGCCCAGCAGGTAGGTCATCGTCAGCAGTCCGATCCCCGGGTACACCAGCAGCGCGATGCCGGCGAGGACGCTCAGCACGCCGGAGGTGATCGCCCAGCCGCGGGAGGGCGTGCTGCGGTCGGCCACCGAGTGGACGGTTTCGACGAGCCCGCTGATCAGCCAGTACGACCCCAACACGAGCGGGAAGACCAGCGCGGCCGCGACGGGGGACCGCAGCACGATGACACCCGCGAGGACCGCCAGCACGGCCAGCACGATCCGCGCGGCCGTGCCGTCGCGCGCGATCAGCGCTTGCGCCAACCAGTAGATGCCGCCGATGAGCAGCTGGACGCCGAAGACGATCGAGAGGACGAGGACGGTGGGGCCGGGCGACACCAGGGCCGCCACTCCGGCGAGCACCGTGAGGATTCCGAAGGCGAGCAACCATCCCCAGGACCCGGCGATCCGGTCCGCGGATGTTTCCGTTCGTTGCGCGTGGGACATGAGGACTCCCGTTGCCGTGTGCTCCGATGCCCACCAGCCTTCCCGGTGGGAACGGCTTTCCCCCAGAGACGAACGGCCCGACCGCCCACGTGCGGTCACTCGGACACCGGGAGACGACACGGGCCGCACCGCGCCGCGGAGCGGTCCCCCGCCCGCGGCGGGAATCCGGCCGGGCGCGACCCGGCCACCGGCAGGTGACGAAGTGCTCTGACGACCCGCGACGCCCAGCGGCGACCATGGGACCGAACGACTTGATCGGGGGCTGAGCATGGCACGTGCCCCGCGGTTCACCGGCGTCCGCTGGTTGGTCGAGGCACTGCGCCCGCGGAGCAATCCGCTGCGGCGCCGCCTCGACCGGGTGGCCGCCTCGCTGACGGCGTTGTTCCTCGTGATCGCGGTGTTCGGCGTGCCGGGGGCGTGGTGGCTCGGCACCGACGTCCACGCGCGAGCGGAGACGACCGCGGCCGCCGTGGCCGCCCGCGGGCACTGGGTGCAGGCCCAGGTCGCCACGCCGCCGGAGCTGCGCACGTCCGGTTCGGGGCCGGAGGTCCAGGCCGTCACGTGGTGGGCGCGCGCGGCGTGGACCGGAGCCGACGGGCGTCCGCACGCCGGCGACGTCCAGGTCGACCGGCGGATCCAGGTCGGCGGACCGCTGCGGGTCTGGGTGAGCGCGGCCGAGCAGGTGGCGTCACCACCGGACAGCGAGGCGAAGATGGTCACGGCCGCGGCCGGCGTCGCCGCGCTCGCGCTGGGCGGCCTGCTCATCACCTGCGCCCTGCTCATCGTCGTCACGCGGGCCGTCGCGAGTGCGTTGGCCGAGCGGGCCTGGCAACGCGAGTGGGAGATCGTCGAGCCCCGGTGGAACCGGTCCGACCACTGATCCGGTCCCGCCCGGAGGGCGGAAGGACCTGGCGCGTTCGCGCGCGGGCACATCGTGGCAGCGGGGTGGGGGATTCCGATGGTCGAGTCGGGACGCAGGGAGGTCCTCGTCGGGGTGGACCTGTCGGACTCGTCGCGCCGGGCGGTCCGGTGGGCCGCGCTGGAGGCGGCCGGCCGTCGCCGGCCGCTGCGGCTGGTGCACGTGCTGACCTGGCCGGAGGACGAGGACGTGCAGAAGCGGCTGCCGGAGCGCAACGAGGTGGTGCAACCACTCCGGGAGGAGCTGCGGTCCGAACTCGACATGGCGACCGAGGTCGTCCGCGACCTCGCGCCCGACGTCGAGGTGCGCAGCGACCTGCCGCTCGGCGACCCGGCGGAGGTGCTCGCGGACCTGGCGGAGCGGGCCGAACTCCTCGTGCTGGGCGGACCGCGGACCGCCGACGGCTTCGGCGTGGTCGGGGCGACCTCGGCGGAGGTCCTGGCGCGCCGCGCCGGTGGTCCGGTGGTCGTCGTGCGCGGTTCTGGTGATCAGCGGTCCGGGGGACCGGTCGTGGTGGGGGTCGACGGCTCGCGGACCAGCGAACGCGCGATCGGCTTCGGCTACGACTTCGCCTCCCGGCACGACCTCGAACTCGTCGCCGTGCACGCGTGGAGCGACCTGCCGCTCGATCCCTTCCGCCGCGTCCGGAGCTGGGAGCTGCCCTGGAGCGAAGTGCGCGGTGCGGCCGAGGAAGTGCTCGCCGAGTCCGTCGCCGGGTGGAAGGAGCACTACCCGGACGTGTCGGTGCGCCGCGCGGTCACGCCGGAAAAACCCGTGCACGCCCTGCTGCGCGAGGCCGAGCAGGCGAGCCTGGTCGTGGTCGGCAGTCACGGCCGGGGCCGCGTCAAGCGCGCCGTGCTCGGCTCGGTCAGCCACGCGGTGGTGAACCGCGCTCCGCGCCCGGTCGCGGTGCTCCCCGCCGGATGACCGGCGGATCGATCGTCCGAAGTGGACCGCGCCGCGGCCCGGGAGGGCCCGATGGCCCTGCTGCGGAGCCGGACGTCGGTGGAACGTGGGTGGCAGGAGGTGCTCGATGGCTGCGAACGACGCGGTGACGGCGCACGACGACCCGCCCGTGGTGGTCGGGATCGACGGTTCCCCGTCGGCGCTCGACGCGACGCGCTGGGCGGCGGAGGAAGCGGGCCGGTGCGGGACCTGGTTGCGCATCGTGTTCTGCGACGTGTTCGGTCTGGCGTACCTGCCGGATCTGCCCTCCGTGCGGATCCCGGAGGGCTACTCGCAGGCGATGGCGGAGCAGGCGGAGACGTGGCTGCACCGCGCCAAGGAGGTGGCCCTCGCTGCGGCGCCGGAGGTGCGCGCCCGCACCTTCATCCGCGTGGGCGGCCCGTTGCCCGCGCTGGTCGAGGAGTTGCGGCACGCCAGGCTGACCGTGGTCGGCAGCCGCGGCCTCGGCGGGTTCGCGGGACTCGTGGTGGGCTCGGTGGCCATGGGCCTGGCCGCGCACGGGCACGGTTCCGCCGCGGTGATCCGGACGCCCGTGGACGCCTCGGCCGAAGGCCCGGTCGTCGTGGGTGTGGGAGCCCAGCCCGACGAGGTGGCGCTGCGCGCGGCCTACGAGGCCGCCGCGTCCCGGGGGGCTCCGCTGGAGGTCGTGCACGCCTGGCGCGCGGCCATGTCCGAGCGCGGGCTGCGCGCGTGGCGTTCGCAGGCCGGTGCCGAGGCCGTCCAGCGGGCGGAGGACGAGGCGTTGGCCGAGGTGGTGGCCGGGTGGGCGGACAAGTACCCGGACGTCGAGGTGCGGCGCGTGGTGATCCACGGTCGGGCGGCGACCGCCCTGGTGGAACGCGCGACCCGGGGCCGGTTGCTGGTCGTGGGCGCCCGCCGCAGCCGCCTGGGGATGCTGGGGCTGGGGTCCACCAGCAGGCAACTGGTGCACGAGGCCCCGTGCCCGCTGCTGCTGGCGCGCTGAGCGTTCGGCTTCGGGATCGTCGTGCCTCATCCGGTGCGCGGTGCGGGCGTCGCCCCGAGGAGGGCGGCGACGTCGGCGTCGCGGACCTCGTCGAAGTCGCGGTACCACTCGCCGATGCTCGGCAACGCCAGGGGAGTCTCCAGGCACACGATCTCGTCGACGACCTCGGCGAGGCGCCGCAACGCTTCCGGCGGGGCGACCGGGAGGGCCAGCACGACCCGCGACGCGCCCTGCTCCCGCGCCACCCGGCAGGCCGCGTGGGTGCTGGTGCCGGTCGCCGCACCGTCGTCGACGACGGTGGCCGTCCGCCCGGCCACGTCGACCCGCGAGCGGGCCGCGCGGAGCCGAGCGGCCTGCTCGGCGAGCTCGGCGCGCGCCCGCTCCTCCGCCGCGGCGAGGTCCCGTTCGCCGACCCCCGTTCGGAAGACCACCTCGTCGTCGATGATGCGGACGTCGGCCTCCGCGACCGCACCCAGCCCGAGTTCGGGATGGTCCGGCACCCGGAGCCGGCGCACCACGATCACGTCCAGCGGAGCGTCGAGCGCCTCCGCGACCCGGCGCGCGACCGGCACCCCACCCCTGGGTACGCCGAGCACCACCGCGTCCGCGGTGCGGTACCCGGCCAGCCGTCCGGCCAGGCGGCGCCCGGCCTCGTCCCGATCCCCGAACGGCATGCTGCTGCCCTCCCCGTGCTCGTTGCTGCCCCGCAGGAGGACTACCCGCATCCGGACGGCGGGCTCACGTCGTGTCGATGCCGTCCAGCAGCAGCTCGTCCGCGCTGGAATCGGCGGGGCCGCGGCGGCCGGTGTTCACGCGGGGCCGGGGGCGCGTTCGCGTCCCGTGGTGACCATCGGCAGGTGTTCGCGGACCAGGAACACGCTCATGGTCAGCATCCACAGGCCGGTCAGGACGCTGGGCACGTAACCCGCGACGGCGCCACCGGTGGCCAGGGCACCGCCGAGCACGACGGTGATCGCGCCGAGCACGGCGATGACGGCGACGACACCGGAGAACCAGGCGGTCCACTGCGGGAACACGTCGGTGCGGGCGATGCAGGCCGCGCAGGCCGCCAGGGGCAGCGCGACCGCCATGCCGGTCAGCGTGGCCACGATGCCCAGGGCGGTGTAGGGGGCGGCGGCGAGCCCGAGCAGCACCGGGTGGTTGGTCAGCGCGTAGGCCATGCCGCCGAGCGCCGCCGTGCCGAGGAAGGCGATGGTGCCGGTCAGCACGAACCCGGCGAGCACCACGGCCGGTCCGTCGCTGTTCGGCATCGCCAGGCGGAACGCGGTCGCCATCGTCGACCCGAACCACACGAACAGCGCGGCCGCGGCGAGGTACAGCAGCACGGCGGCCATGACGGTGGTCCGCCAGGACACCAGGAAGGCCGAGATCGTGTCCGCGGAATCGGCGATCCGCGGTGCGCCGCGGAGCAGGATTCCGGCGATGAGCACCAGGACCAGCGAGCCGATCCCGGCGAGCCCGCCCCATCGCATTTCGTGTTTTTCGGCCATGACTGCCTCCCCGGATCGTGCCGGCCGGTCGGTTCCCAGCGTCGGTGCTGCCGGGACCGCTGTCAGCTGGCCGAAAGTCCTCGAAGGCGCCACCCGCGCCGGGTTCCGGCGGTGCGGCCGGAACCCGGCGCGGGGTCAGCCCACCCGAGCGGTGGGAGACGTGCCGAGCACCGCGCCGGAGGCGTCCAGGGCCTGCACGGCGACGAACGCCTGCGCCCCGGGGATGTCCACGCGGGTCTCGAACCCGGTGCGGTCCGCGTCCCGGACCGGCGCCAGGTGCTGCTCGTCCGGTCCGGCCAGCACCCGCCACTTCGCCACCTCGGTGGCGCCGTTCCAACTCGCGTACACGCTGGTGCCCCCGTTGCCGGGCTGCCCGACGACCGCGGGGGCGTCGAGCGGTCGGCCGACCCAGGCCGCCCGGTACGCGCGGTAGGAGGTGATGGGTTCGGTGAACCTGCCGTGGAACAGGACCTCGTCGCGCGGGCCGAACTCGGTGAAGTACGGCTTGCCGCCCCAGCCGACGAACAGGTGCCGGTCGCCGAGCACCTGGTTGTTGCCCTGGTTCGGGGAGAGCAGCCGCTCGGGGCTGTCGGTGCTGCGGACCACGTTCGCCGTGCGGGCGCCGTCGTCCACGACCAGCGCCAGCGCGCGGGAGCGCCCCCGGCCGGGGGCCGCGTCGGCGTTGTCGAACACGGTGATGGTGCCGTCGGGCTGCCTGCGCACGTCGTGCTGCCAGGCGAACGCCGCGTCGCTGCCCATCGCGAAGTCGCTCTTCCTGCCGTTGAGCCGCCAGGTCACCTCGCCCGTGGACCGGTCGATCCGGTACACGGTGTGGGTGCAGCGCGCCGAGACCAGCAGCGCGCCGTCCCCGTCCTCGCACACCGCGTTGAGGTGGATGTAGTCGAACCACTGCTCCGGGTCGGTCGGCGCGGGCAGGAACGACTCGTCGAGGCCGACGTGCTGGAGGCTGCGCCACTCGAACAGCACGTCGCCGCGGGCGATGTCGATCTCCTGCACGACGCCTTCCAGCACCTTGGCATTGGGCGCCCCACCGACCGGCGTCGTGTCGACCCGCACCTCGGCGTAGCCGACCAGAAGCGCCGTGCCGCGCGGGGTGATCACGAACTCGTGCATGTCCGCCTGCAAGCCGTTGCCCGCCTGCACGGTCGCGATGCGGCGGTAGTTCTGGTCGACGATCGCGTACTGGCCGTAACCGAAGCCGGGCGGTACCCGGACCGTGCCCTCCCACCAGGTCAGCACCGGCTTGTCCTGGTAGCGCTGCACTTCGAGGTTGGCTATCACGCCCTGCGGCGCCGGGGAGAACCACACCGGCTCGCCGGTGTCGTCCATGAGCAGGGCGCCGGGCTGCACCGAACCACGCGGGGCGGGCGCGTGCTCGTCGAACACGTTCGCGGGCGCGGGGGTCAGCGCGATGTGGCCGGGTGCGGTGCCCCGCGGGGGAGTGGTGATCTCCACCAGCGGCGGGTGCAGGTCGGGTCGCGTCAGGTAGCTGCGGCCGCCCTGGGGCGCCTGGGGCGCGGCGGAGGCCGGTGCACCGCCGGTGGCGGTCAGCAGGGGAGCCGCGGAGGCCGCGGCCAGCATCCGCAGCACCGCCCGGCGGCCGATCGCGGGCGGAGTGGGGTCGGTGCTCATCGGGGCTCCTCGGGGATCAGGCGTTGGTGAACGGGGAGGGCACCTCGCCCTCGGTGCTGACCCGCTCGACGAGCTCGCGGATCGCGGTGCGGTCGTTGACGTGCGGGAACCGTTCCTCGGGCACGGCGACGCCCAGGAAGTCGCACAGCGGTCGCCAGCCGTCGCCGACCCGGTAGACCAGCAGCCGGTCGGCGGGCACCACGCGCTGGACCTCGGCGTTGTGCCGTTCGAAGACGTCGATGGCGTGCTCGCGGTCGGCGAATTCGCCGCCGAAGGTGCCGTCCCAGATCATCCGCATGATGGTGGGCCGCAGTGTCGCGGCGAAGTCGTCGGCGGCCTCGGCCGGCGGGTTCTGGGCGAACTGGTAGATGGTCTCGTGGGTGCTGTCGTACCAGCGCTGCGGATCGCGGACGGTGAGCACCACCTTGGCGTCCGGGTAGGCGTCGAGCAGTTCGCGCCAGAAGGCGCACCCCGGCCAATCCACTGTGGACTGGAAACCGCCGAGCACGCTGTCCCAGTCGGACACCTCGCCGTCCAGGGCCCGCTCCCAGTCGTGGATCCGCTCGGGCTGCGCGATCACTTCGAGCATGTGGTAGCAGGGGCCGAAGCCGAGGTGTTCCAGCGCCGCTTTCAGCGAGGCCGTCCCGGTGCGGCCGAAACCGGCTCCGATGATCTTGACCATGTCGTGCTCCTCGTGTGTTGCTGGGAAGATCCGCCGCTCAGCCGGCTTCGGTGATCAGGACGGCACCGGCGGTGGCGTGGGTCGCCTCGTCGATGAGCAGTCCGCCCCCGGTGAGCCGGTTGCGCTCGTAGGGGTCGCAGAAGACCGGCTGCGCCAGCCGCAGCACGATCTCGCCGATGTCGTTGAGGCCGAGCTCGTCGGCGTCGTCGCGGCGCAACGTGGTGACGTCGACCCGGTGCCGCACCTCGGTGACCTCCGCCCGGACGGTGCGCGTGGTGTGCTTGAGCAGCAGGCGTTTTCCGGGCCGCAACGCGCTGTCGCCGGTCATCCAGCACACCGTCGCGCGCAGCTGGGCGGCCGCGGTGGGCGCGGCGCCCGGCGCGCAGAGCATGTCGCCGCGCCCCACGTCGATGTCGTCGGTCAACCGCACCGACACCGACTGCGGTGCACCCGCCCGGGCGAGCGCACCGTCGGCGGTGTCCACCGAGGCGACGCGGGTGCGCACCCCCGAGGGCAGGTGCAGCACTTCGTCACCGGCGGCCACCGCCCCTGCGGCGATCTGGCCCGCGTAACCGCGGTGGCCGTCGGCGCGGAGCACGCACTGCACCGGGAACCGGAAGTCCTGTGTGGACTCATGGCGGCCGGTGTGCGCCTCCTCCAGGTGTTCCAGCAGGGCCGGACCGTCGTACCAGGGCATCGAATCCGACCGGTGCACCACGTTGTCCCCGTGCAGCGCGGAGATCGGGATCGCGGTGACCGCACCGAGTTCCAGCTCGGCGGTGAACCGCGCGAACTCCGCCGCGACGTCGGCGAACACCCGCTGGTCGTGGTCCACGAGATCCATCTTGTTCACCGCCAGCACCAGTTCCGGCACGCGCAGCAGCCCGGACAGCACCGCGTGCCTGCGGCTCTGCTCAGTGAGCCCGTTGCGCGCGTCGACCAGCACGATCGCCAGGTCCGCTGTGGACGCACCGGTGACCATGTTGCGGGTGTACTGGGCGTGCCCCGGGGTGTCGGCGATGATGAAGGCGCGCCGGGCGGTCTCGAAGTAGCGGTGCGCCACGTCGATCGTGATGCCCTGCTCCCGTTCCGCGCGCAGCCCGTCGGTGACCATCGCCAGGTCGAGACCGGCGTCGCCGCGTTCCCGGCCGGCCAGTTCCAGGGCTTCCACCTGGTCGGCCAGCAGCGACTTCGAGTCGTGCAGCAGGCGGCCGATCAGCGTGCTCTTGCCGTCGTCGACGGCACCCGCGGTGGCGAAGCGCAGCAGGCTGTCGGCGGGGGCGAAGGCCGGTCCGGTCGTCGTCATCAGAAGTACCCCTCCCGCTTGCGGTCCTCCATCGCCGCCGCTCCCAACCGGTCGTCGGCGCGGGTCTGGCCGCGTTCGGTGACGCGCGTGGCCGCGATCTCGGCGATCACCTCGGACACCGTGGCGGCCTCGGAGGGCACGGCCCCGGTGCAGGTCATGTCGCCGACCGTGCGGAACCGCACGGAACGTTCGGTGAGCACCTCCTCGGGAGCCCGGTCCAGGAACGGGTTGTCGGCCAGCAGCATCCCGTCGCGCTCGAACACCTTGCGGAGGTGCGCGAAGTACAGCGACGGCAGTTCGACCCGGTCGCGTTCGACGTAGCTCCACACGTCCCGCTCGGTCCAGTTCGACAGCGGGAACGCGCGCACGCTCTCGCCGGGGTGGATCAGCCCGTTGTAGAGGTTCCACAGCTCCGGGCGCTGGTTGCGCGGATCCCACTGGCCGAAGGAGTCCCGGAAGGACAGCATCCGCTCCTTCGCCCGGGCGCGTTCCTCGTCGCGCCGGGCGCCGCCGAGCAGCGCGTCGAAGCCGTGCTCCCGGACCGCGTCGAGCAACGTCACCGTCTGCGCCCGGTTCCGGCTGGGCCACGGGCCACCGGGTTCGGCGACACGGCCGGCGTCGATGGACTCCTGCACGGAGGCGACCACCAGCCGCACCCCGAGCTCGGCGGCCCGGCGGTCCCGGAAGTCGAGCACCTCGTCGAAGTTGTGCCCGGTGTCGACGTGCAGCACCGGGAACGGGATCGGTGCGGGGGCGAAGGACTTCTCCGCCAGCCGCAGCAACACCGCGGAGTCCTTGCCGCCGGAGAACAGCAGCGCCGGACGGTCGAACTCCGCGGCCACCTCGCGGATCAGGTGCACCGCCTCGGATTCCAGCAGGTCCAAACGGGACGGTCCGGGCATCAACGGCTCACCTCGGATCGGGTCTCGACGGTGGTTCGGGACACGGCGGTCAGCAGGGCGTCGGCCAGTTCGGGGCGGCACACCAGCAGATCCGGCAACCACGGGTCCGCGCGGTCGTAGGTCAGCTCGGAGCCGTCGAGGCGACTGGCGTGCAGTCCGGCGGCGCGGGCCACGCCCACCGGGGCGGCGCTGTCCCACTCGTACTGACCGCCGGCGTGCAGGTAGGCGTCGACCTCGCCGAGGACCACGGCGGCGATCTTCGCGCCCGCCGAACCCATCAGGACGGTCTCGGCATCGAGCGCCCCGGCGACCTCGTCGACGAACGCGGGCGGGCGGCTGCGGCTGACCGCGATGCGCGGACGCCCGGCGGGGCGGCTCGGCAACCGCGGCGGCGCCCCGGTGTCGAGCACCGCCGCCCGCGCGGGCAGCGCCACCGCCGAAGCGGTCACCGCGTGGTCTTCGACGAGCGCCACGTGCACCGCCCAGTCGGTGCGGCCGGGCTCGGTGAACTCCCTGGTCCCGTCGAGCGGATCGACGACCCACACCCGCGGGCAGGACTCCCGCGGCGGCCCGGCCACGCCGTGCTCGGACAGCACCGAGTCGCGCGGGCGGGTGCGCGCCAGTTCGGCGAGGAGCAGTTCGTGCGACGCGTTGTCGCCCGCGTCGCCCAGCACCCTAGGGTCCACTTCGGACGTTCGTCCGGAATGGAGCCCGAGCAGCCGGTCCCCGGCCTGCCGCGCCAGCCGCGCGGCGAGTTCGTGATCGTCTTCGCCCACCCGATTCCTCCTCGTCCACTCCAGATCGACCGGCGCACCCGGTCCACCCGGGCCCGTCGCGGTCACTCCCACGGGCGCACCCAGCCCCGTTCCCGCAGCAGCGCCGCGACGCGGCCGACGGCTTCCTCCCGCGACATCCGGGCGGTGTCCAGGACGAGGTCCGCGTCCCGGGGGACCTCGTAGGGCGCGGAGACCCCGGTGAACTCCGGCAACGCGCCCGCGCGGGCTTTGCGGTAGAGGCCCTTGCGGTCGCGCCGTTCGCACTCCCCGAGCGGGGTCGCGACGTGCACCAGCACGAAGCCGCCGACCTCCTCGACCATCCGGCGCACCGCGTCCCGGTCGGCCCGGTACGGCGCGATCGGCGCGCAGATCGCCGCACCGCCGTGCCGGACCACCTCGGCCGCGACGAACCCGATCCGGCGCACGTTGCGGCTGCGGTCCTCGGGCGAGAAGCCCAGCCCCGCGCACAGCGTGCGGCGCACCTCGTCGCCGTCGAGCAGGGTCACCGCCCGGTGGTCGTGCCTGCCGAGGTCGTCGCGCAGCGCCCGCGCGAGCGTCGACTTGCCCGCTCCGGACAGCCCGGTGAACAGCACCGCGAACCCGCGCCGCGACAGGGGCGGGTGCAACCGCTGCTGCTGTTCGGCGATGGCCGGGGTGGTGAACCAGTCGGGCAGCGGGGTACCGGTGTCCAGGTGTTCGCGCAGTTCGTCCGCGCCGAGCCCGGGGCGCCGCCGCGCCGGGGCGACCGCGGTGGCGGGCCGCCACCGGTCGGTGTCGTCGCGGACGAACTCCGGCGGCTCGACCGCGGGGATCGGCGAGTTCTCCAGCGGTGTCGTCGTGATCAGCCGGGTGGCGCCGTAGGCCGCGGCGACGTGCGCGCACAGCAGCGCGTCGCGCTTCGGGTCGTCGCGCCGCACCAGCGGGACCGGGACGATCGTGGTGCCTTCCGGGAGCTGCGGGCGGGCCGCGAGCAGGGCCTGCACGAGCAGTTCCGGGCGGGGGCCGCGCAGCCGTGGCAGCAGCAGCACGTGCGCGCCGGTGTCCTCGGCCAGCTGCCGGAGCTGGGCGAGTTCCCTGAGGTGCAACGGGTGTTCCGGGAGCATTCCGAGGACCGGCCGGTCCGGGAGGGACTCCCGCACGGCGGCGGCGGGCGGGCGCATCGTGCGCAGCGCACCGCCGGGAGCGCCGGCCGCGCGGACCGGTCCGGCGACGTGCACGACGTCTCCGCCGGTCCACGGTGCCTCGTTGCGCACGACGGCGACCGGGGCGCCTTCGGCGTCGCGGAGTTCGATCTCGTCCGCCGACCCGAGTTCGGCGGGGACGGCGAGGGTGATCGGAGCGGGCCAGGGCGTTCCGTCGCGCAGCTGGTGGCGAGTGCGGACCGACGCGACGTCCGCCGAGCCGAGGAACCCGGTCAGCGGCGGGAAAGCCCCGTCCAGCAACAGCTCCACATCGGACAGTTCGGCGGGGCTCGGGACCCATCCGGGCCGCTCGGTCCCCATCGGACGGCCGGGGTTCTCGCTCGGCGCGCTCGTCGCCGGGGGTGCGGACTCCGCTCCGTTCACGTTGACCCCTCATGTAGACGCTGTGTGAACCGACTGGGTCAACTACGGTGTCCGGAGGGGTCCGCCGGGGAGAACCCCGGTGACGATTTCTCGCCAGATCTCGTTTTTCCCACCGATTGCCCGTCGCAGGCGTTTCGCCCGGAGCGCGCCGCGTCCGCCGACGGCGCCGTCGGCGGCGGTGGCGGGACCGGCCCGACCGTTCGTCCAGGTGACAACCGAACGTCGTGCCGGTGCGGGAAGTTCCGCGGGCGCGGCGGAGCACTCCCCGTAGTGGCGTGATCACTGCGGGGAGTCGTGGCGGTGTGCGCCGTCGTTCCGGATGGCGGCCGGAGCCGTGCCCCGGGTGGAACGGCTTGCGGTCCGGCCGCTGTTCAGGGCCGGTGCGCGAGGTGGGCGCGCGCCGCGCCCGTCACGTGTGCTGCAGGGCCTGGAACTGCGGGATCCACGTGTTGTTCCGGCCGGGCCGACCGTCCGCACCCGGCTGCACGGTCCGCGGGCAGAACAGGCTGTTGAGCAGCCACGGCGTCGACTTCGGACCGAAGTCCCGCGACATCGCGGCGTCCTGCACCACGCCGTAGGTGGCCACCGCGAGCCGCCCGGTCGCGCGGAACCTCCCGACCTGGGCGGTCAGGTAGTCCTTGTGGCTGGCGAACCACGGGAGCGCGGCGAGGAAACCGTCCCACTCCTGCTGCGTGAACGGCTTGTCGAGGGCGCTCTTGATGGTCTTCCACACCGGTCCGCCCGGCAGCCCGTTGCTGCGGGTGAATTCGGCGGGCATCGGATCGGTCAGGTGCTGCTGGTAGAACAGCACCAGGGAGAACTCGGTGGCCAGGAACTTCTGGTCGCCGCGCATCCGCGGGAGGATGTAGTCCAAGTACGCCTTGTCCGCGCCGGGGGCGGGCAGGTGCGGGTGGATGTCCGTGCCGTCGAGCTCCGGTGTCTCGCGGACGAACGCCATCCACCGCTCGGTGGCGGACGTGCGCCAGTCGGGGCGGTCGAGGTGGTTGAGCGCGCCCATGTACAGCCGGGTCTTGGACGTCGGCCCGCCGTGCTCGTTCCGGTAGGCGATGACGCGCCGCGCCATGGCCTCGTAGAAGGCGTTGAGGCGGTCGTGGTCCTCGTCGCGTGAACGGTTCGTTGCCGATGGCCAGGATGTCCACTTTGCCCATCACCGCCGGGAGCACCGCGTCCAACCGCTTGAGCGCGGTGTCCATGGCGGGGCTTCCCGGTGTCGGGAGGGGCTGGTGGAAGTAGGGGAACTTCAGCGACAGGACGGTGCCGTACCCCAGTCCGCTCGCGGTCAGCAGCGTCCGGATCGAGTCGTGGCCGGCCGGGTCGCCGTGGTCGGCATCGGGCATCGGGAAGAACCCCCGCAGCCACGTCGCGGAGACGTCCTGCAGCTCGGTGAACGTCATGCCGCTCGGGTCACCGTTGAAGTTCGCCCCGAGGACCCCGTTCGCGGGCGGCGCCGTGACGCGCGCCGTCCCCGGGGGAGGCGACGGCGCGACGCCGGAGTGGTCCGACCCGCTTCCGGAGTGGTCGGACCCGCTTCGGGATTCGCACGCTGCCAGGCCGGCGACCCCGACGGCTCCGCAGAGGGCCAGCAGCCGACGGCGCGAGAAAACCCCGCCCGCACCGGATCCGTCTGAAGTGGCCTGTTCGTCCCGCATCGAGCAACTCCTCCACCGGTCGAGTTCCGCGGTGCGCCCGCGGAGCAGCGCCGGTGCGACGGCGATCATGGTCGTTCGGGAGTGTATTCGAAACGATCCCGGGTGCGGTGGGTGTCCGGTGGATGCCGGTGGAGACCCCTCAGGAATCCACGCATAACCGGCGTTCCGCGCATTTCCGGGATCGCGGGCGCGCGGGACCCGGTGCCCGTGCGCGGCGGTGGCGGACCGTCGGCTGGGTCCCGCCTCGCCCGCGGGCCCGGCGGTCGCCTCTGGCGCGAGCGGCTCTCCCCGCCGGAGCACCATCTACAGTGGACCATCGAGGAGATCGTGTTGCCGCGAGGTTTCCGGGCGGTGAAACCAGTCGGCGCCGAACGGATCGTGCGTTGACCGCGACACAGCGTGCTGGCAAACTGTCGGCCATGCGCCAAGGGCAGCGGTTCATCACTCGACGCCACGTTGATCTGCGTCGAACCGCCAGCGCCCTGTGTGCGACCACGCCCTGCTGAGAACGCCTGGTACCGCACGTCTTTCACGATCGTCGCCGGTCCGCGCGCGCTCCGGACCATTCCACCCCTCGTTGGCCGGAAGGCCGGCAGCTGACCGCATCCGCACGCCCCGACCGCGGAGCGCCTCGGCGATGCGGCCGCGCCATGACCGGATTCCCGCTCGGCGTCCCGCCGCCGGCGGTGACCCGACCGGCCAACCACCCTGCACAGGAGGAAATCCATGACCTCGACCGATCTGCCGGTCGACAACGGCGTCAACGTCGAAGCCCTGCTCGGCGCCCGCAACGCGCTCGCCGACACCCCGGAGATCGCCCGGTTCCGCTGGCGCGCGACGAACTCGTGGGTGCGGGGGACCCACAGCGAGTCCACTGTGGAATCGTTTTACGGGTTCGGGGAGGAGCAGCGGCACAAGAGGACGTTCCGCTTCGACGCCGACCACCCCGAGGCGTTCGCCGCCGAGGACAACGGCGCGACGCCGGTGGAACTGGTGCTGGTGGCGCTGGGCAGCTGCCTGACCGCGGGCGTCGCGTCGGTCGCGCAGCAGCGGTCGATCCAGTTGCGCTCGGTCCGGGCCACCATCGAGGCCGACTTCGACCTGCACGGCATCCTCGGCGCCGATCCCGAGGTCCGCAACGGGTTCAGCGGCGTGCGGGTCAGCTACGACATCGACGCCGATGCCGGTCCCGACGAGATCAAGGCCCTCGTCGCGCAGTCGCAGAAGCGCTCGGCCGTCTACGACATCCTCACCAACCCCACGGACGTCTCGGTGGAGGTGGCCTGAACCGGGCCGCTGCCAGGAGATCCAACCATGCCGAAGCTGTCCGCTGTCGTCGTCGGCGCGGGTCACTGCGGGTTGGCCGTGAGCCGCTGCCTCGCCGAGCGTTCCATCGACCACGTGGTGCTCGAACGCGGCGAGGTGGCGCACTCGTGGCGGACCCAGCGGTGGGACTCGTTCCGGCTGCTGACGCCGAACTGGATGACCAGGTTGCCGGGGCGCAGCTACCCCGGAACCGATCCCGACGGCTACCGGACGGCCGCGGAGACCGCGCAGCTGATCGCCGAGTACGCCACCGCGACGGGCGCACCGGTGCGCACCGGCACCGCGGTCACCTCGGTGCGCCCCGCCGAGGACGGGTTCCTGGTGCGCACCGACCAGGGCGACTGGAGGTCGCGCACCGTCGTGCTGGCCTCCGGCGCGTGCAACCAACCGCGCGTCCCCGCGCTCGCCGAGGCGGTCCCGCCGGAACTGGCCACCCTCACCGCCCTGGACTACCGGACGCCCGAGCAGCTGCCGGAAGGCGGCGTGCTCGTCGTCGGCGCCTCCTCCAGCGGGGTCCAGATCGCCGAGGAAGTGCACCGGTCCGGCAGGCCGGTGACGCTCGCGGTCGGCGAGCACGTGCGGATGCCGCGGACCTACCGCGGGCTCGACGTGCTGTGGTGGATGGACGCCAGCGGCCTGCTCGACGAGTCCTATGTGGACGTACCGGATCTGACCCGGGCCCGGGGACTGCCCTCGATGCAGCTCGTCGGAGCACCGCGCACGCTCGACCTCAACGCGTTGCGCCGCCTCGGGGTGCGGCTGGTCGGCAGGCTGGCCGGTGTGCGGGACGGCGCGTTGCAGTTCTCCGGTTCGCTGCGCAACGTGTGCGCGCTGGCCGACCTGAAGCTGGGGCGGTTGCTGGACACCTTCGACGCCTGGGCGGAGTCGTCGGGATTCCGGGACTGCGGACCGGTGGAGCGCTTCCCCGCGACCGAACTGCCGCCGGACCCGCCGCTGACGCTGGACCCGCGCCGCAGCGGCATCCGCAGCATCGTCTGGGCCACCGGGTTCCGGCCCGACACCTCCTGGCTGGACGTCCCGGTGCGCGACCGCAAGGGGCGGATCCGGCACGACGGCGGGGTGACCGCCTGGCCCGGGCTCTACCTCCTGGGAATGCCGTTCCTGCGGCGCCGCAAGTCGACCCTCATCGACGGCGCGGCGGCCGACGCCCGCGAACTCGCCGAGCACCTGGCCGGGCACCTGGGCACCCGTCGCACGCCGCACACCGAACCGGTCGTCGGCTGACCGCGACCGAGACCTTCCGGAGGACCGATGGACCGCCAGTGGGGCTTCCGCACCCGCGCCCTGCACGCCGGAGCCGTGCCCGACGCCGCGACCGGTGCCCGCGCGGTGCCGATCTACCAGACCACGAGCTTCGTCTTCACCGACACCGCCGACGCGGCCGGTCTGTTCGCGCTGCAGAAGTACGGCACGGTCTACAGCCGGATGTCCAACCCGACCGTGGCGGCGCTGGAGGAGCGGCTGGCCAGCCTGGACGGCGGTCTGGGCGCGGTGTGCACCGCCAGCGGCCAGTCCGCCGAGTTCCTGACCTTCGCCTGCCTGGCCGGTGCCGGTGACGAGATCGTGGCGGCGGCCGGGCTCTACGGCGGGACCATCACGCAGCTGGACGTGACGCTGCGCCGCTTCGGGGTGCACACCACGTTCGTCCGCGGCGCCGAACCCGACGCGGTGGCCGCGGCCATCACCGACCGCACGAAGCTGGTGTTCGCCGAGGCCATCGCGAACCCCTCCGGCGACATCGCGGACATCGCGGCGCTGGCCGAAGTGGCGCACGCGGCGGGCGTGCCGCTGGTCATCGACGCCACGCTGGCCACCCCGTACCTGTGCCGGCCGATCGAGCACGGCGCCGACATCGTGATCCACTCGGCGACCAAGTTCCTCGGCGGTCACGGCACGACGCTCGGCGGCGCGGTGGTCGAAGCGGGCCGGTTCGACTGGGGCGGCGGCCGGTTCCCCACCATGACCACGCCCATCCCGTCCTACGGCGGCCTGACCTGGTGGGGGAACTTCCAGGAGTTCGGGTTCCTCACCAAGCTGCGCGCTGAGCAGCTGCGCGACGTCGGCCCGAGCCTGTCGCCGATGGCGGCGTTCCAGCTGTTGCAGGGGGTGGAGACGCTTCCGCTGCGGATGGCCGCGCACGTCGACAACGCGCGCACCGTCGCCGAGTGGCTCGCCGCCGACCCGCGGGTGTCCTACGTGCGCTGGGCCGGACTGCCCGACCACCCGCACCACGAGCGGGCCCGGCGCTACACCCCGCGGGGACCGGGTGCGGTGTTCGCCTTCGGCGTCAAGGGCGGGCGCGCGGCAGGCCGCCGGTTCATCGAGTCGGTCCGGTTGTGCAGCCACCTGGCCAACGTGGGCGACGTCCGCACGCTGGTGATCCACCCCGCGTCGACGACGCACCAGCAGCTCAGCGAGTCCCAACTGGACGCTGCGGGCGTGCCCGCGGACCTGGTCCGGATCAGCGTCGGGCTGGAGGACGTCGACGACATCCTCTGGGACCTCGACGCGGCGCTCGCCGCGGCCGCCGAGGAGTCCGCGGGACGACCCGACCGACGAGGAGGTGCCCGGTGAGCCGGCGATGGGTGGCCCCGACGGCGCTCCAACGGCTGGAACTGCTGCGCCGCACGCGGACGGTCGCGATGCTGGGTGCCTCGCCGAACCCGGCGCGGGCCAGCAACTTCGTGGCCACGTACCTGCTGGCCAGCACCGACTACGACGTCTACTTCGTCAACCCCAACGCCACCGAGGTCCTGGGGCGGCCCGCCTACCCCTCGCTGGCGGCGCTGCCGGTGGTACCCGACCTGGTCGACGTCTTCCGCAAACCCGCCGACCTGCCGACCGTGCTGGCCGAGACGGTGCGGGTGGGCGCATCGGCGCTGTGGCTGCAGTTCGGCCTCCACGACGAGGACATCGCGGCGGAGGCCGAATCCGCCGGTCTGGAGGTCGTCATGGACCGCTGCCTGAAGATCGAGCACGCCCGGTTCCACGGCGGGTTGCACCTCGCCGGGTTCAACACCGGGGTGATCAGCTCCCGACGTCCGCGATGAGCGCCCCGAGCAGCGAGGTGACCGGCGCCTGGCGCGACGGGGACCCGGTGGGCCGTCGCCGGTTCGTCGAGGTCGGCGACCTGCCGCTGGAACGGGGCGGCACGCTGCCCGGGGTCCGGCTGGCGTACGAGACGTGGGGTGCGCTCAACCCGGCCCGGGACAACGCGGTTCTGGTGCTGCACGCCATGTCCGGCGACAGCCACGCGACCGGCGCCGCCGGCCCCGGCCATCCCAGCCCCGGGTGGTGGCGCGGCGTCGTCGGCCCGGGGCTGGCCATCGACACCGACCGGTGGTTCGTGGTCTGCCCCAACGCGCTCGGCGGGTGCCAGGGATCCACCGGACCGTCGACACCGGCCCCGGACGGGCGTGCCTGGGGCAGCCGGTGGCCCGGCATCACCATCCGGGACCAGGTGGCGGCCGAGGCGGTCCTGGCCGACGCGCTCGGCGTGCCGAGCTGGGCCGCCGCGGTGGGCGGCTCGATGGGCGGCATGCGGGCGCTGGAGTGGTCGCTGTGCCGGCCGGACCGCGTGGACCGCGTCGTCGTGCTCTGCGCCGGGGCCGAAGCCTCCGCCGACCAGGTCGCCACCTGCCGGGTGCAGATCGACGCCATCCGGGCCGACCCGAACTGGCACGACGGCGACTACTACGCGCAGCCCACCGGACCGGTGGTCGGGCTGGCCGTCGCGCGCCGGATCGCGCACCTGACCTACCGCAGCGCAGCGGAGATCGACACCCGCTTCGGACGCGCGGGCACGCGGGGCGGTGATCCGCTCGTCGAGGGCTTCGCGGTGGAGTCGTGGCTGGAGCACACCGCCGCCACCCTGGTGAACCGCTTCGACGCGGGCAGCTACGTCGCCCTCACCGAAGCGATGAACACCCACGACATCGGGCGTGGCCGGGGCGGTGCGGCCGCCGCGGTCGGCCGGATGCGCGCGCGGGCCACGATCGCCGGGGTCGGCTCCGATCGCCTCTACCCGCTGCACCAGCAGACCCGGCTCGCCGAGCTGCTCGGCGTCCCGCTGCACGTCATCGACTCCCGGCGGGGCCACGACGGTTTCCTGGTGGAGACCGACCAGGTCGGCGCGATCCTGGAGCGGGCGCTGGGGTGAGCACATCCGCCGGAGACTGGAGGTCGTGTGGTGTCGAAAGCGTTGCGGAGACTGGGGTTCCTGACCATCGGGTTGTTCGACGAGTCCGAACCCCGCCGCGGGCACGAGTCCGTGCTGGAGATCATCGAGCTGGGGGAGCGGCTGGGCTTCGACAGCGCCTGGGTGCGGCACCGCCACCTGCAGTACGGGATCTCCTCACCGGTCGCGGTGCTGGCGGCGGCCGCGCAGCGCACCGAGCGCATCGAACTGGGCACCGCGGTGATCCCGCTGGGCTGGGAGAACCCGCTGCGGCTGGCCGAAGATCTGGCCACTGTGGACGTGCTGTCCGGCGGTCGGCTCAACCCCGGCGTCAGCGCCGGTGCTCCGAAGAACCGCTTCAGGCGGGCGCTCTACCCGGACACCGCGGACGTCGAGGACTTCGGCTTCGACCGCGTGCGGCGACTGCTGAGCCACCTGCGCGGCGATCCGGTCACGGGCTTCCGCGGCACCGAGGGGTTCGAGGAGTACTCCGACCGCGTCCAGCCGCACGCGCCCGGCCTGGCGAGCCGGTTGTGGTACGGCGGCGGCAGCCTGCGCTCGGTCCGGCTGGCCGGTGAGCACGGCATGAACCTGCTGACCAGCAACGTGGTCAGGGCCGAGGAATCCGAGGACTTCGGCGCGATCCAGCGGTCCCACATCCGCGCCTTCCGCGCGCACCACGCCGACGGCGAGCGGGCGCGGGTCTCGCAGGGACTGGTCGTCATCCCCACCGACAGCGCGACGCCCGAACAGCGCGCGAAGTACGAGGCGTACGTGCGGCGGCGGACCCCGCGCACCGCCACCCCGCAGGGCCCCGAGCGGTTGCTGTTCGCCCCGGACCTGCTCGGCACCTCCGCCCGGATCGCCGAACAGCTGCACGCGCATCCGGCGTTCCGGGAGGTCGACGAGGTCGCGTTCGCGCTGCCCTTCACCTTCGAGCACGCCGACTACGTGCAGATCCTCACCGACATCGCCACCAGGCTCGGTCCGGAACTGGGCTGGCGCGCGGGCTGAGCGCCTGTCTTCGGACCTGGCCTCGACGGATCCGGGCAAGCGGCGGCAGCCGCTTCCGCGGGCAACGCGTGGACCGAGGTCACCCGCGGGCTCGGAGCGTCAACCCCGGCGGGGTGTGCGGTGCAGCAGGCCGAAGCGGGACCACTGCGCCTCGGCCGCCTCCACGGCGCGCCGCGTCCGCTCTGGATCCACTGTGGACAGATGTGCGGCGATGGCCTGCGCGACCGCCAGTCCCGGTACCAGGGAGGGGAAGAACCCGACTCCTTCGGCCGGGATGAGCACGACCTGCTCGGCGGCGCCGGCCAGCGCCGGGCTCGCCGCGTCGGTGAGCACGAAGACCCGCGCGCCGCGGTGGTGCGCCTCCTCGGCGGCGGTCACGGTGCTCTGGTAGAGCCGCCAGAAGCTGATCGCCACCAGCACGTCGCCCGGTTCCACGCGGGAGATCGAGTTGGCCAGGTCGGCGTCGTCGCGCACCACCGCCGCGTCGTAGCCCGCCAGCCGCGCGTTGTGGCCCAGTGCGGACCCGACCGCGACGTAGCTGCCGTGCGCGACGATCAGCGTGCGCCGGGCCCGCGCGATCGCCTCGGCGACGGTCCGGATCAGCTGGGTGTCCAGTCGTCGGGTCAGCACGGCCAGCGAGTCGAGATCCCTGCGCAGGGACGCGCTGCCCGGGTCGCCCTCGGTGTGGTGGGCGGCGGCGACGTCCGGCGCGCTCAGCGAGGCGAGGTAGCGCGCGCGCAACTCCTGCTGCAGTTCCGACCACCCGCTGAAACCGAGCAGCTGCGCGGTTCGGCTCACCGTGGCGACGTTGACCCCGGCCAGCTCGGCGGTCTCGGCCGCCGAACCGTAGGAGGCCCGCCGGGGCTGGGTCACCAGCACCTCCAGCACCGCGGCGCCCTTGGCCCGCATGCCGCGCTCGGGCACCCGGGCGCGCAACCAGGTCTCGACGTCCCTGGCGGTGCCCTCGGTCATCAGACCCCTCCCGCTGCCTCGCCGGTCGAACGCAACAGGTATTGCGAACGATAACAACTGCACTATATGTTGCCGGTCACTCCGCTGGCGCTGGGAACGGAGGTGCCCGGTGACCCTGTTGGCCAGGCTGGACCGGCTCCCGCTGAGCCGGCCGCACTACCTGTTGTTGCTGCTGGGCGGCCTCGGCTACACGTTCGACGGGATGGACTCCGCGGTGGTGGCCTTCCTGCTGCCGAGCGTGCGCGACGAGTGGGGCCTGACCAACGCGCAGCTCGGCGTCATCGGCTCGGCCACCCCGTTCGGCTTCCTGTTCGGCGCCGCCTGCGCCGGGCTGCTCGGCGACCGGATCGGTCGCCGGCGGGTGATGACGTCGGCGCTGGCCGTCTACGCGGTGTTCTCCGTCGTCGGTGCCGCGGCGCCGAACTACGAGGTCTTCCTGGCCGCCCGGGTGTTCGCCGGGTTCGGCGCGGGGGCGGAGAGCGCCATCGCGCCGTTCCTGTCCGAGTTCGTGCCCGCGGCGCGGCGCGGCTGGTTCGTCGGTGCGCTGGCCGGGTTCTTCTCCTTCGGCTTCGTCGCCGCGGCGTTGCTCGGCCGGTTCGTGGTGCAGCCGGTTCCGGCGGGGTGGCGGTGGGCGCAGGTGGTCACCGCCCTGCCGATCGTGCTGCTGCTGTGGTGGCGGCGCTCGCTGCCGGAATCACCGCGCTACCTGCTGGCCAGCGGTCGTGCGGCCGACGCCGAGCGGGTCGTGGTCGATCTGGAGCGCAGGGTCCGGGACGCGACCGGGCGGCCGCTGCCACCGGTTCCCGCGACAGCGGTGCACCAGCCCGCCGAGGCGCGCCGGATCGGCCTGCCCTCCGCGCTGAAGTACCTGTGGAGCCGACCGATGGCGCGGCGGACCGCGATCACCTGGCTGATCTGGTTCGTGATCACGTTCGCCTACTACGGCTTCTTCACCTGGATCCCGACGCTGCTGGTGCAGCAGGGCATCACGGTCACCAAGAGCTTCGAGTTCTCGATCGTCATCTACCTCGCCCAGGTTCCGGGCTACTTCTCGGCGGCGTGGCTCGGCGAGTTCCTGGACCGCAAGAACACCATCGCGCTCTACCTGGCGGGTGCCGCGGCCAGCGCGTACTGGATGTCGCAGCTGACCGACCCGGTGCTGATCACGACCTCGGCCGCGGTGCTGTCGTGCTTCCTCAACGGCACCTACGCAGCGGTGTACTCCTACACCCCGGAGGTCTTCCCGACCTGGATCCGGGCCTCCGGGACCGGGTTGTCCAGCGCGTTCGGCCGCGTCGGCAGCATCATCGCGCCGACGGTGATCGGCACGTCCGCCGCGACGCTGGGCTTCGCGGGCGTGTTCGGCATGACCACCGCGGTGCTGGCCGTCGGTGTCGTGTGCACCCTGGTGTTCGGGCTGGCCACCGCGGGTCGCTCGCTGGAGGACCTCTCCGAGGACCCGGTGGCCGGGGCGGACCCGCGATCTCACCGTCCAACGTGGACCGATCCGAGAACGACCGGGAGGAGAGGGAATTGACCGCCCTGCTGCTGCGTTCCGGCACGCTGCTCGATGTGGAGACCGGCGATCGCTCGCACGCCGACCTGCTGTGCGCGGACGGGCGCATCGCCGAGATCGGCCCGGGGCTGCGCGTGCCGGAGGGCGCGCGGACCGTGGAACTGGCCGGTGCCACCGTGCTGCCCGGGCTGATCGACGCGCACGTCCACGTCACCGCCGCCACCGCCGATCTCGGTGCGCTGCCCGCGTGGTCGCCGTCCTACGCCACCGCGCACGCCGCGCGGATCATGAGCGGGATGCTCGACCGGGGGTTCACCACGGTCCGGGACGCCTCCGGCGCCGACTTCGGCCTGGCCGATGCGCAGGCCGAGGGACTCCTCCGGGGACCGCGGCTGATGTTCTGCGGCAAGGCGCTGAGCCAGACCGGCGGGCACGGCGACTCCCGCCCGCGCGGTACCCGGGTCCACGACGGCCACCAGTGCTGCGCCGGGCTCGGCCGCGTCGCCGACGGAGTGGACGCGGTGCGCGCCGCCGCGCGCGACGAGCTGCGCAAGGGCGCCCACCACATCAAGGTGATGGCCGGTGGCGGGGTGGCCTCACCGACCGACCGCATCGACTCCACCCAGTACTCGCTGGACGAACTGCGGGCCGTGGTGGAGGAGGCCGAGGCCGCCAACCGCTACGTCGCCGCGCACGCCTACACCGCGCGGTCGGTGAGCCGCGCCCTGCGGGCGGGCATCCGCTCGATCGAGCACGGCAACCTCATCGACGAGTCCACTGTGGCCGAATTCCGCGAGCACGACGCGTTCCTGGTCCCGACCCTGGTGACCTACTGGGCGTTGAAGACCGAGGGCCGCGAGTTCGGGCTCCCGGAGAACAGCTGGCGCAAGGTCGACGAGGTGCTCGACGCCGGCCTGCGGGCCCTGGAGCGCGCGCACCGCGGCGGCGTCCGGATCGTCTACGGCACCGACCTGCTCGGCGGCATGCACCGCCACCAGAACGAGGAGTTCCGGATCCGCGGCGAGGTGCAGCAGCCGCTGGACGTCCTCCGCTCGGCGACCAGCACCGCCGCCGAACTCCTCGGCATGTCCGGCGAAATCGGCACCCTGCGCCCGGGCGCGGTGGCCGACCTGGTCGTCCTCGACGGCGACCCGCTGTCCGACATCGCAGTCCTCGCGGACCCGGCCCGCATCCGCCACGTCGTCCAGAACGGCGCCGTGGTCTGAACTCCCGGTCCGCGGGCCGATCGCGGCGTGTTGCCCGACTCGCGGTGCGGTGGCGTCCCCGGCCCTGCACCGCGTGCCGGACACGAGTCCGGGCTCGGCGGGCTCCAGCCCGTCGAGGAAGGCCGCGATCTCGGGGCGCAGGCCGGTGCGAGCCACCGTGCCGACCGGCAGGCCGTTGCGGAACACCCCGCCGCCGGGCGTCCCCGAGGTCCGGGGTGCCGACTACGCCGTCCCGGTGAACCCGTCGCTGCGGAACCACGCCGACAGCGGCGGTGCCGGGTGCTCGGCGTGCGCCGGTGCCAGGACGCCGAAGCCGGCGGTGGCCGGAGGACGGACCGGACCGCTCGGGATGCTCGGGCGGAACCAGTGCGAGGACGTCCAGGCGAGGGAGGGCCAGGTGCGCCCGATCCGGATCAGGTCGGGGTGGATGTCCACGAGCGACATGTGTTCGTCGTCGTTGTGCGTGCGATCGATCATGGTGTTTGGCCGTGCGGTGTTGGTGGTGGTTGATCGTGATCGCCGAACACCTGCCGGGCATCGCGACCGGTCGGGGCGTCGGCGACGATGTCGAGGCGGAACCTATCGGCGCCTCGACGGGGGCAATGCTGACACGCCGACGGATCGGTCCGGGACAACACCTTCGAAGCACCGCGTCCCTCCTGGATCGCCCATGCGTCGTCGGGGGTGCTGGCTACCGTTGGCGGCATGACCCAAGCCGAGAAGTTCCGGGAACTGCACCGCGGTGCCGAAGTCCTCCTGTTGCCCAACGCGTGGGACGTCGGGTCGGCGAGGATCCTGCAACACCTGGGATTCCGCGCCGTGGCGACGACGAGCGGCGGTGCCGCGGCGGCCCGCGGTCGACTCGACGGCGCCCTCGGCCGCGATGCCGTGCTGGCGCACGGCGCGGAGCTCGCCGCGGCCGTCGACGTGCCGGTGTCGGCCGACCTGGAGAACTGCTTCGCCGACGAACCCGAGGGCGTCGCCGAGACGGTCCGGCGCGCGCTGACCACCGGACTGGCGGGCGTGTCGGTCGAGGACTGGAGCGGTTCCGAGATCTACGACCCCGCGTTGGCCGCCGAACGGGTGCGGGCCGCAGTGGCGGCCGCCGGGCAGGACCTGGTGGTCACCGCGCGAGCGGAGAACCACATCCGCGGCGTGGCCGACCTCGCCGACACGATCGCGCGGCTGCAGTCCTACCAGCAGGCCGGCGCGGACGTGGTGTACGCGCCGGGAATCCGCGGCCGGGAGCAGATCCGGGCGGTGGTCGAGGCGGTCGACGTCCCGGTCAACGTGCTGGCGCTCCCGGAGGTGCCGCCGGTGCCCGAACTCGCCGCGCTCGGCGTGCGGCGGATCTCGGTCGGCGGCGCGTTCGCGTTCGCCGCCTACCAGGCGATGGCCGACGTCGCCGAGGAACTGCGGACCCGCGGGACCTACGGCTTCCTCGACCCGGCGGCGGGCGGAGCCGCGCTGGCCCGGGAGTCGTTCCCCACCGGCTGATCCGCCTCGTCCCCGGTGTCGTGCGGCACACCTCTCCGGCGGTGCCCGCTGGGCAAGGCGCCCTGACCTGGGGACATCAACGAACTTTGTGGGGTGACAAGAAGTTCGTGCTTCCCCCGGCGGCGAGCCCGCCCTAGCGTCGGTGGGGCCGCCCGGCACCGGGGGGACGACGGGCGGTGCCTTCTCGCGGCAGGAGTCGCGGGCAGTGCTCGGGGAGGCGGCGGTGCGGACGGTATCCGGGGGGAGCTGACCGCACCGCCCCTCGCCGTCGGCGAGCGGCGGTGCGGGGCGACGACCGCGGTGCGCGCGCCCGAAACGCCGAGGTGTCCGCAGTGGACGGCGGTTGCCGGGCGGCCGCGCCGTCGCCGCCCCGACACCGGATGCTCACGTCGAGTTCTCCCGGCACGACGTGCGCCCGCGCCCGCGGGCACTAGGGTTCCCGGCGGGACGTCGAGGGGAGGCAAGATGCGTGCGTTCCGAGCGGTGCTCGCCGTGCTGCTCGCCGCCGTGGCGGGCGGCGTCGTGCCGGCGGAGGCGGACGCCGGAGTTCCGCTGCGGGTGGCGACCTACAACATCCACGCCGGTGCCGGGTTGGACGACCGGTTCGACCTGGACCGGACCGCGGGGGCGATCCGGTCGTTGGACGCCGACGTCGTCGGGCTGCAGGAAGTCGACGTGCACTGGGGCGAACGCAGCCGGTTCACCGACGAGGCCCGGGAACTCGCCGCACGACTGGGCGTGCGCGTGTTCTTCGCACCGATCTACGACCAGCCCGGGGCGGGTCCCGGCGCGCCGCGACGCCGGTTCGGGGTGGCGCTGCTCAGCCGCCACCCGATCGTCGACGCGGCGAACCACGAGATCAGCCGCCTGCCCACGCAGGGTCCGGACGCACGACCGGTGCGGATGCCGGGGTTCGGCGAGGTGGCGGTCCAGGTGCGCGGCGCGCGGGTGCACGTCTTCTGCACGCACCTGGACTTCCGGCCGGACCCGGCCGTGCGCGCCGCCCAGGTCCGGGACATGCTCGCCATCACCGGCCGGGCGCGCGGGCCCGTGGTGCTGCTCGGCGACTTCAACGCCGAACCGGGTGCCCGCGAACTGGCGCCGCTGTGGGAATCCCTGCGCGACGTCGACCCGGGCGGCGGCACCTACCCGGCCGACCGCCCGACCGGCCGCATCGACCTCGTCGCGGCGTCGCCGGGGCTGCGCGCGCTGGACGCGCACGTCGTGCCCACCACGGCGTCGGACCACCGCCCGGTGGTCGCCGACCTGCTCGTCACCCCTGCAGGGCGGCCCACTCCTCGTCGGTGAGCAGCCGGGAGCGGATCAGGAAGCGCACGCCGTCCGGCGCCTCCAGGGAGAACCCGCTGCCGCGCCCCGGCACCAGGTCGATCGTCAGGTGGGTGTGCTTCCAGTACTCGTACTGCGACCGCGACATCCACACCGGGACCGGTTCGGCGACGCCGTCGACGACCAGGTCGCCGAGGTGGACGTCGGCGGCGCCGGTGCGGAACTCCCCGGCGGGATAGCACATCGGCGAGCTGCCGTCGCAGCACCCGCCGGACTGGTGGAACATAAGCGGACCGTGCCGCTCCCGGAGGCGGCGCAGCTGCGCCGCCGCCTCCGGGGTGAGGTCGACCGGCATCAGAACAGCCCCATCGCCTGGTCGGAGTAGCTGACGAGCATGTTCTTGGTCTGCTGGTAGTGGTCGAGCATCATCTTGTGCGTCTCGCGGCCGATGCCGGACTGCTTGTAGCCGCCGAAGGCCGCGTGGGCGGGGTAGGAGTGGTAGTTGTTCACCCACACGCGGCCCGCCTGGATGTCCCGCCCGGCGCGGTACGCGGTGGCGCCGTCCCGGGACCACACCCCGGCGCCCAGGCCGTAGAGGGTGTCGTTGGCGGTCTTGATGGCGTCGTCGTAGTCGTCGAAGCGGGCGACCGAGAGCACCGGGCCGAAGATCTCCTCCTGGAAGATCCGCAGCTTGTTGTGGCCCTCGAACACGGTCGGCGCCACGTAGTAGCCCCCGGCCAGGTCGCCCTCCAGCTCGACGCGGTGGCCGCCGGTGAGCACCTTGGCGCCCTCCTGCTGGCCGATGTCGATGTAGGACAGGATTTTCTCCAGCTGGTCGTTGCTGGCCTGCGCGCCGACCTGGGTGTCGGTGTCCAGCGGGTCGCCCTGCCGCAGCCGTTCCACCCGCGCGACGCCCTCGGCCAGGAAGTCCTGGTAGATGCCGGAGTGCACCAGCGCCCGCGACGGGCATGTGCACACCTCGCCCTGGTTGAGGGCGAACATGGTGAAGCCCTCCAACGCCTTGTCGTAGAAGGCGTCGCGCTCGGCGGCGACGTCGGCGAAGAAGATGTTCGGGCTCTTGCCGCCGAGTTCGAGGGTGACCGGGATGATGTTCTCGCTGGCGTACTGCAGGATGAGCCGGCCGGTGGTGGTCTCCCCGGTGAAGGCGACCTTGCGCACCCGCGGGTTGGAGGCCAGCGGCCGCCCCGCCTCGGCGCCGAACCCGTTGACGACGTTGACCACGCCCGCGGGCAGCAGGTCGGCGATGAGGTCGAGCAGCACGTGGATCGAGGCGGGGGTCTGCTCGGCGGGCTTGAGCACCACCGCGTTGCCCGCCGCCAGCGCGGGGGCCAGCTTCCAGGTGGCCATCAGCAGCGGGAAGTTCCACGGGATGATCTGGCCGACCACGCCGAGCGGTTCGTGGAAGTGGTAGGCCACGGTCTGCTCGTCGATCTGCGAGATCGTGCCCTCCTGGGCGCGCAGCGCACCCGCGAAGTAGCGGAAGTGGTCGATGGCCAGCGGGATGTCGGCGGCCAGCGCCTCGCGGACCGGCTTGCCGTTCTCCCACGTCTCGGCGACCGCCAGCTTCTCCAGGTTGGCCTCCATCCGGTCGGCGATGCGCAGCAGCACCGCGGCGCGGTCGGCGGCCGGGGTGCGGCCCCACGCCGCGGCGGCGCCCTCGGCGGCGTCCAGCGCGCGTTCGACGTCGTCGGCGGTGCCGCGGGCGACCTCGGTGAACACCTGCCCGGTGACCGGGGTGGGGTTGGCGAAGTACTCGCCCTTGGCCGGGGGCACGTATTCGCCACCGATGAAGTGGTCGTACCGGGAGCGGTACTCCACGACCGAGCCGGACGTTCCCGGAGCCGCGTACCGAGTCATCACGAGCCTCCTACTTGGTGACGTGGGTCACTGGTGTGGCGGGAGGTTAGGTGTCGCGACGTTGCAACGACGTTGCGTCGAGGTGCCCCGGGCGGAGCAGCGGTACTTGCCGATCGGCCCGGCGTCGCTCCAAGATGGCCCGACCGGTGTCGCCAGACATCCGGGTGATTCGTCAGATGCGGACAATGCGGCGTTCACCGACATGGAACACGACATCCCGGCCGATCCGCTCGAACAGGCCCGAGAACTGGAGCGCGTGCACGCCGCCGTGCTCTCCGGTGGTCGCGCGCCGCGCGAACCGCGCCCGGTGGTGGCCGAGTCCTGGCGCCGCTCGCTGCGCGCCCGCGTCGACCCGGAGCGCCGCCTGCCCCCGCTGGTGTTCGACACCGACCGGATCGGCGACGTCCGGGAGGCGCACCCGTTGGCGGTGTGGGTGCCGCTGGTGAGCCGGTCCCTGCTGGAGGCGGCGGACGCGTCGAGCCAGATCGTGATCGTCACGGACGCCGAGGGCACCATCCTGTGGCGGCAGGGGGATCCAGGGGTGTGCCGGGACGCCGATCGGGTGCTGCTCGCCGAGGGCACCCAGTGGGCCGAGCACGCCATCGGCACCAACGCGATGGGAACCACGCTCGCCACCGGCGCACCGGTGCGCATCCACTCCGCCGAACACCTCGTGCGCACCTACCACGCGTGGACGTGCGCGGCGTGCCCGGTGCGCGATCCCGACACCGGGCGGTTGCTCGGTTCGATCGACCTCAGCGGGCCGCTGCGCACCATGCACCCCGCGCTGATGGCGCTGGTCACCACCAGCGCACAGCTGGTGGAAAGCGAGCTGCGCCGGCGCATGGACCGGCGCGACGAGGCGCTCCGGGAACGCAACGGCCACCACCTCGCCCGGCTCGGCGGGCCCGGAGCACTGGTCACCCCGACCGGTCGGGTCGTGGCCGGTGGCATCCCCGACCAGCGGGTCGCGGTCGACGACGGCGTGGCGCGGTTGGCCGACGGGCGGCTCGCCGACGCCGAACCGCTGCCGGACGGCTACCTGCTGCGCCTGCGGTCCGGCGCGCCCCGGCGCGCACCCCGGTTGCGGCTGCGCCTGCTCGACGAGCGGCCGACGGCGGCGGTCAACGGTGTGGAGCGGGAGATCAGCCTGCGCCACGCGGAGATCCTGGCGCTGCTCGCGATGCATCCGCGCGGCCTGACGGCCGACCGGCTCGCGCTGCTGCTGCACGGCGAACACGGCAACCCGACGACGGTCCGGGTGGAGATCCACCGCATCCGGCACGTGCTGGGCGAGTCCGTAGTCCGGACCCGGCCCTACCGCATCGCGGCCGAAGTGGACAGCGACGTGGACGCGCTGCGCGCCGCCGTGCGGCGCGGCGACCCGGACGCGGTCCTGGACCACGCGCGTGCGCTGCTGCCGCGTTCGGAGTCGCCCGCGATCCGCGCCGAACGCGAGGAACTGCTCGCCGCGCTGCGCGCGGTGCTGCTCCGGGAAGCCGACCCCGAGCGGCTGTGGCGCTTCGCGAACACCGACGTCGGCCGGGAGGACCCGGAGGTGCTGGAGGAACTCCGCGAGGCGCTGCCCGCGGGGTCGCCGGAGCGCACCGCCGTCGACACCCGCCTGCGGCGGCTGCTCGCGGAGGAGGCGTGACGCCGGCGGACCGGCGCCACGCCCGCGATCACTCGGACGGCAGCACCTTCTGGGGCGCTTCGACCACCGACTGCACGAGGCCGAAGACGGGCACGCCCAGCGGCGCGAACGTCCACAGGTTGTTCAGCTGGCTGGTGTCGGGTTCGTCGACCACCGCGGGCGGCGGGGCGTCGGCGAGGGCCGGTGTGCCCAGGCCGAGCAGGGCCAGCCCGGCGAGGGCCGCGCCCGCGGTGGTGCGGCGCAGAGCGGACTTCATCATGGGATCTCCTCCCTCAACGGGGTTCCAGTGCGGTCAACAGGCCGTCGACCGGGGCGAGCAGCTGGGTCGGCAGCCCGATCGCCGGGCCCAGCAGCGGCCCGGCGTCGACGCCGGGCACCAGCCAGACGGCGGGCGAGGCCGCCGCCACTCCGGTTCCGGCGCCGGTCAGAGCGAGGGCGAGCAGGCCCGTCGCAGCGATCCTCCGGCAGATTCCGCGCATTCGGTGTCTCCTCCCCATCCGGTGTGGATCTGTCCTCAGTGGAGCGTCCCGGAGACCGGGACGATCGTGCCGCCCGGGACCCACTGGCCCGGGTAGTCGCCGCCCATCGACATGTCCGCCATGTCGGGTGAACGGATCTCCATCGGCATCGCGCTGACCTGGGCCGAGGCGTAGAGCGTCACGGCGTCGGCGGGCCGGTCCCGGCGGGCCCGCAGCCAGTCGCGGAAGCCGGACGCGGACGGGTTCTCCCCGCCGAAGCCGTTCTCCAACGCCACGGAGTACTCCAACGACTGCGCGTCGCGCGGGTTGAACCGCAGCGGCAGGAACGAGGTCAGCGCTTCGTTCACCACCGGGGCGTGCAGCAGCCACGGCGCCAGGTACACGCCCTGGGCGTAGGTCGGCAGCGACGCCTGCCGTTCGGACAGCGCGTGCAGCCGTGGTGCCGCGTCCGCCCACCCGGAGACGACCACCAGGGCGTTCTCCGGCGAGTCGCGCACCGGCAGGTGGGCGTCGGCGGCGGCCCGGCGGACCACCTCGGCGGCCTGCCGGGAGCGCGGCGATCCGTCCGCCGCGACGGCGATCCCCGGCACCGACCGGCTCGCGAGCACTCCCACCAGGCGGCGGAGCGCGTCGGCGTCGGCGTCCTCCAGCCCGTCGGCGGGGCAGCGGGTGAGCACGTCGTGCCGCCCGGCGACCAGGCCGCCGAGCGCGGCTCCGGCGCACTCCGGTCCGTCGGCGCCGGACGCCGCCGGGATTCCCGGCCCGTCCCCGGCGTCGACCTGCAGGGTCCCATGACCGCGTCCACTGTGGATCATCAGCTCGCCGCGCCCGGCCGGGAGATCGACCTCGGCCCAGGTGCCCTCGGCGCCGGGGCGGGGCACGGCGCGCACCAGCGGTCCGTCGCCCGTCGCCACCGCGAGGTCCGCGCCCGCACCAGGCGGGAAGTGCACCAGGTTGCGGCCCGGTCGCTGCGGTGTGACCAGCACCGGCACGGCGGCCTCGCCGACCGGGACGCTCGACAGCAGCGGGACTCCCGGCGTCGGCGGGGCCGGTGGTTGCGGCAACGCTCCCGCCGCGGTCCACGCGCTCAGCGCCAGCACCGTCCCGGCGGTGGCGACCACCGCGACGGCCCGCCGCAGCCCGACGACGACCGCGGCGACCACGGGCAGGACCACCGCGGCCACCAGCAGCAGCCCCACCGCGCTGGAGTAGATCCGGCGGTCCAGGCCGATCCCGGACTCCGACAACCGCACCACGCCGGTCAGCGCCAGCACGGCCCCGGCGAGCGCGGTGATGCGCCCCGGCCGCACGCCGTCGCGCCACCGCGGTCGCCCGGCGGCGAGCACGGTGACCCCGATGCCGACCAGCGCGGCGGCCACGAACACCACGTCGGTGAGCACCGCGACGACGCCGTCGGCCGCGAAGTCCCCGGCCAGCGTCTCCACCAGCACCAGCAGGCCCAGCGCCGCGCCGATCCCGGCGGCGGGAACCGGGCGGGCGAGCACCGCGGGCAGGGCCAGCACGAGCGCGATCTGCGCCACCGCCACCGGCACGACGACCGGCAGCGCGACCAACGACGCCACTCCGGCCGCGGCCGCGACGACCGCCCCCGCGGCGGCCCCGGCCACCGCCCGGCGGCCGGGGCGGACGGCCAGCGCGGGGCGCAGCAGGCCCGTTCCGCCCGCCACCGCGCTGCCGACCAGCAGGAGCAGCCGCAGGACCACCGCGAGCACGTGACCGTCCACACCGGACTGGTGCGCGCCCATGTCCATGCCGCTCATGTCCATCTACTTCAGGTCCTCGTCGGCGATCACGAACAGTTCCGAGTGCGGCTTGGCGTTGCCGAACGGCCCGTGCGGCCAGGACTTCCGGTTGAAGTCGACGCCGACCTGCCCGGTCACCTCGTCGCGGAAGTCCTGGTCGACCCGCAGGCTGCCGTTCGGGGCGACGTCGACGAGGTTGACCCGGTGGTCGCCGTCGAGACCGGAGCGGGCCACGAAGTAGTTCGACACCGCCACGCGGGTGGGCTGGTCGGTGTCGTGGTAGAAGCCGTCCGGACCGAGCCGGAAGTGGTCGGCGGTGCCCCAGTGCGGTCCCTGGCCGGGCTGGTCGGGGTTGATCGCCGCGGTGCCGGCCAGCGCCGGGCAGTCCGCCCCGCCGCCGTGCTGCGCCTTGGCCACCGTGTCGATCTCGCACTGCGGCTGGTCACCGGAGGCCAGCAACCGGGAGATGTCCAATGTGTACACCCCGCCGGAGGTGCCCGGATCATCGGGACCCAGCGTGCCCTTCGGACGGCCGATCACCGCGTGGTAGAGGTAGTGGTCGTCCGGGCTGGTCTGGATCCACCCGCCGTTGGTACCCGCGCCGTTGCTGTCGTTGCTCGGGTTGAACGCCTTGTTGGCGGTCCCGTCGTCGAAGACCTCGCGCCAGTGCGGGGTGGGCGAGGTGATGTCCGGGGTGTAGAAGATCGCGCCGCCCTGCATGCTCTGCGCGAAGGCGCCCCGGTGTTCCGGCCGGTTGGTCACCGTGGTCTCCATGACCGCGCGGCTCTCCTGGTGCAGCGGGTCCTTCGGGTCGGCGCGCGGCCCGTCCGGCAGGTAGGACACCGCCCGGACCCGCGGGTGGTTGCGGTCGGAGATGTCCCAGGTCCGCACGGTCGGCCGCCGCAGGTACGGCGAGGGCTGCTTGACCGGGTCCAGGATGATGTTGCGCGGCTCGACGTAGTCGCTGGTCACCATCGTGTTCAGGTCCTCGCGGGCCTGGATGCCGTGCGGGTTGGCGCAGGTCGGCTTGTCCAGCGTGGGCAGGTCGTCGCACAGCTTCGGGTTGTCGCCCTGCGGGATCGCGGCGGGCGACTGGGACAGCACCTTGCCGTTCTGGTCGAAGTGCACGACCTCGCCGGGGCTGCCGGCGAACCCGTTTCCGATGTGGACGGACCCGTCGTCGTACCGGTACGGCCCGGGTGCCACCGGTCCGCCCATGTAGGTCCCGTAGCTGGTGCCGTCCTTGAGCGTCCAGTACGCGTCCGGCACCGATCCGCCGAGCGTCTGCGTCGGCAGGGACACGCCCTTGAGCTTGACCGTGGGCAGCGCCTTGACGTCGAAGGCGTAGGTGGTGGCGCCGAACAGGCCGCCCGCGTAGATCGTGTCGCCCTTGCGCCAGGAGTACTGCATGTGGTGCGGCTCGTTCTCCACCAGCGGGCCGACCGTCGCGGTGTTGACCACCTTGCCGTACTCCGGTGATCCCTTGGTCACGTCGATGACGGCCAGGAAGTCCGGCCCCGGCAAGGCGTTGCGGGCCTTGCCGACCGGATCGCGCAGCGATCCGGGCAGGTGCTTGACGTCCTTGACGGCGGTGTCGGCGACGTTCTCGTCGCCGGCCCACACCAGCAGCCACTCCTTGCGCTTGCCCGCCGACGCGTCGGCGTACTTGGTCACCACGTGGTTGGTGACGGAGTAGTCCTTGCCGTCGGTGCCCTTGGTGTGATCGGTGAACACCGCCACGTCGGCGAGCGCCTGCGAGCCACCCGGCGGCAGCGTCACCGCGCCGACCGCCAAGACGACGGCGCCACCCACTGTCAGACCTCTTCGCCACCAGGGCGAACGCGCGTTCATGTGCACTCCGAACATCTCGGGGAACTGGGAACATCTCGTGGAGATGGACTGTCCGAACAGGACGGACGAACCGCGGCGCGGGCGCGCGCGGTCGGCTTGGAATCCGGCGAACGGACGCCGGCGAACGTGGATCCGCCGCGAGGGGCCGGAACGGCTCAGCCTTCGAGGCGGTGTCGGAGGACCCTCAGGAGCGGGGACACAGGGCGCTGGCTTGGTGGCGCAGGTCGACGTGCAGCCGCACCACCAGCGAGAGTGCGCGACTCATGCGGCAGATCGTGGCAGCGCCCCCACGCACGGTCAACATCGTTTCAACACCTGGGAACATCGAGCACTCCCGTCCCACCCGCTCCTCACCGGTCGCACCGCGCCGGCGGCAGGTAGGGTTGGAACATTCCAAGAGCAGCGGTCCGGCCGGGACCGCGACCGCGGAGAGGTGTCCGGTGAGCGGGAAGGACGGGCGGCGGCCGACCATCCGGGACGTGGCCGAGCGCGCCGGGGTGTCGAAGTCGTTGGTGTCGTTGGTGATGCGGAGTTCCGCACAGGTCAGCCCGGCACGGCGCAAGGCGGTGCTGGACGCGGCGCGGGCGCTGGGCTACCGGCCGAACTCGGTGGCGCGCAGCCTGGTCGAGGGGCGCACCCGCACCGTCGGTGTGATCGTTTCGGATCTGCGCAACCCGTGGTACGTCGACATCCTGGAGTCGTTCCGGCGCGTGCTGCACGGCGACGGGATGCGCGTGCTCATCGGCGCCGGGGAACTGGAGCACCGGCTGGACCAGACGGTCGTCGAGGCGTTCCTGGACCTGCGGGTCGAGGCGCTGTGCGTGGTGGGCAGCCTGCCGTTCGACCCGGTGCTGGCCGACGCGATGGGCTCGGTTCCCGCCGTGGTCGCCAGTTCGCACGGTTACGAACTGCCCACTGTGGACAGCGTGGTCAACGACGACGTGCACGGCATGCGGTTGGCGGTGGAGCACCTCGTCGGCCTGGGGCACCGGCGGATCGCGCACATCGGCGGCGGTGCCGCCGGGGTGTTCCAGGCCAGGCGCGAGGGCTACGAGACGGCCATGCGCGCCCTGGGGCTGGCCGAGCACGTCCGCGTGGAGCGGTGCGAGAACGACGAGCAGACCGGCTACGCCGCAACGCGTCGCCTGCTCGGCTGCGACGACCCGCCGACGGCGATCGTGGCGGTCAACGACATGGCCTGCCTGGGCGCGGTGTCGGCCGCCGCCGACCTGGGCGTCGACGTGCCCGCCCGGCTCTCGGTCGTCGGATACGACAACACCCCGCTGGCCGGGACCAGCCACCTGTCGCTGACCTCGGTGGACCCGCGCAATCCGGAGATCGGCGAGCTGGCCGCGCGACGGCTGCTCGCCCGCCTGGCCGAGGGTGGCGCGCCGGGCGTCCGCGACCTGATCTCGCCGCGACTGGCGGTCCGCCGGTCGACCGGGCACCCGCCCGCCGATCGTTGAGTTGAGAGCCTGTCTTCGAACTCGTCGTGCGTGGCGGTGCCGGTAGCGGAACCTCAGTGGCCACCACCACCTCCAACGAGGCGCTGACGCGGCGCTGTGCTCGTCGGAGAGGCACTGAGGGTTGACACGGCGCTGCACGCCGGTCAGTCTTTGGAACGTTCCATAACCGAGGTCCGGTCGCCCGCGGCTGAAATCGGTGGCATCGCGGCCTCTCGGTTTGGAACGTGACCGGGCACGGCGACGGACGGAGCGCAGGCATGATCATGGACCGGGTGGCGGGGGCGCCGATCTCCTGGGGGGTGTGCGAGGTCCCGGGGTGGGGATATCAGCTCGCGCCGGAGCGGGTGCTGCCCGAGATGCGCGAGATCGGGCTGGTGGCCACCGAGTTCGGCCCCGAGGGGTTCCTGCCGACCGAGCCGCGGGCCAAGGCCGCCGCGCTGCGCGAGCACGGCCTGTCGGCGGTCGGCGGGTTCGTGCCGGTCGTGCTGCACGACCCCGACCACGACCCGCTGCCCGCCGTCGATCGCGAGCTCGACGGGTTCGTCGCCGCCGGCGCGGGCACCCTGGTGCTCGCCGCGGCCACCGGCCTGGACGGCTACGACTCCCGCCCGGAGCTCGACGAGGTGGGCTGGCGCACGCTGTTCGCCAATCTGGACCGCATCGCCGAACGGGCGCGGGAACGCGGTGTCGGCCCCGCGCTGCACCCGCACGTCGGCACCATGGTGGAGAACCGCGCGGAGGTGGACCGGGTGCTCGACGGTTCGACCGTGCCGCTGTGCCTGGACACCGGCCACCTGCTGATCGGCGGTACGGATCCGGTGGCGCTGGCCCGGGAGGTGCCCGACCGCATCGCCCACACCCACCTCAAGGACGTCGACGTCGCGCTCGCCGACCAGGTGCGCGCGGGGCGGACCGCCTACACCGCCGCCGTCCGCGACGGCATGTACCGCCCGCTGGGCGAGGGCGACATCGACATCGCCGCGATCGTCGACGTCCTGGAGTCGCGCGGTTACCGGGGCTGGTACGTCCTGGAGCAGGACGCGATCCTCGCCGCCGCCCCCGGAGGAACGGGACCGGCCGCCGACGTCCGTGCCAGCGTCGCCTTTCTCCGCGCGCTCGGCGCGTGATCGCGTTCCCTGACGGAATTTCGGGCGATCCGAGAAGTATGTCCACTCCGGATGTTTCGTCCGCTCGGTGGTGAACCCTGCTCGCGCGCAAGGATTCGTCATGTCGCATGCTTTCCGGGTGGCATCGTTGCGTGATCGTCGACTCGGGGTTCACTCGATCCGGGGACGCCTGTACGGTGCCTCCGATCAGAAAGGGTGAGTGGGCGTGACGGGTAACGTGACGGCGGAAACACCGTCGGAGCAGCGTCGCTTCTTCGGCCACCCCGTGGGGTTGTCGACGCTGTTCTTCACGGAGATGTGGGAGCGCTTTTCCTACTACGGGATGAAGGCGATCCTCCTCTACTACATGTACTACGAGGCCGCCCACGGCGGTCTGGGGATGGATCAGACGCTGGCCAAAAGCCTCGTCGCCGTCTACGGCGCCTCCCTGTACATGTCGAGCATCCTCGGCGGCTGGATCGCGGACCGCCTGATCGGCACCCGCCGCTCCATCGCGTGGGGCTGCGTGCTGATCATGTGCGCGCACATCGCGCTGGCGATCCCCGGCGGTGACCGCGCCGCGCTGTTCACCTCGATGATCCTGCTGGTGCTCGGCACCGGGCTGCTCAAGCCGAACATCACCAAGAACGTCGGCGACCTCTACGAGGAGGGCGACAACCGGCGCGACGCCGGGTTCACGCTGTTCGTCATGGGCGTGCAGATCGGCGCGTTCCTGTCGCCGATCGTCGTCGGTGACCTGCTGACCAGCCCCGACCAGGCCAGCGCCACCGGCAACCGGTTCCACCTCGGCTTCGGCGCCGCCGCGATCGGCATGGCGATCGGCCTGGTGCAGTACATGCTGCGGGCCCGCTCGACCCTGGCCGACGCCGGAACCCGGGTGCCCAACCCGATCGAACCCGAGCACCGCCTGCGCGTGTTCGGCTCGATCGCCGCGGGGCTCGTCGTGGTGCTGCTGGCGATCGCGGGCCTGTCGGTGACCGGCAACTTCAGCGCGGACCTCGTGGTGAACGCGATCAGCGTGCTGTCGCTGGCGGTGCCGCTCTGCTACTTCATCGTGATGCTGCGCAGCCGCAAGATCACCAGCCAGGAGCGGGGGCGCGTGGTGGCGTTCATCCCGCTGTTCGTGGCCATGGTGATCTTCTGGTTCGTCGAGGAGCAGCAGTCCGGCGTCATGGCCCAGTACGCCGACCAGCAGACCGCGCTCGACGCCTGGGGCTTCCACATCGACCCGACGCTGGCCCAGACGATCAACCCGGTCATCATGCTGATCGTCGCGCCGTTCGTCGCGATCCTGTGGACCAAGCTGCGCCGCCAGCCGAACACGCCGCAGAAGTTCTCCATCGGGCTGGTCCTGACCGGACTCGGGTTCGCGGTGCTGTTCGTGCCCTGGTACCTGAACGGGCCGACCGCGCTGGTGAACCCGGTCTGGCCGCTGCTGAGCCTGGCGGTCATCGCGGTCGGCGAGCTGTTCGTCAACCCGGTGAGCCTGTCGGCGACCACGCAGCTGGCACCCGCCGCGTTCGCCGCCCAGGTGGTCGGGCTCAACTACGCCGCCGACGCGGCCGGGCAGGGGCTGATCGCGCAGTTCTCCAAGCTCTACACCGCCGAGACCTCCGGGGTGTACTTCGCGGTCATCGGCATCGCCGTGGTGCTGCTGGGCATCGGGCTGTGGTTCTACGCGCCGGTCGTGCACCGGCGGATGATCGGCGAGGAGTGACGTCGGACCCCGGAGGTGCCGTGGTGAACGCGGTCGTCGGTGAGGAACTGCCACCGCTGGAACTGCCACCCGTCAGCCGCGCCGCGCTGGCGCTGTTCGCGGGCGCCTCCGGGGACCACAACCCGATCCACATCGACGTCGACCACGCCCGCGGCGCGGGCTTCGACGACGTCTTCGCGCACGGCATGCTGTCCATGGCCTACCTCGGGCGGCTGCTCACCGGGTGGGCCCCGCAGTCGGCGCTGCGCTCCTTCCGGGTCCGGTTCACCGCGATCACCCCGGTGCACGCCCGGCCCACCTGCCGCGGCCGGGTCGCCGCCGTGCACGAGGTCGACGGCGAACGCCGCGCACACCTCGATCTGGAGGTGGTGCTCGCCGACGGCACGGTGACCCTGCGTGGTGACGCGGTCGTCGCGCTGGAGCCCGGTCACCCGCCGATGTAGGACATCTCGACCTTGGGCAGGTCCCCGGTCTCGGACGTGCGCAGCTCGGAGTAGCGGTCGGTGCGCCGCCGCCACAGGGCGCGCACGCCCTCCTCCAGCCGCGCGTCGTCGGCGCCGCCGCGCAGCAGCGCCCGCAGGTCGTGGCCGCGGGAGGCGAACAGGCAGGTGAACAGCTCGCCCTGGGCGGACAGCCGGGCGCGGGTGCAGGTGCGGCAGAACGGCTGGGTCACCGAGGCGATGACGCCGAACTCGCCGCCCCCGTCCCGGTAGCGGTAGCGCTCGGCCACCTCGCCGGAGTAGTGCGGGTCCACCGGCTCCACCGGCCACCGCGCGTGCACCCGGTCGACGATCTCGCGGGCGGGGACCACGTCGGTCATCCGCCAGCCGTTGGTGGTGCCCACGTCCATGTACTCGATGAAGCGCACCACCAGACCCCGCCTGCGGCCGAAGTCGGCCAGCTCCAGGACGTCGTCGGCGTCGTTCATGCCGCGCTTGACCACCGCGTTGATCTTGACCGGGGCCAGGCCCGCGCGCTGCGCCGCCTCGATGCCCGCCAGCACCCGCGACAGCGGGACCGCGGTGTCGCTGATGCGCGCGAACCGGTCGGGGTCCAGCGAGTCGAGGCTGACCGTCACCCGGGACAGGCCCGCGTCGCGCAGCGCCGCGGCCTTCGCCGCCAGCAGCGAGCCGTTCGTGGTCAGCGCGACGTCCTCGATCCCGTCGACCCCGGCGACCATCCCGACCAGGTGCTCGATCTGCCGGCGCAGCAGCGGTTCGCCGCCGGTGAGCCGCACCTTGCGCACGCCCAGCCGGGCGAACACCCGGACCAGGCGGGTGATCTCCTCGAAGGTCAGCAGCTCCGCCCGGTCCAGGAACTCGTGGTCGGCGCCGAAGACCTCCCGCGGCATGCAGTAGCGGCAGCGGAAGTTGCAGCGGTCCGTCACCGAGATCCGCAGGTCCCGCAGCCACCGGCCGAACCGGTCGGGCGCCGGACCGACACCTTCGCGCATCGTCGTCCTCCGCGGCACGTGTTCCTGCCTCCATCGTGCGCTTCGGCTCGGAGGTCGGGAAGTGCGCGTGCTGGGCGCTGCGGGACGCGTCAGCGGACCGCCAGCGCGATCAGCTGGGTGGTCTGGGCGGGGGAGAAGTTGTCATCGCTGACCAGCACCAGGGTTCGGCTGCCGTCCGGCAGGCGCGGGCCCCAGGTCATGCCCTCGACGTTGTCGACCGTGCTCAGGTGCTCGGCGGCGAGGTCGACCAGCAGCCGCTTGCGGACCGGCCGGACGTCGGCGCCGAGCAGCGAACGCACCCCGCGGACGTCGGTGGCGCCGCGGGTGTCCACCTGGTAGATGCGGATCGAGTTGCCCACCCCCGTCACGAAGGACCGCTCCATGACCAGGTAGCGCGACGGGTCCTGGCCGTCGGCGAGCAGCGCCGAGATCCCGTTGTCGGAGAAGCCTCCGCTGGGCGAGCGGGCGAACACCGCGTCCAACGGGTACGCGACCTGCGAGACGACCTCGCCGGACCGGGTCTGCACGGTGATGCGGGACAGCGCGCCGTGATCGGCGGTGGGCGACTCGCCGTCCTGCAGCAGCGGGCCCTCCACGGAGCTCGCCACCAGCGAGCCGCCCGCGGTGAACGTGAGCCCTTCCAGCGACTCGTTGTCCTTGACCCCGGAGTCCGGCGTGATCCGCAGGTTCGGCGGCAGCGGGAGTTCCCGGTCGAACCGCCCGTCCGGTTCCGCGACGCGGACCGACGCGTCGTAGCAGGGCTGCTGGCGGCTGCCCTCGCTGGTCCACCAGACCCGTCCGGTTCGCGGGTCCCAGCGGACGTCCTCCGGGTCGAGGGTGCGCGGCGGGTAGGGCGAACCGCCGGGCCGCAGCAGCGGGCCGGTTCCGGTCAGCCGCACCGGGCCGACGCCGTGCGCGGACACCGGGATGTCGGCGGTGTAGAACCGGGCCGGTTGTCGTTCGGACCGGTCGTCGCTGATCAGCACCCACCGGCGGGTGCGCGGATCGTAGTCGAGGCCGGAGAGCCCGCCGACCGTGGTGCCGTCGAAGGGCATCGCGTGCGGCAGCGTCGTCTCGCCGAGCAACCGCACGTCCGGTGCGGTGGGCGCGGCCGAGGCGGGCACGGTGCCGAGCGCGGTGAGCGCGACGGCGAGCAGTCCGGTGGGGACGGTCGTTCGCATCATGATCCGAGAAACCCTTCGCCCGAGTTGTCGGACAAGTTAGGGCAAGATCGGTTGCGGGTCAACGCCGGAAATCCGGGTGTTCAGCGGAAGTTCAGCGCCGGGCCGGACTCTGCTGTCTGACCGCGGCTCAGGGCCTGTCTGCTCCCGGAAGGGGCGTGGCAAGCGGCGCCAGCCGCTTTCTCCTCCGACGAGTGGTCTCGCAGCTGGCACCGCCGCGGGTTCTCCGGTGGTCACAGTGGCCCGCAGCCAGGACGAGTTCGAAGACAGGCGCTCACACCAGCGGGCGGCCGGTTCGGATGCGGCGGCGCAGGTCGTGCAGCAGGACGTTGAACGGGAACCGGCGCAGCGGGCCGGGAAGGCGCAGCGCCACGGCGCCGATCGCGGCGGTCAGCCGGTCGAAGCGGCGCTGGTCGCGGTCACTCCAGCGCAGGCCCATCCGGGCGCGGAACTCCGGCGGCAGGAAACCGGTGGTCAGCAACAGGTGCAGCCGCCGGAAGGGCACCCGCAGCACGGCGGGCAGGAACCGGAGTTCGGCGATGTCCACCAGCATCCGGCGCACCGGCTCGTCGATGCGGGCCCGGGCGAGCCCGGTCCGCCAGTAGTCGTCGAAGGCGGCGAGGTCCGGTGGCCACATCTCCGGTCGCACCTGGAGCGTGGTGCCCAGCGGCGCGGCGGCGGCGTAGAGCGCGGCCCGCCGCTCGCGGGGGATCGGCCGCCCCCGCATCGCGGTGTAGGCGTCCTCGAACCCCTTGAACAGGCACGCGGCCACCCACAGCTGGAGCTCGGGGTCGAAGGCGTTGTAGGCCACCGCGCTCGACTCGTCGGAGTGCACGTGGGCGTGCACCCGGTTGACGGCGCGGCGGTACCGCCGCCGGTCGTCCTCGGTGCCCATGGTCGCGACCGCGAGGTAGGTGATGGTGGTCCGGGTCCGCTTCGCCGGGTGGTGGAACAGGTTGCCGCTGTCGACCCGGCTCTCCAGCACGCCGTGGCCCACCCCCGGCACGCCCAGCTGCATGATCACGTTCGCCCCGCCGGCCAGCAACGCGGCGCCGATCACGACCTCGTCGAGAGGATCCGCGGACCGAGTCATCGCGCCGCCTCCGCGCCCATCTGGACACGATCGTTATCAGATAGGGAACGCGGTTCGCGCCGGGATGTCAAGATGGGGCCATGGCGAGCATGCGCGTCTACGGCGGGGTCACCGGCGAGGACCGGCGTTCCGAGCGGCGGGCCCAACTCGTCGAGGCGGGCCTGGACCTGCTGGGCGCTCCCGACCCGGTGCTCACGGTGCGCGGGGTGTGCGCGCGGGCGGGCCTGGTCACGCGGTACTTCTACGAGAGCTTCAGCGACCGGGACGCGCTCGCGGTGGCGGTGTTCGACCGGGTCGTGGCCGAGATCGCCGACGCCGCGCTCGCGGCCGTCGAGCAGGTCGAGGGCGCGCGGGAGAAGGCGCGGGCCGGGCTGACCGCGATCGTGCGCGCCGTCGCCGAGGACCCGCGCCGGGGACGGTTGCTGTTCTCCCCGGCGCTCAACAGCGCGGTCCTGGCCGACCGCAGGGTGGCCGCCACGCGGATGTTCGTCCGCCTGCTGCGGGCCCAGGCCCGCGAGCTGTACGGCGTCGGCGAGAACGGGGAGGCCGACCTGCTGGCCGACTTCCTCGTCGGCGGCCTCGCCCAGACCCTCGCGTCCTGGCTGGCGGGCACGCTCGACGTCACCGAATCCGAACTCGTCGACCGCTGCGCCGAGATCTTCCTCGCCGCGGGCGAACTCGTCTGAGCGCTCGGGGCTACATGATGTCGGGGCTCCCGGAGCCGAGACGGCCGCTGAGTGCCTGTCTTTGAACTTGGTCCCGGAAGGGTCGTGGCAAGCGGCGTGAGCCGCTTTCTCTTTCGGTGAGTGGTCTCGCCACTGGCACCGCCGCGGGTTCTCCGATGGGCACAGGGGCGCGTCAGCGCCTCCTTGGGGGGTGGTGGTCGGGCGACGGGCGGGCGTCTCGCGAGGACAGCCCCGACGCCGTGTATTGGACATACATCAGGAGGGGCTCCCGGAGTCGGTGTGGCTGTGGCGCGTCAGCGCCTCGTTGGGGGGTGGTGGTCGGGTGACGGGCGGGCCGCTGAGGTTCCGCCACCGGCACCGCCACCCAAAACGAGTTCAAAGACAGGCTCTCATCAGCCCAGGCGGAGCAACCCGGCTGCGTTGTCCCGCCCGATCTTGCGGCGATCGGTCTCGTTGATCTCCACGCGGTCGAACCACTCCGCGGCGTCCTGCATCCGTTCGAAGGGGTGGTCGGCGGAGAACAGCAGCCGGTCCGCGCCGACCTCGACGAGCGCGTTGAGCAGCGCCGGGGTGCGGAAGTTGCCGCTGGTGGTCAGGTAGAAGTTCGTGCGCAGGTATTCGGCGAACGGTCGCTGCGCCGGGATGCCCCGGGGCGAGACGGTGATCCGGTGGTCGGTGCGCCAGACGTTGAACGGCAGCAGCTCGCCGAGGTGCCCGAGGATGACGCGCAGCCCCGGCAGCTCGTCGAACAGCCCGCTGCCCATCAGCCGCAGCGCGTGCGTGCCGGTCTCCACCGAGAACGCCCACGCCGAGCCGAGCAACCACGGGTGCCCGTCGTAGGCGCGCGCATGTCGCGGCAGCGGATCGCGCGGGTGCAGGTAGACCGGGACGTCGAGGTCGGCGACGGTCCGCCAGAACGACCGGTACCGCGGCTCGTCCAGGTAGCCGATCGTCCCGTCCTCGTCGAGTTCGGAGAAGCCGTTGACCAGCGCGCCCCGCATGCCGAGTTCGCCGACCGCGCGGCGCAGTTCCGCGGCGGCCGCGTCGGGGTCCTGCAACGGCAGCGCCGCGAACGCGGCGAACCGGTCCGGGCGGCGCGCGACCTGCTCGGCGGCGAAGTCGTTGAGCCGCCGCGCCCAGTCCACCGCCTGCTCGCGACGGGGGAGGGACTGGATGCCCGGGGACAGCAGCGACAGCACCGCGATCTCGATGCCGCACTCGTCCATCGTCCGCAGCCGCTGGTCGTGGATGTCGAGCAGCATGGCCCGGTGCGCGGCCCAGGTCGCGGGCGTGAAGTGCTCCCGCGACTGCTCGACGATGTCCGGGTCGGTCGCTCCGAAGTGCTCTTCCAGCGCGATCTTGCCGTCCATGCGCGTTCCTCCCGCTCGTCGACGGCATGAGAATAGCAAGCTATCCAATAGCAAGCTATGTTTTTGGTTAGACTTCCGCCGTGCCCGATGACCGACCGACGACCGGTGCGCCGACCGCCGACGAGGTGGAGCGGTTCGCGGCCGCGTGCAACGCGGTGTACGCGGCGATGCGCCGCAACCGGGGCAGGACCGAGGACGACGCGACCGTGACCGAGTCGCAGGCGGCGCTGCTCGAACCGCTCGCGCGCGGCCCGATGTCGGTCGGGGAGCTGGCCTGCCACGCCGGGCTGGCCCAGCCGACCGTCACGCGGACCCTGAAAACCCTGGAACGAGCGGAGATCGTGGTGCGCGCCCGCCGCGCCGGCGACGAGCGCACGGTCCAGGTCGAACTGACCCCGCACGGCCGCGAGGTGCTGCGCAACACCCGCGAGCGGCTGCGCGCCCTGCAGTCGGCCGCCCTCGGGTGCTTCCCGGCCGATCAGCGCGATCACGTCACCGCGGTGCTCGTCGACCTCGCCCGGGCGATCCGGGACACGAGCCCGCGCTGACCGCCGGTGGGCGTCGTCGAGGGCGCGCGCTCAGTCCGGGTCGGCCGACAGGGCGGTGAGGATCCGGTCGAGCTCGGCGAGGTCGTCGGCGCCCAGTTCCCGCAGCGGCGCGGGCGGCTCGTTGAGGATGCGCTCCGCTTCGCGCGCGGCCGCCAGGCCGGCGGCGGTGGCGGTGACCTTCTTGCAGCGCCGGTCGTGCGGTTCCGAGGTCCGCTCGACGAGCCCCCGGCGTTCGAGGTCGCCGACGACGACCGTGGTGTAGGGCCGGTCGGTCATCAGCGCCTCGGTGAGCTCACCCATCGTCATCGTCTGCCGCGCGACCCGGCGCAGCGCCTTGACGCGGATGAAGCTCATCCCCAGCTCCCGGCACACCTGCTTGCGGCGGTCGTGCTCGTCGAGCACCAGGGAGCGCATCCGCCGCCAGATCCGGGCCCGCGGTTCCTCGGTCATGACGCACCCACCGGGAGCTTCTCGTCGTCGAACTGCGCGGCGACCCGTTCCGCCGTGCCCCGGGCCCAGCGGCCGGTGGTCAGCGCGCCCAGGCAGAGCACGGCCAGTCCGCACCCGGCGATGATCCACCAGCCGATCCGGGCGGCCGGGGCGAACCCGATCACCAGCGGCCCAGCGATGTGCGCGGTGACCGCCGAGCCGATGACCGCCACGCCGAGCGAGGCGCCGACCTGCCTGCTGGTCGAGGCCACCGCCGCGGCGACCCCGGCCTGCGTGCGCGGCATCCCGGACACCGCGGTGTTGGTGATCGGCGCGTTGAGCATCCCGAACCCGGCGCCGAAGACGAGGTAACCGACCAGCAGCAGGACCACCGGCGTGCTCGCGGTGATCCCGCTGAGCAGCGCCCCGCTGGCGACGAGTCCCGCACCGGCGGTCAGCAGCGGCAGCCGCGCGCCGCGCCCGCCGACGATGCGGCCCGACAGCGGTGCGCACACCGCGGTCATCAGCGCCATCGGGAGCGTGAGCAGCCCGGCGTCCAGCGGGGACAGCTGCCGGACCTCCTGCAGGTACAGCGAGTTCAGGAACAGGAACCCGGAGAGCGCGGCGAAACCGCACACCGCGATCACCGTCGCCCCGGAGAACGGCGCGCTGGCGAAGAACCGCGGGTCCAGCAGCGGCTCCTCCCGCCGCCGTTCGTAGCCGACCAACCCGACCAGTGCGGCGGCGGCGACCAGGAAGCAGGTCACGATGCGCGGCGACCCCCACCCGGCCGCCGGGCCCTCGATGATCCCGAACGTCAGGCAGCCGAGCAGCAGCATCATCAGCACCTGGCCGACGGGGTCGACGCGGCGGGCTCGGGGCGCCCGGGACTCGGGCACGAACAGCGCGGTGAGCACCACGGCGGCCGCCCCGATGGGGACGTTGATGAAGAAGATCGACCGCCATCCGGCCGCGTCCACCAGCGCGCCGCCGACCACCGGGCCGAGCGCCATGCTCAGGCCGACGACGCCGCCCCAGATGCCGATCGCCCGCGCCCGCTCCCGGGCGTCGGTGAAGGTGTTGGTGATGATCGACATCGCGACCGGGTTGAGCATCGACCCGCCGATGGCCTGCACCATCCGGAAGGCGATCAGCGCCCCCGTGTTCGGCGCCAACCCGCACAGCAGCGAGCCGAGGCCGAACAGCACCAGTCCGGTCTGGAACACCCGCCGCCGCCCGAGCCGGTCGGCGGTCGACCCGGCGAGCATGAGCAGGCTCGCGAGCACCAGCGTGTAGGCGTCGATGGTCCACTGGAGCCCGGACATCGGCGCGTGCAGCTCCCGCTGGATCGACGGGAGGGCGAGGTTCACGATCGTGTTGTCGAGCCCGACGATGAACAGGCTCATGCAGCAGATCGCCAGCACCAACCACTTGCGGCGGACTTCGGTACCCGGCACAACGGAACCCCCGAACAGGTCGTTGCTCATACGAACGGTTGTAACTGTATAACTAATTCGGGGGTATGTGTACTCTCGGTGATCGGCGCCACCCCGGGCAGGAGACGAGCATGACGGACCGCACCGCGGACCTCGCGGCCGAGCAGCGCGGCCACTGGCAGCGCACCTACCGCGACCACCCGGACATGTACGGGACGGGGCCGTCGGACCCGGCCCGCTACGCCGCGTCGCGCTTCCCCGCCGGGGCCCGCGTGGTCGACCTGGGCGCCGGGCACGGCCGCGACTCCCTGTTCTTCGCCCGGCGGGGATTCGCCGTGACCGCCCTGGACTTCAGCGCCGAGGGCCTCGACCAGCTCCGGCGGCACGCCGCCGCCGAGGGCCTGGACGTGACCGCGCTCGCGCACGACGTGCGCGACCCGCTACCGCTGGCCGACGGCAGCGCCGACGCCGTCTACGCCCACATGCTGCTGTGCATGGCGCTGACCACCGCGCAGCTGCACGCCCTCGTCGCCGAGATCCGCCGCGTGCTCGTCCCGGGCGGCGTGTTCGTCTACACGGTGCGGCACACCGGCGACGCCCACTACGGCGTCGGCACCGCCCACGGCGACGACATCTACGAAACCGGCGGGTTCGCGGTGCACTTCTTCGACCGGCCGCTGGTCGACGACCTGGCGGCGGACTGGACCCTGGAGGAGGTTCTCGCCTTCGAGGAGGGCGAGCTGCCGAGTCGCCTGTGGCGCGTCACGCAGGTGCGTTGAACCGCAGCGGTGGGTCGTCGGGAGGAGCCGGAGCATGTCGGACCGGGTGCGCCTGTCCGTATTGGACACTTCGCCCATCGTGCAGGGCGCCACGGCCCGCCAGGCCCTGCACAACACCCTCGATCTCGCGCGGCTGGCCGACGAGCTTGGCTTCCACCGGTACTGGGTGCCCGAGCACCACGGCATGTCCGGGGTGGCCAGTGCCGCTCCGGCGGTGCTGGTGGCCCGGATCGCCGCTGAGCGCCTGTCTTTGAACCTGATTCCGGAAGGGGCGCCGCTTGCCACGCCCCGCCAGGGCCAAGTTCCAAGACAGGCACTCATGGTGCGGACCCTGGTCCACGGCCACGCCGACCGGCGGCGCTCCTGCGAACTGCTCAGCGAGCTCGACCTGCCGGTCCGGGAAGCACGTCGGCCCGACTTCCCGCGGTAGTCCGCCGGTTCCGCTCGGAACCGGCGGACCCGCGTCCACTGTGGTCACTGCTGGTCGCGTTCGGCGAGCACCGCGGCCAGGGCCGCGGTGATCTCCGATTCGGCGGAGGCCTTGTCGATGCCGAGTCCGGAGAGCACGCCGTCGCCGTCCTCCAGTTCCAGCAGGGCGAGCAGGATGTGCTCGGTGCCGATGTAGTTGTGCCCGAGGCGCAGGGCCTCGCGGAAGGTCAGTTCCAGCGCCTTCTTCGCGCGGTTGTCGAACGGGATGAGCTCGCCGACCTCGTCGGCGGCCGGGGGCAGGGCGGCGGTCGCGGCCTCCCGGACCGCCTCCGGCGTCACGCCCCGGGCCGCGAGGGCGCGGGCCGCGAGGCCCTCCGGTTCGCGGAGCAGCCCCAGCACGAGGTGCTCCGCTCCGATGTGGTCGTTGCGCGCCGCCCGCGCCTCGCCCTGCGCGGCCACGACAACGTTCCTGGCGCGCGGGGTGAACCGGTGGAAGCCCTCCTCGGGGTTGAGCTCCTTGGGCAGGAACCGCTTCTGGGCGGCCTGCTTGGTGACGCCCATGCTCCGGCCGATGTCGGTCCAGGAGGCTCCGGAGCGGCGGGCCTGGTCCACGAAGTGGCCGATGAGGTGGTCGGCCACCTCGCCGAGGTGTTCGGCGGCCAGCACCGCGTCGGACAGCTGTCGCAGCACGTCGGGGTGGGACTTCTTGATCGCCTCGATGAGGTCGTCGAGGCGGACTCGCGTCGGATCGGTCATGGCGTCAACGTTAGGTTGACGCAGCCGATCCGTCAACCTCTGGTTGACGACCTCGTGGGCTCGGTAGGGTCGCCCCGTGCAACTGTTTCGGGAGGCGCTGGGCGGAGATCCGGCGTTGGACGTGGCCGCGGCGAACGCGATGGTCCGGCGGGTCGGCAAGGGCGAGTCGGGGGCGGCGGTGCGGGTGTACCGGCCGCGCGGGCGCGTGGTGGCGTTCGGGCGGCGCGACGCGCTGCGGCCCGGCTTCGCCGCCGCGGCCGGCGCCGCGCGGGACGCCGGGTTCACGCCGGTCCTGCGGGCGCCCGGCGGGCTGGCCGTGGCCTACACCGAGCGGTCCCTGGTGGTCGACCACGTCAGCCCGGATCCGGGACGGCTGTCCGGAATGGACGAGCGATTCCGCGAGTACGGCGAGCTGTGGGCGGAGGTGCTGCGCGGGCTGGGTGTGGACGCGCGGGTCGGGGCGGTGCCGGGGGAGTACTGCCCGGGTGCCTACAGCGTCAACGCGCGCGGCACCGTGAAGCTCGTCGGCACGGCGCAGCGGGTGATCCGCGGCGCGTGGTTGTTCAGCGCGGTGGCGATCTTCGACGACGCCGAGGTGCTGCGGCCGCTGCTCGCCGAGGTGTACCACCACCTGGAGCGCCCGTTCGACACCGCGTCGGTCGGGGCGATCCGCGACGAGGCGGCGGGGCTGTCCCTCGACGTCGTCGAGCACGCCGTGCTGGCGGCCTACGACGAGCGGTTCGGGCTCGCGCCGGGGTGCCTCGACGACCGGACGAGGACCGCGGCCGAGGAGTTGCTGGCCGACCACCGCGTCGCTTGACGTCCACTGTGGATGATCGTGGATGAGGACGCGTTCATCCGATCTTCATCTCCGTCCCATGGGCCGGTCCCAGACTGGGTTCGACCGAGTTCCACGTGCGGGAAGGAGAAATGCCGTGCGGTCGAAGTGGATCGTGATCGCCGGTGCGGTGCTGGCGGGTGCCGTGCTCACCGGTTGCGGGAACGGCTCGGGTGCGCCGAGTTCCGGTGGGCGCGGTCCGGCGATCCCGGAGCCTCGGCCCGGGCTGTCCGGCGGTTCAGCCGGGCAGCGGCCGGAAGTGGGGCCGGAGCAGGCGGGCCGGATCGCCACCGACCGGTTCGGCGGCCAGGTGATCAACGTCGAACCCGACCACGCCCGGGGCGCCCCGTCCTGGGAGGTCGAGGTGCGCGACAGCTCCCAGGGGCGCATCGAGGTCGACGTCTCCCGGGGCACCGGCGAGATCGTCGAGCTGGAGCGCGACTCGGGCGATTGACAGAGCTCCGGCGGTGGGACCAAGATTTCACTGTCAGTTGAATTTCGGTCGAGGAGAGGGCACATGGCGCAGAACGGTCCCGCATTCGCTCCTGAGGACATCGACTTCGACGCCTTCTACCGCGGTGAACCGCCGATGGCCGGGTCGCAGCTGACCTTCGAACGGGTTCCCTGGGACATCGGCGAGGCCCAGCCGGAGATCGTGCGCCTGGTGGAGCAGGGCGAGGTCCGCGACGAGGTGCTCGACGCCGGCTGCGGCCTGGGGGACAACGCCCTGCTGCTCGCCGCGCGGGGCCACCGGGTGGTGGGCGTGGACGGCTCGCCCACCGCGATCCGCGAGGCCGAGCGGCGCGCCGCCGACAAGGGCCTGTCCGTCGAGTTCGTCGTCGACGACGTGACCCGCCTGGACGGGCTCGACCAGCGGTTCAGCACGGTGCTCGACAGCGCGCTCTACCACTGCCTGGGCGCGGCGCAGCGAGCTGCCTACGCGGCCGCGCTGCACCGGGTCACCAAGCCGGGCGCGCAGCTGCACCTGTTCTGCTTCCGCGCGGACGAGTTGGGCGCGGCCCCCACGCCGGGGCCGGTCGACGAGCAGGACCTGCGCAACAACCTCGGCGGGCACTGGAAGATCCTCGACCTCGCGCGCACCCACTACACGACCATCTTCAGCCGCGAGGAATTCGCCCGGCTGCAACCGGAGATCGCCGACCGCGTCGACGCGCTGGAGGTCGACGAACGCGGCCGGGTGCGCGCCCCGGTGTGGCACCTGCACGCCGAACGGGCGTGAGCTTTGAACTCGTTTTGGGTGGCGGTGCCGGTTGCGAGACCGCGCACCGAAAGAGAAAGCGGCTGGCGCCGCTTGCCACGCCCCTTCCGGGAGCAGGTTCGAAGACAGGCTCTGAGGACCGATTCGTTCCGAGGGCGGCGCAATGGATCCACTGTGGACTGTTTGGAGGGGTGGGCGTTGATCCGCGGTCGTGCGGGTGGATAGCCTGCTGACGCCCGTTGATCAACGCCTGGGGGTTCGGATGCGCTGGTCCGCTTTCCTGCTCGTGCTCGCGCTGGCCTCCGGGTGCGCGGGGCGGACCGGCGCTCCCGCGCCCGACGGCGACTTCCACACCGCGGTGACCCACCACCTCGGCGTGACGCGACTGGATCGCGCACCGCTGCGGGTGGTCACCCTCGGCCCGGCCGATCTGGACGCCGCGCTGGCGCTGGGGGTGCGTCCGGTCGGGGTGGGGCTGCCGCTGTCCGACCAGCTGCCGTCCTGGCAACGCCGTCCGGGCTGGCACCCGGAAACGCTGCGCCCCGGCGACGACGGGTACTCCGTCGAGGCGATCGCCGCGCTGCACCCGGACCTGATCCTGGCGGGCAGCGACTTCTACGTCGACCGCGAGTACGACCGGCTGTCGCGCATCGCGCCCACCACGGCGTTCGACACCGCGCCGGACGAGGACCAGTGGCAGACCACCACGCGGCAGGTCGGCCGGATCCTCGGACGGCCGGGTGCGGCCGAAGAACTCGTCCAGCGGACCGAGCAGCGGCTGCGGGACACCGCGGCCGCGCACCCGCAGCTGGTCGGCAAGCGCGTCGCCGTCACCCTCGCGCACGGTCCGGGAACGCTCGGCGTGGTGCGCTCGCCGCGGGACGTCTCGGTGCGCACGCTCGGCGAACTGGGCGTGCGCCTGGACCCCGGCGTCGCCCGGCTGCCCGGGTCCGGGTTCTCCGCGCAGCTCGGGATGGAGGGCCTCGGCGTGGTCGACACCGACCTGCTGGTGACCTCCTACTCCTCGCCCGCGCTGCAATCGGGGCTGGAGTCCTCGCCGGTCTTCCGGAACCTGGGCGTGGTGCGCCGCGGTTCCTACGTGCCCTGCACCGGCGAGCCGTGGGTGGCGCTGCGCGAACCGGGCGTGCTGTCCATCCCGTACCTGGTCGACGCGTTCGTGCCGCGGCTCGCCGACGCCGCCGCACGCGCCTGATCAGCAGCGGTGCGAGCGGTGGCGGGTGGCCAGGTAGGCGCACACCGCGGCGAGCGCGACGACGCCGACCGCGCTCAGCGCCGCCGGTCGGGTGCCCAGTCGCCGGACCTGCGAGGCGGTGCGAGCGAGGCCGTGGCGGCACCGGTCGGTGCCGCGCCGGACGGCCTGCCGGGACCGGCGCGGGAGGTCGGCGCGGTGCCCGAGCTCGGCCAGCACGCGCTTGGTGTCCTCGCGCGCCAGTTCCCGCTCCGCGTCCAGCCGCGCGGGTGACTCGCGGCCGTGCCGGGCCTGCTGCGCGTTCATCGCCGGACCGCCTGCCGCAGGTCGTCGAGATCCTCCCGGAGGGCCCGCAGCGCTCGTTCCGGTACCGGTGAGCCCATGCGACGCACCCGGGACCGCCCCACGAGCGCCGCCAGGCCGGCGACCGCCAGCAGCACCACCGCGACGATCAGCGCCGCCAGCCACGCCGGGAGCACCAGCGCGAGCGCGAGCACGACGGTGGCCACCAGCGTGGCGCCGCCCAGGAATCCGAGCACCGCGGCCGCTCCGAACAGGGCGCCGCCGACGCCCGCCTGCCTGCCCTTGTCCCGCAGCTCCAGCTTCGCCAGCCGGATCTCGGCGCTCGCCAGGCGGCCCAGCCGTTCGCCCAGCTCGCCGACCAGTTGCACGGTGGACCGGGTGGACAGGTCCTCATCGCTGACGGGTTCGACTCGGATCGCCATCTTCGACTCCCGGGTTGCCTTGCTGTCACACGAGTTACCCGGCGGAAGGCCGCACCACTCGTGAACGGGTGTTCGCCGCGGGCGCGTCCGGAGCCGACGCCGACCACCGGCGCCGGTCGCCCGCAATCGGTTGTACCGGGCAACTACCGGGTCTACCGTTAGCTGCGCGTAGTAATGACCTCGGGTGGCGCGGGGAAGTGATGGCTGTGGGGTCACCGAGCGGGCGCTACAAGTGGATCGCGCTGTCGAACACCACCCTGGGCGTGCTGATGGTGACGATCAACATGTCGATCCTGATCATCGCGCTGCCCGACATCTTCCGCGGGATCCGGATCAACCCGCTCGACCCGGGCAACACGGGACTGCTGCTGTGGTTGATCCTGAGCTACCTGGTCGTCACGGCCGTCCTGGTGGTGACCTTCGGGCGCCTGGGCGACATGGTCGGCCGGGTGCGCATGTACAACGCGGGATTCGCGGTGTTCACCGCATTCTCCGTGCTGCTGTCGGTGACCTGGATGCACGGCACGGCGGGCGCGCTGTGGCTGATCGCGATGCGGGTGCTGCAGGGCGTCGGCGGCGCGATGCTGATGGCGAACTCCAGCGCGATCCTCACCGACGCCTTCCCGGTGCACCAGCGCGGTCTGGCGCTGGGGCTCAACCAGGTCGCCGGGATCGCCGGGTCGTTCCTGGGCCTGGTCATCGGCGGGCTGCTGGCACCGCTGGAATGGCACCTGGTGTTCCTGGTGTCGGTGCCGGTCGGGGTGTTCGGCACGTTCTGGGCCTACCGCAAGCTGCGCGACATCGGCACCACCGAGCACGCCGGACCGGACTGGTGGGGCAACATCACCTTCGCCGTCGGACTGGTCGCGGTGCTGGTGGGCATCACCTACGGCATCCAGCCCTACGCCGGCCACCCGATGGGCTGGACGAACCCGTGGGTGCTGGCGACGCTGGGCTTCGGAGTGCTGGTGCTGGCGGTGTTCTGCGTGGTGGAGACCCGGGTCGCCGAGCCGATGTTCGAGCTGTCGCTGTTGGGCATCCGCGCCTTCTGGGCGGGCAACCTCGCCAACCTGCTGGCCGGCATGGGACGCGGCGGCCTGATGTTCCTGCTCATCATCTGGTTGCAGGGCATCTGGTTGCCCCGGCACGGCTTCACCTTCGAGTCCACCCCGCTGTGGGCGGGCATCTACATGCTGCCGATGACGCTGGGCTTCCTCGTCGCCGGGCCGGTGTCCGGCTGGTTGTCCGACCGCTTCGGCGCGCGGCCGTTCGCCACCGGCGGCATGGTCGTGGCCGCCGCGAGCTTCGTGCTGCTCGCGATGCTGCCGGTGGACTTCTCCTACCCGGCCTTCGCCGGGGTGCTGCTGCTCAACGGCATCGGCATGGGACTGTTCGCCTCGCCGAACCGCGCGGGCATCATGAACAGCCTGCCGCCGCACCGGCGCGGCGTGGGCGCGGGCATGACCACGACCTTCCAGAACGCGTCGATGGTGCTGTCCATCGGTGTGTTCTTCAGCCTGATGATCACCGGCCTGGCCCGGTCGCTGCCGCAGGCGATGGCCGGTGGCCTGCTCGCCCAGGGCGTTCCGGTGGACGCGGCCACGCGGGTCGCCGGGCTGCCGCCGGTGGCGGTGCTGTTCGCCTCGCTGCTCGGGTACAACCCGATCGAATCGCTCGTCGGCCCCGGCGTCCTCGCCCACCTGCCGCCGGACCACGCCGCCTACCTGACCGGCCGGTCGTTCTTCCCGTCCCTGGTGTCCGGCCCGTTCTCCCAGGGACTCGCGGTCGCCTTCGGCTTCGCCGTGGCGGCCTGCCTCGTCGCCGCCGTCGCCTCCTGGCTGCGCGGCGGCAAGTACGTGCACACCGCACCGGCACCGCCGCGGACCAGCGCGGAACCGGCCGACACGCACCGGCCGTGACGCGCGGGGACCGGACCCGCGCCCGCCCCGCACGGCCCGGCTTCCGGACCTGGACCGGCAGCTGCCGAGCCGTGCGGGCCGCGCTCCGGTCAGGCCAGGTGCGCCTCGATCGCGTCGGCGGCGCGGGCAGGGGCGTCGGCGGCGCGGAGGGTGGCGCTCATCCGCGCGACGTTGGCGCGGATGTGGGGATCGGCGTGGACCTCCTCCACGGTCTTGCGCAGCAGGTCCGGGGACAGGCTGGCCGGATCGAGGTGGCGGCCGAGGCCCAGGCCGTCCACCTGCCGCGCGTTGGCCGCCTGCTCCGGCTGTTGCGGCACCGCGACCAGCGGCACGCCCAGCGACAGCGACTCCATGGTGGAGTTCATGCCGGTGTGCGACAGGAACACGTCGGCGTGCCGGAGCACCGCGGGCTGCGGGAAGAACGGCCGGATCTCGACGTTCGCCGGGACCGCGCCGAGCCCGTCCACGTCGATGTGCTTGCCCACGGCCATCGCGACGTGCCAGTCGGTGTCGCCGAAGGCGTCCAGGCACATCCGGAAGAACTCGGGCCGGTAGTTGAACGCGGTGCCCAGCGACACGAACAGCAGGCGCCCGTCAGCGGGCGGCCGCCAGTCGCCGGCGTCCTCGCGTTCGCCCAGCGAGGGTCCGACGAAGTGGAAGCGCTCGTCGAAGGTGTCCCCGGCGAACTGGAACTCCCGCGGGATGAACACGATGTTGAGCTCGTCCGGCGGGGTGGACATCGGGTCGAACCGCTCCACGCCCGCCTCCGCGGCCAGATCCGCGGTCTGCTCCCACATCGCCTCCAGCACGCGCCGGAACTCCGGCGGGAAACCCGAACCGGAGGACATGAGCTCCTCCCGCAGCGAGAACCCCTCGTGGGAGGCGTAGCTCGGGAACAGCGCGACACCCGGCACCCCGAACCGGCGCACCGCGATGCGCGCGGACAGCGTCATGGCGTCGTAGCACAGCGCGTCCGGCGGGTCGTGCCGCAGCACCCGGTCCAGTTCGGCGAGGCCGTCCCGGATCATCCGCTCGAATTCCGTCATGCGCCGTCGCATCGACTCGGGTTCGAACCTCATCGGCGTTTTCGGCATCTCGCCGGGCACCGGCAGCACGGTCGCACCGGTCGGCTCGACGACGGAGCGGAACTCCTCGTGGACGGCGTAGCTGACGCGGTGCCCGCGTCGGACGAGTTCGCGCACCAGCGGCAGGGTCGGGTTGACGTGGCCGTGGGCGGGAACGCTGGTGAACAGAAGATGCACGGTATCCCCCTGGATATGTCTACAGTGGAGTCACAGCGGGCGGCGGAAACCGCGGACCGCGAACGTGATGCCGACGACGCACAGCAGTGCGCTGGTGCCCACCGCGGCCAGCGGCCCGGTGCCCACCGGCAGGGCCAGCGACAGGTTGCGGGAGGCGTCGACGGCGTAGGTGAGCGGGTTGATCGTGGCGATCACCTGCAACCAGCCCGGCATCGCGTTGATCGGGACGAAGGCGCTGGAGCCGAACATCAGCGGGAACATCGCGAAGAAGCCCACGGTCTGCATGACCTCCTCCTTGCGCACCCAGACCGCGATCGCCATGAAGATCCACGCCAGCGCCCAGCTCACCAGCAGCGCCAGCGCCAGCGCGCTGAGCACGCCGGGCAGCCCGCCCGCGGGCGAGAACCCGAACACCGCGCTGGCGACCACCAGCAGGACCACCAGCTGCACGGCCGTGCGGACCAGGTCGGACAGGCTGCGCGCCAGCAGCACCGAGCTCAGCCGGATCGGCAGCGAGCGGAACCGCGCGAGCACGCCGTTCTTCATGTCGGTGATCAGGCCGACGCCGGAGGACATCCCGGCACCGATCCCGGTGGTCACCAGGATCGCGGGCATCAGGTAGTTGATGTAGCTGCCGCCGCCCACGCTGCCCGCCATCGCCCGCCCGAACACCTGGCTGAACAGCACCAGCATGATCAGCGGTTGCAGCAGGCTGAAGACGATGAGCCGGGGATCGGCGAGCAGGGCGCGCAGCGACCGGCCGGTCAGCACCCGCACCTGGGTGGCGTACCCGGCGCCTCGCCAGCGCCTGGCGGGACGGGGGTGGTCGTCGGTGGTCGGTCGTTCGGAAAGCGTGCTGGTCATCGGATTCCCATCGGTCAGGCCGCGGCGGGGGAGTGGTGGGCCAGGGCGAGGTAGACGTCGTCCAGGGTCGGTTCGCCGATGCCGAGGTCGGCCACCTCCACGCCCGCCTCGTCCAGGGCGCGCACGACGGCGGCGAGCTCCCGGGTCGCGGTGACCGGGATGGTGACGCGCCGGTCGTCGTGGGACGGCGCGAATCCGGCCGCCCGCAACGGATCCACCGCGCGGGCCGCATCGGCCGGGTCGGCGAAGGTGGCGGTCACGCTGCGCTGGCCGACCTGGGCCTTGAGCTCGTCGGCGGTCCCCGCGGCCACCACGCGCCCGGACGACAGCACGGTGATCGAGTCGGCCAGCCGGTCGGCCTCGTCGAGGTACTGGGTGGTGAGCAGCACCGTCGTGCCGTCGGCGACCAGCTCCTCCACGATCCGCCACAGGTTCAGCCGGCTTACCGGGTCCAGACCGGTGGTGGGCTCGTCCAGGAAGATCACGTCCGGGTGGCCGACCAGGCTCGCGGACAAGTCGAGCCGCCGCCGCATGCCTCCGGAGTAGGAGCGCGCCGGTCGGCGCGCGGCCTCGGTGAGGTCGAACAGCTCCAGCAGCTCGTCGGCGCGCTGCCGGGCCTCCCGGCGGCTCGCGCCGAGCAGCCGGGCGATGAGCACCAGGTTGTCCCGTCCGGACAACTGCTCGTCGACGGCGGCGAACTGGCCGGTCAGTCCGATGCGGGTGCACACCTCGTGGCTCTGGCGCACGACGTCGTACCCGGCGATGCGGGCGGTGCCAGAGGTGGGCGGCAGCAGCGTGCTCAGGACGTTGATCAGCGTGGTCTTGCCCGCGCCGTTGTGGCCGAGCAGGCCGAGCACGCTGCCCTGCGGCACCCGCAGGCTGACGTCGTCGAGCGCCAGCACGTCGCCGAAGCGCCTGCTGACGTGGCTGACCTCGATGATCGGGTCGGTCATGACTGGCTCCCCGCCGCTGCGCCCAGCGCGCCGTGCAGCAGCACGTCCACGCGCCGCGCGACAGCGGCCTCTCGGTTGTCGTCGGACGGTTCGTCGAAACGCGCGCCCATCAGCAGGGACAGGAACATCCGGGCCAGTTCCTCGACGGGCAGCCGGAACCGGTCCCGGTCCGGGGCGAGCACGGGCACCAGCGCGTCGACCAGCCCGGTGATGAACTCCTCGCGGGCGTCGTCGGGCGCGCGGCCCTCGTCGTGGTGCCGTCGGTGCAGGTCGTAGCCGGTGGTGACCAGCGTCCGCATCATCCGGCCGAGCTGCGTGAGGTGGTCCAGGAACAGCACCCCGGCCTCGGTGAGCCGGTCGGCGAGCGGTGGTTCCGGCGCGACCGCCCGGATCCGGGCGCACAGCTGGTCGGTGCGGAACGCCTCGGTCACGCAGCTGTGCAGGATCTCGTCCTTGTCGGCGAAGGCGCGGAAGATCGTGCCCTCCGCGATCCCGGCGGCCCGCGCGATCTGCCGGGTCGTGACGTTGGCGCCGTGCTCGGCCAACAGCGGCATCGTCGCGCGCACGATCGCCTCCCGGCGCTGTTCGGGGTCCATGGCGGGCGCGCGCCGCCGGGGTCGTGTCGCGTTCACCGCACCAGTATATGAGTGAGTGCTCACTCATAGCAACCTCCGGTTCGAAGCCCGGGTGGGAAATCCTCGGCGGGGACGGGCCTTGTCCAGTGGGTTCGCAACGACGGTGCGCCTGGTCACGCCGGGACCTTCGCCCCTGCTGACCCCCTGCGCGCGTGGCTACGTTGACGTACGTTTGCGTCACCGGAACGAGCCATTTCCGGCTGTCCGGAATGCACGGAGAGTAGGGGGAAAACCATTCCGGCCGAAACCAGAATCGCGCCTCAGGGGGGGGACAGGGTGCGACGACAGGGGAGCGGGCCGAGGACCGGCTGGACCTGCTGGCCCGGGCCATCCCCGACTACGCGATCTTCATGCTCGATGTCGACGGCCACGTGACCAGCTGGAACCCGGGTGCGGAACAGATCAAGGGCTACCGCGCCGACGAGATCCTCGGACGTCACTTCGCGGTGTTCTACCCGCCGGAGCGGGTCGTCACCGGCGACCCGGACAACGCCCTGCGGGAGGCGGCCCGGGTCGGCTACCACCTCGACCAGGGCTGGCGCGTCCGCAAGGACGGCAGCCGCTTCTTCGCCGATGTGGCCATCACCGCGCTGCGCGCCTCCGACGGGCGGCTGCGCGGCTTCGCGAAGGTCACGCGGGACGAGACCGACGCCCGCACCCGGCAGGAACGGGCCAGTCGGCGGTTCAGCGACCTGTGCGGCGTGATCCCGGTCGGCATCGCGCTGTTCGACGAGTCGGGGCGGGTCGTGGACGCCAACGACACCCTGTGCCGACTGCTCTGCCTGGAGCGCGACCACCTGCGCGGCACGCACGCCGCCGACCTGCTGCACCCGCAGGACCGCGACGAGCCGCTGCTCGGCTCCCGGCCGAACAGCCCGGCCGACGAGGCGGTGCACCGCGTGCTGGCGCGCTCGGACGAGCTGCCGCTGCACTGCGACGTGCGCACCGCCGTCTCGGTGCACGACGACGGGAGCCGCTTCTGGCTGGTCGCCTTCCAGGACGTCACCGACCGGCAGCAGCAGACCGAGCGGCTGCGGTACGAGGCCACCCACGACGCGCTGACCGGCCTGCCCAACCGCCGCGCCGTCCGGGACCTGCTCGGCGAACTGATGCACGGTCCGGACGCCGAACGGGTGGCGGTGCTGTTCTGCGACGTCAACAACTTCAAGCGGATCAACGACTCGCTGGGCCACGACGCCGGGGACGAGGTGGTCGTGGAACTGGCCCGGCGGCTGCGCGAGGGCGTGCCGCCGTGCTGCACCGCCGCGCGGCTGTCCGGCGACGAGTTCGTGGTCGTCTGCCCGGACGTCGGCGGCGTCGGCGGGCTGTCGCGGCTGGCCGAGGTCGTCTCCGGAGTGCTGCGCACCGCCGTGCCGGTGCGCGGGCAGCTGGTGCGGGTCTCGGCGGCGGTCGGCGGGGTCGTCGGCGCGGACGCCGCGGGGCGCGGCGAGGACCTGCTGCGCTTCGCCGACGCGGCGATGTACCGGGCCAAGCGGGGCGGCCCCGGGCGGGTGTCGCTGGCGGATCCCGCCCTGGTCGCCGCCGTGGACGGCCAGCTGCGGCTGGAGACCGAACTGCGCGAGGCCATCGAGGGCGACGGCCTGACCCTGCACTACCAGCCGATCACCGACGGCCGCGGCGAGATCCTGAGCGCGGAGGCGTTGGTGCGCTGGCACCACCCGGTGCACGGCTTGCTCTCCCCGGGCGCGTTCCTGCCGGTCGCCGAGCAGAGCGACCTGCTGCCCGACCTGGACCGGTGGGTGCTGCGCACCGCGCTGGCCGAGGCCGCCGGCTGGCCCACACCGGGCGGGCGCCACCCCAGCATCGCGGTCAACCTGTCGGGTCTGCTGCCGCACCACCCCGAGTTCGCCGCGGAGATCGCCGCGAGCATCGACGAGTCCGGCATCGACCCGCGCCGGGTGGTGCTGGAGCTGGTGGAGACCGTGCTGCTGGACCTGCCCGCCGGTCCCCGGCGGGTGATGGAGGAGCTGGCCGAACAGGGCGTGCGGTTCGCCGTCGACGACTTCGGCACCGGTTACTCCTCGCTCGCCCGGCTCAAGGACACGCCCACCCAGATCATCAAGGCGGACCGCCAGTTCGTCGCCGGGCTCGGCGAGGACGGGCGCGACCTGGCGATCGCGCGGGCGGTCGCGGAGTTCGCGCACGCCCTGGGCTGCCTGTGCGTGGCCGAGGGCGTGGAGACCCGCGACCAGCACGACCTGCTGGCCGGGGTGGGCATCGACGCCTACCAGGGCTGGCTGTTCTCCCACGCGCTGCCGCGCGAGGAGTTCCGCGACCTCCTGGGCGACGGCCGGCTGCACCGGTGAGAGCCTGTCTTCGAACTCGTTTTGCGAGGCGGTGCCGGTGGCGGAACCTCAGCGGCCGTCTCGGCTGTGGGAGCCCCTCCTGATGTATGCCCAATACACGGCGTCGGGGCTGTCCTCGCGAGACGACCGCTGAGAACCCGCGGCGGTGCCGGTTGCGAGATCGCTCACCGAAAGAGAAAGCGGCTGTCGCCGCTTGCCACGCGGGTTCCGGGACCAAGTTCAGCTCTGAGGTTCCGCTCCCGGCACCGCCACCCACAAGGAGTTCGAAGACGGGCTCTCAGAAGTGCAGATCGCGCGGCCGCAACGCCAGTGCCGCGGCCGCGCCCACCAGTCCGGTGGCCGCCAGGTACGCGCACGCCCACCACGGGGAGCCGCCGCCCGCATCGACCAGCGCGGTGATGACCAGCGGCGTCAGGCCCGAGGCGTAGATCCCGGAGAACTGGTACACGAACGACGTCCCGGTGTAGCGCAGCCGCACCGGCGACAGCTGGGCGTACAGCGTGCCCTGCGGCGCGTAGAGCACCGCGTGCACCACGCCGAGCACCAGCACGATCACCACACCGCTCAGCAGCGGATCCCGCGTCTGGAAGGCCAGGAACGCCGGGGGGACCGACAGCGCGAACAGCACCGCGCCGATCGCGTACGACCGGCGCGGCGTCCAGCGGTCGGCGAGCCGGCCGAACACCGGCAGCAGCACCGCCAGCACGATCGCGGCGGCCATGACCGACACCAGCACCCCGGTCCGCGGCAGGTGCAGCGTCGAGGTCGCGTAGGACAGGAAGAACACTGCCCAGGTGTTGAACGCCGCGCCCTCCGCCCACCGCGACAGCAGTCCGAGCACGGTGTTGCGGCGGGTGGCGCGGTCGCGGAACAGGTCCAGGAACGGTGCGCGGACGGTCCCGCGTTCGGCCCGGACCTGTTCGAAGGCCGGGGTTTCGGCCACCCGCAGCCGGATCAGCAGGCCGACGAACACCAGCACGACGCTGAGGCCGAAGGCGATCCGCCAGCCGTAGCCGAGGAACTGGCGTTCGTCGAGCAGGTTGCCCAGCAGCGCGAACAGCCCGGTTCCCAGGCCGAGCCCGAGCGCGAGTCCCACCTGCGGCCACGCCCCGTACCGGGCCCGCCGGCCCGGTGGTGCGTACTCCACGGCCAGCAGCACCGCGCCCGCCCACTCGCCGCCGACCGCCAGGCCCTGCACCACGCGCAGCGCCACCAGCAGCAGCGGTGCGAGCAGACCGATGTCCTGGTAGGTGGGCAACGCCCCCATCGCCGCCGTGGCCGCGCCCATCAGGACCATCGTCGCGACCAGCGTGCGCTTGCGGCCGATGCGGTCACCGATGTGTCCGAAGAGGACACCGCCGATGGGGCGAGCCGCGAAACCCACGAAGAAGGTGGCGAACGCGAGCATCGTCGACACCGCCGCGTCCTGGGTGGGGAAGAAGAGCCGGTCGAACACCAGGCTCGCCGCGGTGCTGTAGAGGAAGAAGTCGTACCACTCGATGGTGGTGCCCAGCAGGCTGGACACCAGGACGGTGCGGATCTCGGCCTGCCGGACTGGCCGGGGCGCGGTCGCGGCGTGCAGACCGGCGGTCACAACGTGCCTCCTGCTCCGGTTCGGGGTGGTGGTGCGGGATCGCGGCGTCAGGCGCGCGGACACGCCGCCGACGCCACCCGCAGCAGGTCGACGTGGTGGCGCGCGGTCAACAACACCGGCAGAGGCACGCACCTGACGCTAGGGAGCCCGGTCGCGAGGTGTCAACGCGGGTCGGGTGCCGCTCAGCATCTGGGAACCGCCGACGCCCGTCGATCTTTGGTCCGATGTGGACTGAGGTCCGGTGCGCCGACCGCGCACCGGCACCGAGCGAGGTCCGCGTGGTGGGAGCGGTTGACACCCGGCGGAACCGGTGCTGCGATCGGCGGGTGATGGTCGCTGCGCTGTTCACCAGGCGTCGGCACGTGGACTTCCACCGCGTGGCGACCCAGGCGTGTCGTTCCTGAACCATCCCGCCTGCCACGCACCGCCCGCCCTCCTCGCGCGCCGGGCCGGACTCCTGCTCGTCTTCCTGGGAGAAACACACATGTCGTTGACGTTCCACTGGTTCCTGCCCACCTACGGCGACAGCCGCTACCTGGTCGGGGGCGGCCACGGCGTGGCCACCACGACGGCCGGGGGCGCGCGTCCGGCGACGCTGGGCTACCTCGGGCAGATCGCGCGCAGTGCCGAACAACTCGGGTTCGCCGGTGCGCTGACGCCGACCGGGGCGTGGTGCGAGGACGCCTGGCTGTCGACCGCGATGCTCACCGAGGTCACCGAGCGGCTGAAGTTCCTCGTCGCGTTCCGGCCCGGACTGCTGTCGCCGACGCTCGGCGCGCAGATGGCCGCCACCTTCCAGCGGCACTCCCGGGGGCGGTTGCTGCTCAACGTGGTGACCGGCGGGGAGAGCGCCGAACAGCGCGCCTACGGCGACTTCCTGGACAAGGCCGCCCGCTACGCCCGCTGCGACGAGTTCCTGCACGTGGTGCGGTCGCTGTGGCGCGGTGAGCGGGTCGACTTCACCGGCGAGCACCTGCGCGTCGAGGGCGCCGAGCTCACCCGCACCCCGAACCCCGTGCCGACCGTCTACTTCGGAGGGTCCTCGGCGGAGGCGGGCCGGGTCGCCGCGCGGCACAGCGACGTCTACCTGACCTGGGGTGAGCCACCGGCCCAGGCCGCCGAGAAGATCAGCTGGATCCGCGGGCTGGCGGCCGAGCAGGGGCGCTCCCCGCGGTTCGGCATCCGGCTGCACGTGATCAGCCGCGACAGCTCCGAGCAGGCGTGGGCGGAGGCGCAGCGGCTGCTGGACGCGTTGGATCCCGCGACGATCTCCCGGGTGCAGGACGGCTTGGGGCGCAGCGAATCCGAGGGGCAGCGCAGGATGCGCGAGCTGCACGGCGGATCGACCGCGGACCTGGAGATCTACCCCAACCTGTGGGCGGGTGTCGGTCTGGTGCGCGGCGGTGCGGGGACCGCGCTGGTCGGCAGCCACGCCGAAGTCGCCGAGCGGATCGAGGAGTACCACGCGTTGGGCATCGACGAGTTCGTGCTGTCCGGGCACCCGCACCTGGAGGAGGCGTACTGGTTCGGCGAAGGCGTGCTGCCGATCCTGGAGCGCAAGGGCCTGTGGCGGCATCCGGCCGCCGAGGTCGACGACTCCGCTGTCAGCATCCCGTTCGCGGGCGCCGGGGCGGTGCCGACGCCGTCGAGCTGACCGGTCGGTCCTGGCGAGCGCGGAAGGCGGTCCTGCGGCCGCCTTCCGCGCTTTTCGTTTTCCTGGACCGGAATGTGGGAGGTTCCGGGACCGGGATGTGGGAGGCGTTGACACTGCGTTGCGCGGTCTGCTGCGATGGTAGCGTGATCTTCGGGAACGAGCTGACGCGGCGACGTCACGTCGATCTGGTCCGCGTCTGCGCCCAGGCGTGTCGCGGCTGCTGATCTTCTTACACCGCACCGAATTCCCCTTTCCAGCACGCGCGGAGAGCGCTGCTGCCACCGGCGCACGCCCGCGCGTCGTTCTCCCGTCTGGAGCCGAATCATGTCCGACGACAACCCGGCGGAACCGCTGCGGTTCGCCTACTGGGTGCCCAACGTCAGCGGTGGTCTGGTCACCAGCACCATCGAACAACGCACCGAATTCACCTTCGAGTACAACGAAAAACTCGCCCGGCTGGCCGAGAACAGCGGTTTCGAGTACGCGCTGAGCCAGGTCCGCTACGCCTCCAGCTACGGTGCGGCGCAGCAGCACGACCCGGCCGCGTTCAGCCTCGGCCTGCTGCTGGCCACCGAACGGCTCAAGCTCATCGTCGCCGCCCACCCGGGCCTGTGGCACCCCGCGATCCTGGCGAAGTTCGGGATCACCGCGGACGTCCTGTCGCAGGGCCGGTTCGCGGTGAACATCGTCAGCGGCTGGTTCAAGGACGAGTTCACCGGGCTCGGCGAACCGTGGCTGGAGCACGACGAACGCTACCGGCGCGCCGAGGAGTTCATCCGCGTGCTGCGCGGCCTGTGGACCGGGCCGAACTTCGAGTTCGGCGGCGACTTCTACCGCATCCACGACTTCAGCCTGCGACCGCAGCCGCACGACGTACCCGGCCGCGCGCACCCGGAGATCTTCCAGGGCGGCAACTCCACCGCGGCGCGCCGGCAGGCGGGTCGCGTGTCGGACTGGTACCTCAGCAACGGCAAGGACTTCGACGGTTTCGCCGAGCAGGTGTCCGACGTGCGTGCGGTGGCCGCCGAGCACGGGCGCACCGTGCGGTTCGGGATCAACGGGTTCCTCATCGCCCGCGACACCGAGGCCGCCGCCCGCGACGTGCTCCGCGAGATCGTCGACAAGGCCGACCGCGGTGCGGTGGAAGGCTTCCGCGAACAGGTCCGCCAGGCCGGGAAGTCCACTTCGGACGGAAAGGGCATGTGGGCGGACTCGGAGTTCGCCGACCTCGTGCAGTACAACGACGGTTTCCGCACCGGCCTGATCGGCACTCCCGAGCAGATCGCGCACCGCATCATCGAGTACAAGAAGCGCGGCGCGAACCTGATCCTGCTCGGTTTCCTGCACTACCTGGAGGACGTCGAGCACTTCGGCACGCACGTGCTGCCGATCGTCCGCGAACTCGAAGCCGAACTCGACCGCACCGGCGACCCGGTCGGCGTCTGAACACAGCCACGCACAACGAGTTCGTCACACATACTTTTCAGAGGAGACCGTCATGAGCATCACCGACACGTCGCCGGACTTCACCACGCGACCGTCGAGTTCGCAGGAGTGGATCGAACGCGCCAGGCAGGTCGCGGCCGTGCTGGCGACCGACGCGGTGCAGCGCGACCGCGCCGGTCGCACCCCGCACGCCGAAGTGCAGCTGCTCAAGGACGCGGGTCTGGTGACCCTGCTCGGACCCGAGGAGCACGGCGGAGCGGGCGAGACCTGGTCCACCGCCTACCGGGTCACCCGCGAGGTCGCCCGGGGTGACGGTTCGATCGGCCAGCTGCTCGGCTACCACTACCTGTGGGCGTGGGCGGCCCGGCTGGTCGCCACCCCGGAGCAGATCGAGGAGGTGGAACGGCTCTACACCGCGGGAAACCTGTTCTTCGGCGGTGCGGTCAACCCGCGCGACAACGACCTGGTCATCACCGACGAGGGCGAGGAACTCGTGTTCCGCGGCCGCAAGTCGTTCTCCACCGGCAGCAAGGTTTCCGACCTGACCGTGCTGGAGGGCGTGCTGAAGGGCACCGACCAGCACGTGTTCGCCATCGTTCCGTCCACTCAGGACGGAATCGTGTTCGGCGACGACTGGGACAACCTGGGGCAGCGGCTCACCGAGTCGGGCAGCGTGGAGATCCGCGACGTGCGGGTGCCGTGGTCGGCCGCGGCCGGGTACGTCGACAAGCAGTTCCGCCCGCTGACCTACAACACCCTGAACCTGCCCACGATCCAGCTGGTGTTCGCCAACTTCTACCTGGGCATCGCGCAGGGCGCGCTCGCGGCGGCCACCGCCTACACGCGGGAGCGGACCCGGCCGTGGCCCTACGGCGGGGACAACAAGGACACCGCCTCCGAGGAGTTCTACGTGCTGGACACCTACGGCGACCTGCAGTCCAAGCTGTGGGCCGCGGAGGCGCTGGTCGACCGGGCGGTCGAGGAGATCGAACCGCTGCTGCACGGCGACCGCGAGGCGGTCACGCCCGAGCAGCGGGGACAGGTGGCGGTGCGGATCGCCGCGGCCAAGCAGCGCATCATCGACACCGGTTTGGAGATCGCCACCCGCGTCTTCGAGGTCACCGGTGCCCGCGCCACCGCGAACTCCGTGGGCCTGGACATCTACTGGCGGAACCTGCGCACGCACAGCCTGCACGACCCGGTGGCCTACAAGCGGGTCGAGGTCGGCCGGTACGCGCTGCTCGGCGAACTGCCGGAACCCACCTGGTACACCTGACCGCCCCGGCTCGGGGGCCGCACGGCCCCCGAGCCCCACCCGCCGAGGAGACCCGATGACAGTTCCGGCGCAGGCACCGGCGCGGGCCGCGCACGTCGTGGGCGACGACGCCGAGGCGCTCGAAATCGCCGCCCGGCTCGCCGAGCGGTTCGCCACCGGTGCCGCCGACCGCGACCTGCGGCGCGCGCTCCCGCACGCCGAGCTCGACGAGCTGTCCGCGAGCGGACTGCTGGGCATCACGGTGCCGCGCGAGCACCGGGGCGCGGACGTCGGCACGCGTACCCTGCTGGAGGTGTTCCGCCGGATCGCCGCAGCGGATCCCAACATCGCGCAGATCCCGCAGAGCCACTTCGTGTACGTCAACGTGCTGCGGGAGAACGGAACCCAGCACCAGCGGCGGTTCTTCTTCTCCGAAGTGCTGGCCGGCAGGCGGTTCGGCAACGCCCAGGCGGAGGCCGGAAGCCGCACCGCACAGGAGATCCGCACCCGCCTGGAATCCACTGAGGATGGTCAATTCGTCCTCAGTGGAAAGAAGGCGTACTCGACGGGAGCGCTGCTGGCGCATTGGATCCCGGTGCTGGCCAAGGACGAGCAGGACCGCCTCCAGGTGGCTTACGTGCCCCGCGAGGCCGACGGCGTCACCGTCGTCGACGACTGGGCGGGCATGGGGCAGCGGACCACCGCCAGCGGCACCGTCGAACTCGACGGCGTCCGCGTCCCGGCCGACCGGGTGGTGGCGCACCACCGCACGTTCGACCGCCCGCAGCTGCACGGCGCGCTCGCCCAGGCGCTGCACGCGGCGATCGACGTCGGCATCGCCTCCGGTGCGCTCGCCGACGCCGCCGAGTTCGTGCGCACCCGCAGCCGCCCGTGGGGCGAAGCCGGGGTGGACTCGGCCGCCGAGGACCCGCTCACCGTGCAGCGGTTCGGCGAACTCGCGGTGCGGGTGCGCGCCGCCGAGGCCCTGCTGGACAAGGCGGGCGAGGCGATCGACGAGGCGCGCGCCGACCTCGACGACGATTCCGCGGCCGCCGCCTCCATCGCGGTCGCCACCGCCAAGGCGTACGCGGACGGCGCCGCGGTGGAACTGGGCAGCGCCCTGTTCGAGGTCGCGGGCACCCGCGCCAGTCACGCCGAGACCAACCTGCACCGGCACTGGCGCAACGCGCGCACGCACACCCTGCACGACCCGGTGCGCTGGAAGATCCAGCACATCGGCCGCTACGCGCTCAACGGGACGCATCCACCCCGCAACGGCCAGATCTGAGCCGGCCACCCGCCGCCGAGGGGCCGCTGAGTTCAGCGGCCCCTCGGCGGCGGGCGCTCACACTTCGCGCGAGACGCGTGCGGTGTTGCTGACCGCGACGAGCAGGAGTTTGGCGTTCTCGTCGAGGGCGTGCCAGCCGCCGGGCCGGGATCGCGCGGGCGGTCCCACTCCGCGCGGCTCGGGAACGCCGACGAGCACCGCCGGCCGGACCGGCGTCGTCGCCGACAGCCCGATCAGGCGCGTTCCCCGGTCCGCCGCAGCACGCTGCGCAGCGTGATCCGGTCGCCGCGGATGCGGATCGACTCCAGGTCCACCGGACGGTTGTCGGCCAGCCGCGTCAGGCGGTCGATCGCGAACACCGCCGCACCCTCGGCCACCCCGAGCACGGCGGCGGTCTCCGCGTCGGCGTTGACCGACTGCACCGACACCTCCGCCGACCCCAGCGGCATCCCCGAGGTCTCCTCGATGAGCGCGAACACGTCGCGGTTCTCCAGGTCCTCGGACAGCAGCGGCGCGCCGATGTCCTCGGCCAGGTAGGTCAGGTCCAGCGACAGCGGCCGATCCCCGAGCCACCGCAGCCGCTCCAGGTACACCACCGGCTGCTCCGCGGCCAGCCCCAGCCGCGCCGCGACCGCGTCCGGCGGGCGGATCCGGTGGGCGGCCCGGACCTCATTGCTGATCGGCCCGTGCTCGTGCAGCGCCTCGGCCAACCCCGCCAGCCGGTCCAGCCCGTGCTCGTACTTGCGCGCCACGACCCGCGTCCCGACACCGCGGTTGCGCACCACCAGCCCTTCCGCGCTGAGCAACCGCAGCGCCTCCCGCACCGCGTTGCGCGACGCGCCGTGCTCGGCGACGAGCGTGCGTTCGTCGGGCAGCAGCCCGGTTCCGAACACCCCGTCGGCGATCTGCTGCCGCACCACGTCGGCGACCTGCCGAGCCCGGTCGGCGCGCAGTCGCCACGCGCCCCGGGCCGTCCGCGGATCGGACACCGCTGGGCTCCCCTCGTCCGTCGGTCGTGCCGCGGACGCTACCCGCCGAATATTGCGCCGGAGTTACGCCACCCCGCAGTGACCTGCACGAACGCTCCACGTGCGAGTTCATGCGACAGCCCGGCGAGCTCCGCCGGGGACGGGCCTCAGTGCCTGTCTTCGAACCTGCTCCCGGAACAGGCGTGGCAAGCGGCGCCAGCCGCTTTCTCTTTCGGTGAGTACGCAAGCAACTTGCACCGCCGCGGGTTCTCAGCGGTCGTCTCGCGAGGACAGCCCCGACGCTGTGTGGGCATACATGAGTCGGGGCTCCCGGAGCCGAGACGGCCGCTGAGGTTCCGCCACCGGCACCGCCTCGCAAAACGAGTTCAAAAGACAGGCTCTCAGGCGGTGGCGGGCTTGGGCCGGGTGGCCGGGTCGGCGACGCCGGCGGGCTTGCGCGGCATCGCGACGAGCGCGACCAGCGAGATCACCGCGCACCCGACGATGTACCAGCTGATGCCGGTGCTGCTGCCGGTCTGCTGCAGGATCGCGGCGGCGATGAGCGGAGCCGGACCGCCCGCGGTGACCGACGCGAGCTGGTAGCCCAGCCCCGCGCCGCTGTAGCGCACGTTGGTGCCGAAGCTCTCCGCGATCAGCGCCGCCTGCGGGCCGTACTGCATGTCGTGCACGATCAGCGACAGCACGATGCCCAGCAGCACCAGGCCGGACACGCGGGTGTCCAGCAGACCGAAGTAGGGGAACGCGTACAGCCCGGTGCACACCACGCCCGCGCCGTAGACCAGCCGCCGTCCCACCCGGTCCGACAGGTGTCCGAAGAACGGCACGCTGATCAGGCCGATCGCCGCGGCGATGAGGGTGTAGGTGAGCAGTTCGCCGCGCGGCATCTCCAGCTGCTTGGTGCCGTAGGTGAGCACGAACGTGACGAACAGGTAGAACGGCGCCTGCTCGGACAGCCGGACGAGCATCGACGTGAGGATCTCCAGCGGGTGGCGGCGGATCGCGGCGAGCACCGGCAGCCGCTCCACCGCCCGGACCTCCTTGACCCGGGCGAAGTCGGGGCTCTCCGCGACGCTCAGCCGCACCCACAGGCCCACGCCGATGAGCACCGCGCTCGCCAGGAACGGGATCCGCCAGCCCCACGCCTCGAAACCGTCCCCGGTGACGGCGCTGCACGCGGCGACCGCCGCGGTGGACAGCAGCAGGCCCAGCGGCACGCCCAGCTGCGGCATGCTCGTCAGCAGCCCGCGCCGGCGCGGGCTGCCCCACTCCATCGACATCAGCACCGAGCCGCCCCACTCACCGCCGACGCCGATCCCCTGCACCACGCGCAGCAGCGTGAGCAGCACCGGAGCGGCCACTCCGAGCACGCCGTAGCCGGGCAGGACACCGATCAGCACGGTGGCGATCCCCATCAGCAGCAGCGTGCTGACCAGGGTGGCCTTGCGCCCGATCCGGTCGCCGTAGTGCCCGAACACGGCCGCCCCGAGCGGCCGGGCCAGGAACCCGACGAACAACGTGCCGAACGACTCCAGCACGCCCGCGCTGGGCGTGCCGGTGGGGAAGAACAGCTTCGGGAAGACGAGCGCGGCGACCGTGCCGTACAGGAAGAAGTCGTACCACTCGATCGTCGTGCCCACGGTGCTGGCGACCACCGCGCGGCGCAGCTGCACGCGGTCCGGACTGCTCTGACGCGGCATGATGGGCTCCATTGGCTCAGCCACTCGACCAAACAGTGATTCGGAACACTGCTACGCGGCCGGTCACCTGTCAAGGGAGTATGTGCTCGGGTGTCCGCTTCGCGCTCAGTACCCGTCTGAGCCTTCGAACCCGTTGCGAGCTGCGGCTCAGCCCAGTTCGGTGGGCGGTCTGCGCGAGGTGCGCGGCACCGGGATCGGTTCGGCGAAGCCGAAGCGCATCACGACCTGCGGGTGTCCGGACAGCTGCAGGGCGGATCGCAGGCCCTCGCGGACCTCGCCGACGTGCAGCGGCTGCGTCATCACCGAGGCGGCGATGCCCATCGCGGTCGCGGACAGCCACGCGTGCTCCATGGCCTCCCCGGCGTGCACGTGGTCGAACGGGTCATCCCCGTCGGTGGCCAGCAGCAGGACCGACTCGTCCTCGATGTGGTCGGCGAGCACTTCGGGGTCGGGGATGCGGGTGGTGGAGCGCACCAGTCCCATCGCGGCCAGCCCGCTCTCGGCCAGCGCCTCGACCGGCATCCCGGCGTCGTCGAACACCCCGGCCGGGAACGTCCAGGCGGTCAGTTCGCGCTGGTAGAGCCGGTCGGCGCGGAAGATCCCGGCGGCCTGGACCAGGTGCTGGGCCAGCTCCCGCGCCGCGTCCTCGCCGATGATCCACAGCGGCCGGACGCCGGGGGCGGACGCGGCGTGCAGCAGGGTTTCGCGTTGCAGGTGGGGCAGCGGCGTGTCGGCGAAGTTCCGCCGGTAGGACGACCGGCGCGGGATCGCCTGGAACCGGCGCAGTTCGGTGGCGCTGGGCGGGGCGCGCCGCGCGGCGGTCACCACCGCGGCGCGCGGCTCGGCCTCCACCCGGACGTCCGCCGACCAGCCGGTGCGGCGCACGGCCAGGACCAGGTTGGTCAGCGCCGCGCCGAAGGACACCAGCAGGTCCCGGTGTTCGGGGTCGTGCCGCTCGACCGCGGCCGGTTCGCGCACCTCCAGCGTGGCCTGCCGCCCCTGCGCGGACAGCCGCCACGGCTGGGTGTTGTGCACCGACGGCGCTCGGGCGACCGCCCGCACGAGCAGTTCGACCTCGTCGTGCGTCCACGGCGGTTTGCCGCGCCTGAGGGCGCCTCTGGGCTGTCTCCGCCAGATCATCCGGTGCTCCTTCCGGACCGCCGGTGCCCTGGTGGTACCCGTGCGTCCGCGCTGCCGAACATGGCCGGGGCGCCGCGCGGGTAGCCGCTGGGCGTTGGATCCGATCGACGAGGAGCGACGATGAGCACCGATCGCGCCGCCGTGCAAGCCACGCTCTCCGGGATGTCGTTCCCGGCGAGCAAGGAGGAGCTGGTCTCCTACGCGCAGAACAACGGGGCCGACGAGGACACGGTGCGCGCCCTGCGCGCGATGCCGCCCGCCGACTACGACAACGTCGCCGAGGTGATCCGGTCGGTTCCGCTGGACAAGGCCGCTGAGGAGGGCCAGTCCAGCTCGGACAAGGCGCAGCAGGCGAGGCAGCGGACCCGCAGCGGGCTCGCCGAGCACCAGACCGAGGTGCCCAGCAACCCGATCGTGGAGGAGCTCGGGGAGAACCGCGGCAGCTGAGCCGTCACGGCCGGGCGCCGACGCCCGTGCGGATCTCCGCCAGGCGTCCGCCCGGCACGTTCGGCCGCAGCGGTGGCGTCGCCATGCCCGACGTGGTGCGCAGCCCGCGCAGGAACTCCTCGATCGCGTCGGTGGCGCTGCGCCGGGGAGCCCAGCCGAGTTCGGAACGCGCCCTGGCGGTGTCCATCACGGGCAGCCGCAGGAACGTGTCGAACAGCTCCGGCGACGCCGGGACGAGGCGCAGCCGCCACGCGGCGGCCAACGCGGAGCGCACCGGCCACGCGGGCACCGGGACGGTGCGCGCGCCGAACATCTCGGCCAGCACGCGGGCGTCGACGAGCGGCTCGGCGGCGATGTTGAACGCCCCGGACACCGAGGACAGCGCCGCCAACCGGTACGCCTCGCCGACGTCGTCGCTGTGGACGGCCTGGAACCGCAGTCCCGACGGCAGCGGTAGCACCGGCAGCGCCTCGGGCCGCACCAACCGGTCCACCACCAGCGGGCCCAGGAACAGCCGCCGCTGCTGGGAAGCGGATCCGGCCTTGAAGCAGAACGCGGTGCGCATCCGCACCACGCGGACGTCGGGGTGCCGCTGCTCGAAGGCGTCCAGGCACCGCTCCAGGTATGCCTTCTCCCGGCTGTAGGCCGAACCCGGCCAGCCGTGCGTGGGCCACTGCTCGTCGACCGGCCGCCGCCGCGGCCCGGGCGAGTACGCGGCGACCGACGAGGCGTGCACGAACGAGGGCACCCCGGCGGCGGCCACCGCGTCGAGCACGCGCAGCGTGCCGAGCACGTTGGTGCGCCAGGTCGTGACGGGGTCGCGCGTCGGCTGGAAGATCCAGGCCAGGTGGATCACGGCTTCGGCGGTGCGGAACGTCTCGACGAGGTCGTCGTCGACGACGTCGGTGCGCAGCCACCGGGTCTTCGGACCGGTGACCTCGGGTTCGCGGCGCGACATCGCCACGATCGTGCGGACCCGGGGGTCGGCCTCCAGCGCCTGCACCACGCTCGTCCCGATGTTGCCGGTCGCACCGACCACGGCCACCTGTCCGGAGCTGTCCCTCGCGCTCATCCGCACCTCCCGGCCGGTTGGTCCCGCGCCTTCGGTTTCCCGCGCTGCGGCCGGGCAAACGCGCGTGTGCGGAGATCCGCCGCCGGACGGGGGAGTGGGCGCGCTGCCGGACGAGTACCTGGTGCACCAGGACGGCCCGTCGCGCCGCGCCTGGGCCACCACCTGGCGGCGGCCCTGCGGTGCCGTCCGCGACCCGCCCGACCGCACAGCTTCGCGTGGTCCGATCCCGCGGGCTGGTCCGCACCGATCCGCGAATTCGCGACGGCGGCCACCGCCGAGCCGCAACGGTGATCGGCGGGCGGCTCGCGACAATGCGCCGGCGCTGTCGTAAAGGTGATCGCGCCGGAATTCCGTGATCCGGTACCGGCGGAACACATCGAACACCCATTTCCGCTCGCCAGGTTTTCCGCGGACGCCTTTCCGCCCGACCCCGCGCGCGGCGGCCGGTTGCGCGCGGGGTCGGGTGAACGGGGTCCGGTCGCGCACCGGATCCGCCCGCGCGGCGCCCCACCCCCGGGCAGCGGGCGGTTCCGCGTACGGTCGGGCGCAACCATCACCCCACTGGGCGAGCTGACGGCGTGATCACTCCTGCGTTGTGCAGGTTGCACGTTCTTCTGCCATCCGGAATGGCGCAGGTCACCGCTTGCGCCGGAACGTCCTGGGTGGCGCTGGCCAGCGCTCGGACGCGCCAAATGTCCGGAATGCGAGTCTGGTCGAGATCTTTTCCGTCTGGAGAAAGTTTCAACAAAATGTTGACGGTGGTCGGATCCCGGACGTAGCTTTCCTGCAACTCGACACCGCGAGCACCGGTGAGGCCGGGGTCGAAAGCGAGAGGAGGCATCGGAGCCCGTCACCGCGTCCGGTTCGACCCGTCGAAGTTCTTTCCGTCGTGTCGGCACCGGGGGTGCGTGCCGGAATTCGGGCTGATTCGTCGGGTATTTCCAACGCACCAGACCTGTCCGCGTGAATTTCGCGCGGTCAGCCGTCTTTTCCAAAAGGGGAACGGGTATGGCATTGCCTTCGCAGGGGGCCACGGCCGCCGCGTCCTGCCATCCGGTGGACGAGAAGTTACCGCCCAAGCGGCTGATCCCGGCCGCCTTCCAGCACGTCGGGGCGATGTACGCGGGCGTCGTGGCGCCGCCGTTGATCCTGGGTCCGGCCTGCGGCCTCGACCAGGAGGACCAGCTCACGCTCATCTCGGTGAGCCTGGTGGTGGCGGGTCTGGCGACGCTGCTGCAGACGCTGGGGATCGGCAAGCTCGTCGGCAATCGATTGCCGTTCGTCAACGCCAGTTCCTCGGCCGGACTGGCGTCCCTGCTGACCGTGGCGCACACCGCCGAGCCGGGGCACCGCATCCAGACCGTGCTCGGCGCCGTGCTCGTCGGCGGGGTGTTCTGCCTGGCGGTGGGCCCGTTCTTCGGGCGGCTCATGCGGTTCTTCCCGCACTTGGTGACCGGCGTGGTGATCACCCTCATCGGCGTGTCGCTGATGACCGTGCCGGTCGCCTGGGCGCAGGGCGGGGAGGGAGCCGCCGACTTCGGGTCCACCGCCAACCTCGGGCTCGCGGCGTTGACCCTCGTGGTCATCATCGTGCTGCAGCGCGTGCTGCGCGGTTTCCTCAAGCAGATCGCGCTGATCCTGGGCATGGTCGTCGGCACGCTGGCCGCCGTGCCGTTCGGCATGGTCCACACCGACATGTTCGACCAGACGTCCTGGTTCGCGGTGCCGAAGCCGCTGCACTTCGGGATCCCGGAGTTCCACCCGGCCGCGATCCTCGCGGTGTGCATCGTGATCCTCGTGGCGATGACCGAGAGCTCGGCCGGGATGCTGGCGATCGGTGAGATCTGCGAGCGCGAGGTCGAGCAGCGGGTCGTGACCCGCGGACTGCGCGTCGACGGGTTGGCCACCACCCTCGGCTCGCTGGTGGGCGGCTTGCCGACCAGTGCGTTCGCGCAGAACGTCGGCGTGGTGTCGCTGACCCGGGTGCGCAGCCGGTTCGTGGTCGCCACGGCCGGTGTGGTGATGGTCCTGCTCGGGATGTTCCCGGTGCTGGGCGGCGTGGTCTCGCTGGTGCCCTACCCGGTGCTGGGCGGAGCCGGGCTGATGCTGTTCGGCAGCATCGCGGCCAGCGGCATCCGGACGCTGTCGCGGGCGCACCTGGACCAGGGGCACAACATGTTCGTCGTGTCCGTCTCGCTGGCGGTGGGTCTGATCCCGCTGGCCGCGCCGAAGATCTACCAGCACTTCCCGCAGTGGTTCCAGACCGTGTTCGGCACCGGCATCGTGGCGGGCGCGATCACCGCGGTGCTGCTCAACATCGTCTTCAACCACCTGGTGCGCACCCCGCCGGAGCGGGCCGTGGCACCGGCCGCGACCCCCGAACCGGTCCCCGGCGACTGAGCCGACCTCCGCGACGAGGAGCCGGTCCGGGCTGAAATATCCGGCAATTTCAGCCAGGACCGGCCTCGTGCTCCTCAGCGCGTCGGCAGCCGCCCGGCGACGAGCAGCTCGGCGTTGCGGTCGCCCGTCCCGCCCAGCTGGCCCAGGTCGGCGTGCAGGTCGTTGTAGGACAGCTCCCGGTACAGCGACGCCAGCGCGTCGGGGGAGCGGTCGGCGTAGTCGGCCTGGTACGGGCTGTCCGCCTCGACGAGCGTGGTGAACAGCGACAACGTCCCGTCGCCGTTGTCGGCCAGCTCGACGATCCGGGCCAGCTGCGGGTAGTCGACGTGGGAGGCGGTGTTGATCTCCCAGAAACCGCGTTCCGGGTCGTCGGCCGGGTGCGGGGTGATGGTGTTGCGGTGCGTGTGGCCGTTGACCCACGCCAGCACGTTCGGGAACCGGTGCAGCAGATCGACCAGCCGGTCACCGCTGACCCGCGGTTCCAGCGGCCGCCGCGAGTCCGGCAGCAGCGCGCCCATGGTGCCGCTGGTGTGGTGGCTGAACAGGATGAACAGTTCGTCGGTGACGTCCTGGCGGCGCTGCTGCCCGGCCTCGTCGCAGTAGCGCGAACTGCCCCGGGTGAGCACCTGCTCCAGCCACCGGAACTGCGCCAGCCCCAGCGAACCGTCGGCGAAGCCGTTGGTGTTCGTGGTGTCCATGCTGATGCCCGTCACCCCGGGCGCGATGCGGAAGGTGTAGTAGGCCGCGTCGCTGTCGGCGTTGTCCTCGCTGAAGCCGTGGCCGACCGGCCCCGGGCCGGTGCGCGCCGGGTCCAGGTGGGCGCGGATGAACTCCCGCGTGGAGAACGGGGCGCGGCGCTCGTCCGGAGTCACCTCGCGGACGATGCCCCGGCCGGTGTCGAACACCCGCGGCGCCTCCTGGCGGCGGGCGGGGTCGCGCAGGATGTCGGCGAGGTCGCGGGACTCCCGCTCGTCGCGCCCGATGATCTTGCGGGATCCGGTGTAGAACTCCCGGAGTCCCGGCACCAGCTCCGGCGGCAGGGTGCCGACGACGGTGTTGTCGTGGTTGCCGAACGCGGCGTACCAGGGCATCCGCAGCCCGGGGCTGTCCACGGGGCGCAGCGCGTCGCCCAGCAGGCCGGGCACCAGCGGGAACCCGGCCTGCCGGTACCGGTCCCGGACGTCGCCGTCGGGGTGCCAGTACAGCGGGTCGCCGGAGTCCTGGACGCCCTCGTAGCGGTGCGGGTCCCCGGTGTTCTGCGTCAGCCGCCCGCCGTTGAGCACGCCGAAGTACCAGTCGAGTTCGGCCTGTTCGTGGTTGTCGCTGCTGTCGCCGGTGGTGATGGCGAAGTCGAAAGGGCGCCCGGTGACCGGGCCGCCGGGCAGCCGGCCGATCCGCCGCACCAGCCGCGTGGCGGCCACCGCGCCGAGCGTCTCGTGCGGCCGGAACGCGCCTGCGCCGAACAGCGGGTGCAGGTACTCGAAGCGCGCCGGGGACTGCGCGTCGACGATGTGCATGTCGGTGAACTGGACGAAGCAGGCGACCGGGGTGCGCCGGTCGTCGCGCGCCGGGCCGCCGCCGACCAGGTCGGTGCGCACCACCAGCGGCCAGCCGGGGCCGGCGGTCAGCCGCCGGTAGCCCTCGCCCGGCACGGCGGTCGCGGCGGCGCGCAGCGTCGTGCCCTCGGGGGAGACGACGCGTCCGGCGGTGCCGGACGGTCCGGTGCGGGCCAACGCGGGTGGGCCACCGACGAGGGCGGCGGTGACCGCGGATCCGGTGATCCCGCTGAGGCGGAGGAAGTGGCGTCGGTTCAGCATCCTGGGGTCCGTTCCTCGGTGGAGGCTTTTATGAAGATCATTCATGTTCTTTCCGCCGAGGTCCAGCCGCACGCGGGTGACGAAACGGGGAATTCCGGGCGCTTTCCGGCGAACGGGCGCGGAAACGTCGGATCCGGGCGGTGCCGCAGAATCGGGACCAACGGCTCATTCGTGTCCACTCAGGACACCTCGGGCGTCCGAATTCCGTTGCGCTGAGCCGTACTCACGTCTCGTGAGCCCGCCGAGTCGGGCTGCGGTACGGTAGTGGTCAAGAGGACTCGAACCGCGTCGGCCGACGCGGAGAATCCGGGCGTTTCCGCCCCTTCCACCGCCGGGAGTCGGATCGTCGTCGATCCGTGCGCGGGTCAGCGCACCCTGGAACCGCCGTCGGCCGCCTGCACTGGAGGGGGTGGCGGATGCCTGGGTTCAGGGCCCGCGGCTTGGCGCTGAAGATGCTCGGACTGTGCGTCCTGGCGGGGGTCCTGCTGGCCTGCGCGCTGATGCCCGCGGCGGTCGGCGCCGGCGAGGTGGTGGACAGCAGCTCCCACGCCATGTCGTCGATGTCGGCGTCGCTGAGCCGCCAGGACATGCCCGAAGCGTCCACGATCCTGGACTCCGACGGCGTGCCGATGGCCTACGTCTACCGGGACTACCGGATCGAGACCCCGCCCGAGCAGGTCCCCGACACTATGAAGGCGGCCGTCACCGCCGTCGAGGACAAGCGGTTCTGGGATCACGGGCCGATCGACGTCCAGGGCACGCTGCGGGCCATCGCCACCGACGCCATCCGCGGCGGCACGGTGCAGGGCGCCTCCACGATCACCCAGCAGTACGTGAAGAACTACCTGGAGTACGTGGCGGCCAGCACCCCGATCGAGGCGCAGAAGGCGCACGCGGACACCATCGCCCGCAAGCTGCGCGAGGCGCGCATCGCCGTCGACATCGAGCACACCATGACCAAGGAGCAGATCCTCGACGGCTACCTCAACGTCGTGCCCTTCGGCAACCAGACCTTCGGCATCGGGGCCGCCGCGCAGACCTACTTCGGCACCACCCCGGACAAGCTCACCATCCCGCAGTCGGCGCTGCTGGCCGCGCTGGTCAACGCCCCGGGTGCGCTGAACCCGCAGAGCAACCCCCAGGAGGCGCTGGCGCGCCGCAACATGGTCATCGACCTGATGACCGATCCGCACAACAGCCTGCGCATCACCAAGCAGCAGGCGGAGGAGGCCAAGCGCGCACCGCTGGGCATCCTCTCGCCGCTGGGCCGTCCGCCGAACGGCTGCGTGGGGCTGGGCGACAGCGCCACCAGCGGCTTCTTCTGCAACTACGTCACCAACTACCTGGAGCGGGTCGGGCTCGACACGGACAAGCTCAAGACCGGCGGCTACACGGTGCGCACCACGATGGACCGGCACGCCACCGAGGCCGCCGCGCAGGCCGCCAAGGCGCAGGTCCCGGCCAAGACCCCGGGCATCGCCAACGCGATGGCGATCGTGGAGCCCGGCAAGGACGGGCACAAGGTCCGCGCCCTGGTCGCCAACCGCGACTACGGCAACGACGCCGACCAGGGCGAGACGGCCTACGACATCGTCAGCAAGGTCCAGCCGTTCGGCGCCGGGTCGATCTACAAGGTGTTCACCGCCGCGGCGGCGCTGGAGCAGGGCATGAGCATCAACGACGTGGTGGACGTGCCGCCCAGCTACACCTCGCAGGTCTACAAGAGCGGCACCGCGCCGTACACCGTCGGCAACGCCGAGGGCGTCGCGCCCGGACCGCGGACGTTGCAGATGGCGCTGGCCACCTCACCGAACACCGCGTTCGTCGCGTTGGAGGAGAAGGTCGGGCTGAACAACGTCGTGGACATGGCCTCCCGGCTCGGTCTGCGCACGAGCATCAACGGCGTCAACGCGGCCGGGCAGCCGCTCAAGGCCGACGGCTCGAACGGCCCGTCGCTGGGCGAGTCGATCAAGAAGAACAACCGCGGCGCCTTCACCCTCGGCTACACCCCGACGAGCGTGCTCGAACTGTCCAATGTGGCCGCGACCGTGATGAGCCACGGGACGTACTGCCCGCCGAACCCGATCGAGCAGGTCACCGACCGCGCGGGCAAACCGGTGCCGCTGAACATCGAGCCGTGCCAGCAGGTGCTGCCCCCGCAGGTGGCCGACGAGCTGGCGCAGGGCATGAGCAAGGACGACACCGACGGCACGTCCAAGGTGGCCGCGCAGGCGGCGGGCTGGAACCGCCCGGTGATGGCCAAGACGGGGACCACCGAGCAGAGCCAGTCGGCCGGATTCCTCGGCGCGACCCCGCAGCTGGCCGGTGCGGTGCTCACCTACGCCGACGGCAGCCACCCGCAGGGCATCTGCGACGGCGGCGGGGACGCACCGCCGTACCTGTGCGGATCGAACGGCAACATCTACGGCGGCAAGGTGCCCGCGCGAACCTGGTACGCGGCGATGAACCAGATCCTCGCCGGGCAACCGGTGCTGCCGCTGCCCGGCGGCCCGCCGCAGTGACCGGAACGCCGCATTGCTCCTGACCTGTCGTGACCCCGGTTCTCCAGCCGGGGTCACGACCTCATTTCGGCCCTGTCGTCGGCGCGTCCGAGCCGGTATTTTACCCGCGAGTAACCGAAAATCGGGTCGGGGAACTTGATGCGAGCACAGTTCGCGCGAAGATTTTCCGAACGGCCCCAACTGAAGTTCGGGGAGGCCGGAATGGTCCGGAGGACGACGAGGCGCGTGGCGTGGCTGACGGCCGCGCTGGGCGTGGCCGTCACGGCGTTATCGGGTACGGCATCGGCGGCGCCGCAGTGGGCCCCGGCGGCGACGGCCGCGGTGCATCCCGGAGTGCAGACCTACACCAACGGAGGCCAGTGCACGGCGAACTTCGTGTACTCCGACGGCTCCCACGTCTACCTGGGACAGGCCGCGCACTGCGCCAGCACGGGCAACAGCAACCAGACCAACGGCTGCGACACCCCGTCGCTGCCGCTGGGCACCCCGGTGACCGTGACCGGGGCGAGCAGGCCGGGCAAGCTGGTCTACAGCTCCTGGCTGACCATGCAGGCCCAGCACGAGAAGAACCCGGACACCTGCGCCTACAACGACCTCGCGCTGATCCAGCTGGATCCCGCCGACACCGGCAAGGTCAACCCGAGCATCCCGTTCTGGGGCGGCCCCACCGCCCTGGCTGCCGGCGCCGCCAAGGGCGGCAAGGTCGTCAGCTACGGCAACTCCAAGCTGCGCGCCGGGATCTCGCTGCTCAGCCCCAAGCAGGGCCAGATCCTCGACGAGCAGGGCGGCGGCTGGAGCCACACCGTCCTCACCGTCACGCCGGGCATCCCGGGTGACTCGGGCAGCGCGTTCCTGGACTCCTCCGGCCGCGCGCTGGGCATTCTGTCCACTTTGAACATCCTGCCCACGACCGGGAGCAACGGCGTCGGCGACGTCGCCCGCGAACTCGACTACATGCACACCCACTCGCAGTTCCGCGACGTCGAGCTCGTCCCGGGCACCGAGAAGTTCCGGGGCACCATCAACCTGCCCTGACCGGACCGCGTGCGGGCCCGCCTCCGGCCGGGGGCGGGCCCGTCGTGCGTCACGGGGTGCGCGGCTGAAGGATGACGACCGGGATCTCGCGTTCGGTCCACGACTGGTACGTGTCGAAGTCGGCGTAGGTGGCCACCAGCAGCGGCCACAACCGGGCCCGTTCTTCCGGTGAGGCGGTGCGGGCCCGGACGGCACGGCGCCGTCCGCCGATCTGGATCTCGGTGTCGGGGTGGGCCACGAGGTTGCGGTACCACTGCGGGTGCCGCGGCAGGCCGCCCTGCGAGGCGACCACGACGACGTCCGGCCCGTCGGTGGAGTAGAGCAGCGGGGTGGTGAACGTTCTGCCGGACTTCCGGCCGCGGTGGTCCAGCAGCAGCGTCGGGACCGGTTTGCGGAACCCGGCGCCGATCCGCCACTTCCCGCCGATGCGGCCGTCGGTGAGCCGGTAGAGCCGCACGTGCGCCCGGGACATGTACCGGAAGACCTTCGGCAGCACCGGGGAGTCGAGTTGCCTGGGGCGCCGGGGTGGGTCGGTCATGGGGATCCCCTCCGTCTGGGTCGGCTCAGCGGGAATGGTCACGCACCGCCTCGCACCGGACAACGCGCCATCCCACCGAGCAGAACGCGCCGCGGGCCGGTCGTCCACCTCCGCCGGCAGCGGGCGGCAACATCAAGTTCGTGAATGCGATGATTTCAGTGCTGAGTGAAATCAACGTCGCTCGGGCGGGACCGGTGGAAGGCGCGCGGACCGAGGTCGCTCAGCGCGTAGCCCCGCGGGTAGCTGCGCTGCGGGGGAGGCGGCGCCGGGCGGGACTCCGGCCGGGCGGGGCTCACTCGCAGCAGCTCCGCGCGCACCCGCAGCGCCAGGTGCGCGGCCCGGCGCGCAGCCGCGGGCGGCCGGGGCAGCGCGAACGCGTCGAGGACGTGGTGGTCGAGGAGGAGGCGCGGCAGCGCGCGGGCGAGACCCGCCAGCGGACGCGGCACCCCGGCGATGTACATCTCCAGCGTGGCCAGCGCGACCCGGCGGGCTGCCGGGTCGAAGGCGAAGTGCCGCCGTTCGTAGTCGTCCAGCAGCCGCTCGAACCCGGCGTAGGTCTCGGGGATCCCGGGGATGCCCATCTGCTCGCCCATGCCCCGCATGGTGTGGGTGATCGCCAGCACCTCGTGCGGGTGCAGCCGTCGCCAGCCGTAGCTGCCGATCCAGCGCACGGGCATCACGACGAACGTGGCGAGCGTGTACCGGTGGTCGTCGCCGCTGATCGGGTACCGCCCGTGGATGCGGTTGAGGTGCCCGATCGCCTGCTGCCCGCGCCGGTCGTCGACGCCGTGGTGCAGGATCTCGTACAGCAGCAGCGCGGTGTCGTCGATGCGCTTGCGGGGGCGCCGGGTGAACTCGCCGGTCCGGTCCAGCAGTCTGCCGATGCTGGGGACCGCGTAGGTGCGGAACAGCGCGATCTGCAGTGCGCGGGCGAAGTCCCACGGGAACTCGTAGGCGGTCAGCAGCCGGAAGATGCGGTCCCGGTCCCGCAGCGGGTCGAGGGACAGGATGAGTTGGAGGCGGTCGAAGCGCCCTGGCCGTGGCACGCCGCCGACCCTAGCCACGACCGCGGTGCGTCCGGGCGGCGACGATCGCGGACCACCGCATCCGGTGACCGCCCGTCCACTGTGGAATTCCCGGTTTCGCGCCACGGGGTCGGGGGTAGTGCGTGGGCGAGGCAGCCTGGCGCTGGAAAGGAGCACGTCATGACCACCGCCCGCGACATCATGCACCCGGGTGTGCAGTGCGTCGGCGAGGACGACACGCTGCTCACCGCGGCGCGCATGATGCGTGATCTCAAGGTCGGCTCGCTGCCCATCTGCGGCCGCGACGACCGGTTGCACGGCATCATCACCGACCGCGACATCGTCATCCGGTGCTGCGCCGAGGGGCGCGATCCCGCCGACGTCAAGGCGGGCGCGCTCGCCCAGGGCACCCCGCACTGGGTGGCCGCCGACACCGACGTCGACCAGGTGCTGAGCATGATGGAGCAGTACCGGATCCGGCGGCTGCCGGTGATCGCCGACCACCGGCTGGTCGGCATGATCAGCGAGGCCGACCTCGCCCAGCACATCTCCGACGACAAGCTCGCGCACTTCGTGGAGTCCGTCTACGCCTCCCGGTGACGCGGTGGTGGCGGGGTCGCTCGGCCCCGCCACCGGCTCTCGCCCTTCCACTTCACCTGTTCGAGTGACAGCGGTGGTCCGCTCGGACGGGCAGCATCCGCCGTACGGGGTATTTATCCTGGTCAATGCCAGAAGGGGGGCGAGATGACGACGCGTGTGTTCGTGGTCGACGACCACGAGGTCATCCGGCGGGGTGTCGCCGCTCTGGTGGGAGCCGAACAGGACCTGGAGTTGGTGGGCGAGGCGTCCACCGTCGCCGAGGCGCTGGCGTGGGTGCCGCGCGCCGCGCCGCACGTGGCGGTCCTCGACGTCCGCCTGCCCGACGGCAACGGCGTCGAGCTGTGCCGGGAACTGCAGTCGCAGCTGCCCGGGTTGCGCTGCCTGATGCTGACGTCCTTCGACGACCACGACGCGTTGATGGACGCGATCATGGCGGGCGCCGCCGGTTTCGTGCTCAAGGGAGTGGTCAGCGAGGAGCTGGTCAACGCCATCCGCACCGCCGGTGCGGGCGAGTCGCTGCTGAGCCCGAAGAAGACCGAGGCCATGTTGTCCTGGCTGCGCAGGGAGCAGGAGCAGGCCGATCCGCTGCGCGAGCTGACCGCCCGCGAACGGCAGGTGCTGGAACTCATCGGCGAGGGGCTGACCAACCGGGAGATCGCCAAGCGGATGTACCTCGCCGAGAAGACGATCAAGAACTACGTGTCGCAGATGCTCGCGAAGCTGGCGATGCGGCACCGCAGCGAGGCCGCCGTGCTGGCCACCGAACTGCGCCTGGACCGCTCCCGCGACCGGCGCTGAGGCGAGGGACCTGCCATGCCGGCACCGCAACCCGACGATCCCGCCGACCTCGCCACCCTCACCCGCCTGCTGGTCGGGTTGCGGGATTTGCGCGACGGCAACTTCCGCCGCCGCCTGGTGGTCACCGGCGACGGCCTGCACCCCGAGATCGCCACCGCGTTCAACGAGCTGGCCGAGCGCAACCAGCGGCTGGTCGGCGAACTGCAGCGGGTCAGCGCCGCCGCGTCCCGCGGCCAGTGGCCGATCGAGCCGGTCGACCTGGACGGCTCCGGGCAGGGCGGCTGGGCGGTCGTGGCCGACTCGGTCAACACCATGCTGCGCACGCTGCTCGCGCCGATGGCCGAGCTCACCCGCGTGCTCACCGCCCTGACCAGGGGGGATCTGACGCAGCGCATGCCGCGCCGGGCCGAGGACGCGGCATTGCCCGGCGAGTTGGCCGGCATGAACACCGCCGTCAACGAGCTGCTCGACCAGCTGTCGCTGTTCGCCACCGAGGTCGTCCGGCTGGCCCGCGAGATCGGCACCGAGGGCAAGCTCGGCGGCCAGGCGCAGGTGCCCGGTCTGGTGGGCACCTGGCGCGATCTGGTCGACGCCGTGAACCGGATGTCGGCCGACCTCACCGGGCAGGTGCGCGACATCTCCCGGGTCGCCCACGCCGTCGCCTCCGGCGACCTGACCCGCACCGCCACCGTCGAGGCCGCGGGGGAGATGGGCGAGCTCAAGACGACCCTCAACACGATGGTCGACCAGCTCTCGGCGTTCGCCGACGAGGTCTCCCGGCTCACCCGGGAGGTCGCCACCGAGGGCAGGCTGGGTGGTCAGGCCCGCGTGCCGCGGGCGGCCGGCACCTGGCGGGCGCTGACCGACTCGGTCAACTTCATGGCCAACAACCTCACCGTGCAGGTGCGCAGCATCGCCCAGGTCGCCACCGCGGTGGCCCGCGGCGACCTGTCCCAGAAGATCGACGTGGACGCGCGCGGCGAGATCCTGCAGCTGAAGAACACGCTCAACACGATGGTCGACCAGCTCTCGGCGTTCGCCGCGGAGGTCACGCGGGTGGCGCGGGAGGTCGGCACCGAGGGCAAGCTCGGCGGTCAGGCCCGGGTGCACGGGGTGGCCGGGACGTGGAAGGACCTCACCGACAACGTCAACATCATGGCCGACAACCTGACCAACCAGGTGCGCAGCATCGCGGCCGTGGCCAGCGCGGTGGCCGGTGGGGACCTGTCGAAGCAGATCACCGTGGAGGCCAAGGGCGAGGTCGCCGCGCTCGCCGAGACCATCAACGGCATGGTCGAGACGCTCCGCGCGTTCGCCGAACAGGTCACCCTGGTGGCCCGGGAGGTCGGCACCGAGGGAATCCTCGGCGGCCAGGCGCGGGTCCCCAACGTGGCGGGCACCTGGAAGGACCTCACCGACAACGTCAACATCATGGCCCGCAACCTGACCAACCAGGTGCGCAACATCGCCCAGGTCACCACGGCGGTCGCGCAGGGCGACCTGTCCAGGAAGATCGACGTGGACGCGCGCGGGGAGATCCTGGAGCTCAAGACCACCATCAACACGATGGTCGACCAGCTCTCGGCGTTCGCCGCGGAGGTCACGCGGGTGGCGCGGGAGGTCGGCACCGAGGGCAAGCTCGGCGGTCAGGCCGAGGTCGCCGACGTCTCCGGCACCTGGCGGCGGCTCACCGAGAGCGTCAACCAGCTGGCCGGCAACCTCACCACCCAGGTGCGCGCGATCGCGCAGGTCGCCACCGCGGTCACCGAGGGCGACCTGACCCGGCAGATCACCGTCGACGCCTCCGGGGAGGTGGCCGAGCTCAAGGACAACATCAACGCGATGATCGGCAACCTCAAGGAGACCACCCGCACCAACGAGGAACAGGACTGGCTCAAGAGCAACCTCGCCCGCATGTCCGCGCTCATGCAGGGCCAGCAGGACCTCGCCTCGCTGGCGCAGCAGATCATGTCCGAGCTCACCCCGCTGGTGTCGGCGCAGTGCGGCGCCTTCTTCCTGGCCCGCGACGGCGAGGACGGGCGCGGCGTGCTGGAGCTGACCGCCGGCTACGGCAGGACGATCGCGGGGGAGGGAGAAGCCCCGCTGCGCTTCGAGGTCGGCGAGTCGCTGGTCGGGCAGGCCGCGGTGGACAAGCGGACGATCCTGGTCTGCGACCTGCCCCCGGACTACGTGCGGATCAGGTCGGGGCTGGGTTCGGCAGCGCCGGTCAACGCCGTCGTGGTGCCGGTGCTGTTCGAGGGCGAGGTGCTCGGCGTGATCGAGCTGGCCTCGGTCAACGCCTTCAGCCCGGTGCACCTGGACCTGCTGGAACGGCTGAAGGAGACCATCGGGGTCAACGTCAACACGATCCTGGTCAACTCCCGCACCGAGGCGCTGCTTGCGGAGTCCCAGCACCTCGCCCAGGAGTTGCAGGCCCGGTCCGAGCAGTTGCAGCAGCAGCAGGACGAGCTGCAGCGGTCCAACACCGAGCTGGAGGAGAAGGCGGCGCTGCTGGCCAGCCGCAACCGCGACATCGAGCTGAAGAACCTGGAGATCGAGCAGGCCCGCCAGGAGCTGGAGGAGCGGGCGCGGCAGCTCTCGCAGGCATCGGCCTACAAGTCCGAGTTCCTGGCGAACATGTCCCACGAACTGCGCACGCCGCTCAACAGCGTGCTGATCCTGGCCAAGCTGCTGGCCGACAACTTGGACGGCAACCTCACCGAGCAGCAGGTGGACCTGGCCAGGACCGTGCACCAGGCGGGCACCGACCTGCTCCAGCTGATCAACGACGTGCTGGACCTGTCCAAGGTCGAGGCCGGGCAGATGCAACTGCTGTCCGAGGACGTCGAGATCGCCGACATCGCCACCCACATCGAGTCTCTGTACCGGCCGCTGGCCGACGACAAGGGGTTGGAGTTCGAGGTGGTCGTGGCCCCGTCGGTGCCGCCGGTGCTGCGCACCGACCGCAGCAGGCTGGAGCAGGTGCTGCGCAACCTGCTGTCCAACGCGGTCAAGTTCACCGACCGCGGCGGGGTCGAGCTGCGCATCCGGCCCGCCCAGCCGACCGAGGTCACCGAGCCGTCACTGCGCAGGGTGCGGCAGCGGGTGGCGTTCTGCGTGCGCGACACCGGCATCGGCATCCCGCCGGACAAGCTGTCGTTGATCTTCGAGGCGTTCCAGCAGGTCGACGGCACGACGGTGCGCAAGTACGGGGGCACCGGGCTCGGCCTGTCGATCAGCCGGGAGCTGACCGCGCTGCTCGGCGGGGAGCTGCAGGTGCGCAGCGAACCGGGCCAGGGCAGCACGTTCACCCTCTACCTGGCCGTCGACCAGCCGGCCGCCGAGCACCACGAGATCGGCGCCCGCGCCTTGCCGACCACGGCCGAGGCGCGGCTGGACGTGGCGGTGGAGGGAATCGACCCGCCGTTGCGGTCCGCGGAACTGGAACGCCAGGAAGGGCGGCAGTACATGCTGCCCGGCACCGACCGGGCCCAGCGCTCGGAGCTGCGGTTCAACGGCGAGAAGGTGCTGGTCGTCGACGACGACGAGCGCAGCGTCGAGGCGCTGCGGCAGGTGCTGGAGCAGCACGGCCTGCACGTGGTGCACGCCGACAACGCGCTCGCCGGGCTCAAGGCGTTGCAGGAGCACGCGGACATCGTCGTCGTGCTGATGGACGTGATGATGCCCGAGCTGGACGGCAACGCCACCATCCGGCTGATCCGGGAGATGCCGCGCTACCGCGACCTGGCGATCATCGCGATCACCGCGAAGGCGATGGAGGACGACCGGGATCGCAGCCTCGCTGCCGGTGCCACCGAGTGGGTCACCAAACCCGTGGACGTGGACCACCTGCTGGAGCTGCTGTCCGAGCACGTCCCGGCCGGTCTGGAGGCCGAGGAGGACTGACTCACTCGCCCTGCTCGGGCTCCTCTGCCGGGGTGGTGGGCAGCTCGGCGAGCTGGCGGCGCAGCTCCTGCGCCCACGCCAGGTCGCGCGCGAAGGTCGCGTCGAAGTGGTCGACGCCGTGCGGTTCGGCCATGGTGGTGTTCCCAAACTCGGGTGCGGTGCTTGGCGACCACCATAACCGCACGTTCTCCCTGGTAGAGGCGAAGGTCCCGGCGGTGCGCGACGCCCGTGGCCGCTGTGGCGGGGATGTTCTGGTGTGCCGCCGTTGCGGGCAACGTCACAGATCCGGTGCGGTGTTCGGGTGGTGCCGCGGTGAAGGTACCCGTCGAGCACGCCCGGTGCGTTAGGGTTCCGCGCGGCGTGATCATCGCGAGCTGGGGAGTGGGACGAGATGGCAGCGATGCCGCGGACGCCCGGGTTCCGGGACCGGTACGACGTGCTCGCGGACATGAGCCGGCAGCTGCGGGAATGCCGCGCGCGAGGCGAAACCTGCCGCATCCTGCTGCACGGCGTCGCCGGGGTGGGCACCTCCAGCGTGGCCCGGGAGTTCGCCGAGCTGGAGAAGGGCTCCTTCGAGCGGGCGCTGATCTGGGTGCAGGCCCAACGTCCGGACGGCTCGGCCGCCCCGTTCGAGGAGATGCTGGGCACCGCGCTGACCGGCCTCGGGGTGCCCGACGGCGAACTGCCCGCCTCCGCGGCCGCGCGGCTGGACGCCTACCACCGGCGCAGCCGCGACGAGGAGTTCCTGCTGGTCGTCGACGGATTCGTCAACGCCGACCAGGTCGGTGCGCTGGTCCCCGCCGACGCTCCGCGGGCAGCCTTCGTGGTGACCGGGCGGGCGCTGGACCGGGAGCTGCTGCCGCGCGGTTTCCGGGACCACGCGGTCGAGCAGCTGCCGCACGCCGAGGCGCGGGAGCTGTTCCTGCACGACCTGGCGGGAACCGAGATCGACGGCGATGCGGTGGACGAACTCGTCCGGCTGTGCGGCGGATTTCCGCACCTGGTGCGGACGTTGGCCGCACTGCTGGTCGGTCGTCCCCAGGACGTCGACTGGTTGCTGGACGAGCTGCGCGAGTCCGTCGCGACGTTGCTGGAGTTGGACTTCGGCGGCAAGATGCGCGGTTTCGTGCAGCTGGCGTACGAACGATCGATGTCGCCCGAGGAGCGGATCGCCTACCGCAGACTCGCCCTGCTGCCCGGGGACGACTTCGGCATCGAGTACGCCGCGTTCGCCCTGGAACGCGATGCGAAGAGCACGCGGCGGCTGCTGCGCACGCTGACCGACCTGCACCTGCTCGTCGAATCCGGCGGGCGCTACCGGTACTACGACATCGTGCGCGCCGAGGCGCGCGAACGTGCGCGGCAGGAGGACGGCGCCGAGCTCTGCGACAAGCTCGTGGTGCGGGTCTGCGAGAAGTACCTGGAGGAAGCGGCGCTGCACGACCGCGCGTTGGCGGATCGCTGGCGGGTGGGGCCGCTGTTCGAGCGGTTGCGGACCCACACCGGCCCGGCCAAGACGCGGGAACAGGCGCTGGCGTGGTTCAAGGCCGAGCTCGCCAACGCGGTGGCCTGCGTGTCGGCGGCGAAGGACCGGGGAGCACTGCAGGTGGCCACGCAGCTGCCCGTCGCGCTGTTCAAGTACCTGCACTACCACGGGCACCACGCCTGGTGGCTGAGCACGCACGAGATCGCGCTGGAAGCGGCCGAGGGCGATGACGCCGCCGTCATGCAGCTGTGCTCGCAACGGGGATCCGCGCACCTGGCGATGGGCAACGTGGCGTGGGCGAAGCGGGACTTCGAGGTCTCGCGGGAGAAGGCACTGGCCATCGACCATCCACTGGGGACGCAGAGCGCGTACGAATGGTGCGGCAAAGCCGAAGCGCGGGCGGGGAGGACCGAATCCGCGCGGGAGTGGTACCGGCGCTCGTGGGAGGTCCTGGAGCGCGCGAGCGAGGACGAGATCCCGCCGGAGCAGCGGGAACGCGCCTTCGCGCTGCTCCGGCTCCAGTACGCCCGGTCCTGGCTGCACGACGAGGAACCGGCGAACGCCCGACTGGACGCGGAGAAGGCGCTGGAACATTTCCACGCCGACTCCAAGGAACGGGAGAACCGCGCCAAGTGCCTCCTGGTCCTCGGCGAGGCGTGGGACCGCCTCGGCTCGGCGAGCGCGACGACCCCGTTGCGCGAGGCCGTCGACCTCTTCGACCGGGAGGGCGCCCTGCGGTTGCAGGCCGAGGCGCTGGTCAAGCTCGGGAAGGCGACCGGTCGGCGCGGCGACGGGGAGTCCGCGCGCAACTGCTTCGGCCGCGCGTTGGCGTTGTTCGACATGCTCGGGGACCCGCGCGCCGACGACGTGCGGAAGCTGCTGGACGCTCAGTGATCGGCTGAGCGCAGCGACACCCGTGCCGTCCGGGTTCCGACGGCGAGGCCGAATTCGGCGGGCGGTGCCGCGTCCGCCCAGCACCGCACGGCGGACGCGCACATCGCCGGGTCCACTGTGTCCGGTGGCACCGACGCGGTGAACCGGCGTCCGTCCCGCAGCAGCACGCGGCACTCACCCGGGCCGGCGGCCGCCGCGATCGCGCACGCCGGGTGGGCGCGCAGGGTCTCGGCGAGCAGCTGGTCCGGGTCGTCGGCGTCGTGCAGGTCGTGGACGAGGATCGACGCGGCGCCGCGCAGGTCGTGCCGGGGGTGGTCGACCGCGACGACGAGGTGGCGCCCGGGCGGCACGGTGTCGCGCCCCCGGTCGGGTTGCACGTCCCCGGGCCAGCGGATGAGCCGGACGTCGGATCCGGTCCGCTCTCCGGTGACCCACCACGCCCGGACCGGTTCGTGCTCGGGGACCAGACCGCTCTCCGGGTAGGGCGCCACCAGCGCCGGTTCGCCGGGCTCGTCCAGCTTCATCAGCTCGTAGCAGACTCGGCGCAGGATCCCAGCGGACTCGCCGGGCACCGAACTCGCCAGTTCGCCGACCTCGCGCAGATCCGGCGGCGTTGCGGTGAGTTCGTGCAGCTGTGCGGCCAGCGAGCGGCGTCGGTCCAGCCGCGGCGCGATCCCGCCGAGGGCGGCCACTGCGGACCCGGCGGCGACGTCGGCGTCCGGGAACGCGCCGAGCAGGACGGGTTTGCCGAGCGCTGCCGCGTAGGCCGTCACGGCGCCGTGGTCGCCGACCACCGCGTCAGCGGCGATGAGCGCCTGCTGCCACCCCGCGTCCGGCGGGACCAGCCGCAGTCCGGCCCGCAGGCACCGGCCCAGCCAGCAGCGCAGCTGCCACGGGCCGTGCGCGTACCAGGTGTTGGGGTGGAAGATCGCCGCGACCACGTGGTCGTCGGGCAGTTCCGCCAGCAGGTCGGCGAGCAGGTCGGGATCACGGCCGAACAGCGAGGTGTCGCCCCACGTCGAGGACACCGCGACGATCCTGCTGCCCGGGTCGGCGCCGAGCGCGCGGCGGTATCGGGGCCGTCGCCCCATGCTCGCGCGCATCCGGTCCAGGCACGGGTCGCCGCCGACCACGGCCGCGGACACCGCCTCGGGGGTCGTGGCCGCCAGTCGCTCGTACTGCTCGTCGTGCGAGAGGACGAGGGCGCTCGCCACCACCGACCCGTGCCGCGTCAACCACTCGGGAGAAAGCCCGTAAACCGGAGAATTCCTCGATTCCTCGATTCCTCGATTCCTCGATTCCTCGATTCCTCGATTCCTCGATTCCTCGATTCCTCGATTCCTCGATTCCTCGATTCCTCGATTCCTCGTGTGTTTAGTGTATCCAATCCCGTGCGACAGCAGGACCAGGGGCGCGTTGAGTTCGTGCAGGTCACCGCTGTGGTGAACGGAGATCGCCAGGTCGAATCCGGTGTTGACGGCCTGCGACCACGGAATGGTCGCCGCCCCGGCGCGTGCGAGGTGACTCGCCACGTCCGAATCGACCGCCGAGGCGGCGGGGAAGGTGAACACGAGCTGCACCCGGTCGTCGGAATCGAAGATCGGCAGGATGTCGGCGAGCCGGTTCCACGCGGTGAGCGTGTGCACCACGATGAGAACCGTCCGCAGCGGCCGCCGCGTGGACCACCGCGGGGCGTGCGGGCCGACCGGCACTTTGACCCAGGACGAGACGGACACGGTCCATCCTACGTGGGCAGGCAGGCCCGCAGTTCGGCGGTCACGGCCACCGGGTTGTCGACGTTCATGAGGTGGCCGGCGCGCGGGATCTCGCGGTAGGTGGCGCGCGGTAGGCCGTCCAGCAGGATGTCGGCCGCCTTGCGCGGGCAGAACCGGTCGTCGGCCGCGCCGATGACGGTGACCGGCGCGGTGATCGCGCCCAGCAGCGGGGTGAGCGGTTGCTCCCGCACGGCCGCCATGGCGCTGGCCGCGTTGGCGTAGCCGCGACCGTCCCCGATGGCCTCGCTGCGCCGCGCCACCACCTCGTCGACGTCCACATCGGACGAAGCGAGCATCGCGGCGGTGTCCGCGCGCAGCGACGCGAGGACGGCGTCGCCGTCGCCGGAGCGGACCTGCTCGATCCGGCTGCGGTAGAACTCGGTGGCGGCGCGGCCGACGACGGCGGAGGTGGCCATCAGCACCGCGGCGGGGACCAGGTCGGGGCGGGCCGCGGCCGCGGCGAGCACCACCGTGCCGCCGAGCGAGAAACCCACGCAGGTGGCCGCTCCGGACACCGACTCCAGGAACGCGATCAGGTCGTCGCGCAGCTGGGCGAGCGTGCCGTCCGCCTCGCCGAGCGAGGTGCGGCCGTGCCCGCGCAGGTCGTAGGCGTAGGTGCGGCGGTCGGCCAGCTCGTGCCGCTGGTGCCAGCTGCGGTGGTCCTCGGCCAGGCCGTGCACGAACACCACGGCGGGGCCGGAACCGGACTCGTCGTAGTGCACCTCGATGTCGTTCAGCGCGATCTCCGGCATCCGCGTCAGCTCCTGTTCCGGCAGTCGGTCACCAGTGCGGCGAGCGCCCTCCACCCGCCGCCGGGCGAGTCTGCCACGGCGGTGGCCCGGTGCGGGATCATCACGGCTCGCGGTAGTGGGCGGCCAGTTCGCCGCGCGAGTGGATGCCCAGCTTGGCGTAGATGCGCGTCAGGTGGAACTGCACGGTCTTCACCGACAGGAACAGCTCGACGGCCACCTGCTTGTTGGTCATGCCCCGGGCCACCAGCCGGGCCACCGACTGCTCCTGCGGGGTCAGCTCGGCGACGTCGACGCCGCGCCTGGGGTGCAGACCGCCCGCTTTCAGCTCGCGGTCGCAGCGCTCGACGTAGGTCGTCGCGCCCAGCGCCGCGTAGCCGTCGCGGGCGCGGCGCACCACCACGTCGGCTTCCCGGCGCTTGCCCGCCCGGCGCAACGTCTGCCCGTAGGCGAAGTGGACCCGGGCGCGTTCGTAGGGCAACGGCAGGGACTTGAGCCGATCGAGCGCGCCGTCGAAGGCCGCGCGCGCCGCGTCGAGGTCGCCGAGGGCGGCGTGCACCCGGCCCCGCGCGTAGCCGAGGCGGGCGAGCGAGGAGCGGTGGTCGCGGTCCGCGGCGACCTCCTCGTGCGGGCGCAGGAAGACATCCGCCTCGGCGGCGCGGTCGGTCATCACCAGCGCGTTGGCGTAGACGTCCGGCCAGGGCCAGAACCCCGGTTCGTCAACGCCCTGCCGCGGCCACAGCCGGACCAGCGGTTCCAGCGCGCGCAGCACGCCGTCGTAGTCGGACCGGGCCTCCGCGCACTGCGCGCGGGCCAGGCAGGCCGGGATCAGCATGACCTCGTAGTGCTGTTCCGACGCCGAGATCTGCCGCAGGTGCGCCTCGGCGGTCTCGACGTCGCCGCGCAACGCGTGGATCTGCGCGCCCGTCCAGTGCACCAGCGGTCGCACCAGTTCCAGCCCGGTCTGGTCGACCACGACCGAGGCGTGCTCGACCGTGCGCACCGCGTCGTCCCACGCGCCGAGCGCGAACTCGGTGCGCGCCAGCCACGCCTGCGCCCACAGCGAGATGCGCACCGAACCCATCCGGTACTCGGTGGGAACGGCGATCTCCAGCTCCCGGCGGGCGGTGCGCGGGTCGTCCAGCGCCAGGTCGAGCCAGCCCTTGCCGAGCTGCACCCGCTGCGACTGAGCACCGCGGCTGACCTTGGCGACCACTTCCTGGCAGGTGCGCCTGGCCTGCCGGATCCGGCCGGTGGCGGCCAGCCCCAGGCCCATGATCGCTTCGGACTCCACCGCCGACGGGTCGTCGGGCTCGGCCAGGGCGACCGCGCGGCGGCCCCACGCGACCAGGTCCGGGCCGTGCCAGCGGCTCAGCGAGTGCAGCACGCGGCGCTGGCAGATCATCGCCGCGACCTCGGTGTCGCGGCCGGGGTCGCAGGCGTCCCAGGCACTGGTGAGCAGCAGTTCGGCTTCGGCGGGGCGCCCCCGCAGGATCGCCAGGTAGCCGAGCACCGCGTCCCGCAGCGGTCCCGGCGGGAAGCTCTCCACCTGCGGGGAGAACGCCGCGGCCTGGGCCAGGTCGCCCGCCCCGACCAGCGCGTCGACCGCGCGCACCAGGCGCCGCTCGCGTTCCGGTCGGCGCGGGCTGAGCCTGCTGGCGTGCACCAGGGCCTGGGCCGCGGCCGACCACGCGCCGAGCGCGGCCTGCCCGGACGCGTAGTCGTCGAGCCGGTCGGCCAACCCGGCGTCGGACGACGGTGCGACGGCCACCAGGTGCAGCAGCCGGGCGCCCTCGTCCTCGACGGCCTCGGCGGCCGCCCGGTGCAGCCGGTCGCGGCGCAGCGGTGGCAGGGCGTGGTGGACGGCGGCGCGCACCAGCGGGTCGACGAACGACATGGTCAGCAGGCCGTGGCCGGGCACGGTGTCGACCAGACCGCGGGTGACCGCCTCGTCGAGCGCGACCACCGGATCGTCCACATCGGACAGTTCGGCGGCGTCGCCGACCGCGACCGACGCGCCCAGCACGGCGGCCGATTCCACCAGCGCCCGGGTGTCCGGGCGGCAGTCGGCCAGCGTTCGCGCGACGTCCTCGGCCACCGCGCGGGGCGCGGGCAGCACCGGTTGCCACCGCGACCAGCTCTCCGGCGGGAGCTCGTCGAGCAGGTCCCGGACGTGGCGGGGGTTGCCGCCGGTGTGCTCGGCCAGCCGCAGCGCGGCCGGGGCGGCCAGGTCGCGGCCGGCGTGCCGCACCGCCAGCGTGCGCACGTCCCGCGCGGCCAGCGGCGCGACCCGCACGGCGGGCAGCCCGGACACCACGTCGCGGACCTCGGCCGAACACCGCCGGTCGTCCCGCACGAGCAGCAGGACCAGGACGTTCCCCGCGCGCCGGTGGGCGGACACCAGCGCCCGCAGGGAATCCGGATCCGCCCACTGCGCGTCCTCGACCACGACCACCGCGGTCCGGTCCACAGTGGACCACGCGGCGACCAGTCGCTCCGCCGCGCGCAGCGGTGTCGAGCACCGCTCGCCGAGGAGCTGGTCCACGACGCCGAAGGGGACCTGCTGCTCCCACCGCATGCCGGTGGCCCGCGCGAGGTGGACGTCACCGTGGCGGGCCAGGAAGTGCTCGACCACCGCGGTCTTGCCGATGCCCGCTGGTCCCGCCACGACCGCGCAGCGCGACCGGCCGCCGCGCACGACCGCGAGGACCTCCGCCAACCAGGCCAGCTCCGCCCGCCTGCCCACCGGTTCCGCCTGCCGCGCCATCCGCTCACCCCCGCCGTCCGGCGGTGCTCACCCCTGGTCGCCGCCCGCGACCGGCAGCACCGTCCCGGTGATGTAGGACGCCTCCGGCGAGGCCAGGAACGCGATCGCGGCCGCCTGCTCGTCCAGTGTGCCGTACCGCTTGAGCAGCGAGGACTCGACGGTCTGCGCGACCACGCGCCGGTACCACGCCTCCTGCTGCTCGCCGTCGGGCGCCGGGCCGCGCGGGATCCGCCGCGGTGGTGCGTCGGTCCCGCCCGGTGCGGTGGCCACCACGCGCACCCCGTGCGGTGCGGCCTCCACCGCCAACGCCGTGGTGATCGCGTTGACCCCGCCCTTGGCCGCCGCGTACGGGACCCGGTGCACGCCCCGGGTCGCCACCGACGAGACGTTGACGATCGTGCCGCGCCGCTGCGCCACCAGGTAGGGCAGCACCGCGCGGCAGGACCACAGGGTGGGGAACAGCGAGCGGCGGATCTCGGCCTCGACCTGCTCCGGCGGGTAGTGCTGGTACGGCTTGGCCCAGATGGTGCCGCCGACCGTGTTGACCAGCACGTCGATGCCGCCGTGCAGCTCGTGGGCGCGGGCCGCCGCGTGCTCGGCCCCGGCGAACTCCTCCAGGTCGGCCACCACGGCGTGCGCCTGGCGCCCGTCGGCGAGCAGCCCGTCGGCGACCTCGTGCACCTGCTCGGCGCGGTCGACGAGCACGACCTCGGCCGACTCGGCGAACAGCCGCTCGGCCACCGCCCGCCCGATGCCCTGCGCCGCACCGGTGACGACCACGACCTGCCCGGCGAAGCGGTTCGGTGCGCGGTGCCCGCTCACCGGACCTCGCCTCCCTCCTGGGCGGCGACGGCGAACTTCTCGGTGTAGAAGTTCACCGGCTCGACGCCGTCGGTGCGCAGCCGGTCGCGCACCGCTTCCACCATCGGCGGTGGCCCGCACAGGTAGACGTCGACGTCGCCGCCGCGCAGCAGCTCGGGGGTGAGCAGGCTCGTCACGAACCCCTTGTTCGGCGCGGTGCTGTTCTCGTCGGCCACGCAGCAGTCGAAGCCGAACCCGGGCACGGTCTCGGCGTAGTGCCGCAGCTCGGGCAGACCCACCAGGTCGGCGTCGGTGGTGACGCCGTAGAGCAGGTGCACCGGGTGCGCGGGTGCGCTCCCGGCCAGCGCCTCCAGCATCGACAGCAGCGGGGCCAGTCCGGTGCCGCCTGCCAGGAACAGCGCGGGACGCGCCGGCTCGCGCAGGAAGAACGTCCCCATCGGACCGGTGAACTCCACCCGGTCGCCGATCTCGGCGTGCTCGCGCAGGTAGGTCGACATGACCCCGCCGTCGGTGAGGCGCACCAGGAAGGAGGTGGTCTTGTCCTCCGGGCCGCTGCTGAACGAGTAGGACCGCGTGACGTCGGTGCCGGGCACGCGCACGTTGACGTACTGCCCGGGCAGGAAGCTCAGCGCGTCGCGGTCGTCGAGTTCCAGCGTGAACCCCACCGTGGTGTCGGAGTGCCGCCGGATCTCGGTCAGCGTCGCCGAGTGGGTGGCCGCCGCGGTCTTGGCCGCGGTCGACGTGCTCGCGATCCGCAGCACGAGGTCGCTGCGCGGCATCAGCTGGCAGGGCAGCACGTACCCGGCGGCGGCCTCGTCGTCGGACAGGGCGTCCTCGATGTAGTCGCCGCCGTCGTAGTCGCCGGACTCGCAGAACGCCTTGCAGGTGCCGCAGGCGCCGTCCCGGCAGTCCAGCGGGATGTTGATGCGCGCCCGGTAGGACGCTTCGGCGACGGTCTCGTGCGGTGCGCAGGAGACGAACCGCGTGACGCCGTCCTCGAAGCTCAACGCGACTCGGTGGCCCATGGCCGCCTCCTTCAGATGTGGTAGACGTCGATCACGTGGTGGATGTAGTCGTTCTTGAGCACGACCTTCTTCTTCGTGATCAGCGGCTGTTCACCGGAGAAGTCGACGGTGTAGAACGACGTCCCGAAGTACGTGTCGACGTGGTCGTACCGGAAGTACAGGGTGAACCAGTTGAACCGCAGGTCCACCAGGTCGCCGCGCTGTTCGAGGATCTCGACGTTGGTGATGTTGTGCCCGGTGCGCGGTTCCGGGATGCTCGTCGCCGCCGAGCGGTCGGTGCGGATGCGGAAGACGCGGTCCTCCAGCCCGCCCCGGTTGGCGTAGTAGATCAGCGAGATCTCGCTGTACGGGTCGGTGGTCAGCTCGTCGTCGAGGTCCCAGGCGGGCATCCAGAACTCGACGTCGGGGTGGTAGCACTCCAGCCACTTCTCGAACTCGCGGTCGTCGAGGTACCGGGCCTCGCGGTAGAGGAACCGGCGGACCTCCTCGACCTCGACCGTCCTGCTCTGCGCGGGTGCGGACATGGCGAAAACCCTTTCGTGCGGTGGGAGGAAACGTCAGGCGGCGCCGGCGGCGCGCCGCTGCTCGGCCTCCAGCGCCTCGCGCATCCGCCGCAGCCAGTAGCCGTGCTGGATGGGGTAGAGGCCCTCGTCCTCGGTGCGCACGCCGCTGGCGATCGGGCGGAGGCCGAGCTTGTCGGCTTCGGCGTCCGGACCGTCGATCTGGTGGGCGGCGCCGCGGCTGAGGTCGTTCCACGGCGCGGCGGCGGCCGCGTAGGTCTTCTGGCAGGCCCGGAACTCCTCCAGGTCGTCCGGGGTGGCCATGCCGGTGGCGTTGAAGAAGTCCTCGTACTGGCGGATCCGGTTGGCGCGGGCCTCGGAGCTCTCGCCGCGCGGCGCGATGCAGTGGATCGTCACCTCGGTCCGGTCCACCGAGATCGGCCGGAAGTGCCGGATCTGCGAGCTGAACTGGTCCATCAGGTAGACGTTCGGGTACAGGCAGAGATTGCGCGAGTACCCGATCATCCAGTTCGCGCGGTCCTCGCCGAACGCGGCGACCAGCTCGTCGCGGCGTTCGGTCAGCGATCGGTTGGACGGGTCGGCCCACTCGGTCCACAGCAGCAGGTGGCCGTGCTCGAACGAGTAGAAGCCGCCCTTCTGCCTCGACCAGGTGCCCGCGTCCATGTTCCGGGTGTCGTTGGCCGACTCGCCGGAGGTGCGCCGCGCCGTCGTCGCGGCGTAGTTCCAGTGCGTGGCGGACACGTGGTAGCCGTCGGCGCCGTTCTCGGCCTGCAGCTTCCAGTTGCCGTCGAAGGTGTAGGTGGACGCGCCGCGCAGCACCTCCAGGCCCTCCGGGGACTGGTCCACGATCATGTCGATGACCTTGGTGGCCTCGCCGAGGTGTTCGGTCAGCGGCAGCACGTCCGGGTTCACGCTGCCGAACAGGAATCCCCGGTAGGAGTCGAAGCGCGCCACCCGGGTCAGGTCGTGGGAGCCGCCGGTGCCGAACTGCTCGGGGTACCCGGCGTCGCGCGGGTCCTTGACCTTGAGCAGCTTGCCGTCGTTGCGGAACGTCCAGCCGTGGAACGGGCACGTCAGCGTGGGGCGGTTGTCGCGCTTGCGGCGGCACAGCATGGCACCTCGGTGGCTGCAGGCGTTGATCAGCGCGTGCAGCTCGCCGTGCTTGTCGCGGGTGATCACCACCGGCTGCCGCCCGATGTGGGTGGTGACGTAGTCGCCCGGGTTCGGGATCTGGCTGTCGTGCGCGAGGTAGACCCAGTTGCCCTCGAAGAGGTAGGTCATCTCCAGCTCGAAGAGCCGTTCGTCGGTGAAGATCCGCCGGTTCGCCCGGTGCACGCCTCGCTCGGCGTCGTCGACCAGCGCCGAATCGAGCACGGCGCGCAGTTCCTCCAGCGTGTCGGTCATGGGGTTCCTCCTGCTCGGCGGGCCGCGATGCCCTCCGACGTCGGTGTCCGCCGCCAGACGTTGGCACGGGAGTGGTCCGCGTCACGCCGAAAATGTGCCTAGTCCCCACCCAGGGCCGATTCATACGCAGCGCATACCAGTCGATCCCGAATGAGTATTTGTTCCGGCTGAATCGGCGGGCATACGCTGGGCGCACCAGGCATCGGATGTGGTCGGGGCCACAGGGGAGGCGGGCGAGTGGAACTGCGGCACCTGCGCTACTTCGTCGCGGTCGCCGAGACCCGGCACTTCGGGCGGGCGGCGCGGCGGCTGAACATGGCGCAACCGCCGCTGTCGCAGGCCATCCGGCAACTGGAGGCCGACCTCGGCGTCACCCTGTTCACCCGCACCACGCGGCAGGTGCGGCCGACCCCGGCCGGGTCGGTGTTCTACGACGACGCGGTGCGCATCCTGAAGTCGGTCGACGACGCGGCGCGCCGCGCCCAGCGGCTCGCCGACGGCTGCCACGGGGTGCTGCGCCTGGGGCTGACCGGACTGGCCGCCTACCGGCAGCTCCCGCGCATCGCGCGGATCGTGGACCAGCACCTGCCGGAGATCGCGCTGGAGGTGCACACCGACATGCTCACCCCGGCGCAGGAGCGGGCACTGCTGCACGACGGCATCGACGTCGGCGTGCTGCGCCCGCCGACCCGCGAGGACGGCATCGCGCACCGCACCATCGAACGCGAACCCCTGGTGCTGGTGCTGCCCGCGCGGCACCGGCTGGCCGGGGAGTCCGAAGTGGACGTCGCCGAGCTGCGCTCCGAGTCGTTCGTCATGTACTCGGCCGGGCTGCGGTCGGTGGTCAACGACGCGGTGGCGCGCAGCTGCCTGGCCGCCGGCTTCTACCCGCACTGCGCCCACGAGGTCGGCGAGACGTCCATGCAGGTCGCCCTGGTCGCCGCCGGGCTCGGCGTGGCGCTGGCGCCCGCGTCGGTGCGCGCGCTGCCGCTGGACGGCGTGGTGTTCGCCGACGTGCCCGGTGCCGAGTCGGTGGAGCTGGCGTTGGCCTGGCGCGCCGAGGACACCTCCCCGCTGCTGCGGAACCTGCTGACCACCCTCGACGACAACGACGTGTTCACCAGCCACCACATCGAGGACGCCCGTGAAGATCACCCGAGTTGAGGCCATCCCCTTCGCCATCCCGTACCGCAAGCCGCTGCGCTTCGCCAGCGGCGAGGTGCACAGCGCCGAGCACGTGCTCGTGCGGGTGCACACCGACGACGGGCTCGTCGGCGTCGCCGAAGCGCCGCCGCGACCGTTCACCTACGGCGAGACGCAGGCGTCGATCGTGGCGGTGCTCCGCGACGTCTTCACCCCCGAGGTGCTCGGCCTGTCGCCGTGGGAGCGGGAGGTGGTGCACGCCCGCCTGGGCCGCACCGTCGGCAACCCGGCGGCGAAGGCGGCGGTGGACATGGCGCTGTGGGACATCATCGGCAAGGCCGCGGGAAGGTCGGTGACCGAACTGCTCGGCGGCTACACCGACCACATGCGGGTGGCGCACATGGTCGGTTTCGCCTCCCCGGAGCAGATGGTCGACGAGGCGCAGCGGGTCCGCACCGAGTACGGCATCACCACGTTCAAGGTCAAGGTCGGCCGCCGTCCGGCCACTGTGGACGTCGCCGCCTGCCGGGCGCTGCGCGAGGCGCTCGGCGACGACGTCGAGCTCTACGTCGACGGCAACCGCGGCTGGACCGCGTCGGAGTCGGCGCGGGCGCTGCGGGCCATGGACGACCTGGGGCTCACCCTCGCCGAGGAGCTGTGCCCGGCCGACGACGTGCTCGGACGGCGCTGGCTGGTGCAGCGCTGCCCGATCCCGTTCGTGGCCGACGAGAGCGCCACCCGCCCCGGCGAGGTCACCCGCGAACTGCTGGCCGGGTCGGCCACGGCGATCAGCATCAAGACGGCCCGCACCGGGTTCAGCACCTCCCAGCGGGTGCTGTTCCAGTGCGAGGGTCTGGGCGTGGAGGTGGTGATCGGCAACCAGGTCGACGGCCAGATCGGCACCCTGTGCGGTGCGGCGTTCGGCGCCGCGCACCGGCTCACCGCGCAGCGCGCGGGCGAGCTGTCGAACTTCCTGGACATGAGCGACGACCTGCTCACCGAACCGGTCCGGATCACCGGCGGCACCGTGCGGGTCCGCGACGAACCCGGACTCGGCATCGAGATCGACCCGGACAAGCTGGCGCACTACCGCCAGGACTGACGACAACGACGTTGGAGGAACCATGACCCGGCAACTCACCGAGCAGGACGCCACCGCCGCCGCCTCGGGATCGGCCGCCACCCGGCGGTTCCAGGAGAAGGCCACCGCGGCGAACACCAGCGAGGAGCGGGTGAGCACCCTGGCCACCGAGGTGATCGAGGCGGTGCACGACGTCATCCGCCGCCACCAGGTGACCTACGCCGAGTACGACGCGCTCAAGGCGTGGCTGATCCAGGTCGGCCAGGACGGCGAGTGGCCGCTGTTCCTCGACGTGTGGATCGAGCACGTCGTCGAAGAGGTCGCCAACGCCGACCGCAAGGGCAACAAGGGGACCATCGAGGGCCCGTACTACGTGCCCGGCGCACCGCGCCTGCCCGCGCGCGCGACGCTGCCGATGCGCGACGACGAGCCGGGCACCCCGCTGCTGTTCCAGGGCCAGGTGCGCAGCGTCGCCGGGCAGCCGCTGGCCGGTGCCACCGTGGAGATCTGGCACGCCGACGACCTCGGCTACTACTCGCAGTACGCGCCCGGGCTGCCCGAGTGGAACCTGCGCGGCACGGTGGTCTGCGACGCCGAAGGCCGGTTCGGGATCGACACGATCCGGCCCGCGCCGTACGAGATCCCCAAGGACGGCGCGTGCGGCAAGCTCATCGCCGCGGCCGGCTGGCACGCGTGGCGCCCGGCGCACATCCACGTCAAGGTCTCCGCGCCCGGCCACCAACTGCTGACCGCGCAGCTGTACTTCGAGGGCGGTGAGCACGTCGAGGACGACATCGCCCAGGCCGTCAAACCGGAGCTGGTGCTGCGCCCCGGCCCGGCCGCCGACGGCCGCGGCGAGCAGGTCACCTACGACTTCGTGCTCGACCCCGAGTGACCGGTCCACCAGACGAGGAGGAGAACCCCGTGCTGTTCGCGGTGAAGATGGACGTCGCCCTGCCGACCGACATGGACGCGCAGCTGCGCGCCGACACGCTCGCCCGCGAGAAGGCGTACTCGCAGGAGCTGCAGAAGGCGGGGGAGTGGCGGCACATCTGGCGCTGCGCCGGCCAGTACTCGAACCTGAGCATCTTCGACGTGGCGAGCAACGACCGCCTGCACGAGATCCTCTGGAACCTGCCGCTGTTCCCGTACATGACCATCGAGGTCAGCCCGCTGGCCCAGCACCCGTCCGACATCGCGGTGTCGGATTCCTGAGCTTGTTCTTTAACGTCGGGGGTTGGTGGTGGACCCGGTTGGTCATGGATGAAGCCCTTGGTTGATCATGCGTCTTGCTACAGAACGGTGATCATTCCAAGGGCTTCAGTGGTGAGTGTGCATGATCCCGAGATGGCTGCGGCGCTCGGGCGGTTGTCGGGGTTCCGGAACGAGTTTCATCGGTGCTTGTCCAGCCGGGCGGATGGGTTGTTCGAGTTGACCGATGCGGTGCTGTGCGCGGATGGGCCGGTGCGGTCGCTGGTGGAGTTATCGCTGGCCAGTGAGCATCGACGGGGGCACGGTGGTCTGTATGCCGCCCTGAATCGGGGGCGGGTGGAGGTGAGCAGGCTCCGGCGTGCCCTGGCCGGGTTACCTCTGCCGCGGGCGGCCGATGGCCGGTTGGTGCTGGCGGTGGATATCACCAGCTGGCTGCGCCCGGACGCGCCGACCTCGCCGCAGCGGATCATGTGCCATACCTACGGGCGCGGCAAGGGTCAGCACATCATGATTCCCGGGTGGCCGTATTCGGTGATCTGCGCGCTGGAGACCGGCCGTCATTCCTGGACCGCGCCGCTGGATGCCGTGCGGCTGGCCCCCTGCGACGAGGCCGCCGAGGTCACCGCGACCCAGCTGCGCCAGGTCGTCACCGACCTGATCGCCGCCGGGCAACAGACGCCGGATGATCCCGACATCCTGGTGGTGACCGACGCCGGGTATGACGCGCCCCGGCTTGCGTTTCTGCTGGCCGACCTGCCGGTCGTGGTGCTGGGTCGGATGCGTTCGGACCGGGTCCTGCGCCGAGCGGCCCCGCCTCGAACCCCCGGCGCATACGGCCGCCCACCACGCCATGGCGGCGAGTTCGTCTTCGGTGACCCGGCCACCTGGGGTGATCCGGACGTCACCACCAGCACCGACACCCGCCTCTATGGACCGGCCACCGCGCGGTCATGGAACCGGCTGCACCCACGATTGACCCACCGCAGTGCCTGGGCCGCGCAGGCAGGCCGGTTACCGATCATCGAGGGCACCGTGATCCGACTGGAGGTCGATCGACTACCGTCCGGGGCGATTCCCACACCCGTATGGCTCTGGTGTTCCTCAGTGGATCTTTCCGGGTCCGATGTGGACCACCTATGGCATGCGTTCCTGAGGCGATTCGACATCGAGCACACCTTCCGCCTGCTCAAGCAAACACTCGGGTGGACATGCCCGAAACTCCGCACCCCGGAAGCCGCCGACCGCTGGACATGGCTCATCCTCGCCGGCTACACCCAACTACGACTGGCCCGCTCACTGGCCGCCGACCTGCGCCGTCCCTGGGAAAAACCCGCCGAACCCGACCGGCTCACCCCGGCCCGCGTCCGCCGAGGATTTCGGCACCTCCGCAAACACACCGGCACCCCCGCCCGAGTACCAAAACCCTCCCGACCAGGACCAGGACGCCCCGCGGGCCGAACCAACCGCCACCCCACGCCCCGCCACAACGTGCACACCGCCACCACACACAAGACAAAACGACCAAAAACAGGCACCAAACGCCCCCGCCGCACAGGTTAAAGAACAAGCTGAGTGCCTGTCTTTGAACTTGGTTCCGAGGGGGAGTGGTAAGCGGCGTGAGCCGCTTTCTCTTTCGGTGAGTGGTCTCGCAACCGGCACCGCTGAGGTTCCGCTCCCGGCACCGCCACTCAAAACGAGTTCAAAGACAGGCTCTGAGCTTGGTTTTTAACCTTGTCGTCTGGGTTTGGTGCCCTTGTTGTGGTGGGTGGGGCGTTGGTAGGCCTCGCCGGTGGTGAGGATGCGTCCGACGTTATGGCGTGGGGCGCGGCGGTGGTTTGTTGAGCCGGGTGGTCGTCCCGGGCCGGGCCGGGTGGGTTTCGGTGCGCCCGCTGGCGAGGGGGTCTTCGTGCGCAGGTTCCGAAAACCCCGCCGGATGCGGGCGGGCGTGAGCCGCTCGGGTGGGGCTGGTTTCTCCCAGGGGCGCCGCAGGTCGGCGGTCAGTGGCCGGGCGAGGCGAAGCTGGGTGTGGGCGGTGATGATCAGCCAAGTCCAGCGGTCGGCGGCTTCGGGGTCCCGCAGTTTCGGGACGGTCCAGCCGAGGGTCTGTTTGAACAGGCGGAAGGTGTGTTCGATGTCGAAGCGGCGCAGGAATGCCTGCCAGCAGCGATCGATGTCGGCGGCGTCCAGGTCGATTGCGGAGCACCACAGCCACACCGGTTTGGCTTGGCCGCCACTGGGAAGGCGATCGACGGTGAGCCTGATGAGGGTGCCTTCGATGATCGGCAGTGGACCCTGGTGTCCGGTCCAGGCGGCGCGGCTGGTCAGGCGGGGATGGAGTCGGTTCCAGGCTTGTGCGGTGGCGGTGCCGTAGAGCCGGGTGGGGGTGCGGGTGATGACGTGTTCGTCGCCCCAGGAAGCCGGGTCACGGAAGATGAATTCGCCGCCGTGTCGGGCAGGCCGACCGCGCGCGCCGGGCATTCGGGCCGGAGCGGGCCTGCGCAGGACGCGGTCTGAACGCATCCGGCCGAGAATCTGCACCGGCAGCCCACCCAGCAGGTGGGCGACGCGCGGGGCGTCATACCCCGCATCCAGCACCACCAGAATCTCCGGATCGCCGGGCTGCCAGTGGCCGGCTGCGATGAGCCGCTCGACGACCTGGCGGATCTGCACCGTGGTCACCGCCGCGACATCGCAGCCCGGCTGCAGCCGGATGGCGTCCAGCAGCGCGGTCCACGACGTGCGGCCGGCCTCCAGCGCGGCGACGATCGAGTACGGCCAGCCGGGGATCATCAGATGCTGGTCTCTGCCGCGACCGTAGGTGTGACAGAACGAGCGGTCCGGGGAGGTATTGGCATCGGGCCGCACCCAGGGGGACACATCCACCGCCAGCACCAGCCGCCCGTCGGCCGCTCGGGGCAGCGGCAGACCCGCCAGTGTCGTCCGCAACCGCTCGATGTCGATCCGGCCGCAGTTCATCGCGTCATACAACGCGCCGTGCCCGCGCCGGTGCTCCGGCGCCAGCGACAACCCCACCAACGACCGCACCGGGCCATCGGTGCACAACACCGCCTCGGCCAGCTCGAACAACGCATCCGCCCGCGCGGTCAGACACGCATAGAACTCCTGGCGGAACCTGACCAACTCCCCGAGCGCAGCTTCGCGATCGGGATCATGCACACTGACCATCGCAGCCCTTGGGTTGATCTTCTGTCTGTGGCAAGAGGAATGATCAACCAAGGGCTGCTTTCATGATCAACCGGGCCCCTGCTACCAGCGGTAGAGGTTAAAAACCAAGCTGAGGCTGGTTGCGCCGAGCGCGACGGGCAGGTCGGAGCAATCGATCAACCCGTCTCCTGCCGCGTCCCGTTCGCCAGGCTCGCAGGACCTCCCCGCCGAAAGCTCCCCGGGGCCTTTCGACGGGGCCCGGGGCCGTCAGGAAGGTGAGAAGTTCGCGGTGCAGACTACCGCAGCCGCGGCGAAGACCGGCTGAGGTCAGCCGCGTGGGGTGCCGCCGCGCACCTGCAGGGAGTCCAGCAGCTCTGCGGTGGCCTCCGCGACGGCGTCCACGGCGTGGTCGAAGGCGGCCGCGTTGTGCGCGGCGGGTGTCCGGAAACCGGACACCTTGCGCACGTACTGCAACGCGGCCGCGCGGATGTCGGCGTCGTCGACGTGTTCGGCGTAGGGCGGGCGGAGCGTCCTGATGCTGCGGCACATGCCCGCATTGTCACCCGGGGGGTGTCGCGCACGCCGCTCGGCCGCGGCTGCGGCATCATGGCCGGCATGCCCGAACAGATCGAGAGCAACGGCCACGCCGGATCGGACGCCGCCGAGCTGCTGGCCGCCGAACTCGCCGGGGAGTCGGACCCCGCCCAGCTGCCCGCCACCGAGCGCCCCGAGTTCGTCCTCAGTGGACAGGAGAGTGTCCCGGCGGCGCCGGGTTCCTGAGGACCGCTCGGTCAGCGGAAGCGCACCGCGGCCTGCGCCATCACGGTGTCCGGCGCGGTCAGCACCCGCATCTCGCCGTCCGGGCCGCCGGTGGTCAGCACCGGGTCCCCGGCGAACACCGGGCGCCGCAGCCGGTACTCGACGCCGGACAGCTCGCGTCCGGAACGCTCGCGGGCCAGTTCGGTCATCAGCAGCGCCAGGATCGGTCCGTGCACGACCAGTCCCGGGTACGCCTCCACCTCGCGGGCGTACGGGGCGTCGTAGTGGATGCGGTGCGCGTTGGCCGTCAGCGCGCTGAACCGGAACAGCCGCACCGGATCGCCGGTGAACTCGCGCTGCCACGGGGCCTCGGAGCCCGGCGTGCGGTCCGGTCGCTGGGCGTTCGGGTCCTTCGCCGCGCTCTCCCCGCTGCGGTAGACGTAGTCCTGCTCCTCGACGAAGGCGACCTCGCCGTCCTGGTGGTATTCGCCGCGCACCGTCACGAACGCCATCTCCCCGGAACGGCCCTGCTTGACGGCCACGTTCGCCAGGCTCGTCGTGCGCCGCGCGGGAACGCCGAGCCGCAGCGGCCGCTCGACCGCCAGGCGTCCACCGGCGAACATCCGCCTGCGGTCCGGGATCGGCGGCAGGAAGTGCCCGTGCGTCGGGTGCCCGTCGGCGCCCAGGGTGTCGTGCCGGGGCCAGTCCAGGAAGTACACCCAGTGCCACAGCGGTGGCAGCGCGTCGTCGGGGAACTCCTCGGGGACGTCCAGGACGCGGGCCAGGGCGTGCGCCTGCTCCGGCGCCATCGCGTCGGATTCGGACAGGGCTTCGGGGCTCCATCCCCGCAGGTGCGCTTCCAGTCCGGACACCGGTCCTCCTTCGGGCACCACGACCCGCCGCATAGGGCCGTACAAAGTGCGCGAGCAGTGTCCGTCGCGGCTCCGAGCGATGTCAACCGCGGCGCGTGGTTCCGGCGTGACATCAGCTTTTTCGCCGGAGTCGCGCTGGGCGTTGACCGCGCGGAGATTTGGCCGTACAAATAATCGGAGCAGCCCCGATGTGACGGCGCGCGCCGGAAGGGAGACCGCATGGCACCCACCGCGGAGTCCCTGGCGCAGTGGGCCGCCGACCTCGATCCGACCCCCGACGACCTGGCGTTGGCCCGGCGTTCGCTGGTCGACACCGCGGCGGTCGCGCTCGCCGCCCGCGGCCACCCGCTGAACCGGCTCGTCGCCGGGCTGCCCGACGCCGCGCGCTGGGCGGCCCTGGGGCACGTCCTCGACTTCGACGACCTGCACGTCGAGTCGACCACGCACATCAGCGTCGTGATCGTCCCGGCGGTGCTCGCCACCGGCGGTGACGCCCGGGCGTACCTGGCGGGCGCGGGGGTGATGGCCCGGCTGGGCAGCGCTCTCGGCTGGCCGCACTACGCCGCCGGGTGGCACGCGACGTGCACCGCCGGAGCTCCGGCGGCCGCGGTCGCCGCCGGAACCGCGCTCGGCCTGTCCGCACCGGAGCTGGCGAGAGCGATGGCGCTGGCCGTGCCGGCCGCTTCAGGTGTGCAGAACGCCTTCGGCACGCACGGCAAGTCCCTGCAGGTCGGATTCGCCGCGCAGGCCGGGGTGCGCGCCGCGCGGCTGGCCGCGGCCGGCGCGACCGCCGATCCGTCCGCTGTGGACACCTGGCTGGAGCTGGTCGGCGGCAGCGGTGCTCCCGAGCTGTCCGGGCCGGCCGTCCCGGGCGGTCTCGCGATCAAGGTCTACCCGTGCTGCTACGCGATGCAGCGGCCCATCGCCGCGCTCCGCGAGGTCCGCGACGAGGTGCGCGGGCAGGTGCGCGCCGTGCGGGTGCGCACGCCCGAGGCGACCGTGACACCGCTGCTGCACGACCGGCCGCGCACCGGACTGGAGGGCAAGTTCAGCCTGCCCTACGCGGTCGCGACAGCCCTGCTGGATCCCTATCCGGACTTCGCGGCGTTCACCGACGACGCGGTCACCCGCGATTCGGCCCAACGGCTGTTGCGGCGCGTCGAGCTGTCGCTCACCCCCGGCGAGGACGGCCTGCTCACCGGCGAAGTGGACATCGAGGTCGAGCACGACGGCCCGCGGCTGCGGGTGCGGCTGGCGCAGCCACCGGGCGCGCCGACGCGCCCGCCGACCGGTGCGGAGCTCGACGACAAGCTCGCGGCCTGCGGCGACGACGTGCCCGGACTGCTGGCCGACGCCGACTGGACGCGGGTGCGGGAACTGCTGGAGGCGACGTTCCCCCGCGACGGGAACATCGACGGCTGAGAACGGGAGACCGAAGTGAGCACGGTGGACATCCTCGACGAGGACGAGCGGCTGGCCGTCGAGACGGTGCGCGACTTCGTCGACACCGAGGTCAAACCGGTGGTGCGCGAGCTGGAGCACGCCAACACCTACCCGGAGGCGCTCATCGAGCAGATGAAGCGGATGGGCGTGTTCGGCCTGGCGATCCCCGAGTCCTACGGCGGCAACGCGGTGTCCACGCCGTGCTACGTGCTCATCACCGAGGAGCTGGCGCGCGGCTGGATGAGCCTGGCCGGGGCGATGGGTGGTCACACCGTGGTCGCCAAGCTGCTGCTGCGGTTCGGCACCGAGGAGCAGAAACGCCGCTACCTGCCGCGGATGGCCACCGGCGAGGTCCGCGCGACCATGGCGCTGACCGAGCCCGGCGGCGGGTCCGACCTGCAGGCCATGACCACCACCGCCCGGCGCGACGACGAGGGCTACGTCGTCAACGGCACCAAGACGTGGATCACCAACTCGCGGCGTTCCCAGCTCATCGCCCTGCTGTGCAAGACCGACCCGGACGCCCGGCCGGCGCACAAGGGGATCTCCATCCTGCTCGTCGAGCACGGGCCCGGCCTGACCGTCTCCCGCGACCTGCCCAAGCTCGGCTACAAGGGCGTGGAGAGCTGCGAACTGTCCTTCGTGGACCACCGCGCCCCCGCCGACGCGGTGCTCGGCGGAGCGGAGGGGAAGGGGTTCGCGCAGATGATGAAGGGCCTGGAAACCGGCCGCATCCAGGTCGCTTCCCGCGCGCTGGGCGTGGGCCGGGCAGCGTTGGAGGACGCGTTGCGCTACGCGCAGGAGCGGGAGAGCTTCGGCAAGCCGATCTGGAAGCACCAGGCCGTCGGCAACCACCTGGCCGACATGGCCACCAAGCTCACCGCGGCACGCCAGCTGACCCTGCACGCCGCCCGCGAGTTCGACGCGGACCGCCGGGTGGACATGGAAGCCGGGATGGCCAAGCTGTTCGCCTCCGAGGCGGCCATGGAGATCGCGCTGGACGCGGTGCGCATCCACGGCGGCTACGGCTACTCCACGGAGTTCGACGTGGAGCGCTACTTCCGCGACGCGCCGCTGATGATCGTCGGCGAGGGCACCAACGAGATCCAGCGCAACGTCATCGCCGCCCAACTCGTCGCCCGCGGCGGACTCGACGCCTGACCGGTGCACCGGCCGCCGTCGGCTAACGTCGTGTCAGGACCAGCGAGGTGGTGACGTGGCACAGCAGACCGGTGGCGCCGGACGCGACAGCGCCTACCAGCGGCTCGCCCAGGAGCTGCGCACGGCGATCCTGCAGCACGAGTACCCGGAGGGCGAACGGTTGCCCACCGAGGCCGAGCTCGCCGCCGCCCACCGGGTCAGCAGGCAGACCGTGCGCCGCGCCTTCCAGGACCTCGTGGCCGAAGGCATGGTGTACCGGATCCCCGGGCGCGGCACGTTCGCCGCACCGCGCGAGGAGCAGTACCTGCGCCAGTTCGGGTCCGTCGACGACCTCATGGGACTGTCCCTGGACACGTCGATGCAACTGGTCACCCCGTTGCACCCGAGGGTCGACGTGGACGCGGCCGGGCGGCTGCGGCTGCAGTCCGACCGGGTGCACGTGCTGGCCTTCCTGCGGGTGCACGACGACGTCCCGTTCTGCCTGACCACGGTGTACCTGCCGCCGGTGGTGGGCAGGCTCGTCGAGTCGGTGCCCGAGCTGACCGAGGTCGGCGCGCGCAGCCGGGTCACCATCATCGGGCTGCTCGACTCGCGACTGCCGGACCCGATCGCCGAGGCCGAGCAGAGCATCACCGTCGGACTCGCCACCGCGGACGTCGCCGAGCACCTGGGCTGCGAACCGGACCGCCCGCTGCTGCGCATCGACCGGATGTACCAGTCCACCACCGGCCAGCCCGTGGAACTGGCCGTCAGCCACTTCCTGCCCGAGCACTACTCCTACCGGGTCCGGCTGCGCCGCAACGTGCGATGAGGTGTTGCCTGTTCCCGGACTCCTTCTGCGCCGGTTGCGAGACCGCTCATCGACGGAGAGAAAGGCTGGCGCCGCTTGCCGAGATCGGTGCTCGTAGTCCGCTGTGGACCGATCAGTTCCGCACGCGGTGCAGCACGACCTCGTCGAGGCGGCCGTCGACGACCTCGGCGGTGAGGTAGGTGTGGTGCGGCTGGCGGCGCCGGTCGGTGGGGGAGCCGGGGTTGAGCAGCCGCATCCCGCGCGGTGTCACCGAATCCCACGGGATGTGGCTGTGCCCGAACACGAGCACGTCGGTGTCCGGGAACCGCTTGTCGCAGCGGGCTTCGCGCCCTCGCGCCGCCCCCGTCTCGTGCACCACCGCGAAGCGCAGCCCGCCGAGCTCGGCGCGGTGCACCACCGGCAGCCGCCGTCGCAGCTGTTCGCCGTCGTTGTTGCCGTGCACCCCGATCAGCCGCGCGCTGCGGGACTCCAGCTCGTCCAGCAGCGCGACGTCGACCCAGTCACCGGCGTGGATCACCACGTCGGCCGCGTCGACCTCCCGCCACACCTGGTCCGGGAGGCGCTTGGCGCGCTGGGGGAGGTGCGTGTCGGAGAGGATCAGCAACCGCATCCGCGACTCCTCGGGTTTCCCGGGGCGCGAACGACCGGGCAGTCGCGGTCAGGTCCCCGCCGTCGAGGTTCCGCCGGTCGCCGCGCTCACGCGGTGAGCATACGCCTGTGCTCACTTCGGCGGAGCGGGAATCCCGGTCGTGCGCGCGTGCGGGAGTCACCGGGGCGGTGCGCAGCACGGTGCCGGGAAGCCGGTGCTGCGGGGGTTTTCCGTTGCCGGGCCGGGATGCGGCATGTCCTTGCGGGTTCGGCCGCGTCGAGCCCTTCCGGGAGTGATGCGCGCCCGCGACCGGGCCGCGCGGACGCCGCTGTGCTGCTCGACTTCCTCGACGGGTGCGGCACGGAACCCGATGGCCGAACCGGCGGCCGATGCCGTGCCACGCCCGCCGGGGCGCACGCCGCCGCGTCGACGCGACCACACGCACCCTTGACTTCGAGTGGACTTCAGGTCGCAGGCTGTCCGCGGACGGAAGGGAGTCGTCATGTTGGCAGTGCGGGTGAACCGGTTCGGCGGTCCGGAAGTGCTGGTCGCCGAGCAGTTGCCGGAACCGGTCGCCGGTCCCGGGCAGGTGGTGGTCGGTGTCGCCGTCGCGGCGACCGACTTCGTGCAGACCCAGTTGCGGCGCGGGTTCACGCCCGGTCCGCCGTTGCCGGAGCCGCCGTACGTCCCGGGCGGAACGGTCGCGGGCGAGGTCGTCTCGGTCGGGGAGGGCGTCGACCCCGGCTGGCTCGGCCGCCACGTCGTCACCCGGACCAGCGATGGCTACGGAGGCCACGCCGAACGCGCGGTGGCCGACGAGGCGGCGCTCGTGCCGGTGCCCGCCGGGGTGGGGCTGCGCGAGGCGGCGGCCCTGCTCGACGACGGGAGCACGGCCCTCGGGCTGGTCGACAACGCCCCGGTCGCCCCGGGCGAATGGGTGCTGGTCGAGGCCGCCGGAGGTGGTGTGGGCAGCGTCCTGGTGCAGCTGGCGAGCTCGGCCGGAGCCCGGGTCATCGGCGCCGCGCGCGGCGAGCGCAAACTCGCGCAGGTCGCCGAGCTGGGCGCCGAGCAGGTCGTCGACTACACCGAGCCGGACTGGGCGGAGAAGGTGCGCGCGATCATCGGAGGCGGTCCGGACCTGGTCTTCGACGGTGTCGGCGGCGAGATCGGCCGCGCTGCGTTCGAGGTGACCGCGCGCGGCGGGCGCTTCTCGGTGCACGGCGCGTCCAGCGGGACGGCCACCGAGGTCGACCCGGCCGAGGCGCGGCGGCGCGGGGTCGAGGTGCTGCCGCTGAGCCAGCTGTACGGCCTGCAGCATGGTGTCGAGAAGCGCGCCGAACGGGTGCTGGCCGCGGTCGCGGCGGGAGCGTTGCGGCCGCTGATCGGCCAGACCTTCCCGCTCGACCGGGCAGCGCAGGCCCACGCCGCGATGGAATCCCGCTCCGTGGTCGGCAAAACGCTGCTGACGACGTGACCGCGGGCCGCGCTGTTCCGGCAACCGAGAACCGGTCTGCGCGGTCGCACCTCGGCGGCCCGGCGGGTCGGCCGAGGCCGGAACCGGCGGAGGTTCAGGTCCGGGCCCCGCGCCGACGCGACGGGCCGCCGGGGTGAGGCGCAACAACGCCGGACGGCGTTGGGCCGCCAGTGCGCCGCGCACGATCGTTTCCTTGTACAGCGCCGCGATCCTGCCGGTGAGGACCAGCTCCACGGGAGTGTCGTCGCGGCGGACGTACTGCACCAGCGCGTCGTGCCGGCCCAGGCTGATGCACTGGTTGACGTAGCGGAACCGCAGCGGCCCGGGCTCGCGCCCGGCGAGCCGGTCACCCACGGCGCGGGCGACCTGCCGCGCCGACGGCAGCCCGGTGGCGCAGGCCATCCGCAGTTCCCGACCGTCCCGGCAGCGCGCGGCAGCCGCGTCGCCGACGGCGTACACGTCCGGGTGCGACACCGAGCGGAGCGCTTCGTCGACGAGGATCCGGCCGCGGCCGTCCACCGCGATGCCGGCGTCGCGCGCCAGGTCCGGTGCCCGGAAACCGGCGGCCCACACGACGACGTCCGCGGGCACGTGCTCCCCGCTGCGCAGCACCGCACCGTCCGCTCGGACCTCGGCCACCGGTGCGTGCTCCCGGATGTCCACGCCCAGCCGGCCGAAAACGCGCCGCAGGTGCCTGCGCCCGCGCTCGGACAGCGCCGCGCCGAGCTCACCGGCGGTCAGCAGGCGGACCGCCAGCCCGGGGCGCGATTCGGCCAGCTCCGCGGCCGCCTCGATGCCGGTGAGCCCACCGCCGACCACCGCAACGCTGCTCGCCTCGGCCAGTTCTCCCCGCAGCAGCGCGGAATCCTCCGCCCCCGCGAGCGGGCGGGCGTGTTCCGCGGCACCGGGCACGGTGTCCACAACGGACACGCTGCCGAGCGCGCAGACGAGCACGTCGTAACCGAGGCGCCCGCCGCCGGCCAGCGCCACCTCGTGACGTCCGGTGTCGATCGCGGTCGCCCGGTCCACCACCGACTCGACGCCGGATCCGGCGAGCAGCTCGGCCAGCGTGCGCTGGCGGATCCGCTGCCCGGCGGCGACCTGGTGCAACCGGACCCGCTCGACGAACAGCGCGCTCGCGTTCACCAGCGTCGTCCGCGCCCCGGAACGCTCGGCGATCAGCCGTGCCGCGGGGAGCCCGGCGTAACCGGCTCCCAGGACCACCACGTGCGCGTGCATCTCGGTCTCCTTCCGACGCGCCGAAGCCGTGTCGCAGTGATGACGGGGCCGCGCACGCGGACGTGACAGCGCAACGCGGTGACGGCGATCACTCCGGACGCGAGTCGCCACCGGGCATTGCGGTCACCGGCGACCGGCGGGAACAATGGCCGGACCGCGAAACCGGCGGTCCGAACAGGACACTGGGAGCAGCGATGCCTTATTTCGTCGAGACCTTCGACAAGCCGGGGCACCAGGACCTGCGGCAGCGCACCCGGGCGCGGCACCTGGACTTCCTGGAGCGCAACAAGCACCTGCTGCTGGCCTGCGGCGCCAAGCTCGACGACGACGGGGAGACCGCCACCGGCGGGGTGTACCTGCTGGACGTGGAAACCCGTTCCGAGGCAGCGGAGTTCATCGAACGCGACCCGTTCAGCGAGGTGGAGCTGTTCGAGCAGGTGCGGATCAGCCGGTGGCGCAAGGCGTACCTGGACGGCCGGAGCTTCCTCTGAGTGCCTGTCGTTGAACCTGCTCCCGGAACAGGCGTGGCAAGCGGCGCCAGCCGCTTTCTCTTTCGGTGAGTACGCAAGCAACCGGCACCGCCACGCACAACGAGTTCGAAGACAGGTTCTCCAGCTTTCGACCTCGGCGGGCCCGGCCGGATGGCATGATCGGTCCCATGGCTCTCTTCCGTTCGAAGCCGAAACTGGCCACGGTCCTCGGCCGGGCGTTCTCCTGCCTGGTCTGCGGAGGGCGGGAGTTCCGGTCGCGCGAGGTGAAGTTGAACAGCACCGGGGCGGAGTTCTTCGACCTCGGCTGGGCGAACCGGTCCGCGACCGGGGTGATCTGCGACGCCTGCGGCCACGTGCACAACTTCGTCGGGAACGCCGTGGAGTTCTGGAAGGTCGACGGCGGCTATCCGGCCGGAGCCGAATGACCCGGCCACGACTCCAGCCGTCGGCGGCTCTCGAAACGGCGCGCGCGACCCGTGATCGGGTCGGTGAACTCCAGGACCCGGGCGAGCAGCTGCAGGGGTGCGGTGAAGTCGTCCGAAGCCCGCTCGCGGGGTTCGGGGTAGATGTCGTCGCCGACGATCGGAACGCCGAGCCGGTTCATGTGCACGCGCAGCTGGTGGGTGCGGCCGGTGCGCGGGACCAGCCGGTACCGGCCCAGGTCACCGCGCTGCTCGACGAGCTCGATCCGGGTCTCGCTGTTGGGCTCCCCGGCTTCCTCCCGGGCGGCGATGACCCCGCGGTGCTTGACGATCCTGCTGCGCACCGTGCGCGGGAGCCGCAGCGCCGGGTCGACGGGCGCGACCGCCTCGTACTCCTTGTGCACCCGCCGGTCGGCGAACAGCGTCTGGTAGGCGCCGCGGCTGCGCGGGTCGACCACGAACATGACCAGACCGGCGGTCATCCGGTCCAACCGGTGCGCGGGCGTGAGCCGCGGCAGGTCCAGGTCGCGGCGCAGCCGCACGAGCGCGGTCTGCACCACGTGCCCGCCGCGCGGCGTGGTGGCCAGGAAGTGCGGTTTGTCCACCACGAGCAGGCGGTCGTCGCGGTGCACCACGTCCAGCTCGAACGGCACCGGCACCTCGTCCGGGAGGTCGCGGTGGAACCAGATGAACGCGCCGGGCACGAACGGCGAGTCGACGTCGAGCGGACCGTCGGCACCGACGATCCGCCCGGTGCGCAGCATCTCGTCGACTCGGTCGGGCGCCAGCTGGGGCAGCCGCTCGACGAGGTGGTCGCGGACGGTCGCCCAGCCGCCGTCCGGCGGCAGCCGCAACCGCGTCGCATCCACGCCGTCGACCTGCGGCAACGGCGACCTGAGCTTGCGTCTCATCCCGCCGCCCAGTTTAGAGGTGCAGTTTGAGCCCTTCGTGGGAGGCGACGAAGCCGAGCCGTTCGTAGAACCGGAGGGCGTCGCCGCGTGCCTTGTCGGTGGTCAGCTGGACCAGCGCGCAGCCGCGGCGGCGGGCTTCGTCGACGGCCCAGCGGAACATCTCGGCGCCCAGGCCCCGACCGCGGTGCTCGTCGTGCACCCGCACGGCCTCGATCTGCGCGCGCAGCGCGCCGCGGCGCGCGAGGCCCGGGATGAACGTCAGCTGCAAGGTGCCCACCACCTGCCCGGCCTCGGTGGTGGCGACGACCAGCAGCTGCGCCGGGTCCGCGTCGATCTCCCGGAACGCGCGCAGGTAGGGCGCGAGCTCGGCGGTGTCCTCGCGGGTGGCGCCCAGTTGGTCGGCCGCCAGCAGCTCGACGATCGCGGCCACGTCGGCTTCGGCGGCGCGGCGCAGCGGGTAGGTCCGGGTTCCGGCGACGAGGGTGGTCACGGCGAGTCCTCCGGTGCCAGGTCGAGTTCGGCCGGGGTGCGCACGCCCAGCCGCAGCCGGGTCGCCTCGTCCAGGTGGTCCAGCGCCAGGCGGCGGAAGAGGTAGTCCGGCAGCGACGAGGCGTGTCCGATGTCCGGGTCGGACACCGGGCCGCACGGGTCGAAGCGCGTCCCGACGTACTTGGTGACGTACTGCTCCAGCGGGACCCCGTGTTGCAAGCCGATCGACACCGCCGCGGACAGCACGTCGAGGAACCCGTTCAGCGGGCTGCTCGCCTCGTCCACGCGCACCCAGATCTCGCCGAGCCGGCCGTCCGGGTAGGCGTTGGTGATCAGGTGGCCGCGCACGCCGCCGACCTCGAACCGGACCGTGCGGCCGTTGCGGCTGCGCGGCGGGCGGTTCCGGGCGGTGCCGGGATCCAGTGCGATGACCGGGCGCTTGCGGCGCGCGGGGGCGGCGGTGCGGGTCATGCCGGAACGGCGCTCCTTCGGTCGGCTCGGCCTGCCGCGGTGGACTTCCGGGGCGCTCACCGTACCGCAGGCGGGCGCGGTCGGGATCTTCGGGTGATCACGTTCGGTGTCCGATCGACAGCGTTCCGTCGTCCAGGGCCACCTCGGTCCGGAACGGGGCGCTGATCCGCGACAGGGTGTCGTGCAGCCAGCGGGTGTCCGCGTCCGAGGCGGGGGCCAACCGCATCCGCCGCGCCTGCACCGGCACCATCCGCAGCTCGCGCAGCGCGCCGTCGGCCCGCAGCGTCGCCAGGAACAGCAGCCGCAGGTCGTCGCGGAACTCCTCGTAGCCGCGGATCCCCTCGTAGTCGTCGATGAAGTCGCCGCAGCCGTAGAGCACCAGTCGGTCCCGGTGGATCTCGACCGGCCGCGGGTGGTGCGAGGAATGGCCGTGCACGACATCGACGCCGCCATCGACGAGCCGGTGCGCGAACCGGACCTGGTCGGCGTCGACCTCGTAGCACCAGTTCGTGCCCCAGTGCAGGGAGACGACCACGACGTCGCCGGGTGCGGTGTGCGCGTGGACCGCGTCGAGCACGTCGTCGGCGGTCCGGTCGGACAGGTCGGGCAGGAAGTTGACGCCGGAGCGGTCGGGTTCCGCCGCCCAGCCGCGCGGGATGCCGCTGGACGCCGCGCCCCATGCGAACACCGCGATCCGCGCTCCCGCCCCGACCACCACCGGGCGGGCCGCCTCGGCCGCGTCGCGCCCCGCGCCGACCCACCGCAGCCCGGCGCCGGCCAGCGCGTCGAGCGTGTCGGCGAGGCCGCGCCTGCCGAAGTCGAGGACGTGGTTGTTGGCCAGGCAGCACACGTCGGGCCGCCCGGCGGTCAGGGTGCGCACGTTGTCCGGGCTCATCCGGTAGTGCACGCCCTTGCCCGGGGCGAAGTGGTCGCAGCGCGTGATGCTGGACTCCAGGTTGATCACGCGTGCGTCGGGCCGCGCGGCGTCGAGCACGCGCAGCGCCTCGCCCCAGGGCCAGGCGAACTCGACCGGCCGGGTGATCGGCCCGTTGCGGCTCTCGGCGGCGGCGACGTAGTCGCGGGCGTCGAGGAGGCCGCGCTCCCGCAGCTCCGGGTCTCCGGGGTGCGGCAGGATCTGGTCCACGCCGCGGCCCGGCATCACGTCCCCGCACAGGAACAGTCGGACATCCATGGCGGACACCCCGTTCCCAGGATGTCACCGCCAGGCGAAGACGGGCTGTTCCAGGTGCGCGACCCGGGTCGGGCGGTCGTGCAGGACCACCTCGCAGAACTGGTGCAGGACGGCGGCGGTCGGGGCGTGCAGCAGGGTGTCGAGCACGGGCAGCTGGATGACCGGCCGGTCCGACTCGGCGATGCGGACGAACCGCGGCGGCACGTCGAGTTCGCCCAGCGGAACCAGGTGCACCCGTGCGACCTCGGCGGTGTTGGGCGCCAGCGCGGGCTGCTCGCCGACCCACGCCACCACGGGCGTGATGACGTAGCCGGACCGCGTCGCGTAGTCGTCCAGCAGGCCGAGCACGCCGTCGGCGGGCAGCGCGACGCCGAGTTCCTCGTTCAGTTCCCGCAGCGCGGCCCGCACCGCGTCCTCACCGGGGTCGAGCCGGCCGCCAGGCAGCGCGAACTGGCCGGCGTGCGCGCGCAGCGTCGGCGCCCGCCGGGTCACCCACACCCCGACGTCGTCCCCGTCGGTCACCAGGGTCACGGCCACCGCGGCGGCCCGGCGGCCGTCCAGCGGGATCCGTCGGGACGCGAACCGCGCCAGCCGTGCGGCGGCCGCCCGCCGGTCGAGGGCGGTGGGGGCGTGCTCGGCCATCAGGGCCTCCTCGCTCGGTCGGGTCAGTCCGGGGACAGGCCGCGGCCGAGCCGGGCGAAGGCGCTGTCGAGGTAGTCGTGCAGGTCGGTTCCGGAATCCGACTCCTGCCAGGTCTGGATGGCGATGCGCATCGCGGTGATCGCGGTGGCCGACAGCAGCCGCACGTACGGCTCGTCGACGCCGGTGCCGAGACGGCGGGCGAGCCCCTCGGCCAGCGCCGCTTCCAGTGCCCGGGACGCCGCCACCACGCGGCGCAGCAGTTCGGGGTGGGTGCGCAGCAGGCGCGCCTGGTCGCGCCAGGTGGGCCCGACCATGGCGGTGTCGATCAGCTCGCCGAGCACGGTGTGCACCGCCCGCAGCGGGAGGTCGGGGCCGGGTTGGGCGGCGATCCGCTCCGGGGTGGTGTCCACGGTCTCGGGGTCCCACGGCACCAGCACCTCCTCCTTGGAGGTGAAGTAGTTGAAGAAGGTCCGCGGGGACACCTGGGCGCGGGTGCAGATGTCGTCGACGGTGACCGCCTCCGGGCCGCGCTCGCCGAACAGCTGGACGGCGGCCTGCTGCAACGCCTGGCGGGTCTGGCGCTTCTTGCGCTGGCGCAGCCCGCCCGCGTCGGTCGTCGCGGCGCGGGTCGCCGTCGTCTTGGCCATCGAGCGTCCTTTCGGTTGCCTGGCCTGGTCGGGCAGGGCGGTCGTTCATGGTAGTGGTCCCGATCCGGGCGTAGCGGACAACCGGAACCAACCGATGTTGCATTCCTGCATTTTTGCACAGACTGCACGAAACATGTTAGTCTCGCTAACCGTCGATCTTTCCCGCTGCCCGCGCCCAGCTGCGCCGCGGCGGTCGTTCCTGGAGCAGTGTCGCTTCGCCTGGAGACGAGGAGGCTTTTTGACCGAGGAACAGCCGAAGGGGGCGCTGGTCCGGACGCTGGCGTCGACGCTGTGGTTCCCGCTGTTCTTCATCTGCGGGTTCATGCTGTGCTACCTGCTGCCGTTCCACGCCCCCACGCCGCACCACATGCCGGTCGCGGTGGTCGGAGAGGCACCCGCGCACCTGCTCGAAGCGAAGTTCCAGAAGGCGCTGCCCGGCGGCGTCGACGTCACCGCGGTACCCGACGCGGGGGCCGCGCGCGAAGCGGTCCTGCAGCGCCAGGCGGTCGCCGGGTTCGACCCGTCCGACGGCAACCTGTTCTACGCCAAGGCCAACGGCTCGGCGCTGATGTCGATCCTGCAGCAGATGTTCGCCCCGGTCGCCGCGGCCACCGGGCACCCGCTGGCCATGGTCGACCTGGCGCCGCTGGCGCCCGGCGACCTGATGGGCACCGGGCTGTTCTACTGCCTGCTGGCGATGAACATCCCGCCCTACGTCACGGTGATGATGCTGGTGCGCGCCGAGCTGTCCACCCGGCAGAAGCTGCTGTGCCTGGTCGGCGTCGGGGCGTTCGCCGCGGTGGTGTGCTACTTCTTCGCGCTCTGGCTGGGCGTGATCCACAACGAGCCGGTGCTCATGCTCATCGGGTTCCTGCTCACCCAGGCCGTGGGCTGGACCTCGTTCGGACTCGTCCCGTTCGTCAAGCAGTTCATCCCCGGCGTGGCCATGGGCACGTTCGTGCTGCTGAGCATGCCCTCCAGCAGCGGTGCGATCCCCAAGGAGCTGGTGCCGCCGTTCTTCCAGTCGCTGCACCGCTTCCTGCCGCTGGGGCAGACGGTGGACTCGATGCGCGGCATCCTCTACTTCCACGGGGTCGGTGCCCCCCAGGCGATCGGCGGGCTGGTGTGCTGGTGCGCGCTGGGCGTCGTCCTGGTGGCGTTCAACCAGTGGCGGGTGCACCGCCGCAGCGCCTCCGACCCCGAGGTGGTGACCACCGGCGGGACCTACGAGCACGAGGACGACAGCGGCGTCGTGCTGGACCCGTCCTTCGAGCCGCCCAAGCCCACCCACCACCGCACGCTGGCCGGCGAGGTGCGCGGCGCCGACGGCGCGCCGGTCTCCGGCGCGATCGTCACCGTCACCGACGCCGCCGGGATGCAGCTGGCGCGGGTGCTCACCGACGGCGGCGGCGGGTACGAGGTGCACGACCTGCCGACCCAGTACGTCACCGTCGTCGTCTCCGCCTCGGGCATGCGCCCGGCGGTGGACCGGGTGTCGGTGCGGCCGGGCCGCATCTCCGGCTACGACTTCGTGCTGGAGACCGACCCGGGCAAGCGCCTGCCCGCCGGGGCGCGGCGGTGAGCTCAGCGGCACCGGCGCGCACCACGAGCCGGGGCCCGGGCGCTCAGCCGTGGCGGACCGCGAAGGTCTCCCGCAGGTCGGCCACGGCGGTGCCGTCGGCGCGGGAGACCGCGATCTCGCGGACCACGAACTCCAGGGCGCCCGCCTTCTTGGTGAACACCTCGGCGATCACCGGGCGCAGCACCAGGGTGTCGCCGGCGTGCGCGACGCGGTGGTAGGTGAACTCCTGCCCGGCGTGCAGCACGCGGCTGAGCTCGACGCCCAGGTCGGCGAGGAACGCGAAACCGCCCAGCGACAGCCCGAACAGGAACGTCGGCGGCACCGGCAGATCCGGGTGGCCCGCGGCCTCGGCCGCGGTGAGGTCGGTGTAGACCGGGTCGGTCTCGCCGATGGCCTGGGCGAAGAACCGCAGGCGCCCCCGCTCCACGGTCTCGGTGATGGTCGGCAGCTCGGTGCCCGCGACCGCGGGATCGATCGTCATCGCAGCACTCCTCTCCGGGGCGGGCGCCGCCCGCGTCCGACGTGGATGGATCAGACGGCCCGGGCGTGCAGACCGCCGTCGACGGGCAGCGCGACGCCGTTCACGTAGGCGGCCTCGTCGGAGGCCAGGAACACCGCCGCGTTGGCCACGTCCCACGCCGTGCCCATCCGGCCGGTGGGACTGGCCGCGTCCCGGTCGGCGCGCATCGCCGCGGCGTCGCCGTGCTCACCGGACAGCTGCCGGTAGATCAGCGGCGTGTGGATCAACCCGGGCTGGATCGCGTTCACCCGCACGCCGCGATCGGCGTACTGCAGCGCCAGCACCCGGGTCAGCTGGTGCACCGCGGCCTTCGACGCCGCGTAGGCGGGGTAGGGGTAGCCGGTCCAGCGCACCGCCGCCAGCGACGAGACGTTGACGATCGCGCCGCCGCGCTCCACCAGGTGCGGCAGCGCGTGCTTGCAGGTGCGGAACACCCCGGTCGCGTTGACGTCGAAGGTGGCGTTCCAGTCCTGTTCGGACAGTTCCTCGGGCCCGCCGAGGCGGGTGACGCCGACGTTGTTGTGCAGCACGTCCAGCCGTCCGGTCGCGGCCACCGCTCGCTCGACCGCCCCCGCCACCGACGCGTCGTCGGTGACGTCGGCGAGGACCGCGACGCAGTCACCGCCGCGGTCCAGCACCGCCTGCCGGGTGCGTTCGGCCGCCTCGCCGTCCCGGTCCGCGGCGACGACCACCGCGCCCTCCTCGGCGAACCGCACCGCCGTGGCGTAGCCGTTGCCGACGCACCCGCGCGGCACCTCGACGGCGCTGCTGCCCGCGCCGAAGACGAGCGCGGTCCTGCCCGCGAGCCGTTGTCCCACCGGTCCTCCGATCGCCGTCGCACCGTGGTCGCACCACACGTTAGTCCACGCCGGAACCCCTGCTCCGCCATGCGGAACGGTCGCGCTGCGTCCCGGTCCGCCGCGGGGTACAACGAAGGCGTATCCACACCCGGCGGAAACGGCCGGCGGTCGACGGTGCGTCCGGACCCGTCGGCGACAGCCGTCCGCAGCGTCAGGAGGGCCGGATGAAAATCGCGTGCGTCGGAGGGGGACCGGCCGGGCTGTACTTCGCGATCTCGGCGAAGATGCGCGACGCCGGACACGACATCACCGTGTTCGAACGGGACCCGCGCGGTGCCACCTACGGGTGGGGCGTCGTCTACTGGGACGACCTGCTCGACGTGCTCTTCCGCAACGACCGGGAGAGCGCGCAGCGCATCCGCGCCGAGTCGGCGCTCTGGCAGGAGCAGGAGACCCGGCTGCGCGGCACCGACTCCGCCTACCTGGGCGGCTACGGCTACAGCATCAACCGCGCGCCGCTGTTGGAGATCCTCGCCGACCGGGCCATCGGCCTGGGCGTGGACGTGCAGTACGAGCGGCCGGTCGAGGACGCCGCCGAGCTCAGCGACGCCGACCTCGTCGTGGTGGCCGACGGCGCCAACAGCCGGATCCGCCAGCAGCACGCCGAGCAGTTCGGCACCACGGTCAGCCAGGGCAGCAACCCCTACATCTGGTTGGGCACGCCCAAGGTGTTCGACAAGTTCACCTTCGCGTTCGAGGAGACCCCGGCGGGCTGGATCTGGTTCCACGCGTACCCGTCCAGCGAGGGCGTGAGCACCTGCATCGTCGAGTGCACCGAGCGGACCTGGCGGGCGCTGGGATTCGAGGAGGCCGACAACGCCGAGACGGTGCGCAGGCTGGAGAAGATCTTCGAGCAGCCGCTCGAAGGCCAGCCGCTGATCAGCGAGTCGCGCGGACGCCCGGCCCGCTGGCTGCGGTTCACCCAGGTCTACAACCAGACCTGGCGGCACGACGGCATGGTGCTCGTCGGCGACGCCGCGCACACCACCCACTTCACCATCGGGTCGGGCACCCGGTTGGCGATGATCGACGCGATCATGCTGGCGCAGAAGCTGTACGAGCACGGCGAGGTCGACGCGGCGCTGAAGGAGTTCGACGAGCAGGGCCACGAGGCGCTGCGCCCGGTGCAGGCTTCGGCCCGCACCAGCATGTCCTGGTTCGAGCACGCCGACGACTACCTGAACCGCAACGCGGTGGACTTCTGCTACGCGATGGCCGCGCGCCACGGCCTCCAGCCGCCCTGGCAGTACCAGCGCCACCGCCTGCACCAGATCCCGTTGATGCGCAAGGCGGCCCGCGCCACCAACACCGGACGGCGCTGGCTGTTGGCGCTGCGCCGCGGCGAAACCCGGTAGGAGGAGTCGCTCGCGGGATGCGGGCGGCGGGTCGTCGGACCCGCCGCCCGGTTCACGCCCCCTGGCTGTCGGCGCCCGCGGAGGCCGGCGGCTGGTGCCTGTCGGCGGGGTGGTGCAGGTGGTAGAGGTGGGCGTAGCCGTCGTTGTTGGTCAGCAACTGGGCGTGCGTGCCCGCCTCGGTGATGGCCCCGTTGTCGAGGTAGATGATCTGGTGCGCGTCGGCCACGGTCATCAGGTTGTGCGAGATGACGATCGTGGTGCGCCCGGACATCAGGCGCCGCAGCGGTGCCAGGACGCGGCGGCTGGCCTCCGCGTCGAGACTGGTGGTCGGCTCGTCCAGCAGCAGGATCGGCGCGTCGCGGATCATCGCCCGCGCGATGGCGATGCGCTGGCGCTGGCCGCCGGACAGCAGCCGCCCGCGCTGGCCCACGCGGGTCCGGTAGCCCTCGGGCAGCGCCTGGACGAACTCGTGCGCGTCGGCGGCGCGGGCGGCCTCGATCATCTGCTGCTCGGTGGCGTCCGGGCGCCCGGCCAGGATGTTGTCCGCGATGGTGCCGTCCAGCAGCAGCGTTTCCTGGAGCACGATCGCGATGTTGGCGCGCAGCCGGTCCAGCTCGTACTCGCGCAGGTCGTGGCCGTCCAACCGGATGGCGCCGTGGTCGGGGTCGTAGAACCTGAGCAGGAGCTTGGTCAAGGTGGACTTGCCCGCGCCGCTGGCGCCGACCACGGCGGTGGTCTGCCCCGGCAGCGCGGTGAACGAGATGTCGCGCAGCACGTCGGCGGTCGTGCCGGGGTAGCGGAACCGGACCTCGTCGACCTGCAGGCCGCCGCGGGCGCGGCCCAGCGGCGTCGGGTGCTCGGGGCTGCGCACGAGCGGGCGCTCGTCGAGCAGGTTGATGATGCGCTCGGCGCTGGCCGAGGCGCCGAAGATGGTGTTGGTCAGCTGGCCCAGGCTGCGCACCGGCGTGTACAGCTGCGACAGGTAGACCAGGAACGCCAGCAGACCACCGAGCGTGATGCGGTTCTGGGCCAGCTCCCAGATGCCCACGCCGACGATCGCCATGACGCCGAGCACTTCGAGCACGTCGACCAGCGGCGAGAACAGCGCGCCGACCCGCGCCGAGGCCAGCGCGGCGAGCACGTTGCCGCGGCTCTGCCGGGAGAACCGGTCCACTTCGGCCTGTTCCCGGCCGTAGGCCTGGATCAGCGCGGCGTTGCCGAGGCTCTCCTCGGCGACCGTCGCGATCGAGCCGGTGCGCCCGCGCTCCTCGCGGGAGGCGTCTTTGATCCGCCGCGCGAAGGACCGCGCGATCAGCCAGAAAATCGGCACCGCGACCAGCGAAACCAGCGCCAGTTGCCAGTTCAGGTAGACCAGCACACCGGTGAACAGCACGATCTTGATCAGCGAGGAGGTGGTCTGGGTGACCCCGGACAGCACGAGGCTCTCGATGGCGCCGACGTCGCCGGTGAGCCGGCTGAGCGTGTCGCCGATGCGCCGCCGGTCGAAGAAACCCACCGACAGCGTGTGCAGGTGGGCGAAGACCTTGGTCCGCAGCCGGTGCAGGAAGTTCTCGCCGATCCAGACCGTCAGGTACTGCTGGGAGAAGTCGATGACGCCGGAGGCCACGGTGATCGCCGCGTAGGCGGCGGCGATCATCGGGAAGGCGTCGAAGTCCCGCGGGGTGAGCACGTTGTCGATGAGCACCTTGAACAGCCAGATGCCCGCGGTCTCCAGCATCGGGGCCAGCAGCACCAGCACCAGGCTCAGTGCCAGCCAACCGCGGAAGGGCCGCGCGTCCGGCCAGAACCGCTGGAAGACCTCCCGCACGCGCATCACGGGAGCGGCCTCGACCAGCCCCTCGGTGTCGGCTTCGGCCGGTCGGAACAGCCAGTTCACCAAGCTCGGCACGTGCTCACCTCCTGCTCGACATGGGAGTAGCTCCCACCCCCGCAGGGGTGGGAGCTACGCAGTGGAACGCCGGTGTGACGGCGAGGCTCACGTCAGCAGCCCCGCCAGCCGCCACCCCAGCCGCCCCAGCCGCCCCAGCCCCAGCCGGAGCCCCAGCAGCCGCCCCAGCCCCAGCCGGAGCCCCAGCCCCAGCCCCAGCCACCGCCGCGGCGACGGACGTTGATGTTGACGAAGACGTCCTTGATACGCATGAGCGATCACTTCTTTCCCCTAGTTGCTGCGCCAGGCGTCCCGGGTCCGCGGTACTCCGGTGGCGCCCCCCAAGAAACGCACGATCTTCCCTTCCCCGCCGCGTGCCGTTGTCGACCCGGGCCCTGGACCGATCGCGGGCACGTCTGGTGCGGACGTCGTCCGCGAGTGCGGGTTTCACGGGAGTTTTCCGAATTTCGGTTGATCGTGCGTCGACCGCGTGCCCGATGTGTTTCCGGGGAGTGCGGCCGGTTCTCACCGTAGGACGGGCCCGGGTCGGTGACAACCTGACTTCCTGTCCGCAGCCGAGATTTTTCCGGAAATCGCCGATGATTTTTTTCGTCGCGCCGTTGTCGTCGGGTATTAGGTCCCGGGTGGGGAGGTGGCGCGTAATCGCACTGGATCCCGGATGTCTCGAATTCCGGCGGAAACCGTGGGAAATCGTCGGAACGCGTGCGGCGCGCGGGAATCGTTTCCCGCGCGCCCGCAGTCCACAGTGCTCTGACGGAATGTCCTAACGGGTCCGTCGGCCCGCGAGTTGGAACGCGGTGCCGAGAACGAGCAACGCCGCCAGCGGGACGACCTGGGTGAGCGTGTAGTCGAACCGCTGTCCGGCGAACCCGGACGGCAGCGAGTCGTCCGGATTCCCGCCGGTGCCGAACCAGCCCACGCCCAGTCCCGGCCAGATCAGGGTGGCCACGGTGAACGCCACCAGGCCCGTCGTGAGCGCGGTGACCGCGGTGACCCCGGCGGTGCCGCCGGGGATCCGGAACGGCCGCGGCACGTCCGGCATCCTGCGGCGCAGCACCAGCAGCGCCGGGAAGGTGACCACGTAGCTGATGAACGTCGTGGAGATGGTCAGCGCCAGCACGGCGCTGAAGTACTTCTCGGCGTCACCGCCGGACAGGTCCAGCGCCAGCACCATGACGACCGAGGCGAGCACCCCGGACAGCACGTTGATCCGCACCGGAGTTCCCCGCTTGGCGGAGAATTCGCCGAGCCAGCGCGGTCCCGCGCCGTCCGCGCACGCCACCGCCTGCGCCCGGTGCGCGCCCATCGCCCAGCCGACCCCGCTGGTGAGCACGCCGATGATGAGCCCACCGGCGCAGATCATGCCGAACACCTGGCCCCAGCCGGTGAGCGTCACGGTGCCGTCGGGTGCCACCGATCCGCCGTAGACGGTGAACACCGTCTTGCACGCGTCGACGAACCCGCCCAGGCCGCCGATCCGGTCGGCGGGCACCACCAGCAGGATTCCCAGGATCGGCAGGCCGTACAGCAGGAACGACGCCAGCCCGGAACGCAGGATCGCGAACGGCACGGTGCGCCGCGCGTCGGTCATCTCCTCGGCGGCGGTGTTGGGCAGTTCGAACCCGACGAAGTTGAAGATCAGCGCGGGCACCAACGCGACGAAGCCGGGGTAGGTGGGCGCGAACTCGTGCGCGTGCAGCGGCTGGAAACCGTTGCGCAGCCCGTAGATCACCACCGACACCGTGAAGAAGCCGAGCAGCACCACGCGGGCCAGGCCGCCCGCGGTCGGCACCCACTTGCCGACGCGCAACGAGGAGGCGACGGCCAGCACGCTGGCCCAGACGAACACCAGGCCCGCGACGTGGGTCCAGAACGGGTCCAGGTCGACGAAGAAGGACCGGAACGTGGTCAGCGCGACGACCGTCAGCGAGCCGCCGATCCAGATCGGGTTGGTGACCCAGTACAGGACCTGGTTGACCCCGGCGACGAACCGGCCGAACGCCAGTTTGGTCCACACGTACGGTCCGCCCTCCAGCGGGAAGGCGGTGCCCAGTTCGGCCACCAGCAGTCCGTAGGGCAGGAAGAACACGACCGCCAGCACGACCATCCAGGTCAGTCCCTGCGGGCCGTGCGCGGCGACGCTGCCGATGGTGTCCAGCCCGACCACGGTGCACACCAGCAGGAAGAACACGTCCACGCGGCGCAGCGCCCGGCGGAGCCGGGACCGCTGCCGCGTCCAGTCGTCGGCCAGGTCCGCGCTGCCTCGGGTGCTCGTCATGATGTGAAGCTCCGTCCGTTGCGACCGGACGCCGCGGGTCGAGGGCCCACTACTAACTGTCCGGTCAGTCAGTAGTTCCAGGATGTTCGCAATCGCACCCGCCCTGTCAAGCCCTGTGATCGGGTCGCAACCGGCCACCGCGATACCGTGCGGGCGTGGAACGCCAGCGCAAACCGGTCACGACCCGTCGCGACGAGATCATCGCGGCCACCCTGGACCTGATCGCCGAACGCGGCATCGGCAGCGTGCGCGCCGCCGACATCGCCGGGCGCCTCGGCATCAGCACCGCGCTCGTCTTCTACCACTTCGCGACGCTGGAGAACCTCGTCGTGGAGGCGTTCGCCGCCGCGGCCGAACGGGACCTGCGGCGCCTCGACGCAGTGCTGCGCGACACCGACGGCAGTGCCGAGACCCGGCTGCGCGCGGTGCTGCGCGAGTACGGACCGACCGGCGACGCGGCCGGCTGGGTGCTGTGGATCGAGGCGTGGGCGGCGGGACTGCGCCACCCGCGGCTGCGCGAGGTCGCGCAGCGACTGGACCTGCGGTGGCGCGAGGTGGTGGCCGAGCTCCTCGCCGACGGGGTGCGCAGCGGCGAGTTCGGCTGCGCCGATCCGCGCTCGGCGAGCTGGCGCGTCACCGCCATGCTGGACGGTCTCGCGGTCCAGCTCGTCGCCCGCGAGGGCGTGGTGTCCAGGGCGGACGTCGACGGCTGGCTGGACCACGTGCTGTCGGCCGAACTCGGGGTCTGACCGCCGCTCCCGGTGCTTGACCGAGGGTCGGGTGAGCCCGATACTCAGCACTACTGACTAATCAATCAGTTAGTAGGAGCTGCCCGATGCCGCTGACCCTGCCCAACGCGATCGGCCCCCGCGCCGGGACCGCACCGCGCGAGGACCTGCCGGTCTTCGAGATCACCTGGAACGACCCGGCCACCGGGGCGCGCGGCTACCTGGTGATCGACCGCCTCGTGCGCGGGGTCAGCAGCGGCGGTCTGCGGATGCGCCCCGGCTGCACCCTCGACGAGGTGCGCGGCCTGGCCCGCGGCATGACGTTGAAGGAAGCGGTCAACTACGAGCCGGACGCGCGCTACGTGCCGCTGGGCGGCGCCAAGGGCGGCATCGACTTCGACCCGGCCCACCCGCAGGCCCGCACCGTGCTGCGCCGCTACCTGGACGCGATGCGGCCGCTGATCGAGCGGCGCTGGAGCATGGGGGAGGACCTCGGACTGCGCCAGGACGCGATCGACGACGTGCTCGGCGAACTCGGCCTGTCCTCCTCGGTGCAGGCGGTGTTCCCGCTGCTGGCCGACGTCGAGGCGGCGCGCGCCCGGCTGGACCGGGCCTGCGCGACCGACGTGGACGGCGTCGGGCTGGACGAGCTGGTCGGCGGCTACGGCGTCGCCGAGGCGGTGCTGGCCGCGCTGACCGCGCGCGGCACCGACGCGGCCGGAACCCGCGCCGTGGTGCAGGGTTTCGGTTCCATGGGCGGGGCGAGCGCTCGCTACCTGGCCCGCGCCGGGGTCCGCGTCGTCGGGGTGGCCGACGCCGACGGCGTGGTCGCCAACCCCGCCGGTCTGGACGTCGAACGGCTGCTGGCCACCCGCACGCCCGCCGGGCTGGTGGACCGCGCCGCGCTGCGACCGGACGACACCTGCCTGCCCCGCGAGGAGTGGTTGTCGGTCGACGCCGAGGTCCTGGTGCCCGCCGCGGTCTCCTACTGCGTCGACGAGAGCAACCACGACCGGGTCCGCGCCGGGCTCGTGGTCGAGGCGGCCAACATGCCGGTCACCCCGGGGGCCGAGGCGCTGCTGACCGCGCGGGGCGTGGCGGTCGTGCCGGACTTCGTCGCGAACTCGGCGACCAACGCCTGGTGGTGGTGGACGCTGTTCGGCGACGTCGACGGGACCGCCGAGCGCTCGTTCGCCAAGATCTCCACGCGGATGCGCCGGATGGTCGGCGAGACCTTCGCGCACGCCACCGCGCGCGGCACCACCCCGCGCCAGGCCGCGCTCGAACTCGCCGAGCAGCGCCTGCACCAGGTCACGACCAGGTTCGGTGAGTGACGTGGGCGCGACGAACCGACCGGCCGCCGGCCGGATGACGGGCGGGGAAGCGGTGGTCGCGGCGCTGGCCGCGCACGGGGTCGACACCGCCTTCGGCATTCCCGGGACGCACAACCTCGGCATCTACGCGCACCTGCCGTCGTACGGCATCCGGCACGCGCTGCCGCGCCACGAGCAGGGCGCCGCCTTCGCCGCCGACGGCTACGCGCGGGTCACCGGCCGGCCCGGCGTGGTGCTGACGACCACCGGTCCGGGCGCGCTCAACGCCGCCACCGGCCTGGCTCAGTCCTATTCGGACTCAGTGCCGGTTCTGCTGGTCTCGCCGGGAGAACCGCTCGACCACCCCGCGCACGGCAACGGGATGCTGCACGAGGTCAAGGACCAGAGCGCGGCGCTGGCCGCGGTGTGCGCCGCGAGCAACCGGGTGCGCAGCGTCGCCGAGATCCCGGTCGCGGTGGCGCAGGAGTTCGCCGCGCTGCGCGGCGGACGGCCGCGACCCCGCCACCTGGAGATCCCGCTGGACCTCGTCGACGCCGCCGCCGAGGTGCGCCCCGCCGCGCCGGTGCCGGTGCCCGCGGTGCGCCCGGACCCGGCGGTGGTCGCCGCGGCCGCGCGGGTGCTCGCCGCGGCTCGCCGACCCGGTGTCGTCGTCGGCGGGGGCGCGCGGGCGGCCGCGGCGGAACTCGGGGAGCTGGTACGACTGCTGGGCGCCCCGACCGCGACCACGGCCAACGGCAAGGGCGTGCTCGCCGAGGACGACCCGCTCGCGCTCGGCGCGGGGCTGCACCACCCGGCGGTGCGCGAGTTCCTCGCCGACTGCGACGCGGTGCTGGCCGTGGGCACCGAACTCGCCCCGGCCGACACCTGGGACCAACCGCTGCACCCGGGCGGGCCCCTGGTGCGCATCGACGTCGACCCGGTGCAGGCGGTCACCAACGCCGAACCGGACGTGGTCGTGGTGGCCGACGCCGCCTGCGCGCTCCGCGAGCTGGCGGGCGCGCTGCCCGGCGCGCCGCCACCGGGCGCCGACCGCGCCGCGAGGTGGCGCCGGCGGATCGCCGCGCAGGCCCGCGACCAGGGCGAGCGGTACCTGCCGGTGCTCGAACCGATCGCCGCGGTGCTCGGCCGGGACGGGATCCTGGCCGCCGACAGCGCCAAGGTCTGCTACTACGGCGCGCTGTCCAACCTGCCCCGGTACCGGCCGGGCGGGTTCCTCTACCCCTCGGGGCTCGGGACCCTCGGCTACGGCCTGCCCGCCGCGATCGGCGCCAAACTGGCACGCCCCGACGTGCCGGTGATCGCGCTGCACGGCGACGGCGGATTCCTGTTCACCGCACCGGAACTGGCCTCGGCCGCGCAACTCGGCCTGCCGCTGCCGGTCGTGGTCGTCGACAACGGCGGCTACGGCGAGATCCGCGACGAGATGGCCCGGCGCGGCGACCCGGTGCACGCCGTGGACCTGCCGTCCGCGGACCTCGCCGCGCTCGGCCGCGCGCTCGGGTGCCGGGGCGTCCGAGTCGAACCCGGCGGCCTCGCCGCCGCGCTGTCCGAGGCGCTGGCCGCCGACCGGCCCACGGTCGTGCACGTCCCGGCCCGCGATTGACGCGCAGCCCCGGCGCCGCCACTCAAAACGAGTTCGAAGACAGGCTCTGAGGTTCCGCCCGGCACCGCCACGCAAAGCACTTCCGAAGCACTCCTAGGCGTGGAAGAGCTGTTTGAGGAAGGTGGTGAGCGACGAGGCGATCTTGCTGATCAGCCCGACCAGCACGTCCCAGAAGTTCCGCACGGTGTCGGCAGCCCCGACAGGGTCGCGCACCAGCAGGAATCCCGCGACACCCACCACGAGAACCACGATCACCACGGTGGTCTTGCGGTCCACGAGCCCAGCCTCCGTCGTCCGTCCGCAGCAGGGTCGCGAGCACCCTACCCGGTGCCCCTCGGCCGGGTCGCGCAGGCCGAGGGTTGCGGAGTGTCCGGCTCACCCGGAGCGCGCGGGCCGGCGGCGGCGCGGCACGGGCCGGGTCAGGCGCAGCGTGATCCGGCGGCTGGCCTCGCGCAGCAGGTCCAGCCACTCGTGCGGGTCGTGGTCGTGCTGGTCGGCGTGCCAGCCGACGCTGACGCTGCCGTAGGGCTCGTCGCGCAGGAACACCGGCACCGCGAGCGTCGCCACGTCCACGTCGTACTCGCCGACCGTGTACGCCCAGCCGTCCCGGCGGATCTCGGCGAACTCCCGCTCCAGCCGGTCCAGATCGGTCACCGTTCGCGCGGTGAACCGGGCGAGCGGCCGGTCGGTGAACATCCGCGCCCGCTGCTCGTCGGGCAGGAACGCGTAGTAGGACTTGCTCGTCGCCCCGGCGTGCGCCGGGTACAGCTCGTTGACCAGCGGGTAGTCCCGCAGTCGGCCGTCGGCGCCCTCGACGACCACGACGCAGCGCATGTGCGCGCTGTCGGGCAGCGCCAGCAGCGCGGAATGGCCGGTGGCCTCGGCGAGTTCGGCCAGCAGCGGCCGCACCAGGATCTCCAGCGCGCCCGCCTGCTCCCACATCCGCCCGAGGTGCAGTGCCGCGGGGCCGATGCGGTAGCGGCGGCTCGACTCGTCCTGCACCAGGAACCCGCGGTGCGCCAGCGCCGCCAGCAGGCGTTGCGCGATCGAGGTGTGCAGGCCGAACTCGGCGGCCACCTCGGTCACTCCCCACTCCGGGTGCTGGCGGTCGAAGGCCAGCAGCACCTGCAACGCCCGGTCCACGGTCTGCGGCAGCCCGGCGGGCGTGCTGCGGTCGGTCCCGAATCCCGGCATCATGCCGCCATTGTGCAAATAACGGGAAAGGCTTGCTCGGTCGGGAGGCCGAAGCGCACGGTAATCGCCGAGGCGGTCGCCGGGGGGATGCCCCGAAAACGGCCCCGGTGAACGCCATTCCCACTCCTCGCGAGCCGTGGGCAGTTCCCCCGTCCTGCCCGCGGCTCGCGCCGCACGATCACCGGTGCGCCGCCGCGCACCCGAGCACAAAGGGGCTTCGCATGCTCAAACAGGTCCTGGACGTGGTGGATCTCCTCGACGACCCGAAGGTCACCGGCTCCGACGTGGTGGCCCACCTCGACGAGATCGCCGGGGAGTCCGGGTTCGCCACCGCCACCACCGTCAGCGGCGAGCGCGGTGAGACCAGCTTCGTGCGGGTGCGGATTCCCGGCTCGGCCGGGCGCTCCGAGGGCGGGCAGGCTCCGACGCTCGGCGTCGTCGGGCGCCTCGGCGGGGTCGGTGCGCGCCCCGAGATGACCGGGTTCGTCTCCGACGGCGACGGCGCGGCCGCCGCCCTGGCCGCCGCCGCGAAACTGCTGTCCATGCGCGCCCGCGGCGACGTGCTGCCCGGTGACGTCACGATCTGCACCCACGTGTGCCCGACCGCCCCGACCCGGCCGCACGAGCCGGTGCCGTTCATGGACTCCCCGGTGGACATCGCCACCATGAACGCCCACGAGGTCGACGACGAGATGGACGCGGTGCTGTCCATCGACACCACCAAGGGCAACCGGATCATCAACCACCGGGGCCTGGCGCTGTCGCCGACGGTCCGGCAGGGCTGGGTGCTGCGGGTCTCCGACCGCCTGGGCGCACTGCTGGAGACCGTCACCGGCGAACCGCTGGTGACCTACCCGGTGACCACCCAGGACATCACGCCGTACGGCAACGGCGTCTACCACATCAACTCGATCCTGCAGCCGGCCACCGCCACCGACGCGCCCGTGGTGGGCCTGGCGATCGTGGCCGCCGCGGCGGTGCCCGGCTGCGCCACCGGCGCCAGCCACGAGACCGACATCGCCGCCGCGGCCCGCTACGCCGTCGAGGTCGCCAAGGAGTTCGGCGCGGGCACCCTCGCCTTCCACGACGAGGCGGAGTTCCGCCACCTGGTCGAGCGGTACGGCTCGCTGCGGCACCTGCAGACCCTGGGCGGCCTGCCGCCCGCGGCGGAGGAGGACTGATGGCCGGGACCACGGCGGAGGACAGGCGGTCCCCGGCCAGGAAGATCGGCAACGACGACTACTCCCTGCGGCGCGTCCCCCGCGAGGCGCGCTACGGGTTCGGCTCGATGCTGCTGCAGTGGCTCGGGCAGTCCGGCTCGCTGTCCCAGTTCGTGCTGGGCGCCTCGCTGGGCATCGGGATGGGATTCAGGGACGCCTTCGTGGCGTTCACCCTCGGCGCGGTCACCCTGGAGGTCGTGATCTTCCTGATCGGCCTGGCCGGGCAGCGCGAGGGCCTGTCGATGACCCTGCTGACCCGCTTCGCCGGTTTCGGCCGCAACGGCTCGGCGCTGGTGAGCCTGGTCATCGCGATCAGCATGGTCGGCTGGTTCGGGGTGCAGAACGGCATCTTCGGCGAGAGCATGCGGTCGCTGGTCGGCGGGCCGATCTGGCTGTGGTGCGCGATCTCCGGCGTGGTGCTGACCGCGCTGGTGGTCTACGGCTTCAAGTACATGATGTGGCTGGCCAAGATCGCGGTGCCGCTGTTCTTCGGGCTGGTGGCCTGGAGCGTGATCAGCACCCTGTCGCAGCACTCGATCGTCGACCTGATGGCCCGCGAGCCGACCGCACCGGTGATGTCGATCCCGGCCGCGGCGACGATCGTCGCCGGCGGGTTCATGACCGGCGCGGTGTGCGCCCCGGACATGACCCGCTACAACAGCAAGGGCTGGCACGTGCTGCTGCAGAGCTCGTGCTCGTTGATCCTCAGCGAATACATCGTGGGCCTGACCGGCGTGCTGCTGGGACACCTGGTCGGCACCAAGGACGTCACGCACATCGTGCTGTCCACCTCCGGGCTGGCCGGGCTGGTCATCGTGATCCTGTCCACCGCGAAGATCAACGACTGGAACCTGTACGCCTCCTCGCTGGGCGTGGTGAACTTCGCCGACACGGTGTTCGGCAAGCGGCTGCACCGGGCTCCGGTGACGCTGGTCGTCGGTGTGCTCGGCACCGTGCTGTCGGCGTTGGGCTTCCTGGAGCACTTCACCTCGTTCCTGTCGGTGCTGGGCGTGGCGATCCCACCGGTCGGCGGCATCATCGTCGCCGAGTACTGGGTGGCCCGGCGGATGCGCGGCGACCTGGACCGCACCCGGCCATCCGGGACGCTGCCGGAGCGGCTGCCCACCTGGGTGCCGGCGACCCTGCTGGTGTGGGCGGTGGCGTTCTGCGTCGGCTACTTCGTCGACGCGGGCATCCCGGCGCTCAACTCCCTGCTGACCGCGTTCGTGCTGTACACCGCACTGGGCTGGGCCGGGCTGGTGCGCCCGGTCGGGTCCTCGGAGCTGGAAGGACGGAACTCGTGACCGCCGCGGAGGACGAAGTCGTCGAGCTGTGCCGCGACCTGCTGCGCATCGACAGCTCCAACCCGACCAGCAACGAGCGCGCCGCCGCCGAGTACGTCGCGGCCCGGTTCGCCGAGGTGGGCATCGACTCGACGCTGGTGGAAAGCGAACCCGGCCGAGCCAGCGTCATCGCCCGCATCGAGGGCGCCGATCCCTCGCGCGGCGCGCTGCTGATGCACGGCCACCTCGACGTGGTGCCCGCCGACGCGAGCGAGTGGACGTTCCCGCCGTTCGCCGGGGAGATCCACGGCGGTTGCCTGTGGGGCCGGGGCGCCATCGACATGAAGGACTTCGACGCGGTGATCCTCGCGGTGGCCCGCGAGTTCGCGCGAACGGGCCGGAAACCCCCGCGGGACATCGTGTTCGGGTTCCTCGCCGACGAGGAGGGCGGCGGCCGGTTCGGTTCGCACTGGCTGGTGCGCAACCGGCCGGACCTGTTCGAGGGCGTCACCGAGGCGATCACCGAGGGCGGCGGGGTGTCGTTCGACCTCGGCAACGGCCAGCGGCTGTACCCCATCGAGAACGCCCAGCGCGGGCAGGCGTGGTTGCGGCTGGTGGCCACCGGCCGCGCCGGGCACGGTTCGTCGCCCAACGACGAGAACGCGGTCACCGACCTGGCCGAGTCGTTGGCCCGCATCGGCAGGCACCGGTTCCCGGTGCGGCTGATCGACCCGGTGCGCCGGTTGCTGGAGCGGGCCGCCGAACTGCTCGGCGTCGAGTTCGATCCGTCCGATGTGGACGGAAGTCTGGCGAAGATGGGACCGGTGGCCGACCTGGTCGAGGTGATCCTGCGCAACTCGGCCAATCCCACGATGATCGAGGGCGGCTACCAGACCAACGTCATCCCGGGGCGGGCCACCGCCGCGGTCGACGGCCGCTTCCTGCCCGGCCACGAGCAGGAATTGCTGGACACCGTCGACTCGCTGCTGCTGCCGTCGGTGCGGCGCGAGTTCATCCACCACGACGTGGCGATGCAGGGGGAGTTCTCCGGTCGGCTGGTCGACGCCATGTGCGCGGCCATCCGCGCCGAGGATCCCGACGGTCACCCCACGCCGTACTGCAACGCGGGTGGCACGGACAACAAGGCGTTCGCCACGATCGGCATCACCGGCTACGGGTTCAAGGCGCTGCGCGTGCCGCCGGACCTGCCGTACTCGCGCATGTTCCACGGCGTGGACGAACGGATCCCGTTGGAGTCCTTGGCGTTCTCCACTCGGGTCATGCGGCGGCTGCTGACCGGCTGCTGAGGGCCCGTCTTCGAACTCGTTGTGCGGGTTCAAAGACAGGCACGAGGTGCGACGGACCTCCGGTCCGGTGGCCGGAGGTCCGTCCGCAGTAGAACTATCCGACGACGACGCCCACCTGCATGCCCAGCTGGCGGTGGTTGCCGACCGGGCACCAGAAGTCGTAGACGCCGCGGGTGAGGTTCACGGTCAGGTCGGCGTACTGGCCGGACTGGACGTCCGGGGTGCGCGCGTTGGCCACCCCGGGGCCGTTGATCTGCAGGGCGTGCTCCGCCCGCCCGACGTTGACCGCCCGGAACGTGTACTGGCCCGGCGGCAGGATCGTCGGTTGCAGCAGCCGGTAGTCGACCATCCGCACCACCACCAGGCGGGAACCACCGCCGCCCTGGTGCGCCGCCTGGTAGGCCGGTGCCGCCCCGGCGGTCGACGCGGCGGCGCACACCGACGCCAGCAACGCGACCACGCCGATCAGCACGCCCAGGACGGCTCGCTTCATCCCGGTGGGCTTGCTGCCGGGAGTCCTGGTCTCGCTCAACATCGTCGAACCCTCCCCGGTGAGAACTCGGGCACGGATCGGAATGCCTTGGCGCTCCTGGGAAAACCATTACCGCCGGCTGGTTCCCCCGTCGAGACGCTCCAGCGTACGACCGTCCCCGCGCCGGTTCGCGCCAGGCGGTGGCGGGTGTGGCCGCCGCGCACCGCCGGGGTGGTTGCGCCGGAATGGCGCGGCGGGAGATGTCATCCGGTGCTGAGGTCCAGCGCCATGAGGACGGCGAGGACGTTGTCGGGCAGCGTGCGCTCGTCGAAGAACGGCGGGTTCGGCGGGTTCGGCGACACCACCGGTGACCACGCGCTGCGGCTGATCTCGGTCAACCGCGGTTCGTCGTCCGGGCGGGAACTTCTGATCTGCACGCGGACACCCTGGCAGGTCGGCACGAGATCCGCCGCCGGTTTTCCGGCGGGCCCGGCGGGGATTGTGCGCGTGCCGGTCGGCTGCGAGGCTGCGGGGTGGATGCGCATGGCGGGAACCAGGAGCCGAGGATGACGACGTCGGAATTCCAGCACGTGCTCAGCGAGCAGGACGGGCCGACCGTCCGGATCACCATGAACCGGCCGGAGCGGCGGAACTCGCTGTCCGCCGAGCACCTCGCCGAGCTGCGGCGGGCGTTCCAGGAGGCGGGGGAGACCAAGGCGACCGGGATCGTGCTCGCCGGTGCGGGGCCGGTGTTCAGCGCCGGGCACGACTTCGCCGACGTCGCCGAGCGCGATCTGGCCGGGGTGCGCGAGCTGCTGCGGCTGTGCTCGTCGCTGATGCGCACCGTCCAGTCGGTGCCGCAGGTGGTGATCGCCCGCGTGCACGGGCTGGCGACGGCCGCGGGCTGCCAGCTGGTGGCCTCCTGCGATCTGGCCGTCGCCGGGGAGTCCGCCGGTTTCGCGCTGCCCGGCGGCAAGGGCGGGTGGTTCTGCCACACCCCGGCGGTGCCGGTGGCCCGGTCGGTCGGGCGCAAGCGGCTGATGGAGATGGCGCTGACCGGGGACGTGGTGGACGCGGCGACCGCCGAGCGGTGGGGCCTGGTCAACCGCGCCGTGCCGGACGCCGAGCTCGACGCCGCGGTCGCGGATCTGCTGGGCCGCGCCACGCGCGGCAGCAGGCACGCCAAGGCGATCGGCAAGCAGACCCTCTACGCGCAGCTGGACCGACCCGAGGACGAAGCCTACGCGCTGGCCACCGAGGTCATGGCCGGCACCTCGCAGACCCCGGACGCCCGCGAATCGATGCGGGCGTTCCTGGAGAAGCGCCGCCCCACCTGGACCGAATAGTCCACTGTGGTCAGGCGCGGACGACGGCGACCGGGCACGGCGCGTGGTGCAGCACCCCGTTGGCGACCGAACCGATGACCATCCCCCGGAATCCGCCGCGCCCGCGGTTGCCGACAACCAGCAGCTGCGCGTCGTGCGCGGTGTCGCGCAACGCGGCCACCGGGTGGTCGTTGGAGGTCACCCGGCGCACCGGCACGTCCGGGTACTGCTGGCGCCAGCCCGCCAGCTGCTCGGCGAGCTGCAGCTCGGCCTCCTGCTCGATGTCCTCCCGGTCCGGGTGCGGCAGCGGTCCGCGCGCGAAGTAGGCCGCGGGCAGCGCCTGGACGGCGACCAGCTCGGCGTCGCGCCGGGCCGCCGCCTCGAAGGCGAACCGCAGCGCGGCCTCGCTGCCCTCGGATTCGTCCACGCCCACCACCACCGGACCGGTGGTCAGCACCTGCCCGCGCACCACGACGACGGGGCAGGAGGCGTGCGCGGCGACCGCGGTGCTCACCGAACCGAGCAGGGCGCTGACGAAACCGCCGTGGCCCCGCGAGCCGAGCACCGCCATCCGCGCTTTCTCCGAGCAGCGCAGCAGCTGCTCCACCGGATTGCCGGACGGGCATTCGGCGCGCACCTCGACACCGGTCTCCCGGCAGCGTTCCGCCGCGTCCTGGCACACCCGCTCGGCGTACTCCCGGTCCGCCTCGGGCGCAGCCATGACCAGCAGCAGCGGCGCCCCCAGGCGCGCGCCCTCGGTGGCCGCCCACGCCCCGGCCTTCAGCGACCGGTCGGACCCGTCCACGCCGACCAGGATCGGTTCGTCACCGCTCATCTCCGATCACCCCGGAAGGCGAGTACCCGCCCGGGCACCGCCGCAATCCGCGGTGACTTTCTCCCCTACGCGGGCGGCGATCGGCGACGGAACGATGAACGCGTCGGGCGGGTTCGGTGGAGGCGTGATCAAAGTGTTCGGTTCGCTGGCGGCGGTGCACGACCCGCCGCGCGTCCGGCTGACGGCACCGTCGCGCGCGGCGCGCGGATGACCCGGGTGGCCGTCCTCCCTCCGCGCGATGAGCTGCGGTCGGTCTTGGCGCTGGCCGCGCGAGCGCCGTCGGTGCACAACTGCCAGCCGTGGCGGTGGTTGGTCGCGGAGCATTCGGTCCAGCTCCTGCTGGACCGCTCCCGGCTGCCCGCGGCGCTCGACCCGGCGGGGCGCGAGCTGGTGAGCAGTTGCGGCGCGGTGCTGCACCACGCGCGCGTCGCCTTCGCCGCGGCGGGGTGGCGGACGTCGGTGCAGCGCATCCCCAACCCGGCGCATCCCGACCACCTGGCCTCGCTGCAGTTCTGCCCGACCGCGGGTGCGCCCCCGGGGGCGGCCGCGCTCGCCCGCGCCGCGGCGCGCAGGTGCACCGATCGGCGCCCGTACTCGGTCGATCCGGTGTCCGACGAGGCGATCGAGGCGCTGCGCCACACCGCCGAGGCCGAGCGGTGCACGTTGGTCGTCGCCGAGGACGAGGCCCGGCGGACGTTGGTGGCCGCGCTGGAACGCGGCGCCCGGTGGCGGGGTTCCGCCGAGTACCGCGCGGAGTTGGCGCGGTGGAACCACCAGGGCGGCGGCGAACCGGAGCCGCCCGAGCCGGTGCTGTCCGACCGCGCCGTGCTGGCGGTGCTCGTCACGCGCGGGGACGGGGTGGGCAGCTGGCTGGCGGCCGGCGAGGCGCTCAGCGCGGTGCTGCTGGTCGCCGCCCGGGACGGGCTTTCCGCGTGCGCGCTGGGGCAACTCGCCGAATGCGCCGAGAGTCGTCTGCGGGTGCGCGAGTTGCTGCTGGACGGGGCGGGGCATCCGCACCTCGCGGTGCGGGTGGGGCATCCGTCACCGGGTGCGGCTGGTCCGGGCACTCGCCGCCGGGAATTGTCCGACACGCTGCGCTACCTGTGCACCCCGCGCTCCACATAGGACACTTTCGGTGCGCGGAAACGAGGTTTGCCCCGGCACGGCGCGGGGAACGTCGCAGGGTGCCTCCGAAGGAGAAGGGAGCCCCCATGACTGAGAGCCTCAACGGACGCAGGGTGGCCTTCCTGGTGGCCCCGGAAGGCATCGAGCAGGTCGAGCTGACCGAACCGTGGAAGGCGGTCAAGAACGCGGGCGGCACACCGGAACTGGTGTCGGTCCGATCCGGGACCGTGCAGGCGTTCCACCACCTCGACAAGGCCGACAGCTTCGACGTCGACAAGGTCGTCACCGACGTGCGGCCGGACGACTACGACGGGCTGGTACTGCCCGGCGGCGTCGCCAACCCGGACGCGCTGCGGCAGGTGCGCGAGGCGGTCGAGTTCGTGCGCGGCTTCTTCCGAAGCGGCAAGCCGGTCGCGGCCATCTGCCACGCCCCGTGGATGCTGGTGGAGGCCGACGTGGTGCGCGGCCGCCGGCTGACTTCCTACCCGAGCGTGGCCACCGACCTGCGCAACGCGGGTGCGACCTGGGTGGACGAGCAGGTCGTCGTCGACGCCGGGCTCGTCACCAGCCGCAACCCGAACGACCTGCCCGCCTTCTGCGCCAAGATGGTCGAGGAGATCGGCGAGGGCGTGCACCGGGGCCAGGCGCGCAGCGCCTGACCGCGGGGAGCCGGCCATGCGACTGGACTTCCTGCGGCCCGCGTACCGGCGGCCGGGACCGGTCAGCACCGTCTACCTGGACACCTCGGCGGCCGAGGACGCGGCCAAGGCCGTCGAGCTGCGCTGGCGGGCCGCGCGGGACCGACTCGTCGAGCAGGGCGCCGACGCCGCCTCCCTCGACGCGATCGAGGCGGCGCTGCGGGGACACCGCAGGCAGATCGGGCGGCGCGGCCAGGTGCTGGTCGCAGCGGGCGGCGAGGTCGTCTTCACCGACGAGCTGCCCGCGCCACCCCACGACCTGCCCGCCGCCGAGCAGGTGCGCTGCGGACCGGTCCCGCACCTGATGCCCTACCTGGCCCGGCGGGAGCCCCGCGTCCCGCACGTGGTGGCCGTGGTCGACCACGTCGGCGCGGACCTCACCACGGTGCCCGCGGGCGGGCCGCCGCACAGCGAATCCGTCGAGGGCGAGGAGCACCCGGTGCACAAGGCCCACGCGGGCAAACCGGAGAACCAGCAGCGCCACCACCTCGCCGTCGAGGAGCGGTGGAAGCGCAACGCGGGCGCGGTGGCCGCCGCGCTGGGCCACCGCGCCGACCAGGTGCGCGCCGAACTGGTCGTGCTCGCCGGCGACGTCCAGCAACGCCGCCTGGTGCGGGCCGAACTCGGCAAGCACCTGCGGGACAAGGTCGTCGAGGCGGAGAGCGGGCACCGCGAGCGCGGTTCCTCGACCGACCGGTTGTGCGAGGAAGTCGACGACGCGGTGCGCGCGATCGCCGCCGCCCGCGCCGCCGAGGCGGTGGCGCAGTTCGAGGAGCTGCGCGGTCGCCGCGGCGGCGCGGCCGAAGGATGGCGCGGGGTGGTGGCGGCGCTGCAACGCGACCAGGTCCGGCTGGTCCTGCGGACCGGCCCGGCCGGCGATGCGGAGTTGGCGATCGGGCCGCGTCCCGCCGAGATCGCGTTCGACGAACGCGCGCTGCGCGACCTCGGCATCGAACCGCTGGGCCGGGTGCCCGCCGATGCGGCCGTGCTGCGCGCGCTCGTCGGCGACAACGCCGAACTCGTGCTGGCCGACCCCTCCTCGGTCGCGGTGACCGACGGCGTCGGCGCGGTGCTGCGCACGGCCGAGACCGACGTGCGGTCGTGAGAGCCCTCGCCCGAGCCTGCGGTGCCGGTGGGAACCTCCGAGGAGCAAGCGGTCAGGAGGGCCGCACGGGCACGTCCACCCGGGCTGCGACGTCCACCGTCGACGGAGTGCGCGCGCCCGCGTGCATCAGGCTGGACGTGGCGACCTGGAGATCGAGGTGGTGGCCGGGCGGCAGGGTGTAGGCCAGTCCGGGCATGTCGATCCGGAACCGCTGCGGCGTCCCGGACAACCCGGTGACCCGCAGCGGAGCTTCCTGCAGGTTGACGACCTGGCCGCGTTCGCGGTCCACCAGCTTGACGAACAGGTGCGCTTCCGGACCGGTCCCGGTCACCGACAACTCCGCGGCCGGCACCCCGACCAGTTCGGCTCCGCCGGGACCGGCGCGCAGGACCTCGCCGGTGAACGCGTGCGGATCGCCGGGCGGGTTCGGCTGCGCGGTGATCAGCGGGAGGCTCACCGGACCCGGCCGGGTGGGCACGAGCGTCGTCGGCACGGGGGTTCCGAGCAGGCGTCCCCGACCGGAGCCGGCGCGGTGCTCGACGTCGCGGGGCGGGAAGTCCTCGGCGGTGCGCCAGATCCCGGCGTTGGTGCGGTACGCGACCGGGGTTCCGGTGTCGACGTGCCGGCCGCGCAGGTAGCGGGCGAACCAGGTGAGGATCTGCCCGTCCAGGAACGACCGGTCGTGCGCGTCGGCGTAGTCGGCCGGGCAGGACACGTGACCGCCGCAGAACACCACGAGCTTCGCCGGCGCGTGCCGCCGGATCCGCTGGAACGTCCGGTCCGCCTCGGTGACGTCGAACAGCGTGTCCACGCTGCCCTGCATCAGCAGCGTGGGCACCTCGACGGGGTGCCGGTCGCCGTAGGAGGCGATGCTGCTGTCGCCGAGGAAGCGCAGCGACTCGGCGGACAGCCGGTTGGCGATCACCCCCTCCAACTCGGCGCGGTGCAGCGGCTCGGCCAGCCCGCCCGCCTGAGGCCCGGCGGGGTTGGCCGGGGACAGCCCGTCGGCCTGCGCGGTGACCAGGCCGGAGGCGTACAGCAGCTGGCTCCACCCCAGGTTGATCACCCCGTTGCCGTCCAGCACGTCCCGCAGGTCGTTCCAGGTGATCTCGGGAGCGATGGCATCGATGCGGGAGCGCCCGGGAGTCGTGCCGGAGAACTCGGCGTCGAACGCGGCGGCCAACGGCTGGATGCCGCCCGCGTAGGACCCGCCGGTCATGCCCACCACCGGGTCCGCGCAGCGGCCGCCCGGGCCGCGCGGCGTCTGGCACGCCAGCTCCGAGGCGATGTGCGGATCGGTCGCCACGTCGTCGAGCAGCGCGCTGACGTCGTGGCCCTCGAACTCCGGCTTGAGCAGCTGCACTTCGCCCCCCGAGTAGCCGAAGCCGCGTTCGTCCCAGGTCAGCACGGCGTACCCGGCGTCGAGCAGCGCGCGGGTGGTGGTCGAGGCTTCCGCGAGGTCGCGTTCGCCGTGCCCGCCCCACCCGTGGCTGCGCAGCACCAGCGGCGCGGGGTGCGCGGCGTCGGCTCCGACGGGCAGGAACAGCGTGCGGTAGATCGGGGTGCCGTCGAACGAGCGCACCACCCGGTGCGCGGTGGACGGTTCCGGCGCGGCGACTGCCGGGACCGCGGAGGTGGCGGTGACCAGCGCGGTCACCCCGGCGAGCAAGGACGCGAGGCGCATGGCGGCTCCTGCCTGCCCGCCGCGGGCGCGGCGGACGCCAGATCAGCGCGACGGTAGGGCCCGGCCGTGCGCGGATCAACGCCCCGGTCCCGCTGGCCGGGCACGATGCGCCCGGCCGGCCGAACCGGGGCCGACTGGTGGCGGTGGTCGGCCGCTGCGAGGCTGGGCGCGTGCAGGATCACGTCGCGCCCCGTCCCGGCTCGGTGCGCAGGTGGCGGCGCCGCCTGGCCGACGAACGGCAGGAGGCCCAGGTGTACCGGGAACTCGCCGCGCGGCGCACCGGCGAGGAGCGCGAGGTCCTGCTCGGACTGGCCGAGGCCGAGGAACGCCACGCCGCGCACTGGGAGTCGCTGCTGGGCGAGCAGGCCGGTCAGGTGGGGCGGGGTCAGCTGCGGATGCGGCTGCTGGCGCTGTTGGCCCGCCGGTTCGGCTCGGTGTTCGTGCTCGCGTTGACGCAGCGGGCGGAGAGCCGGTCGCCCTACTGGGACGACGTCGACGCCACCAAGGCGATGGCCGCCGACGAACGCATCCACGAGGAGGTCGTGCGCGCCCTGGCGGCGCGCGGTCGCGCCCGCGTGTCGGGCACCTTCCGGGCCGCGGTGTTCGGCGCCAACGACGGCCTGGTCAGCAACCTCGCCCTGGTTCTCGGCGTCACCGGGGGCGGCGTGGCGCCCCGGACGGTGCTGCTCACCGGCCTGGCGGGACTGCTCGCCGGGGCGTTGTCGATGGGGGCGGGCGAGTTCATCTCGGTGCGCTCGCAGCGGGAACTGCTCGCCGCCTCCACCCCCGACCCGCGGGCCCGCGCGGTGGTGCCCTACCTCGACGTGGACGCCAACGAGCTCGCGCTCGTGTACCGGGCGCGCGGCATGTCCGAGCAGGAGGCCCAGCGGCGCGCCGACGCGCTGCTGAGCGACCCGAAACCCGCGGTGCCCGCCAGGCCGGACGCCGAGGACCACGAGATCGTCGGCACCGGCATGCGGGCGGCGGTGTCCAGCTTCGCGTTCTTCGCCTGCGGGGCGTTCGTCCCGGTGCTGCCGTTCGCCGTCGGGCTGGTCGAACCCTGGGCGATGATCGTCGCGGTCGCGCTGGTCGGGCTCGCGCTGATGCTCACCGGCGCGGCGGTGGGCGTGCTCTCCGGTGCGCCGCCGCTGTCCCGCGCGTTGCGGCAGTTGGCCATCGGCGCGGGCGCGGCGGGCGTCACCTACGGCCTGGGGCTGTTGTTCGGCTCCACCGGAGGGTGAGGCGCTGCTACTGCTCGACCCGGGCCATGCCGTCGGGGTGGTAGCGCTCGCCGGAGACGATGCCGGGCGGGAACGCCTCGGACAGCTCGGCGACCACCGCGGGGTCCAGCTCGACCGCGGCGGCGCGGACGTTGGCCTCGACGTTGGCGGGGCGGCGGCTGCCCGGGATGGGCACCACGTCGTCGCCCTGCGCGAGCAGCCAGGCCAGCGCCAGCTGAGCGGGGGTCAGGTCGAGCTCGGCGGCCTTGTCCCGCAGCGGCCGGGTCAGTTCGATGTTGCGGCGCAGCGACTCCTCCTCGAACCGCGGGTACCGCTGCTTGCGGACCTCCAGGTTCTCCACGTCGGAGACGCTGCTGAACGCGCCGGTGAGCACACCGCGCCCCAGCGGGGAGTAGGCGACCAGGCCCACGCCCAGCTCCCGCGTCGCGGGCAGCAGCCGCTGCTCGGGTTCGCGGGTGAACAGCGAGTACTCCTGCTGCACCGCGGCGATCGGGTGCACCGCGTGCGCGCGGCGCAGCGTGTCCGGGCTGACCTCGGACAGGCCCAGGTGGCCGACCTTGCCCGCCCGCACGAGTTCGGCCATCGCACCGACGGTGTCCTCGATCGGCGTCGACGGGTCGACCCGGTGCAGGTAGTACAGGTCGACGTGGTCGGTGCCGAGCCGGGACAGGCTCGCGTCAATGGCCCGGCGCACGTATTCGGGGCGCCCCAGTCCGGTGTCCTGGCCGATGCCGAACTTGGTCGCCAGCACGACCTCGTCGCGCCGGTCGGCCAGCAGTCCGCTGATCAGCTTCTCGTTGTGGCCGTCCGCGCCGTAGACGTCGGCGGTGTCGATGAGGTTGACGCCGAGGTCGATCAACCGGTGCAGCAGCCGCAGCGACTCGGCGTCGTCGGCCGCGCCGTACACCCCGGACAGGCCCATGGCGCCGTAGCCGATGGCGCTGACCTCGGGGCCGTCGGTGCCGAGCCGTCGGCGTGGCACGGGGGTGAGAGCGTCGGACACTGCGTGCTCCGTTTCGGTTTCGTGGTCGTTGCGTTCCAGCCTAGAGGTGATCAACGCGCGCCCTGGCTTGACATTCCCCACACGCCGGTGCGCCATGGCTGGTGAGCGGACCGCGGCGCGGCGCCGGGAAGGGAGCACGGCGATGGCGTTCTACAGGCAGGTGGGGGACGTGCCGCCGAAGCGGCACACGCAGCACCGGGCGCCGGACGGCGCGCTGTACTACGAGGAGCTGATGGGGGAGGAGGGCTTCAACAGCGATTCCTCGCTGCTGTACCACCGCGGCGTCCCGTCGGCGATCGTGGACTCGGCGGTGTGGGAGCTACCGGACCTGGCGACGACGCCGAACCACCCGCTGCGACCGCGGCACCTGAAACTGCACGAGCTGTTCGGCGGGCAGGACTGGAAGAGCAACGACGTGGTCACCGGCCGCCGCCTGGTGCTCGGCAACGCCGACGTGCGGCTGTCCTACTGCGTGGCGGGCGAGCCGTCGCCGCTGTACCGCAACGCGCTCGGCGACGAGTGCGTCTACGTCGAGGCCGGAGCTGCCCTGGTGGAGACGGTCTTCGGCGCCGTCGGCGCCAAGCAGGGCGACTACGTGGTCCTGCCGCGGGCGACCACGCACCGCTGGGTGCCGCAGGGCGGCGAACCGCTGCGCGTGTACTGCATCGAGGCCAACTCGCACCTCGGCCCGCCCCGCCGGTACCTGTCCCGCTTCGGGCAGTTCCTGGAGCACGCGCCGTACTGCGAACGGGACCTGCGGGGGCCGGCCGAACCGCTGCTGGCCGCGGGATCCGATGTGGAGGTGCTGGTCAAGCACCGGGGTTCCGGTGGCATCGTGGGCTCGCGCCTGGTGTACCCGACGCATCCGTTCGACGTGGTCGGCTGGGACGGCTGCCTGTACCCGTACACCTTCAACATCGCCGACTTCGAGCCGATCACCGGCCGGGTGCACCAGCCGCCGCCGGTGCACCAGGTCTTCGAGGGGACCAACTTCGTGGTGTGCAACTTCGTGCCGCGCAAGGTGGACTACCACCCGCTGTCGATCCCGGTGCCCTACTACCACTCCAATGTGGACAGTGATGAGATCATGTTCTACTGCGGCGGGGACTACGAGGCCCGCAAGGGCTCGGGGATCGGGCCGGGATCGGTGTCGGTGCACCCCGGCGGCTACGCGCACGGCCCGCAACCGGACGCCTACGAGCGCAGCATCGGCGTGCAACACTTCGACGAACTGGCGGTCATGGTGGACACCTTCCGCCCGCTGGAACTCGGCGAGGGCGGCCTGGCCGCCGAGGACCCCGGCTACGCCTGGACCTGGGCGGGCCGCGGCCCGGCGAACCCCTAGGGGTGTTCCGGAAGTGCTGTGCGTGGCGGTGCCGGTTGCGAGACCGCTCACCGAAAGAGGAAGCGGCTGACGCCGCTCATAAGACACGCGCTAGCGGGTCGACCGAGGAACGCGCACCGGTTTCGCCGGGCGGATCGCCCGGTGCTCGCACCACCGCGCGTGCGGGAGGAGTCGAGGAGTCCGGCATGACCGATCCGCAGCAGCCCGCCGACCTGCCGGCCGTGGACCTGGTGGCCGCCTACCGCTCGGGGCAGTTGTCCCCGGTCGAGGTCGTGGTGGCGGTGCTGGCCCGCGTCGAGGCGTGGGAACCGAAGTTGTGCGCCACCTACGCCGTCGACCCGGACGGTGCGCGCGAGGCGGCGCGCGCCGCCGAACGGCGGTGGCGGGCCGGCGAACCCGCCGGTCCGCTCGACGGCGTGCCGGTGACCGTCAAGGACAACATCGCCACCCGGGGCGTTCCGGTTCCCCTCGGCACGGCGGCGACCGAGCCGGTGCCGGCCGTCGCGGACGCCCCGGCGGCCGCGCGGCTGCGGGAGAGCGGGGCGGTGTTCGTCGCCAAGACGACCATGCCCGACTACGGGATGCTCTCCTCGGGCGTGTCCAGCTTCCACCACCTGGCCCGCAACCCGTGGGACCTCGCCCGGACGCCGGGCGGGTCCAGCTCCGGTGCCGGTGCGGCGGCCGCCGCCGGGTACGGGCCGTTGCACGTGGGCACCGACATCGGCGGTTCGATCCGGCTGCCGGCGGGGTGGTGCGGCGTGGTCGGACTCAAGCCGTCGTTCGGCCGCTTCCCGGTCGACCCGCCCTACCCGGGGCGGGTGGTCGGCCCGATGACCCGCACGGTCGCCGACACCGCGCTGCTGGCGTCGGTGCTGTCCCGGCCGGACGCGCGCGACCACACCAGCCTGCCCCCGGCCGACATCGCGTGGTCCGAATTGGACGGTCGGCTCCGGGGTGTGCGCGTCGGGCTGCTGGCCGACCACGGCGTGGGACTGGCGGTCGAACCCGCGGTGGCCGAGGCGGTGGCCGAGGCGGCACGGCTGTTCGAGTCGGCGGGTGCGGTCGTGGAACCCGTCGCGCCGTTCCTGACCCGCGAGATGCTCGACGGCCTGGACCGGTTCTGGCGCTTCCGCTCCTGGACCGACATCAGCGCGCTCCCGCCCGAGCGCCGGGAGAAGGTGCTGCCCGGCATCGCGCGGTGGGCGGGCAGCGCCCGCGACCTCACCGCGGCCGAGGTCTTCCACGGCTTCAGCCAGATGGATGCGATCTCGCGCGCCGCGAACCAGGTGGTGCGCGAACTGGACTACGTGCTCTCGCCGGTGGCGCCGATCCCGGCGTTCGCCGCCGAACTCGCCTATCCCACCGACGATCCGCTGCGCCCGTTCGAGCACATCGCCTTCACGGTGCCCTACAACTTCTCGGGCCAACCGGCGGTGTCGGTCAACTGCGGCTGGACCCCCGATGGCCTGCCCATCGGCCTGCAGATCGCCGGTCGCCGCTTCGACGACCTGGGCGTGCTGCGGATGGCCCGCGCCTACGAGCGCCTGCGCCCGGCGCAGCGCCCGTGGCCGGTGCTCTGACCCGATCAGCCCTCGCGGAGGAGGTCGGCGAACTGCTCGGCGCCGATGTTGCCCCCGGAGATGATGAGGCCGACGCGGGGCGGGAGGTCCAGGCGGCCGGACAGCACGGCGGCCAGCGGAGCCGCGGCGCTGGGCTCGATCACCAGCTTCAGCCGCTCGAACGCCAGGCGCATCGCGGCGCGGATCTCGTCCTCGGAGACCAGTGCGATCTCGTCGACGTGCCGCCGGTTGACCGCGAAGGTCAGCTCGCCGGGGCAGGTGACCGCCAGGCCGTCGGCGATCGTGCGGGGCACCGGGATCGACACCCGCTCACCGGAGTCGAACGAGCGTTTGGTGTCGTCGGCGGTCGCCGGTTCGACGCCGATGACGCGCGTCGACGGCGCGAACGCCTTGGCGACCGTGGCGCACCCCGCGATGAGCCCACCACCGCCGACCGGGGCCACCAGGGCGTCCAGCGGTCCGGTCTCCTCCAGCAGCTCCAGGGCCGCGGTGCCCTGCCCGGCCATGATGTGCGGGTGGTCGTAGGGCGGGATGAGCGCGAGCCCGCGTTCGGCGGCCAGCCGGGCGCTGAGCTCCGCGCGGTCCTGGGTGTAGCGGTCGTAGGTGACGACCTCGGCGCCGTAGCCGCGGGTCGCGGCGAGTTTGGTCGGCGGGGCGTCGGAGGGCATGACGATCACCGCCCGGGTGCCGAGCAGGCGGCTGGCGAGCGCGACCGCCTGGGCGTGGTTGCCGGAGGAGTAGGCGGTGACGCCCCGGTCGAGCTGCTCCCGGCTCAGCCGGGAGATCGCGTGGTAGGCGCCGCGGAACTTGAACGCGCCGACTCGTTGGAAGTTCTCGCACTTGCAGAAGACCTCGGCCCCGGCGAGGTCGTCCAGGGTGCCGGAGGTGATCACGGGGGTGTGGTGGGCGATCCCGGCCAGCCGCTTGGCCGCCGCCCGCACGTCGTCGATGCCCAGGACGTCCTCGTCGCTCACGTTCGCCTCTCCTCGGTTCACCACGTCCGCTCGTCGCTGCCCCAGCGCTCGGGCAGCCCGGCGGTGGCCAGGTCGATGGACCGCTCGACGAGTTCGAGCATCCGCTCGACGTCGCGGCGCGGGTCGGCGCACATCGCTTCCAGGCCGATGCGCAGCCCGGCGTAGACGACGCCGACGAGCACCCGGGGCCGCAGGTCGCGGTCGGGGTCGACGCCGTGGCGCCGGGCGATCTCGCCGGTGAGGCGTTCCTCGACGGCCGCCGATCGGCGCAGGTTCCCGGCCAGCAGGGCCGGGGTGCGGGTGATCAGGTGCTGGGTGAGCAGGAAGCGGTGCACGCCGTCGCTGTCGGCGGCGGCGCGCAGCATGCCGAGCACGGCGTGGCGCAGCGCGGTCAGCGGCGGCTCGCCGTCGGGCCGGTCGGCCAGCGCGTCGACGACGAGGTCGTCGAACTCGGCGCCCTTGGCCAGGGCCACGTCCTCCTTGCTGGCGAAGTAGCGGAAGAAGGTGCGCGGGGAGACGTCGACGGCGGCGGCGATCTCGTCGATCGTGGTCGACTCGTACCCGTTGGCCCGGAACAGGTCGAGCCCGGCGTCGATCAGGGCCGCGCGGGTGCGCTGCTTCTTGCGGGCGCGTAGGCCACCCTGATCGGTCGGGGCGCTCATGCCGACCATTGTGCACCACGACATCGGACGCCAGAAGGCATGTACTGACTTTTGGCAGTTGATGACACTTTTGGCTAGGGTGGGGGCCGACCGCGCACAGCGAAGGAGCTAGACGATGACCAAGGGCTTGGAAATCCGGCTCGCCTCCCGTCCGAAGGGCTGGCCGACCACCGACAACTTCGACCTCGTCGAGGTCGACGTCCCCGAACCCGGCGACGGGCAGGTGCTCGTCCGCAACGTCGTGATGAGCGTCGACCCGTACATGCGCGGCCGGATGAACGCCGGCCGCTCCTACGTCCCGCCGTTCGAGGTCGGCCGGGCGCTGGAGGGCGGCGCCGTCGGCCAGGTCGTCACCTCGAACGCCGACGGGCTGAAGGCCGGGGACTTCGTGCTGCACAACGCCGGATGGCGCGACTACGCGGTGCTCGACCCGAAGCACGCCACCACCGTCGACGCGGACCTGGCGCCGCTGAACGCCTACCTGTACGTGCTCGGCATGCCCGGTATGACCGCCTACGCCGGCCTGGTCGACGTCGCCGAGCAGAAGGAGGGCGACGCCGTGTTCATCAGCGGCGCCGCCGGAGCGGTCGGCTCGCTGGCGGGCCAGATCGCCAAGCTGCGCGGCGCCTCGCGGGTGATCGGCAGCGCCGGGTCCGCCGAGAAGGTGCGCCTCCTGACCGAGGAGATCGGCTTCGACGCCGCCTTCAACTACAAGGACGGCCCGGTCGCCGACCAGCTCAAGGCCGCCGCGCCCGACGGCATCGACGTCTACTTCGACAACGTCGGCGGCGAGCACCTGGAGGCCGCCATCGGCGCGCTCAACGACTTCGGCCGGGTCGCCGAGTGCGGCATGATCTCCCAGTACAACAACGCCGAGCCCGAACCGGGCCCGCGCAACATGTTCATGCTCGTCACCAAGCGGCTGCGGTTGCAGGGCTTCATCGTCGGCGACCACGCGCACCTCAAGGACCAGTTCTTCCGCGAGGTCAGCGGCTGGTTGCGCGAGGGGCGCATCCACTACCGGGAGACCGTGGTCGACGGGCTGCGCAACGCTCCCGAGGCGTTCCTGGGCCTGCTGCGCGGCGAGAACACCGGCAAGATGCTGGTCAAGATCGCCGACCCGAGCTGACGCCCGTTCCGGGGCCGGGACGCGGCTCCGGCCCCGGATCATTCCGCCGGGTGGGTCTGCAGCCACTGCTGCCACGTCGTGCCGCCCAGGCGTCCGTCGGGGCAGGTCAGCCCCTCGGCCGCGCGCCGCACCCGACCGGGGACGGGCACGGTGAGCACGCGCGGGTCGCGCCCCCGCGCGCCGCGCCACTGCCGCAGCGCCTCGCCCAGGCTCAGCACCTGCGGACCGCCGAAGTCCGGGCGCAGCCCGCCCGGCCCCTGGCGCACGCATTCCACGACGTACTCGGCGAAGTCGCGGTGGTCGACCGGCTGCGTCGGCACGCCGGTCGGCAGCGGCAGCACCGGCCACCGCGCGCCGCGCCCCAGCATCCGGTCCAGCAGCCAGTGGAACGGGGTGGCGCGCAGGATCGACCACGGCACGTCGGCCACCTCGACCAGCTCCTCGGCGGTGTGCTTGAGCCGCAGGTACGGCACCACCGGGCGGTCCGCGCCGACGACGGAGATCTGCACGAAGTGCCGCACCTGCGCGGCGGTGGCGTCCTCCAGCAGTCTGCTGGTGCCGTCGACGTCGACATCCGGCGGCGAACGCCACAGGTCCAGCGGCGTGAGGTAGCCGCGGTGCGCGGCCGGTGACCATGTGGCCGCGTGCACCACGGTGTGCACGTCGGCGACGGTCTCGGCGACGCCCTCACCGGTGGTGAGGTCGCCCTGCACCCACTCCAGGTCCGGATCGGTGCCGGGGCGGCGGGCCAGCACCCGCACCCGGTGCGTCGGTTTGAGCAGCCGGACGATCTCGCGGCCCAGGTGTCCGGTTCCCCCGGTGACGGCGACTGTGTCCATGGCGGCACCTCCGTGCCGCCACTGTCCCACCGGCCGGGTCCTGGCGCCTCAGTGCTCGCGCAGCGGTCCGGTCAAGCGCCCGAGCACGTCGCCGACGATCGGCAGCAGCCGCGGCGGGTGCTGCGGCGGAGCGTCCTGCGGCGGGGCCGAGGGGGATTGCGGGTCCGACGGCGGCGCCGGCTCCGAGGGCGGCGTGGTGTCCGGCGGGGGCGTCGACTCCGGGGGAGCCGAGGTCGGCTGCTCGGGCTCGGTGCTCTCCGCGGGGGCGGACCGGTGCGGCTTCGCGGTGTGCGTCGGAGTCGACGTCGATGTGGACGGTTCGTCCGTCGTGTCCGTCGTGGCCGGTGCACTGTGGTGGGTCTGCGGCGCGGGTTCCGGATCCACGGCGCGGGTGGCCACCAGGCGCGGCAGCGGTTCGTCGCGCGGGATCACCGGCACGACGGCGGCCGGGGCGACCCGGGGCGCGAGCAGCTCCACGCGCGGCAGCGCCGCCTGCCGTGGCCCCGGCGTGCCCGTCGGTTGCGGCGCGGGACCGTAGTGCGCGCTGCTGACCGCGATCACGGTGATGAAGACCGCGACCGCGTAACCGACGATGCGCGGCGGAGTGGCGTGGTGCCAGGTCTTGGGCTCGATCCGCCGGTGCCGTCCTTTGTGCATGCGGGACCGCGCCAACGACGACAGTCGCACCTTCGTCACCCCACCTCTCGATCCGACGGCCACGCCATCACCCGCACGGGCGACGACCATGGTCACCCTACGGCACCGCATCGCTCGTTGACCAACCCCCCGGTCAAGATCGTCGCTGGTCAGACCTGGTTCCACGAGTGCCGAGCGGTCTTCACCGCGCAGTGGTTGACTTCACACGCGCCGCAATTAACGTGAAAACCGTCGCGTCCCGACCTCCGCACACCGAACGGCAGCCGTCCCCCGGATCACCGCCCCGCCGACAGCAGGGAGTGCGATCGTGGCGAAGAGAACGACAGTCAGCATCCTCCACTGCGGGAACATGCACGCCGATCTCACCTGGCTGCTGCTGGCACCGGGCAAGGCGATGCGCCGCAGGCAGGACAAGGACCTACCCGCACCGTGGACCGCGGTGCCCACGTTGAGCGTCCTGGTGGACACCCCGGACGGAAAACTGCTGTGGGACACCAGCTGCCCGCGCGACTGGGAATCCCGCTGGGCCCCCACCGGACTGCAGGACTTCTTCCCCTACGACGAGGTCGGCGAGGACGAGTACCTCGACGCGCGGCTGGCCCAACTGGGACTCGCCCCCGGCGACATCGACTACGTCGTGCTGTCCCACCTGCACTTCGACCACGCGGGCAACGCCGAGCTGTTCCGCAACACCAACGCGAAACTGGTGTGCAGCGACAAGGAGAAGGAGTTCGCGTTCGGCTTCGACGGGCCGTTCAACGGCGCCCACCTCAAACGCGACTACGAGGACCTGGAGTTCGTCACCGTCTCCGGGGACGAGGAGTTCCTGCCCGGGGTGACGCTGCTCCAGACACCCGGGCACACGCCGGGCTGCATGTCCATGCGCGTCGACCTGCCGGACAGCGGAACCATGATCTTCACCTCGGACGCGGTCTACATGGGAGCGAGCTACGGCCCGCCCGCCACGCCCGCGGCGATCGTGAACAACCTGGAGCAGTTCTACCAGTCGGTGGAGAAACTGCGCGGCATCGCCGAGAAGACCGACGCGACCATGGTGTTCGGCCACGATCCGGACCAGGTCCACCAGCTGCGCACCGCGCCCGAGGGGAGCTACACGTGAGCGCCGCCGGCACCGACGAGACCATCTTCACCTGGGGCGCCCCGCCGCTGAAGTTCGGTGCCGGAGCCGCCGACGAGATCGGGTTCGACCTCGCCCAGTACGACGTGCGGCGGGTGCTGGTGATCACCGACGCCCGCGTGGCCGCCACCGGCGTCCCGCAGCGCATCGCCGATGCGCTGCAGCGCTACGACATCACCGCCGAGGTCTTCGACGGCGTGCACGTCGAACCCACCGACGACAGCTTCGCCAAGGCCGTCGGCCACGCGGCCGAGAACGGGCCGTGGGACGGGTTCGTCGCGGTGGGCGGTGGATCGGCCATCGACACCGCCAAGGCGGTCAACCTGCTGACCACCCACTCCGGCGAGCTGATGGACTACGTCAACAAGCCGGTCGGCTCGGCGAAGGCGCCGCCCGGCCCGCTCAAACCGCTCGTCGCGGTGCCCACCACGGCCGGGACCGGATCCGAGAGCACCGCGATGTGCGTCCTGGACGTGCTGTCCATGAAGGTCAAGACCGGCATCAGCCACTGGCGGCTGCGGCCGACGATGGCCGTCGTGGACCCGCTGCTGACCATGAGCGTGCCCGCCGGGGTCACCGCCGCGACCGGCATGGACGTCGTCTGCCACGCCCTGGAGTCCTACACCGCGCGCGGCTACCACACCTTCCCGCGCAAGGAGCCCGAGCAGCGGGTCACCTACTGCGGCGCCAACCCGGTCTCCGACCTGTGGTGCGAGAAGGCGCTGGTGCTGGTGGCGCAGTCGCTGCGCGACGCGGTGCACCGGGGCGGCGAGGACGTGGAGGCGCGGACGAACATGATGCTCGCCGCCACCTTCGCCGGCCTGGGCTTCGGCAACGCCGGGGTGCACATCCCGCACGCCAACGCCTATCCGATCGCGGGCATGGTCACCGACTACGTCCCGGACGGCTACCCCGACGAACCGCTCGTGCCGCACGGCCAGGCGGTGTCGTTGACCGCGCCCGAGGCGTTCCGGTTCACCTTCTCCGCGGACCCGGAACGGCACCTGCGGGCCGCGCAACTGCTGCAACCCGACGCCGAGCTCGCCGCCGAGCCCGCCGAGCAACTGCCCCGCGCGCTGGTCGGCCTGATGCGCGACATCGGCATCCCCAACGGCATCGGCGCGGTCGGCTACACCGAGGCCGACGTGCCAGACCTGGTGCCCGGCACCCTCAAGCAGCAACGGTTGCTGGCCACCTGCCCCCGCGAGGTGGGGGAGGCCGAGATCGCCGAGATCCTGACCAGGTCGATCCGGAACTGGTGAGCAGTGATGCCGATCTACGAATACCGCTGCGACTGCGGAACCCGGTTCGAACGCCTGCTGCGCACCCGCGACTGCCCGGACCAGCCGTGCCCCCGGTGCGGTGCGTCGGCGGCCAAGGTGCCCTCCGCGCTCTCGCTGGGCGGGCAGGCCGACGCGGGCCTGCCCCGCGAGCGGATGCCGCAGACCTGGCGCGGCACCTACGAGGGCGACCGCGAGTACGTCACCCGGTTGCGCCGCGACTGGGCCCGCCGCGAACGGCTGGAGGAACGCCACCCCGAACTCGCCGGGGACACCCGGCCGGTGCTGGCGCACGAGGGCCGCTTCCACGGGGCTCCGCTGCGCGCCGGGGATCCGATCCCACCGCGCCACGGGCACGGGCACGGGCACGGTCATGGGCACACCGCGACACCCCCGGAGCGCGCATGAGCTACCACGACCGTCCCTGGCTGGCGCGCTACGACCGGGGACAGCCCGCCGACATCCGGCCGGAGTTCGACAGCGCGCTGGAGATGTTCGCCGCTTCCGTGGCCGCCGCCCCGCACACCCCCGTCGTCCACTACTTCGACGGAACACTGACCGCCGGGGAACTCGACGGGCTCTCCGACGCCTTCGCCGTCGCGCTGCTCGACGGCGGGATGCGCCCCGGCGATCGGGTCGGGCTCTACCTGCAGAACGTGCCGCAGTTCCTCATCGCCCTGCTGGGCACCTGGAAAGCCGGCGGGATCGCCGTGTCGATCAACCCGATGAACAAGGAACGCGAACTCTCGCTGCTGCTGCGCGACTCCGGGGCGAGCGTGCTGGTGTGCCTGGAGGGCCTGTACGAGTCGGTGGCGAGCAAGGTCCTCGCCGACACCGAGGTGCGGCTGACCGTGACCACCTCGGAACTGGAGTACCAGAGCCGCGACGACCCGCGGGTGTTCGGCGGCGTGCAGCGGCTGGCCTGCGAGGGCGCCCAGGACATGGCCGAACTGCTCGCCCGGTTCCGGGGGCGGCGGCCCCCGCCGGTGCGGTTCGGACCCGACGACGTGGCGGTGCTGACCTACACCTCCGGCACCACCGGCCCGCCCAAGGGAGCCATGAACACCCACCGCAACGTGGTGTTCAACGCCCAGACCTACCGGGACTGGATCGGTCTCGGTCCCGAGGACGTGATCCTGGGCGTGGCGCCGCTGTTCCACATCACCGGTCTGATCGGGCACGCCGCACTGGCCCTGCTGCTGCCCGCCCCGCTGGTGCTGACCTACCGCTTCGAGCCCGAGGTGGTCCTCGCCGCGGTCCGCGAGCACCGCGCCACCTTCACCGTCGGCGCCATCACCGTGTTCATCGCGCTGCTCAACACCCCGGGCGGGACCGCGGCCGACCTGGCGACGCTGACTCGGATCTACTCCGGTGGCGCGCCGATCCCGCCGAGCACCACCCGCGCCTTCGAGGACCACTTCGGACAGTACATCCACAACATCTACGGCCTCACCGAGACGACGTCGCCCTCGCACGGCGTCCCGCTGGGCGCCAGGGCCCCGGTCGACGAGACCTCCGGCGCGCTGTCGGTCGGCGTGCCCGTCTACAACACCGTGGTGCGCATCGTCGACGACGACGGCCGGGAACTGCCGCCCGGCGAGATCGGCGAACTGGTCACCGAGGGCCCGCAGGTCGTCCCCGGGTACTGGGGCAAGCCGGAGGAGACCGCCGCGGCCCTGCCCGGCGGCGCGCTGCACACCGGCGACGTCGGCTACATGGACGCCGACGGCTGGTTCTACCTCGTCGACCGCAAGAAGGACCAGATCAACGCGGGCGGCTACAAGATCTGGCCGCGCGAGGTCGAGGACGTCCTCTACGAGCACGACGCGGTCCGCGAGGCCGCGGTGGTCGGCGTCCCCGACCCGTACCGGGGCGAGACCGTCAAGGCGTTCGTCAGCCTGCGCCCCGGCCGCCAGGTGCAGGCCGACGAGCTCGTCGAGTTCTGCAAGCGGCGGATGGCCGCCTACAAGTACCCGCGGCAGGTCGAGATCCTCGACGAACTCCCCAAGACCGTCACCGGCAAACTGCTGCGCCGCGCGCTGCGCACCCGCGGGGCGTGAGCGCTCACGCGTCGGCGGCGACGCGGAACCCGAGGTTGCCGCTGGAGCTGTCCGGGGTGTTCAGGGTGCGAGCGCCGACGCGGTAGCGGTTGCAGTAGGAGTGGTGGCACAGGTAGGAACCGCCGCGCATCACCTTGGCCGTGCCCTCGGCGGGCCCGGTCGGGTCGGTGCTCGGTGCCGGGTCGTGCTCGGTGGTCCACCAGTCCGCGCACCACTCCCAGACGTTGCCCGCCACGTTGCGCAGGCCGAAGCCGTTGGGCGGGAAGGCGTCGACCGGGGCGGTGCCCCGGTGGCCGTCCTCGACCGTGTTCTTGACCGGGAACCGCCCCTGCCAGATGTTGCACATGTGCTGCCCGCCGGGGGTGAGTTCGTCGCCCCAGGCGTACTTGGCGCGGGCCAGTCCACCGCGCGCGGCGTACTCCCACTCCGCCTCGGTCGGCAGCCGCGTTCCGGACCACTGGCAGAACGCGACCGCGTCGTTCCACGACACGTGCACCACCGGGTGGTCCATGCGCTCCTCGACGTCCGAACCCGGCCCTTCGGGCCGGTTCCAGCACGCCTCGGGCACCCCGCACCACCACGGGGTCTGCTCCGGGCGAGGGGAGACGCGGCGCAGTTCGCCGGGCAGGAATCCGGCGAACACGTACGACCAGCCGAACCGCTCGGCCTCGGTGACGTAGCCGGTGTCGGCGACGAACTCGGCGAATTCGGCGTTGCGGACCGCGTGCACGGCGATCCGGAACGGCGCGAGCGCCACCCGCCGGACGGGCCCCTCGCCGTCGGCGGGGAAACCGTCCGGGTCGTCGGACCCCATCTCGAACTCCCCGCCCGGCAACGCCACCATCTCCGGTGCCCGGCCGGTCGCCGGGACCGGGACCGGCGATGCGGCACCCGGTCCGCCCCGCGACGGGCCGCAGCACCCTGCTCGTTCGGAAGCTGTCACGCGGTCCACCGTAAACCGGCCGCGCCGCCCGCCGGTGCGCAGTCGCGAACGTCCGCGCGGTGGTCGCGGCGGGTATCGTGACGATCACGCCGAGAGAGGTGAGGTGCGCGGTGGTGCTGCTCGACGACGTCCTCGACGTGCTGCCCGCCGACCGGGACGCCGCGACGCTGGTCGGCCGGATGTACCGCCCGGACGAGCGGGGCCCGAGCGTGGTGGCGGTGCGCGGTGACGAGCTGGTGGACATCAGCGCGACCGCCCCGACGCTCAGCGACCTGCTGGAGGGCCCGGACCCGGTCGCCGTGGCGCGCACCGCTCCCGCGCGCGGTGCGTGGCCGCTGGCCGACGTGCTCGCCAACAGCCTCGCCGGCACCGCGGGCCCGCACCTGCTCGCCCCGGCGGACCTGCAAGTCCTCAAGGCGGCCGGGGTGACCTTCGCGCGCAGCATGCTGGAACGCGTCATCGAGGAGAAGGCCGGCGGCGACCCGGCCCGCGCCGCCGAGATCCGCGGCCGGGTGGAGCACTCCATCGGCGGCACCCTCGCCGCCGTCGCCCCCGGTTCGCCGCAAGCGTCGGCGGCCAAGCGCTGGTTGCTCGACGAAGGGCTGTGGTCGCAGTACCTGGAGGTCGGTCTCGGACCGGACCCGGAGATCTTCACCAAGGCGCCGCTGCTGGCCGCGGTCGGCGTCGGCGCCGACGTGGGGATCGCCGCGGGATCGGAGTGGAACAACCCGGAACCGGAGGTGGCGCTGGCGGTCCGCTCGGACGGCGCCGTCGTAGGGGCGATGCTGGGCAACGACGTCAACCTCCGCGACGTCGAGGGCCGCAGCGCCCTGCTCCTCCCGCAGGCCAAGGACAACAACGCCTCCGCGGCGCTGGGCCCGTTCCTGCGGTTGTTCGACGACGGGTTCGGCCTCGACGACGTGCGCACCCTGGACCTGCGCCTGCGGGTGCTCGGCGAGGACGGTTTCGCGCTGGACGGGCGCAGCTCGATGCGCGAGATCAGCCGGGACCCGGTGGAGCTGGTGCGCGCCGCGGTCGGCCGGCACCACCAGTACCCGGACGGCCTGGTCCTCTACACCGGCACGCTGTTCGCCCCGACCGAGGACCGCGACGCACCGGGACGGGGTTTCACCCACCACCTCGGTGATGTCGTGCGCATCTCGACGCCCCGGCTGGGCACCCTGGTCAACCGGGTGGCGCACTCCGAGAAGTGTCCTGAGTGGACGTTCGGGGTCCGCGCGCTGATGGCGAACCTGGCCGCCCGCGGGTTGCTGGCCGGCTGAGGACGGGAAAGCCCGGCCCACGCGGGGCCGGGCCGTGGTGGTCGGGCGTCAGCGCTGCCCGGGCAGCCGCTTGCCGTGCACCAGCTGCGTCAGCGCGTGACGCAGGGTTTTCCGGCTCAGCGAACCGTTGTCGTCCACCACGTCGGTGAACATGACGATGCCCACGGTCAACACCAACAACAAAGCAACGACGACGACGAACACGCTACTCACACCCCTTCTGCCCTGAATATCGATGGCGGCCGATATTCGTTACGTCGCGTGCGCTCCCGCGTGGCGTGCGTGACGCCGGTGGCACCCGCGACGGGTGCGAACTGCTGCTCCTAAAATGTACCGCCGGACGTCTCGCCAGGAAACGGACCGTTCGGGCGTCCTTGCCGAGAACCGCGAAGACTAGCCTGGAGAGATGGCGACCGAACGACCCAATCCAGCGCAATGGGTCTGGTACGCCTACGGGGGAAAGCTGCCGGACCGCTGCGCCGAGTGGGTGCTGCACGACGTCACGTGCCGGACCTGGGTGCTGCGCCACATCGCCCGCGCGTTGACCCAGCTTCTCCCGTTCTGCCTGCTGGTGCTGCTGCCCGGTCCGCTGTGGATCCGGCTGAGCTCGATCGCGCTCGGACTGCTCGTCGGGCTGTTCTACTCGCTGTGCTACGTGGGGGAGACCGCCGAACACCGGGCGATCAAGCACGGCTACCCGCCGGGCATCGCCCGCGAGACGCGGGAACTGCACCGCGACGTCCGCCGCGCCGCGAAGTACGGCGTCGGCTACCGCCCGTGGTGGGAGTGACGGCGGGACGTCGACCGCGCGTCAGGCGTGGGTGCCGCCGTCGATGCGGATCTCCGTGCCGGTGACGAACGCCCCGTCCTCGGAGGCGAGCATGGCGATCACGCCCGCGACCGTCTCCGGCCCGCCCATCGCCGCGCCGCCGGACTCCAGATCGGTCCGCAGCACCGGGGAGAGCTTGGTGAACAGCGACCAGTCGGTGTCCTCCGGCAGGTAGCCGGGAGTCGCGTCGGTGATGCCGGTCTTGATGCTGCCCGGCGCCACGCACACCGCGCGCAGGCCCTGCTTGGCGTACTCCAGGGCGAGGGCGTGGGTGAACGACTGGATGCCGCCCTTGCTCGCCGCGTAGGCGGCCATGTACGGGTGCGCGAACGTCGCCGAGGTGAAGCTGAAGTTGACCACCACGCCGCGCCCGGACTCCAGCAGCGCGGGCAGCGCCTGCCGGGTCATCAGGAACGTGCCGGTGAGGTTGACCGCGATGATCCGGTTCCACAGCTGCAACGAGGTCTCGTGGGTGTGCGCCGCCCGCAGCATCCCGGCCGCGTTGACGAGGACATCGAGCCCGCCCAGCTCGGCCACGGCGTCGCGGATCCCGGAGGTGACCGAGCCCTCGTCGCCGATGTCCACCACCCGCGTGGTCAGCAGGTCGGCGACGTCGGCCTGCTCGGCGTGCCCGCGGGTCTCGGCGAGTCCTTCCTCGGCGATGTCGGCGGCCACCACGCGGCCGCCCTCCCGCAGCAGGCGCAGCGCGGTCGCCCGTCCGATCCCGGACGCGGCGCCGGTGACGAGGATCCGGCGATCTGCGAAACGATTCATGCCCTCTTCCTAGCTCCCGGTACTGGCTCGCACCACGCTCGCCCCGGTGAGCGGGACCGGGCTCGGCCTGCTGCTCGGTCGTCGCCGGACACACCGGCGCTTCGCCTTCCCGGGGGATTTCCGCGGTCCGCACCGGACACCTCCGGGCGCGTTCGGCGCACGTCCGGCCGCTGCGGCGGTTTTCCGCGCGGGAACGGGAACTCCGAGTAACCGGATGATCATTGCGCGTGCATGGGGCGGGTCATATGTTCGGTGGGCGGGCCGACAGCTCGCGCCGCCGCGACACCGGGAGACGGGTGGGTATGTCCAACATCGTTCGTGCCGCGCTGGTCCAGGCGAAGTGGACCGGTGACACCTCCTCGATGGTCGACCAGCACGAGCAGCACGCGCGCGTCGCGGCGGCCCGGGGCGCGCAGGTCATCGGCTTCCAGGAGGTGTTCAACGCGCCCTACTTCTGCCAGGTGCAGGAGCCCGAGCACCACCGCTGGGCCGAACCCGTCCCGGACGGCCCGACCACGCAGCGGATGTGCGCGCTGGCGCGGGAACTCGGCATGGTCGTGGTCGTACCGGTCTACGAGAGCGACGGCCCCGGCTTCTACTACAACACCGCCGCGGTCATCGACGCCGACGGCAGCTACCTCGGCAAGTACCGCAAGCACCACCTGCCGCACCTGCCCGGTTTCTGGGAGAAGTACTACTTCCGCCCCGGCAACCTCGGCTGGCCGGTGTTCGACACCGCAGCCGGTCGCATCGGCGTCTACATCTGCTACGACCGGCACTTCCCGGAGGGCTGGCGGGCGCTCGGGCTGGCCGGGGCGCAACTGGTCTACAACCCGTCGGCGACCAGCCGCGGCCTGTCGTCGTACCTGTGGAAGCTCGAACAGCCCGCCGCGGCGGTGGCCAACGAGTACTTCATCGCGGCGATCAACCGGGTCGGCGTCGAGGAGTACGGCGACAACGACTTCTACGGCAGCAGCTACTTCGTGGACCCCTACGGGCGGTTCGTCGGCGACGTCGCCAGCGACACCGACGAGGAGTTGGTGGTCCGCGACCTCGACTTCGACCTGGTCGAGGAGGTCCGGCAGAAGTGGGCCTTCTACCGCGACCGGCGCCCCGACGCCTACCGCCCGCTGACCGAGCCGTGAGGGAGGGGTCATGACGGATGCGCACGCCGAGCTGACCAAGCGGCACCGGGCGGTGCTGCCGGAGTGGCTGTCGCTGTACTACGACGAGCCGATCGACGTGGTGCGCGGGGAGGGGCGGCACGTCTGGGACGCCGAGGGGAACCGCTACCTGGACTTCTTCGGCGGCATCCTGACCACGATGACCGCGCACGCGTTGCCCGAGGTGACCGCCGCGGTCAGCGAGCAGGCGGGCCGCATCCTGCACACCTCGACGCTGTACCTGAACCGGCCCATGATCGAGCTGGCCGAACGGGTGGCCGAGCTGTCCGGCGTCGAGGACCCGCGGGTCTTCTTCACCACGAGCGGGACCGAGGCCAACGACACCGCGCTGCTGCTGGCCACCGGCTACCGCGGCTCCAACCAGGTGCTGGCGCTGCGCAACAGCTACCACGGCAGGTCGTTCTCGGCGCTGGCGGTCACCGGCAACCGTGGCTGGCTGCCGACCAGCCTGTCCCCGCTGCGCACCGCCTACGTGCACGCCACCCGCCGTCGGGGCGCGCCGTTCGCCGGGCTGCCCGACGAGCAGTTCGCCGACGCCTGCGTCGCCGACCTGGAAGACGTGCTCGACCAGCTGCAGAGCAACGTCGCCTGCCTGATCGCCGAGCCCGTGCAGGGCGTCGGCGGGTTCGCCACGCCGCCCGACGGGCTGCTGGGACGCTTCAAGGAGGTCCTGGACCGGCACGGGGTGCTGTGGATCAGCGACGAGGTGCAGACCGGTTGGGGGCGCACCGGGGAGCACTTCTGGGGCTGGCAGGCGCACGGCGCGCGCGGAGCGCCGGACATCGTCACGTTCGCCAAGGGCATCGGCAACGGACTGTCGATCGGCGGCGTGGTCGCCCGCGCCGAGATCATGAACAGCCTGTCGGCGAACTCCATCTCCACCTTCGGCGGCAGCCCGGTCACCGCGGCCGGGGCCCTGGCCAACCTGGACTACCTGCTCGCCCACGACCTGCCGGGCAACGCCGCCCGCACCGGCGCGGTGCTGCGCGCACAGCTCGACACCGCGCTCGGGCGGATCCCGGTGGTGGCCGACGTGCGCGGCAAGGGGCTGATGATCGGTGTCGAGCTGGCCCGCCCGGACGGCGCCCCGGCACCCGAGCTGGCCGCCTTCGTGCTGGAGGAGACCCGGCGAAACGGGCTGCTGGTCGGCAAGGGCGGGCTCGACGGCAACGTGCTGCGCATCGCGCCGCCGATGAGCCTCACCGAGCCCGAGGCCCGCGAGGGCGCCGGAATCCTGCTGGACGCACTGGAGAAAGCGGGGCGACGTTGAGCACAACCGTGATCCGCGGTGGCCTGGTGATCACCGCGACCGAGGAGACCCGCTCGGACGTGCTGGTCGACGGGGAACGCGTCGTCGCGCTCGCCGCGCACGGATCCGAACCGGCGCAGCGGTGGGCGGAGAGCGCCGACCGGATCGTCGACGCCGAGGAGCACTACGTCATCCCTGGCGGGGTGGACGCGCACACCCACATGGAGATGCCCTTCGGCGGCACGTTCGCGTCGGACACCTTCGAGACCGGCACCCGCGCGGCGGCGTGGGGCGGCACCACCACGATCGTCGACTTCGCGATCCAGTCGATCGGGCGCTCGCTGCGCGAGGGGCTGGACGCCTGGCACGCCAAGGCCGACGGGCAGTGCGCGATCGACTACGGCTTCCACATGATCCTGTCCGATGTGGACGATTCGGCGCTGAAGGAGATGGACGCGCTGGTCGGCGAGGGCGTCACCAGCTTCAAGATGTTCATGGCCTATCCCGGCGTGTTCTACAGCGACGACGGCCGGATCCTGCGCGCGATGCAGCAGGCCGCGTCCAACGGGGCGCTGCCGATGATGCACGCGGAGAACGGCATCGCCATCGACGTGCTCGTGCAGCAGGCGCTGGCGGCCGGTCGCACCGATCCGCGCCACCACGGCCGGGTGCGGCACCCGCTGCTGGAGGCCGAGGCGACCCACCGCGCGATCCAACTGTCCAGAGTGGCCGGTGCGCCGCTGTACGTGGTGCACGTGTCCGCCACCGAGGCCGTCGCCGAGATCACCCGGGCCCGCGACGACGGGATCGCCGTGTTCGGCGAGACCTGCCCGCAGTACCTGTTCCTGACCGTCGACGAGCTGGCGCGGCCGGACTTCGAGGGAGCCAAGTTCGTCTGCTCGACGCCGCTGCGCCCCGCCGAGCACCAGGAGTCGTTGTGGCGGGCGCTGCGCACCGACGACCTGTCGGTGGTCTCCACCGACCACTGCCCGTTCTGCTTCGCCTCCCAGAAGGAACTGGGCCGCGGCGACTTCTCGAAGATCCCCAATGGCATGCCGGGCGTGGAGAACCGCGTGGACCTGCTGCACCAGGCCGTGGTGGAGGGCCGGATCAGCCGCCGCCGGTGGGTCGAGCTGGCCAGCACGACCCCGGCGCGGATGTTCGGCATGCACCCGCGCAAGGGCACCATCGCACCCGGGGCGGACGCCGATGTCGTGGTCTACGACCCGCGCGCCGAGCAGGTGCTCTCCGCCGAGACCCACCACATGAACGTGGACTACAACGCCTACGAAGGTCGGCGGGTGACCGGCCGGGTCCGCACCGTGCTGTCCCGGGGCGAGGTGATCCTCGACGACGGCACCTACACCGGGCGCGCCGGGCGCGGTCGGTTCGTCGCGCGCGGCACGTGCGACTACCTGGGCTGACGGAAGGGGAGGGCGATGGACTTCGGACTCGTGCTGCAGACGGACCCGCCCGCGTGGTCGCTGGTGGACCGGATGCGCCGCGCCGAACGGCTCGGCTTCACGCACGGCTGGACGTTCGACTCCTGCGTGCTGTGGCAGGAACCGTTCGTCATCCACAGCCAGGTCCTGGCGGCGACCGAGCGGCTCAGGATCGGTCCGATGGTGACCAACCCGCGCACTCGTGACTGGACGGTCACCGCCTCGGTGTTCGCCACGCTCAACGACATGTTCGGGCCGCGCACGGTCTGCGGGATCGGTCGCGGCGACTCGGCGCTGCGGGTCACCGGGGGCAAGCCGACCACGCTCGCCGTGCTGGAGCAGGCCATGCGCGTGATCAAGGAACTCGCCGAGGGCCGCGAGGTGCAGCTGCACGGCACGGCGGTGCGGCTGCCGTGGGTGCGCGACGGCAGCCTGCCGATGTGGATGGGCGCCTACGGGCCGAAGGCGCTGGAGCTGGTGGGCAGGCAGGCCGACGGGTTCATCCTGCAGCTGGCCGACCCGTACCTGACCCGGTGGATGGTCGACCACGTGCGCCAGGCTGCCGCGGACGCGGGTCGGGACCCGAACTCGATCACCGTCTGCGTGGCCGCCCCCGCCTACGTCGGCGACGACCTGGCGCACGCCCGCGAGCAGTGCCGCTGGTTCGGCGGGATGGTCGGCAACCACGTCGCGGACCTGGTGACGCGCTACGGGGACGCGTCGGAGGCGGTGCCCACCGCGCTCACCGAGTACATCAAGGACCGGCACGGCTACGACTACTCGCACCACGGACGGGCCGGCAACCGCAGCACCGACTTCGTCCCCGACGAGATCGTCGACCGGTTCTGCCTGCTCGGACCGCCGAGTGCCCACCTGGACAAGCTCCACGAACTGCGCGAGGCCGGCGTCGACCAGTTCGCGATCTACGCGATGCACGACGCGATCGATGCCACGGTGGAGTCCTACGGGCAGGCGGTGATCCCCGAACTGGCGTAACCATGCCACCCGCACCGCAGGAGGAGTCCGGGGATGGACCTGGTCCCGCTGACCGGGACTTGGCCAGCGCTATCCCCCCGGCCGATGCTCCATGCCGCGCGGTCGAGCCGGCGCAGGCCGTGCCTGCGTCGTCAGCGGAGTCCGCGCAGCCGTTCGGCGAGGGTGGGGATCACCCTGTCGTAGACGGCGAGTTCTTCCTGCTCAACCCGCTCGCCTGTGGTGGCAATCGCATGCGCTAGTGGGCGGAGGTGTTGCGGGCCCTCAGCAGCCAGGCGTTTCGCCCTTCCTTGCCACTTCGCACGTTTTTCCGCGGGATCCGCTCGTTTCGCCGCGGCGTCCCAGAGCTCGGGTTCCATACCCACGGCGTGCACGTGACGACCGGTTTCACGCATGAGGTTCTGGATGATGTCGATGCCGCTCGGATCGAGGTCACACCAGGCAGCGAGCGGCCAATCGGAGAATTTGCGAATGAAACGCACGAGGCCTTCGCTGGCGAACCCGGCGATCCAGACGCAAAGCCAGTGTTCCGGAACCGTCGAGTCGGTGCACACGTGCTGGAAATTCGTCTGGTTCTCCACCAACAGAATGCCGTCCGGTCGCCCGACGAGCGCACCCAGCCGAAGCGCGCCGCTCGCTGGGATGCTCACCCATGGGTCCCCGAGCCGGGCGTCGACGATCACGTCGTCGACCCTCCATACGAGCGGACCGTTCAGGCGGATCTCGGTGTCCTCGACCGCGAGCGCCTGATCGAAGGCCATGCCAACGAGATTCTGGAAGGCGAGTTTGCCTGCAGTGGTCCACTTCTTCGCCCCGCCCAGGGCGGATGCCGCAAGGCCTTTGGCCGGAGTCGTCTCCCCAGCCAGGTGCCTCGGCCACCACCAGGCCGCCGCTTTGATCGCCGTGGCGTAACTTGCCCACGCACCGGCCTTGGTAGCAGACCGGGGAGGAACGCGATCGGTCGCTGAGGGTTCCATGGACGCGAGCAGTACACGCTCCCGTTCCAGCTGCGGTACCGGGAGCATCAGCTTTAGCAGTTCGTCGCGTCGTTGCGCCACTTCTCGGGTCTTGTCAGCGACCCGAGCGCGTTTCGCCTCGAACTTCGTGATCACAGTCCCATGCCGGGCCTCGACGAGTTTTTCCAACGTGACCGGGTATCGGCTGGCGCGCAAACTCTCCGCGGCGTGGTCGAGCTGCACCGAATGAGTGGATACCGTGCCTTTGCGGTCTCCGAGCAGCTCGACGATCTCCCGACGTTCGTCCTCGCTGATCGGACCGGAGCGGAAGCGCAATCGACCGTGCAGCTTCCCGCCGTTGACCAGTCGCTTCCGCAGCTCCTCCACAAACTTCGCGGGCCCGGGCTTGTCCATCCATCGCCGCAGATCTTCCGTGATTTCACCGTGCAAGGAGACCTCCTCCCTCGGCCTCGTCAGATTCATCGTTCCTCAACGCGGGTTCGTCGTTCCTCAACGCGGGGTCGGTCATCATCCGGCTGGTGCGGCCGTCCCAGACGAATGGAGTGGTGAGGACTCCGTGCACCGCTGGGTCGCGGTACAGGTTGTAGGTCACCAACCCGGGTACTTCGGCGTGGAAACCCCACTCGTCGTGACTGGCCATCACGAAGTCAAGATCCAGCTGAGCCAGCAATTCCATGCAGCTGCCGCGCATCTCGGCGTCGATACCAGCGAATGCCTCGTCGAGGTATACCGGCCGAGGAGCACTCGGGATGGCTGCTTCGTAGTGCGCTGCCGCTGCAACGAACAACGGGAGCTGCAGCATGACTGCTTTCTCGCCACCAGATCCCTGCTGGTGCGTGGCATCGTTGAGGTCGGCCCATGAACTGGCCTCGCCGTGCTTGACCTGCAGTCGGAAGCGGGACCACTTGCGGTAGTCCAGGGCTTCGTGCAGGTGTTCCTTCCAGTCGCCGACCAAGTCGTCCTCCCTGGCCTTGCGGACACGTGCGGCGAGGAAGCCGACCAGTTCGTCCCGGGCCTCGTCGGAAAGGAACTGCGCAGCTTGCCGGTCCAGGAGCGCCACGGCGCGCTTGACGTCAGGACCGGCGTCGGGGTCGGGCTCCCAGATCAGCCGCATCCGCATGCCGGAAGCAGTCGGTTGTTTCCTCAGCAGCTCGTTCATCCGATCCCGGAGGCTGTTGGCCTCCACCCGCCGCTGGCGCAGGTGCTCGCCGATGCGGCCGAGGAGTACCTCCGCAAACAGCCTCCGCTCCTGCTCGTCCAAGTAGCCCTGCCGGGTCTCGATCTCCCGCTTGACGATCTGCTGCAGTTCCGGCACGGAGTGGTCGATGCCGTTGTGGGTGACTTTGACGATGAACAGATCGCCGTCGTTGTCGCCCCACGGACGCCAGTCGGCGCCCTCGATCTGCCGCTGCAGATCGCGGAACCGGTCGTCGATGTTGTTGCGGGCGTTGTTGCGCGCCTTCTCCGTGATGTCCTCACTGCGCAGCGCTTGTTCCACACGTCGCGCATCCTCGACGCTCCGGGTCAAACTCGCGTCCACCCGGTCGTCGAGGCCGAACACCTCGGTCAACGCGAGGAACCCGTGCTTGCGCAGCTTCTCGAAGGTGGCCACGGCAGCGGCTCGTTCGGCTTCGCGTTGCTTGCGGTTGTTCTCAGCGGCCTGCAGGCTCGCGCGGGCGGATCCGAGTTCCTCAGCCGCGGCGTGCCTGCTCTCCGCGACCTCCTGCTGCTTTTCGCGGATCTGCTCAGCTTGTGCCTTCGCCTCGTTGAGTTCGGCGAGGACTCGCTCGACGTCCGCTCCGATGAGTTCGTACCGGGACTGGTACTCGGACCGGAGCTCAACGGCTCTGGACTGGGCTCGCGAACTGGCTTCGAGAGTCCGTTCGCACCGCCGTCGTTGGCGTTCGGTCCGTTCGCGCACGGCTCCGACGCGTTCCCGTGCAGTAAGCACCCGCTCGACCCTGGTGACCAGCTCACGCACCCACGACCGGTAGTCGGCAAGAGCGATCTCGAGTTCGTCCAGTGCTGCCGACGAGATGGGGAGCGAATGCTCGTTGGTGTACCTGTGCAACGCCTGTGACGCTTCGTTCAACTCGTTGCGGCGCGCGGCGAGACGTTCCTCGGCTCGGGTGACCTCCGCGTCGAAGTCGGACGCGGTTCGAACTGCGGCATCGAGGAGCGTGCGGGCTTCCCGGACCGGCTGGTCACTGGGGCAACTTCTTCGTTCGCTCGACACTCGGGCGAGGCGCTCCTCGATGTCGCTGCGACGTTGCAAGAGCGTTCGGACGGTTCGGGAGAGCTCCTCGATCTCCAGGTCCAGGGCCTGCAGGCGGCGCCACCGCGCCTGCTCCCGCGCCGCGGCTCCGATGTAGCTCGTCTCGGTGCCGCGAGTTCTTCCCCGCAGCGGACCGATCGCCCAACCGCCGTCCGCACTGATCCAGGGGCCTTCCCGGTGGGGATCTGCTGTGGTGAGGAACGCGATGCTCCCCAACAGCTCATTCACCGTCGAGGCTGGAAGTGCGCACTGCTGGGCGGGCTTCAGGACGGCTCGGAGGTCTTGCTCCTCCGCAGAGCCGGTTCGGTGCGCTACAAGGATCACGTCCAACGTCTCGGGAGAGAGGAAGGTCCCGTCCGGGGTCACCCACGCATCGAGCAGACCGGCTCCCAGCAGTGCGGTTTCCACGTGCGCGCGGACGTCGTCGGCAAGGTCATCGACGAAGTCCAAGACCCGCCACAACGGCGCGCCCGCCAGGTTTTCGGCCGTCCTGTCCCGCCGCATCACGGGGGGAGCTGGAGGGGTCGGGTCCTCCTCTTCGGCCACCCGCGCCCGCTCGGCAGTGCGGCCTGCGAGTTCGGAGTCCGCGTGTCGGTGTTCGCTGTCGATCTGCGCCCGCAGTGCCAGCAACTTGCTTTCGACAGCGCTGAAATGCTCCTGAACGAGATCCGCGAGTGCGGCGCAGCCAGGTTGACCTGCCTCGTGGACGGCCGCCAGGAGGCGGTCCACGTCGTCATCAGCCCAAGCGCCTTCCGCGCAGTCACCAGACCACGACACGACTGCGGTGCTCACCCCCTCGATCTCAGCCGTGAGCACACCTTGCCGGCGGACGACTTCCTCACGCGCGGCGTCTCGACGGGCGGCGTAGTCGTCGCGGATCGCTTCAGCTCGGGCGAACGCCGACTGAGCGGTGTCGTTGGTGCGCACCAATTGGCGGGCGTGGCGGGCTGCTGCGCGGCGGGCGTCGACCACCGACTCCAGCACGGTCCGCGCTGACGACGGGTCCGTGCCCAGTCGTTCTGCCTGCACCTCGTGCTCCAACCGCAACGAGCACTTCCCTGCGTGTTCCGCTGCGGTCGTGCGGGTATTGTCGAGGACTTCTTCCGCAGCGTGAAGCTCCCCTGCCGCCTGGCGCAGTTCTCGTTCCAGGCTCTCTTGCTCCTTCTGTGCATCGGTCAACCGTTCTGCGGCTTCCGCCGCATTCCGGTCGGCGTCGGTTGCCTGCTTCTCCAGCGCCAGCAGGACAGCCTGCTGCTCGATCTCGGGGCGTCGCTCCAGCGAGCGGATTCGCGCGCTCTGCTCGGCGAGGCCCAGTTCGAGCTCCTTGGCGAGCTGGTGCAACGATTCTGCGCGGGTCTGCGATTCGGCGAGGACGTCTTCTGCGGCGCGCTTCTCACGTGTCACGTCGTCGTACTTGGTGACCATCGACCGGACGTTGGCAGCACCGTGACGCACCATTTTGCGCGCGTAGGCCCGGTACTGCGTGAGGAACCTATCCACCTCAGCGTTGGTGTTGACGAGGTCCTGGAGTTCGTCCTGGTCTCTCGCCAGAGCGTCGAATCCACGGGCCAGCTCGTCGACCATGGCCTCGTCGACAGGAGGCAGTCCGTCGCGGAGCATTTCGGTGAGTTTGCCGACGCCGAAGTTCTCGCTGAGCTTCGGACGCCGCAGTGTGATGAGAAGCTCCACCAGCGACCGGAACCGGTCGGGGTTGAGGCCGAACAGTTCGCGTCCCACCGAGGCCCGGTAGCTCTCCGCGGTGTTGAACACCGCTCCCGACCCCAGTTGCTCGGAAAGTTCCTTGTCGTTGCGGGGTTGGCGGCCGCTGCTGTACAGCGAGAAATCGCAACCGACCCGCTTGTCGGTCAGGAAGTACCACGAGTCGGGAGGGCCGCTCCTCGTTGCCTGCGCGCGCATGCCGGCACCCAACGTTCGGTACTCGGCCGTGCCGTCGGGGAGGAGCCTGCCGTACTCGCACCAGACGTACCCGATCTGGTGCTTGCGGTCCCCGTAGAGCAGGTTGTCCCGCATCGACCTCGCGGACGTGCCGAAGGGGTCGAGTCGCCGGGCGGTGAGGTTCGCGTCGAACAGGAAGGGGCTGGTCACTTCCAACACCTTCGTCTTCCCGCTGCCGTTACGGCCCCGCAAGATCACGCGACCATCGTGAAAGGCGAATTCCTGTTCGTCGTACTGCCAGATGTCCAGCAGCCCCATTCGCAGCGGTTGGAATCGGTACCTGCACGGTTCGGGCCGCCTTCCCGCGAGAAGGGCTTCCAGCGCAGCTCGCAGCTCCTGCGTCGCTGCATCAGCGTGCGTCATCGCGTGCGCCTCCTTCGGAGGTGTCTGCCATCGAGGTCCTGTCGAGGACGTCGAACAGGGGTGTCGGCGATGGTGAACCGACCCTGTCCGGGAGGTTGTTGCGATACCTGCCGAGCGCCGCCAGCACCCGTACTCCGTCCGGAAGGAGTTCGACCAGGTGCAGTTCAACCAGCATTTCGCGGGCGGCGTCGAGCACGGTCTTCGGTGTGACGGGGTGCTGCTGGATCGTGCGGACGTAGTTGCCGACCTTGTCCGCCAGCCAGTGCGAGATCTCTGCCAGCCGATCGGAACCGACCACGAAGTTCTCCCGGGAGCGCACGCCCGGCTCCTCCGCGAGCGCACCGGCCAGCAGCAGAGCGGCGAACTGCGCCGTGCGGTCCTGGGGGAACCGAATGTCGGTCAGCACGTCGTCGATGACAGCTGCTCCCTCAGCGCGCACCTCGACCCGGACGTCGAGCATCCGCTCCAGCTCGCGGAGCAACGAGTGGCGTTGCGAGTAGAAGTACGCTTGCTGGTCCTCGGGGAGGTCATCCAGGTACAGGACGGGGTCGTCGACGAGCCGCCGCATCAACACGTGCCGGCGGTGGCGGTTGTGCCCGTCTTGCGTATCGGGCACCGGCTCATCTGTGAGTCCAGCCGGGGTACCCGCCCGAGTCGGCGGAACCGGACACGCGAGCAGTAGCGCAGCGGCTCGATGGTCGATGTCATAGATCGCGTTGCCGGAGCCGGTCACGTACGCCGACTCGTCCTCCTGCGTGGCGGCAGCATCCCGGGTGGGAACAAGGGCCCCGTGCTCTACCAGCAACCGGATCGCCTTGACCAACTCGCGCCGGTCCCTCAGCTGCGTTGCGTCGTACGCCGGAATGCCCGGGCGGGACGCAGCGAGAAGCGTGACGTGTTCGGCGAGCTCGGTGAGCACTGTTTGCTCGCCGCACTCCTCCAGGGAAGCCAGCAGCAGGCAGTAGAGCACGCAGCAACGTTGGCTCGGGGCGTCCCGCGAATGGGCCGGTGAGTCGGCGGGGATCTTGTGTAAACGCACGACGTCCCGGTCGACGACCAGGCGCCACCCCAGGTTCCGCTCGAACCAGCGTTGGAGTTCGGCACGGTAGGCGGGCCGACGAACGAGCGCCGCGATCTTGGCCTCCGGCCCTCCGGCCCGCAGCAGCGGTCGGCACACCAGCGTGCGCGCAGCAGAACGGAGTTCGTCGAGATCCATGTCAGGGGTGCTCATCGGCTACCTCTCCGCAGGTCGGTGATGGTCAGTTCGAAGTTCTCCATCGCCAGCGCCCCGCACTCGGTCTGCAGCACAGCCGATGCAGGACGGCCGTGGGGATCCTGCTCAGCGGGGCGAACCGTGATGTGCAGCAGCCCGTCGGTGGTCCGGCCGTGGCGTGCCTTTTGCTTGTCGGGGCTGGCTGCGAGGGCGACGCTCAGGCAGCGCAGCAGGATCTCCAACTGCTTCTCCGAGAGCACGGGAAGTTCTTCGACCCGGAACAGCGAAAGCTCGGTGAAGGTGCGTACCGCGGCATCGTTCACGGCCTGCTCGGCGGCCTGCAGCGCGGCGAGGCGTTGCTTGGCGGTGCGTGGATCTCCGACTCTGGCAGGTCGGCCAGTCGCCGCCCGCGGTCCCTGCTTGCGCAGTCGAGCCTCGACTGGTGCCGGTGGCGTCTCCCACCAGCTCGTTTTTGGTCGTACGTCGAGGTCGCTGGACGCGCGGTGGGCGGTGCCGAGATGGCGTGCTGAGTACATGCCGAACGCCGCTCGCCACAGCTTCGCGCGTTCCACCTCGTTCGAGGTGCTCGCGAACCACGTGGCCAGCGTGAGCAGGTCGGACGCTCGATTCACCCGCCGGAAGCGCTGGTCGTTGAGCCGGCGCACGATCGCGACGATGCGGTTCACCGCATCGGCCGCGCGGTCCTGGAGGATCTGCGCCACCGGTGCGCGGTCGGCCTCGCCGAAGAACCAACCGCGCAAGCCATCCCATTGGGAGCGCAGGTCTTCCAGGTCGCGTTGCACGACTTCGGACTGGCTCATGCCGATCACCGGCGCAGCCTCCACCAGCGCCAGCCGGTACAGCCGCAGTCGGAGTCCCGCGCGCTCGGCCTGGTCGATCGCCTCGCTGATCGGCGAGGTGTAGCGCACCAACGCCATGACGAAGGTCTGCAGGTACTCGACGACGACGTCCTTGTACGCCAGGAAGACCTCCGTGTCCAGCTCGGTGTTGAGCTCGACGGCGCGGTTGAGTCCCTGCACGAACATCTTGGCGTTCTCGGACAGTTGGGTGAAGCCGTTGGTGATGCGCTGCAAGCTGGCGTAGAGGGCGCGCGAGTGGGCCTCCGCGTCGCTGTTCGCCGCGGAGTCGCCGCTGGTGCTGTTGAGCAGCGAGACGAGTTCACGGAGGGATTGCAGGACCTCCGGCAACATCGAGGCCTGCAATGCACCGGCGGAACCGAGTTCGGTGTCAATGCGCCCGAGCATTGCGTGGACCTCGGCGCCGGCCGGGGTGAGCTGGTACAGGTAGTCCTTCTTCAGGTACTCCTGGTAGGTGCCCTTCCGGTGGGTGTTCTGGATGCGATCGACGTTCTCCCAGGTATGCAATTGCGTCAACAATTGTTCAACTGGCGGGGGAGAGATGTCCGGGTCGATCTGGTCGATCTTCTGCTGGAGTCGCCGCCCGATCTCGGCGGTCGGCAGGTGCAATCCGAGTGCCCTCTCCTCTTCGAGGAGCACGTCCAGGACGAGCCGGTAGAACGGCGTGTTCTCGTTGTCGAGGTAGGCCACGATGCGCATTCGCCCAGGCAGTGAGACGGCCGGATCGGTACCGGGAGGTCTCCGGCGCGAGGTCGAACGGGGTTCTTCGACAGCCGTTGCCACCTCGGAAGCCGGAGAGTCTTCCGTGTCCACCGCAGTCCTCCCGCGTTTTCGAGCTAGGTCGATCGGTTCGTTGGAGCGCAATGTCGAATGGGCGTCCCTCAGGTCGGTGCTACCGTAGCGAACCCCTGTGACATTGACCGGCAGGGCACATACCAGCTGGGTCGCACCGGAATTCTCCTGGAGGGTGCAGTGGACGGTTCGAGGCCGGTTTTCGACGGCTTCCACGGAGACTGGTCTTTCTGGGTGAATCCTGAAGGACTTCTTGCGGAACTGTCCTCCTGTGCGTTCATCTGCGATACCAACGTATTGCTCCGTCCGTACAAGGTCGTACGACGTGAGGAACGCGACGTGCTCTTGCGGGCGTTGGAGGAAGTCGCAGACCGCATGTGGGTGCCGCACCAGGTCATGGTCGAGGTCGACAACATGCGCAGCGGCGCGGTGGCGGCAGCGCAGCGGGACATCGCCAACGTGGCCGACGCCGTGCTGACGGATTTTCGCAAGATCGAGATGAGGTGTCGGCGGGGCTTCCACGACTGGGGCACGGACCGAGGCGAGGCTCAGCTGGCGTTGCGGAACTTCCGCGCGGCGGCGCAGCGCCTCGTTCAATTCATCAGGGAACAGGGCGACTCGCACGACTTGGTCGAAGAAGATCAACAGGCCTTCGTTGAGGACAGGCTCAAGCGATTGGTGCAAGGCCGGGTGTGGCCGGACCCCGGACAGCAGAAGCGCAGGGCATGGGAAGAGGACGGCAAGAACCGCGAGAGCGAACGACGACCACCTGTATGGGCAGACCGGAAGAAGCCCGGTGATCGCAAGTACAACGACGGCCTGATCTGGCAGGAGATCAAAGAGTTCGCTTCGGAATGCCCGTCCACCAGGCCGATCGTGCTCGTGACCCTGGACCTCAAGGACAACGGTTGGGTGGAGCACCGGAATGGACGACCCAACGGTGCTCATTCGAGTCTCGTCGCGGAGCTGAACCGGGATGCCGGCGCCATCTTCCGAGTGATCAGTACCGAAGAGCTGATCGCATACGCTGAAACGAAGCTGTACGACAGCCCGGATGTGTCGACTTCCGACTGTGGTCCAGCGGACGTGGAAGGCGCGCTGCGCCCCCTCGGCTCCCACCTGTTCAACTGAGCTGTGCCAGAGATGTCGTAGGCGCCACTGGCGTCGGCTTGGCCGGTGCCGGGTGGAGATCCGCGACGCGACGCATCGCCAGACCGGACGGGTAGGCCCCTCGTGTTCACGGGCCGAGCCTTCGCTGCCGGACAACGCCGCATCACCAGTCGGGCATCGACTGCCACGTTGCGAAGCGGCCTGCCCGGTGTCCCCGTATCACGCGTGTGACTGGGGAAGGGAGCCATCTCCGACCTGGTGGCCGGGCTGTCGGCTACCACGAACAAGGCAGCGTGTCGCCCTATCGTGTTGTTTCGCATGGCGCGGGCTGTTGCGCATAGCGCTGATATACCTACGGTGTATCAGTGGCTACGCCTTCGACATCCCAGGGTGACGGCAGGCACGTCCTGCCGGAGCTGACCACGCTGGAGCCCGGCGTGCGCAGCGTGGGCAGCCTGAGCGAGAAGGCCTACTACCTGATCCGCGACCGGCTGATCACGCTCGACCTGCCGCCCGGCTCGACGCTCGACGAGCGGGTGTTGCAGCGCGAGCTCGGCCTCGGGCGCACTCCCATCCGGGAGGCGTTGCGCAGGCTGGCCGACGACCGGCTGGTGGAGGTCGCGCCGCGGCGCGGCATGTTCGCCAGCCACGTCGATCTCGGTGATCTGCGGGCGATCAGCGAGATCCGGATCGAGCTTGAGGGGTACGCCGGGCGGCTGGCGGCCCAGCGGGCGAAGGGCCGGGACCTGGAGACCGCCGATGAGCTCCTGGCCGAGCTCCGCCGCACCGCCGCGGTCGACGACCGCGAGCTGATGCGGCTCGACCAGCGGGTGCACCGGCTGGTGTACCGGGCGACCTACAACACCTTCCTGGCGGCGACGCTCGAAGAGTACTTCGTGCACAGCCTGCGGCTGTGGTTCTTCGTGCTCGACCACGTACCGCACCTGGACTACGCGGTCGCCGAGCACGTCGACCTGCTCGCCGCGATTCGCGGCGGGGACGCCGACTCCGCCGAGCAGTTCATGCGTGCGCACGTCGCCGACTTCGAGGACAAGATCCGCGCCGTGCTCTGAGCAACCCACGGACCCACACGGAGGAACCCATGAGCAGCCTTCCGGACCGTGCCGACGTCGTCGTGATCGGCGCCGGGATCGTCGGGAACTCGGTGACCCACCACCTGGCCGATCTGGGCTGGCGCAACATCGTGTTGCTGGACAAGGGGCCGCTGCCGGACCCGGGCGGCTCCACCGGGCACGCGTCGAACTTCATCTTCCCGGTCGACCACTCGAAGGAGATCACCTCGCTGACGCTGGACTCCATGCGCCAGTACGAGAAGTTCGGCACGCTGACCACCTGCGGCGGCATCGAGGTCGCCCGGGAACAGGCCCGGGTCGAGGAGTTCGACCGGCGGATGGCCTCGGCCACGTCCTGGGGCATCGACGCCGAGCTCATCAGCCCCGGTCGGGTGGCCGAACTGGTCCCGTTCTTGGACAAGAGCGTCATCAAGGCCGGGTTCTGGACGCCGTCGGTCGCCGTGGTCGATCCCCTCCAGACCGGGGCGCTGATGCGGGAGCAGGCCACCGCGCTCGGCGCGCTCACCGTCTCCCCGCACACCGAGGTGCTCGGGATCGACACCGAACGCGGGCGGGTGCGGCGAGTGCGCACCGACCGCGGGGACATCGAGACCGGGACCGTGGTGATCGCCTGCGGTGTGTGGAGCCCGCGGATCGCCCGGATGGCCGGGGCGAGCATCCCGCTGACCCCCGCGGTGCACCAGATGATCGACGTCGGCCCGATCCCCGAGCTCGCGGAGACCGGCACGGAGATCGCCTACCCGATCGTCCGCGACATGGACCCGCTGATGTACGAGCGGCAGAGCGGAGCGGACCTTGAGGTCGGCTCCTACGCGCACCGGCCGATCCTGCACGACCCGGACGACATCCCGTCGATCGCCGCGGCACAGCTGTCACCGACCCAGCTTCCGTTCACCGCCGACGACTTCGACCAGCAGATGCAGGAGGCGCTGGAGCTGTTCCCGGGCATTCTCGCCACCGAGGGCGCCGGGATCCGGCACGCGATCAACGGGCTGCTCTCCCTGACCCCGGACGGCGGCCCGCTGCTCGGGGAGACCCCCGAGGTGGGCGGGCTGTGGTCGGCCGCGGCCGTGTGGATCAAGGAAGGTCCGGGTGTCGGCCGGATGCTGGCGCAGTGGATGACCGAGGGCTACGCCGAGATCGACCTGCACTCCGCGGACATCGCCCGCTTCTACCCGGGCCAGCGCACCCGCCACCACGTGCGCGCCCGCGCCTCGGAGGGGTTCAACAAGACCTACGGCATCGTGCACCCGCGCGAGCAGTGGGAGTCCAACCGGCAGCAGCGGTTGTCCCCGTTCCACGCCCGGGAGACCGAACTCGGTGCCCGGTTCTTCGAGGTGGGCGGTTGGGAACGGCCGCACTGGTACGAGTCGAACCGGCCGCTGCTGGAGGAGTTCGCCGACCGGATCGACGACCGGCCGCACGAGTGGGACGCGCGGTGGTGGTCGCCGATCACCAACGCCGAGCACCTGGCCATGCGGGAACGCGTCGCGATGATCGACCTCACCGCCTTCGCCCAGTTCGAGGTGTCCGGGCCGGGCGCCCTCGACTACATCCAGCGGATGACCGTGGCGCAGATGGACCGTCCCGTCGGGCGGCTGATCTACACGCCGGTGCTGGGTGACAACGGCGGGTTCCGCAGCGACCTGACCGTGGTGCGGCTCGCCGAGGACCGGTTCCGGATCGTCACCGGCGGTGCGGACGGGGCTCGCGACCGCAAGTGGTTCACCGATCACCTGCCCGAGGACGGCTCCGTCGGGTTCGCCGACGTGACCTCGGCCGTGTGCACGATCGGCGTGTGGGGACCGCGCGCCCGCGACCTGCTCTCCGCGGTCACCGAGGACGACGTGTCCAACGCGGGCTTCCCGTTCGGCACCGGGCGGTGGATCGCCGTGGACGGTGTTCCCGTGCTCGCGCTGCGGCTGTCCTACGTGGGCGACCTCGGCTGGGAGTTGCACGCGCCGTTCGAGCAGGGGCAGCGGTTGTGGGACGCGCTGTGGGAGGCCGGTCGGCCCCTCGGCGTGGTTCCCGCCGGGATCGGCGTGTACGGCACCACGGGCCGGTTGGAGAAGGGGTACCGGTTGATGGGCGCCGAGCTGGAGTCCGAGTACGGCCCGGTCGAGGCGGACCTGGCGCTGCCCAAGGTGAAATCCGCCGACTTCATCGGCAAGCAGCCCTACCTGGCCGCGCGCGACGAGGCGCGCGCGGCGGTGCTGTGCACGCTCACCGTGGATGACCACCGCGACCCGTCCGGGATGCGGCGCTACCCGCAGGGCGGCGAACCGATCCTCACCCAGGACGGCGAGCGGATCGTCGACCGCAAGGGCCGTCCGTCCTACGTGACCTCGGCCGGCTCGGCTCCGTCGCTCGGCGCCTACCTGCTGATGGCCTACTTGCCGCCGGAGCACGCGGTGGAAGGCACCCGGCTGTCCGTGCAGTACATGGGGCACCGCTACCCGGTGACCGTGGCCCGGGTCGGCCGCACCCCGCTGTTCGATCCGGACGACGAGCGGATGAAGGCCTGACCGCACCGGGCCGAAGGGAGGATCAGCGATGAACGTGCTCGTGTGCGTCAAGCGGGTTCCCGCCACCGGGGCGAAGATCCCGCTCACCGAGGACGGCGAGGACGTCGACACCCGCCACCTCGGTTTCACCATCGGCCCGCACGAGGAGTGCGCGGTCGAGGAGGCCGTGCGCATCGTCGAACGGTTCGGCGGGAGCGCGACCGTGCTCACCGTCGGACCGCCGGAGGCCGACGAGCAGCTGCGCTACGCCATCTCCATGGGAGCCGACCACGGCGTGCTGGTGGAGACCGGGCCCGCGGAGACTGACCCGGAGGCCACCGCGTCGGCGATCGTCGCGGCGATCCGGGAGCTGGAATCCGACGGCCAGCGGTTCGACCTGGTCATGTTCGGCAACGAGTCGGCGGATGCGGGCAACTACCAGGTCGGCATCCGCGTGGCGTACGCGCTGGGGCTGCCGGTCGTCGGGGGCATCAAGGGCATCGAGGTGGATCCCGAGGCGGGGCGCGCGACGTTCCGCTGCCCGGCCGGCGACGGCGTGGAGGTGTACCAGGCGCCGCTGCCGTCGGCCGTGGCGGTCAAGGAGGGCTTGAACCTGCCCCGGTATCCGAGCATCAAGGGTCGGCTGCGGGCGAAGAAGACGCAGCTGCGCACCGTTCGGCCCGAGCTGGAGGTCGGCGGTCTGCGCAAGGTGCGACTGCGCCCGCCGCCGGAAGCGGAGAAGGAGACGGTGGTGCTCGGCCACGGTGCCGGGGCCGCCGGGTCGGTGGTGGACGTGCTGACCGAGCTCGGGGTGGTGTGACCATGCTGCTGGCAGTGATCGAGGCCGAGGAGGGTGCCCTCACCGCGGCTTCCGCGGGCGCGGTGGCGCGGGCGCACGCCCTGGCCGGTGAGATGGACGTCCCGGTCGCCGCGGTGGCCTTCGCCGCGGCCGGGGACCTCAGCACGGACCTGGCCAAGCACGGGGTGAGCACGGCGTACGTCCTGGAACACGAACTGCTCGGCGAGTACTCGCCGGAGCGCTGGGGCGAGGCGCTGGCCGCGCTGATCCGGCAGGTCGAACCGGGCGGTGTGCTGGCCGCCGCGTCCCACCGGGGCAACGAGCTGATGGCCCAGGCGGCCGCGCGCACCGGGCTGCCGCTGGCGACCAACTGCCTCGCCGTCGCGACCGGCGATCCGTGGACGCTGACCCGCCAGCGCGTCGGCGGTGTGCTGCTCGAAGACGCCGAGCTGCGGGCGCCGGTCAAGCTGGTGACCCTGGCGCCCGGCGGTGCGGAGGTCGTGCCGCCGGACCCGGTCGACGGCGAGGTCGAGCTGCGCCGGTTCGAGCCCCCGCTCGACGAGGGGATGGCGCACACCGCGCTCGTGGAGCGCACGGCGGGCGGCGAGTCGGGTGTCACGCTGGCGACGGCACGGGTCGTCGTCTCCGGCGGTCGCGGCGTGGGCAGCGCGGAGGGTTTCGCCGTGCTGGAGGAGCTGGCCGGGCTGGTCGGCGGTGCGGTCGGCTGTTCCCGGGTGGCCACCAACAACGGCTGGCGCCCGCACAGCAACCAGGTGGGCCTGACCGGCACGAAGATCGCACCGGACCTCTACATCGCGTGCGGGATCAGCGGGGCGACGCAGCACTGGGTGGGTTGCATGGACGCCAAGACCATCCTGGCCATCAACACCGACGACCAGGCGCCCATGGTGACCCGTGCCGCCTACGCGGTGATCGGCGACGTGCAGGAGGTGCTCCCGGCGGTGATCGAGGAGATCAAACGACGTGCGGGGGCGGGATGACCGGATTCGTCCTCAATGGGCAGTGGACGTCGGTGGGCCGTGGCCGAACCCCTCGGCTTGGGCCGCAAGACGATGTGCGGCCGTGCCGTGCACACGCGTGCACGACACGGCCGCGAGCGGTCGCCGTCTGGGCACCGGCTCGTCAGAACCGCGGCGGGTTCATCGTCCGCCGGGCTCGTCGTCCGCGCCGGCGGTGTAGGACTTCGCACCGGTGCCGGCCAGCTCGCCGCCCCTGACCACCGGTGGGTGTCGAAGTAGTGCAGCCGCACGTCGAAGGGGGCCAGTCGGCGCATCACCGCCTGGCCGATGCGGCCCGCGGCGAGCCCCCCCCCGACGTCCATGCTCCAGGTCGTAGGCCCGCGCGGCGGAGTCGGCGATGTTCCAGCCGCCGGCGGCGACCCGGTCGTGCGCCGGGAGGAAGTTGCGCACGAGCGCGAGGATCTGCATGACGGCGTGCTCGGCGACGCTGATGCTGTTGTCGTTGACGCGATTCCGATTCTGCTGAGGGGCGAGGAGTCCGTCCAAGACGCATTTTCGATGATGTGATAGGCGCTGCCGATCTGCGCTTCGCGGTGCGGACACAACGCCTGCCGGTGTCGCATGAGGACGGTCATGTGGACCGGTATCCGCCTGCTTTCCCGGCGAAGTCGGGCTCGTTGTCGAGCTCCTGCGGACTCCGCCGTTGCGCCGAATTGTCGGTGCCGCCCGAACTCGGCTGCTCGTGTTGGAAGTCCGATATGGACTGTGCGCGTCGTTGTGCCGCGGGGCATCGCTGTTCGCCTGGACGGTCCCGTCTGAGGGGGCTGGAGCTGGTGCGAACGTGCTGCGGATCCCGGTGGGCGCGATCAAGGGCGTTGCTCGGTGACAGCCGTGGCGCCTGACCGCACATTGAGGTATCAGTCGTCGGTCAGAAGGGCCTGTTGTTTTCGCAGGTCAGCGCAGCTGGGCCAGGGATGGGCAACCGGCGGTGGGGCATCCGGGGCCCTTGACAACCTCCACTCGCACAGCCAGGGTGTTGCATCCATCGGGACGGGTTGCCGAATGCGCAACGGATGACGAACGGAGCGCATCGGCGAGTCCTCCTGCCGAGGACAGCGGAAAGGGCGGAGAGCCTGGCCGGCGCAGGCGAGGAGAGGTGCGAGCGTGGTGTCGCAACAGCGTTCCCGCGAGTCGGCGGACCGCCCGTTTCCCGTTCTCCAGCAGCAGTTCCACGCCAAGAGCCGCAGTGGTCGGTTCACCGGAACCGCGATCCGGAGTAGTGGCCGCTCGTGCACCCACTGTTGGAAGGAGGCGGCGCCGCACCGGTGCCGAATGCCATGTCAGCGGATGCTTCAACCGGAAGAACCTCGACACCATCCTCGACAACGGTCGTCGAACCAGGGCTGATCCGGCGAGCGGTTGCCGCCGCGGCGGTCGGCAACATCACCGAATGGTTCGACTTCGGCGTGTTCGCCTATATGGCGAGCACCATCGGCAAGGTCTTCTACCCCAGTTCCAGTCCCACCGCACAACTCCTGGCCACCTTCGGAACGTTCGCGGCGGCCTTCCTCGTCCGCCCCCTCGGCGGCCTGTTCTTCGGCCCGCTCGGCGACCGCATCGGACGCACCCGGGTGCTCGCGGCGACCATGATCATGATGGCCGTCGGCACCTTCTGCATCGGCATCATCCCCAGCTACGCCAGCATCGGCGTGGCCGCGCCGATCCTGCTGCTGCTCGCACGACTGATCCAGGGCTTCTCCACCGGTGGTGAGTACGGCGGCGCGATGACCTTCATCGCCGAGTACGCGCCGGACAAACGTCGAGGATTCCTCGGGAGCTGGCTGGAGTTCGGCACGCTCGTCGGCTACATCATGGGCGCGGTCATCGTCACCGTCCTCGGCGCGGCGCTGTCCCAGGCCGACCTGTTGTCCTGGGGCTGGCGCATCCCGTTCCTCGTCGCGGGCCCCCTCGGGCTGGTGGGCATGTACCTGCGGCTGAAACTGGAGGAGACCCCGGCGTTCGCCAAGCTCGCCGAACTGCACGAGGGGAACGCGGACAAGGGCACCAAGGACGAGTTCCGCTCGATCTTCGTCCGGCACTGGCCGGCCATGCTGCTGTGCGCGGGACTGGTCCTCGTGTTCAACGTGACGAACTACATGCTCACCTCCTACATGCCCACCTACCTGTCCGACGAGCTGCCGCCGAGGATCGGCGAGACCGAGTCCTACCTCCTGCAGATCGCGGTCATGGTCGTCATGTTGGTCGCCATCACCTTCATCGGTAAGCTCTCCGACCGCATCGGCCGCCGACCCGTGGTCCTCACCGGCTGCGTCGCGCTGGTGGTGCTGTCCGTCCCGTCGATACTGCTGATCCAGCAGAACACCACGGTCACCGTTTTCGCCGGCCTCATGATCATGGGCTTCATGCTGGTCGTGTTCAGTGCGACCATGCCCTCCACGCTGCCCGCGTTGTTCCCCACCGGCATCCGCCAGGGAGCGTTGTCCATCTCCTTCAACATCTCCGTGTCGTTGTTCGGCGGAACCGTGGCGTCCGTGATGACGGCGCTGATCGCCACGACCGGCGACCTGATGTGGCCGGCCTACTACCTCATGGGGGCCGGCGTGATCGGCGGGGTCGCCGTGTGGTTCACCAAGGAGTCGGCGAACAAACCGCTGCTGGGCTCGGGCCCCGCCGTGGAATCGGAGGACGAGGTGCGCGCCCCGGACCGCGCATCGGAATGACGGACGCGTCCGTCGCCGGGCGCGCGGATCGCGGCGGAGCGTGCGCGTGAGGCCGTCAGGTTCGCCCGCTCCGCGACGGCACCGCGTTCGGCGGGGCCGAGCCGTTCGGCGGGGCCGTGACCGCCGAACCGTAAGGTGGGCGGATGCTCTTCCGGCAGCTTGAGTACCTCGTCGCGTTGTCCCGAGAACGGCACTTCGCCCGCGCGGCCCGGGCCTGCTACGTCTCGCAGCCGACGCTGTCGGAGGCGGTCCGCAAGCTGGAGGACGAGCTCGGGGTGCCGCTGATCCGCCGTGAGCGGCGTTTCCAGGGGCTCACGCAGGAAGGGGAGCGCATCGTCCGGTGGGCGGAGCGGATCCTGGCGGACCGCGAGTCGATGCGGCAGGAGGTCGGCGCCCTGCGCACCGGGCTGAGTGGACAGCTGACCCTGGGCGTGATCCCCACCGCGGCGCCCGCCGTTCCGCTGCTCACCGCCGCGTTCTGCGCGAAGCACCCGCTGGCGCGGGTCCGGGTGCTCGCCGACCTGTCCACCGACGAGATTTCCCGCCGACTGCGCAACTTCGAGATCGACGCCGCCCTGACCTACGTCACCGATCCCGACCTTGTCGGCATGACCGCGGTTCCGCTGTACCGGGAGCGGTACGTGTTCCTGACGCCGTCCGACGGCGAGTTCGGCCGGCGTGACTCGGTGAGCTGGGCCGAGGCCGCCCGCGTGCCGCTGTGCCTGTTGTCCTCGTCGATGCGGGGGCGGCGCAGGCTGGACGCCCTGTTCGGTGCAGCCGGCGTCGCGCCGTCTCCGCAGCTGGAAACCGATTCGATCGCCTCGTTGTGCTCCCACGTCGCCACCGGGCAGTGGTCCAGCATCGTTCCGGCCCCCTTCGCCCGCGCTCTCGACGACACCGCGGGCGTGCGCGCCGTCGCGATCGAGGGCTCGGACCACGCCGCACGCGTCGGATTGGTGCTGTCCTCCCGGGAACCCGGTTCCGTGGTCGGGCGCGCGTTCGTGGACGTGGCGCGGTCGATCGACGTCGCCGCGGAACTGGAGTGACCGCCGCGGGAAATCCTGATAGGTGGCGCCTATCTCGTGATCGGGAACGTCTCTTTGACAATTCCGGGAGTGTCGTCGAAAACCCGTGGGAGCGCTTCTTCCGCGGGCAATTCCGATCGTTCGATGACCGCGGCCTTCGGCGGTGAAACCCCGTTCGGCGGCGGTGTCGCGCTGTCCCGGGGCAGCGTGCGCGGGAAGCAGTCGAGTGGACGCCGAGACGACAGGGGCGAGGATGAGCACGATCGAAGACCCCGGTGACGATCTGTCCGTCACGCCGCCCAAGACCTGGGCGACCGGTGTACCCGCGGTGGCGCACGCCCTGCGGTACTCGCTGAGCCAGACCTCGGTCCGCCGGACCGCCCTGACCTTGCTCAACGTCAACCAGGCCACCGGGATCGACTGCCCCGGCTGCGCGTGGCCGGAGGCCGGACCCGCGCAGCGCCACCTCAACGAGTACTGCGAGAACGGCGCGAAGCACATCAACGACGAGGCGACCACCCGCCGCGTCACCGCCGACTTCTTCGCCCGGCACAGCATTTCCGAATTGGCCGGCAAGTCCGACTACTGGCTCAACCAGCAGGGCAGGCTGACCGAGCCGATGGTCAAGCGCCCCGGCTCGGACCACTACGAGCCGATCGAGTGGGACGAGGCGTTCGGCCTGCTGGCCGAGGAGCTGCGCGGGCTCGATTCCCCTGACGAGGCGTTGTTCTACACCTCGGGGCGGCTGGGCAACGAGGCGGCGTTCCTGCTGCAGCTGTTCGCCCGCGCCTTCGGCACGAACAACCTGCCCGATTGCAGCAACATGTGCCACGAGTCCAGCGGATCGGCGATGCAGGAGACGCTCGGTGTCGGCAAGGGCACGGTGGGTCTCGACGACCTGCACCAGGCTGATCTGGTCTTCGTGGTGGGGCAGAACCCGGGCACCAACCACCCGCGGATGCTCTCGGCGCTGGAGGAGACCAAGCGCAACGGCGGTCAGGTCATCGCGGTGAACCCGCTGCCCGAAGCGGGGCTGATGCGGTTCAAGCACCCGCAGAAGGTCCGCGGTGTGATCGGCCGGGGCACCGCGATCGCCGACCAGTTCGTGCAGATCCGCCCCGGCGGCGATCTCGCGTTGTTCCAGGCGCTGAACTCGCTGCTGCTGGAGGCCGAGGACGACGCGCCGGGCACGGTGCTCGACCGCGCGTTCATCGAGGCGCACACCAGCGGGTTCGGCGAGTTCGCCGAGCACGTCCGCCGGATCTCGTGGGACGACGTGCTGGCCGCCACGGGTCTGCGCCGCGAGGAGATCGAGGAGGTCCGCGACCGGGTGCTGCGCAGCGAGCGGATCATCGTCTGCTGGGCCATGGGCCTGACCCAGCACAAGCACGGCGTCCCCACGATCCGCGAGATCGTCAACTTCTTGCTGCTGCGCGGGAACATCGGCAAGCCGGGCGCGGGAGCCTGCCCGGTGCGCGGGCACAGCAACGTGCAGGGCGACCGCACGATGGGCATCTGGGAACGGATGCCGCAGGCGTTCCTCGACGCGCTGGAGCGCGAGTTCGGCTTCACCCCGCCCACCGAGCACGGTTGGGACTCGGTGGACTCCATCCGGGCCATGCGCGACGGTCGCGCCAAGTTCTTCCTCGGCGTCGCGGGCAACTTCGTGCGCGCCACGCCGGACAGCGACGTCACCGAGGAGGCGATGCGGAACTGCCGGCTCACCGCGCACATCTCCACCAAGCTCAACCGCTCGCACGCGGTGTGCGGCGAGACCGCGCTGATCCTGCCCGCGCTGGGCCGCAGCGACCGCGACGTGCAGGCCACCGGTGAGCAGTTCGTGACGGTCGAGGACTCGATGAGCGAGGTGCACGCCTCGCGCGGTCGGCTGGAACCGGCGTCGGACGCACTGCTCAGCGAGGTGGCGATCGTGTGCCGGCTGGCCCGCCGCACCCTCGGTGACCGGGTGGCGATCCCGTGGGAGGAGTTCGAGGCGGACTACGGCACGATCCGCGACCGGATCTCCCGCGTGGTCCCGGGATTCGAGGACTTCAACGCCCGGGTGGCCGAGCCCGGTGGTTTCCGGCTGCCCAATCCGGCCAACCACGGGGAGTTCCGCACCGCGAGCGGGAAAGCGACCTTCACCCGCAACGAGTTCGCGATGCTGGCCGCGCCCGCCGGGCACCTCGTGCTGCAGACCCTGCGGTCCCACGACCAGTGGAACACCATCCCGTACGCGATGAACGACCGCTACCGCGGCATTCACGGCGCTCGGCGGGTGGTGCTGGTCAACCCCGCGGACCTGGCGCACCTCGGGATCGCCGACCGCAGCGAGGTCGACCTGGTGAGCGTGTGGCGCGGCGGAGAGGAGCGCCGCGCTGCGAACTTCCGGGTCGTCGCCTACCCGACGACTCCCGGTTCCGCGGCCGCGTACTACCCGGAGACCAACGTCCTCGTTCCGCTGGACAGCGTGGCCGACATCAGCAACACGCCCACGTCCAAGGGAATCGTGGTCCGGCTGGAGCCGGTGGGCTGACTCGCCAGGAAGGCGGCACGGGGTGGTCGGTGCACACTCGCACCGGCCCGACGCGCCGGCGGCCGAGGAGCCGGTGGAGAGCGTCGGAGGGCGTCCGCTCGCGGTGACGTTGCGGACGCCCGGCGCGGACGTCGACCTCGCGGTCGGGTTCCTGGTGGGCGAGGGCGTGGTGCGCTCCGCCGATGCGGTGCGCAGCGCCCGGTACCGCGCGGACGCCACAGTGGACGGTGGGAGCACCTGCGACGCCGTCGCGCTGGCTCCGGGGGTCGCGGCCCCCGACGTCCCGCTGGAGCGCGGCTCCTGGACGACCTCGTCCGGATTCGGCTTTTTCCGAGCAGTGCAGGGCGCTCAGTCGAACACCACGGTGCTGTGCCCGTTGAGCAGCACCCGGCGCTCGCAGTGCCAGCGCACCGCTCGGGACAGTGCGAGGGCTTCGGCGTCGCGGCCGACCGTCTGCAACGCCTTGGGGTCGTAGGTGTGGTCGATCCGGATCACTTCCTGTTCGATGATCGGGCCTTCGTCGAGGTCCGGGGTGACGTAGTGCGCGGTGGCGCCGACGAGCTTGACCCCGCGGTCGTAGGCCTGGTGGTAGGGCTTGGCGCCTTTGAACCCGGGCAGGAACGAGTGGTGGATGTTGATCGCCCGGCCGTGCAGGGCCTTGCAGGTCTGGTCGGACAGCACCTGCATGTAGCGGGCGAGGACCACCAGTTCCGCGTCGTAGTCGTCGACCACTTGCAACAGCCGGGCTTCGGCCTCCGGCTTGGTCTCCGGCGTGACCGGGATGTGGACGAAGGGCAGGCCGGCGCCTTCGGCCATGGGCCGGAGGTCCTCGTGGTTGGACACCACGGCGACGATGTCGCCACCGAGGCTGCCCGCCCGCCACCGGAAGATCAGGTCGTTGAGGCAGTGCCCGAGCTTGGAGACCATCACCAGCATCCGCGCGCCGCGGTTGTCGGAGAAGGCGAAGGTCATCTCGAAGTCCGCGGCGATGGGCTCGAAACCACGCGCCATCTCGTCGAGGTCGATCTCGTGCGTCGCGTTGACCTGCGTGCGCAGGAACAGCCGGTCGCGCACCGAGTCGTCGAACTGCTGGTATTCGCCGATGTCGCAGCCGTGCTCGAAGAGGTAGGCGCTGACCGCGCGGACGATGCCGGTGCGGTTGGGGCAGCTCAGGGTGAGGATGAACGAACGCGTCACAGGAGTCTCCTCAGCATTCCACGATGTTGAGAGCCAGCCCTCCGCGGGCGGTCTCCTTGTACTTGTCCTTCATGTCGGCTCCGGTCTCGCGCATCGTCTTGATGGCCTTGTCCAGCGAGACGTGGTGCCGACCGTCACCGCGCACCGCCATCCGGGCCGCGGTGATCGCCTTGACCGAGGCGACGGCGTTGCGCTCGATGCAGGGGATCTGCACGAGCCCGCCCACCGGGTCGCAGGTGAGGCCGAGGTTGTGCTCGATGCCGATCTCGGCGGCGTTCTCCACCTGTTCCGGGGTTCCGCCGATGATCTCGGCCAGTCCTCCCGCCGCCATGGAACACGCCGAGCCGACCTCGCCCTGGCAGCCGACCTCGGCGCCGGAGATCGACGCGTTCTCCTTGAACAGCAACCCGATCGCGCCCGCGGTGAGCAGGAAGCGCACGGCGTCGTCGTCGGAGAACGTCGGCAGGAACTTCTGGCCGTAGTGCAGCACGGCGGGCACGATCCCGGCGGCGCCGTTGGTCGGGGCGGTCACCACCCGGCCGCCCGCGGCGTTCTCCTCGTTGACGGCGAGCGCGAAGAGCGTGACCCACTCCATGGCGTGCAGCGAGTCGGGCTCGTCGGCGTCGGCTTGAAGACGCCGGTGCAACTCGTTGGCCCGGCGGCGCACTTTGAGCCCCCCGGGCAGCACGCCGGTGCTGCGGGCCCCGCGTTCGACGCATTCCCGCATCACCGACCAGATGTGCAGCAGGCCCGCGCGGATGTCCGACTCGCTGCGCCACGCGAGTTCGTTGGCGAGCATGAGGTCGCTGATCCGGGAGCCGGTTTCGCGGGCGTGCGCGAGGAGTTGCGCCCCGGTGCTGAACGGGTAGGGCACGGGGGTGTCGTCTTCGACGAGCACGGGCCGGCCCGTCTCGTCCTCGTCGAGGACGAAGCCGCCACCGACCGAGTAGTACTCGCGGCGTTCGAGCGGGGTTCCCGCGGCGTCGAGGGCTTCGAACACCATGCCGTTGCTGTGGAAGTCCAGACGTGCGTTGCGGTGCAGGACGATGTCCTCGTCGATGCGGAACGGGACCTTGTGATCGCCGCCGAGCAGGATCCACCCCTCGTCGCGCACCGCGCGCACCGTCGGTTCGGCCGCGACCGGATCCACGAGGTGGGGCTGTTCGCCCGTCAGCCCGAGGACGACGGCCTTGACGCTGCCGTGGCCGTGCCCCGTCGCGCCGAGGGAGCCGAACAGCTCGCAGCGCACGGTGGCGGTCCGGCGCAGGGCGCCCGACTCCGCCAGCCTCGTCGCGAAGAGGTGGGCAGCCCGCATCGGGCCGACCGTGTGCGAACTCGATGGCCCGATACCGACCTTGAACAGGTCGAACACTGAGATGGTCATACGCACCCCCGGGGTGGGTGTTGGCTGGGCCGCCGGAACGGGGACTCCAGATGCGCAACTAATATATCAGTAGTATGTGAGTTGGATAGCTTTGCTGTGGCCGTGTGCTGGGACTCCGCCGTCAGGCCCTAGGATGGAACCCGTGACCGCTAACCCCCAGGAGCTCGAACCGGCGCCGACATCGCTGGCCGACCGCGCCTACGCGGCGATCCAGGACCTGTTGATCATGCTCGACATCCCGCCGATGGCACCGATCGACGACGGGGCGCTGAGCGAGTCGCTGGGGATCGGTCGCACCCCGGTCCGGGAGGCGCTCAAGCGCTTGCAGGGCGACCGGCTGGTGGTCTCCTACCCGCGTCGCGGCACCTTCGCGACCGCAGTGGACATCACCGACCTGGCCTACATCTCCGAGATCCGGGTGCAGCTTGAGCCCCTGGCGGCGCGGCGCGCGGCGCAGACGGCCGGACGCGAGATGAAGGCCCAGCTCGCCGAACTCGCCGACCAAATCGAAGCTCTCGACGTGGCGGAGCTGGGCCGGTCCGACCTGATGCGGTGGGACCTGCGGGTGCACCGCGGGATCTACCGCGCCGCGGGCAATCCGCACCTCGAAGACACGCTGATCCGCTACAACAACCTCGCCACCCGCATCTTCTGCCTGTTCCTCGACCGGATGCAGCACTTCGACCGGCACGTGGGAGAACACGTCGCGCTGCTGCGCGGGATCGCCGACGGTGAAGCGGACAAGGTCGCCAGGCTCGCCCGCGAGCACGTCATCGGCTTCGAGAAGGCGATCAGGTCGGTCACCTGAGCCGGACCGGCGACGCCCGGGACCGGCCCGGTGGCGCGGTCGTGCGGGCGTCGCGCATGTCCGCTGGGTGCTGCCAGCACGCGGCAGGCGCCGGGGCTCAGGCATGTCGCTGCGCGCTGCGGATCGTGTGGTGGAGCAGCAGTGCGGTGGTGACCGGACCGACTCCGCCCGGTACCGGGGTCAGTCCGCGGGCCAGACCGCTGACGCCGGTCTCGTCCACGTCGCCCGCCAGGCCGCCTTCCGCGGTGGGGGTCGTGCCGACGTCGATGACGATCGCGCCTTCGGTGATGTGCTGCGCGGTGATCAGCCCCGGGCGTCCGACCGCGACCACGAGGACGTCGGCGGTGCGGGTGTACCGGGCGAGGTCCTCGGTGTAGCGGTGGCAGATCGTCACGGTGGCGTCCCGCCGCAGCAGCAGTTGCGCCGCGGGCTTGCCGACGACGTTGGAACGCCCGACCACCACGCAGGTGCGGCCGGCCAGCGGCACCTCGTAGTGGTCGAGCAGGGCCAGCACCGCTGCGGCGGTGGCCGGTGCGAAGGCCGGCAGCCCGGCGCCGAGGCGGCCCAGGGACAGGGGATTGGCGCCGTCGACGTCCTTGGCCGGGTCGATCGAGGCAGCCAGGTCCTCGAAGTCGGCCCCCGCGGGCAACGGGGTCTGCAGGATGATCCCGTGCACCGACGTGTCGTTGCTGAGCTCCTCCAGCGCGGTGCGGACGTCCTGGGCGGTCGCGTCCGCACCGACGTCCACGATGTCGCACGACACCCCGGATTTCGCCGCTGTCTTGGCGATCGAGCGGACGTACCAGGCGCTGGATTCGTCGTCGGTGGCGACCACGACGGCCAGGCGCGGCGTGACACCGGCCAGGGAGAGCTCGGCGGCTGCGGAGGAGACCTGGGCGCGGATGCCGCGGGCGAGTTCCACACCGCCGAGGCGCAGCGTGGTCTCGGGGGCGGATCCGGCAGGCGGCGGCGGTTCGGTGGTGGTCATCTGAGGATCTGCTCCCGGACGGCGGCGGTGACTTCGTCGGCGTGGCGGAGGAGGTCGTCGGTCCCGGCTGTCGCGTCGGTCAGCTCGGCCCGCTGTGCGGGCTCGGTGAGGCCGACGAGGTTGATCTCGACGTTGGTCCGCGCGGTGGCGACCGCCGCGCGGGCGGCGTCCGCGGCAGCGGCGATGTCGCTGATCACGTTGGGGTTGCCCAGCGGACGCAGTTCCTCTGCCAGGCGCAGGACGTCGCGGGCCACCGCGAGGACGCGGGCCGGAACTCGGCCGGCCTCCACCAGCGCCGTGGCGATCGCCCGGGACCGGGCGGCCTTCTCCTCGGGCGTCGACTTGGGCAGCCCGTAGGCCCTGCCCACCGCGGTGAACACCGCGACGTCCTGCTCGGCCAGTTCCAGCGAGCGCGTGCGCAGCTCGTCCGCGGTGTCGCGCACCCGCTCGATGATCGCGGCGTGCTCGGCGTATTTCGGGCCGTCGCTGTAGCGGGCGACCATCGCGACCAGCGCCGCTGCCTGGGCCGCGTGCAGCGCTGCGCTCGCGCCGCCACCCGGAGCCGGGATCCGGGCGGCGAGGTTGTGCAGGAAGGTGTCGATGGTGTCTGAACGCATGCGGGTCCTTCGTGGTCGGAATGCCGTCGGACTGCGTCGATCAACGGCGGATGCGCCTCATCTCCGGGTCCACCAGCGGCTCGGCGGCGACGGTGGCGCGGATCCTGCGGTCGAAGTACTGGATCTCGACCTGGGTTCCCACCGTCGCCGAGGACGGCAGCCAGGCGTAGGCGATCGGGGTGCCGATCGTGTGGGCGAAGGCGGCGGAGGTGACGTAGCCGGCCGGGGCCCCGTCGAGGAAGACCGGTTCCGAGCCGAGCACGACGCTGCGGCCGTCGTCGATCGTCAGGCACGACAGGCGTCGCGACACGGTGTCCGCGTCGATCTCGGCGAGCGCGTCGCGGCCGACGAACTCGCCCTTCTGCTTGCGCACCGCGAACCCGACCCCGGCTTCGTACGGGTTGTGCTCGGTGGTCATGTCCGCGCCCCACGCGCGGTAGCCCTTCTCCAGCCGCAGGCTGTTGAACGCGGCGCGGCCGGCGGCGACGACCCCCAGGTCACGACCGGCCGCGAAGAGCGCGTCCCAGAGCCGTTGGCCGTACTCGGCGCTGGTGTAGATCTCCCAGCCGAGTTCGCCGACGTAGGAGACCCGCATGGCGGTGACCGGGATGCCCGCGATGCGCGCGGACTTGCAGCGGAAGTACTTCAGGCCCTCGTGGGAGAAGTCGTCGTGGCTCAACGGCTGCACCAGGTCGCGGGCGAGCGGACCCCACACGCCGATGCAGCAGGTACCGCCGGTGATGTCGCGGATCTGCACGCTGTGGTCGGCCGGCGCTTGGCGGCGGAAGTGGTCGAGGTCGAGGTTGCCGTTGGCACCGACCTGGAAGCGCTGCTCGCCGAGCCGCGCCACCGTGACGTCGCTGCGGATTCCCCCGGACTCGTCGAGGACGAGGGTGTAGGTGACGGAGCCGATCGACTTGTCCATCTTCCCGGTCGTCAGCCGGTCGAGGAGCGCGAGGGCTCCGGGACCGCTGATTTCGAGCCGCTTGAGCGGGGTCATGTCGTACAGGGCGACGGCGGTGCGGGTCTTCCACGCTTCGACCGCGGCGATGGGGGAGTGGAACATCGCGGACCAGGCGTCGCGAGGCCGCGGCTGCCATTCCACGGGCAGGTCCTCGACGAGGGGGGCGTTGGCCTCGTACCAGTGCGGCCGCTCCCAGCCGTGGGATTCGAGGAAGAACGCGCCGAGTTCCTTCTGCCGCGCGTGGAACGGGCTGACGCGCAGGTCCCGGGGCGAGAGCTTGGGCTGCAACGGGTGCAGGACGTCGTAGACCTCCACGAAGTTGCGCTGCGCGGTTTCGTCGACGTAGTCCTCGGTGGTTTCGATCTCGTCGAACCGGTGCACGTCGCATCCGTGCAGTTCGAGCTCGCTGCGGCCGTCCACGAGCAGCTGGGCCAGCGCCCGGGCGACGCCCGAGGAGTGGGTGACCCACACGGCCTCGGCGATCCAGAAACCGGCGACGTCCGGGGATTCGCCGATCAGCGGACCGCCATCGGGGGTGAACGACATGATCCCGTTGAAGCCCGTCTCGACCTTCGCCGACCGCAGCGCGGGCAGCAGCTCCTTGCTGTGCTCCCAGGACGGGGCGAAGTCCTCCTCGGTGAACGGCATCATCGACGGCATCGCCGCTTCGGTGGGGGCACCGTCGATCTCGGGCAGCTCGCTGAGCCGGACCGGCATCGGCCGGTGGGCGTAGGTGCCGATGCCGAGGCGGTCGTTGTGCTCGCGGTAGTAGAGGTCCCGGTCCTGGTGGCGCAGGATCGGCAGCCGTGCCTCGATCTGCTCGTCGTTGCGGCCGACCAGCTCGCTGACCTGCCCGGTCCGCGCGTACTGGTGCGCCATCGGCAGCAGCGGCACCCGCATGCCCACCATGTCGCCCACGGCCGGGCCCCAGAACCCGGCGCAGGACACGACGATGTCGGCGGGGATCACCCCCGCGTCGGTGCGGACTCCGGTGACGCGGCCGCCGTGCTGGTCGATCCCGAGGACCCGGGTCGAACCCTGGAACCGGGCACCCCGGGACCGGGCGCGCCTGGTCAACGCCTCCACCGCGCGGGCGGCCTTGGCCAGCCCGTCGGTGGGGGTGTGGAAGCCGCCGAGGACCTTCTCGGGGTCGAGCAGCGGGTGCAGCCGGACGCACTCCTCCGGGCCGACGACCTCGCCCGGGATGCCCCACGAGGTGGCCCAACCCTGCCTGCGGTGCAGGTCGGCGAGACGTTCCGGGGTGGTGGCGATTTCGAGACCACCGACCTGGTTGAAGCACCACGCGCCATCGACGTCGAGGCTGTTGAGCTTGTCCACGGTGTACGTGGCGAACCCGCTCATCGTTTTCGACGGGCTGGTCTGGTAGACCAGCCCCGGTGCGTGCGAGGTGGAACCCCCGGTGAGCGGCAACGGCCCTTGGTCGACGACGGTGATGCGGTTCCACCCGCGTTCGGTCAGCTCGTCGGCCAGGTTCGCACCGACGATCCCGGCTCCGATGATGACGACGCGAGGTGTCGTGCTCATGCTGGTCTCCTAACTGGCTGTCCTCGGCGACTGCGCGCCGCGAGGACGAGGACGGGTTGACGCGGATCCGGGGAGCGGGCCACCAGGTGCGGGGTTCGGGTCGCGGGTCTCGTCGTGGGGCGGGCTCGGCGGACCCTGGTATATCGGTGCCGTCAGCCTGATATATCAACTGGACGGCAGCGTAAGCAGCGCCGGAGGCCGGGGTCAACACGTCGGCGGAAACCCGTGTGGTCGCGAGCGTTCGCCGCAGGTGGCGGCGTCGTCGGGGCGACCGGAGGAGGTGTGGTCGCCTGGCGCGTCGGGGTCCGCGGCGGCCCGGTGTCGCGGTCCGCGCTCTTGACCCCGCGGCATGTGCTCCCTAAGGTACGCGACAACTGATATGTCAGAGTAATGTCTTTCGTTCTCCAGGATTCGTCCGCTTGACCGCCGCTCTCGGCCCCCGGCCGTGGGAGCACTCGCAGCCCACCCCCTCACCCCGACCCGAACGGAGGGTTCTGATGACGCCGCGCACTCCCGGCGCCGACCTGCCCGAACACCCGGACTGGTTGTGGCGCTCACCGGAACCCAAGTCCAGCTACGACGTGGTGATCGTGGGCGGTGGGGGACACGGCCTGGCCACCGCCTACTACCTGGCGAAGAACCACGGCATCACGAACGTGGCCGTGTTGGAGAAGGGGTGGCTGGCCGGCGGGAACATGGCCCGCAATACCACGATCATCCGCTCGAACTACCTGTGGGACGAGAGCGCCGGGCTCTACGAGCACGCGCTGAAGCTCTGGGAAGGGCTCGAAGACGAGCTGGACTACCCGCTGCTGTTCTCCCAGCGCGGCGTGCTGAACCTGGCGCATTCCTTGCAGGAGGTGCGGGACAGCGTCCGCCGGGTCAACGCGAACCGGCTCAACGGGATCGACGCGGAGTTCCTCGATCCGCAGCAGGTGAAGGAAGTCTGCCCGATCCTGAACACCTCGTCCGAGGTGCGGTATCCGGTGCTGGGGGCGACCTGGCAGCCCAGGGCGGGGATCGCCAAGCACGATCACGTCGCGTGGGGCTTCGCCCGGGCCCTGGACCGGATGGGCGTCGACCTGGTGCAGAACTGCCAGGTGACCGGGTTCGAGCGGGTCGGCGACAAGATCGTCGGCGTGGAGACCACGTGCGGCACCATCCGCGCGGGCAAGGTCGCGCTGGCCGCCGCCGGGCACACCTCGGTGCTGGCCGACACCCTCGGGCTGCGGTTGCCGATCCAGAGCCATCCGTTGCAGGCGCTGGTGTCCGAGCTGCTGGAACCGGTGCACCCGACGGTGGTGATGTCCAACGCGGTGCACGTCTACGTTTCCCAGGCGCACAAGGGAGAACTGGTGCTCGGCGCGGGGATCGACGCCTACAACTCCTATTCCCAGCGCGGTGCGTTCCACACGATCGAACGGCAGATGGCCGCGGCGGTGGAGCTGTTCCCGGTCTTCTCCCGCGCGCACGTGCTGCGGACCTGGGGCGGCATCGTCGACGTCACCCCGGACGCCTCGGCGATCATGGGTCTCACGCCGTTCGACGGGCTGTACGTCAACTGCGGGTGGGGCACCGGCGGGTTCAAGGCCACGCCGGGCGTCGGGTGGTGCTTCGCGCACACCATCGCCCACGACCGGCCGCACCCGCTCAACGCCCCGTTCTCCCTCGAACGTTTCACCACCGGTGCCCTCGTCGACGAGCACGGCGCCGCCGGTGTCGCCCACTAGGGAGTGTTTCGGGAGTGCTGTGCGTGGCGGTGCCGGTGGCGGAACTCCGAAAGAGAAAGCGGCTGACGCCGCTTGTAAAACACGCGCTAGGAGGCTTGCGATGATGCTCATTCCCTGCCCGTGGTGCGGGCCGCGCGACGAGAACGAGTTCCACTACGGCGGCCAGGCCGATGTCCGCTACCCGGACGACCCGCAGGCGGTGTCCGATGAGGACTGGGCGCGGTTCCTGTTCTACCGGAACAACCCCAAGGGGGACTTCGCCGAACGCTGGGTGCACGCGGCGGGCTGCCGGCGCTGGTTCACCGTGCACCGCGACACCGTCACCCACGCGATCCACTCCGACGACAGCTCGACCACGCCGAGGACGGTGACGAGGTGACCAACGAGTTCAGGCTCGCCGCAGGAGGCCGGATCGACCGCGGCCGCCCGCTGCGCTTCCGCTTCGACGGCCGCGACTACACCGGATACGCGGGCGACACGCTGGCTTCCGCGTTGCTGGCCAACGGGGTCCACCAGGTCGCCACCAGCATCAAGCACGGTCGCCCGCGCGGCATCATGGCCGCCGGGGTCGAGGAGCCCAACGCGCTGGTGCAGATCGAAAAGCCGTTCCCGGAACCGATGTTGACGGCCACGACGGTCCCGCTGACCGACGGCCTCGAAGCCACCGGACTGCCCGGCCAGGGACGTCTGGCCACTGAGGACGATCCCGCCCGCTACGACACGATGCACGCGCACTGCGACGTGCTCGTCGTCGGCGCGGGCCCCGCCGGGCTCGCGGCCGCGCTGAGCGCGGCGCGCAGTGGAGCGCGGGTGATCATCGCCGATGCCGACGCCGAATTCGGCGGCAGCCTGCTGGGCACCGGCGAACAGCTCGACGACGCACCGGCCACCGACTGGGTGCAGCGGGCCGTCGCCGAGCTGGCCGCCTTCCCGGAGGTGCGACAACTGCCGCGCACCACCGTGTTCGGCCACTACGACGACAACTACCTCGTCGCGGTGGAGAACCGGGGAGACGACGAAGCCAGCAGGCAACGCATCTGGCGCATCCGCGCCCGCGAGGTGGTCCTGGCGACCGGCTCGCACGAACGCCCGTTGGTGTTCGCCGGCAACGACCGGCCGGGCACCATGCTGGCCGGATCAGCCCGGACCTACCTGCACCGGTACGGGGTCGTGCCGGGGACCCGCGCGGTCGTGTTCACCACCAACGACAGCGCGTACGCGGCGGCGATCGACCTGCACGACGCCGGGGTGGCGATCTCGGCCATCATCGACGTGCGCGAGGTCGTGTCGACCTACTGGGCGTCGCGGTGCCTCCAACGCGGCATCGTCGTGCACGCCGGGTCCGCGGTCGTCAGCACCTCCGGCACCGACCGGATCTCGCGCGTGCACATGGCCCGCTGGGAGTCCGACGGCGACCGCGTGACCGATGTGCAACACGTGCTCAGCTGCGACCTCCTCCTGGTGTCCGGCGGGTGGAACCCGGCGGTGCACCTGCACAGCCAAGCGCGCGGAACGCTGCGGTTCGCCGAGGACATCGGCGCCTTCGTGCCCGACCAGCACGCGCGGTCCGTGCGATCGGCCGGCGCCGCGGGCGGATTCTTCGACACCGCGGACTGCCTGCGCACCGGTGCCGAAGCCGGTGGCGACGCCGCGCTCGCCGCCGGTTTCGACGCGACCACCGGTTCCCTTCCCCGCGCGCGCAAGGCGCCGGTCCTGGCGGGGCGCAACGTGTGGCTGGTGCCCAGCCCGTCGGACTCGGCGGGGAACAACCAGTACGTGGATCTGGCGCGCGACGCCACGGTCGCCGACGTCCGCAAGGCGCTCGGGGCGGGAATGGACTCGGTCGAGCACGTCAAGCGCTACACGACGATCGGCACCGCCCACGACCAGGGGAAGACGTCGGGCATCCTGTCGACGGGCATCATCACCGAGGCGCTGGGGCGGGACATCGCCGACGTCGGCACCACGACGTTCCGCGCCCCGTACACCCCGGTGACCTTCGCCGCGCTCGCGGGTCGGGACCGCGGCGACCTCTACGATCCCGTGCGGGTCACGGCCATGCACGACTGGCACGTCGAGCAGCGCGCCCCGTTCGAGAACGTCGGCCAGTGGAAGCGGCCCTGGTACTACCCGCAGTACGGCGAGGACATGGAGGCCGCCGTGCTGCGCGAGTGCCACGCCGTTCGCGAGGGAGTCGGCATCCAGGACGTGTCCACATTGGGCAAGATCGACGTGCAGGGGCCGGACGCGGGCGAGTTCCTCGACCTCGTCTACACCAACATGATGAGCACGCTCAAGGTCGGGCGGATCCGCTACGGCCTGATGTGCACCGCGGACGGCATGGTGTTCGACGACGGCACGGTGATGCGCACCGGCCAGAACCGCTACCTGATCAGCACCACGTCCGGCAACGCCGCGGGTGTGCTGGAGTGGTTGGAGGATTGGCTCCAGACCGAGTGGCCGCACCTGCGGGTGTACCTCACCTCGGTCACCGAGCAGTGGGCCACGATCGCCCTCGCCGGACCGCGGTCCCGCGAGGTGCTGGCCCGCGCCACCGCAGACATCGACCTCGACAACGAGGCGTTCCCGTTCATGTCCTGGCGGGACGGGACCGTCGCGGGGCGTCGGGCGCGGGTGTGCCGGATCAGCTTCTCCGGAGAGCTCGCCTTCGAGATCAACGTGCCCCGGTGGCACGGGCGTGAGGTCTGGGACGCGCTCATCGACGCCGGCGCGTCGCTGGCCATCACCCCCTACGGGACCGAGACGATGCACGTCCTGCGCGCCGAGAAGGGATTCCCCATCGTCGGGCAGGACACCGACGGAACGGTCACGCCGCACGATCTCGGCATGAGCTGGGCGGTGTCGAAGAAGAAGGCCGACTTCCTCGGCAAGCGCTCCTTCAGCCGGGCCGACACCGCGCGCACCGACCGCAAGCAGCTGGTCGGGCTGCTCCCCGCCGACGAGGACCTGGTGCTCGCCGAGGGGGCCCAGCTCGTGGAGCACTCGGAGCTGCCGGAACCGCCCGTGCCGATGCTCGGCCACGTCACCTCCAGCTACCGCAGCGCAGCGCTGGGCCGCGGATTCGCCCTGGCCCTGGTCAAGGGCGGGCGGGACCGCATCGGCGACACGATCTACTCCACCGCGGGCGACGGGCTCGCCGCGGTCACGATCACCGAGCCGGTCTTCTACGACAAGGAAGGAGCACGCCGAGATGGCTGACAGCTACGGCGAATCCCCGTTGGCCTCCCGCGCGGAGCTTCTGGCGCACGCCGGTGCACCGGGCGCCGTGCACCTCGCCGAAGTGCCGTTCCTGGCCCAGGTCGCGCTCCGGGTCGACCCCAAAAGCGCTGCGGCAGAACGGGTGGGGACCGCGCTCGGGGCCATGTTGCCGACCCAACCCGGCGAGGTCGCGGAGGCCGGGAACGTCTCGGTCCTGTGGCTGGGCCCGGACGAGTGGCTGCTGGTGGGCCCGCGCGGAAGCGCCGAGGAAATCCAGGAGACGCTGACCGAGGCGTTGGCCGACGAGCACGCGGCCGTGGTGGACGTCTCGGCCCACCGCACCATCCTGGACGTGGCGGGCCCCCTGGCCAGGGAGTTGCTGAACAAGGGGTGCGCGCTCGACCTGCACCCCCGCAGTTTCGAGGCGGGCCGCTGCGCGCAGACGATGCTCGCCCGCGCCGGGGTGATCCTGGTGTGCCGCGACGCGGAAACCCCGAGGTTCTGGGTGTTCGTGCGCGCCTCGTTCGCCGAGTACCTCGCGGACTGGCTGGCGGATGCCGCCGACGAGTACCGGACCCGGCACACCCGCACGGCGATCGACGACGTCGAACCCCGCCAACCCGAACCCGCCCGCTGAGTCCTCCGCGGCGCACAGCCGCGCGTCCAGGACGTCGACTCGAACCGCTGTCGATCCCCGTTGAACAGGAGTACGCGTGACCCAAGTGCGTGCAGTCGTCTCGACCGGCAAGGGAAAACCGGTCGAGGTGACGACGATCGATGTCCCCGACCCAGGGCCGGGCGAAGCGAGAGTGCGGGTGCAGGCGTGCGGGGTGTGCCACACCGACCTGCACTACCGGGAGGGCGGGATCAGCGATGAGTACCCGTTCCTCCTCGGCCATGAGGCCGCGGGCGTGGTCGATTCCGTCGGGGAGGGGGTGCACGACCTCGAACCGGGCGACTTCGTCGTGCTGAACTGGCGCGCGGTGTGCGGTACGTGCCGGGCGTGCAAGCGCGGCAGGCCGCAGTACTGCTTCGACACCCACAACGCCGCCCAGCCCATGACGCTCGCCGACGGCACCCCGCTGTCACCGGCGCTCGGGATCGGTGCCTTCGCCGAGCAGACGCTCGTCCACTCAGGACAGTGCACCAAGGTGGACCCGGCCGCCCGGCCCGCGGTGGTCGGCCTGTTGGGGTGCGGCATGATGGCCGGGATCGGCGCGGCGGTCAACACCGGGCACGCCGGACCCGGTGACTCGGTGGCGGTGATCGGCTGCGGCGGTGTCGGCAGCGGCTCGGTGGCCGGCGCGAACCTGGCCGGAGCGCGGCGGATCATCGCCGTCGACACCGACCCGGTGAAGCTGGAGTGGGCGCGCGAGTTCGGTGCCACGCACACGGTCAACGCCGCCGAGAGCGACGCGGTGGAGGCCATCCGCGCGCTCACCGACGGCCACGGCGCCGATCTGGTGGTGGACGCGGTGGGAGTCCCGCAGACCTACACCCAGGCGTTCTACGCCCGGGATCTGGCGGGCACCGTGGTGCTCGTCGGCGTGCCCTCCCCGGAGATGCGCCTGGAACTTCCGCTGATCGACGTCTTCGCCCGCGGCGGGGCCCTCAAGTCGAGTTGGTACGGCGACTGCCTGCCCAGCAGGGACTTCCCGATGCTGGTCGAGATGTACCAGCAGGGGCGCCTGCCGCTGGAGAAGTTCGTGACCGAGGAGATCGCGCTGGACCAGGTCGAGCACGCCTTCGAGAAGATGCACCGCGGCGAGGTGCTGCGCTCGGTGGTGACGTTCGGATGAGCGCGCGCATCGACCACACCGTCACCTCCGGCACCTTCTCGCTGGACGGTGCGACGTTCGACGTCGACAACAACGTGTGGGTGGTGGGCGACGATCACGAATGCGCGGTCATCGACGCGCCGCACGACGTCGCCGCGATCCGCGAACTCGTGGGCGGGCGCGAGGTGCGGGCGGTGCTGTGCACGCACGCCCACGACGACCACGTGCGCGCGGCTCCGGCACTGGCCGAGCAGGTCGGCGCGCCGGTGCTGCTGCACCCGCAGGACCGGGTGCTGTGGGACCTCACGCACCCGGACCGCGAACCCGACGGCGAGCTCGCCGACGGCCAGGTGTTCCACATCGCCGGGACCGAGTTGCGCGTGCTGCACACGCCGGGGCACGCGCCCGGAGCGGTCTGCCTGCACTCCCCGGACCTCGCCACGGTCTTCACCGGCGACACGCTCTTCGCCGGTGGCCCGGGAGCGACCGGCCGATCGCATTCGGACTACGACGTGATCGTGGCCTCCATCCGGGAGCGGCTGCTGCCGCTCCCGGCGGAGACCGAAGTGCGGCCCGGACATGGCGAGTCGACCACGATCGGCGCGGTCCGCCGGGAGTTCGACGAGTGGATCGCGCGTGGCTGACGAGGACCTCGCGCGTCCGCGCACGCGCTGGCGAGGCGTCCCGTGATCCCGGGCGGCTCCCCTCGGTCGACCGGCCGAGGGGAACCGCCGTCGCTGCGAAGGCTGCGTTCACCGCTCGGCCTCCGGTGGTGACGGCTCCCGCGCCGTGGCAGTCCCGTGCTCCACCAGCGCGAAGAGCCTCGAATCAGGGTCGGCCGATCTCTTGACGCGGCCCGCCGTCTCGGGGAGTCTGTTGCGCATCACGGTTTGCGTTCTCTTATCCGCAACAGGAGGGGTCCATGATCGCCGTCTGCCGCGCCGACGAGCTTCCCCCTGGTGAGTCGGTCCGCTTCGTCGCCGACGTCCCCATCGCCGTGTTCAACGCCGACGGCGAGTTCTACGCGGTCGACGACACCTGCTCCCACCAGGACGCCTCGCTGTCCGACGGCTTCCTGGAGGGCTGCTACGTCGAATGTCCGTTGCACGCGGCGTTCTTCGACCTCCGCACCGGCGAACCGACCTGCCTGCCGGCCAAACGGCCCGTGCGCACGCACCCGGTGACCGTCGAGGACGGCACCGTCTACGTGCACGTCGTGCCCGCGCACGAGACCCGGCGGGACCTCGTTCAGGAGCACGAGAGCGTCCCATGAGGACGGTGATCGTCCTCGGCGCGTCCCGGGCCGGATCCGGCCCGGGACGGGCGGGCCGAGGATGATCGATCCACGTCGTGGCAGGTCGTTGTCGTACGTCGGACCGGATGGGGCGACAGGGTGAGTGGGGTGACCGAGGGGCCGCGGGCGGCGATCGTGCGGACAGCCGTCCAGGATGCGCAAACCATTCGTCGCGCGACCACGGCCGCCATCGTGGGCAACGTCGCGGAGTGGTACGACTTCGGCATCTATTCGTACCTCGCCGCCATCGCCCTGACGCGGGTCTTCTTCCCCCACGGCGGGAACTGGGCGGCGGTGCTCGCGCTGGGCACGTTCGCCGCCGCGTTCGTGGTGCGACCGCTCGGCGGGCTCGTCTTCGGGCCGCTGGGTGACCGGATCGGTCGCGCCCGAGTCCTGGCGAGCACGATCTTCCTGATGGCGATCGCGACCGTGCTGCTCGGACTCGTCCCCAGCTACGGCGCGATCGGTGTCGCGGCCCCGGTGCTCGTGCTGTTCATCCGGATGCTGCAGGGCTTCTCCGCGGGCGGTGAGTACGTCGGGGCGCTGACCCTCGTCGCCGAGTACGCCCCGGACCGGCGGCGCGGTTTCTTCGGCAGCTGGCTGGAGTTCAGCACCCTGGTCGGGTACACCCTCGGGGCGGGCATCTGCGCGATCCTGGTCGCCGCGCTGCCGCCGGACGCCCTGCTGTCCTGGGGCTGGCGACTGCCCTTCCTGCTCGGCCTGCCGGTGGGCGCCATCGGGATCTACCTGCGGATGCGACTGGAGGAGACCCCCGCGTTCCGGCAGCTCATGGAGCGCTCGCCGGCGATGGCCACCATGGCGCTGCGCCGCGTGTTCCAGATCCTGGTGACCCATTACCGCGCACCGGCGCTGATCGCGACCGGGCTGATCGTGGCCTGGAACGTCACCAACTACGTGCTGACGAACTACGTGCCGACCTATCTGACCGACACCCTGCCGCACTACGGCAAGAGCGGGACCAGCGACACGGTGTCGACCGCGCTCCAGGTCGCCGTCATGCTCGCGATGCTGTGCGTCATCGTGTTCCTCGGCAAGCTCAGCGACAGGATCGGCAGGAAGCCGATCCTGCTCACCGGCAGCGTCGCGCTCGTGGTGCTCGGCCTGCCCTCGGTGTGGCTGCTGAGAGCCGGGCTGCCCGGCCAGGTCCTCGGCCTGCTGATCATGGGTTTCACCCTGCTCTGCTTCGCGGCGGTGGCCCCTTCGACACTGCCCGCGCTGTTCCCCACCTTCCTCCGCTACGGCAGCCTGGCCATCATCTTCAACGTGGCCGTGTCCGCGTTCGCGGGCACCGCGCCCACGCTCATCGGCGTCGCGGTGACGACCACCGGCAACCTCGACTGGCCCGGCTACTACCTCGTCGGAGCGGGCGTGATCGGCCTCGTGAGCACCGCGTTCCTCGCGGAACCGGCCGGACGGCCCCTGGTCGGCGCGGCACCGCTCACCTCAAGCGCGGACCTGCCCGCCCCGAAGCTCTCGGAAGACGGCGTGCCGCTGGAAGAACCGCCGACGCGCCGGGAGCCGTGACGGGGTGCGCCGCAGCGCCCGGCGGTTCCGAACGCCGGGTCCGGGGGCCGGCAGGTCGGCGTAGCAGTCCTCATAGGACGGAAGGTCGGGGCGGGGCTGCGCTGGTGGCCCGGGAGGCGGAGCAGCCGGTCATCATGCGGTTCCACCGAGTAGCCACGTGGCGGATTCGCGGTGAGATCCCACTCACCGCACCCGTTCATGCCGTCGGTTGTGCCACTCTGTCGCGCTGATGCTGACTCCCGAAGTGCTCACCTGGATCGCTGCAGGCGTCGCCGTCCTCGCGGTGGTGTTGGCGGGGTGGCAGCTCCGGCGCGTCGGCCGACAGGCCCGCCATGTCGCGCAGCAGGCCGACCGGGCCGACGAGAAGGCCACCGCGGCAGGGGCCCACGCGGAGGCGGCGGCCGCGGCCGCGGAGCGCGCCCAGAACGAGGCGCACCGGGCGTGGGAGCAGGTCAAACTGGCCTCGGAACAGCTCCAGCAGGCCCAGGAGGAACACCGCGCCAGCGACCAGGCCGAGCAGTGGGAGTGGGCCTACGCGCTGACCTCGCACGGCCGGGAGCTGGTGGAGGCCAGCCAGGAGCTGGTCCGCACCGCGCTGGACACCCGGGTGGCCCCGCACTACCGCCTGGCGGCCGACCGGTACTACCGCCAGAGCTGCCAGCGGTGGCAGGACACGATGGTCAAGGCACTGTCCCGCACCTCACCGACGCTGGAGTTGCAACACCGGATCAGCGTGTTCGCCCAGGTGCAGCAGCGGCTGCACGGCCACATCGACGTGCTGCTGCGGGCGGCCGAGACCGGCACCCTCCCCGGGAACGACGCGGTCGTGCAGCACGCCCACGCCCGGCGGCAGGAACTGGCCAACGCCTACCGTCAACTGCAGCGCACCGTCAGCGGCGACCTCGCCACCCCTCGCGTCGACCCGCAGGAGGTGCCGACCCAGCACATCACCGCTTCGGTGGCGTCCGGGACATCGCCGACGCCGACCGCAGCGGACACCACGAGCCACCACGGTCAACAACCCGAGCCGCCGAACACCCAGCACGCGATCGCCGCGAGACCGGCACCCGACCAGGCGCGTCCCTGAGCCGCTCGCGGTGGCCGATCCGGAGGAGCGCGATGACGGAAGTGCTGCTCGTCGGGCTGAGCACGGTCGACCTCGTGCAGCGCGTCGAGGCCGCGCCGCACCCGGGGGAGAAGGTCCAGTCGACGTCGGTGGAGACGGTGGCGGGCGGTCCGGCGACGAACGCGGCGGTGGCGGTCGCCGCGCTGGGCGGTCGGGCCCGGTTGCTCACCGCGCTGGGCGCGCACCCGTTGGCCGAGCTGGCGCGCCGCGACCTGGCCGAGCACGGCGTGGAGCTGGTCGACGTGCGCTCCGACGGTGTCTCGCCGCCACCGGTGAGCGCGGCGGTCGTGCGGGAGCGCGACGGCGAGCGCACGGTCGTCTCGCACAACGCCGCCGGCGTGGAGGTGCTCCCGCCGGACGACCTGGACGGCGTGCTGGGACGGGCGGCGGCCGTACTGGTCGACGGGCACCACCCGCGCCTCGCCCTGGCCGCGGCGGAGACCGCGCGGCGGCGGGGCGTCCCCGTGGTGCTCGACGCCGGGAGCTACAAGCCGGTGCTGGTCGACCTGCTCCCCCTGGTCGACGTGTGCGCCTGCTCCGAGGCGTTCCGGTTGCCCGACCGTCCCGACGACACCGATCGCGCGCTCCACGACCTCGGAATTCCGGTCGTGACCAGGACACGCGGCCAGGACCCGGTGTCCTGGTCGTGCCGCGGGGGCGGCGAGGGGACCGTGCGACCTTCCGAGGTCACCGCGCGCGACACCCTGGGCGCCGGGGACGTCTGGCACGGTGCGCTGGCGTTCGGGATCGTTCGGCTCGGGCGGGTGCCCACCGCGGACGACCTTCCCGGCCTGCTCGCCGAGGCCAACGAGGTGGCCGCGCTGCGGGTGCGGCACCGGGGCGCGCGTGCGTGGGTGGCCGCCGCCCGGAGCAGGGGTTCGTCGATCGACCCTTGAAGGTCATCGCTCCCAGGGCGCATGATCACCGGGTCGAAGCGGCGGGCGTGCTCGCCGCAGCCACCAGCCCGGCACCCGGGTGGCGTGAAGGGACCGCGACATGCCGACCACGCTCCTCGCTGCGGACACCATCGGGAAGCTCCACGAACCGTGGAGCGGGCACGACACCCGGGCGCTCGTGGTGGCCGTGCTCGGGATCGCCGTCGTCGTGCTGCTGATCGTCCGGATGAAGATGCACGGCTTCCTCGCGCTGACCATCGGGTCGCTCGTCGTCGGGATCGGGACCGGCATCGGACTGGGCGAGGTGGCCCAGTCGTTCGAGAAGGGCGTCGGCGACGTGCTCGGCAGCGTCGGCGTGCTGATCGCGCTCGGCGCGATGCTCGGCAAGCTGCTCGCCGACTCCGGTGGGGCCGACGAGATCGTGGACAGGATCCTCATCGGCGGACGCCGCGGGCTGCCGTGGCGGGTCGCCCTGATCGCCTTCATCATCGGCATCCCGATGTTCTTCGAGATCGGCCTCGTGCTGCTCATCCCGGTCATCATGCTGACGATCCGCCGGTCCGGGCGTCCCGCGATGTACCTGGCGATCCCGGCCCTGGCGGGCCTGTCCGTCCTGCACGGCTTCATCCCCCCGCACCCCGGGCCGCTGGTGGCGATCGCGAACCTGCACGCCAACGTCGGCATCACCCTGGCGCTCGGACTGGTCATCGCGGTGCCGACCGTGATCGTCGCCGGACCCCTGTTCGCCGGGGTGGCGGCGCGCTGGGTGCCCATCGGTGCGCTCGGCGCGGGTGGGAACCTCGTCGCGTCCGGCGGCGACTCGCCGGGCACCACCGCCCCGGAGGGCGCGACAGCGGCACCGGGTGAACGCGTGCGCCGCCCGAGCTTCACCTGGACGCTCGTCACGATCCTCGCGCCGGTGGTGCTGATGCTCGTCCGCGCCGCGGCCGACGTGTGGATGAGCAAGTCCGCGTGGATCTACCCGTTCCTGCAGTTCATCGGGGAGCCGATGGTGGCGTTGCTGATCGCCGTGCTGCTGGCGATGGCGACGTTCGGTACCCGGGTCGGGTTCACGCCCATCACGCTGGCGACGAAGCTCGGCGAGAGCCTGACGCCGATCGTCAGCGCCACGATGATCGTGGGCGCGGGCGGTGGCTTCAAGCAAGTCCTCGTGGACGGTGGCGTCGGCACCGCCATCGGCAAGGCAGCCGTGGCGGTGAGCCTGTCCGCGCTGCTGCTGGGCTGGTTCGTGGCCGTGCTGGTCCGGCTCGCGACCGGGTCGGCCACGGTGGCGACCGTCACGGCGTCGGGCATCGTGGCACCGTACGCCGCCGACCTCCCACCGGCGCAGCTGGCCCTGGTCGTGCTCGCCATCGGCGCGGGCTCGCTGTTCTTCTCCCACGTCAACGACGCGGGCTTCTGGCTGGTCAAGGAGTACTTCGGGATGACCATCGGCCAGACCGTCAAGTCGTGGTCGGTGATGGAGACGATCATCTCCGTGCTCGGCCTCGCGCTGACGCTGCTGCTGTCGGCGTTCCTCTAGGGAGTGTTTCGGAAGTGCTGTGCGTGGCGGTGCCGGTGGCGGAACCTCAGCGGCCGTCTCGACTCCGGGAGCCCCGACTCATGTATGCCCAATACACAGCGTCGGGACTGTCCTCGCGAGCCGACCGCTGAGAACCCGCAGCGGTGCGGGTTGCGAGACCACTCACCGAAAAAGAAAGCGGCTGACGCCGCTTATAGAACACGCGCTAGCGGCGCGAGCCGGCTGGCGCCCACCCGGTTCCGGGATGCGCGCGGGCGGAGGCGCTCCGTTCCCGCTGTCCGCCCCTGGTGCGCGAGGGGAGCAGCGGACGCATCCGGCGATCGTGCTGCGGGACGTGGTCGCGGAGATCGTGCCGGAGCAGGTGGTTCCACCACATCGCTCGGGAGAAGTGCTCGGCGATCCCGGTGCGATCGCGCGCGGATTCGAGGGTCCATTGTGGACGCTGCATGGTCGCCGGGGGCGACCGCGGTTCCGCCTGCCGCGTCGGGTTTGTTCGAGCGGCCAAAGCTGGCTGATCACCGTGCCGGTGGCCACGTCCAGGGCGGCGAACAGGCTGGTGGTGCCATTGCGGACGTAGTCGTGGGTCATCCGCGCCGGCGTGGTGGGCATGACCGGCAGGATCGGCGCGGTGCGGTCGATGGCCTGCATCTGGCTTTTCTCGTCCACACACAGCACCAGGGCGTTCTCTGGCGGGTCCAGATACAGCCCGACCACGTCACGGACCTTGCCCACGAACTCCGGATCGGTGGACAACTTCCAGGTCTGCACCAGGTGGGGTTTGAGATCGAAAGCCCGCCAGATCCGGGAAATCGCTGTCTGCGACATCCCCGCCGCCTCGGCCATCGAACGGGTCGACCAGTGCGTGTCGCGGTGGGGCGGAGCCTCCTCCAGCGTCTTGTTGATCACCTGCTCGACCTGCTGATCGGTGATCGTACGAGGAGCCCCCGGACGCGGCTCGTCCGACAAACCCTCCAGCCGATCGTCCACGAATCGGCGCCGCCACTTGGTCACCGTCGGCGGCGACACCCGCAACTCCCGCGATACGTCCATATTGGACATTCCGCTGGCGCAAGCGAGAACAATGCGTGCCCGCAACGCCAATGCCTGCGCGGTCTTCGGACGACGCGCCCACCCTTCAAGCGTCTCCCGCTCAGCATCGGTCAACACCAACTCCGGCAGACGCGGACCTCGACGACCCATCCCCAAAATATACAACAAACTTACGACTCAAGACACTAGCGGACAGCCACCTCACAAGTCCTGTTGCTGCTCAACGTTGGACCACCTCCTTTCCTGTGTACGCAGCACGCTAGGGGTCGGTGCGCCGCCCTGGCAACGGGTTTTTCCGCTGCCGAGCTCCCGGGCCCCGCAAGACCGGACGACGACGGGGGAGCGCCGGCAGCGCAACTGCGCGACCGCGGAGGAGTTCCTGAGGTGGAACCCGGCCGCACCTGGCTGGAAGGGGGGAGGAACGTCGGGGTTCGCGGTTACGGTGTCGGCATGACGCCGCAGGAGCTCAGAGACGTGTGCTTGGGGTTCGTCGGGGCCCGGGAGGAGTTTCCGTTCGACGCGGACAACAGCGTGTTCAAGGTCGCCGGGAAGATCTTCGCCATCAGCAGGCTCGGCGGGCGTCCGCTGCGGGTGAGCCTCAAGTGCGAGCCGGAGCTGGCCCTCCAGCTGCGCGGGACGTACTCGGCCATCACGCCCGGATATCACCTCAACAAGCGCCATTGGAACACCGTCGTCCTCGACGGCTCGGTGCCGGACGACCTCGTCCGCGATCTGATCGAGGATTCCTACGACCTCGTCGTCGCCGGTTTGCCCAAGCGGGAGCGGGAGAAGCTCCGCTGGCGCGCGCTCAGCGAGGAGCGGTGAGCGCGCACCCGGGATGCGGAGTCCGATGTGGACGGTGTGCTGGCCGGTCGCCACGCACTCCCACCTGGTGAAGACGTCAGCTCGGGAGGGCGCGGGATCGGCCCGTCCCGGCGTCCGCCCTTCCCAGGGCTCTGCTGCGGTGTTGCTACCCGCACCGAGGCATGGCGTTGCGCCGCCCACATCGGATCACGACGGCCTGCGCGACCGCGGGCTCAGGGCTGTGCGCGGTCGTGCAGGATGGATCGGGCGTCTTCGACCATGCGGTGGACCAGCTCGCCGGCGGGCGGGATGTCCCGGACGAAGCCGACGGCTTCCCCGACGATCACGTTGGCGGTGTCGAAGTCCTCGGGCTGGAGTGGGCGTGCTGTGCCTGGTGGTCCGGTCAGGCCCGGCCGGGGACGGCGAGGTCCCCCTCGACGTACTGGGCGCGTCCGTGGGCGAAGGACCAGTCCTGCGGGCCGTTTTCGACGATTCCGATGAACACGTCCTCGCCGCGCACCCCGAGGCGGCCGAGGTGGTCGGCGATGCTCTGGTGGAGCCGTTGCTTGACCGGAGTGCTGCGCCCGGTCTGGGTGAAGATCTGGATCATCACGACACCGTCGGTGCGCTCGAAGCCGAGGCCGGCGTCCTGCGCGATGACGTGGTCGGCGTCGTGCTCGGTGACGATCTGGAACCGATCCCGTTCGGGGATGCCGAGCACGGCGACGATCGCGCGGTGCACGGCGTCGGCGACCTGCCGGACCTCGTCGGGTCGGCGGCCGCGGACCAGGTCGATGCGCACCAGTGGCATGGGGATTCCTCTCGTCGGTCGTTCGACTGCACGCGCGCTCATGTCCGCGGATGCAGCGGGTTGCGGATTTTCAGACGTGGCCGGCCAGGCGGGTGAGGGTGTCGGCGGCGGGCTCCACCTCGGCGTGGCGGTGGCCGGTACCGGCCCAGAGGTGGATCAGGCGGGTGTCCCCGGCGGTGGTGGCGGCTTTGCGCAGCGCGCTGGTGAGGTGGTGCAGCGCGGGGTAGGCGCAGGGTGCGATCGGCCCGTACCGGTCGGCGAAGTGGTTGCGCAGCGCCCGCGCGGGACGACCGGTGAAGGCGCGGGTGACGACGGTGGTGTCGAACTCGGGGGAGACGAGGGCGTCCTTGTGCACTGTGGACGCTCCGCTTTCGCGGGTGCGCAGGAGCGCGGTGCCCACCGCGACGGCCTCCGCGCCGGCGCGGAGGGCGGCGGTGACATCTGGGGGTTCGCTGATCCCGCCGGCGGCGATCAGCGGGAGTGCCGTGGCGTCGCGTACTTCCCCGATCAGCTGCGGCGCGGGGATGTCCGGCCGTGGAGGCTGATCCGGGGTGAGGGTGGCGTAATGGCCGCCTGCGGCCGGGGCCTGCACGACGAGCGCCTGCGTTCCGGCTTCGGCCGCGCACTTCGCTTCGTGCGCGGAGGTGACGGTGTGCACGACGATGCTGCCTGCACTGCGCAGTGCGCTGATGATCTCGCGGTCGGGCAGACCGAAGGTGAACGACACGACCGGAACGGGGTCGGCGAGCAGCAGGTCGATCTTGGCCGCCCAGCGGTCGTCGTCCTCGATGGGCACCTCGGGCAGGTGCACGTCGTACCGGTCGGCTTCGGCCTCCAGCGCCCGGCGGTACGCGAGGTAGTCCTCGCTGGAAGCGGGCATCGGGTTGGGGACGAACAGGTTGACCCCGAAGGGCACGCCTTCGGCGCGCACGGTGGCGATCTGGTCGGCCAGGGCTCGCGGCGTCTTGTATCCGCCGGCGAGGAAGCCCATCGATCCGATGCGCCCGGCGGCGATGACGAGCTCCGGTGTGGTCGGTCCGCCCGCCATCGGAGCGGCGAGAACGGGCAGCGTGATGCCGAGTTCGGTGAGCACGAAGGTCTCCTCCTCAGGGCCTGTCTTTGAACTCTTTTGGGTGCCGGTGCCGGTGGCGGAACCTCAGCCGCCCGCCCGTCACCCGACCACCACCCCCCACGGAGGCGCTGACGCGCCACTGTGACCACCGAAGAACCCGCGGCGGTGCCAGTTGCTTGCGTACTCACCGAAAGAGAAAGCGGCTGGCGCCGCTTGCCACGCCTGTTCCGGGAGCAGGTTCGAAGACAGGCACTCAGGTTCGGCTCGGGCGCGGGGTGGTGCCGGATCGGTGCGGGAATCGGACTCGGACCGCGGCGGCTGCGATCCCGGCGGCCAGCACGAGCGCGCTGGCGAGCACTAGCACCTGGTCGTAGCCGCCGTGCAGCAGCGGGGCGGAGAGCACCGGCCCGAGGATCTGCCCCGCGCTGTAGCCGGCGGTCAGCATCGCCACCGCGCGTGGCACCCGCAGGTGCCGCCCGATGGCGAGCGTGATGGTGCTGATCCCCATGAAGGTCGCGCCGAACAGCACCGCCGAGGTCAGGGACGGTGCCACGCCGGGGAACACGGCTGGCAGCGCGATGCCGAGGGCCTGGATGACCAGCGCGGCCAGCAGCAGGGCAGGTCGGCTCCAGTGCCGCGACAGCCAGGCCCACGCCGCGCATGAGGGCAGGGCGGCCAGACCCACGAGGACCCAGGCGCCGGCACCGAGCGCGCCGGGCGCGCTGCGCTCGATCGCGGCGACGAGGAAGGTCCCCGCGATGATGTACCCGACGCCTTCGAGGGTGTAGCTGGCCAGCAGCGGAACGAACCACCAGTGGGTGCGCGGCCCGGTCGCGCCTGCGGTGGCCGCCTCCGCGCTCTGCTCGGGAGGCAGGCGCCACGCGATCGCGGCGAGCAACGCGGTGAGCCCGGCGCAGGTCCACCACGCTTCCTGCCAGGTGCCGACGGCCCGCTCCACCAGCACCAGGAGCCCGGACAGCGCGATGCCGGCCCCGACCCCGCCGAAAACCCAGCCGGCGAAGTGCTGGGCGTGCGCGCGCAGCTGCGAGAGGGCTGCGCTGACGGCGATCACGAAGATCAACGCGCTGGCCGCACCGGCGACCAGCCGCAGAGCGGACCAGGCCGGGGCACCGGTGAGGACGGGCATCAGCGCCAGGCTCGCCACCAGGGCGAGCAGCGAGCCGCGCAGCGCGCTCGCCGAACGCACCACAGCGGGCGCGGCGATTCCGAGTAGCGCACCGGCCAAGTAACCGAGGTAGTTGACCGTGGCCAGACAGGCTCCAAGCCCGGCGGACATGCCAGCCTGGGCCTGCATCAGCGGAAGGATGGGTGTGAAGGCGAACCGGCCGACTCCCATCGCCGCGGCCAGCGCCGCCGCCGCGCGGACGACGACCGGCCACGGGGAGCCCGTGGGCGCGGAGCGGTGTGCGTCGTTGTTCATGGCGCCACCGACGCTAGGCAGCCCGAGCAACCTTGTGAAATGCCGTCTGCGCTGGTTGTATGCCTGGCAGGCATAGTCGCTGATGAAAGAGGTCCACAGGTCGTGGATGTAGAGCTGCGCCACATCCGGGCTTTCGTCGCGGTGGCCCACCACCGCTCGTTCACCCGCGCCGCCGAGGAACTGCGGATCACCCAACCCGCGCTGAGCCGCACCGTCGCGCAGCTGGAGAAGATCCTCGGCGTCGAGCTGATCGACCGCTCCGCGCGCCGGATCGGAACCACCCGCGCGGGCCGTGAGTTCCTCGGCTACGCCGAGCAGGCCACGTCCGCTCTTGAGCAGGGGATCGCCGCGGCGCGCAAGGACATCACCATTCGACTCGGGTTCAGCTGGTTGCTGCCCGACCCGTGGGCCCAGCGCGCGGTCACCCGCTTCGAACGGGGAACCGGCGCCTCGGTCGCGCTGGTGCGGTGCGACGATCCGCTCCAGGCGTTGGGCGAGCGCACCGTGGACGTCGCCGTCGTCCGCGGCGAGGTCCGCAACGCCCCGCCGGCCGCGCGCGCCGTGCACCTCTACGACGAAACCCGCGTGGCGGTGTGCTCCGAGAACAACGCCCTCGCCGACCGAGATCGGCTGGACTGGTCCGAGGTCCCGTCCTGGCCGTTGGTGGTCAACACCCGCAGCGGAACCACCGGACCGTGGTCGTTCCCGGCCGGGCGCGGCCCCGAGCACATCGTGGAGACCGGGAACTTCGACGAATGGCTGGAATCCGTCGCCGCCGACCGCGGGATCGGCATCGTCCCCGAGGTCGCGCAACGCCGCATCAGCCACCGCGCCGTCCGGTTCCTCCCGCTGACCGGAGCCCCGCCCAGCGCCGTGCACCTCGTGCACGTGCCCCTCGCCCAGCAGGACCTGGTGAACCGCTTCCTCGACGCCGCCCGCACCGCGACCGAGCGCTGACGGCGGCGCACGATCGCGGACTCCCCGTGGAACCACCGGCCACGCGCGGAATCCACTGTGGACTCCGGTCGTCGTTGTCAGGATTGCGGCCGGGATGTCCAGCCGAGTTCGTCCGTTGGCAGCCTCACGCGTTCGAATCGGCGGCAGCGGACTGGTGGGTGGCACCCTCCGGGAGGGGCAGGGGCTCGATGTCGCCGACGACGAGGAGGTAGATCAGGCACGCGAGCACAGCCACGGCTCCGGCGGCGACCAGACCTCCCACGAAGGACCCGGTGAACCCGTAGATCAGGCCGATGAGGGCGGGGCTGACGGCGCCGGCGACGTTGGAGGCCGCGTTCTGGATGCCCTGGATGGTACCGGAGCACGACTTGGCCGATCGGGGCGCGATGTCGGTGGGCAGGGTGACGATGCAGGTGGTGGCGAAGGTGACGCTGCCGAAGGAGAACGCGAGCAGTGCCAGGGCCAGCCACGAGCTGTCCACGACGGCTGCCAGGGCGATCACCGAGGAACCGAGCATCCCGCCGACGATGCAGGACTTGCGGGCGAAGGTCAGGCTGTGGCCGCGGCGGACCAGGCGGTCCGAGACGGCTCCGCCGAGGAAGTTGCCCGCGAAAGCCACGATCCCGGGCAGGGTGCCGAAGATTCCCAGCTCCAGCAGCGAGAATCCGCGCTCGTCCACGAGGTAGGAGGGGAACCAGGTGATGAAGAAGTAGATGACGAACGCCTGGCAGGCGAAACCCAGCGCCATGCCCCACACCGTCCGGTTGCGCAACAGGTCCTGCCACCGCACCTGGTCGGCTTCCGAGGTCTGCGCTGCGGCGTCCTGCTCGATGTGTTCGAGTTCGGCTTCCGAGACCCACGGGTGCTCGCGGGGCCGCCGGTACAGCCACCACCAGACCGCCACCCACACCAGGCCGATCGATCCGGTGATGACGAACGAACCGCGCCAGCCCAGCCACATGACCAACGCGGTGACGATCGGGATGGCCAGCATCGTGCCGCCCCGCGCGCCGCTGTCGTAGATGCCCGAGGCCGTCGCCCTCTCGCGGCGCGGGAACCACTCTTCGACGAGCTTGGTGCAGGCGGGGAACGCGCCCGCTTCGCCGAGCCCCAGCAGCAGGCGCACGGCGAACAGCGACGCGAATCCGCGCGCGACCGCGGTCGCGGCGGTGAACAGCGACCACCAGGCGACGGCCGCTGCGAACATCACCTTGGTGCCGAACCGGTCGACCAGCCGTCCCAACGGGATCTGGAACACCGAGTAGGTCCAGAAGAACGCGCCGAGCAGCAAGCCGGACAGCTCGGGGCTGAGCCCGAGCTCGGCGTTCATGTACGGCAGCGCGACCGACAGGTTCGCGCGGTCGACGTAGTTGATCGCGATCGCGAGGAACGCGAGCAGCACCATGAGCCAGCGGATCTTGGTGCGGCGCGTCGGCGCGGTCCCGGGTGCGGGAGGCATGTGCTTCTCCGGCTTCGGTCTCGGTGTTGAGGGGCGTCCGGCGTTCGGCGGCCCGGCATCGGGATGATTGACAGCAACGCAGTATGCAAGCTCTGATTCATCTGGACAACAAGTGAATGAAAACAATTCAGGAGGGTTGCTTGGTCCGGCCAGCGCGCGAGAGCAGGTCGCCGTCGGCACGCCTGCGGGCGCGGTTCGAGGAACACCGCCTCACGCCCACGCAGCGCCGGATCGCGCAGTTCCTGATCGAGAACGCCCAGCAGGCCGCCTACTTGTCCAGCAACGAGGTCGCCGAGCTGGCCAACGTCAGCCAGGCGTCGGTGACCCGGCTGGCGATCGCCCTCGGCTTCGAGGGTTATCCGCAGCTGCGCCGGTACGTCCGGGAGCTCGACCTGGCAAGCCCTCCCGCCGGTGACGACACGAGTCGCAACGAACTGCAGCACGCCGTCGCCGGGGAGATCGCCAACCTGCGACGTCTGGAATCGCAGCTGGCCGACCGCGACACCGTGCGCCGCGCGGCCACCCTGCTGGCCGGCACCCGGCCGTTGCCCGTCCTGGGGCTCCGGGCCTCCAGGCCGGTCGCGCACTACTTCGCTTACTTCGCCGCGAAGGTGCTCCCCGACGTGCGGTTGCTCCCCGACGGGGGCACGTCCCTCGGCGACGGTCTCGAACAGGCGCGAGCCGCCGGGGCGTCGGCGCTGCTGGTGTTCGCGCTGCCCCGGTACCCCCGGGAGACGGTCGCGGCCATGCGCGCGGCGCGTGATCTCGGGCTCCAGCTGGTGACGCTCACCGACAGCGAGCTGGCGCCGGTGGCCGACCTCGCCGATGTCGTGCTCCCGGCGGCCGTCGGCTCGCAGCTGGTCTTCGACTCGCAGGCCGCGCCGATGCTGCTGGCGATGGTGCTGCTCCAGGAGATCTGCGCGGTCGAGCCCGGTTCGACCCAGCACCGCCTGGAGGCGTTCGAAAGATCTGCCGCCGCCAGGCAGATCTTCGAGCCCTGAGGAGAAGGCGAACCGGGCCGGCACCGCGGATCGGCGCCCTCGGCGGGGCCGTCCGCGTGCGGGAGTACCGAACCAGGTGATGCCAACGGAACACCTTGATCCCTAGTGTCCACAGTAGTCTCTTCCGGCAGCGCGGGTGCTGCGTGGTGACCGACGTCGCCCCGCGGCAGGCGCGTGCGGGCGGTGAGGACGCTGGAGAAGGGTTCCGGGCGGGAACGTCCGGATCGAACGGGAGGCCGTGGTGGTCGCAGGGGCGAGGTCCGGTGTCGGTGTGGGAGTGCGCCGCGTGTTGCGCGGGATCGGGGTGCTGGCGGGGATGTGCGCCGTGGTGACGAGCCTGTTCCCCATCTCGGCGGGAGCGAGCGACGGGTCGTCATGTCGCGATGTGCGGTTCGAGGCGCGGTTGGCGCGGGCGCTGCCGGTGTCGGTCTACGGCCGGTACTGCCGTCCCGCCGGGGCCACCGCGCGGACTCCGCTGCAGGTCCTGGTTCCCGGGGCGACGTACAACCATTCCTATTGGGACTATCCGCGGCACCGGTATTCCTACACGGCTCATGCCACCGAGTCCGGGTTCGCGACGTTGGCGATCGACCGGTTGGGCAGCGGTCGGTCGTCGCGGCCGCCGAGCGTGCTGCTGACCGCGGCCGGGCAGGCCGAGGTGGTGCACCAGGTGATCCAGCAGGCCATCGCCGGTCGGGTGCCGGGAGTGCGTCATGAGCGCGTGGCGTTGGTGGGGCATTCGCTGGGCAGCGCGATCGCGACGGTGGAGGCGGCCACCTACCGGGATGTGGACGCGGTGGTGCTCACGGGCGTCACGCACGGCATCGATCTCGGTGCGACCGCGGACACGTTCCTGCGGCACATGCACCCGGCGCTGGTCGATCCGGCGATGCGCACGCTCGACCCCGGGTACGTGACCACGCGGCCCGGCTACCGCAGCGGTCTGTTCCTCTCCGATGCGGGTGGGCCCGGTGCGGCCGAGCTCGATGAGCGCACTCGCGATGTCGTGTCGGCCACCGAGGTTCCGGATGCGATCGCCGTGTTGACCGCCCCGGTGTCCCGCCGGATTTCGGTGCCGGTGCTGCTGGCCGTGGGGGACCGGGACAAGCTGTTCTGCGGTCCGATGTCGGCGGGACGGTGCGCCACGGCGGCGACGTTGCGCGCGGCCGAGGGACCGGACTACGCCGAGCTGGAGACGTTCGTGCTGCCGGGGGCGGGACATTCGCTGAACCTCATGCCCCGCGCTGCGCGGTACATGACGGCGGTGCAGCGCTGGCTGCACGCCAGGTTGGGGTGACGCGCTGATCGACACCGCCCGGGTGCCCATCGCGGGCTCGGGACGTCCCCACGCACAGCAGCGCCGACGACGTCGGGTCAGGAGTCGGCGGTGGAGCGGAGGTAGGCGAGCAGCGCCCCGATCCCGACGACGGGGCCGACGGCGAGCGCGAGCAGTGCTGCGGTCCAGGAGGTGTTCTCGACGAGGACGGGAACGAGGTAGATGGTTGCCGTGGTGGTCACGTAGCCGGTGGCGAGTTGGAGCGAGACCGCGCTGCCGACGTAGCGCTGGTCGGCGTTCTCGGTGACCATGGCGGAGAACTGGGCGGAGTCCGCGATCACCCAGAACCCCCAGAAGGCGCTCACCAGAAGGACCAGCGGCAACGGCAGGGTGCGGATGAACGCGAGCACGACGGCGGCTGCGCCGGAGCAGACGAGGCTGATCAGCGCGGACTGCGCGCGGCCGACGCGGTCGCTGATGCGGCCACCGACGAGGCAGCCGATGGCGCCGACACCGATGCAGGCGAACGCGGCCAACGCCGCGTGTTGGGACCCGTTCGGTGAACCCGCGAACCCGTCGAGGCCGGCGAGGAAGGTCCCGATCCAGGCCCACATCGCGTAGAGCTCCCACATGTGCCCGACGTAGCCGAGATTGGCGAGCATCACTCGCCGGTTCCGGTTGGCGCGCAGCGCGGAGCGGAGCCGGAACACCGACTTCGGGAAGGGGAACGGTCCGGAGCGGCGGAGGAAGAACGTGGTCACGCCCCCGGCGGCGGTGAGCGCGGAGGTCGCGACGATCACGACCTGCCATCCGAGGCCGCCGGTGGCCTTGATCAGCTGCGGGGCCGCGGAACCGAGCGTCAGCGCGGCGATCATGACGCCGAGGGCGGTGCCGCGGCCGCGCTGGAACCACGACGACACTTCCTTGAGCGCCGGTGGGTACACGGCGGCGAGGCAGGCTCCGGTGAGCGCGCGCAGCAGCACGGCGACGGCGAAGCCGGGTGACCAGAGCAGGACGAGGTTGACCCCGGCGGCGCCGAGCGCGCCCAGGCTCATCAGTCGCCGACCGAGGAGGGCGTCGGCGAGACCGGTCGCGGCGAGGGTGAGGGCCCCGACCACGAAGCCGAGTTGCACCGCGATCGTCAACAGCGAGCTCTCGCCGCTGCTGAGGTCCCACAGCCGTCGCAGCTGGGGAACGACGAACGAGGCGGAGAACCACACGCTCATGGACAGGAAGGTGGCCACGGCGATGAGGCCGAGCGCGAGCGCGGCGCGCGGGTGGGCTGTCGAGGCGGGCGAGGTGGTCGGGACCCTCATCTCTCGGTTCTCCGTCGTGCGGTCGCGGGCGGGTCGGGAGCGCGGACGCGGCGATCGCCTGATCGACCGGCTCCAGCAGCGGGACACCCTACGCGAGAGCTTCCCGGAGCAGCTCGTCCTGCTCGGCGCCGCGCGGGATGCGGGCCACGAGGGCACCTCGCCGGTTCGCGGTGGCGGTGTCCCTGGTCGTGCGGATCGCCAGCGGCGTCGGCAGCGTCCCTCATCGCCGCGGCACGCGAGGCCGGTCACCACGCCGTGATCGCCGACGGGTCCGCGATCAGGTGCAGGAGTTCGCGGAACGTCCTCGCGGACAGGTCGCGCGAGAGGTCCAGGACGTGCGTGCGGCTGTAGTAGCGGCTCGGGTCGGTTCCGGTGCCGACGCCGTGGATGCGCGCCGTCCCGGCGCGTTCCTCGGCGAGCACGACGTCGGTGAGGTGGTCGTCGAGGTACCGTTCGCCGTTGGTCAGGGCGGTGGCGCTGTCCATCGGGCTGCCGTCCGAGATGACCACGAGCAGTCGGCGCCGCTCGTCGCGGACCGCCATGCGCCCGCACGCCCACGACACCGCTTCGCCGTCCACGCCCTCCCGGAACAGGTCGGTCTTGAGCAGGCCCGCGATGCCGCGGCGGGCGCGCCGCCACGGCGTGTCCGCGTCCTTGAAGACGAGGTGGCACAACTCGTTGAGGCGGCCCGGGTTCCGGGGGCGGCCGGCGCGTCGCCAGTCGCGCAGCGCGCGGCCCCCGTTCCAGGTTCGGGTGGTGTGGCCGAGGATCTCGCTGCTCGCCCCGGCGAGGTCCAGCGCCCGGGCGAACACGTCGACGAGGACCGCGACCGCCTCGGCGTGTTCCCGCATCGAGCCGGAGCAGTCGACCAGGAAGCTGACCAGGCAGCTCGTTGTCGGCTCGGTCCGCTCGGCGCGGAACAGCCTGCGCTGGGCGGGGTTCGCGACCAGCTGAGCCAGCCGGCGCCCGTCGACCCGGCCCAGTTCCCGGCCACCGTCCCAGCCGGTTCGCACCGGATTCGCCAGCAGCGCGGCGAGATCGCGCGCCAGCCGTCCGGGATCCAGTCCCAGCCGGACGATCCGCTGGTCGAGCCGTTCGCGGTACTGCGCGAGCAGTGCCGGGCGGACCAGGGTGGTGACGGCGCACTGCTGGTCGTAGGCCGTCGTGAAGGCGCGGTACCGGCCTGCTCCGCCCGTCTCCGGTCGGACGCTCTCAGGGGCGGCTGCCGTCGGCGCGTCGCCGCCCTCGTCGTCGACGTCCAGCAGCAGCGCGGACCGGGCGCGGTCGGCGGTGCGGTCCGCGGCGTCCTCGCCTTCCGGGGTTCGCCGCACCAGGCGGCTGACCGCGGAGGCGATGGCGAGCGCGTGCCGGGCGTGGGCCGCCTGGTCGTGCCGGTGTCGGCGCAGCGCGGCGAGATCCTCGCCCAGTTCCGGGACCAGGGCGAAGCGCGTGGCCTCGATGAGGTCCTCGGTCTCCGCCACCACCGGCTCGCCGCTGAGGCGGCTGCGGGCGATCTGGGCGACGGTGTAGAGCAGGAGCCCGTGCTCGGTCCCGGTGAGTCCGGCGTGGTGCACCGATCTGGACCACCGGACGTGCCGGTGGCGCAGGTTCTGCCTGACCCCGGGCATGTCCACCGGCGCCAGCGACTCGACGCGGAACTGCTCCAGCATCCCGAAGACGAACCGCTGCACCGGGTCCTGCGGGCACAGCCGGCGGTGCAGCTCGGCGTCGGAGTGCCGCAGGAGCATCGCCGTGCCGTCCGCCGCGCCGCGGGCGGACGCGAAGTCCTCATCGGACGGTCGCGGCTGCGGCGCGGGCGTCGGCACGCGTCGGTGCCCCCGGTGCAGGAGCTGGTCGCGGAACCGCAGTTCGGGATCGCCGCTGAGGGCGCGGACCGCTGCCGCGCACAGTTCCTCGGTGCGGTGGCGACGTCGGGCGGTGGCCGCGGTGTCGCTCATGACGCGGCCGCGAGCGGGGACACGTCCGCCAGCTCCCGCCCGAAGCAGCGCTGGAAGTACTCGGCGACCACGGGCCGTTCGGCTTCGTCGCACTTGTTGGCGAAGGAGAGCCGGAAGGCCGCCGCGGCGTCGCCGAAGATCTCGGTGTTCTCGGCCCAGGCGATGACGGTGCGCGGCGACATGAGGGTGGACAGGTCGCCGGCCTGGAAGCCCTTCCGGGTCAGGTCGGCCAGCGCGACCATCGACGCGACCAGTTCGCGGGAGTCGGCCAGCTCCGGCACCCTCGCCCGCACGATGGCGATTTCCACGTCCGGTGGGAGGTAGTCCAGCGAGGCCACCACGTCCCACCGGTCGAGCTGGGCGTGGTTGAGCCGCTGCACGCCGTGGTAGAGGCCGTTGAGGTTGCCCAGGCCGACGGTGTTGGCCGTGGCGAACAACCGGAAGCACGGGTGGGGGCGCAGCACCCGGTTCTGGTCGAGCAGGGTCAGCTTGCCGTCGCGTTCCAGCAGCCGCTGGAGCACGAACATCACGTCCGGCCGCCCGGCGTCGTACTCGTCGAAGACGAGCGCGACCGGCCGCTGCACGGCCCAGGGGACGATCCCCTCCTGGAACTCGGTGACCTGCCGGCCGTCCCGCAGCACGATCGCGTCCCGGCCGACGAGGTCGAGCCGGCTGATGTCGGCGTCGAGGTTGACCCGCACGCAGGGCCAGTTCAGCCGGGCCGCCACCTGTTCGACGTGCGTGGACTTCCCGGTGCCGTGCAGCCCCTGCACGAGGACGCGCCGGTTGCGGGTGAACCCGGCCAGCAGCGCCAGCGTGACGTCGGGGTCGAAGCGGTGGTCCTCGTCGACCTCCGGGACGTGTTCGTCGGGTTCGCTGAAGGCGGGAACGACGAGGTCCGAGTCGATTCCGAAGGCGTCGCGCACACGGACGCGGTCGTCGGGCTGGTTCGCAGGCATCGGGGTTCCACGCTCCGGGGGTCGGTTCCGGTGGGTCAGAGCCTGTCTTTTGAACTCGTTTTGGGTGGCGGTGCCGGTGGCGGAACCTCAGCGGCCCGCCCGTCACCCGACCACCACCCCCCACGGAGGCGCTGACGCGCCACAGCCACACCGGCTCCGGGAGCCCCTCCTGATGTATGCCCAATACACAGCGTCGGGGCTGTCCTCGCGAGACGCCCGCCCGTCGCCCGACCACCACCCCCCACGGAGGCGCTGCGCGCCGCTGTGCCCATCGGAGAACCCGCGGCGGTGCAAGTTGCGAGACCGCTCGCCGAAAGAGAAAGCGGCTCCGCCGCTTACCACGACCCGTCGGAACCAAGTTCAAAGACAGGCTCTCAGGACGCGGGATCGGGCGGTGCGCCTTCCGCCTCGATGCGGCTGATCGCGTCGGCGGCCCGCCGCAGCGCGGGCAGGAGTTCCGGCGCCTGCCCGGCGGTGAGCCGCATGATCGGTGCCTGGGCCGCCAGGCACAGGTTGGACCGGGCCGAGCGGGCATCCGCGGTCGGTACGAGCACGGCGATGCACACCAGTCCGGGGAGGAACTCCTCGTCGTCGATGGCGTAGCCGTCCCGCCGCACCCGTTGCAGCTCGGCTTCCAGCGCGTCGAGGTCGGTGATGGTCTTGGGCGTGTACTGCTTCAGCGGCGCGTGGGCGAGCAGCTTGTGCCGCTGGGCCGGGCTGAACTGGGAGAGGATCATCTTGCCGCTGGCCGAGCAGTGCACCGGCACCCGCGAGCCCGGCCGCAGGTAGAACCGGAGCGGTTCGGGGGTTTCGACCCGGTCGAGGTAGACCACCTCGTTGCCGGACAGCGCGGTGACGTTGCAGGTTTCGCCCAGTTCCTCGACGAGGTGGCGCAGCACGGCGTGCCGGGCGCCGTGCTGGGTGGCGTTGAGCAGCAGGTTCTCCGCGAGCCGCCGCAGCCGGCCGCCGGTTCCGTAGTGGCGGCCGTCGGCCTGCCGCACCAGCAGCCCCGCGGCTTCGAGTTGCTGTAACATGCGGTGCAGCGTCGGCTTGGGCATGCCGGTTTCCTCGACCAGGCCCTGCAACGACACGAACTGGTCCTTCGCGGCGATCAGCTCCAGCAGCGCGAACAGGCGCATCGTGGGCGTGTCGCCGTTGAGCTCGCCGCCGTCCGCCCGCGCCGCGGTGTCGGGTGTCTCGTTCATCGTGCGACCACCGTAGCGCCATTCCGGAAAGCTGTACAAGGCATACCGGTTTCTTGAACTTCTCGTTGACGTGGTTCGGGCCGCGCCCTAGCATCGGTGTCCTGTTTTCAGAGACGGTGCGTACCGATTTCTCGTACATCTCCCTTGATCTGCCGACAGGAGACACCGCTATGACTGACAAGATCGGGGATCCGGGCCGCGCCGCGGTCAGCGGCCCGCAGAAGATGACCCCGTCGGAGGCGTTCGTCGAGACGATGGTCGCCCACGGCGTCACGGACATCTTCGGCATCATGGGCTCGGCGTTCATGGACGCCATGGACATCTTCGCCCCGGCCGGGATCCGCCTCGTCCCGGTCGTGCACGAGCAGGGCGCCGCGCACATGGCCGACGGCTACTCGCGGGTGAGCGGACGGCACGGCGTGGTGATCGGGCAGAACGGCCCGGGCATCAGCAACTGCGTCACCGCGATCGCCGCGGCGTACTGGGCGCACAGCCCGGTGGTCATGGTGACCCCGGAGGCCGGGACCATGGGCATGGGCCTCGGGGGCTTCCAGGAGGCGAACCAGCTCCCGATGTTCCAGGAGTTCACCAAGTACCAGGCGCACGTGAACAACCCCGCCCGGATGGCCGAGTTCACCGGCCGCGCGTTCGACCGGGCGATGTCGGAGATCGGGCCGACCCAGCTGAACATCCCCCGGGACTACTTCTACGGCGAGCTCACCGCGGAGATCCCGCAGCCGAACCGGCTGGACCGCGGTCCGGGCGGCGAGGCCAGCCTCAACGAGGCGGCGGAGCTGCTGGCCAAGGCGGAGTTCCCGGTGATCATCTCCGGCGGGGGCGTCGTGATGGCCGACGCCGTGGCGGAGTGCCAGGCCCTGGCCGAGCGCCTCGGCGCCCCGGTGGTCAACAGCTACCTGCACAACGACTCGTTCCCGGCCAGCCACCCGCTGTGGTGCGGACCGCTGGGCTACCAGGGCTCGAAGGCCGCGATGAAGCTGATCTCGCAGGCCGACGTCGTCGTCGCGCTCGGTTCGCGGCTCGGCCCGTTCGGCACGCTGCCGCAGCACGGCCTGGACTACTGGCCCGAGCACGCCAAGGTCATCCAGATCGACGCCGACCACAAGATGCTCGGTCTGGTCAAGAAGATCTCGGTCGGTATCTGCGGGGACGCCAAGGCGTCCGCGGTCGCGCTGACCGAGCGCCTGGCCGGGCGGGCGCTGGCCTGCGACGCCACCCGCGAGCAGCGCGCCGAGCGGATCAGGTCCGAGAAGGACGCGTGGGAGGCCGAACTGGACTCGTGGTCGCACGAGACCGACCCGTACAGCCTGGACGTGATCGCCGAGCACGAGCGGGAAGAGGGCAACTGGCTGCACCCCCGCCAGGTCCTGCGGGAACTGGAGAAGGCGATGCCGCCGGACGTGGTGGTCTCCACCGACATCGGCAACATCAATTCGGTCGCCAACAGCTACCTGCGCTTCGAACGGCCCCGCAGCTTCCTCGCTCCGATGAGCTTCGGCAACTGCGGTTACGCGCTGCCGACCGTCATCGGTGCGAAGGCGGCCGCGCCGGAACGTCCGGCCGTGGCCTACGCCGGTGACGGCGCGTGGGCGATGAGCATGGGCGAGATCCTGACCGCCGTGCGGTACGACATCCCGGTCACGGCGGTGGTGTTCCACAACCGCCAGTGGGGCGCGGAGAAGAAGAACCAGGTGGACTTCTACAACCGCCGGTTCGTCGCCGAGGATCTCGACAGCCCCAGCTTCGCCGGAATCGCCCGGTCCATGGGCGCCGAGGGCGTCGTGGTGGACAAGCTCGACGACGTCGGCCCGGCCCTGCGCAAGGCCACCGACATGCAGATGAACGGCGGCCGGACCACGGTCATCGAGGTCATGTGCACCCGGGAGCTGGGCGACCCGTTCCGCCGGGACGCGCTGCGCAAGCCGGTCCGCCTGCTGGACAAGTACAAGGACTACGTCTGATCGAACGGCGCGTGCGCACGGCGGCCCGTGTCCCCGAGGGGCGCGGGCCGCCGTGCTGCTGGACGGGCGGCCCCGCCGGTCGCGGTCGCGGGGCCGCATGGCCGTCCCGCGATTCGCGGTGGGAGCCCGGCACGTGCCGCGGCGGTGCGGTCAGCGGGCGGCCGCCCGCCGCCCCTCCAGCAGCTCCTCGACCACCTCGCCGAGCCGGCGCATGCCGGGCTCGATCGCGCGCAGCGGGATGGCGGAGAAACCGATCCGGAAGTGGTGGCGCCCCTCGTCCCGGTCCAGGAAGAAGATGTCGCCGGGCTCGACGAGGATGCCGCGCTGCTCGGCGCGCTCGACCAGCGGTCGGCAGTCCAGTTCGGACGGACCGGTCATCCACAGGCTCACCCCGCCCGGCGGGAAGACCGGCTCCTGCCACGGCAGGTACCGGTCGACCATCTCGCAGGTCGCGATCCACTTGCGCATCAACTTCGTCCGGTAGCGGCGCAGCGAGCGCAGGTACTCGCCGCTTTCGATCAGCAGCGCCAACGCCCGCTGGAGGTGCCCCGGCGGGTGCCTGAGCACGTAGCGGCGCGCCTGCCGCAGCTCCGCGACCAGCGGAGCGGGGCCGACCAGGTAACCGAGGCGCAGGCCGGGGGACAGGAACTTCGAGAACGTGCCCAGGTACACCGCGTCGCCCGTGCTGTCCAGCGCCTTCAGCGCCGGGGTCGGCCGACCCTGGTAGCGGAACTCGCTGTCGTAGTCGTCCTCCACCACGACCGTCCCGCTCTCGGCCGCCAGCTGCAGGAGCTGGCGGCGCCGGCCGATGCTCAGCGTGGCGTTGGTCGGGTGGTGGTGGCTCGGCGTCAGGTACAGCAGGTCGGTGCCGCGGAAGGACTCCGGGGGTCGCACACCGGCCTGGTCCACCGGGCAGCCCACCACGTCGGCTCCGCTGCGCAGGAAGATGTGCCGGGCGTCCAGGTAGCCCGGGTCCTCGACCACCACCTGCTGCCCCGGCCCGAGCAGCACTCGGCTGAGCAGGTCCAGGCCCTGTTGCGACCCGACCGTCACCAGGATTTCCTCCGGTGCGGCCTCGATTCCCCGGGACGGCAGCAGGTGGCGGCGGATCATGTCGACCAGCATCGGATCGTCGCAGGCCACGCTGTCCTGCAGGCTGTAGTAGACGTGCGGGTGGAACAGCGCGTCGCGCAGGCACCGCGCCCACGACCGCGCGGGGAAAGCGCCGACGTCGACCTGGCCCGCGAGGAAGGGGTACGGGTACCGGTACCAGTCGGTGCGCTTCTCCACGTGCGGGACGTCGGCGTCCGGGCAGCGGCGGATGCGGCGGGACCAGTCGATGTGCGGAGTGGTGCTGCGCTCCTGGGCGGTGCACTGGTGCCGCATCTCGGAGTTGACGAACAGGCCGCGCCGCTCCTGGCTCTCCACGAACCCTTCGGCGATCAGCTCCTGGTAGGCCAGGTTGATCGTGTTCCGCGAGACGCCCAGTTCCTCGGACAGCTCGCGCGAGCTGGGCAACCGGTGCAACGGGTCGAACATGCCGACCGCGATGCCGTGCTCGATCGCTCGCCGCACCTGTTGGTACAGCGGCTCGTCGGAGTTGCGGTCCACTTCGATCAACGTTCTGGGCATCCACCCTCCCGCCGGGACTCGAACGCGGGTGGTGAACAGTAACCTCGTCGTCGCCGTGGGACCAGGCCCTGACGAGCGCGTCCCGACCACCGCGCGGACCGGGCCGTCCTGCGCACCTCCCACTTCCGGCGCCGCACCCGGTCGAACCGCCCTCGGTCCAGGTCCGCCCCAGGACCCGGTGGCGCCGGTGCCAGCAAGCGTGCCCGGCGGCTGGATCCCTGAGAAGAGCCAGAAAGTGCCGCTCCGGAAGGTCCAGCTGCTGATCCGGGTGCGGTCGTCCACTCTGGAATCGATCCAGTCCGCCCAGGGTGGCAGCTGTGCCGCCGCGATCGTCCGTCCACAGCGGTCGGTCTACGGCGCGACGCCGCTCACGGGGCCGCGGCCCCGAGGGCCTGCACGGCTCCGATGAGCGCGACCAGCTCCACGTCATCGGCGCTGCACCCCCGGGAGAGGTCGTTGAACGGCCGGCGCAACCCCTGCACGATCGGCCCGAGCGCGAGCGCGCCCCCGATCCGTTCGGCGATCTTGTACCCGATGTTGCCCGCGTCGAGGTTGGGGAAGACCAGGACCGTGGCGCGACCGGCGACGGCCGAGTCCGGCGCCTTGTGCGCGCTGACGGCGTCGACCAGTGCCGCGTCGAACTGCAACTCGCCGTCGATGAGCAGTTCCGGGGCACGCCGGCACGCCAACGCCGTGGCCGCGCGGACCTTCGCGACCCCGTCGTGCTCGGCGCTGCCCCGGGTGCTGAACGACAGCATCGCCACACGCGGTTCGACCCCGGTCAGCGACCGGTGGGTGTCCGCGGCGGCGACGGCGATGTCGGCCAGTTGCTCGGCCGTGGGGTCCGGCAGGACGGCGCAGTCGGCGAAGGTGAGCACCCGGCCGTCCGCGAGGACCATGACGAACGAGCTGCTGACCGTGGACACCTCCGGTCGGAGCCCGACGACGCGGATCCCGGCCCGGAGCACGTCGGCCGTCGGGCGGGCCGCTCCCGCCACGCCGGAGTCGACGAGGCCCGCCCGCAGCGCGGCGGCGCCGAGGTGGACCGGGTCGCGCAGCGCGGCTTCGAGGGTTCGCTCGGTTTTTCCGCGCAGCGATTCGGAAATCACCCGGTTGATGGTGGAATCGTCTTGCAGCGCACGCGTTTCCAGCACCAGCTCGTCGGGGATCGCGAAACCTCCGGAGCGGGCCAGCGCGGTGATCCGGTCCCGCCGTCCGATCAGGCGCGGGACGAGCAGGCCGTCGCGGTGCATGCGGAGCGCGGCGCGCACCACCCGCGGGTCCTCGCCGTCGGCCAGGGCCACCCGCACCGAGCGGCCGCCGACCCGCTCGCGCCAGCGGTCCAGCAGTGACAGGCCCACCGCGTCGCAGTGCTGGGTGACGACCGTCTTCTCCGCCACGACGCCTCCTGTATTCCAATATGTAGAAGTCGATTCCACATGGACGCTAATGGCGGCCCAGACCGGTGTCAACGACACCGCGGTACGCTGCTTCCAACATGTGGAAGGAGAATGGGATGCAGCGCGAGGCAGCTCCCCGGGTGGCCGGTGCGCAGACGATCAGCAGGGCGTTCGCCGTGCTGCGCCTGTTCCGGGACCGCGGCGGCGACCTCGGGGTCGGGCAGGTCGCCGGCGAACTCGGGCTCAACCTCAGCACCGCGCACCGCATCGTGCGGGCACTCGTCGCCGAGGGGTTCGTCGCGCAGAACCCCGAGACCGAGCGCTACCACCTCGGCACCGGCGCCCTGCTGCTCGGCCAGTCCGCCCACCGCAGCTTCGGTCTCGACGCGGTGTACCCGGTGCTGCGCGACCTCGCCGAGCGGACCGGCGAGTCGGTCAACCTCGGGGTGCTGTCCGACAACGCCGCGGTCGTCGTCGAGCGCGTCGAGTCCGCGCAGCCGTTGCGCTTCACCCAGCCACCCGGCACCCGCGTGGTGCTGCACGCCAGTTCCATGGGCAAGTGCCTGCTGGCGTTCAACGACGAGCTCGCCCGGACCCTCCGGGACGTCGAACTCGACCGCCTGACGGCCAACACGCACCCGGACGCGGCGAGCCTGGAGTCCGATCTCGACCGGATTCGCGAGCGCGGCTGGAGCACCGACGACGAGGAGTCCACCGTGGGCGTCCGCTGCGTGGGCGCGCCGGTGCGCGACGGCTCCGGCGCGGTGCGGGCCGCGATCGCGGTGCAGGCCCCCGCGGTGCGCATGCCCGACGAGCGCTTCGCGGAACTGGGACCGGAGGTCGTCTCGGCCGCCGCGGAGATCTCCCGGCTGCTGCCACCCGGCAACCGCTTCTGACCAGCCGTCCCACCGGAACGGTCCGGTGCGGTGGTCTGCTGGTTCCCCACGTCCGCACCGAACTGGCACTCCGCCGGACCAGCCCGCGCTCCCTACCGTGACCGGCCACGACGTGTCGGACGAACGGCCCGGCTCCGCCCCTCGGGGCGCGAGCGCGGCCGGAGGAGGAACCGTGGCTGAAGACATCGGACTGCGGCAAAGCCTGAAACGACGCCACATGAACCTGATCGCGCTGGGGGGTGTGATCGGCGCGGGCCTGTTCATCGGCAGCGGTGTGGTGATCCACCAGACCGGCCCCGCTGCCGTGGTGTCCTTCCTGCTGGCGGGCATGCTGACGGTGCTGATCATGCGGATGCTCGCCGAGATGACGGTCGCCCGCCCGGCGCTGGGCTCGTTCTACGTCTACGCCCGCGAGGCGCTGGGGCGCCGGGCGGGCTTCTCGGTCGGCTGGATGTACTGGTACTTCTTCGTCATCGTCGTCGCCGTCGAGGCGGTGGCCGGCGGGCAGATCCTGCACCTGTGGCTCCCGGACGTCCCGTTGTGGGCGCTGTCCGGCGGGCTGCTGACGCTGCTGACCCTGACGAACCTGATCTCGACCCGCTCGTACGGGGAGTTCGAGTACTGGTTCTCCTCGATCAAGGTGCTGGCGATCGTCTGCTTCCTCACCTTCGGCGTGCTGTACGTGTGCGGGTTCTGGCCGAACGCCCACGCGGGCCTGGCGAACCTGACCGCGCACGGCGGTTTCGCCCCGATGGGCATCGGCTCGGTCCTCGCGGCCGTCGTACCGTGCGTGGCGTTCTACACCGGCGCGGAGATCGTCACCATCGCGGCCGCCGAGTCGGCCGAACCCCAGCAGGCGGTGGCGCGGGCGATGCGCTCGATCATCTTCCGCGTGGTCGCCTTCTACGTGGGCTCGGTGTTCCTGGTGGTGGCGATCGTGCCGTGGACCTCCCCGGCGATCGGGGTGAGCCCGTACGCCGCGGTGCTGTCGGTGCTGGGCGTCCCGGCGGTGAGCACGGTGATGAACGCGGTCGTGCTGACCGCGGTGCTGTCGTGCCTGAACTCCGCGCTCTACACGTCCTCGCGGATGTTGTTCGCGCTGACGCGCACCGGGGACGCGCCGCGGGCGCTGACCAAGCTCAGCCGCGGCGGCGTGCCGCGGCGCGCCCTGCTGGCCGGGACGGTCGTCGGCTACGCCTCGGTGCTCGCGGCGTACCTCTCCCCGGACGTCGTGTTCGCGTTCCTGGTCAACTCCTACGGCGCGGTCGCGCTGTTCGTCTACCTGGCGATCGCGATGGCCCAGGTGCGGTTGCGCCGCCGGCTGGAGCGCACCGACCCGGGCGCGCTGACGGTGCGGATGTGGTGGTTCCCGTGGCTGAGCTACCTGACGATCGGGCTGATGGTCGCGGTCATCCTCGCGATGGCCGTGCTGCCGGGCACCCGCTCCCAGTTCTGGCTGAGCCTGGTGACCCTCGTGGTCGTCCTGGTCGCCTACCAGATCCGCGCTCGGCGCGGCACCGCAGACGCCGACATCCCGGCGATGCGCTCCCCGCAGCGGGCCGAGCGCACCGAGATGTCCACATCGGACTGAAAAGCCGGGGCCGTTCCCCTGGGAACGGCCCCGGCTCCGGCCCCGAACGCGTCCCGCGCGACGATGTCGGGGAGGTCGGCCACCGACGGCAGGACGTGCGTCGCGCCGTGGTCCTCCAGGGTGGCGCGGTCGTGCGCTCCGGTGAGCACCCCGGCCACGACCGATGCCCCCGAGCGGAGCCCGGCGAGCACGTCGGAGCCGGTGTCGCCGACGACCGCCACGGACCGCACGTCGTCGATCCGGAGCCGCAGCACCGCCGTCAGGACCATGTCGGGGTGGGGACGTCCCCGACCGGCGTCCTCCGGGGACAGCGCGAGATCGGCGAGGTCCGCCCAGCCGAGCCGGTCCAGCAGGCGTTGCCGGGTCGACCGCGAGAACCCCGTTGTCAGGCAGGTTCGCACACCCGACTCCCGCAGCGTCCGGACGACCCGCTCCGCGCCGGGCACGGGTTCGCACTCGTGCGCCAGCTCCTCGCAGTGGCGCTCGAACGCGGCGTTCCCGCGCTGCGCGCGCTCCTCGTCGCCGGGGAACAACGCGCGGAACACCTCGATCTTCGACTGCCCCATCGTCTCCCGGACGTGCCGCTGGGCGGCCTCCCGCGCCCCGGCGCCGACCCCGGACTCCCGCAGCGCGGCGTCGAACGCCCGCTCCACCAGGCCGTCGTCGCGCACCGTGGTCCCGGCCATGTCCAGCACCGCCAGCTGGATCGACACCACCTCTGCTCCTTCCCGTCGCACCGCGCAGCTCTCCCTTCCTCCGTCCACAGTGCACCGGGGGTGGGCGCGGCAGCCCGCGTCCACCCCCGGTGCGGTGCTGCTCACGCCAGCACGCCCGCCGGGTCGGTCCAGGACCGGCCGAACGCCTCGGCGACGTTGCGGTTGGTCAGCTCCCCGGCGATCGTGTTGACGCCCCCGGCCAGTTCCGGCCGGGCCTCGATCGCGCCCCGCAGCCCGCGGTTGGCGATCTCCACCGCGTACGGGAGGGTGACGTTGGTCAGGGCGTGGGTGGAGGTGTTGGGCACGGCGCCGGGCATGTTGGCCACGCAGTAGAAGACCGAGTTGTGCACCCGGTAGGTCGGGTCGTCGTGCGTGGTTGGGTGCGAGTCGGCGAAGCAGCCGCCCTGGTCGATGGCGATGTCGACGAGGACGCTGCCGGGCTTCATCTCCGACACCAGGTGGTTGGACACCAGTTGCGGGGCTTTGGCGCCCGGGATGAGCACCGCGCCGATGACCAGGTCGGCGGAGCGCACGGCCTGGTCGACCGAGTAGCGGTTCGACGAGACCGTGCGGATGCGTCCGCTGAAGTCGCGGTCGATCTCGCGGAGCTTGTCGACGTTGGTGTCCAGGAGTTCGACGTCGGCGCCCATGCCCAGCGCGACCCGTGCGGCGTTGAGCCCGGCGACGCCGCCGCCGATCACCACGACCCGGGCCGGGTGCACGCCGGGCACGCCGCCCGGCAGTACGCCGCGGCCGCCGCTGGGGCGCATCAGGGAGTAGGCGCCCACTTGCGGCGCGAGTCGACCCGCGACCTCGCTCATCGGCGCCAGCAAGGGCAGCGCGCCGTTCTCGGTCTGGACCGTCTCGTAGGCGATGCCGGTGACACCGGAACGGAGCATCGCGTCGGTCAGCTCGGCGGAAGCGGCCAGGTGCAGGTACGTGAACAGCACCTGATCCTCCCGCAGCCGCGGGTACTCCTCGGCGATCGGCTCCTTGACCTTGAGCACCATGTCCGCGCTCGCCCACACGTCATCGGCCTGCTCCAGCACCTTCGCCCCGGCCGCGGCGAAGTCCTCGTCGCCGATCGAGGAGCCGATCCCAGCCCCTCGCTCGACGACCACCTCGTGCCCGCCGGACACGAACTCGTGCACGCCCGCCGGGGTGATCGCGACCCGGTGCTCGTTGTTCTTCAACTCGCGGGGAACACCGATCCTCATCGCCACTCCAATCGGAAGACCACTTCTCGTCGAGGAGAGGTTGTGGTCCGAACTGGACCCGGGAGAAGGGCCAGACCGGTGCGCGGCGACGGTTCCAGCCTGGCTCCTGCGATCGCGCGGTTTCTGGACCTGCCGCCCCGGGCCCGCCGCCGGGCATCGTCGAAGACCTCGGGCAGCCGGAGAAGGAGGACGCGACGTGAACACAGCAGAGCTCAGGCAGCGGGCTCGCCGCCACCTCGGACCGCACTTCACCCGCGGCGCGCAGTGGACACCCGGCGAGATGCCGGTCTTCGTGCGAGGTGAGGAGTGCTACCTGCACGACAGCGAGGGACGCCGGTTCCTCGACGGCCTGTCGGGCCTGTTCTGCGCCAATCTCGGCCACAGCCGCAACGACATCGTCTCGGCGGCCGCCAAGCAGATGGAGACGTTGCCCTACTCGACCAACTGGGGATCGGCGCATCCACCGGCGATCGAGGCGGCGTCGCTGATCGCCGAGCTGGCACCGGGGGACGTGAACACCACGTTCTTCGTCAACTCCGGTTCGGAGGCGGTGGAGAGCGCGCTGAAGTTCGCCCGCCAGTACCACCGGAGCCGGGGCGAGCAGCAGCGCACGAAGATCATCAGTCGTCGGATGGCCTACCACGGGACCACCATGGGGGCGCTGTCGGTCACCGGGCTGCCGAAGATCCGCGAACCGTTCGGCCCGCTGCTCGACGGTGTGCGGCACGTGCCGAACACCCTGGGACATGTCGGCGACTGCGGCCCGGCGTCCGAACTGGACTGCGTGCGGGCGATCGAGGACGCGATCGTCGAGGAGGGACCGGAGACGATCGCGGCGCTGTTCGCCGAACCGGTGCAGAACGGTCGCGGTGCGCTGGTGCCGCCGGCCGGCTACTGGCAGGAACTGCGGCGGATCTGCGACACCTACGGCATCCTGCTCGTCTCCGACGAGGTGATCTGCTCGTTCGGGCGGCTCGGCTCGTGGTTCGGCAGCGCGCGGTTCGGCGTCGTGCCGGACCTGATCACCTTCGCCAAGGGCGCGACCGCCGGGTACGCGCCGCTCGGCGGCGTGGCGATCCGGGAACCCCTGGTGGCCCAGCTCTTCGAACACGGCGCCCGCAGCGGGTTCACCCACGGCGCGACCTGGGGCGGCCACCCGGTGGCCACGGCGGTATCGGTGGCGACCATCAACGCGATGCGCGAGGAAGCCGTCCTGTCCAATGTGGAATCGAGGGGGCCGGGACTGCGAGCCGGTCTGGACGAACTGCGACGCGTCCACCGCTGCGTCAAGGACGTCCGGGGCACCGGCTACTTCTACGCCATCGAGTTGATGGGCGACCGGAACTCCGGACGCGAACTCACCGACGAGGAGTCCGCGACGGTGCTGCGCGAGGTGCTGCCGAAGGCGTTCCAGCGCACCGGCGTGATCCTGCGCGGCGACGATCGCGGAGCCACCATGATCATGGTCTCGCCACCGCTGATCGCCGACGACACCGTGCTCACCGAACTGCTGCACGGCATCGACGGCATGCTCGACGACGTCGAGGCGGTCCTGTGACCGGTGGGGCGAGGGGAGTTGTCCGCAACGCCCCTCGCCCCACCGATCAGCGGAGGGTCAGTCGGTCGGCGCGAGCGGGCCGACCGGCAGCAGGGTGCGCCGCCAGGTGGCGTTCGCGACACCCGCGAACGACGCGTACCAGGCGAGCACCGCGGTGACCAGCCCGATCAGCCCACCGGCGTGCCCGATGCCGGTCGTGCCGGTGAAATCGCCCGCCGCCAGCACCAGGAAGGTCAGCGTCAGCGCGACGAAGACGAGCAGCACCGCGACGTTGACCCGCAGCGCGGCGACGGTCATGTAGGCGGTGAAGATCCCCCACGCGAGCAGGTAGAGGCCGGTCGCGGTGTCGGCGTTGGGGCCCAGGCCGTCGGCGACGAACTTGACGTAGGCGGCGAAGGACAACCAGAAGGCGCCGTACGAGGTGAACGCGACGGCGCCGAACGTGTTGGCCTTGCGGAACTCCCACATCCCGGCGAGCAGCTGCCCCAGTCCGCCGTAGAACAGCGCGAGCGGCAGCACGACCGCTTCGAGGCTCTTGTCGAGCAGACCCGCGTTGAACACGCTGAGCACGAAGGTCGTCAGGGCGAACGCGGCCAGCCCGAGCGGGCCCGGGTCGGCGATGTGAGCGGTGGGGTCGGCAGCCGGTGGTGCCTGCTGCTCGGTGGATGTCTCGTTGGCGGCTTGCGGCGACATCGTGCCTTTCTCCTGCGGACGGTGGTCCGGAGCGATCCCCGCGGTCCGGGACGCCCCTGGCTGGATCCCGGCAACGAGCGACCGCCGGACCCCTGGGGTCCGCACGGAGAGTGATGATCTGGTTGCCGGGTGCATCGCACTGTAGGCCATCCGGCCGCCGCCCCTGAAGACCGGCGGCCGAATTGTTGCCGAGGTCAAGTCGTTGCACAGCCCGGAAAGTTCGCTTTTCATCCGATTCGTCGCCCGGTGTCCACCTCGGACACCGCGGAGCGGTCGTGTTCGTGTCGATCGGATAACGGCCTGATCTCGGGGTGATCGTCCCTTGTGGACCCGGCTGCGATCGCGGACCGACCGGGCGCGGGAGTCGACGGCCACCCCGGCACCCGGGATCAACCGTGCCCGCTCAGAGCCTGTCTTTGCACTCGTTTTGAGTGGCGGTGCCGGGAGCGGAACCTCAGCGGCCCGCCCGTCGCCCGACCACCGCCCCCCACGGAGGCGCTGACGCGCCGCAGTCACATCGGCTCCGGGAGCCCCGACATCATGTAGCCGCCTACACCACGTCGGGGCTGTCCTCGCGAGACGACCGCTGAGAACCCGCGGCGGTGCGGGTTGCGAGACCGCTCACCGAAAGAGAAAGCGGCTGGCGCCGCTTACCACGCCCCCTCGGAACCAAGTTCAAAGACAGGCTCTCAGCTTGATCTTTAACCTTGTCGTCTGGGTTTGGTGCCCTTGTTGTGGTGGGTGGGGCGTTGGTATCTCTCGCCGGTGGTGAGGATGCGTCCGACGTTATGGCGTGGGGCGCGGCGGCGGTTTGTTGAGTCGGGTGGTCGTCCCGGACCGGGCCGGGTGGGTTTCGGTGCGCCCGCTGGCGAGGGGGTCTTCGTGCGCAGGTTCCGAAAACCCCGCCGGATGCGGGCGGGCGTGAGCCGCTCGGGTGGCGCTGGATTCTCCCAGGGACGCCGCAGGTCGGCGGTCAGTGGCCGGGCGAGGCGAAGCTGAGCGGTGGACAGTCCGGCAGCCAGCGCGGCGCCGATTCATGAGCGCGACGAACGGGTGGAACCGCAGCCGGGAGTTGACTGTTCGGTGTCGGCGGGCGCCGCTATCCCGCGGCGCAGCGGGTGATCCAGGATCTGCGCACAATTCGCGAAATCCTCGTTTCCGCGGGTTGTGCGCATTGTGCTCGCGGTGGGCGGGCGCTACCGCGTGGCCGGCGGGTTTCCGCTCACCGACCGCGAGGATCGCGCTGCCGAGCCCGCCTGGCGCCGGTGGTCATGGTGCGGTGTCCTCGCCCGGTGCGCCGCGTTCGCGCGTCTGACGGGTGGCGCGGCGGAGTTTGATGGCGAAAGCCAGTGCGGAGACGCCGAAAAGCACTGCGGTGATGGCCAACCACCGGCCGAGGTAGACGTTTCCGGACAGCCGCGTGGCGCCGGGGTAGAGGTCGGGGAGATCGAGTATCAGGGGGAACCAGACGATCAGCAGCACACCGGAGAGGAAGGTGGGCACGCGCAGGTAGTTGATCCACGGGATCCGCGGTGCGGCAGTGGGGCGGTGCCGCAGCACGGCGCGGGCCGACAGGTCCGCCAGCGAGTACAGCGGGAGCAGGATGAGGTCGTGGAGGATCGCCGCGCCGACGAACCAGATCGCCACCTCCAGCGGGCGGAGGGAGAACAGCCGCACCAGGGCGTAGGCGGCGAGGGCGAACGAGCAGATCAGCACGAGCAGGTGCAAGGGACCGGAACCGTACCAGCGCAGCAAACGTGTCATGGTCATGCTCTGAAAGTGAGCCGGTGCACCCATTTGGTGTTGTTCACACCGGGGTTGGCGGGAACGATGACGCGGGCCGGGTAGCCGTGGTCAACGGAGAGGTCAGCGCCGTTCACGCGCAGGGCCAGCAGCGACCGGGAGTCCGCGATCTGGTTGCCCCGCAGCGCCACCGCGCTGAACGGGCCGGAGGGCTGGACGGACTCCACCAGAACGCTCCCGGCGCGGGGCAGCCCGGCCAGTGCGGCGAGGTCGGCCAGCCGGAGGCCGCTCCAGCGCTGGTTCCCGGTGGACCACCCTTCGACGCAGGCGATGGGCAGGTCGGCGACGTGCTGGCGCATGGCCAGGAGCTGTTCGCGAGTCAGGACCAGCGGCGGTCCGTGGCCGCGGACCTCAAGCCGCCAGTCCGGGCCGATGTGCTCCGGGAGGACGCCGACGGCGGCGGCGGTCTTGTTGATCTGGAAGCCGTTCGGTCCGCTGCCCGGATCCCGGTTGTGCGGCGCGAGAACAGCGGTGGTGCGCAGCCAGCCGCCGATGCTCTGCCCCGCGGTGACCGCGAGCAGCAGCAGTGATCCCGCTCCGACCAGCCCCAGTGCGCCGCGCCGGGTCATCGTCGGCGCGGCCGGGTCGGTGGGCACCAGGAGGCGGTCGCGGTCCGGCGGCTCGGCGCGGGTGTGGGCGAGGTCGGTGCGCAGTTCCGCGACGAGGCTGCGGGAGCGCAGGGCGCGCGTCATCCGGCCCACTCGCAGGCACACGTGCAGGACGAAGGCGGCGATGAACACCCAGGCGCCGTAGAAGTGCAGGGTGTAGAAGGAACCCGGGAAGACGTAGTAGACCTGGATGTTGATGATGCCCGTGACGAACTGGAAGACGGCCCCGCCGACCAGCATCAGCAGGGACAGCCGCTCCAGTCCGTGGGCGAGGCTGCGCACCGGCGGCCACTCGAACAGCTTCGGGATCACCGACCAGAGCTTGCCCAGCAGAACGGGCACGAGGACCACGCCGAGCGTGACGTGGACGCCCTGGGTCAGCCGGTACAGCCAGTACGGGTGCGTGGGCCAGCTGAAGAGGTAGAAACCCAGCAGCCCCTTGTCCGGGGTCTGGTCGTTGACCGGGTCGAGTCCGGGGTTGTAGGCGGCGTAGGACAGCGCCCCGGTGACGAACAGCAGCGGGATCCCGATCAACAGGACCAGGCCGAACACCGAGGTCAGCCATGGTCCGCGGAGCGGACTGCGCCAGAACCCGGGACGGAACGGGCCCGGCGGTGCGGGGGCCTGCCCGATCCGCCGCGCCACGGCTCGGGCGCGAGCGGCAGCACCGGTCGCCAGGGCCGCCACGATGGCGGCAACGCGCGCGGTGACGGCGCGAGCGCGCGCGGCGGCCCGGGCGACCCGGAACCGGATCGCGGCGCTCGCGCGCTTGCGGCGGTTCCGGTCGCGTCCGCCGTCCGAGCTCGGGTGCGTCGAGCCGCCGGATGACATCGATTCCCCCGTCTCCCGCACCGCGTCACGAGTGCGGACTCCGCCAGGGCGTGGCAGGTGGACACCTCGAATCTGGCACAGGTCGCATCCGGCTGTCCGCGTCCGGTGCGCGTCCCAGGCGCCCTCGTCAGCCGAACGGGTGAGCTGGTGCTTCGCCCGGCCCGCTGCGCCTCGTGCACTGCGGCACCTCGGCGCACCGCAGCGCGGCACGCCTGGCGTGGGTCTCCAGCGCGTCCCGGCGGTGCTCGCGGCCGCGATTTCGCGGCGCCGCGCCCCCGGATCCGCCCTAGCCTCGGACGCGTGCTGGTGCTCGTCACGGGAGGGGCCGGGTTCATCGGCACGCGCATCGTCCGCGCGCTCGCCGAGGCCGGGCACGGGGTGCGCGTGCTGGACGCGCTGCTGCCCGCCGCGCACGGCGCACCACCCCGCCCGGCCCCACCGCCCGCCGGTGTGGAGTTCGTGCGCGGCGACGTCCGGGAACCGGCGACGGTGGAAGCCGCGTTGCGCGGGGTGGACGCCGTCTGCCACCAGGCGGCCATGGTCGGTGCCGGCAAGGACTTCGGCGATGCTCCCGACTACGTGCGGTGCAACGACCTGGGCAGTGCCGTCCTGCTCACCGCGATGGCCCGCCGCCGGGTGCGCGTCCTCGTGCTGGCCGGGTCGATGGTGGTCTACGGGGAGGGGTGCTACACCTGCGCCCGGCACGGCACCGTCCGACCCGGCCCCCGGCGGACCGAGGACCTGGCCGCGGGGCGCTTCGAACCCGCCTGCCCGCGCTGCGCGTCGCCGCTCACCCCCGCACTGGTGTCCGAGGACGCGCTGCCGGACCCGCGGACCGTGTACGCGGCGACGAAAGTCGCCCAGGAACACCTGGCCGGGTGCTGGGCTCGGGCCGGCGACGGCCGCGTGATCGCCCTGCGCTACCACAACGTCTACGGCCCGGGCATGCCGCGCGACACCCCGTACGCCGGGGTGGCCTCGCTGTTCCGCTCGGCACTCGCCCACGGCCGGCCCCCGCGCGTGTTCGAGGACGGCGGCCAGCGCCGGGACTTCATCCACGTCCAGGACGTCGCCGCCGCCAACCTCGCCGCCCTCACGGCCGCGGACGGCCTGCTCGCGCCCGGCACGCTGCGCGCCTACAACGTCGGCAGCGGCACCCCGCGCACGGTCGGGGAGATGGCCGCGGCGCTGGCCTCGTCCTGCGGCGGGCCCCAACCCGTCACCACCGGCGAGTACCGCCTCGGCGACGTCCGCCACATCACCGCCAGCTCGGCGCGACTGCGCGCGGAACTCGGCTGGCTCCCGCAGGTCTCCTTCGCCGAGGGCATGCGCGAGTTCGCCACCGCCCCGCTGCGCGGCGAGAACACCCGGGTGCCGCCGCGGTGACGGCGACGCCTGATCCACCGCACGACATCGCGCGTGCCCGCTTAGCCTGTCTTCGAACTCGTTTTGGGTGGCGGAGGCGCTGACGCGCCCCTGTGCCCATCGGAGAACCCGCGGCGGTGCGGGTTGCTTGCGTACTCACCGAAGGAGAAAGCGGCTGGCGCCGCTTGCCACGTGTGTTCCGGGAGCAGGTTCGAAGACAGGCTCCTAGCCTGGAAAGCGTGGGGGACGAGCCACCGGCGTCCGGTGAGGTGGTGCTGCCGTGCTTGGACGAGGCGGCCGCCTTGCCCTGGGTGCTGGGCAGGATCCCGCCCGGCTGGCGTGCCGTGGTCGTGGACAACGGCTCCACCGATGGCTCCGCTGAACTCGCCGCCTCGCTCGGCGCGCACGTCGTCGCCGAACCGCTGCGCGGCTTCGGCGCCGCCTGCGCGGCCGGGCTGCACGCCGCCACCGCACCCCTGGTCGGTTTCTGCGACTGCGATGCCTCCCTGGACCCCGGACTGCTGCCGTTGCTGGCCGCTCCCGTCCTCGAAGGTCGCGCGGATCTCGTGCTCGGCCGCCGCACGCCCACCGGTCCCGGCTCCTGGCCGGTGCACGCCCGACTCGCCAACCGCGCGCTGGCTCGCCTGATCCGCCGCCGCACCGGGCTGCACCTGCACGACCTCGGGCCGATGCGGGTGGCCCGGCGGGAGGCCCTGCTCACCCTGGCGCTGACCGACCGCAGGTCGGGTTACCCGCTGCAGATGGTCGTCCACGCCGCCGACGCCGGGTGGCGGGTGCGCGAGACCGACGTCCCGTACCACCCGCGCGTCGGGCGGTCCAAGGTCACCGGCACCTGGCGCGGAACCCGGCACGCCGTCCGCGACATGCGCGCCGTGCTCGACGAACCGCTGCACCGGAACACCGGGACCGCCCGATGACGCCCGGCGCCGAGCCGCCGACCACGCTGCTGGTCATCGCCAAGCAGCCGCGGCCCGGGCACGTCAAGACCCGACTGACCCCGCCGTTCACCCCCGTCCAGGCCGCTGCGCTGGCCGAGGCCGCGCTCGCCGACACCCTGCAGGCCGTGCGCCGCTGCCCGGCCCGCCGCCGGGTACTCGTGCTGGACGGCAGGCCGGGACGCTGGCTGCCACCCGGCGTCGAGGTGATACCGCAGGCCGCCGGCGGCCTCGATGAGCGCCTGGCCGAAGCCTTCAGCGCCGTCGCGGGCAGTCCCGCGCTGCTGGTCGGCGCGGACACCCCGCAGCTGACCCCCCAGTTGCTCGCCCCCGCGCTGGCGCCCGACGCCTGGCGGGAATGCGACGCGTGGTTCGGCCCGGCGACCGACGGCGGTTTTTGGGCGCTCGGCCTCGCCGCCCCGGACCCGGCGCTCCTGCGCGGCGTCCCGATGTCCACACCGCACACCGGCGCCACCCAGCGCCGCCGGCTCACCGCGGCGGGCCTGCGCGTCCGCGACCTGCCACCGCTGCGCGACGTCGACACGGCACCCGACGCCGTCGCGGTGGCCGCGGCCGCCCCGCGGTCGCGCTTCGCCGCGCTGCTCGACAACTACGTGCCCGCGACCGGGCCCCGGTGACCCCGGCCCCGCGGCCGATGCGCAGGCGGGACGAACGGGCGGGTCCGGCGTTCACCGGGACGGTCTCCCGGTTTTCCTCCCGCTGAGCAGGACCGCGTGTTCGACGGGCAGGCCGGGCGCAGCACTGTTTCCGTGCGAGGAGGAGCGGAACACGACGATGGGAAGGCACCGCATGGGGACGTTGCAGGGGCAGGTCGCGCTCGTCACCGGAGCAGGACAAGGCGTCGGGCGGGGCATCGCGCTCGCCCTGGCGGACGCGGGCGCGTCCGTGGCGGTGGTCGGCCGCACCGAGGCGAAGTTGCAGGACACCTGCGCGTTGATCCGGGAACGCGGCGCCAGGGCCGAACCGTTCACGGTCGACGTGGCGGACACCGCCGCCATCCCGCCCCTCGTGGAGCGGGTCGTGCGCAGCACGGGCGGTGTCGACATCCTGGTCAACAACGCCTACGCGGGCGCCTTCGGGCCGCTGCTGTCGATGAGCGACGACGACTTCCAGCGGGGGTTCCGGACCGCGCCGTTCGCCACGTTCGCGTTCATGAAGGCATGCCACCCGCACCTGAAGGCCAACGGCGGCGGTTCGATCGTCAACCTCGTCTCCTCCGCGATGGTGCGCTGGGATCCCACGACCTTCGGTGCGTACGCCGCGGCCAAGCAGGCCGTCCGCTCGCTCACCAGGACCGCGGCGGTGGAGTGGGGCCGCGACGGGATCCGCGCGAACTCGATCGCGCCCCACGCGCTCTCCCCGGGTCTGGAGTCCTGGATCGAGGCCAACCCGGAGGAGGCCGCCGCATTCGCCGCGTCCATCCCGCTCGGGCGGATCGGTGAGTGCGAGGCGGACATCGGCCGGGCCGTCGTCGCCCTGGTCGGCCCGGACATGCGCTACCTGACCGGAGCGACCGTCCCGCTGGACGGCGGACAGGCGTTCTTCGGCTGACCCGGCGGTCTCGTCGCTTCCGCCCCGCGGCCCGGGACACCCCGGGCCGACCACGTCCGCTGAACCGGGAGGGCCGATGACCGAACGCCGGGACACCATCGCCGATCTGCTGCTCGACCGGATCGGTGACCAGCGGCCGGGACTCCGTTCGCGGGAGCGGACCTGGACCTGGGACGAGGTGGTCGCCGACAGCGCGGTCCGCGCCGGCCGGCTCCGGCGGTTGCGCGCCGAGGATCGCCCGTTCCACGTCGGGATCCTCCTCGACAACGTCCCGGAGTTCGTGCTCTGGCTGGGCGCGGCCGCGCTCAGCGGTGCGGCGGTGGTGGGCATCAACCCGACCCGCCGCGGCGCTGCGCTGGAGGAGGAGGTGCGCCGCACCGACCTCCAGCTGGTGGTGACCGATGCGGCGGGATGGGAGATCCTCGGAGGTCTGGACATCGGCGTGGCGCGGGACCGCGTCCTGCTCGTGGATTCGGCGGAGTACGCCGCGCAGTTGGCGACGCTGCCGGCCGAGCCCATCCGGGATCCGTCGGTCACGGCCTCGACCCGGATGCTGCTGTTGTTCACCTCCGGGACCACCGGCGCGTCGAAGGCGGCGATCTGCTCCCAGGGACGCCTCGCGAGGCTGGCTCGGCAGAACACCGCGAAGTACCGCATCGGCCGCGACGACGTCTGCTACTGCTGCATGCCGCTGTTCCACGGCAACGCGCTGATGGCCCTGTGGGCGCCTGCGCTGCTCGCCGGAGCATGCGTGGCGCTCGCACCGAAGTTCACGGCGTCGGGCTTCCTGCGGGACGTGCGCCACTACGGCGCGACCTACTTCACCTACGTCGGCAAGGCGCTCGGCTACGTCCTCGGCCAGCCGGAGCGGCCGGACGACGCGGACAACCCGCTCACGCACGGCTTCGGCACCGAGGCGTCCCCGGAGGACCGGATCGAGTTCAAGCGCCGCTTCGGGGCGACGCTGTACGAGGGCTACGGATCCAGCGAGAGCGCCGGGATGGTCGACCGGACGCCGGACGGGCCGCCGGCGGCGATGGGAGTGCCCGCCCACGCGGGCGTCCGCGTCGTCGACCCGCGGACCCTCGAAACGTGCCCGCGGGCGGCGCTGGACGAGCACGGCCGGGTGCGCAACGCCGAAGAAGCCATCGGCGAGATCGTCGACACCGAGGGCGCCGCGAAGTTCGAGGGCTACTACAACGACCCGGAGGCCAACGCCGAACGGGTCCGCCACGGCTGGTACTGGACCGCCGACCTCGGATACGTCGACCAGGCCGGCTACCTGTACTTCGCAGGTCGAGCGGGCGACTGGATCCGGGTGGACGGGGAGAACATCTCCGCGCTGCTGATCGAGCGGGTCCTGCGCCGCCACCCCGACGTCGTGGCGGCCGCCGCCTTCGCGGTTCCCGACCCGCGTTCCGGTGACCAGGTGATGGCGGCCATCGAAATCCCCGAGCGGGTGCGCTTCGACGACCTCGCCATGGCGGACTTCCTCGCCGGGCAGGAGGACCTGGGCACCAAGGGGGTTCCGCGCTACATCCGCGTGTCGCACCAGTTGCCCGCGACCGGCTCGAACAAGCTCCGCAAGAAGGAGATGCGGGCCGACGGCTGGCGCACCACCGACGACGTGCACTGGTGGGCCGACCGGGGCGAGCCGTCGTACGCGCCGATGACCGACGAGGACAAGCGGCGGCTGCGCGAGCAGTTCGCCGCGAACGGCCGCTTGCGCTTCCTGCCCTAGCGACAGGAGTCCCATGTGGACTTTCCCGTCCCACCACCTCGACGAGGCGGGGAGGGCGGACCACGACTTCCGGCGCTGGTGGCACCGATCGGCCGAGCGCGCCCGGTGAAGGACTTCCGGTCGCGGAGTCCGTTGTGGACTCGTCGTCGCCATGTGCGCTCGGCCGAGCGCACATGGCGACGACGGGCCGGCAATCCCGTGCCGGCACCGGTGCGCGGTCCCGGTCCGCCTTCGGGTCAGCTGCGCGCTGCCGCGACCTGCGGTTCCGGCGACAGGCGGTCGGCCCGGTCGAGCGCGCTGACACCGGCGGCGCACACGAGACCGAGAGCGGCCATGGCCAGCCACGGGAGCATGGACAGGCCCGACGAGCGAGCGACGTCCAGCGCGCTGCCGGTGACCAGGTTCCCGAGCATGATGCCGATGCCGCACACCGTGTTGTAGAGGCCGTAGTACGTCGCGACCATCCGGTTCCCGGACAGCGAGACGATCGTGTCCATTTCGAACGGGAACACGATGACCTGGCCGAGCGAGAGCAAGCTCGCCGACAGCACGAGCGGTGCGATCCGCACGACGAGCTCGCCGGCCGAGATCCCCGCCGCAGGCAGGGGAGTGGCGGCGGTGAGCAGTGGCGGGACGAACGCCGATCCCATCAGCAGCAGGCCGCTGGTGAGGCATCGACCGGGGCCCCACCGCCGCTTGCACCACGCGGTGATGCGGAGCTGGCCGACGAGCGCGAGCACACCGGAGACCGCGAACAGCGCCGCGACCGCGGCGGTGCCGGGCAGGCCGGGCCCGGCCAGCCGTCGCGCCTCCAGCGGCAGCGCCAGGTAGACCTGGTAGGATAGGACGTACGAACCGATCATCGCGATCGAGAACATGACGAACGAACCGTGGGAGACGACCGTCCGCCAGTCCGACAGCACCGAGGACGCACTCGGACCGCCCCGGCCGGCCGCGCGCTGCGGTAGGGCGCGAGCCTGCAGGACGGTCAGGACCGCGAAGATGGCCGCGGCGACGAAGCAGGTCGCCTGGAAGGCCACCCCGGTGAGCACCAGGCCCACCAACGGGCCGAGCAGGATCCCGGTCTGGTAGAAGACGTTGAACAACGCGAACGCCTCGACGCGTCGTTCACCCGCGTCGTGCGCCAGGTAGGCGCGCACCGCCGGGTTGAACAGCGCCCCGGCGAACCCGGTCGCCGCTGACGCGACCACCAGAGCCGGAACCGAATTCGCCACGCCCAGCAGGGCGAAACCGATCGTGCGCAGCAGGCAGCCCGCGATGATCAGCGGCTTGTACCCGAACCGGTCGGCGAGCGTGCCGCCGATCAGGAACATCCCCTGCTGGGAGAAGTTCCGCACCCCGAGGATCAACCCGACGATCCACGTCGCCAGCCCGAGCCCGCCGGACAGGTGCGCCGCCAGGTACGGGATGAGCATGTAGAAGCCGAGGTTGATGGTGAACTGGTTGAGCACCAGCAGCCGCACCGTCCGGTCGAACGACCGGTACTGGCGAACCGTCCGGATCAACGCGCACCCCCTGCGGTCGTGGTCGTCGCGGGCGAAGCCGCTGCGGGCGCGGAGACGTCGGTGCACCGCGTCCACCGGGTGACTTCGCGTTCTCGGGCGTGGGCGACGACGTCGGGCTCGGTCGGCGGTTCGACGTCCAGCAGATCGTTGCGGTGGCAGTACTCGTCGTTGTAGAGCGTGTCGAAGTACCGCTGCGGACCGTCCGGGAATATCGCCGCGACACGGGTGCTGCGGCCGACCCGGCGGGCTGCCCAGCCCGCGACCAGGCCGACGGCTCCCACGCTCCAGCCGCCGCTGGCGTAGGTGGCGGCCGCGAGCCGCCGGGCGGCCCAGACCGCCTCGGCCGGGCCGACCCAGTGGACCTCGTCGAACGCGCCGTAGTCGATGTTGCGCGGGTAGATGCTGGAACCGAGCCCGCGCATGAGCCGCTTCCGCGCCGGTTGCCCGAAAATGGTCGACCCGACGGTGTCCACACCGATCAGCCGCATGTCGGGGTTGAAGTTCCGGAGCACCCGCGTCACACCGGCGGAATGTCCGCCGGTGCCCACGGAGCACACGAGAACGTCGATCCTGCGCAGTTGGGTGACCAATTCGAGCGCGAGCGAGGAGTAGCCCGCGACGTTGTCGGGGTTGTTGTACTGGTCGGGGCAGAACGAACCGGGATTGGCGGCGAGCAGCTCGTGCACCCGCTGCCGGCGGGCCTGCTGCCAACCCCCGGTCGGATGCGGTTCGGCGACGACGTCGACGAGGGCGCCGTAGGCGCGCAGCATCCGCCGCATCATCGGTTCCAGCCCGGGGTCGGTCACCAGCGTGACCGGGTGTTCGTGGGTGATGCCCGCCAGCGCCAGACCGAGGCCGAGCGTGCCGCTGGTCGACTCCACGATCAGCCCACCTGGCTGGAGGTCACCGCGCTGTCGCGCGCGTTCGACCATGTGCAGCGCGGGCCTGTCCTTCATGCCGCCCGGGTTGTGGCCTTCGAGCTTGGCCCAGAAACCGGTGCCGAGCGGGTTGAACGGTTCGTCGATCCACAGGACCGGGGTGTTGCCGACCGTCGTGTCGATTCCGTGCGCGCGAACCCGGCCGAAGCCGGAATCGTTGGCAGGGACGAATTCGGCGTCTTTCTGGGCATGCGGGAGCAACAGTTCCATGTCGGGTAGTCCCTCGCGAAGAGAAGTTCACCGCGTGCGAGCGCAAGCGGGTGGGAGACAGCACCGGTCCCGAGTCGAAGCGACCCGAGCCGGCGGTGCTTACCGGTTGGTTCCGGAGAGAACGGGAGGGACGATCACGTGCGCGAGACGCACGAGCGGACGAGGACCTCGCGCCCGCTCGGCGGCAGCACAGGCCGGGAACACCAGGGCGAATGCGGACGTCGAGCCTGCGCGAACGGCGTGTCGGCCGTGGTCACGACGTCGTCGCCGACGACCGCGGGCACGACCGCCGCCAGGTCCCGGGAGGAGGCCATGCAGTGCGGGTCCGTCGGCCCGTGCTCCGCATCTCCGCAGTTGTCCTGGTCCTGGCCGTGCGAGCCGGAAGTGGTGACGACGTTGACGCTCGCCGGCGGGCTGGGGCGTTGCGCGGCGCGGGCGTGGTCTCCGCAGATCATCGCGTTCGCCGCGAGCAGCGAAGCCAGTGCGAGCACAGCGAGGCACAGGCGACGCGCAGAGCGGCGGCGAACGGTGATCGGCGAAACGCGCACGGTGACAACCGTGCCAGGACGTCGTCGGCCGGGTGCCGCTGGATCTCGGCAATCCGAGAGTTCGACGAGTGCTCACCCTTGCTGAAAGCGGGTTTTGGCCGAACAGGGACTCTACTGTGGACCCTGCACCGCCGAGCTGGCGGTGCAGGCGTTCGGGGGGCTCACGTTGATCCCGGAGGTGGCCGCGTTCGGCGGGTACTCGCCGGCGACGCTGAGCGGCGCGGACGAGGTGAGCCTGCCGGTGTCGGCGGTGTGCGGGGTCGCTCTGCTCGCCCTCGCCGCCGCGGGGTGGCGGACCGCCTCGGGACCGCGCCCGCGGCAGCGCGCGAGGACCAGGGGGAGTGCGCGCGGGACTGAACGACGGGACACGCGCGTCCGCGGCGGTGCCCCGACCCGGTCCACCCCGCCGTCCCGCGGCACGGGTCCGGCTCGCAGCGCACGTGTCCGCGCAGGACCCGGTCACCGGGGGCCGTCGTCGGTTCCCGCCGGGTCCTCGGGCAGCAGCGGACCGAGCGGGCCGAGGTCGATGTTCAGGTCCTCGCTGGTGAACCCGAAGTGGTCCTTGAGCTCCTGCATCGCCTGGGCCAGTTTCATCAGGGCCAGGCCCAGTTCCTCGACCTGCTCCTCGGAGAGGTCCTCGTCCTCGACGCGGCGCAACGCCTGCCGTTCCATCAGCTGGCGGATCAGCTCCACGACCGTCAGCACCAGGCGCACCAGGTCCCGCCGCACCGACTCGGCGTCGGTCTCGATCCGGTCCGGCAACCGGCTCGGCCGGTCCGCGGGCTCAGCCATCGCAGCCCTCCTGCTCCGCCGCCCGTTGCACCGAGCTGATGATCGCCCGCAGCGAGACCCGCACCAGGTCGACCTCGGCCAGCGAGATCGTCACGTCACCGGTGATCACCACGCCGCCGGCCAGCAACCGGTCGAGCAGGTCGACCAGCGCGACGTCGCGGGGGCCGCGCAGCTCGACCACGCCGGGTTCGCGGTCACCGGTGGTCACGTTTCCCCCTCGTGCTGGACGGTCGCGAACGAGTACGGCGGCCACGGTCCGGTGAGTTCCAGCCGCAGCGCGGTGTGCTCGCGGGCGAGTTCGTGCACCGCCCCGGTGAACTCCTCGTCGCGGGTGCCGTCGACGAGGTACGCGCCGTTGAGCACCATCACGCCGCGGTATCCCGCCAGCTCGCGGCTCTGCGGCCGGTGCGTGCGGGCCTGCGCGGCGAGCCCGGCCAGCGCCGCGTGGACCTCGCCCGCCTGCCGCACCGCGTCCTGCTTCGCCCGTTCCGCGGTGTCCCGGCGCTCGCGCACCCGGCGCAGGTACGTCGCGCCGGGACGGCCGGTGCCCGCCGTTCCCGCGGGTTCGCGTTCTTCGGCAGCGGTGAGCTCGGCGTACGCCTTGACACCCCACTCCGTGCGCCCGGCGACCTGGTCGAGCAGCTCGCCGAACAGCTCGGCGCGTTCGGCGAGGCAGGCGCGCACCCGGTCGTCGCCGTAGAACACCGTCGCCCGCCCCATCGGGACCACGGCCGCCTCCTCGGCGACCGCCTCGACGCCCTGGTTGTGGGTGCGCGCGGTGCTGTTCAGCCAGTCGACGTCCTCCAGGTTCCGGCGCAGCGCCGACTCGCCGAACTCGTCCTCGGCGACGTCGCTGGCCACGGCCGCGAGTTCGCCGTGCTCCACCCGGCGCAGCTCGGCGCCGCCGAAGCCCTGCGAGCCGGGCGGCGGGCCGCCGGCCGACCGGTGGACGACCGCGTAGACGTAGGTCAGCGGTTCAGCCACGGTCGCGTTCCTCCTGCTCGTCGGCGAGCGCGTCGTCCTGCGGCCGTTCGCCGGACTCCAGTTCCCGGACCCGCCGCTGCAACCGCCGGTTCTCCTCGGCGAGTTCGTGGTGCCCGGACGACAGCGTCGGATCGTGCTCCCACCAGTCGATGCCCATCTCGCGGGCCCGCTCCACCGAGGCCACGACGAGTCGCAGCTTGATGGTGAGCAGTTCGATGTCGAGCAGGTTCACCCGGATGTCGCCGGCGAGGACGATCCCCTTGTCCAGCACCCGTTCCAGGATGTCGGCCAGGTTCGCCGCCTCCGGCCGGGCGGGAGCACCGCCCCGCTCGTACCGGTCGGGAACCCGGCCGCCGTACGGATCGGTCATTCAGGCGTCCTCCTCGATCACTCCGCGTCGCCGTGCCCCCTCGCGTACCGGCTGACCCTGCGGTAGGACACCAGCTCGCCGGTCTCGTCCAGCTCCGCCTCGTACACGGCCATCACGTCCGTGCTGTCCGGAACCCGGTGGCTTTCCACCACTTCCACCCCGACCCGCCAACCGTCGGCGGACCGCTCCAGCGCCGTGACGCCCTCGGCGTCGCGGCCGGTGAGCTCCCGCACCTGGCGCACCGCGAGCCGGGCCGCCTCGTTGGCGCGCAGCGACGTCCCGCTGCGGCGCGCCGCGGAGTCCTCCGCCGCTGAGCTCTCCTCGCGCTCCGCGACCTCCCGGTCGGCGGGCTGCGACCGCTCCTGCTCGTCGCGCTCGGAGCGTTCCCGCTCGTCCCGTTCCGGCCGGTCCCGTTCGGCGCGCTCCGAACGCTTCCGCGGTGTCCGGGTCCGCTCGCGGGATTCCCGTTCGCCGCGTTCCTCCGGCGCGCGCCCGCGGGACGGGCGGCGGACGTCACCGTCCGGGCGGCGTCGCGGCCGTTCTCCCCGGGCCTCGGGATCACCGGACACCCGGCATCACGTCTTCCCCGAGCGGTTCTGCGCCTCCAGAAGGCGGTTCAGCAACGCCTTCTGCAGTTCGTCCCGCTCCTCGTCGGTGATCTCGCCCGCGGTGTGCGCCCGCTCGACCTTCGTCAGCTGGTCGCGCACCACCGCCGGGTCGTAGTACTCCTGCTCCGCGGACCGCTTCAGCTGCTCGGCGATCCACACCGCGGCGTGCACCGGCTTCAACGGCCACGTGACGAGGCTGCTGATCAGTCCCATGTTTCACACTCCGGGGAGGAAGTCGTACGGTGCCAGCGGGCCGATCAGCCGCATCCCGATCCGTTCCCGCCATTGCCGGCCCTGTCGTTCCACGGCGTCTTCGAACTCCGCGATGTGGTCGCGGTCGACGAGGAAGGACACGGACAACGCCTCGTCCTCGCCGGCGACCTCGTGGATCAGCGAGCTGCGCGCATCCGAAGCCACCGCGTCGACCAAGCAGCGCGCGTCCTCGGCGCGCTTGGCCGACACCGCGGCGTGCACCAGTTCGCCGAGCCGCACCCGGTCGTCGTAGGCCGCGGTCGGATCCACACCTCGCAGGCGTTCCCGGAGCTCGGCGATCTCGGGGTCCTCTAGCACGACCTCCCGCAGGTGGGCCTGCTCGATGTAGGTGCCCCGCACCGCGAACTGGACCTTGCCTTCGAGCTGGGACAGCACCGAGCGGAAGCGTTCCTGGTGGGGTTCCAGCAGTTCCTCGGCCACCGCGGCGGCATCGCTGACCACCGCGCCGAAGCGCATCGGCAGCACCTCGGTCTCGGAGGCGAGCGTGTCCAGGACCCGTTCGTGCACCAGCAGGTCCTCCGGCGTGCCCAACGGGCGGTTGATCTCCAGGTCGCTGACCAGCGCGGACAACTCGCCGTGCGAGACCAGTTCCACTTCGGTCTCGCCGCCGACAGCGGGCAGCTGCTCGGGCAGCGATTCCCGGAGCGGGACCACCCCGTACACGTAGAGGCCGCGTTCGACGACCTGCTCGCCCGGCTCGGCGCTCATCGCCGCCGCTCCTTCCGGGAGCCGTGGCCGGGTCGCGCGGGCTCGGTCTCGCGCTCGTCCTCACCGCGGAACTCGTTGAACTTGTCCTTGGCGGCGTCGATCATTCCCTTGGTCTTGCCCGCGGCCCCCGCCTGGCTCGCGCCCTCGGTCACGCCTTCCACGAGCTCGGGCAGGTCCTTGCCGCCCTTCTCGTGCAGGTCGAGCCGGTTCGTGGCATCGGCGAACCGCAGGTAGGTGTCCACGCTCGCGACCACGACGCGGGCGTCGATGGTGACCAGTTCGATGCCGACCAGCGAGACGCGCGCGAACGCGTCGATCACGAGCCCCTTCTCCAGGATGAGGTCCACGACGTCGGCGAGGCTGCTCGCCTGCTGCCGCGAGACGGCGCTCTGGCCGCCCTGCTGGTCGTTGGTTGCCACAGTCACGTGCCGTCACCTGCTCCCCCTCGACCGCTGCCCGGCCGCCTCGTAGTCGCCCTGCTCGTCCTCGTCGCGTTCGGATTCCTCGTCGTGCTCGGATTCTTCGCCGTACTCGTCCTCGTCGGATTCCTCGCCGTACTCGTCCTCGTCATAGCCCTCGTCCTGCTCGGCGTAGTCCGCCGACTCCGACTCGCCGCGTTCCTTCTCCTCGCGGACGGCGTCGTCGTGGGTCTTGACCACCTCGCCGTCGCGGATCTCGCCGCGCCAGCCCTGCAACTCGTCCGCCTCCAGGATCGTCTGGCGCATGACGTGGCGTTGGAAGTGCCGCAGGTCGGACCGGACCCGCCTGCCCTGCGCCCGCCACAGGTTCGCGGTCTTCTCCAGGAATCCCTGCGGGTGGTACTCGATCACCAGCAGGATCCGCGTCATTTCGGGACCGAGTTCGTGGAAGGTGACGGTGCCGTCCGGGTACCCCTTGGGCGCTTCGGAGCGCCAGACGATCCGCTCGTCCGGGACCTGCTCGTCGATCGTCGCTACCCAGCTGCGGTTCGACAGGAAGATCTTCGCCTCCCACTTGAGGCGTTCGTCGGACTGCTGCTCGACGTTCTGGACCTTCCTGGTGAAGGAGGGGAATTCCTCGAACAGCGTCCACTGGTCGTAGGCGGTCCGGACGGGCACCCCGACGTCGATGTGCTCGATGATGTTGGTGACCCGCGCGGCCTTGCCGGTCTGCCCGGCGTCGCCGCTCGACAGGGCGTTCTTGGCCACGTTCTTGACCGCGCCGATCCCGGCGTTCTTGACCGCGCCGATCCCGGCGTTCTTGACCGCGCCGATCCCGGCGTTCTTGACCGCGCCCAGCCCGGCGTCCTTGACCGCACCGAGCCCGGCGTCCTTGAGCTTGCCCCCGGCGCCCGCCAGCGGCTTGAGCAACGAGCCGACGCCGCTGCCGCCGGTGATCGCCTCCACCAACCCGGTGCCACCGTTCTCCGCGTAGTCGGTGAGCCTTCCGGTGACGTTCTGCAGTTTCCCGGTGACGCCGCCCAAGGCGCGCTCCACCACTGCCAGCGCCAGGTCCTGCACGGCGCCCTTGAGGTCGTCCAGCGGAAGTTCCTCCAGCAGGCCGGTGCCCCCGGCCCGGTCTTCCGATCCAGCCATGATCATCGCTTCCTGGTGAGGAGGTGAGGACGTCACGTGTCGGACGAGCCGCGCGTCCGCGTCGAGCGCCTGCCCGGTTCCCCGGTCGAGGTGCTGCGGCGGGCCGGTCGGCGGTTGCGTCCGGAGCAGTCACCACCCGACGAGGCCGTCGACTCGGAGCGGGACGGCTCGGTCTGCTCCTGCTCCTGCTCTTGCTCCTGGTCCTGGTCCTGGGCGCGCTGCTCGGGCACCGCTCCCGCACCGCCGCGTCCGGAACGGATGCGACCGGCGCGTTCGGTGAGGCTTTCCCCGAGTTCGTCGATCTTGTTGGCCGCCGCGGCGGTCACCGCGGCCTTGGCCGCGTCGGTCAGGTGCGACCGGGCTTCGCCGAGCAGTCGGTTCAGCTCGGGCGAGGCCGCGAGCGCCTTGTTCGCCTGCCGCAGGAGCTCCACCGGATCGGTGGTGATCCGGCGTCCCACCAGCAGGCCGCCCACCGCGATCGCCAGCTTCATCTTGCGACTGCGCCCCAGGAGGTAACCGAGTGCGACGGCTGTCGCGATTCGAGGTGCCGAGGTCATCGTCGACCCTCCTCGTGGTGAGGTGGTCACTCCACCGCTCCCGCGGACGCTGGCGCCCTCGCGGCGAACGCTCCGGTGAACGGTCCTCTCCGGACTACCCGACCGGAGGGGGTTCACACTTTTGTTCGCCATTTTCCGGTTTCCGCCGCAGGGCGGGAGATCTGAGCGGGCACCGCGGAGCGAGGCGGTCGCCGCGCAGGCAGCACCGTTCCGGCCGCTCGATCGTTTGCCCCCGTTGCCCTGCGGTTACCCGGGGATGGCCAACCGAGCAGACCGAGGAGAGCGGAGGACGGTGCCGTGAGCACTGCGCAGACAGAACGCCAGGAGGCCGCGAGGCTTCCGGAAGGGGACGTGGTCCGCGTCCTCTTGGAGCAGCACGCACGCATCCGGGATCTCTTCGCGGAGGTCAAGAATTCGCAGGGCGAGCAGAAGCAGAGCCGGTTCGACGAGCTGAGAGCTCTGCTGGCGGTCCACGAGACCGCGGAGGAGATCGTCGTGCGGCCGACCGCCAAGAGCACGGCGGGGGAGGCCGAGGCCGAAGCGCGCAACCACGAGGAGCAGGAAGCCAACCACGTGCTCGCCGAACTGGAGAAGATGGACGTCGCCAGCGCGGACTTCGACGCCAAACTGGCGGAGTTCGAGCGTTCGGTGATCGACCACGCCGAGCACGAGGAACAGGAGGAGTTCCCCGCCGTCCGCCAGGGCTGCGATCAGGACAAGCTCAACGGCATGGGCAGCCGGCTGCAAGCGGTCGAGAAGATGGCGCCGACCCACCCGCACCCCACCGCCGCGGGATCGCCGACCGCCCAGGTGCTCACCGGTCCCTTCGCCGCCATGGTCGATCGCGTCAAGGACGCGATGCGGTCCAGCGGCAGGTGACGGGCGCGGGCTCCGGCGGAACACCTGCGCGGGATCGCCAGATCCGGCACCGGAGCGCGGATGCTTCCGCGCCCGGGCGGATCGGTGATCAGTCGCATGTGGACGGTGCACGGCAGCCGCTGGGCGATCGAATGCGTTCCGAGCGGGTGTCGTGATCATTTCGCTGGAATGGTGCGGCCTTCGTCGAAGACGGTACTCGTTTTCCCGGACAAGCACGGCAAAATACGTCACGACGGACACCAGCGGGAGCGGTCCACGCACCTTCGCCGCCGGCAGGGCGCTCGCGCGGGACGGCGTCGACACCGCCGCGGAGCGGGCGAGGCGTCAGGGGGAAGCGGCGCGGTGGCGGTCAGGACGGCGCTGCGCGCCCACCCTCGGTGTGACACCGTGGAGACGTGGCCGACAAGAAGGAAATCACTGGTCACCGCGTCGATCCAGCGGAGGAGCCGTCAGCTGCGTGGGGCTGGCACGGCGGATTCCCGAGGGGGACCCAGGCAGCGGGCTGGGGCACGGTCATCGTCGTGCTGTTCATGCTCTTCTTCGGCCACGAGAGCGTGGTCAGCGAACCCCGCTCGGTGGCGAACCTGTGGCTGATGGGGATCGCGCTCGTCGTCGCGATCGGATTGGTGTTGGATCTGCGCCGGAAGCGCCGCACGCCCAGCGGCGGCTGAAGCACCGCGCCGGGAAGGCCCGGATGCGCGTGGGGCACGTCCGGGCGCGGCACGACGTCTCGGTTCGCCTCAGCGCGACCTCTCGGCGGGTGCTTTCGCACCGCTGCACAGCGGCGTGGGGTCCGCGGTCGCGGCCGGGAGGAGCACCGCCGCCCCCGCGGTGAACGCGAGCACCGGCACCGCGAGAGCCGCGGTGATGCGGCATGTCGCCGACCGGGTGCGCGGTTCCGGCCGCAGCAGGCGCAGGACGCGTTCCGGGACCTCGGACCCGGTCGCGTTCATCGCGGTCGCGGGCACCCGGGCAGGACGGCGCGAGTTCGTGGCCATGACGGTCAGGGCAACGGCGACGGAGCGCCTGCCGTGGCTGCGGCCGGCCCGGTCGTCGGCCGCCCACTCCACGAACCGCGCGATCTCGCGCGGGGCCTCGCGCAGCAGCGGCACGAACGGGAACGCCCGGGCCAGGACGGCGGCCGTCCCCACGCAGAGGTGGTGCTTGCCCCGCAGGTGCGCGGCCTCGTGCGCGATGACCGCAGCGGTTTCGCGCGGACCGAGCTTGCGCAGCGCGCCGGTGGTCAGCACGATCGCCGACCGGCGCCCCGGTACGCAGTAGGCGGCGGCTTCCGCGGCCTCGACCACGGTGATCCGGCGGCCGTCGTGCAGACGGGTCCTGCCGGGGGTGCAGACCTCGCGCCGGTGGGCGTTGCGACGTCGCCGGGTGGCGCGCACGTGCGCCGCCGCCACCCCGCCCAGGCGCAGCACGAAGAACAGCGACCCGAACAGCGCGAGGCTGGCGGCGACGTCGGTGAGGTCGTGCACGGAGATGATGGCCAGCACCGCGCGAGCGCACGCGTGGAGCAACCCCGCGAGGCCGAGACCGCCGGAGAACTGGGCCATGGCGGCCAGGCCCGCGCTGATGACCGAGAACACCCAGGAACTGATCAGCGCCATCCACAACAGCAGCGCGGCGCCGGGCGAGTGGCGCCGGTAACCGCGCATCAGGCGGGGGCCGCAGGCGCCCGCGACCACGACGTAGCCGGCCAGCGCGACGATCAGCGCCGTCATCGGTCCTCCGCGGAGTCCGCTTCGGCGAGCAGCTCGCGCAGCATCGCGGCTTCCTCGTCGCTGATCTCGTCGACGAACTTCAGGAACGTGGCCCGCGGGCTCCCGCTGTCGGCCAGCGCCTGGCGCATCAGCTGGGCCGCGTGCTCGCTGGCGTCCACGCGCGGGCGGTAGAACCACACGCGGCCGATCTGCTCGCGCTCCAGCCACTCCTTGCGGCGGAGGTTGTCCAGAACGGTGGCCACCGTGGTGTAAGCGAGTCCGCGGTCGCGGAGCCCGTCCAGCACCTGGCGCACGTTCCTCGGGCCGTCCGCGTTCCACAGCAGGTCCATCACCGCCGACTCCAGCGGTCCGAGACTGCGCATCCGGCTCCTCCCTTCCGCGCAGGAGGGTAGAGGGTGCCGCACCGGTCGACGGCGGGGACCGGCGGTTCTCCGCGGCGCGCAGCCGAGTTCGTCCCGCTGGGCATCGGGTCTCCCGGGCGTCGTTCGGGTGCTGCCGGGTCGGATACTACCCTCCGTAGAAGATCTACTAAGTTCGGTAGAAGACAACTCGACCGATTTGGAGTGAACGCCGATGAAATCGGGTCCCGGACGGTGGCCTTCTCGTACGACCTGGTTGGTCGTCACGCTGGCGGTCGTCGTGGTCGCGGTGCTGGCGTGGGGCGCGTTCAGCGGCCCGCGGCCGTCGCCGGAGGCCGAGCAGCACGAGCGGGGAGCCTCCCGGCAGCAGCAGATCGCCGACCGGTTGAAGGCCCTGCAGCGGCGCGAGCCCGGCGACCCGCTCGCGATGGGCAGTCCGGACGCCCCGGTCGTGCTGATCGAGTACGAGGACTTCCGCTGCCCGTACTGCTCGAAGTTCGCCACCGGCGTCGAGCCGCAGCTGGTCGACGAGTACGTCCGGACGGGCGTGCTGCGCATCGAATGGCGCGACTTCCCGATCTTCGGCGACGAGTCGGTCGAGATGGCCAAAGCGGGCCGCGCCGCCGCCCGGCAGGGCAGGTTCTGGCAGTTCCACGACGCCGCCTACCGGATGGCGTACTCGATCGACCACGGGACCAGGAAGACCGCGTTCCCGGACGAGCGCATCCAGCAGATCGCCCGGGACGCGGGCATCGCGGACCTGGCCCGGTTCAACACCGACCGCCAGGACCCGGAGGTCGTGCAGGACATCCGGGTCGACCTGGCCGAGGGGCAGGAGCTCGGCGCTTCCAGCACCCCGTCGTTCCTCATCAACGGACAGGCGATCCTCGGCGCGCAGCCCCTGGAGGAGTTCGTCTCGGTGATCGAGCAGGAACGGGCGAACTCGTGAACGTCGGTTATCTGGGCGCTTTCCTCGGCGGTGTGCTGTCCCTGCTGAGCCCGTGTTCAGCGCTGCTGGTGCCCGCCTTCTTCGCCTACGCCTTCGCCGACCGGGTGCGCTTGCTGCTGCGCACCACCATCTTCTACCTCGGCTTGGCGACGACGCTGGTGCCGATGGGCGTGGCGGCGGGCTCCATCGGCGCCGTGCTCAACGAGCACCACAGCACCGTGGTCCTGGGCGGTGGTCTGGTCATGATCGTGCTCGGCGGCGCGCAGCTGGCCGGGTTCGGCTTCGGCTCGACCGCCGCGCAGCGGCTCAGCGGCCGGATCCGGATCTCCTCGGCGCTGTCGGTGTACCTGCTCGGCACCGTCTACGGGCTCGCGGGGTTCTGCACCGGTCCGCTGCTGGGCAGCGTGCTCACCATGGCGATCACCGGGGCCGGTCCGGCTTACGGAGCCCTGCTGCTGGCGATCTACGCGCTGGGCATGGCCGTGCCGCTGTTCGTCATCGCCGCGCTCTGGGACCGCTTCGACCTGGGGCGGCGCACCTGGCTGCGCGGGCGCCAGCTGAGCTGGGGACGGCTGAGGGTGCACAGCACCACGTTGATCGCCGGGCTGGTGTTCATCGCACTGGGCGTGCTGTTCATCGCCACCGACGGCACCGGCTCGCTGGGCGGCGCCGTCGGCATCGACGCGCAGTTCGCCGCGCAGGCGTGGGTGCAGCGGGCCGCCGGAGCCGTCTCGGACCGGCTCGTGCTCGTGGTCGTCGCCGCCGTCGTGTTCGCCGGTGCGGCGCTGGTCGTCGTCCGGGAGCGCCGCGCGCGCTCGTCCACCACCCCGCGGGCCGATCCCGCGCCCACCCGCGACGAATCGAGGGAGTGACCCCCCGGCATGCCGCACCACGCGAAAGCCGCGGCGCACACCGCACTGGTGGCCGCGACCGCACTGTCCACTGTGTTCATCAGCGGCGCGCCCGCCGCCGGGGAACCCGGCAGCTCGCAAGCCGCGACACGGTTGCGGGAGCTTTCCCGGCAGGCCGAGGTGCTCACCGAGGACTTCAAGAAGGCCCAGGACGACCACGCCGCGAAGCGGGCCGAGCTGGACGGGTTCAACGCCGCCGCCGACCAGGCGGACCGGGTCGTCGACCGGGCGCGCGGGCAGGAGGAACGGTTCCGCGCCCAGGTCGACGAGCTGACCAGAGCCTCCTACCAGGGCGCGCGGCTGAACGCGCTGTCCGCGATGCTGGCCAGCGAATCACCGGAGGCGTTCCTCGACCGGGCCTCGGCGCTGGAACTGCTCGCCAGGCACAACGACGACGCGGTGCGCGCGCTGGCTTCGGCGACCGAGCGGGCCGAATCGGCCCGGCGCCAAGCCCAGCGGGCGCGGGTAGGCGCGGCGAGGGCCGAGGCCGACGCGGCTCGGCTGGAGCAGGACATCGGCACCCGCAAGGCGGCGATGGACTCCCGGATCGCCCAGGTCGAGCAGCAGTACGACCAGCTCAGCGCCGCCGAGAAGGGGCTGTTGTCGGGCCGTGGCAGCGACGTCGGTCCCATCGCGGGCGCGGGCGCGGCGGTCACGGCGGTGAACGCGGCGCTGCGCAAGCAGGGCTCGCCCTACGTGTGGGGCGCCAAGGGGCCGAACCAGTTCGACTGCTCCGGCCTCGTGCAGTGGTCCTACGAGCAGGCGGGTGTCTCCCTCCCGGCGTCGACCCGTTCCCAGGTCTCCGCGGGCCGGAAGGTCTCCGAATCCGACCTCCAGCCCGGGGACGTCATCTTCTACTACGGCTCGGCCAGTCACGACGCCATCTACATCGGGGGTGGCAAGGTCGTGCACGCGCCCACCGAGGGTCAGGACGTCAAGGTCGAGAACTACGAGGTCATCGGCGACATCCACTCGGTGCGCCGCATCGTCGGCTGAGCACCGAACGGCCCGGCGCGGAGTCCCGCGACAACTCTCCCCGCAACCCCGGAATACCCTGGGGGGTATATTGCGTTGAGCTCGGGTGAAGGGAGGGGATCGCCGTGGAGCTGAAGCCGGAGATGGTGGGCGATGCGCTGACGCGGTTGCGTCGGGCGCGCGGCCAGTTGAGCGGCGTGATCGAAGCCATCGAGGAAGGCCGCGACTGCGCCGAGGTGTTGACCCAGTTGGCAGCCGTTTCCCGAGCCCTGGACCGCGCCGGGTTCAAGATCGTGGCCAGTGGGATGCGGTACTGCCAGCAGGCTCGGGGAGAGGGCGACGAGCCGCCGATGACCGAGCAGGAGCTGGAGCGGTTGTTCCTCGCGCTCGCCTGAGCGCGCACTCCTCGCCGAGGTGAGGCGGGGACGTGTATCCGGTGAATACCCCCCGGGGTATATGGAGTCCTTGTGTAAGATCAGACACCCGAGATCGGGATGAACGCCTTCGTCGGGGCGTCGCGGCGGGGTGCGCGACTGGTCGATGAGCGTTCGCCGGAGGAGTACGCCTCGGGCCATCTGCCGGGTGCGGTGAACGTGCCGCTGGAGGACATGCCGGCCGCGCCGCAGCGGTTCGCCGGGCAGGAATGGCACGTCATCCGCCGGTCCGGCGGGCGCAGTCGGCAGGCGGCGGAGGCGATGAACGCGGCCGGCGCGCGAGCGGTGTCGGTGTCCGCGGGGACGGCCGAGTGGATCGAGGCCGGTCACGAGATCGAAAGATCACACGGAAGGCCACGAGAGGGAAGGCCACGAGAGGGAAGGAGAGTGCAGCGGTGACGGCGGTGCAGCAGGAGGAAGGACCGGCCGGTGGCTTGGTGGTGGAGGTGATCGAGACCTCGTCGCTGGGGGACCGCAGCTACCTGGCCAGCGACGGTGAAGTGGCGGTGGTGGTCGACCCGCAGCGGGACGTGGACCGGGTGATCGCGGTCGCCGGGCGGCTCGGCGTCCGCATCGCCCTGGTGCTCGACACGCACGTGCACAACGATTACGTTTCCGGCGCCCTGGAACTGGCCCGGCTGACCGGAGCCGAGTACGGCTTGGCGGCGGCCGACGAGGTGCGCTTCGACCGGCGCCCGCTGTCCGACGGCGATGTGGTCGAACTGTCGGCGCGCATGCGGGTGCGGGTGGTGGCCACGCCGGGGCACACCTTCCACCACCTGTCCTACGTGCTCGAAGGGCAGGACGGCCCGGTCGGCGTGTTCACCGGCGGGTCGCTGCTGTTCGGCACCACCGGGCGCACCGACCTGCTGGGCGAGCAGCACAGCGAGGAGCTGGCCCGCCACCAGCACGCTTCCGCGCAGAAGCTCGCGGCGATCCTGCCCGACGGCGCGCGGATCTGGCCGACCCACGGCTTCGGCAGCTTCTGCTCGGCGACGCAGGCATCGGGCGACTCGGCGACGTTGGGTGAGCAGAAGCGGACCAACCCGGCGTTGACGTTGGCCGAACGCGACTTCGTCGAGCAGACGCTGGCGGGTCTGGACGCCTACCCCGCCTACTACGCGCACATGGGCGTGCAGAACACGGCCGGGCCGCAGCCGATCGACCTGCGCGAGCCGGTCCGGGCCGAACCGGCGGAGTTGCGGCGCCGCCTGGAACACGGGGAGTGGGTCGTCGACCTGCGTTCCCGCAAGGCGTACGTGGTCTCGCACCTGGCCGGCACGGTCAGCCTCGGACTGGACGGTCCGATGGTGACCTGGCTGGGGTGGATGATCGACTGGGGAGCGCCCATCACGTTGCTCGGCGAGTCCCGGGAGCAGGTCGCACAGGCCCAGCGCGAGCTGGCCCGGATCGGCATCGACGAGTTCGCCGCGGCGGCCGTGGGCAGCCCGGAGGAGCTGGCGGCCGACCCCGGCCAACTGCGCAGCACGCCGACCGCCACGTTCGCGGATCTGGCCGCAGCGCTGCGCGGCGACACCGGCGGGCTGCCCGCCCCGGAGGTGGTGCTCGACGTGCGCACCAACAACGAGTTCGCCGCATCGCACATCCCCACAGCGGTGCACATCCCGCTGTACGCGCTCAAGGACCGGCTCGCGGAAGTCCCCGCCGGCGTGGTGTGGGTGCACTGCGGCAGCGGTTACCGCGCGACCGCGGCGGCCTCGCTGCTGCAGGCCGCCGGTCGCGAGGTCGTGCTCATCGACGACGCGTTCGGCGCCGCCGCCGAGGCGGGTGTGCCGATGACCGACCGAACCTGACCCCACATCCGCCCAACGCTGCTGGAGGAAAGCGAGTCTGTCTTCGAACTCCTTTTGCGAGGCGGTGCCGGTGGCGGAACCTCAGCGGCCCGCCCGTCACCCGACCACCACCCCCCACGGAGGCGCTGCCGCGCCACAGTCACATCGACTGCGGAAGCCCCTCCTGATGTATGACCAATACACGGCGTCGGGGCTGTCCTCGCGAGACGACCGCTGAGAACCCGCGGCGGTGCCGGTTGCTTGCGTACTCACCGAAAGAGAAAGCGGCTGGCGCCGCTTGCCGCGCCCCTTCCGGGAGCAGGTTCAAAGACAGGCGGAGGTTGCCGGGTGGGACCGGGTCAGCGTGCTGCGGGGCGGCATCACCGGCTGGGAGGACGGAGGCGGCGAGCTCGACCGGGGCCGGGGCACGTGGGCCATGGAGCGGCAGGTCCGGCTGGTCGCCGGCCTGCTGGTGCTCACCGGCGTGGTGGGCAGCACCGCCTACGGACCGCTGAAGTGGATCGCCGGGTTCGTCGGCGCCGGCCTGACCTTCGCCGCGCTGACCGACACCTGCGCGATGTCCCGGCTGCTCGGCTTGTTGCCGCACAACCGAACGTCCGCTGTGGACGGTCGAGCCGCGCTCGACGCGCTCGTCGGCGGAAAGGGGCGGCGGTAGTGGGCCCCGCGGGCACGACCCGGCACCGGTGCGCGGTCCGCTCCTGGGATGGGGGGTTTCGTTGTACTGGGCGGTGATGTTCGGCGCCGTGATCGGCTTGGTGCTGGGCCTGCTCGGTGCGGGTGGCTCGATCCTGACCGTGCCCGCCCTGGTCTACGGCGTCGGACAGCCCTTGCAGACGGCGATTCCCACCTCGTGGCCGTGGTCGCGTTCTCCTCGCTGGGCGGTCTGGTCCCCCACGCACGGCGCAGCGCGGTGCGGTGGCCGGTGGCGCTGGTCTTCGGCGCGGCCGGCACCCCCGCGGCCTTCGGCGGTGCGGCGCTCGGGCGGCTGTTCCCGCAGAACTGGTTGCTGCTGTCCTTCGCCGTGCTCATGGTCGTCGTCGCGGTGCGGATGTTGCGCGGCGGGGAGAACCACGCCGGAGCCTGCCGCACCCGGGAGGGCGGCGTCGACTGGCGCACCTGCCTGCCCAAGTCGGTGGTCGCCGGTGCGGCTGTCGGTGTGCTCACCGGCTTGTTCGGCGTCGGCGGCGGCTTCGTCGTCGTCCCGGCGCTGACCCTGCTGCTGGGCCTGGGCGCCCAGCAGGCGGTCGCGACCTCCCTGGTGGTGGTGCTGATCAACTCGGTGGCCGGACTCGCCGCGCACGCCGAGACGGCCGGGAGCATCGACTACGGGGTGCTGCTGCTGTTCGCCGGCACGTCCCTGGTGGTGTCCATTGTGGCCGGTCGGCTGTCGGTGCGGCTGAACCCCGTGACCGTGCGCCGCTGGTTCGGCTACGTCGTCCTCGCTGTCGCGGTCTTCGTCGCCGTGGCGGCCGTCGTCGATCCGTCCGCACTGGGATGACGGCGGAATCGGTCCCGCTGAACGCAAGGGTGCAACAGGTGTCGTCGCGTCGAGCGCCGCAGTCCCAGTGCTGCGACTGCGCTGAGCAGCCCCGGAGCGGAGGCGTTGCGCAAGTGCGGCTGACGAGCGCGGTGGAGGCGGCCTCCGAGCCGCTTCCACCTGCTCGGAGGCCGAGCGGCGGGAACGGCGCGCGGCGGAGGCGGCGCTGACCGCCCACCCGACGCCCCCGGCGCGCCGCGTCGGGGGCGTCGGGCGCGTTCCGGGTAGTCGGGGGGGGGGGGGGGTGTGTCCGCCGGTTCGGGGAGGTGGGTGCTGTGCCCGGCGGTGATGTGGCGCGCGGTGAGGGGGCGGGGACCGGCCCGCGGAAGCGCTTGCCGCGCCCGGTTTACGAACGCGAGCTCGCCCGGTTGCAGGCCGAGCTGGTGACGTTGCAGGAGTGGGTCCGCAGCGCCGGCGCACGACTGGTCGTGGTGTTCGAGGGGCGTGACGCGGCCGGGAAGGGAGGCACCATCAAACGCGTGGCGGAGTACCTCAATCCTCGCGTGGCGCGGATCGTGGCGCTGCCGGCGCCGTCGGAGCGGGAGCGCACGCAGTGGTACTTCCAGCGCTACGTCGAGCACCTGCCGGCGGGCGGGGAGATCGTGCTGTTCGACCGCAGCTGGTACAACCGGGCGGGCGTCGAACGCGTGATGGGGTTCTGCACCGAGCAGGAGCGGCAGCGGTTCCTGCGGCAGTGCCCGGTGTTCGAGCGGCTGCTCGTCGAGGACGGTCTGCTGTTGCGGAAGTACTGGTTCTCCATCAGCCAGGCCGAGCAGCAGCGGCGGCTGCGCGACCGCATCGACGATCCGATGCGCCGGTGGAAGTTGTCGTCGGTCGATCTGGAGTCGGTCGCTCGCTGGCACGAGTACTCGCGGGCGCGGGACGAGATGCTGGCCGCGACCGACACACCGGAAGCGCCCTGGTACCTCGTCGAGAGCGAGGACAAGCGCCGGGGGCGGATCAACATGATCGCGCACCTGCTGTCCACGGTGCCGTATTCGGAGGTGCCGTTGCCCGAAGTGCGACTTCCCGGCCCGCCGGCGTCCAGCGACTACGAGCGGCCGCCTCGGGAGCGCTACCGCTACGTGCCGGACCGGACCGCCCTGCTGTGACGGCTTGCGGCGGTCCGCAGGGCACGCCTGGTGCGCGAGCGCGCCGAACTGGTGCGACGCCGCTGGGCGGCACCGGGCTGACCCGTCGGGTCGGGCCTTGTGGAAGTGGTGCGGTCACCACCGTGAGCGCATGGTGAAGGGCGCAGGGCGGAAAGGACCCGGAGGTGGGCGATGCCGGAAGGACGCAAGGACATCATCGTGGGTGTCGACCTGTCGGAGTCCTCGCGCCGGGCCGTTCGGTGGGCCGCGCGGGAGGCGGCCGCCCGACGCCTGCCGCTGCGGCTGGTCCACGTGCTCACGTGGCCGTCCGGCGAGGACGTGCAGCGCTGGCTCCCCGAACACAGCGCGGTCTTCCGACCGCTCCAGGAGGAGTTGCGCTCGGAGATCGACGCGGCCGCCGACATCGCTCGCGGCATCGACCCGCAGATCGAGGTGCACGGCGACGTCCAGCTGGGCGACCCGGCGGAGGTGCTCGGGACGTTCGCGCGGGAGGCCGGACTGCTGGTGCTGGGCGGCCCGGGCGACGACGGTTCCAACGTGGTCGGGCCGACACCGGCGGAACTGCTCGCCAGCCGCACCGGCACCGCGGTGGTCGTCGTCCGCGGCGGGCGCGACGAGCCGTCCGCGGAACCGGTGGTGGTGGGGGTGGACGGTTCGCGGGCCAGTGAGCGCGCGATCGGGTTCGCCTACGACTTCGCCTCCCGCCACGGCGGCGAGCTGGTCGCCGTGCACGCCTGGAGCGACCTGTCGCTGGATCCGTTCTTCCGGGTGCGCAGCTGGGAGATGCCCTGGAGCGAGGTGCGCGACGACGCCGAGGAAGTGCTCGCCGAGTCCGTGGCGGGCTGGGAGGAGCAGTACCCGGACGTGTCCGTGCGACGTGCCGTCACACCCGAGAAGCCCGTCCAGGCACTGCTGCGCGAAGCGGAGAACGCGGGACTGGTCGTGGTGGGCAGTCACGGCCGCGGCCGGATCAGGCGGACGGTGCTCGGTTCGGTGAGCCACGCCGTGGTGAACCGGGCGCCGTGCCCGGTGGCGGTTCTCCCGGCCGAGTAGCCTCCGCCGCGGCGAAGTTGAGCTGAGTGCCTGTCAGAGTTCGAAGACAGGCTCTGGGGTGGTGCGGCAGCGATTTCTCGGTGTGGGCGTCCGGGCCGGGGAAGTACAGGCTGGTGCGCCCGTCCTCCAGCCGTGCACCAGGTACGGCGGTCTCCCCGGGGCCGGTGCGCCGGGCACGCCAGGTCAGCCACCTGGTCTCGACCAGCAGCACGGCCGCGCCCGCGATCAGCGGTCGGTCACGTCCCCTTGCGCGCCACCGGCACCTCGTGGCGCGATTCCTTCGCGCGGCGCGGGATCCGGACGGTGAGGATGCCCGCGTCGTACTCCGCGCTGATGTTGTCGGTGTCGCAGTCGGTCGGCAGCAGCAGGCTGCGGCTCATCGCGCCGTAGTGGAATTCGCTGCGCCGACCGGCGCGTTCTTCGGACCGGCGTTCGGCGTTGACGGTGAGCTGGTCGCCCTCGACGTCGACGTGGATGTCGTTGTCCGGGTCCACGCCGGGAAGTTCGCAGCGGAGCACGAAGTCGTTCTGCTCGGTGAAGGTCTCCACGCGCATCGCGTGCCGCACGGCGAACGGCCACTCGGTCTCGAAGAGCTGGAAGATGTCGGGGAGCCCCCTGCTGGGCCGGGGCAACGAGCTGGTCATGACATTCCTCCTGTCGACGAGGCCGCCACGGTCACGAGCCTCGGTGCGCCTGCGGGCCGGTGACCAGGGTCCACCGGCCCGTGGTCGTCGGGTAAGTCCTGGGTACCCGCGCGAGGGCGGAGGCGAACCCGCACGACTACCCGGCTGCTGCCGGTGCGCCGCGCGGTGTCCGACGTCATCGAGGCGCTCGGGTGATCCGCCGCGCTCAGAGCCGGGTCCGCGCCGCCTCCAGCAGGATCGCCCGGCCCGCCTGGCGCGGGGGAGGGCCGATCGGCTCCGCCGCGCGGGTTGCCGGTTCCGGTCGCGTGGTACCCGGGGAGTGGTTCCCGCGACGGGGTGGCGGTCATGACGGGGCTGTGCACGGATCTGTACGAGATCAGGATGGCGGCGAGCTACCTGCGCCGGGGCATGCTGGCCCCGGCCACCTTCAGCCTGTTCGCACGCCGGCTGCCCCCGTCCCGGGGGTTCCTGGTCGCCGCCGGTCTCGCCGACTGCCTGGACTTCCTGGAGCGGCTGCACTTCGACGCGGCCGAGCTGGACCACCTCGCGGACGTGGTGCACCTGCCGGCGGGCGACGTGGCGGCGCTGGCCGAGCTGCGGTTCACCGGCGACGTGTGGGCGGTGCCGGAGGGGCGGGTCGTCTTCGGCGGTGAACCGCTGCTGGAGGTGACCGCGCCGCTGCCGCAGGCGCAGCTGGTGGAGACGGCGCTGCTGAACTTCGCGACGTTCCAGTCGTCGGTGGCTTCCAAGGCCGCCCGGTGCCGGATCGCCGCGCCCGAGGCGGACCTGATCGACTTCGCGGCCCGCCGCACCCACGGTCTCGACGCCGCACGAGCGGTCGCTCGGGCCTCGGCGCTCGTCGGGTTCGCGGGGACCAGCTACGTGCAGGCGGCCCGCGAGTTCGACCTGCCCGCAGCCGGAACCATGGCGCACTCCTACGTCGAGGCGTTCCCCGACGAGCGCGCGGCGTTCCGCGCGTTCGCCGAGGACTTCCCGGACTCGGCGATCTTCCTGGTCGACACCTACGACACCCCGCACGGGGTGCGCACCGCCATCGAGGTGGCCGGGGAACTGCCCCGGGGGATCGGGATCCGGCTCGACTCCGGGGACCTGGGGGAACTGGCGGTGCAGGCCCGGAGCCTGCTCGACGCGGCCGGGCTGACCGGTGCGCGGATCATGGCCAGCGGCGGCCTCGACGAACACCAGCTGGCCGCGCTCGTCTCGTCGGGCGCGCCGATCGACGCCTACGGCGTCGGCACGAAGGTCGGCGTCTCGGCCGACGCGCCTTCCCTGGACCGCGCCTACAAGCTGGTCGAGTACGACGGGCGGCCGGTGATGAAGCTGTCCGCGGGGAAGCTGACCGCGCCCGGCGCCAAGCAGGTCCACCGCGGCACCGCGGGACGCGACGACGTGCTCGCGCTGCGCGGCGAACCGGTCGCCGAAGGGCGGGAACCGGTGCTCGAACCCGTGATGCGGGCCGGTGTCCGGACGTCCCGCGACGATTCGATCAGGGCGGCGCGGCGGCGGTTCGAGCAGGACCTGCGGTGGCTGCCCGAACAGGCCCGGCGGCTCACCGATCCCACGCCGGTCGGCGTGACGTGGTCGGCGTCGCTGCACCGGCGCGCCGCGGAACTGCGGCGAACGCTGGAAATCCGGCACGGCGTGCGGGCCGAGGTCGCACCGCCGTGACGCAGGGGCCGATCGGCTCTGGTCCGCCGGGTGCGACGGCGGGATCGTGCTGCTCCGACACCGGATGACGGGAGTTCGACGATGACCACGACAGAGCACTGGTCGGTCGACATCCACCTCACCGAGGACGACGACCGCACTCACGCGACCGCGCACCTGCACACCCGGGACGCGACGAGCCTGCGCGGCACCGGGCTGGCCAAACGCGCCCCGGAGGACAGCAACGTGCCGCAGATCGGAGCCGAACTGGCGGCCGCCAGGGCGCTGTTCGACCTGGCGAAGCACCTGCTCAAAACCGCGAGTCTCGATGTGGAGGAACTCACCGGCAAGCCCGCGCACCTGCACGGCTGATGAGCTGGTGTTCCGCAACCCGGCACCGCTGATCAAAACGAGCCCACGATGGGCGATCATCGCTGGCCGGTGGCCTCGCCCGCCGACAGCGACAAGTAGTACTCCTCCTCCTGCGCGAGGTGCAGGCGCAGCACCGCGAAGCCGCCCGCTTGCGCGGGCCGCCGCTGCTCGTACCGTCGGCGGAGCAGGCGTGGTCGGGGGTGGGCATGGCCGGAACGGACGTGGTGGGCGTCGACGGTTCGCTCAGCGCGCTCGACGCGGTGCGGTGGGCCGCGGCGGACGCGGCGCTGCACGGGACGTCGGTGCGACTGGTGTGCGCGCTGCCGCCGGGGCCGTGGGACGACGCGCTCGAAGGCGGGGCCGAGGCGCTCCGGGACCAGCGCCGGCGGTGGCTGGCGGAGGCGTCGGCCACAGCGGCGAGCGTCGCCGACGTGGCGACCAGCCAGACCCTGCGCGGGGGAAAGCCCGCGGCCGTGCTGATCGAGGAGTCGCACCACGCCCGGCGGGTGGTCGTCGGGACCCGGGGGCTCAGCGAGGCCGCCGGTGCCGGGCTGGTCCTGGGCTCGACCGCGGAGTCCGTCGCCATGCTCGCGCACTGCCCCGTGGTGGTGGTGCCCGGAGGCGCCGGTCCCGCGCCACCACCCGGCAGCCGCCCGATCATCGTCGGGGTCGACGGCTCCGCGGTGGGGGAGCGAGCGCTGGCGGTGGCCTACCAGGAAGCGTCGATGCGCGGCGCACCGCTCGTCGCCGTCCACGCGTTCAGCGACGTCGCCGTGGACGAGGTGCTCCCGGCCTGGGATTGGCGGTCGCTTAGGGCCCGCGAGGAGCTGGTGCTGGCCGAACGCCTCGCCGGTTGGCAGGAGCGGTATCCCGACGTCCGGGTGCAGCGGGTGGTGGAGTGCGACCGGCCGGTGCGCTACCTCGTCCAGCACGGGGCGGCGGCGCAGCTCATCGTCGTCGGCTCGCGCGGCCGCGGCGGGATCACCGGGATGCTCCTCGGCTCCACGAGCCGGGCGCTGCTGCACTCGGCGCCCTGCCCGGTGCTCGTGGTCCGCGCCCGCACCGACTGACCCGTCCGGCGCTCGGGACAACAGGCGCCGCGGCAGGTCACTCACCGCCCGCACGCCCGCGGCGTGCCGCCTAATCTCGTCGCATGGGCGGTGCTGCGCCAGCCGCGCGGGAGAAGACGGTGTTCCTGGTGGACGACCACGAGATCGTCCGCATCGGGGTGGCCGACATGCTCGACGCCGAGCCCGATCTGCGGGTGCTCGGCCAGGCGGGAACCGCCCGGGAGGCACTGGCCCGCATCCCCGCGCTGCGCCCGGACGTGGCGGTGCTGGACGTGCGCCTACCGGACGGCAACGGCGTGGAGCTGTGCCGGGAACTGCGCTCCCGGCTTCCGGACCTGGGCTGCCTGATCCTGACGTCCTTCCCGGACGAGCAGGCGATGCTGGACGCGTTCCTGGCCGGGGCCGCGGGCTACGTGATCAAGGACGTCCGGGGAATGCGGCTGGCGTCGTCGGTGCGCACCGTCGCGGCGGGCGGGAAGCTGCTCAGCGACCGGGCCACCGCCGAACTGGTGGCGCAGTTGCGGGAGAAGTTGGACGGTGCGCGGGTCCTGCCCGGCATCACGCAGCAGGAACGCGTCCTGTTGGAGTACATCCGGCAGGGCCTGACCAACCGGGAGATCGCCAACCGGATGTTCCTGGCCGAGAAGACCATCAAGAACTACATCTCCCGGCTGCTGGGCAAGCTCGGGGTGCAACGCCGGACGCAGGCCGCGGTGCTGGCGACGCGGGCACGGCACGAGCGCGGCAGCCCGGGCGCGGGGAGCGCGTCCGACGCCTAGGGCCGATCGGCTCTGGTGAGCGACCCGGTCCCCGGCGCACGGTGTCCCTCGCGAGCGAAGACCACCACCGACGGAAAGGGCTGTCCGTGGCGCTGGTGGACGACCGCGACTGGCTCTCCGCGGAGCGGACCGAGCAGATCGCGGTCCACTTCGGACTCCCGGTCGTGGGGTCGAAGGTCTGCTCCAGCAACGGGAAGCGCTCGATGCGTTCGGCGAACTCGGCGGCGTGGTGATCGTGACCGGCCGGGGAGTGCGCGTTCCGGACGTGCGCATCCGGGTCGCGCCGACCGAACCCGACGAGCCGTTGATCCGCAAGCTCCGCCTCTGAGCGGACGAGGGGTGGTGCGAAACGATGTCTTCGAAGTCCTCGGGATCCGCGCACGGCAACGCCGGTGATCTGGCGAGCACGCCGGTGGTGGCGGTGCGGCCGGACACCGAGGCGATGGTCGCGTTGCGCGAGATGTACCGGCGGGAGGTCCACCACCTCGCCGTCGTGGCCGACGACGGCGAGGTCGGGCTCGTGACCGCCGCGGACGTGCTGTACGGCATCGCCGCGGCCATGCCCGGTGAACCCGCCGCGGTCGGTGCGCTGGGGCGGTTCCCGGCGCCGCGCGTCGACGCCGGGCAGGACGTGGTCCACGCGGCGCGGCTGATGATCGACTCCCGCGCCGATGCGCTGCTGGTGGTGGAGGGCGGACAGGTGTGCGGCGTCCTCACCGCCGTCGACGTGGTCCGCGCGGTCGCGCACAGCGCCCGGTTCGAGCTGGGCGGGGAGGTGTTCCGGTGAAACGCCGCGGCGGGACACCGGCCTTCGGCGGCGACGAGGAGCGGGGAAGCGATGCACTACTGGTACGGCTACGGAGCGGGTATCTGGGGGATGGCGGTCATGACGGTGAGCATGCTGCTGTTCTGGGCGCTGATCATCATCGCCATCGTCGCGTTGGTGCGCTACCTCGGCAGGGCCGGCCGGGACCAACGGCGCACCACCACGGCGCAGGACGTGCTGGCCGAACGCTTCGCACGGGGCGAGATCGACGAAGAGGAGTACCGGCGCCGACTGCGGGCGCTGTCCGAGCACCGGCCGGACGGCCGGGGGAGCTGATCCCGGGAGGAGGACCAGGAGATGAACGAGGAATCCCGGGACGCGCAGGTCCGCGCACCTGAGACGGCGTCGACCGAGTGGGCCGTCACCGGGCCGACCGTGACGATCGACGACTTCGCCGCCGAGCCGGACGTGGACGCCGTGGAGCACCTGATCGTCGACGCGCCCCCGGACGTGGCCTACCGCGCGCTGCGGCACCTGGACCTGCTCACCGTCCGGTCCGCGACCGCCGCGGCGGCCATGTGGGTCCGGGACCTGCCGATCCGCCTGCGGCGTCGGGTCCCGCCCCAGATGCCGACCCGGTTGACCTTCGACGACCTGGTGGCGGGCGGGGACTGGGTACTGCTCGGCGAACAGCCGGGCCAGGAGGCCGTGTTCGGCGCGGTCGGTCGGTTCTGGACGCCGATCGTGCGGTGGGAGCAGGTCACCGCGGAGGGTTTCGCCGACTACACCAAGCCCGGGCGGGGGAAGATGGTGAGCTCGCTGTCGGTGCGGCCGTACGGGCGGTGTAGCAGCCTGCTGACCTACGACATCCGCACGGTGCTCAACGATCCGATGACCCGCCGGGTGTTCGTGCTGTACTGGCGCACCGTCGCGCCGTTCGTGAAGGCCATCATGCGGGCCACCCTGCGCGCGGCGGCGGAACAGGCGCGCAGGACCCGGTGAGGCGTCGAGGTCGCGGGGGAGCCGCGCATCCACCCCGCCACCACGGGCACGCCGCGGACACCGGGCGTGCCCTGCGGCGGAGGACCGCACGGCGCCCCGGCTCGCCCGCTGGGAGGCCGCATGGCTGCGGATGGCCCCGTTCTCGCGGGCCGTGTTCCGGCGCCGGGTTTCGGCGATGTCGACATCGCGCAGAGCCACTGCGCGGTCGTGGTGTTCGTCGGCGACCGCGCGTACAAGGTCAAGAAGCCGGTGGACCTCGGGTTCCTCGACTTCAGCACGGTGGACGGCACCTGCGAGCGGGGCGGGTTCGGCTGGTCGTGGTCGGTGGACTCCCGGGGACGGGGAAGTCGACGGTCGCCGGTGCCCTGGCCGATCGGATGGGAGGCGTCCTGCTGCGCACCGACCAGATCCGCCGGGAGGTGCCGGGCTCGGCCGGACTGGACGCGGGCGCCGGGTACCGACGCGGTCTGTACGCCGGCCCGCGCGTGCACGAGACCTACCGCGAAATGCTGTCGCGGGCGCGCTCCCCGTTGGAACGCGGCGAGAGCGTCGTGCTGGGCGCCAGTTGGAGCGATGCGCACGAACGCGAGTCAGCGCGGGCGGTCGCGCACCTCGGGCTCAGCGGTCTCACCGAGCTGTGCTGCGTGGCGCCGACCGCGATCACCGAGGCACGCATGGCCGCGCGCACCGGCGACCCCTCGGACGCCACCGCCGACATCGCCGCCGCGACGCGCGGATCGTTCGCACCGTGGTCCGAGGCGGACCTCGTGGACACCGCCGGGCGCCCGGAGACCGCCGTCGAGCAGGCGTGGCGGATCGTCGGCGGCTGACATCCCGCTCAGGACGCGTCGTCGGTGTCGAGCAGCAGGTCGCCGATGTCGCGCCGCGGGGCGGGGACGGACGGGGTCCCGTGACCGATGCGCAGCAGCGCCTGGGGGTGGCGGTCCTGACCCAGCAGGGCCCGCAGTTCCTCGCGGGTCTCGGGCACCTCGACGACTTCCGACAGCATCGAGGCGACCAGTCCGCGCGAGGTCGCCGTGAGCCACACCCGTTCCACCGCCTGCCCGGCCTCCACGTGGGACGAGCGGTCGTCGTGCTGGGTGCACAGCACCACCAGCAGCGGGTGGGCCTCGAAGCGCGTGCCGGGCGAACGGGACGCCTGCCCGGCCGAGAAGTCGCGGTGCACCCACTGGTCCTGGGCCTCGGGCGCGGGACCGGCGGCCCGGGCCGGCACGCCTTCCGCGGCGTCGTCCGGGCGCCCCGTCCACGCGGCCAGCTCGGCGCGGAAGCGGGGATCGGCCATCTGCGCGCGGTGCGCCCGGTGGATCAGTCCCTCCAGCACGCCGCGTTCGGCGGGTTCGACGATGTGCAGCCAGGCCCGTTCCCGGTGCGCGGCCGTGCGCAGGAACTGGCGGTGCTCCGCGGAGACCGGGACGTCCCGGAAGGGGTCGCGGTGGCTGTGGCGCCGCGGGATCGCTTCGTGCAGCGCCGTGGTCTCGGCGTCGGGTTGGACGCGTCCGCCGCTGCGGACCTCCGCCACGGTGGTCGCCGCGCTGAGCCGCGGCAGCAGGGTCACCACCGGGCGGACGCCCGCGTGTTCGAGCGCGAGCCGCAGGTTGAACAGCGCCGCGCCGCACGCCAACCGCAGCTCGCGGTCCTGGGGGTCGGCCGCGGCCAGGCGCCGCGTCGGGTCGGCGTGGAGTTCGATCAGGTGCGGGAGGACCCGGAAGCGCCACGGCTGGGCGTTGTGCAACGAGGGCGCGAGAGCGGCCAGGCGCAGTACCTGTTCGACCTGGCTCGGCGTGAGGTCGAGCGAGCTGGTGAACGTGACCATGAGCGCTTCCCCCTGCATCTGGTTCCTCGCCGGGGCGTGTCCGGCCGGTCCGCTCCCAGCGTCGGCCCCGCGCGGTCGGGTGTCAGGTGGTCGAAAGTCCCTCGCAGGCACGCCCGGCGGCGATGGCGCGTTGACGGCCCCGCGCCTCCGGGCACGGCGGTCCCGCGTGGTCGCGGTGCACGCCCTGGAGCGCCGTATCGCCCGGCGATATCGTGCTCCGACGTGGATGTGGTGCGCGAGTTCCGCTCCGGCGGGTGCACGTGTCGCACCACGCCGCGGAGGGCGAGGTGCACGCGGCAACCCGGGACTCCTGCGGATGAGGCGGCTCGCCTCCCACGCCCCGCGGCCAGGAGGATTTCGTGACTCCGGAGACGCCTTCCCACTCCTCGACGTCGTCCGGTCGCTCACCGGGCCTGGCCCGCCGACTGGGCACCGGCGACGCGGTGCTCATCGGGCTGGGCTCGATGATCGGGGCCGGGGTGTTCGCCGCGTTCGGCCCGGCCGCCGCGGTCGCGGGCAGCGGTCTGTTGATCGGCCTGCTGCTGGCGGCGGTGATCGCGTACTGCAACGCGGTGGCCTCCGCCCAACTCGCGGCGACGTACCCGACCTCGGGCGGCACCTACGTCTACGGCAGGGAACGGCTCGGGCCGTGGTGGGGTTTCACCGCCGGATGGGGCTTCGTGATCGGCAAGACCGCCTCCTGCGCGGCGATGGCCCTCACCGTCGCCTCCTACGCGGTACCGGGTCCGGGATGGGCGCAGCGGATCGTCGCGATCGTCGCGGTGCTCGCGCTGGCCGCGCTGAACTACCGCGGCGTCACCAAGACCGCCGCCCTGACCCGGGTGCTCGTCGCGCTGAGCCTGATCGCGCTGGCCGCGGTGGTGGTCGGCATCGCCGCCGGCGGCGCCGACCTCGCTCGCGCGGGCGGTCCCGCGGCGCTGGGCGCGGGCGGGCCCTACGGCGTCCTGCAGGCGGCGGGCCTGCTGTTCTTCGCCTTCGCCGGCTACGCCCGCATCGCCACGATGGGCGAGGAAGTCCGCGACCCCGCGCGGACCATCCCCCGTGCCATCCCGCTGGCCCTGGGCATCACCGTGATCGTCTACGCCGTGGTGGGTCTGGCCGCGCTCGCCGCGCTGGGACCCGACCGGCTGGCCGCCGCGACCGCGCCGCTCACCGACGCCGTGCAGGCCACCGGCGCCGGTGCGCTCGCCGCGGTCGTGCGCATCGGCGGTGTGGCGGCCAGCCTCGGAGCGCTGCTGGCGCTCATCGCCGGGATCGGCCGCACCAGCCTGGCCATGGCCCGCAACCGCGACCTGCCGGGCTGGCTGGCCGCCGTGCACCCCCGCCACCAGGTGCCGCACCATGCCGAGCTGGCCCTCGCCGCCGTCGTCAGCATCCTGGTGGCCACCACCGATCTGCGCGGCGTCATCGGGTTCTCCTCGTTCGGGGTGCTCGTCTACTACGCCATCGCCAACGCATCGGCGTTCACCCAACCCGCCGGGCAACGCCGCTGGCCGCGCTGGCTCAACCTGCTGGGACTCGCGGGCTGCCTCGTCCTGGTCGCCACCCTGCCCTGGGAATCGGCCGTGGCAGGAGCGGGCATGTTCGCCCTGGGACTCCTCGGCCGCGCCGTCGTGCTCGCCCGCCGCCGGCGAACCGCGCCCACCGGCCGGCACCCGGACTCCGCGGGCGACGGCGGGTGATCCCGGAGGAGCGCGCGGGGTACCCCGGGACCACGCGTCCACCGCTCCGGGGCGCCACGACGAGGAGTCGGCGGCCTGGGGAAGAACTGCTAGCCGACTCTCATTTTCTTCGGTAGCGTCGGCGCCGACACGCCAGCGGGAAGGATGGCCGCGCGATGACCGGAGCACCGGCGTTACCCCTGCACATGCGGCGAGACGGGTTCGACCCCGCGGCCGAGCTGGCCCGGGCGCGGGACGACGAGGGCGTGGTGCGGGTGATGACGCCGTTCGGCGTGCCCGCCTACCTGGTCTGCCGCTACGAGGACGTCCGAGAGGTCCTGTCGGATCCGGCTCGGTTCAGCAACGCGCGCACCCCGGTCGCGCGCACCGACCTCAGCGAGGAGGAACTGGCCCAGATGCGGGCCGGGAACCTGCTCGCGTGCGACCCGCCGGAGCACACGCGGCTGCGGCGGATGCTCACCCCGGAGTTCACGGTGCGCCGGATCCGGCGGCTCGAACCGCGGATCTCGGAGATCGTCGAGGCGGCGCTGGACGATCTCGAACAGGCCGGCGAGCCGGCCGATCTGGTGTCGCACTTCGCGCTGCCGGTGCCCTCGCTGGTGATCTGCGAACTCCTGGGGGTCCCGTACTCCGACCGCGCGGAGTTCCAGGACCGTTCCGCTCGGCTGCTCAACGTGTCGCTGCCGATCGAGGAGCGGATGGCGGTGCGGCGGGAGAACCGGCGGTACATGGCCCGGCTGGTCGCGCAGGCCGAGGCCGACCCGGGGGAGGACATGCTGGGGATGCTCGTGCGCGAGCACGGGCACGAACTCAGCACCGACGAACTCATCGGCATCGCGGGACTGCTGCTGATCGCCGGTCAGGAGACGACCTCGAACATGCTCGGGCTGGGCACGCTGGCGCTGCTGCGCCATCCGGACCAGCTCGCGATGGTGCGCGACGATCCCGCCCGCGTCGAGCCGGCCGTCGAGGAGCTGCTGCGGTGGTTGTCCATCGTGCAGTCGATGCCGCCGCGCACCACCACCGAGGACGTCGAGATCGCCGGGCGCACCATCCCGGCGAATTCGCTGGTGCTGGTCTCGCTGGCCGCGGCCAACCGCGACCACGCGTTCGTCGCCGAGTCCGGCGCGCTCGACATCACCCGCGGCGCCTCGCGGCACCTCGCGTTCGGCCACGGTGTGCACCACTGCCTCGGAGCCCCGCTGGCGCGGATGGAGATGCGCATCGCCTTCCCCGCGCTGCTGCGGCGCTTCCCCCGCCTCGCCCTGGCCGAACCCGACGAGGAACCCTCCTTCCGCGTCTTCAACGTGGTGTACGGGCTGGAGTCGCTGCGCGTGACCTGGTGACCGAGGGGAGTCCCAGCGGAGATCGCCGCTGACCTCGGGTGCCGCACGGCCGACGGCTCGGAGCACCCCCTGCTACCGTGCGTGGGCTATGGCCGGACAGGGACGGACCTTGCGGGCTGATGCCGCCCGCAACTACGAGCGGATCGTCGACGCCGCGGTCGTGGCGTTCGAGGAGGCCGGGCCGGCCGTGACGCTCGGGGAGATCGCGCGGCGCGCGGATGTGAGCGTGGCGACCGTCTACCGGCGCTTCCGCGCGCGCGACCAGCTGGTCAGGGCGGTGTTCGACCACGTGCTCAGCACCGAGGTGGAACCCGCGCTCGGGGTGGGCACCGGCGACCCGTGGCGAGACCTCGTGGGCGCCCTCGAAGCCACCGTGGCGGTGCTGGCCCGACGGCAGGTCGTGCTCTCCCTCGCCCGCGAGTCGAAGGCGTTCGACGTCGACAGCGTTCGCCAGTGCCTGCGCACCCTCGAACACCTGCTGCGCCGCGCCATCGACGCCGGTGCGGTGCGCCCGGAGCTGGAGGTCCGCGACCTCGCGGCGGTCCTGGTCATGGCACTGGCCACCGTGCACCCGGGCGATCCCCGGTGCGCCGACCCCCGGCGCTACCTCGCCCTGCTCGCCGACGGTCTGCGTCCCTCCCAGGCCACCCTGCCCCCGCCGTCATCGCACGACTTCCCCGCGGCGCACCGGTGATCGCCCGCCGGGTGGCGCGACTGTCCTATGTGGTCCGGCCGTCGCGGCGGCGCCGCAGGCGCGGGGAGCAGGCCGTGGCGACCTGTGCAACGAGCGCCGCTGGAGGGCAGCTCCGCCGCCGCGGTCGGCACGCGGTTGCGGCGGCTGCGGGACCGCCGGCTGCTGCGGGTGATCTCGACCGCGCACTGGTCGACTCCTGACCACGGCAATCCCTGTCTGGTGTGGACGCTCTTGACACATCCGGGTGCAGAACCGTTTGATTCGGGATCAAACCGGCGTGGAGAGGTGGTGGGTGGCGTGCGGTCGGCGGTGCGGAAGCGGTCCGGGACCTCGCTGGTGCTCCGGGGCCTGGAGGCCGTGGACCGGGCCGGCAACAAGCTGCCCCACCCGTTCTGGCTGTTCGTCGCGCTGGCCGTGGTCGTGGTGCTGGCGAGCTGGCTGCTGGCCGCGCTCGGGGTCGCGGTGGTCTCGCCGGCCGACGGGGAGCGGATCGCGGTGCGCAGCCTCGTCTCCGGCGACGGCGTGCGGATGATGCTCGGGGACCTCATCGACAACTTCGTGAACTTCCCGCCGCTCGGGCTGATCGTGGTGATCATGCTCGGCGTCGCGGTCGCCGACAAGAGCGGACTGCTGCCCGCGCTGATGCGCGGGGCGCTGGCGCGGGTCCCGGCGACGCTCGTGACCTTCGCGATCGCGCTGACGTCCATGTTCGGCCAGGTGGCCGGGGACGCCGCGTTCGTCGTGCTGATCCCGCTGGCGATGATCGCCTACCGGGCCATCGGGCGCAGCCCGGTGATCGGCGCGATCGTCGGCTACGTCTCGGTCGGCGGGGCGAGCAGCATCGGCCTGGTCATCACCGGCAGCGACGCGGTGTTCGCGGGCGTGACCACCTCGGCGGCGCGCACGATCGACCCGGGCTACGTGGTCACGCCGGTGTCCAACTACTACTTCTCGGCGGTGTCCTCGGTGGTGCTGGCGATCAGCATCACGGTGGTCACCGAGCTCGTCGTGGCCCGCCGGATCGCGGCGATGAACCGAGCGGAACCGGAGCTCACCGAGGTCGAGGAGCTGCCGGACATGACGCTGTCCGCGGCCGAGCGGACCGGGGTCAGGCGGGCGCTGGTCGTCGCGGCCGCGTTCCTGGCCGGAGTCGTGCTGGCGGTGCTGCCGTCCGGCTCACCGCTGCGGGGCGCCGGAGGGTCCGTCGTGGACTCCCCGCTGATGGCCAACATCGCCGTGGTCCTGATGGTGTTCTTCCTGGTCATCGGCGTCGTCTACGGGGTGGCCGCGGGCACGATCACCGCGCCCGGGGACGTCCCGGAGCTCATGGCGCAGGGGCTGCGGGAGCTCGTGCCGGTGCTGGTGCTGTTCTTCGCCGCCTCGCAGTTCCTCGGCTACTTCAAGTGGAGCAACGTCGGCCAGGTCATCGCGATCAGCGGCGCCCAGCTGCTCGGCGACCTGGGTGCCCGACCGGTGCCGATCTTCCTCGGCGCGATCCTGTTCGTCAGCGCGCTGAACCTGCTGCTCACCAGCGGGTCGGCGATGTGGACGCTGGTGGCGCCGGTGCTGGTGCCGATGCTGATGCTGCTGCACATCCAGCCGGAGATGACGCAGGCGGTGTTCCGCATCGCCGACGCGCCCACCAACAGCCTCACGCCGATGAGTCCGTACTTCGTCATCGCGCTCGGCTTCATCCGCCGCTACCGGCCGTCCGCGGGCGTGGGCACGTTGATGTCGCTCGTGCTGCCGCTGGCCGTGGTGAACCTGTGCGTGTGGACCCTGCTGTTCCTCGCCTGGTACGGGCTCGGGTTGCCGCTCGGGCCCGGGGTTCCGGCCCGCTGACCCGCTCGTCCGTCCACACCAGGTAGGCAGACCTGCCACGCCGCAGGGCGAGGACCGCGTTGCTCCCTGCATGGGCGCGGGAAGTGCGGTGCGGTCACCGGGATGTTCGCCGAGCGTCGCGTTCTTTCCGGGCGTCGAGGCGGATCCGCTGCGCGTCGCGTTCGGGGCGGACGAAGAACAGCGATGCCAGACCGCCGATCACCATGAGGATTCCCGGAACGGCGAACGCGACGGCGTATCCGGTGGAGACGTCAGCGCTGGACTGGACGAGCCTGCCGGTGAGGTAGGGACCTGCCAGCCCGGCGAGGGTGACGAGCGCGACGCTGACCGACAGCACGGCACTCCGTTGAGCCGGTGGAGCGATCTCGCCGTTGACGGTCTGACCCGTGGCGAACGGGATCCCGTGCAGGCCGAACGCAAGGGTGATCAGCACGATCTGCGCACCCGGGTGGGACGCGGTGGGCAGCGCCAGAACGGCGACACCGGCCAGCAGCGTGGCGGAGCCGCTGAGCACACCCCGCGATATCCGGCTGGACACCCCCCGGTGCATCATCCACTGGGTGAGTGCGCCCTGCCCGAAGGTCGCGACGAGCCCGAGCAGCCACGGGGCGGTCACGATGGCCGCCGCGGCCGCCGTGCGGTAGCCCAACGCCGTTTCGACGTACGCGGGAACCCAGGCGACCAGCAGAGCGGCGGTCCAGTAGGCGCCGAAGGCGGCGACGAATCCGGACAGCCAGGTCCCGCTGAGGAAGATTCGGCGGTAGGGCACCCGCAGTTCCTCCGCGCGTCGAGCGGGTTCGCCCCGCCGCTGGTGCGGATGGGGGTCCGCGGGGCCGTCGCGGCCGATCGTGATCCAGAGCAGACACCACAGGACCGCGGCGAGGAACAGCGCCAGAAAGGCCGCTCGCCATCCGAAGTGGAGCATGATCGAGCTGAGCAAGGGAGTCGCGACCACTCCTCCCAGCGATCCGCCGCCGACGAGCATGGCGCTGGGGATGTTGCGCTTCTCGTTGGGGAACCACCGGAACGCCGCGTGGAGGGCCAGCGGCTGGGCCGGTCCTTCGGCTGCGCCGAGGACGATGCGACTGACCAGCAGCGCGCCCATCCCCGTCGCGCCGATCACGGGGAGCTGGGTCAGCCCCCACACGACGACCAAGGCGAACAGGATCCACTTGGTGGGGACCCGGGTGGCCACGAATCCCATGACGAGTGCGGAGGCGCTGAACAGGAAGAAGAACGAGCTGGACAGCAGCCCGTAGGAGGCCGGAGTCAGCCCGAGCTCGCGCATGATCGGTTGGGCCGCCAGCCCCAGCACGACCTTGTCCCCGTAGTTGATCAGCATGAACAGCACCAGCATGACCACGACCGCCCAACCGCGGGCATTCGTGGCCGCGGTATCAGCGGCACGGGCCGGTGCGAGGTGTTCGGCGTGCTCGCCGGCGTCGAGCGGGTTCACGTCCGTTCCCGGGTGGCGGGGGTGGTGCCGGGCTCAGTCGCGAGGAGTGCCTTGGCGATGCCGTTCCGCTGGATTTCCGAGGAACCGGTCAGAATGCGGAACATGCGCAGCCGTCGGAACAGCCACTCGACCTCGGCGCCGCGGGTCAGGCCCGCCTTGCCGTGGATCTGCACCGCCTCGTCGGCGATGCGGAACGCGTTCTCGGCGACGAACAACTTGCACATGAACGCCTCCGTCCTCGGCCGGGCGCCGGCGTCGAGGGCGGCCAACGCGTCGTGGACCATGCTGCGGGCGGCGTAGTAGGCGGTGGCCATGTCCGCGAGCTTGTGCTGGATGGACTGCAGCGCACCCAGTGGACCGCCGAACACCTGGCGGGTGCGGGCGAACTCGACGGTGAGCTCCAGCGCCCGCCGGGCATGTCCGAGCACGGTGGGGCAGTGCAGCAGCCGGTTGGTGGTGACCCGGCCCAACCCGATCCGCAAACCGTCACCGACGGAACCCAGGAGCTGCTCGCGGGTGACGTGGCAGCGGTCGAAGACGATGTCCGCCTCGATGTGCTGACCGGACATCGGCGTCTGACCGTCGGTGACCGTGCAGCCGGGTGAGTCCAGGTCGACCAGGAACGCGGAATAGGTCTCGACCTCGTCGGCCATCCGCGCGATCAGCACGGAGAAATCGGCGAACGGCCCGGCCGACGAGAACACCTTGTGCCCGCTGATGCGCCACCCTTCGCCGTCCGGGGTGGCCGTGGTGCGCATCGCGCGCACATCCGAGCCGGCATCGGGCTCGGTGAGCGAGAAGCAGCAGGCCCGCTCGCCGCGGATCACGGGAAGCAGGTACGTCTGCAACTGGTGCTCGGTGGCGTGAGCGAAGATCGGGCCGGCGCGCAACGGGCCGCCCATGTCGCCGAGCACGCAGTGGTGCAGAATCCGTCCCGACGCGCCGACCTCCTCCTTCAACGCGGCGAGCTCGGTGTGGGTCAAGTCCTGTCCGCCGTAGCGGTGCGGCAGGTGGACACCGTAGAAGCCCAGTTCGCGGCAGCGCCGCCACACCGGCTCCAACATCGGGCGGGTCAATCGGGTCTCCGGGGTCAGCCCCAAACCGGCCTCGTAGTCCGCCAGTTCCCCGTTCAAGTAGTCGCGCAGCCTGCCGACCAAGTCGGCCAGGCGCGGGTTGTCGTCGTAGGACGGCGTGAGCGTGAAAGACATGTCGACACTCCTCAGTGGACTTTCCGGGTGGCTCCGGCCCAGTACCCGTCGCGCACGCGACGGCGGTCGATCTTGCCGTTGCGATTGACCGGCAACTCGGTGACGAAGTCGACCGAGCGGGGTTTTTTGAAGCGGGCCAACCGATCGGCGCAGAAATCGATCAGCTCCTGCTCGGTCACCGCTGCCGGGGGACGGGCCACGACGACGGCCTTGACCGCCTCGCCCCAGCGCTCGTCCGGGACGCCGACCACGCACACCTCGGACACCGCGGCGTGTTCGTACAGGACGGCTTCGACTTCGCTGCAGTAGACGTTGTAGCCGCCGGAGATGATCATGTCTTTCTTGCGGTCGACGATGAACAAGTAGCCGTCGGCGCGCAGATAGCCGATGTCACCGGTGTGCACCCAGCCGTCCCGGAACGTCTGGGCGGACAGCTCGGGTTCGTGCCAGTACTCCCGCACGCAGTCCGGGCCGCGGACCACCACCTCGCCGAGCTCGCCGGCCGGTACCGGATGGCCGTCGTCATCGACCACCGCCACCTCGGTGTCGAACACCGCCCGGCCGGCCGACAGCAGCAGCTCCGGGTCCTCCTCGATGCCGCGCACGATATCCTCGCAGGTCAGCACCGTCACCCCGCTGGTGGTCTCGCCCTGTCCGTAGCCCTGCATCACGACCGGGCCGAACGCACCCACCGCGTCGCGGAGGCGTTGTGGTGAGACCGGTGCCCCACCGACCCGCACGCACCGCAGCGTGGACAGGTCCGCGGTGGCCAGGGCGGGGTCGGACAGCACCTGGTTGAGCATCGTGGGCACCAGGAAGGTCGAGGTGATCCGTTCGGACTCGACGGTGCGCAGGAACGCCTCGGGGCTCCACCGGGGGAGCACCACGACCGCGGCGCCGCGGGCGAAGGAGGCCAGCAAGCCCATCCCGGTGGCATGCGTGATCGGGCCGGCGGCCAGGTAGCGCTCGCCCGGGCACGGCGCGCCTTCGGGACTCATCAGCCGCTTGCGCATGTTCGCCAACCGATTCCGGTGCGTCTGCACCGCCGCCTTGAGCTTTCCGCTTGAGCCGGACGTGAAGTGCAGTACCGCGGGCTCGTCTTCGCGAACCTCCACCGCCACCGGCTTCGGTGAACCGCCGGACAGCAGACCCGCGTAGTCCTCGACCCCGTTGGTCCCTCCGTCGTAGCTGATCAGCGTGCAGCGCAGCCCCGCGTTCTCCACCGCCTCGCGTGCCACGTCGGCGTGCTCGGCGTCGACCAGCGACACCCGCACCCCGGCGTCGGTGAGCACGTGTTCCACCTCGCCGGCCGACAGCCGGGCGCTGATCGGCACTCGCAGGAATCCCGCCTTGTACAGGGCCAACTCGGTTTCCACCAGCTCCGCGCGGTTGTCCGCGAGGGTGCCCACTGCCTGCCCCGGCTGGACCCCGCGCGCCAACAGCGCCGAGGCCAGCCGGTTGGTCCGCTCCTCCAAGTCCCGGTAGGTCCACCGGTGCGTGCCGCACACCAGTGCCTCCTCGCCCGGCCAGAAGGTGCTGCTCCGCGTCAGGTAGCTGCCCAGGTTCACGATCACGCTCTTTTCAGTCGCGTTGTCTGCTAATAGACATCGTGTTCAGAAACGTGCTTGCTGTCAACGAGCTGCTAGCCTGTTGGCGCGGCACCCGCCGCCCGGGTCCAGGAGTCCAGCGAAGGGGCCAGTACCTTGCCGACGGTCGACCGGCGCACCCGACGCACCCGCCGCTCGCTGCGCGACGCGTTCGTCGCGTTGGTGCTGGAACACGGCTACGCCAACGTCACCGTGGAGGACGTCACCGAGCGGGCCGACCTCGGCCGGGCCACCTTCTACAGCCACTACACCGACAAGGACGCGCTGTTCAGCCAGGTGGTGTCGGACCTGCTGGCCGAACTGCACGCCCGCTTGGAGCCGCTGGTGCCGGCGTCGTCCGCGGGCTTCACCGGCAAACCCGTGTTGGAGACGTTCCGGCACGCACTGGCCGAGCGCGACCTGTACCGGATCATCCTGCGCGGCGAAGGCGACGGGCGGGCGCTGCGGCAGTTCACCGACGCCCGCGTCGCAGCCGCGGCCCAGGTCTTCCAAGCCCGGGCGGACTACCACGGCGTGACCCCGCGAATCGACATCGAAGTCCTGGCGCGCGCCTGGGTCGGCGAACAAATCTCGGTGCTGCGCTGGTGGTTGGAAGACGAGCCCCCGCGGCTGTCGCCGGAACAGGTCACCGAGATGCTGCTCGACCTCTCCCTGCGCGGTCGTTACTGGGCCAACGGATTCGATGGCGAACCCGGCGAGCGACCAGAACCGGGTGCGGCGGAAACCGCCCGATAGGTCAGCAGATCACGGCCGATCCGCGGTGTTCCAGCACGCACGCCACCGCGGCAACGGCGTCTGCCCGGCGGCCTTGGGCGCCACCACCAAGGCCCACGTCAGGGAGAACCCGGCGCACCGCTGGTGAGGCCGACGCGCTCGGCGAGTCGGTGGATGTAGCCGATGACGTCCTCGGCGGGGGCGTCCGGCAGGCCGAACAGGACCTCGGTCACCCCGGCGTCCGACCAGGCGGTCAGCGTGCCGGGATCCGGTTTGCCCGCGAGGGCGACGACTTCGGGCGCACCGTCCCTGCCCGCACCGGTCCAGAGCTCGCGCAGGTGCCGCACCCGCTCGGCGATGTCGCGTTCGGTCGGCGTGGTGATCCAGCCGTCGGCGTGCCGGGCCACCCAGGCGAGGTTGCGTTCGGTGCCGCCCGCGCCGAGCAGCACCGGGACGTGCCCCGCGCGCACCGGTTTCGGCCACGCCCAGCTCGGGCCGAAGCTCACGAACTCGCCCTCGAAGCTCGCCTCGTCCTGCGTCCACAGCGCCCGCATGGCGGTGAGGTACTCGCGCAGCGCGGTCCGCCGCCGTCCTCCCGGGATGCCGTGGTCGGCCAGTTCGTCGGTGTTCCAGCCGAAACCCGTTCCCACCACGACGCGCCCGCCCGACAGGTGGTCGAGCGTCGCGATCGTCTTCGCGAGCGTGATGGGGTCGTGCTCGGCCGGCAGCGCGACGGCGGTGGACAGCGTGATCCGCCGCGTCACCGAAGCGGCGGTCGCCAGCGCGACCCACGGGTCGAGCGTGCGCAGGTAGCGGTCGTCGGGCAGTTCGCCGGTGCCCGTGCCGGGGTGCGCGGCTTCCCGCCGCACGGGGATGTGGGTGTGCTCGGGGACGGCGAACGAGTCGAATCCCGCCTCTTCCGCGGTCCGCGCGGCCTCGGCGGGCGAGATGCCGCGGTCGCTGGTGAACAGCACGACGCCGTATCGCACCGGCACTCCTCCGATCTCCGCGATCCGCTCGGTCGCGATTAGAACACGTTCCACCCCCGTTGCGGAATGGTCGAGCAGGAGAAGGGGACGAGACTCGTCGACCGCGGCCGTCAGCCGTCCCGGTCGAACACCCGCCTGCCGGCGAACCACGTTTCCCGCGCGGTCGTGGTCGCCAGGGTTTCGACCGGTGCCTGGAAGGGATCCCGGTCCAGCACGAGGAAATCGGCCGACTTGCCGGGGGACAGGGAACCGGTCACGTCGCCGAGCCCCATCGCGTCGGCCCCGTTGCGGGTGAACACCCGGATGGCTTCGCCGAGCGTCAGCGCCTGTTCCGGCCAGAGCGCTCCGGGGTGGATCCCGGTCGGGTCCCTCCTGGTGACCAACCCCTGGATGCCTTCCCAGATGTTCGGCGACGGGCTCACCGGCCAGTCGGTGCCACCCGCGACGAGAGCGCCGGTGTCGAGCAACGTGCGGTTGGGCTGCAGCTGCGCGGCCTGCTCGGCCGGCCGCACCTTCGCGATCGCGGCCGGTATCTCGCCCGGTGTCCAGAGGAACGGAGACACGTCGGCGCTCACGTCGAGCTCGGCGAACCGCGGCCGGTCGTCGGGGTGGATGAACTGGCCGTGCGCGATCTGGAAGCGGGTCGTGCCGAACCCGGCGGCGCGCACCGCGGCCACCGCGTCGAGCGCGGCGCGCACCGACGCGTCGCCGGTGCAGTGCACCTTCGCCGAAAGTCCCGCTGCCGCGGCGTCCCGCAGCGTCGCGGTGAGCTCCTCGAACGGCAGGGCGGTCTCCCCGCGGAAGCAGTGCCCGTGCGCGCCGTCGGGCAGATACGGTTCGAGGAAGGCGGCCGTGCGGGTCGGCGGCACCCCGTCGAGGAAGATCTTGACGAAGTCCGGGCGGTGGTGCTCGCTGCGAAACCGCTGACCCTGTTCGAGCAGTGCCGGGCCGACGGGGTCGAACCCGAAGATCGGGTCGTTGATCAGCATGCAGCTCACCACCCAGGTTTCGAGCCGGCCCGAGTCGTCGAGCTGCTTGAGCGCGCGCATGATCTCCACCGAGACGGCGGCATCCTGGAACGCCGTCACACCGTGCGAGTGCAGCGTCTCGATCGCGTGCCGGCTGGCTCGCGCCAGCTGCGCGGCGCTGATCGGTGTGGCGCGCCGCGCGACGGTCTCGACCGCAACACCGGCGGCCTCCAGCAGGATGCCGTTCGGCGCCCCGGTGTCGGGATCGCGCATGATCCGCCCGCCCGGGGGATCAGCGGTGTCGCGGTCGATGCCGGCCAATTCGAGCGCCTTGCTGCTGACCCACCTGCTGTGCCTGCCGTCGTCGCTGAGCAGCACCGGTCTGCCGCCCGCGGCGCGGTCCAGCCGGCGGCGCGCTCCCTCGGTGCCCAGCGCGTCGACGAGCGTCGAGCCCCAACTGCCCCCGATGACCCAGGCGTTCTCGTCGAGCCCGGCCGCGTGATCGTGCACGGCGTCCAGGATCCGGTCCAGACCTGCGCTGGCCGGGAAGCTGAGCTCGAACAACTCCGACCTGCCCGCCAGCGAGTGGTGGTTGTGCACGTCCACCAGGCCGGGCAGCACGAAGGCACCACCCATGTCGCGCACTTCGGTGCGCGGTCCCACCCACGGCCGCACGTCCTCGGCACCGCCCACGGCCGCGATCCGCCCGCCCGCGACGGCCATGCCGTCAGCCAGCGGATTCGAATCGTCCACTGTGCATATTCTGGCGCCGGTGAGCACCAGGTCGGCGAACGGTGCGGCCGGCGTCTGCCCGCTCATCGCGCGGGGTCCAAGGTCGGCGGGTAGGCGGTGGTGCCGAGCAGGCGACCGTGCGCCCCGAAGGTGAAGTGCGTGGGCACCTCCCCCGACTCGTCGAGTCCGAAGAGGACACCGTGCGAGCGCATGCGGTGCAGATCGCGGTGGTCGGCGACGGTGACCGATGCGCACGGGATCACCTTCTCCCGCCAGGCGAAGAGGTAGATGCCCGGGCGCAGCTCGTACGCGGTGCTCTCGTCGGTGTCGGCGAGCCCCTGCTCCGGACCGGCGAGGCAGTGCCAGCTGTACCAGTGCGGGCTCAGGTAGACGTGTTCGTAGGCGTGTTCCGCGCTGTACTGCCACAGCACCCTCCTGCCGACGAGCGTGCTGGTCGGGGCCGGTGGGCGGCCGGCGGCGTCGACGCCTTCGATCACCGAAGCGACGAACCGCTGGCGAACCCTCGTCCGGTGGCTCGCGGGTTCACCGATGGTGCTGAGCACCGAGAGGGCCCGGCCGGCCGCGAGGTCGAGCACGAGGCTCACCGCCTCGTGCGGCCGGTGCTCGTGCTGGAACTGCGCGTAGACGAGCCCGGTGTCCACTTCGAACGCCTCGTAGGCGTCTTCACCCGAGCCCGCGGCCATGTCGTCCCCCCGGCCGGGGTGGTACTCCCAGGAGACGGTGTCGGCCGTGAACCGCTGGGCGATGCGGGTTCCCCGCTCGTCGGTGAGCGTGATCTCGCGGCCGTCCAGTTCGGCGCAGTGCGCCGCCTTGTTGGCGTCGAAGCCGGGGGCGAGGCCGTCGAGCGGTAACCAGGTCGAGGTGTCGGACAGGTCCGTCGGAGTCGGTGGCAACTGATCCTCCTGGTGGCAGTGGTCTTCGCCGGTGTCGTGGCGGTTCTCGCCGGTACCGGGAGGTCCTCCTCGCGTTCGTGCACGCCGGCCGAGTATCGCCCGGGATCCGGCGTCGGCCGTTGTCCGAGAGCGCTCGCCGCTGTTCCGCGCGTGCACGACCGGTGCCGGGTCTTCGGCAGCCGGGGGAGCATGCGGGCATGACCAGAGCGCGGAACGGAAAACCCGGTGCGGACGGCGGCGAGGTCGTGCTGATCACCGGAGTCGGCGTGCACCGGATCGAGCAGGTCGCGCCGGCAGCTCTCCAGACGCCGGGCCCGGACCCGGCTCGCGACCGTGGTGCCGTGCTCGCGGAAGATGTTGTGCAGGTGCCTGGTGGAGATGTAGTGCGCCGCCGCGATGCGTGCCGGACCGAGATCCGGGGCCGCCAGGTGGTCCTCGATGAAACCGCGAATCCGCCGCATCAGCGCGCGATGCGGGTCGCCGGCACCTCGCTGGACGCGGACGTCGAAGACCAGGGAGTACGGTCGGCGCGTGTCGTAGATCGCGACATCTCCCGGCCCCAGAACGACCCGGCCTGGCCGCTGGTGACCTCCAGCGGCACGAAGGAGGCGGAGACGACGTCGCGGAAATCGCCGAAGTCGCGCGTCACCGAGGTGGTGATGTTGCCCGACCTCGTCCGGCGGTCGGAGCTGGTGGTGCGACTGGTGCGTTGGCCGGTCACGAGCTACCTCCGTTGGCGTCCGTGCGGATTCGCTGTCGCGCGTGCCCTACACCTTCGGTGGTGCCGGCCACGTCCGGCAAGGGACGGCGCGGTGGCGAGCCGGGCCGGGGCGGCTCGTCCGACGTCCGGATCCGGGAACAACGGCCGGGTTCGGGGAAATCGGCGACCACGTCGAGGGGCCCGGTCGGTCACGGGGATTCCGCGAGCAGCGGATTCGCGCCCGAGGTGACCGGCCGCTCGGGGGTTGCCGGGACGTAGCGGTCCAGCAGCGCGGGGAGGTAGTCCGCGTCGAAGCCGAACGCCCCGACTTCCGGGACCAGCGCGCGCAGCCGGTCGATCGAGACGCCCCACCAGCCTTCGCCGGCGTCCACGACGGTCCGCCGCGCGGTCACCCCGAGCCTGCGCTCGATGCCGTCCACGATCCGCTCCACCGGTTCCGACCGGCCGGACGCGACGTTGACGACCTGCCCGGCGACGCGCAGCGCGAGCAACCGGTCCAGCACGTGCAGCATGTGGCGCACGTCCAGCAGGTCGCGGTAGGCGCCGCGGTACACCACGACCGAACCGCTGCGCACCTGCCGGACCAGCGCGGGCACCAGCTGCGCCGGGTTGTGCCGGGTCCCGACGAGGTGGCTCAGGCGCAGCACGAGCCAGGGTGCCCGCGACCGGGTCACCACGGCCTCCATCGCCAGCTTGTGGCGGGCGTAGGCCGACGTCGGGTGCGGGCCGTCCTCGGTGCCCGGGGAGCCCCGCGAGCCGTACATCCCGGCGGACGCGGTCGACAGGAACACCACCAGCCGTCCCTCCCGGCCGCACCGCCGCACCACGTCGCGCACCAGCCGCGCCTCGCGGTCGAACTCCGCGCGGGAGGTGGTCGTGGTCCGCGAGACCCCGGCGGCGATCACCACCACGTGTTCGTGCCGGTCGGCCAGTCCGGCCAGGTGGTGGGCGACGAACCCGTGCCCGATGATCTGCACTTCGCAAACCTTCCCGTTCTCGCCGAAATCTCGAAAAATGTCGGCGAACCAGCGCGAAAACGGTGTTCCGGTCGCATGCTCGGAAACCGGGGAAAACTGGGTGTTGAACCGCTGTCGTCGGCGGATTCGCCAGAGTAGTCCGATCGCCGGATCGCGGCAACGGAAGAATTGTCGGGCTCTTGCCCGGATGGCCGAAGGCGCTCGTGCGCGCGTGGTTCTTCCTGGTGTCATCGCTGGTCAGAAATTGTTCGCGAAGTCGGGATTCGTTCACCCGGATGGCCGATTACGGAGGGTGTTGGCGCCGGTAGTCTGACTCCGGTTGCAACGGCGCAACTGCGTACTGGGGATGGATCGAACCCGCCTGGGGGGTTTCGACGTTCTTCGTTTCCGAGCCGCGGTCGCGCGGTTTGCGGCTGTTCCGGGATTCGCCGTGGGGTGGCCTGGAAGCACGCTGTCCAACGGTTCCGCAGGATTCGTGCGCGCAATTCCGCGCGGCACGAGAAATTGAGTGGAAGGAGTGCGGAAATGGAGTTCGACCTGTCCGTCGACGAGCAGGTGTTCGCGGTTCCCGGCGAGGGCCGGGCGACCTCGGCCGCGGCCGAGGAGAAGGGCACCTACACCGTGACCACGACCTGTTGGGGGCCCTGCGTCCAGCAGTGACCCGGGCCGGTGGTGCGCCTGCGGGCGCACCACCCTCCGGCGGACGAGCACGAGGAGCGGGGACCACGATGACCGTGAACGGCGACGCCGCGAGCGCGCGGCTCGGCCTGATCGAGTACCTCGACGTCACGCGCGGGCAGGACACCCGGCGGCGCCGGCGCACCGCGTTCGCCTCCGCGCTGCTGGCCGAGGAGATCGGCTACACGCGGCTGTGGTTCCCCGAGTACCACGACCGGGGCGCGTTGAGCAGCAACCCGGTGCAGCTCAGCGCGGTCGTCGGCAGCCACACCGAGCGGATCCGGGTGGGCACGGCCGTGACGCTGCTGCGGGTCCGCGATCCGCACTTGACCGCCGAGGACCTGTGCGCCGCGGCGGCGTTCTGCGGTGACCGGCTGGACGTCGGGTTCGGCCGCGGCAACGTGGGCGGCGCGGCCGCGAAGGCGTTGCGCCACCTGCACAAGGACGACCAGGAGCTGGAAACCGCCGTGGAGACGGTGATTTCCGTGCTGGACCGCGGTGCGGAGTGGATCGAACCCATCGGCGTGCCGTACCAGCGGTGGATGCACGGCGCCGGCGGCCGTTCCGCGACGCTGGCCGGCAAGCTCGGATTCCACTACTGCCACGCCCTGTTCCTCAACCCCGACCTCGACGCGTGCGTGGCGCAGCTGGAGACGCACCGCGCGCTCGCGCCGCCCACCGCGCGCAACGCCGTCGCGTTGACGCTGGTGGCCAACGACGATCCGGCCGTCGCCGTGCTCGACGCGATCCGCCAGCCGCACTTCGTCAACTGCGCGGGAACGGTGGCCGACTGCGCGTCGACCGTGCGCAACGCGCTGCGCATGACGGGCGCGGACGAGGCCGTCATCGCGGAGCTCTCCCGCTCGCCGCAGGACCACCACCGGGCCCTGCGGGCGATCCACGCCGAGGTGGTGGGCCGATGACCGACCGACCGTGCCTGTTGCGGGTCGCCCTGCTGGACACCTCGCGCGCCGCCGACCTGGTGGCCACCGAAGACCTCGACGATGACCTCGTCGTCTCCGCCGTGACCCTCGCCGCCGACGAGCGGCTGGTGCACGACCGCACGTCGAAGCAGCGCTCCCGGGACGCGTTCCTGCGCTACGTCAGCAGGATGGGCGGCCGTGCCACGCCCTACGGGGTGTTCGCCGGGACCGCGCCAGCGCGCGTCGGACCGCGGCGGCGGCTCGTGCTGGCACCGCACGCCGACCACCGGGTCCGGGTGCGGATCGACGCCGAGGTCCTGGAAGGCGTCGTCGCGGCCGCGCTCGACGAGCTGCCGCCGCACCGGTGGCCGTTGCGGGCGAACCCGACCATCCGGCGCGTGGCCGGGCAGCTCCGCTACGCCAAGGCCGGCGACGACAGCGCCGACGTGGTGACCGTGCGCGCCACCCCGGCCATCGACGCGGTCCTGGACCTGCTCGGCGACGGGGCGCTGCCCGGCCCGGAACTCGTCGAACGGCTCCGGGAACGCAGCCCGGCCTCCTCCGCCGACGCGCTGCGCGGCTTCGTGTCCACATTGGTGGAACGCGAAATCCTCTGGCGCGCGGGGGATCTGCTCCAGCCGGGCGAGGAACCCGGCGAGCTGGCGGTGGCGCTGCTCGACCGGATCGGCGCCGCGGACCGGGCGGAGGCGCTGCGGACGCTGCGCACCGACGCCTGCGGCGTTCACCCCCTCGACGTGGACCTGCCCGAACGCCTGGACGAGGCGTGGCGCCGAGCCGTGCTCGACCTCCCGGCCCTCGGCGAGGTCCGGCACCACAGCCGGTTCCACATCGACCTGGAGGTCCGCGCTCCCGACGCCGTGGTCGACCGGGACACCGTCCGGGACCTCGAACAGGCGCTGCACAGGTTGGAGGGGATCTTCCCGCGCTTCGACGCGCTGCGGGACTTCCGCGCGGCCTTCACCCGGCGCTACGAGGACGCCGAGGTGCCGCTGCTGGAGGCGCTCGACCTGGAGACCGGTGTGCTGCGGGCGCCGCGCCGCCGGACGTCCGCGGTCGCCGACCGGGCCGGGGTGCGCGGACCGGTGCCCGACTCGCCGGCCGAGGTGCCCGCCGGGGTGCTGCGCGTGTTCGACGAGTGGCTGCGGACCGGCCGACCGGTCGACATCGCCGACTTCCCGTCCCGAGGGCGGACCTCCGCGCGCAGCGCGTGCGCGGTGCTGCTGGACGACCACGAGGGGCGGTTCCACAGCGTGCTCACGGCCGGGTTCCGGCGCAGCCCGGCGGCGATGCTGGCCCGGTTCGCGCACGGCAGCCCGGAGCTGGCCGACCGGATCCGGGCCTGGCTGTCCACCGACGACGAACCCGACGCTGCGCTGCGCGTCGAACTCGTGCACACCCCGCGGACCCGGGACGGGAACGTGCTCGTGCGGCCGAAGCTGGTGGCGGACTCCATCGCGCTGGCCGGGGCGACCGGCGGCACGCTCGGGCTGGACCGGCTGCTCGTGCGGGTGGAGGGCGAGGAGGTCCGGCTCCGGGACCGCGTGACCGGACGCCGGGTGGTCGTCGAGCTGAACTCGGCGCACTACATCCGCGCGGTCGGGGTGCACCCCACCTACACCTTCCTCGGCCACCTGGCCGGGGAGGGATCCGCGGGGTGGTCGTGGGAAGGGCTGTCCGCACTGGCCCACCTGCCCCGGGTGCACTGCGGCCCGGTCATCGTGTCGCCGGAGCGCTGGCGCCTCCGCTGCGCCGATCTCCAGCGGGTGCTGGCACACCCCGACCCGGAACGGGAGTTGCGGCGGCTGCTCGACGGGATCGGCGACCGCCGGTGGGTCGGTTTCGGGCACCACGACCAACTCGTCCCCGTCGACCTGACCTCGTCGAGCTCGGTGCGCGCGTGCGTGGCCCACTTCGCCCGGCACGACACCGATGTCGTGGAGATGCCGCAGATCGCCAGCCCGGCGGTGGCCGGGCCCACCGGCGGGCACGTGGCCGAGGTGGTCTTCCCGCTGGACCGCGGGCGGGCCGCGCCCGACCGGCGCCGGCCGACGCGCTTCGACCCGCACGCCGGGCCCCGCTGGCTGTACGCCAAGTACTACACGGGCTGCTCCACGGCCGACCTGGTGATCACCCGGCTCGCCCACCTGGCGCGGTCGCTGGTGTCCGGCGGCGCGGTCTCGGACTGGTTCTTCGTCCGGTACGACGAGGACGGCCACCACGTGCGGGTGCGGCTGCTGCCCACCGGACCGGACCGCCGCACCGAGGTGCTGGCCGCGCTCGACCGGTTCGCCGCCGAGGTGCGGGCGGCGGGCCTGGTCACCCGCGTCGCGACCGACGACTACGTGCCGGAGACCGCCCGGTACGGCGGCCCGGACAACCTGGCCCTGGCCGAGCGGTTGTTCACCGCGGACAGCGACGTGGTGGCCGCCGAGCTGGCGAACCGCCCCGACGAGCAGACGCGCTTGTTCCGCGCGGTCGCCGACGTCGTGCACTGGTGCGGGCTGCTGTTCGGATCTGTCGAGCAGAAGCAGGAGTTCCTGCGCCAGTGCCGGGACGGGCTGCGCCTGTCGTTCGAACCCACCGGGAACCGGCACGGGCACTACTACCGGCGGCACCGGTCCGAACTGGACGATCACCTCGCCGCGGTCGAGCACAGCGCGGAACTGGACGGCAGGTTCGCCGCGCTGGCCGCGTCCCTGCGCCGGGACCTGAGCCCGGAGTTCTCCGAACCGGTGCTCGGGCTGGTGATGCACATGCACTGCAACCGGCTGTTCGCGGTGGACGGCCGGCGGATGGAGTACCTGGCCTACGAGCTGGCCGCGCGCAAGGTGCGCGAGCACGAAGCGCGGCGGGAAAGGGGCACCCGATGACGACCGGTCCGCAGACCGCGACCGCGGCGACCGCGACGGCGTTGGACCTGGCCGGGCAGCTGTTCGCGGACGCCCGGGAGGGCATCGCCGGTTCGGACTCCTTCGCCGCGCACCTCGACCTGGCCTCGGCGGCGCTGGAGTTCGACCGCGCGCTGGGCGGGGACCACGGCGCGCGGGAGGCGTTCGCGCGGGGCATGGCGCTGATGCGCGGCAGCGGCGCGGTCGACCCGTGGCTGTTCGGCGGCGCCGCGCAGGCCGGGTGGACGGCGATCCACCTGTCCGGCTTCCACGGCGGGCAGGCCACCGGACTGGCCACTGTGGACAACGTCGCGCTGCGCTGGATCCGGCAGTACCCCGCCGAGCGCAACGTGGACCTGCCGATGGGGTTGCTCGGCCTCGGCGTCTACGGGCTGGCGCACCCCTCGGAGGACGCGCGGCGCACGCTGACCGGGGCGGTGCTCGACGCCCTCGACGACCGCCTGGAACGCGACGAGCACGGGCGGTTCCTGCGGTCGACCCCGGCGGTGAGCACGCTGGTCGGACCGGTGATCACGCAACGGGACACCGGGGTCGCGCACGGCAACGCGGGCCTGGTCTCCTACCTCGCCTCGGTGGCGATGAGCGACCTCGACCTCCACGACCGGGCCCGGGCGATGCTGTCCGACACCGTCGAGTGGCTGCTGCGCCAGCGGTCCGATGTGGACGGATCGGTGTTCCCGCAGTCCGTCGAGCACCGGTACGTGCCCGCCCGCAGCGCGTGGTGCTACGGCGATCCCGGCATCGCACTGGCGCTGCTGGTGGCCGCCGAAGCGACCGGATCGACCGAAATCGCCGCCGTGGCGGCGGAAACCGCGCGCACCGCGATCGAACGCGAGCACGCACGCGCCCGGGTGGTGGACGCCTGCCTGTGCCACGGGGCCGCCGGCCTGTGCTGGTTCGCGCGCCGGGTGCGGGACGACTTCGGACTGCCCGAGGCCGAGGACTACGCCCGGCACTGGCTGGACCGCATCCGCGAGGAACGCGCCGCCGGTCCGCTGCACTACCTCGCGCACGACGGCATGCGCCGCGACCACTCGTTCCTCGAAGGCGACCTGGGCGTGGCGCTGGCCCTGCTGCACCTGGCCACCGGAGCCCCACCGCTGTGGGAGGAACGCCTGCTCGCCGTGCCGGTCGGGGCGCGGCGGTCGTGACATCCGGCGGACGAGGAGGACGATGAGAGCGCTGGTCTACGCGTGGGGCACCAGGGGAGACGTGCAGCCGTACCTGGCGTTGGGGCGCGCCCTGGCCCGCGCCGGGCACGACACCGTGCTCGTCGCGCCCGCCCGGTTCGCCCCGCTCGCCGCCGAACACGGGATCGAGCTGGCGCCCTGGAACGACGAGGCGCTCGACCTGATGAACCGCCCCGACGTCCGGGAGATGCTGGCGCACGACGACCAGGGCGGCGACCAGGTCGAACGCACCCGGCGGTTCCTCCGGGAGGAGACCTTCCGGCTCTACGGCGCACAGCTCGACGACCTGTGGCGGGCGGCCTCCGACGGCGCCGACGTGGTGGTGCACTCGCAGATCTCGGCCCAGGCCATCGGTCAGGTCGCCGAGAAGCTGCGGGTCCCCGACGTGTGGGCGACGCTCTACCCCGACTACGCGCCGTCGGGGTACTACCCGAGCCCGATGCGCTCGCCGCGGTGGCCGCGTTCCCGCCTCGCCAACCGGCTCAGCCACCTCCGCTACCGCCGGGCGCGCCCGGACCCGCGGCTGCGCGCCGAACTGGACCGGTGGCGGGCCGGAACGCTGCGACTGCCCCCGCGCCGGCGCCGGCGCCGCGCCGACTCCCTGCTGCACTGCTTCAGCCGGCACGTGCTGCCACCCGCCCCCGACTGGCCGTCCTGGGTGCACACCACCGGCTTCTGGAACCTGCCGCGCCGACCGGACTGGCGGCCGGACGAGGAGCTGGAACGCTTCCTGGCGGTCGGGGAACCCCCGATCTGCGTGGGCTTCTCCAGCCAGGCGGGCAACGATCCCGCCGGAGTGGGGCAGCGGGTGCTGCGGGCGGTGCGCCGGGTCGGCGTGCGGGCGGTGGTGGTCACCGGGTGGGGCGGCATCGAGATCCCCGACCCGGGTCCGGACGTCCTGGTCGTCGACCAGGTCCCGTTCGACTGGCTGTTCGCGCGGGTGCGCGCCGTGGTGCACCCGTGCGGCGCGGGCACGTTCAACCTCGCGCTCGCCGCCGGGACGCCCCAGGTGACCTGCCCGTTCATGAGCGAGCAGATGTGGTGGGCCGAACGTCTGCACCGCCTGGGCGTGTGCCCCGAACCGATCAGGTTGCGCGACCTCACCGCCGAGTCGCTGGCCGCGGCGCTGGAACGGGCGCTCACCGACGAGTCGGTGCGGCGCAGCGCCGCCCGGATGCGCGAGCGCGTCCGGTCCGAAGGCGGCGCGGACGCCGCGGTCGCCGTGTTGGAACGCATCGTGGGGAGAACCGGATGTCCTCAGTAGACAGGGGCGAGGTGCTGACCAAGCTCACCGACTACGTCCGCCGGGAGCTGCTGGACGGCGACCCCGGCGGCGACCTGACGACCCGCACACCGCTGCTGGAGTGGGGCGTGCTCAAGTCGTTGGAGACCGCGCGGCTGGTCGGCTATCTGCGCACCGAGTTCGGCGTGCGGGTGCCTTCGTCGAGCATGGTCGGGGACAACTTCCGCGACATCGAGCGCATCGCGGACCTGGTCACCTCGCTGAGCGTGCGCTCGTGAGCGCCGCGTTCGGCCGGGTCGCGGCAGCGGTGGTCTGCCTGCTGGTCTCGCTGTCCGGCGCGGTGCCCGCCGGGGCCGCGCAGCGCGCGCTGCGGTGGGGCCCGTGCCCGGAGCGACCGGACGACGCGGCGGTGCGGTGCGCGTCGATCCGGTTGCCGGTCGACTGGGCGAACCCCGGCGGTGCCGGGTTCACCCTCGCCCTGGCCATGCGACCGGCGAACGGGTCGGCACCGCACCCGGGGCCGCTGGTGATGCACCCGGGCGGCCCGGGAGCGTCCGGTGTGGACGCCGTGCTGCACGCCGAGCAGTGGTTCAGCCCGGACCTGCTGGGCCGCTTCGACCTGGTGGGCTTCGACCCGCGCGGCGTCGCGCGCAGCGCCCCGGTGCGCTGCTCGGCAGACCTGGTCGACCGGCAACCCTTCCCGATCCCGGCGACCGAACGGGAATTCCGCGACCTGCGCGCCCACAACGCCCGGCTCGGCCGGGACTGCGCGCAGCACACCGGTCCGGTGTCCGGCCACCTCGACGCGACGAGCGTCGCGCGCGACATCGACGCGATCCGCGCCGCGCTGGGGGCCGAGCGGATCAGCTACTACGGCCTGTCCTACGGCACCCTCGTCGGCGAGCGCTACGCCGAACTGTTCCCGCACCGCGTGCGGGCCATGGCGCTGGACGGCGTGATGGACCACAGCCTCGACACGGGCGAGTTCCTCCGCACGCAGTCGGCGGGAGTGGAGGACGGCTTCCGCGAGTTCGTCGCGTGGTGCGACCGGTCGAGCACCTGCGCGCTGCACGGGCGCGACGTGGCGGCGGCGTGGGACGAGCTGGTGCGGCGGGCCGACGCCGGAGAACTGCCCGGCCCGGACGGCGCCCCGCTGAGCTGGTGGGAGCTGTCGCAGAGCGCTGCGGCGGCGTTCTCCGGCCCGCACTGGGCGGAGTTCGCCCGCGACATCGCCGACGCGCTGGCCGCACCCCCGAGCGCGCGGGCCGCGAGCGAGCTGCTGCCCGACCCGCTGGCGGTGGCCTGCCAGGACTGGTCGTTCCCGGTCACCGGAGCGGCCGAACTCGCCCGTTACGACCAGCGCAACCGCGTCGTCGCACCCCACGTGCGCGGGGCGGCGCTGCCCTGGCTGCTGGTGTCGATGTGCCAGGGCTGGCCCGCCCCGGTGCGCAACCCGCAGCACCCGCTCCGGGTGCGCACCGACCTGCCCGTGCTGCTGCTGAACGCGGTGCACGACCCGCAGACGCCGCTGTCCTGGGCCCGGCACGTCGCCGGGCAGCTGGGGGAGCGGGGACGGCTGGTCACCTACCGGGGATGGGGCCACCACGCCTACGGCCGCAACGCCTGCACGACCGGCGCCGTCGACCGGTACCTGATCGACCGGCTGGTGCCGCCGACCGGATCCGACTGCCCCGCCACCGGGGAGGACCGATGAGGCCGCGGGAGGTCTTCGTCGCCGGGCTGGGCGCGCACCTCCCGGCCGTGGTCCCCGCCGCCGAAGCGGTCGCCGCCGGGCACTGGACCGCCGAGCAGGCCGAACGCACCGGGGCGCTCGGTGCCGCGGTCGCCGGGGACACCCCGGCACCCGAGATGGCGCTGAGCGCGGCGCGTCAAGCCCTGCGGCGGTCCGGCACCGAGCCCGGCGAACTCGGCGCGCTGCTGTACGCCGACGTCTACCACGCCGGCCCGGACGGTTGGCTGCCCCACTCGCACCTGCAACGGCAACTGGGCTGCGGGCACGCGTTCGCCGCGGGAATCCGCCAGGGCTGCAACGGGCTGTTCGGCGCCCTGGAACTGGCCGCGGTGCACCTGCAGGCCGACGCGCGGCACCCCGCCGCGTTGGTCGTCGCCGCGGACAACTTCACCTCGCCGCTGCTGGACCGGTGGCAGTGCCTGCACCCGGAGCAGGTCCTCGCCGACGGCGCCTCGGCCGCGGTCCTGCGCCGGGGAGCCGGGTTCGCCCGACTCGCGTCGATCTCGTCCACCACCGTCGTGGAACTAGAGGAACTGCACCGCGGCGGCGAACCGCTGCACCCGGCCGGTGTGCTGCGCGGCAGGGCGCTCGACTACGCCGCGCGATTCCGCGCCTTCGCCCGCACCGCCGCTCCCGGCCTGGGCCTGGCCCTGGTCAAAGCCAGGACCGAACTGCTGGACCGGGTGCTGGACGAGGCGGACATCGGCGCCGCCGACCTCGCGCGGGTGGTGTGCAACCACGGTTCGCGGGCCTCGGTCGAGGACGCCCTCCTGTCCACACTGGACGTACCGCTGGAGAGGTCCAACTGGGACTTCGGCCGGCGCATCGGGCACGTCGGCGCCAGCGACCAGCTGCTGTCGCTGGAGGACCTGGCCGGCCGGGACGACCTCGTCGCGGGGGAGCACGTCCTGCTCTACGGCATGGGCCCCGGGCTGTCGCTGGCCGCCGCGGTACTGGAGATCGTCGACACCCCGCCGTGGCGGCGCTGAACGCGGAGGAGACGCATGGATTTCGGCTGGACCGACGCGCAGTCGCAGCGCTACCAGGACGCGCTCGCGGCCGTGCGCGACGGGTTCGACGCGGGCGGCGGTTTCGACGCCGACGGCTGGCGGCGGCTCGGCGAACTCGGCGTCCTCGGCGCCTGCGTGCCGCCCGAGCACGGGGGAGCGGGACTCGGCGCGGTGGACACCGCGCTGCTCTACGAGGCGGTCGGTCGCGGCTGCGCGGACACCGGCCTGGTCTTCGCCGCCGCCGCGCACCTGTTCGCGTGCGCGATGCCGATCGCCGAGTTCGGCGGCGCCGCGCTGCGCGAGCGCTGGCTGCCCGGGCTGTGCTCCGGTGAGCACGTGGGCGCCAACGCGATCACCGAGCCGGACGCGGGTTCCGACGTCGCCCGGCTGGCGACGACCGCCGTCCCGGCGCCCGGCGGTTACGTCCTGGACGGCGAGAAGTCCTTCGTCAGCAACGCCCCGGTGGCCGACGTGGTGGTCACCTACGCGCGCACCGATCCCGCGGCCGGGCACCTGGGCGTGACCGGATTCGCCGTCCCCACCGACCACCCCGGCGTGCTGGTCGGGCCGCCGATGGCCAAGCTCGGTCTCGACGGCTGCGCCGCCGCGACCGTCACCTTCCGCGACTGCTTCGTCCCGGCGCAGGACGTGCTCGGCGCTCCCGGCCAGGGCATGGCGGTGTTCCAGCACTCGATGGGTTGGGAACGCGCCTGCCTGTTCGCGACGTACCTGGGCTTGCAGGAGCGGCTGATCGAGCGGTGCGTGGCGCACGCGCGCGCCCGCGAGCAGTTCGGCCGCCGCATCGGGCAGTTCCAGGCCGTCTCGCACCGGATCGCGGAGATGCGGCTGCGCGCGGACGGCGCGCGCCTGCTGCTGCACCGCGCCTGCTGGGCGATGGACCGGGGCGAGCCGGACGTGCTGTTCACCGCGCTGGCCAAGCTCGCCACCTCCGAGGCCGCGCTGGCCACCGCGCTCGACGCCGTGCGGATCTTCGGTGGCCGCGGTTACCTGCGCGACCACGGCGTGGAGGCGGCGCTGCGCGACGCGGTCGGCGCGACGATCTTCTCCGGCACCTCGGACGTCCAGCGCGAGCTGGTGGCCTGGGAGCTGGGCCTGTGAGCGGTCTGCACGAACTCGTGGCGCGCTCGGCGCGCCGGATGCCCGACGCGCCCGCCGTGCACCACGGGGACGTGACCGCCAGCTACCGGGAACTCGACGCGCTCGCCGACCGCCTCGCCGCGGCGCTGCTGCGCTCCGGCGTCGCGGCGGGCGACCGGGTGGTGCTGTGGGTGGACAAGAGCGTCGAGGCGGTGGCGCTCACCCAGGCCGCCCTGCGGATCGGCGCGGTCTACGTCCCGGTGGCTCCGGCGAACCCGTCGGCGCGGGTCCGGCGCATCGCCGCCGACTGCACCGCCGCGCTGGTCGTCAGCGATCACCCGGAGCCGGGCGCCACCGGCCTTGAACAGCTGGCGGCCGCCGCACCGGCCGGCGCCCGCGTGCCCGTCCGCGACAGCGCGGCCGACGATCCCGCCTACCTGCTCTACACCTCGGGCTCGACCGGCACCCCCAAGGGCGTCACGATCAGCCACCGCAACGCGCTGGCGTTCGTCGAGTGGGCCGCCGCGGAAACCGCGCTGTCATCCGGTGATCGCCTGGCCAACCACGCACCGCTGAACTTCGACCTGTCGGTGTTCGACCTCTACGGCGCGTTCCACGCCGGGGCCGCGGTGGACCTGGTGCCGTCGGCGCTGGCCCACTCCCCGGCGGACCTGGTGGCGTTCCTGCACGAACGCGCGATCTCGGTGTGGTACTCGGTGCCGTCGGCCCTGCAGCTCATGGTGCGCCAGGGCGGACTGCTCGACCGGGAGCCACCGCCCGCGCTGCGGGTGTGCGCCTTCGCCGGGGAACCGTTCCCGATCGACGGGGTCCGCGCGCTGCGCGCCGCGTGGCCGAGTGCGCGGCTGTTCAACTGGTACGGCCCCACCGAGACGAACGTGTGCACGTGCTACGAGGTCACCGACGCCGACCTGGACCGGCGGACACCGCTGCCGATCGGGACTCCCGCCGCCGGGAACCGGGTGTACCCGGACGCCGACGGCGAGATCGTCGTCGACGGGCCGACGGTGATGCTCGGCTACTGGGGCCGACCGCCGCACCAGGGGCCGTACCGCACCGGGGACCTCGGCCGCACCACGACCTCGGGGCTGCTCGAATACGCGGGCAGGCGCGACGCGATGGTCAAGGTCCGCGGACACCGGGTGGAACCCGGCGAGGTCGAGGCGGCGCTCAACCGGCATCCGGCGGTCGCCGAATCGGCGGTCGTGGTGTCCGGTTCGGGCCTGGACTCCCGGCTGCACGCCGTCGTCGTCCCCGCTCCCGGCGTCCGGCCGGGCCTGCTGGCGCTCAAACGCCACTGCGCCGAACTCCTGCCGCCCTACCTGGTCGTCGACACCCTCCGGGTGGTGGACGAACTCCCCCGCAACGCCAACGGCAAACTCGATCGCGCCGCACTGCCTCGCTGAAAGCGGTTCTGCCGCAACGCGAAACCGTCGTCGGCCGCAGAGCCGGTTCGACGGCGCGCGCAGGGCTACCCGGTCGACCGGTGGGACGGCGGGCGAGTTCGGACCGCGACCGGCGGGATTGCTCGGCCGGGCGGGGGGTTCCGCAACGGTCCACTGCGGACTGCCGAGGAGCGGCCCGATCGCTCGGTGCTCCACTCCACTGCGCCGGAAGGCCCGCCATTCTGGCGATTTGCACGCGTTTTCACGCCGAAGCCGCGTTCGTTCGTGTGATCTGGTTCTCACTCAGCCGGCCTATCGGTATTGATGAGCTGCGCTGATAGCGTTGCCGACCAACTGGGGCAGCGTGAACAGCTGGGGGAAGAGCGTGCGAAGCGTGTCCTTTGGAATACTGGGTCCGCTGGAAGTCGTCGGCGACGGAAAATCCGTGAAAATCGGGAACAATCGTCAGCGCGTGATTCTGGCGATGCTCGTCGTGAACCCGAACAGGACGGTGTCCACCCGTCAGCTGGTGAACGCCGTGTGGAGTGACGATCCGCCGAAAACCGCGGTGGAGCAGGTCCAGACGTGCGTGTGGCGGCTGCGCAAATCCTTCGACGCCGTTTTTCCGGGGCGGCGCCTGATCGAGACCACCGCATCCGGTTACTCGCTGCGGCTCGGCGAATCGACTGTCGACACCGAGGAGTTCGACGAGCGCGTGCGAGAGGCGAAAAGCATGGCCGGCAGCGGCGAGCACGACGCCGCGGCACGCCGTTTCCGCGAGGCGTTGGATCTGTTCCGCGGACCGGTGCTCGCAGAGATCGGCAGTCCGCTCGTGCGCGCCGTCGCCGCGAAATGGGAGGAACGCCGACTCGTCGTCCACGAGGAGTGCCTCGAATCCGAACTCGCCTCCGGTCGGCACTCCGAAGTCGTCGACGAACTGACCGCACTGGTCAACGAACACCCGTTGCGCGAGGTGCTGCGCGGCCAGCTCATGCTCGCCCCCTACCGCTGCGGTCGCCAGGCCGACGCGCTGGGCGTGTTCCGCGAGGGGCGCGACATCATGATCTGGCAACTCGGCATCGAACCCGGTCAACGCCTCCAGGAACTGCACGGCGCGATCCTCAAGGCGCGGGTCGGGCCGGCAGCGGTCACCTCGGCCCGACCGGTGCCCGCCCAACTCCCCGCCGACCTCCCCGATTTCGTCGAACGCCCCGAGTACACCTCCACAATCCAACGGTGGATGACAGCGGAGGACGGCCGGGGAGCGCCGCGCGTCTGCGGTCTGCTGGGCAGGTGCGGTGCCGGCAAGAGCGCCTTGGCCATCCACGTCGCGCACCGGATCCGCGACCGGTACCCGGACGGCCAGCTCTACGCCGACCTCGGCGCCGGAGCACCCCGCGCCGGCGAGACGCACGCCGTGCTGCGGGGTTTCCTCCGAGCGCTCGGCGAGCCCGACTCCCGCATTCCCCGGTCCGAACAGGAGTGCCTGGCGCTGTTCCGGACGATCGTCGCCGATCGCCGGGTGCTCGTGGTGCTCGACGACGTCGCCGACTCGGCGCAGGCGCGGACGCTGTCACCCACCGGGCCGGACACGGGCCTGCTCGTGACCAGCGGTCGCGCCCTCGCCGACCTGCCGGGGACGAACCCGGTGACGGTCGACCCGCTGAGCGAAGAACAGGCGCTCGAACTGCTGTCCCGCATCACCGGTCGGCAGCGGGTGCGCACCGATCCGGGAGCGGCGCGGCGGATCGTCGTGGCCGCGGGACTGCTGCCGCTGGCCATCAGGGCGGTCGGTGCGCGACTGGTCGCCCGTCCGCACGTCGCTCTGGCCGACGCGGCGCGGCGGATCGAGATCTCCCGCAGCCTGCTCGACGAGTTCGCCCACGGCGAGCTGGACGTGCGGACGCGCCTCGGGCGGTACGCGCACCGACTGCCTCCGGTGGCGCGGGACGTGTGGTTCGCCCAGGGGCTGTGCGCCGCCGAGGACGCCACGGCGGATTTCGCGGCGTTCGTCTGCGACATCCCGGTTCCCGAGGCGCAGCGCTGGCTGGACTACCTGGCGGATCGCCACCTGGTGGAGGTCGTCGGGGTGGACGAGACCGGTGACCTGCGCTACCGGATGGACACCATCGTCGGCGCCTGGGTGCGTGAGGCGGCGCGCGAGGAGATGTCCGCCGCCGCCCGCACCCGAGCGCTCGAACGCTCCGCGCAGTACCCGGTCGGCGGGACGAGGTGCGAGTAGGCGATCCCGTCCCCGCCGGGTTCCGGCGCCTGTTCCCCGAGCGGCGCGAGCAGCTTCCCCTTCCGGTGAGCGGTCCCGCAACCGGCACCGCCGCGCAGCCGAAGCGCTCCCTACGCCGCTGCTCCACCGTCCACATTGATCGTCGTGCCGGTGATGTTGGCGCCACCATCGCTGACCAGGAACGCCACCGTCGCCGCCACCTCCTCGGGCGTCCCGTAGCGTTTGAGCGCGGTGAGCGCCTTCTCACCCTCGGCGACGTCGCCGTCCGCGGGGTTCATGTCGGTGTCGGTGGAACCCGGTTGCACCAGCGTGACCGAGATACCGCGCTCGCCCAGGTCCCGCGCCAGGCCCTTGGTCAACCCGACCAGTGCGCTCTTGGTCATCGCGTAGACGCTGAGCCCCGGTTCGGGAGTGCGCTCGGCGAAGATGCTGCCGATGGTGACGATCCGCCCGCCGTGCGGCAGGTGGCCGGCGGCGGCCTGGGCCGCGATGAACGGTGCCTTGACGTGCACCCCGATCGTCCGCTCCAGCTCCTCCAACGACACGTCCTCGACGTGGCGGAACGAGAAGAGACCGGCGTTGTTGACCAGGATGTCGAGCCGACCGAGTTCGGACACCGTTCGCTGCACCGCGGCTCGCACCGCGTCGACGTCTCCGCTGTCGGCGCGGATCGCGAGAGCTCGGCGCCCGGCGGACTCGACCCCGCGGACCACCGACCGCGCGCGTTCCTCGGCCAGCACGTAGGTGAAGGCGACGTCGGCACCGTCGGCGGCCAGCCGGGCGACGGTCGCGGCACCGATACCGCGGCTGCCGCCGGTGACCAGCGCGACCTTGCCATCCAGTTCGGACATGATTCCCTCCAGCACTTCGAAGTGGGCGACTGCCGGGTCAGCGGCGCCGCCCGTGGTGCGCGATACCGGTGACGGTGCAGGTCGCACCATCGGCGGGGGCCATGAAAATCCCCTGTTGGCGGGCGGGCGGGATCCCGGCCGTGGACTCCAGGTCCACTGCGGACAGCACCAGGGCGAGGATGATCTTCATCTCCTCCCTGGCGTAGCCACGTCCGACGCACATCCGGTCGCCTCCGCCGAACGGCGCCCACGCGTAGGGATCGGCCGATGAGCCGAGGAAGCGCAGCGGGTCGAAGACGTCGGGCCGCTCGAAGAGCTCCGGGCGGCGTTGCAGGAGATGAGCGCAGTGCACCAGGATGGTCCCGGCGGGCAGCAGGTGGTCGGCGACGACCAGCGGTCCGGTCACCATGCGCACGCCGTTGATCGCCGACACCGGGTGCAGCCGCAACGCCTCGGAGACCACCGCGTCCAGGCAGCGCAGACCGGCGAACGTCTCCGGCGTCATCGGACGCGACCGGAACTCCGGGCCGAGTTCCTCGACGACCGCCGCCCGCACGTCCGCGTCGTCGAGGATGTGCAGGAAGACCCACGCCAACGTGTTGGCGGTCGTGGAGAAGCCGGTGAACAGCAACCCGAAGACCTCGTCCGCCACCACCTCCCGGTGGATGTCGGAGGATCCCGCCGCGGCGCTGCGGAGCAACCCTTCGAGCACGTCACCACCGCCGTCGCAACGCATCGGGTAGCCGTCGAGCCGCTGCTCGACGAACTCGCGGATCGACGACTCGGCCGAGCGCACCTGCTGCTCGGAACTCGCCGCGTTCTCCAGCGCCGGCAGCAGGGCCGCCAACTGCCTGCGGTCCGCGACGTCGAGGTTGCCGCAGACGACGTCCACGATGCTCTCCGCGGTGATCTCCTGCAACGCGCGCAGGAGCGAGAACGGACGTCCCACCGGCCACAGCGCCAGGTTGCGCTCCACGGCGCTCCGGATCGTGTCGACGTAGTCGCGCCTGCCGCTGAACGACGGCTGGACCAGGGAACGCCGACGGCGGTGCGCCACGCCGTCGATGTACGAGACGGAACCGTCCACGGTGCCGAAGAAGATGCTGTTCGCCAACGCACCGCTCACCGCGCCGTCCTCGGCGCCGTACATCGTGCGGATCTGTTCGGGCGTGGTCAGGAAGACCCAGGCGCCGTTGTTCGGGATGTCGACGAACTTCTCGTTGCCGAGTTTGCCCAGCTGCAGCGTGAAGGCGTCGCCGTACCGCTCGTGCAGCTCCTCGACGTATCCGAACGGGTCCTCGGCGAAGCGCCGGGACTGCTCCTCGGCCGGGTCGCCCGGTCCGGGAGGCAGCGTTTCGACGCGGGTGGGGTTCATGTCCGACCACGCTCCTCGTTGATCCTGTCGATCGACCACGTCACATCGGCCAGGAAGCGGTCGATGACCGCCCTGTCGGTCTGCGGCTGCAGAACGCAGGCGCGCACGACCGTTCCGGCGTCGGGGAGACGGCTGGTGGAGACGTGGACGTGCCCTCGCGAGCACACCAGCTCGCAGAGCCGTTCGGTCCAGACGTCCGCGCCGTCGAGCCTGAAGTTGACCACCGGCAGGTGCGGGGTGTCCCTGGGCATCACCTGCACATCTCCGATCGCGCGCAGCCGCTCGGCGAGTTCGTCGGCGAGGTCGAGCACCGCGTCCAGCTCGGCTTCGAACGCGCGGATCCCGTGGAGCTTGATGGGCAGCCAGGCGCCCAGCCCGCGGATCTCACGGGTGAGTTCCGGACCGTAGTCGCACAGGTCCACCCTGGCGTCGTCCTGACCGAGTTCGGGGATGTACTCGGCGCCCGGGACCTCGAACGCCCGGCGCAGCGTCGCCTGGTCGCGGACCAGCAGCGCCGACGTGCCGTGCGGCAGGAACAACGACTTGTGCGCGTCCACCGAGACGGAGTCGGCCTCTTCGATGCCCGCGAGCATCTCCCGTCCCCTGCGGGTGATCCGGAAGAACCCGCCGAAGCAGCCGTCCACGTGCGCCCAGACGCCCTGCTCGCGGCACAGCCGGACGATCGAGGGCAGGTCGTCGATCGCCCCGGAGTTCGTCGTTCCAGCGGTGGCCACCGCGCACCCGGGTACGAGTCCGGCTCGCCGATCGTCCTCGATGCGGCGGCGCAGGTCGTCGACGTCGATGGTGTCGTCCGGCCGGGTCCGCACCGCGCACGCGGCGTCGCGGCACGCCGACGATGCGAGCCGCCTTCTCCACCGAGAAGTGCCCCGCCGCGGACACGTACACCGTGGCCTCGGACCGCCGCTCGCCCGCGCTGTGGTCGAGCGCGCAGTGCAGCGCCATGAGGTTCGCCAGCGACCCGCCCGTGGTCAGGTAGCCGAACGAGCCCTCGCCGTAACCCAGCATCGTGCAGAACCACCGGATCACGGTGCTCTCGATGTGGGCGAACCCCGGCGTCGCTGCCCAGACCGCCACGAATCTGTTGAGCACGCGCCCGATGAAGTCGCCCAGCGAGGACTGCAGGAGGCCGCCGGACGGGATGTGCGACAGGAATCCGGGGTGGGAGTGCACCATGCCGCTGGTGGAGGCGGCGTCGAAGATCTCGGAGAGGAGGAACTCCAGCTCGGTTCCGTTCTCGGGCAGTTCCCCGCGTCCCGGGGGTGCCTCGCCGTCCGGTGCGGGCCCGGCGCGGCCGGGTTCCGCCGGGTACGACGCGGGGTACTTCCCGGAAGCCAGGTCGTCCTGGTACCGCAGCACCCGGTCCACGACCGCGTGCACCATGTCCTTGCGCGCTCGCGGGTTCAGCGCCAGGCCGCGCGATGCCGGTGCCGCTGCGCGTTCGGTCGCCCGAACCGGCGTTGCGCCGCGTTCGGCTTCCCACCGGTCGGCGTAGGCGGCGGCGATCACGTCGGCTTCGGCTTCGACGTCGTGTGCCGCGCAGAGTTCGTCGAGCAGCCGCTGCTGGGCTTCGTCGCGTCGCGCCGCCTCGTCGTACGGGATGTCGGTGAAGGCGACCATCTGGTAGAGCGGTACGAACTTGTCCGGGTGGCTCAGGTGCAACCGACGTTCGAGGTCCTTGCGCGCGTGGAACGACGGGTCGTCGGTGTGCGCCGCGAGTTCGTGCAGGTTCCGCACCGACAGGTCGAGGATCGTCTTCCCCGGGCCCCGGCGTGCTTCGGAGAAGGCCGCGAGCATCCGCGCCACCTCGGCGTCGTCGGAGAAGTCCGGGGCGTGTGCGTCGATGATGCCGAGCAGCGCGTGGACGTCCTCGAAGCTGCAGTTGATGCCCTGACCGTAGAACGGCGGCATGGTGTGCGCGGCATCGCCGACCAGCACCGCGCGCCCGCAGTGGTAGGGGAAGCAGTGCACGGTCTTCAACGCGGACGGCCGTGCGAGCTGGTCGTCGGTGATCCGGGGGAGCAGGTTCACCACGTCGGGGAAGTGCTCGGTGAGCAGATCCGACATCGCGTCCGCAGTGGACAACGCGGCGAAGCTCGGAGACCGGTCCCCGTCCGGCCGGTCCAGGGGCATGAACAGGGTCGCGGTGTAGCTGCGGTCCTGGTTCGGCTGTGCGATGAGCACGAAGTCGCCGCGCGGCCAGACGTGCAAGCCGTGCTGGTCGCTCGGTGGGGAGTCCGCCGTGCGCAGGGCTCGCCGCAACGCGTGCTCGCCGTCCGGTGCGGGCGGCAGCGCCAGTTCGACGTAGCCGTGCGGGATGTAGCGCTGTTCGACCTCCATGCGTGCCCGGGACCGGGCGGCGAGCTGGTGGCGGACGGTGCTGTTCGCGCCGTCGCAGCCGATCACGATGTCGGCCGTGGACGTCCGGACGTCGCCGTCGCCTCCGGCGACCGCAACGGAGCCCCGGAAGGGGTCAACGGTCAGGCATTCGCGTCCGAAGAAGAACCGCGCTCCGGCCTCGACCGCGCGGTCCAGCAGCACCTGGTGGAGTGCGTGCCGGGGGATCGAGAGCAGGTGGTGGTCGCCGTCGGTGCCGTAGGGCTGGAAGGAGATCTCGCCGTCGGCGTGGTGGATCACCCGCTGCGGAAGCGGGATCCCGGTGCCGTAGCAGAGCTCCACCAGTTCGTCGTCGAGCGTGCCCAGCCCCCGGCTGGTGAGGGTCAGGTTGAAGGAATGTCCTCTGCGGACGCCGAGGCGCGGGAATTCGCCCCTTTCGTAGACCTCGACGTCGAAGCGCCGCTTGCGCAGCTCGACGGCGACCAGGCAACCGATCGGACCGGCGCCCACCACGATCGCTTTCCGCGGACGGACCGCTGCATGCATTGCTGCCACGCCTTCCCTTCCCGTGGGCGCGTCGGCGCGTCTCGACAGGACGTCGCGCGCCGGAACGCATCGGACGAGTGCTGAGCCGGTCGCCCAGCACTGCTCCGCCGCGCCCGGCGACTGCTCGCCCGGCTGCCGCCTTCCCGGTGCGGCAGGGTTCGGCCCGGGCCACGGCGCAGCGCGGGGCGCCGACGGATCACTTCGTGCCGCTGATCACACCGTGCGGTGTCCAACTACCGCCGGGAAGGCGTTCCAGGCCCGAGAAACCGGCTTCGGTGAGCCAGCTCTCGTACTGGTCCCAGCGGTACAGGGTGCTGGCGGAGGCGGGCAGCGTCGTGAAGTACACGTTGTCCAGGGCCGCGTAGAGCGGACCGTCCTCATCGGACATCGCGTTGAACACCAGCACGCGTCCGCCCGGGGCGAGGGCGTCATGGGCCTTGCGCAGCAGTGCCAGGTTCTGCTCCGGGGACCAGATCACCAGCTGGTTGGCGAACAGCACGCAGTCGTACCCGGTCGGGAACGGCTCGGCGAACATGTCGAACTCGGCGACGGTGATCCGGTCGTCCATCCCCGCGGCGCTGATCCGTTCGCGGGCGATGGCCGTCGCGCCCGGCAGGTCCAGCACCGTGAACCGCACCCGGGGGTTCGCCTCGGCCAGCGCGATCGAGTTGATGCCGTCGCCGCCGCCCACGTCCAGCACCCGCTGGACCCCGGTGAGGTCGGTCTTGCTCACCAGGATCGGGTTGGACAGCTTCGACCACGACCGCATGCACCTGAAGAACAGCTGTTCCAGCGCCGGGGTGTTGGACAGCCGCCGGTACAGATCGTCCTCGTCGCCCGCGAACCGCCGGAGCCCGACGTTGGTGTCCTCGCGCAGCGACGCCAGGAAGTCGGCCTGCGGCTCGTAGACGATGTCCGCCTCGAACGCGACGATGTCGGAGAGGACCTCCCACGACCCGTCCCGGAACATCTCGTCCAGCAGCTCGGCGTTGCGGTACCCGCCCCCGGCGAGGGAGGTCAGGCCGAGCGCGGTCGTGCCGAGCAGCAGCACGTCGGTGGGGCGCCGGCGGAGTCGCAGCGCGCTGCCGATCGCCTCGCTGGTCAGTCCGGGCTCGTCGTGCAGCAGCCGGAAGAGCCCGAGCCGACAGCCCGCGTTGAGGAGCTGGAACGCAGCCGCGCCGAACAGTGTTCGGGTGAGGTCCTGCCTGGTCAGTGAACGGGAATCGCCCATCGGAAGTCCATTCGGTGCGAAGGGATCAGGAGTACGGGCTCGGCTGCGGTACTTCGTCGCGGAGCACGAATGCCCCGAGTTCGCGCCGCTTGTAGGCGACCGGGTCGTGCAGCGTGTGGGTCCGCACGTTGCGCCAGAAGAGGTCGAAACCGAACGAGGTGGCGGTCGAACGCGCCCCCGTCGCCTCGAAGATGCGGTTGGTGACCTCCAAGGACACGTCCGTGGCCCGCGCCTTGACCGCGGCGACGCGCACGGCGTACTCGCCGCGGGTGCGCTCGGTCAGCGCGTCGAGATCGCGGTACAGGGGCAGGCCCTCCTCGGCGACCTGGTCGGCCAGCGCCTCCACCGCCCACGGCTTCGCGGTCAGGTCGCCGTAGAGATCGAGCACGTGCGGCTCGTCCACGGTGCGGGCGTAGCCGCCCCACGCCCGCTTCCGGGAACGCGTGTACTCGGCAGCCCTGGCCAGCGCGCCCTTCGCGATGCCGAGGTAGAGGTTGGCGAAGGCGAGCTGGTTCGTCGGCACGTCCATCGTGTTGCGCACGTGGGGCCGGAACACGCCGTCGACGTGGCCGAGGGCGTCGTCCCGGCGGGCCCGCGCCTCGTTGATCGTGACGCCGCCGCTGGCGGTCAGCCGTTGCCCCATGTTGTCCCAGTCGTCGTGCGGGACAAGACCAGGTTGGTCGGTGGGCAGCACGGCCAGTACGTGCGCGCCGTCGCCCTCGCGCACGCCCTCCAGGAAGCAGCGGTCGGAGACGGCGACTCCGGTGGCGAACGTCTTCTTCCCGACGAACACGAGTTCGTCGCCGTCGTCGCGGACCGACACCTCGGAGTCGCGCGGGTTCAGCGCACCGGCCAGGAACCACCCGCCGCGCGTGGCCTCCCGTTCGAAGCGGTCGGCCTGCTCCCGGGTGCCGTACATCCGGGGCGTCCAGAACCACACGTAGTGGTAGCCGAGGAGCTGGCCGAGGGAGCCGTCGCCGGCCGAGACCTCTCGGATGACTCGGTGGGCGGTGGGCCATTCCTGGCCGCCGCCGCCCTGCTCGACCGGGCCGAGCATGGTGACCAGACCGGAGTCCTTGAGCAGTGCGAGCTCCGCGTGCGGAACCCGGTTCGCCCGGTCGCGCTCGGCGGCGTCGGTGGCGAGTTCCTCGGCCACCTCCGCGGCCCGCGCGATCCACTCGTCCGGCGTGCCCGGCCGGGACGGGAATGCCCGCTGCTGCCCGGTCGCTGCCTGCGGTGGGTTCGTATCGGTCGACACTGGCCTCCCCATTCTCCAGAAAGCACAACGTGATCGGCCCGGACAACGCGCGAGATCGCTCGCGCGTCGGGAAAATCGGCGGACGTCGACGCGAATGTCGTGTCCTGTTGGCGCCAAACGCTAGGGCGATCCGCTGTCAGGGCGCTCTCAGTCCGCTCTCCACCCGCGACCGGCGGTCGGGGAATCGTCCGGGTAGCTCACCCGACGACCACACCGAGGTGGAGCCCGAGAAGAACGCACCCCAGCAAGGCGGCGCGCAGATCGATCACGTTGTTCCAGCGCTGCTGGAGCGCGCGGGAGTCGGCGACGGGCGCACCGCCGCGCGCCGCGGCGGTGAGCGCGCGGTTCACCGGCGCGGCCACGCGGACGAACACGACCAGCCACGCCGCCACCAGGAGGGCGGCGACGACGTCGGCGAGCACACCGGCCGGTCCGTTCACCGGTATCGAGACCACCGCGGTCGCGACCGTGCTGGCCACGCCCACCAACGCGGGCCACATCAGTCGCCGGTCCCCGTAGTAGTGGATGTGACCCATGATCCGGGTGAGCGTGCCGTCGTCCAGGTGCACCAATGCGGACCGCAACACGGCGGCGCAGAAGAAATCGATGCCGAACACGGCACCGGTGGACATCACGGCGATCGCGGTGAGCAGGTGGTAGGCGAGGACCATCACAATCCTTCCCGCGGCGTCGCCCGGTGCGTCGCGGGATTCCTGTCGGCTGAGCGGGGAACCGCGGGCGGGGTCGACGCGCGTCTCGCGTGAATTCGTGGGAGTTCGGTTTCCGCGCGCGTGCCGCCAACAGTAGGAGTACCGGAGCCCGGCGCCTACTCGCTGCGGTGCTGTTGAGAGCGGGATGAGAGCGGTCCGGGAGAACGGTCGGCGCCGCGGCGGCCCGGGTGCGCGTCGCCCCGGATTCCTTGGCAGGAAAGGGAAGGGCTGCTCAGGAACAAAATGAACGGTGGTCGCGGAGCGTGATACGCTGCCCACGGTCGGTCAGGATCACCCCGAGCGCTCGTTCGACGGAAATCCCACCGCGTGCTGCGTCGACGCGTGACGCACCAGCGCGTGTCCGTTGTGGAGAGGAGCAGATGCCGCCCGTGCAGCTCGCTGTCACACCCGCCCGCCGACGCCTGTGCCTGGCGTTGCTCGCATGGGCGGAACTGATCGTCGCTCTCGACGTCAACATCGTCTACATCGCTCTGCCGGACATCGGGCGGCAGCTGGCCTTCTCGTCCCTGACACTGCAGTGGGTGGTCAGCGCCTACGCGGTCACGTTCGGCGGGTTCCTGCTGCTCGGCGGTCGATGCGCGGACCGGCTCGGTCGACGGCGCATGTTCCTGCTCGCGCTGTCGCTGTTCGCGGGGGCATCGCTGGCGGGTGCGCTGGCGCCGAGCGCGGGTGTGCTGGTCGCCGCTCGGGCGATCCAGGGACTCGGCGGGGCACTGCTGTTCCCGACGACGCTCGCGCTGGTCAACACCATGTTCCCGGAAGGGCCAGCGCGAAATCGGGCGCTCGCCGTCTGGGGCGGGGCGGGTTCGGTCGGCCTGTCCCTCGGCTCGCTCGTGGGCGGGGTGCTCACCGGAACGTTCGGGTGGCCGATGGTCTTCTACGCCAACGTGCTCATGGCCGCCATCGGGATTGCCGCGGCCCTGCCGCTGCTGCCTCGCGACGACGTGGTCCGGAGTGCGCGGACCTTCGACCTGCGGGGCGCGCTGCTGGCCACGATCGGCGTGACCGCCGTGATCTTCGCGTTGGTGCAGGGGCCGGATTCGGGGTGGACGTCGCCGCCGGTCGTGCTGTGCGCGGTGGCCGCGGTCGCACTGCTCGTCGGTTTCGTCTTCGCCGAGTCGCGCAGCGCCGACCCCCTGATGCCCTTGCGGTTGGTCAGGACCCGAACGCTGGGCGTCGCGCTGCTGATCACCTTGCTGTTCGGGATGGCCGACGGGTCCGTGCCGTACTTCTTCACCGTGTACCTGCAACAGGTCCACGGGTACGGGGCGTTCCGGACCGGCCTGGCGTACGTGCTGCCCGCCGTGTTCATCGTCGTCGGAACCCAGTTGAGCGAGCGCCTGATCGGCCGCCTCGGCACCCGGACGACCCTCGTCGCGGGAAACCTCATCGGACTCGCCGGGACCGCCGCCCTGGCCTGGGGCATGGCCTCGGCCGGCGGCGCATACCCGCAGCTGGTCCCCGGGCTGGTCGGCTGGGGACTGGGCCAGGGCATCGTCTGGACGGCCATGTGGGTGCTCGCCTCCACCGACGTCGAACCGCGGGAACAGGGCGTCGCGTCGGGCATCGCGTCCACCGGGCTGCAGAGCGGGATCGCGCTCGGGCTCGCGATCACGATCGCCATCGCCAACAGCGGGGTCCACGGCCTGACGGGAGCGGCCCGCGTCGCGAAGTTCGGCGAGAACATCCCGCAGGCCCTGTACGTGACCGCGGCCGGGCTCGCCGCGAGCGTCCTCGTCGCACTCGTGCTGAGCCGCCGCACCGGGCAGGCCCGATCGCGGCGGCCCGCGGACGAGGCGGACCGGGTGGCCCGCGACTAGGGGAGTGTTTCGGAAGTGCTTTGCGTGGCGGTGCCGGTGGCGGAACCTCAGCGGCCCGCCCGTCGCTCGACCACCACCCCCAAGGAGGCGCTGCGCGCCACGGCCACACCGGCTCCGGGAGCCCCTCCTGATGTATCAGCCCATACACGGCGTCGGGGCTGTCCTCGCGAGACGCCCGCCCGTCGCCCGACCACCGCCCCCCACGGAGGCGCTGACGCGCCGCTGTGCTCGTCGGAGAACCCGCGGCGGTGCGGGTTGCGAGACCGCTCACCGAAAGAGAAAGCGGCTGACGCCGCTTATAAGACACTCCCTAGCCGGCTGTCGGCCGATCCGGACCGTCCGCCCCGGTCGGCCGTTGACGGCTGGTCACCTCACCGAGTACGCGCCCGCGTCGAGGTCTTCGAGGAGGGTGGGCCCGGTGGGGGTCCAGCCCAGGAGTTCGCGCGTGGCGGTGCTGGTCGCGGAGAGGTCCGCGCCGAAGAAGGTGCCGATCCACCCGAAGTGGTCCTGGACGTCCTCCGGGGCGATCGAGGTGACGGGGAGGCCGAACGCACGGCCGATCGCCTGCGCGATCTCCCGGGTCGGCACGCCCTCTTCGTCGATGGCGTGCAGCCGCGCACCCGCCGGTGCCTTGTGCAGGCCGAGGGTGACCAGGCGGGCGGCGTCGAGCCGGTGCACGGCGGCCCACCGGTGCGTGCCGTCGCCGGGGTAGCCGGAAACGCCCTTCTGCCGGGCGATCGCGGCGAGGACCGCGATGAACCCGTGGTCGCCGGTGCCGTGCACGCTCGGCGCGAAGCGCAGGCTCGCGGCGCGCACGCCGCGGTCGGCGAATTCGAGCGCGAGGTTCTCGCTCCCGCCCCGCGGCGAGTCCGGGCCGTGGAACGGGGACGCGTCGTCCTCGGTGGCGGGCCGGCCCTGGGCGAGCCCGGCGACGCCCGAGGCGAGCAGGAACGGACGGTCGGTCCCCGCGAGCGCCTCACCGATGGTGTGCACGGCGGCTCGTTCGGCCGCGTTCGTGGCGGCCGGGTTGGACCAGTCGTGCTTGTTCGCGAGGTGGATGACGGCCTCGGCTTCCTGGGCGCCGAGGCGGATGCCGTCGAGGTCGTCGAGGTCGCCGCGGCGGACGCGGGCCCCCTTCGCCTCGATGGCCGCGGCGGACGCGTCGGACCTGGCCAGGCCGGTGACCTCGTGGCCGGCGGTGAGCAGCTCGTCGACCACGGCGGAGCCGATCCACCCGGAGGCTCCCGTGACGAAAACGCGCATGAGGTGATCTCCTTCGGCGCCCCGCCCACGGGCGGAGCGATTGATCGAAGCGGTGATGTCTGCGACTGACGTCAGTCGCAGACATCACCTTACTCATCGTGTCAGTCGCTGTCATCCCTAGACTCGATCGCATGGCGCGTTGGGAACCAGGGGCCGCGGAGCGGCTGCAACAGGCCGCGCTCGAACTGTTCGCCACCCGCGGGTTCGAGCAGACGACCGCCACGGAGATCGCGCAGTCCGTCGGCCTGACCGAGCGCACCTTCTTCCGGCACTTCAGCGATAAGCGCGAGGTCCTCTTCCACGGCCAGCAGGTGCTCGTCGAGGCGTTCCTGTCCGGTGTGGACGCCGCACCGCCGGAGGCGTCCCCGATCGAGGTCGTCGCCGCCGCGCTGCGGTCCGCGGCGTCGTTCTTCCCGGACGAGCACCGGTCCCGTTCCCGCGCCCGGCATTCCGTGATCGACCAGAACCCCGCGCTGCGAGAACGCGAGCGGCACAAGCTCGCCAGCATCGCCGCAGCGGTCGCCGACGCGCTCCGCGCGCGAGGCGTCGACGAGCTCGCCGCCACCCTGGCCGCGGAATCGGGCATCACCGTGTTCAGGATCGCGTTCGCCCAGTGGATCCGCGAGGACGAACACCGGTCTCTGGACGACATCGCGGCGCAGGTGCTGCGCGAACTGCTGACCCTGGCGGCGACGGCGGCGCCGAAGATCCCGGGATGACGCGGACAGCCCGTCGCTGGGCGGATGTTCCGCGGTGGGCCGCGTACTCCCAGCCATGGAGAAGATCGCGCTCACGGCGTTGGCACGTGTGCAGCTGGAACGAGCTCGCCAACACGGCGGGCACGCCGCGAAAACCGTCCACGGCGGGCACCACCGGTCCCTGCGGCAGACGGTGATCGCGCTGACCGCGGGCAGCGAACTCGGCGAGCACCCGAACCCCGGCCAGGCCACGTTGCAGGTGGTCTGCGGTCGCGTTCGGTTGACCGGCGGTGCGACCTCGTGGGACTGCCGGACCGGCGACTTGTTGATCGTCCCGGACGCCCGCCACAGCCTCAGCGCACTGGAGGACTCGGTCGTGCTGCTGACGGTGGTCAAGGACCGCGCAGCCGACGAGTGAGGCTCCCGAAATCGGCGGGCCGCCCGAAGCTCTGCGGAGGCGGTCCGGACGTCAGGCCGTCCGGCCGGTGCGCAGCACGTCGCGGGTGATCTCCAACTGGCCGAGGTGCTGGTACAGCTCCTCCAGCACGTGCAGCAGCACGGTGTCGTGCGTCATGCGGACGTCGGCGGGGATCCAGGAGCGGTGTTCGGGGTGCACTTCCCGCTCCGGGTCGAGTGCCGCCAGGTCCGAGCGCAGCGTGCGCTTGGCCTCCTCGACGCGGGCGCCGACCTCGCCGACCGGCCCGGTCGCGGTGAACTCGGCGGCGCGGTCCCGCGCGACGGCGCGGTCCGCGACGACGTGGCCGATCCACCACTCCACGACCCCGAGGCAGTGGATGAGGATCTGGTACGGCGAGTTGGCGCCCGGCAGGTCGGGTCGCAGGTTGGCGGTCTCGTCGCCGAGGTCGGTGACGATCCCGGCGAGGCGGTCGAGGGCGCGGTCGGCGTAGCGGAGGAATTCGGTTCGATCCACGCCGATCATTCTGCGTGCGAGGCGGCGTGCCGTACCCGGCTCAGGTCCTCGATCGTCACGGCCCTGCCGGGCAGGGGAGTGCCCGGGCTCGCCTGCAGACCGTCGAGCATCAACGTCATGTAGCGGGCCGCGGCATCGCGCCGCATCTCCTCGGGCATCCCGTTGACGCCCTGCGCCACCAGGGACATGACCATCGCCAGGTCGCCGGCGCTGACGTCGGCGCGCAGCGAGCCGTTGTCCTGCGCCGCGCGGACCAGCCGGTCGAGCACCGCCAGCAGCTCGTTGCGGAGCGCCTCGACGTCGGGGTCGCTGGACAGGATGCTGCGCGCGCGGGGGGACAGCATCGACAGCCGCACGACGGTGCGCAGGTCGGCGGCGGTGTGCAGGAATCCGGTCAGCGCGCGCCACGGGTCGGGTTCGTCGTCGGTGGCGCGGTGGGCGTCGTCGCGCACCCGCTGGAAGGCGTCGCGGCCGACGGCGAGGATGAGCGAGTCCCGGTCCGGGAAGCGCCGGTAGAGGGTGCCGACGCCGACTCCGGCGGCGCGGGCGATCTCCTCCATGGGCACGTCGATTCCGCGGTCGACGAAGGCGGTGCGCGCGGCGGCGATGATCCGGTCCCGGTTGCGCCGCGCGTCGGCGCGCAGGTGCGGTGTGTTGTCCGTTGACGTCATTCCTCGCTCCGGCTCGGGTGTGGGCGGATTGTCGCACGAGGAGCGGAGTGGACGGATTCCTTCCGGATGGCTAGCCTAACCGGAGGAAAAACGTCCGATTCGGTTGCAGGGAGCTGCCATGACCGAGATCGCCGAGCTGTCCTTCCCGCTGAGCCGGACCTGCCCGTTCACCCCGCCACCGGACTACGCCCGGTTGCGCGCGGAACAACCGGTGACCCGCGTGCGGACGTTCGACGGCTCCGCCTGGCTGATCACCCGGCACGCCGACGTGCGCGCGGTGCTGGGCGACCCGCGTTTCAGCTCCGACCGCCGCAACCCCGGCTTCCCGCGCACGGCCCCCGGCCAGGCGCTCGCCGACAACCTGGGTCCGGTGCTGATCGGGATGGACCCGCCCCAGCACACCGCCGCGCGGCGGGCCGTCGTGGGGGAGTTCACGGTCAAGCGCATGCAGGCGCTCGCCCCGCGCATCCAGGAGATCGTCGACGACCACGTCGCGGCCATGCTCGCCGGGCCGCGCCCGGTCGACCTGGTCCGCGCCCTGTCATTGCCGGTGCCCTCGCTGGTGATCTGCGAACTGCTCGGCGTCCCCTACGACGACCACGAGTTCTTCCAGGACCGCACCAGCAGGCTCATCCGCCGCACGACCCCGGCCGAGCAGCGGAGGCAGGCGATCGAGGACCTGCGCGGCTACCTGGACGGGCTCGTCGCGGCCAAGGAGCGCGACGTCACAGACGACCTGCTCGGACGGCAGATCGCCAAGCAGCGCAGCGACGGCGAGGTCGATCGCAAGGGGCTGGTCGGCCTGTCCTTCCTGTTGCTGATCGCGGGGCACGAGACCACCGCGAACATGATCTCGCTGGGCACCCTCGCGTTGCTGGACAACCCCGCGCAGCTCGCCGCGATCACCGCCGACTCCTCCCGCACCCCGGCGGCGGTGGAGGAGCTGCTGCGCTACTTCTCGATCGTGGAGTCGGCGACCTCCCGGACCGCCACCGAGGACGTCGAGGTCGGCGGCGTGCTGATCCGGGCGGGGGAGGGCGTGATCGCGGCCGGTCCGGCCGCCAACCACGACCCGGAGATCTTCGACCGGCCGGAGGAACTCGACACCGGCCGCAACGCGCGCGGCCACGTCGCGTTCGGGTTCGGGCCGCACCAGTGCCTCGGGCAGAACCTGGCGCGCCTGGAACTGCAGATCGTCTTCGACACGCTGTTCCGGCGGATCCCCGGGCTGCGGCCGGCGGTGCCGGTCAGCGAGCTGCCGTTCAAGGACGACGCCTCCATCTACGGCCTCTACGAGTTCCCCGTGACCTGGTGAGAGGAGACCGACCATGCGCGTCGAAGCCGATGTGCGGCGGTGCGTGGGCGCCGGGCAGTGCGTGCTCACCGATCCGTCGCTGTTCGACCAGGACGACGAGGACGGCACGGTCGTGCTGCTGACCTCCGAGATCGACGACGACCACGTCGAGGCCGCCCGGGACGCGGTGCGGCTGTGCCCCTCGGGCGCGCTGTCGCTGGCGGACGACCGCTGAAAGCCTGTCTTCGAACTCGTTGTGCGTGGCGGTGCCGGGAGCGGAACCTCAGCGGCCCGCCCGTCGCCCGACCACCACCCCCAAGGAGGCGCTGCGCGCCACGGCCACACCGGCTCCGGGAGCCCCTCCTGATGTATCAGCCCATACACGGCGTCGGGGCTGTCCTCGCGAGACGCCCGCCCGTCGCCCGACCACCGCCCCCCACGGAGGCGCTGACGCGCCGCTGTGCTCGTCGGAGAACCCGCGGCGGTGCCGGTTGCGAGACCGCTCACCGAAAGAGAAAGCGACTGGCGCCGCTTGCCACGCGGGTTCCGGACCAAGTTCAAAGGCAGGCACTGAGCCGTGCGGAGGCTTGCGCGGGTCCGCTCCGGTCCTGTGTCGTGGTACCGAACCCCGGGAGGTGCCACATGGCCGGGCAGTCGTGGTGGGCCGACGGTGTCGACGTCAGCCGCCCCAGCGCGGCGCGGGTCTACGACGTGCACCTCGGCGGTTCGCACAACTTCCGGGTCGACCGCGAACTCGCCGAGGAGTCCGCGCGGCTGATGCCGTCGCTGCCCGCGGTCCTGCGGGAGAACCGCTCGTTCCTGCGGCGCGTGGTCGACTTCCTCGCCCGCAGCGGCGTCACCCAGTTCCTCGACCTGGGGTCGGGTATCCCGACGATCGGCAACGTGCACGAGATCGCGCAGCGGATCAACCCGGAATGCCGCGTGGTGTACGTGGACTGGGACCTGGTGGCGGTCGCGCACAGCCAGGCGATCCTGCGCGGCAACGCCCGGGCCGTCGCGATCCGCGCCGACTTCCGGGAACCGGGCTACGTGCTGGCCCACCACGACGTCGAGCGGCTGCTGGACCTCTCCCGCCCGGTGGCGGTGCTGTTCTTCGCGGTCCTGCACTTCCTGCCGGACTCCGACGACCCGGCCGGGCTCGTCGCCCGCTACGTCCGGCGCCTCGCCTCCGGCAGCTACGTGGCGCTCTCGCACGCCTGCGACGACGACATCGCGCCCACCACCGAGGAAGCGGCCCGCATCTACGGGGAGCGCATCGGCGGCTTCCACATGCGGTCGAAGTCCGACGTCGCCGGGCTGTTCGGCGACCTCCCGCTGGTGCCGCCCGGACTGGTCGACCTCACCGAGTGGCGCCCGGACTCCAACGCGCCTCCCGCCGACCACCCCTAGACCGGTCCGGGCGGCGTGGCCCGCAAACCCTGACCCGAGCGCGAGTGCTCGCGACACGGGACGGCGCCACCTCCCCCTCTCCTGGAGATGGCGCCGCCATGGCAGCGCGGTTGAGCCGCCATCCACACCGTGGCCGATGCGCCGAGCGGAGCACAGGGGCATTGGTCCCTGGTCAGGGCTGTTTAAGGTGCTCTTGAGGCGGCCGGGTGCAGCGCGGCCGCGACGTGCCGGGCCGCGGTTGCGAGGTGGACGGGCTCGCCTGGGCCGGCGCCCACCACCGCGACGTCCACGCGTCGCGCACCGCCGGAAACCGCGGCGCCACGCCGTTTCTTCCCCCCCCCCTTCGGATGCACCCGGGAGAGTGCGACGCACACCACTCCGGGGTGCCTTTTACGCGGAAGAAACGGGGCTCTACGATTGTTTCCGTAAGTGGGTGTTCGGCCCCGAACCTCTTCCGCTCGATTGGCCCTGCTCGGCCATGCGTGCGCGCGCGAACGGAAGACGGAGAGGTATGGAGAAGGGAGGCACAAGTGGCAACGGTGTGGGTGGCTCTGGCGACTGAGACGGTCATGCTGCTGGCGGCGGCGGGCGTGGCGGTCAAGTGGGTGCGGCGGTCCCCGACGAGCACCCCTGACCAGGTTGTCGAGCCGGTTTCGCCGGTCACCGAGCAGCTGGCCTGAGGATGCGCGCAACGGGCTTGCTCCCCTCGCGGGAACAAGCCCGTCGTTCCATGCCGGGTGGCTGACACCCCTTCACCCGCGTCGATTCGACATCGTCGACGGGAAACGTTTCGTTACTCAATTCCGAGCACTTTTTGTGAACGCTCGCCGCGTTCGGTGCTGCCTTTTCCCCGCGGCGGTAGTTAGCACTAGTAAATGCCGCAGTTCCGCGGGCTCTCGCGCTTCGTCGTGCTCCTGTGTCCTGGTTCGCAACCGCTCCCCGCTAGGGTGGGTCGCGTCCGGCTCGCCGACCAGGAAGGGCACTCGTGACACGACCTGAACAGATCCGTCCGCAGCCGTCCCCGGCCGCCGGGAGAGCGCTGTCGAACCGGTCGGGTGCGCTGTCCGACTACGGGGCCTTCCTGCGCCGGGCGATCCGCCACCCCGGACAGGTGGGCGCGATCGCGCCGAGTTCTCCTTCCCTCGCCCGGCAGATGGCCGCCGTGGTGCCCTCGACGGGCAGCCCGGTCGTCGTCGAGCTGGGACCCGGTACCGGTGCGCTGAGCGCGGCGGTCGCCGAGCGGCTGCCCGCGTCGGGACGGCACCTCGCCGTCGAACTCGACGGCGGGATGGTCGAGCACCTGCGGCGGAACCTGCCGTGGCTGGAGGTCATCCAGGGCGACGCGGCGCGGCTCGGCGAGCTGCTGCGCGAGGCCGGGGTGGCGTCGGTGGACGCGGTGATCAGCGGCCTGCCGTGGTCGATCTTCCCCGGCCAGCTGCAGCAGGACATCCTGGACCAGGTCGGCGCGGTGCTGGCCCCGCACGCCGCCTTCACCACCTTCGCCTACGTGCACGCCCTGGGCATGGCCGGGGCGCGGCGGTTCCGCGCCCGGCTCGACAACTCCTTCGACGAGGTCCTCACCAGCCACACGGTCTGGCGCAACGTGCCGCCCGCCCGGATCTACGCCTGTCGCCGTCCGCGCGGCTGACTCCTGGCGTCCGCGCGCGGTGCCGGTAGGCTCGGCGAAGATCGTCGGGAGGAGGTCGGCATGGCGACCGTGGTGATCGCCGGAGCCGGGCAGGCCGGGTACCAGACCGCGGCGGGCTTGCGGCAGGACGGGTTCGACGGGCGCGTGGTCCTGGTCGGCGACGAACCGGGATTGCCGTACCAGCGGCCACCGCTGTCCAAGACCTACCTCAGCGGCCACGTCACCGCGGACGGTGTGCGGCTGCGCGGGCAGGAGTTCTTCGCCGACAACGGCATCGAGCTGGTCACCGGCCACCGCATCACCGGCATCGACCGCGCCGCCCGGCGCGTGCGGCTGGATTCCGGGGACGTCGACTACGACCACCTCGTCCTGGCGCTGGGGGCGTGCAACCGGCCGCTGCCGGTGCCCGGGGCGGACCTGCCGGGTGTGGTGGGGTTGCGCACCGTCGCCGAGGCCGACGTGCTGCGCGACCGGCTGTCGTCGGTGCGCGACGTCGTGGTGGTCGGCGCCGGGTTCATCGGCCTGGAATTCGCCTCGGTGGCCCGGGACGCCGGAGTGGCGGTCACCGTCGTCGAGGCGAAGCCGCGCGTGCTGTCGCGAGTGGTCAGCGAGCCCACGTCGGAGTTCTTCGCCCGGTTGCACAGCTCCCGGGGAGTCCGCCTCCTGCTGGGCACCGGAGTCGCCCGGGTGCTCGGCGAGGAGCGCGCGACGGGCGTGGAGACCACCGACGGCTCCCGGATCGAGGCCGACCTCGTCGTCGTCGCGATCGGCGTGCGCCCCAACACCGAGCTCGCCGAGCAGGCCGGGCTCGCGGTCGACGACGGCGTCGTCGTCGACGAGCACCTGCGCACCTGCGACCCGGCGATCTCGGCGATCGGCGACTGCGCCCGCTTCCCGACCCCGCACGCCGACGCGCCGGTGCGCCTGGAGTCGGTGCAGAACGCCATCGACCAGGCCCGCTGCGTCTCGGCATCGCTCACCGGCAACGCGCGCGCCTACGCGGCGGTGCCGTGGTTCTGGAGCGACCAGGGCTCGGCGAAGCTCCAGATCGCGGGGCTGACCACCGGCCACGACCGCACCATCGTGCGCGGTGACGTCGACGAGGGCCGGTTCAGCGTCTTCTGCTACCGCGGCAAGCGCTTGCTCGGTGCCGAGTCGGTCAGCCGCGCCGCCGACCACATGGCGGTGCGCCGGCTGCTGACCGCCGAGGCCCCGCTGGACCCGGAGCAGGCCGCGGATCCGTCGTTCGACCTCAAGTCCTACAGCCGGGGTCGGTAGGGCGGGAACGCCCGGCCGTCGACGGAGAACGGGGCCGGTGCGCTTGTGGCGCACCGGCCCCGTTCGTAGGTTGCCCGCCGGATCGGCGGGGGATCAGGAGCGGATCATCTTGCGCAGCACGTACTGCAGGATGCCGCCGTTGCGGTAGTAGTCGGCCTCACCGGGGGTGTCGATGCGGACCGTGGCGTCGAACTCCACAGTGGACCCGTCCGCCCTGGTCGCGGTGACCTTGACGGTGCGCGGCGTCTCGCCCTGGTTCAGGGCGGTGATGCCGGTGATGTCGTAGGTCTCGGTGCCGTCCAGGCCGAGCAGCTTGGCCGAGGAGCCCTCCGGGAACTGCAGCGGGATGACGCCCATGCCGATGAGGTTCGAGCGGTGGATGCGCTCGAAGGACTCGGCGATGACGGCGCGCACCCCGAGCAGGCGGGTGCCCTTGGCGGCCCAGTCGCGCGACGAACCGGAGCCGTACTCCTTGCCGCCCAGCACCACCAGCGGGGTGCCGTTCGCGGCGTAGTTCTGCGCGGCGTCGTAGATCGCCGCCTGCGGGCCGCCGTCCTGGGTGAAGTCGCGGGTGTAGCCGCCCTGCACGTCGTCCAGCAGCAGGTTGCGCAGCCGGATGTTGGCGAAGGTGCCCCGGATCATCACCTCGTGGTTGCCGCGGCGGGAGCCGTAGGAGTTGAAGTCCTTGCGCTCGATGCCGTGCTCGGTGAGGTACCGGCCCGCCGGCGAGTCGGGCTTGATCGCACCGGCCGGGGAGATGTGGTCGGTGGTCACCGAGTCACCGAGCAGCGCCAGCACGCGGGCACCGGAGATGTCCTCGACCGGCTCCGGCTCCATGCCCATGCCCTCGAAGTACGGGGGCTTGCGCACGTAGGTGGAGTTCGGGTCCCAGTCGAAGGTCTCGCCCTCCGGGGTGGGCAGCGAGCGCCACCGCTCGTCGCCGGTGAACACGTCGGAGTAGTCCTTGGTGAACATCTCCTGCGTGATCGCGGAGTCGATGACCTCCTGGACCTCCTGCGGCGACGGCCAGATGTCGCGCAGGTAGACGGGATTGCCGTCGGTGTCGGTGCCCAGCGCGTCGTTGTCGAAGTCGAAGTCCATCGACCCGGCCAGCGCGTAGGCGATGACCAGCGGCGGCGACGCCAGGTAGTTCATCTTGACGTCGGGGTTGATCCGGCCCTCGAAGTTGCGGTTGCCGGACAGCACCGAGACCACCGACAGGTCGTTGTCCTGCACCGCCTTGGAGATGTCCTCCGGCAGCGGGCCGGAGTTGCCGATGCAGGTGGTGCAGCCGTAGCCGACCAGGTGGAAGCCCAGCTTCTCCAGGTACGGCCACAGACCGGCCTTCTCGTAGTAGTCGGTCACGACCTGCGAACCCGGCGCCATCGAGGTCTTCACCCACGGCTTGCGGGTCAGGCCCTTGCTGACGGCGTTGCGGGCCAGCAGGGCCGCGCCGAGCATCACCGACGGGTTGGAGGTGTTGGTGCAGGAGGTGATCGAGGCGATCACCACGGCACCGTGGTCGAGCTCGAACTCGCCCAGCTCCTCGGAGGACACCTTGACCGGCTTGGAGATGCGGCCCCTGGAGCCGTTGGCGGCCGAGGCGACCTCGGGCACCGCGTGGGCGCTGACCGACGGCGCGTCGCTGGCCGGGAAGGACTCCTCACCGGCCTCGTCCAGCGCGGCGTCGTCGGTGGTGGTCGGCTGGACGTAGTCGGTCAGCGACTTGCGGAACGACGGCTTGGCCTCGGACAGCGCGATGCGGTCCTGCGGCCGCTTCGGGCCCGCGATGGACGGGACCACGGTGGACAGGTCCAGTTCCAGGTACTCGGAGTACTCCGGCTCGTGGCTCGGGTCGTGCCACAGACCTTGCTCTTTCGCGTAGGACTCGACCAGCGCGACCTGCTCGGCGGAGCGGCCGGTCAGCTGCAGGTAGCGGATGGTCTCCTCGTCGATCGGGAAGATCGCGCAGGTGGAGCCGAACTCCGGGCTCATGTTGCCGATGGTGGCGCGGTTGGCCAGCGGCACCGAGGCCACACCGGAGCCGTAGAACTCGACGAACTTGCCGACCACGCCGTGCTTGCGCAGCATCTCGGTGATCGTGAGCACGACGTCGGTGGCGGTGGCGCCGGGCGGGATCTCACCGGTGAGCTTGAAGCCGACCACGCGCGGGATGAGCATCGACACCGGCTGGCCGAGCATCGCGGCCTCGGCCTCGATGCCGCCGACGCCCCAGCCCAGCACGCCCAGGCCGTTGACCATGGTGGTGTGCGAGTCGGTGCCCACGCAGCTGTCCGGGTACGCCTGCCCGTTGCGCGCCATCACGGTGCGGGCCAGGTGCTCGATGTTGACCTGGTGCACGATGCCGGTGCCGGGCGGGACGACCTTGAACTCCTGGAAGGCGCCCTGGCCCCAGCGCAGGAACTGGTAGCGCTCCTTGTTGCGGCCGTACTCGAACTCGACGTTGCGCTCGAAGGCGTCCGGCTTGCCGAACACGTCGATGATCACCGAGTGGTCGATGACCAGCTCGGCCGGGGCCAGCGGGTTGACCTTGGAGGTGTCGCCGCCGAGTTCGGCGACGGCCTCGCGCATGGTGGCCAGGTCGACCACGCACGGAACGCCGGTGAAGTCCTGCATGATCACCCGCGCCGGGGTGAACTGGATCTCCGTCGAGGGCTCGGCCCTGGGGTCCCAGTTCGCCAGGGCGCGCACGTGCTCGGCGGTGATGTTGGCACCGTCCTCGGTGCGCAGCAGGTTCTCCAGCAGGATCTTGAGGCTGTAGGGCAGCCGCTGGGCGCCGTCGACGGCGCTGAGGCGGAACACCTCGTAGGAGGCGTCGCCGACCGTCAGCGTGCCGCGGGCACCGAAGCTGTCCTTGCTCGCAGGTGCAGTCACGTTCAACTCCATCTCGCGACGGGCGCAAGTCCGGGAACGGTTGCGAGTCTCGCGCACGTCGGCCGAGCGTGCGCGTGGACCCGGGTCTCACAGGTAACAGTACGCTTGTCCTGCAAACGTGCTCAACTGAGGGTCGCCAAACTCGCGATCACATGTTCCGGGACGTGCAAAACCGCGGAAGTTTCCGGGGTGGGGCTCCGCTTTTCCGCGGGAGGCGAGGGGACTGGCACGCCGGTACCGAAAGCCGGTGCGGTGCGTGATGAGATGGGCCGGTGCGCAAGCTCGTCGACAACACCAAGACCACCGGGGTGGCCGTGGCGGTGGCCTCCGCGTTCTGCTTCGGCGGCTCCGGGCCGTTCGCCAAACCGCTGATCACCGCCGGGCTGACGCCGCTGCACGTGGCCTGGCTGCGACTGGCCGGGGGCGCGGTGCTCATGCTGCCGTTCGCGCTGCGCCACGCGCGGGTGCTGCGCCGGGCGCCGAAGTTGTTGGTGGGCTACGGGTTGTTCCCCATCGCCGGGGTGCAGGTGTGCTACTTCGCGGCGATCGCCACCGTCCCGGTCGGGGTGGCGTTGCTGATCGAGTTCCTGGGCCCGGTGCTGGTGCTGGGCTGGATCCGGTTCGTCCGGCGCGCGCCGGTGACGCCGACCGCCGCGGTGGGGGTGGTGCTCGCGGTCGTCGGGCTGGTCTTCGTGGTCGAGTTGTGGTCGGGGCTGGGTTTCGACCCGGTCGGGCTCGCGTTCGCGCTGGGTGCGGCGCTGTGCGAGACGGCGTACTTCCTGCTGTCGGACTCCGGTGCGGACGTCCACCCGATGGGCCTGACCTCCTACGGCCTGCTGCTCGGAGCGGCCGTGGTGACGGTCGTCGCGCGCCCCTGGGAGATGGACTGGTCGCTGCTGGTCGGCGGCGTGGAGATGGCCGGGCACCAGATCCCGGCCCTGGTGGCGGTCGACTGGATCGTCGTGCTGAGCACGGTGCTGGCCTACCTGAGCGGCATCGTCGCGGTGCGGCTCCTGTCGCCGCAGGTGGCCGGAGCGGTGGCGTTCCTGGAACCGGTGATCGCCACCGTGCTGTCCTGGGCGCTGCTCGGCGAGGGGCTCGGGCCCTGGCAGCTGCTCGGCGGCGCCCTGATCCTCATCGGCGCCTACGTCGCCCAGCGCGCCGCCCCCTCCACCGCCCCGTCCGCCGAGCTGAGCGGGGTCTGAGCTCGGCGGAGAACCGCGGGTTCGGCAGTGCGGGGTCAGGCGGTCGCGTGCGCGACGGCGGTCTTCACCAGGTGCACCACCAGCTTCTCGACGAGCGTGACGAGCACTCCGGTCAGAACGGCGGCGGCGAACTCGGGCATCGGAACCTCTCCCGTGGGTCGGTGCTGCTTCCGGAGCAACAGACTGAGCCGTTCGGGTGTGTCGGACGTGGTGTCCGGGTTGCCCGCGGATGAACCGACGACGAACTCCGCGGGCTCAGGCCCGGCCGGTCCACCACTGCCAGCCGAGCACGCCCAGGGCCGCGGCGGCGGCGCAGCCGAGCGCGATGCCCCAGTGGTGCGGCCACAGCGGGCTGCTGCCGAAGAAGGTGCTGACTCCGGGTGTCTGCACCAGCACGCCCAGCAACAGCACCGAGCCCGCCGTGGCCACCAGCACCAGCGGAGTGCGTCCGCGCATCGCGACGGTCTGCGCGAGCTGCGCGGACACCAGCGCGACCAGTCCGGCGGTGCGCGCCTGGCCCGCGGTGGCGGTCGGGCGCGACAGCAGCCACGCCAGCCCGGCGGCGCCCGCCGTGGCCGTGGCGCGCACGTACACGTCGCGCGCCAGGGCCTGCCCCAGCGAGACGTCGGGCCCCTCGGCGAGCAGCTGTTCCGGGCTGCGCCCCGGCGGCGGGCTGACCGCGATCGCACTCGCGGGGAGCACGTCGGTGAGCATGTTGACCACCAGCAGCTGGCGCGGGTTCAGCGCGGCGCCGGAGCTGAGCAGCCCGGCGCCCAGCGAGTAGCCGATCTCGCCGAGATTGCCGCCGAGCAGGATCGACAGCGCGTCGCGCACCGAGGCCCACATGCCCCGCCCCTCGACGATGCCCTCGGTCAGCGTCTCGATCCGGTCGTTGGAGACGAGCAGGTCGGCGGCTTCGCGGGCCGCGGAGGTCGCGCGCGAACCGAACGCGATGCCCACGTGCGCCAGGCCGATCGCGGGCACGTCGTTGGCGCCGTCCCCGGTCATCGCCACGACGCGACCGGCGGCGCGCAGGCAGCGCACGATCCGCGCCTTCTGCGCGGGGCTGACGCGGGCGAACACCGAGATCTTCGGCAGTTCGCCGGTCAGCTGGTCGTCGTCGAGGGCGTCGAGTTCGGTGCCGGTCATCACCCGGCTCCCGTCCACCATCTCCAGTTCGGTGGCGATGGCCTCGGCGGTGCTCGGGTGGTCGCCGGTGATCATCACCACGTCCACGCCGGAGCGCCGCAGCCGGGCGACCGACTCGGCGGCCGCGGGATGCACCGGGTCCGCCAGGCAGAGCAGCCCCACCAGGTCCAGATCGTCCACATCGGACTCGTCGAGTTCGCCGCGGCCGGTGACCTCGCGCTCGGCCACGGCCAGCAGGCGGTACCCGCGCATCGCGAGGCGTTCGATCTCCGCGTCGACCCGAGCCCGCGCATCCGCGTCGAAGGCGAGCACCCCGTCCGGCAGCCGCCACCGGCGGCACCGCTGCAGGACCACCTCGGGAGCGCCCTTGACCGACAACAGGTTCCCGCTGCGCACCGCGTGGAACCCCCGCGACGGTTCGAAGGGCAGCTCGTCGTCGGCCGGCCGGTCCGCCCGGACCTCGACCGCCTCGGCTCCGTCGAGCACCGCGCGATCGGTCAGGTGCGGCGGCGGCCGGTCACCGCTCGGCCGCGGACTGGCCCGCACCGCGGCCGCCAGCACCTCCCGGTGCTGCGGATCGAGGTCCGATGTGGACTGATCGGTGCGGCCGTCGGAGACCCGGCGCAGGCTGATCCGGCCCTGCGTGAGGGTTCCGGTCTTGTCGAAGCAGAGCATGTCCACGCGTCCCAGCGCTTCCACCGTGGACGGGGTGCGCACCAGCACCCCGCGCTGCGAAAGCCGCCGCGCCGCGGCGAGTTCGGCGATGCGCGCGACGAACGGCAGCCCCTCGGGCACGGCCGCCACGGCCAGTCCCACGGAGCGGGCCACGCTCTGCCCGATGGGGGCGGCGCGCAGCAGGTCGACCACCAGCAGCATCGCGCCCGCGCCCAGCGCCAGCGGTAGGACCTGCCCGGTCAGCTGCGACAGCCGCGCCTCGACGCCGCCGGTCGCGGCCGCGCCGCCGCCGAATTCCCGTGCTGTGCGGCCGATTTCGGTGTTCGCGCCGACCGCGACGACCACCGCCGTCGCCGAGCCGGAGGCGACGGCGGTGCCCCGGTAGAGCATGCAGGTGCGGTCGGCGACCGCCGCCGCGACGGTCGCCTCGGCGGTCTTGGTGACCGGTTCGGACTCGCCGGTCAGACTCGACTCGTCGACTTCCAGCGCCTCGGCGGACAGCACCCGGCAGTCGGCAGGCACACCGTCCCCGGCGCGCAGCTCGATGATGTCGCCCTCGACCAGATCGTCGGCGGGCACCGAGGTGGTGCGACCCCGGCGGCGCAGCCGGACTCGCAGCTGCCCGGCTTCCAGCAGCGCCGCCAGCTCGCGGTCCGCGCGGACCCGCTGCGCGCCGTCGATGAGGGCGCTGAACACCAGGACACCGCCGATCAGCAGCGCGTCGGTCGCCGATCCCAGCACGGCGGACACCGCGGCCCCGGCGCCCAGCACCGGGGTCATCGGCCCCGCCAGGTTCTCCACCGTCGCGGCGACGAGCCCGGTGCGCGTCCGCTGTTCCTCGGGGGCGCGCCGGCGCCCGGCCTGCGACGCGCTCAGGCCGCGCTCGTCGGAGTCCAGCAGGGACAGCACCGACGAGGTGGGCATCGCGTGCCACGGCGCGCGTTCCGCGGGCACCGGGGGAGCGCGCTTGGCCGCCCGCATGCCCAGCCAGGTACCGGTGCCCAGCGCGAACAGCGTCGCGGTGTGCACCGGGAACGAGGTGCGCCCCGGTGCGCCGCGGGCCGGACCGAGGACGGCCAGCAACGCGCCCAGGCACGAACCCGCCACCGACAGCGACGCCGCGTACCGGCTGGCGGTGCGCGCCTGCTCGACCGCGGCGAGCAGCAGGTGCGCGGTCACCGGGCTCGGGCAGTGCACATCGGCACCCCAGGAGCTCCGCTCGGACACCCCGATTCCGACGTCGGCGGCGGTCAGCGCGGCGTGCGCCCGGGAGGCCACCACGGCGACCACGGCGCCGTCGCGCTGCAACGCCCGCACCGAGCGAGCCAGCCGGTCGCCGCCGGGCACGACGCGCTCGACACCCAGCCTGCGGTCCAGCTGCCCGGCACGGCCGCCCAGCACCACCGATCCGACGCCTCCGGCGGCGGTCACCAGCGCTTCGGCCAGCGGGTCGATCTCGTCGACGACCACCGCCAAGGCCACCGGCCTCGACCGGTGGCACAGCACGACGACGTCACCGCCCCGATCGGCCCGTTCCGCCGCGGTGGCGCGGGCCTCGGCGGACAGCGCCACCTCCGGCGGCGGGCGCGCCGACCACTGGCCGCGAGCGCGCTCCCGCCCGGGGTCCTGGAGATCGACGACCTCGGACGCCCGCGCGTACAGCTGCGAGGTGTCGCCGTCGTCGAGCGGGATCACCTCGTCGATCACGCGCCGTCCGGTCAGCAGGGCGCGCGGGTCGACCACCACCGTGTCGACCCGGTCGAGCCGCCGCAGCGCGTCGGGCTGCAGGACCAGCACGCCCCGGGCCGACAGCGCGGTGTCCAGCTGGGCGGCGAACGCCTCCCGACCCGCCTTCGCGGGCCTGGGGGTGGCCGCCTGCAACGCGGCCAACGCGCGGCGCGGACTGCGGGTGGCCGCCAGCAGGGCGGCGTACCCGCCGAACGCGAGGCCACCGGAGGTGTTGGCGACCCGCTCGACCGGGCCGCCCGGCAGCGGCACGGGACGCGGTCGCGCGTCGATCGGGGAGCTGGTGTGCGCCCCGGCGGGGGCGGTGCCGGCCCACTGCAACCACGCCTGGTGCCGGGCGATGGCTTCGCGGGAGATGCAGAACCGGCCGCAGGCGTCGGTGACCGCGGCCAGCGGGCCTTCGGCGAGGCCCTGCGACAACGCCCCGCCCAGCGACAGCACCGCGTCGGTCGTGGCACGTCCGAGGGTCTTCTCCAGGCCGGACCGCAACCACGGCACCGAGTCCGACAGCGAGGCCACCGCCGGGACCAGCGGGATCCGGACCGGCACCAGCGAGCCCAGCGCGGCGTAGCCCACGCTCAGCAGGCTCGCGCCGAGCGCACCGACGTCGCGCACCAGGATTTCCGCGTTGGCCGGATGCATGCGCCCCGCCGGGGAGTGCTCGGCGTCGTCGAGCCCGTACTCGCCCTCGATCTTCGCGATCACCCCGGCCAGCGCCGCCGTCCCGAGGGTCGTCGGGTCGTGTTCGACCACGACCCGGCCCAGCGCCGCGTTGGTCTCGACGCTGCGCACCCCCTCCAGCGCCAGCAGCCGTTGTTCGAGGTCGCGCGCGGCGGCTTCGGTGCCGGGCCGGTGCACGCCGCGCACCCGCAGGTGCGTGCGGCCCGAGCCGTGCCACGGCCTGGCCAGGCCGCGGGCCGCTTGGAGCACCGGGCCGGCCACCTCCGCGGCCTGGGACAGCAGCCGACCCAGCACCATCAGCGCGCCTCCGTCAGGCCGACCCGCTGTGCTGCTGCTCGTGCAGGTGGCGTTGGACCAGCGCGTTGCCGGCCCCGATCGCCAGCGCCACCGGCCATTCGATCAGGCTGAACGCGGCTCCGGCCGCCAAGGCGCCGTAGAACAGGGCCTGGTCGCGGGACGGGAGCCGCTCGCGCACCGCATCCGCCGCCGACGTCAGGTCCTTCTGGTCGGGCATCCGGAGGTGGGGCGCGTGGAACTGGGCGGTGACGAACGGAAGGTGCACCGTTGGGCCGTCACCACGCTGTTGGGTGGAGGTCGTCTTCTCGGCACCACCCGTGCGGCTGCGCGTCCGTCCACCGCGTTGCCGCCCGCCCCCCGGTCGTGGTCGTGGCCATGGCGTCCCCCTTTCACGGAGACCCCCCACGTTACGCCGTTCGGCCGTATTGGACTCAGTCGATCAGGGCATCAAGCCGCGGTCCGCTCCACAACGGTGCGCACCCTTCGGGCGACGAGGTCGATGACGGCGGGGTGGTCGCCGATCGGGTCGGCGACGGTGGCCGGGAGCGCGGCCAGGCGCCGGTGGAACAGGCCCGGGGCCAGCAGGTACGGGGCGACGAACGCGCGTTCGCCGGCGCAGACCTCCTCGGTCCGCGGCCGGGCCGTCGTGACGTAGCTGGGTGCCAGCGGCTGACCGCAGCACCGGGCGAGCAGCGCCGCGGCGCCGCGCACGTCGGCCAGCGCCCGCTCGTCGGACGAGCCCGCCGCGGCGAACACCACCCGGTCCCCGGGCCGCCAGCCCGCGGCCCGGAGCCGGTCCGCCATCGCCGCGGCGAGCTCTGGAGCCGGACCCAGCGGCGGGCACACCGCCACGTCGGTGCGGCCGGTCGCGGCGATCTGCTCGGGCAGGTCGCAGCGCACGTGGTACCCGGCGGCCAGGAACGCCGGAAGCGCGACCACCGGGCCCGGCATCGCCTCCAGCGCCTCGGCGACCCCGGGCCCGATGACGTCCACGTAGGACACCCGGGTGGGGATGCCCAGCCGGGCCCCGGTCGCCGCGGCGATGCGTTCGACGACCGCGGGGCCGGCGGGGTCGCGGGTGCCGTGGGCGACCAGCAGCAGCGTCACGGTCGGCATAGCGGGGTGTCTCCCATCGGTTCCAGCGGTAACCGGTAGCCGCGTTTGATCACGGTCTGCACGAGCCCGGGTTCGCCGAGCGAGGCCCGCAGCCGGGCCACCGCCTGCTCGACGGCGTGCTCGTCCACGTCGCGCCCGCCGAGCGCGTCGGCCAGCTCCCGTCGCGACACCACCCTGCCGGGCCGGTCGGCGAGCGCCCTCAGCAGCGCTTTCCCCTGCGGCGACAGGGATTTGAGCGCGCCGTCCACGACGGCGGCGTGCCCGCGCAGCTGCAACCGGTGCCCGCCCACCGGCAACAGCGGGCACCGGTCGGGCAGCGCCTCGCACAGCGCGCGCACGAGCGCGCCGAGCCGGTAGCGCGAGGGCACCACGGCCGGGATCGCGTGCTCGGCGAGCGGGCGGTGGGTGACCGGACCGACGCACGCGCTGAGCACCGGGCCGCGCAGCGCGGCCACCAGCTCGGCCAGCCGACCGCGGTCGGCGGCCCGGGACAGCAGGCTCGCCGCTGCCGGGGCGCTGGTGAACGTCACCGCGTCGACCTCGCCCGCGCACACCGACGACAGCAGGTTCTCCAGCGCGGACGGGTCGGCCGGATCGGTCCAGCGGTAGACCGGGACCTCGATCACGTGCGCCCCGGCCAGGCGCAGCGCCTCGACGAAGTCCGGCAGCGGGCGGCCGTGCAGCTGGACCGCGACTCGGCGGCCGGCCAGCGGGGACTCCGGCGCGGAGCGCCTCCGTGGGTCGGGCGACGGTGGGGTGGTTTGCGGCGCGGAGCGCCTCGTTGGGGGGTGGTGGTCGGGCGACGGTGGGGTGGTTTGCGGCGCGGAGCGCCTCGTTGGGGGGTGGTGGTCGGGCGACGGGAGGGAGTGCAAATGTTCCAGCAGCTCGGCCGAGGATTCCGACGCCGGGGACCACGGATCGGGCAGGCCCGCGGCCCGGACCGCGCCGCGGGCTTTCGGTCCGCGCGCCAGCAGCCGCGCCGACCCCAGCGCCTCCCGCAGCTCACCGCCCACGCCCCAGCCCTCGGCCGCCTCGATCCAGCCGCGGAAACCGATCCCGGTGGTCGCCACCACCACGTCGGGCGGATCGGCGATGCATTCCCGGCTCGCCCGGCGCAGTTCGGTGTCGTCGGACAGCGGCACGATCCGCAGCGCCGGCCCGTGCACGACCTGCGCGCCGCGACGTTCCAGCAGGCTGGCCAGCTCGTCGGCGCGCCGTGCCGCGGTGACCGCGACCGTGAATCCGGCGAGTTCGCGACCGTCAACCAACGGCGACCTCGACCACCTCGTCGCGGCGGCGCACCGGGTACACCGGCAGACCCGCTTCGGGAGCGTCCAGGCACCGGCCGGTGCGCAGCGAGAACACCTGCTTGAGCATCGGCGAGGCGACCACGGGTTCACCGGCGCGGTCGCCGACGATGCCGCGGCTGATCACCCCGGCGCCGCAGAACGGGTCGACGCCGCCGACCGCGAACAGCTCGTCGTCGCGGGTGCGGAACAGCGCGACCACCCGGTCGCCGACCAGCGCGGACATCCCGAACTCGGGCTGCAGGTGGTCGTAGCGGCAGATCTCGTACCAGGTCACGGCTCCTCCTCAGGATCGGCTCGGCACCGCGGGCAGCGGCAGGTCGACCGGCGCGGGCCGGATCTGGCCGCGCTGCTCGACGAAGCTGACCGTCGGGTCGGGTGCTTCGGGCGCGTTGACGAACGACACGAACCGGGCGAGTTTGTCCGGGTCGGCCAGCACCCCGGCCCACTCGTCGCGGTAGTCCTCGACGTGCCGCCGCATGGCCTCCTCCAGGTCGGCGGCGATGCCGAGGGAGTCCTCGACGACGACCTCGCGCACGTGCTCCAGGCCGCCGTCCAGCGACTCGATCCACGCGGCGGTGCGCTGCAGGCGGTCGGCCGTGCGCACGTAGAACATCAGGAACCGGTCGACCAGCCGCACCAGCTCGTCGTCGTCGAGGTCGGCGGCCAGCAGTTCGGCGTGCCGGGGCCGGAATCCGCCGTTGCCGCCGACGTAGAGGTTCCAGCCCCGCTCGGTGGCGATGACGCCGAAGTCCTTGCCGCGCGCCTCGGCGCACTCCCGAGCGCAACCGGACACCCCGGCCTTGATCTTGTGCGGGGCGCGCAGCCCGCGGTAGCGCAGCTCCAGGCGGATCGCCATGCTCACCGAGTCCTGCACCCCGTAGCGGCACCAGTCGTTGCCCACGCAGGACTTCACCGTGCGCAGCGCCTTGCCGTAGGCGTGGCCGGATTCGAACCCGGCGTCGACCAGCCGCCGCCAGATCGCGGGCAACTGCTCGACGCGCGCGCCGAACAGGTCGATGCGCTGCCCGCCGGTGATCTTGGTGTAGAGCCCGAAGTCCCGCGCGACCTCTCCGAGCACGATGAGCTTGTCGGGGGTGATCTCCCCGCCGGGCACCCGGGGAACCACCGAGTAGGTGCCGTTGCGCTGCATGTTCGCCAGGAACCGGTCGTTGGTGTCCTGCAGCCCGGCCTGTTCGCCGTCCAGGACGTGGCCGTGCCCGAGTCCGGCGAGGATCGAGGCGACGGCCGGTTTGCAGATGTCGCACCCGCGGCCGGTGCCGTGCCGGTCGACCAGCTCGGAGAAGGTGCTGATCCCGGTTGCCCGCACGATCTCGAACAGCTCGGCGCGGGTCTGCCGGAAGTGCTCGCACAGCGCGTTCGAGGTGCTGACCCCGCACTCGGCGAGCAGGTTCTTCAGCATCGGCACGCACGATCCGCAGCTGGTGCCCGCCTTCGTGCAGCTCTTGACCGCCGCCACGTCACCGAGGCCGTGCTCGCTGATCGCCGCCGCGATGTCCTGTTTGGACACGTTGTTGCAGGAGCACACCGTCGCGTCGGCGGGCAGCGCGCCGGTGTCGGCCCCGGAACCGGTGGGCAGCAGCAGTTGCTCCGGCGGGGCGGGCAGCTCGCGGCCGACCAGCGGCCGCAGCACCGAGAAGGCACCGGCGTCACCGACGAGCACGCCGCCCAGCAGCACCTGCGCGTCGTCGGAGAGCACCAGCTTGGCGTAGGTGCCCGCCGCGTTGTTGGCGTAGACGACCTCCAACGCGCCCGCGGTGCTGCCGTGCGCGTCGCCGAAGCTGGCCACGTCGACGCCCAGCAGCTTGAGCTTGGTGGACAGGTCCGCGCCGGGGAAGGTGCCCGGTCCCTCGTCGAGCAGCTGGTCGACCACCACGTCGGCCATGGCGTAGCCGGGGGCGACCAGCCCGTAGCAGCGGCCCTCGACGGCGGCGCACTCGCCGACCGCCCACACGCGGTCGTCGGCGGTGCGGCACCGCTCGTCGACGAGGAAACCGCCGCGCTCACCGCGCTCCAGCCCGGCGGCCTCGGCGAGTTCGTCGCGCGGGCGCACTCCGGCGGAGAACACCACCAGGTCGGTGTCCACGACCGTGCCGTCACCGAGCGTCACCGAGCACACCCGCCCGTCGCGGCCGTCGATCGACTGCGTGGCGGTGCCGCAGTGCACCCGCAGGCCCACGTCCTCGACCAGCCGGGACAGCACCTGCCCACCGCCCTCGTCGACCTGCAGCGGCATCAGGTGCGGCGCCATCTCGACCACGTGCGCGGTCATGCCCAGCAGTCGCAGCGCGTTGGCGGCCTCCAGGCCGAGCAGCCCGCCGCCGACGACCACACCCGGCCTGCCCTCGGTGGCGGCGTCCCGGATCGCGTCCAGGTCGTCGATCGTGCGGTAGACGTAGCAGCCGTCCAGGTCGTGGCCGGGCACCGGCGGCACGAACGGGCGCGACCCGGTGGCCAGCACCAGCGCGTCGTAGCCGATCACCGATCCGTCCGATGTGGACACCGTGCGGCCGGTGCGGTCGATCCCGGTCACCGCGGTGCCCAGCCGCAGCTGGACCCGCGGATCGGCGAGGAACCCGCCGTCGACCAGGCTCAGGTCCGCCGCGCTCTTGCCGTCCAGGTAGGACGACAGGGCGACGCGGTCGTAGGCGGGCCGGTCCTCCTCGGCGAGCACCACGACCTGCCAGTCACCCGAGGTGTCCCGTTCCCGGAGTCGTTCCACGAGCCGGTGTCCGACCATGCCGTGGCCGATCACGACCACCGTGCGTGTCATGCCGCCCCCTCCTGTTCCTCGTCGTCGGTCAGCGACGCGCACAGCCGTGCGACGTCGTCGGTGCATCCGCCGCAGCCGGTGGTGGCCCGGGTCGCCCGCGCCAGCGCGGCGACCGTGCGCGCCCCCGCGCGCCACGCCGCCACCAACGACTGCCTGGTCACGTGGCCGCAACGGCAGACCACCTGGTCGGCGGGCAGCTCCACGGCTCCGCGCGGTGCCACCGGCGTGCCGAGCAGCAGCGCAAGCCGGTCGGTCTGCGCGGGCTGGTCCCGGTCGTGCAGGCGGGCGACCGCCGCGGCGGCCTCGGGCAGTCCGACCAGCACGGCCGCCGCGACCCGCTCGTCGCGCAGCGCCAGCGCGGCGTAGCGGCCGCGCGCGGGATCCGACAGCCGCACGACCTCGGCGTCCGGGTCGGCCAGGCGCTCGACCGGTCCGATCGAGGCGACCTCGACACCGCGCGGGCGCACCACCGTCCTGGCGCCCCGGTAGCGGGCGTCACCGCCGGTGAGCACCCGGGCGAGCACGTCGGCCTGCTCCCACGCGGCGCCGAGCAGGCCCGGGACCTGGCCGTCGTGCTCGGCGCAGTCGCCGATCGCGTGGATGCGGGGATCGGTGGTGCGCAGCCGGTCGTCCACCACGACCCCGCGCCGCACCGGCAGCCCGGCGTCGGCGGCCAGACCGGTTTCGGGCACCACCCCGGCGCACACCAGCACCCGGTCGGCCGCCAGCACCTCGCCGTCGTCCAGGACGAGCCCGGCGGGGCGCAGTTCGGCCGCGTCGCGTCCCAGCCGCAGCCGGATCCCGAGCTCGCGCAGCCGCTCGGCGAGCACCCGTCCGGCTGGCGCGTCCAGGTGGCGGTTCATCAGGTGCGCGCGCCGGTGCACCAGCGCGACGTCCGCGCCCCGGGCGCGCAGCGAGCACGCCGTCTCCACGCCCAGCACCCCGCCGCCGAGCACCACGACCCGCCCGGACACCGCGCGGCAGTCGGCCAGCGTGCGCACCGGCAGCATCCGCTCGGCGCCCGGCACGTCCGGCAGGACCGGACGCGCTCCCACCGCCAGCACCAGCACGTCGTAGGGGAGCTGTTCGCCGGAATCGGTGCGCACGACCCGCCGGTGGCGGTCGATCGCGGTGACCGACACGCCCACCCGCACGTCGGCCTGCGCGGCGGGCAGTTCGACATCGTCCGGCCGCAGCGCTCCGGTCAGCACCGCCCCGAGCAGAACCCTGTTGTACGCCGGGAAATCCTCCTGCCCGAGCACCGTGATCGGTCCACTGTGGCCGAACGTGCGCAGGCGCTCGACGAGCCGGTGCGCGGCGGGCCCGCCCCCGGCGACCACGATCCGGCTCATCCGGCCACCTCCGGTTCCACGCGCACCGCGCTGGCCTTGAACTCGGGCATCCGGCTGCGCGGGTCCAGTGCGTCCCCGGTGAGCAGGTTGGCCCGCCCCGCACCGGGGAAGTGGAACGGCAGGAACACCACGTCGGGGCGCATCGTGGGCACCAGCCGCACCCGCGCGACCGCGCTGCCGCGCGCCGAGCTGATCCGGGCGGACATCCCGTCGGCGAGTCCGGCCCGGGCGGCGGTGTCCGGGTGGATCTCGACGAAGACCTCCCCGGCCACCTCGGTGAGCGCGGGGACCCGGCGGGTCTGCGCCCCGGACTGGTACTGGGCGAGCAGCCGCCCGGTGGTGGCGGTCAGCGGGAACTCGGTGTCGCAGGCCGCGTCGCGCGGCTCGACCGCGGCGAACCGGGCCCGCCCGTCGGGGTGGGCGAACCCGTCGAGGAACAGCCGCGGCGTTCCCGAATGCCCCTCGCCCGGACACGGCCAGTGCAGCGCCTCGCCGGAGTCCAGGCGTGCGTAGCTGATGCCGGAGTAGTCGGCGTGGCCACCGGCCGACGCCTCGCGCAGTTCGTCGAAGACCGCGCGCGGCGTCGTGGGGTAGCGGTGGCCGGGTTCGCCGAGCCGGACGGCCAGGTCGTGCAGCACGCGCAGGTCGCTGCGCACGTGCTCGGGCGGATCCTGCAACCGCCGTCGGCGCAGCACGCGGCCTTCCAGGTTGGTCAGGGTGCCGTCCTCCTCGGCCCACTGCGTGACCGGGAGGACGACGTCGGCCATGCGCGCGGTTTCCGAGGGGACGAAGTCGGCGACCACCAGGAGGTCCACACAGGACAGTCGTTGGGTGATGTGCGCCGAGCGGGGTGCCGAGACCACCGGGTTGGAGCCGAACACGAGCAGTGCCCGCGGGCCGTTCTCGGTGCCCAGCGCGTCGAGCAGTTCGTAGGCGCTGCGGCCCGGCCCGGGCAGCTCGTCCGGTGCCACTCCCCACACCCGGGCGATGTGCGCGCGGGCGGCCGGGTCGTCGATCCGCCGGTATCCGGGCAGCTGGTCGGCCTTCTGGCCGTGTTCACGGCCGCCTTGCCCGTTGCCCTGGCCGGTCAGGCAGCCGTAACCACCGCCGGGGCGGCCGGGGAGTCCGAGGGCGAGTGCGAGGTTGATGAATCCGGCGGCGGTGTCGGTGCCGTCGCCGTGCTGTTCGGCGCCGCGTCCGGTGAGCACGTAGGCGCGTTCGGCCGCGGCGAGCATCCGCACGGCGGCGTGCTGGTCGCGCACCGGGACGCCGGTGACCCGCTCCACGCGTTCGGGCCACCAGGCGACCGCGCGCTGCCACGCCTGCTCGAAACCGGTGGTGCGCTCGGCGATGTAGTCGCGGTCGGCCACGCCGTCGACCACGGCGATGTGCAGCAGTCCCAGGGCGAGCGCGAGGTCGGTGCCGGGGGCGGGTTGCAGGTGCAGCGCGGCCCGCTCGGCGGTCGGGGTGCGGCGCGGGTCGATGACGATGAGGTCGCCGGTGAGGTGCTGCATCAGCGGCGGCATCGTTTCGGCCGGGTTCGCACCGGCCAGCAGCACCGCGTTCGCACCGGACAGGTCGGTGACGGGGAAGGGGAGTCCGCGGTCGATCCCGAACGCGGCGGTGCCCGCGGCGGCGGCCGAGGACATGCAGAACCGGCCGTTGTAGTCGATCTGCGAGGTGCCCAGCGCCAGGCGGGCGAACTTGCCCAGCAGGTAGGCCTTCTCGTTGGTCAGCCCACCACCGCCGAACACCGCGACCGCGTCCGCACCGTGCTCGGCCCGGATCCGCTCGATCTCGTCGGCGATGGTGTCCAGCGCGGTGTCCCACCCGACCGGCACCAGCTCGTCGCCGCGCCGCAACATCGGCCGCCGCAGCCGGTCCGGCACCTCCAGCAACTCCGCCGCGGTCCACCCCTTCCGGCACAACCCGCCCCGGTTGACCGGGAAGTCGTCCGGCCGCACCGACACCACGCCGCGCTCCCGCGTCAACCGGGTGCCGCACTGCAGCGCGCAGTAGGGGCAGTGCGTGGCCACCGTCCGCCGCTCAGGCATCGACGACCTCCGCCTTCGGCGCGCCACCCCGCCGGTAGACCACCCAGGTCACCGCCAGGCACACCAGGTAGCCCACCAGGAACGCGGTCAACGCCGCGTCGCCGCTGGCCGACGCGCCCGCGTAGGACACCCGGAACGCGAGGTTGATCAGCACCCCACCCAGCGCGCCCACCGCACCCGCGATCCCGATCACCGCGGCGGACAGCCGCCGAGCCCGGGCGAACGCCAGCTCGGCGTCCTCACCGGCGGTCACCGCCCGCTCGGCGTCCTCGGCGAAGACCGCCGGGATCATCTTGTAGGTCGACCCGTTGCCGAGACCGCTGAGCACGAACAGCACGACGAACGCCGCCAGATAGCCCGCGAACGAACTGTGCGCGGAGGCGAACAGCAACGCCGCGGTACCCACCGCCATCCCGGCGAAGCTCCACGTCGTCACGCGCGCCCCGCCGAGGCGGTCCGCCAGCCACCCGCCGACCGGCCGCGCCAGCGAACCCAGCAGCGGCCCGAGGAACGTGAACGACGCGGCCCGCAGCGGCGTGAACCCGAACTCGGTCTGCAACACCAGGCCGAACGCGAACCCGTACCCGATGAACGACCCGAACGTGCCGACGTACAGCAGCGAGATCCACCAGGTGTGCCGACTGCCCACCGCCTCCCGCAGCGCGCCCGGCTCCGAGCGCACCGCGTCCACGTTGTCCATCCACAGCGCGGCGAACAGCGCCGCCAGCGCGATCAGCGGCAGGTACGCCGCGGCCACGTACGACGGGTGCGCATCGCCGGCGGTGGCGATCACCAGCAGTCCCACGACCTGGATCACGGCGACGCCGAGGTTGCCGCCGCCCGCGTTGAGCCCCAGCGCCCAACCCTGGTGGCGGCGCGGGAAGAACGCGGTGATGTTGGTCATCGACGAGGCGAAGTTCCCGCCCCCGACCCCGGCCGCGGCACCGATCAGCAGGAAAACCCACAGCGGCGTGCCCGGCCGCTGCACGAAGTACCAGGCCAGCAGCGTCGGGACGAGCAGCACCGCCGAGCTGAACACCGTCCAGTTCCGCCCGCCGAACCGGGCCACCGCCGCGGCGTAGGGCAGCCGCAGCACCGCTCCCACGAGCGTCGGGGTCACCCCGAGCAGGAACTTCTCCCCGGCGTCGAACCCCAGCCCGATCCGCGGCGACATGAACAGCACGAGCACCGACCAGATGCTCCACACCGAGAACCCGATGTGCTCGGAGAAGATCGACAGCGCCAGGTTGCGCCGCGCGATCCGATGTCCGGTGCTCGCCCAGAACCGCTCGTCCTCGGGATCCCAGCCCTCGATCCAAGTTCGTCGGGTCAGCGTCGTGGTCACTCGCCGTCCTCCTCGCAGCAGGTCGGACGCGACGCTAGGAACCGGCTGTTTCCACGGCGGGCCCCGACCGTTACCGCCGTGCAAACCCCGCTTCACGCCTGATCACCTCCCGGCCGTGAGACCGCCCGTACCGCGCGGTTGGCGGCGCGTGGCACGGTGGAGGGCGTGGAACGTGGCACGGACACCGCTGCGGAGTGGCAGCGGGCACGCGAACTGCTCGCCGCCGCCCGGCGGATCACCGCGCTGACCGGAGCCGGGGTCTCCACGGCCTCGGGCATCCCGGACTTCCGCGGCCCCAACGGGGTGTGGACGAAGAACCCGGCCGCCCAGCGGCTCAGCGACATCGACAGCTACGTCGCCGACCCGCAGGTGCGCGTGCAGGCGTGGCGCAGCCGCGCCGAGCACCCGGCCTGGTCCGCCGAACCGAACCCCGCGCACCGCGCGTTCGTCGACCTCGACCGCTCCGGGCGGCTCGGCGCGCTGCTGACCCAGAACATCGACGAACTGCACCAGCGCGCCGGCCTGCACCCCGACAAGATCCTGGAGCTGCACGGCTCGATGTTCGGCACCGTTTGCCTGGACTGCGGCGAGACCGGCGCCATGCGCGACGCGCTGGTCCGCGTGGCGGCCGGCGAGCAGGACCCGCCGTGCCGGTCCTGCGGCGGCATCCTCAAGTCGTCCACGATCTCCTTCGGCCAGGCGCTCGACGAGGACGTGCTGCGGGCGGCCCGCCGCGCCGCCCTGGACTGCGACCTGTTCCTCAGCGCGGGCACCTCGCTGACCGTCTTCCCCGCGGCCGGGTTCGCCGAGCTGGCCGTCCGCGCCGGCGCCGAACTGGTCATCTGCAACGCCGAACCCACCCCGTTCGACGAACTGGCGGCCGCGGTGCTGCGCGAACCGCTCGACGAGGTGCTGCCCGCGCTCGCCGCGGTGCCCCCGCGCCCGTCCGAGGAGCCGCTGCGCACCTGGGGAGATCCCGGCACCTGGGACTGAACCGCACTCCTGTGCCCTGAGTGGCTGACGTTGCTCCAGCTGCCCCCGTCCTCCAGTGGTGCCCGTGTGACAGCGGTGGCACGCTCCGGAACGTCTGGTCACTCCGTTCGACCTAACGGGGTAACGACCGAACGGGGTAACACAGGAGGGGGTGGCGGTGGTGACGCGAACCCGAGGCGTGCGGGCCTTGGCGGCGGTCACGCTCGCAGTGGTGGTCGGCCTGGCGCTGCCGGGCACGGGCACGTCGGTTCCTCCGCCACCGGACAACCCCAGCGACTCCGACATCCAAGCCGGGCGCGACGCGGCACGGCGCGGCGCCGGGGAGGTCGGCGAACTCGCCAACCGGCTCGCCGAGGCGGACGCCCGGCTGACCGAACTGCAGGCGCAGGTCGAGACCAAGCTGGAGGACGCCAACAAGGCGCGCGTCGACCTGCAGCGCGCCGAGCGCGCGCAGCAGCGCGCCCAGCAGGCGGCGCAGGCGGCCGCGGTGGACGCCTCGGCCGCGTCCCAGCAGGTCGACCGGCAGCGGGGCAGGCTCGACGAGTTCGTCGCCGCCAGCTACCGCCAGGGCAGCAAGGTCGGCTCGGTGACCGCGTTCATCGGCTCGACCGGCCCCCAGGACGTCCTGGAACGGGCCTCGCTGCTCGACGCGATCAGCAGGCGCCAGCTCGACGTGCTCGACGACCTCCAGCGCGCCCGCGTCGACAAGGCCAACAAGGACTCGCTGGCCCGCAAGGCGGTCGCCGACGCCGAGGCCACCCGCCGCGCCGCCGACCGGGCGCGGGACGCGGCCGAGGCCGCGCAGCAGGAGGCCATCGCCGCCCGGTCCGACGAGCAGGCCCGGTCGCAGCGGTTGGAGGCGGACAAGGCCGACGCCGAGACCAGGCTCGCCGCCGCCCGCTCCCGGGTGTCCGGACTGCAGTCCCAGCGCGAGCGCTACGAGACGTGGCTGGCGGCCAAGCGGCGGGAGGACCAGGCCGCGGCGGCCGCGAGCCGACCCGCCCCGGCCGCCGGTGCGGCGAGCGCACCGGCACCGCAGGACGACTCCGAACCACCCGGTGACGCGGCCGTGGAGGTCGTGATCGCGCGGGCCCTCTCGCAGGTCGGCCTGCCGTACGCGTGGGGCGGCGGCGACGCTTCGGGGCCCACGCGCGGCATCCGGGACGGGGGTGTGGCCGACGCGCACGGTGACTTCCGCAAGGTCGGTTTCGACTGCTCCGGGCTGATGATCTACGCCTTCGCCGGGGCGGGGATCGAGCTCGACCACTACAGCGGCTACCAGTACCAGGCGGGCCGGAAGGTGCCGCTGTCCCAGATGCGCCGCGGCGACATGCTGTTCTGGCAGGACGGCGGCAGCACCCACCACGTGGCCCTCTACCTGGGCGGCGGCCGGATGGTGGAGGCGCCGTACTCGGGCTCGCAGGTGCGGGTCACCTCGGTGCGCTACGGCGGGATCGCGCCCTACGCCATCCGCCTGTTCTGAGCCGCGGGCCCGGGTGAGCGCCGGCGCAGCCTGGGTGCCACGATTCGTGCCGTGACGGTCGCGTTCGCTGCGGTGGTGCTGGCCGGCGGTAGCGCCCGCCGACTCGGTGGGGTGGACAAGCTCCTGCTGCCGGTGGCGGGCAGAACCCTGCTGCAAAGCGCCCTCGACGCCGTCTCCGGCGCCGATCCCGTCGTCGCGGTCGGCCCGCCGCGCGCCGTCGACGCGCCGGTCGTGTGGACCCGCGAGGACCCGCCCGGCGGTGGTCCGCTCGCCGGGATCGACGCGGGTCTGCGCGCGCTGCCCGCGACGACCTCGCTGGTCGCGGTGCTGGCCGGGGACCACCCCGACGTCACCGCGACGACCGTGGCGCGGCTGCGCGCCGCCGTGGCCGACGCGCCCCGGGCGGTGGGGGCGGTGCTCACCGACGGTGTCCCGCAGTGGCTGGTGGGGGTGTGGCGGGTGGACGCGCTGCTCCGAGCGATGCCGTCGCAGCCGGTCGGCCTTCCGGTCCGCTCCGCCCTCGCACCGCTCGATCCGGTGCTGGTCCCGGCCACCGGCTTCGAAGCGTCCGATGTGGACACCCCTCGGGACCTCCGGGACGCGCGCACCCGAGCCTGATCACCCCGCCCCGCGATTGCCTCGTCGCCGCTGCTCTTACTCATGCGTTCATGGGTTCTATCGCTTCAGTGTTGGCTGAAATCAACCCTGCGAAACGCACCGCAACCCCGCAGCGATCAGGGCAGGCTCGCGCTTCACAGCGCTCATACCGGTGGTCGGGTTGGGTGGGTGTGGGGTGTTCGCCCCCACGTGAGCCCGGCGCGCGGACGTGCCAGGATCTTGGTGGGCCGCGACCGGCCGACACGCAGCAACGTCCGCCCTGCCGAACAGGAGGCATGCAGAAGTGACCGAGGCCGGCAACGGTGAGAGCGGGGGCGCCGGGGCCGCGCGCCCGGCCGAGCAGACGACCACCCCGGCGCGCGACGCCCAGCTGCTGGAGCGCACCGTCTTCGAGGTCAAGCGGGTGATCGTCGGGCAGGACCGGCTCGTCGAGCGGATGCTGGTCGGCCTGCTGGCCAAGGGCCACATCATGCTGGAAGGCGTGCCCGGCGTCGCGAAGACGCTGGCGGTGGAGACCTTCGCCCACGTCGTCGGTGGCTCGTTCTCCCGCCTGCAGTTCACCCCCGACCTGGTGCCCGCCGACATCCTCGGCACCCGGATCTACCGGCAGGGCAGCGAGCGGTTCGACGTCGAACTGGGGCCGGTGCTGGCCAACTTCGTGCTCGCCGACGAGATCAACCGCGCCCCGGCCAAGGTCCAGTCCGCGCTGCTGGAGGTGATGGCCGAGCGGCACGTGTCCATCGGCGGCGAGAGCTTCCCGATGCCCGCGCCGTTCCTGGTGCTGGCCACCCAGAACCCCATCGAGAACGAAGGCGTCTACCCGCTGCCGGAAGCCCAGCGGGACCGGTTCCTGTTCAAGCTGCCCGTCGAGTACCCGACGGCGGAGGAGGAGCGGGAGATCGTCTACCGGATGGGCGTGGCCGCACCCGAACCGAACCAGGTGCTCGACCCCGAGGGGCTGCTCCGGCTGCAGGGCGTGGCCGCCAACGTCTTCGTGCACCACGCGCTGGTCGACTACGTGGTGCGGCTGGTGGTGGCCACCCGGCAGCCCAACGAGCACGGGTTGTCCGACATCGCCGGGTGGGTGTCCTACGGCGCCTCGCCGCGCGCCAGCCTCGGGATCGTCGCGGCGGCGCGGGCGTTGGCCCTGGTGCGCGGCCGGGACTACGTGCTGCCGCAGGACGTCGTGGACGTGGTGCCGGACGTGCTGCGGCACCGGCTGGTGCTGTCCTACGACGCGCTGGCCGACGGGATCCCGATCGAGCACATCGTCAACCGGGTGCTGCAGACCGTGCCGCTGCCGCAGGTCTCGGCGCGGCCGCAGGGCAGTCAGCCGTCCGGGCAGCCGGTGTACGGCCAGGCGCACTTCGGTCCCAACCACCAGTGAGGAGCACGGTGTCGGTAGCACCCGATTCCGCGGGCAGGCGCCCGTCCTGGGCGCCACCGGCGCTGGACACCGGGCGGTTGTCGGCAGCGCTGCGCTCGCTGGAGCTGACCGTGCGGGGGCGGCTGGACGGCCTGCTGCAGGGCAACCACCTCGGCCTGGTCCCCGGGCCGGGCACCGAGCCGGGGGAGGCGCGCGCCTACCAGCCCGGTGACGACGTGCGGCGGATGGACTGGGCGGTCACCGCGCGCACCGCGGAGCCGCACATCCGGCAGACCGAGGCGGACCGGGAGCTGGAGACCTGGGTGGCGATGGACCTGTCGCCGAGCCTGGACTTCGGGTCGGCCGCCTGCGAGAAGCGGGAACTGGCGGTCGCCGCGCTGGCCGCCGTGGCGTTCCTGACCGCAGGGGGTGGCAACCGGATCGGCGCGGTCGTGGACAACGGCACCGGTCCGGTGCGGCTTCCCGCCCGGGGCGGTGCCGGGCACGCGCGGGCCCTGCTGAAGCGGGTCGCCGAGACCCCGCGTGCCGAGGAGGGCACCCGGGGCGATCTGCCGCGGCTCCTGGAGGGGCTGCGGCGCCCGCCCCGGCGGCGCGGACTGGCCGTGGTGATCTCCGACTTCCTCGGGCCGACCGACTGGCAGCGGGCGCTGCGCGGCCTCGGTGCCCGGCACTCGCTGCTGGCGGTGGAGATCGTCGACCCGCGCGACCTGGAGCTGCCCGACGTCGGCACGGTCCTGCTGGCGGACCCGGAGACCGGGCGGCGCCGCGAGGTGCACACCACGCCGGTGCTGCGCCGCGAGTTCGCCGCGGCCGCGGCCGCCCACCGCGAGGAGGTCGCTTCGGCGCTGCGCCGCGCGGGCTGCGGACATCTGGTGCTGCGGACGGATTCGGACTGGATCGCCGACGTGGTGCGCTTCGCGGTGGCGCGCAAGCGCGGCTGGTCCGGAGGAGCGTGATCGTGAGTTTGTCCGGTTTCACCGCGCCGTGGTGGCTGTTGCTGCTGGTGCTGGTCGCGGTGCTCGTGCTGGCCTACGTGTGGGCGCTGCGGCGGCGCAGGCAGGACGCGCTGCGGTTCAGCAACCTGCCGGTGCTGGAGCGGGTGCTGTCCACGCGGCAGGGCTGGTGGAAGCACGTGGCGCCCGCCCTGCTGGGCGTGTCGCTGATCCTGCTGACCGTGGCGCTGTCCGGTCCGACGGCCGAGCAGCGCATCCCGCGCAACCGGGCGACCGTGATGCTGGCGGTCGACGTGTCGCTGTCGATGAAGGCTACCGACGTCGAGCCGACCCGCCTGGAGGCGGCCAAGGCCGCGGCCAAGGAGTTCGCCGACAAGCTCACCCCCGGCATCAACCTCGGCCTGGTGTCCTTCGCCGGCACCGCGACGGTCATGACGATGCCCACGACCGACCGCAACGCGGTCAAGCAGGCCATCGACGGGCTGAAGCTCTCGGAGGCCACGGCCACCGGGGACGGCATCAACGCGGCGATGTCGGCGATCGAGTCGTTCGGCAGGATGGTCGGCGGCCCGGCGGGGCCGCCCCCGGCCCGCATCGTGCTCATGGCAGACGGCGGGCAGACCATCCCGCGCGAGCTCGACGCGCCGCGCGGCGCCTACACCAAGGCGCGGGAGGCCAAGCGGGCCGGGATCCCGATCTCCACGATCTCCTTCGGCACCCACCACGGCAGCATCGAGATCGACGGCGAGCAGGAGTGGGTCGAGGTCGACGACGAGGCGATGCAGGAGATCGCCAAGCTCTCCGGCGGCGAGTTCCACAAGGCGGCCAGCGCGGAACAGCTGCGCGACGTCTACGACACCCTCGGCGAGCAGATCGGCTACGAGACCAAGCGCACCGACGCCAGCAAACCGTGGCTCGTGCTCGGCACCCTGGTAGCCATGGCGGCCGCGGGGATCTCGCTGTTGTTCGGCAGACGTCTGCCCTGAACCAGGGGCTCGCTGACCGGACAGCTCCCGGTGTTGCCGTGTGGATCACACTGCCGTGGGTCGCGTTGTGGTGGTACGAACACCGTGAGTTAGTTTCGTGGGATGGCTGATTCCGTGGTCGCGGGACTGCGCGAGATCCCGCTGCTGGTCGAACTCGGCGCGGCGCTGGGGCTGTCGAGCCTGATCGGGCTGGAGCGCGAGGTCCGGGCCAAGAGCGCCGGTCTGCGCACGCACGCCCTGGTCGGGGTCGGCGCGGCGCTGTTCATGCTGGTGTCGAAGTACGCGTTCGGCGACATGCTCGTCTTCGACCGGGTCGCGTTGGACCCGTCGCGGGTGGCGGCGCAGATCGTGTCCGGCATCGGGTTCGTCGGCGGCGGGCTGATCTTCGTGCGGCGCGACGCGGTGCGCGGGCTGACCACGGCCGCGACGGTGTGGGTGGTGGCCGCGGTGGGCATGGCCTGCGGCGGCGGGCTGATCATCCTGGCGGCGGCGACCACGGCGCTGCACTTCCTGATCGTGGTCGGTTACCCCCGGATCCTGCGGCTGGCCCGCCGGTCGCTGCGGGAACCGCAGGTCATGCGGATCGGTTATCTCGACGGTCACGGAGTGTTGCGCAGCGTGTTGACGTTGTGCACCAGCCGCGGGTGGACCGTGACCGATCTCGAAGTCGAGCGCGAGGACACCGACGACCAGGAGCAGCGCACCGCTGTGGTGGCGGTGCGGCTGCGCGGCAAGGCGCCGGTGGCCGCGCTGGTCGAGGAGGTCAGCGCCCTGGACGGCGTGGTGCACGCCGCGGTCGGGGAGAGCGCCGAACCCGGGTTCTGACCACGCGTCACCGGCCCGCGACTCCCAGCGCGCGGGCCACCGCGGTGGCCAGGTGCAGTGGTTCGGTGCCGGTGGCCTGGCGCAGTTGGGTGCGGCAGCTGAACCCGTCGGCGACGACCTCGGTGCCGGGTTCCGCGGCGCGCACGGCCGGCAGCAGGGCGTGTTCGGCGCAGGCCATCGAGACCTCGTAGTGGCCGCGTTCGAAGCCGAAGTTGCCCGCCAGTCCGCAGCACCCGGAGTCGAGCACGCGCGCCCGCAGGCCGGTGGCCTCCAGCGCGGCCCGGTCGGCGGTGAAGCCCAGTTCGGAGTACTGGTGGCAGTGGACCTGCACCAGGGCGTCCGGGCCGGTGGTGGGCTGCTGCCAGCGCTCGCGGGTCGGTTCGACCGCTTCGGCGAACGTGCGGGTCGCCTCGGCCAGCGCGGTGACCGCCGGGTCCTGCGGTGCCAGTTCGAGGGCGTCGTTGCGCAGGAACGCGGTGCAGCTGGGTTCCAGGCCGATCACCGGCAGGCCGCGTGCCACGTCCGGGCGCAGCAGCCGGGCGGTGCGGCGCAGCACGCGGCGGGCGGTGCCGAGCTGGCCCGTGGAGTACCACGTCAGCCCGCAGCACATCGGCTCGCGGGGGATCCGCACGGAGTGGCCCAGCGCCTCCAGCGCCGCCACGGCGTCCCGGCCGACGTCCGGGTCGAACCGGTTGGTGAAGGTGTCGGGGAAGACCACCACGGCCGGACCGGTCGTCGACGAGCGCCGCCGGGACCACCACACCTGTAGTGGTTGCTCGGCCAGGGGCGGGATGTCGCGTTCCGGCGCGATGCCGCCGAGTCGCTTGAGCAGCGGCGCGAGCGGCCCGGACAGCACGCGGTTCGCCAGCGCCGGAGCACGGTGCGCCAGCGCGAGCCACAGCGGCAGGAACCCCATGGAGTAGTGCGCGGCCGGGCGCGGGCGGTGCCGGTAGTGGTGGTGCAGGAACTCGGCCTTGTAGGTGGCCATGTCGACGCCGACGGGGCAGTCGGTCTTGCAGCCCTTGCAGGACAGGCACAGGTCCAGCGCGTCGCGGACCTCGGGCGAACGCCAGCCGCGGTCGACCAGCCGACCGGCCAGCATCTCGAACAGCAGGTGCGCCCTACCACGGGTGGAGTGCTTCTCCTCGCGCGTGGCCCGGTAGCTGGGGCACATCACCCCACCTGTGGTGTTCAGGCACTTGCCCATGCCGACGCACCGGCGGGTGGCCGGGGCCAGGTCTCCGGAGTCGGCGTGCAGCGCCAGCGTGGTGCGGGTGGGCAGGCGCGGGGGTGCGACGAGCAGTCGCAGGTCGGCGTCGACGGGTCGGGGACGCACGATCTGGCCGGGGTTGAGCAGGTCGGCGGGGTCGAAGGCGGCCTTGAACCGCTCGAAGGCCCGGATCACCTCCGGCGGGTACATGATCGGCAGCAGTTCGGAGCGGGCCTGGCCGTCGCCGTGCTCGCCGGAGATCGAGCCGCCGTGCGAGACCACCAGGTTCGCCGCCGCCTTCAGGAACGCCCGGTACTCGGCGCTGCCGGGGCTGGTGCGCAGGTCGAAGTCGATGCGCACGTGGATGCAGCCGTCGCCGTAGTGGCCGTAGGTGACGCCCCGGCGGCCGAACCGGGTCAGCAGCGCGTCGAACTCGCGCAGGTAGGCGCCGAGCCGTTCCGGGGGCACCGCCGCGTCCTCCCACCCCGACCAGCGCTCCGACCCGTCGGCCATCCGGGTCGAGTAGCCCGAGCCCTCCTCGCGGATCTTCCACAGCGCGGCCATCCGCACCGGGTCGGTGTGCACGACGCTCTCGGCGCGGTCGCCCATCGTGCGCACGATCCGGTCGGCCGCCGCGGCGGCCTCGCCGACGTCCTGGCCGCCGGTCTCGACCAGCAGCCAGCTGCGACCGCCGGGCAGCAGCGGCAGGGCCGGCGAGTCCGGGTTGCGGCGCCGCACCACCTCCACCAGCTCCGGGCTCAGCCCCTCGATCGCCAGCGCGTCCAGCCCGCGCAGCCGGGGGACCTCGTCGGCGGCCGAGTAGACGTCCGGGAAGCCCAGCACGGCCATGGCGCGCGCGGCGGGGGACTCGACGAGCTCGACGGTGGCGCCCAGCAGCGTCGCGCAGCTGCCCTCGCTGCCGACCAGCGCGCGGGCCAGGTGGAAACCGTTCTCCGGGAGCAGCTGGTCGAGGTTGTAGCCGGACACGCGCCGCGTCAGGTCCGGGAAGGACCGCCGGACGAGCTCGGCGGTGTCGTCGCGCAGCGCCACCAGGTCGCGGTACAGGCGTCCGGTGCGGTCGCCGCGCGCGCACTGGCGCTCCAGCTCCGCGCGGGAGGTGGGACCGAGCTGCAGCCGCGTGCCGTCGGAGAGCAGCACGTCCAGCGAGCGCACGTTGTCGACGGTCTTGCCCCAGGCCACCGAGTGCGTGCCGCAGGAGTTGTTGCCGATCATGCCGCCGAGCGTGCAGCGGCTGTGCGTGGACGGGTCGGGGCCGAAGGTCAGGCCGTGCCCGGCGACCGCTGACCGCAGCACGTCCAGCACCACGCCCGGCTGCACCCGGGCGAGACGGCGGTGCGGGTCGATGTCCAGGATCCGGTTGAGGTGGCGGGAGAAGTCGAGCACCAGACCGGGACCGCAGGCGTTGCCCGCGATGCTGGTGCCCGCGCCGCGGCTGGTGATCGGCACGCCGTGGTGCCGGGCGAGGTCCACCGCGGCGGCCACGTCGTCCTCGGTGCGCGGGAAGACCACGCCCACCGGCACCCGCCGGTAGTTCGAGGCGTCGGTGGAGTACAGGGCGCGGGTGCCCGGGTCGAACCGGACCGGTCCGGACACGGCGGCGCGCAGCTCGGCGGCGAGCGCCCCGGCGGTGGCGGTCATCGGCGTTCCTTCCAGTCGCGATCGTCGTCCGGACCCGAGTCTGCCCGCGCGCGGTGCTGTAGGTGAACCACGACACGGAACGCTCATTTCTGTATGGAGGCGATGAGAGCTGCGATCGGCCGAACGGATAATGTCGCGCCTGACACGACGTGTTCGGCCTTTCGGAGGGAGATCGACAGTGGCACGGTCCGTACTGGTGACCGGCGGTAACCGCGGTATCGGGTTGGCCATCGCGAAGGCGTTCCAGGCCGCGGGCGACAAGGTCGCGGTCACCCACCGCGGATCGGGTGCCCCGGACGGGCTGCTCGGGGTGCGGTGCGATGTCACCGACGCCGACCAGGTGGCCGCCGCGTTCGACGAGGTGGAGGCGGCGCACGGCCGGGTGGAGGTGCTGGTGGCCAACGCCGGCATCACCGACGACGGGCTGCTGCTGCGGATGGGCGAGGAGCAGTTCGGCCGCGTCCTCGACGCCAACCTCACCGGCGCCTACCGAGTGGCCAAGCGCGCGGCGAGCGGCATGCTGCGCAACCGCGCGGGCCGGATGATCTTCATCTCGTCGGTGGTCGGGCTCTCCGGCGGCGCGGGGCAGGCCAACTACGCGGCCAGCAAGGCCGGCCTGGTGGGGCTGGCCCGGTCGATCGCCCGCGAGCTCGGGTCCCGCGGCATCACGGCGAACGTGGTGGCCCCGGGGTTCGTGACCACCGACATGACCGACGCGCTGTCCGAGGACCGCAAGAAGGAGATCCTCGGGCAGATCCCGCTGAACCGGTTCGCAGCGGCCGAGGAGGTCGCGGGAACGGTGCGCTGGCTGGCCTCCGAAGAGGCGGCCTACGTCACCGGCGCGGTGATCCCGGTCGACGGCGGCCTGGGCATGGGGCACTGACCGGTCCACAGTGGACTTCTCACCCGCCGGGCACGGCGGGTCCACCATCGACGGTGCGGGGACGCACCCCGCACGAGCACAGCGGAGGATGTACGTGAGCGGACTGCTCGAAGGCAAGCGGATCCTGGTCACCGGGGTGATCACCGACTCGTCGATCGCCTTCCACGCCGCCCGGGTGGCCCAGGAGCAGGGCGCCGAGGTGGTGCTCACCGGATTCGGCCGGATGAGCCTGGTGGAGCGGATCGCCGGACGGCTGCCGAACAAGGCGCCGGTGCTGGAACTGGACGTCACCAACAGCGAGCACCTCGACACCCTGGCCGACCGGGTTCGCGAGCACGTCGACGGGCTCGACGGGGTGCTGCACTCCATCGGTTACGCCCCGCCGTCCTGCCTGGGCGCGGACTTCCTCGCCGCGCCGTGGGAAGACGTGTCCACCGCGCTGGAGATCTCGGCGTACTCGCTGAAGTCGCTGAGCGCCGCGACGCTGCCGCTGCTGGGCCAGGGCGCGTCCATCGTGGGCATGGACTTCGACGCCCGGGTGGCGTGGCCGGCCTACGACTGGATGGGCGTGGCCAAGGCCGCCCTGGAGTCGACCTCCCGCTACCTGGCGCGCGAGCTGGGCCCCAAGGGTGTGCGGGTCAACCTGGTCTCGGCCGGACCGGTGCGCACCATGGCGGCCAAGTCGATCCCCGGTTTCGGCGAGCTGGAGGACGCCTGGGGCGACAAGGCGCCGCTGGGGTGGGACGTCAACGACCCGGCGCCGGTGGCCCGGTCGGTGTGCGCGGTGCTGTCGGACTGGCTGCCCAAGACCACCGGTTCGATGATCATGGTCGACGGCGGCGTGCACGCACTGGGCATGTGATCCCCCTCCGGTGCCCCCGGATGCGCGAGTGCGGTTGCGCAGCGTCATCATGGTCCGGTGAGCTTTGACGCGCTGCTGTTCCTGTCGTTCGGGGGCCCGGAAGGCCCAGCTGATGTCCGCCCGTTCCTGGAGAACGTCACCCGCGGGAGAGGGGTGCCGCCGGAGCGGTTGGACGAGGTCGCCGAGCACTACCACCACTTCGGCGGGGTGTCGCCGATCAACCGGCTCAACCGGGAACTGATCACCGCGCTGGAGGCCGAACTGCGCGCCCGGGGGCGCGAACTGCCGGTGTACTTCGGGAATCGCAACTGGCACCCGATGGTGGAGGACACCGTCGCGCGGATGGCCGACGACGGGGTGCGCCGGGCGCTGGTGTTCGCCACCTCGGCATGGGGCGGTTACTCGGGATGCCGCCAGTACCACGAGGACATCGCCCGGGCCCGCGCCGCGGTCGGGGAGCGGGCGCCGGAACTGGTGAAGCTGCGCCAGTTCTTCGATCACCCGCTGTTCGTGGAGGCCAACGCCGACGCGGTCCGGCGCGGTTTCGCCGAACTGGACCCGGCCGTGCGCGACCAGGCCCGCCTGGTGTTCACCGCGCACTCGATCCCCACCAAGGCCGACGCGCTGGAGGGACCGGACGGCCGCCCGCAGTGGTACTCCCGTCAGGTCGCCGAGGCCGCGCGGTTGGTGGCCGAGCAGGCCGGGGTGGACGCCTACGACGTCGCGTGGCAGTCGCGGTCCGGCCCGCCGGAGGTGCCGTGGCTGGAGCCGGACATCTGCGACCACCTCGACGACCTGCACGCCAAGGACGTGCCGGCCGTGGTGGTCAGTCCGGTCGGCTTCGTCTCCGACCACCTGGAGGTCATCTGGGACCTCGACAACGAGGCCAGGGAGAAGGCCGCCGAGCTGGGCATGGGCTTCGCCCGGGCGGCCACCGCCGGCCCGGATCCGAAGTTTGCCCAGATGATCTGCGAGCTGATCGCCGAACACCTCGACGGCGCCCCGCCGCGCAAGCTGTCCACGATGGCCGCGGCGGGCTGCACCACCAACGGCGAACCCTGCGCGCCGGGCTGCTGCTGAACGCCAGCGCGAAAAAGCGGGGCACCGGTCGCGGTGCCCCGCTTTTTCGCGTCGGGTCAGTGCTTTCCGGCCTGCCCGGCCAGGACGCGCACCATCTCGGCGACGGCGGCGCGGCGGGCGCTGCGCACCGCGTCGAACAACGGGCGCAGCGCTTCGGTGCGGGCGCGGGTCGCCGAGGCCGACAGCGCGCCACCCGGCGAGTCGTCGGTGGCCACCCAGAGGATCGCCTCCACCTCGCTGGCCCGCTGCAACACCCGCAGCGCGCGTTGCGGCGCGTTCTGCGGCCACGGGGGAGTGGGCCGCGAAGCGACCGTGCGGGCGATCTCCTCCCGCACGTTGGGCCGGTGCTTGGCGACTCCGAGGTCGGTCAGCGTGCTCGCGGCCTCCCGCATCGCCGAGGACATGCCGTGCTCGGCCTCACCGATCGGCACGTGCTCGGGCGGGGCCAGTTCGCCGAGTCCGAAGACCGTCCAGCGCAGCACCCCGTCGGCGACCTCGTGCGGGACCAGGCCGATGCGGGCCTCGGGCAGCACGGCCGCCTCGCCGTGGCGCATGGCGTGCTTGGCGAACGGGGTGGCGCCGTCCAGACCGCGCGCGTCCCCGGGCACGGGCAGCACCAGCTCGCCCCCGGCCGCACCGGCCTTGCGCAGCGCCGCCAGCAGCAGCGCGGGACCGTCGGGGACGTCGTCGGGTCCGGGGAGGTCGAGCCGGGCGGCCGTGTCGGCGTCGGCGGCGCGCACCTCGTGCGCATCGGCCCACGGGTGCAGGGCGTCCAGCACGTCGTCCGAGGCGGCCGCACCGTGCAGCCAGGCCGAGGTCCAGACAACCATCGTCGCGCTTGGGCAAGGCACGTCGCCCAGGGTAAGGACCCCGGCACGGTCCCGGCTGGCGGGGGCGGTCGGATGTGATCCACGCCGGCGGCGTGCCGCGTGTCCACCGGGAGGGTGATCGGATTACCGTGACCCCTCGTGCGTTCGGTGAACTACGGCAAGGACATCCTGGCGGGACCCCGGCGGCGCGCGGTGCCGGAGGTTCCTGCTGAGCCGGGGCTGGTGGTCGAGGATCCCGCGAGCGGTTTCTGCGGCGCGGTGGTGCGGGTGGAGGCCGGTGCGGTCGTGCTGGAGGACAGGCACGGCAAGCAGCGGGTGTTCCCGATGCGGCCGGCGGCGTTCCTGCACGAGGGCGAACCCGCCACGCTCGTGCCGGTGCGCCGCGCGCCGGACCGCCCGGCCCGGTCGGCGTCGGGGTCGGTGCGGGTGGAGGGCCTGCGGGCCCGCGCGGCGCGCGGCAGCCGCATCTGGGTCGAGGGCGTGCACGACGCCGAGCTGGTCGAACGCGTCTGGGGCCACGACCTGCGCGTCGAGGGCGTCGTGGTGGAGCCGCTGCACGGCGTGGACGACCTGCCCGGTCTGCTGGCCGAGTTCGGCCCGGAGCCGGGGCGGCGGGTCGGGGTGCTGGTGGACCACCTGGTGTCGGGCAGCAAGGAATCCCGGCTGGCGGCGGACATCGACGACCCGCACGTGCTGCTGCTCGGCCACCCGTACGTCGACATCTGGCAAGCGGTCAAGCCCGCGGCGGTGCGCATCGACGCCTGGCCGGAGGTGCCGCGCGGCGAGGACTGGAAGCAGGGCGTGTGCCGACGGCTGGGCTGGGGCGAACCCGCCGACGGCTGGCGCCGGGTGTTGGGGTCGGTGTCGAGCTTCCGGGACCTGGAGACACCGCTGATCTCAGCGGTGGAGCGACTGATCGATTTCGTCACCGAACCTGCCTGATCCTCGGGCCCGCTGAAGCCGACGGGCCGGCGAAATCACGCGTTGATCACGCCGTGACGTCCTGGCCTCGCGGGGGCCCGCGGCGGTGCCACCATGGAGCCATGACGCCCGCGTTGCTGTGGCTGATCGCCGGGGTGGTCCTGGTCGTGGCCGAGACCCTGTCCGGCGAGTTCGTCCTGGTGATGCTCGGCGTGGCGGCGCTGGGCGCGGCCGGGGCGGCGGCGCTGGGCGCGTCGCTGGGGATGGACGTGCTGGTGTTCGCCGTGCTCGGGCTCGGGCTGGTCGTGACGGCGCGCCCGGCGTTGAAGCGGCGGTTGCAGGTCCAGCACGAGCTGAAGACCAATGTGGACGCTCTGGTCGGCCGGAAGGCCGTGGTCGAGTCCACTGTGGATGCCCATGGTGGGCGGGTGCGCATCGGCGGAGAGTTGTGGTCGGCGCGGGCGTTCGACGAGACACAAGTGATGCAGGCCGGCGAGACGGTGCTCGTGATGGAGATCTCCGGAGCGACCGCCGTGGTGTGGGCCGAGCCCTGAGGAGGCTGATGTGGGGGCAGAACTGATCGCCCTGGTGATCATCGTCCTGTTGGTGATCGTGGTGGCGGTGAAAGCCGTGCTGGTCGTGCCGCAGGCGCAGGCGGCGGTGGTCGAACGGCTCGGCCGGTTCCGCACCGTGGCCGCCCCGGGCCTGAACTTCCTGATGCCGTTCCTGGACCGGGTCCGGGCGCGCATCGACCTGCGCGAGCAGGTGGTGTCGTTCCCGCCGCAGCCGGTGATCACCCAGGACAACCTGACCGTGTCGATCGACACGGTGGTGTATTTCCAGGTCACCGACGCGCGGTCGGCGGTGTACGAGATCTCCAACTACATCGTCGGCGTGGAGCAGCTGACGACCACGACGCTGCGCAACGTGGTCGGTGGCATGAGCCTGGAGGAGACGCTGACCTCCCGCGACCAGATCAACACCCAGCTGCGCGGGGTGCTGGACCAGGAGACCGGCCGGTGGGGCATCCGGGTCGCGCGGGTGGAGCTGAAGGCCATCGACCCGCCACCGTCCATCCAGGACTCGATGGAGAAGCAGATGCGCGCCGACCGGGAGAAGCGCGCGATGATCCTCAACGCCGAGGGCGAGCGGGAGTCGGCGATCAAGACCGCCGAGGGTCAGAAGCAGGCCGCCATCCTCGCCGCGGAGGGCCAGAAGCAGGCGGCGATCCTGGCCGCCGAGGCGGACCGGCAGGCCGGCATCCTGCGGGCGCAGGGCGACCGGGCCAGCCGGTACCTGCAGGCCCAGGGGCAGGCCAAGGCGATCGAGAAGGTCTTCGCCGCGGTCAAGCGGGGCAAGCCCACGCCGGAGCTGCTGGCCTACCAGTACCTGCAGACGCTGCCGCAGATGGCGCAGGGCGATGCCAACAAGGTGTGGGTGGTGCCCAGCGACTTCAGCAAGGCGCTGGAGGGCTTCGCCCGCAGCCTCGGCGCACCCGGCGAGGACGGTGTGTTCCGCTACGAGCCCCCGGCCGAGGAACCGCCGGAGACCGCGCCGGAAGCGGAGGAGGAGTCGGTCAAGTCCTGGTTCGACACCACCACCAGCCCGGAGGTCGCCGAGGCGGTGCGGGCCGCCGAAGCGGTCGCCCGCAAGGAGGTGCCGAGCCCGACGTCGATCGGCGGGACCGGCGCGCTGCGCCCGGGGGCGCTCGGCGAGCCGGGCGCGCTGGCCCAACCGCCCGCGTCGGCACCGCCGGCCCGGCGCGAGGACGAGCAGCGCGACCAGGACTGACGCGAAGTCGAAGCGGCCCGGAGGACCACGTCCCCCGGGCCGCTGTGCACTGCGTCAGGCGCGGGCGAGCTGGCCGCGCAGCGCCTTCTTGTCCGGCTTGCCCGCATCGGTCAGCGGCAGGTCGTCGACGACCAGCACCGTCGGCCGGTACATCGAGCCCTTGCGCCGCTCGACGAGGTCCTCCAGTTCCTCGGCGTCGACCGGCTGCGCGGTGACGACGGCGGCGTGCACCTTCTCGGCACCGTCGGGATCGGACACGCCGAACACGGCGGCGTGGCGGACGGCGGGGTGCTCCATGAGCACGTCCTCCACCTCGGAGGTGTAGACGTGCCCGCCGACGACCACGATCATGTCCTTGACCCGGTCGACCACGTGCAGGTAGCCCTCGGCGTCGAGGTAGCCGACGTCGCCGGTGCGCACCCAGCCGTCCTGGATGGTCTGGGCGGTCAGCTCGGGCTGCTTCCAGTAGCCGTCCATGTGCATGCCGGTGCGCACCCACAGCTCCCCGCGGCTGCCTTCCGGCAGCCGGTGGCCGTTCTCGTCGCACACGGCGACTTCGGTGGTGGGCACGGGACGTCCCACCGTCTCCAGCAGCCAGGGGCGCCCGGGGTCGTGCTCCTCGGGGCGCAGCAGGCTGATCATCCCGGCCTCGGTCTGCCCGTACATCTGCACGAGCACCGGCCCGAGGCGCTCGGCGGCCTGGGCCAGCCGCTTGGGCGAGGACTTGCAGCCGCCGTAGACGATGCAGCGCAGGCTGCCGAGATCCCGGTCGTCGATCGACGGGTGGTCCAGCAGCTTGTACAGCAGCGGCGGCAGCAGGAACATCAGCTCGATGCGTTCGCGCTCGATGGTCTCCAGCACCGCACCGGGCTCGAACTCGTCGTGCAGGACGACGACGCCCCCGTTCTGGAGCACGCTGTCGGCCATGAAACCGGCCGCGTGCGCGATCGTGGTGCACACCAGCAGCCGGGTTTCCGAGGTGATCAGCTGCGGCCCTTCCGGTCGCTGCTGCGCGCGGGCGAGACCGGTGGCGAAAGTGTAGCAGATGCCCTTGGGGTGCCCGGTGGTGCCGCCGGTGTGCCGGATCTGCTGGACGTCGTCCGGGCGGGCCCGCCCCTCGACCGGCTCGGCGGGCTGGTCGGCGGCCTCGGCGAGCAGGTCGGTGCCGATGCCGGGGCCGAGGCCGAGCACCTCACCGGGCGAGCAGTGTTCGAGGACCTGGCGGGCGTTGTCGGCGAACCCGGGGTCGACGATGAGGGCTCGGCACTCGACGTCGGCGACGATCGCCGCCTTCGACTCCACCGAGATGCCGTTGTACAGCTGCGCGACGCCGCAGCCCAGCAGGTTGGCGGCGAGCCGGACCATGATCATCTCGGGCGCGTTGCCGCCCAGCAGCGTGACCACGTCTCCGGGCTGCAGTCCGTGCGCGTCCAGGGTGCGGGCGAGGCGGTGGACCTGGTCGACGATCTCGCCGTAGGTGACGTGGCGGTCGCCGTGGACCAGGGCCGTGCTGTCGCGTCGTTGGGCGCACGAGTCGAGCAGCACTTCGGCGGAGGAACGCGGTGCGGTAGCGGACATGTTCCCTTCCGGGTCGGAATGGTTGTTGGTTGTACCAACCAAACTATATCACCCGGAAGGGACGGAAATGATCAAACGGAGGAGTGGTGTTCGGCTCAGCTGCCCGCGTAGGTGCCGAAGGACCACGTGTTGCCCTCCGGGTCGCGCACGGCGAACTCCCGGGACCCGTAGTCGGTGTCGGCGACCTCGCGGACCACCGCCGCGCCCGCCGCGACGGCGCGCCGGTAGAGCCCGTCCGGGTCGTCGGTGACCACGTAGAGCCCGGCCGAGCCGCGGGGTTTGGCGAACGGGTTGTTCTCGTCCACGGTGCCGATCATGATCCCGCCACCGTGCGGCCAGCGGAGCTCGGCGTGCACGATCTCGTCGTCGTCACCGTGGACGACGGCCGCTTCGGTGAAGCCGAAAGCCTCGGTCAGGAACCGGATTCCGGCGTTCTTGTCGGCGTAGGGGACCAGCGGCCAGATCCCGGTCTTCGTCGTGGTGTCCGTCATGGCCTCAGGATGTCGTCTCCGGTTCCTGCGCGCCTTGGACGAATGGAAGGTCCGTGCTGATCCACTCGGACGGGGTGGCGCCGCAGAACTCGCGCCAGTCGCGGTTGAGGTGGGCCTGGTCGGCGTAGCCGCACTCGGCCGCGATGTCGGCCAGCCTCCGCCGGGGCGCGACCGCCACCAGGCGGCGGGCCCGTTCGAAGCGCATCACGCGGGCGGCGAGCTTGGGCGAGAGGCCGAACTCCCGGCGGAACCGGGTCCGCAGGTGCTGCCTGCTCCACCCGGTCTCCTCGGCCAGCTCCCGCACCGGCACGGCTCCGTCGGTGGCGGCCAGGCGCCGCCACGCCAGGGCCAGTTCGGCCGAGGGCAGTTCCGCCGGCCGGACCAGGCGTTCGAGCACGCCGGTGAGCTGGGCGAACCGATCGGCCCAGCTGGTGGCCGAACCCAGCCGGTCCAGCAGTTCCCCCGCCGCGGGGCCGAGCACGTCGTCGAGGTCGGCCACGGTCTCGGCGAGTTCACCCGCGGGAACGCCGAACAGCGCGCGGGCTCCCAGCGGGGTCAGTTCGAGCTGCAGGCCGTGCTGCAGCTCGCCGTGCTCGACGAGCACCGGCCTCGATCGCAGCCCCCCGGTCACCGCCGTCCGCGAACGACGCGGGAGCAGGAGGTCGACGGTGCCGTCCAGCGCGATGACCACGGTCATGGAGCGCGACGGCACCCCGTGGTGCACCCCGGCCGGGCCGCGGACGTGGTAGCCAGTCCACCGCGGGACCAGCGGTCGCAGGTGGGGCGGCGGGGTCCCCACCACGAGCTGCGAATCCGGCATGCCGTCGAAGGTAGGACGAGCGCATGACGTTTTGTTCGTTAAATGATTTCAGTGTTGGCCGAAATCAATCCTCCGGAACCCACCGAAAGACCAGCAACGACGGCAGAGAGCCTGGTCAGTCCTCGTCGGTGGGATCGAGGTAGGGGCCACCGGAGACGCCGAAGGCGCGCACGGTGCCGAGGAGGTGTTCGCGCAGCAGGGTCTTGGCGCGGTCGGCGTCGCCGTCGCGGATCGCCTCGGCCAGGCGCGCGTGCTGGTGGGTGATCCGGCCCCGGGCGGTGTGCGTGCGGGCGGTCGCGGTGATGCGCATCTGCTTGTCGCGCAGCGCGTTGTAGAGGTCGGTGACCACGGGGTTCCCGGCCGCGGCGACGAGGTGGGCGTGGAAACCCCGGTCGGCCTCGTGCAGTTCGGCGTCGCCGAGGTCGTCGCCGGCGCAGGCGGGGTGGTCGGCCAGTTCCTTGCCGGTGGTGGCCATGGCCTGCGGTCCCTGGGCGGTGAGCTTGTCGATGGCGAAGCTCTCCAGCGCCAGCCGGGCCTCGACGACCGCGCGCGCCTCGGTGGGGGTGACGGGGACGACGAGGGCGCCGCGCTTGGGGTACAGGCGCAGGAACCCCTCGGTCTGCAGGCGGAGGAAGGCTTCGCGGACGGGGGTGCGCGACATCTGCAGCGCGGCGGCGACCTCGCCTTCGGACAGCAGGTGCCCGTCGGGGTAGGTGCCGTCCAGCAGGCCCGTCTTGACGTGCGCGTAGGCCCGGTCGGTGGCGGGGGTCGTGGGTGGTGTTGCGCTCGACACGGGCACATCGTACTGGGGTGCCGCTTGTATCTATGATGGATACAAGAAGGTCCATGGGAGGGGAGTCACGTGTCGACAGCCGTGTCCGCAGAACCGGCACAGCAAGATCCGGGCCGGCAGCGCCGATCGGCGGTGCTGGCCTGGGTGGTGTGGGGAGTGGGTGCCCTGTGCTACTTCGCCGCGCTGTTCCACCGGGCGAGCCTCGGGGTGGCGGCGCCGGAGGCGCTGCAGCGGTTCCACACCGGCCCGGCGATCCTGGCGCTGTTCTCCGCGTTGCAGCTGGGCGTCTACCTCGCGCTCCAGGTGCCGTCGGGGCTGCTGGCCGACCGGCTCGGCCCGCGCAAGGTGATCACCGGCGGCGTGCTGGCGCTGGCCGCGGGGTCCGCGGTGTTCGGGTTCAGCGCATCGGTGGTCGGCGGCATCGTCGGCCGCATGCTCATCGGCTTCGGCGACGCGTTCATGTTCACCAACGTGCTGCGCCTGGCCGCGCACTGGTTCCCGCCGCACCGCTTCGGCAAGGTCGCCGCGATCACCGGGCTGGCGGGCGGACTCGGGCAGGTCGTGTCGACGCTCCCGCTGGGCATGGCGCTGGACGGGCTCGGCTGGCTGCCGACCTTCCTGGGCGCCGCCGCGGTGACCGCGGCGCTGGCGGTGGCCGCCGCGGCGGTCATCCGCGACCAGCCCGCGCACACCTCGGCGCACACCCGCGACGAGCCGGCCCCGGTGGAGCGGGTCCGGCACACGCTGCGGGAGGTCGTCGCCCAGCGCGGTACCAAGCACTCGTTCTGGACGCACTTCGTGCTCATGGCGCAGTTCCTCGCGGTGACCACGCTGTGGGGCTCGCCGTGGCTGACCCAGTCGCAGGGCCGCAGCGACGTCGGCACGCTGCTGCTGTTGAGCGTGGTGGGCTTCATCGTCGGCTCGTGGTTCGCCGGGCAGTACATCGCCGGTCGGCACGTCCGCCGCGAGTGGTACACGTTCGGCCTGTCCTGCGTGGTCGCGCTGGTGTGGGCGGTCATGGTCGGGTGGCCGGGCGTGCTGCCGACCCCGGTGCTCGTCGCGGCGCTGGTGCTGATCGGTTTCGGCGGTGGCGCGGCGATGCTGGCCTTCGACGGCGCCCGCGCGGCGAACTCGGCGCACCGGTCCGGCACGGCCACCGGTGTGGTGAACATGGGCGGGTTCACGGCCGCCGTGCTGATCCAGCTGCTGGTCGGCCTGGTGTTGCAGGCGGTGTCGTGGCTGCCCGCGGGCCAGGCGTACCGGTGGGCGTTCGCGCCGGTGTTGGCGCTGCTGGTGATCGGAACCGTGGCGCAGCTGCGGCTGCGCGACCGGTGATCACCCTTCCCGGCGAGCCACCTTCACAGCGCTGCCGCGGCAGATAGGGTCGGTGGGCGTGACCGGCACCGGCGATGGAGGGGCTGTGACCACGGCGTTGGAACTGCACAACTTCGTCGGCGGCGAGCCCGCGGGCACGGTGTCCGGCGAGGTGCTGCCGCTGGTGGATCCCAGCACGGGCGAGGAGTACGGCACGGCGCCGCTGACGCGGTGGACCGATGTGGACGCGGTGATGGAGGTGGCCGCGGCGGCGTTCGAGTCGTGGTCGCAGTCCACGCCGCGGCAGCGGCAGCAGGCGCTGTTGGAGATCGCCGATGCCGTGGAGGATCGGGCGGAGGAGCTGATCCGCGCCGAGTGCCGCGCCACCGGCAAGCCGTGGTGGGTGGTGCGCGACGACGAGCTGCCGATGGCGGTGGACCTGTTGCGGTTCTACGCGGGCGCGGCGCGGGTGCAGCAGGACGGCGCGGCGGGGGAGTACCACCCCGGGTGCACGTCCTTCGCGCGCCGCGAGCCGATCGGGGTGTGCGCGCAGGTGACGTCGTGGACGCATCCGCTGTTGCTGGCGGTGGCGAAGTTCGCCCCGGCGTTGGCGGCGGGCAACACGGTGGTGCTCAAGCCGGCGGAGACGACGCCGGCCAGCGGTGTGCTGTTGGCCGGGATCGCCGGGGAGTTCCTACCCGCCGGGGTGTTCAACCTGATCTGCGGGGACCGGGACAGCGGGCGCGCGATGGTGGCGCACGAGGTGCCGGGGATGTTCTCGATCACCGGCACGGTGCGGTCGGGCATGGAGGTGGCCGGGTCGTCGGCGGCCGATCTCAAGCGGGTGCACTTGCAGTTGGGCGGCAAGGCTCCGGCGGTGGTGTTCGACGACGCGGACGTGGAGACCGCGGCGCGGCGGATCGCCTCGGCGGCGTTCGGCAACGCGGGCCAGAGTTGCACGGCGGCCAGCCGGGTGCTGGCCGGTCCGGGGATCTACGACGATCTGGTGGCGGCGTTGGCGGAGCGGGCGGCGGCGATGCGCCCGGGGCCGCCGCAGGATCCGGACGCGGCGTTCGGGCCGTTGAACAGCCTGGGCCAGTTGGAGTTGGTGCAGGCCCATCTGGACCGGCTGCCGGAGCACGCGCGGGTCGTCGCCGGGGGGCGTCGCAAGGGCGAGCGCGGGTTCTTCCACGAGGCGACGCTGGTCGCCGGGGTGTGCCAGGACGACGAGCTGGTGCAGAACGAGTTGTTGGGTCCGGTGGCCACGGTGCAGCGCTTCGCCGACGAGCAGGAGGCGGTGCGGTTGGCCAACGGGGTGCGCTACGGGTTGGTGGCCAGCATCTGGACGGCGGATCACGCGCGGGCGATGCGGGTGTCGCGTCGGTTGCAGGCGGGGACGGTGTGGATCAACACCCACCACCCGTTCGCGGCGGAGATGCCGCACAGCGGTTTCAAGCATTCGGCGTCGGCGCGGGATTTCGGCCGGTACGGGTTGGAGGAGTACAGCCGGATCAAGCACGTGATGTCGGACTGGGAGTAGTTCAGGTCCGCATGGCGATGGCCAGCAGTGCGGCGGCGGGGCCGGTGAGGTGCAGGCCGGCGCGCCAGACGGCGTGCAGCGGGCGGCGCAGGTCGAGTCCGTCGACGGGCACGTCGATGAGGCGGCCTTCGGCCAGGTCGGTGGCCACGGCCAGGACGCTGAGCACGGCGGGTCCTGCTCCGGCGACCACGGAGTTGCGCACGGCCGTGGTGGAGTGCAGTTCGAGCAGCGGGGTGACGGGGGCGGCGCCGACGTCGGCGAGGGCGCGGTAGAGGGTTTCGCGGGTTCCGGAGCCGTCTTCGCGCACGATGAGCGGGGTGGCGGCGAGTTCGGCGGGGCTCAGCGGGCGGGTGCGGCGGGCCCAGGGGTGGTCGGGTGGGGCGACGACGACCATGCGGTCGCGGGTGACGTGGCGGACGGAGACGCCGTCGGGGGGTACGGGTGTTTCGATGAAGCCGAGGTCGGCGTGGCCGTGGCGGACGGCTTCGGCGACGGCCAGGGAGTTGGCGACGTCGAGTTCGAGCTGGGTGTCGGGCATGGTGCCGCGGAGTCGGCTGATCCAGCGGGGGGCGAGGTATTCGGCGACGGTCATGCTGGCGGCGACGCGGAGTCTGGCCTGGTGTTGGGCGCGCAGGGCGCGGACGCCGGTCATCAGGCCGTCGAGGTGGACCAGGACTTGGCGGGCCCAGTCGCGGACCATGACGCCGGAGGGGGTCAGGGTGCAGCCTTGGCGGGTGCGTTGGACCAGGTCGAGGGCGAGTTGGCGTTCGAGTCGGCTGAGTCGTTTGCTGGCCGAGGGTTGGCTGATGTGCAGTTCGGCTGCGGCGGCGCCGATGCTGCCGAGGTCGCCGACGAGGACGAGGAGTCGGAGTGCCTCGGTGTCGGGGGTGGTCATTCCTCCAGGGTAGGTCGGCGGTGGGGGTTGGTTGCCCGCGATGTGGGGTTTTTCGGGTGGTTCGTCCTGGTTTGACGTGGTCTGGCATTCCGTTCGGTTATGACGACCTATGCGGTTCGCGGCTACTGCGTGGCGGGTGGGGCGACGAGCCTGGGCGGCGTGACTCAGACGCTGAAATCCGAACATCGGGTCGCGACGTTGTGGCCCGGGCTGCTGGTGACGGTCGCGGCGATCGCCGTGTCGATGGCGTTTTCCGGGCTGGTGCCCGCGGTGAATTCGCTGACCGTGGCCGTGGTGCTGGGCATCGTGGTGGGCAATGTGCCGCGGTTCCCGGAGTCGACGCGGCCGGGCATGGCGTGGGCGATGAAGAAGTTGTTGCGCTCGGGCGTGGTCCTGCTGGGCCTGCAGCTGGCGGTCGGTCAGGTGCTGGGTCTGGGGATGGGCACCGTGGTGGCGGTGCTGCTGGTGGTGGCGGTGACGTTCCTGGGGACGTTGCTGCTCGGCCGGATGCTGGGGGTCTCGCGCGGCCTGGGCATGATGGTGGCGACGGGGTTCTCGATCTGCGGTGCGTCGGCGATCGCGGCGATGGAGAGCGTGGTCGATCGCGACGACGAGGACGTGGCCACCGGGGTGGCGATGGTGACGGTGTTCGGCAGCATCGCGATGTTGGTGCTGCCGGGCGTGTGCGCTGGTCTGGGGTTGTCGGCGGACGAGACCGGGCGGATCGCGGGCGGCAGCGTGCACGAGGTCGCGCAGGTGGTGGCCGCGGCGTCGCCGGCGGGTGCGGCGGCGGTGGCGGTCGCGGTCGTGGTCAAGCTCAGCCGCGTGGTGCTGTTGGCGCCGATGGTGACGATCGTGAGCTTGGTGGAGCGGCGTCGCAGGGCTGCTGCGGCGGCGGCGACTGGTGCGCGTCCGCCGATCATTCCGCTGTTCGTGGTGGGTTTCCTGGTCGCGGTGGCGGTGCGCAGTTCGGGGGTGTTGCCGGAGGCGGTGCTCGGCGGGGCGAAGCAGTTGACGACGGTGCTGCTGACCGGTGCGCTGTTCGCGCTGGGCACCTCGGTGCGGGTGAAGTCGTTGCTGCGCAACGGTCCGAAGGCGTTCGTGCTGGGCGCGGGGTCGACGCTGCTGGCCGCGGTGGTGACGTTCGCGTCGATGTTGACGTTGACCTGATGCGACGTGGGGGCCTCCCGGTGCCGGGTGGCCCCCACGTGGTGCGCCAGGAGCAGCGGGCGTAGCCGATGATCGTCTGGCTCATGGCCGACGAGCGTCCGGTTAGCCTCGGACAAGTGAGGTTGTCACCGGACTTAGGTATGTGAGACACCGCAAGTCCAGGCCGCGTCCCACCGGACTCCGCCTCAGCGGGTGTCCATGTCCAGGCGGAACCGGCCGTAGGGACCAGAACAGCGGGCTAAGCGCGCGTCGTGCACCAGAGCGGATTGCAGCAGGTGCAGAGCGAGCATGGAAACCTCGGCGTGCTCCCGGTCCGGATCGGTCAAGTCGTCGTCTTTGCCGTAGAACAGCACGGTGTTGCCGGAGTTCCAGTTCTCCACGAGCTGCAATCCGCCATGGATCTCCCGGCGCAGGTCTGGGGAAGCGCGCAGGCGAAGATCGTGCGCACGGCGCGGCCAGGGCCGTCAGTGCCGGGTTCGTTCGTAGGCGCGGGCGGCGCGCAGGATGCGCGCGTCGCTGTGTCGGGGGCCGACGATCTGCAGTCCGACGGGCAGGCCGTCGGAGGTGTGCCCGCAGGGGATGCTGGCGGCGGGCTGCTGGGTCATGTTGAACGGGTAGGTGAACGGGGTCCAGCTGGTCCAGCGTTCGCCGGGCCATCCGGTGGGGACTTCGCGGCCGGCCTCGAACGGGGGGATGGGCACGGTGGGGGTCAGCAGCAGGTCGTAGGTCTGGTGGAAGGCGCCCATGCGTTGGCCCAGGAGCATGCGGGTGTTGGTGGCTTCCAGGTAGTCCTGGGCGGTGTAGGTCAGGCCGAGTCGGCAGATCTCGTGCAGGCCGGGGTCGAGTTGGTCGCGTTGTCCGGCGGTGAGGTGTTCGACGGACTTGGCGGCTCCGGAGAACCACAGGACGTGGAAGTCCTCGACGGGGTCGGTGAAGCCGGGGTCGGCTTCTTCGACGATGGCGCCGAGTTCGGTGAAGGTGTGCGCGGCGGCGGTGACCAGGCGGGCGATTTCCGGGTCGACGGTGGCGAAGCCGAGGTCGGTGCTGACGGCGATGCGCAGGCCGCGCACCCCGGCGTCGAGTGTGTCCGCTGTGGATTCGGTGGGTGGGGGCAGTGCGGACCAGTCGCGGCTGTCGGGTTCGCTGAGCACGTCGAGCAGCAGTGCGGTGTCGGCGACCGTGGCGGTCATCGGGCCGGCGTGGGCGAGCGTGCCGTAGGGGCTGGCGGGGTAGTGCGGGATGCGCCCGTAGGTGGGTTTGAGGGTGGCGATGCCGCAGAAGGAGGCGGGGATGCGCACCGAGCCGCCGCCGTCGGTGCCGATGGCCAGCGGGGCCATGCCGAGTGCGACGGCGGCGGCCGCGCCGCCGGAGGAGCCACCTGCGGTGCGGGTGGGGTCGACCGGGTTGCGGGTGATGCCGGTCAGCGGGCTGTCGGTGACGCCCTTCCACGCGAGTTCGGGTGTGGTGGTCTTGCCGACGAACACGGCGTTGTGCTCGCGCATCCGGGCCACGGCGGGCGCGTCGACGGTCCAGTGCTGGTCGGGGTCGACGGTGCGGGAGCCGCGCAGTGTCGGCCAGTCCTTGGTGAGGAAGATGTCCTTGATGGAGGTGGGGACGCCGTCGAGCTTGCCCGCGGGTTCGCCGCGGGCCCAGCGGGCTTCGCTGGCGCGGGCTTGGTTCAGCGCGCGGTCGGCGTCGACCAGGCAGTAGGCGTTGACCGCGGGGTCGGCTTCCTCGATGCGGCGCAGGGTGGCCTCGGTGGCCTCGACGGGGGAGAGCTCGCCGTGCGCGTAGGCGGCGAGCAGTTCGGTGGCGGTCAGGTCGGCTGCGGTGCGTTGTGCCGGGCGGGTGTCGGGCATCGGGTGCCTCCGTTCAGCTCACGTAGCCGCGTTGTTTGTTCACCACGTTGCGCAGGGGTGCGCCGTCGGTGTACTGGCGCAGGTTGTCCAGGAACAGGTCGACCAGTGCGTCGATCCAGCCGACGAAGTCGCCGGACATGTGCGGGGAGACGAGCACGTCGGGCATCTCCCACAGGGGTGAGGACGTCGGTAGCGGTTCGGTTTGGAACACGTCCAGGGCGGCACCGGCGAGGTTGTCGGCCCGCAGTGCGGCGACGAGGTCCTCTTCGACGACGAGTTCGCCGCGGCCGATGTTGATCAGTCGGGCGCCGGGTTTGCAGCGGGCGAGCGCGGTGGCGTCGATCAGGCCCTTGGTCTGGTCGGTCAGCGGGGCGGCGAGCACGACGTAGTCGGCGGTGCCGATGACCTCGGGCAGGTCGGTGGAGGCGTGCACGTCGCCGAAGTCGGGGTCGCCGGTGCGGGCGACGCGGCCGGTGGCGGTGACGTGCATGCCGACGGCGGTGAGCTGTGCGGCGATGGCGCGCCCGATGGGTCCGGTGCCCACGACGAGCGCGGTGGCGCCGTCGATGCGTTCGGTTTCGCGGTGGCGCCACTGCTTGCGGTCCTGCAGGCGCAGGGTGGTGTGCAGTCCCTTGGCGAAGGTGAGCACGGTGCCCAGGACGTATTCGGCGATGGCGCGGTCGAAGATGCCTCGGGAGTTGGTGAGCACGACCTCGGAGGCCAGCAGGTCGGGGAACAGCAGTCGGTCGACCCCGGCGCTGGCGGCGTGCACCCAGCGCAGCGCGTCGGCGGTGGGGAAGGCGTCGGCGACGGCGTCGGAGCGGAAGTCCCAGACGAACAGCACGTCGGCGCCGGGCAGCGCTCGGGCCAGCTCGGACTCGTCGGCGAAGCGGGTGCGGGCCGCGGTCTCGATGCGCGACAGGGCCGGTGGTGGGGTGCCGCCGTGCAGCACCACGACGGTCGGCGTGCGGTGGATCATGGGGACGACCTTAGGGAATGGGCCGGGGAATTGCCTGGTCCACAGCGGACACGTGCGCTGCCGCGGGAAGGGCATTGACACGCTATGAAGCGTTCGTAGGATTGTCAACAATCCGCGGGTAGTCTTCACTCGAAGATCGTTTCCGCCCCGGGGCGGTGGCGGGTCGGGACGGGTGCGGCCGCGGGATTTCGGCGAATCCCCCAGAGCGAACGGGAGTCCACGATGCCCAGGTACCTGTCGATCACGCTCGAAAAGCGCGGGGTCTCCTGCGTGGCCGAGCTGCTGGACAAGGACGCGCCCCGCACCTGCGAGGCGGTGTGGCAGGCGCTGCCCCAGGTCGGCCCGGTGCACCACGCCAAGTACGCGCGCAACGAGATCTACACGATGGTGCCCCGTTTCGCGGCCGAGGAGCCCGGGCAGGAGAACCCGACGGTGACGCCGATCCCGGGGGATGTCGTGTACTTCTCCTTCCCCGGCGGCATGCTCGACCGGGCGTTCAAGGAGGAGAAGAACATCCACGAGCTGCCCGGGGTCATCGACCTGGCGATCTTCTACGGCCGCAACAACCTGCTGCTCAACGGCGACGTGGGTTGGGTGCCCGGCAACGTGTACGCCACCATCGTGGAGGGCTTGGACCGGATGGCCGAGGCGTGCAACGACGTGTGGCGCTCGGGCAGCGTGGGCGAGACGCTGCGCTACGACCGCCACCCGGGCTGACGGGGGAGACGCATGCCGCCTGACTTCCTCGGGGCGGTGACCGGCCCGGAGCCGCAACGCGGCGTGGGCGTGATCGCTCCGTTCGACCTCGCGCTCGACCGCGAGCTGTGGCGGTGGACGCCGGAGAACGTGTCGCTGTACGTGACGCGCACCGCCTTCGTGCCGGTGCCGGTGACCGTCGAGCAGGCGAGTCTGGTCAGCGACGAGGCGGCGGTGCACGCCGCCACCCGCGACCTGCTGACGCCGGAGCCGGAGGTGGTCGCCTACGCCTGCACCTCGGGCAGTTTCGTCAACGGCGCCACCGGGGAGCGCGGGCTGGTCGAGGTGATGCGCCAGGCCGGTGCCCCGGCCGCGGTGACCGCGTCCGGGGCGCTGGTGCAGGCCCTGACCACGCTGGGGGTCGGGCGGATCTCGATCGCCACGCCGTATGTCGAGGCGGTGACCGACCGGTTGCTGGGTTTCCTCGACGAGCACGGCGTCGAGGTGGTCACCAGCGTCGGACTGGGTCTGCTCGGGCAGATCTGGAAGGTCAGCTACCGGCAGGTCGTCGACATCGTGCGTTCGGCTGACCGCCCGGAGGCCGAGGCGATGTTCATCTCCTGCACGAATCTGCCCACCTACGACATCATCGGCCCCTTGGAGCAGGACCTGGGCAAGCCGGTGCTGACGGCCAACCAGGTCACGATCTGGGCGGCGCTGCGCGAGATGGGACTGCGCGCGGTGGCGCCCGAACAACGCTTGACGCAGGTCGTGGACGCGCCCGCCGCGTGACGAACACATTACGACCACTCGGCTTGAAGCCCCGGTGCGGTAACATTGTCAACAATCGACCGGTCGTGTCGGTGTTGCCCACCGTGGGCTGCGGCCAGCGAACCCCGGACGTCGACCAAGGATGGAGCTCCCGGTGCCGCACACCGCAGGAATTCTCTACCCCGGCTACAGCGCCGAAGACGACTACCCCACCCTCGAACGCCTGCTCGGCGGCGGAGTCCGGCTGCCGGTGGTGCACACGCTGATGCGCGAGGACGCCCACCGGGTCGACGCGTTGCTGGACGTCGGTTCGGAGTCGGTGCTCGCCGACGGTGCCCGCGCGCTGCTGGAGCACCCGGTGGAGTCGGTGATCTGGGCGTGCACCAGCGGCAGCTTCGTCTTCGGCTGGCAGGGCGCGCGCGAACAGGTGGAGAAGCTGCAGGCCGTCACCGGCCTGCCGACCTCCAGCACCTCGTTCGCGTTCGTGCACGCCGCCGCCCGGCTCGGGCTGCGCAGGGTGGCGGTGGCCGCCACCTACCCGGCCGACGTGGCCGAGCGGTTCGTGGAGTTCCTGCACGCCGCCGACCTGGAGGTGGTGCGGCTGTCCAGCAGGGGCATCGTCACCGCCGCCGAGGTCGGCACGCTGCCCCGCGAGCAGGTGCTGGAGTTCGCCGCGGCCAACGACGACGACCGGGCCGAGGCACTGCTGATGCCGGACACCGCGCTGCACACCGCGGCGTGGCTGGACGAGTTGGAGGACCGGCTCGGCAAGCCCGTGCTCACCGCCAACCAGGTCAGCGCGTGGGAGGCGTTGCGCCTGGCCGGCGACGGCACGGCGCGAAACGGAGTGGGAACGCTGTTCCGCAGGCCCCCGGCGGGGCCTGCCGCAGGAGAGCCGACGGGCTTTCCGCCGACGAGGAGATGGTGACGAGGTGCTCGGGACCGACGAGCAGAACCAGCAGCCGGGTGAGTTAGAGCCGGTGCAGCGCAAGTCGACCGCGGCGATCGTGGCCGACCAGCTGCGCTCGGCGATCATGTACGGGTCGCTGCCGCCGGGCAGCCAGCTCGGCGAGGCTGAACTGGCCAACCGGCTCGGCGTGAGCCGGGGCCCGCTGCGCGAGGCCATGCAGCGGCTGGTCGCGGAAGGGCTGCTGCGCAGCGAACCGCACCGCGGCCTGTTCGTGATGACGCTGGACGCCGACGACGTGCACGACCTGTACCTGGCGCGGCTGGCGGTGGAGCGGGCCGCGTGCGAGCAGATCGTGCGGCACCACCGGGTGGAGGCGGTGGCGGAGCTGACCGCCGCGCAGAGCCGCATGGTGGCCGCGGCGGGAAAGAGCGATCAGATCGAGCTGGCCGACGCCGACCAGGAGTTCCACGAGACGCTGGTGCGGGTGTCGGGCAGTCCGCGGCTGCAGCGCATGGCCCAGACGCTGCTGGTGGAGAAGCGGATGTGCCTGACGGCGTTGCAGGACAAGTACCACGCCGACGTGCAGGCCCTGGTGGACGAGCACAAGGGGCTGGTCGACGCGATCGAGGCCGGTGACGAGCAGCTGCTGCTGCAACGGCTGGAAGCGCACATGACCGACGCGCTGGACCGGCTCAACGGCTCCCTGGCCGGGTAGACCCCCGCACGCGTGGGGGGCGGCTGCGCTGACCGGGCGCACCCGCCCCCACGCGGTGCGGTCACAGACCGCCGACGGCGACGTACTTGGTCTCCAGGAACTCGTCGATGCCCACCTTGCCGCCCTCGCGGCCCAGGCCGGACTGCTTGACGCCGCCGAAGGGAGCGGCCGGGTTGGACACCATGCCCTGGTTGAGGCCGACCATGCCGCTCTCCAACGCCTCGCTGACCCGCAGCGCGCGCTGCAAGTCGCGGGTGTAGAGGTAGCTGACCAGGCCGTACTCGGTGTCGTTGGCCTGGTCGATCACGGCCTGCTCGTCGGTGAACGGGGTGATCGCGGCGACCGGTCCGAAGATCTCCTCGCGGGTCATCCGCGCGGCCCGCGGCACGTTCTTGAGCACGGTGGGTTCGAAGAAGTAGCCGTCGCCGTCGCGGCGGGATCCGCCGGTGACGACCTCGGCGCCCTGCCCGAGCGCGTCGGAGACCAGCTCGTCGACCTTGCCCAGCTGGTCGGCGTCGATCAGCGGGCCCACCTGGATCTCGTCGGTGACGCCGCGGCCCACGCGCAGCGCGCGCATGCGTTCGGCCAGCCTGCGGGAGAACTCCTCGGCGACGTCGGCGTGCACGTAGAACCGGTTGGCGGCGGTGCACGCCTCGCCGATGTTGCGCATCTTGGCCAGCATCGCCCCGTCCAGGGCGGCGTCGAGGTCGGCGTCGTCGAAGACGATGAACGGGGCGTTGCCGCCGAGTTCCAGCGACACCTTCAGCACCTGGTCGGCGGATTGCTCGATGAGCTTGCGGCCGACCCCGGTGGAGCCGGTGAACGACAGCTTGCGGGCGCGCCCGTCGCGGATCATCGGCTCCATCAGCCTGCCCGCGCTGCGGGAGGTCACCACGTTGAGCACGCCCTCGGGCAGGCCCGCCTCGATGAGGATGTCGGCCAGCGCCAGCATCGACAGCGGGGTCTGGTGGGCGGGTTTGATCACCGAGGTGCAGCCGGCGGCGATCGCCGGCCCGATCTTGCGGGTCCCCATGGCCATGGGGAAGTTCCACGGGGTGATCAGCAGGGCCGGGCCGACGGGCTGGCGCATCACCAGGAAGCGGCCGGTGCCGTTGGGCGCGACGGCGTAGTCGCCGCCGATGCGCACCGCCTCCTCGGAGAACCACCGGAAGAATTCAGCCGCATAGGTGATCTCGGCGCGGGATTCGGCGAGCGGTTTGCCCATCTCCAGGGTCATCAGCAGCGACAGGTCCTCGTGCCGCTGCATGATCAGTTCGAAGCCGCGGCGCAGGATCTCGCCCCGCTCGCGCGGCGGGTGCTTGGCCCAGTCGTGCTGGGCGTCGGCGGCGGCCGCCAGCGCGGCCAGGCCGTCCTCGGGCGAGGCGTCGGCGACCGAGCACAGCGCCTGGCCGGTCGAGGGGTCCTCGACCTCGTAGGTGCGTTCCCCGCTGGCCGGGCGCCACTTGCCGCCGATGAGCAGTTGCTTGGGGGCGGCGTCGACGACGGCGGACTCACGCGGGTGTTGTTCGGTTGCGGTGCTCGTGGCGGTCATGCGGAGACCCCTTCTCGTGTTCGATGGTGGACACCGGCGCCGGGTGATGGTTGCATGAGATCCGAGATTGTCAACAATCCTACATTCTGAATGCGATTCGCTTCGATGAGCTGGGAGTTGATCATGGCTGAGCTCTCGCCGGTGCTGAAGCAGGCGACACCGGTCCTGGCCGCCCGCGGGGAAGGTGTCCACCTCTACGACGAACAGGACCGCCGCTACCTCGACTTCACCGCCGGGATCGGAGTCACCAGCACCGGCCACTGCCACCCGCGCGTGGTGGAAGCCGCCCAGCGCCAGGTGGGTACCCTGATCCACGGCCAGTACACGACGGTCATGCACCGCCCGCTGCTGCGGCTGACCGAACGCCTCGGCGAAGTGCTGCCCGACGGGCTGGACCGGCTGTTCTACGTCAACTCCGGCAGCGAAGCGGTCGAGGCCGCGGTGCGACTGGCCCGGCAGGCCACCGGGCGGCAGAACATCATCGCCTTCCAGGGCGGGTTCCACGGGCGCACCATGGGCGCCGGCGCGCTGACCAGCTCCGGCACCAAGGTCCGGTCCGGGATCGGCCCGATGATGCCCGGCGTGGCCTTCGCGCCCTTCCCGGAGACCTACCGGCACGGCTGGAGCGAGACCGAGGCGGTGCGCTTCGCGCTCGGCGAGCTCGACCAGCTGCTGGTCACCGTCAGCTCCCCCCGCGACACCGCGGCGATCATCGTCGAGCCGGTCCTCGGCGAGGGCGGCTACATCCCCGCGCCCCCGGAGTTCCTGGCCGGGCTGCGCGACCGCGCCGACCGGCACGGCATCCTGCTCATCCTCGACGAGGTGCAGACCGGCGTGGGCCGCACCGGCCGGTTCTGGGGGCACGAGCACGCCGCGATCCGCCCCGACATCCTCATCACCGCCAAGGGGCTGGCCAGCGGCTTCCCGCTGTCGGCGATCGCGGCGGGCCAGGAGCTGATGAGCCGGGCGTGGCCGGGCTCGCAGGGCGGCACCTACGGCGGCAACGCCGTCGCCGCCGCGGCCGCCGTGGCCACCCTGGACGTGGTCCGCGACGAGAACCTGGTCGCCAACGCGGCCGAACAGGGCAGCCGGCTGCGCGAGGGGCTGCACAAGGTCGCCGCCGAACACCCGGTCATCGGCGACGTGCGCGGCCTCGGGCTGATGCTGGCCAACGAGTTCACCACGCCCGACGGGCAACCCGACACGACCACCGCCACCCGCGCCCACGCCGCCGCGGCCGAGCGCGGCCTGCTGCTGCTGACCTGCGGGCCGCACGGCAACGTGGTGCGCATGATCCCCCCGCTGATCGTCACCGCCGACCAGGTCGACGAGGCGGTCGGGCTGTGGAGCCAGGCCGTGCACGACGCGGTGTCGGCCTGACCGGCCGGTGGTGGGCGGCGCTGCGTGACCGCTCACCACCCTCTCACCAGCCCGAATGAGTGATCCGCGGCCACGGTTTGGTAGCGGTGCGTGCTCTTGCTGCGGTCGTCTGGGATGCTTGCACGCCGAAGTCCGGCACGCACCTGCGCGTGCCGGGGAGTCGACGCGACGCAGGTGTGGACAAGCTCATGAGCGATTGGTCGGCGGGAGGCCCGCCGCGAGGCCGCGGTCAGCGCGGTCGAGGTGGCTACGACTACTACCGGGAGGCCCGCGGAGGCACTCCCGCAGGCAGGCGGCCGCCCCAGCAACCCCCTCCACCACCCGGCCGCGGCGCCCGACAGCGCCCCGACACGCCGCCACCGCCGCGCAAGCGCCCCCGGTGGGGCCGGCGCATCGGCATCACCCTGCTGGTGCTGGTGGTGCTGCTGGGCGGCCTGGTGTTCTACTTCGACAGCATGCTCCAGCGCACCAATGCGCTGGACTACCCCGGCCGCACCAGTGCGGACTCGCCGGGCACCAACTGGCTGTTGGTCGGCTCCGACAGCCGGGAAGGACTCGACGACGCGCAACGCCAGGAGCTGTCGGCCGGTGACGCCGCGGGCAAGCGCACCGACACCATGATGTTGCTGCACGTACCCGCCAGCGGTGGTCAGGCCGCACTGATCAGCCTGCCCCGCGACTCCTACGTGAGCATCCCCGGTCACGGCAAGGACAAGCTCAACGCCGCCTTCTCCTACGGCGGACCGCAGCTGCTGTCCCAGACCATCGAGGGCGCCACCGGCGTGCACATCGACCACTACGCCGAGATCGGCTTCGGTGGTTTCGCCGGACTGGTCGACTCCGTCGGCGGGGTCAACATCTGCCTGGACAAGCCGATGGACGACGAGAAGGCCAACGCGCACCTGCCCGCCGGGTGCCAGGACCTCGACGGCCCCAAGGCGCTGGCGTTCGTGCGGGCCCGCTACTCGCTGGCCGGCGGCGACCTGGAACGCGCCGAGAACCAGCGCAAGCTGCTCGGCGCCCTCGTGCACCAGGCCACCAGCCCGGCCACGCTGATCAACCCGTTCCGGCTGTTCCCCGCCGCCTCGGCGGCCAGCCAGACGTTCCTGGTCAACGATGGTGACCACCTGTGGCACCTGTTCTCGCTGGCGATGGCGATGAGCGACGTCAGCAGCGGGCAGGGCGTGACCACTGCGGTACCCATGCAGCGGTTCGGCACCGCGCCCAACGGCGCCTCGGTGATCATCTGGAACAAGACCAAGGCGGCTCAGCTGTTCGGCGCGATCTCCGAGGACAAACCCATCCCGCCGGACCTGATCGGCAACAAGTAGGACCGTCCAGCGCGCACGAGGCGGGCCGCCCCTGGCTGGGGCGGCCCGCCTCGCCGTTGGGAGGGACGACTCGGAGATCAGGACACGAACCGGGTCAGCTGGGCGATGTCGCCGTTGAACACGTCCTGCCCACCCGGCAGCGGCCCGTTGTTGGAGTTCTGCCACACCGTGTGGTAATCCCAGCCCGCCGGAAGCGGCCCGATCTGCGGCCCGTAGCGGGCCACCCACAGCGGGTTGTTCGGCGCGAAGTCCGGATTGCCGCCGGTGCAGCGGTTCCACCAGTTCGCCGTGGTGTAGATGACCGGGAAGCGACCGGTGCGCGCCCGGTAGGTGTTGGAGAAGTCGGCGATCCACCGCGACATCGCCCCCGGGTCCATGCCGTAGCAGACCTCGCCGTAGGGGTTGTGCTCCATGTCCACCGCACCCGGCAGCGTGCGGCCGTCGGCCGGCCAGCCGCCGCCGTTGTCGACGAAGAAGTTGGCCTGCTGCGCGCCGGGTGACCGGTCGGGCAGCGCGAAGTGGTAGGCCCCGTGCACCAGCCCGGCACCGGCCGAACCGTTGTACTGCTGGCCGAAGTGGTCGTTGCGGAACCCGGTTCCCTCGGTGGCCTTGACGTAGGCGAACTGGGCCCCGTCGGCCCGGGCCTTGCCCCAGTCCACGTCGCCCTGGTGACCGCTGACGTCCATGCCGCGCAGCGCCCCGGCGGGCAGCGCCCGCGGCGCGGTCGAGGCCCCACCGGCCCCTTCGATGCTGTACCCGGCCCACGCGCCACCGGGATCGCGGGGATCCAGGCGCGGCGCGCTGCGGGTGCTCAGCGGCTCGCCGATGGCCGGGGCGGCGCACACCGCCGTGGCCAGCAAGGCGGCCAGCACCGGGCCGAGCGGTCGGCGGCGTCGACGGCCGGATCGGGGGGACCGGGTATTGCTGCGATCTGAACGGACCACTGCATTCGCCTCCTCGCCACACGCGGCTGGGCCCTGACCTGGATTCCGGGGATCCCCGGGGACGCAAGCGGGCACCGGGCGTGACCGATCATGTGCGCTCGGAATATAACGCGGGGTCACCGTCGGCGCCGGGACGTCGACGCGGCGTTGCGAGTGGTTCGCCCTGCCGGGTCCACTGTGGCGGGTCGAGCGTGACGTGGGTCTCCCGATTGGAGAATCGGCGCCACGTCGGGTACGTCTCAGGGCATGGCACAGCGAACAGGCGGTCCCGGCGGACCGCGAGGCGATCGCAGGCGCGGCGGGCCGCGACCGTCGGCGGGGCGCCGCGACGAGCAGGGGTTGCGGCAGGAACTGCGCGGCATGCACGGCGCCAGCTACGGCCGGTACAAGGCGCTGAGCGGCCGCTGGTCGTTCCCGGAGTTCACCCTGGAGGTGCAGCGGGTCCAGCCCGACCCCTACGCCCCGGCCAGCCGGTGCGAGGTGCGCGTTGACCCGGACGTGGCCGGCTTCCCCGCGGCGCTGTGGTCCACGCCGGTGCGCGCGCGGGCGCTGGCCGGGTTCCTGCTGCGCGCCGCGCACCGCAGGCTGCGCGACAGCCGGCTGCGCGTGGACGCCGGCCGCCAGCAGGTGCTGGACCGCAGCGCGTGCCAGATCGTCGACGGGACCGTGGTGCTGCGGCTGGGCATCGACCTGCCCGGCCGGGGGCGCACGATCGACGGCAGGCAGGCCGAGCGGGCGTTGTGCGACGAGCTGCCCGAGGTGGTCTCCGAGGCGCTGCGCCACGCCACGGCCGACCGCGACCGGTTGCGCGAGTTCGTCGAGTCGGTGGAGGACACCGACGCGTTGCGGCGCATGCTGCCGGGTCTGGGTCTGGTGGCGTTCGTGGCCGACGGGGCGATGCTGCCGCGGCGCAGCGGGGTCGACGACCGGCCGCTGGCCGACGGGGTGCCGTTCTGCTCGCCGGAGTCGATGCGGGTGGAGGTCGAACTGCCCAACCGCGGCCGGGTGACCGGCATGGGCGTGCCGGAGGGCATCACGCTGATCGTCGGCGGCGGGTTCCACGGCAAGTCGACGCTGCTGCGGGCGCTGGAGTACGGCATCTACGACCACGTGCCCGGGGACGGCCGGGAACTGGTGGTGTGCCGGGACGACACGGTCAAGGTGCGGGCCGAGGACGGTCGGCGGGTGCACCGGGTGGACGTCAGCCCGTTCGTCAGCCACCTGCCGACGGGGTCGGACACCGCGGATTTCTCCACCGACAACGCCTCCGGGTCGACCTCGCAGGCCGCGGCGATCGTGGAGGCCGTCGAGGCCGGGGCCAAGGTGCTGCTGGTCGATGAGGACACCGCGGCCACGAACCTGATGATCCGCGACGCGCGGATGCAGGCCCTGGTGGCCAAGGAGGCCGAGCCGCTGACGCCGTTCGTGGACCTGATCCGCCCGCTGCACACCCAGCGCGGGGTCTCCACGGTGCTGGTCATGGGCGGCTCCGGCGATTACATGGACGTCGCCGACCAGGTGCTGATGATGGACTCCTACCGGGCGCGCGACGTCACCGCGCAGGCCCGCGAGCTGGCGGCCAACCCGACGGGCCGCAACACCGAGGCCGACGGGTTCCCGCCGATCCGGCACCGGGTGGTCGACCCGCGGTCGATCAGCACCGACCGGCCGAAGGTGCGCGCCCGCGGGGTGGACGCGCTGACCCTGGGCGAGTCCACTGTGGAACTGCGGGCGGTGGAGCAGCTGGTGGATCCCAGCCAGGTCACCGGGATCGGCCTGGCGCTGGTGACCTGCGTGCGGCGGGGTCTGGTGGACGGTTCCCGCACTGTGGCCGAGGTGCTCGACGAGTTCGCCGCCGAGGTCGACAAGCGGGGCGTGGCCGCCGTCGACGACCGCTACGTCGGTGACTTCGCGGTGCCGCGTCGCTTCGAGCTGGCTGCCGCGCTCAACCGGCTGCGGGTGCTGAAGGTGTCCGGCTTCCGCGCGTAGCCGTCCGGTGGTTTGCCCGGTCCGGGGCCGGGGGCATCATCGGGGCAGGAGTTCCCGCGACTCGCCGTGGCGTGCCGCCCGGTGCGCGCGGTGGACGGGAGGCGTCGGATGCCTCGGATGGGATTTTCGAACCGCACGGGCTATGCCGACCGCAGGCACGCGGGGCAGGTGCTCGCGCAGCGGTTGAGCGGTGCGGACCTGGTGGACCCGGTGGTGTTGGGGCTGGCCCGCGGCGGGGTGCCGGTGGCCGCGGAGGTGGCGCGGGCGCTGGGTGCTCCGCTGCGGGTGTGCGTGGCGCGCAAGATCGGCGCGCCGGGCCAGCCGGAGCTGGCCGTCGGTGCGGTCACCGCGGAGGGTCCGCCGACCTACGACCCCCGGATGGTGCGGTCGTTCCACCTCGACGAGCGGGCGTTGGCCCAGGCGTGCGAGCAGGAGCGGGCGGAGGCCCGGCGGCGGGAGGAGCGGTTCCGGCCGGGCGAACCGCTGGCGTTGGCGGGCCGGGACGTGGTGCTCGTCGATGACGGTCTGGCCACCGGGGCCACGGCGCGCGCGGCGGTGCGGATGCTGCGGGAGTCCTCGCCGCGCAGCATCGTGCTGGCGGTGCCGGTGGGGGCGCCGGACGCGGTGGAGGCGCTGCGGTCCGAGGCCGACGTGGTGGTGTGCGTGCTGCAGCCGGTCGGGTTCAGCGCGGTCGGCCAGTGGTACCGGGATTTCCGGGCGACCAGCGATGCGGAGATCGACCAGGTGCTGCGCGAGTTCGCCTGACGCGCCGCAGCGGTGATCGGGAGCCCCGACCGCTGAATGTGAAACAATCTATGGTTTCAGTGTTCGGTGAAACCACTGCCTTCGGCCGGTGCACGTCGACGACTCAGTCGAACGAAGTAGCCTGGACGCGGCCAAAGGCGCGCCGCTACTGGAAATCGGGTGGTTTCGGACCACCGGTCGAGCGGTGTCGGCGCGTCGGAGTGGATGTGGGACCGGGTCTCGGGTTGATTGGTTCGCTATGACAGTCGCTGGGCATTCCGACAAGCAGTCGCCGCAGTCGGGCAGGCACGGGCCCGCCGGGCGGTCCGGGGCCAGACGGAGTGCCGAGTCCGGCCAGGGCTACTCCGCCGAGGTCGCCGGCCAGGTGGGTGAGGCGAGTGCCGCGCTGGGACAGCGGCTGCGCGACCCGGCCGTGGCGCACGACGTCGCCGAGATCGAACAGGTGCTGCGCGGGTTCTCCACCGCCGTGGAGGGCATGGCCGACGGCGTGGGCGGGGTGACCGAGTGGCTGCGGGCCGCCGGGCACGCCGGACCGCTGTCCGGGCACGCCAGCGTCGTCGCCGACCGGTTGGCGCACGCCGGGCGCGAGTTGGAGCGGTTGGCCGAGGCGATCGGGCAGGCCAGGGAGAAGGCGAGTTAGTCCTCGGGCGGCGGCGGGCGCTGCGGGCGTTCCGCGTCCGGGTCGTCGTCGGCGGGGGGTTCGGCGTCGAGTGCCTCGTCGGCCCGAGTGGGGTGGTTGCCGCGCAGGCGGCCCTCCAGTTCCTTCTCCAGGGCGTCGTCCTGCCGGGGTCCGTGCTTGTCGCTGCCGCGTCCCACGGCGGCCTCCTCGTGCGTGTCGCGGGTAGGTGTCCCGTCCGGTGGCTACCCGTCGCGGGTGCGGTGAACACGCCGGGCGCGCAAGTCGGGATCACTTCGGAGCGGTCGCGGACCGCTCAGTATGTTGGGGGCCGACATCGCGGCGGCGGTGATCGAACGCGCCGGTGGCGGCGCGCGGTCCCGCGGTCGCGGCGACCGGTGCCCGAGGGGGCGGGTCGGCCGGTCGGCCGGACGAGTTCGCGCAGGCGCGGGGGCCTGCTGTGGTGTGGAGGTGCATCGGTGGATCGCGGCGGTGTCGGGGATTCCTCTGCCGCGTTCGATTCGCTGTTCAGCGAGGTGCTCGCGCAGGGGTCGACGACGGGGCCGCAGCGGGGACTGGAACTGGGCCAGCTGCTGGATCCCCACGCCCGCGAGGTGCTGTCGCGGGCGGTGCGGGCCACTGTGGAGTTCGGCGGGCGGGAACTGGACAGCGCGCACCTGCTGTGGGCCGTCATCCAGGTTCCGGCCACCGCGCGGCTGCTGGCCGAATCCGGGGTGCGGGTCGAGGAACTGGCCGGGGCGGTGCGTGGCGCGCTGGCATCGGGTTCCGGCACCGACCCGGGCGGCAAGCCGGTGCTGTCGGCGGCCGCGCGGCGCGCGCTGCTGGGTGCCTACCAGCATGCCTCCGGTGAGGGCGCGGACGTGGTGGGCGCGCGGCACGTGCTGCTGGGCCTGGCCACCGACGCGGACTCGGTGGCCGGGCGCGCGCTGGCGCGGGCCATCGAGCAGGGCGACCGGCCCGGTGCGCGCGGGGTGCTGAGCGTGACGCCGCGGCTGGACGAGTTCGGCATGGACGTCACCGAACTCGCCCGCGCGGGCCGCCTGGACCCGGTGGTGGGCCGGGACGAGGAGATCGACCAGGCCATCGAGGTGCTGGGGCGGCGGTCGAAGAACAACCCGGTGTTCATCGGGGATCCCGGGGTCGGCAAGACCGCGATCGTCGAGGGACTGGCGCAGCGGATCGTGGCCGGGGAGGTGCCGTGGTCGCTGGCCGACAAGCGGGTGGTGTCGCTGGACCTGGCGGGCATGGTGGCCGGGGCGAAGTTCCGCGGCGAGTTCGAGCAGCGGTTCCGCGACGTGCTCGGCGAGATCCGGGCGCACCGCGAGGACGTGCTGGTGTTCGTCGACGAGCTGCACAGCATCGTCGGCGCGGGTGCCGGCGAGGGGTCGATGGACGCGGGCACCATGCTCAAACCCGCGCTGGCGCGCGGCGAGGTGCGGTTGATCGGCGCGACCACCGTCGAGGAGTACCGCAAGCACATCGAGAAGGACCCGGCGCTGGAGCGCCGGTTCGCGCCGATCCTGGTCGCCGAGCCGTCGGTGGAGCAGGCCGTGGTGGTGTTGCGCGGGCTGCGGGACCGCTACCAGCGCCACCACCGGGTGCGCATCGACGACGAGGCGTTGCAGGCGGCCGCGCGGCTGTCGCAGCGCTACGTCACCGACCGGTTCCTGCCCGACAAAGCGGTGGACCTGCTGGACCAGGCGTGCTCGCGGGTGCGGTTGCGGCGCGGCGGGTCGGTGCGCGAGCGGGCGGTGTTCGAGCCCACGGTGGGTGCCGACGACGTGGCCGACGTGGTGTCGCGGCGCACCGGCATCCCGGTGTCCGACCTCGGTGAGCGCGATGTGGCCCAGCTGTTGGGGTTGGAGGACCAGCTGCGGTCGCGGGTGGTCGGCCAGGACACGGCGGTGCGGGTGGTGGCCGAGGCGGTGCGGCGGGCCCGGGCGGGGCTGGCCGACCCGGAACGGCCGATCGGCAGTTTCCTGTTCCTGGGGCCGACCGGGGTCGGCAAGACCGAGTTGGCGCGGGCGCTGGCGCAGGCCATGTTCGGTGACACCGGTCGGCTGCTGCGGTTCGACATGGGCGAGTTCCAGGAGAAGCACACGGTGTCGCGGCTGGTGGGTGCGCCGCCGGGCTACGTGGGGTACGGCGAGGCCGGGCAGTTGACCGACCGGGTGCGGCGCCAGCCCTATTCGGTGGTGCTGCTGGACGAGGTGGAAAAAGCGCACCCGGACGTGTTCAACACGTTGTTGCAGGTGCTGGACGCGGGTCGGTTGACCGACGCGCAGGGCAGGCTGGTGGACTTCCGCAACGTCGTGGTGATCATGACCTCCAATCTGGGTGCCGAGCGCATCGCGGCGTCCGAGGACGCGGATGCGGCGGTGATGGAGGAGTTGCGGGCGTTCTTCCGCCCGGAGTTCCTCAACCGGATCGACGACGTGGTGGTGTTCCGGCCGTTGGCCGCCGAGCAGCTGCGGACGATCGCGGGGATGTTGGTGGAGCGCACCGGCGAGCAGCTGCGGTTGAAGGGGGTGCGGCTGCGGGTGGACGAGGCGGCGTTGGACTGGTTGGTGCGCAGGGGGTGGCAGCCGGAGTTCGGGGCGCGGCCGCTGCGCCGCACCATCCAGCGCGAGCTGGACAACCGGTTGGCGTCGATGCTGCTGGAAAAGCTGCTCTCGCCCGGTGACGAGGTGGCCGTGGGCGTGGCCGGTGCGGAGCTGTCGTTGGGGGTCTCGCAGGTGTGGCGGCCGGTGTCGGGTGGGCGGCACGCCGCTCCCGACGACGAAGCGGTGCCGGTGGGTGAGCAGCAACGCGTGTCCGGTTGATCAGCGCGTCGGGGGCTGGCCATGCTGGAGCGCATGGGTGTTGAGGGCGCGGCGTTCGACGCGATCGGTGACCGCTACGAGAAGTGCTTCGTCGAGCGGGACGAGCAGGAGCGGGCCGGGGCGTGGGTGATCGAGCGGCTGCCGCGTGGCGGCCGGGTGCTGGACCTGGGGTGCGGGAGCGGTGTGCCGACGGCGGCGCAGTTCGCCGCGGCGGGGTTCGAGGTGGTCGGTGTCGACGAGTCGCCGCGCATGGTGGAGCTGGCGCGGCAGAAGGTGCCGCAGGCGCGGTTCGTGACCGCCGATGTGCGCGAGGTGCCGGCCGAGCTGGGCGAGTTCGACGCCGCGGTGGCGTTCTTCGCGTTGTTGATGGTGTCGCGGTCCGAGATCGGTGAGGTGCTGGCGGCGGTGCGGCGTCGGCTGCGGGGTCCGCGGCTGGTGGCGTTGTCGATGGTCTACGGCGATTTCGACCTGTTCCCGATCTCGTTCCTGGGGGTGCCGGTGCGGGTCACGGCGTTGCCGACCGACCAGTTGCGGGACGTGGTCGTCGAGGCCGGGTTCGAGGTGCGGCGGGTGTGGGAGGCGCGGGCCGAGGTCGAACCCGGGCGCATCGAGCGGCAGGTGTTCCTGTGCGCGCAGGCCCGCGACGACTGACCGGCACTCCGATCGGGTGAAGCGGGTCGGGTGCAACGGTCTGCAACCCTTCCGGCCCGGGCACGGGAGTCGGACAGTGGTGTGCGTCACCGGCTGTTCGAGGAGGAGCAGTGCCCGATGCGGTCGCCACCCCCGGTTCGGCGGTGGGCATCGTCGCCAATCCGATGTCGGGCCGCGACGTGCGGCGGCTGGTCGCTCAGGCGTCGGTGTTCCCCACCGCGGAGAAGGCCAACATGGTGCAGCGGTTGCTGTCGGCGGCCGCGGCGGTGGGGGTGCGGCGAGCGGTGGTGTCCACCGATCTGGGTGGGATCTCCGCGGCGGTGCTGCGGGCGTTGCGGCAGCGGCGGCCGGGCCGGGACGGTCCGTGGCCGCGCGTGGAGTTCTGCGACCAGGTGCGGCTGACCGAGACCGCCGCGGACACGGTGCACGCGGTGCGCGCCATGGTGGCCGCCGGGGTGGGCGTGGTGGTGTGCCTGGGTGGTGACGGCACGGTGCGGGTGGCCGCGCAGGCGTCCGGGCAGGTGCCGCTGCTGGCGTTGTCGACCGGCACCAACAACGCGTTCCCCGAGATGCGGGAGGCCACGGTGGCGGGGCTGGCGGCCGGGTTGGTGGCCACCGGGGCGGTGCCGGCCGAAGGGGTGTGCCGCCGCGCCGGGGTGCTGCGGGTGCGGGCCGGTGACCGCCGCGAGTCGGCGTTGGTGGACGTGGCGGTGTCGCGGGCCCGGCACGTGGGCAGCCGGGCGGTGTGGGAACCGTCGTCGCTGGTGGAGTTGTACTGCGTTTTCGCCGAACCCGACGGCATCGGTCTGTCCAGTGTGGCCGGTCTGCTGGGGCCGAGTCCCCGGTCCGAGCCCGATGGGGTGGCGTTGCGGCTCGGTGCGGGTGGGCGGCGGGTGCTGGCGCCGATCGCGCCGGGCCTGGTGCGCGAGGTGGGTGTGGTCGAGCACCGGGTGCTGCCGGTCGGCGAGACCGTGCCGGTGCTCGCCGAGTCCGGGGTGATCGCCGTGGACGGTGAGCGCGAGATCGAGTTCGGGCCGCGGGTGCGGCCGAGCGTGCGGTTGTGCGCCGACGGGCCGTGGTGCGTGGACGTGGCGGCGGTGTTGCGGCGCGCGGCGCAGGAGTCGTTGTTGCTGGATCGGACCGAGGTGCCGGCCGCGCCGGTGCCCGAGCACGGAGGACGGCCATGACCGACACGATCACCGAGGCCGCGGAGCTGGGCGCGGCCGAACTGGTCGAGGTGTACCGCTCGATGCGCACGATCCGGGTGTTCGAGGAGCGGGTGCACGCCGAGTTCGCCACCGGCGACATCCCGGGATTCGTGCACCTCTACGCCGGGGAGGAAGCCTCGGCGGTGGGGGTGTGCGCGCACCTGGACGACCGGGACTCCATCGCCTCGACCCACCGGGGGCACGGCCATTGCATCGCCAAGGGCGTGGATGTCAAGGCGATGATGGCCGAGATCTTCGGCAGGCGGAGCGGGGCGTGCAACGGCAAGGGCGGGTCGATGCACATCGCCGACTTGAGCAAGGGCATGTTGGGGGCCAACGGCATCGTCGGCGGCGGGCCGCCGCTGATCTGCGGGACCGCGCTGGCGGGCAAGCTCGCCGGCAACGGGGCGGTGAGCGTGGCGTTCTTCGGTGACGGCGCCAGCAACCAGGGCACCACGCTGGAGGCGATGAACCTGGCGTCGGTGTGGAACCTGCCCGCGGTGTTCGTGGCGGAGAACAACGGTTACGCCGAGGCCACCGCGAGCACGTGGTCGGTGGCCGCGGACAACATCGCCGACCGGGCGGCGGGGTTCGGCATGCCCGGGGTGATCGTGGACGGCTTCGACTTCTTCGCCGTGCACGAGGCCGCGGGTGAGGCCGTGGCGCGGGCCCGCGAGGGCGGCGGGCCGACGCTGATCGAGGTCAAGCTGACCCGCTACTACGGGCATTTCGAGGGGGATCAGCAGACCTACCGGGGTGACGAGGTCGCGCGGGCGCGGGAGCGCACCGACTGCCTGGCCCGGTTCCGGGCCCGGGTGTGCGAGTCCGGGCAGGTCGCGGCCGCCGAGCTGGACCGCGTCGACGGCGAGGTGGCGGCGCTGGTCGACGAGGCGGTCACCGAGGCGCGTGCGGCGGCCAAGCCGACCGAGGCGGACCTGCACACCGACGTCTACGTGGCGTACTGAGCGGAGGAGAAGCGCGATGGCCAGGTCGATCACGTACCGCGAGGCGATCAACGAGGCGTTGCGGCAGGAGATGCGCCGTGATGAGCGGGTGGTGGTCATGGGCGAGGACGTCGCCGGTGGCGCCGGGGCGCCGGGCGAATCGGACGCCTGGGGCGGGGTGATGGGGGTGACCTCGGGGCTGTTCGGGGAGTTCCCGGACCGGGTGTTGGACACCCCGATCTCGGAGTCGGCGTTCATCGGCGCGGCGATCGGTGCGGCCACCCGCGGTCTGCGTCCGGTGGCCGAGCTGATGTTCATCGACTTCCTGGGGGTGTGCTTCGACCAGATCTTCAACCAGGCGGCGAAGTTCCGGTACATGTTCGGCGGCAAGGCGGTCACGCCGGTGGTGATCCGCACCATGTACGGGGCGGGGTTGCGGGCGGCCGCGCAGCATTCGCAGTCGTTGTACTCGATCTTCACCCACATCCCGGGGTTGAAGGTGGCGGTGCCGTCGTCGCCCTACGACGCCAAGGGGTTGATGATCCAGGCGATCCGCGACGACGACCCGGTGATCTTCTGCGAGCACAAGGCGATGTACGACACCGGCGGCGACGTGCCCGAGGACTCCTACGCCCTGCCCTTCGGCGAGGCCGAGATCGTGCGCGAGGGCTCGGACGTCACGGTGGTGGCGATCGGGCGCATGGTGTCGGTGGCCCGGCAGGCGGCCGAGCAGCTGTCCGGGGACGGCATCGAGGTGGAGGTGGTGGATCCGCGCACGCTCAGCCCGCTGGACTCGGACACGATCCTGGAGAGCGTGGAGGGCACCGGGCGGCTGGTGGTGGTCGACGAGGCCACGCCGCGGTGCAGCGCGGCCACCGACATCTCGGCGCTGGTCGCGCGGGAGGGGTTCGGCTCGCTGCGGGCGCCGATCGAGATGGTCACCGCCCCGCACACGCCGGTGCCGTTCAGCGACGCGCTGGAGGACCTGTACGTGCCGGACGCCCAGCGGGTGGCCAACGCGGTCAAGGCCGCGGTCGGCTACCAGCGGTGAGGAGGCTGCGATGAGCGAGGGCGTGCGGTCGGTGGTGATGCCCAAGTGGGGTTTGTCGATGGCGCAGGGCAAGATCACCGAGTGGCTGGTGTCCGAGGGTGACCGGGTGGATCCGGGCACCGAGGTGGCCGAGGTGGAGACCGACAAGATCTCCGGGGTGCTGGAGTCGGCCGAGCAGGGCGTGGTGCGGGCGTTGGTGGCCGAGGTGGGCCAGGACGTGCCGGTGGGGGCTCCGGTGGTGATCGTCGCCGGCGAGGAGGTCTCCGACGAGGAGGTGGCGCGGGCCGTGGAGCAGGCCCGCGAGCAGGTGGCCAGCGGGGAGCCGGTCGCCGAGGCCGGCCCGGTGCTGTCGGCGGCCGAGGTTGACGGGCGGCGCGTGGCCTACGCCTCGATGGGGTCGGGTGAGCAGACCGTGGTGCTGGTGCACGGCTACGGCGGGGACAAGAACTCGTGGCTGTTCGCCCAGGAGCCGCTGGCGGGCTCGGCGGTGGTGCACGCGGTGGACCTGCCCGGGCACGGCGAGTCGAGCAAGGACGTCGGGGACGGTTCGCTGCCGACGTTGGCCGGGGCGGTGCTGGGCGTGGTGGAGCGCGTCGGCGCGCAGCGGGTGCACCTGGTGGGGCATTCGCTCGGTGGGGCGGTGGTGGCCGCGGCCGCGGCGGCCGATCCCGCTCGGGTGGCGTCGGTGACGCTGGTGGCCCCGGCCGGGTTCAGCCCGGAGGTGGATGCGGCGTTCCTGCGGGAGTTCGCCGAGGCCACCTCGCGCCGCGAGCTCAAGCCGGTGGTGGCCAAGCTGTTCGCCGACCCCGAGCAGGTGACCCGCAGGCTGGTCGACGACCTGGTGAAGTACCTGCGGCTGGACGGGGTCCGCGAGGCGTTGCGCACCCTGCAGGGCACGCTGCTGGACGGCGACCGGCAGGCGTTGGACACCCCGGCTGTGCTGGAGTCGTGCCCGGTGCCGGTGACGGTGTTGTGGGGTGCCCAGGACCGGATCCTGCCCCCGCCGCAGCGGCCGGTGTCCGGTGTGGACCAGTGGGAGGTCGCCGAGGGCGTAGGGCACATGCTGCACATGGAACGGCCGCAGCTGGTGCGGGAGGCGGTGGCCGCGCGGCTGTAGCGATCCGGCCGGTCTTTACTGCCAGGCGTGTGGCGGATCACACTGGGAGGCCAAATCGTCGGCGCGGGAGCGGACAGCAGTGCACGCGGAACGACTGGAGCCTGCGGTGCCGGTGGGCACCGATCCCCGGACGCGGGCGCGGGCGTTGGCGCGGGTGCACGCCGAGTTCCTCGGTGGGCAGCGGCCGCACCAGCGGCCCCGGGCGTTGATCTCCGATTCGTGGCGGCGGGTGCTGGGCGCCGGGATGCGCCCGGACCGGCCGCGGGAGGCGGTGCCGCTGGAGGAACGGGATCTGCGGCACCGCCGGGAGCACACCCGGCTGGCGCGGGTGCTGCCCGCGCTGCGGGGCAGCCTGGCCGCGTTGGCCGAGCAGGCCGACAACATCATGGTCGTCGCCGACGCCGACGGGCACGTGCTGTGGCGGGAGGGTGCTGCGCAGGTGCGCCGCCGCGCCGACCGGTTGGGGTTCGCGCCGGGTTCCAGCTGGCGGGAGGACGTCGTGGGCACCAACGCGATCGGCACCGCCCTGGTGGTGGGCCGGGCGGTGCAGGTCTACTCCGCCGAGCACTTCCTGTGCAGCCACCACCCGTGGACGTGTTCGGCCGCACCGGTGCGGGATCCGCGCAGCGGCGCGGTGGTGGGCGCGGTGGACCTGTCCGGCCCGGTGTCCACTGTGCACCCGAGCACGCTGGCGCTGGTCGGTGCCGCCGCGCGGCTGGCCGAGTCGGAACTCGTCCAGGACCACCGGGCGGAGTTGGAGCGGCTGCGGGCGGTGGCCGCGCCGGTGTTGGCGGGCCTGCGCGGGCGGGCGCTGGTCACCGACCCGCACGGGTGGGTGGCCGCGGCCGGGGGTGTGGCGCCGGTGGACCGGGTGCTGTTGCCGGACCGGGTGGACCAGCGCACGTGGCTGCCCGCGTTCGGTCCGTGCGTGTGCGAGCCGGTGCCCGGTGGCTGGTTGATCCGCCTGGACGACGACGGCCCGGTGCGCCCGTGCGAGGTGGTGCTGGACCTGCGCCGCGGTGGGCAGGCGTGGCTGCGGGTGCACGCCGACAGCGGCAGCTGGCAGCAGCGGTTGACGCCGCGGCACGCCGAGGTGCTGTACGTGCTGGCCCGTCACCCGGGTGGGCGCAGCGCGGCGCAGCTGGCCGCCGACCTGTTCGGCGACGCGGACCGCGCGGTGACGGTGCGCGCCGAGATGTCCCGGCTGCGGCGGCTTTTCGCGGGCATGTTGGCGCACCGGCCCTACCGGTTCGCCGAGTCGGTGCGGGTGCGGGTGCTCGTCCCGGACGACGGGCCGGTGCTGCCCGCGTCGCTGGCGCCGGAGGTGCGTCGGCTGCGCGGACTGTGATCGTTTCGCCGCCGCGGTTGCCGGGTAGCCGAGGAGCGGAGTTGATCATCCGCGAGGGAGGGTCGGTGCCGCGATGGCGACGGGGACGTTGGCGCAGCAGCTCATCGACGCGCACGTGGTCGAGGGGCGGACGAGTCCGGGGCAGGAGGTGGCGCTGTCGGTCGAGCAGACGCTGACCCAGGACGCCACGGGGACGTTGGTGATGCAGGAGCTGGAGGCGCTGGGTCTGGACCGGGCGCGCACCGAGACCAGCGTGCAGTACGTCGACCACAACCTGCTGCAGGCCGATGAGAAGAACGCCGAGGACCACGCGTTCCTGCGCTCGGCGTGCCGCCGGTTCGGGTTGTGGTACTCGGGACCGGGCAACGGGGTGTCGCATCCCACGCACATGCAGCGGTTCGGCGTGCCGGGCAAGGCGCTGGCCGGGTCGGACTCGCACACCTGCGCGGCCGGGTCGCTGGGCATGTTGGCGGTGGGGGTGGGCGGTCTGGAGGTGGCGTTGGTGATCGCCGGGCAGCCGTTGCGGCTGCGGATGCCGGAGATCTTCGGGGTGCGGCTGACCGGCGCGCTGCCGCCGTGGGTGTCGGCCAAGGACGTGATCCTGGAGATGCTGCGCCGCCACGGTGTGGCCGGCGGGGTGGGGCGGATCATCGAGTACCACGGGCCGGGGCTGGCCGGGTTGTCGGCGATGGACCGGCACGTCATCGCGAACATGGGTGCCGAGTTGGGGGCGACGACGACGGTGTTCCCGGCTGACGAGCGGGTGCGGGAGTTCCTGCGCGCCGAGGCTCGGGAGGCCGATTTCCGCCCGTTGGCCGCCGAGGACGGCGCGGTCTACGACGTCACCGACGAGATCGACCTGTCGCGGCTGGAGCCGTTGATCGCGCGGCCGTCGGCGCCGGACGCGGTGGTGCCGGTGCGCGAGGTCGCGGGCACCGAGGTGGGGCAGGTGGTGATCGGGTCATCGGCCAACCCTGGTTTGCGGGACTTCGCGGTGGCCGCGGCGGCGGTGCGCGGCCGGCGGGTGGCCGAGGGCGTGAGCTTCGACGTCAACCCGACCTCGCGGGAGATCTTCGAGGACCTCACGCGCATGGGGGCCACGTTCGACCTGATCGCGGCGGGGGCGCGGATCCACCAGACCGGTTGCCTGGGCTGCATCGGGATGGGGCAGGCGCCGGCGGTGGGGCAGAACTCGTTGCGCACGTTCCCCCGCAACTTCCCGGGACGGTCGGGCACCCCGGAGGACTCGGTGTGGTTGTGCTCGCCGGAGACGGCGGTGGCCGCGGCGTTGACCGGGGTGATCACCGATCCGCGCGAGCTGGGCGACGCGCCGCAGGTGGTGCTGCCGGACGCGGCGTCGGTCAACACCGCGATGCTGGTGCCTCCGCCGGCGGAGCCGGTCACCGAGCAGCTGGTGAAGGGGCCGAACATCTCGGCGTTGCCGGAGCTGGATCCGCTGCCGTCGCGGCTGTCCGGTCCGGTGCTGGTCAAGGCGGGGGACGACGTGTCCACCGACGAGATCTCCCCGGCGGGTGCGCGGGCGCTGCCGTTGCGATCCAACATCCCGGCGTTGGCGGAGTTCAGCTTCACCCGCATCGACGCGGACTACCCGCGGCGGGCGCGGGAGCAGCCGGGGGAGCACGTGGTGGTCGGGGGTGCCAACTACGGCCAGGGTTCGTCGCGGGAGCACGCCGCGATCGCGCCCCGCTACCTGGGGTTGCGGCTGGTGCTGGCCAAGTCGTTCGCCCGCATCCATTGGCAGAACCTGGTCAATTTCGGCATCGTGCCGCTGGAGTTCGCCGACCCGGGAGACTACGACCGGATCGAGGCCGGGGACGTGATCGAGGCCCCCGGTCTGCGAGAGGCGTTGCCCCACGAACACGACATCACGCTGCGTAACACCACGCGGGGCGTCGACATCCGGGCGCGGCACCGGTTGTCACCACGGCAGGTGGACGTCTTGTTGGCGGGCGGTGTGATTCCCTACCTGGCCACTCGATCGTGACGGGTTGTCACACGAACGTGGCGAGCCTTGTTGGCTCGGCCGGTGGCTCCTACCGTGGAAGCAGCGGTTGAGCAGCCGCCACGGCGCACCCCTGGCGTCCGAGCGCAGCGGCGAGTTCCGGGTCCGTGGCCACATAACCGAACCGTCGATGACCGCACACCAGGGAGGTAGCGTGATCGTCTCCAGATCCAGCATGCCTCGTGCCGCCGCCGCTTGGGCCCCGAGCTCGGCGATCGTGGCGCCACGCACCGCCAGCGACCCCCTCATCGGCCACGCCGCGCGTTCCTCCGCGCTGCGGCTGTCGGTGGAGTGGCCGGCTCCCGGGGTGGTGGTGGTCAGCATGAGCGGGGAGGTCGATCTGGCCACCGTTCCCCGGCTGACCGAACTGATCCGACAGCGTCTGACCGCGGCCGCACTGCACGCGGTCGTGCTGGATCTGTCGGAGGTGTCCTTCGCCAGCAGCGCCGCGTTGGAACTGCTGCTGCACTGCGAACGACGCTGCGAGCACCGCGGCATCGGCCTGTACGTGGTGCCCGGCGAGGGAGCCGTGCGGCGCCTGTTGCGCGTCGCGGGCCTGTGCCGGCACTTCTCCTGCCGCGGCAGCGCCGCCGAGGCGGTCGCCGACGCCGGCAGGTGACTCACCCGGCGCCGCGCGCCAGGTGGTCGGCCAGCGGCGCCCAACCCCCACCGGGAGCATACGGACCCCACGAGCCGGGATCGTTGGACCAGTACCACCAGCCCGCCCGGTATTTCCGGGCCTCGGCCAGCACGTCGTCGACGTAGTCCAACGCACCCGGCTTGGTCGCGTCCAGGCCGAACTCACCGACCACCAGCGGCGCGCCCAGCCGCCGCGCGGTGTCGGCGTTGGTGGCGAACCACTGCCGGATCCGGTGGTGCACCAGGGTTTTCACCGCGCCGGTGTAGGACTGGCCGGAGTCGATCAGCGCCGGGTACAGGTGCGGCGCGTAGGCCAGGCGCGCAGTCCCGGGCCGCGGATCGGACAGCCGCGCCAACGCCGAGGGCAGCCCCTGGTTGACGCCGAAGGACTGCGGTTCGACGAACACCCAGTGCCCGCTGTCGACGGTGCGGATCGCCTCGATCGTGCGCTGGTACAGCGGGCCGAGCAGCCGACGCTCGAACACCGGCCACGGCACGCTGCCACCCCACGGCTCGTTGAACAGGTCGTAGCCGAGCACGGCGGGCGAATCGGCGAAGCGGCCGGCCACGTGCCGCCACGCGGCCGCGAAGTGCTCGGCGAGTTCGGGATGCTGCCCGGTGGTGCCCCAGAAGTGGTCGAAGGCGCGGGTCACGCCCGGCTGCAGGTAGGTCAGCTCCCACGGCTGCTGGACCGTCGCGGGCAGACCGTCGAAGTGGCTGGCCCACGCCGGGGCGCCGTCGTTGCGGCCGTTGCCGGACACCGCCGGGCCCCACATGTCCTGGTGCATGTCCAGCACCACCCGCATCCCGGCCCGCCGGTAGTCCTCGACGCGGCGGGCCACCGCGTCCAGGTAGCCCTCGTCGTAACGCCCCGGCTCGGGCTCCACGCGCGACCAGTAGATCAGCAGGCGCGCCGAGTCGGACCCGATCCGGTCGGCTTCGGCGGCCAGGTCGGCGGCGGAGGTCCAGGGCATGGCGTCGGGGGAGTCCTTGGAACTGCCGCCGTTGTTGAACCCGTGCCCGACGAGCGGACGCCCGGAAAGATCGGTGAGCCCGGCGGCCTCGGCGTGCGCGGGCACGGCCACCGCGGCGGGCAGCAGGAGCGCGGTCAGCGCGGTCAGCCATCGCCGGACGATCATGTCCGATCACGGTAACCGAACCACCACCAAATGTGAATAACTTTCGTAAAAGTGGGTGTCGGTGCCCGGTCAACCTCGGACGGCACGCCCGCCTGCCCATGGCCGACCTCCGCGCCGCCCTGACCGCCCTCGGCCACCACGACGTGCGCACCTACCTGGCCAGCGGCAACGCCATGTTCACCGCCACCGGCACCGACACCACCACCCGCAACTGGCGCACCGTGACCGCCCTGGCCGACCTCGCCACCCGATGACCGTCCACAGTGCTCACCACGCCCGGTGACCGGGATCACCGCACACCCGCCTACAGCCGCCGACGCCCAGCTGACACGCTGTCAACGCAAGGGGGCCGCGGACGGACCAGACCGCACGAAACACCGAAACCACCCCGGATCCGGCCGCGGGAGGGGACACTGCACGATCGTGACCGGATCTGTTGAGCACAGCCCCAGCGCCACGGTGCGCGCACCCGGCATCCAGGCCCCACCCAGCCTCGTCGACCTCGCCACCAGCACGCTGCGCCGCATGCTCATCACCGGCGACCCGCGCTGCGGCGACCGCATCGTGGAAAACCGGCTCACCCGCGAACTCGGCATCAGCCGCCCACCACTGCGCGAAGCCCTGCGCGTGCTCGAACACGACGGCCTGGTCCGCCAACTACCCCGCAGAGGCGTCATCGTCACCCCGCTGACGCTGCACGACATCTACGAGATCTGCACCCTGCGCACCGAATTCCAACGCCTCGCCGTGCACCTGGGCGTCCCCGCCACCCACCCCGCACGCCTGGACCGCTGCCACCGCGCCCTGCACCGACTGCACACCGCCACCGACCTCGCCGGTCACCTCGAAGCCACCTTCGAGTTCCACCTCGCCCTCGTCGGACTCAGCGGCCACCACCGGCTCGAAGCGGCCTACCGCTGCCTGCAACTGCAACACATGCTCGCCGCCGCCCTCATCCGCCAACCCCACGTCGACCACGAGACGCTGCGAACCGACACCGAACGGCACCGGCAACTGCTGACCACCATCGAACACGGCCACCCCGACCACGTGCTCGCCGAACTCGACCGGCACACCGACCGCACCTTCCTGCACGGCATCGAGACCAAAGTGGACTGACACACCGACGTGGCGCTGCGCTGGCTGCGCCACCAACGACAGGAGGAGCAGTGAACACCCCCCGACCGTTGACCCTCACCCTCGACGGCACCACCCCGCACATCGACCCCACCGCCTTCGTCGCACCCGGCGCCACCCTCATCGGACGCGTCCACCTCGCCGCCCGCACCGGCGTGTGGTACACCGCCGTGCTGCGCGGCGACACCGAACAGATCACCATCGGCGCCGACACCAACATCCAGGACGGCTGCGTCGTGCACGCCGACCCCGGCTTCCCAGCCACCCTCGGCCGCGGCGTCACCGTCGGACACCGCGCCGTCCTGCACGGCTGCACCATCGAGGACCACTGCCTCATCGGCATGGGCGCCGTCGTGATGAACGGCGCCCACATCGGCACCGGCTCCCTCATCGCCGCCGGAGCCGTCGTCCTCGAAGGCACCCAGATCCCACCCGGCAGCCTGGTCGCCGGAACCCCCGCCAAGATCCGCCGCGAACTCACCGACGACGAACGCCGAACCCTGCAGCTGTCCGCCGACCAGTACATCCAGCTCGCCGAACGGCACCGCACCGCCCTCGGCCACTAACCCCCGCACGCACGACAAAGGCCGCGGTCACCCGACCGCGGCCCCGCACACAGGCCGGCGGAGCGCCCAGGGAGGAGGAGACGCCCCGCCGAACACCGCCACCCGCAGATCACCCCGGGTGGGCGCCCACCGCATCGCGCAACTCGCCACCCATCGCCACATCCGACTGCCGCGCACAATGCGCACAGCAGAAGAACCGGCCGCTGGCCTCCACACCGTGCCCGAGGATCCGGCACCCGCAGTGCTCGCACAACGGCGCCAACCGCTGCGCCGCGCACTCCAACGAATCGAACGTGTGCACCCCGCCACCTTTGGTGTGCACCTCGAAGCTCATCCAGTAGTCGTTACCGCACACTTCACACGTCGCCATCGCCCTCACGCCCTCCGCACAACCTGCCGACACCCCGCAGCATGCGACCCCGCGCATGCATCGGCAACCGCGACCTCCCACCACCCCCACCGGGCTGTGCCATGATCGCCACCACCGGCCGGACACGGGGGAGAACCATGCACGACGACCGCACCCACGTCGAACAACGGATCGACCGCGTCCTCACCGAACGCCTGCGCCCCGCCGTGCACCCCCACACCGCACCCTGCGGCCTCGCCGTCTGGCACGTCCCCGGCGAACCCGTACCCGCCGCCCAAGCCATCCGAGCCGACTACACACCCACCGACATCGGCACCCCCTGGGGACCACCCTGGTCGACCAGCTGGTTCCGACTGCACGTCACCGTCCCCGAACACTGGCACGACCACACCGTCGAAGTCCTCGTCGACCTCGGCTTCGACGCCGACCGCCCCGGCTTCCACTGCGAAGGGCTCGCCCACACCCACGACGGCACCCCCATCAAGGCCCTCAACCCCCGCAACACCCACATCCCACTGGGCCACAACGCCGCAGGCACCCACCGCACCCTCTACGTCGAAGCCGCCGCCAACCCCCTCATCCTCGGCCCCCACGGCTTCCAACCCACCCCGCTCGGCGACCCCGCCACCGCAGGCCACGAACCCCTCTACCGCCTCAACCGCGCCGAAGTCGCCATCCTCGACCACACCGTCCACGAACTCGTCCACGACATCGAAGTCCTCGACCAACTCATGCGGCAACTCCCCACCGACACCCCACGCCGCCACCAGATCCTGCGCGCCCTGGAACGCGCCCTCGACCACCTCGACCTGCGCGACATCAACGGCACCGCCGCCACCGCACGCGCCCAGCTCACCGACGTGCTCACCCGACCCGCCCACGCCAGCGCCCACACCATCACCGCCGTCGGCCACGCCCACATCGACTCCGCCTGGCTGTGGCCGCTGCGCGAAACCATCCGCAAAGTCGCCCGCACCACCGCCAACGCCACCGCCCTCATGACCGAACACCCGCGGTACCGCTTCGCCATGTCCCAGGCCCAACAACTGGCCTGGCTCAAACAACACCACCCCGACCTGTTCGCCCGCGTCCGCACCTTCGTCCACACCGGACAGTTCGTCCCCGTCGGCGGCATGTGGGTCGAATCCGACACCAACCTGCCCGGCGGCGAAGCCCTCGCCCGCCAGTTCATCCACGGAAAACGCTTCTACCTCGACGAATTCGGCATCGAAACACGCGAGGTCTGGCTCCCCGACTCCTTCGGCTACAGCGCAGCCCTCCCACAACTGATCATCCAATCCGGCTCCCGCTGGTTCCTCACCCAAAAACTCTCCTGGAACCAGACCAACCGCTTCCCGCACCACACCTTCTGGTGGGAAGGCATCGACGGCACCCGCGTGTTCACCCACTTCCCACCCGCCGACACCTACAACAGCGAACTCACCGGCGCCGAACTCGCCCACACCAGCCGCAACTTCGCCGAACACGGCCACGCCACCCGCTCCCTGGTGCCCTTCGGCCACGGCGACGGCGGGGGAGGACCCACCCGCGACATGCTCGCCCGCGCCTACCGCACCGCCGACCTGGAAGGCTCACCCCGCGTCCAACTCGACACCCCCGAAGCCTTCTTCACCGCCGCCGAAACCGACCACCGCGACCCCGCGATCTGGACCGGCGAGCTCTACCTCGAAAAACACCGCGGCACCTACACCTCCCAAGCCAAGACCAAACAGGGCAACCGCCGCAACGAACACCTGCTCCGCGAAGCCGAGCTCTGGGCCACCACCGCCACCGTCCACACCGGACGCGACTACCCCCACGACACCCTCGACAGGCTGTGGAAACACCTGCTGCTGCACCAATTCCACGACATCCTGCCCGGATCCTCCATCGCCTGGGTGCACCGCGAAGCCGAAACCACCCACCGACACCTGACCACCGAACTCACCACCCTGATCACCGAAGCCCAACGAGCCCTGGCCGGAGAACCCGGCGACCGCCCGATCACCTTCAACGCCACCCCGCACACCCACCACGGCATCCCCGCCCTCGGCGCCACCACCGCCCACCAACCCGCACCGCCCACCACCGCCACCCGCGACACCGACGGCAGCACCGTCCTCGACAACACCCTGCTGCGCGTCACCATCGACCCGCGCGGCCTGATCACCTCAGCGCACGACCGCACCGCCGACCGCGAAGCCCTCGCCGCCCCCGCCAACCTCCTGCAACTGCACCCCGACCACCCCAACGCCTGGGACGCCTGGGACCTCGACGAGTTCTACCGCCACCGCACCCACGACCTCCTCGACCTCGACGAGATCACCCTCGACGGCACCAGCGTCACCCTGCGCCGCACCACCGGCCGCACCACCATCCGGCAACGCATCACCCTGCCCGCAGGCCAACGACGCATCGACATCGACACCGACATCGACTGGCACGAAACCGAAACCGTGCTCAAAGCGGCCTTCCCGCTCGACGTGCACACCGACACCAGCAGCGCCGAAACCCAATTCGGCCACATCCGCCGACCCACCCACACCAACACCTCCTGGGACGCCGCCAAATTCGAGATCTGCGCCCACCGCTGGATCCACGTCGGCGAACCCGACTACGGCCACGCCCTGACCAACGACTCCACCTACGGCCACGACGTCACCCGCCACCCCCGACCCGGCGGCGGCACGACCACCACCGTGCGCCTGTCCCTGCTGCGCGCACCCCGGTTCCCCGACCCCGACACCGACCACGGCCCCCACCAACTGCGCTACAGCCTGCTCATCGGAGCCGACATCACCGACGCCGTCCGCGACGGCTACCGCATCAACCTGCCCACCCGCACCCTGCCCGGCAGCCGCGACGTCACCCCACTGCTGACCATCGACGCCGACAACGTCATCGCCGAAGCCGTCAAACTCGCCGACGACCGCTCCGGCGACGTCGTCGTCCGCCTCTACGAAGCCCGCGGAACCCGCACCCGCACCCACCTCACCACCGGCTTCACCACCACCTCGGTCACCCGCACCGACCTGCTCGAACGCCCCCAGCACGACCCCGAACCCACCGACGGACACCTGCTCCTGGACCTGCGCCCCTTCGAGATCCGCACGCTGCGCTTCACCCGCGACCGACCCGCGTCATGACCCCCCACCCGACCAGTCCCACGCGCGCACACCCCGCGACGAAAGGGACGCCGTGGACCGGTTCGCCGACTTCCTGCGCCTGCAGATCGACATCGACCTCGAACTGCTCCGCCTGGCCCGCGAACGAGCCGAAGCCGGAACCGAACCCGCAGCCGCACACCTGCGCGGCTTCCGCGAATGCGAGCTCAAAACCCGCCTGCTCACCACCCACCGCTGGTGCGGCCGCGGCAGCGGACCCTGCGACCGGCTCGGCGAGAGCTACCCACCCGAGGACGAACGCGGCTGCCCGACCCGCGCCCTGCTCGGCCTGCCCTACGCCGACCGCCCCGGCTACGCACCCCGCTGGCGACCCTGAACCCGGGGGAGAGCGGTCAACACCCGGGGCCCGCCATCGGTGACCGCCACCGTGTGCTCGGAATGGGCGGTGCGCGAACCATCGGCCGACCGGATCGTCCACCCGTCGGAATCCACCACGATCCGGTCCGTCGTCCGCGCGAACCACGGTTCCAATGCCAGCGTCATGCCCGCCCGCAACCGCAGCCCCCGGCCCGCCCGACCCCGGTTGGGCACGTGCGGATCCTCGTGCATCGTCCGGCCCAACCCGTGCCCGCCGAACTCCGTGTTGACCGGATAGCCGTACTCCGCGGCCACCGCCTCGATCGCCGCCGACACATCCCCCAACCGGTTGCCCGGCCGCATCGCGGACACAGCGGCCTCAAGCGCCTCCTCGGTCGCCCGCACCAGCCGGAGATCCTCGGCCGCCGCGGTGCCCACCACGACCGTGCGCGCGGCGTCGGCGACCCACCCGTCGATCTCCACCGCGAGATCCATCGTCAGCACGTCCCCGTCGGCCAGCGCGTAGTCGTGGGGGAGCCCGTGCAGCACCGCGTCGTTGACCGACAGGCAGATCACGTTGCGGAACGGACCGTCGCCGAACGACGGGGCGTAATCCCAGTAGCACGACCGGGCCCCGCGACGGCGGATCCGGTCGCGCACGTAGTGCTCCAGATCGAGCAGGTTCACCCCCACCCGGGCCCGCTCGCGCAGCTCGTCCAGGACCTCCGCCACGAACGCCCCGGTGATCCGCATCCGCTCGATCTCGGCCGGGGACTTCAACTCGATCACGCACGCCTCCACAAGGATCGGTATAGTTATACCAATCGTAGCGGGTAGCGGTATTCAAATACCAACCGTATCCTGGTGACGTGGTCCGCAACCCGCTCACCCCTCAACAGATCGAGGCCGGACGGCGCCTCGGAGCACTGCTGCGCGAAGCGCGAGCCGACCGCGAGCTCGCCGAAGTCGCCCACGCTGCGGGCATCTCACCGGAAACGCTGCGCAAGATCGAGACCGGTCGACTCCCGAGCCCGTCGTTCGGCGCCATCGTCTGCCTCAGCGACGCCCTCGACCTGCCCCTCCAGCACCTCGCCACCACCTGGCGCGACGGCCTGCGCCTGCCGGCCGCCTCCTGACCGCCGGCAACAGGGGAGCGGTGGCCCGCTTCGCACGTCGCACGACTGCGCGAACGACTCCTGGGGTCGGGACGCGACCGGTCGCAACGGCCGAACCACCCTCGGCGAGGAACTGTGGGGGAGCCGACCATGGCCAAGCGCATCGTCACCAGCACCGGCGAGTACGAACAGGCCGGTTCCGCAACCGGGGCTGTGCCTCGGGGAGCTGACCTACTTCTACGACGCCATCCACCTCGCTGGCGGCCACCGAGCACGCCCGCACGGCGGCCGAACTTTCTCCATTTGATGGATAATGTACGTTATCCATCAAATGTGGACAGGGGTGCGGGTCCTGCCTTCCCGGGGGATCGGACTCCGCGCCCCGGTGATCGGCGCCTCCGCGTGCGCTCCCGTCGCCGATGTCCGGGTCATCGCAGCCGCCGTTGCTCCGAAGCGCCGACAGCTCCGAAGTGTCCTGCGGGCCGCCTCGGACCCGGGGCTGTTCGACGCCGAGCTGATCACGCATCGCGGCGAGGAACCGTGCGACGCCGCTCTCAGGATCATCACGACAGATCCGTCACAGTGACGAATATGCGGTGCTTGTCCTGGTCCCGCTGGAGCCGGGACGGGAGATCCGCTGCGGCGTCCCGACGGCCTTCTTGCCGGGCGTCCGCCCGTTCCTCGCCGTCGCGGCCGGCGCTGGAGTCAGCGCGCGGCACCGACCGCGGCGGCCGCGACGCGGCGGAGTCGCGCGCCCATCGCCGACGTGCGGAATTCCTTGTTGTGCGGTGTTTTCCGAGGCGCCCGGCGACGTCTCCCCGGGATGATCATCGCAGGTCAACTGAGCGCCGATAATGTACATTATGTCAAGTAGTTGATCTGCGGGCCTCCTCCGCCGGGTCCGCGTGCCGCGTCGTGCCGGTGTCGGGAGCTGCTACCGGGCGACGCGTTCTGCCGTGCGGGGAAACGACGTCTGCCGCGAACGTGTCGGGGGGCTTAGTGTTGTGCGGTATGGCAGCGACGGTGGTGTTGGTGCACGGCAGTTTTCTCGGGCCGTGGTCGTGGAGCGACGTGACGGAAGTTCTGGAGCGGTTCGGGGTCGGGTCCGTGGTGGTCGATCTGCCCAGCGGGTTCGACGGGGTTCGGGGTGCGGCCGGGGATCTGCACGACGACGCGGCGTCGGTGCGCGAGGCGCTGGACGCGGTGGGTGGGCCGGTCGTGCTGTGCGGGCATTCGTACGGTGGCGCGGTGATCACGGAGGCGGGTGCGGGGCCGCATCCGGCGGTGCGGCACCTGGTGTACGTGGCGGGGGCCGTGCCGGATGCCGGGCAGAGTTTGACCGACCTCTCCCCTCCCCCTGTGCTCGGTGTTCGGGAGTCGGTGCGGTGGCGTCCGGACGGGATGTTGGAGCTGGACGCGGTGTCGGCCCGGCAGGCGCTGTTCCACGACTGCTCGGTGGAGCGGGCCGAGCAGGCGGTGGCGTTGTTGCGGCCGAGCAATCCGGTGATCGGTGGTCAGGCGGTGCGGGCGGCGGCGTGGCGGGGCGTGCCGTTGACGTTGGTGCGGGGTTCTCGGGATCGGATGCCCGAGTTGGTGTCGCGGGCGGTGCCCCGCGGTGAGGTGGAGACGGTGGTCCTGCCGACGGGGCACTGTCCGAATTGGAGTCGTCCGGACCTCCTCGGCGAGGTGCTGGCCGAGGTGGCGTGTTCGACCGGGTAGGCGGTCGGTGGAGAGGCGCGCGGGACGGGTTCGCCGTGGGTGGTGTTCACGGGCGTTCCTCGGGACCGGGTGCGGCGCCGAGGTGGTCGTTCCGCTGCGCGGTGCGCGGTTCGGTCTTCGAGGTCACGGGGTGAACCGGGCGGCGTAGCGCTTCTGCCAGGGTGTTTCCACGGCTCGGTGGTGGTAGTGGCGGCGGACGAAGGCGACGGCCTCCTCCCCCGGCACTCCGTCGATCACGGCCAGGCAGGCCAGGGCGGTGCCGGTGCGGCCGCGTCCGCCGTGGCAGGCGATCTCGACGCGTTCGGTGGCGGCGCGTTCCCAGGCTTCGTGCAGCACGGCGCGGGCCTGGTCGTGGTCGGTGGGCAGGCGGAAGTCGGGCCAGCGCAGCCAGCGGCTCTCCCAGGTGACCTCGGGCGGGGTGCGGCCGAGCAGGTGGACGGCGAAGGTCGGGTCCGGGCCGTCGGGGCGCGGGTCGCGCAGGCCGCGGCCGCGGACGAGGCGTCCGGACGGTAGCCGCAGCACGCCGGTGGCCGTCGGGTCCCAGGTGTGGATCATGTGGTCACTGTAGGCGCCGGCCGGGTTGTGTTCCGCCGGTCACGTGTGCTGTTGGGGTCGTGCGCGGTTCAGGGCGGCGGTGACGAGTTCGGCGGTGTCGGCGGCGATCTGGCCGTCGGGCAGTTGGAGGGTGTCCTCCAGGCCGATGCGGGTGTCCAGGCCGCGGCGGGTGGCGAGGTCGAACACCGGCCACGCGCCGGCGGCTTGGCCGTGCAGCAGGACCGGGACGGTGGCGGGGCGGAGTCGTTCCAGCAGTGCTTCGGCGGTTCTGGGGGCGCCGCGGGCGGTGCGGTCGGTGACGCGGGCGTGCACGCGCAGCACGTGGTGGCGCAGGGGTGAGCGCAGGAACTGCTCGTCTGCGTCGGTGCCGGAGTGCAGCACGGCTTCCACGGCGATGCCGCGGTCGAGCAGGGCGCGGGTGATGTCCTCGGCGCCGGGCTGGTGCCAGGTGACGGTGGCGTGGTCGGGCAGGACGGTCCAGGCGCGGATGGCGGTGGTGCGGGTGCGCGCGTCGGGTGCGGTCCAGGCGTTGGTGGTGATGCCGACGGGTGTGGTGGGGGCCGCGGCGCGCACGGCGCGGAGGGTGGCGGCGACGAGGTGGGGGTCGAGGCTGTCGGTGCCGTCGGGTGCTTTGGGGTGCAGGTGCAGGTCGGTGGCGCCGGCGGCGGTGCTGTCGGCCGCTGCTTTGGCGAGTTCTTCGGGGCGCACCGGCAGGTGGTGGTGCTCGCGCGGGGATCGGGAGCCGTTGAGGCACGCCTGCAGCATGTCGTGATTGTCCCCTGTTCCGGCCGGGTGCGGGTAGCCGGACACGTGGCGTGGTCTCGGGTCAGCGGGGTCGGATGATGCCGCGTTGCAGTGCGGTGGTGATCGCGGCGGTGCGGTTGTCGACGCCGAGTTTGTCGTAGATGTGCACGAGGTGTGTTTTGACGGTGGCTTCGCTGATGTAGAGGGCTTTGGACAGGGCGCGGTTGGACAGGCCCTGGGCGAGCATTTGCAGGATTTCGACTTCGCGGGGGCTGAGTGCGGGTTCGGGGCGGCGCAGGCGGCCGAGCAGGCGTGCGGCGACGCCGGGTGCGAGGGCGGTTTGGCGGCGGGCGGCGAGTTTTACGGCCTGGCACAGCTCGTCGGGTGGGGCGTCTTTGAGCATGTAGCCGGTGGCGCCGGCTTCGACGGCGGCGAGGATGTCGGCGTCGGTGTCGTAGGTGGTGAGCACGAGCACGGGTGGTCCGCCGTTGGCGGTGATGCGGCGGGTGGCGGTGACGCCGTCCATGCCGTGGGGCATCTGCAGGTCCATGAGGACGGTGTCGATGTCGGTGGTGGTGAGGGTGTCGAGGGCGGTGTGGCCGTCGGGTGCTTCGGCGACGACGGTCATGTCGTCGCGGTCGTCGAACATGGCGCGCAGTCCGCGGCGCACCACGGGGTGGTCGTCGACGAGCAGCAGGCGCAGCGGGGTGGGCATCAGGGCGTCTCCTGGCCGGTCAGGGGCAGGCGGATGGCGACGGCGGTGCCTTCGCCGGGGGCCGATTCGACGTCGAGGTGTCCGCCGAGGGCGGTGATGCGTTCGCGCAGTCCGGTGAGTCCGAAGCCGGTGCCGTCGGGTCGGGGGTGGGCGGTGGCGGGGTCGAAGCCGGTGCCGTCGTCGTAGATGTCGAGGGTGACTTCGGTGTCGAGGTAGGCGAGGGTGAGCACGGCGGTGCGGGCGGCGGCGTGGCGGGTGACGTTGGCGAGGCTGGCTTGGGCGGCGCGCAGCAGGGCGACGTCGTAGTGGGAGGGCAGGGCGGTCGGGTGGCCGTCGAGGTGCAGGCGGCAGGTGGTGCCGGTTTCGCGTTCGGTGCGTTCGCAGAGGCGTTGCAGGGCTTGTGGCAGGGGTGCGGTGCTCAGTGACGGGGGGCGCAGGTCGCGGACGAAGCGGCGGGCTTCGTCGAGGTTGTCGGCGGCTACGCGGCGGGCCTCGTCGATGCGGTCGCGGGTTTTGGCGGGGTCGTCGGCGGTGTCGGCGGCGCGCAGCAGCAGGACGATGCTGGAGAGTCCTTGGGCGAGGGTGTCGTGGATTTCGCGGGCGAGGCGTTCGCGTTCGGCGGCGATGCCGGCTTGGTGTTGGGAGGTGGCCAGTTCGGCGCGGGTGCGGGTGAGGTCTTCGATGAGTCTCGGCGGCGTTGTTCGTTCTCGGTATAGAGGGCGGTGTAGGCGGAGGTGATGATGACGGCGAACAGGGCGCCGAGGACGGGTCCGAGGACCATGCCGGTGGTCCAGGTGCCTGCGTGGGCGATCTGGGCGGTGATGACCAGGCCGGTGACCGTGGCGACGGCGAGGACGGCGTGTTTGCCGCGCAGCAGGTGCATGTGCAGGAAGAACAGCGGGAAGGCCAGCCAGGAGTAGTCGGTGCTGGCGGCGAGCAGGGCGGCCCACAGGGTGGTGACGGTGGCCAGCCAGGCGGTGGCGGCGCGGCGCGCGCGGTGGCGGCGGACGAGTTCTCCGGCGGCGTAGACCGCGGCGAGTGCGGTGGCGCCGGCGAGGGCGGCGAGGCCGTGGGCGGGGGTGTCGCGGGTGAGCAGGACGCGGGTGGTGGCGAGTGCCAGCAGGGCGAAGAAGCCGGCGTGCAGGCCCAGTCGCAGCAGCCGCAGGATTGTCGCTCCGGGTGGTTCGTGGCTGGTCATGGGCTCCTTTCGCACGGTGTGGACACCCTAGTGGGCTCCAGGCTGCCCGCCGGGTGGTGGTTCGGGCATCGATCGTTCGGTTGAGTGCGGGGTGGGTGGGAAATGCGTTGCCGGGTGGCGGGGGTGGTGACTACCGTCTCCCCTGTCATTTAGATCTAAAGGAGTTGTGGTGCGAGAGATCATCGTGACGGGCGGCGGCACGGGCATCGGCTACGCGGTGGCGGCGCAGTTCGCCGCGGCGGGTGACGCGGTCACCATCACCGGGCGGCGTCGAGAGGTCCTGCGTGCGGCCGCCGAAGAGCTCGGGGCGCGGCCGGTGGTCTTCGACGCGGCCGACCCGGACGCGGTCACCGCTGCCCTGCCGGAGCTGCCGGAGCGGGTGGACGTGCTGGTCAACAACGCCGGGGGCAACGTCGATTTCGACGATGCCGGGGCCGGTGACGGGCTCGCGGACGAGGCCCGGCGGTGGCAGGCCAACTGGCGGGCGAACGTGCTCTCGACCGTGCTGATGACCAGGGCGCTGACCTCGCGGCTGGCCGACGACGCGCGGGTGGTCACCATCGGGTCGATCGCGGCCCGCACGGGCGCCGGGTCCTACGGGGCGGCCAAGGCGGCCGTGGAGGCGTTCACCGCGGATCTGGCCGCGCAGCTGGGACCGCGCGGGATCACCGCCAACGTGGTGGCCCCGGGCCTGGTGGGGCGCACGGAGTTCTTCCGCGACCGGCTCAGCGACGAGCGCCGCGACGCGCTGGTGGACGCGACGTTCACCAAGCGGGCCGGGGTGCCCGAGGACGTCGCGTCGTTGGTCGGGTTCCTGGCCTCCCCGCAGGCCGGGCACGTCACCGGCCAGGTGGTGCACGTCAACGGAGGTGCCTACCTGGGCCGGTGACGGTGGGCCCGGGTGTCGGGTCGGTCAGGGGCGGTCGTCGGCGCCGAAGCGTTCGGTGAGGTCGCTCAACAGGATCCGCAGCAGGTCGGCGAGCTGGTCGCGTTGCCGGTCGTCCAGGGCTCGCAGCAGCGTCTCCTCGTGGCGCAGCAGGTCCTCGACGCGGTCCTCGATGAGCTGGTGGCCGGCGTCGGTGAGTTCGACCTGCACCTGGCGGCCGTCGGCGCCGCCCTTGTGGCGGCGCACCAGGCCGCGTTGTTCGGCGCGGGCCACCCGCTGGGAGATCGCGCCCGCGCTGACCAGCGACTGGCGGGCGATCTCCCCGGCGGGCAGCCGGTAGGGCGGGCCCGCGCGGCGCAGCGTGCTGAGCAGGTCGCGGGTGGCGGCGTCGAGCCCGAGTCGGGCGTTGGTGCGGCGGCGTTCGTCGTCGAGCAGTTTGGCCACCCGCCAGATCCGGGTGATCACGCCGATCGAGGACACCGGAATGCCGGGGCGTTCGCGCTGCCAGGCTTGCTGGATGCGGTCCACGCCGTCCTGGTGCGGGGCCGTGCTGTCGGACATGTCGGCCAAGCCTAGCGGCGCGCCCGTCGTCCACAGTGGTCGCCGGGGGACGGCTCTCCCCCGCCGGTCCGGGTCACGTTCGAGCGCGTTGCCGGGTGGGGTGGCGTTGTGCGGATGTCGCGGTCGGGGGGTGCACCAGGGTGCTGAGCACCACGGCGATCAGCCACAAGGCGGCGCCGAGCAGGGCCGCGTGGTGCAGGCCCGTGGTGAATGCGTCGCGCGCGGCGGGGTTTCCGGCAAGAGCGCCGAACACCGCCACGCCCAGGGCCGTGCCGGTCTGGCGGGCGGTGTTGTTCACCCCGCTGGCCAGGCCCGCGCGTTCGGCGGGCAGCGCGCCGACGGCGGCGGCCACCAGTGCGGTGGTCAGCAGCCCGGCGCCGATGCCGCAGCACACCAGGACCGGCAGCACGCGCGGGTAGTCGCCGTCGGCGGTGGCCAGCAGCCAGCAGGCGGTGCCGAGTGCGGCGACGGCGGCGCCGGCCACCATCGGTGGCCGCGATCCCCACCGGGCGACCATCCGCCCGGCCACCGGGGCGAGCACGACCAGCGGGACCAGCAGCGGCAGCACCAGCAGCCCGGCGCGCATCGCCGACTCGCCGCGCACCTCCTGCAGGTACTGGGTCAGCACGAACAGCGACCCGTTGATGCACAGGTTCATGATCAACCCGACCGCGTTGGCGGCCGCGAACGTGCGGTTGACCAGCGCGGACGCGGCCCGGCCCAGCCGTGACCACAGCACGGCTGCGGCCAGCGCGGCCACGCCCGCCGCGATGCCGACCACGGCGTCGACGCCGGACCGGCCGGTCTCGATCACCGCGAACACCAGGGCGGTCAGGCCGACCACCGCGAACACCAGGGCGGTCAGGCCGACCACCGCGCAGACCAGCGCGTCGGCCCGCACCCGTTGCGACCGGTCGCCGGGCACCGCGGGCACCAGCCGGGCGATCACCGCCACCGCGACGGCCACGACCGGGACGGCCACGACCGGGACGTTGACCGCGAACACCGCGCGCCAGCTCACGGCCTGCACCAGCAGGCCGCCCAGCAGCGGGCCGGCGGGCAGTGCCAGCGAGGACACCGCCGACCACACCCCCAACGCCCGGGCCTGCGCGCAGCGTTGCGGGTAGGCGCGGGTGATCAACGCGACGCTGCCCGGCAGCAGCACCGCGGCCGCGGCTCCCTGCGCCGCCCGGCAGGCCACCAGCACGGCCACGTCCGGGGCGAGTGCGCACCCCAGCGACGCCGCGCCGAACAGCACCAGGCCGGCCAGGACCAGGGCGCGGTGTCCCCAGCGGTCCCCCACCGCGCCCGCCGCCAGCAGCAGTCCGGCGATGGTCACCGCGTAGGCGTCGACGACCCACTGCATCCCGGCGGTCGAGGTGTGCAGGTCCGCGCGGATGGCGGGCAGTGCCACGTTGACCACGGTGACGTCCAACAACACCAGGAACATGCCCGCGCACATCACCGTCAGCGTCAGCGCGGGCCGCTCGTCACGTCTGCTCGTCACGCCCCCACCCTGGCCCGGTGACGGTTCACGGTGGCCTGAAACGTCGCGGGCGCATCATGGGGGCATGGCGATCCAGGGAGACAGCGACATCGCCGCGGTGGCGGTGCTGTTCGCCGAGCCCGGTCGGGCGCGGGTGCTGCAGGCGCTGGCCGACGGGCGGTCGTTGCCCGCGTCGGTGCTGGCCGCCGAGGCGGGACTGTCGCCCAGCGCGGCCAGCGCGCACCTGGCGCGGTTGCGCGAGGGCGGGCTCATCGAGGTCGAGCGCAGCGGGCGGCACCGCTACCACCGGCTGGCCGACGATCGGGTGGCCGCGGTGCTGGAGGCGTTGGCCACGATCGCTCCTGCCCGGCCGGTGCGGTCGCTGCGCGAGGGCACCCGTGCTGCGGCGCTGCGGCAGGCCCGCACCTGCTACGACCACCTGGCGGGGCGGTTGGGCGTGGCGGTGACCGCGGGATTGCTGCGCCAGGGCGCGTTGCGCAGTGTCGACGGGGTGCCCGACACGCGTCGTCGCCGTGGTGAGGCGCTGTCGAAACCGCTGGCCGATGTCCCGTACGAGCTGGGGCCGCGTGCCGAGGAGGTGTTGGCCGCGCTCGGGGTGGACCTCGACGCGGTGCGCGGTGCGTCGTCGCGGCGGCCGCTGCTGCGGTTCTGCCTGGACTGGAGCGAGCAGCGCCACCACTTGGCCGGGCGGCTCGGGGCGGCCGTGTTGCAGGCCCTGCTCGACGCGGGGTGGCTGTGCCGCAGGCCGGGGCAGCGTGCGGTGACGCTCACCGAGCCCGGTGAGCGCGGGTTGCGCGACCTGCTCGGTGTGGTGGCGCGGGAGGAGCCGGGGGCGTGCGCCGAGTGGCGCGGATCTCGGACCTGAATCGGTCCGGGCGGGTGTCCACTGTGATCTCCGGCGGTGCCGCAACGGCGACGTCGCGCTGGGGATAGCATCCCGCCTAGGCAAAGAGCACTCGGCGAGCAGGAGAACGAAACCTCATGACCAAAGCTCCCGTCACCGTGACCGTCACCGGGGCGGCCGGCCAGATCGGCTACGCGCTGCTGTTCCGGATCGCCTCCGGTCAGCTCATCGGGCCCGACACCCCGATCAAACTCCGCTTGCTGGAGATCCCGCAGGCGGTCAAGGCCGCCGAGGGCACCGCCATGGAGCTCGACGACTGCGCCTTCCCGCTGCTGCAGGGCATCGACATCACCGATGATCCCCGCACCGCCTTCGACGGCACCAACGTGGCCCTGCTGGTCGGCGCGCGTCCGCGCACCAAGGGCATGGAGCGGGGTGACCTGCTGGAGGCCAACGGGGGCATCTTCAAGCCGCAGGGCGAGGCCATCAACGCCGGTGCCGCTGATGACGTGCGCGTGCTGGTGGTGGGCAACCCGGCCAACACCAACGCGCTGATCGCCCAGGCGCACGCTCCGGACGTGCCCGCCGAGCGGTTCACCGCCATGACCCGCCTGGACCACAACCGGGCGTTGACCCAGCTGGCGCAGAAGCTGGGTGTGGCGGTCACCGACATCAAGAAGCTGGCGATCTGGGGTAACCACTCCGCCACCCAGTACCCGGACCTGTTCCACGCCGAGGTGGGCGGCAAGATCGCCGCCGAGCAGGTCGAGAAGGCCTGGCTGCGCGACGAGTTCATCCCGACGGTGGCCAAGCGCGGTGCGGCGATCATCGAGGCGCGCGGCGCGTCGTCGGCCGCGTCGGCGGCCAATGCGGCCATCGACCACGTGCACACCTGGGTCAACGGCACCGCGGAGGGCGACTGGACCTCGGCGGGGGTGGTCTCCGACGGCTCCTACGGCGTGCCGGAGGGCTTGATCTCGTCGTTCCCGGTGGTGGCCCGTGACGGCCGGTTCGAGATCGTCCAGGGTCTGGACATCGACGAGTTCTCCCGGGAGCGCATCGACGCCTCGGTCAACGAGCTGGTCGAGGAGCGCGAGGCGGTCCGCAAGCTCGGCCTGGTCTGATCATCGCGACCTTGCGGGGCCGCGTCCGGGGCACCGGGCGCGGCCCCCGTCGTGTGCGGGGCGGGGAAAACCGGTTGCGCGTGCTGCCAGGCTGGGAGCATGGACCGTCCCGCCGAGAGCATCGAACGTCCGCCGGTGTTGCTGCGCCGTTGGCGGCAGTCCGACCTGTACCGGGCGCACCACGTGGTCACCGAGTCGTTGCCGCACCTGCGGCCGTGGATGGCGTGGGCGGTCGGTGAGTACACGTTGGACACCATGGCCCGGTTCCTGGACGACAGCGACCGCAAGTGGCGGGACGGGGCGGAGTTCGGCTATGCGATCACTGTCGGGGGCGCGATCGTCGGCTGCATCAGCCTGATGGACCGGGTGGGCCCGGGTGGTCTGGAGATCGGGTACTGGCTGCACCCCGCCCACACCGGGCGGGGGCTGGTGACCACCGCGGCGGCGGCGCTGGTCGAGCAGGCGTTCGCGCTGCCGGGTGTGGAGCACGTCGAGATCTGGCACGACGCGGCCAACACCGCCAGCGGGGGTGTGCCGCACCGGCTCGGGTTCACCGAGGTGGAGCGGCGCAGCCCGCCGCGCGAAACCCCGCTGACTTCTGGTGAGTGCGGTGTCGACGTCGTCTGGCGGTTGACCCGTCGCCAGCACGCCGCGGCCGGGTCGTGACGGGGGACGCGGTCGGCGCGGGTGCGGTCACCGGTCACTGGTCGCCGGGTGGCGCGGTGGGGACGTCCGGCGGGCGCCAGAACCGTTCGTAGTGGCTCAGCCAGCGGGAGACGTCGCGCAGCGGCTCGGGGCGCAGTGCGTAGAGCCGGTAGCGGCCGCTCTTGGTCTCCTCGACCAGTCCGGCGTGGCGCAGCACGCGCAGGTGTTCGGACAGGCTGGGGCGGCGCATCGCGAAGTGCTCGGCGAGCTGGTTGACCGGGCGGGGCCCGTCCAGCAGCAGGCGCAGGACCTCGCGGCGCACGGGGCTGGCCAGTGCGGCGAACACCTCGTCGGCCGGTGTGCTCATGCGGGCCTGTCGCCGTGCGGGGACGGTTCCAGCAGGGTCAGCGGGTTGCCGTCGAGGTCGGTGAGCGAGGCCATCCGGCCCCACGGCTGGTCCTGCACGTCGCCGACCTCGACGCCCGCGGCGCGCAGTGCGGCGATGTCGGCGTCCAGGTCGGTGGTGTGGAACTGCAGGTGGACCGGTCCGCCGAAGCTGCGGCCCGCGACGGTGGAGTCGACCAGCACCACGCCGGTCTGGGCGCCCGGCGGGCACACCATGACGAACCGGCCGTGCGGGCCCGCCACGTCGACGGCGAGGTCGAAGCCGAGGGTGTCGACGTAGAAGTCCCGGGCGCGGGCGTGGTCGGCCACCGGGACGGATACGAATTGCAGTCGTGAGATGTGCATGTCCACCACAATAGGTAGGCAAACTCCTACACGCCAAGGTCGACGCCCCGGAGGACCTCGACCAGGTGACACGGCCGTCATCCGATCACTGTGGACGGTCCGATCGGGACTCTCCCCCACCGCGCGGTGCGACCGCGGCAGCCGACTTGGCGCGAACCGCACCACGCCACCCCGCCGACGCCCTATCGTGGTGGCCCCCGGTGGAGGAGGTTCGGCAGTGGACGGTGCCGTGCACGCGCGACAGATCGCGATCCCCGACGACGTCGGGCAGCACACCACCCTGCAGCGCCCCGACTACCACGACGCGTTCAGCGTGCCGCCCGGCGCCCTCGCCGGCCTGCCGGCCGAAGCCGTGCTGCGGAGGGTGCTGGAGCAGTCCCGGCCCGCGCTGCGACGGTTCGTGCGCACCGGGTGGCGCTTCGGGCTCGGCTTCCCGCTCGCCCCGTTCCCCGCGCCCGGCCACGTCCTGGGCTGGCCGATCTCCGCCAGCACACCGCAGGCGGTCACCGGCGACCACGCCGTCGTGTTCGCCACCTTCGTGCGCTACGAACACCCCGCCGCCTCGGTGCTGTGGGCGGCCGCCGGCCCCCTGCACCGCCGCATCGTCCCGGCCCTCCTCCGCGACGCCGCCCGGGGGCACCGGTGAACCGGCTGCACGACCGCACCCGGCCGCTCACCACCGTCGACCCCGCCGCGACCGGCACCGGCGACCTCGACGCACTGGCCGACGTGGTGGGCGACGCCCGCGTGGTGTGCCTCGGCGAAAGCGACCACGGCCTGTCCGAGATCATCCGGCTCACCGACCGCATCACCCGTTTCCTCGTGCAGCACAAGGGATTCTCCGCGTTCGTGCTGGAATCCGGGTTCGCTGAAGGGCTGAAGGGCTGCTCGTCGACCAGTGGGTGCGCGGCGGGCCCGGCGACCTCGACACCGCCGCCGGACACGGCATCACCTACCGGTTCGGCGAACGCGCCGAAACCCGCGCGCAACTGCGGTGGATGCGCCAGTGGAACACCACCGGTCACCGGCTGGCCTTCCACGGCATGGACCTGCCCGGATCCAGCGCCGCACCCGGCCCGGCCGTGCGCACCTGCCTGCACCGCCTGCCCGCCCGGGACGGCGACGCCGACCTCGCCGCGGCCGCCGACCTCGGCCCGCCACCCCTGGCCGCGCGCCGCTGGGCCGAACTGCCCCGGCACGACCGCACCCGCCTGACCGCCGCGTTCACCGACCTCGTCCGGCGCGCCGCGGACCACGGCGACGAGATCGCCCTGCGCTGCGCCCGGTCGCTGTGCGCGCTGGCGGACCTGGCCTGCGGGGTCAACCGCCGCGACGAGTTCATGGCCGACTCGGTGCGCTGGATCCTCGACCGCGAAGACCGGATCGTCCTCAGCGCGCACAACGGCCACCTGCAACGAAGCCCCCGAGCCGGGCAGGCCACGCTCGGCGGTCTGCTCGCCGAGGAGCTGGGCGAGGAGGTGGTCGTGATCGGCACCACCTACGGCAGCGGCCCGGAACTGCGCATCACCCCGCGCAGCCACCGCCCCTACGACTGGGACGTCGCAGTGCGCCGGCGGCGTCTCGAACCCACCGACGTCGAAGCCGTCCTGGACGCCTCGGGCCTGCCCGTGTCCCTGGTCGACCTGCGCGGCGCGCCGGCCGACCTGCTCGCCCCGGCGCGGGGCTGGCGCGCCCAGGGCGGCCGGGTGCCCCTCGACGACATCCCCGCCGCCTTCGACGCGCTCATCCACGTCCAGCGCGCCGACCTCGCCCACGGCGTGGTCGATGCGCTGCGCGCCGACGTCGCCACCGCGCGCGGCGACCGCTGAACCCGCCCCGGGGCGGCCGGTCAGGACGAGGCCGGTGGTTCGGCGCGGGCGCCATCCAGCCGGGCCCGCAGGGTGCGCAGCTGCTCGGTGGCCTCGTCCAGCTGGCGTTCGGCGCGTTCGGCGCGGGCCAGGGTCTGGTCCCGGGCGTCGCGCAGCGCGGCGAGCTGCTGGGCGGCGGCGTCGCGTTCGGCCGCCAGCCGCTGCTCGGACTCCTCCCGCAGCCGCCGCAGTTCGGCGGCCTGCTCGGCGCGCACCCGCTCGGTGTCCTCGCGGTGCCGCTGCGCCTGCTCGGCGGCCTGCCGGGCGTCGCGCTGGGCCTGGTCGAGCTGCGCTCGGGCGTCCTCGGCGGCCTGCTCGGCGCGGGCGGCCCGCTCCACCGCCGCGTCCCGTTCCCGGGCGGCGGCGGTGCTGTCCCGCCGCGCCTGCTCCTGGGCGGTGCGCACCTGCTCGGCCGCGGTCCGCTCGGCCTGCTCCTGCTGCCGGCGCGCCTGCTCGACCAGGTCCGCGGCCTCCCGTCGCGCCGCCTCGACGGCGACCTCAGCCTCGTTGCGGGCGGCTTCGACGTCCTCGGCGGCCCGCTGTTCGGCGGCCCGCGCCCGCTGCTGGGCGGCGTCGCGTTCCGCGCGGGCCGCTTCGGCCTCGCGCGTGGCGTCCTCGGCGGCGGCCTCGGCCGCGCCCCGGGCCTGTTCGGCTTCCCGGCGCTGCCGCTGGGCCTGGGCCAGTGCTTGCTCGGCTTGGGCGACCCGGTGGGCCGCTTCGGCCTGCGCGGCCTGCACCTGCGCCTCGGCGGCGCTGGGATCGGCGATCGCCGACAGCTCCTCGATCGCGCTGCGCACGTTGCGCGACAGCTGCTCGGACAGCGACCGGTACTGGCGCAGCAGTTCCTCGGCCCGCATCCGCGCCCCGTCGAACTCGGCGGCCACGATCGGGGGGTCGTCGGGTTCGCTGCGCTGCGCGGCCAGCCGTTGCCGTTCCTTCCACGCCCGCCACCGGGTGTGCTCGGGCAGGTCGCAGTACTCCGCGGGCCGACCGGGGCCGCCGCCGCGCAGCACCGGCCGCTCGCAGCCGGGGAACTTGCACACCCCGTCGCGGACCTGCTCGGACGCGGTGTCGACCGGCTGCTCGCTCATAGCCGCCGACGGTACCAACACCGCATCGCCGAGCCGTCGAACGGCGTTGCCGCCCAGGCGTTTCGGGCCGCGGCCCCCGCGCGGGCCGGCCGGTGGCGCTTTGGCAGGATCGGCCGGGTGCGCTTCTACGCTGATCTGCACATCCACTCGAAGTACTCCCGGGCCTGCAGCAAGGACTGCGACATCGAGCACCTGACGTGGTGGGCCCGCCGCAAGGGCATCACCCTGGTGGGCACCGGTGATTTCACCCACCCCGCCTGGTTCGAGCACCTGCGCGAGGTGCTCGAACCCGCCGAGCCCGGCCTGTTCCGGCTGCGCGCCGACAAGGACCGGGAGATCACCGCCGCGATGCCCGCCAACTGCGGCGGCGAGGTGCGGTTCATGCTGTCGGTGGAGATCTCGACGATCTACAAGTACGGCGAGCGCACCCGCAAGGTGCACCACCTGTGCTACGTGCCGGACTTCGCCGCCGCCGAGGAGTTCACCCGGCGGCTGGCGCGCATCGGCAACCTGGCCTCCGACGGTCGGCCGATCCTCGGCCTGGACTCCCGGGACCTGCTGGAGATCACCCTGGAAAGCGGCCCCGGTTCCTACCTGGTGCCCGCGCACATCTGGACGCCGTGGTTCGCGGTGCTGGGCTCCAAGGCCGGGTTCGACTCCATCGAGGACTGCTACCGCGACCTGGCCGGGCACATCTTCGCGCTGGAGACCGGACTGTCCAGCGACCCCGAGATGAACTGGCGGGTGTCCGGACTGGACCGCTACACGCTGGTCAGCCACTCCGACGCGCACTCGCCGCCGATGCTGGGCCGCGAGGCCAGCGTCTTCGACACCGACCTGGACTACTTCGCGGTCAAACGCGCCCTGGAAACCGGCGAGGGCTACGCGGGCACCGTCGAGTTCTTCCCCGAGGAGGGCAAGTACCACCTCGACGGGCACCGCAAGTGCCAGGTGCGGTTCGAACCGCGCGACACCCAGGCCCACAGTGGACGGTGCCCGGACTGCGGCAAACCGCTGACCGTCGGCGTGCTGCACCGCGTCGACGCGCTGGCCGACCGGCCCGGAGGGGTGCGCCCGCCCGGCAAGGCCGGGTTCACCAACCTCATCCCGCTGCCGGAGATCGTCGGCGAGATCGTCGGCGTGGGACCCAAGAGCAAGACGGTGTTCGGGAAGGTCAGCGACCTCACCGCCGCGCACGGACCGGAACTGGCGATCCTGCGTGAGGTCCCGGTCGACGAGCTGCGCCGCACCGACGGCGCCGTCGCCGAGGCCATCGAGCGGCTGCGCACCGGCCAGGTGCTGCGCGAGGCCGGCTACGACGGCGAGTACGGCACGATCCGGCTGTTCGACCCGGCCGAGTTGACCCGGCTGCGCACCGGCGGGGCGCCCGCGTTGTTCGACGACTCGCTGTTCGCCCAGCCCCCGGCCGCACCCGAACCCGCGCCCCGCCCGGACCGCAGGCGGCCCGAGCCCGCGGCGGCCGCTCCTGCCGCCGCGCCGCGTGAGCCCGTCGGCACCGGTGTGCTGGCCGGGCTGGACCCCGACCAGCGGGCCGCCGCCGAAGTCGCCTCCGGGCCGCTGCTGATCGTCGCCGGCCCCGGCACCGGCAAGACCCGCACCGTCACCCACCGGCTGGCCCACCTGGTGCTGGAGCGGGACGTGCCCGCGCGCGAATGCCTGGCGATCACCTTCACCCGCCGGGCCGCCGAGGAGATGACCGAGCGGCTGAACCAGCTCATCGGCGACGCCGCCGCCGAGATGACGGTGGCCACCTTCCACTCCTTCGGCCTGCAGGTGCTGCGCGACCACCACGCCGAACTCGGCCTGGGTGCGCGGTTCGGCCTGGCCGACGCCGCCCGCCAGCACGAGGTGCTCACCGAGGTCACCGGCGACGAACGCAGCGCCCGCCGGATCCGGGCGCGGCTGTCGGCGGCACGCCGCGGCGGCGACGCCGACGAGGAGACCACCGACGTCCTCGGCCGCTACACCGCCGCGCTGCGCGAGCACGACCTGGTCGACTTCGACGACCTGGTGGCCCTGGCGGTGCGGCTGCTGGAGGAGCACCCCGACATCGCCGAGGACTACCGGCGCCGCTACCGGTGGATCACCGTCGACGAGTACCAGGACGTCGACGAACTGCAGTACCGGCTGCTGCGGCTGCTGGCGCCGCCGGAGGCGAACCTGACCGCCATCGGCGACCCGGACCAGGCCATCTACTCCTTCCGCGGCGCCGACGTCGGGTTCTTCCTGCGGTTCCGCACCGACTACCCGTCGGCGCCGGTGCTGGCGCTGACCCGCAACTACCGCAGCGGCGCGCACATCGTCGACGGCGCGCTGCGCGCCATCGCACCGTCCACTTTGGTCTCCGACCGGCGGTTGCGGGCGGTGTCGGACCGACCGGCGCACCGCATCGTCGGACACCGGGCCGCCGACGAACGCGCCGAGGCGGCGTTCGTGGCCCGCACCATCGACCAGCTGCTGGGCGGGTCGTCGTTCCACTCGCTGGATTCCGGCCGGGTGCACGGCGACGGGCCCGGCGGGATCGGTTTCAACGACATCGCGGTGCTCTACCGCACCGACGCCCAGTCGCACGCGCTGGTCGAGGAACTGGCCCGGTGCGGTCTTCCGGCGCAGAAGCGCTCCCACGACCCGCTGTCGGCCCGTGCCGGGGTTGCGCTGGTGGTCGGCGAACTGGCCCGCGTCGCCGACCGCGACGGCGATGTCGCCGACCGATTGCGCGACGCGGTCAAACGCGTCGCCGACCAGGTCCCCGACGACGTGCGGCCGGACGTGCACGCCGCCGGGGAGTTGCTGCGCCCGCTCGCCCGGCGCTGCGGCGACGACCTGGAGCGGTTCCACCGCGAGGTGGCGCTGGGCGCGGAGGTCGACGCCCTGGACGAACGCGCCGAGGCGGTCTCGCTGCTGACCCTGCACGCGGCCAAGGGCCTGGAGTTCCCGGTGGTGTTCCTGGTCGGCTGCGAGGACGGCCTGCTGCCGCTGCGGTTCCCGGGCACCGACTGCGACGTGGCCGAGGAGCGGCGGCTGTTCTTCGTCGGCATGACCCGCGCCCAGGACCACCTGTACCTGACCGGCGCGGCCCGGCGCCGGGTGCGCGGCAGCACGCAGGACCGCGACCGCAGCCCGTTCCTGGCCGGGCTGGGCGATGCGGTCACCGACACCGAGGCGGCCGCGCCGCGCCGTGCCCGGGCGTCCCAGCTCAGCCTGCTGTGACCGCCAGCGCGTCGTGACCGTGGATCCACCGCAGCGTGGTGTCGATGGCGGCCAGGTCGCTGTCGCGGCGGTCGGCCCGCGGCCCGTCGGACAGGTGCAGCAGGTCGGAGGCCACCCACGAGCTGCGCTGCACCTGGCGGGTGCGGGTGCGGCGCAGCTGTTCGTAGCGGCGCAGCGCGGTGGCGTGGTCGTCGTGGCGGGCCAGCAGGGCGGCCAGCGCGGCGGCGTCCTCGATGGTCTGGTTGGCGCCCTGGCCGTGGTGCGGGAGCATCGCGTGCGCGGCGTCGCCGAGCAGCGCGATGCGGCCCTGCTGCCAGCGGTGCAGCGGGGTCTGGCCGAACAGGGCCCACCGCTGGTGCAGGCTGGTGGCCGCGACCAGCTGCCGCACCGCGGGGTGCCAGCCGTCGAACGCGGCGGTGATCTCCGCGGGCGAGGCGGGCAGCACCCACTCCGGGGTGTCCCAGCGGTCGGGGCCGTCGACCACGGCCAGGAAGTTGATGACCTCGCCGTCGCCGATCGGGTAGTGCAGCACGTGCCCGCCGGGGCCCATCCAGAACTGGATCGCCGCCGGGTCGGGCAGCAGGTCCAGCCGCTCCCGGGGCACCAGGCCGCGGAAACCGCTGGTGCCGGAGTACACCGCGGGGTCGGTGCCGGTGAGGTGGGTGCGCACCGCCGAGTGCACCCCGTCGGCGCCGACGACGATCTCGGCGCTGGTGCGGGTGCCGTCGGCGAAGTCCAGCCGGACCCGCTCGCCGGTGTCGTCGAGGCCCACCAGGCGGTGGCCGAGGTGCACGTGCTCGGCCCCGACGGCGCGGGAGAGCAGTTGTTGCAGGTCGGCGCGGTGGATGCCGCAGTAGGGGGCGCCGAACAGGCGGGTGTAGGTCTCGCCGACGGGGTGCGCGGCGATGCGGTGGGCGTCGCGCCAGTGGCGGTAGACCAGCTCGGTGGGCGCGGCTGAGCTGCGGGCGATCCCGTCGGCCAGGCCGAGGCGCTGCAGCACGCGCGTGCCGTTGGCCGACAGGGCGACCGCGGCGCCGACCTCGCGCAGTTCGGGAGCCTGCTCGTGGACCTCGGCGGTGATGCCGTGCTCGCGCAGCGCCAGGGCGAGCGTGAGCCCGCCGATGCCGCCGCCGATGATCGCCACGGTTGCTGGGGACATCGGTTCTCCCGTTCCACTCGGGTTTGTACCGATCGGTACAAACCTGGACGGTAGATGTACCGATCGGTACAGTCAAGGGGTGTCCGCCAAACGCCACGACCTGCTGCACCGTGTCGTGCATTACCTGGAGACCCACGGCATCGCCGACCTGTCGCTGAGCCCCCTGGCCGCCGACCTGGGCACCAGCAAACGCATGCTGCTGTACTACTTCGGCAGCCGCGAGAACCTGCTCGCCGAGGCCATCGCGATCAGCCGGCCCGACATCGCCGACCTGTTCGGCGACGTGCACGATGCCGCCGGACTGCGCACCGCCGCCCACCGGCTGTGGCGGACCATCACCACCGGGCGGCAGCAGGGCCCGATCCGCATCCTGTTCCAGGTGCTGAGCCTGGCCCCCACCCAACCCGACCGCTACGCCGCCCCGGCCGCCGAGGCGGTCACCGTCATGATCGACCCGCTCACCGCGGTCTACCGGCGGCTGGGCTGCGACGACCGCGACGCCCAGGCCCGGGCCAGCCTGCTGATCTCCGGGCTGCGCGGCCTGTGCCAGGACCGGCTGGTCACCGGCGACACCGACCGCACCGACGCCGCCGCCGAGGCGCTCATCGACTCCGCCACCGCCCTGCCCGACCCGCTGGCTCCCACGGCCGCGGGCGGGGCGGGGCGGTGACGCGCTGGCCGTCGATCGCCTCAGTTCCCCGGCCGCGGCGGCACCCACATCCCCCGTGGTGATCAGCGGCAGGGGCACTTCGGGGTCGAACGGCGCGGTCATGCGGCCACGGCGCATCGACGGCACGTGGACGAGCAGGTTCTCCATGAAGTAACCCGGGCGCAGCACAGTGGTGTCCACATCGGACACCGATGACAGGCGTCGCTCGAAGCCGTGCAGCCCGGCGACCGGGCCGGGAGTGCGGCACCCACCCTCCGGGGCGGCGGCGAGGTGCCTCAGCCGAGGCGGGTCGTGCAGGAGGCCATGCCCAGCCAGGAGTGCGGGTTGCCGCCCCAGCACCAGCCCAGCCGCGGCGCTGTCCTGCTCACCCACACGCCGGTGACGCGCTTGTCCCCGGCGCGCGAGCCCAGCATCTGAAAGCAGGTGCGCTCGACCAGCCAGCGCGGGAACTGCACGGCCACCGCCAGTCCCTCCTCCAGGGTCAGCGGGCTGGCTCCGGCGTCGCGGAGCAGGTCGGCGGCGTCGTCGGGCCGCACACCGCGGGTCCGCTGCCCGGCGTCCACGCCGCACAGCAGGTACAGCGGGGAGTCCGGCAACCGCAGGCCGTCGACCGGCGCGAACCGGGCCAGATCGGCGGATTCCATCGTGGTGAAGCCGGTCTTGCCGCCCAGCCGGGCGCTGCGGATCATCGTCTCCGGTGTGACGAGTCCCCGGCGCGGGGTCAGCACGAACTCCCCGTCCGGCAGCCGGGGCGCCAGGCCGGTCGCCAGTTCGCGGAACCGGTCACGGCGCATCCCGGCCGCCTCGGCCCACCCGGCGGCGACGAGGACCTCGGTCTGGCGGTGCAGCTCGCGCAGCTGCGGGGAGGTTTCGACTGCGATGTTCACCCGGGCACGCTCCCGTCGTGGTAGCGGTGCGGTGGTGCTTCGGCCGGGACGATCAACGCGCCCGCGGCGGGCGTTGTTCCCGCGCGGGAAAAACCGGTGGCGCCGGTGGGTAGGATCAGGACGTCCGGTTCGCCCCGGCCTCACTCGTTCGAGTGAGAGCCGATGGCCGCGAACACTCTTCGTATTGTGATGGTGACCAAAGGTCATCTCCCCTGTTGATCTGGGTTGGTGTCGTAGCTTGGGAAGCGGTCTCGCCGCCACCACCGGCGGAGGCCGCCAAGCGAACCCGGCCGAACATCCGTGGAGGCTGTGCATGTCCGAGCCCGGCATTCCCGTGCCGCGCCCCGCGACCGGCGACGTGCTGCACCTGAGCACGCGCTACCCCGCCGAGGACGTCGAGGTCCTGCGGGCCACCGGAGTCGTCGACATCGACGGCGCGACGGCCTTCGCCGAAGCGCTGCGCGGCGTGCTCAGCGGCGACGCCCGGCAGGTCGTGCTCGACCTGTCCGGTCTGTCGGTGCTGTCCACGCACGGGGTCGTGGCGCTGCTGGAAGCCGGTCACCGCGCCCTGATGCGCGGTATCGCGCTGGCGCTGGTCACCGGCGGCAACACCGCGGTGGACCGGATGCTGCACATGCTCGACGTGGCCGACCGGTTCCACTGCGCCGACACCGTCGAGGCCGCCGTGGCGCCCGCGCGCCCCACCCGGCTGCCGGTGGGCTGATGGACCGGTTCGTGGTCATCACCGGTGGCCCCGGTTCCGGCAAGACCACCCTCGTCGACCACCTGGCCCGCGCCGGGCACACCACCCGCCCGGAAGCCGGACGGGCCATCATCACCGACCAGCTGGCCATCGGCGGCCGGGCCCTGCCCTGGGCCGACACCGGCCTGTTCGCCGAACTCATGCTCGGCTGGGAACTGCGCTCGCACCGCCAGGCCCGGCAGTGCGCCTCGACGGTGTTCTTCGACCGCGCCATTCCCGACGTCGCCGGGTACCTGCGCCTGCTCGGCCGCCCGGTCCCCGACCACGTGCACACCGCCGCGCGGACCCACCGCTACCGCACCGAGGTGTTCGTCGCCCCCTTCTGGCCGGACATCTACACCCGCGACGCCGAACGCAGGCAGTCACCCGCCGAAGCCGAACGCACCTACCGCACCATGCTCGCCACCTACCGCGACTACGGCTACCGGCCCGTCGAACTGCCCCGCGCGGGAGTCGACGAACGCGCCCGCTTCGTCCTCGACGCGCTGGCGTAGCCCCGCGTCAGCGCGCTGCCGGACCCACCACGACCCTGCGCCGCCTAGGATGCGGCGCGTGGACGTGATCGACCTCGCCGACTACGGCCCGGCGCTGCGCGCCGAGATCGCCGACGGCGACCCGGACCCCGCCGGGGTGGCCCACCTCGGCCTGGTCTGGCGGGACAAGACCGGCCACGTCGGGGTACGCCACCGAGGACGCCTCGTCGCCCACGCCGGATGGCTGCCGATCCACCTGCGGCTGGGCGAGCGGCGCGTGGCCGCGGCGGGCCTGGGCGGGGTGCTGGTGCATCCGTGGCTGCGCGGCCAGGGCGTCGGCGCGCTGGTCGTGCGGGCGGTGATGGACCGCATGCGCGAGGCCGGGCTGCCGGTGGGCGTGCTGTTCTGCCGCGAGCAGCTGGTGCCCTACTACGCCCGCCTCGGGTGGCAGTGCGTGGACGGCGAGGTGGTTGTCGACCAACCGGACGGACCCGTCGCGATGCCGCTGCGCACCTGCTGGTCCGCGCTGCACCCGCACCCGCCGGCGGTCCACGCGCCGCTGACCGTCGACGGCCTGCCCTTCTGAAATCAGTCCACTGTGGACTAGGCGGGCCGGTAGCAGCGGTCCTCCACGCCCCATTCGCCGAACGGCGGCCTGCACCCGCGGTCGATCGCGCGGATCGACGGGCGGCCGATGTGCGCGAAGACCAGCCGGCCGACACCCCGTTCACGGGCCCGCTCGGCGGTGTCGAGCACGCACGCGTGCCCGCCGACACCCCCGACGAAGCGGATCGGCCGGTCCCACCCGGCTGCATCGGCGAACACCAACCCGGCCCCGTCCGCCCAGTCCGGCCACGTCCGGAACTCCGGCGCCCACACCACCCGTCGATCTCCCTGCTCGACGAGGTAGCCGAACGTGGGGTGGTTGGTGTGGTCCACCGGCAGCGGCCGCAACCGCACCCCGGCCGCGGCGAACGCCACCGCCCCGCACGGCACACCCAGCTGCACCGCGCGGCGGCGGATCGCCGGCATCAGCTCGGCGCGCTCATCGCAGACCAGCCAGGCGTCCACCCGGCCTCCCGGATCGGCCGCGCCACCACCGTCGAGCACCACCCGCCGGCCCGCCCAGGCCACCAGCAGTCCGGCGGGCCGGTAGCGGGGCGAGTTCATCGCCCCCACGCCCAGCAACGTCATCCGCACACCCACCACCGTCCCGCCGTTGTCCCCGGCCTGCCCGCCGGTCGATGATGTGAAGCGGGGATGCGGTGATGCGAGCTGGTCCGCGGGAACTGGTCGACGCGGCACGTCGTGCGGGAGTGACCGACGAGCGCGTGCTCACCGCCCTGCGCGCCGTGCCGCGCGCGGAGTTCCTGCCCGAGAGCACCGACGCCGACGTCCCGGTGTCCATCGGACACGGCCAGGTCAGCACCCAGCCGTCGCTGTCGGCCCAGATGCTGGCCGGACTGGCGCTGACCGGCACCGAGCACGTCCTGGAGATCGGCACCGGCTGCGGCTACCAGACCGCGCTGCTGGCCCACCTGGCCGCAGACGTGGTCACCGTCGAGTGGTGGGCCGAGTTCGCCGCCCGCGCCCAGCGCGACCTGGCCCGCTTGGGCATCACCAACGTCATCGTGCAAACCGGCGACGGCACGCTCGGCGCGCCCGCCCACGCCCCGTTCGACGCGGTGCTGGTCTCGGCCGCCGCCCAGCACGTGCCCGAACCCCTGGTCCGCCAGCTGCGCGTGGGCGGGCGCCTGGTGCAACCCATCGGGCCCGGCGGGCAGGAGGAGGTCGTGCTGTTCAGCCGCGACGAACACGGCCTGCACCGGCGCGGAGTGCTCACCGAGGCCCGGTTCGTCCGGCTGCGCGGCCGCCACGGCGCGACGTCATCGTGACGACGCGTCCCGCTCGGCCGGTTCGGTGGCGGCGGCGACCAGGTGCGCCGGGTCCCGGCTCAACGACAGGGCCACGTGGTCGTAGAGCTGGGTGATCGCGGCCGAGGAATGCCCCAGCGCGTCGCGCCGGTCCTCCAGCGCGGCGCCGCGTTCGCGGGCGATCGTGTTGAACGCGTGCCGCATCGAGTGCGGGGTGATGCGCTCGGGCATCGGCACCCCGGCCGCGGCCGCGACCGCCTGCACCAGCCGGTAGATCTGGTGGCGGTTGACCCGACGGCCCCGGCGGGTCACCACCAGCGCCGGATCCCCGTCGCTCGGGCGCGTCCGCAGGTAGGCGTCCAGCACCGGTTCCAGCGGAGCCGGGATCGGCCGGGTGCGGACCTTGCCGCCTTTCATCCGCACCGTCAGCACCCGCATCCCGTCGCGCTGCCCGAGATCGGCCAGGTCCGCGTGGCACACCTCCGACACGCGCACCCCCAGGTCGATCAGCAGCATCATCACCAGCGCCGCGGCCTCCGGGCCGAGCGTGCGGTGCCGGTAGCGGCCCGCCTCGGACACCATCGCCGACGCCTGCTCACCGGACACGCTCGCCGTCGCCGAATGCCCCCGGTCGTAGCGGGGCCGGGCCGCGTCCCGCGCCGGGTTGGCGTCGATCGCGCCCGCCCGCACCAGGAACGTGTACCAGCTGGACACCGCGGCGAGCTTGCGGGCCCGCGTGGAGGCGGCGAAACCCCGCCCGGTGCGGGGATTCTGCGCCGCGGCCAGCTCGGCGGCGTACATCTGCACCTCGGGCAGCCGCACCGCCAGCGGGTCCAGCCTGCGGCGCGTGCACCACGCCACGTACTCGCGCAGGTCCCGCGCGTAGGCCGCGCGCGTGTCGGCGGAGTCGGCGAACGACCCCAGCCACGCCGAGACCAACGCCGCCACCGTGTGCCCGGTGCGGGCCGCGGCGCCGAGCAGTTCGGCCTGTCCCGCCTCGACGACCGGCGTGCCGTCGCCGGTGTGTGCTGCCGTCATCGGACTCGTCCCCGTCATGATCCGGCGTCCACAGTAGCCGATCCGCCGGTGCGCACCGCCTCAGGTCGCCAACCACTCCTCCAACCACCGGGTGTGCACCGCGCCCTTGCGCAGGTCCGGGCTGGCCAGCATCCGCCGGTACAGCGCCGCGGCCGTGGGCACGCCTTCCACGCGCAGCTCGGCCAACGCCTGGTCGGCGCGAGCCAGCGCCTGCTCCCGGTCGGCGCCCCAGCAGACCAGTTTGGCGATCAGCGAGTCGTAGAACGGGCTGATCCGGTCGCCGGCGACGAACCCGGTGTCCACCCGCACCCCGGGCCCGCCGGGCAGGTCGAACCGGGCGAGATCACCGGGAACCGGGACGAACCCGCCCTCCGGGTCCTCGGCGTTGATCCGCACCTCCACGGCCGCGCCCGCAGGCCGGATGTCGTCCTGCCGCACCGACAGCGGCTCGCCGCGCGCCACGCGCAGCTGCTCGGCGACCAGGTCCACCCCGGTGACGCACTCGGTGACCGGGTGCTCGACCTGGATGCGGGTGTTCATCTCCATGAAGAAGAACGAACCGTCCTCGTCGAGCAGGAACTCGACGGTGCCCGCGCCCCGGTAGCCCACGTGCGCGGCCAGGCGCGCCGCCGCCGCGCACATCTCCTCGCGCACCCGCGGGTCCAGGTGCGGTGCCGGGGCCTCTTCGAGGAGCTTCTGCCTGCGGCGCTGCACCGAGCAGTCCCGTTCGAAGACGTGCACGGCGTTGCCGTGGCCGTCGGCCAGCACCTGCACCTCGACGTGCCGGGCCCGGGTGAGCGCGCGTTCGAGGTAGACGGTGCCGTCGCCGAACGCCGCCTGCGCTTCGGCCTGCGCCGTGGGCAGCACCCGGGCGAGCTGGTCGGAGTCCTCGACCGGGCGGATGCCCCGGCCACCGCCTCCCGCGGCGGCCTTGACCAGCAGCGGGAAGCCGATCCGGTCGGCGGCGCGGCGCGCCTGGTCGAGGTCGGTGACCGGACCGCTGCCGGGCACCACGGCGACCCCGGCCTGCTCGGCGGTGCGGCGGGCGGCGGCCTTGTCGCCCATCCGCTCGATGACCTCGGGCGGCGGTCCCACGAACACCAGCCCGGCCGCGGCGACCCTGCGGGCGAACTCGGCGTTCTCGGACAGGAACCCGTATCCCGGGTGCACGGCGTCGGCGCCGGTCGCGCGCGCCGCGGCCAGCACCGCGTCCGCGTCGAGGTACGACTTGGCCGCCGGCGACCCTCCGATGTGGACGGAGGAGTCGGCCAGCCGCACCCACCGCGCACCCGCGTCGGCCTTCGAGTGCACGGCCACGGTTCCCAGCCCCGCCTCGCGGCAGGCGCGCAGCACCCGCAACGCGATCTCGCCCCGGTTGGCGATCAGGACCCGGCTGACCGCGGTCACGGGGTCACCTCCACGATGTCCTCCCCGGCCGAGACCTCCTCGCCGTCGTCGACGAGGAACCGCGCCACGGTGCCCGCCGCGTCCGCCTTGACCTCGTTGAACGTCTTCATCACCTCGATCAGCGCGATCGTCTGCCCCGCGACGACCGCAGCTCCCTCGGTGACGTAGGGCTCGGCGTCCGGGGACGAGCGGTGGTACAGCACGCCGGGCATCGGGGCCTTGATGGTGGGCATCGGACTTCTCCTCTCTGCGGTGCTGCTCAGGACACCAGCGCGGCGCGCACCCGGTCCAGCCGGTCGCGCCGCCGACGCCGCGCGGCCAGCGCGGCCTGCAGGTCGACCGGGCGGAACCGCACCCGGTCCCCGGTGCGGGCCTGGCCGAAGACGTCGCGGTCGACCGAGATGACCGTGGCGATCGTGGCGTAGCCACCCGCGGTGACCGCGTCGTTGAGCAGCACGATCGGCTCGTCCCCGCCCGGCACCTGCACCGAACCCAGCGGGTAGCCGAGGTCGACGACGTTGGCCGGATCGCTGCCCGCCCCGGCCGGCTGCTCGCGTTCGACGAAGTCCAACCGGCCACCGCGCAACCGGTAGCCGACCCGGTCGGCGTCCTTGGTGACCTTCCACGACGTGTCCAGGAACGACCGCAACGCCTCCGCGGTCAGCCGGTAGGAGCACAACCCCACCACCGCGCGCACCTGAGCCTCGGAGGTCAGGACGGGACGCAGGTCCTCGGGCACGACCGCCCCGACCCGCGCCGCACCCGGGTCGTCGCCGAGCGGGAGCCGGTCGCCCTCGGCGAGCTTGCTGCCACCGATCCCGGTCAGCGTGTACGTCGACCGCGACCCGAGGTAGGCGGGGATGGCGATGCCGCCGCTGACCGCCACGTACAGCCGCGCACCCGCGGTCAGCATCCCGAAACCGAGCACGTCGCCGGCCCGCACCGGCACCGCCCGCCACTGCTCGACCGGCTCGCCGTTGACCGTCACCGGCGCGCTCGCCCCGGTGACCGCCACGACGCGGTCGTCGGTGAACTCCACCTCGGGCCCGATGTAGGTGGCCTCCAGCACGGCCGCCCCGTCGGGGTTGCCGACCAGCAGGTTCGCCACCGCGTAGGAGTACTGGTCCATCGCCCCGGACGGGGGCAGGCCGATGTCGTAGTAGCCGTCGCGCCCGGCGTCCTGCACGGTCGTGGACAACCCTCCGGAGCGCACGATCAGCTCGCTCACCGGTACAACACCTCCAGCAGCTCGCTGTTGACCGCGTCCGGGTCGGCCAGGAACTCGGCCGGGCTGAACTCGACCTCGCGGACGCGGTAGCGGAACGTGCCGCTGTCCACTTCGGACCGCACCTGGTCGTACTCGGCCCGGTCGACCGCCCGGTACCGCAGGATGTCGCCGGGACGCGGGAACGCGATGCCGGAGGCGAAGTCCGGCAACCGCTGCTGCAGGTCGAACACCGGTGCCGGGGCGATCCCGAACAGCTGGTAGCCCCCGGCCCCGCGCACCGGGTACACCACGGCGAACGCACCGCCGAACCCGAACGCCCGCTCCGGGGTGTCGGTGCGCGGCCGCACGTACTTGGGCACCTCGATCTGCCGCTGCGGTGGCACCATCTGGTAGCAGAACGGCAGACCCGGCACGAACCCGATCATGGTGACCAGGTAGGGGGCACCGGACAGCGCCTCGACGAGCTCGTCGACACCGGCGAAACCGTTGATCCGCGCCGCGTACTCCAGGTCGGTGGCCTGCGGGTCCTGGTGCCGGTCGCGGAACCGCAGCAGCGTCTCGCGGGTCCACGGGTCGTCGAACAGCACCGGCACGTCGACCACCCGCGTGGGCAGCACGTAGTCGGCGGGCAGCGACCCGGCCGAGCGCTCCAGCTCCCGCAGGTGCTCGACCAGCTCCACCGGGTCCAGCCGGTCCGGGTCCACCCGGATCATGTACGAGGCGTTGGACGGGCAGATGTCGACCACCCCGTCGAGGCCCTCCTCGCGCAGGGCCGCGGTGATGGTCATGGCCTTGAAGTTCGCCTCCAGGCTCATCGCCTGGTCGATCTCGACGAACACGAACTCGTCGGCGCCGTGGTCATAACGCGCCGGTGGCAGCGCGAGTGGTGTCGTGCCCACGAGCACTCCCTCCTGCCGATCGAACGTCGCTGCCACCTTTGGGGGTGAACGCGGTCGGCCGCCAGTGGCCCGCTTGGCCAACAACACCCCGCCGATGTGGCCGAACCGCTGATATCGACTCCTCCCGGCCGCGCCCACGGTGTTCTCGACGCCCCTGCGGGGCACGCCGCCGGACACGTCGAAGGGAAGGTGCCGTGACCACGACCATCGATCTCAACGCCGACGCCGGGGAGAGCTTCGGGCGCTGGCGGCTCGGCGACGACGACCGGCTGTTCCCGCAGGTGTCCTCGGTCAACGTCGCCTGCGGCTGGCACGCCGGCGACCCCGCGACGATGCGCCGCTCGGTCGAGCTGGCCCGCACCCACGACGTCGCGCTGGGCGCCCACCCCGGCTTCCCCGACCTGGCCGGGTTCGGCCGCCGCCCCATCGGGTTCAGCCCGCAGCAGGCCGCCGACGCCTGCCTGTACCAGCTCGGAGCGCTGCGGGCCTTCGCCGACGCGCAGGGCGTGCCCGTCACGCACGTCAAACCGCACGGCGCCTTCTACGGGCTGACCGCGCGCGACGGCGAGGTCGCCGCGGCGGTGGGCGAGGCGGTGCGCGCGGTCGACCCCGATCTGATCGTCGTGCTGCTGGCCGGGCCGACCGCCGACGCCGTGGCCGCGCGCGGCGTTCGCGTCGCGCGGGAAGCGTTCGCCGACCTCGACTACCGCGACGACGGCACGATCATCATCGAACCCGACCCGGTGGCCAAGGACCCGCACGCCTGCGCCGAGCAGGCCATGGCGATCCTCGCCGGCGAGGTCACCTCCACCGAGGGGCACGCCGTGCCGGTGCGCGCCGACTCGATCTGCCTGCACGGCGACCGTCCCAACGCCGTGGACATCGCCCGTGCGATCCGCCAGCGGTTCGCCGCCGAAGGCGTCGAGGTCGCACGCATGGCGCGGGTGCTGGCCCGCCGCGGCTAGGGGTTTGCGGAACATCGCAACGGCGGCGCTGGATTGCGGCAGCGCTCCCGGCGAGGAACCGCGGAACTCACGGGATGTCGCACAGCACGAGAGGCTTTCGGTCGATGCGGCCGCCGCATCGTGCACCCACCGGGATCAGTGCTTCAGCGCGAACTTGAGGGCGACGATCAGCAGGCCGATCACGAGGTTGACCGCGTCGGTGAGGGCCACTTGGCGCCAGGCGGCGCCTGCGCGCCGCGCGGCTGCGGCTGCCCAGCCCATCTGGCTGATCAGAGCGACGGCGAGGGCGAGCCAGGCGGTGCCCTGGACGTCGAGGCCCAGCAGGGGGCTGACGAGCACGGCGACCGTGGAAGGCACGGCGGCCTCCACGATGGGCCACTCCTCACGGCACACGTGCAGCACGGTTGCTCTGTTCAGGCAGCGCTGCGCCATGCGTGCGCCGAAGAGCTGGGCGTGGACGTGCGCGAGCCAGAAGACGATCCCGGTGGCCATCAGCAGCAACGCCAGCTCCAGCCTCGGGAAGGCTCCGAGCGTACTGGCTCCGACCACGACGGAGGCGGCGAGCAGCGACCCGTAGACGCCACCGGTGTAGTCGGCGTGAGCTCGGCGTTCCACCCTCCACGCCCGGGCCTGCGCCCTGAACTTCTCCAGCATCCTTCGCTCCCGAGGTCAGCGAACCGGACACGCGACGTCCACCGTCGTGCCGGTCTTCGCGCGGCCGGGACATTTCGGTCCGGAAAGCCGGGCCACCTCCGCAATCCTCGTCAACCAGTGGTGCAGCCGCCGCCCAGCGCTTTCGCGCAGGTCAGCAGCCCACCACACGCCGGTCGCGGTGCGACGGGACGCACGTGCCCTTCTCCCCGCTCGGCAGGCGCGCCCAGTGATGGGGCGCGAGGATGGAATCGTCCCGGCCCAGTGGCTGGCGGGAGGAACGGACATGGAGATCAAGCCGCAGGCGGTCGTCCTCCCCAAGGAGACGGATCATCTCGAACAGGGGAAGTACGGGCCTGTTTTCCCGAGGACTCCGGCGTGCTACGGGTTCACCATCGTCGCGCGGGTCAAGCCCGGGCACGCCGATGCGATGCGCCAGTACGGCTACGCGCTGGCCGAGGCGCTGGAACAGGATCCGTACCTGCTGGCGCCGTTGAAGCTGCACTACCTGCGCTGGGTCCTCTTCGACGACGACACGCGCTTCATGTACCAGGGGATCTTCGACACCGACTTCGACAAGTACACCGAGGACGCCGTCGCGCTGTTCTCGAAGGCGGGCGTGAGCACGGCGTTCGAGCACCTGGAGGGGTTCCCGGAGGACTGGCGGACCAATCCGGAGGCGTTCGTCAGGTTCGTCCGCGAGCACCACTGTCCGAGCTTCATCGAGTACGGGGAGTATCCGTACGTGACGGCGGACGAGATCAAGAAGGCTTTGCGGATCAAGAGCGCTCTATCCGAGATGCTCGACCAGATGCAGTGAGGCTGGGAGCTGGGCGATGAGCGAGACCAACACAGCGCGCGTCTACAACCAGCGGCACCTTCCCCGCAAGTACACCCCTGCCGGGCGGCGCGTGAGCATCTACGTCTCGTGGAGCTACCCGGCCGAGGCGGGCCGCAACGCCGCCGAGCTGGACAACCGGTTCTCCACCCTGACGGAGGTGCGTCGGGTGGCGTGGCCGGCCTACGAGGACCCGAAGTGGTCGGACCCCTATCGGTTCCAGCAGGGCATCGCGGGCTCGCTGGAGTTGTTCTTCTGGGCCTGGGTGGCGTTCCAGGACTTCGCCGAGGAGGTCACCGGGCATGCCGTCCCGGTCTACCAGCGCATCGACCAGGCCGGTTTCCCCACTCCGCTCGATGAACGGGTACTCGACGACACCGACGTCCTGTTCGTTTTCGGACTGGACCACATGATCACCGGGCAGGAGGCGCAGCCGGAGGAGATCGAGGCGCTGCGGGCCTTCCTCGCCCGGGAGGACGCCCGCCTGGTGCTGGGGCCCCATCACGATGTCGGTGCGTCGGACGATCTGTCGGTGCGGGAGGTGGAGTACCGCCACCACGGCGATCCCCTGGTGCCTCGCCAGCAGCGGTTCGCCACCTACGTCAGGGATTTGATGAAGGGCTTGGGTGTCCCGGTCGTCAACCGGTACGGGCTGCGTCCCGCCACCGGTGAGGACAACCGGATCGCTCCGCTGTCGACCGTCCGGGATCTGGACGAGAAGGGGTGGCTGAACGGGGTCACGAACTTCAACTTCCACATGCACCTGCCGCACTACGCGGTGACGACAGACGAGCCGAAGGCCATCCGCGTGCTGGCCCGGCAGCCGATCGACACCTCCCGGCCCCATCCGTTCACCGAGGACGGGAACGCCGAGTTCAACATGTTCCTGTGGATGCCCCCGAGCGGTGACCGCGCGGCCGACGTGCTGCTGGCCGACTCCACGATCTTCAGCACCCTCTTCGGAGCCGACGACAGCCTGCGGAACTTCTGGCGCAACCTCGTTACGTAGCGATGCCGCAGGAGGCCGACGTGAGCGCAGCCACGGACGTCACACTGGAACTCCACGACATCCAACGCGGGGTCCTCAGCCCCCGCCCCACCCCGTACGCGGCCACGTACCTGGTCTTCCGCATCGACGACCCCTCCCAGGGCCGGGAATTGATGCGGCGGGCGAGCGCGGCGGCGACCTCCGCCGCCGACACCTCCAGCCCCCTCGGGGACACCTGGGTCAGTGTCGCCGTCACCTACTGGGGCCTTAAGGCACTGCGGGTGCCGCGCTGCTCGCTGGAGTCGTTCGCCTGGGAGTTCCGGCAGGGCATGGCCGCCCGCGCCAGGGCGCTGCGCGACGAGGGAGCGAGCAGCCCACAGCACTGGGAAGCACCGCTCGGCACGCGCGACGTCCATGTGGTGATCACGGCGATCGCCCCCGACCCCCCGCGTCTGGAGGCGGCCATCGACCGCGCCCGGCCCGCCTACGACCACCTGTCCGGCGTGACGGCGATCTGGCGACAGGACTGCTCCGCACTGCCCACCGAGAAGGAACACTTCGGCTACCTCGACGGCATCAGCCATCCGGCCGTCGAAGGCAGCGGCATCCCAGGGTCCAACAGGCTGGAAGCGCCTCTGAAGGGCGGGGAGTTCGTCCTCGGCTACCCGGATGAGATCGGCGGTGTCCAGACGCCGCAGCCGGCCGCGCTGGGGCGCAACGGCAGCTACGCGGTCTTCCGCAAACTCCACCAGAACGTCGCCGCGTTCAGGCGCTACCTGAGGGACAACTCCACCGGCGCCCAGGACGAGGAACTGATCGCGGCGAAGATCATGGGCCGCTGGCGCAGCGGTGCCCCGCTGGCGCTCGCTCCGCAGCACGACGACCCCGCACTCGGCACGGACTCCCGCCGCCGCAACACCTTCCTGTACGCGCAGGACGATCCGATGGGATTCACCACGCCGGGCGGCTGCCACATCCGCCGGGCCAATCCGCGCGATTCCGCGGTGGCCGGGGAGGTACGGCTGCACCGCATGATCCGGCGCGGCGCCGTCTACGGACCGCCGCTGCCCGAAGGCGTGCTCCAGGACGACGGAACCGACCGCGGCCTGATGTTCGCGTTCATCGGCGCCCACCTGGGGCGGCAGTTCGAGTTCGTCCAGTCGCAGTGGATGAACGACGGCGTCTTCTTCGGGGCCGGCAACACGAAGGACCCCGTCGTCGGCGTCGTGGACGGACAGACCGGCTACACCATCCCCCGGCGGCCCGTGCGGCGCCGTCTCGCCCCGCTGCCCAGCTTCGTCGTCTCCCGTGGAGGCGAGTACTGCTTCCTGCCGAGCCTGAGCGCTCTGCGCTGGCTCGGGGACCTCCACGACTGACAGGGCGGGCAAAGCGCCATGGACACCCCGCATCTCGTCCTCAACGCGGTCACCGTCATCTTCATCGCGGCCACCATGTTCGCCGCCGGCCTGCGCGCCACCATCCCCGCACTGCGCGGCGTCTTCGCCACTATTCCGCTTCTGCTGCTGGCGCTGATCGCCAACATGGTGGTCATCCCGCTGCTCGGCTGGGGCATCGCCGCGCTGTTCGGCCTTCCCTCGGCAGCCTTCATCGCCCTCGTCCTGATCGCCTCGTCCCCGGGCGGCCCCTTCGGGGCGAAACTGGCCGCGGTGCAGCAGGGCGACGTCGTCGCGGGCGCGGCGATGCAGGTGCTGCTCGCCTCCCTCGGCAGCCTCACCTTCGCCCCCACCGTCAACGCCATCCTCACCGCCGCCGACACCGGCACCAAGGTCTCCCTCGACGTCGGCGCGCTGGTGCGGACGGTGGCACTGCTGCAACTCGTCCCGTTCGCTATCGGTCTGCTCCTGCGCCGTTATGCCGAACCCACCGCACAGGCATGGCACCCCACGGCAGCCGCCGTCTCCAACATCACCTTCCTGATCGTGCTGGCAGGCATGCTGCTCGGCAGCTGGCGCGATGTCGCCGACCTCTTCGGCTCACTCGCCCTGCTCGCCGGCTTCCTGCTCGCCGTGTTCGCCTTCGCCGTGGGAACTCTGCTGGCGACCGGCCCGACCCCGCGCCGCACCACCATGGGAGGCGTCGCCTCGGTACGCAACGCCGGCCCCGCCCTGGCCGCCATCGGCCTCGCCTTCGCCGACCAGCCCGCCGTCCTGGGCGCACTCGCCGCGATCCTCCTCAGCGGCCTCGCAGCAGCCCTCCCCATCGCCATACTGCTCAGCAGGCGCAGGAGGGCCCCTGACGCCGCCGCCCCGAGCAGGAACTCACCGTGAAGCAGAAGTCGCTCAACCCGGCTGCGGTGCCCGGTCGAGCGCGGGCGGTCACCGTCAACTGGCGCATCTTCCGCCGCGCCCGCCGCGGCCCCAACCGGCTCACGTCCGCAGCCCGAGCAGGTTCATGCGTCCGAGTTCCTCAAACCCCGGCTGGCTAGCGCTCACACCTCGTCCAGGTTGCGCGGGTCCAGCACGTACTCGACGTGCTCGGCCAGCGACTGCGCCCGGTCGAGGTCGACCTCCCGGAACCGCACCGTGTCCCGGCCCGGCCGCAGCTGGCCGACCCGCCACAGGCCGGCGTGCACCACGGTCGCCACGACCGCGAAACCACCGGACGTCGGCCCGTCCGGGCCGAGGATCATCGGCGTGTCCCCGTTGATGTGCACCCCGCCCAGCGGGTATCCGCCGTCGAGCACGTTCGACGGGTGCGCCCCCGCCGCCCCGCCGTCCGCGCGCGACCAGGTGAACCGGTGCGGGCCGAGCCGGGTGACCACCCGGTCGGAGTTCAGGCCCACCCGCCAGGTCGCGGAGACGAACTCGGCCCAGTCGGCCGAGGTGAGGAAGTCGGGATCGGCGTGCGGGCCCCGCATCACCTCGATCTCCCAGTGCTCGGCGTAGGCCGGACGCAGCGCCTGCGGCACCCGCCGCCGACGCGGCCGGCGGACCGGTCGGGCGGTGAGCACGTCGTGGCGCACCAGCGCTCTGCCGTCCACGCCGCCGATCCCGGCCACCAGGTGGGTGGCGCGCGAACCGAGCACCTCGGGCACCTCGAAACCACCGGAGAAGGCCAGGTAGAGCCGAAATCCCGGGCCTTTGGCCGGGCCGCAGGTCAACCGGTCCCCGGCGCGCACGTCGAAGCCCTCCCACAGCGGCACCGGTTCGCCGTTGAGCACCGGTGCCGCACCGTCGGCGCCGCACAGCGCCACCACACCGTCGGCGGCCACGCGCGCGGCGAACCGGCCCATCGGGATCTCCAGCGCCGCCGCCCCGACATCGTTGCCGACCAGCAGGTTCGCCACCCGGAACGCGAGGTGGTCCACCGGCCCGGACGGGAAGAAACCACGGCGCTGCAGCCCGGGCCTGCCGGGCCAGTCCTGCACGGTGGTCTGCACACCCGGGTCGACGACCTCCAACGCCGCGACCGCACCGCTCACGGCGACCCCGCATCTGCGGCGAGGTGGTCGGCGACCGAGAACGCGACGTCGTCCACCTGGTACTCGTAGCGGTTGTCGAACACGTCCCGCCGCGCGGCCAGCAGCTCCTCCTCGGACACCCGCGTGAACCGCACCTGATCGCCCGGCCGCACCAGGAACGGGTCGTCGTGGAAGATGTCGTGCCGCCCGTGCGGGTCGTAGACGGGCACCGTGCGGCCGAACAGCTGGAAGCTGCCGGGGGATTCGACGGGGAAGATCGCCACGCACCGCCCGCCGATGCCCACGGCCCCCTCGGCGGTCCACGCCCGGGTGGGGTTGTACTTCGGCGCGAACAACCGCTGCCGGGCGCGCAGCGGGAACAGGAACGGCAGGCCGGGGAAGAACCCGATGAACGCGGTCCACCACGAGGTGGCGGTCACCGCCGCGAACAGCTCCTCCGGGTCGGACAGGCCGCTGCGCTCGACGATGTAGTCGATGTTGCTGCCGCCCCGGGTGTTGGGCGCGTCGCGGCGGATGGTGGCCGTGTAGCGGGCCACGGCCTCCCGCGAGGCGGAGTCGTCGAAGGCGATGGGCAGCGTGATGCGCCGTCCCGGCAGCACCAGCGACGAGACCGCGGGTTGGCGCGCGTGGACGTCGTCGAGCGCGTCGAGCAGCGCGCGGCGCGTGGTGCGGGCCGGGTCGAAGCCCACCACGATCGACCGGAATCCCGGTGCGGCCTCGACGAGTCCGTCCGGTGGTTCGGCCAGCAGCGCGCCCAGCACGCCCAGCACGAAGAAGTTGACCCGCAGGTCCACATCGGACTCGCCGTATTCGACGAGGACCGCGCGGTCCCCGGCCTGCCGGTAGGTGATCGCCGGGCGTTCACCGTCGGCCTCGACGCGGCCGAGCACCGTCGCCGACATCACCGGTCACCGTCCTGGTCGCGCAGCCGCAGCGCCAGCCACAGCTCGGCGCGCGTGGTGGGGTCGTCCAGCGTGCAGTCGAGCAGGTCGGTGATCCGCCCGAGCCGGTAGCGCAGGGTGTGCCGGTGGATGCCCAGCTCGGTGGACGAGGAGTCGACGTGGCCGTTGTGGCGCAGGAACACCCGCAGCGTGGAGATCAGGTCCAGTTTGGACCGCTGCGCGTGCCGGTCCAGCGGTTCCAGCAGTGCCGCGGCCCAGCCGCGCGCACTGGGGTTGTCCAGCTGCGCCAGCAGTCCGGCGGTGGTGACGTCCTCGGCGAGCACCAGCCGCGCGGTGTGCCCGGACGAGCCGAAATACACCGAGCGGGCCCGGCGCAGCGCGTCGGAGACCTCGTCGGCGCGCACACCCTCGGTCACCACCGCGCGGGCCTGCGGAACCCGGTGCAGCACCTCGTCGAGGGCCTGCAGATCGCCTTCGGCCACCGGCAGCAGGACCGCCGCGCTGTGGCTGTCGTACTGGGCGGTGAGCGCTCCGGCCTGCCGCAGGCCGTGCTGGTCCTCGGCCACCCGCAGCAGCCGCGGCAGCGCCTCCCGCGGGCATCCGACGAACGCCACCCGCAGCGGTGCCGGTGGCATGGGCACCCCGAGCGTGTCGGCCACCAGCTCGGCCAGGTCGGGGTGCCCGTCGACCGCGAGCCGCAGCACGGCGCGGCGTTCGCGCCGCTGCGCTTCCTGCTCGTCGAGTTCGCCCGCCAGGTCCAGGGCGAGTAGCCGGACCGCGCTGGTGAGCACCGATCGTTGCACCGGTGCCAGCGCGCTCGTCCGCCCGATGGCGAGGTATCCGCCGAGGTGTCCGCGCACGTCGATCGGCAGCACGGCGACCTGGTCGCCGGCGACGGTCAGCGACGCCGCCTGCAGCCGGGTGCGCAGCCCGAGTGCGTCCAGGTCCATGCGGATCCGCGCCGCGTGGCCGCGGGCCCGCGCGGGAGCCGCGTGCCGGACCTGGCCGTCGGCGTCCAGCAGCAGGACCCACGCGTCGAGCGCCTGCGCGAGCCGGCCGACGACCGCGCGCGACCCGGTGGTCGACAAGGCGGCGTGCACGAGGTCGGCCTGCGTCTCCAACGCGTGGGTGAGCAGCCGTTCCTGTCCGCGGGTGATCTCGGCGGCGACGGTCTCGCTGATCGCGATGAACGGTGTCGCGCGCGGCACGGCCAGCAGCGGCAGGTCGTGGTGGGCGGCGGCGTCGACGAGGTCGCGGGGCACCTCGGCGTGGGCGTGGCCGACGCCGAAGCCCAGCCCGGCGGCCTCGCGCGCGGTCAGCCGCCGGACGTAGTCGTCCCAGTGCCCGCCACGGGCCGGGAAGCCCTTGCCGGTGGTGAGCAGCAGTTCGCCGCCGGACAGGTGCGGGGTGGGGTCGTCGAGTTCGCTGACGTGCACCCAGCGGATCTCGGGGTCCGCGCGGCCCGGTACCAGGGGGTGCAGGTGCAGTTCGCGTCGTTGCACCAGCCAGTGCAGGGTCGGGCGCATCGGACCTCCCCGGAGGCGAGCTGCGGTGTCCCGCGTCCGCGTCCTCCGGGCCCGTCGCGGGCCCGGGCGGGGTACCTGCTCCTCCCGCGTCCGAGGGGAGCCGATCAAGAGTTCCCCGGATCGTAGCCGCCAGCACCCCCATGCCGTCCACTCTCGACGAAGATTCCTCAGAAAGATCGATCGAACTTCATCAAAAAATGGGCACGGAGAGACCGCTCCATTCCGTCACGGTGACGATCACGCCGCCGCGTCCCCGATCACCTTCTGATGACGGACGGCACCGTCACCCAGGTCGACTCGCCATCGGCCTGCCGAGGACCGTCCTGGCTGGACACCCTGTTGCTGCTGGTCGACGGCCAGCTGTACGGCGGACCGACCCGCACGCGCAGCAGAACGAAACCGCACCGGAGCCCTGACTGTGCAAGGAGGAACTGGCCCGCCTCCCCGCCCTGGGACCACGATCATTCCCAGGCCGTCGAGCGCCCTGGCATGTGGGGGTATGCCAGGAGCCCAGAACCCGACTGCCGCGCAGAGCGCGTCCGGAAGGAGAACGATCTTCCGGCACGCCCAGGAGGAGGCGCGTTCGCCGGGGTGGTCACACCGCCCCGGCGAACGTCCGCGCTGTGCGAAACCGCCGATCGAGCTCCCGCCCGGCGGTCGTGGCGCCACACCAGGCCCGAGTCCGGATCGCGCTCCTCGCCCCGGGCCTCACACGGGACGCGGATCCGGGGCTCGCGTGCCGTGGACCCAGTTCTCGACGAGTTCGGCGAGCGCGGTCATCGGCAGCGGGCCGTTGGTGAGCACGAGATCGTGGAACGCCCCGAGGTCGAAGCCGCTGCCGAGTTCGTGCTCGGCCAGGGATCGCAGGCGCTGGATCTTCAGGCGCCCCACCATGTACGACAACGCCTGCCCCGGCCATTCGATGTAACGATCGGCCTCGGTCTGGATGTCCACTTCGGACAGCAGGGTGTGCGTGCGCAGGAAGTCGACCGCCCGCTGCCTGCTCCAACCCCGGGCGTGCAACCCGGTGTCGACGACCAACCGCGCGGCACGAGCGGAATCCTCCGCGAGCAGGCCCAACCTCGCGATGTCGTCGGAGTACAGCCCCATCTCCTCGGCGAGCCGCTCGGCGCACAACGCCCACCCCTCGACGTGGGCGGTGATCCCCGCCAGCCGTCGCAGCGCCGGTAGCCCCCGCACCTCCTGCGCGAGCGCCAGCTGGAAGTGGTGTCCCGGCACGGCCTCGTGGAACGCCACCGCCTCGGCGGTGAACCGGTCGCGTTCCTCGGCCCGGTAGGTGTTGGCGAAGTACGTACCAGGCCGGGACCCGTCCAACGCGGGCCGCACGTAGTACGCCGTCACCCGCGGAGCTTCGCTGTCCGGAACGGGCTCCACGGCACAACGCCCGGCGGGCACCCGCCTGAACCAGCCCGGCGCCGCCCGCTCAGCCCGCTCGACCGCGTCGCGAGCCACCGCCAGCACCTCCTGCGGACCGCGCCACCGCATCGCGGGATCGGTGCGGAGCCTGTCGTGCACCTCGCCGACGGTCCTGGCACCGAAGGCGCGCGAGCCGACCTCCACGTACTCGTCGGCGAGCCCCTCGATGAGCTCCAGCCCTGTGCGGTGCAGGTCGTCCGGGGTGCGTTCGGTGGTCGTGTGCGCCCGGGACAGCGCCGCGTACACCACCTGCCCGTCCGGCAGCCAGCACAACCCCGGCTTCTCCGGCGGCCTCCCGCGCGGCACGACCTCGGTATCGATCACGTCGCGGTAACGCGCGAACGCCGGACGCACCACGTCGGCCAGGACCCTGTCGCGCTCGGCGGCCCGCGCTCCGCTCAGCACCGGTTCGCGAAGAGGGTCCCGGTCCGGGACGGCGAGGTACCGGTCGAGCGCGGACACCGCGGCACGCCCCAGGTACGCCAGCGGAACCCGGCCGGCCGCGATGCCCGCGCAGTGACGCTGCGCGGCATCGGCGAGATAGCCGGGGATGGCGGCCAACCTGGCCAGATAGGCGCGTTCCGCGTCGTCTCCCCGGGGCCGCACCAACGGCAGCGAATGCAGCAACGCCCCGGCGGGCGCGGTGAGGGTGAACGCCACGGTGTGCTCGACCAGCCCCGCATCGACCCGCGCCGCCAGAGCGTGCGCTTGCTGCACCACGACGGCCCGCGTCACGGCGTCCTGCCCGTCCAGCCCACCGGGCGGGGCGGCCGCACGCCGGGCGATGTCCTCGGCCCTGGCCTTGCGCGCGAGAGCGGCCTGCGCACTGAGATCGGGCAACCGGTGGTCGTACTCCTGGAATCCGAGCAGTGACGCCGCCAACGGGTCTTCGTCGTGCAACAGGGCGAGCACCTCGTCGGCGAGCTCGGTCACGGCGGTCATGGGCGTGGTCATACCCGATGAGAAACGGTGTCGGCGAGGGATTTTCTCCGCGACCACCACCACAAGCCCGGCCCGTGACCCGGCGACCACGAGCGCCACCTCACCCGGTCCTCGATCCCGCTCCTGGGGCGACTCCGACTCGCGAAGGCCCCCGGAAGGCGGTTCCCATGATCTACCCTTTTTCCGTCACGGTGACGATCAAGGAGCTCAGGGGACCGCGTCCCGAGTCGGGGCCGGGCGGACCGAAACCGCACTCCTGCCGCTCTCGCCCTCTCCGCAGCCCCGCGGCGACCCACCTCCGCCACGAGCCGCGTCGCCGCGGGGTAGCGCCAATTCGTTTGCGGCGGCCCCGCCACCCCTGCCCCGGGTACGCCTCCACAGCAAGCCCTACCGCACATAAGCTCGATTATGCGCGGCTCCGTTTCGCCGGAATCGCCTGTTCAGGGAATCGTTTCGTTTGGTTGGTAACGTTATTGATCTATTGTGACGGAAAAGGTGGTGGAGGTGGGTGGGGCGGGACCCGTTACGGTCGGCTGCGTCGACCGGCATGGGATGGAGGCAACAGGCGTGGTGGTGCGTGGTGATCGGCCGAGCCCGGAGGAGTTGGCCGCGGCAGAGGGCGCGACGATCCCGGACGTGCTCTCCCCCGGCATGCGGGTGCTGTTCTGCGGGATCAACCCCGGACTGTGGTCGGGTGCGACCGGGCACCACTTCGCGCGGCCGGGCAACCGGTTCTGGCCCGCGCTGCACTCCTCCGGCTTCACCCCTCGCCTGCTGCGGCCGGACGAGCAGGACGAACTGGCCGAGTACGGACTGGGCATCACCAACCTGGTCGCGCGGGCCAGCGCCCGGGCCGCCGAGCTCACCGACGAGGAGTTGCGCGAAGGCGGGCGTGCGCTGGAGCGCACCGTGCAGCGGTACCGGCCGGCGTGGGTGGCGGTCGTCGGGATCACCGCCTACCGGACCGCGTTCGGCGTGCGGGCGGCCACGGTCGGCTCCCAGCAGCGGTCGATCGGTGACGCCCGGGTGTGGGTGCTGCCCAATCCGAGCGGGCTCAACGCGCACTGGACCGCCGCGACGTTGGCCGAGGAGTTCGCCCGGCTGCGCCGGGCGGTCGAGGCGCACGACGGCTGAGCGGCGCAGCCGGGTTGCCGGGCTCGCGGTCCCGCCCGCAGCTCCACCGAACTCGTTCAGCGGGAGTCCGAACCTGGTGGCGAGGGCCGCGTGACCAGCGCGAGATCCACCCGACGACGTCTGTCCACTGTGGTCTGTCGGTGGCGGGGAACCGGTGGCGCCGCGCGGGCTTCCGGGGTGCTCGACCGGGCTCGTCGCGGCCCGGTTCGCGATTACCCCGAATGGCCGCATTGACACTGGTCGTGATCGTCGCGGGAGAGCTACGGAACACAGGGGTGTGCTTTATCGGTCCGTTACCGGTAGGGTCTTGTCCGCCGGTAGGCCAGGCCCTACCGGTGACACTGGCCGTTTGCCCCCGCAGAGTCGATACGGATGACTATTCAAGACGACCTTGCCCGACCGTGGTTCCAGCCCGTGGTCCCGACGGACCCGCAGCAGCGCCGCCGCTCGCAGCCGGATCCGGGACCGTTGACCACTCGATTCATGGGTGAACTGCCCCTGGACGAAGTGGCCGCCCCAGCGCGTCCCGCCGCCCGGCCCGCCCCGCCGCGGTGGGAGGACGGACCGGAGCGGATCGAGGTCACCCAGCCCTACATCCCCGCGATCCGCGACGAACAGCCCGAGTTCGCCAAGCGGCTCAACCCCGAACCGCCGACCGCACCGACCCCGGCGTCGACTCCGGCCGACGAGACCGGGCCACGCCCGGCCGAGCCCCGGGTCGGCGCCGAATCACCGGAGCCGACGCTGCTGACCCAGCCGCAGGCTCCGGTCGCGCCGCGGCCTGCCGAACAGGCGCGCCCGGCCGCTCCGGTGAAGAAGCGCAGCATCTTCCGCCGGGTGGTGCGCCGCATCATCGGCCCGGACCTGCTGCGCAAGGATCCGCCGCCGAAGAAGCGCTGATCCTGCCCCTTGCTGGTGGCCTTGGCGCCGACGCGGACCTGCATCCCGTGTCGGCGCCAAGGCCACCGTCGTGTCCGCGGTGATCTGCGGCACTGGTGATCGCGGGCTGCGGCGATGTCCACGGAACAGGCGTTCGGTCGAGCTTCGGCACCACCGAGGTGTCGCCGCTTCGCACCGCCGTGAGCGCCTGGTCGAGGCCGGGACGTGCGCGGGTGGTGCCGGTCAGCCCGTGGTCGAGATACATCCGGTCGTCGGCGACACCGAGCTCGGCCAGGCGCTGGCGTCGGGCAGAGGTCTTGCTCGTCGGTTGAGCAGCGGGCGTAGCCGGTGATCGTCCCGCTCATGGGGCGCGAGCGTACGTTGAGCCCCCGGCAATCGGAATTTTCGCCGTACGAGGCAACTGCAACGCCGCTGGTCGAGGTCGCGGGGGAAGCAAGCTGTCGGTCGCAGCGTGTACGTAGGGGGTTCCCGGTGCGGACATTCGACTTCCGATCTATGGCGAAACGATCAGACGGTCGGGCAGACTGCGGCCATGCGATTCGAGCTCGCCCAGGTCAACATTGCCCGGCTGGTGGCGCCGCTGGACGATCCGCAGCTGGCGGATTTCGTGGCCGCGCTCGACCCGGTCAATGCCGCGGCCGATGCTTCACCGGGGTTCGTGTGGCGGTTGCAGACCGAGGACGGCGATGCCACCGCGGTGCGCGCCTTCGACTGGGACGTCGGTGACAGCGCGGGAGTCATCGTGAACATGTCGGTCTGGCGGGACGTCGAGCACCTGGCCGCGTTCGTCTACGGCGAGCTGCATCGCCAAGTCCTCAAGCGACGCCGCGAGTGGTTCCAACGGATGAGCACCGCCTACACCGCCTGCTGGTGGGTTTCGGCCGGGCACCGGCCCAGCACCGACGAAGCCGAGGAGCGGGTCCGTCATCTGCGGCTCCACGGCCCCACACCACACGCCTTCACACTGCGCAACAGTTTTCCGCCGCCAGATGCCGACAGTAGTGCCCAGCCCGTGCTCGGATCCGACGACTGGCTCTGCCCTGCCTGAGCGTCGGCTCGCCGATCCGTCAGTGAGACGGGATCGGGAGGCCGAGGCGGGTGTTGCATGGAGACCTCGGCGTGTTCGCGGTCCGGGCCGGTCAGACCACCATCTATGCCGTAGAACAGCGCGGTGTGGCCGGAGTTCCAGTTCTCCACGACCTGCAACCCGCCGTGGCTCTCCCCGCGTAGTTCCGGTGAGGCAGGCGAAGATCGTGCGCGCCGCGCGGCCAAGTTCTTCCAGCGCCTGGTAGGCGGGTGTTTCGGCCCGCCGGGGGTGAACCGACGCAGGATCGACTCCGATTCCGCGGTGCCCAGGCGGAGTGCGGTGGCGTATTTGACCATATGACCGGCTGGGACTGCTGGTCTTCCCGCTGAGCGTCGGCCCGGTACTGGGTGGCCGACCTGGACATGGCTCACCCTGCGGCTTGGCCGAAACGGCCGAGGCGATTGCCATGCCACCGCTGGCACCTCGGCTGGTCGACAGCAGGGCCGCGGACCAGACCCCTTGCATTAGGACGCACACGGAGTATTCTGGGCGTCGGCAAAGGGACGTGTGCGTCCTTTCTTGTGCGGTCGGAAGGCGTACTCATGCGACTCGTCGTGGCCATGACCGGAGCTACCGGGGCTGTCATCGGCATCCGCCTCTTGGAGGCGCTGCGCGGCATGGAGGTGGACACGCACCTCGTGATCAGCCGGTGGGCCCGCGCGACCATCGCGCTGGAAACCGACCGCACCGCGCGGGAGGTGAGCGCGCTCGCCACCGCCACCCACGGACCGCAGGATCAGGCAGCGCCGATCTCCAGCGGCTCCTTCCCCACCGACGGGATGGTGATCGTGCCGTGCAGCATGAAGACGGTCGCGGGTATCCGCACCGGCTTCGCGCAGGACCTCGTCGGCCGGGCGGCGGATGTGACCCTCAAAGAGGGCCGCAAGCTCGTCATGGTCGCCCGGGAGACCCCGCTGTCCACCATCCACCTGGAGAACCTGCTGGCGCTGTCCCGGATGGGCGCGACGATCCTGCCTCCGGCACCGGCCTTCTACAACCACCCCGAGGATCTCGACGACGTCGTCGATCACATCGTCGCCCGCACCCTCGACCAGTTCGGACTCCGGCTGCCCAGTGCGCGCCGCTGGAGCGGACTGGCGGAGGAACGCGCGGGCCGGGCCGCCACGCCCACCGCGTCCGACGGCCACCCCGACGCCCTGCCCGCCGACGGCGACATCACCTGAGCCGGGCAGGCACCTGCCCCGACCACGAAGGAGACCCCATGGCCCACGCCGATCTGCGGGAATTCCTCGAAACCCTGCGGAAGAACGACCAGCTGCTGGAGTACTCGGACCCGGTCAGGCCCGAACCCGACCTGAGTTCCGCGGCCGCCGCCACCACCAACCTCACCGACCGCGGGCCGGCCCTCCTGTTCGACAACATCGAGGGATACGAGCGGGGGAAGGGCCGCGTGGCCCTCAACGTGGTCGGCTCCTGGCCCAACCACGCCCTCATGCTCGGCATGGACACCGACACCCCCGTCAAGGAGCAGTTCTTCGAGTTCGCCGAGCGCTGGGAAGCCTTCCCCGGCCAGGTCGAGCACCGCGCCGACGCCCCCTGGCAGGAGCACGCGCTGACCGAGGACATCGACCTCTTCCAGCTCCTGCCGCTGTTCCGCCTCAACGACCACGACGTCGGCTGCTACATCGACAAGGCGATCGTCGTCACCCGCGACCCGGACGACCCGGACCACTTCGGCAAGCAGAACGCCGGCATCTACCGCATCCAGGTCAAGGACAAGGACCGCCTGGGCATCCAGCCGCTGGCCGCGCACGACATCGGCCTGCACCTGCGCGCCGCCGAAGAGCGCGGCGAGAACCTGCCGGTCGCCATCGCCATCGGCAACGAACCCGTCATCTCCACCGTCGGCGGCATGCCGCTGGCCTACGACCAGTCCGAGTACGAGATGGCCGCCGCCATCCAGGGCGCCCCCTACCGCATCGCCACCGCGCCCCTGACCGGCCTGGACGTGCCGTGGGGCTCCGAGGTGATCCTCGAAGGCGAGATCATCTGCGGCCGGCGCGAGATCGAGGGGCCCTTCGGCGAGTTCACCGGCTACTACTCCGGTGCCCGCAGCCAGCCGGTCATCCGCATCAGCCGGGTCAGCCACCGCACCGACCCCGTCTTCGAGCACCTCTACCTCGGCAAGCCGTGGACGGAGATGGACTACACCCTCGCCCTGAACACCAGCGTCCCGCTGTACCGGCAGCTCAAGGCGGATTTCCCCGAGGTGGTGGCGGTCAACGCCATGTACACCCAGGGCCTGCTCGGCATCATCTCCGTCAAGCAGCGCTTCGGCGGCCACGCCAAGGCGGTCGGCATGCGGGCCATGACCACGCCCCACGGCCTGGCCTACTGCAAAGTGATCATCGTCGTCGACGACGACATCGACCCCTTCAACCTCGCGCAGGTCATGTGGGCGCTGTCGGTGCGCTTCCACCCCCAGCACGACCTGGTCACCGTGCCCAACGGCTCGGTGCTGGCCCTGGATCCGAGCTCCGACCCGGACGGCATCGTCCACAAGGTCGTCATCGACGCCACCACCCCGATCTCACCCGAGACCCGCGGCCACTACTCCCACGAGGTCAGCAACCCGCCGGCCACCGCCGCCTGGGAGACGATCCTGAAGGGACTGATCAAGTGAGCTCCGCCCGCAACACCACCGTCTGCCCGCGCTGCGAGGAGCCCGCGGTGCGCGTCATGACCACCTCGCCCGTCCCGGGCAAGTGGACCATGTACGTCTGCGACACCTGCTTCTACAGCTACCGCTCCACCGAGGGCCCCGCCGCCACCGACCCCGCCGCCTTCCCCGCGGACTGGAAGGTCGACCCGGCCGACATCCCAGGCATGCCCGCCATGCCACCGGTGCCCCAGCGCCGCCGCTGACCCGCCGCAACGCGCAGGCGCCGTGCCCCGCGCACGGCGCCTGCGCGTTGCGTGCTCCTGCGGGCAGCGGGTTCTGCTCGTGCGGGCAGCGTCGAAGATCGGCCACAACCCGACGGGGACGTGGACGTCCCATGATCAGCAAGGGAGCAGCAGACGAGCCTGTCTTCGAACTCGTTGTGCGTGGCGGTGCCGGGAGCGGAACCTCAGCGGCGGTGCGGGTTGCGAGACCGCTCACCGAAAGAGAAAGCGGCTGGCGCCGCTTGCCACGCGGGTTCCGGGACCAAGTTCGAAGACCGGCTCTCACCACACGCGATACGCAACAGGAGACATGGATGTTCGCGCAGCGACTTCGAATCCCCGGCCCAGCAGCGGTGTTGTCGGCGGGTGCGGTCCTGTTCGGGGTACTGGCGAGCGGGTGCTCGCTGCCGACCGACGCCCCGACCAACTCGGCCGTCCAGCCATCCGGGTCCGCCCAGGACGCGGCCGCGCCCAGCCCGGTCACACCGCAGCTGCGGTTCCCCAACAAGGACCTGACCGCGAACCTGCTCGGCTACGACGACAACGCGCACATGGTGCGCTTCCAGCTCGTTCGCAACGTGGCGGGCGGCCCCGACGACGGGCACTACGAGACGGATCCCGGTGACCCCGGGCAGCACCGGTTGCCGCTGTCGGCCGCACCCGTGGTCCTCAGCGCCGCGTCCCTGTGCTCCACCCACGACGTGACCGTCGACGAGCACGGCACCGGCACCACGCCCTGCACGCCCCAACAGCTGATCGACGCGCTGCGCGGACGTTCCGTCTACGCGCGCCTGCACGTCGATGGTGCCGATCACATCGACCGGGTTTCCGAGCTGTACCACCCGTGACGAGCCGCCGGGTGGCACGCTCCGGCCCGTTGCGCGCCACAACGGGCCGGACGAGCCGGGCCGAGCGCGGCGCGCCGCTGCCGTGCGGCCCGGCGGCCCACCCGGCGGGTTCAGGCGCGGTGCGGTAGCAGCCCGACGGCGCCGTAGACGTTGCCGCGGCGGGCTTCCTCGTCGCTGACGGGGCGGTCGGGCCGCCACTGCGCCGCCGGCACCACGCCCGGCTCGATCAGGGTGTAGCCGGGCAGCAGCGCGGCGACCTCCTCGGGGGTGCGCAGGTGCAGTTGCGGCGTCGAGGTCGTGGACAGCAGGAACCGCAGCCCGGCGACTTCCTCGTCGGTGCGGGTCAGCTGGGCGTTGTTGGACACCGCCAGCGCGCTGCCCGGCACGCACGCGTCCCGGTAGGCGGTGACCAGCGAGGCCCCGTCGGTGCTGGGGATGATGTCGAGGATGCCGAACGCCAGCACCGCGATCGGCCGGCTGAAGTCGAGCAGGCCGGCCACGCCCGGGGCGTTGAGCACGGTGTCGGGGTCGCACACGTCCGCTTCGGTGACGCTCACCCGGTCCTCGTCGGGGCCGAGCAGGTGGCGGGCGTGGTAGCAGGCGATGGCCTCCCAGTCGACGTAGGCCACGCGGGCGCGCGGGTTGTGCTCGTGGGCGATCTCGTGCACGTTGCCGACCGTCGGCACCCCGGATCCCAGGTCGAGGAACTGGTCGATCCCGACCTCGGTGACCAGGTGGCGGACGGCCCGGCCGAGGAAGGCGCGGTTGGCGAAGCAGTAGTCCCGCTCGGTCGGCGCGATCTTCAGCGCCTGCTCCGCGGTTTCCCGGTCGATGGCGAAGTTCGCCGACCCGCCGAGGTGGTAGTCGTACATGCGGGCGATGTTGGCGCGGTCGAAATCCGCGTTGGCGACCTGAGCGGCCAACTCTGCGTCATGGTTCATGCCAGCACGGTAACCAACGATCAGCACGCCGAAGTCGATCTTCGGGCAGATCCTCACCGGTGCACGGCGGCGGCGCGGTCGGCGCGGGCGCTCCAGCGGCCGTGGGTGCGGGTGATGCGCACCGGGTGGTCGAAGCACTTGCTGACGTGGTCGGTGGTCAGCACCTCGTCGACGGTTCCGGCGGCCAGGCACCGGCCCTCGCGCAGCAGCAGGGCGTGGGTGGTGCTGGCCGGCAGTTCCTCCAGGTGGTGGGTCACCAGCACGGTCGCCAGCGCGGGGTGCTCGGCGCGCAGCGCGTCGAGGCTGGCCAGCAGTTGTTCGCGGGCGGCCAGGTCCAGGCCGGTGGCCGGTTCGTCGAGCAGCAGCAGCCGCGGTGCGGGCATCAGGGCGCGGGCGATGAGCGCGCGGCCGCGTTCGCCCTGCGAGAGGGTCGGCCAGCCGTCGTGGGCCTTGTCCAGGATGCCGAGCATGCTCAGCAGCCGGTCGGCCCGGGCCGACTCCTCCGCGGAGGGCTGCCACCGGGGCACCAGTTCGGTGGTGTTGGTGGCGCCGGTGAGCACCACGTCGCGCGCGGACAGCGGGGACCGCAGCGGGTGGCGCGGGTTGACGTGGCCGACGTAGGAGCGCAGCGCGCGCATGTCCACCCGGCCGAGGCGGTGACCGAGGACCTCGACGGTGCCGCGGGTGGGGTGGCCGACGGCGCCCAGCAGCGTCAGCAGGGTGCTCTTGCCGGCGCCGTTGGCGCCCAGCAGGGCCCAGTGCTCGCCGCGGTGCACGGTCAGCGACACCGACCGCAGCAGGTGGTTGCCGCCGCGCACCACGTCGGCGTCGGCGACGCGCAGCACGGGTCCGCTGTCGGCGGGACGGGAATCGATCACGAGTCACCTCCACGGGCCAGGACGGGACGCGACGACGGCACGGATCGCGTGGGCTCGGTCGCGGAGACGGGGCGGACTGGGCGGCGGGATCACTGCCGCGGCGCCACCGGAACGCGTCCGCAGGCTACCAGCCGCCCCGCGACTACTCTGGCGGGTGATCGAGACGGGTAGGTGACGTGGGATGGCGACCGGTGCGGCCGTGGCCGGTGCGGCGGTGCCAGTGGCGAGACCACTCACCGAAAGAGAAAGCGGCTGGCGCCGCTTGCCACGTCTGTTCCGGGAGCAGGTTCACAGACAGGTTCTGAGTCAGCCGACCTGCCGGTCGTAGACCAGCAGCCCGTCGGGACGCAGCCGGGCGCCCGCGGTCGGCTGGTGCTCGGTGAGGCGACCGTCGTGTGCCAGGTGCAGCACGCGCGTCTGGCGGGCCAGCACGGCGAAGTCGGCGATGATGCGCCGGTGGCAGCGCCACCACAGCGATTCCGCGCACATCACGGTGGTCGGCTCGGCGGCGGCCTGGTCGAGCAGCTGGTCCGCGGCGGCGAGGAAGTCGGGGTCGCGGGTGTGGCCGGCGTAGCCGCGGAAGGCGTCGTTGTGCCAGAACACGTCCGGCGAGTCCGCTGCGGGGGCGCGGAACCCGCCCAGCCGGGGTTCCCACCGGTAGTCCAGGCCCGCCTGCGGCATCCACCGCTTCAGCGCGGCGCGGCCGACGTCGGGGTTGCGGCGGCTGCCGGGCGCGCTGCGCACGTCGACCACGGCGCGCAACCCGGCCTCGTGCAGCAGCGCGGCCAGCTCGTCGCGGTCGGCCGTGCCGTGGCCGACGGTCGTCAGCGTCACCACGACACCGAGTCTGCCCGCGTCCCGGCATGTGGATGAGGTTTCCGACCCCGTTCGGCTGATCAGTACCCTGGCGGCGAATCCTGTCCGCCCGTCCGCGACCGAGGTGCCATGCCGCCCCCTTCCGACCACCCGGAGCTGCCGCTGCTGGCCGATAGCGTGCGGTTGGCCGACGACGGCGTGCACGTGCTGGACCGCCGGGTGTTCCCGTTCGAACACCGCTGGGTGCACGCCCGCACCGTCGAGGACGTGGCGCGCACGATCGAGGACATGGTCACCCAGTCCTCCGGCCCCTACTTCGCGGTGTTGTGGGGCTTGGTGCTGGCCGCGCGCGAGCACACCGACCCGGACGCCGCGCGGGCGGCGGTGCGCGTTGCCGCGGACCGGTTGATCGCCACCCGCCCCACCAACGACCACCCGCGCCGGGCCGCGCGGTGGGTGCTGGCGGCGGTGGACTCCGGCGGTGCCGACGTGGCCGCGGCGGCGCTGGCGGGCGCGCGGGCCGGCGCCGCGGACTACCGGCGGCGCAGCCTGCGGCTGGGCCGGGCCGGGGCGGCGCTGCTGCCCGACACCGCCCGGGTGCTCACCCACTGCTGGGGCGACTGGTACCTGGTGGGCCTGGTGCGGGCGGCGCTGCAGGCGGGCAAGAACCTGTCGTTCGTGTGCACCGAGACCCGCCCGTACCTGCAGGGGGCGCGGCTGACCGCGGACACCCTGGCGGAGATGGGTGTGGACACCACGGTGGTCACCGACGCGATGCCCGCCTCGCTGATGCGCGCCGGGGAGATCGACGCGCTGGTGACCGCCAGCGACCGGGTGACCATGGACGGCCACGTCATCAACAAGGTCGGCACGTTGCAGCTGGCGGTGGCCGCCGATGCTTTCGGGGTGCCCTTCCACGCGTTGTGCCAGGCACCGGACCCGGATGCGGCGACCGGCGCGGACGTGCCGATCGAGTTCCGCGACGGCGACGAGGTGCTGCACGCGCTGGGGCACCGCACCGCCAGCGACCGGGTCCGCGGCCGCTACCCGGCCTTCGACGTCACCGATCCCCGGTTCGTCACCACGGTGGTCACCGACCGGGGCGCGTTCCCGCCGCAGCGGGTGCACGAGTACTTCGACGAGCAGGAAGCGGGGTTGCCCGAGTGAGCGTGCCGGTGGTCGCCGAGGCGGTCGTGGTCGACATCGAGGGGACGGTGACGCCCACCAGCCAGGTGCACGTCGTGCTCTACGACTACGCCCGGCCCAGGCTGGGCCCGTGGATCCGCGAGCACGGCGGCGACCCGGTCGTGGCCGAGGCCGTGGCCCGGGTCAAGGACGAGGCGGGGCTGGGTGCGCAGGCCGACACCGGCGAGGTGGTGGCGGTGCTGCACCGGTGGATGGACGCCGACCGCAAGGCCACGCCGCTGAAGACGTTGCAGGGCCTGATCTGGCAGGACGGCTACGCGCGCGGCGAGCTGACCACGGGCCTGTTCGACGACGTGGTGCCCGCGCTGCGTTCCTGGCGCGACGCCGGGCTGCGGCTGGCGGTGTTCTCCTCGGGGTCGGTGGCCGCCCAGATCGCCTCGTTCTCCCACACCACCGCCGGTGACCTGACCCCGCTGTTCGAGGCGCACTTCGACACCGTCAACGCGGGCCCCAAGCGGGAGGCCGACTCGTACCGGCGCATCGGCGAGGCCCTGGGCGTCGCGGCGCAGCGCGTCGCGTTCTGCTCGGACGTGCCCGCCGAGCTGGACGCCGCCCGCGCCGCGGGCTGGCGCGCGGTGGGCGTGGCCCGCCCCGGCGAGCCGTGCGCCGACGCTGATTTCGGCACCCACCCGGTGGTGGCGAGCTTCGACGAGCTGGAGGTGTCCCGGTGACGATCGACCTGCGGCAGGCCGGGCAGGCGCTGGCCGCCGAGTCCGCCCGCTTCGCCGCGCTGGGCTGGATGCGCGGCACGTCGGGCAACCTGTCGACGACGTTGCAGCGCGACCCGCTGCGGCTGGCGGTGACGGCCAGCGGCCTGGACAAGGGCGAGCTCGGCGCCGAGGACGTGGTCGTGGTCGACTCCGACGGCGCCGCGGTCCCCGACCAGCCGAACCCGGACCAGCGGCCGTCGGCCGAGGCCGGGCTGCACGCGCGCATCGCGGCCGTGGCCGGGGCCGGCGCGGTGGTCCACGTGCACATGCTGGCGCCGGTGGTCGCCGCGCACCGCTGGCCGGAGGGCGTGGTGCTGCGGGACTTGGAGATGCTCAAGGGGCTGGGCCGCCGCGACGACGAGACGATGGTCGTGCCGGTCGTGCCCAACAGCCAGGACATGCGCGTGCTGGGCGATGCGTTCGAGGAGGTCCACGACCCGGCCACCCCGGCGCTGATCGTGGCCCGCCACGGCGTGTACGTGTGGGGCCGCGACCTGGTGCAGGCCCGGCACCGCACCGAGTGCCTGGAGTGGCTGCTGCGGTTCACCCTGGCCACCGACAACGAGGAGGCGCTGGTATGACGTTGCTGACCGTCTGGCCCGAGACCGATCCCGACACCGTTGAGCTGCGCACCGAGGATCCGGCCGAGATCGGTGACGTGCTCAAGCAGTTCGGCGTGCGCTACCAGCACTGGCCGCTGCGGGAGCTGCCCGACGAGCCCACCTCCGAGCAGGTGCTCGACGCCTACCGCGAGGAAGTGGACCAGGTGGTCTCGGCCGAGGGCTACATCAAGGTCGACGCGGCGGTGATGGTGCCGCGCGACGACGATCCGGCGTGGGCCGAGCAGGCCCGCGCGGCGCGGGAGAAGTTCCTGTCCGAGCACACCCACGACGACGACGAGGACCGCTTCTTCGCCCGCGGTGCCGGGGTGTTCTACCTGCACCTGGGCGAGAAGGTGTACGCGGTGCTGTGCGAGGCCGGTGATCTGATCAGCGTGCCGGCGCACACCACGCACTGGTTCGACATGGGCACCCGGCCGGACTTCGTGGCGATCCGGTTCTTCCACGACGAGGACGGGTGGATCGGTGACTTCTGCGACACCGACACCGCCGAGCGGTTCCCGTCGTTCGACCAGTTGATGGCCGCGCGCTGATCCCGGGAATCGCGGGGGCCACCCGGTGGCGGGTGGCCCCCGCGCGTTGTGGTCAGCCCAGGTGGGCTTCCAGGGCGTCGGCTCCGGCGACCGCGCCGCCGCAGTCGCGCAGTGCCGCGCTCATCTCGCGCAGCCGTGCGCGCATCGCCTCGTCGGCGGCCACGGCCTCGACGGTCTCGCGCAGCTGCTCGGCGGTGACGGTGTCGGCGTCCAACCGGCGTCCCAGGCCGAGTTCCTCGGCCCGCGCGGCGTTGGCGGCCTGTTCGGGCATCTGCGGCACGGCCACCAGCGGCACCCCGTAGTACAGCGATTCCATGGTGGAGTTCATGCCGGTGTGCGACAGGAACACCGAGGCGTGGCGCAGCACGGAGGGCTGCGGGAAGGACCGCCGCACGTCGAAGTTGGCGGGGATCTCGCCGAGGTCGTCGAGGTCGACGTGCTGGCCGACGGACATCGCGACCTGCCAGCGGGTGCCGCCGAAAGCCGACATGCACCGCTGGTAGAACTCGGGCCGGTTGTTGAACGCGGTGCCCAGGGAGATGAACAGCACGGGCGCGTGCTCGTCGCGCGGCTGCCAGGGTTGGTCGGCGCGGCTGCCGAGCATCGGGCCGATGAACCGGAACCGGTCGTCGAAGGTCTCGGCGGCCAGCTGGAACTCGCGGGGCAGGAACACCAGGTTCAGCGGGGCGGGTGGGCCGGACATGGGCGGTTCGGCGGGCACGCCCATCTCGGTGGAGAACTCCTCCATGCGCCGGGAGAACTCGGCGAACATCTCCGGGTCGAACCCGGTGGAGTCGGACATGATGGCCTCCCGCAGCGAGAAGTTCTCGTTGGAGGCGAAGTTGGGCACCAGGCAGATCTCCGGCACGCCGAGCTCCACGGCGAGCATGCGGCCGGTCATGGTGGCCACGTCGTAGCACACCGCGTCGGGCATGTCCTCGCGGAAGTGTTCGCGCAGCAGCGGGAACGTGTGCCGTGCGTCGTCCATGAGGTGCTGCATCATGGTCGCCATGCGTTCCGGCGTGAACTGCGGATTCGGTGGCATGGCCGGCATTTCGGAGGGCAGTCGGAGCACCTCGGCGCCGGTGGCGGCCACCGCGTCGAGCATGTTCGGCCCGACGGCGTAGGTGACGCGGTGACCGCGGCGCAGCAGTTCCTCCACCAGCGACAGGGTGGGGTTGACGTGACCGGCGGCAGGCATGCTGACGAAGGCGAAGTGTTTTTTCATCATTCCTCGTGTCGGGACGACCCACTAACCGGAAGTCCATTATCCGCTTCTGCGGGTGGTCGCGCCCTGTGTCGCTCCGCACGCCCCCAGCGCACGGATTGTCCACTTCGACTGGTTCGCGGTGACTTTTCCCGTGCGCGGCGGCGAAAAACCCCTCGGCGGTCGCGCCGATGCGCAGCGACCGGACGTCGAAACCGGGCGCGTTGTGGCGGCGGCCACGCGCTTGCCGTTCCGCGATGGGATCGGCGGGCCCGGGAGCGCTTGGGCGGTGCGCGCGGGCTACCGAGCACGAAACCGTCCGTCCACAACGGACAGTTGAAGAGAATGGGAGGAACCCCACTTCCTCCCATTCTCAACGTATAGCGCACCGGGGGACTTGTGGCAAGACCCGGGTCGTGCCGCAGAATCATCCGCCGAAGCCAGGACCTGGGGTGATGGGGTGTGCACGCCCCCGGGCGGAAAACCGCCCTCGTCGAACGGGGATTTCGTGGTTGACGTGATCGTGGTCGGCGGTGGGCCGACCGGTTTGATGCTGGCCTGCGAGTTGCGGCTGCACGGGGTGCACGTGGTCGTGGTGGACAAGGAAGTGGAGCCGACCGGGCAGGCCCGTGCGCTCGGCTTGCACGTGCGCAGCATCGAGGTGATGGACCAGCGCGGTCTGCTGGAGCGGTTCCTCGCGGTCGGCGAGCAGGTGGTGGCCGGTGGTTTCTTCGCCGCCATCGACAGGCCGTGGCCGACCCAGCTGGACACCGCGCATTCCTACGTGCTGGCCATCCCGCAGAGCAGCACCGAGCGGCTGCTGGCCGAGCGCGCTGTCGAACTCGGCGCCGAGATCCGGCGCGGCCGCGAGGTCGTCGGGCTGGGCCAGGACGAGGACGGGGTGACCGTGCAACTCGCGGACGGTGCGCGGTTGCGCTCGCGGTACGTGGTCGGCTGCGACGGTGGCCGCAGCGCGGTGCGCAAGCGGCTCGGTGTCGGTTTCCCCGGCGAGCCCACCAGGATCGACACGCTGCTGGGCGAGATGGAGGTGGCCGCGCCCGCGGCGGAGGTGGCCGCCGTGGTGGCCGAGGTCCGCAAGACCCACCTGCGGTTCGGCACCATGCCCCTCGGCAACGGGGTGCACCGCGTGATCGTGCCCGCCGAAACCGTGGCCGCCGACCGCGCGGTCCCGCCGACGTTCGAGGAGTTCACCGAGCAGCTGCGGGCGATCGCGGGCACCGATTTCGGCGTGCACTCGCCGCGCTGGCTGTCGAGGTTCGGTGACGCCACCCAGTTGGCCGAGCGGTACCGGGTCGGGCGGGTGCTGTTGGCCGGGGACGCCGCGCACGTGCACCCGCCGACCGGGGGCCAAGGGCTCAACCTGGGTGTGCAGGACGCGTTCAACCTGGGGTGGAAGTTGGCGGCCGAGGTCGGCGGGTGGGCCCCGGAGGGGCTGTTGGACAGCTACCACGCCGAGCGGCACCCGGTGGCCGCCGCCGTGTTGGACAACACCCGCGCGCAGATGGAGCTGCTGTCCCCCGAGCCGGGTCCCCGCGCGGTGCGGCGGCTGGTGGCGGACCTGATGGGCTTCGAGGAGGTCAACCGCTACCTGATCGAGAAGATCACGGCGATCGGCATCCGCTACGACCTCGGCGCGGGGCACGAGCTGCTGGGTCGGCGGATGCGGGACGTGGGGTTGAAGCGGGGCCGGCTGTACGAGTTGATGCGCGGCGGTCGTGGCCTGTTGCTCGACCAGACCGGTCGGCTTTCGGTGCGGGGCTGGGCGGATCGGGTCGACCACGTCGTCGACGTCAGCGAGGAACTGGACGTGCCCGCGGTGCTGCTGCGGCCGGACGGCCACGTGGCGTGGGTCGGTGAGCAGCAGCAGGACCTGCTGGCCCGGCTGCCCGCGTGGTTCGGCGCCGCTGCCTGCTGAGCAGCGGGCCCGGGCGGTGCGGGTCAGGGCAGGGTGAGCACGCGAGGCCCGTCGTCGGTGACCGCGACGGTGTGCTCGACGTGCGCCGCGCGGCTGCCGTCGGCGGTGCGCAGCTCCCACCCGTCGGGGGCGTGCGCGATGTCGTCGGCACCGCCGGCCAGGAACATCGGCTCGATCGCCACGACCAGGCCCGGCCGCAGCGGGGCGCCCTTGCCCGCGGCACCGTCGTTGGCCACGAACGGCGCCTCGTGCATGCTGCGGCCCACGCCGTGCCCGCCGACGAGCTCGGGGATGCCGTAGCCGGCGCTGCGGCCGACCACGCCGACGGCGTGCGAGATGTCGCCGATGCGCCCGCCGGGCCGGGTGGCGGCGATGCCGTCGGCCAGGGCCTGGCGGGCCGCGTCGGTCAGCGCGGTGTCCTCGGGCCGGGCCGCGCCGACGCTGAAGGTCACCGCCGCGTCGCCGCACCAGCCGTCCACCCGGGCACCGCAGTCGACGCTGAGCAGGTCACCGTCGCTCAGCACGCGGTCGTCCGGGATGCCGTGCACGACCGCGTCGTTGACCGACGCGCAGATGACGCCGGGGAACGGTCCCGGCGCCCAGCTGGGGTGGTAGTCCAGGAACAGCGGCACGGCCCCGGCCTCGTCGATCACGGTGCGCGCGATCTCGTCGAGTTCCCGCAGCCGCACCCCGGGCTTGGCCTGCGCGCGCACCGCCTCCAGGGCTCGCGCCACGACGCGTCCGGCTTCGCGCATCACGTCGAGTTCGTCCGCCGACTTCAGTTCGATCACGATGTTCTCCCCGCCACGCACCGGCCACTTCCCCGTCCTGGTGCCACGGCCCCGGAGCGCCGGACGGCGCGTCAGCGCACCGGGGTGCGCAGCGCGGCGGCGCGGATCGCCAGCAGCACCGGCAGCGAGCCCGCCGACAGGATGTCCGCGCCGTCGCGCAGCGGTCGAGCCACGGCCGCCAGGTCGATCTCGATCAGCGCGACGCCCGTACTGTACAGCCGTTCCGCGCCGGTGGGGCCCGCTTCTCGCACGTCGGCAGCGGACACCGGCAGCGCGGTGGCGCCGAAGAACTCCGGTTCGCCGCCCCGTCGCCTCCACCGCGCGAAGCCGACCGAGTTCGGTGCCGGGACGGGTTCGCTCGTCGGCGCGCCACGCGGTGCCGATCCACCGGAGGCAGGGCGGACCCCGGGTCCCGTCGCGGCCCGGTCGAGTCCTAAGGCAGCCTTAAACGCTGCCGAAGCACACCGCAAACCCGCCGCGCCCCTCGTGACCCGCGACCACTGAGCACAGTCCACTGAGGACTCATGTGGAGTGCTGTTTTCCTTGGCAGTCAACAGATTCCGCGGCAATCGCGCCCGAGACCCGCCTCGCGTCACAGCGCGGGAAGGCGTCGGCGCGGACCTTGAGGATCACCGCGGGTCCGCTACTATCCGCCAACCGGGTCGGGGATACGAACAACGGCACACGACAGGAGCTTCCTTGCCCGTCGACCATCCCGACCCCGTTCGCCGCTGGTGGTGGCGCAGCCCCCTGCCGGCCCGCCTGCTGCCCGCGCTCGGCCTGCTGGGCGCCACCGCCACCGCACTGGCCAGCGCCCTCCCCTCCACCGGCGCCGACGACCTGTCCGAACACCTGCCGTCCCGGCACACCACGCCCGCGCACACCGCGGCACCACTCAGCCCCACCCCGACACCCACTCCGACCAGCGGCACGCGCCCCGAGGGCTCCCGAACCCCGCACCCGGCCACGACCGCCACCACCCGCCCGACCCCGGCCAGCACCGCCCCGGCCGACGACTGGGTGCCCGTGGTCGTCACCGACCGCCCCTGCGATCAACGCGGCGACTTCGCCCGCACCGCCAACGGCGCAGCCGCCAGCTGCGAACCCGACGACCACGGACGCCTGAGGTGGACGACCCAGTGGTGAACACGACCGACACCCCCACCGACCGCCACCACCTCGCCGCGCTGCGCCTGCTCGACATCGACCTCGCCCGCCGCGGCGAGGACACCGTCGAACTCCTCCCCGTCCGCCCCCACCACGAACCCCTCGCCAAAAACCCCGTGCACGCCCCGCGCAACCAACACCACGACACCGACCCGCCCGACGACCCCGCACCGCGCGGCCGCCGCCACGACGGCACCATCCGCACCACCGGATGGCTCCAACTCGGCTCACACCCGGTCAGCTCCGGGCTGTGGGCCACGCTGACCGGCGCCATCCCCGGCTTCGCACTCATCCACGTCTGCGCGTGGCTGGCACTGATCCTGCCCACCGCGGCCTACGCGCTCTGGCGCGTCACCACCCGCCGACTCCTCCCCGCCTCCACCGCCGTCAACCGCGACCGCCGCCGCGCCGACCAGCTGCGCCCCGGCACCGCGGTACGGCTGCACGGACCCATCGGCCCGGTCGGCGTCATCACCCACCTCACCCGCGTGGCCGACGACCGGGTGCTGATCGGCTTCGACGGCGGCGGCACCCGCCTGCTACCCGCCGACGCCGAATGCCACGTCGTCGAACTACGCGACTGAGCCGCCGTCCGCCCCGGACGTCGACGCGCCGGTGGACCCGCCGACCACCGCGTCCGACGACTCCTCGTCCTTCGGCGGCAACAACCCCGACACATCCCCACCCGTGTCGTTGATCCGCAACACGAACGGCCGCGTCGCGGTGTAGCGGACCACGCTCACCGAACACGGATCCACCACGATCCGCTGGAAGGAGTCCAGGTGCAGCCCCAACGCGTCAGCCAGCACCGCCTTGATCACATCGCCGTGCGTGCACGCCAACCACACCGACTTCTCCCCCATCCGCCGGTCGTGATCGCGCACCGCGGCCACCGCCCGCGCCTGCACCTGCGCCAGGCCCTCACCGCCCGGGAACACCGCCGCCGACGGATGCTGCTGCACCACCCGCCACAACGGCTCCTCGGTCAACTCGCTGATCTTGCGGCCGGTCCACTCGCCGTAGTCCACCTCGGCCAGCCGCTCCTCCACCACCGGCTCCAGACCGCGCTCAGCGGCCAAGCCGGCCACCGTCTCCCGGCAGCGCTGCAACGGCGAGACCACCACCCCCGCCAGCGGAACCCCCGCCAACCGGGCCACCAAGCGCTCGGCCTGACCCGAGCCCGTGGCATCCAGGCCCACACCGGCCGAACGCCCCGCCAGCGTCCCGGAGCCGTTGGCCTCCGACCGCGCATGCCGCAACAGGATGAGAGTCGCCACGACCGCCGAGGGTAGGCACCCCGACCGACAACCCACCACCACCCCCTCCGCAACCACCGCTCAGGGCTGCCCCACACCGGCCGAACGCCCTGCGACGGCGCACTCCCGCGGAATCGGCGAAAACCGGGCCCGCACCAGCACACCGAGAAACCCCACCACACCCCACCGGACGGTGTGATCCACCGCACCACGCCAGGACCCGCCGACGCCGACCTCACCCCCACCAGCGCCCGCAGCGAATACCCTCACCCACCGTGGAACACCGACAGCTCGGCCGCAGCGGCCTCCGCGTCTCCCGCCTCGCCCTGGGCACCATGACCTGGGGACTCGACGTCGACGCCGACACCGCCGCCGACCAGCTCACCACCTTCCACGACGCAGGCGGCACCCTCGTCGACACCGCCGACGTCTACGGCCCCGCCGAAGAAATCCTCGGCGACCTGCTGTCCGGCCACATCCCCCGCGACGAACTCGTCATCGCCACCAAAGCCGCCGCCCGCCGCGCCCCCGGCCCCATCGGCGGCGGCGCCTCCCGAGCCGCCCTGCTCGCCGCCCTCCACACCTCCCTGCGCCGCCTGCGCACCGACCACATCGACCTGTGGCAACTGCACGCCTGGGACCCCGGCGTCCCCCTCGACGAAACCCTCGCCGCCCTCGACACCGCCGTCACCAGCGGCAAAGTCCGCTACGTCGGCGTGTGCAACTACAGCGGCTGGCAACTGGCCACCGCCGCCACCCACCAAACCGCCCACCCCACCCGCACCCCGCTCATCACCACCCAGGTCGAATACTCCCTGCTCGAACGCGGCATCGAACGCGAAGTCGTCCCCGCCGCCACCCACCACCACATCGGCCTGCTCCCCTGGGCACCCCTGGGACGCGGCGTGCTCACCGGCAAATACCGCAACTCCACCCCACCCGACTCCCGCGGCGCCAGCGACCACCTCGCCAGCTACGTCGAACACCACCGCACCGAACGCGCCGCCCGCATCGTGCAAGCCGTCCTCACCGCAGCCGACGGACTCGGCACCTCACCCGTGCACGTCGCCCTCGCCTGGCTGCGCGACCGCCCCCAGGTCACCGCCCCCATCGTCGGCGCCCGCACCACCGCCCAACTCGCCACCGCCCTCGACAGCGACAACCTCACCCTCCCCCCGGCCATCCGCGCCGCCCTCGACGACATCAGCACCCCCGAACGCAGCTACCCCGAACGCGGCCCCACCGACTGACCCACCCGCCCAACGGAGGAAACGCCGCGCACACCCATACCCACCCGGCCACCCCGCGTGACACCCTGAAACCCATCCCACCGGGGCAGGCGAACACCCGACCACCACCATCAGGGATGCTGGACGACGAACCGCCCCGCACCGGCGGGGCGCGCAAGACCAAGGAGGTCCTCGTTGCGTCGTCTGGTCATCACCTGCCTGGCCGCGACCCTGCTCACCGGCTGCGGAACCAACGACGCCAGCGACCCCCTCCAGGTCACCGACCGCCTCGTCGCCGCCACACCCGCCACCGCACCCCCCGTCACCACCCCACCAGCAGGCACCGTCCTGCCCACCCCACCCACCCGCCTGACCGCCTACGACCCGGACACCCACACCCTCGTCCTCGCAGGCACCCACGACCTCACCCTGCTCGACACCCGCACCCGCACCACCCGCACCACCACCCTGCCCGGCACCCCCGCCGGACTGCGCACCGAAGCCGGCCACGCCCTCGCCGCCCTGCCCGACCAGGATCAGCTCGCCCGCATCGACCTGCGCACCGCCGCCGTCACCACCACCCCCGTGCACGGCGGACCCGTCGACGCCGTCGACCTCGACGCGCACCGCACCGCCGTCGCCCTGCGCACCACCCACGCCGTGACCATCCTGCGCGACGGCCAACCCCAGACCACCACCGACAAGTTCCAGGGCCCCGCCCAACTGCTGCCCGTCGGCCACGACGTCAACGTCCTCGACCGGCTCGCCACCTCCCTCACCCCGGTCGACCCCACCACCGGCGACAAAGGAGCCGGACTGCGCGCCGGCGAAGGCGCCACCAACGCCGTCACCGACCGCTACCAGCGCATCCTCGCCGTCGACACCCGCGGGCAGAGCCTGCTCGCCTTCTCCGTCGACCCCCTGATCAACAAGCAGCGCTACCCCGTCCCCGGCGCCCCCTACGCACTGGCCTACGACCCGCACCGCGACCTCGCCTGGGTCACCCTCACCGCGACCAACCAGGTCGTCGGCTACGACATCGCCGGCGGAGAACCCCAGGAACGCTACCGCTTCCCCACCGTCGGCCAACCCAACTCGGTCGCGGTCGACCCCGACACCGGCGAGGTCTACATCGCCTCCGCCAACGGCGACGGAACACAGGTGGTGAAACCGTGAGAACGGAAGGAACCGACACCGACCAGGACTGGGAGTACCGGCCGCTGCGCCTGCCACCGGGCACCACCCGGTACAGCGCGGCGACCCAACTCAGCATCCACGCCGAATTCTCCGGCTGGGAACTCTCCCGCGTCCTGCTCTACTCCGACGGCACCCGCAAGGTCTGGCTCCGCCGACGCCGCACCACCCCCGGCATCGGCGAACTCCTCACCTGACCGCACCCCCACCGGCCGGGACGGACCACCACCCGCCCCGCCGCCCCCTCACGGCACCCGGCCGATCCACTCCGCCGACGCGAACTTCGACTCGATCAACCCCCGCGCCCGCGACTCCTCACCCGCGGTCACCGGACCGTCGACCAACCCGAACCGCGACCGGAACCCCTCCACCAACCGGTCGATGATCACCTCACGCGCCAAACCCGTCTGCCGCCGCAACGGATCCACCCGCTTGTCCGCACTCGCGATCCCCTTGTCCGACAACTTCTCCTTGCCAACCCGCAGCACCCGGCCCAACTTCGCCACATCCACGTCGTAGGACATCGTCACGTGGTGCAACACCGCCCCCGCGGCCACCCGCTTCTGCGCCGCACCACCGATCTTGCCCGCATCCGAAGCGATGTCGTTCAACGGCTCGTACCACACGTTCAACCCCAGCTCCCGCAGCACGCCCAACACCCAGTCGTCCAAGAACGCGTACGAATCCGCGAACGACATCCCCGCCACCAACGACGCCGGCGCGTACAGCGAATACGTCACCGTGTTCCCCGGCTCCACGAACATCGCCCCACCACCGGTGATCCGCCGCACCACCTCGACCCCGTACCGGCGCGCCGCATCCACGTCCACCTCGTTGCGCACCGACTGGAAACTCCCGATGATCGCCGCCGGCGACGCCCACTCCCAGAACCGCAACGTCGGCGGCCGCCGCCCCGCGGCCACCTCCTCGGCCAACACCTGGTCCAACGCCATGTGCATCAACGGCGACCGCGGCCCCTCCCGCACCAACCGCCACTCGTGATCGACCCACTCCGACGCCCGCGTCACCGCCCGCCGCACCGCAGTCGCCACCGCCTCCGGACCGAACCCGACCATCCGCACGCCCCCCGACAACCCGGCGCGCACCAACCGCCCCAGCTCCTCGGCGTCCGAATCCGCCGCAGCCCCCTCCAACGACCGGTTGATCTCCTCCAACGCCTCATCCGGCTCCAGGAAGAAGTCCCCGCTCACCCGCACACCGGACAACCGGCCGCCGACGACCTCCAGATCCGCCACGACCAACTTCCCACCGGGGACCTTGTACTCACCGTGCACGACACACCTCCAACGCACCGCACAACACCGCAGCGCACCGCCTATTCCCCCGCACGCCGGTGAAAACGCACGTCACACCCGCCACCATGAGACCCACCCCACGACAAGGAGGACCGGCATGCCCGAACTGCTCACCGGAGCCACCGTCGTCGACGGAACCGGCGCCGCCCCGCGCCCCGCCGACGTCCTCCTCGACGGCGACCGCATCACCGCCGTCGAACCACCCGGCACCCTCCCCACCGACGCACCCCACCGCGACCTCACCGGACTCGTCCTCGCCCCCGGCTTCATCGACGTCCACTCCCACTCCGACAACGCACCCCTGCTCGACGAACACGACACCACCAAGATCCGCCAAGGCGTCACCACCGAAGTCGTCGGCAACTGCGGCTTCAGCCTCGCACCCCGCAGCCACCCCCACGCCGACACCCTCCGCACCTTCCTGAGCCGCCTGTTCCCACCCGTGCCGTTCACCTGGACCGGCTTCCACGACCTGTTCGCCGCCACCGACGCCGCCGGCCACGTCACCAACCACTGCCCGCTGATCGGACACGGCACCCTCCGCATCGCCGCCATGGGCATGACCGACGCCGCCCCCGACGACACCGCCCTGCGCACCATGCGCACCGCACTCGAAGAAGGCATGAACGCCGGCGCCTTCGGCCTGTCCACCGGCCTGATCTACCCACCCGCCGTGTTCTCCACCACCGACGAACTCATCGCCCTCGCCCGCACCCTCGGCGGCGACGCCCTCTACGCCACGCACATGCGCGACGAAGGCGACACCCTGCTCGACGCCATCGACGAAGCCCTCCGCATCGGCGCCACCGCAGGCCGCACCCACCTCTCCCACCTGAAAACCACCGAACCCCGCAACTGGGGGAACATGCGCCACGCCCTCGACGAGATCCACCGCGCCCGCGACCACCAGCCCCTGACCCAGGACGTCTACCCCTACACCGCGTCCTCGACCATGCTCACCGCCACACTGCCCCGCGACTACCTCACCGGCGACGCCGACGACGTCCTCGCCCGCCTCACCAGCACACCCGGACGCGACCGGCTCGCCACCGCCCTCGCCGACACCCGGTGGGACAGCATCCTCATCGCCACCACCGCCAGCCACCGCCACGAAGGCCGGACCATCGCCGACATCGCCGCGACCACCGGAACCGAACCCGTCGACGCACTCGTCGACGTCCTGGTCACCGAACGCCTCCGCGCCACCATGATCCACTTCTCGATGCACGAGGACGACCTCGAACTCGCCCTCTCCGACCCCGCCACCATGATCGGCTCCGACGGCCTGCCACCCGGCACCGGCGGCAAACCCCACCCCCGACTCACCGGTACCTTCCCCCGCGTCCTCGCCCGCTACACCCGCGAACGCGGCACCCTGACCCTCCCCGAAGCCGTCCACCGCATGACCGACCTGCCCGCCCGCACCTTCCGCATCCCCGAACGCGGCCGCATCGCCCCCGGCCTGATCGCCGACCTCGTCGCCTTCGACCCGGACACCGTCACCGACGTCGGCGACTACCACGACCCCCTGCGACCGCCCCGGGGCATCCCGTGGGTCTGCCAAGCGGGCCACACCGTCGTCGCCGACGGCACCTACCTCGGCACCCGCCGCGGCACCCGCCTCACACCCACCACCTGACCGGCGAGAACCGACCGATCAAGTGCTCGCCCGGCCTCCCAGGACGTCCTCCAGGAGCGCCCGCGCCGCCGCCCGGTACCGGGCGGGGCACTGGTGCGCCATGCCGAGCGCCCACACGACCGCCTCCAGCTCGCGGGCCCGGACGAACGGAGCGAGCGCGTCCGCCGTCGGCACCGGCACCCCGGCGGCGGACGCGTACGCCCGCAACGCCGCCCCACCGTCCGCCCCGCAGGCACCGGCCAGCACCGCCAGATCCCACTCGCGCGGGCCGCGACAGGTCTCCTCCAAATCCGTCCACCACCACCCAGCACCGACGCCCAGGAGATTGCCCGGGTGGGCATCCCCGTGCAACGCCACGACCGGCCCGTCCACCTGCGCCAAGTCCGCCAACACCCGCTCATGACGAGCCCGCAGCGCGGCCAACCGCTCCCGATCCAGCACCTCCGCCCGCTCCAACGCCGCCAACCCGTCACCGATCTGCTCCCGCACCGGTGACAACAGCGGAAGTTCCCGAGGACAACCGACGAGCTCCCCGTGCAGCACGGCCAGCGCCTCACCGGCAGCCACCGGATCCGCACGCCGCTGCGCAGCCGGCAGGTACGTCCACAGGCTCAACGCGAACCCGTCCCTGCGATGCGGCCCCGGATCCACGAGAGAACTCGGCGGCACGACAGGACCTCCCCGGTCCGCCACGTACCGGGCCACGGCCACCTCGCGCTCCAACCAGGCCCGCGGTTCCCGCCGGGTCCACGCGGTCAGCGTCGCCACCCGCACCACCACGGGCGCGGGGGCCAGGTGCACGACGAGATTGCCGCGGTTGGACAGCACGCGCCGTTCACCGGTGGGCAATCCCAGCTCAGCGCCCAGCCGGGTCGCGGCGGCAAGTGCCGCGCGCCAGACCTCGTCGAACCGATCTCCAGTCACGCGGCCAGTCTCGCCCACCGCGCAACGCCGATTTCCGCACCGAAAACCGCGCGACCGCCGCAGCCCGGTCCTGCGACCCTCGGCGGATGACCGATATCGACTACCGCTGGCGAGCGGACCTCTCCGACGGCGAACTGGTGGAGCTGACCACCTCGCACGACGGGAACCCCGAGCACGGGTGGTGGAACCGGGTCCGCGAGCACAGCCTCGGCTGGGGCAGCGCGCACCTCCCCGGCGGAACGCTCATCGGCTTCGTCAACGTCGCCTGGGACGGCGCCGACCACGCGTTCCTGCTCGACCCGAAGGTCCGCCCGGACCACCAACACCTCGGCATCGGCACCGAGCTCGTCCGCCGCGCCGCCCGAGCGGCCGAGAACGCCGGGTGCACCTGGCTGCACGTGGACTTCGAACCGCATCTGCGCGCCTTCTACTTCGAGTCGTGCGGTTTCCGCCCCACCGACGCCGGACTCCTGCACCTCTCCGCGCACTGACCTCCGGTCGTCTCCTTGCTGTTGTTGACGAGAGTGGCGGTGAGTTCTGGTGTGGGCCTGAGTATTCATTTCACTCAACACTGAAACTATGAAGATCAATATTCTGTAGAGATCATTCCCCATCCGGGCGGTATCCGATCACCTGAAGCGAGGCACGCGTGCGATCTGCGTCACATCGACGGACGATCGGCCGGTGTCCCCGACAATCGAGAGGAGTCGGACATGACGCTGTCCGAAGACTTCGCCCCGCAAGCCCCTTCCGGCTCCCTGGTCCAGGTCGAACTCGACATCCCCGTCCCCACCCAGGACCGGACGGAGCCCGCCTTCGACACCGACCGAGACGAGTTCGACGAGAGCCACCTGATCCGCGGCTACGACTGACGTCCGTCCACAACGGACTCGTCCGGCCGCCGGAGATCCCGCCCCCGGCGGCCGGACACAGGCGAAGCCCCATCCGGTCACACGCCACTCCCCCACCCCCGGCCGCCACCAACCCCGTGGTCCCGGTCGCGCCCTCCCGCGCACGACCGGGACCCGACCTCAGCTCCACCCCGCCGAGCGACCACCGCATCGTCCCCGGCTTGCAGTCGGTAGCAGTTCGGACTTCAGCGCAGCGATCTGCGAGTTCATTTCACTCGGCACTGAAACAACAGATACGTCGAAAATCGCGTGGTCCCCATCGGGCGGCCACGACGTCGAGCTCGCGATCGCCTCCGACCCCGAGGCGCCAAGGACGCCGGTCGCTTTCCGCGATACCCCGGGCCGGCACGCGGGACCCCTTCTCGCACCGCCGCCCCACGGGGCCGTTTTCCCTTTCACAGCACCGCTATCCGGCTGCGGCGAGCGCTCCTGGCGCGGTCGCCGCTCGGCTCTCACGACCACTCCCCCGACTCCTGCGACCGGCGCGCTGGCCCCGGCAGCGCTGAACGCCGGGATCGTTCCCAGCCCTTGACTCGGCGGCCTCCCGAACAGCGCCGGACTCGGTGCCGCGTCCCCCGGTGGTCAGCGGCCTGCTGGCCACCTTCGATCTCGCGATCGCTCTCCCGAGCCGCGCTTCCTCGGATGACGGTGCTCCGGCAGTGATTTCACTCGACACTGAAGTGACGAAATTGATCGAGATATACGAGGTCCGGCACTGAGTGCCGGACCGCTGGGAGGGTCAGCGCGGGAGGTCGCGGAGGGCGTCCTCCAGCTGCTTGAGCACGGCCCCGGCGGGAGCTCCGGTGCGCAGCACCCCGACGACGACGTTCTCGTCGCCGGAGTCCTCGCACAGCGGCGCGGACAGGGCCGACCGCACCAGTCCGAGCGCCTCGCGCAGCATCGCGCGGGCGTCGGCCGTCCCCCCGCTCTTGAGCCACTGGCGCAGGACGTGGTTGTGCGCGGCCACCACCGCCGCCGCGGCGACGGCCGCGCGCAGGTCACCGGCGGGCTCGCCCGCGTAGCGCTCGCGCAGGTAGCGGGCGAAGACCCGCTGGTAGCGGTCGATGCTGGCGATCTCCTTGTCGCGCAGGGCCGGGACCTGGCGGGTCAGCTCGAAGCGCTTGAGCGACACCTCGGGCTCGGCGAGGTACATGTCCAGCACGACCTCGGCGGTGCCGCTGAGCACCCGCAGCGGGTCCTCGCGGCGGTCGGCGGACTCCAGCAGCTCGACCACCTCGGCCAAGCGCTCGTCGTGCCCGGGGAAGACCACGTCCTCCTTGGACCGGAAGTAGCGGAAGAACGTGCGCCGGCCGACGCCGGCGGCATCGGCGATCTGGTCCACCGTGGTCGCCTCGAAGCCCTGCTCGGCGAACAGGTCCATCGCGGCCAGCGCCAGCGCGCTGCGCACCCGGCGGCGGCCGTCCGCGGTCCGGCCGGATCGGGTTCTGGGCGCTGGGGACGCTGCCTCGGACATGGCCGGAATATAGCACCGGGATCATTGCTAGTGGCACTCAGTGCCGTTACGCTGGCGCCGAAGGACAACGCCCCCGGCGAGGCCGGACGTGGCGCGCAGGACCAGCGGGCCCGGCGACGGCGCCGGGATGAAGGAGGAAGCGGTGGACCCGACCTTCGGCACCTACCAGTTGGCCGAGGAGCACGAGGCGCTGCGCGAGGCGGTGCGGGCGCTCGCCGACAAGGAGATCGCACCGCACGCGGCGGAGGTCGACGAGCAGGAGCGGTATCCGCAGGAGGCGCTCGACGCCCTGGTGAAGTCCGGTTTCGCCGCGGTGCACATCCCCGAGGCGTACGGCGGTCAGGGGGCCGACTCGGTCGCCACCTGCATCGTGATCGAGGAGGTCGCCCGGGTCTGCGCCGCCTCCTCGCTGATCCCGGCCGTCAACAAGCTCGGCACCATGCCGATCCTGCTGTCCGCGTCCGAGGAGCTCAAGCAGCAGGTGCTGCCCTCGATCGCCTCCGGCGAGGCCACCGCCTCCTACGCGCTGTCCGAGCGGGAAGCTGGGTCGGACGCGGCCTCGATGAAGACCCGGGCCCGGCTCGACGGCGACCACTGGGTGCTCAACGGCACCAAGTGCTGGATCACCAACGGCGGCGTGTCCCGGTGGTACACCGTGATGGCGGTGACCGACCCCGACAAGGGAGCCAACGGCATCAGCGCCTTCGCCGTGCACGCCGACGATCCCGGGTTCGTGGTGGGGCCCAAGGAGAAGAAACTCGGCATCAAGGGGTCGCCGACCGTCGAGCTGTACTTCGAGGACTGCACCATCCCGGCCGACCGGATCATCGGCGAACCCGGCACCGGCTTCAAGACCGCGCTGCGGACCCTGGACCACACCAGGCCGACGATCGGCGCCCAGGCCGTCGGCATCGCCCAGGGCGCGCTGGACGCGTCGCTGGCCTACGTCAAGGAGCGCAAGCAGTTCGGCAAGGCCATCGCCGACTTCCAGGGCGTGCAGTTCATGCTCGCCGACATGGCGATGAAGGTGGAGGCCGCGCGCCACATGGTCTACGTGTCGGCGGCTCGGGCCGAGCGCGGCGAACCGAACCTCGGGTTCATCTCCGCCGCGGCGAAGTGCTTCGCCTCCGACGTGGCCATGGAGGTCACCACCAACGCCGTGCAGCTGTTCGGCGGCGCCGGCTACACCCGCGACTTCCCGGTCGAGCGGATGATGCGCGACGCCAAGATCACCCAGATCTACGAGGGCACGAACCAGATCCAGCGCATGGTCATGGCCCGTTCGCTGCTCAAGGGCTGACACGCGCCCGCGCGTGGTGGTGCCGGGCACCGGCCGTGCCCGGCACCACCCGGACCGCAGTGTCCGGTCGATGCGGGAGTGCGCCAGGACCGTTGCTCGCCACGCCTCGGGCTCGGCATCGTGCCGGTCCTCCCCCGCGGGAGCGGAACCGGGCGCTCAGACCTCGGTCTCTTCGCGCTGGGCCAGGTAGTTGCCCGCTTCGGCGTACAGGCCGGTCAACAGCCAGGCGCCGACCCCGATGTCGTCACCGAAACCCAACAGCGGCAGGAAGTCCGGGATGAAGTCGATCGGCGACACCACGTACACCACGGCCAGCAGCCACAGCGCGAGCTGGTAGCGCGGCGGGGCCGCGCGCTCGCCCCGCCAGGAGCCGGCGACCATCGCGGGCACCGCCCGGATCCTGCGCAGCGGACCGCCCACCGGGGTGGTCGATCCCGTCCCGCGCCGGGCGCGCGCGGCCGCCCGCAGCGGTGCCAGCCGGCGCCGCACCGCGGCGACGGCCCCGGCGATCACGGCACCGGCACCCGCGGCCACCAGTGCCACCGGCAGCAGCCAGCCGCCCGCCGTCTGCCCTCCCCCGACGACGGCGGTGACCACACCGGCGACGACGAGCAGCGCACCGACCACGATCACGTCAGGTCCTCCCCACCACCCGGCAGTGCGATCAGGGTGCCATGGACGGCGCCGACCGGAGCGCGCGGCCGTGCGATCCGTGGCACCGTCGACGCGTCCGCACGCCGACCGCTCGGGGGGAGATCGTGGTCGACCAGGCCGAATCCCGCACCAGCGGCACCTCGCTGGCCCGGGCCAGCGGGGCGATGGCCGTGGCCACCGCGGTCAGTCGCGTCAGCGGGCTGCTCGCCAAGGTGCTGCTGGTCGTCGTCCTCGGTCTCGGGGTGGTCAACGACTCCTACACCGTGGCCAACACGCTGCCCACCGTGGTCAACGAACTGCTGCTCGGCGGGGTGCTGACCAGCATCGCCGTACCGCTGCTGGTGCGGGCCCAGCAGGACGGCGCCCGGCAGGGCGAGTCCTACGCGCAGTGGATGATCACCATGGGCAGCGTGCTGCTCGCCGTGGCCACGGTCGCGGCGGTGGCCGCCGCTCCCCTGCTCACCGACCTGTACCTGGGGCCGGACACCCGGGCCAACGCCGCGCTGACGACCGCGTTCGCCTACCTGCTGCTGCCCGGGATCATCTTCTACGGGTTGTCCGCGCTGCTGCAGGCGATCCTCAACGTCCGGGGCGTGTTCGGCACGCCCGCGTGGGCACCGGTGATCAACAACACCGTGGTCATCGGCACCGTCGCGGTCTACGCGCTCATGCCCGGCGAGATCTCCACCCACCCGGTGCGCATGGGCGAGCCGAAGCTGCTCGTGCTGGGCATCGGCACCGCGTTCGGCATCGCCGCGCAGGCCGCGATCATGGTCCTCTCGTTGCGCCGCACCGGGTTCCGGTTCCGCTGGCGGTGGGGCTGGGACCACCGGTTGTCGGAGTTCGGGGCGCTGGCGTTCTGGGTCGTGCTCTACACCGTGGTCAGCCAGGTCGGCATGGTCGTCACCACCCGGGTCACCAGCCAGGGCACTCCCGGCAGCGTCGCGACGTTCAACTACGCCTGGCTGCTGTCGCAGGTCCCCTACGGGGTGCTCGGCGTGTCGCTGCTGACCGCGCTGATGCCCCGGATCAGCCGGGCCGCCGCCGCGAAGGACACCCGCGACTTCGTCGCCGACCTGTCGCTGGGGTCCCGGATGAGCGCGGTGCTGTTGATGCCGATCAGCGCGCTCATGGTCGTCGCGGGCGGCTCCATCGGGGTGGCGTTCTTCTCGCTGGGTGCCAGCGGGGTGGCCGCCGCGGACCGGCTCGGGGTGACGCTGGCGGCCGCTGCGGTGGGCATCGTGCCGTTCGCGATCACGATGCTCCAGCTGCGGGCCTTCTACGCCATGAAGGACTCCCGGACGCCGACCTGGATCAACGTCGTCATGGTGCTGTTCCGCAGCGTGTTGTGCTACGTGTTCCTCGCCTCGATGCGCGCGGAGGACCTGGTCGTCGGCGTGGCGTGGGCGATGTCGCTGAGCTTCGTGCTCGGCGCGCTCGTCGGCCAGGTCTGGCTGCGGTGGCGCGTCGGCCGGGTGGGCACCAGGCACACGCTCGTCGGCATCGCGCGGACCCTGCTCGCGACGCTGCTGGGGTGCGGGTGCGCGGTCGCGGCCGTCGCCGCGCTGCGCGGTGCCCTCGGACCGCTGAGCCCGATCGCCGACGCCTGGCTGGTGCTGGCCGTGGACGCGGTCGTGGTCCTCGGAGTCAGCTTCGGCGTGCTGGCCCTGGTCCGCGCCCCGGAGATCCGTCCGGCCCTGGACCGGGTCGGGCGCCTGGTCCGGCGGTGAGCGCTACTTGCGGTTGCGCAGGTTGGCGCGGGTTCGCTCGGTGCGCAGGGCGGTCAGTTCGGGCGGTTCCGGCAGCGGTTCCAGCGGCTCGCCGATCGCCCATTCCAGCAGCAGGTCGGCCAGTTTCGGGTTGCGGGCCAGGACCGGGCCGTGCAGGTACGTGCACACCACGTGGCCGGTGACCGCGCCCTCGGCGTTGTCGTGGCCGTTGCCGGTGCCGCGCGCCACGCGGCCCAGCGGTTGGGCCTGCGGACCGAGCCTGGTGCGGCCGAGGTGGTTCTCGAACCCGGTCAGCATGCCCACGCCGCCGAGGGTGGAGTGCGTGGTCACCTCGCCGATGGCGCGGCCGTCGCCGGGTTCGGTGACCGCGTCGACCAGACCGAGACCCGCGTGCTGTTCGCCGTCACCGGTGGTGAAGCAGGTGCCCAGCACCTGGAGCCCACCGCAGATCCCGAGCACCGGTGCCCCCCGGTCCACCGCGCGGAGCAGTCCCGGGCCGCGGTGCAGGAAGCGCACCGCCGCCACCTGGGCCACGTCCTCGCCGCCGCCGATCACGTACAGGTCGCAGTGCTCGGGCACCGCGTCGGCCGAGGAGAGCACGGTCACCGTCTCGGTGTCGATGCCGCGCCAGCGCAGCCGCTGTTCCAGCACGATCACGTTGCCGCGGTCGCCGTAGGTGCCCAGCAGGTCGGGCAGCACCAGGGCGATGCGCACCGGGTCCTTCATCATCGCCGCTCCTTGCGTGCGAAGAGGTCGCGGAAGGCGGTGTAGTTGGCGATCACGTCCGGCACGCCGTCGGCCACCACCGCGAGGGCGTCGTCGACGGCGGTGTGCACCTCGCAGCGAACTCCGGCGTAGCGCAGCCGCACCGCCAGGTCGAGCGCGCGGTCCCCGGCGACCAGGACCGTCCGGCCGCGCAGCGAGTCGAAGTCGATGTCCCACAGCCAGGACACGTCGTAGCCGTCGGCCTCGCGGCTGTTGACCACCAGCACCAGCGGCCGGTCCTGCCCGGACACCAGGTCGAGCATCTCCAGCCAGCTCGCCGGGTTCTTCGCCAGCAGCAACCGGACCTGCCTGCCCGCCAGCCGGACCATGCCGTACCGGCCGCTGGCCTGGTCGATCTCGGCGATGCGGGCCAGCACGGCGTCCTCCTCGCAGCCCAGGTGCAGGCCGACGGCGAGCGCGAAGGTGGCGTTGACCCGGTTGACGTGGCCGGGCAGCCGCAGCGCGAGGTCGCGGTGGCGCCCGTCGGGACCGACGGCTCCGGTTCCGGTGACCGTCCAGTCCGCTTCCGGACGGCTGAGGCCGCACGCGCAGCGCCACGCGCGGTCGCTGTCGCCGAGGAAGGCACCGCAGCGGGGGCAGTTCAGCGCGTCGTCCTTCCAGCGCACACCGCCGGACACCCAGGTCACCGAGGAGTGGTCGGCGGCGGCGGAGACGATGTTCGGGTCGTCCCGGTTGGCGATCACGTGCGTGCCGGGGGCCTGCGCGAGCGCGTTGCGCAGGCTGGCCTCCACGGTGCGGATCTCCCCGATCCGGTCGAGCTGGTCGCGGCTGAGGTTGAGCAGCACCACCACGGACGGTTCGAACTGGCCGGTGACCTGCGCCAGGTGCAGTTCGTCGACCTCCAGCGCGGCGAACGGGGCGTCGTGACTGGTCATCAGGGCGGCGACGTGGCCGTCGAGCATGTTGGCGCCGGTGGCGTTGCTGACCGCCGGAGCCTGCGAGCGCAGCGCCTCGGCGACCAGCTGCGTGGTCGTGGTCTTGCCGTTGGTGCCGGTCACCATCACGACCCGGCGTCCGGCGGCGAGCCTGCTCAGCGCCCGCGGCTGCACGCTCAGCGCCAGGCGACCGCCGATGATCCCGCCGCTGCCGAGGCCCAGTCGCCGCGACAGCCCCGCCGCCAGGCGGCCGATCTCGACCGCGAGCGCGGTGCGCGGGTCCCGGAGGCGGTTCTGCCCGGGCGGTGGGACCGCGGGTCCGGGCACCACGCGCCACTGCTGGCGCTTGTCCTGCCGTGACCGGGCGTCGGCATCGCCTGCCATGGTCTCCCCGTCCCGCCTGGTGTCGGTCATGCGTCACTCCCCCTTTGGCGCACCGCGCCGACGATGCGCCGGCGACGCGCGAGGCGGCTCACCACCATTCGGCCGTACCCGGTTGGGCCGAACGTCGCTTCTTCGCCAGTGTGGCCCGGGTCCGGCGGAACAGCGCGACGAGCAAGAGCACCGCGCCCGCCAGGACGGTGGCGGGCGCGACCCAACCCTGCGGGCCGGTCAACGCGGCCGGGACGAGCACGGCCGGCACGGCGTGGCCGGAGAGCACGGGCGGTCCCCCTTTCTGCGCGGGACGAGCGACGAATTCGATCAAGCTCGGACCCCATCGTCCGAGATCATTCCGCTGATCGCGGGCACAACATGCCGACGGATCATGCTTTTGAGTTCACTGCACGCCGAGGGTTCGGTGGTGCCGAATGCGGCTTTTCGACGCATCCGGGTCGGCGTGATGCGGGCGCAATCTACCACGATCGGATCCGGGCTCCCGCCGGTTGGAATTCCGACTTCGCGAAACCCCGCCGGAAATCAGGCACATCCCCCATCGGGCGTCATCTCCGCAATGTTGACGGCCGGAACAATTATTCTCATGTCGCACGGAATGCGGAACCGCATTCCGCGGGTTCGCCGAGGGGGTTGTGCCATGACCCAGACGGTGGTGCTGCTCGTGATGGCGGTCGTTGCCCTCGGCGGGCTGTGCTGGACGATCTGGGACGTCCGCAGCGACCTGCGCCGGAGGAAATGAGGACGAAAAAAGCGAGGGATCCCGCCGGAGAGAGGCAGACGGGATCCCTCGCGCATCACCCGGTCGCGCCGGCCGGGCGGGTCACTTGGTGGTCAGGTGCTGACCCGGGAAGATCAGGTTCGCGTCCTTGACCACGTCGGCGTTCTTCTGGAACAGCTGCTCCCAGCTCACGCCGATCCGCTCGGCGATGGTGCTGAGCGTGTCGCCGGCCTGCACGGTGTAGGCGCCCTCGCTCTTGTGCTCGGTGTGCACCCGCGGCGCAGGCTGGGTCTTGGCGGTGGACTTCTTCTTCGGGGCCGACTTCTGGGTCGACGCCGAGACGTCCTGGTGCTCGGCCGATCCACCGGCGGTGAGCCCGGCCTTCTTCGAGCACACCGGCCACGCGCCCGGCCCCTGGGACTGCAGGACGCGCTCCGCGACGGCGATCTGCTGCTCGCGGGTCGCGCTCGCGGGGTTGGAGGAGTACTGGGTGCCGCCGTAGGCCGCCCAGGTGGACGGGGTGAACTGCAGGCCGCCCGAGAAACCGTTGCCGGTGTTGATCTGCCAGTTGCCGCCGCTCTCGCACTGGGCGACGGCGTCCCAGGTGGACTCGGAGGCCGCGTTGGCCGGCAGGGTCAGTGCGAACGGTGCGGCGATGGCCGCGCCGGTCAGCGCCACGCGGGCGATGTTGCGCCCGTTGACCAGGGTCTTGCGGTGCTTGCCCATGTTGTGTCGTCTCCAGCCACGCCTGCGCGGCCGACCGCCCACCGCGGTGGTCGGTCGTCGCGCCCCTGCCCCGGACCGCGTGTCGGGGGTCGGAAGCCCGCGGGGCAGGGCTCGGCGATGCGGGCTTCCGGGTCATGTCGATGTCGGCTCGGGGGTGCCGACGGGGCGACACGCTACGTAGCGATAACCGCAAGACCAAAATTGTTGACGGGTGGCTATCGTCACAGAAACGTCACGAAGATCGCCGCGATTTCGACATATTCGCAGCTCAGATCTTGATCATTTTCCGGGCTTTCCCGGAAAGGTGATCACACTCCGTGAGACGTGAACCACTTTTTCACTCACGAGGGTGGTAACCGAGCGTTCTTGCGCGCATTCGATCAGTTTTCCCGGATCGCTTCCCGACGCGAGCGAAACCGACCGCGAGGATGTCCTCGCGGTCGGTTTCGCCGGAATTCAGCGCCTTATCGCGACCGGGCGGTCGCTGGTGATTTCACTCCTCACTGAAGGGACGATCCCTGCTGACGGAGCGGGCGGGCGCCGGTGGCGGTGCGGGACACCGACGGGCCTGGCGTGAGCGCGGTCCGGTCGTGCCAGGCCGCTCACTCAAGCCGGTTCCGGCGGTCGCGTTGCGGGACGACGGTGTAGCGGGGATCGCGCACCGACGCGCGGCCCGCCTCGAAGATCCCGTACCGGGTGGCGGCCGCTCCCGCCGACAGGCAGAGCCCGGCGGTGATCCGCGCGGCCGGGCCGCGCCCCGCCAGCGCCGCGGCCGCCGCGCCCACCGCGGTCAGCACCCGGGCCGCGCGCAGCACCGCACCGGCGCGACCGCGGCGGTAGACCTCCGCGACCATTCCCGCGCGCCGCTGCATGAGTCCGCTCGCGGCCACTTCCACGGCGGCTCCGGCGATCGCCATCCGCCGCGCCGGCAGATCCTCGCCGGCGGCGGCGAGCACGCCCAGGGCTCCGGCGCTGGACACCGCGCTCCCGGCGAACACGAACGGCAGCTCCCGGTACACCTCGTGCCAGCCCGGCACCGCCGTGTCGGCCAGCAGCACCGCGGTGTAGGTCGTCATGGCGGGGGCGAGCACGCCCGCCAGCGCCGCGCTCGCCCGGCCGGGACCGCGCAGCACCCCGGTGAGTTCGCTGACCGCGGCCGCCCCGGACAACGCTGAGAACGGCGCGAGGATCCACGAGCCGACGCTCAACGGCGACGTCGGCTTGAGCACCCGCAGCATGTGCAGGAACCGCGCGGGCCTGCCGAGGTCGTGGACCAGCGCGCCGACGCTGAGCGAGGACCCCGCAGCCGCGGCCAGTCGTCCGGCGCGGGCGAGCCGCGGGCGGCCGGTGAGTTCGGCGCCGACGGCCATCACCGACGACGCCCCGGCCAGCCCGCCCAGGTAGAGGTAGGCGGGCACGTCCGGCACCTTCCACACCGGGGGTTTGACGACCGGCCTGCCGTAGTAGGACCGGAATTCGGCCTCGGGCACCACGGCAGGCTCACCGCGCTTCACCGCTCGCTCCCGATGAAGCAGCCGGCGACGAGCGCGGCCGCGGCCAGCGCGGCTCCGGCCGCGTGCCGCCACATCGACGGCAGGTCGCGGGTGGTCACCACGGGGTCGGGCGGCAGTCCGTAGACCTCGGGGTCGTCCAGCAGCAGGAAGAACGCGCCGTCGCCGCCGACGCCGTCGCCGGGGTCGTGGCCGTACAGCCGGGCGCTGGTGACGCCCTGCTCGTGCAGCTCCTCGACGCGCTGTTCGGCGCGGCGGCGGAGTTCGTCGAGCGGTCCGTACTGGATGGACTCGGTGGGGCAGGCCGTGGCGCACGCGGGCATCAGCCCGGCGCCGAGGCGGTCCTGGCACAGCGTGCACTTGGCGGCGCCCCCGGTGTCCGGGCGGATGTCGATCACGCCGTACGGGCAGGCGGGCACGCAGTAACCGCAGCCGTTGCACACGTCGTCCTGCACCACGACGGTGCCGTACTCGGTGCGGAACAACGCGCCGGTCGGGCAGACGTCCAGGCAGGCGGCGTGCGTGCAGTGCTTGCAGACGTCCGAGGACATCAGCCAGCGGGTCTGCTCGTCGCCGTCGGGTCCCATGCCTGGCATCCCCAGGTCCACGGCGGTCCCGCGCTGTTCGACGAACGCGACGTGCCGCCACGTGGTGGCGCCCAACTCCCCGGTGTTGTCGTAGGACATGCCGGTGAGGTCGAGCCCGTCCTCGGGCAGCAGGTTCCACTCCTTGCAGGCGACCTCGCACGCCTTGCACCCGATGCACACGCTGGTGTCGGTGAAGAAACCGACGCGTTCGGGGTGGTCCGACGGGTAGCCCGCCTCCCCCGCCGGGTCGGCCAGCGGCCCGCTCAGCCGGTTGCGCGTCACGGAGTCACCCCCTGTCGCTGTTGGTCCCGGTCCACTCGGTGATGCCCGCGCGCCTGCGGTACTCCGCGACGTGGCGCAGCAGCGCCGCGCCGCGCGGCCGCCGGCCCGGCCGGATGTCGCAGGCGCCCGCCTTGGACTCCATGATGTGCACGTTCGGGTCCAGGGCGACGTTGACCAGCTCGTTGCCCGCGTCGCCGCGGGTCAGCCCGTTCGGACCCCAGTGCCAGGGCACGCCGACCTGGTGCAGCGTGCGACCGCCCACCCGCAGCGGGCGCATCCGGTGGGTCACCAGCACGCGGGCCTCGATCGCGCTGCGCGCGGTGACCACGGTCGCCCAGTCCAGGTGCCGCAGTCCGCGTTCGGCGGCCAGTTCCGGCGAGACCTCGACGAACATCGCCGGGGCCAGCTCGGACAGGTGCCGCAACCAGCGGCTCATGCCGCCCGCCGTGTGGTGCTCGGTGAGCCGGAACGTGGTGAACACGTACGGGAAGACCTCGCTGCCCGGCTCGGAACCGCTGGGCTGGTAGCGGTTCTCCGGACGCGGCAGCAGCTGGCGCGCGGGGTTGCGCTGGTGCTCCGGGTGCAACCGGTTGTCCACCGGGGACTCCTGCGGTTCGTAGTGCGTCGGCAGCGGGCCGTCGACCATCCCGGCCGGCACGTACAGCCAGCCGCGCCCGTCGCTCTGCATCACGAACGGGTCGGTGCCGGCCAGGCCCTCCGGTCCGGTGGCGTCGGGATCGGGCACGTAATCGGGGCGCTTCCTCCGGTCGAAGTCGGGCACGTCGTGGCCGGTCCACTCGCCGCGCTGCTCGTCCCACCACACGTAGGACTTGCGCTCGCTCCACGGCCGCCCCTCGGGGTCGGCCGAAGCCCGGTTGTACAGCATGCGGCGGTTCGCCGGCCACGCCCAGCCCCACTCCGGCGCCACCCAGGACTGCTCGCGCCCGGGATGCCGCCGGGCCGACTGGTTGACGTCGTCGGCGTACACCCCGCAGTAGATCCAGCAGCCGCAGCGCGTCGACCCGTCGGCGCGGAGCTGGGTATAGGACGACAGCGGCGCGCCGTCGGAGTCGACGCCGTTGACCTCCCGCAGCACCGCTTCGGCGCTGGGCTCGTCGATCTCACCCTCGGTCGAGTAGTCCCAGGTCAGGTCGAGCACGGCCCGGTCGCGCTCGCGCTGCGCCTCGGTCCGCTCGGCGCGGCGCAGCTTGTCCCGGATCCGCCTGCCCAGGTGGTAGAAGAACCACAGGTCGCTGCGCGCGTCGCCGGGCGGCTCGACCGCCTTGTGGTGCCACTGCAGCAGTCGTTGCGTGTTGGTGAAGGTGCCGTCCTTCTCGGTGTGCGCGGCGGCGGGCAGGAAGAACACCTCGGTACCTATGTCCGATGTGGACAGTTCGCCGGTCTCGATCTCCGGGCCGTCCTTCCAGAACGTGGCGGTCTCCACCATGTTCAGGTCGCGCACCACCAGCCAGTCCAGGTTGGCCAGCCCGATCCGCTGCTGGCGGGCGTTGGGGGTGCCCACCGCCGGGTTCTCGCCGACCACGAAGTAGCCGCGGCAACGGCCCTCGATCTGGTCGATCACGGTCTGGTAGGTGCCGTGGTCACCGGTCAGCCTCGGCAGCCGGTCGAAGCAGAAGTCGTTCTCGGCGGTGGCGTGCTCACCCCACCACGACTTGAGCAGGCTCACCAGGTACGCGCGCATGTTCGCCCAGTAGCCGCAGGCGCGTTCGTCCTGCGCGACGAAGGTGTCCAGGTCGTGGTCGACGTGCGCGTGCGGCATCGGGATGTAGCCGGGCAGCAGGTTGAACAGCGTCGGGATGTCGGTGGAGCCCTGGATGCTGGCGTGCCCGCGCAGCGCCAGGATCCCCCCGCCGGGGCGGCCGATGTTGCCCAGCAGCAGCTGCAGGATCGACGCCGCGCGGATGTACTGGGCGCCGACGGTGTGGTGCGTCCAGCCGACGGCGTAGGCGAACGCGGTGGTGCGGTCCGGTCCCGAGTTGGCCACGATCGCGTCGGCGACGGCGAGGAACTGCTCGCGCGGCACCCCGCAGACCTCCGCCACGAACTCCGGGGTGTAGCGCGCGTAGTGGCGCTTGAGGATCTGGAACACGCAGCGCGGGTGCTGCAGCGTCGGGTCGGTCTCCGGCCTGCCGTGGTAGACGGCCCCGCCGGATCCGGTGCGCTCGGGACGGCTGGTGTCGCGTTCCCGCCCGTGCACGGTCGACGGGGTCTGCTCCGGTCCGTGCGAGCCGACCGACGGGACGGCCTCGGTGCCCTCGTACTGCCAGGTCGTGGTCTCGTAGGTGCCCTCCTCGGCGTCGAATCCGGAGAACACCCCGTGCAGGTCCTCGGTGTCGCGGAAGTCCTCGCCGACGATCATCGCCGCGTTGGTGTAGTTGACCACGTAGTCGTGGAAGTGGGCGTCGTGGGTGAGCACGTGGTTGATCAGCGCGCCGAGGAACGCGATGTCGCTGCCCGCGCGCAGCGGCACGTGCCGGTGCGCCAGTGCCGAGGTCCGCGTGAAGCGCGGGTCGACGTGGATGATCGTGGCGCCGCGCTTCTTGGCCTCCATCACCCACTGGAATCCGACCGGGTGCGCCTCGGCCATGTTGGACCCCTGGATGACGATGCAGTCCGCGTTGGCGAGGTCCTGCTGGAAGGTCGTGGCGCCGCCGCGCCCGAAGGAGGTCCCCAGACCGGGAACCGTGGAGGAGTGTCAAATGCGGGCCTGGTTCTCCACCTGGATGGCACCGAGGGCGGTGTAGAGCTTCTTCATGAGGTAGTTCTCCTCGTTGTCGAGGGTCGCTCCTCCGAGGCTCGCGATGCCCATCGTGCGCCGCAGCGGCCTGCCGTCGGCGTCGGTGTCCTGCCAGGTGGCGTCCCGGGTGGCGATCACCCGGTCGGCGATCATGTCCAGCGCGGTGTCCAGGTCCAGGTCCTCCCAGTCGGTGGCGTGCGGCCGCCGGTAGCGGATCCTGGTCCGCCGCAGCGGGGAGGTCACCAGCTCGCGGCTGGCCGATCCCTTCGGGCACAACCGACCGCGGCTGATCGGCGAGTCCGGGTCGCCTTCGATCTGGGTGACCTCGCCGTCGCGGACGTAGACCCGCTGGCCGCAGCCGACCGCGCAGTACGGGCACACCGACCGCACCACGGCGTCGGCGTCCTCGGTGCGCGCCCGCACCTGCTCGGTGCGGCGCGACCGCACCGCCGGTCCCCGCCCCAACGGGTCGGTCCCGGTGACCTGGCGCACCACCGGCCAGCGCGACCACTCGACCATCGCCGCACCCCCCACCACGTGCCTGGTTACCAGGAGAAACCCCGTGCCGCACGGGTGCAAGCGCAGGAGACGGCAACGGCCGCCCACCGCGGGAGGGGGTGGGCGGCCGTCGTCGGAGCGGGGTCAGTCCGCGTCGCGCTTCGTGCCGCGCGGCAGCCAGATCCACGCGATCAGCGCGGCCACCAGGATCAGGCCGGAGCCGACGAGGTGGGCGACGTGCAGCCCGCCCATCCACGCGTCCAGCACCGGCCGCACCAGGCCGCGGCCGGCCTCCCCGAGCGAGGCGGCCACCTGGAGCCCCCCGGCCAGCGACGACTTCGCGACGTCCTGGACCTGGGCGGGCAGGTCGGCGACCGAGCCGGCGAGGTTCGCCGCGTAACCGCCGCCCAGCACGCTGCCGAGCACCGCGACGCCCAGCGACGCACCGACCTCGCGGGTCACGTCGTTGGTCGCCGATCCCATCCCGGCGCGCTCGCGCGGCACGTTGGCCATGAGCTGGTCGGTGGCCGGGGCCATGGCCACCGACATGCCCAGCGCGGTCAGCGCCAGTCCGCCGAGCAGGTGCCAGTAGCCGGAGTCGGCGGTCAGGGTGCTCAGCACCGCCATGCCGCCCGCGGCCAGCACCATCCCGGAGGCGATGACCGCGCGCGGGCCGAAGCGCTCCACCAGCTTGGGCACCTGCGGCGCGATGAACACCATGACCACCGACATCGGCAGCATCGACACCGACGAACCCAGCGGCGAGTAGCCGTAGACCAGGATCAGCGTCTGGCTCAGCGAGAAGAACACGCCGACCATCGCGAAGAACACCAGGGTCAACGCCACCGCGGACGCGGAGAACCCGCTGTTGCGGAACAGCGACACGTCCAGCATCGGGTCGGCCGCACGCCGCTCCCACAGCACGAACAGCGCGACCAGCACCAGCCCGGCCAGCACCATCAGCAGGGTGCGCGGGGCGGTCCAGCCGACCCGCTGCGCCTCGATGAGCGCGTAGACCACGAGCGTGATCCCGGCGGTGGACAGCACCGCGCCGGGCAGGTCGATGCCGCCGAGCGTCTCGTCCCGCGTGCCCTGGTGGGACGGCACGTAGCGGATCCCGGCCAGCACGCCGACCACGACGACCGGGATGTTGATCGCGAACACCGCGTGCCAGCTGGACACCTCCAGCAGCAGCCCGGCGATGACCGGCCCCAGCGCGGTGCCGCCGCCGGAAACGGCCGCCCACAGGCTCACCGCGCGGGTGCGTTCGGTGCTGGGGAACACGCTGGTCAGGATGGACAGCGTGACGGGCATGATCATCGCCGCACCGAGCCCCAGCAGCCCCCGCGCCACGATCAGCTCGCCGCTGGAATCGACGAACAACCACACGTACAGCGACACGGCGCCGAACAGCACCATGCCGGACTGCAGCATCATCTTGCGGCCGTACCGGTCGGCCAGCGCCGAGGTGGTGAACAGCAGCCCGGCGAACACCAGCGCGTAGGCGTTGCTGAACCACTGCTGGGCGGCCATCGACGCCCCGAGGTCCCGCGACAGGTACGGCAGCGCCACGCCCAGCGACGTGTTGGCCAGCATGGTCGCCGACAGCGCCAGGCACAGCACCAGCAGCGTCGTCCACCGCCGCCGGTAGACGGGCAGGTCGATGCCCTCGGCCAGCGCCTGCCGCTCCCCGGCCGTCAGCGGCGCGCGCGTCACCGAGTCCACTTCGGACAAATTCCCTCCTCGCTCGCACTCCTGCCCCCCAGGTTATGGCAGCCCTGCCATTTGTCACTCGTGACGCTGACCACCCTTGACCTGCGGCGCGGCGGCGGTGAATCTGACAGGCATGACGGCGGTTCCGGCAGACACCACCCTCCAGCAGCCCCGCGACCGGCGGCACCGGCGGACGCTGCGCACCCGCGCGGCCATCGAGGAGGCCGCGCTGCGACTGTTCGCCGAGCGGGGCTTCGAGGCCACCACGGTGGAGCAGATCGCCGAGGCCGCCGACATCGCGCCGCGCACCTTCTTCCGCCACTTCCCCAGCAAGGACGCGCTGCTGTTCGGCGACCCCGCGCACGAGACGGCGCGGATGCGCGAGGTGCTGGCCACCCGTCCCGCCGACGAGCACCCGATGCGCTCGCTGGCCGCGGCGATGCTCGACGCCGCCGAGCGGATGGAGGCCGACCGCGACCAGCACCTGCTGCGCGCGCGGCTGCTGGACAGCCTGGGCGCCACCGGGGACTACGAGTTCCACCTGCTGCGCCAGCGGTGGGTGCAGGACGTCACCGCGCTGGTCGCCGAACGCCTCGGCACGACCGCTGGGGACCCGCGTGCGGGCGCGTGGTCGATGGCGCTGATGAGCTGCTTCGGCGCGGCGGTGCACGCCTGGCTGGTGCGCACCGACGGCACGCCGCTGCGCTCGGTGCTCGCCGAGGTGCTGACCGGCACCGCCGAGGCGATGGGCGAGGCCGCCGACCTCGTCGGCCCGGTCGGCTGATCGCGACCGGCGAAGCAGTTTTGCCGCAAATCCTCTTGCTCGGGCAGACTCGGATCATGCACGTCGCCGCCGAACTGGGCAGATTGCTCGGCCCGCTGCGCCGAGCGCTGCTGCGCCGCACCCGGGAAGCCGCCGATCTGCCGGACCTGCCGGAGGCGCAGATCCAGTTGCTGCGCGTCCTGCAAGCCCAACAGCCGCTGGGCACCCGCGAGGTCGCCGACCGGCTGCGGCTGGCCCCGTCCACCGTCAGCAACCTGGTGCGCACCATGACCGGAAACGGCCTCGTGCTGCGCCGGGTGTCCGAACGGGACCTGCGCAGCACCGAACTCGCCGCCACCGACCACGCCCTGCAACTCCTGCGCCGCTACGACGCGGCCAGCGACGCCACCATGCAGGAGGCCCTCGACGACCTCGGCCCGGACGACCGCCGTGCCGTCGTCGACGCGCTACCCGCGCTGCGGAAGCTGGTCGAGTCGCTGGAGAAGCGCTGATCAGCGCACGACGACCAGGTGCTCACCGCGCGGCACCAGCTCGCCGACCACCGGTGCACCGGGCACCTCGCCGGCGACCAGCAATCCGCCGGAGGTCTGCGCGTCGGCCAGCAGCAGCGCCTCCGGCTCGTCGATCCCGGACATGTCGCAGTGCGGCCGCACCCACGCCAGGTTCCGCCTGGTGCCGCCGCTGACGTAGCCGTCGCGCACCGCCTCCCGCGCACCGTCCAGGTAGGACACCGCAGCGGCGTCGAGCACGGCGGAGACGCCGCTGGCGCGGACCAGCTTCAGCAGGTGGCCCAGCAGTCCGAACCCGGTGACGTCGGTCGCGCAGCGCGCGCCCGCGCCCAGCGCGGCGGCCGCCGCCCGGTCGTTGAGCTCGGTCATCGCCGCGACAGCCTGCTCGAAGACCTCGCCGGTGGCCTTGTGCCGGGCGTTGAGCACCCCGATGCCCAGCGGTTTGGTCAGCGACAGCGGCAGACCGGCGCGCCCGGCGTCGTTGCGCAGCAGGTCGTCCGGGGCGGCGACGCCGGTGACGGCCATGCCGTACTTCGGTTCCGGGTCATCCACGCTGTGCCCGCCCGCCACCGGACATCCGGCCCGGCGGCCGATCTCGGCCCCGCCGCGCAGCGCCTCGCGCACCAGCTCGGTCGGCAGCACCTCGCGCGGCCAGCACAGCAGGTTCACCGCCACCACGGGCCGACCACCCATCGCGTACACGTCGGACAGCGCGTTGGCGGCCGCGATCCGCCCCCAGTCGAAGGGGTCGTCGACGACCGGGGTGAAGAAGTCGGCGGTGCTGATCACCGCCGTACCGCCGGAGATCCGCACGGCCGCCGCATCGTCCCCGGCGTCCAGCCCCACCAGCAGTTCCGGGGATCCGTCGCCGACCAGTCCGGCGACCATCGCCTCCAGCTCGCCAGGCGGGATCTTGCAGGCGCACCCGCCGCCGTGCGCGTACTGCGTCAGCCGGTACGTCGCGGTCTCGGTCATGACCCGACGCTAGCCACCGGGCGCGCGCCCGGCAGCGCGGCACCTACGCTCGGCGGTGGAGGCGTCAGGGTGCCTGGTGGCCCCCGCGGTCTTCAAAACCGACGTGGCCGAGCACCTCGGCCAGGCGGGTTCGATTCCCGTCCGCCTCCGCCGCCGGGCCGCCCGGGACCACCGGGCGGCCCCTTTCACCGGGATGGCCGCACCGCGCGCGCCGGGCGCGGGGATACCGTCTGGCGCATGATCAACTCAGCGGCGACGTGGGCCGACGGCTCACTGCTGGCCTTCGACCTGGAAACGACCGGAACCGACACCGCCGTCGACCGCGTGGTCACCGCCACGGTCGTGTCGATCCGGCCCGGTCGCGAACCGATCACCAGGACGTGGCTGGCCGACCCCGGGGTGGAGATCCCCGCCGAGAGCACCGAGATCCACGGCATCAGCACCGAACACGCCCGGCAGCACGGACGCCCGGCCGCCGACGTGGTGGCCGAGGTCGCCGCCGCGCTGGCCGAGGAGTGGTCCCCCGACACCCCGCTGTGCGTGTTCAACGCGGTCTTCGACCTGTCCATGCTGCACGCGGAGCTGCGCCGGCACCACGGGCGCGACCTCGAACTCGGCGGGCCCGTGGTGGACCCGCTGTGCATCGACCGGCACGTGGACCGCTACCGCAAGGGCAAGCGGACGCTCGGCGCGCTGTGCGAGCACCACCGGGTGCGCCACGACGGCGCGCACACCTCCACCGGCGACGCGTTGGCCGCAGCCCGGGTGGCCTGGCGGCTGGCCAGGGACTACCCGGCCGAGGTCGGCCAGGTCCCGCTCGACGTGCTGCACACCCGCCAGATCGAGTGGCACCGCACTCGGACGCTCGGCTTCGCCGACTACCTGGAACGCCAGGGGCGCCGGGCGGCCGACCCCGCCGAGGCGGCCGAGCTGGCCCGCCGGGCGGCGGGGGTCCGCATGGAGGCCGACCACTGGCCGCTGCGGACCGAACCGCTTCCCGAAACCGCCGTGGGCGCCTAGTCGCGCCGCGACCTCGGCGCCTGCCTTCGAACCTGGTCGTCGAAGGGCGTGAGCCGCTCCGGCTTCGGTGGGCCGGCGCCGCCGCGCACCACGAGTTCGGAGGCGGGCTCTCAGAGGTCGACGACCAGGTGCCCGGACGCGCGGGAGACGCAGATCGTCATGTGCTCGCCGCGTTCGGCGTCGGTGAGGACCCGGTCGCGGTGGTCGACCTGCCCGGACAGCACCCGGACCCGGCACGTGCCGCAGAAGCCCTGCCTGCACGAGTACGCCGTGCCGGGCACCTGGTCGGCGATCACCTCCAGCGTGGAGCGGTCCGCGGGCACCCGCAGGACGCGGCCGGTGCGGGCCAGTTCCACGGTGAACGGGCGGCCGTCGACCACGGGCGGCGCGGAGAAGCGTTCCCAGTGCAGCGCGGACGCGCGCGCACCGGGCATCGCCAGCCGGACCGCGGTGATCATCGGGATCGGTCCGCAGCAGTACACCACCGCATCCTCCGGCGCCTGCTCCAGCAGGTCGGCGCCGGAGGCCGGGATGCCGTACTCGGTGTCCGGGCGGATCCACACCCGGTCCGGGTCCAGTGCGCGCAGCTCGTCGGAGAACGGCAGCGATTCCGGTGTCCGTCCGGTGTGGACCAATCGCCAGTCCGCCCCGCGGGCGGCGGCCAGCCGCGCCATCGGCAGGATCGGCGTGATGCCGATGCCGCCCGCGACGAACAGGTAGCGCGGCGCGGTGACGAACGGGAAGGCGTTGCGCGGGCCCCGGGCGGTGATCCGGCCGCCGGTCCGGATCTCGTCGTGGATCTCCCGCGACCCGCCCCCGCCGTCGGCGATGCGGCGCACCGCGATGCGGTAGCTGCGGTGGTCACCGGGGTCGCCGCACAGCGAGTACTGGCGCAGCCGCCCGGACGGCAGCAGCACGTCCAGGTGGGCGCCGGGGTGCCAGGCGGGCAGCGGCGCGCCGTCCGGTGCGACCAGCCGCAGGCTGACGACGTCGTCGGCCTCGGCGCGGACGTCCGCGACGACGAGCGGGATGTCCCGGGACACGTGCGGGATCGGCGGGCGGTGGCGCCTGCTGTTGCGGTGCAGCCACTCCATCCCGCGGCTGAGCACGTCCAGGACCCGGAAGAAGCGGGCGGGTTCGGTCACGGCTCAGTGCTCGGCGGCCTGCGCGGCGGGCGAGGTGGCCAGGTAGGAGACCGCCTGGCTCGTGGAGCCGTGCTGGGACGGGTGGTAGGAGCGGCGGAAGTAGGCCGGGATCGCCCGCAGCATCTGCCAGTAGCTCGGGGTGAGCCCCAGCCGGCCGGTGCGCAGCAGGTCGCGCCAACGAGGCTTGCGACGTCCGCGCAGCACCGGATCGGCCGCCATGAGGAACCGCACCCCGCGCACCCACAGGATCGCCAGGACCGCGATGGCGACGACCATCGTCCGGCAGCGCCGCGCGTACCCGCCGTCGACGTGCGTGTACAGGTCGAAGGCGACCGAGCGGTGCTCGACCTCCTCGGCACCGTGCCAGCGCAGCAGGTCCAGCATCGTCGGGTCCGCCCCCGCCGCGTCGAGTTCGCGGGCGTCCAGCACCCACTGGCCGAGGAACGCGGTGAAGTGCTCGATGGCGGCGATCAGCGCCAGGCGCTCCACCAGCCACGCCTCGGCCCGCCGGCCGCCGTGGGGCCGGTCGCCGAGCGTCTTGCGGAACATCCACGCGACCTGGGCGACGAACGGGCGGGTGTCCAGGCCGTGCGCGTCGAAGTGGTCGAGCACGCCCTGGTGGGACTCGGCGTGCATCGCCTCCTGACCGACGAACCCGCGGACGTCCTCCAGCAACCGGTCGTCCCGGATCAGCGGCAGCGCCTGCTTGAACACCTCGACGAACCACCGCTCGCCCTCGGGCAGCACCAGGTGCAGGAAGTTGACCACGTGGGTGGCGAAGGGCTCGCCGGAGATCCAGTGCATCGGCAGGCTCGACCAGTCGAACTCCACGTCGCGGGCCCGCAGCGCCACCCGATCCGGCTCGCCCGGGTCGTGAACGGTCATCGCGGTACCTCCTCGTTCAGCGCAGCCGCGCGGCCGCGCGCAGCAGGCCGGGCGTCAGGCGGGACAACACGAGCCCGGCGCGGGCCTCCGCGGTGATCGGCGCGATCGCCGCGTCGCGGGCGAGCGCGCCGAGGATCTCCTGCGCGGCCCGTTCCGGGGTGAAGTGGCGGCGCCGGTACAGCCGCGCGGCCGCGGCGCGCAACTGGTCCTGCCGCCGGGCGTCGACCCCGACGAACCGGGTCGTCGAGGTGATCGGGGTGTCGACCAGGCCCGGGCAGACCGCGGTGACCCGGATGCCCTCGGCGGCCAGTTCGGCGCGCAGGCACTCGCTGAGCGTGAGCACCGCGGACTTGGTGGTGCTGTAGGCGGGCAGGACGCGGGAGGGCAGGTAGGCGGCTGCCGAGGCGACGTTGACGATCCGCCCGCCCTCACCGCGGTCGATCATCTGCCGGGCGAACAGGCGGCAGCCGTGGATCACGCCCCACAGGTTCACGTCGATGAGCCGTTCCCAGTCGGCGAGTCCGGTGTCCACGAAGGACCCGGCGAGCCCGACCCCGGCGTTGTTGACCACGACGTCGGGCACCCCGAACCGCTCCCGGACGTCCTCGGCGAAACCGCCCATCGCCGCCGCGTCGGCGACGTCCACGCGGTACGGCGCGGCTCCCGCCCCGGTGCGCCGGACCATCTCGGCGGTGTCCTCGGCGGCGGCCTCGTCGACGTCGGCGGCCACCACGTGCGCACCGAGCCCGGCGAAGGCCAGCGCGGTCGCCCGCCCGATCCCGCTGCCCGCGCCGGTGACCACCACCAGCTGGTCCTGGTACGGCCGTCGGCCGGGGCGCACCCGGGTGCGGCTCAGCGAACGCGGCTCGGTGCCGGTCTCGACGTGCTCGACCAGCTCGGCGGTGCACCGGGCGACCACCTCGGGTCGGGTGCGGGGCAGCCAGTGCCCGCCCGGCACGCGCCGGACGCGCAGGTTGGCGACCCAGCTGCCGATCTGGGTCTGCAACGGCGTGGACACGAACGGGTCGCCCGCGGGAGCGATCACCTGCACCGGGATGTCGGTTCCGCGGGGACGCGGGCGACCGAGCCGGGTCATCATGTTCGCCCGGTACAGCGCCAATCCCCGCACCCCGTCCGAGCGCCGCGGGCGCGTCGGCTTCGCCGCGGCGCGCGCGTCGAACCGCTCCACCGCACCGATCAGTCTCGGCAGCAGACCGGTGTACCAGCACAGCTCGGGCAGCACCGGCAGCTGGAAGAAGCCGATGTAACCGGAGAACAGCAGCTGGGTCAGCACCTGGCGCAGGGCGCGCGGCGTCGGGCGGCGCCACTTCGCGCGCATCCACGCCCCCGCGTGGTCCAGGCACGGCCCCGAGATCGAGGTGAACGACGCGAAGCGGGCGCTGCGCCGGGGATCGATCACGGCGTGCCACGCCTGGATGGAGCCCCAGTCGTGGGCGAGCAGGTGCACCGCACGGCCCGGGCTGACCGCGTCCGCGACCCGTTCCAGGTCGTCGGCAAGCTGGTCGAGGCGGTACCGCGCCCGCCGCCGCGGACGGTCGGAATCCCCGGCACCGCGCACGTCGTAGGTGACCAGGTGGAAGCGGCCGGCGAGCGCCTCGACCACGCCGTCCCACACGGTGTGGTCGTCCGGGTACCCGTGCACCGCCAGCACCGTCGGCGCGGCCGGATCACCGTGCTCCCGCACGGCGAGCCGCAGGTCGTCGCCGGTGTCGACGTACCTCTGTTCCGCGTCGAGCGGTGACCGAGTCATGCTCCGCAGCCTACTGACTTTGTCAATAATCATTGTCACAGTCGCGCGTGCATTCCGGCTGCTGCCGCACCACGCGCCTATAGTGCGGGCCATGGCGGATCCGCGGCGCCGAGTGCCCGGCACCGATCGCGTGCTGGACGCGCCGGACGTCGCCGCCGCCGTCAGCCGACTCGGCCGCGACCTGGTGAAACAGGCGATCCACCAGGCCCAGCGACGAGCCCGCGCCGGACTGGTCGAACCCGACGACGTCGTCGCCGAGACACTGGCCGCGCTGCCCGCTTCGGCGTCGAGCGCGCGGCGCGTGCTCAACGCGACCGGCGTGCTGCTGCACACCAACCTCGGACGCGCCGCCCTCTCGGACAGCGCGGTGCAGGCGTTGCACGAGGCCGCGGGGACCACCGACGTCGAGCTCGACCTGCACACCGGTCGGCGCGGCCCGCGCGGCGCGGCGACGCTGCGGGCACTGCTCGACGCGGTCCCGCGCGCCGAGGCCGCGCACGTGGTCAACAACGGCGCCGCGGCGTTGGTGCTCGCGGCCACCGCGCTCGCCCGGGGAGGCGAGATCGTGCTGGCGCGCGGCGAGATGGTCGAGATCGGCGACGGCTTCCGCATCCCCGACCTGCTGACCTCCACCGGCGCCCGGCTGCGCGAGGTCGGCACGACCAACCGCGTGCGGCTCGACGACTACCGCGACGCGGTCGGCCCGGACACCGGCTTCGTCCTCAAGGTGCACCCGTCGAACTTCGTGATCGAGGGGTTCACCTCCTCGGTGCCGGTGTCGGCGCTGCGCGGGATCGGCGTGCCGGTGGTGGCCGACATCGGCTCCGGTCTGCTGCACCCGCATCCCGTGCTGCCCGCCGAACCGGACGCCTCCAGCACCCTCGCCGACGGCGCCGACCTGGTCATCGCCAGCGGCGACAAACTCCTCGGGGGACCGCAGGCCGGGCTGCTGCTGGGGCGCTGCGACCTGGTGCGGCGGTTGCGCCGCGACCCGCTCGCCCGCGCCCTGCGCGTCGACAAGCTCACGCTCGCCGCCCTGGAGGCGACCCTGCGCGGGCCCGCGACGCCGACCGAACGCGCGCTGCGCCGCGACCGCGAGCACTTGCGCCACCGGGCCGAAGCGCTCGCCGACGCGCTGGCCGCCGCCGGGATCCCGGCCGATCCGCAGGCGTCGTCGGCGACGGTCGGAGGCGGCGGCGCCCCCGGCGTCGAACTGCCCAGCGCCGCCGTCGCGCTGCCCGAGCACTACGCCAAGCCGTTGCGCACCGGCACCCCCGCGGTGCTGGCCCGCGTGGAACGCGGACGCTGCCTGCTGGACCTGGCCGCCCTCCCACCCGAGGACGACGACGTGCTGCGCCGAGCCGTGCTGGCGGTGGCCTGATGCACGTCATCGCCACCGCGGGCCACGTGGACCACGGCAAGTCCACGCTGGTGCGGGCGCTGACCGGAACGGAACCGGACCGCTGGGCCGAGGAACGCCGCCGCGGCCTGACCATCGACCTCGGTTTCGCCTGGACCCGGATGCCCGACGGCTGCACGCTGGCGTTCGTCGACGTGCCCGGGCACGAGCGGTTCGTGCCGAACATGCTCGCCGGGATCGGGCCGGTTCCCGCCGCGCTGTTCGTGGTGGCCGCCGACGAGGGCTGGATGCCGCAGTCCACCGAGCACCTCGACGCGCTCGACGCCCTCGGCGTGCGGCACGGCGTGCTCGCGGTGACCCGCAGCGACCTCGCCGACCCCACCCCTGCCGGGCAACTCGCCCGGGAGGCGCTGCGCGGCACCTCGCTGGCCGGGATTCCCGAGGTCCACGTCAGCGGCACCACCGGGCAGGGGCTCGGCGACCTGCGCACCGCGCTGGACGAGCTGGCCCACCGGCTGCCGACCGCCGACCGCGACGCCGACGTGCGGCTGTGGATCGACCGCTCGTTCACCATCCGCGGCGCGGGAACGGTGGTCACCGGGACGCTGTCGGCCGGCACGCTGCGCGTCGGCCAGCGCCTGGCGCTGCACCCCGGCGGCCGGGAGGCCACCGTGCGCGGTCTCCAGGCGTTGGGCACCGCGTGCCGCCAGGTCCCGGCGGTGGCCCGGGTGGCGGTGAACCTGCGCGGCGTCGACCACCGCGACATCGGGCGCGGTGACGCCCTGCTGACCCCGGGACGCTGGTTGAGCACCGACACCGCGGACGTCCGCCTGCGCGGCGCGGCCGCGCGGGACCTGCCCCGCCAACCGGTCCTGCACGTCGGAGCCGCCGCCGTCGCCGCGCGGGTCCGGCCGCTGGGCGAGGACACCGCGCGGCTGGCGCTGCGGCTGCCCCTCGCGCTGCGCATCGGAGACCGGGCACTGCTGCGGGATCCGGGCGGGCACCGGATCTGCGCCGGGCTCGTCGTGCTCGACGTCCGCCCACCGGCGCTGACCCGCCGGGGCTCGGCCCGCGCTCGGGCAGCCGAACTGGCAGCCCTGGACGGTCGCCCCGACTGGGCTGCCGAGCTGCGGCGACGCCGCGTGGTCCGCGCCGATGAACTGCGCGCCATGGGCGCCGCTCCCCCGCATCCCGGGCCGTGGCTGCTGGACGACGCCCACCGCGACCGGCTCGCCGCGCACCTGACCCGGCTGCTCGCCGAACACGCCCGCGACCACCCCTTGGACGACGGCATGCCCGCCGAAGCCGCGCGCCGGGCCCTCGACCTCCCCGACCGGACGCTGCTGGCCGCGGTCGCCGACGCCGCGGGTGTCACGCTGCGCGACGGCCGTCTGCACACCGGGGCGCGAGCCCTACCCGAACGGGTCGACCGCGCGGTGCGGGCGATCCGCGACGCGCTCGCCGAACACCCCTTCCGGGCCCCGACCGCCGAGGACCTGGCCGCGCTGGGCGTCGGCGACGCCGAACTGGCCGCCGCCGCGCGCACCGGAACCCTGCTGCGCCTGGCACCCGGCCTGGTCCTGCTGCCCGACGCCGACCGCGCGGCGCTGGACCGGCTCGCCCGGCTCCCCGCCCCGTTCACGCTCAGCCAGGCCCGGCAAGCCCTGGACACCTCCCGCCGCGTCGCGGTCCCGCTGCTCGAACGGCTCGCCCGCAACGGCCTCACCCGTCGCCTGCCCGACGGCACCCATCGAGTTGTTTCCGCAGCGCACCGGTCGGGCACTCCTGTTGACAACTCGACGTTGCGGCGGTGAGCCCTGCGATCACGCGTCGGGCGGGCGCATGGTGGACGTGCCGGACGCCGGGCGGAGGGAGGAGCCATGCCGCGCAAGATCTGGACCGGCTCGATCAACTTCGGCCTGGTGACCATCCCGGTCGGGCTCTACGCCGCGACCGAGGACCACACGATCCAGTTCCACCAGTACGAACGCGGCACCACCGACCGCATCCGGTACAAGCGCGTCAACGAACGCACCGGCGAGGAGGTCGGCTACAACGACATCGTCAAGGGACGCGAGATCGACGGCATGGTGATCACCGTCGACCAGTCCGAACTCGACGAGATCGCGCCGGGCCGCTCCCGCACCATCGACATCACCACGTTCGTCGACCTGGACGAGATCGACCCGGTGTTCTTCCAGAAGACCTACTGGCTGGCGCCCAACAGCAAGGAGCACTTCCGGCCGTACAACCTGCTGCGCCGCGCCATGCACGAGACCAACCAGGTCGGCATCGCCACCTTCGTGCTGCGCGGCAAGCAGTACCTGACCGCGGTGCGCGCCGAGGACTCCGCGCTGGCGCTGAACACGCTGTTCTTCGCCGACGAGATCCGCGACCCCGGCGAGATCCTCGGCGAGGCGGGATCCTCCGCCGCGCCCAGCGACAAGGAACTGCAGATGGCCACCACGATCATCGAGTCGATGAGCGGCGAGTGGACCCCCGAGGAGTACCAGGACACCTACACCGCGCGGGTGGAGAAGCTGGTCGAGGAGAAGGCGCAGGGCCGCGCACCCGAGGCCGCCGAGGCGCCGCCGCAGCCCACCGACGTGATCGACCTCACCGAGGCGTTGCGCCGCAGCGTCGACCAGGCCCGGCAGGGCCGCGCCGGCAAGAAGACCAGCGCGCGGAGCGAGGACCTGTCCGAGCTGAGCAAGGCCGAGCTGGAGGACCGCGCCAAACAGCTCGGCATCCGCGGCCGGTCGAAGATGAAGCGCGCCGAGCTGGAGGACGCCGTCGCCGAGGCGTCCTCCGGTGGCCGTCGCCGCGCCCGCAAGGCGTCCTGATCCGCGATGGCCACCGGGCAGCTCACCGTCGACGTCCAGGGACGGCGTCTCACGTTGTCCAATTTGGACAAGGTGCTGTACCCGGAGGTCGGGTTCACCAAGCGCGACGTCATCGCCTACTACCACCAGGTCGCGCCCGCGATGCTCCCGCACCTGCGGGGCCGCGCCGCGACGCTGATCCGGTTCCCGGACGGCGTGGACGGGGGCTCGTTCTTCGAGAAGAACGTCTCGCGGCACGCACCGGACTGGGTGCCCACGGCCGCGCTGGTGTCCGGTGCGGACGGCACCGGCCGCGCGCTGAACCACCACGTGCTCATCGGCGACCTGCCGACCCTGATGTGGACGGCCAACCTCGCCGCCCTGGAACTGCACGTGCCGCAGTGGACCGTGCGGGACGACGGCGGGCGCAACACGCCCGACCTGCTGGTGTTCGACCTGGATCCCGGTGCGCCGGCGACGATCGTGGAGTGCTGCCGCGTCGCCGAGCGGCTGCGCAAGGTGCTGGCCTCCGACGGTCTGCGACCACTACCCAAGACCAGCGGTTCCAAGGGTTTGCAGCTGTACTGCCCGGTGCGCACCAGCGCCACCGACCGCACCTCGGCCTACGCCAAGGAGATCGCCCGCCACCTGGAGGCGGCTCACCCGGACGCGGTGGTGGCCACGATGTCCAAGGCCGCCCGCAGCGGCAAGGTGTTCATCGACTGGAGCCAGAACAACACGGCCAAGACCACCGTCGCCCCGTACTCGTTGCGCGCCCGGTCCCGGCCGACCGTTTCCACCCCGGTCACCTGGCACGAGATCCGTTCCTGCACCGACCCCGAGGACCTGGTCTTCACCAGCACCGACGTGCTGCACCGGCTCGACGGCGGATCCGACCTGTTCGCCGACCTGCACCAGGACCCGGCGGAACTCTGACCACCCCGTCCGCGTGGCCGAGCCCCAGCGGCTCCCGAGGCGCGGCCCTCGTCGTCGGGAACGGCAGGATGCGGCTCGGTTCGGTCGCCTTTCGGCGAGCTGGCCCAGCGGTCATCCCGGGACCGCGCTGTCAGGTGTCGTAGTCGACCGTGACGGTGTCGGTCACCGGCAGGGACTGGCAGGTGAGGACGAAACCGTCGGCGACCTCGGAGTCCTCCAGGGCGAAGTTGCGGCGCATCCGGACCTCGCCGCAGGTCACCCTGGCGCGGCAGGTGCCGCACACCCCGCCCTTGCAGGCGAACGGCAGGTCCGGCCGGACCCGCTGCGCCGCATCGAGCACCGGAACGTCCCGGGGCAGCGCCATCGACGTGGAACGCCCGTCGAGCACGACCGTCACCTCGCTGGTCGGTCCGGTCGGAACCGGCTCCTCGTGGCGCACCGGTTCGGGCGGGACGTCGTCGACGTAAAACAGCTCCTGGTGGACGCGTTCGGACGACACACCGCGATCCCCGAGCACGTCCTGGGCCGCGCGCACCATCCCGTACGGCCCGCACAGCCACCACTGGTCCACCGCGGCGGGATCGACCACAGTGGACAGCAGCTCGCGCAGTTTGGCCCCGTCCAGCCGACCGGTGAACAGGTCCGACTCGCGAGGCTCCCGGGACAGCACGTGGACCAACTCCAGCCGCGCCGGATAGCGGTCCTTCAGGTCGGCGAGCTCGTCGGCGAACATCACCGTGTCGCTGCGCCGGTTGCCGTAGAGCAACGTGACCGTCGCGTCCGTCTCGCGCAGCACCGAGCTCGCGATCGACAGCACCGGCGTGATCCCGGAACCGGCGGCCACGCACACGTGCCGCTCGTCCACCGCCAGGTCCGGGGAGAACCTCCCGGTCGGTGGCTGCACCTCGATCTCGTCCCCCGGCCGCACCTCGTGCACCAGCCACGTGGAGAACAGCCCACCGGGAACGTGGCGCACGCCGATGCGCGGCGATGCCCCGCGGGGCGCGCAGATCGAGTACGACCGGCGCTCCTCGCGGTCGTCGACCCGACGGCGCAGGGTCAGCGACTGCCCCGGCCGGAAGGCGAACTCCTCGGCGAGCTCCGGCGGCACGTCGAAGCCGACCGCCACCGCGTCGTCGCACAACCGCTCCACGCTGCTGACCCGCAGCGGGTGGAAGGAGGTGCGCCGCCGCTGCGGCGTCGCGCGGGGCGCTTCGGCGGGCAGCGTTCCGGTCACGTCAGATCTCCTTGATGTGCTCGAAGGGTTCGTGGCACGAGTGGCAGCGGCGCAGCGCCTTGCACGCGGTCGCGCCGAACCGGGACACCTGCTCGGTGTCCGGTGATCCGCACTGCGGGCAGCGGACCTGCTCGCCCGGCGGCGCCAGCCGCAACGGCACCGGACCCGCGTCGTGCCGAGGGGCCGGGCCTGGCGGGGCGACGCCGTACTCGGCGAGCTTGCGCCGCCCCTCCGCGGTGATCCAGTCGGTGGTCCACGGCGGGTCGAGCACGGTGCGCACCTCGACGTCGGCGAACCCCGCTTCGTGCAGCCGGTTCTGCAGATCGGCCCGCATCTCGCGCATCGCCGGGCACCCGGAGTAGGTGGGCGTGATCGACACGACCACCGAACCGGTACCGGTGAGTTCGACCTCGCGCAACACGCCCAGGTCCGCCAGCGTCAGCACCGGCAGCTCCGGGTCGGTCACCGACTCGGCCACCTCGCGGGCGCGCCGCAGGTCCGGCTTCGTGCTCGTCACCATGTCGCCTCCGGGTGCGCACGGGCCAGGCTCTGCATCTCGGCGAGCAGGTAGCCGAGGTGTTCGGTGTGCACGCCGTCGCGTCCCGCCCGGTCGTTGACGCCGGGCAGCGCGGGCAGATCGGGCACCTGGAGGGTCGCCGCCGCGCACACCTGGTCCAGCACCGCGTCGAACTCCGGGCGCAGCCCGGCGGGGTCCACGCCGACCCCGGCCTCGGCCATCCGGCGTTCGGTCTCGTGCGGGGTGAACAACTCCCCGACCAGCGGCCACACCGCGTCGAACCCGTGCTGCACGCGGGCGTGCGACTCCTCGGTGCCGTCGCCGAGGCGGACGATCCAGTCGGCCGCGTACTCGCGGTGGTAGGCCAGCTCCTTGCGGCCCTTGGCGGCGATCGCGGCCAGCACCGGGTCCCGCGACTCGGCCAGCGGTCCGAACAGCGCCAACCGCCACGTCGACAGCACCAGCAGCCGGGCCACGGTCTCGCCGAAGTCCCCGTGCGGGACTTCGGCCAGCCGCACGTTGCGGAACTCCCGCTCGTCGCGGAAGTAGGCGAACTCGTCCTCGCCGCGGCCGGTGCCATCGGCCTGGCCCGCGCGGGTCAGCAGCAGCCGGGCCTGGCCGAGCAGGTCGAGGGCGATGTTGGCCAGCGCCAGCTCGTCCTCCAGTTCCGGAGCGCACGTGACCCACTCGGTCAGCCGGTGCGAGGTGATCAGCGCGTCGTCACCGAGCATCAGGCAGTACCGGGCGAGGTCGGCTCCGTCGACGCCGTCCGGCAGCGTGGTGTCCACACCGGACAGCGGGTCGTCGAAGCCGGTGCCGAAGGCCCAGCGGGACTCGCCGTCGGGTTCTGCTGCGGTCAGCGCCTCGTAGGCGTTGTCGAACGACATGGACCTGGCCTCACATGTGCGGAACGTCGTCGGGGATGCGGTAGAAGGTCGGGTGCCGGTACACCTTGTCTCCGCTGGGCGCGAAGAACGGGTCCTTCTCGTCCGGGCTGGACGCGGTGATCGCGTCCGCCCGCACCACCCAGATGCTCACGCCCTCGTTGCGGCGGGTGTAGAGGTTGCGCGCGTTGTGCAACGCCATCTCCTCGTCCGCCGCGTGCAGGGACCCCACGTGCACGTGGTTGAGCCCGCGCTTGCCGCGGACGAACACCTCGAACAGCGGCCAGTCCGCCTTCGCCGCGCCGTTGTCGCCGGTCATGAGGTCCTCCCCCGCGTCTTGCGGGCGTGCGCCGCAGCGGCGTCCCGCACCCACTGACCTTCCTCGTGCGCGGCGCGTCGCCGCGCGATCCGCTGCTCGTTGCACGGACCGCGGCCGCTGATGACCTGCTTGAGCTCGGTCCAGTCGGGCTCGCCGAAGTCGTAGTGACCGCGTTCGGCGTTCCAGCGCAGCGCGGGGTCGGGCAGCGCCACGCCCAGCGCCTCGGCCTGCGGCACCGTCATGTCCACGAACTTCTGCCGGAGTTCGTCGTTGGTGTGCCGTTTGATCCGCCAGGCCATCGACTGCTGGGTGTTCGGCGAGTCCCCGTCCGGCGGGCCGAACATCATCAGCGACGGCCACCACCAGCGGTCCGTGGCGTCCTGCACCATCCGCTGCTGCTCCTCGGTGCCCCGCATCATCGTCATGAGGAGTTCGTAACCCTGCCGCTGGTGGAACGACTCCTCCTTGCAGATCCGCACCATGGCGCGCGCGTACGGACCGTAGGAGCTGCGGCACAGCGGAACCTGGTTGCAGATGGCCGCGCCGTCCACCAACCAGCCGATCACACCGATGTCGGCGAACGTCAGCGTCGGGTAGTTGAAGATCGACGAGTACTTCTGCTTGCGCTGCAGCAACTTCTCGGTCAGCTCGGACCGGTCCACGCCGAGCGTCTCGGCCGCCGAGTACAGGTACAGGCCGTGGCCTGCCTCGTCCTGCACCTTGGCCAGCAGGATCGCCTTGCGCCGCAGGCTAGGCGCCCGGGTCAGCCAGTTGCCCTCCGGCTGCATGCCGATGATCTCGGAGTGCGCGTGCTGGGCGATCTGGCGCACCAGCGTCTTGCGATAGCCCTCGGGCATCCAGTCGCGGGGTTCGATCCGCTGGTCGTGGGCGATCCGGTCGTCGAAGTGCCGCTGCAGCTCTTCCTCGCCGAGCGGACGTTCCACTGTGGACGTCATGGTCACCCCTCCTCCGTCCGCTTGGCCACCAGCGTGAGCACGTCGTACTTGGCCACCGACTCGCCGTCGGCGTTGGTGACGTCGACGTCCCAGCGGACTTCGCCGTGCGCGGCGTTGACGCGCGGGGTGATCTGCTTGGCCGTCATCGTCACGGTGAGCTCGTCGCCGGGATAGGTCGGCGTGAGGAACCGCAGGTTCTCCAGTCCGTAGTTGGCCAGCACCGGGCCCGGGTCCGGGTCGACGAACAGGCCCGCGGCGAAGGACACCACCAGGTAGCCGTGCGCGACGCGCCCGTCGAAGAACGGGTTCGCCCGGGCGGCTTCCTCGTCGGTGTGCGCGTAGAAGGTGTCGCCGGTGAACTCGGCGAAGTGCTCGACGTCCGCCAGGGTCACGGTGCGCGGACCCGCGACCACCGTGTCGCCGATGCGCAGGTCCTCCAGGTACTTGCGGAACGGGTGCTCGTCGGTGACGGTGCGCCGGGAACCCGGCACCCACTGCCCGGTGATCGCGCTGAGCACGTCCGGACCGGCCTGGACCGCGGTGCGCTGCATGTGGTGCAGGACGCCGCGGATGCCGCCCATCTCCTCGCCGCCACCGGCCCGGCCGGGACCTCCGTGCACCAGCGCGGGCAGCGGCGAGCCGTGCCCGGTGGACTCGCCCGCGTTGTCGCTGTTGAGCACCAGCAGGCGGCCGTGGCGCGACGCGGTGCCGAGGACCACCTCGCGCGCGAACGCCGGGTCCGCGGTGACCACGGATCCCGCCAGGCTGCCCTGGCCGCGGCGGGCCAGGTCGATCGCCTGCTCGGTCGTGGTGTAGGGCAGCACGGTGCTGACCGGCCCGAACGCCTCCACCTCGTGGGGCTGCGGGCGGTCCGGATCATCGCAGCGCACCAGCAGCGGCGGCAGGAACGCGCCGCGGTCGGGATCGGCATCGACCAGGTCGAACCGGTCCGGGTCGCCGTGCACCAGCGTGCCGGCCTCCAGCAGGGACTTCAGCGAGCGGCGGACCTCCTCGCGCTGCTCCAGGCTGGCCAACGCGCCCATCCGCACCTCGGACAACGCCGGATTGCCGACGGTGACGCGCTCCAGCCGCCGGACCGCCGCCTCAACCACGTCGTCGACGCGGTGGGCCGGGACCAGTGCGCGGCGGATCGCGGTGCACTTCTGCCCCGCCTTGACGGTCATCTCGGTGACCAGCTGCTTGACGAACAGCTCGAACTCCGCACCGCCGGGTTCGGCGTCCGGGCCGAGGATCGAGCAGTTCAGCGAGTCCGCCTCGACGTTGAACCGCACCGAACCGGCGAGCACCGCCGGGTGCGCGCGCAGCCGGCGACCGGTGGCCGCCGACCCGGTGAACGACACCACGTCCTGGTCGGTGACGTGGTCGAGCAGATCACCCGCGCTGCCGCAGACGAGCTGCAGCGCGCCCTCCGGCAGCAGGCCGGAGCCGATCATCAGCTCCACCAGCCGGTGCGTGAGGTAGGCGGTCTGGCTGGCGGGTTTGACGAGGGTGGGCATCCCGGCCAGGAAGGCCGGCGCGAACTTCTCCAGCGGACCCCACACCGGGAAGTTGAACGCGTTGATCTGCACCGCCACGCCCTGCAACGGGGTGCAGACGTGCTGACCGACGAACGTGCCACCCTTGCCGAGCGGCTCCACCGCGCCGTCGACGTAGACCGTGTCGTTGGGCAGTTCGCGCCGCCCCTTGCTGGAGTACCCGAACAGCACCCCGATGCCGCCGTCGACGTCGAACGCGGAATCGCCCTTCGTGGCCCCGGTGCGCGTCGACAGCGCGTACAGCTCCTCGCGGTGCTCGCGCAGGTGCGACGCGAGCGCCTTGAGCAGCGCCGCGCGCTGGTGGAAGGTCAGTTCCGCCAGCGCCGGACCGCCGCGCGTGCGCCCGTGGTCGAGCGCGGCCGCCATGTCGATCCCCGCCGAGGAGATCCGCGCGACCTCCTCACCGGTCACGGCGTCGTGCAGCGGTGCCCCCTCGTCCGAGGGCACCCGCCACTCACCGCCGACGTAGCTGCGCAGGGCTGCCATGCACCCCGACCTCCTCAGTGGATCTCGGCCGTCGACCCGACCGCGGATCTCGCGACCACGACTCATTTACTGACCGTTCGTTCGGTTACGTTAGCACCGGAACGCGCTGCGGCAACAGAACACGACCAGATGAAAATCTCCCTGGAACGACTCAGAAAACGCCGCCCTGGTACACCCTTGACAGCATCCACCGGCACTGGATTAATTACCGACTGTTCGTTCAGGACGAGGCGGTGGAGCTGTGAACGACACCGGAACCGCAGCGCGGCGGGACCCGGCCAGGGTCATGTTCGACGACGACCGCGCCTCCCGGGCGCTGGGCATCGAACTCCTCGACACCGCGCCCGGAGGCGCCCGCGCCCGGATGCGGATCACCGACGCGATGGTCAACGGGCACGGCATCGCCCACGGCGGCTACATCTTCCTGCTCGCGGACACGGCGTTCGCCTGCGCGTGCAACGGGCACGGGCCGACCACCGTGGCGGCCGGCGCGGACATCACCTTCGTCCGCTCCGCCCGGTGCGGCGACGTGCTCGTCGCCCGCGCCGAGGAACGGGTGCGGTACGGCCGCAGCGGGATCTACGACGTCTCGGTGCACCGCGGCGACGAGCTGATCGCCGAGTTCCGGGGCCACAGCCGCACGCTCAGAAACGCCGAGGGAGCCGACTCATGACAGGCACCGCGCGACCGACGACCCCGCGCCGGTTCGGCACCGCACCGCCGCCCGCCGACCTCGACCCCGCCGAGCGGTTCTCCGCCGACGAACTCGCCGCGGTGCAGCTGGAACGCCTGCGGAGCACGCTGCGCCGCGCCTACGACAACGTCGAGGCGTACCGCCGCCGGTTCGACGAGGCCGGGGTGCACCCGGACGACTGCCGGAGCCTCGCCGACCTCGCGGCGTTCCCGTTCACCACCAAGCGGGACCTGCGCGACAACTACCCGTTCGGGATGTTCGCCGTGCCCTCCGAGCAGGTGCGCCGGCTGCACGCCTCCAGCGGCACCACCGGCAAGCCGACCGTGGTCGGCTACACCGACCACGACCTGCAGGTCTGGGCGCAGGTCGTGGCCCGCTCGATCCGCGCGGCGGGCGGGCGGCCCGGGCACAAGGTGCACGTCTCCTACGGCTACGGGCTGTTCACCGGCGGGCTGGGCGCGCACTACGGCGCGGAACGGCTGGGGTGCACGGTCATCCCGGCCTCCGGTGGCATGACCGCCCGCCAGGTGCAGGTGATCCAGGACCTGCGGCCGGATATCATCATGGTCACGCCGTCCTACATGCTCACCCTCGTCGACGAGTTCGAGCGCCAGGGCATCGACCCGCGCAGCACCTCGCTGCGCATCGGGATCTTCGGCGCCGAGCCGTGGACCGAGGGGATGCGCGCGGAGATCGAGGAACGGCTCGACATCGACGCGGTCGACATCTACGGGCTGTCCGAGGTGATGGGTCCTGGTGTGGCCATGGAGTGCGTCGAGACCAAGGACGGCCCGCACATCTGGGAGGACCACTTCTACCCGGAGATCATCGACCCGATCACCGGCGAGGTGCTGCCCGAGGGCGCCGAGGGCGAGCTGGTGTTCACCTCGCTGACCAAGCAGGCGATGCCGATCATCCGCTACCGCACCCGCGACCTGACCCGGCTGCTGCCGGGCACCGCGCGCCCGATGCGCCGGATGGACCGGATCACCGGCCGCAGCGACGACATGATCGTCCTGCGCGGGGTGAACGTCTATCCCACGCAGATCGAGGAGCTGGTGCTGCGCACCGACGGGATGTCGCCGCACTTCCAGCTGGTGCTCAGCCGCGAGGGGCGGATGGACCGGATGGCGGTGCGCGTCGAAGCCCGCGCCGACTGCCCGGGCGTGCGGCGCGAGCCGGCCGCGGCGGAGCTGACCAGGGCGATCAAGGACGCCGTGGGCGTCACCGCCGAGGTGACCGTGGTGGACCCGGATACCCTGGAACGCTCGGTCGGCAAGCTGCGCCGCATCGTGGACCGGCGCGACCGCTGATCGATCGACTGCGATACTCCGGACCCATGCAGGGCAACGCGGGACGAGGGAATCGCCGAGGCAGGCCGGGTTACGACCTCGGGCGGCTGCTGGACGTCTCGGTGCGGGTGTTCAACGAACGCGGGTACGAGGGCACCAGCATGGAGGACCTCTCGCACCGCCTGGGCATCACCAAGTCCGCGATCTACCACCACGTCTCGGGCAAGGACGAGCTGCTGCGGCTGGGCGTGAACCGGGCGATGGACGCGCTGTTCGCCGTCGTCGAGGAGGAGCCGTCGCGCACCGGCAGCGCCATCGACCGGCTTGAGCACGTCGTGCGCCGCTCGGTCGAGGTCCTGGTCGGTGAGCTGCCGTTCGTCACCCTGCTGCTGCGGGTGCGCGGCAACACCCGCGTGGAGCGCCAGGCGCTGGCCCGGCGCCGGGAATTCGACCGCATCGTCAGCGACCTCGTCGCCCAGGCCGAGGCCGAGGGCAGCATCCGCCCGGACGTCGACCCGGCGCTGACCAGCAGGCTGCTGTTCGGCATGGTGAACTCGATCATCGAGTGGTACCGGCCGACCCGCGGGTTGCGGGCCGAGGAGGTCGCCGACGCGGTCACCAAGATCGCCTTCGACGGACTGCGGGCCGGCCCGCGCTCGGGCCCGGTCGAGAATTCTCACGATTCCGCGTCATCGACGGCGTCCACGTGAGTCCCCCTCGCGTGGGCGGTCTGGAGCGCCCACCCGCGCGCGGAACGCAGAGGGGATTGCGCGCGCGGTAGCGCCGCCGGCCGCACCGGGGATGTGGGATGCGGTCGGCGGCCCCCTTGGTGACCGTTCAACTAACACTGTTAAGGTCGTCGGGCCGCCGCACCACCCCCTCGTGCGGCGAAGGACGCCCAGGGCTTGGACCCCCAGCAAGCCCTGGGCGTCGTCCACTCCGCCGGGAATCTTGACGAAATCGCCGACAACTCGGGCTGTACCGGCGGAATCCTCATCGTGTGGGTGACAAAAGCCCCCTGCGATCTCACCTGCGGCCCGCTTACGCTCCTGCGGTGTGACCGCCGCCGAACAGCGGTCGCACCGGCGGAACACTCTGAAACCTGGGGACGACCACCGCTCGCAGGAGCATCCGACATCACCGGCGACTGGGGTGAGACCCGGTCGGTGCCGAGCACCGACCGGACGAGCCGGTGACCGCGCACCACCTCGCGGCGATCGGCGACGTTCCGCCCGGCGCTCGCAACGCATCGAAACGGGCCGATCTTGGAGGCGATCGTGTCACGTCAGGAACCCATCGCCCGTGCCTTCCTCCGCTACCTCTACGAGGACAACCACTTCCGCCCGGAAGTCGCCGGTTTCTTCGACAGCGCACGGGCTTCCGCGCTGTCCCCGCCTCCGACCTGGGAGGAACTCGGCGAGGTGGTGCGCACGCTGCGCGAGCACGAGCTGATCGCCACCAGCGACGCGGAGTCGCGGGGAGTCCCGACGCGGGCCGGGCTCACCGGCTCCGGGCTGATCTGCGCCGGACACCACGGAGGCGACGTCAACGCCTGGGCGCGCAGCTCCCGGGCGGTCGCGGTGCTCGACGACCCGGAGGTGCCCGCACAGACCGGCGCCGAGCCGGTGATCGCCGACACGCCGAGTTTCGCCGGACTCGCCCGGGTGGCGCGCGTCGTGCTGCTCACCCTTCCCACGGTGCACGCCCGTTACGGCGAGACCGTCGAGATCGAACGGACCGCGCAGGAGCTGTGCGAGGCGACCCAGCAGGAGCGGCCGGATCCGCGCCGGGTCCGACTGCTCGCCCGGGGACTGCGCGCCACGCTGACCACGGGCACGGTGGCCAACACCCTCGGCGTCGTCCTGCTCGACGGGCTGGACGAGGCGATGCAGGAGGCCGGCGTGACCTGATGTCCACTGTGGACCACGTGACCGGGTTCACCGTGACGACGTCCCTGCGCACGACCCCGCACCCGGTGTGCTGAGATTCGGCTATGCACACCGGGACCGGGCTGAGGATCCACCGCGAGCTCGACGCCGCGGGCATCCGGCGCCCGGACCTGCGCAGCGCGTACCGGATGTGCCGCGAGCTCAACGCCGCGCACGGGCGCACCTACTTCCTGGCGACCCGCCTGCTGACCCCGGCGCAGCGGCCCGCGGTGCACGCCCTGTACGGCTTCGCGCGGTGGGTCGACGACATCGTGGACGACTGGTCCACCGCAGACAAGCAGGAGGCGCTGGAGCGGCTCGACCAGCGACTGCGGACCGCGCTGGCGACCGGGCACAGCGACCACCCGATCCTGGCCGCGCTGGTCGACACCGTCACCCGGCACGGCCTCGACCACCGGTTGTTCGGCGACTTCATGACGTCGATGCGGATGGACCTCAGCGTGCGCGACTACCCCACGCGCGCGTCGCTGGACCGCTACGTCCACGGATCTGCCGCCGTGATCGGGCTGCAAGTGCTGCCGGTCCTCGGCACGGTCGGCCCGGCGACCGAGGCCGCTCCGTACGCGGCGGCGCTGGGCTGCGCGTTCCAGCTGACCAACTTCCTGCGCGACGTCGGCGAGGACCTCGACCGCGACCGCGTGTACCTGCCCGCCGACGAACTCGCCGTGTTCGGGGTGGACCGCGACCGGCTGGCCTGGTGCCGTCGCACCGGCCGTGCCGACCACCGCGTGCGCAGCGCGCTGGCCGACCAGGTTTCCCGCACGCGCGCGGTGTACCGCGAGGCCGAACCGGGCATCGCACTGCTGTCCCCGGTGTCGCGTCCGTGCGTGGCGACCGCCCGCACGCTCTACGGGGAGATCCTCGACCGGATCGTCGAGTCCGGCTACGACGTCTTCCGCCGCCGGGTCGCGGTTCCCGGTGCGCGACGGGTGGGCGTGGCCGCCGCCGCGCTCGGCTCCGCCCTCGCCGCCCGGGTCCGCCATGGCGCACGCCACTCGGGCGTGTGACCCCGGTACCGACCGGGTATGCGATGTGCGGGACCGCAGGAGTGGTCCGCAGGCCGACGCACAGGGTGCGGTGGGGAGCTGGGAAAGCAGATGGGCAGCCGGAAACCGTCCTCGCGCTGGCACGAGGTCAGCGCTACCGCCGAGGTGATCGCCCAGGCCGGGCGGCGGCTGGAGCGCAGCTCGGCACGACTGACGACTGCTCCGGAGGAACTGGCGGCGGCGCGGGACGCGCTGCTCGTGGTGACCGCCGCCGGTGCGCGGCTGGCCCGGCAGCTGGACATGCTCTCCAACGAGTACGACGCGCCCGGCCTCGTCGAACCGTCCGCGGTGCACATCGCGCTGGACCAGGCGGCCGCGGCTGCCGAGGACCTCGGCAACTGCACGAAGGTCGCCGCGCAGGCCATCGAGGACGGTGCCTGACCCGCGCGGCGACCTCCGGAGTTCTCACGGCGCCTGGACCACGCCCGAACCCACGTCGGTCGACAGCAGCGGCAGCCGCCGGGCGGTCGCGCTCAGCCGCGCCCACAGGTCCCAGGAGCGGACCTGGAACTGCTGGGCGTACAGCGCCGCGACGCCGGAGACGTGCGGCGTGGCCATGCTCGTGCCGCTGAGCTTGCGGTAGCGCTCCGGGCCGGGCCAGCTCGAGTACACGTCCACGCCGGGTCCGACCACGTCGACCTGCCCGATCTGGTCGACCGTGCCGCTGGAGAAGTCGGCGACCTGCAGCTGCGAGTCGACCGCCCCGACGGCCATGATCGACGGACAGTTCGCCGGGTGCCCGACGGGTGCGACCACCCCGGCCGAGCGCTGGCTCTCGTTGCCCGACGCCGCGATGATCAGCGTGCCGCGCTGCATGGCGCGCTGCGCGACCCGCTCGAAGGCGTCGGAGAACGGCTGGCCCGGCTGGGTCGGGGCGCCGAGCGACATCGACACCACCGAGCAACCGTTGGCGATCGCCCACTGGATGCCGGACAGGATGCCGCTGTCCGATCCGGACCCGTCGTCCCCGAGCACCTTGCCCGAGTAGATGCTGGCCTGCGAGGCGATTCCGTAGCCCGGTCCGGCCTGCGAGGTGCGGGGGCCGCACGACGTGCCGGTCACGTGCGTGCCGTGGCCGTGGCCGTCGTGGAACTGGCCCGGCACGAACGTCCCCGTGACGATGTCCCGCCCGGCGAAGTCCGGGTGCTGCACGTCCAGGCCGGTGTCGAGCACGGCGACCCGGACTCCCTGCCCGGTGGGCGCGCTGCGATCGGCGCGCACCGCCTGCAGACCCCAGGTGAACTCGCCGTCGGCCGCGGCGGGCTCGCCGATGGCGAAGACGGTGCGTTCCTGCTCGAACGCGGCGATCGGACCGGACTGCCCGACGGCCTGCTGCAACGCGGTCACCTGGTCCGGTCCGGCGGTGACCAGCGCGACGCCGAGCTCGTGGAGCACGACCCCGTCGGCCGCGCCGAACATCTCGGCTGGGGAGGCACCCGCGGCGTCCGCGGTGCTGGCGCAGCGGATGCCCGCGATGCGCGTCAGCTCGCGGGATCCGATGATCGTCGCATTGTCCTCCAGCAGAACCAGGTAACGTCCGGTTGCCTCGGTGGAAGTCATGATTCGGGCTCCTCGGCACGGTTTCGGCGGGCGGGTGCCCCACCGACCACAGGTGTATCTCGCGTTACACTCCGTGACAAGCACCCGGACGGGTAAGTCGCGGTGTCTTCCGTGGCGTTCCGTCCGGGTTCCATCCGGGATTTCCTGCGACACAACACTTTCGAGGTACCGCTGCGGAGCGAGATGGCCGGTGCTGCGGCAAGCCGCCGCGCCGATGGCGCACACTGGTCGTAATCACCGCGACGAGTCGACGACGGAGTGGCCGTGCAGTCTTCCCACCACCAGACGGTTCTGGTCACCGGCGCGACCGGCGGCCTGGGGCGCGCGCTCGCGCACCGCCTCGCCGAGTCCGGCGCGCACGTCCTGCTGCACGGGCGCAGCGCGCCGCATCTTGAGGCCCTGCGGGACGAGATCGCCGCGGCGACCGGGTCGGACCGGCTGGACCCGTTCGTCGCCGACCTCGCCGAACTGCGGCAGGTGGAGGGCCTGGCCGACGAGGTCCGGCGGCACTGCGAGCGGCTCGACGTGCTGGTCAACAACGCCGGGATCGGGTCGGGGCCGCCCGGTGGGGAGCGGGAGGAGAGCGCGGACGGCATCGAGCTGCGGTTCGCGGTCAACTACCTGGCGGGCTACCGCCTGACCCGGCTGCTGCGGTCGCTGCTGATCTCCTCCGCGCCGTCCCGGGTGGTCAACGTGGCCTCGGCGGGGCAGCACCCGATCAACTTCGACGACCCGATGGTGCACGACCACTACCTGGGCATGCGCGCGTACGCGCAGTCCAAGCTCGCCCAGGTGATGTTCACCATCGACCTCGCCGAGGAACTCCGGGACCATGGCGTCACGGTGAACGCGGTGCACCCCGCGACCTACATGAACACCGCGATGGTGCGGGAGGCGGGCGTGACACCGGTGAGCACCGTCGAGGAAGGGGTCGCGGCGCTGCTGCGGTTGATCACCGACCCGGCCCTGGCGGAGGTGACCGGGCGGTACTTCCACGGCCGCCGCGAGTCGCGTGCGCTGGACCAGGCGTACGACCCGCAGGCCCGCGCCCGGTTGCGGGAGCTGTCCGACAAGCTCATCGAGCAGGCGCGCGGCTGAGAGGAGGCTTCGGTGGACGGGTACCGCAGGATCGTCGTCGGGGTCGACGGCTCGGCACCGTCGAAGTGCGCACTGCGCTGGGCGGCCCGGCAGGCTGCGCTGGTCGGGGCCGTCGTGCAGGCCGTGGTCGCCTGGGAGTTCCCCGCCTTCTACAGCTGGGAGGGCGGTCCGATGCCGCCCGACGAGTTCGAGGAGTCGGCGCGCAAGAGCCTGGACGACACCGTCGACGAGATCGAGCGAGACGACGGGCTCCCGCCGGTGACCATCGAACGGCAGCTCACCCACGGGCACGCGGCGCAGGCGCTCCTGGACGCCTCGGAAGGAGCCGAGCTGCTCGTGGTCGGCAGTCGCGGCCACGGCAGCTTCTACGGGGCGCTGCTGGGGTCGGTGAGCCAGCGCTGCGCCGCGCACGCCACGTGCCCGGTGGTCATCGTGCGCGGCTGATCGCCACTGCCGGCCGGGGTCAGGTCCACCATGCCTCGACCAGGTCGCGCGCGGCGCGGGACAGCACGTCGTAGGCGTCCTCCGCGCTCAGCCGCCGCTTGTCCAGCAGCACCTCGGCCGCCCGGCAGATCGCGTCGTTGGTGCGCAGCGGCCCGGTGACGACGACGTCGGCGAGGTCCTCGGCGGTGACCGCCTCGGTGGCGCTCAGCGCGGTCACCGCGAAGGAACCGAGCACCAGCAGCACGTCCGGATCGGCCGCGGCCAGGCCGCGGGGTTCGGTCGTGTACGCGGTGAGAGCACCGCGCCGGCGGCCCGGTGGGAACAGCCCCGCCGCGAGGACGCCGCGCACGCCGTGGGCGACCGCGAGCGGGGAGAACTCCGGCCACTGCTGGTCCTTGGTGAGGTCGGGACTGCCGGCCATGCCGGTGCCCGACGGCGAAGTCGCCCGGCGCAGCGGCCCGTCCGCGCAGCCCTGCTGGATCCGGTCGAGGGTCGCCGCTCGGGGGTCGGTGGCCGCCGGGGTGTGCAGCGTCCCGTCCGGGCCGCGCAGCGTCACCGCGGCGAAGGCCGCGCCGGTGACCACGTCGGTCGTGGCGGCCGCGACGCGGTCCAGCAGGTCGGCGACGGTGCGGCCCACGAACAGGTCGCGGGCCACGTCGGCGAAGTCGCGGGCCAGCGGCGACCAGATCCGGCTGCGGTCATCGGCCACCCGCGAGGTGTCACGCGTGGTGCGGTCGCCGAAGTGCTGGACGAACCACTCCCGGTCCTGCTCCCACATCCGGTCTGCGGCCATGGGTCCCTCCCGGTCCTGGAGGTACCCGGTGGTCGCGGCCGACCAACCCGGTGCTCAGCCGCCGAGGCGTTCGGAGAACGCCGCTGCGCCGTGCCGGACGAGGTCGGCCAGGTCCCGTTCGACGTCGTCGTTCCAGCGCAAGATCGGCACCGAGATGCTCAGCGCGGCGACGACGGCGCCGGTGTGGTCGCGCACCGGGGCCGCCACGCAGGCGACCGCCTCGTTGGATTCGCAGTACTCGCGGGCCACTCCGTCCCGGGCGATCCGGTCGAGCTCGCGCCGCAGCGCGCGCCGGTTGGTGGTGCTGTTCGCGGTCATCGCGGTGAGCCGGCGGTCGGCGTAGAGCGCGTCGAGCTCGGCGCGCGGCAGCGCCGCCAGCAGGACCTTGCCGACCGCCGTGCAGTGCGCGGGCAGGCGGGCGCCGACGGCCGAGACCATCCGCACCGGGTGGCTGCTGTCCACCTTGGCCACGTACAGGACCTCGGTGCCGTCGCGGACGCCGACGTGCACCGTCTCCCGGCAGCGTGCGGCGATCTGCTCGGCCACGTGCCGGCCCTCGCGGGCGACGTCGAGGCGGTCGGCGTAGGCCGCGCCGAGCTGGAAGCTGCGCACGCCGAGGCGGAACCGGCCGCGGTCGGCGGACATCAGGTAGCCGCGTTCGGCGAGGGTGCCGACGAGTTCGTGCACCGTGGTGCGGGGCAGACCGAGCTTCGCGGTGATCTCCGGCGCGCTGAGCTCGTCGGCGTCCAGGAACAGCTCCAGGACGTCGAAGGCCCGTTCCACGGCAGGTACCGCTCGTGCCACCGCCAGTGCTCCTCCCCCGTCGCGCACCGCCGAACCGGTTCAAGCGCCTCATCGTAGCCGACCCCGTCCGGACCGATCCCGGCGGTAGTGTCCACTGTGGATTGCGTTGACGAGTGCGCGGTGGCTGCCCGACAGTGGTCGGCGCAGCGGTGACGGCGGCAGGAGTCGACATGGCAGTGCCCACCGGAGTTCCCGACGTGTTCGACCCGCGCAGGTACGCCGCCGGGGTGCCGCACGCCGACTTCGCCTGGCTGCGCGAGCACGCGCCGGTGAGCTGGCAGGCCGAGCACGCGGTCGGCGACTGGCCCGCCGGACCCGGGTTCTGGGCCGTCACCCGCTACGCCGACGTGGTCGCGGTGCTCAAGGACCCGGGGGCGTTCTCCTCGTGGCTGGGAGCCACCCAGATCCGCGACCCCGCGCCGGAGGACCTGCCGTTCGTGCGCCGGATGATGCTCAACCTCGACCCGCCCGAGCACGGCAAGCTGCGCCGCATCGTCAGCCGCGCGTTCACCCCGCGCCGCGTCGAGCGGTTCCGCGCCGAGGTCGCCGCCCGGGCGCGGCGGCTGGTCGACGACGTGGTCGACCGCGGCGAGTGCGATCTGGTCGAGATCACCGACGACTACCCGCTGCGCAACCTCGCCGACCTGCTCGGGGTTCCCGAGTCCGACCGCGGGATGCTGCTCGGGTGGACCAACCAAATCATCGGCTACCAGGATCCCGAGCACGCCGAGGTGGTCCGCGACGCGGGCGGGCGTCCGGTCAACCCGCGCTCCCCCGCACTGCTGGCCGACATGTTCGGCTACGCCCGGCAGCTGGCCGAGCACAAGCGGCGGGTGCCCGCCGACGACGTGATGACGGCGTTGGCGACCGCCGAGGTCGACGGACGGGTGCTCACCGACGCCGAACTGGGGATGTCCTTCTTCCTGCTCTCGGTGGCGGGCAACGACACGGTGCGCAGCGCCGTGCCCGGCGGAATGCTCGCGTTCGCCCGCCATCCCGCGCAGCACCGGCTGCTGCTGCGCAACCCGGACCTGCTGGACCGCGCGGTCGAGGAGACGCTGCGGTACCACCCGCCGGTGCTCAGCTTCCGCCGCACCGCGAGGCGGGACGCCGAGCTGGGCGGAGCGCGGATCCGCGCCGGGGACAAGGTCGTGGTCTTCCACTGCTCGGCGCACTTCGACGAGCGGCGGTTCGACGCACCGCACCGGTTCGACATCCGGCGCAACCCCAACCCGCACCTCGCGTTCGGCGACGGCCCGCACGTCTGCCTGGGCGCGCACTTCGCGCGGTTGCAGTTGCGCGCCTTCTACGCCGAGGCGCTGTGGCGGATGCGCGAGCTGCGGGTGACCGGTCCGGTGCGGCACCTGGTGTCGAACTTCATCAACGGCGTCAAGCACCTGCCGATCGCGTCGGTCCCCGGCTGACCTGGTCCGTCTTCCTTATCCTCGGCCGATGGACGCGAGTGCGGTGGCGCTGCGCTCCGGGGCGGGGCGCTGGATCCTGACCGCCACGATCCTCGGTTCCGGGGTGGCGTTCCTGGACGGGTCGGTGGTCAACGTCGCGCTGCCCGCGATCGGCCGGGACGTCGGCGGCGACCTCGCCGTGCTGCAGTGGGTCCTGGACGCCTACCTGTTGACGCTCAGCTCCCTGCTGCTGCTCGGCGGGGCGCTCGGCGACCGCTACGGGCGGCGCCGGGTGTTCGTCGCCGGGATCGTGCTGTTCACGCTGGCCTCGGTGGGGTGCGGGCTGGCGGCGAGCGGTGGCGTGCTGATCCTGGCGCGGCTGGTGCAGGGCATCGGCGGCGCGCTGCTGGTGCCCGGCAGCCTCGCGCTCATCAACGCCTCGATCGCCCACGACGACCGCGGTGCGGCGGTGGGCAGGTGGGCCGGGCTGACCGGGGTGGCCTCGGCGGTCGGGCCGTTCGTCGGCGGGTGGCTGGTGGACGCCGCGTCGTGGCGCTGGGTGTTCCTGATCAACCTGCCGATCGCGGCGGCCGCCCTGGTGGCCGTGCGGCGGGTCCCGGAGAGCCGCGATCCGACGGCCACCGGACCGCCGGACCTGCCCGGGGCCGCGACCGCGACCGCCGGGCTGGCCGGGACGGTGTTCGCGCTGATCCAGGTGCCCGCCGCGGGCTGGTCGCCGCTCAACGCCACCGCCCTGGTGGTCGGCGCGGCGGCGCTGGTGGCGTTCCCGCTCGTGGAGAGCCGGCGCGCCGAGCCGCTGCTGCCGCTGTCGCTGTTCCGCTCGCGGCAGTTCACCGGCGCGAACCTGACGACGTTCACCGTGTACGCGGCATTGGGGGGCGCGTTGTTCCTGCTGTCGTTGCAGCTGCAGCAGTCGCTCGGCTACCGCGCGGTGGAGGCCGGGGTGGCGACGCTGCCGATCACGGTGCTCATGCTGCTGCTGTCCGGGCGCATGGGGGCGCTGGCGCAGCGGACCGGCCCGCGGCTTCCGATGACCGTCGGCCCGTTCTGCTGCGCCGCCGGGCTCGCCCTGCTGACCCGGGCCGTGCCCGGCAGCAGCTACGTCACCGGGGTGCTGCCGGGAGTCGCGGTGTTCGGCCTGGGCCTGTCGATCACCGTGGCACCGCTGACGTCCGCGGTGCTGGCGTCCGTCGCCCCGGAGCACGGCGGGGTGGCGTCGGGCGTGAACAACGCGATCTCCCGGCTGGCGGGGCTGGTGGCGGTGGCGGTGCTACCGCTGATCGCGGGCCTGTCGCACATCGGCGCGGGTGCCGCGCTCGGTCCCGGCTTCGCGACGGCGATGCTGGTGTCCGCCGTGGTGTGCGCGTTCGGGGGTGTGCTGGCGTGGTCGACGATCGACCGGGCCACCGCGGTGCGCCCCCTGCCGCTGCCCGGGGTGAACCACGCCTGCCAGGACCCGTGCACCAGCCGGTCGCGGTGAGGGGCGGCGGGCCCCTCACCGCGAGCGGTCAACGCGGGTCGCCGCCGACGCGTCGGAACGGCCACTGGTGCACCGGGCGCCGCAGCAGCTCGGCGGGCGGTTCCGGCAGCGAGACGGGCGGGCCGTGGAAGGAGGCGATCACCACGGCGCGGTCCTCGGTGGAGCGGTAGACGTCCACCGCGCGCAACGCCGACTGCTCGCGCAGGAACGGCAGCGCCGTGGCGTCGATCCAGTCGAGCAGCTCGGCCAGCCGCCCGTCGGCGGCCCGCACCTCCCACATCAGCGTGTCGTTGCCGTCCATCAGGCTCCCTCGCGGATCAGCGGTGGAACGGTGGGCACCTGGGGCGCGGCGTCGATGTCGGCCTGGGTCATCCGGAACGCCTCGGGGTAGGCGTCGCGGCTGGTGCGCCGTTCCGGTTCGGTGCTGCGCCAGGTGTACAGGCAGCGGGCGCACTGGTACACCTCCCACACTCCGGCCACCGGCGACACCGCCAGCGTCGTCACGTCCTCCCACGCGCAGCGCGGACAGATCATCACGGCACTCCTCACTTCCGCATCATCTGCTGCAGCTTGCCGATCCAGTGCGCGGTCTCGGGCAGGTCCCGGACCGGCTGGCTGTAATGGCCCCGGGCGTCGGGGGCGACCGGGGTCGTGGCGTCGATGACGAGCTTGTTGCTGATCCCCGGGGGCTGCGAACCGGGGTCGAGCTCCAGCACCGACATGTTGGGCAGGTTCACCAGGTCCCCGTCCGGGTTGACCTTGGTCGACAGCGCCCACATCACCTGCGGCAGGTTGAACGGGTCGACGTCCTCGTCGACGACGATGACCATCTTGCAGTAGCCGAGGCCGTGCGGGGTGGTCATGGTCCGCAGGCCGACCGCCTTGGCGAAGCCGCCGTAGCGCTTCTTGGTGGACACGATCGCAAGCAGCCCGTGGGTGTACATCGCGTTGACCGCCTGCACTTCCGGGAACTCGGCCTTGAGCTGCTGGTAGAGCGGCACGCAGGTGGCGGGACCGATGAGGTAGTCGATCTCGGTCCAGGGCATGCCCAGGTACAGCGACTCGAAGATCGGGTCGGTGCGGTGGTGGATCCGGTCGATGCGCACCACGGTCATGTTCCGGCCGCCCGAGTAGTGGCCGGTGAACTCGCCGAACGGTCCCTCGATCTCCCGCTTGCGGCCCTCGATGACGCCTTCGAGCACCACTTCGCTCCCCCACGGCACGTCCAGCCCGGTCAGCGGGGCGGTGGCGATCGGCGCGGGTGCGCCGCGCAGCGCGCCGGCCATCTCGTACTCGGACTGCTCGTAGCCCAGCGGGGTCCCGGCGACAACGGTCATCACCGGGTCGTTGCCCAGCGTGATGGCCACCGGCAGGTCTTCGCCGCGCTGCTCGGCCTTGCCCAGGTGCAGGGCGATGTCGTGCATCGGCACCGGCTGCATGCCCAGCTTGTTGCGGCCCTTGACCTCCAGGCGGTAGGTGCCGACGTTCTGCTTGTCGAAGTTGTCGGGGTCCTCCGGGTCCCGGGAGACCACCGCGGCCTTGTCGAGGTAGAAGCCGCCGTCCCCGTCGTTGAGCCGGAACAGCGGCAGCACCCGGAACAGGTCCACGTCGTCGCCTTCGAGGCTGTTGTCCGCCCACGGCGGGTTCTCCCGGCGCTCGGGTGCGACCGGGAAGTCCTCCCAGCGGCGGATGAACTCGTCGACCTGCTCCTTGGTCGTCGAGTCGGCGGGCATGCCCATCGCGATGGCGTGGTTGCTCCACGAGCCGTGCGCGTTGAGCGCGATCCGCGCGTCGGTGAAGCCGGTGACGTTGTCGAAGTACAGCGCCGGGGCGCCCTCGCCCAGCCGCGACACCGCGTTCGCCGCCGCCCCGAGGTCGGGTTCGGGGGCCACCTCCTCGGTGATCCGCAGCAGCTGGCCCTCCTCGTCGAGGGCTTGCAGGTACGACCGCAGGTCGTCGTAGGCCACCTCGTCCTCCTTGTTCTCAGCGGTTCTCGTCCCGGCGGTGCGGCAGGCCGGTCCACCGGCGGGCCGCGGGCGCGGGCAGGTCGAACTGGTCCAGCACCCGGGTGACCACGTGGTCGACGATGTCGTCGACGGACTCCGGGTGGTTGTAGAAGGCGGGCATCGGCGGCACCATCACCGCCCCCATCCGGGACAGCGCCAGCATGTTCTCCAGGTGGATCTCGCTCAACGGCGTCTCGCGGGGCACCAGCACCAACCGGCGGCGCTCCTTGAGGACCACGTCCGCCGCACGCCCCACCAACCCGTCGGCGTACCCCGCCCGGATTCCCGCCAACGTCTTCATGCTGCACGGCGCGATCACCATGCCGTCCGTGCGGAAGGATCCGGACGAGATCGACGCCGCCTGGTCGCCGGAGCCGTGCACGACGTCGGCCAGCTTCGCGACCTCGCGCGCGCTGTAGCCGGTCTCCAGCTCGATCGTCGTGCGCGCCCACCGGCTCATCACCAGGTGGGTCTCCACGTCCGGCAGGCGCCCCAGCGCCTCCAGCAACCGCACGCCGAACGGTGCCCCGGTGGCCCCGGTCATCCCGACGATCAAACGCATGACCCCTCCGCAAAATCGTTCGTATACGAACGTTTGATTCCACGCTAGCACGTCGACGCGCTGCGCTGCACTACGATGCGTGTCACCCGAGTCGCCGATCTTGTGGAAAGTGACGCCGTGGAGCTGGACCAAGCCGTCTTCCACCTCATGCGCCGAGCGATGCAGGAGCACAGCGCGAACTGGCAGGCGCGGCTGCCCCACCTGACCAAACCGCAGTACGCGGTGCTCAACGCGATCCGCGAGAACCCCGGCATCGAACAGGCGGCGCTCGGCCAACGCGCGGCGATCGACAAGGCGACCCTGGCATCGCTGCTGGTCCGCATGGAGCAGCGCGGCCTGATCACCCGCACCGTCGACCGCACCGATCGCCGCCGGCGGCTGCTCGACCTCACCGCGGCGGGCCGCGCCGAACTGCGCGCGGTCACGCCGATCGCCGACGCGGTGGACGCCGAACTCCTCGACCGCCTCGCCCCGCACGAGCGCACCGAGTTGCACCGCCTGCTGGGCAAGCTCGCCCCGCCGGGCGCGCTCAGCTGATCCGCACCCCGGTCACGCGGCGCGCGCCGATGCGTCGAGCCGCCGCAGCCGCAGCAACCACAGCTCCAGCTCGGCCAACTGCCCGTCGAGGAGCTCGCTGCCGTACATGTCGGGACTGGCACGCAGGGCCATCAACTCGTCCCAACGCCGTTCCATCTCCCCCACCAGGTCCCGCACCGTCACACCGTCCTCCTCGCCGAGTTGGTCACCGATCGTCGACGCTACGAACACGGAGCGCACCCCCACCCGGGTCGAAAGTCACGACTTGCCCGCCCGGCTGTGGTGTGATCAGGACATGAGACGAGGACGCAGAGGCCACCCGTGCGAACCGGACACCTCGCAGATCGGCCTGTGGCGCTGCGAGGTGTGCGGCCAGCAGTGGGAGATCCACGGCGTCGCGGGCCACCCCAGGATCCGCAAGGTCAGCCGCATCGGCTGGTTCTTCGCCAAGCTGCTGGGCTGAGCGCGCGGCTCGGCACCAGATCGCGAGCGCACCGCCGGCGCGCAGGACGCGCAGCGCCCCCGGGACGGGACGCGTGGTACCGGTCCGCTGCCAGGACTGCGCATGCGTGATGAGGCCGGGCGGTCCGGACGCGGCTCCGGAAAGGTGGTGCTGGTGATCCGGGGCGCGGCGTTCGAGCCGATCGGTCGTTCGCTCGGCTAGTGTGATCGTTCCCGGCCGCGTTGGGAGGGATCGTCGCGATGCCCAAGTTCACCTGGCACACGAGTGCAGTGCCCGAGACGTTGCCGGTGCGGCAGGTGTACGGGTTCCTGTTCGTCCCCGACGGCCGGCTGCTGCTGCGGCTGGACGGGCGGAAGCACTCGCTGCCCGGCGGGCGGCCGGAGCCGGGCGAGCAGCGCTACGTCGACATCCTGCGGCGGGAGACGCTCGAAGAGGTCACCGTGGAGATCGACGAGCCGCACTACCTGGGTTTCCAGTGCGTCGACGACGGTGTCGCGCCCTACGCGCAGGTGCGGATGGCCGCCGTGGTGACCAAGGTGCACCCGCCCGCGCCGGATCCGGACAACGGCCGGATCTACCGGCGCCTGCTGGTGCACCCGTGCAAGGCCGGTGACCTGCTCGCCTGGGGCGAGACCGGCTACCTGCAGGCCGGTGCCGCGGCCGACGCCGCGGTGCGGGTGTTCGGCCTGCCGGGGGACGGCCTGCCCGACGCCGGGGACCTCTGAAGCGCGCTCCTACCTGCCCCTTCGCACGCCTGTGCGCTCTTGACCTGGTTGTGACGCGTCTTCTATCGTTCGCATGAAGCACAAGTGTTCACTATGCGTACGAAGTGGAGTTGGTCGGGGTGGCTCGCATCCTCCAGCTCGACGAGGCGATCGCGAAGCTGGTCAACGACGGCGACACGGTGGCCTTGGAGGGCTTCACCCACCTGATCCCGGTCGCGGCCGGACACGAGATCATCCGGCAGGGGCGCCGGGACCTGACGCTGGTCCGGATGACCCCCGACATCGTCTACGACCAGATGATCGGCGCGGGCTGCGCGCGCAAGCTCGTCTTCTCCTGGGGCGGCAACCCCGGTGTCGGCTCGCTGCACCGGTTCCGGGACGCCATCCAGAACGGCTGGCCGGTACCGCTGGAGATCGAGGAGCACAGCCACGCGGGCATGGCCAACCGCTACGCCGCCGGTGCCGCCGGGCTGCCGTTCGCGGTGCTGCGCGGCTACGTCGGCACCGATCTGCCCGAGCACACCGGCACCATCAAGCCGATCGAATGCCCCTTCACCGGGGAGACGCTCGCCGCCGTGCCCGCCGTCAACCCCGACGTCGGGATCATCCACGCGCAGCAGGCCGACCGGCAGGGCAACGTCCAGATGTGGGGCATCACCGGGGTGCAGAAGGAGACCGTGCTGGCCTCGGCGCGTTCGCTGGTCACCGTCGAGGAGGTCGTCGACGAGCTCACCCCGCGCCCCGGCGCCGTGGTGCTGCCGCGGTGGGCGGTCACCGCGGTCGCCGAGGTGCCCGGCGGGGCCCGCCCCTCCTACGCCCAGGGCTACTACGAACGCGACAACTCCTACTACCAGCAGTGGGACCCGATCAGCCGGGACCGCGAGAAGTTCGAGCAGTGGCTGGCCAGCGAGATCCGCACTACCGAGAGGAGCGCGCGATGACGTCGCAGGAGTTCACCTCCGACGAGATGATGACCGTCGCCGCGGCCCGGTCGCTGCGCGACGGGGCCGCCTGCTTCGTCGGCATCGGCCTGCCCAGCACCGCCGCGAACCTCGCCCGGCGCACGCACGCCCCGAACCTGGTGCTCATCTACGAGTCGGGCACGCTCGGGGCCAAGCCGGACCGGCTGCCGCTGTCCATCGGCGACGGCGTGCTCGCCGACACCGCCGACTCGGTGATCAGCGTGCCGGAGATCTTCAACTACTGGTTGCAGCCCGGCCGCATCGACATCGGCTTCCTCGGCGGCGCGCAGGTCGACCGGTTCGGCAACATCAACACCACCGTCATCGGCGGCTACTACGCCAACCCGAAGGTCCGGCTGCCCGGTGCCGGCGGTGCCCCGGAGATCGCCGCGTCCTGCCGCGAGGTGCTCATCGTGATGCGGATGAGCTCGCGGTCGTTCGTCGAGAAGCTCGACTTCGTCACCTCGGTCGGGTACGGCTCGGGCAACGGGGACCGCGAGCGGTTGGGGTTGCGCGGCCGGGGACCGGTGAAGATCATCACCGATCTCGGGGTGCTCGAACCCGACCCGGAGACCAGCGAGTTCACCCTCACCCGGCTCAACCCGGGCGCGACCGTCGAGCAGGCCCGGGAAGCCGCCGGGTGGCCGCTGAAGGTCGCCGCCGACCTGCCCGTGCAGGACGCGCCGACCGACACCGAGCTCACCGTGCTGCGCGAGCTCAAGGCCACCATCGACAACGGGGAGACGAAGTGAGCGACGCCTTCATCCTGGACGCGGTCCGCACGCCGTTCGGCCGCTACGGCAAGGGCCTGGCCGGCGTGCGCCCCGACGACCTCGCCGCGCACGTGGTCGGCTCGCTCGTCGGACGCCACGCCGACCTCGACCCGGCCGCCATCGACGACATCCAGTTCGGTGACGCCAACGGCGCGGGCGAGGACAACCGCAACGTCGCCCGGATGGCCGCGCTGCTGGCCGGGCTGCCCACCAGCGTTCCCGGTGCCACGGTCAACCGGCTGTGCGGCTCCGGGCTGGAGGCCGCCGTCAACGCCAGTCGCACCGTGCAGGTCGGCGACGCCGAGCTGGTGATCGCCGGTGGCGTCGAGTCGATGAGCCGGGCGCCGTGGGTGCTGCCCAAGCCCGAGGGCGGCTTCCCGCGCGGGCACGAGACGCTGCACTCCACGACGCTGGGTTGGCGCATGGTCAACCCACGCATGCCGGAGAAGTGGACGATCGCGCTCGGCGCGAGCGCGGAGATCCTCGCCGACCGGTACGAGATCAGCCGCGCCGAGCAGGACGCGTTCGCGCTGCGCAGCCACCAGCGGGCCGCCGCGGCCTGGGAGGCCGGGCTGTTCGACGCCGAGGTCGTCCCCGTCCCGGACACCGAGCTGACCCGCGACGAGGGCGTGCGGGCGAACTCCTCGCTGGAGGCGCTGGGCAAGCTCAAGCCGGCGTTCCGCGCCGACGGCACGGTCACCCCGGGCAACTCCTCACCGCTCAACGACGGCGCCGCCGCGCTGCTGGTGGGCACGGAGTCCGCCGCCCAGCGCATCGGCGCCGCGCCGCTGGCGCGGATCGTCAGCCGCGCGGCCGCCGGGGTCGACCCGGACGTGTTCGGCATCGGCCCGGTCGAGGCGGCCAACACCGCGTTGCGGCGCGCCGGGATCGGCTGGGGCGACCTGACCGCCGTCGAGCTCAACGAGGCGTTCGCAGCGCAGTCGCTGGCGTGCCTGGCGGAGTGGCCCGAACTGGACCCGGAGATCGTCAACGTGCAGGGCGGCGCGATCGCCATCGGCCACCCGCTCGGCGCGTCCGGGGCGCGGATCCTCGGTACCCTCGCCCACCAGCTGCACCGCGCCGGGGGCGGCTGGGGCCTGGCCGCGATCTGCATCGGCGTCGGCCAGGGGCTGGCCGTCGTGCTGCACGCCTGATCTGGTGGCCGCCGAATGCACATCCGAACAGCTCGTCGGACCGGAGAACGGCAACGATGACCGAACCTTCGCTGTTCGCGCCCATGTCCAGCACTCCGGAGGCGGCCGAGCGCACCGGTCGCCGCGCCTGGGTGCAGGCGATGCTGGACTTCGAGCGGGCGCTGGCCGCGGCGCAGTCCTCGGCCGGGATCGTCCCGGCCGAGGCCGCGGCCGAGATCGCCCGGTGCTGCCGGGCGGAACTGTTCGACGCGGACTCGATCGCCGAGCGGGCCGTGTCCTCGGCGACTCCGGTGATCGCGCTGGTGCGCGATCTGACCGGCGCGGTGGACCCGGCCGCCCGGCCGCACGTGCACCGCGGCGCGACCAGCCAGGACGTCGTGGACACCGCGGCGATGCTGATCGCCCGGAGCGTGCTGGACCTGGTCGTGGCGGACCTGGCAGCGGCCGCGCGGGAATGCGCCCGGCTCGCCGAACAGCACCGGGACACGGTGCTGATCGGCCGGTCGCTGCTGCAGCAGGCGTTGCCGACGACGTTCGGCTGCCGCGCGGCCGGGTGGCTGACCGCCCTCGACGACGCCGCGACCGGACTGCGCCGGGTCCGCGACCAGCGGCTCGCGGTGCAGCTGGGCGGACCGGCGGGGACGCTGTCGGCGCTCGGCGCCGGCGGTGCGCGCGTCGTGGGACTGCTGGCGGCCGAGCTCGGCCTGGCCGAGCCGGTCGTGCCGTGGCACACCGACCGCTCGCGCGTCGCCGAGCTCGCCGGGGCGCTGGGCAGCGCGGCCGGGGTGCTCGGCAAGATCGCGCTGGACGTGGAGCTGCACGCGCAGACCGAGGTCGGCGAGCTCACCGAGGGCCGCTCCGGCGGTTCCTCGGCCATGCCGCACAAGCAGAACCCGGTGTCGGCGGTGCTGGTCACCGCCGCGAGCAAGCGGGTGCCCGGACTGGTGGCCACGCTGCTGTCGGCCATGCCCCAGGAGTACGAACGCGCCGCCGGCGCGTGGCAGTCCGAGTGGGAACCGCTGACCGAATTGCTGCGGGTGGTCGCCGCCGCGGCCGCCACCACCCGCGACCTGCTGGCCGGGCTGCGCGTCCACCCGGAGCGGATGGCCGCCAACCTGGAGCTGACCGGCGGCCTGGTCATGGCCGAGGCCGCCGCCGGGGCGCTGATGGGCGCCCTCGGCCGCACCGAGGCCCAGGACCTCGTCGCGGAGCTGTGCCGCTGCGCGGTGCGCCGGGGCACGACGTTGCGCGCGGAACTGCTGCGGGATTCCCGGGTGCGCGCGGTGCTGTCCGAGCAGGACGTCGTGGCCGCCACCGAACCCGCCGACCACCTCGGATCGGCGCGCGAGTTCGTCGACCGCGCGCTGTCCGCCCACTCCGGAAGGGAGTACGCGTGATCGTCAACCACGAACTGACCGGGCCGCCGGACGCCCCGGTCGTGGTGCTGTCCAACTCCATCGGCACCGACCTGCACCTGTGGGACGAGCAGGTGCCCGCCCTCGCCGAGCGGTTCCGCGTGCTGCGCTACGACCAGCGCGGCCACGGCGGCACCCCCGCTCCGCCCGGTCCCTACGGGCTCGCCGACCTCGGTGGCGACGTGCTGGAGCTGCTGGACTCGCTCGGCGTGCGGCGCGCCCACTTCGCCGGGGTCTCGATCGGCGGCATGACCGGCATGTGGCTGGCCGAGCACGCCCCGGACCGCATCGACCGGCTGGCGCTGATCTGCACCTCCGCCGAGCTCGGGCCGGCGCGGGGCTGGCGCGACCGCGCCGCGGTGGTGCGCGAGCAGGGCATGCAGCCGATGGTCGAACCGTCGCTGCCGAAGTGGTTCACCCCGGAGGCGCTGGCCGACCCGGTGCGGGTGGAGAAGTTCAGCAAAGCGCTCCAAGCGTGCGTCCCGGAGGGCTACGCGGGCTGCTGCGAGGCGATCGCCTCGATGGACCTGCTGCCCCGGCTCGGCGCGATCGCCGCGCCGACCCTGGTCATCGCGGGCGCCGAGGACCCGGCCACGCCGCCCGAGCACGGCGAGCGGATCGTCGCGGCCGTGCCCGGCTCGCGCCTGGAGGTCCTCTCCCCCGCCGCGCACCTGGCCAACGCCGAACAGCCCGCCGCCGTCAACCGGCTGCTGCTGGACCACTTCACGAGGAGCCTGTGATGTCCGACCGCCTCGACGACGACGCCCGGCACGCGCAGGGCATGGGGACCCGCCGCGCGGTGCTCGGCGACGAGCACGTGGACCGGGCGAACTCGAAGATCACCCCGTTCACCGCGGGCTTCCAGGACTTCATCACCCGCTACGCGTGGGGCGAGCTGTGGAGCGGCGACGGCGTGGACCGGCGCACCCGCAGCATGCTGACCCTGGCGATCCTGGCCGCGCTGGGCTGCGAGGACGAGTTCGCCATGCACGTCAAGGCGGCGCGGCGCAACGGCGTGCCGCCGGAGCAGATCCGCGAGGTGCTCATGCACGTCGCCATCTACGCCGGGGTGCCCCGCGCGAACAGCGCCTTCGCGATCGCCAATACGATTCTCGGTGACGGCGAGTCCGACTGAGAGAGGGTCACGATGGAGCCTGTGTCCGAGGGCGGTTACGTCCAGTCGCTGGCGCGCGGGCTCATGGTGATCCGCGCCTTCGACGAGGCGCACCCCGAGATGACGCTGTCCGAGGTCGCCCGCGCGACCGACCTGTCGCGCGCGGCGGCCCGGCGGTTCCTGCACACCCTGGTGCACCTGGGCTACGTCTGGACCGACGGGCGGGTCTTCGCGCTCACCCCGCGGGTGCTGGAGCTGGGGTTCGCGTACCTGTCGAGCGTGTCGCTGCCGGAGATCGCCCAGCCGTACCTGGAGCGGCTCACCGCCGAGGTGCACGAGTCGGCGTCGGTGTCGGTGCTCGACGGACCGGACATCGTCTACGTGGCCCGCGTTCCCACCTCGCGGATCATGACCGTGTCGATCAACATCGGCACCCGCTTCCCCGCCTACGCCACGTCGATGGGACGGGTTCTGCTGGCGGGTCTGCCCCCGGACGCTCTCGACAGCTACCTCGACGAGGTGGAGCTGCGCCCGCTCGGGCCGCACACCGTGGGCACTCCCGACGAGCTGCGCGGGGAGCTCGACGTGGTGCGGCGGCAGGGCTGGGCGCTGGTCGACCAGGAGCTGGAGGCCGGGTTGCGGTCGATCGCCGCGCCGATCCGGGACCGCGCCGACCGGGTGGTGGCCGCGGTGAACATCTCCTCGCACGCCAGCCGCACCAGCCCGCGCGACGCCGAGGAGAAGCTCCTGCCGCCGCTGCTGGAGACCGCCGGCCGGATCGAGGCCGACCTGCGGGTCGCCCCGAACCCCCGTTCCGGCGCGCTGCCGCGGTGATCCTTCCCGGTCCGGCGCTCAGCCGTCCCGGGTGACGGCGGGGATCTTGGCGTAGAAGTCCCGGATGTGGTCGGTCATGTGGCGTTCGGCGGCGTCGCCGTCGCGAGCGCGCAGTGCCTCCAGGACGGCGCGGTGGTCCGCGCGCAGGCCCTCGGCGATGCGCGTCCAGGAGTCGCCGAGGTCGTGGAACGCCTGCCGCAGCGGCAGCCGCAGGGACTCGCGGATGGCGGTGGTCATGTCCGCGACCAGCCGGTTCCCGCCCGCCTCGGCGATCGCGACGTGGAAGGCGGTGTCCAGCTCGTTGAAGCGGTCGCGGTCCAGGTCCGGATCGTCCATCGCGTCCACGAGCCGGACGAGTTCGTCCAGTTCGGACTCGGTGGCGCGCAGCGCGGCGTTGCGCGCGCTCTCCCGCTCCAGCATCAACCGGGCCTCGACCACGTCGTGCAGCGGGAAGTTCGCCAGGGCGACGTGCAACCGCAGGAAGCGGGTCAGCGCCTGGTTGGGCAGCGCCGCGACCGTGGTGCCCGAATCCGGCCCGGTGCCCACCGACATCCGCAGCACGCCCTGGGCCTGCAACGAGCGCAGCGCCTCGCGCACCGCCGAGCGGCTGACGCCGAGCATGCTCGCCAGGTCGCGCTCGGCGGGCAACCGGTCGCCGACCCGCAGCGCGCCGCTGAGGATCTGCTCCTCGACCCGGTCGATGACCAGCTCGTAGGTGTGCGAGCGGGCGACCGGCCGCCAGGCCGCGTCGCCGTGATCCTGCTCCGCCGTCGTCATCCACTCCTCCACGCGCCTCGGTTCGGGTCCGAGCCTACGTGCGATCGTCGACCCGCCTGCGCCTGCTGACCGATCGCCGCGACGCGGCAGCGTCTCCGTGGGGGAGTGGCGGTCGGGTGACCGGCGAGAGCTGCGACGCGGCAGCGTCTCCGTGGGGGGTGGTGGCCGGGTGACATGCAAGAACTGCGACGCGGCAGCGTCTCCGTGGGGGGTGGTGGCCGGGCGACGGGTGGGAGTATGGTCCGACCAAACAATGGTCCGATCAGTTCGCCGGGCACGAGCGGCGGGGCGCCGCCAGGATCGGGTCCAGCGGGACCGGTGGACGAGGGAGTGATGCCGAGATGAGGGTGGCGCTGTTCGCGACCTGCCTGGGGGACGCGGTGTTCCCGGAAGCGCCGAAGGCGACGGTGCGCATCCTGCGGCGGCTCGGGTGCGAGGTCGAGTTCCCCACCGCGCAGACCTGCTGCGGGCAGATGCACACCAACACCGGTTACCGCAGGCAGGCGGTCTCCTCGGTGCGCGCCTTCGTGGACGCCTTCGCCGACTACGACGCCGTGGTGGCGCCGTCGGGTTCGTGCGTCGCATCGGTGCGCCACCAGCACGCCATGGTCGCCGACGGGGACGAGCGGCTCTCGCGCGCCGTCCGCGGCCTCGCGCCGCGCGTGCACGAGCTGTCGGAGTTCCTGGTCTCGGTGCTCGGGGTGACCGACGTCGACGCGTACTTCCCGCACCGGGTCACCTACCACCCCACATGCCACTCCAGCCGCCTGCTGCGGGTCGGCGACAAGCCGCTGCGGCTGCTGCGCGAGGTGCGGTCGATCGACCTCGTCGAACTGCCCGCGGCCGAGCAGTGCTGCGGCTTCGGCGGCACGTTCGCGCTGAAGAACCCGGACGTCTCGGTGGCGATGGGCGCCGACAAGGCGCGGCACGCGCGGGAGACCGGCGCCGAAGTGCTGTGCGCGGGCGACAGCTCGTGCCTGATGCACATCGGCGGGCTGCTGTCCCGGCAGCGTTGCGGGATCCGGGTGCTGCACCTGGCCGAGATCCTCGCGTCCACGGAAGGAGAACAGCCGTGACGAGCACCTACCTCGGGATGCCCGCCTTCCCGACCGCGGCCAAGCGGGCGCTGGCCGACGCGCAGCTGCGGCACAACCTCGCCAACGCCACGTCGACGATCCGGCAGAAGCGGGCCTCGGTGGTCGGGGAACTGGACGACTGGGAGCTGCTGCGGGAGGCGGGTGCGGCGATCAAGGAGCACACCCTGTCCAAACTGGACACCTACCTGGAGCGGTTCGAGGAGGCCGTGACCGCTGCCGGTGGGGTGGTGCACTGGGCGCGCGACGCCGAGGAGGCCAACCGGATCGTGATCGACCTGGTGCGCCGCACCGGGGAGAGCGAGGTGGTCAAGGTCAAGTCGATGGCCACCCAGGAGATCGAGCTCAACGAGGCGCTGGAGCAGGCCGGGATCTCCGCCTGGGAGACCGACCTGGCCGAGCTGATCGTCCAGCTCGGGCACGACGCGCCCAGCCACATCCTGGTCCCGGCGATCCACCGCAACCGGGCCGAGATCCGCGAGATCTTCCGCCGCGAGATGGGTCGGGTGGGCGCCCCCGCGCCCGAGGACCTCACCGACGATCCGGCGCGGCTGGCCGAGGCCGCGCGCCGCCACCTGCGGGAGAAGTTCCTGCGCGCGAAGGTCGCGGTGTCCGGGGCCAACTTCGCGGTCGCCGAGACCGGCACGCTCGTCGTCGTGGAGTCCGAGGGCAACGGGCGGATGTGCCTGACGCTGCCGGAGACGCTGATCAGCGTGGTCGGCATCGAGAAGCTGGTGCCGCGCTGGCAGGACCTGGAGGTCTTCCTGCAACTGCTGCCGCGGTCGAGCACCGGCGAGCGGATGAACCCCTACACCTCCACCTGGACCGGCGTCACCGCCGGGGACGGTCCGCGCGAGTTCCACGTGGTGCTGCTGGACAACGGGCGCACCGACGCGCTCGCCGACGAGGTCGGGCGGCAGGCGTTGCGGTGCATCCGCTGCTCGGCCTGCCTGAACGTGTGCCCGGTGTACGAACGCACCGGGGGGCACGCCTACGGCTCGGTGTACCCCGGGCCGATCGGCGCGGTGCTCACGCCCCAGCTGCGCGGCACCGCGTCCGAAGTGGACCAGGCACTGCCGTACGCGTCGTCGCTGTGCGGGGCCTGCTACGACGTGTGCCCGGTCGCCATCAACATCCCCGACCTGCTGGTGCACCTGCGCACCCGCGTCGTGGCCGAGCACCACGGCTGGCGGTCCAAGCCGATGGACGCGCTGATGGGCCTGGCCGGGTGGGTGTTCGGCGGCTCCCGCCGGCTGGCCGCCGTGCAGCGGCTGGCCTCGGCGAGCCGACGCGTCATCGGCCGCAAGGGCACGATCGGCCGGCTGCCCCCGCCGCTGTCGCGGTGGACCGACGCGCGCGACGCCCCGGCACCAGCCGCCGAGTCCTTCCGCGCGTGGTGGGAACGAACCCGAGGAGGAGAGTCGTCATGAGCGATGCGGCACGTGCGACCGTGCTCGCCCGCGTCCGGTCGGCGCTGTCGGGCGCGACGCGGACGCCGCTGGACAGCGTTCCGCGCGACTACGCCACCGAGCGCCCGGCGGCCGACGTGGTGGACCTGTTCTGCGACCGCGTCGCCGACTACCGCGCCACCGTCGAGCGGGTGCCGTCCGACGGGCTCACCGGTGCGATCGCCGCCGCGCTGCGCGGGGTCTCCGCTCGCCGCGTGGTCGTCCCCGACGGGCTACCACAGGTGTGGCGGGACGTGCTGGGCGCGGAGTTCGAGCTGGTCGGCGGCGATCCGGACGTCGCGGAGCTGGACCGGGTGGACGCGGTGGTCACCACGGCCGTGGTGGGCATCGCGTCGACCGGCACGATCGTCCTGGACCACGGGCCCGGCCAGGGTCGCCGGGCGGCGACCCTGGTCCCGGACGTGCACGTGTGCGTGGTCGAGGAAGCCCGGATCGCCGATGACGTGCCCGCCGCGCTGCGACGCCTCGACCCCACCCGTCCCCTGACGTTCATCAGCGGTCCGTCGGCCACCAGCGACATCGAACTGGACCGGGTCGAGGGCGTGCACGGCCCCCGGACCCTGCACGTGCTCGTGCCCCCGAACACCGGGTGAGCGCACCGCTGCGGAACTCTCCGACCGGCTGGCGCATGGTTGCACCGGGCAGCTGTGACACGATCCAGTGATCAACGGAACCTCCCGGGCCCGTCCCGGGTCGAAGCGATGTTCGTTGTCCGGCCGATCGAAGGGAGAGCCCGGTGGCAGACGTCCGGGTCCGGTTGCGCGGCGGCCCGCAGGACGGTCACGAGGTGACCGTCTCCGCGGACCCGTCCGGGAAGCCCATCCCCCGCATCACGATCCCCGCCCGCACGCGCAACAGCCAGGCCGTGCCACCGCTGCTGGCCTACGAACGCCGCGGTCGTCTCCCGGACGGCGCCTGGGAGTTCCGGTACGTCGGCACCGAAGCCTAGGCCGGGGAATCATCACCGGTCAGGCGGTGTTGACTTCGACCTAACGCGAAGTTCGAGGATCTGCTGGACGGTTCGGCAGGAAGGACGAAGGCGATGACGGTGAGCTGGGAGACGATGCGCTCCTTCGCCAGCGACACCTCGGTGACCCGGCAGCGGTTGTCACCGGGCCTGGCGCGGCGGATCCTGCGCTACGCGCGGCCCTACGCCCGCGACATCGTGCCCTTCCTGCTGCTGGTCGCCGGGTCGGCGGTGATCGGCGTGGTCAACCCGCTGCTGTTCAAGGCGATCATCGACAACGGCATCGTGCCCCGGGACCTGGGCGTGGTGGTGTGGCTGGCCGTCGCGGTGGCCGGGGTGGCGCTGCTGGAGGCGCTGTTCTCGCTGTTGCAGCGGTGGTACTCGGCCCGGCTCGGCGAGGGGCTGATCTACGACCTGCGGTCCGAGGTGTACGACCACGTCCAGCGGATGCCGGTGGCCTTCTTCGTCCGCGCGCAGACCGGGGCGCTGGTCAGCAGGCTCAACAACGACGTCATCGGGGCGCAGCGGGCGCTGACCAGCACGTTGTCGTCGGTGGTGTCCAACGTGCTGAGCCTGGTGCTCGTGCTGGCGACCATGTTCACGCTGTCCTGGCAGATCACCGTGATCGCGCTGGCGCTGCTGCCGCTGTTCCTGTTCCCGGTGCGCTGGATCGGCCGCCGGTTGCAGCGCGTCACGCGCGAGCAGATGCGGGTGGACGCCGAGATGAGCTCGCTGATGACCGAGCGGTTCGGCGTAGCGGGCGCGATGCTGGCCAAGCTGTACGGCCGGGCCGACGAGGAGTCCGAGCGGTTCTCCCAGCGCGCGGCGCGGGTGCGCGACATGGGCGTGGTGTCGGCGATGTACAGCCGGGTGTTCTTCGTCGCGCTGACCCTGCTGGCCTCGCTGGCCACCGCGGTCGTCTACGGGCTCGGTGGCGGTCTGGTGCTGGCCGGGGCCTTCCAGCTGGGCACCCTGGTCGCGCTGGCGACGCTGCTCAACCGCCTCTACGGGCCGCTGACCGCACTGTCCAACGTGCACGTCGACGTGATGACCGCGCTGGTCAGCTTCGACCGCGTCTTCGAGATCCTGGACCTGGAGCCGATGATCCGCGAGAAGCCGGACGCACGGGAGCTGCCCGCCGGGGCGGCCGACGTCGAGTTCGACTCGGTGACGTTCCGCTACCCCGCTTCCGACGAGGTGTCGCTGGCCTCGCTGGAGTCGGTCGCGCGGGCCGACCACTCGCCCGCGCACGAGGTGCTGCACGGCATCACCTTCCGCGCCGAGCCCGGGCAGACCGTCGCGCTGGTCGGCCCCTCGGGAGCGGGCAAGACCACGATCACGAACCTGGCCGGACGGCTCTACGACGCCGACTCCGGCTCGGTGCGCATCGGCGGCGTCGACGTCCGCGACGTGACGCTGTCCTCGCTGTACGCGACGGTCGGCGTGGTGACCCAGGAGGCGCACCTGTTCCACGACTCGATCCGCGCGAACCTGACCTACGCCCGGCCCGGGGCCACCGACGCCGAACTGCTGGAGGCGCTGAGCACCGCGCAGTTGGGTCACCTCGTCGCGACGCTGCCGGACGGGCTGGACACCGTGGTCGGCGACCGCGGTTACCGGCTGTCCGGCGGGGAGAAGCAGCGGCTCGCGCTCGCGCGGCTGCTGCTGAAGGCGCCGCCGATCGTGGTGCTCGACGAGGCGACCGCGCACCTGGACTCCGAGTCCGAGGCGGCGGTGCAGCAGGCGCTGCGGACCGCGCTGTCCGGCCGGACCGCGCTGGTCATCGCCCACCGGCTGTCGACCATCCGGGAGGCCGACCGCATCCTGGTGATCTCCGAGGGCCGCATCGCCGAGGAGGGCACCCACGCCGAACTGCTGGCCCGCGACGGGCTCTACGCCGAGCTGTACCGGACCCAGTTCGCGCAGCAGGACGACACCGACGAGGCCGCCTGACCGCGCGGGGTGGGTGGCGCCGGCCGCTCACCCCGGGGGTTCGGTGCGGATCTTCCCGTCCGGGTCGAGGTGGCTGAGGATCGCCTCGCAGACCTCGTCCAGCCGGCGCACCTGGGACGCGGACAGGCCGTCGAAGACCACCGAGCGCACCTTGTCGACGTGACCGGGGGCCGCCGAGGCCACCTTGTCGTAGCCGGCGTCGGTGAGTTCGGCGACGTTGCCGCGGCCGTCAGCTGCCGACCGGTGCCGACGCACCCAGCCGCGCTGCTCCAGGCGCGCGACCACGTGCGAGACCCGCGACGGCGACGCGTTGGCCTGCGCCGCCAGGTCGCTCATCCGCAGCGCGCGCTGCGGGTTCTCGGACAGCATCGCCAGCACCCAGTAGCCGAAGTGGGTCAGGTCGGCGTCCCGCTGCAGCTGCGCGTCCAGCGCGGCCGGGACGACCGTCATCAGGGCGGCGAGCTTGCGCCAGGCCCGTTGCTGGTCGTCGGTCAACCAACGCGGTTCGTCCACGCGGGCCAGCATACGCCGGGTGGTTGAAGGTTCACGCGACTCGCCCTAGAGTGTTACTTGAAGCTTCAAGCAAATGGAGGCGCTGATGCGGATGCCCGCCCTCTACCTCAGCCACGGCGCTCCCCCGCTGGTCGACGACGCGCTGTGGACCGACCAGCTCGCCCGCTGGGCGCGCGACCTGCCCCGGCCGCGCGCCGTGCTGGTCGTCTCCGCGCACTGGGAGTCCGCGCCGCTCATGCTCGGCGCCACCGCGACCGGCGTGCCGCTGACCTACGACTTCTGGGGATTCCCCGAGCGCTACTACCGCGTCCGCTACCCCAGTCCGGGCGCTCCCGAACTGGCCGAGCGGGTCGCCGCGCTGATCCCCAACGACGAGCCCGTGGCGCACCAGCCGGAGCGGGGCCTGGACCACGGCGCGTACGTGCCGCTGACGGTGATGTACCCGGAGGCGGACGTCCCGGTGCTGCAGATGTCGCTGCCGACGCTGGAGCCGGACCGGCTGCTCGCACTCGGGCGGCGGTTGCGGCCGCTGCGCGACGAGGGCGTGCTCGTCATCGGGTCCGGTTTCACCACGCACGGGCTTCCGTTCCTGCGGGACCCGCGGCCGGAGGCCGACGCGCCAGGCTGGTCGCGGGAGTTCGACGACTGGTCGCGCGAGGCGTTGGAGCGCGGGGACGTCGACGAGCTGGCGGCGTTCCGCGACCGCGCTCCGGGCATGCCGTTCGCGCACCCGACGGTCGAGCACTTCGCGCCGATGTTCGTCGCGCTCGGTGCGGCCACCGAGCCGGAGCGCCCACCCGAGCAGGTCGTCGACGGGTTCTGGATGGGACTGGCCAAGCGCTCCTTCCAGGTGGCGTGACGGCTCAGTGCCTGTCTTCGAACTCGTTGTGCGTGGCGGTGCCGGGAGCGGAACCTCAGCGGCCCGCCCGTCACCCGACCACCACCCCCACGGAGGCGCTGCCGCGCCACAGCCACATCGACTGCGGAAGCCCCTCCTGATGTATGCCCAATACACGGCGTCGGGGCTGTCCTCGCGAGCCGACCGCTGAGAACCCGCAGCGGTGCAAGTTGCTTGCGTACTCACCGAAAGAGAAAGCGGCTCACGCCACTTACCACGCCCCGCCGGAACCAAGTTCAAAGACAGCTTCTCAGCGCCGGGCCCAGGCCACCAGGTCCGCGGCGGTGCGGGTGTTGACGACGCGGTCGGCGGGGATGCCGCACTCCTCGGCGCGGGCGCAGCCGTAGGACAGCCAGTCCAGCTGGCCGGGGGCGTGCGCGTCGGAGTCGATGCTGAACACGCAGCCGAGGTCGGCCGCCCGGCGCAGCAGGTCGCGGGGCGGGTCGAGCCGCTCCGGGCGCGAGTTGACCTCCACGGCGACCGCACCCCGCGCGCACGCGGTGAACACCGCCTCGGCGTCGAACTCCGACTGCGGGCGCTTGCCCAGCAGCCGACCGGTGCAGTGGCCGAGCACGTTGACCCTCGGATGGGACACCGCCGCGCACATCCGGCGCGTCATCGCCGCCGACTCCATGCGCAGCTTGGAGTGCACGCTGGCCACGACGACGTCGAGTTCGGCGAGCAGGTCCTCGTCCTGGTCCAGGCCGCCGTCGTCGAGGATGTCGACCTCGATGCCGGTGAGGACGCGGAACGGGGCGAGCCGGTCGTTGAGCGCGGCCACCACGTCCAGCTGCCGCCGCAGGCGTTCGGCGGACAGGCCGCTGGCCACGGTCAGCCGCGGCGAGTGGTCGGTGAGCACCATCCACTCGTGGCCGAGGTCGGCGGCGGCGCGCGCCATCTCCTCGATCGGGCTGCCGCCGTCGGACCAGTCCGAGTGGGTGTGGCAGTCGCCGCGCAACGCCGCGCGCAGCGCCCGCCCCCGCTCCGGAACGTCCACTTCGGACCGAAGCCGGAGCAGGTAGTCCGGAACCCCGCCGCGGTGCGCCTGCTCGATGACACCGGCGGTGGTGCGGCCGATGCCCGCCAGGTCGGTCAGCCGGCCGGAGGCGACCCGGTCGTCCAGGTCCGGGCAGTCGTCGACGACGGCCGCCGCGCGGCGGAACGCCCGCACCCGGTACGTCGGTGCGCCGCCGCGCTCCAGCCAGAACGCGATCTCCCGCAGGGCCCGTGCCGCATCCACCCGTCCTTGGTAGCCGCGAGGCGCCCGCGGCACAACCGGCACCGCTGCCCACGACGTTCGAAGACGGGCTTTCAGCGGGCGAGCCGGGCGGCGACCGCGAACAGCAGGTCCTCCCGCCCGGGCCGGCACACCAGTTGGAGGCCCACCGGCAGGTGCCCGAGAACTCCGGCGGGAACCGAGATCGCGGGCACCCCGGCCACGCTCCACGGGCTGGTCAGCGACAGCAGCGCGCGGTTGACGGGCACCCGCGCCCCGTCGACCTCGACGGTGCCGGTGCCGACCGGGGCGGCCACCACGCAGGTCGTGGGCAGCGCCAGCAGGTCCACTTCGGACAGCAGGGCGTCCACCTCGGCGCGCCAGCGGCGGCGGGCGGCCTGCGCCCGGACGTGCCGCCACGCCGGGGTGCGCTCGGCACCGCGCAGCCGTTCCAGCACGGCCGGGGTGTAGAGCTCGGGACGCTGCTGCACCCGTTCGGCGTGCACGGCGAACACCTCGCCGTCCTGGATACCGGAGTACGCCGAGAGCGGGAGGTCCGGGTCGGCGAGCGCCATCTCGCGGACGTCCAGCGGCTCCACGGCCGCGCGCGCGATGCGTTCGACCTCGGGGTCGGTCGGGCACAGCGCGCCCGGCCGGATCCAGCCCACCACGGCTTCGGGTTCGGCGCGGCCGGGTTCGGCCCGCAGGTCGGCGAGCACCCGGTACGCCGTCCGGCAGTCCTGCGCCGTGCGCGCCAGCACGCCGATGTGGTCGAGCGATTCGGCGAGCGGGAACACCCCGTCGGCCGGGATCGCCCGGTACGCGGGCTTGAAACCCGCCACCCCGCACAGCGCGGCCGGGATCCGCGCCGAGCCGCCGGTGTCGGTGCCCACCGCCAGCGGCACCATCCCGGACGCCACCGCGACCGCGCTGCCCGCGCTGGAGCCGCCGGACATCAGCCGCGGGTCGTGCGGGTTGCGGCACGGGCCGTTGTGCGCGCTGTCGCCGGTCGGCCCGTAGGCGAACTCGTGGGTGGTGGTCTTGCCGACGACCACCGCGCCGCCCGCGCGCAACCGCCGCACGCATTCGGCGTCCTCAGTGGACACGTGCCCGGCGAAGTGGGCCGATCCCATCGTCGTGGGCAGCCCGGCGACGTCGATGACGTCCTTGACCCCGACCGGGATGCCGTGCAGCGGCCCGCGATCGGTGCCCTCGGCCAGTTCCGCATCGGCCTTCTCCGCGGCCTGCAACGCCGCTTCGCGGTCGACCGACACGAACGCGTTGAGCTCGCCGTCGCGGTCGGCGATCGCGTCCAGCGCCGCCCGCGCGAGCCCGGCGGCGGTCACCGCGCCGGAGCGCAGCTCCGCGCCGAGTCCGGCGATCGTGCGGTCGGTGAAGTACCCGCTGGAATCGGCCACCACTGCTCCCCTTCCCCGGCATCCGACCGCCGGGCGGCGACCGGTGGTCGATCATCTTGTGCCCGGACTGGTTCGTCCGTCAACGACGTCACGGGGCGGAGTCGATGAGTTCGACGGGTTCGGCGATGACGTCGACGAGCGCCCCATTGCGGGTGACGGTGATCTGCAGCGGCCGACCGATGGCCTCGGCGAACATGAGCCGCTGGAGGCTCTGCGCGTCGCTGACCTCGCGTCCCGCCGCGGTGAGCACGAGGTCGCCCGGGTGCAGCCCGGCGCGGGCGGCCGGGCTGGCGCGCACCACGTCGACCACGCGCAGCCCGGTGCGCCGGCCGGTGCGTTCGGCCAGGTCGTCGGGCAGCGGCGCGGGGGTGGTCACCAGTCCCAGGTAGGCGCGGCGCACCCGCCCGAAGCGGATCAGCGCGTCGATGATGCGGTGGGTGGTGTTGTTGATCGGGATCGCCAGGCCGAGACCGACTCCGGCGACGGCGGTGTTGATGCCGACCACGACCCCGGCGGAGTCGGCGAGGGCGCCGCCGGAGTTGCCCGGGTTGAGCGCCGCGTCGGTCTGGATGACGTCCTCGACGATGCGCGCCGCCGTGCCGCTGCGGGTGGGCAACGACCGGCCCAGGCCGCTGACCACGCCCGCGGTGACCGAGCCGGCCAGGCCGAGCGGGTTGCCGACCGCGACCACCAGCTGGCCGACGACGAGCCGGTCGCTGTCGCCGAGCCGCACCGGCGGCGGGACCGGACCCGACGCCCGGACCACGGCGAGGTCGGACAGCGGGTCGGTGCCGGTCACGGTGAACGGCGCGCTGGTGCCGTCGGCGAAGTGCGCGGTGCCCTCCGCGGCCCGGCCGACGACGTGCGCGTTGGTGAGCAGGTAACCGTCGGCGGTGAACACCACGGCCGAGCCGGACGCCTCGCCCCACTCGCCCTGCGCGTGCAGGCTGGCCACGCTCGGCGTGATCGTCGCCGCGACCGAGGACACCGTCCGGGAGTAGGCGTCCAGCCACTCCGGCGGTTCTCGGGGAACTCCCGACGAACTGGCCATCTCGGCCTCCTGGTGGAAAGCGGGTGTGACCGCTCAACGCTCCCGGGGCCTGCACCATTCCCGCAGGTCGGGCCGTACCGCGTTGCCTAGAATCGGCCTCCCACGAGCCCGGGAGGCGTGCGATGCCGGAGCGGCGGATCCTGGTGGTCTTCTCCGGGCTGATGACGGCCATGCTCCCGGCCGCGCTGGACCAGACCATCGTGGCCACCGCGCTGCCCACCATCGCCGGGGACCTCGGCGCGCTCGGTTCGCTGTCCGGCGTGGTCACCGCCTACCTGCTGGGGCTGACGGTGGCGATGCCGCTGCACGGCAAGATCGGGGACCGGATCGGCCGAAAACCGGTGTTCCAGTTCGCGATCGCGGTCTTCCTGCTCGGGTCGTCGCTGTGCGGGCTCGCGGCCTCGCTGCCGCAGCTGCTGGTGTTCCGCGCGGTGCAGGGCGTCGGCGGTGGCGGCATCCTCGTCGGCGCCCAGGCGGTGATCGGCGAGGTGGTCAGCCCTCGGGAACGGGGTCGCTACATCGGGTTGATCGGCGCGGTGTTCGCCTTCGCCTCGGTGGTCGGACCGCTGTTGGGCGGGCTGTTCGTGGACCACGCGACGTGGCGGTGGATCTTCTTCGTCAACCTGCCGGTCGGCGTGGTGGCGCTGGTCGTGGTCGGGCTCGTGCTCCGCCTGCCCCGGCCGGACAAACGGCTGCCTGTCGACTTCGCCGGCGCCGCGCTGCTCGCGGGGGCGAGCGTGTGCCTGGTGCTGGCCACGAGCTGGAGCGGGACGGTCCCGGCGGTGTCGGCCGCGCTGGGCGCGGGGGCGGTCGTGCTGCTCGTCGGCTGGTTCCTCGCCGAGCGGCGGGCCGCCGACCCGGTGGTCCCGCTGGAGCTGTTCGCCGACCCGGTGTTCTCGTTCGGCGGGGCGATCAGCCTGCTGGTCGGCGCGGCGATGCTCGTCGGCATCAGCTTCCTGCCGCTGTTCTTGCAGGTCGTGGTCGGCGTCGGCGCCACCGGTTCCGGTCTGCTGCTGCTCCCGCTGGTCGCGAGCCTGGTGGTGACCAGCATCGGCAGCGGCCAGCTCATCACCCGGATCGGCCGCTACAAGCCGTTCCCGATCGCCGGGTGCGCGGTCGCGGCGCTCGGCATGCACCTGCTGTCCACGATGGACATCACCACCGGCTGGTCGACGGTCGCGTGGTACATGGCGGTGCTCGGCGTCGGGTTGGGCATGGTGATGCAGGTGATCGTGCTCGCGGTGCAGAACAGCGCCCCGCGGCGGCACCTGGGGACCGCGACGTCCTCGGTGACCTACCTGCGCACGATCGGCGGCGCGGTCGGCGTGGCGGCGTTCGGCGCCCTGCTCAACCACCGGATCGCGGGCGCCCTGCCGGGTGCCGACGGGCACGTCGACGCGCTGACCCCCGGGTTGATCGCCCAGCTCCCGCCGCCCCTGCGGGCCGTGCTGGTGCGCGCGTTCGCCGACGCGCTCCCGCCGATCTTCGGCCTGGTGGTGCCGCTGCTGGCCGTCGGCCTGGTGCTGGCGATCTGCCTGCGCGAGCGCCCGCTGCGCACCACCTCGCACCTGGCCGGGGCCGCACCGCGCGGCTAGCGACGACCTCGCCGGTACGCCGGCAGATCAGTGCCCACCGGGTCCGGCCCGCCCTGCCGCGCGCGGGCGGCGGTGACCGCGCCCAGCGCCGCGACCAGGACCACGACCGCGAGCGTGAGCGCGTCGGCGCCCGGCGAGCGCTGCGGCGGGGTGCCCAGGACACCGCCGAGCAACGACTTCGCACCGACGAACAGCAGCAGCACGGCCGGGCCGGGCGGCACCGCGGCCAGCTCGCACAGCAGCAGGCACAGATCGCGAAGTCCCAGCAATGCCAGCACGTTCGCGCACAGGGCCAGTGCGCGGCCGTCGGGGAACGTCGCCGACACCGACTGGGTCGCCAGCACCGCCGCGGCGACCGCGACCGGCGCGGCGACCCCGGCGCGCGGCCACCGCGGGGTTCTCCCGCCGAACACCGCCCACCCCGCCGCCAACGCCGCGCCGCCGAGCAGCACCGACAGCGCCGGGGCCAGCGCGGCCACCTGCGGTCCGATCGCGGCCAGCAGCAGCCGCACCGCCATCGCCACGACCACCGCCGCCTCGCTGGCCCCTGGCCCGGCGAGGGCCACCAGCACGCAGGCGGTGTCCAGACCCGCCGTCCACGATTCGGCCCAGTCACCGGCCAGTCGCCCGGCCGCGTCCGGTCCGGCGAAGGCGAGCACCGCGAGGGCCAGCACCACCACCGGCAGCAGGAATCCGCAGACCGCGACGGCCCGGGCGCGCACCGACGCGCGGCGCGGCCGGAGCAGGTCCCAACCCAGGAGGACCAGCGCGGCCGTCGTGGCGGCCGGCCACAGGAACGCAGGAACGCCCATCAGCGCCTCCGGCAGGTTCCCCCCGTCGTCGCGTTGTAGCGCCGCGGTGTTCGGCTTGTCCAGCGGCGCGGCGGCGATCCATCCGTTCGGCCCAGCTTCCACTGTGGACCTTCGGTCTTGCATACTGTATGGTGAAAGCCGCAGGTGACGACCACCGGGCCGCTGCCGCGGCGGTCCCGTCCGACCCCGGAGCCAACCGCATGTCGATGCCCTCGAAACCCCCGGTGCAGCGCCAGGTCGCGCGGCCGGTCCCGCTGCGCGAGAGCGTCTACGAGGCGATCCTGGAGATGATCGTCTCCGGCGAGCTCGAACCCGGCCGCCACCTGGTGGAGAAGGATCTCGCCGAGATGCTGGGCGTGTCCCGGCAGCCGGTGCGCGAGGCGCTGCAATGGCTGAAGAAGGACGAGTGGGTCGACCTGCGGCCCGGTTTCGGGGCGTTCGTGCACAGCCCGACGCCGGAGGAGGCCGACCAGCTGCTGAGCGTGCGGACCCTGCTGGAGGCCGAATCCGCCCGGCTGGCCGCGCAGAACTCGACCAAGGAGGGCGTCGCCGAGCTGCGCCGGATCCACAAGCGCGGGGTGCAGGCGCTGCGGGCCGACGACGTCGACGAGGTCGTCGACGCCAACGCCGAACTGCACGCGCGGATCACCGACATGTCCGGCAACCGGGTCCTCAAGGAACTCGCCGACCAGGTGGCCCGCCGGGTCCGCTGGTACCACACGCCGGTCGCCCGGGCCCGGGGCAAGAAGTCCTGGGACGAGCACGCCGCGCTCATCGACGCCATCGCCCGGCACGACGGCGACCGCGCCGCCGAGCTGATGCGCGCGCACACCGAGCACACCCGGCGCAGCTACTTGGACCGGAACTCAGCTCAGCAGGGGTAGTCCGCACAGCACGCGCCCGAGGTGGTCGAGGGCGGTGTCGGTGGGCAGCTGGCCGTAGCCCGCGGTGTGCGCGTCGCGGAAGCGGCGTTCGATGCCGAAATCCCGGCGGAACGCGAACTGCCCGCACACCTTCATGCCGAGTTCGGCAACCCGGACCGCGGTCTCCCCGGCCGTCGCGCGCACCTGCAGCAGACGTCGCTGGGCGTCGGGGCGCTGCCAGGTGGCCGCCTGCACCGCGTCGGTGAGCAGCAGGCGCAGCGAGTCGAGCGCCAGGCTCATGCGGGCCAGGTCGGCGCGGACGTCGGGCTGCCACGTCGGCGGCGGCTGCCAGCGCGACCACGACGGTTGCGGACCGGTCGCGCAGTCGAGGGAGCGCCGCACCACGGCCTCGACCAGTCCGGTCGCCAGTGCCGCTGCCAGCGCCAGCCACCACGGCAGCACCTCGGTCAGCACGAGTTCCGCGCCCGCGCCGTCCGCGCCGAGGACCGCCGAGTCGGGCACCCGGACCGGGTCGGCGACGACCGTGGCCGAGGCGCTGCCGCGCAGGCCGACGCCGTCCGGGGCGGCCGGGACGCACAGCCCGGGCGCGGCGGCGGGCACCGCCCACAGCGTGGCCGCGCCCGAGGGGCCCAGCGGCGGAGCGGACCACACGTAGCTGTCGGCCTCCCCCGCCGCGACCACCCAGTTCTTCCGCGCGTGCAGGTCCACCACGCCACCGTGCGCGCGTGAGGTCCCGCCCGGGACGAGGGGATTCCCGCCCGCCTCGGCCAGCGCCACGGTGCTCAGGTGCGTCCCGGCGGCGATGTCGGCGAGCAGCTCGGGCGGTGCGTGCCGGGCCAGGACGGCCGTCGCCGCGAAGTGCGCCTGCAACACCGCGGCGGTGGAACCGCAGCAGCGCGCCACCCGTTCGACGGCGTGCGCGGCCTCGGCCAGTCCGCGCCCGCGTCCGCCCAGGCGCGTCGGCAGGGTCAGGCCGAGGATGCCGGCCCGGCCGAGCGCGCTGATCGCCTCGCGCGGGAACCGGCCCCGGTCGTCGATGTCGGCGGCCTGCGGTTCGACGACGGTGCGCAGGACCTTCTCCAGGGCCGCCCGGTAGTCGGCTGCGGTCACGGATGTCCTCCCGGTGCGTCGGTCGAGGACGGGGATTTCCATGCTGGCGGCCGGGTTCGGGCGCACGACAGCCGCCGTTCGATGGGTCGTGAGCCTGGACATCCGCGTCCGGGGTGCGGTATCTCTGAAGGCATACGGTATGCAGTATGTCGCCGACCGTACCGGGATTGGGGACGCGATGACCCGGACATCTCTCGACCAGGCAGACGAACCGAGGACGGTCTCCGGCGGCCATCTGGTCGCCCGGGCGCTGCGCGCCGAGGGGATCGACACGATCTTCACCCTCTGCGGCGGGCACATCATCGACATCTACGACGGCTGCGTCGACGAGGGCATCGAGGTCGTCGACGTGCGCCACGAACAGGTCGCCGCGCACGCCGCGGACGGCTACGCGCGGATCACCGGACGGCCCGGTTGCGCCGTGGTCACGGCCGGCCCGGGCACCACCGACGCGGTCACCGGGGTGGCCAACGCGTTCCGGGCGGAGAGCCCGATGCTGCTCATCGGCGGTCAGGGGGCGCTCGCCCAGCACAAGATGGGCTCGCTGCAGGACCTGCCGCACGTGGACATGCTGGGCCCGATCACGAAGTTCGCGGCCACCGTGCCGCGCACCGAGCGGGTCGCCGACATGGTGTCGATGGCGTTCCGGGAGTGCTACCACGGCGCTCCCGGGCCGTCCTTCCTGGAGATCCCGCGCGACGTGCTCGACGCCCGGGTGCCGGAGGAGGACGCGCGGGTGCCGCGGTCGTACCGGGCCTCGACCCGGTCGGCCGGGGACCCCGCGGCCATCGAGCGGCTGGCCGACCTGCTGACCCGGGCGGAGCGGCCGTGCGTCCTGCTCGGCGGGCAGGTGTGGACGTGCCGGGCCACCGACGCGGCCGTCGAGCTGGTGCGCGAGCTGACGGTGCCCGCGTTCATGAACGGCGCCGGGCGCGGCACGCTGCCGCCGGACGACCCGCTGCACTTCCAGCTGGCGCGCCGCCACGCGTTCGGCCACGCCGACCTCATCGTCGTGGTGGGCACCCCGTTCGACTTCCGGATGGGCTACGGGCGCCGGTTGTCGCCGGAGGCGACGGTGGTGCAGATCGATCTGGACTACCGCACGGTCGGCCGCAACCGGGACGTCGACCTGGGCATCGTGGGCGACGCCGGCGCCGTGCTCGACGCGGTCCGCCAGGCGTGCTCGGGGCGGACGGGCAACGGCGCCGCCGGACGCAAGCAGTGGGTCCAGGAACTGCGCGAGGTGGAAACCGCCGCGCACCGGAAACGCCTGCCGCGGCTGCGTTCCGACGCCCGCCCCATCGACCCGTACCGGCTGGTGCACGAGATCGACGAGTTCCTCACCGAGGACTCGATCTACATCGGTGACGGCGGCGACGTGGTCACCTTCTCCGGGCAGGTGGTGCGGCCCAAGGCGCCCGGTCACTGGATGGACCCGGGCCCGCTGGGCACGCTCGGCGTCGGCGTTCCGTTCGCGATGGCCGCCAAACTCGCCCGCCCCGAAGCCGAGGTGGTGTGCCTGTTCGGCGACGGCGCGTTCAGCCTCACCGGCTGGGACTTCGAGACGATGGTGCGCTTCGGCCTGCCGTTCGTCGGGATCGTCGGCAACAACTCGTCGATGAACCAGATCCGCTACGGCCAGACGGCCAAGTACGGCGCGGAACGCGGCCGCGTCGGCAACACCCTCGGCGACGTCCCGTTCTCCGAGTTCGCGCGGATGCTCGGCGGTCACGGCGAGGAGGTCCACGACCCGGCCGAGATCGGCCCGGCGCTGCGCCGCGCCCGCGAGTCCGGCAAACCGTCGCTGGTCAACGTGTGGTTGGACCCGGACGTCTACGCGCCGGGAACGATGAACCAGACCATGTACAAGTGAGGGGCCCCGCCATGAGCGCTCTGGAAGGTGTGCGCGTGCTGGACATGACGCACGTGCAGTCCGGACCGTCGGCCACGCAGGTCCTGGCCTGGCTGGGTGCCGACGTGGTCAAGCTGGAGGCGCCGACCGGCGACGTCACCCGTCGCCAGCTGCGCGACGTCGCCGACGCCGACAGCCTGTACTTCACGATGCTCAACTGCAACAAGCGCAGCATCACGCTGAACATGAAGTCCGACCGCGGCCGGGAGATCTTCACGCGGCTGGTCGCCGATTCCGACGTGCTGGTGGAGAACTTCGGCCCGGGCACCGTGGAACGGCTGGGTTTCGGCTGGGACCGGCTGCGCGAGATCAACCCGCGGCTGGTGTACGCCTCGATCAAGGGCTTCGGCGAGGGGCCGTACACGCACTTCAAGGCTTACGAGGTGGTCGCGCAGGCGATGGGCGGGTCGATGAGCACCACCGGATTCGAGGACGGGCCGCCGACCGCCACGGGCGCGCAGATCGGCGACTCCGGGACCGGGATCCACACCGTGGCGGGCATCCTGGCGGCGCTGTTCCAGCGCGAGCGCACCGGGCGCGGTCAGCGGGTGTCGGTGGCGATGCAGCACGCGGTGCTCAACCTGTGCCGGGTCAAGCTGCGCGACCAGCAGCGGTTGGCGCACGGTCCGCTGCGGGAGTACCCGAACTCCTCGTTCGGCGCGGAGGTTCCGCGTTCCGGCAACGCCTCCGGCGGCGGGCAACCGGGCTGGGCGGTGCGGTGCAAGCCCGGCGGGCCGAACGACTACGTCTACGTGATCGTGCAACCGCAGGGCTGGCCGCCGATCTCGCGGTTGATCGGGCGGCCGGAGCTGGCCGAGGATCCCGACTGGGCCACCCCGGAAGCTCGGTTGTCCAAACTGGACAAGATGTTCGGGATGATCGAGGAGTGGAGCCTCCAGCACGACAAGTGGGCGGTGCTGGCCGCGCTCACCGAACAGGGCGTCCCCTGTGGACCCGTGCTGTCGACCAGGGAGCTGATCGAGGACGCCTCGCTGGCGGACAACGGGATGATCGTGACCGTCGACCACCCGCAGCGCGGCGAGTTCCGCACCGTCGGCTGCCCGATCAAGCTGTCCGACTCGCCGGTGCGCGTGACGCGGTCCCCGCTGCTCGGCGAGCACAACGCCGAGGTCTACCGGGACCGGCTCGGGCTCGACGCGGACGAACTCGCCGGACTGCGCGCGGACGGGGTGATCTGACCATGGGCTACGACAGAGCCGCGGTGCGGCGGGTGCTCGACGACGCGCTCGCGCGGGGGCGCGTCGCGCTGACCGCACCGGAGGCGCGGCGGCTGTGCGACGCCTACGGCATCCCGACCGCCGAGGAGGCGGTGGCCGCGGGCGCCGAGGAGGCGGTGGAGCTGGCCCGGTCCTTCGGCGGACCGGTCGCGCTCAAGGTGGTCTCCCCCGACATCCTGCACAAGACCGACGCCGGGTGCGTGCTCGTCGGGATCGAGGGCGACGAGGAGGTCCGGCGCGGCTACCGGACGGTGCTGGCCAACGCGCACGCGCACGTCGACGACCCGGTGATCAGCGGCGTCCTGGTGCAGCGCGTGGTCACCGGGCACGAGGTGATCATCGGCGCCACCACCGACCCGACGTTCGGCAAGGTGGTGGCGTTCGGGCTGGGCGGGGTGCTGGTCGAGGCGCTCGGCGACGTGACGTTCCGGCTCGCGCCGGTCAGCCCACCGCAGGCGCGGTCGATGCTCGACGACATCGCCGCCGCCGAGGTGCTGCGCGGGGCGCGCGGCGGAGCGGCGGTCGACGCCGACGCGCTGGCCGACGTGCTGCGCCGGGTCTCCGATCTGGTGCACGACTTCCCCCGGATCCGGGAGCTGGACCTCAACCCGGTGTTCGCGACCGCCGGCGGGGCGTGCGCCGCCGACGTGCGGGTGGTGCTCGCCGACGCCGAACCCGTCGAACCGGTTCGGCACTCCCGGGAGGAGATCCGCACCGCCATGCGGCGGCTGATGGACCCGCGCGGCATCGCCGTGATCGGCGCGTCCAACGAGGACGGCAAGATCGGCAACTCGGTGCTGCGCAACCTGCTGGACGGGGGCTTCACCGGCCGCATCCACCCGGTCAACCCGAAGGCGGACCGGGTCATGGGGATCCCGGCGCACCGCAGTGTCACCGAGGTGCCCGGCGAGGTCGACGTGGCCGTGTTCGCCGTGCCCGCCGAGCACGTGCCCGCTGCGTTGGAGGAGTGCGGGCGCAAGGGGGTCGCGGCGGCGGTGCTCATCCCCTCCGGGTTCGCCGAGACCGGCGAGCGGGCGTTGCAGGACGAGGTGGTCGACATCGCCCGCAGGCACCGGATCCGGTTGCTCGGGCCGAACATCTACGGTTACTACTACACGCCCCGCAAGCTGTGCGCGACGTTCTGCACGCCCTACGACGTGCGCGGCGAGGTCGCGCTGACCTCGCAGAGCGGTGGGATCGGCATGGCGATCCTGGGGTTCAGCCGCACCACGCGGATGGGCGTGTCCGCGATCGTCGGCCTCGGCAACAAGTCCGATGTGGACGAAGACGACCTGCTGACCTTCTTCGAGGAGGACGACAACACGCGCTGCGTGGCCATGCACCTGGAGGACCTCAAGGACGGCCGCGCATTCGTCGAGGCCGCGCGCCGCATCACCCGCGAGAAACCGGTCGTGGTGCTCAAGGCGGGGCGCACCGCCTCGGGCGCCCGCGCGGCCGGGTCGCACACCGGTGCGCTGGCCGGGGACGACCGCGTCTACGACGACGTGCTGCGCCAGGCGGGCGTGGTCCGCGCCCCCGGGCTGGAGGACCTGCTGGAGTACGCGCGGGGCCTGCCGGTGCTGCCCACGCCGCGGGGCGAGAACGTCGTCATCATCACCGGGGCGGGCGGGTCGGGCGTGCTGCTGTCCGACGCGTGCGTGGCCAACGGGTTGCGGCTGATGGACATCCCGCCCGATCTCGACGCGGAGTTCCGCCGCCACATCCCGCCCTTCGGCGCGGCGGGCAACCCGATCGACATCACCGGCGGCGAGCCGCCCGCGACCTACGAGGCGACGATCCGGCTCGGTCTCCGGGACCCCCGGGTGCACGCGCTGGTCCTGGGCTACTGGCACACCATCGTCACCCCGCCCGCGGTGTTCGCCGAGCTGACCGTGCGGGCCGTCGAGGAGGCGCGGGCGGCGGGCGACGACAAGCCGGTGGTGGTGTCGCTGGCCGGGGACACCGAGGTGGAGAAGGCCGCCGAAGTGCTCTACGAGCACGGCATCGTGGCCCACCCGTACACCACGGAGAAACCCGTCGCGGTGCTCGGCGCCAAGTACCGCTGGGCCCGCGCCGCCGGGCTGCTCGGCTGACCCGGGGTCACCGCCGCCCGGGACCGTCCACAGCGGACACCCGGGTCGCGGTGACCCGCACCCGGGCCCAGGCGTTGTTGGCGTACCCCTTGGGGTTCCACAGTTGCGCCTGGCTCTCGGGCTGGACGCCCGCGGCGGTGTCCCACGCCCGCGCGGTGATCTCGACCGGACCGGCGCGCACGTCGAGCCGGTGCCGCCAGAGCCGCCACGCCCACGGGCCGATCGGGTCGGCCAGCTCGGCCTGCCGCCACGTCCGCCCGTCGTCGGTCGAGACGTCGACGCGGGCGACGCCGCGGTCTCCCCCGGCGAAGGCGTAGCCGCGCACGGTCAGCGGGCCCGCCGGGACCTCGGCGCCGTCGTCGGGAACGAGGATGTCGGAGTTGACCGCGACGGGCCCCAGCGCGAACCCCGCTCCCGGCTCGCCCGGGTCCGCCTCCGGTGGCAGCAGGCGGTACGAACGCGCCTGGAAGTAGTTGTCCGAGGGCGGGTCCTGCACGGTGATCCGCTCGATCCACTTGACGCTGCGCGCCCCCACCTGCCCCGGCACGACCACCCGCACGGGACCGCCGTGCACCACCGGCAGCGGCGCCCCGTTCATCGCCCAGGCCAGCAGCACGTCATCGCGGTGGGCCGCCGCCAGCGCGATCGAGCCGCCGAAGCGCTGGGGCGGGGTCGCCTCCGGCGACACGTCGGTGCCTTCGAACGCCACGTGCCCGGCGTCGCGGGCCGCTCCGGCGGCGTCGAGCACGTCGCTCAGCCGCACGCCGGTCCAGACCGCCGTCGACGTCGCTCCGGCACCCCACGGGGCCTCGCCGGGGATGTCGCGCACCCGCATCAGCCCCGCGCGCCGGTTCCCGGCGCACTGCAGCGTCGCGACGATCTCGTGCACCGGGAAGCGGGCGCGCAGCTGCGCCAGCGGCAGCACCAGCGGCTCCGCGACCCGCCCGGTCACGCGCAGCCGCCACTGCTCCGGTTCGATGCGCGGGACCGGCCCGTGGTTGCGGACGAAGAACGCGTCCGTGCCGGTCACGCTGCCCTCGGCGAGCACCGCGGCGGGCGGCTCGGCGTTGAACGGTTCCGCCTCGTGCACGGTCATGTCCGCCCGCTTGCCCCACACGGCCACCGCCTCCCCGGTCCGGGATCCGATCGTCCGGCCACCACCGGATTCCCCCGTATCGGCGACCCACGATCAGGTGAGTGCCATGGCGCGGTGCTCCGGTCAGCCGCGCACGGCGCCCAGGGCCCGGGGGACGCTGTCGAAGCTGCGGAAGCGGTCCTCCTCCCGGACCAGGTGCAGCAACCGGTCGACCTGCCTGCCGGGAACCAGGCACAGCGCCATCGCCCGGGCGCCGGCGCGCTGCTGCGCCTCGCACAACCACTCCAGGCCGTCGCTGCCGAAGAAGGTCACCTCGGACAGGTCGACCACCATCGTGCGGGTGCCGTCCGAGCAGATCCGGTCCAGCAGTTCCCGGAGGCGCGGCACCGCGGCGGCATCGACCTCGCCGGACGCGGCCACCACCGTCGTGTCGTGGTCGGGTCGGTCCACGGCGAAGCGCGCTGCTTCCGGGTCAGCGCTGCCGTAGTCATGCGTCATCGTCGTCACGAAGCACCCCGCGATCTGTCGGGTCGGGCGACGGTCCGCTCGCAACCTGCATGCGAGCACGGCGACTCCCACCCTAGCGAGGTTCTCGCGTTCCGTCGAAGTCACCGCGCGCTTGCGCACGGCGCGTCGCGGGTACGGCAACAGCATCCGATCGGGTGTCCGCTGGCCGTGGAGGAATGATGCTCGGAGTGTTCCTGATGTTGGTGGCCGCGCTGTGCAACGCCACCGCCTCGGTGCTGCAACGCCGCCAGGCGAAGGAGCAGACCTCCGGCTTCTCGCTGTCCATGATCGTCGACCTGGCGCGGCGCCCGCTGTGGATCCTCGGGATCGCGACCATGATCGTGGGATTCGTGCTGCACGCGGTGGCGATCTCGGTGTCGCGGATCGCGCTGGTCCAACCGCTGCTCATCACCGAGCTGCCGTTCACCCTGCTGCTGGCGTCGTGGGCGTTCCGGCTGCGGATCCCGCGGCACGACTGGACGGCGATCGTGCTGGCCTCGGCCGGGCTCGCGGTGTTCCTGGCATGCCTGTCGCCCGAGGGCGGCGATCCCCGGGCGTCGGGCGGCGCGTGGGCGCTGGGCGTGTGCGTGACGCTGGTGCCGATCCTGGTCCTGGTGGTGCTGGGCTACCGCGGGCGGCGTGAGCACCGCGCCGCGCTGCTGGGCATCGCCACCGGCGCCGCGTTCGGGTTGAACTCCGCGTTCATCGCCGGGATCGGCGCGTCCGTGGCGAACGGCGGCGGACTGCTGTCGACCTGGCAGACCTACGGTGTGGTGGTACTGGGCCCGGCGTCGTTCTTCCTGCTGCAGAACTCCTTGCAAGCCGGGAACCTGGTCGCCTCCCAGCCCGGGTTCACGCTGACCAACCCGCTGGTGTCGGTCGCGTGGGGGCTGGCGGTGTTCGGCGAACGCGGCTACACCGGGCCGTGGCTGGTGGGTTCGGTCGCGGGGGCGCTCATGATCGCCGCGGGCACCGTGCTGCTGTCCCGCTCGGACCTGCTGCACCCGGATCGCGGGTGAGCGCACCGCGATCCGCGCGCTCCGCGGAACCGGCGCGCCCGTCTTCGAACCCAGAGCAGGCGCGGCGAGCGGCGGAGCCGCTTTCTCTTCCGTCGAGTGGTCTCGCAACCGGCGCCGCCACCCGCAACGAGTTCGAAGACGGGCTCTTGCGGGTGCGCCCGCGAGATCACCGCCAGGGCGTCAGCCCGTCGGCAGGTAGCGGGGCGGGCGCCGGGCGGGCAGCACCCGTTCGGCGGCCGAGGCCAGCGACAGCAGCCGGAAGTCCTGCCGGTCACCGGCCGTGAGCAGCAGGCCGACCGGCAGCTCCCCGATCGAACCGGCGGGCACCGACACCGACGGGTAACCGGCCACGGCCGCCGGCGTCGACGACGGGATGATGTCGTTGTCGCCGCGGCGGCAGTCCGTGGTCCACGCCGGCGGGTTCGTCGGCGCGGCGATGGCGTCCAGGTGGTGGGCCGCCAGGGTGTCGTCGATCGACCGGCGCGCGAGGTCGGTGAGCTCCGCGCGGATCGCCCGGTACCGCGGGTCGGTGGTGGGCGGTGCGGCCAGCGCGCGCTCGAAGAGCTCCTGACCGGCGAAGCAGCTGCGCTCCCGCGGGTGGGTGCGGTTGAACTCGATGAGCTCCGCGAGGTCGCGGGGACCGCGCCGGGTGGCGAGGTAGGCGTCGATGTCCCGGTGGAACTCGCTGAGCAGCGCGGGCATCTCCAGCTCGGCGAGCCGGTCCTGGTGCGGCGGGGTCACCTCGACGACCTCCGCGCCCGCGGCGCGGAACCGCTCGGCCGCACCGGTCAGCACCGCGTCGACGTCGGGACCCAGCTCCGGCAGTCGCCACAGCCCGATCCGCTTGCCGCGCAACGATTCCGGGCCCGGGAAGGGGTCCGGTCCGGCACCGCGCAGCACCGACAGCGTCAGCGCCGCGTCGACGACGTTGCGCGCCATGGGACCCGCGGTGTCCTGTTCGGACGAGATGGGGACGACGCCGGTTCCGCTGACCACCCCCAGGCTCGGTTTGTGCCCCACCACCCCGTTCATCCCGGCCGGGCACACGATCGAACCGTCGGTCTCGGTGCCGATCGCGACCTGGGACAGCGATGCGGCGACCGCGGCGGCCGATCCCGCCGACGAGCCGCAGGGATTGCGGTCCAGCACGTACGGGTTGTTCGTCTGCCCGCCCACCGCCGACCACCCGGACGTCGGCCGCTCGGCGCGGAAGTTCGCCCACTCCGACAGGTTCGTCTTGCCGAGGACCACCGCCCCCGCCGCGCGCAGCCGGGTCACCAGTACCGCGTCGGCGTCCGGCGGGGGCCCGGCCAGCGCCAGCGAGCCGGCCGTGGTCGGCATCTCGCGCGTGTCGATGTTGTCCTTGAGCAGCACGGGAATTCCGTCCAGCGGACCGCGGACCGCGCCGGTGCGGTGGCGGACGTCGCTGGCGGCGGCCTGCGCCAGCGCCGTCGGGTCGGTGCGCAGCACCGCGTGGACCCGCGGGTCGACGTCGCGGATGCGGCGCAGGTAAGCGCCGGTCAGCGCGGTGGCGCTGAGCTGCCCGCGCGCCATCCGGTCCTGCAGCTGCGGGATCGTCGCCGAATCGAGGTCGATGCCGAGGCCGTGCGCCTCGGCGGGCGGGGATCCCGGGAATCCGATGGCCAAAGCGGTGACGAGCATCACGGCACCCAGTCTGCGCATGGCACCATCAGACACGGTCCGAACGGTCCAGGACAAGATCTTTCGCCGTGGATCCGGCGGTCGTGGCGCTGTTAGGCTCCCGTGGTGGCTGCTCGTCGAGTACCCGGGTACTGCACGCTCTGCAAATCGCACTGCGGTTCCGTCTCCGTGGTCGAAGGGGACCGCCTGCTGTCCGTCGAGCCGCTGACCGGTCATCCGACCGGCGGCGCGCTGTGCGCCAAGGGCAGGGCGATGCCCGAACTGACCGCGAGCCCGAAACGCCTGCTGCGGCCGCTGAAGCGGACCAACCCCAAGGACGCCGACGACCCGGGCTGGGTGCCGATCGGCTGGGACGAGGCGCTGGACGAGATCGCCGCGCGGCTGGCGGACATCCGCGCGGAGAGCGGCCCGGAAGCGGTCGCGTTCGCCGTGACCACGCCCAGCGGGACGCCGATGGTCGACGGCAGCGAGTGGGTGAACCGGCTCGTCCGGCACTTCGGCAGCCCGAACATCATCTACGCCACCGAGATCTGCGGCTGGCACAAGAACTTCGCGCACGCGTTCACCTACGGCCGCGGCATCGGCACGCCGGACTACCGCAACGCCGAGCTGATCGTGCTGTGGGGGCACAACCCCGCGCGCACCTGGCTCGCGCAGGCCAGCGCGATCGGCGAGGCGCGCCGCGACGGCGCGACCGTGGTCGTCGTCGACCCCAAACGCGCGGGCAGCGGCCAGCAGGCCGACCGCTGGCTGCGCATCCGGCCCGGCACCGACGCCGCGCTCGCGCTCGGCGCGGTCCACCACCTGCTGCGCGGCGAGTCCTACGACGCCGAGTTCGTGCGCGCCTGGACCAACGCGCCGCTGCTCGTCGACGACACCGGGGAACTCCTGCGGGAGCAGGGCGACTTCCTGGTGTGGGACACCGCGTCCGGCGCGCCCCGGCGCTACGACACGACGCGGCCGCTGCGGGCACCGGAGGCGGTGGCGCTGCGCGGCCGGTTCCGGATGCCGGACGGCCGCACCGCGCGCCCGGTGCTGGACCTGCTCGCCGAGCACGTCGCGAAGTGGACCCCGCAGCGGGTCGCCGAGACCACCTGGATCGACGAAGCCGACGTGGCCGACTTCTACGCGCTGCTCGCCGAACACCGGCGCGTCGCCTACTACTGCTGGACCGGCGTCGGGCAGCACACCAACGCCACCCAGACCGAACGCGCCATCGGCGTGCTGTACGCGCTGCTCGGCTGCTACGACCAGCCGGGCGCGCTGCGCTGGCTCGACGAGCACCGCACCAACGCGCTCGGCCCGTTCTCGATCCTGCCGCGGGCGCAGCGCGAGAAGGCCCTCGGCCTCCGGGAGATGCCGCTCGGCCCGCCCGCGCAGGGCCACGTGACCGCGCGGGACTTCCGGCGGGCGGTGCTGTCCGGCGAGCCCTACCGGGTGCGCGCGATGGTCGGGTTCGGCGCGAACATGGTGGTCTCCCAGGGTTCGGCGGAGGACAACCGGGATGCGCTGCGCGCCCTGGACTTCCAGGTGCAGTGCGACATGTTCGCCAACCCGACCGCGCGGACGGCCGACATCCTGCTGCCGGTGTGCGCGCCCCCGGAGCGGGAGGGGCTGATGATCGGCTTCGACAACAGCGCCGAGGGCCTGGAACACGTCCAGCTGCGCCCGCGGGTGCTGCCGCCCGCCGGGGAGTCGCGCTCCGACTACGACATCGTGTTCGGGCTCGCCGAACGGCTCGGGCTCGCCGCGGAGTTCTTCCACGGCGACCTGGACGCGGGGTGGAACCACCAGCTCGCCCCGCTGGGCATCACCGTCGACGAGCTGCGCCGCCACCCGGAGGGCGTGCGCATCCCGCTGAGCCAGCGGGACCGCGAGTACGCGACCGAGCGGCCGGACGGCACGGTCACCGGGTTCGCCACCCGCACCCGGCGCGTGGAGCTGTACTCGGAACTGCTGCGCGAGCACGGCCAGCCCGCGCTGCCGACGTTCACCGAACCGGACCCGGTCCGACCCGGCGACGCGGCGTTCCCGTACGTGCTGACGACCGCGAAGAACGGCCACTTCACGCATTCCTCGCTGCGCTCGCTGGGTTCGCTGCGCCGCCGCTCCCCCGACCCGGGCGTGGACGTCCACCCCGCGCTGGCCGCCGAACGCGGCCTCGCCGAAGGCGACTGGGCCGCCGTGCGCACCCCGCGCGGGCAGGCACGGCTGCGCGTGCGGTTCGACGACACCCTGCACCCGCACGTGGTCATCGCCGAACACGGTTGGTGGGACGACTCCCCGCCGACCGGCACGCCCGGGCTGGCGGCGCTGGGCGAGCGCACCAGCAACATCAACGCCGTGCTCTCCGACAGCACGCGCGACCCGGTCAGCGGCTCGGTCCCGCTGCGCGCCGTCGCCTGCGACGTCCGCCGCGACGACGAGACCTCGGCGGGCAACTGGGCGGGCTGGCGGGCTTTCCGCGTCACCGACCGCCACCCGGTGGACAACGACGCCGTGGCGCTGACCCTGCGGCCGGTCGACGACGGCGCGGTCCCCGAGTTCCGGCCCGGCCAGCACGTCGCGGTCCGCGCGCCGGAGCTCGGCGCGCAGCGCGCGTACTCGCTCATCGGCGCACCGGGTTCCGGGCTGCTGCGGATCGCGGTGAAGAACATCGGCGGCCGGATGTCCGCGCACCTGCACGACTCCGCGCCCGACGTCCTGGAACTGCGGGCCCCGACCGGCGTGTTCACCCCGCCCGTGCGTGGAGACCGGCCGGTGCTGTGCATCGGCGGCGGCATCGGCGTCACCCCGTTCCTGGGGTACCTGGAAACCCTCGCCCGCGAGCGGACCTCCCCGCCGCGGGTCCAGATCGTCTACACCCGCCGCCGCGCGCCCGGACCCGCACCGCTGGCCGACCGGCTGGGCGAACTCGCCCGGCAACTGCCCGCGGTGTCGGTGCACGAGCACCTGACCGGCCAGGGAACCGGCCGGTTCACCGCCGACGAGCTGGACGCGGACCTGCTCGCCGCGCGACCGCTGGTCTACCTGTGCGGCCCGGCCGCCCTGATGGCCGAGCTCACCGACCAGCTCGTCGCCCGCGGCGTGCCCCGTTTCGACGTCGTCACCGAGGAGTTCTTCACCGAGGTCGAGATCCCCGAGTCGCTGGCCCCCGCGGAGGTCCGGTTCCGCCGCAGCGGCAGGCGGATCCGCTGGACACCGGACTCCGGATCGCTGCTGGACGCCGCCGAGGCCGCCGGGATCCCGCTCGGCAGCGGCTGCCGCACGGGGGTCTGCGAGTCCTGCCGCGTCGAGGTCCGCACCGGCGACGTCGCCCATCTGTCCACGGTGGACGCCGCCGTCGGGGACTGCCTGACGTGCCAGGCGATTCCACTGTCCGATGTGGAGCTGGACGCGTGACGTGCCCGGCCTCAAAGCCTGGTCTTTGAACTCGTTTTGCGTGGCGGTGCCGGTAGCGGAACCTCAGCGGCCGTCTCGGCTCCGGGGTCCCCTCCGAGGACAGGCTTCGAGCCTCAGTCGGCGAGCCACGCCGTTGTGGCACCCGGCAGTTCGCCGGTCCAGGTGGGAACGGCGTCGCTGCGGCACAGCAGGTGGCCCGGCAGGTCGAGGCGGACCGGGTCGGCGCCGAAGTTGGTGGCGCAGGTGAAACCCGGTTCGCGGCGCAGGACCAGCACGTCCTGCGGGGCGTCGAGCCAGCGCAGCGCGCCGTCGCCGAGCGCCGGGTGCTCCCTGCGCAGCGCCAGGGCGGTCCGGTAGGTGTTGAGCACCGAGTCCGCGCGGTCCCGCTGCGCGGCGACGCTCAGCGCACCCCAGTCCGGCGGTTGCGGGAGCCAGGTGGCGGGGCTCGCACCGAAGCCGAACGGCGGCTCGTCACCGTTCCACGGCAGCGGCACGCGGCACCCGTCGCGGCCGGGGTCGGTGCGGCCGGAGCGTTCCCAGATCGGGTCCTGGCGGGCCTCGTCGGGCAGGTCGAGCACCTCGGGCAGGCCGAGTTCCTCGCCCTGGTGGACGTACACCGACCCGGGCAGCGCGAAGCTGAACAGGGCCGCCGCGCGGGCCCGGCGCAGTCCCACCGCGCCGCCGCCGTAGCGGGTCACCGGGCGCTGCACGTCGTGGTTGCCCAGCACCCAGGTCGTGGTGGCGCCGACCTCGGCGGTGGTGGCCAGCGAGGAGTCCACCACGGACCGGAACTCCGCCGCCGACCACGGGGCCTCCAGCAGGGCGAAGTTGAACGCCTGGTGCAGCTCGTCCGGGCGGACGTAGCGGGCCAGCCGCTGCGGCGTCGACGCCCACGCCTCGGCGACGCCGATCCGCTCGCCCGCGTAGGAGTCGAACAGCCGCCGCCAGTCGCGGTACACCTCGTGCACCTCGTCCTGGTCGAAGTACGGCAGTTCCCCGCGCCCCAGCAGCGAGATCTGCTCGCGCAGGCCGGTGTCGGGCAGGTCCGGGTGCTTGATCACGCCGTGCGCGACGTCGATGCGGAAGCCGTCCACCCCGCGGTCGAGCCAGAACGCCAGCACCTTGCGGAAATCCGCGCGGACCTGGGGGTTGCGCCAGTTCAGGTCCGGCTGTTCCGGCGCGAACAGGTGCAGGTACCACTGCCCGTCGGGCACCCGGGTCCACGCCGGACCGCCGAAGACGGATTCCCAGTCGTTGGGCGGTTCCTCGCCGTCCGGGCCCCGGCCGTCGCGGAACAGGTAGCGGTCCCGGGCGGGCCCGCCGGGCGAGGCCAGCGCCTCGGTGAACCACGGGTGCCGGTCGGAGGTGTGGTTGGGCACCACGTCCACCAGAACCCGCAGCCCCAGCCGGTGCGCGTGCGCGAGCAGGTCGTCGAAGTCCGACAGGGTGCCGAAGCGGGGATCGACGTCGCAGTGGTCGGCCACGTCGTAACCGCCGTCGGCCATCGGTGACGGGTAGAACGGCGTGAGCCAGACCGCGTCCGCGCCCAGCCACGCCAGGTGCGCCAACCGGGCGCGCACCCCCGCCAGGTCGCCGTCGCCGTCCCCGTTGCCGTCCGCGAAGCTGCGGACGTAGACCTGGTAGACGACGGCGTCGCGCCACCACCCGGACATCGCACCTCCTTCGTCGGTCCGCGCCGGCGTCAGCGCCGCGGCGCGGCAGTGGATTCCCGCACGACCAGCCGCGGGCGGAACACGCGGCTGAACCCCGCCGGACCGCGGTCCGCGACGTCGGGGTCGAGCATGCGGAGCAGTTCGTCGACCGCCGCGGCGGCCATGTCGTGGATCGGTTGCGCCAGGGTGGTCAGGGCGGGCTGGCAGTAGGACGCCAGCGGGATGTCGTCGAACCCCACCACCGACAGGTCCTCGGGCACGGCCAGACCGCGCCGGCGGGCCTGCCGCACCGCGCCCAGGGCCATCACGTCCGACGAGCACAGCACGGCGGTCGGTCGCGCGGTGTCGAGCAGTTCGGCCGCGGCCCGCTCACCGCCTTGCGCGCCGAACGGCGCGTGCGCGACGAGAGCCGGTTCCGGCTCGATGCCCGCCTCCTCCAGCGCGGCGGCCCAACCGGCGCGCTTGAGCCGGGACGGCAGCGCCCTCGCCGGACCGCTGACGAACCCGATCCGCCGGTGGCCGAGTTCCACCAGGTGGTGCGCGGCCAGGTAGCCCGCGAGGTGTTCGTCCACGGTGATGTCCGGGACGTCCAGCGAGGGCGCGCCGCCGTTGACGAAGACCAGGCGGGCTCCCCCGGCGCGCAGCTGCTCGTAGTAGTCGCGGGTCGCGCGCTCGTCGCTGTCGGGATTGGCGATCTCGGGCGACACGAAGATCATTCCCTCGACGCCGCGGGCGCCGAGCATCCGGACGTGGTCCCGCTCGGTCATCGCCGCGCGGGTGTTGCACAGCAGCGAGGCGTACCCGGCATTCGAGGCCCGCACCTCCAGGGCTTCGGCGAACGCCGGGAAGACCGGGTTGGACAGCTCCGGCACCAGCAGGCCGAGGACACCGGTGCGCCGCAGCGCCCCGACGCCGCGCGCGGTGTGCGGCATCCGGTTGACCACTTCGAGGACGCGCTGCCGGGTCTCCTCCTTGATGCCGGCGCGCCGGTTGAGCACGCGGCTGACCGTGGACGGGCTCACGCTCGCCGCCCGCGCGATGTCGGCCAGATCCGCCACCCGTCACTCCTCCCGACCGGACCGGACACCCCGATCTTGCCGAGGACGGAAAGTCTTTGCAAGCACTTGCTCGGGATGAACTCGCAGAATGCGGAAATTTCCGCCGAATTCTTGACGTCGGCGGCACCCGGGTATGCAATTCGATGTCCATCTTCCGCAAGGTTTTGCAAAGGAGGTCCCGGCATGAGACCCACGGTCACCGCCGCCCTGGGCCTGGTGGCGGCGCTGCTCGCCGGCTGCGGTCCCGGCCCGGCTGACCCGAACGAGGTCGTGTACTGGGACACCAGCGGTCCGGCGGAAAGCGCCGCGTTCCGGGACATCGCGCAGGAGTGCGGCCGCACCGGCGGCTACCGGGTGCGCGTCGAAGCGGTCGCCTTCGACCAGGCGCTCAACGACTTCAAGACCGCCGCCCAGGGCGGCCAGGGCGCGGACGTGCTGCGCGCCGACGTCGGCTGGGTCGCCCAGCTGGCCCGCGCCGGGGTGATCCGGGACCTGTCGGGCACCCCGGCCGCCGACACCTCCGATTTCCTGCCCGCCGCACTGGAATCGACCCGCTACGCGGGCCGCACCTACGCCGTCCCGCAGGTCATCGACACGCTGGCCCTGTTCTACGACCGGCGGTGGCTCGCCGCGGCCGGGGTGCGACCGCCGGGCACGTGGGACGAGCTGGAGGCGGTGGCACCGCGCCTGGGCGGCGACCGGGCGCTCTTCCTCAACAACGACGCGTACTACGCCCTGCCGTTCCTCTACACCGACGGCGGTGACCTGGTGGACACCAGAACCCGCACCATCACCGTGAATTCGCCGCGCAGCGTGCGCGGTGTCCGCAAGGCCAGGGAACTTCTCGACGCCCGTGCCGCGCGCACCGCCCTGGACCAGCCGAACTCCTACGCCACCATGAAGGCGGCCTTCACCTCCGGCGAAGTGGCGATGGTCGTCGACGGACCGTGGGCCGTGCCGGAGTTCGGCCGCTCCCGCAGGTTCGCCGACCCGGCGAACCTGGGCGTGGCCCCGGTGCCCGGTCCGGCTCCGGTCGGCGGGCACGACTACGTGATCCGGCAGGGCAGCCGTGCGACCGCGGCGGCGACCAAGTTCGTCGAGTGCATGAGCGGCACCCGCAACCAGGCGCGGATCGCCGCGCGGATCGGCCTGCTGCCGACCCGCGACTCCGCCTACGACGCGCCGGAGGTGGCCCGCCAGCCGGTCGTGGCGGCGTTCCGGCCGCTGGTGGTCCGGGCCCACGACCGGCCGTGGATCCCGGAGAGCGAGGAACTGCTCGACCCGCTGCGCACCACCTACGCCGACATCCTCGCGGGGCACCAGGACACCCGGGCCGCGCTCGACGCGCTGGCCGAGACGTACCAGGAGCAGGTCCTGCCGAACTACGCGCGGCGCTAGCAGGCGTTCCGCGAGCAGCGGAGCCGCTTCCTCCCCCGCTGAGCGGTCTCGCAGCTCGCACCGCCGCGCAACGCACTCACCACACGTCTTCCGGGAGACCCCATGCGACTGCGCGATTCCCCCTTGGTGCGGCACCGGTTCGCCGTGGCGATGGTGCTGCCGGTGGTCGGGGTGCTGGCCGTGCTGGTCGTCCTGCCCCTCGTGCAGGGCGTGTACTTCAGCCTGACCGACGTCGACGACTCGTCGATCGCCAACCCGGTGCTCGGCCGCCCGGCGACCTACCACTTCGTCGGGCCCGCCAACTACGCGCACGTGCTCTCCGGTTCCCCGGCGTACGGGTCGTTCTGGGCGACGCTGGGGCGCACGGCGATCTGGACCGCCGCCTGCGTCTGCTGCCACTACGCCATCGGCCTGGCGCTGGCGATGCTGCTGAACCGGCACGTGCGGGGCCGCGGCCTGTACCGGGTGCTGCTGGTCCTGCCGTGGGCGGTGCCGGTGTTCATCAGCGCGTTCGCCTGGAAGTACCTGCTCAACGCCGGCTACGGGCCGGTGAACGCGTTGCTGGCGGCGCTGGGCCTGCCCGGGCAGGTGTGGTTGGGGCAGTCCGACCTGGCGCTGTTGTCGGTGATCGCGGTCAACGTCTGGCTCGGGGTGCCGTTCATGATGGTGGCGCTGCTGGGCGGTTTGCAGGCCATCCCCCGGGATCTGCACGAAGCGGCCGAAGTGGACGGTGCGTCGCCGTGGCAGCGCTTCGTGCACGTCACGCTGCCCGGTCTGCGGCCGGTCTCGGCGACCGTGGTGCTGCTCGGGGTGATCTGGACGTTCAACATGTTCCCGGTGATCTACCTGGTCACCGGCGACAACCCGCACACCCGGATCCTGGTGACCTACGCCTTCGAGCGGTTCTTCTCCGGAGCGACGCGCGACTACGCGCTCGCCTCGACCTACGGCGTGCTGATCCTGTCCGTGCTGCTCGTGTTCGCCGCGCTGCACCGCGCCGCGACGAGCCGCCGGGGAGAGGAGTGGTGAGGTGACGATCGAAACGACGTCGTTGCGCGCGGCCCCGGCCGCCGCGCGGGAGGTCCGGCCCCGGCGCAGATCGGTGCTGGCCAGCGCGGGTCTGCACGGCGCGCTCGGGACCGCTTCGCTGATCGCGGTGTTCCCGGTCTGCTGGGTGCTGGTCGTGTCGTTCAAACCCGACGCGGAGGCCGTCGAGGCGACACCGGCGCTGTTCCGCGACGCCACCGCGGACAACTACCGGGACGTGCTGTCCGGTTCCCACGGCTCGTTCCTGACCTGGTTCGGCAACTCGGTGCTCATCGCCGCGCTGACCACCGGGCTCGGGGTGCTGCTGTCGGCCACCGCCGCCTACGCGGTCAGCCGGTTCCGGTTCCCGGGGCACCGCTGGTTGCTGCTGTCGCTGCTCGTGGTGCAGATGTTCCCGTTCGCGGTGCTCATCGTCCCGCTGTACGACATCCTGCTCGCCCTGGGGTTGCAGGGCAGCGCCCTCGGGCTGGTGCTGGTGTACTGCAGCACCGCGATCCCGTTCTGCACCCACATGCTCAAGGGGTACTTCGACGCGATCCCCGCGGACATCGACGAGGCCGGACGCGTGGACGGGCTGTCGCCGTTCGGCGTGTTCTGGCGGCTCGTGCTGCCGCTGGCCCGGCCGGGGCTGGCGGTGACGGCGTTCTACTCGTTCATCGTGGCGTGGAGCGAGGTGGCGTTCGCCTCGGCGTTCCTGTCCGGCGACGACCGGTCCAAGACGCTGGCCGTGGGCATGCAGCTGTTCGTGCAGCAGAACCGCGCGGAATGGGGCCACCTGGCTGCCGCGTCGGTGCTCGTGGCGGTCCCCGCGGCCGCGGTGTTCTACCTGGTGCAGCGCTTCCTGGTCGGCGGGTTGACCGCGGGTTCGGTGCGGCAGTGACCGTCCATCGTGGACAACCACCGAACGCCGTCACCGCCCCGGGACGATGCGGGTGAGGTCGTGGCCCACCACGATGCGCCCGCCGAAACGCGCTCGTACCCGGCGTTCCCAGTCGTCGTCGCGGACGGCGCGCGGATCCGGGGGCCCGATGTGGCTCAGGGCGACGCAGGACGCACCCGAGGCCGCGGCCACCTGGCCGACCTCGCCCGGCGAGGTGTGCGAGGACGCCAGGAAGTCCAGCAGTTCCGCGGAGTAGCCGAGGGCGCGGTAGTGGGCCGGGTCCATGACCTCGTGCACCAGGACGTCGGCGTCGGCGGCGAGGGTGGCGACGACGTCGCTGCGAGCCGTGTCGCCGGACAGGGCCACCACGCCGTGCTCGGTCTCGATGCGGAACCCGAGCGCCAGGTGCAGCGGCGGGTGCGGCACCGCCGCCGCGAGCACGCGGACGCGGTCGTCCTCGAAGACCACCGCCGGTTCGGTTCCGGCCGTGACGTCGACCGCGTCGGCGAGCCGGGCCGGGTGGGTGCGCGGGCTGGTGCGCAGGCGCACGCCGATGTCCTGGCCGAAGGCCCGCAGGCCGTGGTGGACGAGACCCGCCGTGCCGGGCGCCTGGTCGCGCGGGTCCGGCCCCGGGCCGAGGACGCGGACCGGCTGGTCCACGCCCCGGTTGGCCGGCCCCCAGCCGAGCAGGAACAGGTTGAGCAGGTCGGCGACGTGGTCGGAGTGCAGGTGCGTCACGAACACCGCGCGCAGGTCCCGCAGCGCGAGCCCGGCCTGCGCGTACCGGCGCAACGCTGCGTGCCCCGCGTCGACGAGGTACACCCGCTCCCCGACCACCACCGCGGTCGCCACACCGTGCCTGCCCGGCGCCGGGTGCGGACCGGCCGCGGTGCCCAGCAGCACCACCCGCAACGGGTCGCTCGCGTTCACGGCGACAGCTCCTCCAGGGTGCGGCCCTTGGTCTCCTCGGCGAACAGGGCGGTGACGACCGTGCCGACGAGCGTGATCCCGCCCAGTGCCAGGAAGACCGCCGACAGGTCGCCGGTCGCCGCGTGCAGGGCGCCGACCAGGACCGGGCCGGTGATCAGGCCGAGGCGGTTGAGGACGCCGCCCATGCTGCAACCCAGCGCGCGGCTGCGGGTCGGGTACAGCTCGGGCGTGTACAGGTAGAGGCTGATGTTGACGGCGAAGTTGAACAGCGCCGCCAACGCCGACCACACCGCCAGTTGCGGGGCCGAGGTCGCGCCGAGCGCGGCCAGGACGAACATCGGAGCGGTGGTGGCGGCGAGCCCGACGGCGAGCACGACGCGGCGGCCGAACCTGTCCACTGTGAACGCCGCGAGCACGCATCCGACGAGTCCGGCGACCGATGCCGCGGTGCTGTACCACAGCGACGCGGACGTCGACATCCCGTAGGTCCGGGTGTAGAGCGTCGGCAGCCACGACGTGATGCCGTAGTTGGCGAGGTAGCCGACGAACCACAGCGTCCACAGCACCGCCGTGCGGCGGCGGTACCGGCCGGTGAACAGGTCGCCGAGGGTGCTGGTCCGGCCGCCGGTGACCGGTCGCGCCGGGGCGGGCTCCGGCAGGTCGCGTCCGGTCGAGCGGCGGACCTCGGTCTCGATGCGCTCCAGCGTCCGCACGGCGTCGGCGGTGCGGCCGCACGCGGCCAGCCAGCGCGGGGACTCCGGCACGCGGCGCTGCACGAGGACCGCGACCACGCCGGGGACCGCGGCGAGCGCGAACAGCGCGCGCCAGCCCCAGTGCGGGATGATCCACGCCGACGCCAGCGCGCCGACCGCCAGGCCCGCCGGGAAGACCACCTCGTAGACCAGCACGAAGCGGCCGCGCCGCCGCGCTCCGCTGAGTTCGCTGATGTAGGACGCGGCGGTCGGCACCTCGCCGCCGATGGCCAGGCCCTGCACGAACCGCAGGACGAGGAACGGGGCGAGCGAGGTGCACAGCGCCATCCCGACGCTGCCGAGCGCGGTGACCGCCACGCACACCGCGATCACCCGGACCCGGCCGATCCGGTCGGCGAGCCGTCCGGAGATCAGCGCGCCGAGCAGCATGCCGACGGATCCGGTGGTCAGGGCGCTGGTCGCGCCCGCCGAGGTCAGGCCCCACTCGCGGGTGATCTCCGGCAGCGTGTAGGCGATGAGCAGCTGGTCGAACGCTTCGAAGAAGGTCACCACGCCGATGACCAGTCGCACCGTGACGTGCCACCGGGACAGCGGCAACCGTTCGAGCCGTGCGGCGATGTCCTGGCGCGCGGCCAGGTCGGGTGGGGCTGCTTCGGTCATGCGCCCCTCCTTCCGGGACGTGCCACGCCCCCGGGCATGGCAGCGGAATTGCCGGGTGGTGCGGCGGCCGCGACCGCCGCGGGTCAGTTCACGCGGGCGTCGATGAAGCGCACGGCTTCGTCCCACCAGCCGAGTTCGCGCGGCACGACGGCGTCGCCGGTGACGGCCAGCAGCGGGTCGCCGGCGTCGGCCAGCCCGAGCCACGGGGTGCGCAGCCGCGCCAGGGCCTGCGGCAGGGACGGCGCGCCGGGCCACGGGGCGGCGTCGACGCCGAGCGGGCGGTGCGCCACGGCGGCGGCGAGCCGGTGTTCGGCGGCGGCCCAGGTCGCCAGGTGGCCGCCCATGCCGACGCCGAGCACGGCGGTGGCCGACGGCGGCACGCCGACGCGCTCGCGCAGGTGGTCGAGGGCGCCGCCGATGTCGGCGGCGAGGTCGTCGGCGGTCAGCCGGGACATCGCGGTGCGGCCCTGGTCCGGGCGGAACTCCCGGCCGCCGCACTCGTAGTACAGGTACGGCGCGGCGGTGACGTAGCCGCAGCGGGCGAGAGCTCGGCAGCAGTCCTCGATCTCCCCGGTCAGCCCGGGGACGTCGTGCAGGACGACCGCCGCCGCGCGCGCAACCCCGTGCGGGAACCGGACGAACAGCGGTGCGGCGGTGCGCAGCACGCGGCGTCGGCGGTTGGCGGGTCCGTGTGCGTGGTGGTGTCCGGTGGTCGACATCGCAGCCGCTCCTCAGTTCGGCACGTGCACGGGCGGGACGAACGGCACCGGCGCGGGTTCCAGCGCGGTGACGTCGACTTCCACCAGGTACGGACCGTGGTGGTCGACGGCCTTGGCGAAGGTCTCGGCGAACGCGTCCGCCCGGTTGACCAGCGCGTGCGGCAGGTCCAGGGCGTGCGCCAGGCGGCCGAAGTCCGGGGTGAACAGGTCGACGCCGCTGCGCCTGCCGACGTGCCGGTCCTGCATGTTGCGCAGCACGCCGTAGCCGCCGTCGTTGAACACCACGAGCACCAGCCACGGCTGTTCCTGGGCGAGGGTGGCGAGTTCGCCCAGGTGCACGGCGAGCCCGCCGTCGCCGACGAGCACCGCGGTGGGGGCCTCGGGTCTCGCGCACGCCGCGCCGATGCCGGTGGCCAGCCCCTGGCCGATGCCGCCGCCGACCGGGAACAGGTTCGTGGCCGGGTCGTGGATGTCCAGCAGCCGGTTCCCCCACTGGCTGGAGGGGATGGTCACGTCGCGGGCGATCACCGACTCCGGCGGCAGCGTGCCGCGCAGCGCGTCGCAGATCCGCGCGTACGGCCCGATCGCCGCGCGCAGCTGCTCGCGCGCCCCGTGCCGGGCGCGGGTGACCGCCGCGCGCCAGTCCGGTTCCGCGCCGGCGCCGTCGAGCAGGCCGCCGAGCCGGCGCAGCACCTCGGCGGCGGGGCCGGTGATCCCGGCGGTGGCCGGGTGGACGCGTCCGATCGCCGCCGGGTCGACGTCGATCTGCACGTGCCGTTCCGGCAGCCGCAGCCGGTAGTGCCGGGTCTCGTTGGAGCGGAAGTGGGTGCCGATCGAGACGAGCAGGTCGGCCTCGGCCAGCAGCGGCTCCACTGCCGGGTTCGCGGCGAAGTTGCCGATGACCAGCTCGTGCGTCTCGGGCAGGCTGCCGCGTCCGGAGTTGCTGGTCAGCACACCGGCGCCGAGCCGTTCGGCGAACTCCCGCAGCTGCTGCCGGGCTCCGGCTCCCCCGCCGCCGACCCACAGCAGCGGACGTCGGGAGGCGCGGATCAGCTCGGCCGCGCGCCGCAGCGCGGCGTCGTCGACCGGTGGCGCGGGCTCGCCTTCCTCGGCGGCAGCGGGTGCGCACCGCTGCGGGGCGTACTGCAGGTCGATCGGCCATTCCACACTGGACGGTCCACAGGGGAGCGTCAGCGCGCTGCGGACGGCCCGCCGCAGCTCGGCCTCCGCTTCGCCGGTGGAGCCGATGGTGGCCGCGTGTTTCGAGACCGCGGTGAGCATCCCCAGCTGGTCGCGGGTCTCGTGGATGACGCCGCGCCCCTGGCCGAGGTGGGCGGAGTCGATCTGGCCGGTCACGTGCAGCACGCGGCTGCCCGCGCTCAACGCCTCCACCATGGCTCCGGCGGCGTTGCCCGCCCCGGTGCCGGTGCTGGTGACGGCCACGCCCAGGCCGCCGCCGGCGCGAGCGTACCCGTCGGCGGCGTTGACCGCGGCGGCCTCGTGCCGGACCGGCACGAACCGCAGATCGCGGGCCAGCGCCTCCACCAGCGGCAGGTTGTGCACGCTGACCACGCCGAACGCGGTGTCCACGCCGTTGTCGCGCAGCACCTGGACGAGCAGGTCACCGCCGGTTCCTCGTTGCATGGCAAGCCTTTCCGGGTTCAGACGTGGCGCGCGACGCCGCCGCCGACGTCGATCGACGATCCGGTGATGTAGGAGGCGCGCGGCGACAGCAGCGCGACGATCGGGTAGGCCACCTCGTCGGCGGTGCCCAGCCGCCCGAGCGGGATGCCGCGGTCGGCGGCCAGTTCCGCGTTCCACGCTGCGTAGTCCAGCGCACAGCCGGACTCCTCGTAGCGCCGCCGCCACTGGCCGGTGTCGATCAGCCCGAGGCACACCGAGTTGACCCGGATGCCGTCGGCGGCGAGTTCCGCGGACAGCGTCTTGCTGAGGTTGAGCAGCGCGGCGCGGGCCGCCGAGGTGGCGGCCAGCCGGGTTTCGGGCTGGCGCGCGAGGATGGCGTTGACGTTGACCACCGCGCCCGCGTCCGACCGGCGCAGCCACGGCCGCGCGGTGCGGACCAGGTGCAGCACGCTGAAGATCTTCAGGTCCAGCTCGTCGCGCCACTGCCGGTCGTCGGTCTCGTGGAGGCGCGCCATCAGCGAGCGCCCGGCGTTGTTGACGACGCAGTCGACACCGCCGAAGGCGTCGGCGGTCCGGTCGACGAACTCCCGCACGGCCGACTCGTCGAGCACGTCGCACGCGGCGGTGCGCAGTGCGCCGGGCGGCCCGTCGAGCACCCGTTCGAGCCGGTCGCCGTCGCGGGCGCAGGCGGCGACGTTGGCGCCCTCGGCGAGCAGCATCCGCGCCGTCGCCAGCCCGACGCCGGAGCTCGCACCGGTCACCACGACGGTGCGCCCGGCCAGGCCGAGATCCATGTGCTTCCTCCTATCTGCAGACGAAGCCGCCGTCGACCGGCAGCGTCTGGCCGGTCACGTAGCCCGCCGCGTCGGACAGCAGGAACCGCACCGCGCCCACCAGGTCCGCGGGCTGCTGCGTCCTGGGCAGCGCCCTGTTGAGCCGGTACAGCTCGTGCCGTTCGGCCGGAATGCCCTGCGTGGCTTCGCATTCGGTGATCCCGGGGGCCACGGCGTTGACCGTGATGCCGTCCGGTCCGGCGTCGCGCGCCATCGCCCTGGTCAGCGCCACGACCCCGCCCTTGGAGGCGACGTAGTGCGCCAGCCTGGGCGGCCCGTAGAAGGCGACGTCCGAGGCGATGTTGAGGATCCGCCCGTCGCCCCGGGCGCGCAGCTGCGGGTACAGCGCGCGGGCCACCAGCCACGTGCCGCGCAGGTTCACCGACAGGATCCGGTCGAACTCGGCGGGTTCGATGTCGTGGAAGGGTTTGCCACCGACCCCGTCGGCGAGCGCGGCGTTGTTGACCACGCCGTAGGCCCCGCCGAGTTCGGCGACCCGGTCGGCGAGCCGCCGCACCGAGTCCACATCGGACACGTCGGTGTCGACGCGGTGCACCGGGGTCTGGTGCGCGGACAGTTCGGCCACCGCCCGGGCGGCGAATTCGGGGTTGCGCTCGGCGACGACCACGTGCGCCCCCGCGTCGGCGAGGTCGTGCGCGATGGCCAGTCCCAGGCCGCGCCCGGCACCGGTGACCACCACCAGCCGGTCGGACAACGTCATCGGGCACCTCCGTCGACCTCGGCGAGGAACCGCCGGACCTCGGCGTTGAACCGCGCCGGGTTCTCCTGGTTGGCGGCGTGCCCGGCCCCGGGCACGACCGCGAACCGGGCGCCGGGGATCCGGTCGGCCAGCTGCCGGCTCTCGGCGACGCCGGTCACCGCGTCGTGCTCGCCGACGAGCACGAGCACCGGCAGGTCGATCGCGGCCAGCCGGTCGGAGTGGTCGGTGTCGGCCATGACGCGGGCCGCGTGGCCGTACCCGGTCGGGCGGACTCGGGACATCAGGGACACCACGCGGTCGAGGACGGCCGGGTCGGCGTCGGGCGCCACCAGGCGGGGTCCGCGCCGCGCGGCGAACGCGGCCGGGCCGCTCTCGGCGAGGTCCCGCGCGCGGGCCGCCATCGCGGCCCGACCGTCGGCGGTGCGCCCCGAGCCCCGCGAGGAGTCGGCCAGCACCAGCGAACGCAGCACCTCGGGCGCCCGCAGCGCGACCCGGGTGGCGATCACGCCGCCCCACGACACCCCGAGCAGGTGAGCCGGTGCCGCGGCCAGCCCGCGCAGCACCGCCACGACGGCGTCGGCGTAGTCGTCGAGGTCGGGCTGCCCGGGCAGCACGGCGGAGCCGCCGTAACCGGGAGCGTCCCAGGCCAGCACGCGGTGCGCGTCGGCGAGCCCGGACAGCTGCGCGTCGAACGCATCGGCGGCGCCGCCGATGCCGTGCAGCAGCAGCAGCGGCGTCCCGGCTCCGGCGGCCAGGACGTCCACATCGGACACGCGAGTCCTCACGCGAACCTCCCACCGGGACGGGCCAGCCGCGCCACCGCGGCGAGCACGGCGTGCGCGACGATGCCGCTGGTCGCCGGGTTCCGTTCGGACGGGCGGTTGCCGATCTCGAACCGGTACCGGCCCGCCGCACCCCGCGCGGTGATGACGTGGCTGGTCATCGGCGCGTTCGGGTCCGCGACCACGGCCGCCTCGACCCGGTCCCAGTCGCCCACCGCGAGCGCGACGGAGGCCGCGACGTTCGCCGAGGCGGGGAACGCCGCGGTGACCTGCCGCGCCGGGCCGCGCATCAGTTCCAGCGGGCCGGTCGCGGCGCGGATCCGCGCGGTCTGCCGCTCGTCCATCCACGGCTGCACGAGCGTCGTCGCCTTCTTGGTCGTCACGATCCGCACCGCGTCGAGTCCGGGCGCGGCGGCCGACAGCAGGTCCAGCCCGCCGACCGCGCCGGTGCACAGGTGCAGCGCACCGGGCCCGGTGCGCAGCTTCGCGGCCAGCGCGTCGTCGGCCAGCGCGCCGACGGACACCACCAGCAACCCCGTCCCGGAGTCCACGATGGACGGACCGTGCTCGGCCAGCGCGCGCTGCCCGGCGCACTCCACGACCAGGTCGGCCCGCCGCGTCGCGGTGTCGACGTCGAGCACCGGCAGGTCGGGCGGATCGGCCGATGCCGCGTGCACGACGCCGACGAGTTCCGCGCCCGGCACCGCGCCGTCGCGCACGGCGCGCGCGACGTCCCCGCCGATGGCGCCGCAGCCCAGCACCGCGACCCTCATGAGCGCACCAGCTCCAGGTAACCGGGGTCGGGTTTGCCCGCCATGTGCGCGCGGGCGTCCTTCGACGGCGGTCCCGCGGTGCCCCGCTGGTCGGACAGCTCCGGGGTGCGCCGCCATACCCGGCACAGCCACGCGTCCTCGTCGACCTGCGCCACGTCGGAGGTGTACTCGCACACCAGCCCGGCCGGATCGGCGAAGTAGGAGAAGGTGTTGGAACCCGGGCCGTGCCGCCCCGGGCCCCACAGCGGCGTGATGCCGTGGTGCTTGAGCCGACCGATGCCGCGCATGAAGTGGTCCATCGACGGCATCTCGTAGGCCACGTGGTTCACCGAGGTCCACTCCGCCTGGTTGAAGGCGATCACGTGGTGGTCGGCGTTGCAGCGCAGGAACGCCATCTGGTGCTCGGACCAGTCCGAGATCCGCATGCCCAGCACGCGGGTGTAGAACTCGCACGCGGCGTCGATGTCGACGGTGTTGAGGACGACGTGCGCGACCTTGCGGGGCACCGCGGGCAGGCCGTCCGGGTCCTGCGTGACGACGGCTTCCACGTCGCAGGACAGCTCGACGAGCCGCCCTTCCGGGTCGACGAAGCGCAGTCCGTACCCGCCGCCGATCTGGTCCAGCCGACCCGGCTCGACCGGCATCGGAACGCCCAGTGCGGACAGCCGGCGGCCCGCCTCGTCGACCTCGGCGGGAGTGCCGAGGGCGAAGGCGATCTTGCCGAGCCCGTTGCGCTCGGACCGGCGCAGCTCCACGATGTGGTGCTCGGATCCGGTGCCGCGCAACCACGCCGCGTCGCGGTCGGTCTCCACCGGGGTCAGTCCCCAGATCTCGCGGTAGAACTCGGCGGAATCGGCGAAGTTCTCGGTGCGCAGCGACACCGAGCGCAGGGCGCGGAGCCGGGCCACCGGTTCGGTCGGTTGCAGTCGCATGGTGGCTCCAGGGGTCAGCGGGTGGCCGGGACGCGGTGCCCGGCGCGGTCGGCCTTCGCGGCGATCTGGGTGCGCGCCTCGGCGCGCAGCATCCGGCGCAGCCGGACCAGCGCGATGTCGTGCTGGTAGAGGTTCTCCCGGGACCAGGCGTCGTCGGGCATCGCCTCGGCCATCGCCCGGTCCTGCTCCAGCACCTGCCAGTGCCGGGCTTCGAGCCGGTGCTTGTAGAGGAACCGCCAGCTGTCCCGCTGCCAGCCGGTGACCTCGCGGCAGCGCCAGAAGAACCCGGCGTGCTGGTGCTCGTTGATCGCGGTCACGCAGGCGACGATGGTGAACGGCCCGCCCGGACCGGCGGTCGCCGGGTACGGGATGTCCAGCGTCACCCACTGCAAGCCGCCGTGGTCGACCCACTCGGACCAGTCGAAGTTCACCCCGCGCTGGTCGGTCTTCTCGAACACGAAGCCGGTGTCGGTGTCGCGGATCCGGAACACCGCCTCGCGCTTGCCGGTGAACATCGTGTGGCTGTTGCGGTGCAGGAACGCGCCGTGCATCGGGTCGAGCAGGTTGTCCAGCGACAGCAGGTGGGAGGCGTCCCACTCCACGTAGCACAGGAAGGAGTCCCACTCGTCACCGACCAGCGGTGCGGGCGGCTCCAGCGGCGCGGGTTCGGCGTCGGCGTCGGAGCCGAACCAGGCGAAGACCGCGCCGGCGTGCTCCCGGGCGGGGAACGTCCGCAGCGCTCGGCGGCCTTCCAGGGCGCATCCCGGACTGCCGGGCACCGACGCGACGACACCGTCGGCGTCGACCTGCACGCCGTGGTAGTTGCAGGCGATCCGGTCGCCCATGTGCACGCCCAGCGACAGCCGCGCGGCCCGGTGCGGGCACCGGTCCTCCTGCACGTGGACCGCCCCGGACGCGTCCCGCCACAGCAGCAGCTCCTCGCCCGCCCGGTCCAGGCGCACGAGTTCGCCGGGCCGCACGTACCGCGACGGGCACAGCGCGTACCAGCGGTCGCGCAGTCCGAGGCGCAGCAGGCCCTCCTCGGTGTCCAGCGGCGTGGTCATCGGTCCTCCTTCGCGCCGAGCCGGGCGAGCTCGCGGGTGAACGTCTCCTCGGTCCAGTCCGCACCGTCCGGCGGGCGCACCCCGGTCGCGTTGAGCGCGGCGACCACGCCCGGCAGGTCGTGCACCCCGCGGCCGTAGACGGCTTCGAGTTCGTCGGCGAACGCGTCCTCGTAGTTCGTGGTGGGTCGGAACCGGCTCTGCACCGGTTCGAGGTTCAGCGGCACGTCGGTTCTCCTCGTGATCACAGGTCCAGCACCAGCTCGGCGGACCGGCAGCGGGAGACGCAGATCATCATGGTGTCCCCGGCCTCCCGCTCGGCCGGGCCGAGCACGTGGTCGCGGTGGTCGACCCGACCGCCCACGACCTTGGTCTCGCAGGTGCCGCACACGCCCTCCCGGCACGAGCTGGGCACCTCGACGCCGGCGGCGGCGAGCGCGTCGAGCACCGTGGTGCCCGGTTCCACCGGCACGCGCACCCCGGAGGACGCGCACACCACCTCGAACGATCCGTCCTCAGTGGACGCCACGGGTTCGGGGGCGCGGAACCGCTCCACGCGCAGCTCGGCGGTCTCCGGCAGCGCGGACTCCACCGCCGCGAGCAGCGGTTCAGGTCCGCAGCAGTGCACCAGCGTCCCGGGCTCCAGGGCCGCCAGCTCGGCCGCCAGCTCGGGCGGTCCGCCGTGCTCGTCGTCGGCGTGCACCCGGACCCGGTCACCGCCGAGCTCGACCAGTTCGTCCAGGAACGCCATGTTCGCGCGGGACCGTCCGCAGTAGAGCATGCGCCAGTCGGCTCCCGCGGCCGCCAGGCGCGCGGCCATCGGGCGCAGCGGGGTGACGCCGATGCCGCCGGCGACGAGGAGATGACGCGCGGCCGGTTCCAGCGGGAAGTCGTTGCGCGGCCCGTCGACCTCCACCGGCGTGCCCGCGGTGAGCCGCTCGTGCACCCACGCGCTCCCGCCGCGGGAGTTGGGCTCGCGCAGCACCGCGACCGTCCAACCCCGACGGTCATCGGGGTCGCCGCACAGCGAGTACTCGCGCACCACCCCGTTCCCCAGCCGCAGGGACAGGTGCGCTCCGGGTTCCCACCCCGGCAGGTCCGCCCCGGTGGGATCGCGGAACTCCAGCTGCACCACGCCGTCGGCCAACCAGGTCGTGCGGTGCACCCGAACCGTGCGCGTCATTCTCCTCACCCCGCAACGTCGTGGCGCTTCAGGCCTGTTTCATAAGCGGCGCCAGCCGCTTTCTCTTTCGGTGAGCGGTCTCGCAGCTTGCACCGCCGCGGGTTCTCAGCGGTCGGCTCGCGAGGACAGCCCCGACGCCGTGTATTGGGCAAACATCAGGAGGGGCTTCCGGAGCCGATGTGACTGCGGCGCGTCAGCGCCTCCGCGGGGGGCGGTGGTCGGGTGACGGGCGGGCCGCTGAGGTTCCGCCACCGGCACCGCCACGCACAGCACTTCCGAAACACTCCCTATCCCCGCGTGATGCCGTGCATCGGGGACGTGGCCGGATAGGTGGGCAACTGCGGCTTCTGCGCGCCGATGATCACGCAGAACAGCGCGTCGGAGTCGCCGATGGTGCGCAGGCTGCGCGGCACCCCGGCGGGCACCCGGATCAGGTCCCGGTAGCCGAGCTCCCGGGTCGCGGTCTTGGTGCCGTCCTCGACGTCGTGGACCGTGACCTCCAGCCGCCCCTCCAGGACGTAGAAGACCTCCTCCACGTCGTGGTGGGTGTGCTCGGGGCCGACGGCGCCGGCCGGGAGCCGCATGTTGGAGAACGTGAAGTGCTCCGAGGGCAGGATCCGGTTGTCCGTCTCGTGGTCGCCGGTCGCGCCGGAGCCGATGTAGCGGATCTGCGCCCGGCGGAACTCGTCGCCGGCCTTGGTCTGGAACGCCAGCGTGTCCCAGTCCTCGTGCCGGCTTTCCCGCGAGGCGATGCAGGAGTCGATGAGCTGCTCCAGGTGGGCGTGCGTACCGGTGTCCGCGGCGGTCATGGGCCACCTCCAACAACAGGGGGATTTTGCTTAGAAGTAAGCGAACAAGCGGTGAGCAGTATTACCCGCACCCTGTGACCGGGACAACCCCTCGTTGCCGTCTTCACCGAAAAAGTTCTTGTTTTCCCAGGTGAACGAACGGTCGCCGCGCCTCCGGAAATCGTCCCTACCGCAGCGCTTTGCTTAGCGTTAAGTTATCTACCCGATCGCAGACGGCTGGTGGAGGTGCCCGGATGACAGGTGTGGACGTTCTCGACCGGATCCCGGTGGGCGGTGCCGTCCGCCGGGGCACCGGCGAGGCGCTGACGTGCGTGGACCCGGCCACCGGGGAGGTGATCGCGGAACTGACCGCCGCCTCGCCCGGCGACGTCGACGAGGCGGCCCGGGCCGGGGCGGCGGCCGCCGACGAGCCCGGCTGGCGGGACCTGCTGCCCCACCAGCGCGCCCGCCTGCTGCACCGGATCGGCGACCTGGTGGAGCGCGACGCCGACGAACTGGCCCTGCTGCAGACCCGCAACACCGGCAAGACGCTCGCCGAGACCCGCGCCCTGGCCGCCAGCGCCGCCGGGACGTTCCGCTTCTACGCCGCCGCGCTGGAGACCACCGAAACCCCGCTGACCCCGCAACGCGGCCCCTACCTGACGATGAGCGTGCACGAGCCGATCGGCGTGGTCGGCGCGATCACCCCGTGGAACTCCCCCATCGCCAGCGACGCGCAGAAGGTCGCACCAGCGCTGGCGGCCGGCAACGCCGTGCTGCTCAAACCCGCCGAGGCCACCCCGCTGGTGTCGTTGGCGCTGGCCCGGCTGGTCGCCGAGGCCGGCGTGCCGCCCGCGCTGCTGTCCGTGCTGCCCGGCCGCGGCTCGGTGGTCGGCGAGGCGATCGTGCGCCACCCCGCCGTCGGCCGGGTCGCCTTCACCGGCGGCACCACCACCGGACGCGCCATCGGCCACCTCGCCGCCGCCAAGATCATGCCGGTGACCAGCGAACTCGGCGGCAAGTCGCCGACGATCGTGTTCGCCGACGCCGACCGCGACCAGGCGGTGGCCGGGGTGCTGTACGGGATCTTCTCCTCAAGCGGCCAGAGCTGCGTGGCGGGCTCGCGCATCTTCGTGCAGGCCGAGATCTACGACGAGTTCGTCGACCGGCTGGTCGCCGCGACCCGGCGGCTGCGGGTCGGCCCCGGCACCGACCCGGACACCCGGGTGGCGCCGCTGGTCACCTTCGCCCACCGGGACCGGGTCGCCGCGCTGGTCGACCGCGCCCGCGAGGAGGGCGCGCGGGTGCTGTGCGGCGGGCAGGTCCCCGCCGACGAACGGCTCGCCGCAGGCGCGTACTACCTGCCGACCCTGCTGGACGGCCTGCCCAACCACGCGCGGACCTGCCAGGAGGAGATCTTCGGCCCGGTCGGCGTGGTCCTGCCGTTCCGCGACGAGGACGACCTCGTTTCGCAGGCCAACGACACCGACTACGGGCTGGCGTGCGGCATCTGGACGACCGACTACCGTCGCGCCTGGCGGGTCGCCCGCCGCGTGGCGGCCGGGACCGTGTGGATCAACACCTACAAGCAGCTCAGCATCTCCACCCCGTTCAGCGGGATGAAGAACAGCGGGCTGGGCACCGACAAGGGCCGCGCCGGAATCCTCCAGTACACCCGGCAGAAGAGCATCTACCTCGGCCTGGACGAGGCACCCCTGCCGTGGGCCGGCATCGGCTGACGCGTCATTGCTGTTCGGCAGCGGCGTGGTCCAGGGAGGCTTCCAGCCTGCTCAGCAGGTCGGCGAGCCGTTCCCGTTCGGTGGCGGTCAGGCCGCGCAGCATCCGGTTCTCGTTCGCGAAGTGCGCCTGGCTGACCCGGTCGACGAACGCGAGCCCCTCCTCGGTCAGCTGCACGTGCACCACGCGGCGGTCCTCGGCGTCGCGTTCCCGCCGGACCAGTCCGGCCTCGGCCAGCTTGTCGACCCGCTGCGTGATGCCGCCGGTGGTGACCAGCGCGGCGTCGGCCAGCTCCCCGGCGGTGCGCCGGAACGGCGGACCGGCGCGGCGCAGCGACGCGAGGATGGTGAACCCCGCCATGGTCAGGTCGAACGAGCCGAACACCCGAACCAGCTGGTCGTGGTAGCGGGAGAAGGCGCGGTGCAGTCGGCCGAACACCGCCATCCCGGACGCGTCCAGGTCCGGGCACTCCCGCTCCCACTCGGCGATCATGAAATCGACCGCGTCCGGCCGCGACCGGCTGCGTCGTGCCACGCCGCTCTCCCCTCTGCCCCCGGGAAAACCCTGCTCCCAGCACCTGTTCGGCGAACCCGCCCGGAAGCGGTTGAGCGGCGTCGGCCGCTCGCTGCACCCTCGCGGCCGACACCGCCGCGGGTGCTCGGCGCCCGCCTCGCGAGGACAGCCCCGACGTGGTGCAGGGCTCGGGGCTGACGGCCGCTGAGGTTCCGCCACCGGCACCGCCACGCACAACGAGTTCGAGCTAAGAATAGCAACGCTAAGCTAATCTCCCTGGCGGCAGGGTCACAGCGGGAAGCGCTGGAGGTCGGCGGCGACGGTGACCGGCCCCCGGTAGGTCGACCCGACCGCCGCCCGCCACCGGTCGTCCGGGACATCGCCCGGCGAGATGTGGCTGAGCACGACGTGCCGGGCGCCCGCCGCGGTGGCGATCTGGCCGACCTCCTCGGGGAAGGTGTGGGACAGGCGCCAGTAGTCCGGATTCGGGTTGCGGCCCGGCGGGATCGCCTTGACGTACACCGACTCGTGCACGAGCACGTCGCAGCCCGCGGCGAGCCGCGCGACGTTGTCGTGCTTGCGGGTGTCCCCGGAGAACACCACGGACCTGCCGCCGGCGAGGTCGAAGCGGTAAGCGAACGACGGGAACACGTCGTAGTGCGGCACGAGCACCGCCGAGACCCGGACCTCGTCGTCCTCCCACACCGGGAACGGGTCCATGTCCGGCGCGGTGTTGCGGAAGGACGCGCCCACCTCCGGCAGCGCGATCTCGTGCACGTCCGCCAGGTCCTGGGGTGCGGGCGCGCGTGAGCTGCGCTGGAAGATGTTGGCGCTGTAGGCGTACGCCTCGGCGCACCGCCTGGTCAGCTCGGCGATGCCGGGTGTCGGGTCGCCGTCGCCGACCGTCTCCGCCGGGCCGTGCCAGAACGCGTCGGGCAGCCCGCCCGCCGGCCCGGGACCGCAGACCCGGACCTTCCGGTCGTGCCGGATCCCGGAGCCGCCGATCAGGAAGTAGTTGAAGTAGTCGGCGACGTGGTCGGCGTGCAGGTGGGTGACGAACATCGCCGCCAGCGAGTCCAGCGCCAGACCGGCCCGGGAGAACTGGTGCAGCGACCCCAGTCCGCAGTCCACCAGGTACGTCCTGCCGCGCACGTGCAGCGCCGAGGAGATCCCGGTGCGGTTCGCCGTCGACACCGGCCCGGCCAGGGTGCCCAGGGTGATCAGCTCGGCGTCCGCACCGGACGGCGCCGAGGCGGCCAGGGCCCGGCCGCCGGAGACGTCGAGGCCACCGGCCAACGCCGCCGCGGCGAGCCCGCCCCGCAGCGCGAACCGGCGGGACACCGCGCCGCACGCGGTCCCTCCGGCAGGACGGTCGTCGTGGTGATCGCACATTCGCATCCGCTCCTGTTCGCATCGTCGCCGCGACGATGCGCCCGGAAGTTCGGCGGAAGCTGACAGCGACCTGACAAACGGCTGTGGACCTGCTGCGGGACAACGGTTTTCGACGCGATGTCCGGTTCGTCGCCTCACTCGTAGAGCACGTAGTCCGGGGACGGCTGCAACCGGTTGACCTCGGCGGGGTCCATCAGCGGGCCGCTGCGGGTGTCCTCCTCGAAGAACAGCTTGAAACCCGCGGCCACGTGCGGGGGTTTGGTCCGCATCAACCGGTTCCAGGTGTCCACCTTCATCGCGGGCGTGCCGATGCCGTCGACCGATTTGACCATCGCGAGCTCGGGGTGCGGGGCGAGCTGCTGCTCGTCGTCGACGATGCGGGACGCCAGATGGTGGTAGACGAACGGCTTCTGCGGCAGGCCGTGGTCGCGCACGATTCCCGCGACGTGGCCGGCGACCTGGTCCAGTTCGGCGCCCGTGGTGTGGCCGAACGTCCGGCCGGGCACCTGGCCCGGGCCCACCGACCACTCCGGGTCGAGCGCGAGCCCCACGTCCGGTTCGGACAGCCAGCGGTCGTAGTGCCGCACCTCGTCGAGGAAATCGGCGCGTCCCGGCTGGATGCCCAGCAGCAGCACGGCACCGGACCGGCGCGCGGCGTCCAGGTACCGGCCGATCGCGTCGTCGGACGACCGGATCCGGTACTGGCCGTCGGGTCCGGGTGAGGCGGTGGCGCGCGTGGCGATCAGCTCGAAAGCGGGCAGCGGTCGACGGTCGTCCCGGTAACTCCCGGAGACCTCGCGCAACCGGCCCGCGGCCTGGTCCAGGTCGCCGGTCAACGGCCCCAGGGCGGTCGTGCCGGGAGCACCGGAGAAACCGACCAGCCGGCGCCCCGGCAACAGGGTCGTGCCGCCGCCGGGCAGCTGCGGGACCACGTGCTCCGGCGGCGCGGGCCGGTTCTGCGGAGACACCGGGGCGGGCGCGGACTCGCCCGGACCGCCGCAGGCGCTCACCCCCACTCCGCAGGCCAGCAGGGCAGCCGTGATCATCCTCGTCGCCGTCACGCCGCGCGTTCCCCCTTCCTCGTCGGCAGGGCCCCACACGATCACGGCGGTCCGAGGCCCCGCAAGCCGACGCGGTCCGGCAGGCTCCCGACGGCATCCCGAAAAGCGTTGCGGGACAACCAGTTCGGCATTACACCCGGCCGCGGCGTGAGTGTTCGCACTGTTCCGCCGACGGCACCGGTGCGCACTCCGAGTGCCAGCGCGACCGCGCGGCGTGATCGCCGGGGATCAGCGTCGCCGCTGCCGGGGTGCGTATCCGAGCCGACGGGAATGCTCGTGGGTGGCCTGGATCCACCGCACGACCGCGGGGCGCGACATCAGGACCAGCAGCGCGACGACGACGACCAGCATCACGGTCCACGCCGCGAACGTGAGCGGACCGTCGCTGCCGTCGGTCCACCCGCGCGCGGACCGGACCATCGCCACGCCGACGATCACCGCGGTCATCCAGGTCGCCATCGCCAGCTGCGCGGTGTTGGGGAACCTGCGGTGCAGCAGTCCGGCCAGCCCGATCCCGTACAGCGCGGCCATCCCGGCGACGATGCAGGCCAGCAGCACGACCGCGATGACCGACAGCGCGCCCGTCGCGCCACCGACTCCCGTGACCAGGACGTGGAGCGCCAGGCCGAACAGCGCCAGCGCGACGACCCCGCCGAGCGCGGCGGCCACCAGGACGGCCGCGGGCCGCGGCGGCGGCTGGTCCCCGGTCACCCCCGACTGCCGGATCTGCTGCGTGGGCGGTTCCTGCGGCTGCGGGACGTACTGCCCGGGAGCCGGCCACTGCGGATTCCGGTCGCCGTGCCACTGCGGTGGGGTCATCGTCGCTCCTGGTCGAGTTCTGGCCGCGGCGCAGGATCGTAACCGACGCCCCGCCCGGGCGAGCCCGGTTCGGCGGAGATCAGCGGTGTGGTCATCGCCCCCACACCGGGTACTCCGGGGCGGTGGACCGCGAACGCCTGGCCGAGTACCGCGCCAAGCGGGACTTCAGCCGGACGGCCGAGCCGCCCGGCGGGTCCGCGCTGCCCAGCGGTGAGCACCGGTTCGTGGTGCAGCGCCACCGCGCCCGGCGCCGGCACTACGACCTGCGGCTGGAGATCGACGGCGCGCTGGCGAGCTGGGCGGTGCCCCGGGGACCGACGCTGGACCCCGCAGCCCGGCGGCTGGCCGTGCACGTCGAGGACCACCCGCTCGAATACGTCGATTTCGAAGGGGTCATCCCGGCCGGGGAGTACGGGGGCGGCGACGTCATCGTGTGGGACCGGGGCCGCTGGGAACCCGTCGACACCGACGACCCGGCCGAGGCGCTGCGGGCCGGGACGTTGCACTTCGACCTGCACGGCGAGAAGCTCGCCGGGCGGTTCGTCCTGGTCCGGCGGGGCGGTGCCGGCGCGCAGTGGCTCCTGCTGCACAAGGACGACGAGCACGCCCGACCCGGGTGGGACGCCGAGGACCACCCCCGCTCGGTCCGCAGCGGCCGCACCAACGAGGAGGTCGCCGCCGCGCCGCGGGCCGTGTGGCACGCCGAGCTGCCCGCCGCCCGCGCCGAGGTCCCGGTGTGGAGCCCGCCGACCGAGGCCGAACTCGCCGCGCTCGACGAACTCGGCCGGCGGGGCACCTGGCACGTCGACGGGCGCGGCGTCGCGCTGACCAACCTGGACAAGGTGCTGTTCCCGCCCCGCGGCGACGAACCGGCGGTGACCAAGCGGGACCTCGTCCGCTACCACGCGCTCATCGCCCCGGTCCTGCTGCCGTACCTGGCCGAGCGCCCGGTCAACACCCACCGGTTCCCCGACGGCGTCGACCGGCCGGGCTTCTGGCACAAGGAGGTCCCCGACCACGCGCCGAAGTGGCTGCGCCGGTGGCGCTACGACCGCCTCGACGACGGCCCCCGTCGCTACCTGGTGCCCGACAGCGTGGCGTCCCTGGTGTGGCTGGCCAACTTCGGGGCGCTGGAACTGCACCCGTGGACCTCCCGGATCGATGACGTCGACCACCCGACGTGGGCGCTGTTCGACATCGACCCGGGTCCGGAGACGTCGTTCGAGGACGTGCTGGTGCTGGCCCGGCTGCACCGCACCGCGCTGGAGCACCTGGGCGTGGCCGGGCGGCCGAAGGTCTCCGGGCAGCGCGGGGTGCAGATCTGGGTGCCGGTCGAACCCCGCTACACCTTCGAGGAGACCCGGCGCTGGGTCGAGGCGGTCTCCCGGGCCATCGGCGGCGTCGTGCCCGAGCTGGTCAGCTGGAAGTGGAGCAAGGTCGAGCGGCGCGGCCTGGCGCGCCTCGACTACACCCAGAACGTGCTCAACAAGACGCTGGTCGCCCCGTACAGCGCCCGCCCCGCGCCCGGGGCCCCGGTGTCGGTCCCGCTGGAATGGGACGAACTCGACGACCCGCGGCTGGCTCCGGACCGCTGGACGGTCCGCACCGTCCTGGACCGGCTGGCCGGAGTCGGCGACCCGCTGGCCGCACTGCGGGACGTCCCGCAACGGCTGCCGCCGCCGTGACTCCACTGTGGACCTGTTGACCTCGACCCCGCTCGAAGTACCACGATCGCAACCGGCCCGATTGCCGACACCGCGAGGAGGGCGACCATGCTCGCCGACGACTTTCCCGACATGACCCGCACCGACGCGCGCACGGCCCTGGTCCAGACCTGGCACCTGCCCACGGCCGACCACCTGCGGGCCGCGGTGACCGCCCTCGCCGACGCCTGGCGGGAGGGGCCGTGGCCGACCCCGGACCTGCTGGCCTACACCGCGTTCACCGGCACCCGCGAGCACACGCTGCTCACCTACTCGCAGTGGTCGACACCGCGCGCCGGGAACCCCGGGGACGAGTCCGAGATCTCGGCGCACGGCGGACTGCGCACCACGTCGACGTCCTGCCGCTTCTACCGCCACCAGCCGGGAACGGGATCCGGTTCGCGGGAGCACGTGCCCTTCGTCGTCATCCAGCTCGCCGGTCCCGACCCGGAGCGGCAGCGGGACTGGGTGGACGCCGTGCTGCACGCGCACGAAACCGACCCGGCACCGGCCGCCGGACTGGGCGGGATCTACTTCCACCTCAGCGACGACGGCACGCGGATCCTGCACTTCAGCGAGTGGAGCGGCGAGCAGGCCCACAGCGACGCGCTCGCCCGCCCCGGGTGGGGCGTCGGCTCGGCGACGCCGGAGTGGGAGCTGCTGCGCGACTATCCCGGTTTCGAGGCGCTCAGCTTCACCCCGCTGCGACGCGAGTTCCACGTCACGCGCCCGTGAGAGCCCGTCCTCGCACTCGATGCCGGTCTTTGAACCTGCTCCGGGAACAGGCGCCGGGCTGTCCCGACTGCGGAAGCCCCTCCTGACGTGTGCCCGGACCGGTCAGGCCAGTTCGGCGGCCCAGGGCGGCTCGGCTCCCGGGCGGGAGCAGGTCACGGCCGCCGCGCGGGCGGCGAAGGACAGCGCCGCCGCCCAGTCCGGCGGTTCCGCGGCGTGCAGCGACGCGCGGTCCAGCAGGCCGTGGACGTCGAGCCAGTGCAGCAGCGCGGCCTGCGCGGTGTCGCCCGCGCCGATCGTGTCGACCACGGCCGACTCGGCGCGGGGGACCTCGGCGACGGTGCCGTCGCGGGTCACCGCGGCCAGCCCGTCGGCGCCGCGGGTGAGCACCACCGCGGCCGGACCGCGCTTGGCCCAGCGCTGCACCGCGGGCATCGGGTCGTCCTCGGCCGCGAGCCAGCAGGCGTCCTCGGCGGAGACCTTGAGCAGGTCCACGTCGGCCAGCCACTCGTCGAACCGGGCGCGGTAGGCGTCGGGGTCCTCGATCAGGTCGGCGCGGATGTTCGGGTCCAGCGCGACCACGCGGCCGCGCGCCGACTCGCGGCGCAGCACCGCCTCGTAGGCGGAGGCGCCGGGTTCCAGCACCAGCGACAGCGTGCCGAGGGCGACCGCGCGGACGTGGTCCGGCAGCGGGCCCGGGTCACCGATGAGGCGGTCGGCGGTGCCGTCCACGTGGAAGACGTACCGCGCCGAGCCGTCCGGCCCGGTGGTCGCCAGCGCCGTCGTCGTGGGCTCGGTCCCCCGCCGCAGCAGGGACGTGTCCACATCGGACTTCTCCAGGCGGTCCACGAGCGCCTGTCCGAAGTGGTCGGTGGAGATGCGCGTCAGCATCGACACCGCGCTTCCCAGGCGTCCCAGGGCGACCGCGACGTTGTACGGACCGCCGCCCAGCCTCGGCACCAGCGGCGCCAGCTCGGGCGCGGGACGTTCCGGCACCAGGTCGACCAGCGCCTCGCCTCCGACGACGATCACGCGTTTCCTCCCATCACTCGGGGCAGCCGCAGGAGTCCCGGTGCACGAACCGCGTCGGCAGGCGTTGCACCACCCGAGCGCGGCCGGGGTCCTCGATGCGGTCCAGCAGCAGTTGCACGGCGCGCGCGCCGATCTCGCGGCTCGGCTGCGCGATCGCGGTCAGCCGCGGCGCGAACAGGTCGGCCCACGGGAAGTCGTCGAAGGCGACCAGCGCCACGTCGTCGGGCACCCGGCGGCCGTGGTCGCGCAGTCCGCGCATCGCGCCGATGGTCATCGCGTTGTTGGCGGCGATGACCGCGGTCGGCGGCTCCGGCAGGGCCAGCAGTTCGCCGACCGCCCGCCGCGCGCCTTCGGCCGCCGATCCGCCGTCCGCGCACAGCTGGGCGCCGATGTCGTTGCGCCGCAAGCCTTCCCGGTACCCGGCGAGCCGTTCCTCGGTGGTGCTCAGCCCGCGCAGGCCGGCGACGAAGCCGATCGCGCGGTGCCCGAGCCCGGCGAGGTGGTCGACGAGCCGGGCGGTCGACTCGACGTTCTCCGCGGCCACCTGGTCGTGGTCGTCACCGACGACCCGGTCGGCGAAGACCGCGGGCACGGCGTGGTCGGCCAGGTAGCGCAGGGCGCGGTCCGGGCTCGCCGAGGGGGCGAGCACGAGGCCGTCGACGCGCCGCTGGTGCAGGCTGGTGACGACGGTGAACTCGTGGTCCGGCTCGTCGCGGGGGTCGGCGAGCAGCAGCGTGTAGCCGCGGCGCACCGCCTCCTCCTCGACCCCCTGCAGGATCTCGGTGAAGTACGGGTTGCTGATCGCCGAGATCGCCACGCCGATCGACCGGGTCCGCGCGGTGACCAGCGAGCGGGCCAGCGTGTTGTGGATGTAACCGCAGCGTTCGATGGCGTCCAGCACGGCCGCCCGGGTCTGCTCGCGCACCGGCCGCGTCTCGTTGAGCACGTGCGAGACGGTCGCCACCGACACGCCCGCCGCCCGTGCGACGTCGACCATCGTGACCACGTTGTCCGCTCCCCTGCTGCCGTGGATCGTGGTCGCTGAAACTAGCACAGTTAAACGCTTGCGTAAGCGTTTACGCCTCGTTACTTTGCTGCACGACATCCGACCGACGCGGGCGGGAGCCCGGCAGGGAGCGTGTGCGGTGCGTGCTGTGCTGATCGAGGGCCCGGGGCGGGCCGCGGTGACCGAGGTGCCCGACCCGCGGCCCGAGGCCGGCGAGGTGCTGGTGCGGGTGGCGGCCTGCGGCCTGTGCGGCACGGACGTGCACCTGCTGGACGGCGAGCTGAGCCCGGCGCCGTTCCCGCTGATGCCGGGCCACGAGTTCGCCGGTGAGATCGTCGAGACGGGGCCCGGGGTGGACGACCTCGCGGTGGGCGACCGGGTCGCGGTCGACCCGAACCTGCCGTGCGGCCGGTGCCGCTGGTGCCGGGCCGGCCGCGGCAACATCTGCCAGGTGTGGGACGCGATCGGGATCAGCCGTCCCGGAGCCGCCGCCGAGCTGGTCGCGGTGCCCGCCCGGACCTGCCACGTGCTGCCGCCGCAGGTCTCCGACCGCGCCGCGGCGATGGTCGAACCGCTGTCCTGCGCCGTGCACGGCGCCAGCAGGCTGCCCCGGCGGACGGGCGACCACTACCTGATCTACGGCGCGGGGACCATGGGGCTGCTGATGGCCGCGGTGGTGCGCCGCTCCGGCGCCGCCTCGGTGTCGATGGTCGACATCAACCCGGCGCGACTGGGTTTCGCCCGCTCCTTCGCCGCCGACCACGCCGTCGAGCGCGCCGACGAGCTGGACGAACCCGACGGGTTCGACGTGGTCGTCGACGCGACCGGCGCGATCCCGGCGATCGAGGACGGCCTCGGCCGGGTCCGCAAGGGCGGCACGTTCCTCCAGTTCGGCGTCGCCGACCCGGCCGCCACCGCGCGGTTCTCGCCGTACCGCGTCTACCACCAGGAGATCGACATCCTCGGCTCGATGGCCGTGCACCACGGCTTCGCCCCGGCGATCGAACTCGTCGCTTCCGGCTCGGTGGACGTCGAACGGCTGGTCAGCGACACGCTGCCGCTGGAGTCCTACCCCGAAGCCGTCGAGCACTTCCGCACCGGCTCGGGCCGCAAGATCCACCTCGCCCCGGGCCTCGGGGCGGCCTGAAAGAACACCTGACGCGAAAGGACGGCAATGGAGCCAAGTCCGGTCCGGCGGTCGCGGGCGCGCAATGCCCTGATCTGGGTTTTCGGCGCTCTCGGCGGCATCCTGTGGGGCTACGACACCGGGGTCATCTCGGGCGCGATGCTGTTCATCAAGCAGGACATCGCGCTCTCCCCGCTGCAACAGGGCCTGGTCGTCAGCGGCCTGCTGGTCGGCGCGATGGCCGGCGCCGGGGCGTCCGGCCGGTTGTCCGACCTGTGGGGGCGGCGACGGCTGATCCTGGCCGCCGCCGCGGTGTTCACCGCCGGGACCGCGGCGGCGATGCTGGCGACCACCGCGTGGACGCTGGTCGGCGGCCGCTTCGTGATCGGCATCGGGGTCGGCGTGGCGTCCGTGGTGGTGCCGCTCTACCTCACCGAGCTGGCGCCCAAGCACGTGCGCGGCGGGCTGACCTCGCTGATGCAGCTGCTGGTGACGGTCGGGATCTTCGTGGCCTACCTGACCGACTTCGCGCTGTCGGACACCGGAGCCTGGCGGTGGATGCTGGGCATCGGCGCGGTGCCCGCGGTGCTGCTCGGCGTGGGCATCGTCTTCCAGCCGGAGAGCCCGCGGTGGCTGGTCCGGCGCGGGCGGACCGAGCAGGCGCGCGCGGTGCTGCGGCGGCTGCGCGGCGACCGCCCGGCGGAGATCGACGCCGAACTGGACGAGATCCGCGAGGCCGACCGCGCCCAGGCCCTCCAGCACGCGGTGGGCGTGCGCGAGCTGTTCACCCGGCGGTTGCGCCCGGTGCTGCTGCTGGGCGTGGGACTGGTGTTCTTCCAGAACTTCATCGGGATCAACACGATCATCTACTACGCCCCCACCCTGCTGACCGACATCGGGTTCGGCACCTCCGGGGCGATCCTGGCCAATGTCGGCATCGGGCTGGTCAACATGCTCATGACGTTGCCCGCGCTGCGGCTGATCGACCGGGTGGGGCGCAAGTCGCTGCTGGCGGTCGGCAGCGTCGGGATGCTCGTGTCCATGCTGGCGCTGGGGATCGCCGACGTCACCGGCCTGTCCTACGGTCCGCTGCTGGTGGCGGTGACGCTGGGCAGCATCGTCGTCTACATCGCCTCGTTCGCGGTGTCCTGGGGCCCGGTGCAGTGGGTGATGCTGCCGGAGCTGTTCCCGCTGCGGATGCGCGGTTCTGCGGTCGGGATCTGCCTGGTGCTGAACTGGTTGTTCAACATGCTGGTCGCGCTGGTCTTCCCGGTGCTGCTGGACGTCTGCGGTCCCGGCCCGATGTTCCTGTTCTTCGCCCTGATGGCGGTGCTGTCCTCCTGGTTCGTCCGCAGTGGACTCATCGAGACCAAGGGCAGGAGCCTGGAGGAGATCGAGCGCGAGGTGCTCGGGGAGTCCACTTCGGTCCGGCACGCCGAGCCGGTCTGAGCACTCCCGGTCACGGCCCGCAGCGGCGCGGCTACTATCTTCGGCCCTGGTGTTGTCTCCTCACAGCCGGAGGGTGGTCGAATGAATCCCGAACGGTGGCTGCGCGAGCCCGTCCGCGACGACGTCGTCGACCTGTGGCCGCTGCACGAGGTCGTGCACGAGGAGCGGACACCGTTCCAGGACGTGCTGGTGGCGCGGACGCCGCTGGGCACCACCCTGTTCTGCGACCAGAACCCGCAGAGCGCCGAGCTGGGCCAGCTGGCCTTCCACGAGGCGGAGCTGGTCCCGGCGCTGGCGCTGGCCGGGGAACGGCGGCGCGTGCTGGTGATCGGTTGCAGCGAGGGCGTGGTTCCGCAGATCGCCGCGCGGGCCGGGGTCGAGGTGGTCGACCACGTCGACATCGATCCGGACTGCGTGCGGATCTGCGCCGAGCACCTGCCGTACGGCTTCGACGCCGACGAGGTGCGCCGGGCCGAGGCGGGCGACGGTCCGATCCGGCTGCACTACGACGACGGCGCCCGCTTCGTGCGCGACTCGGCGGGCACCGACCGGCGTTACGACGTGATCGTGCTGGACCTTCCCGAGGAGGACGAGGACAGCCCGCACAGCGCGCTGTACCAGCGGGAGTTCCTCACCCGGTGCCGCGACCTGCTGGCTCCCGGCGGGGTGGTGAGCACGCACGTCAGCCGCCCGCACCTGAGCCTGCCCGCGGCGGACTCGGTGGCCAGCTTCCGGCGCCCGTGGCAGGCGTTCGGCGAGGTGTTCGCCACCCGCGCCTACTTCCGCTCCGACGAGCAGCCGTGGGCGGCGATCATGCTCGGCCGCGCCGACGCGGTCGCGGATCCGGTGGAGTTGATGACCGAGCAGCTCGACGCGCTCGCCTACCGCCCCCGCACCATCGACGCCCGCACGCTGCGCCGGGCGGCCGGCCTGCCCCGGGCGTTGCGCGAGCCGGTTCCGACCGCCTGAGTACTGTCGCGCCGGGCCGTGGTTGGCTTGGTCCGTGACGACCTACAGCGACACGCGCATCGGCACCGGTCCCTTCCTGTTCGTCTCGGGCCAGACGCCGTCCGAGGCCGACGGCACCGTCCCCGGCGACGTCGAAGGCCAGGTGCGGCTGGTGCTGGCGAAGATCCGCGACCGGCTCGCCGAGCACGGTCGCGGCTGGGACAGCGTCGTCAAGCTCACCTACTACCTGCGCGACATCGCCGATCTGGACGTGCTGCGGGAGGTCGTCGTCGACGTGGTGCCGCAACCGCGTCCGGCGGCCACGCTGGTGGCGGTCGACGGGTTCGTCGACCCGGCCTTCGCCGTGGAGATCGACGCGGTCGCCGATCTCGGCGCCGCGTGAGGCGCCGGCCGCGCCTCACGCGGTGAGCGGGTGCCGCAGCAGCGCCCCCACGCCGTCGTCCAGCTCGCGCCGGACGACCTCGGCCGACGAGTCGGTCCGGGCGCAGGTCCGGAGCAGGAACGCCTCCCGCGAGGCGGGTGCGCCGTCCTGGAGCAGCAGGGTGTCGACCGCGCCCATCTCGGCCGCGTGCGCCACGGACTCGTCGCCCTGGACGGCGAGTTGGTGCGCCAGTCCGGACTCGAAGCGATCGGCGAGGTCGGCGGCGCGGCGTTCGCTGAGGTCCCCGGCGATGCGCAGGAGTTCGTCGGCCAGCGCCTCGTCGGACGCGCCCCGGTCGAGGCCACCCCGGTCGGTCTCGGCGACCTGCGGCGCGGACTCCGCGGGCAGTTCCCGCCGGATCGCGGTGCGCGCCTGCACCTCGCCCGCCAGCACCAGCACCTCGGGGCGGAAGCGGGCGCCGACGTCGCGCACGTGCTCGGCGACGTCCTTGGCGTTGCGCAGCACCGCCTCGTCGGCCCGGCGCTGGTTCTGCTTGTGCGACAGCGCACCGCCGCGGGGCTTGTGCACGCCTTCGACCGCGCCGCCCCGGACCTCCTCGGCGTCGACCTCCTGCGGTTCGTGCTGTTCGGCGATGACCTCCTGGCGCACGTGGGCGCCTTCCTGGTCGGCGATGACGACGAGTTCGCGGACGGCGCGGGCCTTCTCGCGCACGTAGGCGCCCAGTTCCGGCAACGTCGTCCAGTGCGCGTCGTCGCCGCTGCCGAGCGCGGCGTCCCACGGCGCGTCCAGGACCACGCCGGACTCGGTGGCCACCAGCACCCGACCGTCGGCCTGCTCCTCGCCGCTGCGTGCGGACACCAGCTCGGCGTCGAGGCGCTCCAGCACCCCGTCGCCGGCTCCGTCGGCCCGCAGCCGCTCGCGCAGTGCGTCCCACCGCAGGCGGATCTGCGCCCCGGCGTCCTCGGCGGGCGAGCGGCCTTCGAGGTAGACCGTCGCGAAGGGCCCTTCCTGGTCGTACACGCGGCGCAGTTCAGCGAGTTCCATGCCTCCTCCTCTCACGTCGCGCGCTGGCTCCACGCCTGGTACCCACGAGCACCGATCACCAAACCTCACCGCTCGAACCCCGGCGCCTCGTGCCCGACGCCGGGCTCTGGCGCGCCGGCGTCCCGCGGTGCTCCAGTGTGGACGACGGGTTCGGCGCACCATTTCCGTCCACAGAGGATGATCGTGCGACGGCACCGGCCAGAGCCTGTCTTTGATCTACATACATCAGGAGGGGCTCCCACAGCCGAGACGGCCGCTGAGGTTCCGCCACCGGCACCGCCACGCAAAACGAGTTCAAAAGACAGGCTCTTTCGCTACCGGCACCGCCACGCACAACGAGACAAAGACAGGCTCTTAGGATTCGTGCATGCGCGATTTCCAACAGGTCGACGTGTTCACCACCGTCCCCTTCGGCGGGAACCCGGTGGCGGTCGTGCTCGACGCGGACGGGTTGTCCGCCGACGAGATGCAGCGGTTCGCCCGGTGGACGAACCTGTCCGAGACGACGTTCGTGCTGCCGCCGAGCGACCCGGGCGCCGACTACCGGGTGCGGATCTTCACACCGGGCGGTGAGCTGCCGTTCGCGGGCCACCCGACGCTCGGGACGTGCCACGCGTGGCTGTCGGCCACCGACCACGCCGGTGACGTCGTGGTGCAGGAATGCGATGCCGGACTGGTGCGGGTGCGGCGGACCGAGGACGCCCTGGCCTTCGCCGCCCCGCCGCTGGTGCGCTCGGGACCGGTCGAGGAGGCGCTGGTCGAGCGGGTGGCCGCGGCGCTGGGGGTCGAGCGGGCGGCGATCGTGGACGCGCAGTGGGCCGACAACGGGCCGGGCTGGATCGCTGTGCTGCTCGCCGACGCCGACTCCGTGCTCGCGCTGCGCCCGGGTCCCGTCGGGGACCTGCGCATCGGTGTCGCCGGGCCGCACCCGCAGGGCGCACCGGTGGCCTTCGAGGTGCGGACGTTCCTGTCGTTCGACGGCGCCACCGTGGAGGACCCGGTGACCGGCAGCTTCAACGCCGGGCTCGCCGACTGGCTGCTGCGCACCGGCCGCGCCACCGCGCCGTACGTGGCGGCGCAGGGAACCGCGCTCGGACGGCAGGGACGGGTGCACGTGTCCACCGACGACACCGGCGCGGTCTGGGTCGGTGGCGGCACCATCACGTGCGTCACCGGCGGCGTCCGGCTCTGATTTCCGTCCACACTGGACCGGTATCCGGGAACCCGTCCACAACGGAGTTCTCCGGGACCCGCTCGCGCCCGGCGACCTCGGCGTTCTAGGCTGCCGCCGGAAACCGACGGGCAGGGGGAAGGTGTCGTCATGAGCGGAGAGCCGATCGGCACGGTGGTGCTGCGCCGCGTGATGCGCGCGCGGGATCCCGACGAGGCGCACCGCGTGTCCACACCGCTGGAGTTGCTGTTCGACCTGTGCTTCGTGGTGGCGGTGTCGCAGGCCGCGTCGCAGTTGCACCACGCACTGGCCGAGGGCCACATCGGGCCCGCGCTGGCGGGCTACGCCGCGGTGTTCTTCGCGATCTGGTGGGCCTGGATGAACTTCACCTGGTTCGCCTCGGCCTACGACACCGACGACGTGCCCTACCGGCTGCTGACGCTGCTGCAGATGGGCGGCGTGCTCGTGCTGGCCGCCGGGGTGCCCGCCGCCTTCGACCACGACGACTTCACCGTCGTGGTCGTCGGCTACGTCATCATGCGCGTCGCGATGATCACCCAGTGGCTGCGCGCCGCGGCCGAGCACCCGCAAGGCCGCTCCTGCACGCTGCGCTACGCCGCGGGCACCGCCGTCGTCCAGCTCGGCTGGATCGCGCGGCTGTGGGCGCCCGGCGCGTGGGCCTACGTCACCTTCCTGGTGCTGGTGGCCGCCGAGCTGGCCGTTCCGGCGTGGGCGGAGAGCACCGGACGGGCGACCTCCTGGCACCCCGGGCACATCGCGGAGCGCTACGGGTTGTTCACCATCATCGTGCTCGGCGAGGTCATCCTCGGGGCCCTCACCGGCGTGCAGACGGTGCTGGCCGACCAGGGCCTGAGCACCTCGCTGCTGCTGATCGCGATCGGCGGGCTGGTGCTGGTGTTCGGCCTGTGGTGGATCTACTTCACGGGCCCCGAGGCCGTGCTCAGCACCGTGCGCGTCGCGTTGACCTGGGGATACGCCCACTACCTGGTGTTCGCCTCGGTCGCCGCCGTCGGCGCCGGGCTGGAGGTGGCGCTCGACGCGGCGACGCACCACGCCCACCTTCCCGACCACGCCGCCGCGCTGGCGGTCGCGGTACCGGTCGCCGTGTTCCTGGTCGTGCTGGCGCCGCTGCACCGGCTCACCCGCTCCGGCGCGGTCGGCCACGGGCTGCTGGTCGCGGCCGGGGCGGCCGTGGTGCTCGCGCTCTCGTTCACCCCGGCGGTGCTCGGACTCGGCGGTGCCGTGCTGGCCATGGGCGTGGTGGTGGCCGCGACGCTGGCGGCGAACCTGGCGGTCGCCCAGCGGCGCGGCGCGCGGGCCTGACGACGAACGGCGCCGCGGGGCGTGCCCGCGGCGCCGTGCCGTCGCCTCAGCGGTGGTCGGTCGTTCACGCCAGTTCCGCCAGGGGCGTGTCGGGGACTCCGGAGGGCTTGCGTTCGCCGCGGAAGGTGAACACCGCCTTGTCGTCGGGGCCCTCACCGTCCCAACCCTCGACATCCACGATCACGATCTGACCCGGCTCGACCTCACCGAACAGGATCTTCTCCGACAACTTGTCCTCGATCTCCCGCTGGATCGTCCGCCGCAACGGCCGCGCACCCAACACCGGATCGAAGCCCCGCTTGGCCAACAACTTCTTGGCCTTCGCCGTCAACTCCAAGGACATGTCCTTGCCCTTGAGCGCCTTCTCCACCCGACCCGAGAGCAGATCCACCATCTGGATGATCTCGTCCTCGGTCAACTGGTGGAACACGATCACATCATCGATGCGGTTGAGGAACTCCGGCCGGAAATGCTTCTTCATCTCCTCGTGGACCTTGGACTTCATCCGCTCGTAGTTGGACTCAGCACCCTGACCACTGGAAAAGCCCAACCCCACGGCCTTGGAGATGTCCTGGGTCCCCAAGTTCGACGTGAAGATCAACACCGTGTTCTTGAAGTCCACCGTCCGACCCTGACCATCGGTGAGCCGACCGTCCTCCAACACCTGCAACAGCGTGTTGTAGATCTCCTGGTGAGCCTTCTCGATCTCGTCGAACAACACCACCGAGAACGGCTTGCGCCGCACCTTCTCGGTGAGCTGACCACCCTCCTCGTACCCCACGTACCCCGGAGGCGCACCGAACAGCCGCGACGCGGTGTACCGGTCGTGGAACTCACCCATGTCGATCTGCACCAACGCGTCGTCGTCCCCGAACAGGAACTCCGCCAACGCCTTGGACAACTCCGTCTTCCCCACACCCGACGGACCCGCGAAGATGAACGAACCCGACGGACGCTTCGGATCCTTCAGACCCGCACGAGTACGACGGATCGCCTGCGACACCGCCTTGACCGCATCGTCCTGACCGATGATCCGCTTGTGCAGCTCCTCCTCCATCCGGAGCAACCGCGTCGTCTCCTCCTCGGTCAACTTGAACACCGGAATACCGGTCCAGTTCGCCAACACCTCAGCGATCTGCTCATCGTCGACCTCGGCGACCACGTCCTCGCCCTCGACGGTGCGCCGGATGCGCCTGCGCGCCCCGGCCTCGTCGATCAGGTCGATCGCCTTGTCCGGCAGGTAGCGGTCGTTGATGTAGCGGTCGGCCAGGTCGGCCGCGGCCACCAGCGCGGAGTCGGTGATCGACACGCGGTGGTGCGCCTCGTAGCGGTCCCGCAGACCCTTGAGGATCTCCACCGCCTGCTCGCGGGAGGGTTCGCCGACCTGGATCGGCTGGAAGCGGCGCTCCAGCGCCGGGTCCTTCTCCACGTGCTTGCGGTACTCGTCCAGCGTGGTGGCGCCGATGGTCTGGATCTCGCCCCGCGCCAAGGCGGGTTTGAACAGGTTGGCGGCGTCGATGGCGCCCTCCGTGGCACCCGCACCGACCAGCGTGTGGATCTCGTCGATGAACAGGATGATGTCGCCGCGGGTCTTGATCTCCTTGAGCACCTTCTTCAGGCGCTCCTCGAAGTCACCGCGGTACCGGGAACCGGCGACCAGCGAGCCCAGGTCCAGCGTGTAGAGCTGCTTGTCCTCCAGCGTCTCGGGCACCTCGCCCTTGACGACCTTCTGGGCCAGCCCCTCCACGACCGCGGTCTTGCCGACACCGGCCTCGCCGATGAGCACCGGGTTGTTCTTGGTGCGCCGCGAGAGGACCTGCATGATCCGCTCGATTTCCCCCTCCCTGCCGATCACCGGGTCGAGCTCGCCCTCGCGCGCGCGGCGCGTCAGGTTCTGCCCGAACTGGTCCAGCGTGGTCGAGGTCGCGGACTCGCTGCGGGCACCGGCCGCGGCGGGTTCCTCCTCCCCGGAGGCCGAGATCATCCGCAGCACTTCCCGGCGGATGCCGTCGGCGTCCGCGCCGAGCACGTCGAGCACCCGGGTGGCGACGCCCTCGCCTTCGCGGATCAGCCCGAGCAGGACGTGCTCGGTGCCGATGTGGTCGTGGCCCAGCTGGAGCGCCTCCCGCAGCGACAGCTCCAGCACCTTCTTCGCCCGTGGGGTGAACGGGATGTTGCCCTCGGGCGTCTGCTGCCCTCGGCCGATGATCTCCTCGACCTTCCGGCGCACGCCCTCGGACCCGATCCCCAGCGACTCCAGCGCCCTGGCGGCGACACCCTCGCCCTCCTGGAGCAGGCCCAGCAGGACGTGCTCGGTGCCGATGTAGTTGTGGCCGAAACCCCTGGCCTCCTCCTGGGCCAGGACGACCACCCGCCTCGCGCGGTCGGTGAACCTCTCGAACATTCGGCCTTCCTGACCGCCTCGCGGTCCTTCGTCGTCCTTCGTCAAGCCGTGCACCCCGCTCAACGGTTCGGCGCGCCCCCGCATTCCCGCTGCGCTGCGAGCGGCCTGACGGCGGCCCGGGGCGCTACGACCGGGCGCAGGTCTCCGCGTCCTGGAACTCCATCGCGAGGTTGTCGATGGTGCTGGTGAGCAAGGCGGTGCGGGGCAGGCCGAGCCGGGCCAGCTCGTCGGCGACCGGGTGGTCACCGAGCCGGATCCGGGCGCCGCCGGGGCGACCGCGCAGCCCGCTCGGGCGCACCGTCCACGGGATCCGCCGCGTGGTCCCGTCCAGGTGGGTGTAGGCGTCGACGGCGGCGATCCCGCCGGGCACCGGCAGACCGCGCCGGACCAGCAGGTCGACGACCAGGCGGCCGTCCTGGCGGACGGTGCACCGCCGGACCGGGCCGTCGGACCGCAGGTCGATGTCGGCCATGCACTTGGGGAAACCCCAGATCGTCCGGCCCGCCTCCAGCGTGAACGACTGGTCGACGGGCAGCCGGTGGATGAACGCCCCCGGTCGCCGTCCGCGCGGGGCCCGGACGAGGAAGGCCACCGCGAACTCGTGGTAGCGGCCCAGGTCGCCGTCGACGTAGCGGACGAACGCCAGCGAGCACAGCGCCCGCCCGGGCACCGGTTCGACGACGTCGAGCCCGGAGTGCTCGATCGTCGACCGCGCGACGCGCGCGGGTACGGCGAACATCACCGAGCACGCGCTCGCCTCGCGGACGCGCACGGGCATGTCCACGCACCTGCCCTGCACCAGGTGACTCGACATCACCTGAGTGAAACACGTTCCGCTGATGATGTCCACGACTTCTCGCCTCTCGAAGACGCTTCTCCACGTCATTCCAGAACGCGTTCTCGCCACTGGCGAGTCCATTCACAGTGGACCTGGGCCCCGGTCGCGTCCGATCAGCCGCTTGACCGGGTCACGAGATCGGCCTAACTTCTCGAACAACGTCCGACTGGTCGAACAAGTGCCCGGGAGGCAGCGTGGATCCGCGTGCCGTGGTGATCGACCGACCGGGCAGCCTGCACGTCGTGGCGCGCGAGCCCGGCGAACCGGGCCCCGGCGAGGCCCTGGTGCGCGTGGCGTGGAGCGGGATCTGCGGCTCCGACCGCGAGATCCTCGCCGGTGGGCGACCAGAGGGGTTCGTGCGCTACCCCGTCGTGCCCGGCCACGAGTGGTCCGGCACGGTCGCGGCGGTCGGCGCCGGGGTCTCGCCCGACCTGCTCGGCAGGCCCGTGGTCGGCGAGGGATTCCGGTCGTGCCAGGAGTGCGACGCGTGCCGCCGCGGTGAGAACAACCTGTGCGCCGCCGAGTACGACGAGACCGGCTTCACCCGCCCCGGCGCCTGGGCGGACTTCCTCGCCCTGCCCGCCCGGTTGCTGCACGTGCTGCCGGACGGCGCCGACCTGCGCGCCGCCGCCGCGCTGGAACCCGCGGCCTGCGCGGCCGAAGCCTGCCTGCGGCTGGCCGCCGTCGCGGGCGACCGCGTGGCCGTCGTCGGCGCGGGCGCCCTCGGGTTGCTCGGTGCGCAACTGCTGGCCGCGGCGTCACCGGCCGAACTGGTCGTCGTCGACCGCAACCGCGAGCGCGCCGAGCTGGCCGAGTCCTGCGGAGCGACCGGCTTCAGCACCCCGGAGGCGGCGCCGCACGGCCGCTTCGACGTCGTGCTCGAAGCGGCGGGCGCACCCGGCACCGCGCGGCTGGCCACCCGGCTGGCCAGGCGGGGCGGCCGGGTCGCGCTCACCGGGCTCGCCGCCGAGGACGACCAGCCGCCGGCGCCGACCGAGCTCGTGCTGTCCGCGCTGGCGGTGACCGCCGTGTTCGGCGCGCCGTCGCGGGCCTGGACGCACGCGGTGCGCGCCTTCGCCGCGGGCGCGCTCGACCCGGCCCGGATCACCGGCCGGACCTACCCGCTGGAGGACGCGGCCGCGGCGCTTCGCGCGCACGCCGAACAGGACGCGGTCAAGGTGCTGTTGCACCCGTGACGAGAAGAGGTGCGTGACATGGGCGGACTCCGCCTGGCGTTGGGCCCGGTCGACTACGTGGTCCTGGGCGCGTACTTCGCCGTGGTGCTGGGCATCGCGTTCGCGGCCAGGCGCAGCGTCCGCAACAGCCTGGACTTCTTCCTGTCCGGGCGGTCGCTGCCCGCCTGGGTCACCGGACTGGCGTTCGTGTCGGCGAACCTGGGCGCCACCGAGATCCTCGGCATGGCCGCCAACGGCGCCAAGTACGGCGCCTACACCGTGCACTGGTACCTGATCGGCGCGATCCCGGCGATGGTGTTCCTCGGCCTGGTGATGATGCCGTTCTACTACAACTCGAAGGTGCGCAGCGTCCCGGAGTTCCTGCTGCTGCGGTTCAGCCGGTCCTCGCACCTGCTCAGCTCGGTCATCTTCGCGGTCGCGTCGATCCTCATCGCCGGGGTGAACCTGTACGCCCTGGCGATCGTGCTGCGGGCGCTGCTGGGCTGGCCGTTGCCGCTGTCGGTGGTCACCGCCGGGGTGTTCGTGCTGGCCTACATCGTGCTCGGCGGGCTGTCCTCGGCCATCTACAACGAGGTGCTGCAGTTCTTCGTCATCGTCGCCGCGCTGGTGCCGCTCACCGTGCTCGGGCTGCTGCGCGTCGGCGGCGTGTCGGGTCTGGTCGAGCGGGTCACCGACACCCGCGGAGCGCAGTTCCTCACCGCGTGGGGCGGCACCGGGTTCGGCGAGCCCAACCCGCTGGACGCGAACTGGCTGACGATCACGCTCGGCCTGGGGTTCGCGGTCTCCTTCGGGTACTGGACGACGAACTTCGCCGAGGTGCAGCGCTCCCTGTCGGCGAAGAACCTCTCCGCCGCGCGCCGCACCCCGCTCATCGCGGCCTTCCCCAAGATGTTCATCCCGGCGATCGTCGTGGTGCCCGGCATCATCGCCGCCGCCGTGGAACCGGCGCTGGGCCGCGGCGTGCAGTACAACGACGCGATCCCGCTGCTGATGCGGGACCTGCTGCCCAACGGGGTGCTCGGGCTGGCCGTCACCGGGCTGATGGCCTCGTTCATGGCCGGGATGGCGGCCAACGTCTCCAGCTTCAACACGGTGTTCACCACCGACATCTGGCAGGCCCACCTGATGCCCGGCCGCGACGACGCGCACTACCTGCGGGTGGGCCGGGTGGTCACCGCCGTCGGCGTGGTGATCGGGATGGGCACCGCGTTCATCGCGGCGTCGTTCAGCAACATCATGGACTACCTGCAGACCCTGTTCTCATTCTTCAACGTGCCGCTGTTCGCGACGTTCATCCTCGCGCTGTTCTGGCGGCGCATGACGGCACGGGCGGGTTTCTGGGGTCTGCTGGCCGGAACCGTCGCACCGATCGTGTTCTACAGCCTGTACCAGGCGGGCGTGGTGCCGATCCACGCCGACCAGGGCGCGAACATGGTGGGCTCGCTGGTCGCCTTCGTCGTCGACGTCGGCGTGAGCGTGCCGGTCTCGCTGGCCACCGCGCCGAAACCGGACGCCGAACTCGCGGGACTGGTCTACACGCGCTCGGCGGCCCGGGACCCGGGCGTCGCCGAACCCGGCGACCAGGCGTGGTACCGCCGACCGGCCGTGCTGGGCTGGTCCGCGCTGGTGCTGGCGGCGCTGTGCTACGTCCCGTTCAGCCTCTGACCGTTCGCCAGGTCCGCAGGACCGCCCCGCCAGGAGGACTCGATGAGCGACCACACCCGGCACGCCGCGCACGTCGCCGAACTGGAGGCCCGGTCGGCGAGCAGGTCGAGGCTGTTCGACGTGCGCACCGTCATCGGCGGCCTGTTCGTCTTCTACGGCGTGCTCATCGGCGGTGCCGGGCTGTTCGCCGACGACGCGGTGCTGCGCAAGGCGCAGGGCGTGAACATCAACCTCTGGACCGGGCTCGGCATGCTCGCTCTGGGCCTGGCCTTCCTGCTGTGGAGGGCGCTCCGGCCGCTGTCGGGAGAACCGCATGACGCACGCCGAACAGATCACCGACCCGCTGGCCCACCACGGTGAGGGCCCGGTCTGGCACCCGGGCTGGCCCGGCCTGCGCTGGGTGGACATGCTCGCCGGGGACGTGCTGACCCTGCACGCCGGCACCGGAGCGGTCACCCGCAGCCACGTCGGCTCGGTCGCGGCGGCGCTGCGGCCCTGCCGGGGCGGTGGCGCGATCCTCGCCGTCGAGCGGGGTTTCGCGTTCGCCGACGACGCCCTCCAGCGGGTGCGGCCGCTGCCCGAGCTGTGGTCGGACCCGGGAGTGCGGATGAACGAGGGCGGCTGCGACCCGGACGGCCGGTTCTACTGCGGGTCGATGGCCTACCGGGAGACGCCCGGCGCCGGTGCGCTGCACCGCATCGACGGGCACGGGCGGGTCACGACCGTGCTGTCGGACGTGACGATCTCCAACGGCCTGCACTGGAGCCCGGACGGCACGACCGCGTACTACGTCGACACCCCCACCCAGCGCGTCGACGCCTTCGACTACGCCGACGGCGCGCTGCGGCGCCGCCGACCGCTCGTGCACGTCCCGGCCGAGCGCGGCGCCCCGGACGGGCTGACCGTCGACGCCGAAGGCTGCCTGTGGGTCGCGTTGTGGGGCGGGGGTGCGGTGCACCGCTACCGCCCGGACGGTCGCCTCGCTGAGGTGCACCCGGTGCCGGCTCCGCGCGTCACCGCGTGCACCTTCGGCGGGCCGCGGCTGGACGAGCTGTACGTCACGACGTCCCGCGTGTCCACCGACCTCGACCGCCACCCGGCGGCCGGGGCGGTGTTCCGCCTGCGCCCGGGCGTGCGGGGCCTGCCGGTCCTGCCCTACGTCCGCGCGGGCTGACCCGGTCTACTCGGCGGTGGCGGGCTGCGGCGCGGCGGATTCCGGAGCGGGCCGGGCGGCCAGGCGGCGGGCGATGGCGGCGCAGACGAGGAGCTGGAGCTGGTGGAACAGCATCATCGGCAGCACCATCAGGCCGAGCCCGGGCCCGGCGAACAGCACGTTGGCCATGGGCAGCCCGGAGGCCATGCTCTTCTTCGAACCGCAGAAGACGATGGTGATCCGGTCGGCGGTGCCGAACCCGAGCCACCGCGACACCAGGCTCGTCGTCAGCAACACGGCGGCCAGCAGGACGGCCTCCACCACGAACAGCACGAGCAGCTGCTGCGGGGCGATCCGGTGCCACACCCCGGCGACCACGCCCTCGCTGAAGGCCGTGTAGACGATGAGCAGGATCGAGCCCCGGTCGTAGCGGCCGAGCGCCGCGCCGTGCCGCTGCATCCAGCCCCCGATCCACCGGCGCGCCAGCTGCCCGGCCAGGAACGGGATCAGCAGCTGCACCACGATGTCCACGACGGACGCGGCGGAGACCCCGCCCCCGGCCCCGCCGAGCAGCAGCGCGACGAGCAGCGGCGTGAGCACGATGCCGAGCAGGCTGGACAGCGAGGCCGAGCAGATCGCCGCCGCGACGTTGCCGCGCGCGGTCGAGGTGAACGCGATCGAGGACTGCACCGTCGAGGGCAGCGTGCACAGGAACAGCACGCCCAGGTACACCGGCTGCGCGAGGACGCCCGGCACCAGCACGGCCAGCGCGAGTCCGAACGCGGGGAACAGCAGGAAGGTGCTCGCGAACACCGTCAGGTGCAGCCGCCAGTGCCGCAGGCCCGCGAGCGCGTCCTGCGGGGACAGCCGCGCCCCGTACAGGAAGAACAGCAGGCCCACCGCCACCTTGGTGAGCACGTCGAACCCGTCGGCCACCCAGCCGCGCGCCGGCAGCACGGCGGCGAGCGCCACGGTGCCGAGCATGGCGACCAGGTACGGGTCGGGGCGGAATCGGGCGGGCAGGCTGCCGAGCATGGTCCTTCTTCGGTCGGTGTGACGTTCGCCCACCAGTCTCGACCGTCGCGCGGTGATGGTGAACCCCGATGACCGTGTTGACTGCTATCGCACTTCGCGATAAGCAGGCGGGGTGTTCGACCCCACGCTGCTGCGCACGTTCCTCGCCGTGGCCGGAACCCGGAGCTTCACCCAGGCCGCGCAGCGCCTCGGGGTGCGCCAGTCGACCGTGAGCCAGCACGTGCGCAAGCTGGAGGCGGCCGCCGGGCAGCAGCTCTTCCTGCGCGACACGCACTCGGTGGAGCTGACCGCCGACGGCGAGGCGATGGTCGGCTTCGCGCACGGCATCCTGCGGGCCCACGAGCGCGCGGCGAACTACTTCGCCCGCTCGGACCTGCGCGGCCGGGTCCGCTTCGGCACCTCGGAGGACTTCGTGCTCTCCCGGCTGCCGGAGATCCTGCGGGAGTTCCGGCGCAGCCACCCGCTGATCAGCGTGGAACTCACCGTCGGGCTCAGCGGCACGCTGCACGAGCAGTTGCGCGACGGCGAACTGGACCTGGTGTTCGGCAAGCGGCGTCCCGGGCAGACCCACGGGCAGCTGGTCTGGCGGGAGCCGCTGGTGTGGATCGCCGCCGAGGACTTCTCGCTGGACCCGGCCCAGCCGATCCCGCTGATCCTCTACCCGCCGCCGAGCATCAGCCGGGTGCAGGCCCTCGACGCGCTCCAGCGCCACGGCCAGTCGTGGCGGATCACCTGCACCAGCGCCAGCCTCAGCGGGCTGCGGGCCGCTGCGCTGGCGGGGCTGGGGATCACCGCGCACGCGCGCAGCCTCATCCCGCCGGGACTCGCCCCGCTGCGCCCGCGGCGAGGGCTGCCCGAGCTCGGGGAGGTCGAGTTCGTCCTGCTCGGCGACGCGTCCCGGGGCCCGGCCGGGGCGCTCGCCGCGGCCATCCGGGGCGGCGCCGAACGGCTCCACCAGCCGATGACCTGAACCGCGGTTCGCGCTGCGCGCGGCGGCGGGCGCGGAGGAGGATCGGGGCGTTCCGCGCACCGACCGACGAAGAGGTCGCCATGGCACGCATCCCCGGCGCGCGCATCGCAGCCCTGGGCCACCACCTCCCCGACGCCGTGTTGACCAGCGAGGACGTCGGTCGCCGGGTCGGCGTGGCCCCGGAGTGGATCATCGCTCGCACCGGCATCCGCCGACGGCACCGCGCCGCGGCGGACGAGACGGTGGCCGACATGGCGACCGCGGCGGCCCGGCACGCGCTGCGGCGCCTGCCCACCGCGCCACCGCTGGACGCGGTGATCGTGGCGACCTCGACCGCGGAGTCCCCGATGCCCGCCGTCGCGGCCCGGGTGGGCGCCCGCCTCGGTCTCGACGAGCCCGTGGCGTTCGACGTCAACGCCGCGTGCGCCGGGTTCTGCACCGCGCTGGCCGTCGCCGACGGCCTGGTGCGCGCCGGCGCCAGCGCCGGAGCGCTCGTGATCGGCGCCGACCGCCCGACGGCGTGGCTGGACTGGGCGGACCGGGACACCGCCGTGCTGTTCGGCGACGGGGCCGGTGCCGCCGTCGTTCTCCCGCACACCGAGCGCGCGATCGGCCCGGTGCTGTGGGGCAGCCTCGGGGAGCGCGCCGACGCGGTCGGCATCGACCCGGACACGCGCACGCTGCACCAGCAGGGCCGGGCGGTGTACCGGTGGGCCACCGGGCTCGGCCCGATCGCGCGCCGGACCTGCGAACGCGGTGGCCTGCCCCCGGAGAAGCTGGCGGCCTTCGTCCCGCACCAGGCGAACCTGCGCATCATCACCGCGCTGGCCCGCTCACTCGACCTGGACGCCGAGGCGGTGGCCACCGATGTCGTCGACACCGGCAACACGATCGCGGCGACCGTCCCGATCGCGCTGTCCCGGCTGGTCGAGCGCGGCGGCGCCGGGCCCGGCGACACCGTCCTGCTGTTCGGCTTCGGCGCCGGGCTCAGCTACGCGGGTCAGCTCGTGACCCTGTGAGGCGCCCCCGGCACCGAGGTGATCTCCTCTTGGCGAGCACGAACCGGCGAAGGCGGGAGGAGACCGGGTGCGCAGCGCGAGGTGGTGGCTGACCGAGTCGGCACCGGCGAGGTTGGTCGCGGGCACGGTCCGCACCGGCTCCCAGCAGCGGATCACCGGACTGGCCGGGGAGGCTGCGTTCTTCGCGGTGCTCTCGCTGCCGCCGCTGCTGCTGGGGCTGGTCGGGCTGCTCGGCTACCTCGCCGAGGCGCTCGGCCGGGACACCGTCGGACCGGTCCGCGAGGCGCTGCTGACCTCCTCGACCACCGTGCTGTCCCCGCAGGTGGTCACCACCGCCGTCCAGCCGACGCTGGACGAGGTGCTCGGCAGGGGCAGGGCCGGGCTCAGCATCGCGGCGTTCGTGGTGGCGCTGTGGTCCGGCTCCCGCGTCCTGGACGTCTACATCGACACCATCACGGTGCTGTACGGGCTGTCCGGGTACCGGGGAGTCGCGCGCCAGCGCCTCATGTCCGCGCTGCTGTACACCGTCGGACTGGTCGTGGGCGTCGCCCTGGTGCCGCTCGTGGTCGTCGGTCCGGACGTGGCGGCCCGGCTGCTGCCCGGGCTGGGCGCGCTCGCGCACCTGGTGTACTGGCCCGTCGTCCTGCTGCTGTCGGTGGCCTTCCTGAGCACGCTGTACCACCTGGCCATCCCGGTGCGCACGCCCTGGCTGGAGAACCTGCCCGGCGCCGTGGTCGCGCTCGCCGCGTGGATCGGCGGCAGCATCGCGCTGCGCGCCTACCTCGGCCTGTCCCTCCAGCACAGCCCGGTCTACGGCTCGCTGGCCGCGCCGGTGGCCGTGCTGCTGTGGTTCTACGTCACCTCCCTGGCGGTGCTCGTCGGCGCCACCATCAACGCCGAGCTCGACCACCTCCGCCCGCACCGGACCACCGCGCGCACCCGCGCCGCGGCGGAGACCGAACTCGCCCGGTGAACCGCGCCTCGCCGCCTGCCTGGCGAACCTGCTCCCGGCCGCGGTGAGCGCTCTCGCGGCACCGCTGCCCGGAACGCGGGCCCTGAGTGCCTGTCTTTGAACTTGCTCCCGGAAGGGACGTGGCAAGCGGCGCCAGCCGCTTTCTCTTTCGGTGAGTACGCAAGCAACCGGCACCGCCACGCAAAAGGAGTTCGAAGACAGGCTCTGAGGTTCCGCTCCCGACACTGCCACCCAAAAAGAGTCCGAAGACAGACCCTCAGCCGAAGACGACCGCGCGGGCCGCGGCGAACAGCGGCGAGCCGGGGTCGGCGAACGCGGCGGCGGAGCCGATGTGGTCGGTGTCGGGCAGTTCGACGGCGGCGGACCGCGCGCCCACCGCGTCCAGCGCGCGCAGCAGTCGGCGGCCCTGGTCGGCGAAGAGGTCGTCGCTCTGGTCCTTGCGGTTCGGCTCGGGGACGCCGAAGGAGACCACCGTGCGCCCGGGGGCGCGGGTGACGTGGCGGGCCGGGCTGATCCGGGCGAGCTCGCGGGTGTCGCCGAGGTCGGCGACCCCGCTCATGCAGACCGCCCCGGCCACCGGGAACGGCAGGTCCGCCGCGGCGGGCCAGTCGGTCATGGTGACCATCGCGGTCAGGTGCGCACCGGCGGAGTGCCCGGCGACCACCACGCGTCGCGGGTCGCCGCCGTAGCGCGGCGCCGCCTGCTGCACCCAGGCCACCGCGCGGGCGGCGTCGTCCACGGCCTCGGGGATCGTGTGGTCCGGTTCCAGGCGGTAGCCGCAGGAGATGAACACCGCGCCGGCCTCCACCCAGGGCAGCGCGAAGTGGTCGTAGAACGCCGGGTGCCCCTCCCGCCAGCGTCCGCCGTGGAAGTACACGACGACTGGACAGCCCGACGCGCCGTCCGGGTGGAGGACGTCGGCCAGGTGGTACGGGTGCGGACCGTAGCGCTCGTCGGCGTGCGGGACGCGGGCGCGCACGCGCTGGCGGGCGGCGAGCGCCGAGCGGTAGAAGCCGCGCCAGTCCGGGTGGTAGTCCTCCGGGTGGGCGCAGCTGGCGAAGTCGGAGCTGTCGATCGCGCGCGCCTCGTCGGGAAGCGGCATTCGGGCGTCCTCTCGATCGCGGGACAGAGCAGCCCCATGATCACCCGCTCCCGGGCGGCGACCAAGATGCGCGCGCTCCGCGCACACCGCTGCGGTCCACATCCCAAAACCCTCACTCGAATGGGTTACGAAATCCCCGCACTGCTACGCAGAGTGTTTCGATTCACGCCTCTCGGGTTGGACATGACTTCGATGGGGCGCCGAGACTGGATTCCAGACAGCCGCAGCAAGGACGACGCCGCCCGCGACTGTCCTTCTTTTCGATCGACGACTGGATCGATCCACTGCCGCGCCACGAGGACTCCCGGCCCCGCACCGCGCGCGGCGATCACCTCCCGACAGCACCGCACCACCCTTCCCCCGAGAGGAGAACTGTGCCCATCGCGCTGCTCGCGCTCGCCGTCGGAGCCTTCGGCATCGGCATGACGGAGTTCGTCATGATGGGCGTGCTGCCGCAGGCGGCCGCCGACCTCGGTGTCTCGATCCCCACCGCGGGGAACCTGATCACCGCCTACGCGCTGGGAGTGGTGATCGGCGCTCCCGCCCTGACGGTCCTGGGCGCGCGCCTGCCCCGGAAAACCCTGCTCGTGCTGACGATGAGCATGTTCACCGTCGGCAACGCGCTGTTCGCGTTCGCCCCGACCGCCGACTTCGGCATGGCGTTCCGGTTCCTGGCCGGACTCCCGCACGGCGCGTTCTTCGGCGCCGGCGCCGTCGTGGCCGCCGGCCTGGCCGGTCACGGCAAGCGCGCCAAGGCGGTCTCGATGATGTTCATGGGACTGACCCTGGCCAACGTCGTCGGCGTGCCGCTCGGCACGCTGCTCGGCCAGCACTTCGGCTGGCGGGCCACGTTCGCCGTGGTCGCCGCCGTCGGCGTCGCCGCGATCGTCGCGATCGCCCGCCTGGTGCCCCACCAGGGGAGGCCGAGCCCGAAGCAGGCCGCCGTGCTCGAACAGGTCGCGGCCTTCCGGCACCCGCAGGTGTGGCTGGCCCTGTCCATCGTGACCTTCGGCCTCGGCGGGACGTTCGCCTGCCTGAGCTACCTCAGCCCCGTGCTCACCGAGGTCTCCGGCTACTCCCCGACCGCGATGACGATGCTGCTGGCGCTGGCCGGGCTGGGCATGACGGTCGGCAACTTCGTCGGCGGCCGGATCGCCGACCGCGCGCTGATGCCGGGCGTCTACGCCGCGCTGATCGGCATCGCCGCGGTGCTCGCCGCGTTCACCATCACCTCCGGCAACAAGGTGACCGCCGCGGTGACGGTCTTCCTCATCGGTGCGCTGGGCTTCATGGTGGCCCCGATCATGCAGGCGCTGGTGATGAAGAAGGCGGCCGGGGCGCCGTCGCTGGTGTCGGCGGCCCTGCAGTCGGCCTTCAACATCGCCAACTCGATCGGCGCCTCGGCCGGTGGCCTGGCCATCGCCCACGGCTTCGGGCTGCTGTCGCCGAACGTGGTCGGTTCGCTGCTCTCGCTGCTCGGCCTGGCGCTGGCCGTGGTCGCCGGAGTCCTGGACCGCTCCGGCCGCCGCGAGCCCGCGACCGAACCCGCCGAGCCCGTCACCGAGCCGGTCGCCGAGGAGGCGCCCGCGGAGCCGGTGCGCCCGACCCCGCGCCCGGAGCTCGTCCCGGCCTGACCCGGCGGGGCGATCCCCCGAGCGCCCCGCCGCCCGCCCGGGAGCCATTCGTCCTCAGTGGACAGATGGCTCCCGGGCTCTTCTCCCGCGAAATCGCGCGACAACGACCGGGTTGATCGCCGACACTGGAACGCATGCGTTGGAGCAGCGACGTGTGGCGGGCCGACTGGATCGGTCCTCGGTTGGCGCCGTTCGACAGCGGCGAGGTGACCTCCGTCGTGCCCGACGGGTTCGAGTCCTACGCCCGGATCCTGCACCCGTGCCCGGACACCGACGGCGGAACCGTGCGCTGGTCGCGGGTGGCGCAGTGGAGCGGGATCCCGCTGCGCCCGGGCATGCAGTTCACCGAGATCGCCTTCCCCGAGCACACCCCGGACGGTCCCGTCCCCTGCGACCACGGCCCCGTCGAGGGAACCCTGCCGCGCGGTGACGCGGCGGCGCTGACGGCGCCGCTCGCCGCGCACACCTCGACCCCCGGCACGTGCTGGTTCTGCGTCTGGGACGGGTTCGGCTGGGACAACTGGGTTCCGCTGACCTTCGGCGACGGCGACGCGCCCGCACTCCCGCCGTTCCGGGACCCGGTCCCGTCCGAGGTGCGCGACGGTCCCCGGGTGCGGCTGCCGCACCGCGACTACTTCCTCTACGGCGGCCCGGCGTCCGACGTGGTGGCGCTGGCCGACGCGGTGGACCAGACGCCGAACCTGTGGTGGCCCGAGGACCGGGCCTGGTGCGCGGGCACCGACATCGACCTGCCCGTCACCTACCTCGGCGGCTCGGCGGACCTGATCGCCGCCGTCCTCGCCGACGACCGCATCGAGGCGCAACCGGCCCGGCCGCACGAGGAGGACCACCACCTGCGCGGGCCTGCCTGGCTCGCCGACCGGATCGACGAGGCGGTGTCCGAGCTGCTCCTCGACGGGCGGACCCGGGTGGACACCGTCCACGGCAGCACCCACGCCCACCTGGAGAACCGCCCGGACGGCGCGCAGCGCCTCGCGGTGCGGTACTCGCGCGGCAACGGGTCGGCGGGCATCGGGGGTACGTTCGTGCGCACCACCGACGACGAGGAACGACGACGGCAGATCCACCACCAACTCACGTTCTCCGTCCTCGGCCTCATCCACTTCTAAGGAGTGTTTCGGAAGTGCTTTGCGTGGCGGTGCCGGGAGCGGAACCTCAGCGGCCCGCCCGTCGCCCGACCGCCGCCCCCCAACGAGGCGCTTCGCGCCACGGTCACATCGGCTCCGGGAGCCCCTCCTGATGTATGCCCAATACACGGCGTCGGGGCTGTCCTCGCGAGCCGACCGCTGAGAACCCGCGGCGGTGCAAGCTGCGAGACCACTCACTGAAAGAGAAAGCGGCTGACGCCGCTTGTAAAACACGCGCTATCCCCATCAGTCCACAGTGTCCGTCCACTGCGGAACATCCCGTGCTGCCGCGGGGTTCAGGTCGTCGGCGAGTTCGCGGTAGCGGTCGTACCAGTACTCCAACAGCGCGGTGGCGTTGCGGCACGCGCGGCAGTAGAGCTTGGCCTCCTCCCAGAACGAGGGCACGACCGGCTCGGCCGGAGCCCGGGCCGGTGCGCGGGAGTGCGGCTGGTGGTCGAGCCCGGCCGGGTGCCGCCGGAGCGCCGGGCGCGGACGGGCATCGACCCCGTCCGGATGGCCCAGGACGGCCGCGAGGTGCCCGAGCGGTTGTCGCGGCCAGTCGCCCACCCCCGCCGGGCACGGGGCCCGGGCGCGGACGACTCCGGACGGGTCAGCATCGTCCAGCCACCGGAGGTCTTGACGGCGCGGCGCGCCGCCGGGTCGTCCGGGGCGTCGTCGGGGTGGATGCGCACCGTGCCGACGGGGTCGGCGGCGGGGCGGTCGGCGGGTGTCGCGGTCTCCTTGCGGTCATCGGTGGTCATGCCGGGTGGTCTCCGTCCGGACGGTCACCGGTGCGGTGAGGGAGCACGGGTCGCACGTCCAGGATGATCGCCGCCGCCGGTCCAGCCGAGCCGCTGATCGGATGGCGCCGGGCGGCGCGGGCCGGGCGCCCGTTCGGGCAGGCCCGTTTCCCAGCTCTCCCGACGGCTCGACCATCCTTGACATCCCAGGTTGCCCGGGTCACTCTTTCGGGCCATGAACCTGTCGGACAGCCGTACAGCCGGACAGGGCGTGCACCGGGTCAGCGCGATGGAAGCCGTGCTGGCGCAGCTGCGGGAGGCCATCGAACGGGGAACTTACCCGGTCGGCGGCAAGCTCCCGTCCGAGGCCGTCCTGAGCCGGGAGTTCGACGTCAGCCGGTCCGTGGTGCGCGAGGCGCTGCGGGGCCTGCAGGCGCTCGGGCTGACCCTGTCGCGGACCGGCAAGGGGACCTTCGTGGTCGCCGACCGGCCCGCCGACAACCCCCGGTTCGGGCACTACTCGGCGCGGGACCTGCACGAGGTGCGCAGGCACGTCGAGGTGCCCGCCGCCGGGTACGCCGCCCAGCGGCACCGCCCGGACGACCTGGACGAGCTCACCGCGCTGCTGGAGCGCATGGAGGAGGAGACCGACAACACCGCGTGGGTGGCGTTGGACTCGCTGTTCCACATCACCATCGCCCAGGCATCCGGCAACCCGGTGTTCGGCAAGGTCATCGAGGAGATCCGGGACGCGTTGGCGCGGCAGTCCGCCTTCCTCAACCAACTGGGCAACCGGCGGGAGGCGTCCAACGTCGAGCACCGCCGTGTCGTCGAAGCGATCGCCTCCGGCTCCGCGGAGGCCGCGTCGGCGGCCATGACCGCCCACCTCGGCCATGTCGAGGACACCCTGACCGACATCGTGACGAGCACGCGAACGGCCGCGCCGCGGCCAGAACGGAGGCTGGGCCCATGAGCGAACAGCCGCAGGTGACCGACGCGGGCCGGCGGGCTGCCGGCACCGCCACCGCAGCAGGCGGTGGCCGGGCACCCGCCGACGCCGGCGACGAGGGATACCGGAAGTCGCTGAAAGCCCGCCACATCAACATGATCGCCATCGGCGGAGCGATCGGCACCGGTTTGTTCCTGGGCGCCGGCGGCCGACTGGCCCAGGCGGGCCCGGCGCTGGCGATCGTCTACGCGGTGTGCGGGCTGTTCGCCTTCTGCGTGGTGCGCTCGCTCGGGGAGCTGGTGCTGCACCGGCCCTCGTCCGGCGCCTTCGTCTCCTACGCCCGCGAGTTCATGGGCGAGAAGGGGGCCTACACCGCCGGCTGGATGCACTTCCTGAACTGGTCGACCACCGGCGTGGCCGACGTCACCGCGATCGCGCTCTACGCGCACTACTGGTCGGTGTTCGCGCCGATCCCGCAGTGGGTTCTCGCGCTGATCGCGCTCGCGGTGGTGCTCACGCTGAACCTGGTCTCGGTCAAGCTGTTCGGCGAGATGGAGTTCTGGTTCTCCATCATCAAGGTCGCCACCCTGGTGGTGTTCATGGTGGTCGGCATCGTGCTGATCGTCACCCAGCACCCGATCGACGGCGCCACCCCCGGCCCGCAGCTGCTCGCCGCGCACGGCGGCGTCTTCCCGGCCGGGGTGCTGCCGATGGTGCTGATCATGCAGGGCGTGGTGTTCGCCTACGCCTCCGTGGAGCTGGTCGGCGTGGCCGCCGGGGAGACGGAGAAGCCGCGCGAGATCATGCCCAAGGCGGTCAACTCGATCATGTGGCGGATCGGGATCTTCTACGTCGGCTCGGTCGCGCTGCTGGCGATGCTCATGCCGTGGAACGCCTACAGCAAGAGCGAGAGCCCGTTCGTCACCGTGCTCTCGCACATCGGCGTGCCCGCGGCGGGCGACGTGATGAACCTCGTGGTGCTGACCGCGGCGATGTCGAGCCTGAACTCCGGGCTGTACTCGACCGGCCGCATCCTGCGCTCGATGTCGATGGCCGGGACGGCGCCGAAGTTCACCGGGGTGATGAACCGCAACAGCGTGCCCTACGGCGGGATCCTGCTGACCGCGGCGGTGTGCGTGGTCGGGGTCGGCCTCAACTACGTCGTCCCGTCCGAGGCGTTCGAGATCGTGCTCAACTTCGCCTCCATCGGCATCCTCGGCACCTGGGCGATCATCGTGCTCAGCCACCTGCTGTTCGTCCGCAAGGCCAACCGCGGCGAGGTGACCCGGCCCGGCTACCGCCTGCCGTTCTCGCCGTACACCGAGATCGTGACGCTGGCGTTCCTGGCCTCCGTGGTGGTGCTGATGGCCTTCGACGACATCGGCCGGATCACCCTGCTGTGCCTGCCGTTGATCCTGGCGGCGCTGGTCGCGGGCTGGTTCGCGGTGCGGCGCAGGATCGACACCGCGGTGCTGGACGAGGTGTCCGGATGACCACGGCGCCCACCGGCGTCCCCGGTCACGTGCCGCTCGTGCACCTGCTGCGCGACGGTCTCGTGGAGGGCGTGCACCACGGCTCGGTCGTGGTGCTCGCCCCGGACGGGTCGGTGCTGTTCCGGGCCGGGGACGCCGACACCGCCTGCTACCCGCGGTCGGCGGCCAAGCCGATCCAGGCGGTCGCGATGGCCCGGCTCGGGTTGTCCGTCCCGGCGCACCTGCTGGCGCTGGCCGCGGCCAGCCACTCCGGCGAGCCGTTCCACCTCGCCGGGGCCGAGTGCCTGCTGGAGTCGTGCGGGGCCGCGGAGTCCGAACTGGGCAACCCGGCGGCGCTGCCGTACGACCCCGTCGAACGGGACCGCTGGGTGGCCGCCGGACGCCCGGCGCGCAAGCTCGCGCACAACTGCTCCGGCAAGCACGCGGCGATGCTGCACACCGCCCGGATGCACGGCTGGTCCACAGTGGACTACCTGGAGCCGGACCACCCGCTGCAGCGCGCGATCGCCGACACCGTGCAGGACCTGTCCGGGGAGGAGATCGCGCACACCGCGGCCGACGGCTGCGGCGCGCCGCTGTTCGCGGTGTCCCTGCGGGGGCTCACCGCCGCGATCGGGCGGATCGCCGGTGCACCGGACGGGACGCCGGACGCCCTCGTGGCGCGGGCGATCCGGGCGCACCCCGAGCACGTGGCCGGGACGCGACGCGACGTCGCCGCCCTCATGAAGGCGGTGCCCGGGCTGATCGCCAAGGACGGCTTCGAGGCCGTCCAGGTCGCCGCGCTGCCCGACGGCACCGCGATCGGCGTCAAGATCGCCGACGGCGCCGACCGGGCGCGCCTGCCGGTCACCCTCGCGGCGCTGGCCGCCGCCGGGGTGGACCCCGACCTGCTGGCGCCGTTCGCCCCGCGGGACCTGACCGTCACCGGCGAACTGGGACGAGCCCACGACCGGAGGAACCAACCGTGACCACGAGGACCGAACACGACCTGCTGGGCGACAAGGAGGTGCCCGCCGCGGCCTACTGGGGCGTGCACACCGAACGGGCCCGGGAGAACTTCCCCATCACCGGGACACCGGTGTCGGCCTACCCGCACCTGGTCGAGGCGCTGGCGTCGGTGAAGGAGGCCGCCGCCCGCACCAACGCCGAACTCGGCCTGCTCGACGCGGACGTCGCCGAGGCGATCGGGACGGCCTGCCAGGAGATCCGCGCCGGCGCGCTGCACGACCAGTTCGTCGTCGACGTCATCCAGGGCGGCGCGGGCACCTCGACGAACATGAACGCCAACGAGGTCATCGCCAACCGCGCGCTCGAACTGCTCGGCCACGCCCGGGGCGACTACCACCGGGTGCACCCGAACGAGCAAGTCAACCTCAGCCAGTCGACGAACGACGCCTACCCCACCGCCGTCAACGTCGCCACGATCATCGCGGTGCGCGACCTGTCGGCCGCCATGACCGGGCTGCAGCGCGCGTTCGCGGCCAAGGCCGTGGAGTTCCAGGACGTGCTGAAGATGGGCCGCACCCAGTTGCAGGACGCGGTTCCGATGACGCTCGGGCAGGAGTTCGGCACCTACGCCGTCATGCTCGGCGAGGACCGGCAGCGGCTGGACGAGGCCGTCACGCTGCTGCACGAGATCAACCTCGGCGCCACCGCCATCGGCACCGGCCTCAACGCCCCGCCCGGGTACGCCGAGACCGCCTGCCGCCACCTGGTGGAGATCACCGGGCTGCCGCTGACGACCGCCTCCGACCTGGTCGAGGCGACGCAGGACTGCGGTGCCTTCGTGCACCTGTCCGGGGTGCTCAAGCGCATCGCGGTGAAGCTGTCCAAGACGTGCAACGACCTGCGGTTGCTCTCGTCCGGTCCGCGCGCCGGGCTCAACGAGATCGACCTGCCCGCGGTGCAGGCGGGTTCGTCGATCATGCCGGGCAAGATCAACCCGGTGATCCCCGAGGTGGTCAACCAGGTCGCCTTCGAGGTGGTCGGCAACGACGTGACGATCAGCATGGCCGCCGAGTCCGGCCAGTTGCAGCTCAACGCGTTCGAGCCGATCATCCTGCACGCGCTGTCGGAGAGCGTCACCCACCTCACCGCGGCCTGCCGGGTGCTCGCCGAGCGCTGCGTCTCCGGGATCACCGCGCACCCCGACATCACCCGCGCCTACGTGGAGAACTCGATCGGCCTGGTGACCGCGTTGAACCCGGCCATCGGCTACGCCAAGGCGACCGAGATCGCCCGGGAGGCGCTGGCCACCGGCCGCGGCGTCGCGGACCTGGTGCGCGAACGCGGCCTCGTCCCGGCCGACCGGCTCGCCGAACTCCTCCGCCCGGAGAACCTCGCCCACCCCCGGGAGAGGAGCTGACGGCACTCGCCCGAACCCGTGCGGTGGCGCGCTGATCGGATGCGCCGCGGTGCGGGCGGCGTGAGACTGACCCGGTGAACGACGTGGTGCGCAACCGGGTCCGGGTCGAGGGCGTGGTGCAGGGCGTGGGTTTCCGGCCCTACGTCCACTCGCTGGCGACGGACCTGCGACTGGCCGGTCACGTGGGCAACGACGTCCACGGCGTGTTCATCGAGGTGGAGGGGCCGAGCGACGCGGTCGCGCGCTTCCGGTCGGCGCTGGGCCGCGGTGGACCGCCGCTGGCGGTCGTCGAACGCATCGAGGTGCGCGGCATCGCGCCGACCGGCGAGACGTCGTTCCGCATCGTCGACAGCGACGGCGCGGGCGCCCGCACCGCGCTGGTCTCGGCCGACACCGCCACGTGCGAGGACTGCCTGCGCGAGTTGCGCGACCCGGGCGACCGGCGGTTCGGCTACCCGTTCGTCAACTGCACCCACTGCGGACCGCGGTTCACCATCGTCCGCGAGGTGCCCTACGACCGGCCGGGCACGACGATGTCGGGTTTCGCGATGTGCCCGCGCTGCGCGCGCGAGTACCACGATCCCGCCGACCGCCGGTTCCACGCGCAGCCGGTGTGCTGCCCGGACTGCGGACCCCGGCCGCGACTGCTCGACGCGCGCGGCGAGATCCGCCCCGGCGACCCGCTGGCCGGGGCTGCCGCGGCGCTCGCGCGCGGCGAGGTGCTCGCCGTCAAGGGACTCGGCGGCTACCACCTCGCGGTGGACGCGTCCGATGAGGACGCCGCCGCCGCGCTGCGCGCGCGCAAGCACCGCGAGGACAAGCCCTTCGCGCTGATGGTGGTCGACGAGCGGCAGGCGGCCGAGCTGTGCCTGCTGGACGAGGCCGAACGGCGGCTGCTGGGCTCCCGGCGACGACCCGTCGTGCTGCTGGACCGGCGCCCGGACGCGCTGGTCGCGCCGTCGGTGGCCCCCGGGAACCGGCAGCTCGGCGTGCTGCTGCCCTACACCCCGCTGCACCACCTGCTGCTCGCCGCGTTCCCCCGCCCGATCGTGCTGACCAGCGGCAACGTCTCCGACGAGCCGATCGCGCACGTGGACGAGGACGCCCTGCGCCGGCTGTCGGGCATCGCCGACGCCTTCCTGACCCACGACCGGCCGATCCACGTCCGCACCGACGACTCCGTGGTGCGGGTGTTCCGGCGGCGCCCGCTGCCGGTGCGCCGGTCGCGCGGTTACGTCCCGGAGCCGGTGACCGTGCCGTGGGAGTTCCCGCGCCCGGTGCTGGCGTGCGGCGCGGAGCTGAAGAACACCTTCGCGCTGGCCCGGGGCCGCCGCGTGTTCGTCTCGCAGCACATCGGCGATCTGGAGAACGCCGCGACGCTGCGGTCGTTCACCGAGGGCATCGCCCACTTCCGGCGGCTGTTCGACATCGCGCCCGAGGTGGTCGCCCACGACCTGCACCCCGAGTACCTGTCCACCAAGCACGCCCTGGACCTGGACGAGGTCGACCTGGTCGGCGTGCAGCACCACCACGCGCACATCGCGTCCTGCCTGGCCGACAACGGCGAGCCCGGTCCGGTGCTCGGGGTGGCCTTCGACGGTCTCGGCCTGGGCACCGACGGCACGATCTGGGGCGGCGAGTTCCTGCTTGCCGACCTCGCGGACTTCCGCAGGCTCGGTCACCTGGCACCGGTGCCGCTGCCGGGCGGGACGACCGCGATCCGGCAGCCGTGGCGCACGGCCGTGTCCCATCTGGTCTCCTGCGGTGCGCTGCGCGAGGACCTGGAGGTGTTGCGCCGCAACGCGAACTGGCCGGACGTGGCGGCGCTGGTCCGCGACGGCCGCCACGCGCCGCTGACGTCGAGCGCGGGACGTCTCTTCGACGCCGTGGCGGCGGTCCTGGGCGTCCGGGACGTCGTCAGCTACGAGGGCCAGGCGGCGATCGAGCTCGAACAACTCGCCGACCGGAGCGAACGCGGCGGGTACCCGGTGTCGGTGACCGGGGACGACGTGCTGCGGGTGGACGGCGGCGACCTGGTCCGGGGCGCGGTCGAGGACCTGGACGCCGGAACACCGCCCGCCACCGCCGCCGCCCGGTTCCACAACGGACTCGCGGCGGCGGTGGCCGAGGTCTGCGCCCGGCTGGCCGGGACCACCGGCGTGCTGGCGGTGGCGCTGTCCGGCGGGGTGTTCCAGAACATGCTGCTGCTCCAGCGCACGGTCGCGCTGCTGGAACGCCGGGGCCTGCGCCCGCTGGTGCACTCCCGGGTGCCGCCGAACGACGGCGGCATCAGCCTCGGCCAGGCCGTGGTCGCCGGGGCCCGCGACCGCCGCTGACCGGCGTCACCGCCCGGCCGCGGACGGCTCGCCGGGCACGGCGTCGACCTCGCCGCGCAGCCAGTCGTACCACCGCGCCAGCCCCTCACCGGTGGTGGCCGACACCGGCAGCACCCCGATGCTCGGGTTGACCCGCGCGGCGTGCGCGGTGAACGCCCCGACCTCGCAGTCCAGGTGCGGCAGCAGGTCGACCTTGTTGAGCAGCACCAGGTCCGCGGCCCGGAACATGTGCGGGTACTTCAGCGGTTTGTCCTCGCCCTCGGTCACCGAGGCGATGACCACCCGCCGGTGCTCGCCGAGGTCGAACAGCGCCGGGCACACCAGGTTGCCGACGTTCTCGACGAACACCACCGACCGCTCCGGCGGGCGCAGCGACCGCAGGGCGTCGCCCACCGCCTCGGCGTCGAGGTGGCAGCCGGTGCCGGTGTTGATCTGCACCACCGGGCACCCGGTGGCGCGCAGCCGGTCGGCGTCGAGCGGGGTCTCCTGGTCTCCCTCGACCACGCGGAACGGCAGCGCTGGGCCGAGTTCGCGCACGGTGCGTTCCAGCAGCGTCGTCTTGCCCGCGCCGGGCGAGCTCATCAGGTTGACCGCCAGCACCACCCGGTCGCGCAACCACGCCCGGTTCGCCGCCGCGAAGCGGTCGTTCTTGGCGAGCACCCGTTGTTCCAGCCGCACCGTCCGACGACCGTCCACAGTGCCCACCGACTCGTCCACCGCGGTGGACCGCTGCCCGGATTCCGAGCATCCGCACGTTCCGCACATCGCCTTCTCCTACTCCACATCGACAGCGGCGATCCGCAACTCCTGCCCGGAGCCGATCTGGACGTCCGCGCTGCCGCAGGCGCACAGCACGATGAGGTCCTCCAGTTCGAACGACGCGCCGCACGCCCGGCAGTCACCGCGCCCCGGCACCTCGACGATGTCCAGCCGCGCGCCCTGCAACGCGGTGCCCTCGGTCACCAGGTCGAAGCAGAACCGCAGCGCGTCGGCCACCACTCCGGACAGCTTCCCGATCTGAAGTTCCAGCCGGGTGATCCGCGGTCCGTCGACGGCGTCGAGCACCGCCTCGACGATGCTCTGCGCGATCCCCAGCTCGTGCACCGCGGCGCCGTCAGCAGATCCGCGGCAGCGGGTCGCCGACCAGCAGGTCGACGATCCGCGTTCCGCCGAACGCGGTGTTGAGCAGCACCATGCCGGGCGCGTCGGCGACGACGTGGCCGATGTTCGCCGCGTCGGCGCCCAACGGGTGCGCCCGCATCGCGCGCAGCGCCGCGTCCGCCTGCGCGGCGTCGACGACCACCACGATCCGACCTTCGCAGGCCACGTAGAGCGGGTCGATGCCCAGCAGTTCCGAGGCGCCGCGCACCTCGGTCCGCACCGGCACCGCGCCCTCGTCGACGACGACCGAGACCTCCGAGGCGCGGGCGATCTCGTTGAGCACGGTGGCGACACCGCCCCGCGTCGCGTCCCGCAGCGCCCGCACCCCGGGCGCGGCCCGCAGCAGGTCGGCGACCATCTCGTGCACCGGCGCGGTGTCCGAGGCCACGTCGGCCTCGATGTCGAGTTCGCCGCGGGCCAGCATGACCGTGATGCCGTGGTCCCCGACCGGTCCGGACACCAGCACGGCGTCCCCGGGACGCGCGGTCTCCACGCCCAGCCGGGTGCGCCGCTCGATGACCCCGACGCCGGAGGTGTTGACGTAGCAGCCGTCAGCGCCGCCCTTCTGCACGACCTTGGTGTCCCCGGTGACGACCCGGACCCCGGCGGCCTCGGCCGCCTCCGACATCGAGGTGACGATCCGGGTCAGGTCGGCGACCGGGAACCCCTCCTCGATGATGAACCCGGCCGACAGGAACAGCGGCCGGGCCCCGGAGACCGCCAGGTCGTTGACGGTGCCGTTGACCGCGAGGTCACCGATGTCACCGCCCGGGAAGAACAGCGGGGACACCACGAACGAGTCGGTGGTGAAGGCCAGCCGGGCGTTGCCGACGGCCAGTTCCGCGCCGTCCTCCAGCTGCTCCAGCACCGGGTTGCGCAGGTTCTCCAGGAACACCGCCTCGACCAGGGTCTGGGTCGCCTTGCCGCCCGAACCGTGCGCCAGGGTGATCCGCTCCTCGCGGACCTTCGGCTTGCGCCGCCGCGCCCTGTCGATGCGGTCCAGCACCTGTTGTTCGCGGTCGCCGCGCTCGGGACCGGCGTGGTCGGCGTGCTGGGCCATCGCCTCCCGGACCCAGCCCGCGGTGCGCTCCTGCGTGGAATCCGCCTGTTCGGTGCTCACGGCGCGCTCGCCTCCTTGACGCGTTCCCGGTTGAACCGGCCGAAGTTGTAGTACGCGGCGCAGGCCCCTTCCGGGGACACCATGCACGTGCCGATGGGCGTCTCCGGTGTGCAGGCGGTGCCGAACACCTTGCACTCCCACGGTTTGAGCACCCCTTTGAGCACTTCGCCGCACTGGCAGGACTTCGGGTCGGCGACCCGCAGTCCCGGGAGTTCGAAGATGCGCTCGGCGTCGAACCGCGCGTACTCGTCGCGCAGCCGCAGCGCCGAGTGCGAGATGAACCCGAGACCGCGCCACTCGAAGTAGGGCCGCAGCCGCATCGTGCGGCCGATCACGTCCAGCGCGGTCCGGTTGCCCTGCCACGGCACCACCCGGGTGTACTGGTTCTCCACCTCGGAGCGCCCTTCGGCCAGCTGGCGCAGCAACCGGTAGACCGACTCCAGGATGTCCAGCGGTTCGAAGCCGGACACCACCAGCGGTTTGCCGTAGTCGCGGGCGATGAACTCGTAGGGTCGGCAGCCGATCACCGTGGAGACGTGCCCGGGTCCGAGGAAGCCGTCCAGGCGCAGGTCCGGCGAGTCCAGGATCGCCTTGATCGCCGGGATGATCGTGACGTGGTTGCAGAACACCGAGAAGTTCTCCAGCCCCTCCTGCTCGGCGCGCAGCAGCGTCATCGCCGTCGACGGCGCGGTGGTCTCGAAACCGATCCCCATGAACACCACGTGCCGGTCGGGGTTCTGGCGCGCGAGTTTGAGCGAGTCCAGCGGCGAGTAGACCATGCGGATGTTGGTGCCCTCGGCGTTGGAGTCGAAGAACGATCCGCCGCTGCCGGGAACGCGCATCATGTCGCCGAAGGAGGTCATCAGCACGTCGGGCTGCCGCGCGATGTGGATCGCGTCGTCGATGCGGCCCATCGGGATCACGCACACCGGGCAGCCGGGGCCGTGCACCAGCGTGATGTTCTCGGGCAGGTAGTCCTCCAGCCCGTGCTTGTAGATGGTGTGCGTGTGACCGCCGCAGACCTCCATGAACTTGTACTGCCGACCCGGTTCGCACAGGGCGGCGATCTGGGCGGACAGCGCGCGGGCCTTGTCCGCGTCCCGGTACTCGTCGACGAAGCGCATGCCCGTCCTCCTCAGTCGATGCGCGATTCGGTGAGCGCGGCGATCTCGTCGGCGTAGGACTGACCGATGTTCTCCAGGAACTCCAGCGTCGCCCTCGCCTCTTGTTCGTCTATTGTGGACATCGCGAAGCCCACGTGGATGAGCACCCACTCGCCGGGCTCGGGACGGTCGTCGCCGAGCAGTCCGATGTTGATCCTGCGCCGGACGCCGCTGACGTCCACTGTGGCCAGATCCGGGCGGTCGTCCAGGATCTCGACGACCTCACCGGGAATCGCCAGGCACATGCTTTCCCCTCACGTCCCGCGGATGGCTTGCTGTGCTGTCCCGGCCGCCTCGGTGCGCACCAGCTCGGTGATCGTGCGCACGGCCGGTTCGACGGCCTGCCGCACCGGCTCGCTCAGCCCCATGCGATGGCCGGTGTCGGCGGGTTCGCACCCGACGACCAGGATCCGTCCGGCCCCGCCGCCGAGCAGGTCCAGCATCGCCAGCACCGCCTGCGGCCCCATGCCGTGCGCGTCGAAGGAGACCGGGCCGTCCGGGGTGCGGTCGCCGTCGCGCAGTTCCAGCACCGACAGGGTTCCCGGCTCGTGGCCGCGCGGCGCGATGTCCACGAGGATCGTCGTGCCGTAGCCGCCGAGCATGTCGAACGCCAGGTGCATCCCGCTGATGCCGTAGTCGGCGATCCGCACCCACTCGGGCAGGTCCTGCTCGGCGAGCCGCCGGGCGACCTCCACGCCGAACCCGTCGTCGCCGAAGAACACGTTGCCGATCCCGGCGACGAGCACCCGCGGGCCCATCAGGCGCCCTCGTCCCCGGCCACCGGTTGCACCTCGTCGACCCCGAAGTACCGGTACCTGCCCTGTGCGGCGAACAGCTCCGCGCCCGGATCGTCGTCGAGGGTCACCGCCAGCCAGCGCCCGCCGTCGACGTCGGTGCGCACCGCCCGCACCGTGGCGATCCGCCCGCGCACGAACATGTCCTGCGCGTCCGTGCCCCGCTCGCGTGGGACGAGCCGGACCTTGGCTCCCGCGCCGACGGCCGTTCCGGCGACGTCGACGGTCTCCTCCGCGTCGGTGTCCATCGTTGCCCCCTCGTCGTGGACTCAGTCGCGCAGCGCGCGGAGCGTGAGCTCCCACAGCGCGTGGTAGAGCGTCGTCTGGGCCTCCTGGATGCGGTGGACCGACGGCGAGGGCACGACGAACAGGAAGTCCACCGACTTCGACTCGGCCATCCGGCCGCCCTCGCCTCCGGCGATCCCCACCGTCAGCAGCCCGCGCGCGGCCGCCTCGTCGAACGCCGCGACCAGGTTGGGCGAGTTGCCGCTGGTGGACAGGCCGACCGCGATGTCGCCCGCGGTGCCGAACGCCGCGATCTGGCGGGCGAACACCACGTCGAAGCCGATGTCGTTGGACAGCGCGGTGACCACGGCGATGTCGCTGGTCAGTCCGATGGCGGGCAGTGGTCGCGCGCCGGTGCCCGGGTGCAGGAACAGGCTCGCCAGGTCCTGCGCATCGGTGGAACTGCCGCCGTTGCCGAACGACAGCAGGCGGCCACCGGTGGCGAACCGCTCGGCCATCGCGGTCGCGCACGCCCGCAGCCGGTGCCCGTCGCGTCGCCGGACCTCCTCGCGGACCGCGCTGACCTCCCGCGCCTTGTCCTTCGTGGACTGCGCGACCTCGCCGAGGACGGCGTCCAGGTCGCCGGCGGAACCGGACAGGAACGGGTACAGCGAGTCCAGGTCGGCGCGGCTGGAATCCATGTCACTCCCCCACGATCGCGATGGCTTCTCCGGCGTGCACGAGCACCACGTCCCCGATCCGCGGCCCGACCAGCGCGACGCTGACCTCCTCGGTCCCGGAACCGGTGTCGACGACGGCCATGCCGTCGGCCAGCAGCGCGGTGACCCGCACCTCGACCGCCTCGTCCGAGCAGGTCACGCACGACTCGCCGGAGCAGTCCGATGTGGACGGATTCATGCCGCGTCCTCCCCCAGCACCGCGGGGCTGTCGAGGAACACGTGCACCAGCTCCCACAGCACGTGGTAGGTGGTCACGTGGACTTCCTTGACCACGCGCGGATCTCCGGACCGCGCGATGAGCACGTGGTCGAACCCGGCTGCGGCGATCGCCCCGCCGCTCCCGCCGACCAGAGCCGCCGCCAGCAGCCCGCGCCGCGCGCCTTCGCGCAGCCCGCGCAGCACGGCGCCGTCGTCGCCGTCGGTGGAGATCCCGAGCGCGATGTCCTCGGCCCGGGCCAGGTAGCGCAGCTGGTGGGCGAACACCTCGTCGACGCCCTCACCGGTGGCGACCCCGGTGACGGTGGCGACGTCGGAGGTCAGCGACACGGCCGGCAGTGCCCGTTTGCCGACGATCACGGGGTGGACGAACTCCACCGCGACGTGCTGGGCGTCGGTGCTGGGACCACCGCTGCCGAACACGATCAGCTTGCCGCCGCGGTGGAACCGGCGGGCCATCGACAAGCACGTCCGGGCGACCTGTTCGGCGTCGGCGCCCAGTTCCTCGATCGGTTCGACGCGGCGCGCGAAGATCTCGTCGACCGCGGCCGCTTCCGGTGATCGGACCATCGGGTCACTTCCTGTTCGGGCTCGGGTGCGAGCGATCCCACGCTAGGTTCGGCGTTTCGCGCCGCACAAATCGATGTCCGGTTTTCCACGCCCCCGAGGTAGCGCGCCCTCGGTGCCTGTCTTTGAACCTGCTCCCGGAAGGGGCGTGGCAAGCGGCGCCAGCCGCTTTCCCTTTCGGTGAGCGGTCTCGCAACCGGCACCGCCACGCACAACGAGTTCGAAGACAGGCTCTCAGCGGTGCAGTCTCGCCATCCGCCACATCCTGATCTCCCGCACCAGACCGGAAAGTTCCCGCACCAGCATCGCGACGAGCACGACGCCGAGCAGCGCCGCCTGCGCGAGCAGAATCCGCTTGGCAGTCATCTTCTTCGAATTCCCTTCAGCCCGGCGAAATGTCGGGCATCTCCTGCTGGATCGCGCTGTGGTGCTTCCAGTGGACGCCGGTGGAACGCCGGGCGTCCGACGTCCCGTCCTCGTGGTGGCCCGGCTGCTTGTCGTACGGGCCCCGGTTGCCCTGGTGGATGCCCTGGACGTGGCCCGGTGTGTCAGGCCGGACGTCGGGTTTGCCGACCCGGACGGTGCTCATCGTCGGTCCCCTCCCCTGTCGTCGTGCGGTTCCAGCGCCGCGAAGAACGCGTTGATCGCGGGCTGGACCGTGCCGCCGCCGGACAGCCCGCGCCATTCCCGCCGGACCACCGCCACCAGCCTGTAGCAGTCGTCCAGCGGGACGATCCAGTGCTCCTGCCGGTCGTGCGCGGTGTTGACCAGCAACGCCTCCACGTCCCGCGCCATGGTCCGCAGTTCGGGCCGGCGGTCGGTCAGCTCCCGCCAGCCCGCCGCGTCGACCTCCCACCGGGTGGCTCCGGCGGGACTCGGGTAGTGCGCGTGGACCTCGCCGTCGCCGACCACGAAGAACGCCAGCCCGACCGGAACGCCGAGCGGCGAGGTGTCCACCGGCGGCAACCGCACCCGGCGGCGCGGAACCAGCCGGTAACGGCCTTGCGAGGTGTCGGCGAACAGCAACGAGCACGGCTCGCACGCGCACCGCAGTTCTGCCTGCCGGACGTCGAACAGGTGGCGGTGCCGCTCGGCCAGCGCCGCGGCGCACAACTCGCAGCGCGCGGCCGGGTCCGGGCGCCGCGTCGTCCGCACCAGTCGGGCCAGCGCGCCGGTCATGACCGTCCTCTTCGGACTGACATGCGGCTCAGGAGCGCCTCCACCGGCACCAGCGACGGCTCCGGCGCCTCGGAGCCCCAGGTCACCTCGACGTCGTCGAGTTCCGGCGCCACCGAGCGCACCGATTCGACGACCGCCTGCTCGACCGTCGCTGCGGACGCCGAGCAGCCGCGGCAGGACCCGGACAACCGGATCCGCGCCGTTCCGGCGGCGATCCCGACGAGTTCGGCGTCCACGCCGGTCGGGTCGAGGTGCGGCCGCAACCCGTCCAGCGCCCGGCGGGCCCGCCGCTCCGGCGGGTCGGGGTGCAGGCCGTGCAGCACCAGCAGGTGCGCGAGCAGCTCGTCCGCGCCGAGGCGGCCGGCCAGGTCGGCGTCGGCGTGGTCGAGCACCCGGGCCAGTCCCTCCCCGTAGACCTCGGCCAGCGCGCGCACCGCGTCCAGGGCCGACTCGGTGACCGGGCCCGGCGTCCGCTCGATCCGGTCGAGCAGTTCGTCGACCCGGGTCAGCCGGTCCCGCACCGCGGCGTCGTCGAGCCGGTCAACCATGCGAGTTCCCGAACATCGGGGAGTGCAGCCTCCGCAGCTCCCGGCCGCCACCGAGGTACATGTGCACGCCGCACGGCAGGCACGGGTCGAAGCTGCGGACGGTCCGCATGATGTCGATGCCCCGGAACTCGTCCGGGCCGTTCTCCTCGAACAGCGGTGTGCCCTGCACGGCGTCCTCGTACGGCCCCGGAGTGCCGTACGAGTCGCGCGGGCTGGCGTTCCACGGCGTCGGCGGATAGGGGTGGTAGTTGGCGATCTTGCGGTCCCGGATCACCAGGTGGTGCGAGAGGACGCCGCGCACCGCCTCGTGGAAGCCCACCCCGATGGCCTCCTCGGGCACCTCGAAGTCGTTGAAGATCCGGGTGTCACCGCGGTGGACGTGGTACATGGCCCGGTCGAGGAACACGAACGCCATCGCCGCCGCGTAGGCGACGAAGTAGGCGCGGGCGCGGTCGCGTTCGAGCGCGTTCGACAGCGGCTGCCCCTGCTTGTCGTGCGGGATCTTCCACTCCAGGGTCATCTCCGGCAGCTGCTCGCTGCGCGGCAGGTGGATCGACACGCCGTCCCCGGTCGACCGCACGTAGTCGTTGTCGACCAGGCCCGACAGGGCGGTGGACCACAGCCGGGCGATCGGGCCGCCGCCGGTGTCCAGCGCGAGGTGCTGCTCGCCGTCGAACCAGCGCGGGCTCATCACCCAGCTGTAGTTGCCCTCGAAGTCGCGCTGCTGCGGCACCGGCAGGGTGGTCTGGTTCCACGGGTGGCGGATGTCGACCGGGTTGCCCAGCGGATCGCGGGTGACGAACGGTTCCTCGTTCTGCCAGTCGTCGTAGAACGAGCTGCCGAGCAGGATGCGCATGCCGAGGTTGATGTCCACCAGGTCGTTGGTCACCAGGTTCCCGTCGACGATGATCCCCGGGGTGACGTGCATCTTCCGACCCCAGTCGCTCATCGACGCGTAGCGGTAGTCGCAGTGGTCGGGGTGCTGCCAGGCGCCCCAGCAGCCCAGCAGCACCCGGCGGCGGCCGACCTCCTCGTAGCCGGGCAGCGCCTCGTAGAAGAAGTCGAAGACGTCGTCGTTCATCGCCACCGCCTGCTTGACGAAGTCGAGGATGCCGAGCAGCCGGGACTGGTAGTCGGTGAACGTGGTCGGTTCGGGCATCGTGCCCACCCCGCCCGGGTACATCGTGGACGGGTGGACGTGCCGTCCTTCCATGAGGCAGAACATCTCCCGCGTCACGCGCGAGACGTGCAGCGCCTGCTTGTACACCTCGCCCTCGAACGGGTTGAACGCGCGCATGATGTCGGCGATGGTGCGGTGCCCGTGGATGTCCGCGTGCGGCGCCTCGGTGCGCTCCGCCCGCTGGAGCACGCCCGGGTTGGTGTCCTTGACGATCGCCTCGCAGAAGTCGACGAACACCATGTTGTCCTGGAACAGGGTGTGGTCGAACATGTACTCGGCGGCCTCGCCGAGGTTGACGATCGTCTCGGCCAGCGGCGGGGGTTTCGCACCGTAGGCCATCTGCTGGGCGTAGTTGGAGCACGCCGTGTGGTTGTCCCCGCAGATGCCGCAGATGCGGCTGGTGATGAAACCCGCGTCGCGCGGGTCCTTGCCCTTCATGAACACCGAGTAGCCGCGGAACAGCGACGAGGTGCTGTGGCACTCGGCGACGCGCCGGTCGGTGAAGTCGATCTTGGTGTAGACGCCGAGATTGCCGATGATCCGGGTGATCGGGTCCCAGGACTTCTCGACGAGGTTCTCCCGCCGGGACTCGGAGGTCGTCATCCGCGCTCCTCACACTCGCACTGCGGCGCTCACGGGCGCCACCTCGGGTCGTAGCCGGTCGTCAGCGCCGGCTCGTTGTGGTGCCACTTCGCTTCCCGGTTGGCCACCGCGTTGGTGATCCCGCGCATCCGGCGGATGAACGCGCCGTAGGGCTTGCTCAGGATCGACGAGAGGCTGCCGCCGGTGGGTTCGTCCATGAACGGCATGAACATGTCGGGGAATCCCGGCATGGTGCACGCGATGCAGATCCCGCCGACGTTCGGGCAGCCGCCGACGCCGGCCATCCAGCCGCGCTTGGGGACGTTGCAGTTCACCACCGGACCCCAGCAGCCGACCTTCACCTGGCACTTCGGCGAGTTGTAGTCCCGGGCGAAATCGGACTGCTCGTAGTACCCGGCCCGGTCGCAGCCCTCGTGCACGGTCTTGCCGAACAACCACTGCGGTCGCAGGTTCTCGTCCAGCGGCGGGGGCGGTGCCGAGCCCGCCGCGTGGTGCAGCAGCCAGGTCAGCGTCTCCATGAAGTTCTCCGGCTGGATCGGGCAGCCGGGCACGTTGACGATCGGCAGCCCGCCGAGCGACCGGAAGTCCCAGCCCAGGTAGTCGGCCAGGCCCATGCAGCCGGTGGCGTTGCCCGCCATGGCGTGGATGCCGCCGAACGTCGCGCAGGTCCCGGCGGCGACCACCGCCCACGCCCGCGGGGCGAGCTGGTCGATCCACCAGTTCAGGGTGAGCGGCTCGCCGGTGTCCGGGTCGTTGCCGAACGACGTCCAGTAGCCGCCGTCCACGATGATGTTCTGGTTCGGCACGGAGCCCTCGATGACGAGCACGAACGGCGCCAGCTCGTCGCGCGCGGCGGCCCGGAAGGGCGCCAGGAACTCCTCGCCGCCCATCGTCGGCGAGAGCACCTTGTTGTGCAGGTTCACCTTCGGCAGGCCCGGGACCAGGCCCTGCACGATGCTCTCGATGGACGGCTGGTCGGACGCGGTCATCGACACCGTGTCCCCGTCGCAGCTCATGCCCTCGGAGATCCACAGGATGTCGATCTCCTCGAAACCGCCCCCGGGCCGCTGCCCCGGGATGCGCACTCCCTCGGTGGTCATGTCGCCGGTCCCCCTCCCGTCGCTCCGGTCGTCACGGGTCGCGGAACGCCCCGTGCAGCCGCGCCAGCACTTCCGGTGGCATGCCGTCGACGCGGTCCAGGATCGCCGCCGCGCGCGGATCGGTCGCCCGCGCCTCGCGCTTCTCCTCCTCGGTGAGCACGAGCGTCCGCAGCGACAACATCTCGTCGATCTCGCTCGCGTCGTGCAGGTCGCCGGGGCTTTCCGGGGCGACCCGCGGGTGGTCGTCGAGCAGGATCGGCGAGGACAGCACCACGTCCCGGCCGTCGCCGTCGGCGAGGACCGGGAAGGTCCGGACGTTGCGGCACGCGCGCACCTGCTCCGCCGCCCACGCGGGTGGCGCGAGCGAGGACAGGAACGTCGTGCCCCGGCCGCCGACGAGCGTGTGCGTGGCGACCAGCGCGTGCCGCAGCGCGGTGTCGCGGGAGGCGTCGGCGCCGATCGGCGGCGCCGTGTTCTCCGTGCGGATCCGCAGCCGGTACGCCGGGACGTCGAGGCGTTCGGCCCGCACCGCGAGCCGCGCGGCGACCGGTCGGCGCCGCCGGACGACGCGCGCCTGCGCCCCGAGCTGTTCGACCTGCGCACCGCCCGGCGCGACCACCGGGTGCACCCGCTCCGCGGCGAGCGCGTCCGCCAGCGGGACGACCACGTCGCGCTCCCACGGCACCGCTCCGTCGAAGGACAGGTGGGTCCGTTCGCCGATCCGCAACGACTCGACGGGTTCCCACCCGCCGGCGCTGCGCCGTTCGACGTCCCGGCGTTCCAGTTGCAGGAACCGCAGGCGGATGTGCAGCACCGCCTCGGCGTCGTCCGCCTGGACCAGGAATTCGGTTCGCTGGAACCAGGATTCCGCGGATCCGGCCACGCCCGGCTCGACCGGGCCGGCCGCTTCGATCCAGTCGCGCGGCGCGAGAACGCCGAACTGCCAACGAACCCGGTTCTTCCCGGACGACTTGCGGTACGGGTAGAGCAGGTAGCCCTCGTAGAGCACGGCGTCGGCGACGGCGCGCACGTGCGCGAAAACCGGTTCCCCGGAAGCGTTTCCGGACGCGGTCGCCCCCGTTCCCGCCATCCGCTCCACCCCCCAGCTCGCGGTGACCGCCTCACGCTACGGTCGCGTTCCGCGGCGTCACAACTCGATCTGACCACCCCGCGCCGCCGGGCCGGCAGCACCGGGTTCGGCCCCCGCCCGGACCGCGGCCCACCCGGACATCCGGGTGCGGTTCCGGCGGCCTCGACGGCTTCCGCACCGGGAGTACCCCGTTCTCGGCGGCTCTCCCGCGACAGCGGCGACGAATCGGTGACGCGCTTCACACCATCCCGGCAGCGACCGTGGGGCAAGATCGGCCAGCGCCGTCTACTACCGGATCGGGTGAACGAGGAGGCCGCGGCATGACCGGTCGGTCGGGGCTCGCGCAGTGGGACATCGTCAGCGGCGTCGGTTTCACCGCGCTGCTGGTCGCCGCCGGACGTGCGGTGCAGACCAGCGATCCGGCCGGACTCGTCAACGACCCCTTCGCCGCGCTGTTCGTCGACCGCGCCCGGACCTCCCCCCGGCTGCCCACCCGTCCCGGCGAGCCCTGGCCGACCGCGGCCGACGACGAGGCGGTGGCCGCGCGCACCGACGCGTTCTGGGCGCTGATGTCCCGGTTCCAGGGGGTGCGGTCGCGGTTCTTCGACGCCGCGCTCACCGGCGCCGCCGAGCGGGGTGCGGGGCAGGTGGTGCTGCTGGCCGCCGGGCTCGACGCGCGGGCGTTCCGGCTGGACTGGCCGGAGGGCGCGGTGATCTACGAGATCGACCAGCCGCGGGTGCTGGAGTTCAAGGACGAAGTGCTGGCCGAGCACGGCGCCGAGCCCCGGTGCACCCGCCGCACCGTGCCGGTCGACCTGCGCGACGACTGGGCCGGGGCGCTGCGCGCGGCCGGGTTCGACCCGGCCCGCCCGACCGCGTGGCTGGCCGAGGGCCTGCTGACCTTCCTGCCCGCCGCTGCCGAGGAGGAACTGCTCACGACCGTCGAGGGGCTGTCCGCGCCGGGCAGCGCGCTGGCGGTGGAGTACTTCGCGCGGGCCTACTCCGCCATGGTCGAGGGCGCGGTGCTGCCCGAGTTCGCCAAGCCGTTCGGCGTGGACATGAGCGCGCTCACCGACCCGGACCACCGCGCCGACCCGGCGCAGCGGCTGGCCTCGACGGGGTGGCGGGTGACGTCCCGGGCGGCCGAGGAGGTGGCGCGCTCCTACGGGCGCCCGCTGCCCACCGCCGCGCTGGGCCTGCCGTTCGACACGGCGTTGATCACCGCCGAGCTCCCCCACTGACCCGGCTGGTACGTCCGGGCGACCTCGGGGTGTGCGCGATCACCTCCGGGCTCCGCCGCGCGCGCCCCGGTGGCACTCTGTTTAGTGGTACTCACGAAACCAGATACCGGAGGTGACGCGGTGGCGAGCACGGCCGACCAGTGGGACATCGTGTCGAGCGTGGGGCTGACCGCGCTCGGCGTCGCGGCGGCGCGCGCGCTGGAGGGCCACCGCGCGGACGCGCTGGTCCGCGACGAGTTCGCCGAGCGGTTCGTCACCGCGGCGCGGCCACCGGTGCCGATGCCCACCCGGCCGGAGGAAGGGCTCCCCGACTGGTGGCGCTGGCTCGCCGACTTCCTCGCGGTGCGGTCGCGGTTCTTCGACGAGTACTTCGCCGAAGCGACCGGTGCGGGCATCACCCAGGTCGTGGTGCTGGCCGCCGGGCTCGACGCCCGGGCGCACCGGCTGGACTGGCCCGCCGGCTGCGAGGTCTTCGAAGTCGACCAGCCCGCCGTGCTGCGATTCAAGGACGAGGTGTTCGACGAGGCCGGTGCCGTCCCCGCCTGCACCCGGCACGTGGTGGCCGCCGATCTGCGCGAGGACTGGGTGGGGGCGTTGCACGCCGCCAGGTTCGACCCGGAGCGGCCGACCGCGTGGCTGGTCGAGGGGCTGCTGACCTACCTCCCGGCGGCCGCCGACGAGCGGCTGTTCACCGAGATCGACCGCCTGTCGGCCCCGGGCAGCCGGGTCGGTGTCGAGTACGTGGCCGACGTCGAGGCGGTGCTGGCGGACCCGCGGTTCCAGGCGGCCTCGCGCGAGTACGGCATGGACGTGCGCGAGCTGTGGAGCCGCGAGCCCCGCAGGCCCGTCGCCGAACGGCTGCGCGCGCTCGGGTGGGACGTGCGCGCCGAGACGGTGGCCGACGCGGCCGACCGCTACGGCCGGGTCCTCGACGAGGCCCACCGGGCCCTCTTCGGCGACCCGGTCGTGCTGCTGACCGGCACGCGGCTCAGGGCCTGCCGCTGAACTCGTTTTGGGTGGCGGTGCCGGGAGTCCGCTGCACAGCGATGCCGGAGCGGACTCCCCAGCGGTAGATGAGCACGGCGGCCACGGCGACCAGCGCGGAGTCCCACGGTGCGGGCAGCCAGCCCGCGCCGCCGAAGGACCCCAGACCCGACACCGCGAACAGCACCGCCAGGTGGACGACCAGCCACAGGCCGCGGCGCAACTCGGCGCCGAACGCGGCGCGGCCCTGCCGGGACAGGCCGAACACCAGGACACCACCGGCCGCCAGGGGGAGTCCGGCGCCCAGTTTGTCCCAAGTGGACCAGTAGACGATCTCGGTGGCGACGACGAAGCTCAGCGGCGAGATCCACCGCAACCCGCGCACCGCGCCGGCGCGGCGTTCCGGTTCCGCGGCGTGGAACACGCCGCCCGCCACGGCGGAGGCGGAGTAGGTCAGCAGGAACAGGTCCCCCAGCACCGACACGATCTCCTGCCAGCCCCGGAACGGGACCAGCCACAGCAGGCTGAACGCGAAGGTGCCCAGCAGCGCCCGGCGCGGCACGCCCGATGCCGGGTGCACGTCGGCGAAGAATCCGGGGATCAGGCCGTTCTTGGCCAGCGCGTAGCCCTTGCGGCTGTCCTCGGCGGCGCCGACCAGGGCCGATCCGGCGGGTGAGAGGACCGCGTCGGCGTAGAGCACCCCGGCCAGCCATCCCAGGCCGAGCAGCAGGGCGAGTTCGCCGAACGGCGAGGAGAGGTCGATGCCCCGCCAGCCGTGCACGAGCAGCGCGTCCGGCACGGCCAGCAGGAACGCCAGTTGCAGCAGCAGGTAGAGCGCCACGGCCAGCGCGATGGCGGTCAGCACCGCGCGGGGGATGTCGCGCCGCGGGTTCCGGGCCTCCCCGGAGAGCTCCACGATGGACGCGAAACCGTTGACGGAGAAGATGATTCCGCCGGAGGCCACCGCGCTCAGCACCGCTGCCCACCCGTAGGGCGCGAAACCACCCGCGGTGAGGTGTTCCGGGTGGAACCCGGAGGCCAGCATCAGCAGCGCGGTCCCCGCGGGCACCAGGAACTTCAGCGTCGTCACCACCGCGTTGACCCGGGCGAACACGCGCACGCCGAACCAGTTGACCGCGACGAGCACGGCGAGCAGCAGCACCGAGCAGAGCAGTCCCCGCGGCGTGAGCACACCGCCGCGGTACAGACCCGGCACGTACCGGTTGGCGTACTGCGCGATCGCGGACGCCTCCGAGGCGGTCGCCGCGCCGATCGCCAGCAGGACCGACCAGCCGACCACCGCGGCGACCAGCGGCCCGTTGGCCCGCAGCGGCCAGCGGACGAGCGCGCCGGACTCCGGGCGGCCGGCGCCCAGCTCGGCCAGCACGAGGGCGATCAGCGCGAAGGCACCACCGGCGATCAGCCAGGACAGCAGTGCCGCCGGACCGGCGGCACGGGCGCCGTAGAGGGCCCCGAACAGCCACCCGGATCCGATGATGCTGCCGAGGCCGACGGTGGTCAGGCTCCAGAAGCCGAGCTGCCGGTGCAGCCGGGCGTCCTGGACCGGGCGTGTTGATGATGCTGCCGAGGCCGACGGTGGTCAGGCTCCAGAAGCCGAGCTGCCGGTGCAGCCGGGCGTCCTGGACCGGGCGTGTTGCGGGAGGAACGAGCGACATCCGATGCTCCGATGTGGACGGACAGCGGATCAGGCAGCCGGCAGGGACTTCTCGAACGGCAGGTGTTCGAGCGACTCCGGATCCGCCGCGAGGTCGAACAGCGGGGTGTAACCGGCGGCGAGGTAGAGGCCCCTGGCCTCCGGCTGGCGCGGCCCGGTGGTGAGGAACACCCTCCGGTAGCCCAGCGCCGCCGCGCGGTGTTCGAGCTCCCGCAGCACGCGGCGCGCCAGACCCCGACGGCGGTGCGACGATGCCGTCCACACCCGCTTGAGCTCGGCGGTGTCCGCGTCGTAGCGCCGGAACGCTCCCCCGGCGACCGCGTGACCGCTCTCGGTCAGCACGAGGAACGCGCCGTGCGGCGCCGCGAATTCCTCGGGCGGGAAGCGGTGCAGCTCGTCGGTCCTGCCGTAACGGCTGCCGTACTCCTGGGCCAGTTCGGCGAACAGCGGCCGGAGCAACGGATCGTCCACAGTGACCTGTCGGACGCGGTGGATGCCGCCGGCGCGTGACGTCTCGGTCATGGTTACCCGTCGGGTGGGCGGAAGCGCTGACGTGGCGGGAGGAGGCGTCACGCGCGACAGGCGGCGCTGGCGACCCGGCACATGTCCACGTGCCGACGGACCACCAGGAGCGGCGAACCACTGCGCATGCACCGGATGCTACGCAACCGGCGCCCGCTCGTGGAGCGCGTCCCACATCGCGAACACCGGGATCGCGATCAGTTCTGCAGCGGGAGCAGCTCCTCGGTGAACCGGTCGAGGAATTCCCGGAAGGACCGCGCGGAACCGGCGGGCCGGACGACGAACTTGGTCAGGCCCGCGTCGATGTGGCGGTTGATCAGGTCGCGCGCGGCGCGCCAGGAGGTCGGGACGACTTCGGCGGGATCGGTGTCGGGCCGCCGTTCGCGCACGGTCGAGACGAGCCGGGCCGGGATGTCGCCGTCGGCGACCGCGATGCTGATGCCGTAGTGGTCGGCTTCGACTTCCCGTCCGGCCTCGGCCGCCGCGGCCTCGATGGTCCGGCGACCCCGCCGGGTTTCCTCCGGGGTCAGGAAGCTGGCCAGCCAGCCGTCGCCGAGCCGTCCGACCCGGCGCAGCGCGGACGGCGCGCTGCCGCCGAGCCAGATGTCCAGCGGCTTGGCCGGTCGCGGTCCGATCGTCGCGCCGTCGAGGGTGTGGAACTCGCCGTCGAACGAGACCTCGTCCTCGGCCAGCAGTCGGCGCAGCAGGCGCAGCGACTCGTCGAACAGCGCGGCCCGCCGTCCCGCGGCCACCGGGAACAGCACGCGCTCCCGCCGCCGCGCCGGCCGCAGCCCGAACACGGGCAGCACGCGGCCCGGCGCCAGGCCTGCCAGCGTCGCGAGCTGCTTGGCGACCAGCACGGGATGCCTGCCCGGCAGCACGGCCACCCCGGTGCCGACCTTGAGCCGCGTGGTGCGCGCCAGCGCGTGCGCCATCCCGATGAAGGGTTCGACCTGGGGCGAGTACACGATTTCGGACAACCACAACGAATCGACCCCGGCGGCTTCGAGCTGGTCGACGGTGGCGGTGAACGATCCGGGCGCTGCGTGCACCTCGTCCGATCCGATTCCGATGCGTATCTTCATCCCTCCATCGGACCACATCCGGCCGCGGCCCGGAGCCCTTCGCCAGCGGCGGATTCGCGACATCCGCGCCGGGACGTCGCTTCGCGGGGATTCGGCGCGGATGTGCCGCGCTGTCGGATGCGCCGGGTTCCGCGCGTCAACGCAGGCCGGGATTTCCCTGGGAAATCGCTGGCAATTCGGCGTCGAAACCGCGTGAAGCGGGGCAGACCTGTCAATTGGCCGAACGCGCCCCGCGGCGCTCGGTGCACTCTGTGACCATGGACGTGGGTCACCCGCCTGGTGGCGGTGGATTCGGCGCCGGTGACCACCGCGGCGTTTCGCTGTTGTCCGGTTGGCTGCCGGTCACCGTGCAGATCGTGGTCGTGCTGCTGCTGTTGGCCGCGATCGGCTGGCGCACCCGGCGTTGGCGGGTGCTGTGGGTTCCGGTGGCGGCCGGGGCGGGAGTGGCGGGCGCCCTGGCGGTGCTGGCCTGGTTCGACGACAGCGGGCTGGCCACCGACCCGGCTCCGACCAGCCTGTGGGTGTGGATCGGGGTCACCGCGGGCTCGCTGGTGGTCCTCGTCGCGGGCTGGCGCGGGGCGCGGTGGTGGCGGCGCGGGCTGTCGGTGCTCGTCGTCCCGCTGTGCCTGCTGTGCGTGGCGCTCGTGCTCAACCAGTGGGTCGGCTACTTCCGCACGATTTCGCAGGCGTGGGGCACGATCACCGCGGGGCCGCTGCCGGGCCAGGTGTCGGAGGCCGACCTGCCCGCCCTGCGGGGCGAACCCGCCCCCACCGGCCGGGTGGTCGCCGTGACCACCCCGGACACCGCCAGCCAGTTCCCGCACCGGCAGGAGTACGTCTACCTCCCGCCCGCGTGGTTCGCCGGCGCGAAACCCCCCGCACTGCCCGCGATCATGATGATCGGCGGCGAGTTCAACACCGCCGCCGACTGGGTGCGCGCCGGTGACGTGCTGCCCGTCATCGACCACTACGCGCAGACGCACGGCGGGTACGCGCCGGTCCTGGTGTTCGTCGACGCGGGCGGGACCTTCAACAACGACACCGAGTGCGTCGACGGTCCGCGCGGGAACGCCGCGGACCACCTCACCGAGGACGTCCGCCCGTACGTGACCTCGCACTTCGGCGTGCCGGCCGCGTCGCAGGCGTGGGGGGTCGTGGGCTGGTCCATGGGCGGCACGTGCGCGGCGGACCTCGCCGTCATGCACCCCGAGCTCTTCGACAGCTTCGTGGACATCGCCGGCGATCCGGGCCCGAACACCGGCACGAAGCAGCAGACGATCCAGCGGCTCTACGGCGGCGACGCCGCGGCGTGGGCGCGGTTCGACCCGATGACGGTCCTCGGGCACCACGCGCCCTACCCCGACACCGCGGGCTGGTTCGACGACAGCGCACCCGGTTACGGGCCGCGCGGCCGACGGGGCTGGTCGGGCGGTGGGGAAACCGACCCTCAGCAGAAGGAAGCCGGGATCCGGCGGTTGTGCGCGACGGCCACCGCGAAGGGCATCCGGTGCTCGGTGCACACCTACCAGGCGGGGCACACCTGGCAGTTCGCGTCGAAGGCGTTCGCGGACTCGCTGCCCTGGCTGGACAGCCGAATCAAACGGTTACCCGAGAAAACCGTTGCGACACACCGATGATCGCGGCGCGCACCGCGAAAATCCGGTACTTGCAAGAGAACACGAGAAAGGACACGGCATGACTGGTGCGGCGTACGCCGTCCGCACAGCGCCTCACACCGCCGCGACGGGCCGAGGCCGGTGGCCCGGCTTCGCCCTGGCCGGGATCTGCGTGCTGGCCACCGCGCTGTACGCGTGGCGGATCACCTCGGAAGACTGGGGCAATCCGTACTACGCCGCGGCCGTGAAGTCGATGCAGCACGGCCTGACGAACTTCGTCTTCGGCTCGTTCGACCCCGTCGGCGTCGTGACCGTGGACAAGCCGCCGCTGGCGCTGTGGGCGATGGTGCTGTCGACGGCAGTGTTCGGCTTCCACTCCTGGTCGGTCCTGCTGCCCCAGGTCGTCGAGGGCGTCGCCACGGTGTTCCTGCTGCACCGCGCGGTGCGGCGCTGGGCCGGCGAGCACGCCGCGCTGATCGCGGCCCTGGTGCTCGCGCTGACGCCGATCACGGTGGCGATCGACCGCGACAGCAATCCGGACACGATGATGGTCCTGCTGCTGGTGGCCGCGGCGTACGCGTTCACCCGCTCGGTGGAGCGCGGCGCCCGGCACTCCACTCGGTGGCTGATGCTGGCGGCGCTGCTGGTCGGCCTCGGCTTCGTGGCCAAGATGTTGCAGGCGTGGATCGTGGTACCGGCGTTCGCGCTGGCGTACCTGGTCGGGGCGAGCGCTCCGGTGGCGCGCCGGGTGCTGCGGGTGCTCGGCGCCGCCGCGGTCATGCTGGCCGGTTCGATGTGGTGGGTCGCGCTGACCGCCCTGTGGCCGGACCCGAAGCCCTACATCGGCGGCAGCACCGACGGCTCGGTGCTCAACCTCGTGATCGGCTACAACGGACTCGGCCGCATCTTCGGCAGTTCCGCCACCACCGCGCTGCTCGGCGGTCCGGGTTCGCACGGCGGTCCGGGGCACGGCGGCCACGGCGGGTTCGGGGGCATGGGCGGCACCCCGGGCATCACCCGGATGTTCGGCGAGCAGGTCGGCGGCCAGATCAGCTGGCTGCTCCCGCTGTGCGCGGTGGTGCTGGTCGTCGCGGTCGTCACGGGATGGCGCTCGCGCCGGTCCGCCGATCCCGCGCGGCTCGCCGGGTGGATCCTGTGGGGCGGCTGGCTGGTGCTGGTCGCTGCGGTGCTCAGCTTCATGCGCAACCAGTTCCACCCGTACTACACCTCGGAGATGGCACCGGCGATCGCCGCGGTGACCGGGGCGGGCCTGGTCCTGCTGTGGAGGCGCTACCGGCACCCCGAGGGCTACGGGTGGCTGCTGCTGCCCGCCGTCGTGGTGGTCACGGCCGCCTGGGCCTGGGTGTTGATCTCGCGCGATCCGGCCTGGAACGGGTGGCTGCGCTACCCGGTCGCCGCGGTCGCCGTCGTGGCGGTGGCGCTGTTGGTGATCGGGCGGTTGAACGCGGGCCGCCAGGTGGCGTTGCTGGCCGGTGCGGTCTCGGCGGTGGCGCTGGTGCTCGCCCCGGCGGGCTGGTCGGTGTTCACGGCGTTCTCCTCGTCGCAGATCGGCGCGATGGCCCAGGCCGGTCCGCCGCGCAGCATGTTCGGCGGCGCGCACCGGATCGGCGGCTCCCCCGCCGCGAACGAGGCGCTGCGGCGGTTGGCCGACCAGTTCTCCCGGGGCCAGCTGCCACCGCAGCTGCGCGCGGCCGCACAGGGCGGGATGACCGCGGAACAGCGGAAGATCCTCGCCTACGCCCAGACTCACTCCGCGGGGGCGCCGATCGCGCTGGCGGTCGAGGGCGGCGCCCGGGGCGCCGAGCCCTACCTGCTCAACACCGACGCCACCGTGGTCGGCATGGGCGGGTTCAGCGGCGGCGACCCGGCGCCGACCCCCACCGAACTCGTCCAGTGGGTCCACAGTGGACGTGTGCGCTTCGTGCTGCTGAACGACGACCACCAAGGCGGCGGCCGCGGTTCGCGGAGCTTCCTCGCGGCCTTCGGCCGCAGCGCGGCGGCCACCCAGCGGACCAGCTGGGTCCAGCACCAGTGCACCCCGGTCAACCCCGGCGCCTACGGCGGTTCGGGAGCACCGCAGCAGACCCCGCTCGACCACCTCGCGGGCGCGCAGGTCCTCTACGACTGCGGAGCCCGTTGATCCGGAACGAGGCACCTCAGTGCCTGTCTTCGAACCGGTCCGTAAGGACGACGGCAAGCAGAGCAAGCCGCCTTTCTCTCGTTCGGTGAGTGGTCTCGCAACCGGCACCGCCACTCAAAACGAGTTCAAGACAGGCCCTCAGAACCCCATCGCGACCCCGTCGCGGCGGTCGTCGGCGGCGCCGAGGAAGGTGCCGTCCTCGGTGCGCTCGACGGCGGTGGCGCCGCTGCGCAGTTCCGTCGCGGCGGGGCACGGGTGGTGGCGGGCGGTCAGGGCGGGCAGCAGCGATTCGGCGGTGGTGCCCCGTTCGACGTCGGAGGCGACGTCGGGTTCGCCGCCGCAGTCGGCCTTGCGGCGCTGGCCGCTGAGGTGCGGTGCGTTCAACGCGTCCTGCGGGTTCATCCCGTAGGACAGCACACCGAGCAGCGACTGGGCGACGTAGTCGGGGATGGGGCCGCCGCCGGCGGATCCGGTGACCAGGCGCGGCGTGCCCGAGGGGTCGAAGGCCAGCGTGGGCGCCATCGAGGTGGCCGGGCGCTTCGACGGTTCCACGCGGTTGGGCGAGCCCGGGGTGCCGAAGTTGGTCTGCGCGTTGTTCAGCACGATGCCGCGCGCCTCCAGGCGGGAACCGAACCACAGGTTGACGGTCGTCGTCATGGACAGCGCGTTGCCCCGGCCGTCGACGATGCTCACCTGGCTCGTCGTGTCGTGGCCGTCGCCCGCGTCCCGCCCCGGGGCGAGGCCCGGGCGCACCGGGTGCACCGCGGAGTCCGGCGAGATCCGCGCGGCCCTGCCGTCCAGGTACGCGGGGTCGCGCAGCGCCGCGACCGGCACGTGGGTGAACGCCGGGTCGCCGACGTGGGCGCGGGAGTCCACTCCGGACAGTCGGCTGGCTTCGATCGCCAGGTGCGCGTAGTCCGGCGAGTTCGGTTTGTGGTCGGTGATCCCGTGGCGTTCGGCCAGCGAGAGGGTGTTCAGCAGCGTCAGTCCGCCGGAGGCGGGCGGCGGCGCCGTGCACACCCGGTGCTCGACGACCTCCCCGCACAGCGGCGGGCGTTCGCGGGCGCGGTAGTCGGCGAAGTCCCGGACCGTCAGCAGGCTCGGGACCACCGCCGGGCCGTGCTCGTCGGGACGCGGCTGGAACGGCCCGGCGGCGGCGCGGCGCACGATGGCCGGGGCGATCGTGCCGTGCGGGTCGTAGAACGCGTCGGCGCCGCCTGCCGCGACTTCGCCCAGCACCCCGGCCGCGTCGCGGTTGGTCACCCGCGCGCCCACCGGCTTGGGGCTGGTCCCGTCGCAGTACCGCGCCCGGATGTCCGGGTAGGCGCAGCCCTCCCGCAACGCGTCGTGCAGGTAGGGGCTGATCGCGAACCCGTCCAGCGCGGCGCGGCGCGCGTCGGTGAACAGCGCCGGCCACGGCGTCGTGCCGTGCCGGTCGTGCAGCAGGTCCAGAACGCGCACCGTGCCCGGCACGCCGACGGCGCGTCCGGTGTAGTCGACGCTGTCGTCGAAGCGGTCGACGCCGTGTTCCCGGCGTTCCCGCTCGGTCGGGGTGTGCAGGTCCGCGGTGACCTCGGCGGGGGCCTGCGCGAGGCCGTCGAGGAACTCGGTGCGCCGGGTCCGGGCGTCCCAGTAGGTGATCAGCGATCCCCCGCCGAATCCGGAGGATTCGGGTTCGACGACGGTGAGCACCGCCTGCACCGCGACCGCCGCGTCGGCGGCGCTGCCGCCCCGGCGCAGCACCTCGCAGCCGGCTTCGACGGCGAGCGGGTGGGCGGCCGCGACCATGAACCGCTCGCCCCGCACGGGTTCCGCGCGCCCGGGGTCGGCCGTGTCGGCGCACCGGTGCGCTCCGTCGGCGGCGTCGGCGGCCACCGGTGCCGCGCCCACCGCGATCACCGCGGCGACGCCGAGGGCCAGCATTCGCGCGTACTTCGGCCGCATGTCGCTCCTCGCGTCCGGAAGGCAGTCCGGATCAGTGTCGGCCCGGTGCCGCGCCCGCGCACTGCGATCCCCGGACGAGGCGGTTGCCCCCGTTGCCGCACTCCTCTCGCGGAGTGTGTTAACACGAGGGCATGTTCTGGTAGAACTGCCCGGCGGAGGTGCCCATGACCGACCTGCCCAGGACGATGCGCGCCTCGGTGCTGCGCGGTGTGGGCGACATCGCCGTCGAGGAGCGCCCGGTGCCCGAGCCGGGACCGCGCGAGGTGCTGGTCCGCGTGCACGCGGTGGGGACCTGCGGCTCGGACACGCACTACTACGAGCACGGCCGCATCGGCGACTTCGTCGTGCGCGAGCCGCTGGTGCTCGGCCACGAGGCGAGCGGCGTCGTGGTCGCCCGGGGTTCGCACGCCACCCGGCACGCGCCGGGCCAGCGGGTGTCGCTGGAGCCGGGCGTGCCGTGCTCGACGTGCGAGCAGTGCCGCCGCGGGCGCTACAACCTGTGCCCGGACGTCCGGTTCTTCGCGACACCGCCGGTGGACGGGGCGTTCTGCGAGTACGTCGCGCTGGACGAGGATTTCGCCCACCCGGTCCCGGATTCGCTGTCGATGGAGGCCGCCGCCCTGGTCGAGCCGCTGTCGGTGGGCCTGTGGGCGTGCCGCAGGGGCCACGTGGCGCCCGGTGCGCGGGTCCTGGTGACGGGGGCCGGTCCGGTCGGGTTGATGGCCGTGCAGTGCGCGCGGGCGTTCGGCGCGAGCGAGGTGGTCGTCACCGACGTCCGGCCGCACCGGCTGGCGCTGGCGGCCGAGGTGGGCGCGACGTGCGCGCTCGACGTCCGCGAGACGCCGTTGGCCAACAGCGGTGTCGAACCGGACGTCCTCCTGGAGTGTTCGGGGGTCGGCCCGGTGGCCGCCGACGGGATCCGCCGGGTGCGCCGCGCCGGGCGGGTCGTGCTGGTCGGAATGGGTGGTGCCGAGATCCCGCTGCCGCTGGCCCACGTGCAGAACCGCGAGATCGAGCTGACCGGCACCTTCCGCTACGCCAACACGTGGCCGACGGCGATCGGACTCGCCGCGTCCGGCCGGGTCGCGCTCGACCGGCTGGTCTCGCACCGGTTCGGCCTCGACGACGTGGCGGCGGCGCTGACGCTCGCGGCCCGGGACGAGACGGCGGTGAAGGCCGTCGTGCTCCCGCAGGAATGAACCCACCGGGCAGGTGCGGGGTGGCGCGGCCCCTGGAAGCCGTCGTCGCACGACGCCGGCCGGCGCGGTCCGCGATCTGCTGAACTGTCCGTTGTGGACTGATTCGAGCACGCCGCCTCTCATGCAGCGAAGAAGGGGCTCCCGCAGCAGAGCCCCTTCCGCCGTGCTCCGCGGTCAGCGGTCGAAGCGACCCGCCCGCACGGCCCGGAGGAAACCGGCCACGTCCACGTCCAGCCACGGACCGTCCGGATCCTTCGAGTCCCGGATCAGACCACGCGGGTTTGACAGCTCAACGCAGTTCCCATTCAGGTTGCTGTACTTGGATTTCTGCCAGGCATACTGGAACATCAACTTGTCCTCTCCTCCCACTTGACTACCGCCTTGGCGATGAACCGGGTGGAGTCGTCCTCGCTCATCGCCAGATCATCAATCCACCGGATCGCCTTGCGATACTCCTCGACGTCGTGAGCCGCGGGTATGAACGCCCCTGAGCTGTGATGCTCGAAGTGCACGACAGGCGAGGCGTCGGGGAACTCGTAGAAGACGAAAGGCCCAGCGAAGCCCGGATGCCAACCGGTGCCGAGCGGTACGATCCTGATCGCAACGTTCGACCGTCCAGCAAGCTCGATCAAGTAGTTGAGCTGTTCGGCCATCACCTCGCACGACCCGATCGGCTCGGACAATGCGACCTCACCGATGAATGCCACGAAGTCGACGGGGTTGCGTTTGGTGATGACCTCGCGCCTGCTCGCGCTCAACATGACGCGCAGCTCGGTATCGCTCTCTGGTAGTCCGCCGACGCACTTGATCGCACGCGTGTAGTCCAAGGTCTGGAGCAGACCGGGAACGATCATCGGTGCCCATTCGACGATCGAGGTGGCCGCCCGCTCGCATTCGACGGCTCCGGCGAGCTGCTGCGGGATGCCTTTCAGGCCGACCGTGAGCCAGTTCGGTTCGTGCACGTTGCGGGCCAGATCGAGGATCCGCTCGCGCTCCTGCGCGCTCACGCGCAGTGATCCGAGTATCGCGGCGACCGTCTCGGTCTTCGGCACACGTTTGCCCGTCTCCCAGTTGGAGATCTCCACGTGGTGGAAGCCCGCCTGCCGAGCAAGCTCGCGGACACCGATCCCGGACGCCGTCCTTGCTTCGCGCAGCGCAGCGGAGAGCGCCCTGGCACGCGGCGTACCTGCGGTAGCGGCCATGCAACACATCCTATCCGGCGATTCGCCCAGGTGATCACCCGTTTTTGGCAATGGTGTAGCGGTATCGCTACCGGACATTATCGAGGTGACCAGCGACCTGGAAGCATTTCCAGACTTTTGGGGGATCACCGTGCACCAGAACCGAATCCGGCTCGGTCCCGCGGAACTCAGGACCGCGTGGAACCGAGGAGATCCGGCCGTGCGGCCGAACCAACGACTCCCGGGGTGATACCGGAAGATCCCGACGATATCGGGCTTCCCGGGTCCGGCCGCACCGGGTCCGGCACCCCTCCGATCCCTCCACCCCGTGCTGCCGCGCCGTGCGCGCGACCGCGCCCGCGCGCCGCGCCGTCGATGCGATCCGGCCTCCCGGGAGGCCGAGCCCCGAGGTCGCGTCGCGAGCGCACGGGGTCCCGCCGAGCGGGGTCCGCAGCCCTCCGCTCGGCGGGTCATGCCACCGGCGGGCACGGCTCCCACCACGTGCCCGCCGGTGGACCCGTCCACCCGATTCCTCGCAACACCAAGGAAATCCACCACTGGGGAGGTCTTCATGGGCGCCGGGAACACCCACTCGGTCCCACCGCCGGAAGCCTGGCTGGAACCGCACATCCGGGCGCTGGAAGCCAGCGTGCGCCACGGGTTCCGGTTCGTGCACTTGCCGAGCACCGGCGACATCGCCGAAGTGCGGGGGTTCCGGGTCGCGCAGGGTGCCGTCGACGTCTTCCGCGCCCGTTCGGCCGAGGACGCGCTCGGCGCGCGATTCCGCGTCGAGGACATGGAATTCAGCTCCCCGCCCGCCCTGTGGCACCGCTGCGGGCCGGTCGCCGAGGTCGTCACCGAACTGCTCGCGCTCCCGACCCACGGCCTCCGCGGCGCCCCGGGCCTCGCCGCCGCCCGCGCATCCGACCTCTGGCTCCCGCCTCCGCCATGACCGGGGATCCGGAGGCGTGGCCCGGCCTGTTCACCCCCCTGCTGCACCACGTCGCACCAGCGGACGCCGCGCGGGTGCGACACGGCGCAGCGCGCCTCGGTCTCGCCGACTGCGGTGCGGTCTGCACACCACCGCACCCCTCGGCCACCGCCCGACTCGCCCCGTGCCGCCGCTGCTACCGCCACGCACCGCCGGATGAAACACTTCCGTCTCATCTGAGCTAGAGTCGTCTCATGACTCGCGATCGCGACGAGCTACTGCGGTCGGCGGCGGAGTTCCTGGGGCGCCGACCGAACGCGACCCAGGACGAGATCGCCAAGGCGGTCGGCGTCAGCCGGGCGACGCTGCACCGGCACTTCGCCGGGCGCGGCGAACTGCTCGCGGCTCTGGAATCGCTCGCCGTCGAGCAGCTGCGCGAGGCGCTCGACGCCGCCGAGCTGGACCGGGGACCGGCCGAGGAGGCGCTGCACCGCCTGGTGGCCGCCTGCGAACCGGTGTCCGACTACCTGGCCCTGCTGTACAGCCAGAGCCAGGAACTCGACCCGGACCGATCGCTGGCCGCGTGGGAGGACATCGACGACCGGATCGCCGCCCTGTTCCGCCGCGGCCAGCAGACCGGCGAGTTCCGCCCCGACCTCAGCGCCCTGTGGTTGACCGACGCCTTCTCCAGCCTCGTCGCCGGGGCGGCGTGGGTCGTGCGGGCGGGCCGCGCTCCGGCCCGGGACTTCCCGCGCATGATCGTCGGCCTGCTGCTGCACGGAGTCGCCCGGACGTCGGAGCGGAGCGCATGACCGCCGCGACGGCCACCCGGACCGGCCACCGCTGGGTGGCGTTCGCCGTGCTGCTGCTGGCCGTGCTGCTCGTGTCCGTCGACGGCACGGTGCTCGGCGTGGCCGCACCCTTCATCAGCCGCGATCTGGCGACGTCCGGCCCCCAACTGCTGTGGATCGCCGACGTCTACTCGTTCGTCCTCGCGGGACTCCTGGTGACCATGGGCGGTCTCGGCGACCGCATCGGGCGCAAGAAGCTGCTGATGTGCGGGGCGACGGCCTTCGGCGTGCTGTCCGCGTTCAGCGCCTACGCCCCCACCGCCGCAGTGCTGATCGCGGCACGGGCGCTGCTCGGCGTGGCCGGGGCGACGCTGATGCCCTCGACCCTGGCGCTGATCCGCGCACTGTTCCCCGACGCGCGGGCGCGCAGCCTGGCGGTCGGCATCTGGTCCGCCGCGGCGTCCGCGGGCGCCTCCTGCGGCCCGGTCCTGGGTGGATTCCTGCTGGAGCACTTCTGGTGGGGATCGGTGTTCCTGATCAACGTGCCGGTCGTGGCGGTGCTGGTCCCGGCCGGGCTCGCGCTGCTGCCCGAGTCGCGCGACCCGGCCCCGGGACCGTGGGACCTGCTCGGCGTGGCCTGGTCGCTGGTCGGCATGATCGGCACCGTCTACGCCGTCAAGGAGGCGGCGGTGCACGGGCTGCGCGCCGACGTCGTCGTGGCCGCCGTCGTCGGCGTCACCGCGCTCGCGCTGTTCGTCCGGCGGCAGTCGAGATCGCGGCACCCGCTCGTCGACGTGCGGCTGTTCTGCGACCGCGCCTTCTCCGGCGTCATCGGAGCCACGCTGCTCGCGGTGCTGGGCCTGTCCGGGCTGCTCTACTTCCTGTCCCAGTTCTTCCAGCTCGTGCAGGGCTACTCACCGTTGCAAGCGGGTGTGGCCGAGGTGCCGGCGGTGATCGGTTCGGTGCTTTTCGGGGTGTTGGCAGGTGTGCTGGCGCGCCGCTGGTCCACCCGGGCGGTGCTCAGCGCCGGGCTCGCGCTGGTGTGCCTGGCCATGGCGGCTCTCGTCCCGATCGGCCCGGACACCGGGTACCCGCTGCTGGGAACCGCGTTGTTCGTGCTCGGTTCGGGCATCGGCCTGTCGTTCACCGTCGCCGGCGACGTGGTGCTCTCGATCGTCCCGGCCGAGCGCGCGGGGGCGGCCTCGGCGGTCTCGGAGACCGCCTACGAACTCGGCACGGCACTGGGCATCGCCCTGCTGGGCTCGGTCGTCACCGGCGTCTACCGCGGCTTCGACGGGCCGCCCGGCACCCCCTCCGCCGCCCACGACTCCCTCGCGAGCGCCGTGGAGATCGCGGAAACCCTGCCCGCGCACCACGCGGCGACGCTGCTCACCGCCGCGCAGCACGCCTTCACCCACGCGCTGGCCGTCGCCTCGGCGGTCGGAGCGGTGCTGCTGCTGGTCGCCGCGGTGGCCGTCTGGCCGCTACTCGCCCCGACCGCGGCGCCGAGCCGCCGCACCTGAGACTGAAAGCCTGTCTTCGAACTGGTCCCGGAACCCGCGTGGCAAGCGGCGCCTGCCGCTTTCTCTTTCGGTGAGTACGCAAGCAACCGGCACCGCCGCGGGTTCTCAGCGGTCGTCTCGCGAGGACAGCCCCGACGTGGTGTAGGGGGCTACATGATGTCGGGGCTCCCGGAGCCGAGACGGCCGCTGAGGTTCCGCCACCGGCACCGCCACCCAAAAAGAGTTCAAAGACAGGCTCTGAGAGTCCAGTCCACTGTGGACGGTCAGCGCTCGGCGAGCCCGTCGAAGGCGACGGGCAGCCGCTCCGGGCCGCGCAGCACCGCGTTGCGGCGGTACGGCGGCGGATCCACCACGAGCCGGGGGTTGCGCAGCCGGTTGGCCAGCGCGGTGAGGGCCACCTGCGCCTCCGCGCGGGCCAGGGCGGCGCCGACGCAGTAGTGGATGCCGCCGCCGAAGCCGAGGTGGGCGTTGTCCGGTCGCCGCGGCCAGAAGCGGTCCGGATCGGCGAACCTGCCGGCATCCCGGTTCCCGGCGGCCAGCAGCATCGTGACGCGGGACGCGGCCGGGATCGTGGTGCCCGCGACCTCGACGTCCGTGCGGGTGGTGCGCGCGGTCATCTGCACCGGCGGGTCGTAGCGCAGGACCTCCTCGACCAGCGGGACCGCCAGGCCGTCGTCGGCGCGCAGGTCCGCCAGCGCCGCGGGGTTGCGCAGCAGTGCCAGCACGCCGTTGGTGATCAGGTTGACGGTGGTCTCGTGCCCGGCGATGAGCAGCAGGCCGAGGGTGGTGCCCAGGTCCAGGACGTGCATCGGCTCGTCGGCGGCCAGCAGGTCCGACAGCAGGTCGTCGCCGGGGTTGGCCATGCGGTGCTGGATCATCCCGCCGACGTACTCGCGCAGCGCGGCCGCCTGCTGTTCGGTCTCGCGCTGCTCCTGCTCGGTGAGGCTCTCCACGGGATCGAGGCTGCGGGTCAGCACGCGGGCGAACTCCTGGAACACCGGCTCGTCCGATTCGGGCACGCCGAGCAGCTCGCAGATCACCGAGACCGGCAGCGGGTACGCCAGGTCCGCCACGACGTCGAGGGTGCCCGCACCGGCGCGGGATTCCAGCAGTCCGTCCACAAGGGTCTCCACTCGGCCGCGCATGGCGGTGATGCGGGGCACGAAGCTGTCCATCACCGCGCGGCGCAGCCGGTCGTGGTTCGGCGGGTCCTGGCGCAGGAACGGGATGCCGATCGGGTTGCCGTGCTCGTCCCGGGCGGGCGGTTCCTCGGGTTCCACCCCGCCGCCGGGCCTGCGCACCGCGCTCATCCTCGGATCGCGCAGCAGCCGCGAGATGTCCGCGTACCGGGTGACCACCCACGTCCGATCGTCCACGCGCGTCACCGGCTGCTCGGCCAGGCGCGCGTAGCACGGGTAGGGGTTCGGGCGGTTCCGGTGGTCCAGCACCTCGTGGAACGCCTCCGCCGGGGCAGGGATCGTCGTCATCGTCGCTCGCTTTCACCGAGTTCGGGACGCCGGGAATCCGGCGTCGACGGGCGCTGGGTCGCCGGGGGCGTCCGGCGCGTTGAGCACGGGCGGGAACGGTGCGCGCGCCTCGATCAGCGCCGCGTAGCCGTCGAGCACGCGCGGCGAGTCGACCGCCAGCGCACCGACCAGCCGTCCCCCTCGGCCGTAGGCGGCGACGAACTCGCGGTCGGCCGGCGAGCCCTGCGTGATCATCACCTCGTCGGCCAGCGACGGCAGGCCGACCGACTTGACGTTGAGTCCGAACTGGTCGGACCAGAACGCCGGAAGTGCCGTGTGCGCGCGGGTTTCGGCGTGCACCGCGTTGTGCGCGGCGGTGGCGCCCTGCTCGACGGCGTTGCCCCAGTGCTCCAGCGAGACGAGCCCACCGTCGTGCAGCGGGTGGGGCCAGCGGGCGACGTCACCCGCCGCGAACACGCCGTCGACGACGGCACCGCGCGGGTCGAGGACGCGGCACGCCGCGTCGCACCGCACGCCCCGCTCGTCGGCCGCGACCCCGGACCCGGCCAGCCATTCGGTGTTGCGCACCGAGCCCAGCGCGGCCACCACGAGATCGACGTCGAGCACGTCGCCGTCGGACAGCCGGGCCCGGCGCACCCGCCCGACGTCGTCGCCGTCCAGCGCGGCCACCGTGGTGCCCAGCCGCACGTCCACCCCGGCGTCGCGCTGCACGTCCGCGAACACCGCGCCGACCGCGCCACCGATCGCGCCGCTGAGCGGCGCGGGGCCGCGGTGCACCAGCGTCACGTCGAGGCCGAGTTCGCGGCAGCTGGAGGCCACTTCGCTGCCGGTGAACCCGCCGCCGACGACCAGCACCCGGCGCGGCCGGGCCGCCAGCGCCGAGCGGAGCCGCGCCGCGTCGTCGCGGTCGCGCAGCACCCGCACGCCCGCCAGCCCGCGCTCGGCGGGGTTCGGCCACGGGCGGGCCCGCGTGCCCGTCGCGACGAGCAACCGGTCGAACCCGACCCGGCGGCCGTCGGCGAGCACGACCTCGCGCGCCCGCACGTCGAGTCCGGTCGCGGCGGTGCCGAGCAGCCACTCCACGTCCCCGTCGACGCGCGGCAACCACAGCTGGTCGGCGCCCAGCCGACCGGACAGCACCGCCTTCGACAGCGGCGGCCGGTCGTAGGGTTCGCACGCCTCGTCACCGATGAGCGTCAGCAGCCCGGTGAAGCCCTCGCCGCGCAGCGCGTTCGCGGCGCTCCAGCCCGCCAGCGACGCGCCGACGACCACGATCCGGTCCACTGCGGACACCACGTCAGCACTCCCCGCGATCGACGGAGATGGCCTGCATCGGGCACGCCGCCGCGGCGCGCTCCACTTCGCGGCGCGCGTCGTCCCCGGGAACGTGGTCGTACTCCAACGACTCCCGGCCGCGGAACCGGAAGACGCCCGGTGCCGCGTACACGCACTGCCCGTACGCCTGGCAGCGGTTCAGATCCACCAACACTCGCATGGGAGTTCCTCCTGCGGTCACGACCGCGGTTCCTGCTTCGGGTGCATGAGACCGGCCAGCACGGCGGTCAGGGCTTGGGTCAGGGTTTCGCGGTCGACGCGGTCGGGATCGGCCGCGTGGTGCAGCACGAGACCGCTGAGCGCGGAGATGACCACGACGGCGGCCACCTCGGGCTCGACCGTCAGCCGCAGGTCCAGCGCCTCGGCCTGCTCCACGAGCGTCCGCGCCACCCGCTGCTGCCGGTCGCGCGCGAACGGCACGTACGCCTCGCGGGCCTCGGGGTCGCGTCCGGCGCGGGAGGTGAACTCCATGGCCAGCTGGTGCCAGCGCAGGTCGTCGACCAGCCGGGCGGCCAGGATCTCCGCGGCCCGCCGTCCCCGCCGCTGCGGAGCCGGTTCGCGCGCGATGGCGGTGGCGATGTCGTCCTGCGACCGCCTGCGCTGCTCCAGCAGCGCGGTGAACAGCCCGTGCTTGCTGCCGAAGTTCGAGTACACCGCTCCGGTGGTGAACCCGGCCGCGCGCGCGATGTCCGCCAGGCGGCTGTCGGTGTAGCCGCGCTCGGCGAACAACTTCTCGGCGGTGTCGAGCAGTCGCTGCCGCACCTCGGCCCGCGACACCCTCGGCACCGGCCCGCGGGTCTCCTCCTGACCGGACTCCCGGTCACCGTCCGCGCTCATGCCCACTCCCGAACATCGGTCCGCTCCCCACTCACGATAACCGCGGTTATTCGAGAACGAAGATTATTCAACTGTGTTCTGGGACACTCGTGGGCGGGGTCGAGCCGGCTCCAAGACACGGCCAGCGCGTTTCGCCTCCGGTGAGCGCCGGGAAGCCGGATCTGGAGGAGGCGCACGATGAAGTACGACGAATTCCTCGCCGTGACCCGTGATCGCGGCGAGTACCGCAGCCAGGCGGAAGCCGACCGGGTCGCGCGCGTCGTGCTGGGCGCGCTGGGGTCCCGGCTCACCCGGGACGAAGCCGAGGATTTCGGCTCGCAGCTACCGGAACCGCTGGCCGACGCCCCGCTGTCGGAGTCGCTGCGGGCCACCCGGTGGAACGTCGACGAGTTCCTGCAGCACGTCAGCTCGCAGCTGCCGGACGCCGACACCGACGCCGCGCGCCGCGGCGCCCGGGCCGTGCTCAGCACGGTCGCCGACAGCATCGACGGCGGGCAGCTCAACCACCTGCTGACCCAGCTGCCGAGCAGCTACGCGGACCTGTTCGGCCGCGCGCGACCGGCGTGACGGACTCCAAGCACGCGGAGGGTCAGCCGGGCACGTGCGGGAGCACCTGCTCGGCCCACGCTTCGAAGAAACGGTCCTGATCGGGCCCCATCTGCTGGACGTAGACCTCGTCGAACCCGGCGTCGAGGTACTCGCGCAACCGGTCGAGGTGGCGTTCGGGGTCCGGCCCGCACGCGAAGGTGTCGCGCACCGCGTCCTCGCCGACCAGTTCGGCGGCCCGCGCGAAGTCCCGCGGCCGGGACAGCGTCGACGGCAGCGCCCCGGGCAGCAGGTCGGTCGCCCACAACCGGTGCGCGGTCTTGACCGCCTGGTCCTCGGAATCCGCCCAGCACACCTTCATGCCCGCCTGCGCGGGCCCGTTGCCCCCGGCCTCCCGGTACTCGCGGACCAGTTCGGCATCGGGGACGACGGTGCAGAACCCGTCGCCGCGGCTGCCCGCCATCCGGGCCGCGCGGCGCCCGAAGCCGGCGACGTGGATCGGCACCGGCGCGGCCGGGCGGGTGTGGATGCGGGCGTGGTCGACGGTGTAGTGCTCGCCGCGGAAGGTGACCTCGCGACCGCCGTGCAGCTCCCGGATGATCTCCAGCGCCTCGCCCAGCATGTCCAGCCGCACGTCCGCCGCGGGCCACGGCGCTCCGGTGACGTGCTCGTTGAGCGCCTCGCCGGTGCCCACGCCCAGCGTGAACCCGCCGCCGCACTGCACTCCGGCCGTCGCCGCGGCCTGCGCGACCACCACCGGGTGCATGCGGATCAGCGGGCACGTCACCGCGGTCATGATCGGCAACGACGTCACCTGCGAGAGCGCCCCGATCACCGACCAGACGAACGGGCTCTGCCCCTGCTCCTCGGTCCACGGGTGGAAGTGGTCGGAGATCCACAGCCGGTCGAACCCGGCCTGCTCGGCCGCTCTGGCCTGGTGCAGCAGCTCGCGCGGGCCGAAGCACTCGCAGGACAGGAAGTATCCGATCCGCACCATGTCGTCGGCCTACCCCCGCACCCCGACGACCGAAACGACCGTGGCCGGCATCACATCGAGCCGGTGGAACACGCCTCCGGCGCAGCGCGTTGCACCGTTCGGTCGACGCGCCCCGTGTCCCCCGGGCCGCACCTACTGCCTTCGCGGAATACCGTCCGGCTGGAGCCGCGTCGCGCCATTCGCCGAGAGGCGACCGGGCGCGTCGACCCCCACACCTCGGCGGGCCGCCCGCGGCACGGGCGTTGCCACCCGTGCCCCGGCCGCTCACAGTGTTCCTCGGACGATTCGGACGAGACGCACCGAGGGCGGCGCATGTACGAGGGTTCCGGAGAGCGGACGCGCAACGCCGTCCGGCTGCGCGCGGAACTGCTCGGCCCCTCCCGCACCCGGCCGCTCACGGCCGTCGAGGTCGACGAGGTGGGCCGCGTCCTCTACGGCGGGCCGGAACGGTTCGGCCTGTACGGGATCCCGGCTCCGGAGATGTCCCGGCGCGGACTGCGGCTGCTGGGCCGCATGGTCGTCGAGTGCGCTCCGGACTCGCACTGCCGCGCGTTCGCCGACGCGGTCGCCGGGCACGTCGCCGACGGCGCACTGGTGCTGGACCTGTTCTGCGGCACCGGGAACTGCGCCTACCACCTGGCGCGCCGGCTGGGCCGCCGCGTCTTCGCCGCGGAGACCGACCCGGACGTCTACCGGGCCACCCGGCACAACCTCGCCGTCGCCGGTGCCGACGTCGATCTCCGCCCGGTGGACTACCGGGAGCTGATGACCGCCCTGCCCCCGCGCGGCTCGCACGACCTCTACCTGCTCGACCCGCCGTGGGGGTCGGCGGCCGGCGACGACGGTCTCGACCTGACCGCCACCGACCCGCCGGTGCCGGAGGTCCTCGGCGCGCTGCGCCGGGCCCGCGACGGCAGTCCCGCGCTGGTCGTGGTCAAGACCCCGGGCCGCATCGCCCACGACTCGCTGGCCACCGCGTTCCGCGACGCGCACCACCTGGCGTCCGTGGCCGCGGTCGATCCACCCCACCCGGGCCGCAGCGACTTCCACCTCTTCCGGCTCGACTAGGAAGTGTTTCGGAAGTGCTGTGCGCGGCGGTGCCGGGAGCGGAACCTCAGCGGCCGTCTCGACTCCGGGAGCCCCGACTCATGTATGCCAATACACAGCGTCGGGGCTGTCCTCGCGAGACGACCGCTGAGAACCCGCGGCGGTGCGGGCTGCGAGACCACTCACCGAAAGAGAAAGCGGCTGACGCCGCTTGTGGGGCCGCGCTAGGGCCGCACTAGGGCGCTTCCCGGTCGATCGAAAGCCGCTGCACCGCAACGGGTCCCGTCAGATCGGAGAGTGCCCGCGCAGGAGCTTGGTCATGAAGACGCTGTTGGGATCCGACCGGTAGTCGCCGAACGGTCCACAGCGGACGAACCCGAACCGCTCGTAGAGCTTCCTGGCCGGGCGGAAGAACTCCGCCGCGCCGGTCTCCAGGCTGAGCCGGGTGAGCCCGGCGGCGACGGCCTCGGTGATGATGCGCTCCAGCAGCAGGGACGCGATCCCGCTGCGCTTGCGCTGCGCAGCGGTGCGCATCGCCTTCACCTCGCCGTGCCGCCCGTCCAGCAGCCGCAGCGCGCCGCACCCGACCACGGCGGGGCCGTCGCGGACCGTCCACACGGTGATCCCCGGTTCGCGCAGTCCCGCCAGGTCGAGCGCGTGCTTGCTCCCGTCGGGCGTGACGGCCCGCATCTCCCGGACGTGCTCGTCGAGGAATTCGGCGACCTCCGGACCGGACAGGTCGTCCACCACGATCTCCACGCCACCGACCTCCCACCGACCGCGACCTCACGCTACCCGCGACCGATCGCCACCGGGTTTCGCGCGCGTAAACCCGCGACGGCCGCGCGCCTGCCAGGATGGTCGGATGGGAACGTGGGACGTCGTCGTGGTCGGTGCGGGCCCGGTCGGGTTGCTGCTGGGCGGTGATCTCGCCGCCGCGGGGGTGCGGGTGGCGGTGCTCGACAGGTCGGCCGAGCCCAGCCGCGAGCCGAAGGCCAACGCGGTCGTCGGCCAAGCGACCCGGCTCCTCCAGCCGCGGGGAGTGCTGGTCCGGCTGGGGCAGCCCGGGCCGCCGACCGCCGCTCGGGTGTTCCAGTTCGGCGGACTCCGCCTGGACCTGGCCGATCTCGCGGCCACCCCGTTGCACGGCGTGGCGGTCCCGCAGCAGGCGCTGGAGCGCGCGCTCGCCGAGCGCGCCGTCGAAGCCGGGGCGCGGGTGCGGCGCTCGGCGGAGGTCGTCGGAATCGACCAGGACGACCGCGGGGTGCGGCTGCGCGTGCGCGCGGAGTCCGCGGTGCGCGAGGTGACCGCCGCCTACGCCGCGGGGTGCGACGGCGGCGGCAGCACCGTGCGCCGGCTCGCCGGCATCGGCTTCCCCGGTGTCACCGACAGCACGGTCGTCTCCCGCTCGGCCGACGTCGTGGTGCCCGGCGGCGTGGTCAGTCCCGAGACGGCCCAGGCCGATCTGCCCGGCATCGGACGGATCGGGCTCTACGGATGGCACCGGACCGCGCGCGGCGCCTACGCCGCGCTCCCCCGCCCCACCGGATCTCTGCTGATCAGCGTCATGGAGTGGGACGAGTCCACTGCGGACACCGATCCCGACGGCGCGATGGAGCTCGACGAGTTCACCGCGGCCGTGCGCCGGGTGCTCGGCGCGGACCTCGTGGTCGAGGAACCCACCGGTCCGGGTCCGCACCAGCGCCGCCGCTGGCGCGGTCGCAACACCCGCATCGCGGACTCCTACCGGAACGGCCGGGTGTTCCTCGCCGGGGACGCCGCGCACGTGCACAACGCGATCGGCGCGCCCGGGCTCAACCTCGGCCTCCAGGACGCGGCGAACCTCGGCTGGCGGCTCGCGGCGGCGGTGGCCGGACGTCCCGGCGCACTCGCCGGGTACGACGGGGAACGCCGCATCGCGGCGCACCGGGTCGCCATGCACTCCCAGGCGCAGACCGCGCTGCTGGCGCCCGATGGCGGGATCACCGCACTGCGCGCCCTGCTGACCGAACTGCTGGAGGAACCCGCGGTCCGGGCCAGGCTGGCGACGATGCTGGAGGGCGCCGACGTCCGCTACCCCGCCCCGCCGGGCGCGCATCCGCTCGTGGGCCGGTTCGTGCCCGACGGCCTCGCCCGGTACCTGGACGCGACGAGCCCCGTGCTGTTCGACCTCGGCGCCGCGTCCACCGACGTCCCCGCGGGAATCCGCGTCATCTCCCCCGACGGCGCCACTCTCCCGGCCCGATCGTTGCTGGTCCGCCCGGACGGCTACGTCGCGTGGGCGTCCGATGAGGACGGTCCGGCGGCTGCCGCGGGGCTGCGGCAGGCGCTCGACGCGCTGTTCGGCGACTGAGGGCGGCGACGGAAAAGCGTCCTACGCCGGGAGGTTGAGCTGCCAGGACACCCCGAACCGGTCGTTGACCCAGCCGAACTTGGGGCTGAACCCGTAGGAACCCAACGGCATGAGTTCCTGCCCCTGCTCGGCCAGCTGCCGGTGCAGGCGGTCGATCTCGTCCTCGTCGGCGCAGTCGACGAACAGCGACATCGCCGGGGTGAAGCCGAATGCGTGGTTGACGTAGCTGTCGATGCACATGAAGCGCTGCCCGGCGAGCGCGAAGGTCGCGAGCCGCACGGTGCCCTCGGGCCCGTCCTCCCCGGGACCGTACCGGGAGATGTCGATGATCCCGGCATCGTCGAACAGCGACGTGTAGAACGTCATCGCCTCTTCGGCGTTGCCCTCGAACATGAGGAACGTCGTGATCTTCTGCGCTCGCGCCATGGGTGCTCCGCCTGGTCCGCTGGTGTGCCGATCGGCACGGTACCCCGTGGACCCCGGCGTCACCGGCCGGTCGGCCACCCCGTGTCGGACCGGCCGAAATCGTCGAGCAGCCGGGACACCCCTCCGGACCGGAAAGCCGCGATCATCCGGTCGGCGGGGGTCTCCCGCCGCGCCAGCCGGGCGAACAGCGGGTCCAGGAACGCCTCCTCCCCCGCACCGCGCCCGCGCAACCCGGCCCGGGCCAGTTCCAGCAGGTCCCCGGCGATGTCGAGCCACCGGGAGTCCCCGACCGCCAAGCCGTGCTCGCTGGCCTGCGTCCACAGGCCGCGCCACTGGTCCCACGACATGCTCTTCAACACGGCCTCGGCGTCGTCGAGCCGCTCCACCAGGCCCACCGTCAGCGCCGCACCGACGCCCTCCTCGCCCTGCGGTGCGACCCCGCTGCTGCGGTTCTCCACGTAGCAGTGCACCGCGTGCTCCTCGAAGTACTCGGCCATCCGCCGCCGGACGAGGGCGTCGCGGACCCCGTCGAGATCGGTGGCGTCGTCGAACCGGTAGTGCAGCTTGGCGGCGGGCCACCCGTACTGGTGGATGCGGTCCAGCATCGACCGGTCCGGTTCGACCCGCACGCGGGTGCCGTCGACCTGCCTGGCCGGGACCGGTCGCGGCGACAGCAGGAAGTCCCGGAACGACCGGTCCCCGAGCACTTCGAAACCCCGCGTCTTCAGGTCGGTGAGGAAGTACAGCCGGGAGTCCCAGAAGTGCTCGACGTAGGCGCCGATGTCCGGGTACGGCGCCGGCGGGATGCCGTTGGAGGTGTACCGCCCCTCCCGGTCCGGAACCCGTGCGCACCGCTCGTGCCATATCCAGTTGCGCATCTCCTTCCACGGCTGGACGCGCCCCCGGGCGACGGGAGAACTCGCGGTCAGGGCCGTGAACACGCCGGCGAAGCCGCTCAGCGCGTTGACGACCCGGGCTGCCTCGACGGGGCTGACGTCCACCGACGCCTGGTGCGAGGCGACCGGGACGAACCAGTGGTGGAAGTGCCACCGGCGGGGCAGCAGCAGGTACCAGTCCTTCTGCGTCTTGCGAGCCGGGTCGGACCACGTCCGGGGCTGGATCCCGGCGCACAGCAGCACGTACCCCATCTCGCCGAGGACCCGTCCCAGCCGCCGCAGCACGGCGTTCGCGTCCGACACCGCGGCACCGACCGTCTCCCGCGGCGCGAGCGACACCTCGACCGTGCAGACCCCGGTGTCGCTGTTGACGTGCTCCTCGAAGTCGCCGGCGTCCCGCCGCACGCCCGTGACGGCACCTGTGGCCACTTCCTCGACGACCGTCCACGTCGGATCGAGCGCGGCGAACCGGTGCCACAACCGCTGCGCGGCGGCGCGGTCCAGTCCCCGGGCGGTGGACCGTTGCACCACCGGGAATTCGAGTTCGAGACCGACCCGCCGCATCGTCGCCGACACCCGCGCCCCCTCGTCCGCGGCACCGCGCCGCACGTCGTCAGTCGACCTGCCGCTTGTCGATCGTCAGCGACTTGAGGTACTCGGGCGGCAGGTCCCGGCCCTTGACGAAGTAGCCCATGTGCGGCGCCGAGTCGCAGACGCCGAAACCGGCGCCGAACAGGATCGGCGGGAACTCCCCGAGCTCGTCGCGCCACACCGACTCCGACAGCAGCACCTGCAACGACTTCAGCAGCGCGACGTCGTGCGAGGCGTACACCCCGCCCGGTGCGATGCGCGGCCAGATCCGCGTCAGGCAGGTGCGGACGGCGCCGGGCGTGTCCACGTCGGTGAACGCCAGGGCGACGCGCTCCGGCAGTTCGGGCGCGTGCAGGGTGTCCTCGACGTAGCCGGGGACGAACTCGCAGACCGCGATCTCCCCGCGGGAGGCGATGTTGTCCCGGACGACCTCCAGCGAGGCGCGGTACTTGCCGCTGTGCCACGGTTCGAGCCATCCGACGTGGCGGCGCACGTGGAGGTCCTGCTCGTCGTGCTCGTCGACGACGTGCAACCCCTGGAAGCTGTCGAACACGGTGAGGCGCCTGCCCAGGGCCGCGGCGACGATCGACAACTTCGCCGAGGAGCCACCGGAGAAGCAACCGCACTCGACGACGTCACCGTCGGCGGTGGTGCTCATCAGCATCTCCGCCAGCAGCAGGCCGTCCGTCGGGGTGGTGGCCAGCGGGATGGACCGGTCGATCTCCTCGAACCTGCGGACCATCTCCCGCCGCTGCGCGCCGTCGATGACCGAATCGCTGCCGTTGGCGATGAACTTGCGCTTCAGTTCGTCGTAGGTGTCCTCGGTGGCGAGTGTCGGGCGCACGTCCTCGGCCTGGGACCGGCCGGGGGTGGACGACGACGCGTGCTTCATGCCTGGAGTACCTTTCTCACCTTCGGCGACAGCCGAACATCGACGTCAAGCGGGAGGACAACGGCAGCTCCGGCGTCCGGGACGCGCCTCCCACACATACCACGCGGCCAGACGCGCCGACCACGCGATTCACCCCACGAGGCGTAAAGATCGGAGTCCCGCCACGCACCGCCGCGAACGGCGCCGACATTTCCCCGTTCCGCACGACGCCACTACCCCGACCGCGCCACGGGATTTTCACGCCATCAGCGGTTGACCGTCCACGCCGTCACCGCATTCCGTCTACAGTGGACGATCATGTCGTCCGGGCGCGGTGCTGCGCCCCTTCCACGTCGTGCCGCCGCGGAACCGGTGTCGCCGCGCGGAGTCGAGCGTCATCGCCGCGTAGATCGCCGCCGTCACGGGCAGCAGGAACGCCGCCACGACCGGCTGTCCGTAATAGCGGAGCATCGGCGCGAACGTGCCCGCCATGGCGATCCACGCGACGGCCCCCGGCACGAGCACGGCGGGATCGGCGACCAGCACACCGGCGATCGTCGCCACCGGTGGCACCAGGAAGACCAGCCCGAGTCCCGCGATGGTTCCGACCAGCAGGAGCGGGGAGAACCGCAGCTGGATGTAGGCGGTGCGGGCGACCATCCGCCACAGGTCCGCGAGCCGCGGGTACTCCCGCACGCTGCGAACCCGTTCGGCCAGTCCGAGCCAGATCCGGCCGCCGGAGCCTTTCACCAGGCGCGCCAACGCGACGTCGTCGATCACGGCACCGCGCACCGCCGCCACTCCCCCGGCGCGCTCCAGCACCTCGCGACGCACCAGCACGCACCCGCCCGCGGCCGCGGCCGTGCGCGCGGTCGGCCGGTTGACGCGGCGGAACGGGTACAGCATCGCGAAGAAGTGGACGAACGCGGGCACGATCAGCCGCTCCCAACGCGTCTGCGCGCGCAGCAACGCCATCTGCGACACCAGGTCGCGCCCACCCGCGGCGGCCATGACGAGCGTGCGCAGCGAATCGGGCGGGTGCGCGATGTCGGCATCGGTGAACAGCAGGTAGTCCACCTCGCCTGCTTCGGCGACGCCGTGGGCGAGCGCCCAGAGCTTCCCGGTCCAGCCGTCGGGCGGGTGACCGGGCGTCGTCACGGTCAACGGGAGCCCGCCGCGCGCCCGCCCGGCCACCTCGCCGGTGCCGTCGGCGCTGTTGTCGTCCACCAGAACCACCCGCGCGGCTCCGGGATACCGCTGGGACAGCAGGGTCGGCAGCGTGGCGGGCAGCACCGCCGCCTCGTCGCGCGCGGGCACCACGACCGCGACCGACGGCCACCGCTGCGGCACCACCAGCCGCGGCAACCGCTGGTCGGTCCGCCAGAACCCACCGCGGCACAGGACCAGCCCCAGCCACACCACCAGTGCGGCCCACCCGAGCACCACCATCGCCACCTCCGGCTCACCGGAGGAGGAATTCTAGTCCGCCGACGGCGATTCCACCCCGGCGGACCACTGTGGACGATCAGGTTGCGTCCGATTTCGTCCTAAGTGGACGGACTCTTCCGGTCGAGGACGTCCAGGGCGCGGGCGGTGAGCAGGACGACCGCCGTCGCCACGCAGGCACCCGCCGCGACGTCGGTGGCGTAGTGGAAACCGAGGCGGACCAAGCCGAGTGCCATGCCGACCGCTCCGAGCGCCAGCGCGGCGATCAGCACCGCCGCCAGCGGGCCGACGCCCGGTCTGCTGCGGCGGGACATTAGCAGCGCCGCCACGAGCAGGGACACCACCGCGGTCGTGTGGCCGCTGGGCATGGCCCAGTGGCCGTTGATGGTGCGGCCGACGACCGGTTTCAGCAGTTCGGTCGTGGACACGGCCAGCGGCGTGCCGACCGCGGGCAGCAGCAGGGCGGTCCAACGGCGGTTGAGGTACCCGATGGACGCGACGATCGCGGTCTCGGCCAGCACCGGGCCGGTGCTCCCCAGCGACGCCAGCGCGTCCAGCGGCCGCAGGTCGCCGGGGAACCACTCCGCCAGCTGCGCCCCGACCAGCCCGTCGAACCACCCCGGCCGGGCCTGGCCGACGTGCGGCACGGCGAGGGCGACCACGAGCAGCGCGCAGCACACCACGATCCGCCCGGCATTGCGCCACCACCCGGCCGGGACCAGCGCGAACCGTTCCGGAGTTCTCGTCGACCGCACGCGGCCAGCATACGGACGAGACCCCGCCGCGCCGGTCAGCCGTTCACCGTGCCGTGCCACACTTCCACCGTGGACGCCCAGCCGACCGCATTCCCCTCCGCCGTGGTCATCACCGGCATCTCCGCGGCGGGCAAGTCCACCGTGGCCCAGCGCTTGGCGCGACGACTGCCGAGATCGGTGCACCTGCGCGGCGACGTGTTCCGCCGGATGGTCGTCAACGACCGCGCCGAGATGCGGCCCGATCAGCAGCAGGCCGCGCTGGAGCAGTTGCGGCTGCGGCACCGGCTGACCGCGCAGGCGCTGGACACCTACGTCGCCGCCGGATTCGCGGTGGTCGCCCAGGACGTGCTGCTGGGGCCGATGCTCGCGGAGATCGTCGACGACATCACCACCCGGCCGCTGGGGGTCGTCGTGCTGTGCCCGTCGGTGGAGTCGGTGAAGGCACGCGAGGCGGGCCGCGACAAGGTCGGCTACGCGGACTGGACGGTCGAGGAGCTGGACCGCGGGCTGCGGGAGCGGACACCGCGGCTCGGGCTGTGGCTGGACAACTCGGAGCAGACCGCGGACGAGACGGTGGACGAGATCCTGCGCCGGCTTCCCCGCGAGGGCCGGATCGGCTGAGCGCCCGCACCACCCGTTCGGGCAAGTCCGGCGAGGCGTTGCCCGCCCTCCGGCCGCCGCGGGCGCGACCATGTCGGGCGCGGGCCGACGCCCGGCAGACGCATCCGGCACTGTGCGAGGGACCTGGAGTGGACGAACCGAACCTGTTCCGCTGCGCGGACATCGTGATGCTGCGGGCCCCGGTGTTCCCGGTCGAGCGGGCCGCCGACACCGCCGCCGACATCCCGGACGGGCCCGGGGAACTGGCGGCGAGCACCCGCTACCTGGCGCGGCTGGCCGAGGACGCGCTGATGCGCGAGGCGGTGGCGGTGTCCAGCCCTGCGCTGGCCCGCCGGTGGGACGAGATCCTCGCCGGGCGGTGCACGCGCGCGGCCGACGTCCGGCGGGCGGTGCGCGCGCTGAGCGCGTACCGGGTGCGCATGGCCACCAGGTCGACGCCCTTCGGGCTCATGGCGGGCGTGGCCGTCGGCGAGTTCGCCGAACGCGACGCCGACGCCAAGGTGTCCTTCGGCGGCGACCACCGCCGCGTCGCGGGTGCGCAGCGGGACTGGGTGCTCGGCCTGGTCGACGAGTGGCAGCGGCGTCCCGACGTGCGCAGGCGGTTGCGGCTGGTGGTCAACGACCTGTGCTCGGTGCGCGGCGGCCGGGTCGTCCTGCCCCACGTGCCGGCGCGGTCCGGGGCGGATCCGGTGCGGGAAGTCAGCCTCCGCCGCACCGGGCCGGTGCGGCTCGTGCTGGAGGCCGCGCGCACCCCGATCCGCGGCGCGGACCTGGAGGCGCTGCTCGCCGAGCGGTTCCCGGACGCCGCCGCCGAGGCGATCGACCGGGTCCTCGACCAGCTGATCGGCGAGGACGTCCTGCTGACCGAGCTGCGTCCCCCGGACGACGCCGATCCCGCCGAGCACGTGCTCGGCGTCCTCGACGGGTTCGGCGACGTGCTGGTCGAGGAACGCGAGCAGCTGCGCGGGGTCGTCGCGGAACTCCGGCGGTACGAGGCCCGCCCGGGGCGCGCGGCGTGGGACGCGGTCACCGCTCGCGCGGCTGAGCTGCGCGCCGCCGAGCACCCGGCCCACGTGGACCTCGTGCTCGACGCGGACCTGCGGCTGCCGCCCGCCGTCCAGCGCGAGGCGGAGAAGGCCGCGGACCTGCTGTGGCACCTGTCCCCCGAACCTGCGAGCACCGAACTGGACCGCTACCACGCCGAGTTCGTCGAGCGCTACGGCGTCGGCCGGGCCGTTGCGGTGCTGGAGCTGCTGGATCCGGACGCCGGTCTGGGCGCACCCGCGGGGTACCGCCGACCGCCGAGCCACCGGCGCCCCGCGCGCGCCGACGCGACCGAGACCGACCGCGACCGGGTCCTGCTGCACCGGGCGCAGCAGGCGCTGCTCGACGGCGCCGAGGAGATCGTGCTCGACGACGACCCGCTGCTGTCCCGGCTGTGGAACGCCACGGGGACACCACCGGCCGCCACCGAACTGGTCGCCCAGCTCCTCGCCGACTCGCCGGAGGACCTGCGCGACGGCGAGTTCCGCCTGGTCGTCCACGGCGGGACGACCGGGCCGGCGGTGGCCTGCTTCGGGCGGTTCGCCCACCTCCTCGACGAGGGCACCCACCGGGCCCTGCGCGAGCTGGCGGCTAGGACCGCCCGGCACCCGACGCAGCGCCCGGATGCCGTGCCCGCCCAGATCACCTTCGCCGCCGGTCACGAGCGCGGCGGCAACGTCGCAATGTCTCCACAGTGGACAGAACACCGGGTCCCGCTCGGCGTCTTCCACGACGAGCCCGGGACGCTGCGGCTGGCCGAACTGGCCGTCTGCGCCGACGCGCACCGGCTGTTCGTGGTCGACACCGCGAGCGGGTGCGAGGTCGCGCCCGTGGTCATGCACAAGCTCGACCTCACCTCGCTGGCCCCGAACGCGGCCCGGCTGCTCGCCGACATCGCCGCGGCGGGAGTGCGGGGGCCGCGCGGCTTCGACTGGGGCCGGGCCGCTGCCCTGCCGTACACGCCGCGGGTGCGCCACGGGCGGTCCGTGCTCAGCACGGCGAGGTGGCGTCCGAGTCCGGAACTGCTCGACCAGTCGGCCGGTTTCGACGAGTGGCTCCGGCACCTGCGGCAGTGGCGTCGGCGCTGGCGCGTTCCCGACGAGGTCCGCGTGTCGTACGCGGACCAGGCCCTGGACCTCCGCCTGGACGAACCGGTGCACCAACGGCTGCTGCGCCACGAACTGGGACGGCGCGAGGGCGCCGTGCTCCACGAGGTCCCCGCCCCCGCGCGGTCGGGCTGGTTGACGGGTCCGGGCGGCGGGCACCGCAGCGAACTGGTCATCCCGCTGCTGAACCGGCGGCCGCACGACGAGGCCCGCACGCTGCCGCGCATCGCACCGCAGCGGCGCGGACACCCGGAGCACCTGCCCGGCGGCGAGTGGCTCTACGCCGTGCTGCCGTGCGACGCGCGGTGGCAGGACGAACTGCTGACCTCCGCGCTTCCGGCGCTGCTCGGCCGAATCGCGGTGGATCGCTGGTTCTTCCTGCGCTACGCCGAGCACGGCCGCCACCACGTGCGACTGCGGCTGCGCACCGAGGCGCTCGACGGCGTCCACCGGTGGCTGCGCGAACTGCGCGCGGACGGGGTGATCGGGCCGCCGGAACTGCGCACCTACGATCCCGAGATCGAGCGCTACGGCGGCCCGGAGGCCATCACCGCCGCCGAGGCGGCCTTCCACGCCGACAGCCGGGCGGTCGTCGAGACGCTGGCGCTGCGCCCGCGGCTCGACCTGGACCCGATCGTGCTCGCCGCGGCCGGATGCGCGGACCTGCTCCGCCGCTTCCACCAGGACCGACCACTGTGGACGGATCTGGTGCTGCGGGCCGTGCCCAAGGACGAGCACCACCGCGAGTTCCAGCGCCGCCGCCGGGAGGCCGTGGCGCTGATCGACCCGGTCGGCGAGTGGCAGGGCCTGTGCGCCCGCCCGGGCGGTGCGGCGCTGCTGGAGATCTGGCAGCGACGCGCGACGGCGATCGACGACTACGCCCGCTGCCTCCAGGACCTCGGCGCGCGGTCGTGGTCGGCTCCCGACGAGGTGGTCCTGTCGCTGCTGCACCTGCACCACAACCGGCTCGCCGGGGTGGACGAGACGTCCGAGCGGGCCGTGCTGGCGGTGGTGCGCGGCGTCGTGCAGGCGCACCGCGACCGGCAGCGGAGCACCGGATGACGCGGACGAGTCCCCCGACGCGGCAGGCCACCGAAATCACCGCCGAACTGGCCGCCCGACTCGCCGACCCCGAGCACGTCGCCCGCATCGCGACCACCGCGGACAACACCGACCACCTGCCGGGCATGCCGGAACCGGTGCCGCCGTGGGGGCCGATCGGGCTCGGCGAAGCCCACACCGGCGTCGCCGTGCTGTACGCCGAACTGGCCCACCACGACCCGGCGTTGCGGCGCGTCGCACACGCCCACCTGTCCCGGGCCGCGGCCGCGGCCGAGCAGTGCCCACCCGGGGGCCTGTTCGGCGGCCTGGCCTCGCTGGCCTACGCCGCCGCGCTGACCCGGCGGTCCGAACGCGACTACGCGACGCTGCTCGACCAGCTCGACGACCGGATCACAGGGCAGCTCCGGGACCTGCTCGCCGCCGAGTCCGCGCGGCTGGACGCGGGACGGCCCGGTGCCCGGATGGACCACTACGACACCGTCAACGGCGCCAGCGGGCTGGGCCGTTACCTGCTGCTGCGCGGCAACTCCGAGCTGCTACGCGAGGTGCTGCGCTACCTGGTCCGGCTGTCCCGGCCGCTCGACACCCCGGCCGGAGCCGTGCCCGGCTGGTGGATCCGCACGGACTCCGGGCGGGTCGATCTCGGGCTCTCGCACGGCATCTGCGGGCCGCTGGCGCTGCTGGCGCTGGCCTGGGAGGAGCGCTGCCGCGTGCCGGGCCAGCGGGACGCGATCGAGCTGATCGCCGAGCAACTGCTCGGTTGGCGCACCGAGCGGGGACTCTGGCCCACCACCGCCGAATCCCCGCCCGGAACCGAGATGACCGCCTGGTGCTACGGCACACCGGGCGTGGCCCGCGCGCTGTACCTGGCGGGACGCGCCCTGCGGCGGCAGGACTGGTGCGCCGCGGCGGTGACCGGCCTGGTGACCGCCCTGGACCTCCCTGAGCCGGGCATCACCGACTGCTCGCTGTGCCACGGCTGGTCGGGCGTGCTGCGGATCACCCAGCTGATGGCCGACGACAGCGGCGACTCCCGGCTCGCCGCGCACCTGCCGCGCCTGGCGACCGAGGTCGTCGCCGCCCACGACCCGGCGCACCCGTTCGGGTACGCCTACCGGCGGCGGTTCCCGGACCCCGCGCACCGCCCCGCCCCGCACCGCGCGGGATTCCTGGAAGGCGCGGCGGGAATCGCGCTCGCGCTGCACGGCTTCTCCGCCGGTGCCGCCTCCCGCTGGGACAGCGCCCTGCTCGTCAGCTGACCGCGGCCCAGTCCTTCGTGTACTCGGCGATCTTCTCCCGCATGTACCGGGAGGACTCGTGGGCGCGGTCCTCCCAGGCGAACACGCAGGCGGTCATGATCCCGTCGAACCCGTTGTCGCGCAGGCCCCCGAAGAACTCGTCCCAGTCCACCTCCCCCTGGCCGATGTCCAGGTGCTGGTGGATGCGGGCCGGGGACCCCGGCGGGTTGACGATGTAGCGCAGTCCCGACGACGCGGTGTGGTCGAAGGTGTCGGCCACGTGCACGTGGGTGAGCAGGTCCCCCGCGTGCCGCATGATCCCGGGTGCGTCGTTTCCCATGTGGAAGGTGTGCGGTGCGCAGTAGAGGAACTGCACGTTCGGCGAGTTGATGCCGCGGACCAGGTCGACGGCGGCGTGCCCGTCCTCGATGAAGTCGTCGGGGTGCGGTTCGAGCTTGAGCGTGATGCCCTCGCGTTCGAAGATCGGCAGCAGTTCCTCCATCGACTGCCAGAACCGGCCCTCGCTGCGGCCGGGGACCTCCGGACGGCCGTTGAACTCCGAGACCATCACGTCCACGCCCAGTTCGCAGGTGATCTCGATGGCGCGCTTCCAGTAGCGCACCGCGGCCTGCCGGTCGTCCTCGTCCGGACCCGACCAGCGGTACAGCGGCAGCACGGAGGCGATCCCGACACCCGCGGCGTCGAGTTCGGTGCGGAACCGGCGGATCGTGGCGTCGTCGATGCGCGGGTGGGTGAAGAACGGCAGCACGTCGTCGCGGGGCGACAGCTCGATCCATTCATAACCGAGTTCGGCGACCAGTCTCGGCAGTTCCAGCAGCGGGGTGAACCGGAACATGTGCGGGTCGAGCGCGATCTTCATCGTTGTTCCTCTCGTCTCACAGGTCAGCGGCGGCGGCGTGCAGGGTGGCGGCGGAGCGGGCGAGCCCGTCGACCCGCGAGTAGTCGGCGTCCTCGTGCTCGATGTTGACGGGCATGTCCGGGTCGACCTCGGCGAGCGCGGCCAGGAACCGCGTCCAGTAGGCGGTGTCGTGGCCGAGGCCGACCGCGACGAACTTCCAGGCGGGATCGGACGGCCAGGCGCCGCACCAGTACCCGATCCCGGTCGGCACCTTCTCCGGCGCGTCGGCAGGCACCCGCGCGAAGGAGCTGTCGAGCACCCCGCGCACGTCGACGCCGGGGCACAGCGCGGCGTCCTTGGCGGCGGCGTGGAACACCAGCGGGCCGAGGTGGCGGATGCAGGCGGGGACGTCCATGCCCTGCCACATCAGGTGCGAGGGGTCCATTTCCGCGCCGAGGTTCGCCGCCCCGGTCGCCTCCACCAGCCTGGTGAGGGTGACCGGGGAGAACACCAGGTTGTGCGGGTGCATCTCGATGGCGACCCGCACGTCGTGCGCGCGGGCCAGCGCGTCGATGTCCTTCCAGAACTCGACGGCCACGCCCCACTGGTAGTCCAGGACGTCCAGGTAGACGCCGTCCCAGGGGTTGACGACCCAGGACGGGTACTTCGCGTCGGGGTCCGAGCCGGGCGTGCCCGACATCGTCACCACGGTGCGCACCCCGAGCAGCCCGGCCAGTTCGATGCTGCGGCGCAGGTCGTGGGCGTGCTTGGGGCCGACCCCGGGCAGCGGGTTGAGCGGATTGCCGTTGCAGTTCAACCCGGTCAGTTCCATCCCGCGCTCCGCGAAGGTGGCGAGGTAGTCGTCGCGGGCGCGGGACGAGCTCAGCAGCAGGTCCACCGGGCAGTGCGGGGCGGGCAGGAACCCGCCGGTGTTGACCTCCACGGACCGCAAACCGTTGTCCCGCAGGACGTCGAGAGCGTCCACCAGCGGGCGGTCGTGCAGGCAGGCGGTGTAGGCACCGAGTTTGAGCGGCATGGCGACCTTTCCTCGGATCAGGCGACGTCGACGGGCGCGCCGCCGGCCTCGGCGGACCGCACGACGGCGCGGATGACGTGCATGGTGTGCAGGGCGTCGGCGAACGAGGCGCACGCGGGCAGCGGGTCGGTGGAGCCGGTGACCTGGTCGAGGAACGCGCGGCACTGGTAGACGAACATCTCGGCGTTGCCGCCGCCGTTGCCCGGCGCCTGCATCGGGTAGCCACCGGCGAAGTACGGCATCTGCGGACCGACGATGACCTGCCGCGGGCCCCGGGCACGTCCCCGCGGCTGCGCGTCGTCGAACAGGTACTCCGCGGGCCGGTGCCAGTCGAACGCCGCCCGGCCGCCCAGTCCGTGCACGTCGAACGCGAGTCCGTTGGGCAGGCCGAAAGCGGTGCGCGACACCGAGAACGACCCGGTGAGCCCGGAGCGGAACCGCGCGGTGAACACGGCCGTGTCCTCGTTGTCCACCTCGCCCGTCTCGTCCCCGACCGGGGCGGCGTCGTGCCCCACCACGGCGCCGGTCGGCACCGGCCGCTCGGTGATCTGGGTGGTCAGCGCCCCGCCGGACACCGAGTCGATCGGCCCGCACAGGTGCTCGGCCACGTCGATGACGTGCGCCCCGATGTCGCCGAGCGCACCGCTGCCCGGTCCGCCCTTGAACCGCCAGGACAGCGGACCGCGCGGGTCCGCGGCGTAGTCGCACCAGTAGCGGCCGTGGAACAGCGTCAGCGCGCCCAGTTCGCCACCGCGCACGTGGTCCCGGATCGCCGCGATGGCCGGTGACCGGCGCAGGGTGTAGCCCACCGCCGTCACCACCTCGGCGCCCCGCTCCGCGGCCACCATCGCCTCGGCGTCCTCGATCGAGCCGGCCAGCGGTTTCTCGCACAGCACGTGCTTGCCCGCCGCGATCAGCGCCTCCGCGATCGGGCGGTGCAGGGTGTTGCCGACGACGATGCTCACCGCGTCGATCGAGGGGTCCGCGGCGATCTCCTCCCAGCTGGAGACCGCCCGCTCGTAGCCGTAGCGGCGGGCGGCGTCCTCGGCGAGCTCGGTGTTGGCGTCGGCGATCGCCGCGAGCCGGATCGGAGGCAGGCCCGCGCCGAACACCGTGTTGACCTGCCGGTACCCGGCGGCGTGGCTGCGCCCGGCCATCCCGGCGCCGATCACCGCGACGGACAGCGGTTGTGGGGACATCGGTTGGAGCTCCTCCGCTCAGCGGCCCGCGGGAGCGCGGGCGAGCCGTGCACCGAAACGTTTCGGTTACCCTGTGACGGCAGACACTAGGCAGCATTAAGTACGTATGTCAATACATAGTCTGCCGAGGACGGCCGAACAGGAGGCGAGCAGTGACCAGCAGAGCCGGACGCACCACGATCGTCGACGTGGCCCGGGCCGCGGGCACCTCGGTGTCATCGGCCTCGGTCGCGTTGCGCGGCGAGCCGGGCGTCTCGGCGCAGACGCGGGAGCGCATCCTCGCCGCCGCGCGACGGCTCGGCTACCGCCCCGACCGGCAGGCCAGCCTGCTGCGCCGGCGGGAACCGCGAGTGCTGGGCGTGACCTTCTCCGTCGAGCAGACCTTCCACGGCGACCTGGTCGAGAACCTCTACCGCGCCGCCGACGCGTCCGGCTACGACCTGGTGCTCAGCGCCAAGACCGCCGGCCGGCCGGAGTCGCGGGCCGTCGACAACCTGCTGCGCGACCGCTGCGGACCGCTGATCCTCATCGCCCCCGAACTGCCCCGGGACGCGCTCGCCCAGCTGGCCGCCCGGACGCCGGTCGTGACCATCGGGTCCGACGCACCGGCCGAGGGCGTCGACTCGGTGCACTCCGACGACCGCCAGGGCGTCACCGACGCCGTCGCCCACCTCGTCGGCCTGGGCCACCGCCGCATCGCCTACGTCGACGGCGGCACCGCGGTCATGAGCGCCACCCGCAGCGACGCCTACGTGCGCACCATGCGCGAGCACGGCCTCGACGGGCACGTCCGGGTGATCAGCGGGGCACCCACCGAGGAATCGGGCATCGAGGTCGCCTCGGTCCTCCTCGACGGCGACGAGCCGCTGCCCACCGCGATCCTCGCGCACAACGACCTGATCGCGGTCGGCCTGCTGCTCACGCTGCGCTCCCGCGGGGTGCGCGTCCCCGCCGACGTCTCGGTCGTGGGCTACGACGACACCCGCACCGCGGCGCTGGCCGCGGTCCGCCTCACCTCCGTCAGCCAGGACGCCGCCGAGCTGGCCCGCCGGGCCGTGGAGCGGGCGACCACGCGCGGCGACGACCCGGCGCAGCAGATCGTCACGCCCGCCCGGCTGGTCGTCCGGGACACCACGGCGCCGCCCGGCCGCTGAACGCCGGAGCGGCCGGGCCGCTTCCCGCGACCCGGCCGCTGGCGCTCCTCCCCCTCCGACGCCGGAGAGCTCACCTCACCCGGACGCCCACCGGGTGTCGGCCAGCGACCCCGGGCACGGCCACTCGATGCCGGCGAACGCGGCGTGGTCGTGGATGCTCTCGTCGTTGGCGACGTGCACCCCGAACGCCTCCAGCGCGGCGTCCTCGCGCAGCTGCTGCGCCACGTTGCGGGCCATGTCCTCCACGAAGACCGGGTTGTCGTAGGCCAGCATCGTGACGTGGCGTTCGTCGGACCGCTTCAGCAACGGGAAAACGGGCGCGGAGGCGGACCGCTCGGCCAGGTCGATCAGGTCCTCGATCCACGGCATCCCACCACTGTGGACAGTTCGTTCGTGCGGCCGGATCCGGACGGTGATGTGACCGCGCTGGTTGTGCGCGCCGTAGTCGCTGATCGCCTTGCTGCACGGGCACACGCTCGTGACCGGCACCCGCGCGCCGAACTCCACGCGCGCCGTCGCGGAGTCCGCGGTGGCGAACCAGTCGACCTCGTAGCCCATCAGCGCGTGGGCACCGCTGACCGGTGCCCGCCGTTCGCGGAAGTACGTGGCGCGCACCCGCAGCTGCGCCCGGGGAGCCGCCAACCGCACGCGCAGCGCGTCGGCGATGACCGGCGCGGTCGTCACGCTGATCTCGGCGGCGTGCTCGTGCAGGACCTCCACGAAGCGGCTCAGGTGGGTGCCCTTCACCTCGGCGCCGAGCGCGACGGCCATGGAAACCTCGCCCACCGTCTCCTGTTTCACGCCGTCCCGGTCGCAGGCGACGATCGGGTAGCGCAGCCCGGACACCCCGACTTCGTCGAGCGCGACGCCGCGCACGTCGGGCCGTCCCTGTACGTCCTCCAGGATCACGCCGTTCCCCCTCGGTAGATGCAGCCCGATGTGCAGGTTTCCCGCACCTGGACCGCGGACAGCCGCGGCAGCGAGTCGGCCAGCCGCTCCCAGATCCACCGGGCGAGGTTCTCGCTGGTCGGGTTCTTCAACCCGTCGATCTCGTTGAGGTAGTGGTGGTCGAGCTGGTCGTGCAGCGGCCGGAACGCGGCTTTGAGGTCGCCGAAGTCCATCAGCCAGCCGTCGTCCGGGTCCACGTCCCCGGCCACGTGCACCCGGATGCGGTAGGAATGCCCGTGCAGCCGCGAGCACTTGTGCCCTTCCGGGACGTTGGGCAGGTGGTGGGCGGCTTCGAAGGTGAATTCGCGGAAGATCTCCATCAGCGTATCCCGATGTACTTGTGGGTCTGCATGCTCAGACGCCACTGGGGGTTTTCCAGGCAGTACTCGATCGTCCGGCGCGTGTTGGCGGCGATGTCGGGCCCGTCCATCGGCTGCAGCAGCAGCCGCGGGAAGTCCAGGCCCTCGAACCGCGCCGGTTCCACGCCCTCCTGCGGGAAGACGAGCTTGAGCTCGTCGCCCGCGGTGAGCACGAGTTCGGCGTCGGCCTTGGGGCTCACGCAGATCCAGTCGATCCCGGCGGGGGCGGGCTGGGTCCCGTTGGTCTCGACGGCGATTTCGAAACCCGCCTCGTGCAATTCGTCCACCAGCGGGGAATCCAGTTGCAGCAGCGGTTCCCCGCCGGTGCAGACCACGAAGCGTGTCGCGCGGGGATGCGCGTTGCCCCGCCACGTCGCGGAAATCGCGGCCACCAGGTCCGCCGCCGTGGCGAATTTGCCGCCGCCCGGTCCGTCCGTGCCCACGAAGTCGGTGTCGCAGAACGTGCACACCGCGGTGGCCCGCCCGGACTCCCGGCCGTTCCACAGGTTGCACGCGGCGAACCGGCAGAACACCGCTGGGCGTCCCGCGTTCGCCCCTTCGCCCTGGAGCGTGTAGAAGATCTCCTTGACCTGGTAGGTCATCGCGCCACCCCGGCGGGTTCGTCGAAGGCCGGGTCGGTCATGCCGATCGCGGCGAATCCCCGGGCGCGCAGCAGGCACGAGTCGCAGCTCCCGCACGCCCGGCCGTCGGCTGCGGGGTCGTAGCAGCTGTGCGTCAGGGAGTAGTCCACGCCGAGTTCCAGGCCGCGCTGGATGATCTGCGTCTTGGACAGGTCGATCAGCGGCGTGTGGATCCGCAGCCGCTGCCGCCCCTCGACGCCGGCCTTGGTGGCGAGGTTGGCCATCCGCTCGAACGCGGCGACGTACTCGGGCCGGCAGTCGGGATAACCGCTGTAGTCCAGCGCGTTGACACCGATGAACACGTCACCGGCCTCCAGCGTTTCCGCCCAGGCCAGCGCGAAGGACAGGAAGATCGTGTTGCGCGCCGGCACGTAGGTGATCGGGATGGCTGCGGCGTCGACGTCCTCGGCGCGGTCGTGGTGCGGCACGGCGAGGTCCGCGGTCAGCGCCGAACCGCCGAACACCCGCAGGTCGATGTCGGCGACCACGTGGGCGGCCACGCCCAGCGCCGCGGCCACCCGGCGGGCGGCGTCGAGCTCGACCTCGTGGCGCTGGCCGTACCGGAAGCTCAACGCGTGCGGTTCGTACCCCTCGGCGCGGGCGATCGCCAACGCCGTCGCCGAGTCGAGGCCGCCGCTGAGCAGGACGACCGCCTTGCTGCGCTCCATCAACACCTCCTGGGAGAACCCCCGGGAATCCGGGAACTGAACCGATCTTGTACCGCCCGCCCCGGCGGCCTACAACCGCGACGTGCCAGGTGTTCCACCATCGTGTCTGCGATTGCGTTGCCACCGGCGGAAAATCGGCGACCGGACTGATGCGCTCTTTCGGGGCCTTTTCCCGGACTCGGTTTGCCCGGTGGGTACGACGCGCGAACGCTGCCACTGGTGCACTGCGCGGACGGGGAGAAAACACATGACCGCTCAGGAAATTCCCGAGTACGCCTTCGCGAATCCCCGCGGGGACTTGCTGTCACCCGCCTACCACTCGCTGCGTCGGCGGAGCCCGGTGGCGCGCGTCGTCACCGCCACCGGAGAACCCGCCTGGTACGTGACGAGCTACCAGCACTGCCTGGCGGTGCTCCGGGATCCGCGCTTCAGCCTCAGCCAGACCCACGCGGCCGAGGGGGTCCCGCAACGCGACGAGATCCGCTTCCCGCCGATCGGCGCCAACACCATGAACCGGCTGTCCGAGGCGGGGCTGCGCGACGAGTTCATGCGGCACGTCGGTCCCGGGCAGACCGCGGTGCCGATGGACTGGGTGCGCTCGACCGCGCGGGAGCAGCTGGACCGGATGCGGATGTCGGGCCAGCCCGCGGATCTGCTGTCGGAGTGGGCGAATCCGGTGATCTTCGCGGTGGCCCGCCGCCTGCTCGGGCTGCCCGAGGCCGACGACGAGGTGTTCGTCGAGATGGTGGAGAAGGACCTCTGCATGGGCGATTACTCCACTGCGGACAGGCTCGCCAACCTGGAGCACCTGCAGCGGTACATGCGCCGCTACCTCGACCGGCCGCGGGAGGAGCCCGCGGGCATGCTCGACGACCTCGTCGACGCGCAACGACGCGTCCTGGACTCCCGTGGTGGAGCCGACGGCCTGGTCCCGCTCACCGACGACGAGTTCATGGACCTCGCCGGGTTCCTGCTGATCTCGGCGGTCGCGAACCCGGCCGGGCTGCTGACCGTCGGCGCGCTCGTGCTGCTGGAGCACCCGGAGGTGGCGCGACGCCTGTCCGAGCACCCCGAGGAGGTGCCGCACGCGGTCGAGGAACTGCTGCGCAGCACGGTCACCATGGGCGGCGGGTTGGGCCGCATCGCCACCGAGGACGTCGAGCTGGGCGGCGTGACGGTGCGGCGGGGCGAGTTGGTGCTGGTCGTGACCGACGCTGCCAACCACGATCCGGACGTCTTCGCCGAACCTGACCGCTTCGACATCGACCGCGAACGCGCGTCGACCCATCTGAAGTTCGGCGGTGGGCGGCACTACTGCCCCGCCTCGCACCTGAGCCGCGCGGTGGCCGCCGCGGCGTTCGAGGTGCTGCTCGCGGAGATGCCCGCCCTGCGCCTGGCGGTGCCACCCACCGACCTCGAATGGGTGCCGGACCGGTACGTGCAGCTGCCGCGGCAGCTTCCCGTCATCTGGTGACTCCGGACCACAGTGGACGGACGAACTTCCGTCCACTGTGGTCTTAAACGCTCAGGACGGGATGCGGCACTCCATGAGGTGGGTCAGGCCGGAGGCGGGGCGGGAACCGGCGTAGTCGAGCCCGGCGCGCCGGAACAGCTCGACGAACTCGGACTCGGTCCGCTCACCGGAGCCGAACAGCACGAACATGTCCAGGTCCGACACGGCCGCCATCGGCGACGGCGTCGCCTCCTCGGGCAGCACCATCTCGATGACCGCCACGCGCGCCCCGGGACGGCCCGCGCGGGCGCAGTTGGTCAGGATGCGGACGGCCGTCTCGTCGTCCCAGTTGTGCAGCACCGCCCGCAGGACGTACAGATCCGCACCCGCCGGGGCGGATTCGCGGGCATCACCGGCGACCAGCTCGCACCGGTCGGCGAGCGCACCGGAACGCAGTTCCGGATCCGGGTCGTCGACCACCGAGGCGAGGTCGAACAGGATTCCACGGGCACGCGGTGCGCACATCAGCAGTTCCCGCAGCAGTGCTCCCCGGTTGCCGCCGACGTCGACGACGGTTCCGGACGCGTACTGGGCCAGTGCCTCGATTTCCGAGCTCGCGATCCACTCCTCACCAGCGCGCATCGCTGTGCGGAACGCGGTCGAGAGGCCGTCGTCGCCGGACAGGTAGGTGTAGAAGTCGGTGCCGTGGTGGGCGGCGAACGGTCCCCGGCCGGTGCGCACCGACTCGGCCAGCCCGTGCCACGCCTGTTCGACAGCCGGGTTGGTGGCGAACGCGGCCAGCGAACGCCCGAATTCGTCGTCCGCGCGCACCAGCTGCGAACGCGGTGTGTGCGCGTAGCGGCCGTCAGCGGTCCGGTCGAGGAAGCCGAGGGCCACGAGCGCGCGCAGCAGGCGGCGCAGTGCTCGGGGGTCGAGTCCCATCCGGTCGGCGAGCTCGGCGGCCGACGCCGGTTCGTCGCCGAGGGCGTCCGGCAGCCCGAGGCGCAAGCCCGCGCGGAGGACGTGCCCGGTGTAGAGCGCGACGAAGACGGCGGCGTCGGGCGCTGCCTGCTCAGCCGGGGCGTCGTGGCCGAGGACGGCGCTGTCTGGCATGGTCGTTCTCCCATCTCGCGGGATCGGCTCGGAACAGTTCGTCCATTGTGGATCCCCGATCCGGGCGCCGGGCACGACACGCCTGCCACTCGCGCGGCCGAACCCGCCCGTGCGACGTCGCGCGGGCGGGTTCGGCCGTCCGGTCTGCTCGGTCAACCGGCCGCGGTGGGCTCCTCCACCCGGTCGCGGACGGGGGCCGGCGCGGGCGGGGTCCTGCCGTCCAGCACGGCGCGGGCGCGGTCGCGGTCGAGCGCACCTTCCCAGCGGGCGATCGCGAGGGTCGCGACGGCGTTGCCGACGAGGCTGGTCAGTGCGCGCGCCTCGGACATGAAGCGGTCGACGCCGACGATGAGCGCGAGCGCGGCGACCGGCACGTGCGGCACGGCCGAGAGGGTGGCGGCCAGCGCGACGAAGCCCGAGCCGGTCACACCCGCCGCGCCCTTGGACGTGAGCAGCATGATCGCCAGCATGCCGAGCTGGTCCCACAGGGACAGGTCGACGTCGAGGGCCTGGGTGAGGAAGACCGCGCCCATGGTCAGGTAGATCGCGGTGCCGTCGAGGTTGAACGAGTAGCCGGACGGGATCGTCAGGCCCACCACCTTCTTGGCCGCGCCCAGGTCCTCCAGCTTCGTCATCATCCGGGGCAGCACGGGCTCGGTCGACGAGGTGCCCAGCACGATGAGCAGTTCCTCCCGCAGGTAGCGCAGGAGCTTGAACAGCCCGAGCCCGTGCAGCCGCAGCACCAGCCCGAGCACCACCACGACGAACAGCAGGCTGGTCAGCCAGAACGTGCCGACGAGCGCGGCCAGCTGTTGCAACGTCCGCACGCCGTACTTGCCCGTGGTGGCCGCGATCGCGCCGAACGCGCCGACCGGGGCGGCCCGCATGACCCAGCGGATCACGGTGAACAGCACCTTCGAGATGGACTCGACACCGCGCACGATCGACGCGCCCGCCTCGCCCGCGGCCTGGAGCGCGAAACCGAACACGATCGCCACGAACAGCACCGGCAGGATCTCGCCCTCGGTGAACGCGCCGACCACCGTGTTCGGGATGATGTGCAGCAGGAAGTCCGCGAAACCGTCGTGCTGGGCGGTGGCGGACGCGGGCAGCCCGTTCTCGCTCAGCGTGGCCGGATCGGCGTGGATGCCGTCGCCAGGGCGCACCAGGTTCACCACGACCAGGCCGAGCGCGAGCGCCACGGTGGTGAGCACCTCGAAGTACACCAGCGCCTTGAGCCCGATGCGGCCGACGCTGCGCGCGCTGTCGGTCGAGGCGATGCCGACCACGACCGTGCAGAAGATGATCGGTCCGACGACCATCTTGATCAGCTTGACGAAGCCGTCGCCGAGCGGGCCGAGCGCGGTGCCGACGTCCGGCCAGCACAGGCCGACGACCGCACCGAGCAGCACTCCGATGAGGACCTGGACGTAGAGGTGGGACAGGACGCGGCGGACGCGGCTGGGCGTCTGAGCTCCGTTGGTCATGACTGGCGCCTCCGCTTCTCAGGCCGACACCGGTGGTGCGACCGGTTCGGCGGGGACGAGGGTGGGTTCGGGCACGTTCAGCTCGGCGTCGGCGATCCACCGCGCGGCGCGCCGGAGGGTGGCCGCCCGCACCGCGCCGGTCGCGTCGCGTTCGAGCCGCACCTCGACCACGCCGGCGGGCGTGCCCAGCCGCACCCGTCCGGGGTCGACGTGGTGCCGCGGGCACGCCGCGGGCACCGAACCGGGGGTGGTCGCGGCCACCGCCACCGCCACGGCGGCGGTGAGGCCGATGGCGGGGTGCACCGAGTGCATCGACAGCATCCGCACGGACAGGTCGTGGTCGGCGGCGCGGACGGTGCGGCCGTCGGTGGCCTGGTAGTCGGCGGGCGGTCCGACGACGCCGATCTTCGGGATCGCGTGGCTGACCGGGTCGTCCTCGCGCACCAGTCCCATCGCCAGCGCCGCCTGGCGGCGCAGCAGGGTCAGCGGCGGGATGGCGTCCGCCAGCGCGTCGGCCGGTTCGGCGCCGGTCAGGCCGAGTGCGGCGGCGTCGACGAGGGCCGCCGGGGTACCGGCGTCGACCAATGTGGCCGGTGCGGTCCCGTGCCGCAGCGCCGTCGTGGGTTCGCCCGCGGGCAGCAGGGTTCCGGTGGTGGTGCCGATCGGATCCACGAAGGACAGCGTGACGGGGACCCCGGTTCCGGTCACGCCCGGGACCATCCCGTCGCCGCCGTCCGGCGCCGCGCCACCCGGTGTCGGCACCACGACCGTGAGCAACGCGCCGGTGTTGCGGTTGCGGATGCGCACCGCAGTGGCGTCGTCACGGGCGGCGACGAGTCCGGACTGGACGGCGTGCAGACCGACGGCCGTGGCGCAGTTCCCGCAGTTGCTGCCCCATTCCACGACTTCGCGGCCGATGCCGACCTGGGCGAAGGTGTAGTCGACGTCGACGCCGGGTTCGGCGCTGGGCCCCACCAGGGCGGCCTTCGACGTCGTCGGGGTGGCGCCGCCGACGCCGTCGATCTGGCGCGGGTCGGCGGACCCGAACGCGCGGACCAGCACCCCTTCCCAGTCGTCGCGCCGGGGATCGGGCGCGTGGAAGATCCAGCACTTGCTCGTGCCGCCGCGCACCAGCGCCGCACTCAGTCGCACGGGAGGTCCTCTCTGCACTCGGGGTTCCGACGGATGTCGAGACTGGTGCAGCACAGCCTTCAGTACAATCGCGAAAAATTGGAGAGGCGTTAAGTTGAACTGAAAGGAGGTGCGGCGGTGGAACCGGACGTGCGGCGCATGTTCCTGCTCGCGGACGTCGCCGCGCACGGGTCGATCACCGCGACGGCCCGGGCGCTGAACTACACCCCGTCGGCGGTGTCCCAGCAGTTGGCCAAACTGGAGGACGAGGCTGGCCAACCGCTCCTGGAACGCCAGAGCCGCGGCATCTCGCTGACGATCGCGGGCGAGGCCGTGGTCCGCCACGCCACCCGCATCCGGCAGCAGATCCGCGCCACGCGGGCCGAACTCGACGAGATCGCCGGGCTGCGCGCGGGCCGGCTGTTCCTCGGCACGTTCCCCACCGCCGGTTCCTCGCTGCTGCCGCCCGCGGTGACGCGGTTCCGCGAGCTGCACCCGGAGGTCCGGCTGACCGTGCGCAGCGGACTGCTGGCCGGTCTGCGGCACATGCTGGAGAACCGCACCATCGAACTCGCGCTGCTGTGGGACTACGAGTGGAACCGGCTCGACGACGACGGGTTGCAGGTGCGGCACCTGCTCGACGACCAGGCCGCACTGGTCGTCGGCAGGCACCACTGGGCGGCGCGGCGCACCTCGATCGACCTGTCCGCGCTGGCCGGCGAACCGTGGATCACCCGCGCGGAGAACAACCCGGTGGCCGAGGTGCTGGCCCGCAGCTGCCGGGCGGCCGGTTTCGAACCGCAGATCGTCTACGAGGCCCACGACTACCAGGAGGCCCAGGCCATGGTCGGTGTCGGACTCGGCGTCGCGGTCGCACCCCGCCTGGCGCTGACCAACCCGCGCGACGACGTCGCCATCGTCCCGATCCGCGGGTACGCACCGATCCGGCGGATCCTGCTGGCACGCCTCGCCGAACGCAGACCCACTCCCGCCGAGAACGCCATCACCGCCGTCTTCGAGGAGGTGGCGACGACGTTCGCCCGGCCGACGCACGGGTAGTCCGCTCTCACTCGTTGGGCTGGTCACCGTCGCGATCGCGCTCAAGATCGTTCGGCGCGCGGTCGACGCTATGGCCGTGACGGGACACGAATTCGACAGGCGGAGCTTCCTCGCCGGGGTGGGCGCGGTCACCGCCGCAGGAATGGCCACAGTGGACGACTCAGCCGAGGCGGAATCGGAGCGGGCGAAGGATCTGACGGTTTTCCTCGGAACCGTGCTGCACTTCACCGACGATCCGTGGGTGCCCGGCGCGGAAGGCGAAGACGACCCGGACTCCTACGAGGTGTTCGAGCCAGGGGCGCTGGTGGTGAGCCGCGGCCGCGTGCTGTGGGCGGGACGACGCGAGCAGCTGCCGCGGTTCGCCCGCCGCGCGCAGGTGGTCGACCACGGCAACCGGCTGATCGTGCCGGGCTTCGTCGACACCCACATCCACTCCGCCCAGGTCGACGCCATCGCCAGTCCCGGCGGCCAACTGCTGCCGTGGCTGCGGGACTACATGTACCCCGCCGAGATGCGCTTCCGCGACCCGCGGTACGCGCGCCAGACCTCGTCGTTCTTCCTGGACGCGCTGTTGGCGGCCGGGACGACGACGGCCAGCGTCTACACCACCACGTACAAGCACTCGACCGACGCACTGTTCGCCGAGGCGCGCCGCCGGAACCTCCGCATGGTCGCGGGCAAGCTCCTGATGGACGATGGTGGCCGGTCCCAGGGCGGGCCGGTCCCGGACGAGTACCTCGACCGCAGCCTGGCACAGGCCGAGGCCGACACCCGTGAGCTGATCCGGCGGTGGCACCACAACGGCCGGTTGCGCTACAGCGTCTCGCCCCGGTTCGCGCTGACCTCCACCGTGGCGGCGCTGAAGATGGCCGGCCGGCTGTACCAGGACTCCCTCCGGACTGACCGTCCACTGTGGTCGCAGAGTCACCTGGCGGAGAACCGCGACGAGGTCGACGCCGTAATGCGGAAGTTCAAGGGTGCACTGCACCCGAGGTCCTATTTGGACGTCTACGACAAGTGCGACCTGGTCGGCCCGCGCAGCGTCTGGGGCCACTCGGTCTGGCTCGACGACGTCGACCGCGCACGCCTCGCCGAGACCGACGCGGCGGTGGCGTTCTGCCCGACCTCCAACCTGTTCCTCGGCAGCGGCCTGTTCCCGCTCAACCGCTTCGGTCACGCGGGCGTGCGCGTCGGAATGGGCACCGACGTCGGTGGCGGCACCAGTTACTCGATGCTGGCCACCATGAACGAGGCGTACAAGGTCGTGGCGCTGGGCAACACCTATCCGGACCGCATCCCGGAGGACTCCCGCGCGACGCTGACCGCCCTGCGCTCCTTCTACCTGGCCACCCTCGGCGGCGCTCGGGCCCTGCACATGGAGGAGGACATCGGCAGCTTCCGCCCCGGCCGGGAGGCCGACTTCGTCGTGCTGGACTGGGCGGCGACCCCGGTCCTCAAACGCCGCACCGAGGCGGCCTCGACGTTCCGCGAACGCCTCTTCGTGCTCGCCACCCTCGGCGACGAACGAGCCGTGGCCCGCACCTACATCCTCGGCCGACCGGCCCGACGCGCGTAACGCGTTTTCCGAAGAATTAATCTGTTCCGACTCACCCACTCCCCTGCGTGAAGGTTGCCGGACGACGCGGCCTTCACGTGGGGGCGTTGCTAACGTCTGGAGCGGTTCCGCACCAGCCGACGGCGATTGGGTGAACGCCATGTTCGACACGTATGCGTGGGCCCTGAACAAAAAAGAGGCCCAGGAGTTCGACCGCCGCGTAGCGCGAAGGCAGAAAGAACGGATCCAGGTCGAGAACGAACAGGATGAACTGGTCCGGGTGTTGTACCGCAACACCCGGACCTATTCCGTCGTGGACGCCGAGCCCGTTTTTCCGGACGACCGGTCCGAGAAAGCGGCGGCCACGCTGCCGAAAACGGTGACACTGGTCACACCCGACCCCGCCGATCCGTCCCGGGACCAGCTCTACATCGGGCCGTACCCGGTGCGCCGCAAGGACTTCTCCTACCAGCCGGAGCGACGCCTCGTCGAATTCCGCACGCACGACGGCACGACCGGAATATCCGGCAGTTTCGAATTCAGCCGCCTGCGGCTCGAAGCGTTCGGCACCATCGAATACGGCGACGTCCCGTTTACGGTCAGGTTGGTCGTGAAACCGCAGACCTACCACGTGCGGGTCTGCGAAGGCGCGGCATTCTTCTCCGGGGACGGCGGCGACTACATCTCCTGGAACGTCGACAGCGACGAATGGAAGAACGGCGAATGGAGCAAGGACGCCGTTCTGCATTTCACCTACGGTGTCAAGCAGGCACCCGCGCAACGGGGCGACGATCCGGAGCTGGTGTTCACGGCGAAATTCCGGGACTACAAGTCCGGCGAGGTCTGGGAACCGCCTACCGACGAGATCACGGGCGGTGTGCGCAAGGCCGAGGACGGGACCGACGAGATCACGTTCAGCCACCTGTACGGCCGTCCCCCGCAGAGCGTGAACAACCTGTTCCCGTACCGACTCCGCGCCGTCATGGCACCGTTCTCCGACACCTTCGAGGGCGGCATGGCCGTCGACATCGACGGGGACAAGGTCGTCTACGGCATCCAGGGCGAGTGGAGCGGCGGCCGGATCGGCGGGATGTACTACCTCAAGGCCCTCACCAAGCAGACCGACGCACCGCACGCCGTGATCGCCGTGCACGACGACACGATGTACATCAACGACGTCCCGGTGAAGAGCCGGGTGCAGGGCCGCAAGCTCGTCTGGTGGGGCTACCAGACCAACAAGGACGTGCCGCTGCCCGAGTCGGGCAGTCTGACGTTCTCACCGGACGGTGAGCAGATCGTCGCCACCGAGGGCCTCAAGGCCGAAGGCCGCCGGGTCGACCCCGAAACCGCGGCCCAGGCGTCCCCGGGCGTGGCGGGGACCGGGATCTTCATCGCGAAACGAACGGTGTCCTACCGCACGCTGTCCGTCACCGCGCTGCTGAACATGACGCCGCACGACGTCGAGGACGGCAAGGTCCACGACGCGGTCCAGAAAGCGGCCATGGAGGACTCCCACCAGATCCTGGTCAGCCGCATGGACCCGGACCTGCGCGCCAAGTTCATCGCCGCGAACCCACCGCTGCTCGATCCCGCGGTGGAGGCCATCGCCCGCCAGCCCGTCGACGGCATCAACCCGACCACCTGGTACGCCGGGCTGAGCGAGTCCTACGTCGCCGGTGCGCTGCGCGCGCACTCCGACAACCCGGGCGCCAGGAAGTTGAACGGCCGTCGCGCCAACGAGTGGTTCCGCAAGCAGTGCGAAACCGGCAAAGTGATGAGCGCGCACACCCGGGCGCTCTACGTCCGCCACCTCGAAAAGCGCTACACGACGTTCCGGGACTACCTGGACGACCAGAAGAACAAGGCGGAGGAGTACAAGCCGCAGATCGACGAGACCGTGGCGAAATGGGTCAGTAGGGCGCGGAACAGCTTCAGCGCGAGCAACGACGAGGACAAGGAGAAGCTGGAAGAAGTCATCACCAGGTACCAGAACCTGGGCACCTACGCCAAGGACCAGAAGCGCTACTGGGCGTTCGCGCTGTTCGCCACCGCCACCTCGGTCAGCCAGCTCAACAAGTACCTGGGCAACATCCTCAACGGCGACAGCGGGCTCGCCGTGGCCAAGGAGGTCGAGAAGGTCGCCGCCCTGCTGGGCGCGCTCGACCCCTCGGGGAAGATCGCCGGGGAGTACATGTACGTCCTGGGAGCCTTCAACATCACCAGCCTGCTGCCGCAGCTGTCCGACTACGCCACGTCGCACGACTACCTGGCGGCAGCTGTGCGGGAGACCATCCAGAAGTTCATCGAGAAGTACCAGAACAGCGACGACGAGGAGATGCGCAAACTCGCCAAGGAGCTGGCGGAGAAGGCCACCGCGGAGAACATCCGCGACCTCCTCGGCGTGCTGTCGAGCGTGTCGCGGTTGTCCGGCGAGTGGGCCGGGCTGATCGTCCGGTACGAGGAGGCCGTCGGCAAGCAGTTCCCCAAGCTCGTGGGGATCGCGCGGGTGATCTCGTACGCGGCGGCCGCGGCGATGATCTACTTCTTCGCCGCGGGCGTCGTGGACTGGGACGAGGTTCCCGACCAGCAGAAAGCCGTCATCATCGCCACGACCGTCTCGATGGTCGCGCAGATGGCCTCGATCGTGATCCGCAACGGACTGGCCGCCTACGAGGTCTTCAAGTCCGGCTACGGCTTCATGTCCATCGGCCGGGCGCTGCTGGGGCAGAGCTACATCGGCAAGATCAGTCTCGACGGCCTGGGCGGATTCCGGTCCTGGTTGTTGCAGAGCGGCATGCCGCGCAACACCTACAACCTCAAGATGGGGCAGCAGGCCATCCAGGCCGGGGTCAGCTCCGCCACCATTCCCGGGGCGGGCTCGGGGGTGTCGAAGGTGTCGGCGATCCACAAGATCTTCGGCCGGAACCTGACCGAGTTCATGTCCACCCGGTTCACCGCGGCGCTCGCGCTGGTGGGAATGGGGATCTCGATCTGGTCGCTCGTCGAGGGCAGCGGTGATCCCTACGAGACGACCGCCAACGCGCTGTTCCTGGCGGCGTCCACGCTGCAGTTCGTCGCCTCGGCCGGGGCGTGGGCCGTGTCGGCGGGACTTCTCGGCAGTCTCGGGGGTTTCGCGATCAGCACGATGTTGACGCTCATCTCCGTGCTGGGTGTGGTGGCGCTGATCGCGGGCGTGGTCTTCCTCATCCTGTGGTGGACGCGACCGAGGGAGACCGAGGTCGAGAAGTTCGCGGCGCGCTCGAACTTCTACAGCCCGCAGGAGGTCGACATCGACGACTTCGAGATCTACGAGCCGAGCGGTGGTGGCTCGGCCCGGGTGGCGCTGTCGATGGCCGCGCACGGCGACGACAAGCGGTGCATGCGGATCGAGGAGAACCGGACGCTGTCGCAGAAACCGTTCGACAAGACAGCGCGCACCGCGTTCTACCTCCACGTCGACGAGGAGGGCCGGGCGATGTTGCGCTCCCCCGTCGTGCAGGACGGCACGATCAGGGCCGTCGACCTGGTGCTGGACGACAACGGAAAGCTGGTCGTGCAGGACGCCGCCACGACCGACCGGGAGACCGACGAGAAGAAAAAGAAGCGGGCGCGGTGGCGTGCGGAACTGCAGGGCGGCATCGAGCGGGAGCAGATCCCTTCGCCCGACGGCGGCGGGAAGCAGACCGACGTGCTCAAAGCCGCGAGATTCCGGCTGTACAACGAGTACTGGTACCTCCAGACCGGGAAGAAGCGCTACCTCGACACCGATGGGACGACGGGGTGGAAGGCCACCGACGGCAGTGGCGCCACCGTTCGGCTCAGGATGGAGGTGCTCGGGTTCGAAGGTCTGCGGATGAACGACATCCACTGGACGACCAACCGGCGCAACCTGGAGCAGTACCCGTCGTTCGAGGTGCCGGGCAGCCAACCGATCGCTTTCTCGCTGAGCCCGGCGCTGCCGGCCGACTCGAACCTGGAATTCGACAGCGGGACCGGGCGGATCCGGATGAAGCCGTCGACGAAGGTCAAGCCGGTGCCGAAGGGGACGTACACCCTGACCGCCAAGGGACCCCAGAACCAGGATTCCGTCGAGTTCACCTTCGAGGTCAGCGATCCGGCGAAGCTGATGCCGCCGGAGGCCGTCACGCCCGAGCCGCGTCGAGCCGAAGAATCCCTCGTCGGCGTTTCGTGACCCCAGGTGCTCCGCGCCGCTCCGACGGCGCGGAGCACCCTTCCCCGCCTTGGAGCCAGGAATGACCGAAGCCATCACCCGAGTGGACAAGAAGGACGTCGAGGACTTCTTCGCGGCACTACCGGGACAGCACACCAACCCGATCGGCTCCGAGTCGCGGCGGCTGATCGTCAACCACGTCAAGGGATCCACCCCCGGCAACTACTCCCAGCTGATCGGCACGGGCCCGGCCTTCCGCGACCTGTTCTTCCCCGGCTACCGGCACGACTCCCGGCAGGATCGGCTGGCCAAGGAGACCGGGCTCAACGCCCAGTTCTGGTCCGATCTCGCGGTGACCGCGCTGTGCCAGCAGATCCACGAGGTCACCAGCAGACTCCGCCCGCAGATCCGCCGCGGCGACGTCGACCGCGATCTGCGCTCGGCCAACGACGTGCTCAAGAAGTCGTGCTTCACGTGGTACGCCTACCTCGCCACAAGCGCCGCCAGCAACATCGCCACGACGTTCGCGAAGTTCTCGACCGCCGAGGCGCGCAAGGAGGCGCTGGACCTCTACACCCGGTCGCTGACCTCCGAGGCGTGGATCAACGGCCGGTACCTCATGTGGTGCCAGGGCAACTGGGGCAATCAGCACTGGGAGCTGTACCACCACTGGATCAAGCTCTACATGCTGGGTGCCACCTTCAACGACGTCGACCGCACCATCCGGACGTGCATCGACAAGGGACTGCCCGTTCCCGGCGACCTCGGTCCGGCGCGGTCCTCGCACAGCGTCGCCGACCTGCCGCCCTGGGCGACGTGGTCGGCGTGGTGGTTCACCCGTGACCTCGGCGTGGCCGACTTCGCGGAGGCGGACGGCCCGATCAAAGCCGGCCGCTACAGCGGCGGGTTCTGGGGGTCGTGGCCGGTCTACCTGCCGGAGGACAACTCCTTCGAGTTCACCGCCAACGGCCAACCCGGCAGCAGGTACCGCAGCGTGCCCAGCGGCAGCTGCTTCGCGCCCGGTACCCAGGTCGTGCTCGCCGACGGAACCCTGCGCAACATCGAGGACGTGCGCGCGGGCGATGAGGTGAGCACGCCCAGCGGTCCTCGCCGGGTGCTGCTGGCCATGCGGGTTCCGCGCGAGGACCGCACGCTGCACCGGCTGGGCGACACCGGCTTCGCGTTCTCCGCCACCCACCCCTTCGTGCTGGCGCAGCGGGCGAACTCGGAGGAAGCCGACTACGGCGCGGCCGATCCCGAGGCGCTGAGCCGCAACGTGCCGACGTTCGCCCAGCACGGCGTCCGCTCGCTGCGCACCGATGCACCACCGGCGCTCGTGCGCCGCACCAGCTCGGGGACGGAGCCCTACCAGGCGCCACCGGCCCGACCGGATCCGGACCTGCGCCCGCAGTGGTTGCACGACCTCTACCTGGAGGTGGGCGAGGACGGGCTGTCGGAATACTTCGCGGGGGACACGACCACGCAGGTGCTGGTCAGCTCCGAGGCACCGCTGTTCGCGATCTCGCCGCTGCCCGCGCACGCCATCCTGACGATGCTGGAGGGTTCAGCCCCGCTGATCATGAAGAAGCTGGCTGACACACCGGACGAGAAGTTCCCGGACGCGGTCAACGAACTGGTGCACGCCACCGCGCACTCGCTGCTCGGGGAGATCGGTGCGGAACTGACCGCTCGTGTCGACAACCACACCGGGGATCTGCCACCGTTGCCGCCGCTGCACGAACGGGTTCGCCGGTTCGTCCAGTCCATTGAGGACCCGACCGGGTACAACGTGCGACTCGGTTTCCTCGTCGAGCGGTTCGTCGCCGAGTTCGCCCCGCTCACCCAGACCGCGATCCCGATGGGCTGGCGTTCCTTCGCGCTGGCACCGGCGACGAGCGGCACCGTGCTGTCGGTGACGGTGCACGGGATCCACGTGTTCGCCTCACCGGCGAAGCAGACCAAACTCACCGACGCCCGCATCCGCGTCGAACTGCGGCACGGCGAGGTGCTCGGCAGCGCGGAACTCCCGGTCTCGGTCAAGGACTCCACGATCGCCGGTTACTACGTCAGCAACGGCGTCGCCTACTTCTCCGCTTGGCGTCCCACGGTGCGGCCAGCCGACGAGGCTCCCGACGTGGCGCCGTGGGAGCTGGACATCGGTCTGGACAAGACCGACGGCACCCCGCTGATCCCGTTCACCGCCGACGTGTCGCTGCCTTGGCAGATCTCCTCCGGCTACGAGCAGTTCCGCTTCCCCGCTCATGATGCGGACGGCGACGTCGTCGGGCAGGTCCTGCTCGACGTGCGGGTGCTCACCGACGAGGGCTACGTCCGCGACAACGAGCGGCGCAACGCGTGGGAGACGAAGCGGGAGCCGGTCGTGGCGCACCACCTGGCCCAGTTGACCAACGAGTACATCGCGAAGGTGCTCAGCGACGAGCAGGACTCCTACCGGAAGCGCTGGACCAAGCAGCCCCGGTGACGGGTCGACCGGCTCGCCGAGGTGGCGGCTACGCTGGGCGGCGCGGGAGGGGAGATCGACGATGAGCAACCTCGACACGGCGCCGGCGGAGCTGACCTGCCGGAGCGCAGCGGACCGGGCCCACGCGCGCGGCAGCGCGCTCGAACCGCGGGAGGTGCCGCTCGGCGGGCCGCGCGGGATGACCGTGCGGCGCACGCTGCCGCAGCGGACTCGCTCGCTGATCGGCGCGTGGTGCTTCGTCGACCACTACGGTCCCGACGACGTGGCGACCACCGGGGGGCATGCGCGTCCCCGGGCACCCGCACACCGGGTTGCAGACGGTGTCCTGGCTGTTCGACGGGGTCATCGAGCACCGCGACACGGTCGGCTCGCACGCCCTCGTCCGCCCCGGCGAGGTCAACCTGATGACCGCCGGGTCCGGGATCGCGCACTCCGAGTTCTCCACGCCGGAGACGACCTCGCTGCACGGCGTGCAGCTGTGGGTGGCGCTGCCGGACGAGCACCGGTTCACCGAGCCCGCCTTCGAGCACCACGCCCCCTCCCCCGTCGACGCCGACGGCGCGCGGGTGCTGGTGTTCCTCGGTTCGCTGCTCGGCGAAACCTCCCCGGTCGAGACGTTCACGCCGCTGCTCGGCGCGGAGATCTCGCTGCGCCCCGGGCAACGCCTCGTCCTCGACGTCGACCCCGGGTTCGAGCACGGGGTGCTGGTCGACTCCGGGCACGTCACGGCGGCCGGGGTGCCCGGCGCTGCCGGGCAGCTGCTCCACTCGCCGCCCGGCGCGGACCGCCTGGTGCTGGACGCGGCGCCCGACGCACCCGCGCGCCTGCTGCTGCTCGGCGGGCAACCGCTGCGGGAGCGGATCGTGATGTGGTGGAACTTCATCGGGCGCACGCACGAGGAGATCGTCGAGTACCGCGAACGGTGGCAGCAGGCCCGTCGCGGTGAGTCCCCGGCGTTCGGCCCCTTCCCCGAGCAGTGGCAGCACACCCTGCCCGCTCCCGAACTCCCGAACGCCCGGCTCCGGCAGCGCGGCTGACACGTCCACTGAGGACACCTCGGGCGCTTTCCGCCGCACCCGCGCGGGCATCGGTGATTTCTTCCCGCGCGGCGCGGGAAAACGTCGTCCCGACCGCTCTCCCGCCAGCCTGGTACCGCCGTGCACTTCCGGCACGAGCGCACCGGAATGGCACAGCGGAACACCCGCGAACCACGGAATTCCGGGTGCACCGGCCGGATTTCCGCGCCTTACCAAAGCGAATCGGCGGAGTTACGCTTCCCCTGCGACGGGACACGCGGGACGGGGAGGTTCGGGTGGCCCGAGCACGGTAGTCATGCGACCGCCCGCGTCGTGACGGGATGGTCCACATCCTCGTCCGATTTCCTCGCTCGTTCCGGGGTGCCGATGTCGCGCACGTCGCCGACGGCTCCGACGCGCCCACCGGCACTGCGGACGCGTCCGCTCGCCGCCGCTGAGACGAGGCTTCTGGCGATCGGGAGGTGAGGCCGATGGCGACCACGGCGGAGCTGTCGGCGTTGGTGAGCGAGCTCGGACTGGACCACCAGAACCGGGCGACGCTGGGGCGACTCGTCGCCCACGGCAATCTCGGGCACGCCGAGGAGGACTCCGAAGGGCGCATGCACGCCCGGATCCGCATCCCACCCGACGAACTGGTCTGGGACCCGGCGATCCTGGTGATGCCGCACGGGGGCGACCTGGAACTGGAGATCGTCAACGACGACGAGAACACCCACTGCGCGTTGTTCCCGAGCAACGGGGACAGGCAGTTCATCTGGCTGCCGGTGCATTCTCGCGGGACGGCCGGCCTCAACCTCGACGGGCCGGGCTACTACTGGTACACGTCACCGATCGGCAACGACGAGGGCCGCGGTCTGATCGGCGCGATCGTGGTGCTCGGCGACGTCCCCCGGCAGGCCCGTCTCGACCGTCCGGACCAACCTCGACCGTAGGGAGGAGCGGCGATGACGGATTACGTCGATGCCGGACGGGCCGTCGGACAGGCGACCCTGAGCGGACTGGTCGGCACCGCGCCGCCGGTCGCGCAGGACGTCACCTACGACCGCATTCTCAACGCCCGCTCGGAACCGCAGAACTGGCTGACCTACTACGGCGCCTACGACGGCCAGCGGTACAGCCCGCTGGACCAGATCAACACCGCGACCGTGCGGCGGCTGACACCGGCCTGGGTGTTCCAGTCCGGCTCGGCCGGACTGCACGCGGGCCCGTCGACGTACTCGTTCGAGGCCGCCCCGATCGTCGTGGACGGGGTCATGTACGTCTCCGGCTGGGACGGCTGGGTGTGGTCCATCGACGCCCGCACCGGGCAGGAATTGTGGCGCTACAAGCACGAGGTGCCCTACGACACGTCGTTGTGCTGCGGCAACGTCAACCGGGGCGTCGCGGTGGCGCAGGGCAAGGTCTTCGTGGTCACGCTGAACGCCCACGTGATCGCGCTCGACGCCACCAACGGGCGGTGCGTGTGGGACGCGACCTACGGCGACGTGCGCGCCGGGGAGAGCGCCACGGTCGCACCGCTGGTCGTCAAGGACAAGGTCGTCGTGGGCAGCTCCGGCGGGGAGTTCGGCGTGCGCGGACACCTCGACGCCTTCGAACTGGAGACCGGGCGCCACGCGTGGCGCACCTACACGGTGCCCAAGCCCGGCGAACCCGGTTCGGACACCTGGCCGGACGGTCCGGCCTGGACCCGGGGTGGCGGGAACTGCTGGGTCACCGGGACCTTCGACCCGGAGCTGAACCTCATGTACTGGGGCACCGGGAACCCGGCCCCGGACTTCGACGGTGAGGTCCGCGCGGGCGACAACCTGCACACCGACAGCCTGATCGCCGTCGACCCGGACAACGGCGAGATCCGCTGGCACTACCAGTACAACCCGCACGACCTGTGGGACTACGACAGCACCATGGAACACATCCTGTTCGAGCTCGACGGGCGCAGGGTCCTGGCGCACTTCGACAAGAACGGGTACTTCTACGTCCTCGACCGCACCAACGGCGACCTGGTCCGGGTGGCGCCGTTCGTGGACCGGATCACCTGGGGCGAGGTCGCCCCCGACGGGACGATCACCCCCCGGATCTACCCGGAGGAGGAGGGCGTCCCGGTCCACTTCTGGCCCGGCCCGGCCGGCGCCAAGGAGTGGACGCACGCCGCCTACAGCCAGCGGACCGGGCTGCTCTACGCCCCGGTCCAGGACGTCGGCGCGGAGGTCACGCGGCGGCGCCGGGAGTTCAAGGAAAGCATCCCCTACTGGGGCGCGAGCGTCACCGTGGACTCCCGGGACATGAGCGGGTCCATCTCCGCCTTCGACCCGGCCACCGGCGGCGAGGTGTGGCGCTGGCGCAACAACGTCCCGATGTGCTCGTCGGTGCTGGCCACCGGCGGTGACCTGGTGTTCGCCGGGGAACCCAGCGGGGAGTTCGACGCGTTCGACGCGCGCAGCGGCGAGCTGTTGTGGCAGTTCCAGACCGGGTGCGGGCACCACAGCAGCCCGACGACCTACAGCGTCGACGGGCGGCAGCACATCGCCGTCCCGGTCGGTTGGGGCGCGTGGGTCGAAGGCTTCCTGCCCACGATGCTCGGCGCGCCGCACGGCGACGCCCTGTTCGCATTCGCCTTGCCGGAAGACTGAGAGGGGGTGCCGGTGATGGAGTCCGCGACCGAGCTCCTGGATTGGGAGGCACCCGAGTTCGAGGAGATCGGGTGCGCGGCCGAGGTGACGATGTACGTCGCGCACTGGGAGGACTGACGGTCGAGGACGCCGGATGCGTTCCGGCGTCCTCGACACGCGGGAGGACCTGATGTGGGTGCGGGTGCTCGGATCGGCGGCGGGCGGCGGCTTCCCGCAGTGGAACTGCGCCTGCCCGACCTGCCGCGCCGCCCGGGACGGCTCCCGGCCGTGCCTGCCGCGCACCCAGTCGTCGATCGCGATCACCGCCGACCGGCGGCGGTGGTACCTGATCAACGCCTCCCCCGACCTGCGGGCGCAGATCGAGTCCTGCCCCGACCTGCATCCGCGCGGCGGCCGGGACACGCCGATCCGCGCGGTGCTGCTCACCGACGCCGAGATCGACCACACGCTCGGCCTGCTGCTGTTGCGGGAGGGACGGGCCCTGGAAGTGCACGCCACCCCGGCCGTGCGGGAGACCCTGTGCTCGGGAACGGCGGTGCTGCGCACCCTGCAGGCGTTCTGCCCGGTCACGTGGCGACCGGTGGTGCCGGGCGCGGAGACCTCCCTCGGGGACGGCCTGTCCTACCGGGCGTTCGACGTGCCGACCGGCAAACCCGACCGCTTCGCGGTCGGCGGCGACCAAGGCCGCGTCGTCGGCTACCGCCTCATCGACGCGGCCACCGGCCGGACCGCGGTGTACCTGCCGGGCGTGCCGGAGTTCACCGCCGAGGTGCGCGCGGAACTCGACGACTGCTCCTGCCTGCTCGTGGACGGAACCTGCTGGCGCGACGACGAACTGCTCGACCTGGCAGGCAAGACCGCTCGCGACATGGGACACCTGCCGGTCGGCGAGCCCGGCGGCAGCCTCGACCAGCTGGCCGCGCTGCCCGTCGAACGCCGGATCTACGTGCACATCAACAACACCAACCCGATGCTGCTGGACGACTCGCCCGAACGGCGCGCCGTCGAGCGGCGCGGCGTGGAGGTCGCCGCGGACGGACTGGAGGTGCGGCTCTGACGACGGACACCGACGGCTTCGTCGCCGCACTGCGCGCCCAGTCGCGGCGCTACCACGACCGGCACCCGTTCCACGTCCGGATGAACGCGGGACGGTTGAGCCGGCCACAGCTGCGGGGCTGGGTGGCCAACCGCTTCTACTACCAGGCCGCCATCCCCCGCAAGGACGCCGCCATCCTCGCCAACTGCCCGGACCGCGAGGTCCGGCGCCGGTGGGTGCGCCGCGTCCTCGACCACGACGGCACGGCGGGCGAGGAGGGCGGCATCGAAGCGTGGCTGCGGCTGGCGGAGGCGGTCGGGCTGACCCGCGAGGAGGTCTGCGACGAGCGGCACCTCGTCCCCGGCGTGCGGTTCGCCGTCGACGCCTACGTCACCTTCGCCCGCACCCGCCCCTGGGTGGAAGGCGTGGCGTCCTCGCTGACCGAGCTGTTCGCGCCGGACCTGATGGCCGAGCGCCTCGCCGCGTTCGAGCGGTGCTACCCGTGGATCGCCCCCGACGGGCTGGCCTACTTCCGGGCCCGCCTCCGCCAGGCGCCGCGCGACTCCGAGCACGCGCTGCGGGTGGTCACCGAGCACTGCCGCACCGCGGACGAGCAGCAGCGCGCCGTGGCGGCGCTGGCGTTCAAGTGCGACGTGCTGTGGAGCGTCCTCGACGCCATCGACCACGCCTTCCCGGACTGATCGCTGCCGTGCGGTGGGGGACGTTGTGCTCTGGCCGTCACCCCGCGGCGGTTGGGACTTTCGCGACCGACGACGCGTGGAGTCCCACACCGGTTGGAGGTGACGGGGATGACGGGTGTGTCGCGAGAACCGCGTGAGCGCCTGGGCGGAGTCGTGCTGTCCGTGGTGCGGATCATCATCTCGTTCCTGTTCCTGCTGCACGGGGCGGCCGCCCTGTTCGGGGTGCTGACCCCGGGCGGCATGCCGACGCCGGTGGGGCTGTGGCCGTCCTGGTGGGCGGGTCTGATCCAGTTCGTCGGCGGCGCGCTGGTGCTGGTCGGCCTGTTCACCACCCCGGTCGCGCTGCTGTGCTCCGGGAGCATGGCGTACGCCTACTTCACGGTGCACCAGCCCCGCGGCCTGCTCCCGATCCAGAACGCCGGTGAACTGGCCGCGCTGTACTCCTGGTTCTTCCTGCTGTTCGCGGCGCTGGGAGCCGGTCCGTTCGCCCTCGACGCGCTGCTGCGCCGACGGCGGCGGGCGCACGCGCCGGTCAACGCGACCGCGGACGAGACCCCGGGAACCGGGGATGCGCGCCCCTGACGGCGGCCGCCACGCGGAGTTATCCTGCACGTGCGCGGGAGCCGTCCAGCCAACCGCCACCGCACCTCCGGGCTCGGCCCGAGGGAGAGGAGGTGCCAGTCATGGAATCCGAGAGCACCCGGTCCGCACTCACGTGGGAGCCGCCGAAGTTCGACGAGGTCGAATGGCGGACGCCGGATTTCGAGGAACTCGTGTGCTCGTCCGAGGTGACGATGTACATGATGCGGATGCAGGACTGACGCCAGGACGTCGGGCGCCGGAGGTGTTGCGGCGCCCGGCCGCCCGCGACGGAGGGCCCCGGCGATGAACGCGGAGCTGCGATCGTCGAGCCGGCCCAGACTGGCCTCGCACGTCCGGCTGGGCATGGACCGGGTCCGCGAGGAATACGTGCTGATGGGACCGGAGTCGGTCCTGGTGCTGAACCCGACCGGCGCCTCGGTGCTGGACCTGTGCGACGGGCGGCGCACGATCGCCGAGATCTCGGAGTCGCTGCGCGGCCGCTACGACCGCGTCGCCGACGACGAGATCGCCGACTTCCTCACCCGCCTCGTCGCCAAACGATGGGTGGAGATCGACGGTGACTAGACCGTACGGACTGCTCGCCGAGCTGACCTACGCGTGCCCGCTGCACTGCCCGTACTGCTCGAACCCGCTCAACCTGGGCGACTACCGCGACGAACTGACCACCGAGCAGTGGCAGCGGGTGCTCACCGAGGCCCGCGAGCTCGGCGTGCTGCAACTGCACCTGTCCGGCGGCGAACCGCTCCAGCGGCGCGACGTCGTGGAGATCGTGCGGCACGGCAGCCGGTTGGGCCTGTACACCAACCTCATCACCAGCGCCGTCGGGCTCTCCCCGCGCCGCGCCGAGCAGCTGCGCGAGGCCGGACTGGACCACGTGCAGATGAGCATCCAGGCGCACGAGGCCACCGCCTCCGACCGGATCGCCGGGACGCCGTCGTTCGAGCGCAAGGTCTCGGCGGCGCGGCTGGTGAAGGAGCTGGGCTGGCCGCTCACGCTCAACGTGGTGCTGCACCGGCACAACATCGACCACGTCGGCGACGTCCTGCGGCTGGCCGAGGAGCTGCGCGCCGACCGCATCGAGCTGGCCAACACCCAGTACTACGGCTGGGCGCTGCTCAACCGGGGCGCGCTGCTGCCCAGCCGGGCGCAGGTCGACCGGGCCGAAGCGGTGGTGCGCGCCGCCCGCGACCGGCTGCGCGGGCAGGTGGAGATCACCTACGTGCTGCCCGACTACTACGAGCAGTACCCCAAGCCCTGCATGGACGGGTGGGCCCGGCGCCAGCTCACCGTGATGCCCAACGGCGACGCCCTGCCCTGCCCCGCTGCCCAGGTGCTGCCGCTGCCCCGGGCGAACGTGCGGGAGCACTCCGTGGAGTGGATCTGGACGCGGTCCCCGCTGTTCCAGCGGTTCCGCGGCACCGACTGGATGCCCGAACCGTGCCGGAGCTGCCCGCGCCGCGAGATCGACTTCGGCGGGTGCCGGTGCCAGGCGTTCCTGCTCACCGGCGACGCGGCCCGCACCGACCCGGTCTGCGTGCTGTCCCCCGACCACGGCATCGTGGTCGACGCGGTCCGCGCCGCGGGCGAGGGGGACGCGCTCGTGCCGCGCCCGAACCCGCGCCGCGTCACGTCTGGACGGGAGCGCTCCCGAACAGCGCGAAGCTGACGGCCCAGTAGGCGACGTACAGGCCGAGCAGCACGACGCCGTGCCACCGCCGCACCCGCCCGGTGCCGAGGAAGCAGGCGGCCAGCGCGGTCATCACCACGAGCGCGGGCAGGTGCCACCGGAGCACGTCCGGTCCGACCACGATGCTGCCGCCGGACAGGATGATGACCGCGAGCTTGCCGGTGACGGAGAAGACGAGGCTGCCGATGACGTTGCCGACCCCGATCGCCGGAACCCCTTTGCGGAACGGCTCCACGGTCAGGAAGACGTCCTCGATGGACAGCGCGGCGGTGACGATCGTCGCCCCGAACACGGTCCCCTCGATGCCGTAGCTGTGCAGAATTCCCCGGGTCCCGGTGCTCGTGGTCGCCGCGCCGATGAGCAGCCCGGCCAGCGCCACCACCGCGAGTCCGAGGCTCGCCCAGCCGGGCAGTCGCCGTTCCCGGGCGAACGGCTGTTCCGACTCCGCCAAGCCTTCGTAGATCTCCGGGTTGCGGAAGGTCGGCGTCCTGCGCCGGGTCTCCCGCACCGCGATGTAGGCGATGAACAGGGCGAACAGGACGAGCAGCACGATCCCGTGCACCGCGGTGAGCGGTGCGGTCAGCACGAACGCGGCCATGGCCAGCGGCGCGGCGACGAACAGCGCCAGGTAGTCGCGCGGCGGCTCCACCTCGACCGGGGCGATGAGCGCGGCGAGCGCGAGGACGAGCCCGGAGTAGGAGAGGGCGGTGCCGAACACCAGTCCCAGCGCCACGTCGCCGAGGTCCTCGACGTTGAGCGCGACGCCGAGCACGACGTCGTCGAACTCGATGCCGGTGAACAGCACGGCGAGCAGGAACACCGAGACCCGCAGACCGCTCGCCGCGCCGACGAGGTTGCCCACCAAGCGCTCGGCGCTGAACACCAGCAGCGCCGCGCCGGACACGAAGATGAAGATCGAGGTCACACCCGCTCCTCCTCGCCGGACGGCTCGCGGCGCAGGCAAAGCTAACCGAGCACCGACCAGCCCGCCGTCCGGCGCGGAGCCGCTCGACGGTTCAGCGGGTCGCGGCTACCATCCGTGCGGCGCGACGTCGGTCCGAGCGGGGGGTGGGGACCTCCGGGGCCGGACCTCGGACCGACCGCACGGGAGGGGGTCAGCGTGCTCGCCACGAGGTGTCTGCGCGTCGGACTGGTGCTGCTGGCCCTGATCGAAGGCATCCCCTCGCTGTGGGCCGCGCTCGCGCCGCTGTCGTTCTACCGCGACTTCCCCACGCCGGACCGGTCCTGGCTGACGCTGTTCCCGCCGTACAACGAGCACATGACGCACGACTTCGGGCTCATCGCCCTGCAGTTCGTGGTCGTGCTCGGCTTCGCCGCCGTCTCGGTGGAACGCCGGCTGGTCCGCGTGGTGCTGATCGCCTCGCTCGTGTTCAACGTCCCGCACTGCGTCTACCACCAGCGCCACCTCGTCGAAGGCAGCGACGTGCACGTGCAGTTCGCCTCGCAGGTGGTCCCGATCGTGCTGGCCGTGGTGCTGCTGGTGGTCAACGAGCGGCGGGCGGTGGTCAGTTGAGCGAGGACATGCTGATCGCCAACCGGTTGTAGGTGTTGATCAAGGCGACCGTCCACACCAGACCGACCAGCTGCTTCTCGTCGAAGTGCTGTTCGGCCGGGAGGTAGTCCTCGTCGGGAACGCCGCCGTCGAGCCGGGTGATCGACTCGGCCAGGCGCAGCGCCGCGCGCTCGCGGTCGGTGAACAGGTCCGAGTCCGGCCAGTTCGGCAGCGCCCGCAGCCGTTGCTCCGACTCGCCCTCGTCGAGGGCCTGCCGGGTGTGCGTCGACTGGCAGAAGCCGCAGCCGTTGATCTGCGACGCCCGCAGCCGGACCAGTTCGAGCAGCCCGGCGTCCACACCGGAGTCGCGGGCGTTGGCCTCGGCTTGCCGGGTCAGCTGGTTCAGCGCCTCGAACGTCGAGGGCGTCAACCGGGGCAGGTCGAAACGGGTCTCGCTCATCTCGTCAGCTCCCTGGGTCGGGTGGTGCGTTCGGTGGCCATCGCCGTGACCGTGCGGCGGCACACCTTGCCGGTCGGGGCGAGCGGCAGTTCCGGTAGCCGCAGCAGGAACTCCGGCAGCTTGCGGCGTTCCAGGCCGCGGTCTCGTTCGAGGAACGCCGTGAGGTCGGCCAGCGACAGCTCGGGAGCTCCGGCGGACTGGCTGATGCAGGCGCACAGGCGTTCCCCGAGGTCGTCGTCGGGCACGGGCACGCAGGCCACGTCGACGACGCCGGGGTGCGTGCTGATCTCGCGCTCGACCTCGGCCGGGCTGATCTTGTACCCGCCTCGGGAGACGACCTGTTCGAGCCTGCCGAGCACGTGCAGCCTGCCGCGCTCGTCCAGCACGCCCCGGTCGCCGCTGCGCACCCACCCGTCCGGGGTGCGGTGGCGGGCGTCCAGCTCGGGTCCGGCGACGTAGCACAACGGGGTCATGGGACCGCGCGCCCAGACCTCCCCCGGCTCGCCGGGACGCACGTCGCGGCCCTGCGGGTCCACGATCCGGATCTCGGCGACCGCCGGGTCCGGGATCCCCGTCCCGCTGTCCGTGCCGGTCCGGGCGGTGTGGCAGTTGATGCCGTCCGACGAGCCGTAGATGGTGATCACCCGGCACCCGAAGCGGCGGCGGCACGCCTGCGCGGTCACGTCGGACAGCGGCGCCGCGCTGGACACGACCGCGCGCAGGCTGGACAGGTCCTCGTCCGGCTGCGCGGGCTGCTCGGACAGCCGCCGCAGCATCGTCGGCACCCCGAACAGGTGGGTCGGGCGGTGCCGCGTGACCAGGCGCAACGCCTCGGCCGGGTCGAACCGGTCGGCCAGCACGAGCGTCGCGCCGAGCGCGGCGATGCTCACCGACGTCGCGCAGGACCCGTACCCGGAGGACATCTTCATCAGCACCAGCCCGCGCATCGGGCCGTCCCCGTCGTGCAGGGCGCGCACGTAGTTGGCCCGGCCGCCGCCCATCGCGTTGTGCGAGTACGCGATCATCTTCGGTTCCGACTGGGACCCCGAGGTGACCAGGATCCGGGCGGGTGCCTCCGGGTCGACCGGTTCGGCGCACCAGTCCCCGGGGTCCGGGAGGTCGTCCAGCGAACCGCCCGGGGCGAAGGTGAACACGGCGCGCATGTCCGGGAGACCGCGGGCGACCTCCGCGTCCTCGGCCGCCGCGAAGATCCCGGCGGCGGCCCGCGACCTGCCCAGCAGGCTCAGCGTGTCCCGGGTGCCGGAGCCCGCCGGGTACGGCAGGGCGACCGCACCGACGGCCGCGACGGCCAGTTCGGCCACGGCCATCCGCCACCCGTTGGGCATGCGGATGCCGATGATGTCGCGCGCGCCGAGCCCGGCGGCCGACAGCGCGGCGGCGACCTTGCGGACCTCCCGGTCCAGTGCCGCGTAGTCGAGCACGCGCTCGGCATCGATGATCGCCTCGCGTTCCGGGTGGGCGCGCACCTGCTCGCGGAACAGGCCGTACAGGTCGCGGCCCGGGCAGTCGCCCTGTCGCACCCACCTGCGACGCAGCTCGGCCGGTACGAGGTCGCGGATTTCGATCCCGTTCCGGGACATCCAGCGGTCGGTCACGAGAACTCCCAGGGGGACAACGGGTGGACGTGCGTGGTGCGGCCGAGCGCGCGTTCGAACCGCGGGTCCTCGGCCAGCGCCCGCAGGTCGGTGCACACCGGCGTGGCGACCACACCGGCGTCGGCGAGCAGTTCGGTCCAGACCTCGGTGGGCCGGTCGCGCAACCGCGCGGCCACCTCGCCCGGGGTGCCGCCGGCCGCCGCCAGCCCGAGCGGTCCGGCGACGTCGCCGGGCGCCATGTCGCGCGGCAGCACCAGGTAGCCGTCCGCGGTCCGCAGCGGGCGGTCGAGCACCGTCCACACCGGACGGTGAACTCCGCGGGGCACCACTCCGGAGGCCGAGAACAGCGAACTGTCCACACGGGACCCCCGCCCGGTGCGCACCCGGCGGAGCAGCGACGCCAGCACGCCCTGGGCGCAGACCATCCCGCCCAGGATGTCGGTGAGCGTCATCAGCGACGGCATGCTCGGCTCGTCCCCCGGGTACGCGGCCGCGCCGAGACCGCTGTGCGCCTGCACCAGGAAGTCCGTGCCCAGCGGCAGTTCCGGCCAGGACAGCGGTTCCCACCCGGACGCCCACGCGTAGGTCAGCCCGGGGCTGGCGCGGACCAGGTCCTCGGCGTCCAGACCGAGCTGCTCGGCCTTGCCGGGAGCCCAGTTGTGCACGAACGCGTCCGCCCCGGCCACCAGTTCGCGCAGCTCGCGCTGTCCGGCGGGGGACTTGATGTCCACCTCCACCGCGCGTTTGCCGTCGTTGAGGGCGCGGAAGCGGACCGAGCAGTCCCCCGCCATCGGCGGGATGCCCCGCATCGGGTCGCCGCCGGGCGGTTCGACTCGGATCACCTCGGCGCCCAGCAGGCGCAGCACGTGCCCCACCAGCGGGCCCTGGATGCGGCGCGTCGACTCCACCACGACGAGCCCGTCGAGCGGTGCCTCACCGCGCTTCTCCGACTCGCGCGTCGCGGTGCCCGGCAGCGGGCGCAGCCCGCACGCGGGAACTTCCACCGGTGGCGAGGGAACGTCCCGGACCGGCAGCACGCTGACCCCGACGGCGGCGGTCGCCGCCGCCACCACGGCCTCGTAGTCGGTGTTCCGCGCGGTGGCGTGCAGCGCCTCCGGCAGGTGCCCCGCCGCGGTCGCGAACCGCTGCTGGAACGGCCACCAGCCCTCGGCGACCGCCTCGCGGTCGGCACCGAGCTCCTGCCAGAACCGGCGCCAGCCCTCGGCGTAGAGGGTCTCGACTTCGAAGCGGACCCCGTCGCGGCTGGTGAACGGCGGACGGCCACCGGGTTCCCACCGCTCCGCCCAGTCGTCGTCGGTGGTGGCCACGGCGAGGTACTGCTGCACCGCCAGCAGCGCCGCGTCGGCCACCGACGTGCGCACCGCGGTGAGCCGCGCGCCGCGCACCCGGGCGATCGACGCCGCGAGCACGCCCTGGACCGCGAGGACCCCGGCCAGCACCGAGGCGTAGTCGACGCCGAGCCGTTGCGGCCGGCCTGCGGCCCGGCCGTGGACGTGCATGATCCCGCACGCCGCCTGGACGGCGAGTTCGTCCGCCAGCGGAAGGTCGACCCGGCCCGCCCAGTCGACGTCGCTCACCAGCGGATCGGCGGCGTACTCACCCGACAGGGCCCCGAGCTGCTCGGCCGCGACCAGCCCCGCCACGTCCGCCGTCAACGTCGTCGTCACGCCAGCTCCTTCCGACCCTGCACCGAGTACATGAGGCTGGACGAGGCGCGGAAGGACGGATCGCGCATCACCGCCCGCACCTCGGCCAGTTCCTCGTCGGTCATGCCGACCGACAGCAGTCCGTCCCGCAGGTGGTAGGTGTGGTGCACCTGCAACAGCAGGTCGGCCGACTCCGGGTGCCGCGGCCGGACGTACGGGCGCGGATCGATGTCGACCAGTCCGGCCGCGCTCATCACCCGGGCGGCCCGGCGCCCCCACTCCGGGTCGGCTCCTGCTCTGCGCATCAACGTCTTCTTGGCTGCCAGGAACTTCTCGTACAGCCGCGCGGACCGCTCGTCCGGGGTGAGCAGCACCGGTTCGTAGGAGGTGTCGAACTCCTCGATCTGCAGCCAGCCGCCCGGTTTCAGCGCCCGGACGAGCTTGGCCACCACAGCGTCCCGCTCCGGGAGGTGTTGCAGCAGCAACCGGACCACGACCAGGTCGAAGTGCTCGTCCGGGAGCGGATCGGCGGTGATGTCGTGCACCGCCGCCGTCAGGTTCGGGTGACCGCCGACGTCGACGGGTGTGACGTCGGTGGCCAGCACGCTGCCGGTGGGCGCGACCCGGTCGGCGAGCCAGCGCGCGATGGTGCCGCCGCCGGTGCCCACGTCCAGGCAGCACCAGCCGTCCGCGACCCCGGTGGCGGCGAGCCGTTCGGTGGTCATCGCGTCGTGCGCGGTGGCGATGCACCGGTGTTGCTCGCCGCTGTGCGGGTTCGCGTTGTCGAAGACGTAGCCGACGCGCGTCATCAGCAGCTCCTCAGGTCCAGCGGCCGGTGCCGCAGGTGTCGACGCGGCCGGTGAGCTGCCCGCGCAGTTCCAGACGGCGCACCTTGCCGGTGCCGGTGCGGGGCACCTCGTCCCAGGTCAGCACCACCGGCTCCGCCATCGGCGGCAGGCCGCGGCGGGCGCGGTGCCAGTCCTCGTCGGGCAGCTCGCCGTCCGCGGTGACGACCACCGGCAGCGGGAGTTCGCCCGGTCGGGTCAGCAGCACGCACTCCCACGCCCGCGGCAGCCGGTCTTCCAGGACGTCCTCGGTCTCCACGCAGCTCATGCCGGGAGCGTGGTCGACCTCGCGGTCGAGCAGGCGCACGCTGCCGTCCCAACCGCGGACGCCGATGTCGCCGGTGTTCCACCAGTCACCGACGCGCTTGCGCTCCCACCTCCGCGACTCGCCGAGGTAGTCCAGGCACCGGGCGGACGTGCGGGCCAGCACGAGCCCGGGGCGGCCCGGGCGCACCGGTTCGAAGGTGTCCGGATCCACCAGCCGCAGCCCGGTCTTGACCGGGATCGGTCGGCCCACGTCGTGCGTCGCGGCGCCCTCGCGCGCGATCGAGCGGCGGGTGTGGAAGCGGAAGGTCAACGGGCCGGTCTCGGTCTGCCCCCACCCGTCCATCCACAGTGGACTCGGGTGCCGACTGGCGGCCAGGTAGGCGCGGATCGTCGGCGGGTGCACCGCGTCGTAGGTGCTGATGTAGAGCCGGACCCGCCGGAACGGGTTGTCCAGGCGCTCGATCAGCGGTCGGAACCGGACGTACGACGCCGGAAGGCCCTCCAGGATCGTCGGCGGGTGCGCCCGCAGCACCGGGTCCGCGCGGTCCGGGTCCTGGCTGGTGAGCACCACCACCTCCCGGGGTGCCACGCTCATCACGACGGCCGTCCAGCAGAAGGTCCGCCCGTGGGCGTAGGAACTGGCGGTGGCCACGACGTCGTCCGGACGCGCCCCGATCTTGGGCATCCGCCGCGCCTCGAACCGGGCGAGTTCGCCGATGATCGTCCGCGTCGAGTGGACCACGAGCTTCGGCACTCCGGTCGTGCCGGAGGTGTGGTCGATGACCAGCGGTTCGTCCTCGTGCCGCCGGTGCGGCGCGGGTGCGGCGTGCCCGCGCAGGTCGTCCAGTGCGACCGCGCCCGGGACCGCGGCGTCCGAGGTCACCACGACGCGGGCCACCGACTTCAGGTCGACGCCTGCGGCGCGTGCCCGCTCGACCAGGTCCGCGGTGGTGAACAGCACGGCCGGGTCCAGTCGGGCGAGCAGGACCTCCAGCACCTCGGGCGCGAGCTGCCCGGACAGCTGCGCGGGGACCGCTCCGACGCGCACGGCGGCGCAGGCGAGCAGGTCGTAGTCCCAGTGGTTGTCCTTCACGATCGCCACCCGGTCGCCCCGCCCGGCACCGGCCGCGGCGAGCCAGCCGGCGGCCTGGCGGACCAGCTCGGCCAGAGCCGCCGCGTCGTACGCGGTGCCCCCGTCCGGGGCGATGTCGAACGGCCGGTCCAGGTGCACGCCGGTCCCGATGCCGCGTTCGGCGCACTCGTCGAAGAGCACACCCATGTCGTGCGGTTTCAACGCCAACTCCCCCGCTCGTTCGTCCTACACGCCCGCCGCTGCCGCGGTGTCCTGCGTGGACCGAAGACGGCTGAGCACGCGGGACGCCGCGAGCGCACCCGCGCGAACCGCGCCCTCGCTGGCCGGTCGCAGCATGACCCAGTCGCCCGCGTAGTCGACGGGACCGTTCGGCCGCGCCATGAACCGGGCCCGCCGGTGCAGCGCCTGGGGCGTGGCCTCCGGCAGCGCGTGGTGGTGGCGGTGCACGAAGTTGGCCCGGTTCACCGCGCCGAGCGAGGGCAGGTAGCGCCGGGCCGCGGTGGTCAGCCGCTCGACGACCTCGTGGTCCGGGGCGTCGAGCAGGTCCGGGACCGTTCCGGCGTTGGCCATCAAGGTCAGCAGCCCCTTCGCGGTCGGCGCCCGGCCGGGGTGCTTCTCGTGGTCGAAGATGATCGCGGACAGCGCCCGGTCCTCGGCTTCCGGTGTGAGCAGCAGGTACGGCCGCCCCGCCCCCTCCGGGGACAGCGGTGCGTCGAGCAGGCAGCTGACCTTCAGCGCGGTGGTGAACGTGCAGGCGGCCAGGTAGTCGGCCTCCTCGTCCAGCGGGTTCGCGTGCAGCGACCGCGCGACCGGCGCGGGCACGCACAGCAGCACCGACCGCGCCGTGATCTCGTCCGAACCGATCCGCACGCGGGCGGTGCCGCGGTCGGCGACGACCTCGTCCACGCGCCGTCCCGTCACGACGTCGAGCCCGGCTGCGAGCAGCCGGGCCGGGGTGTCCATGCCGTCGCGGTAGGTGCGCCACGTCCCGGCACCGCCGACCGCCAGCAGCAGGCCGGTCAGCACCGCCGCCGAGGAGCGCGCGGTGTCCCACCCGAAGAAGCTGCCCGCCACCGGTTGCAACAGGTAGTCGTGCAGGTCCGGGTGGTAGTGCCCGGCGAGTTCGGCGACCGTGGCATCGGCCAGTGGGCTGCGCTCCGGGTGGTCGTCGTCGAAGTCGGCGCGTCGGCGCAGCGCCCAGGCCGCGAACCGGAGCAGGTCCAGCCGGGCGCGCGCGGACAACCCGGCACCGGAGATCATGCCGCGGGGGTCCGTGACGCCGGAGTGGGCGCGACCGTCCCGCCACACGGCGACCGGGCGGCCGATGCGCGGCACCTCGTCCTCGGTGACGCCGAGCCGGGCCAGCAGCTCCCACGTCGCCCGGTAGCCGCGCGGGGAGATCTGCTCCGCGCCGGTGTCGATGGTGTAGCCGTCGCGGCGCGCGCTCGCCATCCGCCCGCCGACGTGCCCCGCCGACTCGAAGACGCGCACGTCGAGTCCGGCGCGGCGGAGTTCGTCGGCCGCGGTCAGCCCGGCGATGCCCGCGCCCACCACGGCAACGTCGAGATCCGGGCTCATCCGATCACCCCCACCAGCAGGTTGGCCACGACCAGCAGCGCCACGTACACGCGGTGCACGGTGAAACCGAGGCGGCGGGCGCGCATGATGTCGTGGCGCACGAAACCGAGGTAGTACTGCCGGGCGCGCAGGGCGGTCGCGGGCAGCACGAGGAGCGCGAACCACCACGGCGCCACCCCGGCGACCGAGGCGACCGCGCCGAGCAGGAACTCGCCCACCGACAGCGCACCGATGAAGATCGCGTTGCCGCGCGCCGACGTCAGCGCCGCGACGGTCGGGCGTCCGACGGCGCGGTCCCCCTCGACGTCGTTGGTGTTGGAGTACACCCCGAACATCAGCGGTCCGAGCCCGAACAGCACGGCCTGCACCAGCAGGAATCCCGAGAAGTGCCCGGTCGCCAGCCCGTAGGGGCCGAACACCAGCGCCACTCCGAGGGCGACCAGGAACGCCTCCTGGAAGCCGTGGTAGCTCAGCTTGATCCCGTACGAGTACTGCAACGAGATCGCGTAGGTGGCCGCGATGAGCACCACGGTCCACATCGGACGGTGGGGGGCCACGGCGATCGCGGCGGCCCACAGCAGCGCTCCCGCGACCGCGGTGACCCAGGCGAAGCGCAGCGCCTCCTGCGTGGTCAGCGTTCCCGCGACCAGCGGTTTGCGGAGCTTCTTGCGCAGCGGGTCGTTGGGCCCGTAGTTGGCGATGTCGCTGCCGTCGCGGTACCCCGTCACGTCGTCGAGCGCCACCATGGCGACGACCGTGCAGACCTCGCCCACGAGGAACAGCAGCAGCATCGGAATCGTCCGCGGTTCCACCGCCGCGGACGGCAGCAGCACCGCGGAGGCCACCACCAGGATGCCGATGTAGTAGTCGGGCACGTCGAGTTTGCCCAGCCGGAGGTAGCTGCGGAACTTGCTCTCCGGCCGGGTCTGCGGCGCCGCGGTGTGCTCGGTGTTGACGTCGCTGGTCATCGTGTCGTCCTCACTGGTGTGTCACCGGGCGAATGCGCAGACGGCGTCGGCGATGCGCTCGACGTCCGCGTCGTCCAGGTGCGGGTAGATCGGCAGCGCGAGGATGCGGCGGCTCGCGTACTCGGCGTTCGGCCACCGCTCGTCCGCGGGCGCGCACGGCGCGAACGCGGTCTGGTGCGGCAGCGGCAGCGGGTAGTAGACGTGCGACCCGATGCCCTGCGCCGCGAGGTGGTCCTTCAGCGCGTCGCGGTTCTCCGCCTGCACGCAGTAGACGTAGTAGCAGCGCCCTTCCCGGCCCGGTGGCGGTGGGACGATGCCGCGGTCGGCCAGCGGCGCGAAGCGCTCGGTGTAGTGGTCGGCGATCGCGGCGCGGCGTTCGAGGCGGTCCGGGAAGCCCGCGAACCGGTGCACCTGGAAGGCCGCCTGGATCTCGTCGAAGCGGCTGTTGGTGCCCACCACCCGGTGCACGAACCGCTGCCCGTCCTGCCCGTGGTTGCGCAGCATCCGCACCCGGTGCCCGAGCTCGGCGTCGCGGGTCACGACCGCACCGCCCTCGCCCGGCATGCCGAACGACTTGACCTGCACGAAGGAGTACACGCCCGCCTCGCCCCAGAGCCCGGCCGGGGTGCCCCCGAGCACCGCTCCCTGGGCGACCGCGGAATCCTCCGGCAGCCGCAGGCCCCACTCGGCGGCCAGCTCGGTGAACCTGGGCATGTCCGCCATGATCGAGAACATGTGCGCGGGCAGGATCGCCTTGGTGCGGTGGGTGATCCGCCGCTCCACGTCGTCCGGGTCGACGACCATGGTGCGCCGGTCGATGTCGGCGAACACCGGGTGGGCGCCCACCTCCAGCACCGACGAGGCCAGCGGCGCGCACCCGAAGGCGGGCACCACCACCTCGTCGCCCGGTCCGACGTCCATCGCCCGCAGCACCAGGCCGAGCGCGGACGTGCCGCTGCCGCAGGCGATCACGTCGGCGGCGCCGAGCGACTCCCGGAGGAGTTCCTCGAACCGCCGGGTGTGCTCGCCGAGGATGAACTTCTGCTCGGGTGCCAGCCCGATCTCGCGGATCAGGTCGAGCATGACCTTGCGGTCGCCCTCGAACAGGTCCGGGGGGAAGAACGGGATCTCGGGTCGCATCAGGCGCACCTCCCGGTGAGGAACTCGCGCACCACCGAGCACACCCTTTCGACCTGGTCGAGGGTGAGATCGGGGTAGAGCGGCAGGGCCACCGCGCGCCCCGCGGCCGCCTCGGCGCGCGGGAAGTCGCCCAGGACGTGGCGGTGCCCGGCGAAGCAGGGTTGCAGGTGCAGCGGCACCGGATAGTACGTCTCCGTGCCGATCCCGTTGCGCGCCAAGTGGTCGACGAGCTCGTCGCGGTGCTCGACCTCGATCAGGTAGACGTAGAACACCGCCGCCGAGCCGGGACCGCGGTCGACCACCTGCGGCAGCCGGACCACGCCGGGCACCCCGGTGAGCCGGTCGGTGTAGGCCGCGGCCAGTTCCGCCCGGCGGGCGATGTCGGCGTCCAGGCAGGTCAGCTTGGCCAGCAGGACCGCCGCCTGGATGTCGTCCATCTTGCTGTTGGTGCCCGCGAGCCCGGTTTCGGTGGCGATGCCCGGGAAGTGGTCCAGGGTCCGGCCGAACCGGCCGTGGTGCCGCAGCCCGGACACCAGCTCGGCGATGCGCGCGTCGTCAGTGAGCACGGCACCCGCGTCACCGAGAGCGCCCAGCGTCTTGCTGGGGAAGAACGACAGCACGCCGCCCGCACCGTGCCGTCCCGCGTGGACACCGCCCTGGCGCATGCCGATGCCCTCGGCGCTGTCCTCCACCACGGTCAGCCCGCGGCGCTCGGCCACCTCGCCCAGCGCCGCCATGTCGGCCATCTGCCAGAACAGGTGCGCCGGCATCGCGAAGCGGGTGCGCGGTCCGGCCACCCGGTCGACCTCGGCCGGGTCGAGCGCGTAGGTCGCGGGGTCGATGTCGGCGAACACCGGCCGCCCGCCGGCCAGCACGACGGACGTCGCGGTCGCGACGAACGAGTACGCCGGGACGACGACCTCGTCCCCGGGGCGCAGCCCGGCCGCACGCAGCAGCAGGACCAGCGCGTCGGTCCCGCTGTTGACCCCGACCGCGAACCGCGCGCCGGTGTACTCGGCGAGCTGCCGCTCCAGTTCCGCCACCTGCCGACCGTGCGAGAACTTCCCGTTGTCGAAGACCTCCTCCACGCGGGCGCTGATGGACGGCCACAGCCTGTCGAACGTCCGGGCCTGCGAGAAGAACGGGACGGATCCGGTGTCGGGGATTTCCGCCGGCACCGCGCGTTCTTCCCGCACCCCGGCTGACTCCGTCCCGCCGGACACGATGACCACACTCCAGGAAAAAGAAGGGAAAAAGCGATCTGCTTGATCACGAAGCTAGCCCACCCGCAACCCGAGCCGAAAGCTCGTGCGTGGATTTCACTCGTTACGGTGACGAAAGAATCCCCGCACGACCCGCTTTCGGGCTTCCCGGGGCGATCTGTAGAGTTCCCCGGCGACAAGCCGCGCGTCCGTCTCCTGTGGACTCGCGGAGATCCCTGGAATACATCGTCCACAGAGGACTTACTGCCCCCGATGCTGCGATCACTCGTGGTCGGCCTCGGCCGCGCGGGCTCCGGCCTGCACCTGCGGGTGCTGTCGAAGGCGCGCGCCGTAGCCGGCGAGCTGTTCCACCCCGGACCCGTCGTCGCCTGCGACCCCGCCCCGCAAGCCCGCGGGAACCACCCGGACGTCGCCGTCGTCGACTCCGCGCGCGCCGCCGCCCTGCTCGTCGACCCACCCACCACCGCGGTGCACGTGTGCACCCCTCCGGAGAGCCGCGTCACGGTGCTGTCCGAGCTCGCCGAGCTCGGCTTCCGCCGCATGATCGTGGAGAAACCGGTCGCCACCGGCGCCGCCGACCTGCGCGCCATCACCGCGCTGCGGTACCGGTACGGGCTCGACCTGGTGGTGGTGGCGCACTGGCTGGAGGCCGAGCTCACCCACCGGCTCGGTGCCCTGCTGCGCGACGGGTCCCTCGGCGACCTGCGGTCCATCCGGGTCGCCCAGCACAAGCCGCGGTTCGCGCGGTCGCTGGGCACCGGTGGCCACCCGACCGCGTTCGACGTGGAGGTCCCGCACTCCCTCGGCGTGGTGCTGCGGCTGGCCGGCGGCGCCGACGTCACCGGTGCCCGGTGGACCCACATGCGGTGCGGGAGCACCGTGCTGCCCCGGATGGGCAGCGCGCAGCTGGCGCTGCGGCACCGCAACGGCGTGGTCACCGAGATCAGCTCCGACCTGACCTCCCCGGTGCAGGAACGCCGCGTGGCGCTGGAGTTCAGCGGCGGCCAGGCGATCGGCCACTACCCGATCAGCGAGCACGACGACCACGCCCAGCTCGTGGTGTCCCAGGGCGAGCGCTCGGAGCGGCACGTGTTCCGCGATGACGCGCTGACCCGGTTCGTCGTGCAGGCCTACCGGCACTTCCACGGCGAGTCCGGCGATCACGACACCTTCGACCTGCACTGCGAGATCGTCCGCCTGCTGGCGGACGCCAAGCGGCACTGCGCCGCCGGCACCGCCGCGCCGCCGATCCCGGAGAGGACCTGGACGCATGCTCGTTGAACCACCGCGCGACCGGCTGGCCGGGATCGGCGACGAGGCGGGCGCCGACCTGGCCACCCAGATCGACGCCGTGCAACGCCTCGGCTGGTCGGCGATCGAACTGCGCACAGTGGACGGTGCGCACCTCGCCGACCTCGACGACCGGCACTTCGACGCCGTGCACCGGGCCGTTCGCGACGCGGGACTGGACGTGGTGTGCCTGGCGTCCCGGATCGGCAACTGGGCCCGCCCGATCACCGCGCCCTTCGACGACGACCTGCGCGAGCTGGACGTCCTGGCGCAGCGCTGCGCGGCGCTCGGCACGCGGTTCGTCCGGATCATGTCCTACCCGAACGACGGCCTGGAGGAGCCCGAGTGGCGCGACCGCGTGCTCGACCGGCTGTCGCGGCTGGCGGCACGCGCGACCGCGCACGACGTCGTGCTGCTGCACGAGAACTGCGCGGGCTGGGCGGGCGAGGACGCCGACCGGATGCTGCGGCTGGTGGCCGAGGTCGGCGGACCCGCGCTGCGGCTGCTGTTCGACACCGGCAACGGGATCGCGCACGGCTACGACTCCTACGCCGTGCTGCGGCGGATCCTGCCGCACGTGGCGCACGTGCACGTCAAGGACGCGGTCGGCACGCCCGGCAGCGCCACCTACGTGCTCCCCGGCGACGGCCGGTCCCGGGTCGTCGACTGCCTGCGGCTGCTGCACGCCGCCGGCTACTCGGGCGCGTTGTCGATCGAGCCCCACCTGGGAACGCGGCCGCACGAAGGGGTCGTCGCGACCTCGGCCGAGCGGTTCGTGCAGGCGGGGCACCGCCTCGAACGCCTGCTGCGGGTCGCGGCGCTGCCACCCGCCCCCGCCGACAGCACCGCGACCCCCGCGACCTGACGGCCCGCCTTCGAACCCGGCGGGGCTCGCTCCGCCCTCGCAGCTCGCACCGCCGCGCGCTCGGCGGTCGTCCCACGAGGACGGCCCCTCCCGCGCACATCGGGCACGGGCTCCCGCAGCCGAGACCGCCGCTGGGGTTCCGCCGCCGGCACCGCCACGCACCACGAGCCCGAAGACAGGCACCGATGTCCGATCTCCTCACCCCCGAAGACCGGGAACTCCTCCTCCACCTGCTGGCCACCCCGACCGTCGGCTTCCTGGAAGCGGCGCCGGACGACCCGCCGCCTCGGCTGCGGGAGGCGCAGCGCGCCTACGCCCGCGCCGCCGAGTCGGTCGGATTCCGCGTGGTGCGGCACGGAAGTCCGCCGCCGCACGTCCTGCGGCGCGACGACGTGCCGGTCACCGTGCGGCGGGCGGCCGAGGACCCCCGGTTCCTCGCCGAACAACCGAGCCTGCTGCTGCGACTCGGCCCGGCCCTGCCGAGGCGGGCGACCGTGATGTTCAACGTCCACCTCGACACCGTCGCCGGGCTCGAACCGGTGGGTTTGAGCGGCGGCCGGTTCACCGGACGCGGCGCGATCGACGCGAAGGGGCCGGCCGTGGCGCTGCTCAGCGGCATCCGCGACGCGGTGCGCGCCGAACCGGCGCTGGGACGCGACGTCGGCGTGCTGGTGCAGGCCGTGTCCGGCGAGGAAGGCGGTGCGATGGGCACGTTCGGCACCCGACCGCTGGTCGAGGCCGGGCACGTGGGACGCCTCAACATCTTCTGCGAGCCGACCGGACTGCGCTACCTGCCCCGGTCCACCGCGTCGATGACCGCCCGCGTGCACGTCGGCGGGCACGGCGCCGTCGACGACCGGCCGGACACCGGCCACAACGCGAGCGTGCTGCTCGGTTTCCTCGCCCAGCACCTCGCCGCGGCGCTCGACCCGCGGGACCGGCCGGGTCGGCTGTGCATCGGCGGTGTCCACACCGGACACGCGCACAACCGCGTGTACGGCAGCGGGGAACTGCTGATCAACCTCTCCTACGCCACCTCCGCCGAAGGCGCCCGGGCCGAGAAGGCCCTGGAAGCCGCCGTCGAGGACGGCGTGCGCCGGTTCACCGGGATCTTCGCCGACACCAGGGAGTTCACCCGCACCGCCGCGGACGCGGCGGCGGTCACCGGGGTGCGCTGGCTCAAACGCGGGTTGCCGTGCCTGAACAACTCCGAGCCGTGGGCCGAGGACCTGCTCACCCGCGCCGGCATCGCCCGCTGGCCCGACGTCGAACCCGCCTTCACCTGCGACGCCATCTGGATGGACGGGATCCCGGACTGCTACACGGCGGTCCTGGGGCCGGGGTCGTTGCAGGACAACAACGCCCACGCCGAGGGTGAGCACGCCGACCTGGACGAGTTGCACGGCTTCGCGTCCGCCGTGTCCGCGCTGCTCACCGGCTTCGCCGAACAGCACCGCGATGGGAAGGAAAGGACATGACACCGCACCACGACACCGTGCGGGTGCCCTACGAGGACCTGCACGCGCTGGTGACCGACCTGTTCACCGACCGGGGAGTTCCGCCGCCGCGGGCGCGCACCGCCGCGTCCGCGTTGTGCCACGGCGACCTGTGCGGCTTCGACTCGCACGGCGTGTTCAACCTGCGCCGGCTGTACCTGCCGCTGTTCGACTCCGGGCGGGTCGATCCCGCCGCGGAACCGGAGGTGGTGACCGACCTCGGGGCCTGCGCGGTCGTCGACGCGCGCCGGGCGCTCGGCCTGTGGGCGGCGGCCGAGGCGATGGACTCCGCGGTCGAACGGGCCGGGCGGCACGGCATCGGCCTGGTCTCGGTGCGCGGCGGGACGCACTTCGGGTGCGCGGGTCACCACGCGGCACGCGCGGCCGCCCACGGGATGATCGGCGTGGTCGCGAGCAACTGCGGCGGCCAGCGCATCGCCCGCCCGCCGCACGGGGCTCTGGCCATGCTCGGCACCAACCCGCTCAGCGTCGCGGCCCCGGCCCTGCCCGAGCACCCGTTCGTCCTGGACATGAGCACCACGGTGGTGCCGACCGGCAAGGTCCGCATCGCCGCGAGCAGCGGCGAGACCGTCCCGGACGGCTGGCTCGCCGACGACTCCGGCGAGGCCGTCACCGACCCGACCGCCTTCGACCGCGGTGCGGCGCACCTGCGCTGGTTGGGCGGAACTCCGGACAACGGCGTGCACAAGGGCTTCGGCCTCGGGCTCGTCGTCGAAGTGCTCTCCGCGCTGCTGCCCGGCGCGGGGCTCGGCCCGGCGCCCGCGGCCCTGCTGGGCGACGGCGGGCCGCACGGCCGCGACGACGACATCGGCTACTTCGTGCTCGCCATCGCCCCGGACTCGTTGCGCCCGGCCGGGGAATTCGCGGCCGACGCGCAGACCGCGTTCGCCGCGCTCGTCGACTGCCCGTCCGCCGCGCCGGGCGAGGAGGTCCGCTACCCGGGCTGGTGGGAGTCGGAACGGGCGCAGGAGCGCCTGCAGTTCGGGGTGCCGATCCGGGAGCACGTGCACCGCGAACTGCTCGACCTCGGACTCCGCAGTCCCGCACCGGTGGGTGAGCGCTGATGGGCCCCAGGCGGGTCGGCCTGGTCGGACTGGGCACGATCTCGAAGTACTACCTGCACGCGATCGAGCGCTCCCCCGGCTGGGAGCTGGCCGCGGTCTGCGACGTCCGCGAGTCCGCGCTGGCGCCGCACCGGGACACCGCGCCCTGCTTCCCGGACCACCACGCCATGCTGCGCGGCGTCGCCCTGGACGCCGCGGTCGTGACCGCCCCGAACGACGTGCACGCCCCGGTGTGCCGGGACGTCCTGCGCGCGGGAATCCCGGTCTGCGTGGAGAAACCCCTGTCGTCGTCGCATGCGGAGGGCCGGGCGCTGGCGGCGCTGTCCGACGCCCTGGGGGTGCCGTTGTTCACCGCGTTCCACCGCCGCTACAACGACAACGTGCTGGGCCTGCTGGACGAGGTCCGCCGCCGCGGCGGGGCGGAGTCGCTGCGCGTGCGCTACCTGGAGCTCATCGAGGACCACATCGGCGGCGACACCTGGTACCTGGACCCGGACCGGTGCGGCGGCGGGTGCGTGGCCGACAACGGTCCGAACGCGTTCGACCTGGTTCGCCTGTTCCTCGGCGAGGTCGAGCTCGTGGACGCGACCGTGCGGCGCGACGGCGAGGTCGACCGCCAGGCCGTCGTCGAGCTCCGGTCGACCGCCGGAGTTCCCGCTGTCGTCGAACTCGACTGGTCCTACCCGGGAGAGGCCAAGGACGTCGAGGTCCGGTGCCATGACGGGACCGAGCTGCGCGCGGACATGCTGGCCGGGCACCCCGGTTTCAAGTCGTCGCTGTGGCACGAGTACGGCGGCATCCTCGACGACTTCGCCGCGACCGTCGACGCGGGCCACCGGACCGACGACGGCGGTCTGCCGGCTCTCGAACTCGTCGCGCAGATCTACCGGACCGAGCTGGCCGGGGCACCGGCCGGAGGGGAGAGCACGTGAACCTGGAAGAGGACGGCCCGAAGCGGTCGCTGAGCGGCACCCTGGTGAAGGTGCTGCTGCACCGCCGCGAACGACGGGGCATGTCCCTGGAGCCGCACGCCAGCCGGTGCGTCCGGCGGGGCGAGGTCCACGAGCTGGTGACCACCGACCACCGGGAAACCGCCGCGGGCGCCCGCATCGACCGGGTCGGGTTCCTCGGGTTCGCCGAGTTCGCCAGCGCAGGGGTGGTCGACCGCGGTGACGAGTTCTGGATCGGCGACCACCTCGTCGGCACCGTGCTGGGATTCGACGCCTGCCACTTCCCGAACCACTACAACATCCTCATCCGGGCCGAGGTGCCGGTCACGGGCGCGGACCTGGGGCTGCAACCGGAGATGCCGGTGTCGTTCACACCGGCGCCGATCCCGGTGGGCTGACGGCAGAAGGCCGGTGACCTCGCGGTCACCGGCCTTCTTTCCTTCCACGGCCCCGGATCAGCCGAGCAGTTCGACGTCCAGCTCGCCGTAGTGGAACGCGCGGACCGCGTCCAGCAGCTCGTCGAGGGACAGCTCGCCGTTGTTGTTGGTGTCGACCTTGCGGAACGCCTCGGCGGCGTGCGACTGGTCGACGCCGACGGCGTCCATCCAGGCCACCCACTCCTGGCCGTTGATCTGCCCGTCGTCGTTCTTGTCGCACATGCCGACGATGCCGCGCACCACCGGGCCGAGGACCCGGTTGAACGACGCCTCGGCGCCCTCGGCGACGAGCTTGCCGCCGGCCTTGACGAACTGCTCCTCGGACAGCGAGCCGTCGGCGGGGATGCCGGCCTGCTCGGCGAGCTGCGTGAACATGCCGACGAAGGCGTCGCGGAGCTCGCGGGCCTCGGGACCTTCCGGGTCCTTGCCGAAGGACCGGGCGATCTGCATGGCCTCCTTCTCGAAGTCCGCGCGCTCCAGGCTGCCGCTGCCGTCCACGTCCCACTTGGCGAAGCGCTTGCGGAGCCGCTCGTTCGCGATGGTCGCGTCCATGGTGGTACTTCCTTCCTCTGTCACTACGGGACATGTTCCGGCAGGATCCGCCAGTCTCCCGCCCCAGCGCGGCAAACGGTCTTCCGCGCAGGTCTTGCGATTCTTCGTTCACAGCGTGGTCACGTTCTCCCCCGAGAGCCTGCCGCGGGTGTCCAGCACCGGGCACCCGGACTCCGCGAGCTCGGTGGAGCCGTAGCACGAGTGGTCCTGCAACACGATCGCGAGATCCGCCGTGCTCAGGGCGTCCGCGAGTTCGTCCACCCGGGACACTTCCCGACCGTCCACTGTGAACGACTGGACGTGCGGGTCGTGGTAGCGGACGTCCGCGCCGTTGCGCAGCAGCCGACCGGCCACCGCGAACGCCGGGGATTCCCGGGTGTCGGCGACGTCGCGCTTGTAGCTCACCCCCAGCAGCGCCACGCGCGCCTCGCGCAGACCCAGTCCCCGCTCGGCGAGGAGCTTCGCGGCGCGGTCCACGACGTGCTCGGGCATCCGCTCGTTCACCGCGCGGGCGGCGGCGAGCACGTTGAAGGAGAAGCCCTCGTCGCGCCCCTTGCTCGCCAGGTACAGCGGGTCGACCGGGATGCAGTGGCCGCCGACGCCGGGTCCGGGGCGGAACGGGGAGAACCCGAACGGCTTGGACGAGGCGCAGTCGAGCACGTCCCACACGTCGATGCCCACCTGGTCGCAGAACAGCGCGACCTCGTTCACCAGCGCGATGTTGACGTACCGGTAGGTGTTCTCCAGCAGTTTGGCCATCTCCGCCTCGCGGGTGCCGCGCGCGACGACGAGCGTGTCGACCAGCCGTCCGTAGAAGGCCACCCCGTACTTCGCGCACAGCGGGGTGACCCCGCTGACGACCTTCGGCGTGTTCCGCACGCCGAACGCCGCGTTGCCCGGGTCGATCCGCTCCGGCGAGTAGGCCAGGTGGAAGTCCTCCCCCGCGACGAGGCCGCTGCCCTGCTCCAGGATCGGGCGCAGCACCTCCTCCGTCGTGCCGGGGTAGGACGTCGATTCGAGCACCACGAGCGTCCCGGCGCACAACCGCGCCGCGACGGTGCGCGCGGCGGTCCGCACCGCGGTCAGGTCGGGTTCTCCCGTCTCGGACAACCCGGTGGGCACGCAGAGCACGATCGTGTCGGCCTGCGCGAGGACCGCGGGATCGGTGGTCGCCGAGAAGCCGTTCGACAGCATCTCGGCGACCACGCCGTCCGGGACGTCCCCGACGTGCGACCGACCCGCGTTGAGGGCGGTCACCACGTCCGCGGAGACGTCGAACCCGACGGTGCGCACACCGACCTCGCATGCCCGTGCGGCCAGCGGCAGCCCGACGTAGCCGAGTCCGACCACGACGAGATCAACGGACATGCGGAGCTCCTAGTCGCGGCGCGCGTTCGAGCGGTCGGTGGGTCCGCACCGGACCCACCGGTGCGCCACCCGGGGTGGCGTGCGGTCTCCGCGCCGTCATGCCGAGAAGCTGCCGCTGCCCGGCGCGACGTGGGAGCCGTGGCCCGGTGGGATCGTCACCGACGGGCCGACGCAGAACGGGTCGCCGTAGATCTTCACGGGCTTGTCCGTGTTGTTGACCAGCACGTGCGCGGCCATCGGCAGCTTCTGGCAGCCTTCGGGCGCCGCGTACGTCGTCAGCGGCTGCACCTCGGTCTCGAACACGGTGACCTCGCCGTCCGCGGCCGCGGCCACACCAGCCGACAATCCGGTCACCAGCGCCCCGGCGGCCAGGGCCACCGAAGCGCATCGAATCCACCGCATGCGGTTCCATCCTCTCTTCCGGTGAATCACCACTGGTGCACATCGGCGACGCCGATGTGGTCTGCGCGCCCGCCCGGCACCAGGTCATCTGCCGACGCGCGTCGCCGAGGACAGCGCTCCCACGCTGACCGTCATCACGAGCACGCCGAGGATCGCGATGATCGCGGCGGTCCGCTCCGGTTGTTCGCGCACCGCGGTCGGTTCCGACCGCTCCTGCCGCGGAGCTGGTCGCACCTGCGGCGGGGCGGGTGGCGGAGCGCTCGCGTGGGCGGCGGCCCGGACCGCGTGCGCGGTGTCGCGCACGGCACCGCCGACCACCGGGAACGCGGTGACCGCGAGGTCGACGCTGCGCCCGGCACCGACCCGGCACCGGTACGACACCTCCCGCCACGGATCGAGACGGCCGAACTCGCGTCGGCACGCCGGAGGTTCGCCGCTCACCACCACGCCGTCCAGGGCGACGGGTGAGATGTTGCGGACCGTCACCGGGACTTCGGCGTACCGCGCCCCGGGGGCCTGCCTGATCTCGCCGACCTCCAGCGCCACCGCCGCCCGCGGCGGGGGCAGCAGCCGGATCCGGCCGGAGGCTTCGGCGGCGACGTCCTCGCCGTCGGGACTCCTCCCGTGCACGCGCGCCACGAGCCGACCGTCGGGCGGCGTGGTCACGCCATCGCACGAGACCGCCACGTTGAGCCCGGGGTCGAGCCGGTCCACCGGTCGACGGCACGCGCCGGCGGCGAGTTCGACGACGATGCCGGTCAACGGCACGTCCCCGGAGTTGGTGACGACCGCTTTCTGGGTCACCGCCTCGCCGGGCCGCGCCGCGGGCGGTTCCGCTTCGGTGCGCACGGACAGCGCCGGTCGTGCGGTCTCCCACCGGACGTCCAACGTCCACTTCCCCCCGCACGCGTGGCCGACCCCGGAGCGCAGGCCGCGCACGACGATCGCACCGCCGCCGGCGGCGAGAACGCCGGGCAGCCGGTCGGTCACGTCGGCGTGCGCGGTGTAGCCGCGCTCGTCCCGGGTGATGCGCTCGGCGGCGACCCGCTCCGAACCGACGGTCAGGTTGGCGGCCGGGAGTTCCGGTTGCCCGGTGCCGGGGACGTACCGGCACCAGGCCGGGACGTCGCCGCGCCAGCTCAGTTCCGCGGCGACGATCCGCGCATCGCGGGGGACGTCCAACCGGGCGACCGAAGCCAGCCCGGGCAGTGAGATGGCCCCGACGGAAGCGGAGTGCGCCGTCGAGGTGCCGACCGGGAGTCCTCGCGGGACGTAGGCGGAGGCGAGCAACGGCGTCAGCAGCATCAGCGCGAGCGCCGGCATGACCGACGAGAACCGCACGACGACTCACCCCCATCGACTTCGGATTCGTTGCGAAAACCTCGACGCAGCAGGAGGAATCCAACCCCGCGCTGAACCTTCCTCCCGGCCGACGGAGCGAGCGTAGCAGCGCCCGAACCACGCCCCTCCGGCTCCACTCAACACTCCTCAGTGGACTCATTCTGCCGTTGACCAGCAATGGGGCGGATTTTCAACCTCGGCCGAGAGAGCCGCGGACGGCGCTCAACCCGATCCGGCCGATTTCCAAGATCACTTGATCAAGTGAAGTTCGGATTATTGCTGGAAAATCCGTGTTCCCGCGGTCCGGCCGCCGGTACGGTCGCTGAGGCGCGCTTCGCGCCTTCCAGCCCGTCCCGCTCACTCCAGGAACGGAACAGTCGTGATCCTCCTCAGCCTTCTGGCGGTCGTGCTGCTGACCCTGTGCGTCGCCGGGTTCACCGTGCTCAGCGCCCGTCGCAAGGCGGCCGCCTCCGGCGATGCCGACTCCGACTCGCAGTCCTTCGTCGGCGGCGTGCTCAACGCCCTGTTCACCGTCGTGCTGGCGTTCTACATCGTGTTCGCCTGGCAGAACGGCGATGACATCGACAAGTCGTCGCAGCAGGAGGCCAACGCGCTCACCGACACCTACTGGCAGGCGAGCATCGCGCCCGCACCGCACTCCACCGCCATCCAGTCGCTGACCGCCCAGTACGCGAGCCGCGTCGCCGACCACGAGTGGGCCGCCCTCGACCGGGGCGACACCGACCCGGAGGTCGACCGGCTGCTGAACTCACTGCGCTCCGAAGTGCTCGCGCTCCCGGTGGACAACGAGGCGATCAAGAGCTCGCGCGAGCAGTCGTTGCAGAACATCCGCCAGATCGACGAGGGCCACCGCAAGCGGGTCGACATCGCCACCGACGACCAGAACTTCAACATCGTGCTGCTCGCAGCCAGCTTCCTGGGGGCGGCCCTGATGATCGCCTTCCCGCTGCTGATCGGTCTGAGCATGCGCCCGGCCAACGTCGCCGCCATGGTGCTGCTGACGCTGACCCTCGGGTTCACCGCGTACATGTCGGTCGAGCTGCTGCACCCGTTGCACGGCCCGTTCGCGGTCGACCCCGATCCGTTCCGCACCGCCCTGGCGGGCTTCGACTCCACCTCGCACGCCGGGACGTGAGCGCCGCTCAGGCCCGCCGGGCACCACCCGGACCGCACGCACCGGGAGGCGACGATGCGGTCGGTCCACTGCGAGCCGACCGCGAGAAGCGGCGTCCCGCCCCGGGCCCGCCTCCCGCAGCGGTGCACGTCAACGCCTCCCGGACGGGCCGACCACCCGACGCCCGAACACCGGAAGACCCCGCCGGACCGCGTACCACCGGCGGTCGGCGGGGCCCCGGCCCCACTCGGAGGCACCCCCATGGTGGCACGGCGGCCCGGCCGGGCGCATCTGTCCACTGTGGCTGATCATCAGTCCCACCAGAACAGCCACGCTCCGGCCCGCAGCAGGTCGGTGGCGTGGCCCTCCAGCGGTTGCGCGGCGAGGAGTTCCGGGCAGAAGGCGTAGTGCTCCGCCGCGACGCGCAGCGCGTGCTCCCGGTCGCGCGGCGGCCAGGCCGCGGTGACCGCGAGCGTGTCGAACCCGAGGTGGCACAGCCGAGCGCCGAAGCGGCGCTGCCAGGAGCGGACCACCGCCGCACACCCCACTGCGTCCACTGTGGATGGTGGTATCCAGCCGCACGAGGCGATCGCCTCGGCGCCGTCGGCGGCCGGGACGAGCCCGAGCAGGACGTCGTCGCGGCCGGTCAACGCGCCCGCTCCGTCCGGGGACTCGGCCAGCGACGCGGCGTGCGCGTCCGGATCGCCCTCCGGCCGGGCGGCGTCGGCGAGCCCGGGCCAGGCGTCGAACGGCACCGGGTGCACCGCGTCGGCGCCGAAGTCGTCGTCGCGGCGGACCTCGGTGCGCCACCGCCGGGCGAGCCACGCGTCGACGTCCACCTCGTCGATCCCGCTCGCCGCGACGGGCGCGAGTTCGCCGTTGTGCCACGGGCGCGTCGGGGTGCGGCGCATGCTGGCCAGCATCGTCAGCAGCAGCGGCCACAGCCCCGTCCGCGGGTGGTCGGCGAGCAGCCGCGCCCACCGCACGCCCGCGTCGGGCACCGGCTCGTCGGACACCCACAGCAGCGGCTCGCCGGTCGGAGGGCCCACCGGCACGCCGCCCGCGTCCAGCCGGCCGCGGGCCACCGGGCGGCCGGGCGGCAGCCCTTCCGGCAGATCCGGCAGCGCCATCTCATCCTCCCCGCTGGTGGTCGGCGGCGTCGACGTCGACGGCCAGGCGCTCCGCCAGCACGGTCAGCCGGGGCACGTGGCCCGGCGGCAGCACCGGCGCCAGCACGCGGAACACGCGCTCGGGAGCCTCCTGCCGGTACTGCTCCAGCAGCGATGTCGCGCGCAGCAGCACGTCCCCGGTGGCCAGTTCCCGCACGGTGTGGAACGCCCCCGAGCGTTCCAGCGCCTCCGGGCCGCCCAGCCTGTCGACGAGTTCTCCGGCGCAGATCGTGACCCACGAATACCCCCGCAGCACCTCCGCGCAGCGGGGAACACCGGGCGGCTCGGGCGCGACCGGGTGGATCGCCTGTTCCAGCGCGGTTCCGGCGAACTCGGCGGCGTCGTCGGTGAGGTGGCCGTAGCGGGCTGGAAGCCGGACCGCCCAGCGTTCCAGGAAGCCGATCAGCCGCTCCTGGATCCCCGGCGACTCCGGCCACGGGAGCAGCTGGCTGGGCAGCGACGCGTGGAACTGGACCCACCGGGGGTCGGCGCGGTGCCGGCGGACGCCGAAGGTGATGGTCGCCCACCAGTTGACCAGCCTGCCCTCGGAGTCCAGCGGCGCCAACGAGAGGTTGACGTCCAGCAGCCCGGGATCCGCGAGGCGGCGGACGACCCGGTCCCAGGCGCGCCGCGAGTACAGCGCGTTGCTCCACCGCCGGGATCCGGGATCGCGGCAGGTGCGCAGCAGGGCCCACGTGGTGTCCGGTGGGCCCATGACGCCGAACGCGTTGCGCGCGGTCCGCGGGCGCAGCACCGGATCGGTCGGCAGTCGCGCGACCAGCGGCGGCGCGCACTCCTCGACCGCCTCGGTCAGCCACGCCCCGGCGTCGCGGGCGAACTGCTCCGGCGAGTCCACCCGGTGGTCCAGTTCCAGGTGGAGCCGGACCACGGGCGGCCCCTCCGCCACCCACGGGTTAGGCGGCGGCAACGACGACCACGCCCAGCAGCAGCACGGCCCCCAGCACGGCTCCGGCTCCCGCGCTCTGCTGCGGGGTCGGCATCGGGAACGACGGCAGCGGCGGCAGGTGCCAGTGCCAGAACTCGTACCAGTGGTGCTCGGGCTCGGAGCGCGGCTTCGGTTGCGGGACCGGCACCGTCCTCGGCGGCGGCGGTTTGAGCTGCGGGCCGTAGAGCACGGCGCCCCACTGCACGCCCTTGGTGAACGAGTAGACCTCCCACTGCAGGTCGTCGACGGTGATCCCGGGCAGCGGCACGTGGGCCGCCATGGCGTCGCCGGGTTCGGCGTGCGGGGTCTGCGGGAACGGCGGCGGCCGCATCCCCGACCACGCCACCGCGTAGTCCTCCGCCTCCTGCCTGGCCAGCGCTTCGGAGGCGGTTTCGTCGCCCTGGTGGGTGCTGGACTTGACCTCCCACAGGTAGGCCGTCGGCGGGTGCAGGAACGCGATGTCCACCCGGCCGTTCACCGCACCGTTCTTGCCCGCGCCCTTGATGAACACCTCGTTGCGCATGTTCGACTCGGCCGCGGGCACCGACATGCCGAACTTCGCGGCCATCTGGCCCTCCAGCGACACCGTCGCGGTCTCCACGGCCAGATTGTGCAGGCTCGTCCGGTCACCGCCGCGCCCGGCCGCGAGCATGCCGACGGCACCGGCCACCATCCCGCGCATCGCGCTCGCCCGGGCCGCCGGACCGGCGAACGGCGCGGCCAGCAGGCCCAGCGGGTCGACGCGGTCCAGCGGGTCGTTGTCGGCGTAGGCGTAGGGGTGTCCGGCACGCCCGGGACCGACGGTGGACACCGTGATCGGGTCGCGCGTGGTGAACCGCCCCAGCGAGGCGTCGTACCACCTCGCCCGCAGGTCGATCACCGGCCCCAGCGCCAGCTCCCCGCGGTAGCCGAACCGCGGGATCTCCGGGCCTCCCGGGTGGTGCGGGTGCTGCTCGGGCGCACCGAACGGCTCGTAGTGGCGGGCCTGCGCCCACGCGGCCGTGTCGTCGGTGCGCAGGGTGGAGCCGAAGGCGTCGTGGTGGAACGCCCGCGAGCCGTGCTCCCAGGAGGCGAACACCCGGCCGTAGCCGTAGGTGAAGTCCGCGCTGAGCCTGCCCGGGCGGTCGTGCTCGGTGTCGTCGAGGTCCGGGTGGACGCGCTGGGTGATGATCTGCGGGACCTTGTCGTGGTTCCACCGGTACCGCACCGAGGTCGCCTGCTCCTGCTCGCGGCGTTCGTCGGTGTTGGTGAACACGAGCAGCACCGGCAGGTCGTCCCCGTTGACCGTGGCGGTGACGCGTTCGGCGGGCCACGGCTCGGTCGAGGTGAACTCGACCGCCCGTCCGAGGCCGTCGTAGGTGGTGGTGCGGCGGTGCTCGCCCGTGGTCCGTTCGACCAGGCGTCCGGACGAGTCGTACCGGTACTCGGTGCGCAGGCCGTGCGCCTCGGAGGCCACCAGCTGGTCGGCGGCGTCGTAGCGGTAGTGCGTCTCGTGCTCGCCGTGCCGCAGCCGCGTGCGGTTGCCGACCGCGTCGTAGGTGAAGTGCAGCCGGTCGGATTCGCGTTCCCGCCAGAACCCGTGTTCGCGGTGCACCTGCTCGGCCGTGGCCGGCCCGGGTTCGTGCGGATCCCACGGCCAGGGCCGGATGTCCCAGCGCCGCGCCGACACCAGCTGACCGAGCCGGTCGTACCGGAACTCGGCGCGGTGGCCGTCGTCGTGCTGGGTGAGGATCCTGCCGTCCGGATCGTGGGTGAAGGCGGTCCGGGCGATCGGGTGGCCGTCCTGGTACGTGGTGAACCGGGTCAGCAGGCCATGCTCGTAGTGGTAGCGGCGCGCGAGGCGGTCGGGGAGCTGCTCGGTGATCAACCGCCCGTCCGGGTCCACCGCGTACGCGACGTCGCCGGCCCGCGAGTCGTGCAGGCCGACGAGCCGCCCGTTGAGGTCGTAGCGGTAGGTGACCTCGTGCCCGTCGGGGTAGACCAGGGCGGTGCGCTGCCCGGATCGGTCGTACCGGGCCCGCAGCACCGAACCGTCCGGGTCGGCGACCTCGGTGAGCCGCCCGGCGCCGTCGTAGCTGTAGCGGGTGGTGCCGGTGCCGTCGGTCATGGTGGTGCGGCGCCCGACCCGGTCGTAGCCGTAGCGGACCTCGGTGCCGTCGTCGGCCCGGCGGCGCACCAGCCGCCCGTTCTCGTCGTGGTCGAAGTGCTGCGCGCGCCCGTCGGGGTCGGTGACCTCGACGAGGTGGCCCGCGTCGTCGTAGGAGCGGTGCGTGGTGCGGCCGAGCGGGTCGGTGGCCGAGGTCTGCCGACCGGCCTTGTCGTAGGTGAACCGGGTGACCGCGCCCTTGGCGTCGGTGACCGAGATCAGCCGCCCGGCCGGGTCGTAGCCGTACTGCGTCTCGTTGCCGTTGCCGTCGATGGACGCCGTCATCCGGCCCGCCGGGTCGTAGCGGTACCTCCGGCGGATGCCGCCGGGGCTGGTCTCGGCGATCCGGTGACCTCGCGAGTCGTACTCGTAGCGGGTCACCCAGCCGCGCGGGTCGACGGTGGCGACGACGTGCCCGGCGGCGTCGTACTCGGTGCGGGTGACCAGGCCCGCCGCGGTGGTCACGGCGATGCGGCGGCCCTGCGGGTCGTAGGCGTAGCGGGTGATGCCGCCCTCGGGATCGGCGGCCTCGGTGACCCGGCCGCGCCGGTCCCGGTGCAGCACCGCGCTGCGCCCGTCGGGGTCGGTGGTCGAGGCGAGCGTGCCCTGCGGCGTCCACCGCATGGTCGCCCGGGCACCGGTCGGGTCGGTCACCGACACCGGCATCCCGGCGGCGTCGTGGCCGATGTGCCAGGAGCCGCCCTCCGGGTCGGTGATCCGGTTCCGGCGTCCGGCGGCGTCGTAGCCGTAGCGGGTGGTCGCCCCGCCGGGGTCGGTCACCGCGACCGGGTTGCCGCGCTCGTCGTGGGCGATGCGGGTGGTGCCGGAGGGGGTGTCCTCGGCCACGACGTTGCCGTCGGCGTCGCGGGTGTAGCGCACCCACGTGCCTTCCGGGTCGGTGACGCCGTTCAACCGGCCGAGGGCGTCGTAGGAGTAGCGGGTCACCCCGCCGTCCGGTCCGGTGATCGCGAGCAGCCGCCCGTGGGGGTCGCGCGAGTAGGTCGTCCGGTTGCCCGTCGGGTCGGTCACCGCGGACGGCAGGCCCGCGCTGTCGTGGTCGTAGCGGGTCGCGGCGCCGTCCGGCTCGATCCGTTCGAGGAGCCTGCCGCCGGGCGAGTAGCGGAAGCGCGTCACGGCGCCGAGCGGGTCGACGTGCTCGGTGACCCGACCGGCCGCGTCGAACGTCCAGCGCGCGGTGGCGCCGTCCGGTCCCGTCACCGCGGTGGTGTTCCCGGCGGCGTCGTGGTCGAACAGCGTCCGGTCGCCCTCCGGGTCGGTGATCGCGACGAGGTCGCCCGCGGCGTCGTGGGTGCGGGTCGTGGTGGCGCCCCCGGGGTCGGTGACCGACTCGATCAGTCCGTTGTGGACGACGTAGCGCCACGATCCGCCGACGGGGTCGACGATCTCGCGCGGGACGCGGCTGTCGCCCTCGTAGCGGTACCGGGTCCGCCCGCCTTCGGCGTCGGTCTCCGACACCACGCGGCCGGACTCGTCGTAGTCCCACGTCGTGGTGCTCCCGCCAACGGTGCGGGACACGAGGTTGCCGCGGTCGTCGTGTTCCTGGGCGACGACGACACCGCCCGGGGACGTCGCCGTGGGCCGCAGTCCGCGCTCGTCGTGGGCGAACTCCGCGGTGCCGCCCTCCGGGTCCACCGTCCGGGCCGTCCGCCCGTGCGCATCGGCGTGGAACTCGGTGCGCATCCCGGTCACCACGTCGGTGACCGTGGTGACGCCCGGTTCGTAGTGGAACTCCACTCCCCCGCCGCTCGGGAAGTCCTGCCGCACGACGCGGCCGGACTCGTCGTGGGCGTTGACGACCAGCACCACCCCGTCCGGGTCGACGACCCGGGTCAGGCGACCGGCGTCGTCGGTGTCGAACCGGGTCGTCGCACCGGTGGCGTCGGTGACCGACTCCAGCGCGCCGCGCGGTCCGTAGGAGTACGACACCGCGCGGCCATCGTTGGCCTCGACGCGGACGAGCCGGTCCGCGTCGTCGTAGCTGAACACCAGGGATCTGCCGAACGAGTGCGCCGCGCGCAGCACCCGACCGCGTTCGTCGTGCTCGACGGTGACCCGCTGCCCCTCGTCCTCCCGCGCGCTCAGCCGCCCGGACACGTCGAACAGCCAGCGGACGCCGGAGCGGAACGACAGCGCGTACCCGCCTTCGGCGTCCTGGACGAGATCGGCGTCGAGGTCCGGTGGCCGCGCGAAGCGCCCCGGTCCGTCGGGGTGGAACGCGAGGACCCTGCCGTCCTCGTCGTGGAATTCCACGAGCGCGGTGTGCTGGCGGATGATCCCTTCCCGCTCCGCGACGAGCCGGGCCCCGAAGGCCCTGCTCCAGCCCGGGCCGAGCGGCCCGCCGCCCTCCGCGCGCGAGTTGTAGGTGCGCGTCCACTCCAGCAGTCCCCGCAGCGCGGGTGGGAAGGACAGATCGGTCGCGTGGTACGTGGCGTTGCCGGTGGTGGTGTTCACGCCGCTACCGGCGAAGGCGTAACCGTCGTGGCGACCGAGGATTTCGCGAACCGGACGGTTCGGCTGCTGTGCACCGGGTTCGGACATCGAGGCCCCCATCCTCAGACCGGATCCCCCCGGATTCCGGGTCCTACCACCAGCCGGTGAAGCAGGTCAACCACGTTCGACCATCAGCCGGATCCGACTGGGCCACCCGTGCGAGGACACCGCGGGCAGTTCCGACAGGAAGCGCTTTTCCCGTCACACCGGGAAAACAGGACGATCAGCCTTCTGTCCGAAGTGGACGGTCAGTGGATGCGGCGCGGCTGCCCGCCCCGGAGGCGCGGCCGCGTCCGGTCCTCGGCGACCTCGCCGTCGACCGTCGGGTTGGTGAGCAGCTGCCCGGCCGGCGGGCGCCGGCACCGGATCCACACGCTGCGCTCGTGGCACACCGGGCAGGTGGTGAACCGGGCGCCCGGGGAGGGCTGCTCGCACCGGACGACCTCCTGGCCGCACAGGCACGGGATCGGACCGGTGGCTCCGCGCGGGCCCGCGTAGCAGTGCCGCTGGAACTCGCTGGTGACCCACCACAACTGCGCATCGGCCGAGTACCGCGCCAACAGCCGGGCGATGTCCGGTGGTGGCTCGTACCAGACCTCTTCCGCCATCACTCCCCCTCCACGTCGCGCGGCGCACGCGAAGACTAACCGACGACGACGCGCCGCGGATCCGGATCCGCTGACAAGTCCCGGCGCGCGGGACGGCCGGTCACGATTCAGCCGTGGTCAGCCCACCAGCGGGCGAGCCCGCCGAACGGGCCGGCATCGGGCGTGTCACCGGTCCCCGACCCCGGGCACGACCGGTCCGAGGCCGAACACGGGCCCGGCTCCGGCTCGGCCGCGCGCCGGAACTACGGTTTGCGGGCGATGCCGCCGATGTGCAGGGCATGGGCCATGTCGTCCGGGTCGGGCATCTCCAGACCAGGCCGCCAGACGTTGTTCGGGACCAGTCCGGGGGCGATCAGCTCCAGGCCGTCGAAGTAGCGGATCTGCTCGTCCCAGGTGCGGAAGCACCGCGAGCCCAGGCCCCACTCGGCGGCGGTGCGGGCCAGGTCGCGCACCCGCGGCTCGCCGGTGTCGCAGGTGTTGGACACCAGCAGGTAGCAGCCGGAGGGGAGCCGGTCGCGGATCCGCGCGGCCACGCCCTCGGGGTCGTCCTCGTCGTCGAGGTGCATCAGGACTCCGCCCAGCAGAACGGCGAACGGCTCGGAGAAGTCGATGAGCCGCCGCGTCTCCGGGTGGTCGAAGATGGCGTCGGGTTCGCGGACGTCCCCCTCGATCAGCGTCGTGCCGACGTGCGCGGACAGCAGCGGCCCGCCGTGCACCAGCACGGTCGGATCGTTGTCCACGTACACCACGCGCACCGCGGGATCGATCTCGTGCGCGACGTCGTGCACGTTGCCCGCGGTCGGCAGGCCCGAACCGATGTCGATGATCTGGCGGATCCCGGCCCGCCCCACCAGGAAACGCACCGCCTGCCGGATGAACGCCCGATTCGCCTTGGCCAGCAACGGGGTGTCCGGCATCGCCGCGATCAGCGCGGCGCTGGCCTCGCGGTCCACCGCGTAGTTGTCGGTGCCACCGAGCAGGTAGTCGTAGACCCGGGCCACCGACGCCCTGTCGGTGTCGATCTCCGCGCGCTCCGGTGCTTGCAGCCGTCGCGGGGGCGAGGTCGAGTCGGTCACGGCGGCTCCGTTCGCTCGTCGCGGGCATGGCGCCCGACCATCGTAACCGGGCAAGATCGGCCCTCCGAACGCCTCAGCTCGCCTGCGACGCGGCCGCCCGGGAGTCCAGCTCCAGCGTCCGCCGGGGCGGACCGTCCACGACCGGATAGGCGCGGACGGTCAGCTCCCGGTCGACGTGCACCAGTTCACCGGGCCGCAGCGGCCGCCATCCCGGGTCCTCGTCCATGCGCTCGCTGGCCACCACCACCGAGGGCAGCCGGGCCAGCTGACCGGAACGCGTGCGGATGCGGCCCGCCGAACTCGCGTGTTCGAGATATCGGTCACCATGCGGTCCACCGGCAGCGCGCCGCAGCACGAACAACGAGTGCGTCTCCGGGTACCGCAGCGCCCACAGCTCGTCCGACGTCGTCAGCACGAGGTTGAGCGAGTACACCGGGAGCGCGTCGACGATCCACCGCACCGCCGCCGCGATGCCCGCGCCGATGTCACCGCCGTTGGCGTCGATGTGCCGGGTGACCAGCGCGAAGAACCGCTCGGAGTCGGTGTCCCCGGACACCAGGGACCGGTGCTGCCCCAGTTCGGCCTCCAGCGCGGGCAGGTCGCCGATGACGCCGTTGTGCGCGAACAACCGCCCGCGCTGTTCGAACGGGTGGGTGTTGCGCGCTTCGAGCGCCCCGGAGGAGGCGTAGCGGACGTGGGCCAGGAACGTGGGCGACTCGCGCTCCCTGGCCTCCCGGGCGAAGCGCGGGTCGGCGTAGGCGGCCACCGGCTCCTTCTCCACCAGCGGCGTCCCGTCCGGCCGGAAGGTGCCCAGCCCGGTGCCGTCGGGTTCCCGGCGGCTCTGCCGCGCCAGGCTGTCGGGGGCCTCGACCAGCCAGAACGTCGCTCGCACCCGCCTGGCCCCGGCGGTGAGCCCGAACAACCGGCACATCACGTCCCTCCCGCCCCCGGAGTAACCCGACGCGGCCGGGACCAATCACCCGCACCAGCGCCACGAGGTCCGGCGCGGACGTCCTTCCAGCTCGACGCGGCCGGCCGCCCACCGCAGCGATCCGGCCCGGCGGTCCCAGGAGTCCGCCGGGGGCGCGGTGCGACAGGTCGACGGCCGGCCACACCGCGCGCTCCGGGTCGTCCGTGGCCACCACCGTTGATCTCGGCACGCTCGAACGCTACCGATCGTCGGACAGCTCGCCGAGCACCTGCAGGGTGCGGTTGGCCCGGACGGACAGGCGCTGCTCCCGGGCGGTCACGTCGATGTAGTTCTGGCTGGAGTTCATCGAGGAGTGCCCGAGGAGCTTGGCGATCTCGGCGGCGTTCGCGCCGTCCTCGGCCAGCCGGGTGGCGAAGGTGTGCCGCAGCGCGTGCACCATCGCCCCGCGCTGCACCCGGTCGGACACCCCGGCCGCGCGCAGCGACTGCCGCACCAGGTACTGCAGACCGCCCCGGCGCAGCGGCTCGCCCCGGTGGTCCACGAACAACGGCTCGCCGCCGGGGAGCCGTTCGCCGAACCGGGTGCGCCGCGACGCCAGGTAGTCGCGCACCACCCGGTCCAGGCTGTCCTCGATCGGGATGGAGCGGTTGCGCCCGCCCTTGCCGCGCACGTGCAGCCGCCGGTCCCCGGGCCGCCCGGCCAGCGAGGACACCGTGAGGTCGAGCAGTTCCGCCGAGCGCACCCCGGTGCACAGCAGGGTCGCCAGCACCGCCAGATCGCGTTCCGGCCACGGGTTGCGGGTCTGCCGCGCCCCCGCGGCGACCATCCGCAGCAGCCGCTCCGGGGTGTCCTCGCCCTGCAGCGGCTTCGGGGTGGCCGGGGAACTGCGCGGTTTGGGCACCACCTGCATCGGGTTGCCCTCCACCGCGCCCTCGACGACGAGGAACCCGAAGAACCCGTTCCACGTCGACCACGCCCGGGTCACCGTCGACGCCGAGCGCGCGCCCGCGAACCTGGCGAACGCCGACCGCAGCACCGCCGAGGTCAGCTCGGCCACCGGCAACCGGTCGGAGCCGGTGCCGGTGAGCTCGGCGAGCTCACCGGCCACCGATTCCAGGTCGCGGCGGTAGGCGCGCAGCGAGTTGGCCGCCAGCTTCCTGGCCTGCAGGTGTTCCAGGTACACCGCGCTCCACCGGGCCACCGATCCGTCCACTGCCTGCCACCTCCGGCCATGATCGACTCGGGTCGATGGAACCAGACGGCACCGACGGTGCGGATCAGCAGTCGCGCAGGAACCGGTCCAGCACTCGGGTGCCGAACCGCAGCGCGTCCACCGGAACCCGCTCGTCCACGCCGTGGAACAGGGCGGCGAAGTCCAGGTCGGCGGGCAGCTTCAACGGCGCGAACCCGTAGCAGCTCATGCCCATCCGGCTGAACGACTTGGCGTCGGTGCCACCGGACATCATGTACGGCAGCGCCCGCGCGCCCGGGTCCTCGGCCAGCAGCGAGGCCGACATGGTGTCGACGATGCGGCCCTCGAACTTGGTCTCCACCGGCGGCAGCCCGACCCACTCGCGCTCCACGTCGGGCCCGAGCAGCTCGGCGAGCTCCCGTTCGAACGCCTCCTCCCGGCCGGGCAGGATCCGGCAGTCCACGGCGGCCTCGGCCACCGACGGGATCACGTTGTGCTTGTAGCCCGCGGTGAGCATCGTCGGGTTGGCGGTGTCGCGCAGCGTCGCCCCGACGATGCGGGACAGGTTGCCCAGCTTGGCCACCGCGCCCTCGATGTCGTCCTCCGGGAACTCCCACCCGGTGATCTCGGTGACACCGTCGAGGAACTCCCGCACCGAGTCGGTCAGCACCAGCGGGAACCGGTGCTGCCCCAGCTTCGCCACGGCCTCGGCGAGCTTCGTGACGGCGTTGTCGTCGTGCACCATCGACCCGTGCCCGGCCCGGCCCCGCACCCGCAGCGTCAACCACCGGATGCCCTTCTCCGCGGTCTGGACCAGGTAGGTGCGCACCCCGTCCTTGAGCGTCACGGAGAACCCGCCGACCTCGCTGATCGCTTCGGTGCACCCCTCGAACAGCTCCGGCCGGTGGTCGACCAACCACTGCGCCCCCTGGAGCCCGCCGGCCTCCTCATCGGCCAGGAACGCGAACACGAGGTCCCGCGGCGGCGTGATCCCGTCCCGCTTGAACCGCCGCGCCACCGCGAGGCTCATCGCCACCATGTCCTTCATGTCGACGGCGCCGCGCCCCCACACGTAGCCGTCCTGCACGGCCCCGGAGAAGGGGTGCACGGACCACTCGGCGGGATCAGCGGGCACCACGTCCAGGTGCCCGTGCACCAGCAACCCACCCCGCGACGAGTCGGCCCCGGGCAACCGCGCCACCACGTTCCCCCGCCCGGCGTGGTCCCCGGACTTCACGTAGGTGATCTCGTACCCGACCTCACCCAGCTTCTCGGCCACGTACTCGGCAGCGGCCCGCTCCCCGACGAGCGTCTCCGCATCCCCGGTGTTCGTCGTGTCGATGCGAATCAGATCACTCGCCAACCCGACGACCTCGTCCTCGGCCCGCCGCAGCCCCAGGTCCTGATCAGTTCCGGAAGTCTCGCTGTGCTCGCTCACCAGGCATTTCTATCACCCGATCGGCAAACAGGGGGGGTGCTGTTGGGCCCCAGATGACCATGGGCTAATCTGGTGTCACAACACAGCGGGGAGGCCCGGGAAACACCGGACAGCCCCGAGGCGTCGGAGTGGCGGAATGGCAGACGCGCTAGCTTGAGGTGCTAGTGCCCTATTAATGGGCGTGGGGGTTCAAGTCCCCCCTCCGACACAACGGTGTAGCAGATTCGCTACAGGAAACCGACAGGAACAAGGCGGCAGGCGCTCCCAGCGCCGCCGCCTTGTTGTGCTTGGTCCATGCCCGGTTGGCGAGCCCTTGCGGGGGTGATCGCCATGGCTGAGATCACCATCCCCGCAGTGGTGCCTCGGCAGGCACCAGGTCGCGCCGTCACCGCGAGCACGCCCCGGAACCGGCGTGCGATGCCGCTACCCGCATTGCCCTGCTCCGACGACCAGACCACTGAGGTCTGCGCGGTGGCTGCGGTGGATACCCGCGGGCGGGTCTCGGACCGCTCCGTCGTGCAAGCGTTGGGCTGGCGCGAGGATCAACGGCTGGAGATGCGCGCCGTGCCCGGGTCGGTGGTAGTGCGGGCCAGCGACAACGGACTGTTCACCCTAACCTCCCAGGGCTACCTACGGCTGCCAGCCGCAGCCCGCCACTGGTGCGCACTGGTCCCCGGTGAGCGGGTGCTTCTGGCCTCGGACCGCCGACAGGACGCAGTGATCATCCACACGATGAGCACCGTGTGGGCTCTCGTCGCCGAGTACCACGCCGCCCTGCTGGGAGGTGCCACGTCATGACCGACACCTCCCAGCGCCCCGAACTCGACGCCGCCCGCCTGGTCCTGCAACGCATGGGAGTCACACCCCAGGACCTTCTCGACACCCCATCCCCCCGGCTGGCAGTACCGACCTTCGCCGACTACATCCCCCAGGTCGCCGCCGCCGTCTCCGACGGCACCCGCCGCGTCTACGCCTCGTACTGGAAACGCATCAACACCGAGTGGGGACACCGCCGGTTGGACGAACCCACCGCGTCGGACATCAAACGGCTCGCCGAGCAGGTCCGCACTCAACGGGTACGACGGCGCAACGCCCGCGGCGGGCACAGCGCCGCCGAACACCTCATCGCCGCCATGCGCTGCCTGTACAACCACGCCGTCGCCGACCGCATCATCGCCGAGGCCGACAACCCAGCCCGCCAGGTCGCCAAACCACGCCGCCAACCCAGCACCCGCCGCGGACTGCCCGACTCCGGAGTCGAGGAGGTCACCCGCATCGCCGCGACCACCGGCAACGACCCCATCCTGGACAGCCTGATCCTGCGGCTGCACATCGAAACCGCCTGCCGCCGCGGAGGAGCACTCGCCCTCACACCCGCAGATCTCGATCCCACCCAAAGCCTGATCCTGCTGCGGGAGAAAGGCGACACCCAACGATGGCAACCCGTCTCCCCCACCCTGATACGCCACCTGCACGAGCACGCCCACCACCGTGGGGCCGCCGAATCCGGTGGGCAGCTACTGCGCTACCGCACCGGGAAACCGATCACCACCCGCCGCTACGACCACCTCTGGCACCGCATCGGCCAACACCTGCCGTGGGTCGCCACCCAACAGATCAGCACCCACTGGCTGCGTCACACCACCCTCACCTGGGTCGAACGCCACTTCGGCTACGCCGTCGCCCGCGCCTACGCCGGACACACCGACAGCAGCGGAGACACCGGCGTGACCACCACCTACGTACGTGCCGGCCTGGAGGAAGTCGCCGCCGCCCTCTCCGCCCTCACCGGAGAAACCCACCCACTGGCCCCCGAAACTGCAATGGAAGGCAATGACCACCAACACCGCAATTCTTGTCGCCCTCAGAAGTCCAGCTGATCTCCGAGGAGGATTCCCGGTAGACCCGAGACTGTCCTCCCATCGAAGTCGCAGTCCCTGACCGCCAATCCTTGGTGCCCACCCGCTCGCCCGCCCGGGTTCCAGGACGGCGGCAGCGACTGGCGACGGAGCAAAAGACCCCTTCTCTCAAGGTCCCGAGAGAAGGGGTCAACGCTGCCTCTGGTTCAGTGCACGTCAAGGCTTCCGTGCTTGAGGTTTTTCAAGAACAACGTCCAATGATCACGAGAGAAGGCGAGGATCGGACCGCGGCCCTGCTCCTTGGTGTCGCGAACCCCGACCACGTCCTGGGTCGAGGCCACCTCCACGCACGCGTTGGCCTCGTTGCTGCGGGTGCTCTTGCGCCAGCGTGCGCTGGTGAAGTCTGGCGCGGGCATGTCGGTCACTCCTTAGTCTCTAGGTCCCCAGCTATCCCGGATCTCGGCGATCCGGTCAGCTGACGCGTCCGCGGGCAGGGCTCGGCGTTCGAGCCGTTCGAACGCCAGGGTATATACCTCGATCTCCTCGTCCTCCTCGACGTAGAGACCGTCGTGCAGGTTCTCCAGGTAGACACCCTCGGCATGGTCTGGACCGAAGGTGACCAGGTGGTACGCGGTTCCGATGCCGGGATACGCACCGGCGTCGATTGGAAGGACTTGCACGGTGACGTTGCCGAGTTCACTCCTGGCGAGCAGGAAGTCGAGCTGTTCCCGCATCACTTCGGCACCGCCAATCGGAAGTTGGAGGGCCGACTCGTGAACGATCGCGTGGTAGGTCAGCGGGTGATCTTCGTGGTCGAGCCGTGCCTGCCGTTGCCTACGTAGTTGCGTTCGGGCTTGCGCAAGCTCGTCATCGACGGCGCGAACGCCTCCGCGGAGGATCGCGTCGTAGTAGTCAGCCGTCTGCAGCAGCCCTGGGACCAGGTGGATCTCGAAGGAGCGCAGCTTCGTGGCGGCGGCTTCGACTTCGAGGTAGTCCTCGAAGTCACCGCGGACGACCTCCGACGAGTACGCGCTCCACCAGCCGCTTTCGAACGACGCCATCGCCAGACGTACCAGGCGGTCCCGCTCTTCCTCGTCGATGTGCAGGACCGTGCCGATCGCGATGATCTCAGCTGGCCCAGCCACCGTGTCGGCGCGCTCGTATCGGCTGAGCTTGGGCACCGACCAGCGGAGCTGCTTCGCTACGTCGTCTTGGGTCGCGCCCTTGGACTTGCGCCATTCGCGCAGCGTACGAGCAACCTTGCGCTGGCGAACGTTCGCGCCGTTCTCGGGCACCTGGCACCTCCGGACACGTCAACAGTCGGTGGCGATCGCATGTACGTTGCGCAGCCTATCGCGGCTCGCTTTCGACTGATCGAGTGAAAGATTCTCTTCAACGACACTCGCTCCTTGCTCTCATGAAAATTATCGCTCACGATACAACCCGTCGTCGACGCTAGGGTTCCGCCGCATTGGCGGTGACCTCGCGACGACGGGCTCAGCAGCTCCCCTCGGCCGCTCACTCCGCGGTCGCGGTGCTGTAGCCGCCCACGAAGGACCAAGCCCCACAGCGCCCGAGCCACCGGCTCCGTGGCGCTAAGCCAGCCCGCCCGGGCCCCGAACCGGTTCGGGCACATGGGGGCAGGCGGCGCCGCGTCGAGTCACTCCCAGCCCGCACTGACTCCGCGCGCCGCCTGCCCCCCTCTTCGAGGAGGTGATCATGACCACGACCGAACGGTTCGGCTTCGCCTGGACGCTCAGCTGCGTTGACGGCCACGACCATGTGGTCTCGGACGAGGAGTTCGTCCGCGCCTACCGCGATGGTTCTGGCTTGTCGGAAGCGCTGTGCGGTCACCGGGTGGTGCCGGGGCCGCTGTTCATGCCGCCGGGGCCGCGCTGCGCTGGGTGTGCGCGTGTCCTGCACGGCCGGGCCACGCTGCCCGATCCCGAGCTGCATCTGCTGGACCGGCGCTCCGCTCGCCGTGCCACGGCCTTCCTCCGTCGGCTGGTTCGCCACTGCCGACGAGCGATGCCTTTCCCGACCCCTTCGCGGCGGGGACAGGCATCGCCGCATCACGGCGGAATCGCCGCCGACGTCCCGACGTCCACACCGGAAAGGAGCTGACACGGCATGTCCCCCGACGCAACGACCGATACCCGACACGACGGCATCGACGACGATCTCGCTTGGGCGGCACGGTTTTTCGCCCAGCGGCTGGGGTGGCCGGTGCGTATCGACAGCGCACACCACAGGCTGGTCATGCGCACCGGCGACGTGCTGGACGCACTGGTCCTGCCCCGATCCCTGGGCGAAGCGGTGTCCGCGGCGTTGGACACCAAGCTGTTGGCCGGCCCGGTCTACCGTGACGACCAGGACCGCTGGTGGACCTTCCTCACCGCGCCCTGCGGGCACGACACCGTCGTGCTCCGGCCCGAACTGCGCCGGGCCCGCGTGCACGCGGTACCGCCCCAGGGCGAACTCGTCGTTCCGCCGCCCTCGGCGAGCGATCGGTGGCACCAGCGCCCCATGCCGGACCGACTCTTGCCCCCGTGGTCGGCGGTCGTGGCCGTGACGCGTTCCATCGTGCACGCCAGCGCGTGCTCGACCGCCGTCGACCGGGCAGGACGGGCGCGATGAGGATCGCGGACATCACCCCGCAGACGCCGTGCCCGGGTGTCCGCGATGGCGTGCTCCACTACCCGCGCACCGCCGGTGGGCAACCGGTGACCATGCCCGGCGAGCGCGGCGCGTATGGCATCGAACAGCGCCTGATCCTCGCGCTGTGCGGCGAAAGCTACCTGGCGCCTCCACGGGACGATGCCCGGAGAGAGCGTCCTCGGCGCCAGGTCCACGCGGCCTGTGTCGATCTCCTTCGACGCACACGCGCCGTCGACCGGCCCAGCCGTGGGAGTTCAGGTTTCCGGTCGGGTTCCCGGCCGTCGTGACCACCGTGGGCGTGCATCGTGGGACGACACACCCGCCTTGGCCCTGACGGTCTCCCCGTCATCGGAGCCCGCGCAGCGTTCGGCGATGGCAAGCCCAAGCACCGCAGGCCGAGCAACGACGACCACTCGACCGCGCCCACACGCGACGACTCGGACGTGGTCGACACCCAGCCCATACCGGCAGCCCCGCTGGCTGAATCCGGGCAGAACCCCTGGTTCACACCGGGTTCGCAGCCGGTTCGTCAGCGCAGTCTCTCCCATCCCGGGGCGGCTGATGGCGCGGTGCCGATCGATCCCACCAACCCCGAGCAGCTCGGCCGCTACCTGTCGGCCATGCGACGCCGATGGGGCCAACGGCCGTGACGACCACGAGCACGACGAAAGGAGGTGACCAACCCTTGCTGAGCTGCGGAAACTGCGGCAAAGCCGACCACTTGGAGGACGACGACCATCCGCGCACCGCGTGCGGTCCTTCCAACCAGGCACCCGCAGGTGCTGCTCGGTCAGCCCGTTCCTCTCGACGCCAAGGTCTGCTGCGGTAGGCCCTCGAACAGGAGATGCGCATGCTCGATGTGATCGGCCCACCGGAACCATGGATGCGGCCACACCTGGCGGCTCTAGAAGCCGCGGTCCGCGCGGGATTCCGCTTCTACCACCTGCCGAGGTGGGACGACGTCCTCGCGATCCAGGGTGTTCGGACCACCGGCGGCGTCGTGGAGTTCTTCCTGTCCTACTCGGCCACCGACGCCCTGGCCGCCAGGGTGCGACTCGACGACCTCGACTTCCACACCCGTCCGCAGGCCCTGTGGGACACACGCGGCACGGTGGCCGAGGTTCTCACCGAACTCCTCGCCTTACCCCCACACGGCACCACAGCGGCCCCGAGCGCGGCCACCAGCCGCCTGCCAGATCTGTGGCTGCCCGGACGGCCCCTCCCCAGCTTTCCACGCTGATCAGAAAGGACGCGCGTAGTGCCCACCGCATGGCTCGCGGGAGCACTTCTGGCGATATGCCTGCTCATCGCGGCATGGCCAAGCACACGTCCGCCTCAGTCACCTCGACGAGAGGACGATCCGGGAAAACCAAATCCCCAGTGCAGGCCCGGCAACCTCGCATGCGCCCCACCGCCGCGCCGCACCAGGCTGATAGTCGCCGTCGAGGACCTGTGCTGGGCAGCAAGCCCACGCGGATCGTCGATCCTTCACCTTCTCGACGACGACGGCACGTCCCTTTGCGGCCGAACGCTGCCCGGCCAGCGCGAGATCGCCTGCGGATTTCTCCCCGCGTGGAGGTGGCCCGGCTGCCTGCTCTGCCAGGACTGCCCGCACCACGTCGATCTCGACGAACACGCCATCGCCGAACCTCGGCATCCGCTGTCGGTCGACGAGCTACCCACACGCCACCGCACGGGACGCCACTCGATCGACACCCTCGCCACCCCGCCGCAACACCAAGGTGGTGTGCCCGGCCGCCATTACCGGCGGGCACACCACCGACTCCGGATCTCACCCAGACCGCCACGCCGCGTCACGCGGCCTGACGCACCAACAGGTTTCACAACATGGCCCGAGAGACGACGATCTCCCTCAAGACCGTCCGCATAGGACGCAACGATCCACAACAGGCAGACGACTACGCACCCGCACCTCGCCAGCGCACGACGTACTCATGCCCGACCGGGCATGAGTTCGAGGTGCCACTGGCCACGGACGCGGACGTACCGGACGTCTGGGAATGCCCACGACACAGCATCCCGGCCCGCTCGCCCCGGAGCAGGAGCTCGACGCCCGCGGCAACGAAACGGCCGCGCACGCACTGGGACATGCTGCTCGAACGCCGCACCCGACCCGAGCTGGAAGCACTGCTTCAAGAACGTCTCGACATGCTCAGAGCCCAACGAACGACCAACGCAGCACATCAGTCCTGACGCTGGCTGGGCGTCGACATCGGTGCGAGACCAGGAGAACCCTTACCGCCGACGACCGGCGTGCCCGCTCTGCGGCGGGTCTGTAACGGGAACGGTGTTTCCGTTACAGACCCCGGCTCATGGCGACAGGACGGATTCACCAACAGCGTCCTGACCACCGAACGCGGGGCACTCGGTGCGTTTTCCGGGCTATCCATGCACGGTGTCGGCGGGCCGAGGCTGCGGGTGTTCGTTCCAGCCGATGACCGAGAGCGAGGTACCGCGGCGGTAGGCGGTGATGCCCGCGGCCGGGTACTCGATCAAGTTGGCGGGCAGTGCGTGCAGGTCGAACCAGCCGATGCCGCTGCACTTGTCCGGCTCGCGGTTGGTGGGCTCGCCGATCCAGCTGGTGGTGGCGAAGAACAGGCCGAGCCGGGGTTCGGGTCCGGAGCCGTTGACGTGCACGGTGTGGACGTGGTCGAGGCCGGCCGGGTCGATCACGACGCCGACCTCTTCCTCCGCCTCGCGGGCGGCCGCGGTGAGCACGTCCTCGCCCGCGTCGAGCTTGCCGGAGGGCAGGTGCCACATCCCGTCGAACGCCCCGCCCCGACGGCGGGTGAGCAGAAGCTCCGCGTCACGGACGAGAAGGACATGGACGTCGACGAGGTGGCGATCGGGCACGACGAGTTCCTCGCGGTCGGGGCTACGGCCGGACCGGGCACACATCCGCGGGGCTGGTGCGCGCCCGGATCGGCCGCAGCTTACGCGCCGGCCTCCCGTTCGCCGTGGTGCAGGGCGTTGCTGGTGATCCGCTCGGCGATTCGTTCAGCGATCAGCTGCACGACCGTGCGAGGCTCGCGCCGGGTGGTGTCGATCGTGAGGACCGGCTGGCCCTGGCGTTGCAGGTTGGCCGCGGTCTCCCGATACATCCGCGCCTCGGTCCGGCTGGCGTCGACGCCAGACTGGAATCGGTCGTGCGCACCGCGTCCTGCGATGCGCGCAGCGGCTACCTCCGGGGCGGTCAGCAGTATCACGGCCAGATCCGGGCGGTCGGCGCCGCCGTTGAGGGCTTCGAGGAACCCCAGCGGCACCCCGTCGATCTGTTGGAGCACGTAGGACGACGGGACGTAGCGATCGCAGAGCACGATCTGCCCGCGCCGCAGCCGTGGGCGGATTTCGGTTTCGATGTGGTGGTACCGGTCGGCGGCGATCAGGCAGGCCAGCGCCCGGCCCCGGTAGCGGTCGGTCTGTCGCCGGGCGAGTTCGCCGAGGTGGTCGCGTGTGGGCTCGGCGGTGGTGTGCACCCGGTAGCCGAGATCGCGCAAGTGCGCACCCAGCAGCCGGACTGTGGTGGTCTTGCCCGCGCCGGCCATTCCATCCAGAATGACGAAGAAGCCGGGCTGGCTGCCCTCGGTCATGCGGCGACCTTCCGTTCGTACTGTTCGCGGCTCAGGGACACGAGGTTGCGGCGTACGTAGTCGATTGGCGCTTCGGAGAGCTGGAGGTTGACCGAGAAGTTGAACTCGTCGCGCTCGCGCATCGCGGCTTCTGCTCCGCTGCTGGTGAGATCGACCGCGGTGTAGTTGAGCAACTGGTCGACGGTGTAGCGGCCGGTGGCCATCAGCCGCGTCCAGTCTGGAGTTCCGGGGTAGGGCCGGTACTCGAACGCCGAAGCCCGGAAGCTGCCGGGCTGATCGTCGGCGATGGCCCACAGGTCGTGGACCAGGCGCACGGTCTGGTCGATCTCGGCCTCGGTTTCGGTGGGGAACCCGAGGATGAAGTAGCCCTTGACGTTGATGCCGCGCTCGGTCAGCCGCCGGACCACCGAGTGCGTCATCTCCGGGTCGATGCGCTTGTCGATGAGCTGCAGCACCCGTTCGCTGCCTGACTCGACGCCGAGCGCGACCTCGCGCAGGCCGTTCGCGGCCAGGGTGTCGAGCATGTCGTCGCTGGCCCGGTTGAGGACGTTGATCCGGCCGGTGGCGTCCCACGCGGCCCAGTCACCGACCCGTTCGGCGGTGAACGCGGTCATCATCGTGTTGATGACCCGCTTGGCGCCCAGGAACAGGTCGTCGACGAACCGGAACGCGCTCACACCACAGCGACGCAGCTCGTCCATCTCGGCGAGGATGTTGTCGGGCTCGCGGATGCGGACGGTGATGTCCGGGTTGGCCGAGACCGCCGCGCCGCAGAACGAACAGTCGTAGGGGCAGCCGCGGGCGCCGACCATGTTGGCTTCCCACCGTCCGGCGTCGAAGTGGGGATCTTGGGTGAGGAACCGGCGGTCGACGAACGGCAGCTGGTTGATCGGAGGCGCCAGGTAGCCGCCGGAGCTGGGACGCCCGCCGGTCACCGGGGTCTTGAGCACGGGATCGAGCCACATCACGCCGGGCAGCTCGGCGCGGTTGCGGTGGTCTTCCAACAGCTCGACGACGCGGGTCTCGGCCTCGCCGATCACCAGGGCCTCACAGCAGGCCATGCGCGGATCGGTCAGGATCTCGGCGGGCATGGCCTTCGCCTGGTGCCCACCGAGCAAGAGCTTGATCTCGGGATGGAGTGCGGCGGCCAGGCGGGCGCTGATCTCGTAGGTCGGTGCGAGCAGATTGAACCCGACCCAGCGGGGCGCGAGGTCGTTGATGATCCGGGCGGTGTGGTCGAGTCCGAGGCCGTGTGCTTCGGCGTCGAGGACGCCGACGTTCATGCCGCGGTGGGCGGCGTAGGTGGCGATGTAGCCCATGCCCAGCACGGGCAGCGTGAAGTCGTTGACGCGCGGGCGGATCGAGTAGTCGCGCAGCGGGGCGTTGACGAACAACGCGTCGAGACGGCGCTGGAGATCGGCGCCGAGGACGAGGTCAGAGGGCGACTCCAGTGGCATGTCGAACTCCCCAGGCAAGCGTGAGCAGTGTCCTCGCGGACAACTGGTCTCCCGCCAACTCTTGCCACACCTGCGCGAACCGCGGTTCGTCGTCGGGCCACGATCCCGCGGGCGCAAGGCGTTTCGCCCAGGTGCGAACGGCAAGGTCAGCGAACGGATACAGGGCGTAGTCGTTGGTCACGTCGGCGACGGTGGCACCGGCCGTCCACGGGCCAATGCGCGGCACGGACTGGATTTCGGCGACCAGGTCGGCGGCCGGGAGCTCGGACCATTTCGCGCCCAACTCCAGGTAGGCCTCGGCCGCGGTGCGCAACGGGCGCTTCTTGAATGCCATGCCCAGCCGTACGAACTCCTCATCCGGCAGCGAGAGGACGACGTCGGGAGTCGGGAATAGCAGGGCCTCACCAGCAGCGGTGTGGACGTGTTCACCGTGCACACGGCTGAACTCGCGGTAGAGCTTGCGCGCCTGCCCGGCTCGGATCACCTGCCGCACGATCGACGTCGCGATCGCATCCCACAAGTCGGGATTGCGCAGCCGCGAGACCGGTCCGGCCGCCCGAAGCCCGGCCGCGATGGCATCGCCGCCGTCCAGCTCGGCTGGATCCACAACATCGACGACCGGCGCCGCAGCCCCAGCCCCCTCCACCAGGTCGATCTCGACGACATGCCCGCCGCCGCTGTCGCGACATACCACGGCGAACACGCCGGACTCGGTGCGCACCGCACGGGCGTGCCCGACACCGGTGGCAATCCAGCCGGGGTGGTCGAGCATCACGGTTGTCTGCTGCATGGCATCGTCCTCTCGTTCACGGGGTTGCTCATTCTCGCGGCGGCGGAGGCCGGGCCAATCCAGCCCCCGCGGCCCCCTCTGCGACGCCCGTCAGCAGTGGCGCGCCCTCGACCTGCTCCCATGGCTGCACAGCTTCCCTCCGTGGTCGATGCTGACGCTGTCGTCGTCCTCGCGGTCCGCCGTTGGATGCCGAGCGGCCGGCGAGGCTCATCCGCGCGGCCGGTTGCGGCGTGGGGCACGCGCCGCCCAGCCGGACGGCCCGGCAGCGAAGGTCGAGAGTGCGCGACCCGGGCCGGACTCAGAGGTCTTCCAGGGCGGCGAGCACGCGCCGCAGCGTGCCGGGATGACGCGCCATCGCGTCCCGGTCGTGCACCGGCAATCCGGTCTGCACCAGCGGAAGTCGCCGAGTCTCGATCACGGCCAGGTCGTCGCCGAGTCTCGATCAGGGCCAGGTCGTCGGCGAGATCACCACGCAGGTGAAGCCGCCCACGCAACCGACGACTGGTGCCCCCGCCGATGCGGTCGACCAGGTGCCCACCGTCGCCGTGCCTCGGCCGACGTCCCTTGGCTTGCAACAGCTGCGCACAGCCGACGGCGACCGTGAGAAGCACGAGCACGCCCACGAACATGGCGCTCATCGGGGGACCCTTTCACCCTCGACGACCAGCGGCGCGCCATCGACTCTGCGGCGAGTTGTCCAGGTACCCGGCCAACCGCTCGCGGTCCTCAGCGCCGTAATGTCCCCGCTCGACGTCGTCGACCGCGCTCTGCAAGGCCACGATCACACCGCGCATCTTCCGGCCGAGGTTGTGAAGATCGGCAGTCATCGCGCACCGGCACGCAGATGCGCCGTCGGGACAGCGGCGAGCGCGTGCGCCGTCTTGTTGCAAGCGGCGCAGGTCTCCCACAACCACGCCATGTCACTGTTGTCCGCCGCGACGTAGGAACCGCACAGCGTGGTCACGAACGTGCCTGTCGGGTAGTTACCGCCGGTCGGCTTCGAGTCACGACTCGCATGCCTCGCGCCACCCGCCGGAGCCCAGTGAAACGGGTGCATCGCACCACCACCTCCGAGGTCGGATCTTGGGAGGCAGTGTGCAGTCATCGATCATGCAACTCAAGCAATCCAAGCAATTACGAGGCGGACTGCACTCGATAGGACCAACGCACAGCGAGAGTTGGCTAGGCCGTTAGAGGGAGATGTCCGTGTTCATGCTTGAACGATGCGCATCTTGCGTCGACGATGCGTCTTGTTCCGACGACAGGAGGCATCGTGAAGCTGACATTCGAAGGCACCACATCGCACTCCGGCACCTGCCCCACCCTCTACAGCACCGATCGCGGCACCTTCGTCGTACAGGGGTACAAGGTGACCGACCCCGAAGCTCTCGCGGCCCTGCGCGAACGAGGACTCCCCGAGCACGAAACGGCCGTCGAGATCCCGGCCGCCCTGCTCGACTACGCCCCCAAGACGCCATGACGGCATGGATCGAGCCGGGCGCCGAGTTCGCGGAACTTCTCCGCTCGTTCCGCACCGAGGCATGGCGCTGGGAAACCCAAGGCACGTACCGGCAACCCGCCGAAGAAGAACCATGGCGCCGCTGGCGCGCAGGCGAACCGGACTCGCTCGACTGGTTACGCCCCTGGCTCGACGATGTCCGCGCCGCGACTCAAAGCGGCAGACGGTTCGCACGAGTCCGGGTCTTCCAGCAGCCGCCCACCGAGTACCAGCGCTGGCAACTCGACGTCACACCGGCCAACATCAGCGCGGGCGAAGACATGCGGGTGCTCACTGCCAGCCAAGCGGTAGACCTCGCCCTGCCCGCGCACGACTTCTGGTTGCTCGACGACACCCGGGTTGCCCGGATGCACTTCCACGACCAGCAGTTCGTCGGCGCCGAGTTGATCGACGATCCGGACGAGGTGGACCTGTACCGGGAGTGGAAACGGACCGCATGGGATCATGCAGTCCCGTTCGCCGACTACATGCACGACGCGACACAGAGGAGCCGGTGACCGACCACGACACACGCCGCCTCGCGTTCGGAGACGCCCTGCGTCAACTGCGCGAGGCGGCTGGCATGTCCGGAAAGGAACTGGCCCACCAGGCGGGCTGGAACCCCTCGAAGGTGTCGCGCATCGAGACGGCGAAGCAATCCGTGTCGGACGCCGACGTGGTCACCTACTGCGAACTCACCGGGGCCTCAGCCGACGCGCAAACCGAGCTTCGACAGGAACTCCGGGAGATCCGGCTGGAGGCGTCGAGCTGGAAACGCCAACTGCGGGAAGGCCACCGCGCTCGGCAGGAGTACGGACAGCAGCTCGAACACGGCGCCACCCACATCCGCCTGTTCGAGATCGCACTGGTCCCCGGCCTGGTCCAAACAGCCGAGTACGCACGGCACGTCTTCACCACCGCCGCCCAGTTGCACCAGACCCGCCACGACACCGACGAGGCCGTGCAGGCGCGCATGGCACGACAGCACGTTGTCTACGACTCGACCAAGACGATCGAGATCCTGTGCTCGGAAGCCGCTCTACGGCACCCGATCGCGCCCGCACCCGTCATGGCCGCGCAACTCGACCGCCTGCTCGCGTTGTCGGAGATGTCCACCACCCGCCTTGCGATCCTGCCGCTGGACGTTCGGGTGCCCGTCGTACCCTTGCACGGTTTCGCCATCCTCGACGACCTGGCACTCGTCGAGACCATCAACATCGAAATGACCATCACCGACGCCGACGAACTCGCGAAATTCCACCGCCTCTTCGATGGCCTGTGGGAGACCGCCGCGGAAGGCTCCCAGGCACGAGCCATCCTGCGACGCCTCGTGTCGACGTATGCCCACCAGGACCCCGAATCCTGACAGCAGGAGCACCGATGACGAGACCACCTGCAACGTCGTGGAGGACGTCGAGCTACACCAAGACCTCGTACTGCGTCGAGGTCGGCCGGACTGGTGACGGCGTCGCCGTCCGGGATACGAAAAACCGCGCCGGCGGGTATTTCACCACCAGCCGCAAGCAGTGGTCGGCGTTCGTGTCCGCGCTCAAGGACGGCCGTTTCGACACCTGACCTGGAGACTGCCGACATCGCGGCGCCTGCGACCTCTTCCCGCCGCTGCGTCTGAAGCCGCCCCTGGATGCTCCACGTTGAATCCCCGGATTTGTGCTGGTTCGGTCGAAGCGATGCGTTAGCCTCGCTCTGCTCGGCGATCTCTATTGGGGGATGCGAAGGAGGCGGAATGGCCCTGGACGGGGCGGGCTTCCATGTCGAGATCGAGGTGCTTGAGGAGGCGGCTGGGAAGATCCGGGCTGCGGTTCGGGATCAGGACGGCCGCGAGCTGAGCTCGGTTCCCGGTGAAGCACGCGAGTACGGCAACGAGGAGCTGCAGGCAGCGTTGAGTGCCTTCTGCACTCGGTGGAGCGAGACACTCGACGAGCTCGTCGAGAATGGGCGGGAGATCGCTGATGCGCTCGCAGCCTCCGCGTCGTCCTACCGACGGGCCGACGCGGCCGCCGCCTCGGCACTGGACCAGGACCCGGCCGTGGAAGCGGCCGATGGCTGAGCTCGGGCAGGCGCAGAACCCGAAGGAGCTCGTTGAAGGCACGCCGGAAACCCTGGATGTCAACGTCCGTGTGCTGTCGCGGCGGGCGCGCGAAGCGGTGGACATCGCGGTCGCACTGCGTGCGATCGATACCGGCGCCTGGACCGGGAAAGCGGCCGAGGCGTTCCGCGAGAGCTTCAGCTACGAACCGACGAAGTGGTATGACCTCGGTGACGCGCTCGAAACGGCCGCGCAGGTCCTCGACATCTACGCCGGCACGTTGCGGTACGCACAAGAGCAGGCCGCAGAAGCGATCGCGCTGTGGAACCAAGGGCAGCAGCAAACCCGCCAAGCACAGGCAGCCCATGAGCAGGCGATCGTCGCAGCGAACCAGGAAGGTTCGGCCGACAGGCCCGGGACGGCGGCGCCGTTCAATGACCCCGGCGAACCGACCCGACAAGCTGCTCGGGACATGCTGCAGCGGGCGCGCCAACAACTGGCTAAGGTCGCCGCGGAAACCGCCCAGGCTCTGCAGGGACTCACCCCACCGCAAGCCGACAGCACGGTCGCACAAGCAGCCCACGGTGTCCTCGACCTCGCCGGGTTCGTCCCGGGAATCGGCGATATCGCGGACCTGACCAACGCCGCCTGGTACGCCGCGGAAGGCAAAACCGTCGACGCCGGCTTGTCAGCCGCGGCGGCGATCCCCTTCCTCGGTTGGGGCGCCGGGGCCAGCAAGGTCACCAAGGCTGTCGGCGAAGCCGCCGAGGCCGCCAAAGCAGCCGGTCACGCACCCGCACAGCTGGGCCGCGCGATCCGCAAGGACTACCGCAAGACCTTCTTCGAAAACCACCCCGAGCTCGAAGGCAAGGTCGTGGTCCACCACGCCGTCGAACAAAGCGCAGCCAAGCGCTACCCCGACGCCGACCTGTCATTGGCCGAGATGCACTCCTACGACAACCTCCGAGGAATCCCAAAAGAGGAAAACTCAACGCTGCATCTGAAAGCGATCCGCAAAGAATGGGATTCCTTCTACCGAAGCCACCCTAACGCGACCAAAGAACAGCTGTTAGACTTCGCAACGCATATCGACAACAAATACGGTCATCGATTCAACCCACCGGTGAGGTGACATGGCATTCCACCTGGTTCGCGGCGACGCAGCCGGTGACCTCGGCGAGAACACGTCGCTGGACACGTCCGTGCACCCGCCAAGGGTGCAACATCTGCACTTCGTGATCGACGCCTGGACCGGAGCCGACCTCATCGAACGGTTTCCCGTGGTCCTCGTCACCGAGCGGCTCGCCGAAGCACTGGCAGCCTCGGGCTTGGGAACATTCGAGCTCCGCGATGCCGAGATCACGACGGAACCCGAAGCCGAAGAAATCCGCGACAGTGCTGGGATCCAGGCGTTCCCGAACTTCCGATGGCTGCACGTCACCGGCACCGCTGGCCAGGACGACCTCGGCACCGACGCGGAAGCATCGCTGGTGGTCTCCGACCGCGCCCTGGCCCTGCTGCGCCAGTTCAACCTCGACGGCTGCGACATCGAGGACTACGCCAGCTAACGCCGCTCGCACAACGACGTCGCCCATGCCTGGCTCGGCAAGTACGAGCGCGACAGGCTGTGGCACGCAATGCAAGCTGCGCCGCGACAATCGCCAACTCCGGGATCGGACTCGCCATCGCCCTCACGCTGGAAACCTCCGGCTCCGAGGGCACCTCGAAGAAGCCGCCAGCGTCACCTGAATCGAGAGAACCCGGCCCGCTGAACCCTTACGGCCGTGGTGATGTCTTCGACGCCGTCAGCCCATGCCATTAGCCAGTACGCGACTACGAGCGGCAACCTGACCGCGCGCATCGCCTTGCACGCCTACGGCACGAACCCGCAGGACTGGTTCTCCTGGCTCGGTGAACGGCTTCCACCAGACGGCGCGGTCCTGGAAGGTCGGCGCGGGCACCGGTGAGCTACGACCAACCCGGTAAGCACCTGGGCTCGGTCAACGGTCAATCGCGGTCTCGTGCTGTGCGCGCACCACGGCTCCAGCAGTGCCCGAGCGGGCGTTGTCTTGTCGTGGAGAATCGGTTCCATGAAGGCGGTGATCGTCGGTGCTGGGGTCGCGGGGTGTGCGGCGGCGTTGGCGTTGTCCCAGGTCGGTGTCGAGGCGGCGGTGTACGAAGCCCGCCCGAGCGCTGCTGAGGGTCTAGGGGCGTTTCTGACGATCATGCCCAACGGGGTCCAGGCGCTGCATTGCCTCGGCGCCGACGAGGCGACCCGTCGATACGGCGTGACCGCCGGTGGCGTCGAGGTCATCGACGCGGACGGCACGCTCGTGCGCCGCTCCAGCTTCCACGGCCAGGGGCCGCCGCCGTTCACCCTGACCCGTTCGGATTTGGTGGCGGGACTGCGCGAGGAATGCGCTCGCCGCGGGATTCCCGTGTTCCACGGCAAGCAGCTGGCCGACGCGAGCAGCACGCCCGCTGGGGTAGTCGCCGAGTTCGCCGACGGCAGCACCGTCGAGGCAGACCTCCTCATCGGCGCGGACGGTGTGTGGTCACGCACCCGCGCCCTGCTCAACCCGGACGCCCCTGCACCCCGGCGTGCCGCTCGGGCGTCGGTTTTCGGATTCGGTGTGGACCTCACCGACCCGCCGCCGACAGGCACCGTGCGGTTCTGCCGGGGGCGCCACGCGCTGCTCGGCTACAAGACCGGCCCGGACGGCACCGGGTGGTGGTTCGCCCGCGTGCCCGCTACCCCGCCGGTGTCGACAGCCGCCGGGTGGCAACAGCGGGTGCTCGACGCGGTCGCGGGCGACCGGACTCCCGCAGCGGAGATCGTCCGCGCGACGGAGGTCGACCGGGTCGTGGGCGTCCACGTCTACGACCTCACCTCGACCGAGCACGCCAGCACCCCGGTGTGGTACAACGCTCGCACGGTGCTGCTCGGCGATGCCGCACACGCCGCCGACCCCGCCACCGGACAAGGCGCCTCCCAAGCCCTCAACGACGCACTCGTGCTCGCCGAATCCCTGCGATCCTCCACCAACCCGGAGGAGGCGTTCGGTTGCTACGAGCAGCGACGCCGCCCTGCGACCGAGGAGGAGGCCCGCCGAAGCGCCGCCTTCTTCGACCGGTGAACAACGCCCCTCCGCCTACGACGTGGGTGCGCGCTGCTTCAGGGAGCGGGCCAGGGCGATGAGCGCGCGGGCGTCACCGTCGAGTGTGGGCTCGGTGGGTGGTGCGATCACGGCGGCCGACCGGCTGGTGTGCGGATCGTCGTGGGTGTAAGCGCGGATCGCGTCGGGAAGGTGGGCGGCGAGCGTGTCGGGGTCGTCGGTGTCCACCTCGGCCAGGTACGGGCTGAGACGTACCAAAGCGTCACGGCATTCGATGACGTGCCGGTAGAAACGCTGGTGCGTTGCGAGAGGACTCAGCGCCTCGCGCCAGGAGCGGCCGGTCAGTCGTTCCAGGCGGTGTTCCGGGAAGGTCTGCATGAGCATCGTCCACAGTGGCGTAATCTCCCGGTCGGCTTGGCGGTGTTCGCGCCACAGGCGTAGTGCAGCGACGCGTTGCGCCAGCGCGGGATAGGTGACGCCCGCGAGGAAGACGACGATGCCGGGCAGCAGGAAGAACACCGATCCGATCCAACCGAGCTGGGTTTCGGCTGTGCCGGACGGGTCGTGGAGCGCGTCGAGGGCGTTGTTCAACCGCAGCAGGATGGCTGGCACGAACAGGCAGTTGGCGATCACGAGCCCGGCAAGGCCGACGGCGCTGATGCGCAACCCGCGCGCCACGCGTGCATCGGTTCTGCGGGCAGCGGCCAGCGCCCAGAACCCCGCGGCGGCGAAACCGAACGCCATATAGCAGTCCGCGGTCAGGTAGAGCGTCGCCACACTGGGCACGGTGCGGTCCCGTGTCGGCACGCCCGGTGGCGTCATCACAGCCGACCCGACGAGCACGGCGATCGCGATCGCTAGCGGGATCGCCAGCTGGGCACTTCGGATGGCACCGCGGCGGATGGGAAGCGCGGAGAAGACGAAGAACCCGATGAGACCGTTCACGCCGACGAGCAGCAGGGAGTGCTGGATCGCGCGGCTTGCCATCGGGGTCAGTCCCACCACGGTGGCCTGCCTGTCGGCAACGATCCCGAAGGGAAAGGCGATTGCCCAGCAGGCGACGAGGACGGTGAGTGACCACAGTGGAGCGGCGTAGGGCTTGTGCACGAGCCGCACGACCGTCCAGACCAGGGCAACACAGGCCGCCAGTCCATAGGCGATCAGCAATGGCGTCATAGCCACCCCAACCTGTCGGCGAGCGAGGTCTGGATCCGGTCGGTGTCCGTGGCTCCTGAGGGACGTGCCGCGAGGCGATTGGCGGCGCTGGCCCAGTCCAGCACGGTCGTGGCCGCGATCTCGGCTTCGTGCTCCTTCTGGTCGTCGTAGACGGTGCGGCGCAGGACACGACGCACCACGTCGGGGTCCAGGTCGGGGAAGATGTCCGCGTAATCGACGTCGGGCTCGTCCGGGGCGTCGAACGGCATGTCCGGGGTGTGGCCGGCCATCATGTGTCCCAGCTCGTGAACGATGATGTGGTCCTGGTGGGCTTTCGTGGTTTCGCTCTGGTACACGACGTAGTCGACGTGACGCCCAGCAGCCCAGAATCCGAACGGTCCGGGCAGGGCGATCGGCTGGCTCACGAGTTGGATTCGGCGGCCCCGCAGCCGTCCGTAGGCATCGCACAAGGACTCGACATCGAACGGTGGCCGGACGTCCAGGTCGCGCAGGAGCCGCCGACACCGCGCACGCAGCTTTCGCTGCCCGAGCCGACTCACCTGGATCACTCCTCCCCAGTACACCGGTCACCGCTCGGTGTCGCGTCGTTCGTTCTCGCGCTCCCGCTTTTCGAGCTGGTAGACGACGTCGAGAAGATCCATCACCTGTTGGCGTCGCGCCGGGGAAAGTTCGCCCGCGCGCGTGGCGATGATCTTAGCCTCGTCAGTCTCGGCCAGCTGGGCCAGCCGCTGCTGCTCCGCTTGCAGCTGTTCCAGCTGGCGATCGATGCGATCGGCAACATCGTCATCGAAGAAGTACGCGACGGGCACGCCGAAGAACTCGGCGAGCGCCTGCAGATGCTTGATCGTGGGGTTGTCCTTCTTTCCCTTGCGCAGCTGCCAGATGTAGCTCTGCGAGATCGTGATCCCGGTGGCGCTGATCTCCGAGGCGACGTGCTCGTTGCTGTACTCCTGTCCGCCTTGGGGTTTCACCGAGGCGAACAGGTGGTTGAGCTTGTCGGCCAGGCTCCGGTTCACGGTGTCCACCATGGTGTTCCCCCTGCTCATGGTCGAGCTTTTACCCAGAAAAACACTCGACCGGAGGATTGTTTTCATTCCAGTTGAAAGCGATCTCGCGCCAGCTCTACGGTGGCCTCACCAGCGCTTCCACTGACGAAAAACCTGATTGAGATCAATTTCTTGTCCTCAGTGTAAACCCGGGAGGGCCGAACTATGAAGGCACACTCCGCGCCCCCGAACCGGGGCTGTGCCGCCTGCGGGTGCTCCGCAGCCGACAAGCTGACCGGGCTGGCCGATCGCTGGTCCTGGGAGGCGCAAGCGCCCCGGCTACTGCGCCACGCCCAAGAATCCGTCGCCCTGTTGATGACAGACCTCGACCAGTTCAAACGGGTCAACGATGTCTGGGGGCACGTCGCCGGCGATGCGGTGCTCGCCGCTGCCGCCCACGCGCTGCGTGGCATCGTCGGCGAGGAGGGCTTGGTCGGCCGCTACGGCGGTGACGAGTTCCTCGTCCTGCTGGCGTGCGCCGACGGTCCCAGTGCGGTGAGGTGCGCCGAGGCGTTCAGGGAGGCGATCAGCGGCCTGGCTGTCCCGGTGACGGCCACGACCGGCGACCGGATCGTGTTGACCGGCCTCTCGGTGTCGGTCGGGATGACCGTGCGTCGCGCGAACGAAGGATCCTCGCTGGAGCAGCTCGTGCTCGCAGCCGATGCTGCCCTCCAACACGCGAAACGGCACGGCCGCGACCAGGTACGCACCACCGCTCAAGCGCAGGGAGTCGACCACGCTGCCGCTCCGTTCCCGGAGGCGGACATGCAGGCGCTGGAGCGGAATGCCTGCTGGGGACACCTCATCGATCTCAGCCGCATGGTGGCTGACGGGCGCTTTGCCCTACCGCCACAGCAGGGTGCTCGCTGAGACATACCGGCTCTCGACGTGGGCGCGGCTTGTCCTGCCGCCGATGAGCAGGCGACGAAATCGTCTTCTGTGCTCACGGCCTCCGTGACAGGACCCGCGCCCGGCAGCGGACTTGCCCCCGTCCCCCGAACGAGTCCGCTGCGCCCGCTGCGGGGAGACCGGGCGCCCTTCCCCCGAACGCTCGGTCTCCCCGCGGCCACCGACCCGCCCCTCGACGGATCAGGAGAAGATCGTGACCTCACCCCGTACCGAGCCCGGAGACCCCGGGATGCGCGACCACCATGGCCACTACGGCGGCTGCGAACAGAAACGGCCCGAACGGCAAGGGGTTTCGACGTCCGGATGCTCGGACGACCAGATGCCCGAGCGCGGCGGCAGACCAGCCCAGCAACAGACCGCCCACCCAACACGGCCAGCCGTGCCAGGCCAGGACTGCTCCCAGCGGTCCAGCGAGCTTGACGTCACCGCCCCCGAGCCCGTCGGGCTGAGCAAGGTAGACGGCTGCGAAGAACACCAGCGCCCCCAGCGCACCGAGCACCGCGCGGAGCGCAGGGTCGGGTGCGAGGCTCCCGGCCGCGATGAGGGACAGCGCGACCGTTGCGTACAGGACCAGCATCAGCCGGTTCGGCAGGCGGCGGTGGCGCGCGTCCTCCCACGCGAGTGGCACCGCGGCGGCGACGAAGCCCACCGACACCACGACGTCGGGGACCGCCGGGTGCCTCCAGCACAGCACCGCCGCGGCGACCACCGAGGCGACGGCCATCCCCACGAGCCGGCCCGGCCGACGCCGCGCCGGCTCGGAGCCGACGAACTCGACGAGCGCGCTCGCCATGCCGCTGACGACTGCTCCCACGAGAACGTGCAGTCCCCACACCGCCGCGCCGCCTCCACCGGTTTCGAAAACGATCTCCTCGTCAGCGAAGCCTCACCCAGCGGCGGGACGCGCGCCACCGGACACCAAGCGCTCGTCCCGACCGTGACGGCTGCGGTCATCGGCGTCGTGCTGCTCGCGGCCGGCTGCCAGAGCCCGGGACCGACACCGACCTCACCGCAGCAGACCGACCACGAAACGCCTCCGGGAGCAGCACCGGCGCCCTCACCTGCGGATGTCGCGAAAAGCCAGGCCATCGAGGCGTACCGGAACATGTGGGCGGCGATGGCCCGCGCGGGCGAGACCTCGGACTGGCGCTCGCTGGAGCTGGCGCGTTACGCCACCGACAACGCGCTCACCACGATCACGCGCAGCCTCTATACCGACCACTTCAACCACGTGGTCACCCGCGGCTGGCCCCGAAACGCCCCGACCGTGACCTCCGCCGAACCCGCCAGCGATCCGAGCACCGTGATGCTCTCCGACTGCGGGGACTCGACGCGGTGGCTGAAGTACCAGGAGGGAACCAGCACGCTCGTCGACGACAAACCCGGGGGCCGCCAGTCGATCGTCGCCGAAGTCAAACGGCAGGCCGACGGGGCGTGGCGCGTCACCCAGTTCGCCGTACAGGGGGTGGGCTCGTGCTGACACGCGCAGCGCTGGTCGCCGGATCGATGTCCACGATCTTCCTCGCCGGTTCCGGAATCGCCGCGGCCGACAGCGGCTGGGGCGGCGTCGATTGCGGCACCGTCTCCTACGCCGGCTGCCAGCTCGGAGCGGGACAGGACGGTCACCCCGGCCAGGCGCCACCGCGCCCGCACCGCCCCGGTCCCGGCGCGGGCAGCGAGTCAGGCTCCGGCGAGGCACCCGGCCACCGGGGAAACGGAGACCAGATGCTCGGCGATGCCAACCTGGCCGACTGCCGCTACGTCCCGAGCGACTACCACCCACCGAGCCAGGGCACGGCGACCGTGGCCTACCACCCGCCGCAGCCCGCCAGAACGCTGATCGTGACGCCAGCGGTGCACCGAACGACGCTGCTGTCCCAAGGTGCACCCCAACAGCAATCCCCTGGCCAGTCCGGAGCATGGTACGTCTACCAGTGCTCGGGGCAAGGGTGGCGCGATTCGCTGTATCGGCCGCCGATCTGGATTCCCAACGGACCCACCCCCGCTCCTCTGCCCTCGCCGGAAACCCTCGCCCAGCAGGCATACAGCCAGCTGCGGCTGCCCTCGCCGCAGATCCACGCCTCCCCCGCGCAGACCCAGTTGGTGAATCTGCCCACGTGGTTGTGGATGGATCCGGCGCAGTGGCGTCCCCAGTCGGCGACCGCGTCCGTGCCCGGGGTTTCGGTGACGGCGACGGCGGTGCCGAACTCCGTGACGTGGTCGATGGGTGACGGGTCGACGGTGACCTGCCCCGGCCCAGGAACACCATTCCCCTCCAGCGCCGACCCGCGCTCCGCCTCCGACTGCGGCCACACCTACCACCACACCTCGCAGGGCAGGCCGGGCAACGCGTACCCGGTCGCGGCCACAGTGAACTGGACGGTGACCTGGTCTGGAGCAGGAACGGGCGGCACCTTCCCGAACCTGACCACCACCTCAACCGCCAGTTTCGCGGTCGCGGAGGCCCAAGCCCTCAACAACACACCCCGCTAGGACTCATTCGTCCACTGGAGACAGAACGAAATCCCTGATTCCCATCGCACACCCCTTGTTCCACAGGAAATGGGGTGCAGGTACCGCATTGCCGTGGAGGCGCCCGATGTCCACATCCACTTCGACCGCTGAACCCTCCCAGGGGCCGCCGGCCCCGTCCCGTTCCTGGGCCGGGCGCAAGCCTGGCGAATCCGCCCGGATCACGCCCGGTACCGGGCGGCGCCGGGTTCCGTACCTGGTGCTCGGCGTGCTGCTGGTGGTGATCTGCGTGTCCGGCGCGGTGATCACCGTGCTGCAGGTCGGGAATCGGGAACTGATGCTGGTCCTGGCGCGGCCGGTGCACGTCGGCGATCTTCTGACACCGCAGGACCTGCGACAGGTCCCGCTGTCCCCGGATTCGGGAGCCGACCTGGTGCCCGCCAGCCAGGCGGCGACGGTCCTGGGCCATCCGGTCGGCTACTCCCTGCCGGCGGGGACCCTGCTTCCCCGCTCCGCGCTCGGCCGGCCACAGGTGCCGCCCGCAGGCCAGGCGATCGTGGCCGTCGCGGCGAAGCCGGGACAGTTTCCGCCTGACCTGGCGCCGGGTACCAGGGTCTGGGTGATCGTGGTCCCGGGCTCGCAAAGCAGCACGTCCACGACTCCGAGCCCGGACTTCGGTGGCCCGTGGTCGGCGGTGGTCACCAGCGTCGCAGCGCCGGGCAGTGATCAGTCCACGGTGGTCTCGCTGCAGTTGCCGGTCACCAGTGCCCGGCAGGTGGCCGCGGTGCCGTCCGGACAGTTGTCGTTGGTCGCCGTTCCCGCTGGAGGTCAGTGATGCTGGTCGGGTTGTGTTCGGTGAAGGGCTCGCCAGGTGTGACCACGGCGGCGTTGGCGATGGCCGCGCGCTGGCCCGGCGGTGACCCGGTCGTGGTGGAGGCCGACCCAGCGGGCGGTGACCTCACCGCCCGGTTCCGGCTTCCGGCTTCACCCGGAGTGGTGTCGCTGGCCGCGGCGGCGCGGCGGCAATCCTCGGCGGATCTGGTGACGGAGCACTCCCAGCGCCTACCGGGTGGGCTGCGCGTGGTGGCCGGGCCGGTGGCAGCCGAGCAAGCGCGAGCCGCGTTGGGCGTGCTCACCACCCGCGGACTGCCCGCGCTGCGGGCCGCCGCCCGCTCCCCGGAGTCCGCGGTGCTGGTGGATGTCGGACGTGGGGATACGGCGTCCCCAGCGTTGCCGCTGGTGCGCGGGGCGGACGCGCTGATGGTGCTGGCGCGGCCCCGAGCCGACGAGTTGTCCCACGTCGCGACCCTGCTGGAGTCGGTGTCGACGTGGACCCGCACGCCGGGACTGGTGCTCGCCGGCGACGGCCACAGCCGCACCGAGGTGGAACGCGAGCTCGGAGTCCCAGTGATGGCCACGCTTCCTGACGATCCACGAGGCGCGTCGATCCTGTGTGGACAACCACGTGGACGCGCCCCGAATCGGTCCGCGTTGGGCCGCGCCGCTGCTCGCCTGAATCGCACGCTGCTCGGCCACGTCCAGGCAGGCCGCACCCACTCCGACGGGCTGGTCGCTGCCGCAGCGCCCACCACGGACAACGGGGAGGTGCCGCGATGACGACCGAGGCACACCGCTTCCTCGATGCGACCGGCGCACCGCAGCCAAACACAACAGGGGCCGGCTACAGCGAAGGCGACGGTGGCCATCCGGGAGCGGCGGCACTGCGGGCACGGGTACGTCAGGCGGTCTCGGAAGGACTGGCCGAACGCCTCCGCGCCGATGAGCAGGCCGGCCGCCCCGCGATGGACCACCCGACCCGCCGTGCCCTGGCCGAACGACTCGCCGCGGACGCGGCCGACGCCCACGCCAATGAGGAGCTGACCCGTCCAAGCGGAGCGGGGTTGGTGCCCGACGAGGTGGAACGCCGCGTCGTGGCCTCGGTGCTCGACGAGATCTTCGGCATGGGCGGCCTGCAACCGCTGCTGGCCCGCGAGGACATCGAGAACATCAACGTCAACGGAGCCGACCGCGTCTTCGTGCGCTACGCCGACGGCAGGCGGGCGCAGATGCCGCCGGTGGCCGACTCCGACGAGGAACTGATCGACCTGGTGCGGGCGCTGGCCGCGCGCTCCGGAGTGGAGGAACGCCGCTTCGACCGGGGCTCGCCCGGGGTGAACGTGGAGCTGCCGGACGGCTCGCGGATGTTCGCGGTCATGGCCGTCACCGGCCGCCCGAGCGTGTCCATCCGGCGGCACCGGTTCCAACAAGTCACCCTGGCCCAGCTCCGCTCGCTGGGCACCATCGACGCCGGGTTGGAAGCGCTGCTGTCGGCGATGGTGCGCGCCCGGTTCAACGTGCTCGTGGTCGGCGGCACCGCGATCGGCAAGACCACGATGCTGCGCGGGCTCGCTTCGGCAATTCCATCGAGTGAGCGACTGATCACCATCGAGGACAACTTCGAGTTGGGCCTCGACCGCGACCCGGCCCATCCCGATGTGATCGCGATGCAGGCCCGGGAAGCCAACGTCGAGGGTGAGGGGGCGATCTCGCAGGCCGAGCTGGTGCGGTGGGCGCTGCGCATGTCCCCGGACCGGGTCATCGTGGGTGAGGTCCGCGGCGCCGAGCTGGTGCCGATGGCCAACGCCATGTCCCAGGGCAACGACGGGTCGATGGCCACCCTGCACGCCTCCACCTCCCGCGGGGCGTTCACCAAGCTCGCCACCTACGCCGCCCAGTCCCCGGAACGGTTGGGCCTGGAGGCGACCAACCTGCTCATGGCCTCGGCGCTGCATTTCGTGGTGCACCTGGCCGAGGCGCGCGACGACAAGACCCGGGTAGTGGCCTCGATCCGCGAAGTCGTCGATGCCGACGAGAAGCAGATCATCTCCAACGAGGTCTACCGCCCCGACCCGACCGGTCGCGCAGTCCCCGGAGTGCCGTTGCGCACCGAGACCGTCGAGCGGCTAGCCGAGACCGGGTTCGACGCAGGCGTGCTGGAGCGCCCCGAAGGGTGGTGGCGGCCATGACCGGAACCGTCCTGCTGGCCGCGGCCTGCGGGCTCGGCGTAGCGCTCGGAGGGCTGCTGCTCGTTCTCGCGTTCCGTGGCCACGCTCCCGCCACGCCGTCGCGCTGGCGAGACCAGCTTCGTCAGCTCCGGGACAGGGTCTCGGCGCGGCGAGCAGTGATCAGCCTGGCCGGCGGTCTGCTGGTCGCCCTCGTCACCGGCTGGGTCAGTGGTGGCGTGCTGACCGCGGCGGCGGTGTGGGCGCTGCCGCGGGTGCTGGGGCGGGACTCCGAGCAGGCCCGTCGAGTGGCCCGGATCGAGGCCGTTGCCGCCTGGACCGAGATGCTGCGGGACACCCTGTCCGCCGCGGCCGGTTTGGAACAAGCGATTCAGACCACTGTGGACACCGCTCCGACAGCGATCCGGGACGAGGTTCATGAGCTGTCGATGCGCATCGAGCGCGGCGACAAGCTCCCCGACGCGCTGGCGGGCCTGGCGGACGACCTGTCCGACCCCACCGCGGACTTGGTGGTCTCCGCGTTGGTCCTCGCTTCGCAGCACCAGGCTCGCCAGCTCGCGGAGCTGCTGGGAGAGCTGGCGATCGAGGCCCGCGAGCAGGTGTCCATGCGGCTGCGGGTCGAAGCCGGACGGGCACGCACCCGCACCAGCGTCCGCGTGATCGTCGCGACCACGTTGATCTTCGCGGCGGGGCTTGTGGTGCTCAATCGCGGTTACCTCGCCCCCTATGACGGGGCTTTCGGTCAGATCATGCTCTTGGCTGTCGGTGCGTTGTTCGCCGTCGCGTTCGCCTGGCTGGCCCGCATCGCGCGGATGTCCGAGCCCGAACGCTTTCTCACCCGGCCCACGGCGGCCCGTGCGCGGATGGAGGTGCGCTCGTGATCACCACAGTCGCGCTCCTCGGTGCCGGGCTCGGTGTTGGCTTGTGGGCGCTGGTGGTGTGGCTGCTGCCACCCGCGCCGTCGCTGGCCAGCGCGCTGGCTGCCACCCACATCCCCGCGTCCCGCAAACCCACGATCACCGACATCGACGCCGGCGGGTGGGCTGCCCGATGGGGCCGGCCCGCGGTGCGGCCGTTGGCCGCACTCGGTCTGCCCCACCCCCGCCAGCAGCGCGATCTGCTCGTACTTGGACGAGCACCGGAGACGCTGTTGGCGGAGAAGGGCGTGCTGGCCGTCGCCGGTTTGCTCCTGCCCAGCCTGTTCCCACTCCTGCTGTGGGCGGTCGGCGTGGGGTTGCCATGGCAAGTGCCCGCCGTCGTCGGTCTCGCATGTGCTGTCGGCGGGTTTTTCCTGCCTGACCTGGATTTGCGACAGCGGGCCGAACGCAGGCGCACGTCGTTTCGCCACGCGCTCGGCGCCTACCTGAACCTGGTCCGGGTCTCGCTAGCCGGGGGCGCCGGGGTCGACGGCGCGCTGACCGATGCCGCCGAGATCGGCCAAGGGTGGGCGTTCGCCCGGATTCGGCGTGCGCTGACGACGGCCCGGATGACCCGGGCGACGCCGTGGGACACGTTGCGCCAGCTCGGCGAGGAACTGGACGTGCGCGAGCTGATCGAGCTGTCGTCCTCGGTGTCGCTGGCCGGCACCGAAGGCGCCAAGGTGCGCGCCTCGCTGGCGGCGAAGGCCGCGGCGATGCGCACTCACGAACTCACCGAAGCCGAGCGTGAGGCGCAGGCCGCCACGGAGCGGATGTCGTTGCCGGTGATCTGCCTGTTCGCCGGGTTTTTGTTGTTCATCGCCTATCCGGCCGTGGCCACCGTGCTCGGCTCCCTGTAGATCGCAAAGGAGAATCGCTGATGTTGAGCTATATCCAGCTTGTCATTGCCACCACGCGGGCTCGAATCGACACCCTCCGGGCTGATGAGCGCGGGTACTCCACGGAAACCGTGCTCGTGACCGCGTTGTTGGTCGCCGCGGCCATCGCGGTGATGGCGATCATCGTCGCCGCGGTCACTCGCAAGGCCAACGAGATCGGGGGCAACATGTGATGACCACACGCCTTGCCCGCCGACTTCTCGCAGTAGTACGACGGTGCCGCCGGGACGAGCGTGGGGCGGTGACCGCCGAGCTGGTGCTGGCGGTCCCGGCATTGCTGCTGCTGATCCTGCTGATCACCCAGTTCGCGATCTGGGCGCACGCCACCCACATCGCCCAGGCCGCCGCCTCCCAGGCACTGTCGGCCGCACGTGTCCAGGGTGCCAGTAGCGCCGATGGCCAGGCCGAAGCCTCGGCGGCGCTGGCCCAGCTCGGCTCCGGGCCACTGAAGAATCCGCACGCCCTCGTGAATCGAGGACCTGAACAGTCCACTGTGGAAATCACCGGGAAAGCTGCTCCGGTCGTGCCGTTCTTGGACTTGCCGGTGCGGGGCCGGGCGGTTGGTCCGAGTGAGCGGTTCGTCGTCCCGGGAGGCAATGGATGACGCTGTGCCGACTGCAGTGCGACGAACGGGGTTCGGTGGCCACCGAGCTGACTCTGCTGGTGCCGGTGTTGATCGTCCTGCTGTTGTTCGTGGTCTTCTGCGGGCGCCTGGCTGAGGCACGGCTGCGCGTCGACGACGCCGCGCACCAAGCCGTCCGCGCGGCGACCTTGGCCCGCAGCAGCAGCCAGGCCAGCAGCAACGCACACGCCACCGCGCAGGCCGCACTCAGCCAGGCTGGGGTGCGCTGCCAGCACCTGGACGTTTTCGCCCCGCTCGCCGGGATGCAGCCCGGCAGCACCGTGACCGTGACCGTGACCTGCGACATCGGACTCTCGGATTTGGCGATGCTGGGCATTCCAGGCAGTACCACGGCAGAATCCACCGCCTCGTCGGTCGTGGACCAGTGGCGCGGCACCGATGCCGGAGGCGCGTGATGGTCGGCCGGTGGCAAGCGTTCGCACACGACGAGCGCGGCCGGGTGACGGCGTTCGTCGTCGTGATCACTACGGCTTGTCTGCTGTTCGCCGGCCTCGTCCTCGACGGCGGGCTCGCGTTGGCCGCGAAAACCAAGGCCATTGGCCAGGCCCAAGAAGCCGCCCGAGCCGGAGCCCAAGCACTGGATCTCGCCACCTACCGCGCCAGCGGCGACGCTCGGCTGGACCCGAGCGCGGCCGAGACCGCAGCACGGCGCTATCTCGCCGTCGTGGGCGCCACGGGCACCGTCACCGCCGATGCCACCACTGTCCGCGTGCACGTCGATGCCCAGCAGCGCACCCAAATCCTGGGCCTAATCGGGCTTGGCGAGATCGCCGTGTCCGCCGAGGGCCAAGCCCACCCCGACCGGGGAGCGCTGGGAGGCGCCGGATGAGTCTGCTCGTCCGCATCACCACCCGACTCCTGCGGCTGGTCGGCGCACTGGCCGCACTCGCGGCACTGGCCGCGCTGCTGATCGGCGTGCCCTGGGGATTGGTCACGTTCATCGGCTGGCCGCTGCCGGATCACCTGCCGACCGCGGATGAGATCGAAGCCTCGCTGCTCAACCCGCTGTCGGTCACGATGCTGCTCGACCTGTTGGCCTGCATCGCCTGGCCGGTCTGGCTCACCTTCGCCCTCGACGTGGCCCGCTGCCTTCCCGACGCGGTGCGCGGAGTGCGCCCGACCGCGATCGGACCGGTCCACGCTACGGCCGGCCTGCTCGTCGCCACCGCGGTCTTCGGGCTGCTCCCACCGCGAGCCCCGATCGCCACGGCCGGACCTGTGGCGCCGGTGCAGCCTGCCGCGGCGATCACGGTCGAGCAGCCCGCACCCACCCCGCACCCCACGACGAACCAGGTACAGCACACGACCGCCAGTGAACCCGGCATCATGATCGTGCAGCCTCCGCACGCCGGGGTCCACGACAGCCTGTGGCGCATCGCCGAACGCGAACTCGGCAACGGCCAGCGCTGGCGCGAACTCTTCGCCCTCAACCAGGGCCGCCCGCAACCCGACGGCGACACCCTCACCGACCCACACCTCGTCCGCCCCGGATGGATCCTGCACCTACCCGAACCAGCTGAGGACCGCACCCCTCCACCACCGCCCCCGACACCCTCAGTCGACCCGGCTCCGTCCGTACCCGCGCCGCCACCTCCGGAGGCCGGTCCGGACCAGCACAACGCCCCGGCCGACGCCGTCACTCCGACCTCGGGCACCGCCATCACGCTCACCAGCGGCGGCCTCGTCGCCACCACGCTCGCCGCCGCGGTGACACTGGGGATGGTCATCCGGCGGCGTCGACGGAGGCGGGCCTACCAGCCCGGCAGCGGTGACCGCACCCCACCGCCGGCACCCGCGCCCGCGGTCCACGCGCTCCGACTGGCCTACGACCAAGCACACCTGGACACAGCCGACCCCGACGACGCCGAGCCGATCGCGCTTCCTTCTACCGAGACCGACTTGCCCGAGGCAGCATCCGAAGAGCCCAAGCAGAATGCCGCCGTGCAGGTCGGCATCCGCGACGACCGCGCCCACGCCATCAACCTCGCCGCACTCCACGGACTGGGGCTCACCGGGGCGGGCGCGGAAGCCACCGCCCGCGCTCTGTTGGTGCACCTGCTGGCCACCACGACCGCCACCGTGCTCCTCCCCCACAACGACGCCCGCGCCCTAATCGGAGACGAACCTCCCACCTCGCCCAGGCTGCGCGTTGCGAACGGCCTCGACGAGGCCATCACCGTGCTCACTGACCACCAGGCCACGGACAGTACCCATCACCAGGACTCCGAGCCGGGCATCGTTCTCGTGGCCACCATTGACCGGCCCCACGAGCGCCTGCAAGCCGTCCTCGACACCGGGACCGCTTCCGGGACGGCGGGCATCCTGCTCGGCCACTGGCCCGCAGGCGCCACCCTCCGCGTCCGCGCCGACGGGATCGTCACCGCCACCAGCCCCGCCGTGAGCCAACTCCGTGGCGCCCGACTGTTCCACCTCAACGCCTCCGACACCCGCGACCTCCTCGGCCTACTCACCGACACCACCAACGTGGCGCCAGCAGACACCGCCGATCCCGCCGAGGACACCGAGCCGGTCCTCGTCGACGACATCGACCACGCACAGGACCTTCCCCTCAATGATCACACCGAGGTGGACGGACACGAGGTCGACGACGAGCAGGATCGCGAAATCACTGCTGGAGACGAAATCCACGTAGCGACGTCGGACACGCCGTCAGCCACCGGAGAACCACACCCCGTCTCCGACGGTGCTGAGTGGCCCAGAGGCACCGACCTGGTGGCTCCCGCCGACAGCGTCTCCGAGCTGCCGGACCGCCCCTTGAGCCTGTCGGTGTTCGGCCCACTGACCCTCACCTGGCACACGCCCAACGGCACCGTCCGGGATCTCACCTCAGCACTGGCGCCCAAGCACAAGGCGCTCCTGGTGTTCCTGGCGCTGCACCCCAACGGGACGTCCCGGGCAGCCGTACGCGAAGCGCTCTGGCCCGAGGCTCGGGGACGCCGCCCCTACAACGCCTTCTACGCCGCGCTATCCCAGATCCGCAAAACCCTCGCCGACGCCACCAACAACCAAGCCACCGACCTCATCACCCAGCACGACGAGCACGTCTCCCTCAACCCCGACCTGGTCACCGTCGACTACTGGAACCTCAACCAAGCCGAGCACGACCGACACCTCGCCAGCACCGACGACGACCGCTACGCCGCCTGGTCCCGCATCGCCGCGATCTCTCGCGGGGAGATCGCCGAGGGCATGTCAGCCCTGTGGCTCGATGGCCCCCGAGAAGCCGCCCACCGCACCGTCGTCGACGCCCTCACCGGCATGGCAGCCCACCACCGAAGGCGCGACCCGCAGCGGCAACTCCAACTCCTCGAACACGCCCGGCTGCTGAACCCGGAGAACGAAGCCATCTACCGCGACATCATGCGCGTCCAAGCCGAACTCGGCCTCACCGACGCCATCAGCCGCACCCTCCACCTCCTCACCACCACGCTCGCCGACATCGGCGAACGCCCCCACCCCAACACCCTCAACCTCGCCCGCATCCTGCAAGCACGACAACACCGCACCGCCAGCTAATCCGAGGAGCCCAAACCCCATTGGGCATGAGCGTCACTTCCGGACTCGCTCGATCAAACCTCGATGACCTTTGATCCATTCCGAACTCGCTCCCTCTCGCTCATCCACGAACTCTCATGCATAATTCGTACCAGAAACGCTCGTGGCCGAGTTATTTTTATGGCGCAGAACCACCTCGCCTCGACCTGATGCCGTGCCGTGTATTCGATTGTGTCGGCTGACGAAATCCCCGAGCCTCTATGGCTCTAGGCCACGAGCGGCCTTGCTGCTCAAGTGAGTGATCACGCATACACCAAGTGGTCAAGATCATCCAATTGGAAACACTCGCGATCATGGTGTGTAACGAATAGTCCGCCGCCTACTCGCCTTCCAGTTCATGCGCCCATTCACCTGCTCGTCCACCTGCCTCTTAAGCAGGAAGCCTCGTCGTGTGACGTTGTCGCCGGTCAGAGGGCTGCTGTCTCTTCCTGTGCGCGCCCAGCCTCGGTACCCCACGGGAATCCGTTGACGACCGAGGGAAGAGGTGAGCGGTATGCAACGGTTTGTGGGGATGGCCGGGTGTTTGATGGCCTTAATTCCTTTGCTTCGTCGCATTTGGTTATGTACTTTTCAGAGGTTCGCGGCACTTCTTCCTCTTTCTGTCTTGCGCCTAAAAATGGCACTAGATGCGCTGCCAGCAAAGCAATACACACAGCATCTACCGCGAAAACTGGCCCGTGCGCTTTGAGTTGACCGATTGAGTTCCAGCACTGACCGCCAAAATCCCCCGAAAAACAGGCCCAGTCATGTTGCATTTCGCGTGGTGCCGGCGTTACGGTAGAGACATCGGAAATCGAGGGGGCACCCCGGAGGTTCCGACCACACGGAAATATCGCGGGTAGGGATTGGCACCCCGTTACTCCCACAGTCACAAACATTTCTCTGAAAGGCATTCTTATGACTGCTGTCAGGGTGGAAGCCTGGTCGCACGGCGACGGTTGGCTGAGTGTCGACACTCAGGCGTGGATCAACGATCGTGGCGAGTTCGCTCCGGATCTCACGGATGACCTGCGCGCCTGGATGGACGAGAACGGCCACGATTGGCCGCATGACAGCGTGATCGTCGCATGGGTCCGGGCACGGACCGGGGAACCGCCCGCCGGTCTGCACGGCGACGGGGAGCTGTGGCACCACAACCTGTGCAACTACTCCGATCATCTCATTGATGATCTCGGATTCGTGGTGCTGTCGTGCGCCGAGTTCGGCGACTTGATGATCATCGTGAGCGATCACCACGGCCGCTACGTTCTGCCCACGGTCTACCGCTCCATTGTGGATCAGCTGGAGGAGTGGGCAGACTACTCCCACGCGACGGGGGAATGTGCGAACGGGCACCGGTGGCAGACGCACGACACCGTGAACGTGCACGCCTGGGACGGCTCCGAGGTGACCATGTATCGCGTGCCTGACCTGGTCCGCGTGCCGTTCGGCGACCGTAGCCGCGCCTATGTGGCCTGCCCGGTGTGTGGCAAGGCCGTGCGGTTCGACAACCGGTTCTAGCCCCGCGCGGCCGGCCGCGCCCCTGGTGCAGCGCGTGCAGCGGCGGCCGGCCGCACCTTTCGCCTTTTCTCCGTTCTGATTTTTTGCTTGTGAGGTGCGTTGTGTTCGTCCTGTCCGTCAACGGCGAGATGATCTCTACCGACTTCGACGATGGCTCGTCGGTGATCACGTTCGAGAACGCGGACGACACCGAGTGGCGGTGCGCCGCGTGCGGTGCGGCGCTGTCTGAGGAGGTCGACGGCTACGCCGACGAATCCGGGTCGCTGGTCTGCGACGCCTACGACCCGTACGAGGATGCCGAGGTTGACGACGTTGAGTCTGCGCCGGACTTCCGTGAGGGGCCGCACTGTGCCGAGCGGGTGCCGCTGTCCTGGGCCAACAGTGCGACGATTTGCACGGACCCCGATGAGGACTCGATCACGGTCACGGTGTCGGTCGGTGATCCGCGTGGCGCGTTCGCCTTCACCGTGCGCCGGATTCCCGACTGCGCACCGACGAATGGCGGCCGGTTGATCCTGCACACCCCGTACCCGGGTGAGCCGATGCCGCACCGCGATTTGGTCGAGGACCACGCCGGAACCTACTGGATCAGCTGACAATCCGGCAGGGGCGCCGTTCGTACCTGACGGGCGGCCCCCCGAGTCGGTCGCTGCCGACTCTCGGCCCCTCGTTCTCCTCTGGAATCCGCCATTTTCTTTCCTCTGTGGAGGTTTTCGCGATGACTTCTGCCATCAAGACCAGCGCGACCACCGTTGCCCCCGCGTCGGGGCTGGAATGCCGCACCGACCGGGCGACCTTGGTGCACGCCTTGACCACGGTGGGCATGGGCGTTACGCGTCGGCCGGTTGTTCCGGTGTTGGGCGGCGTTCTGCTGGACGGCCACGACGGTCACCTGACCGTGACCACCACCGATTACGAAACCGTTGTGTCCGTGCGCGTGCCCGAGGTGGTGCGCAGCCCGGGACGGCTGCTGATCGACTACGCCGAAGCGACCAAGTTGCTCGCCGCATTGGTCAGGGGCACCCGCAAGCGTGACGCCGACGCCATGCCGGTCACTGTTCGGACCACTGTGGACGGAGGAGCGGTGGTCGAACTGGGCGGGTACACCATGCCCGTCACCACCTACCCGGCCGAGGAGTTCCCCACGCTACCCGAGATTCCACCGACCATGGCCGAAGTCGACCGGGAACGGTTCGCCACCGACGCGGCTCGCGTGCTGGTTGCCGTCGGCACCGACGACACGCTTCCCATGCTCACGGGTGTGCAGATGCAGACCGCACCCGGTGCGCTCACGCTCGCTGGCACCGACCGCTATCGGTTGGCCGTGGCTGAGGTTCCCGCCACGACAGCGGCCACCGAGGACCGTTCGGTGTCCTTCCCGGGCCGCGTGCTCTCGGCCGTGCTCAAGCACTGCACCGGCGACCGGGTGCGTCTTGGCCTGGACGCGGCCGGCGACTGGGTCTCGCTGTCCTGCGGTGCCCTGACCGTGCTGACTCGCCCGATCGAGGCGCCCTTGCCGGACTATGAGCGGCTGTTCCCCGAAGTGGCCGTGACCGCACGGGCTGACCGCGCCTCGCTCACCCAAGCCGCCATCCGGGCAACGGCCGTTGTGGAGGCGAAGAAACACACCCGTGACGGCCGCGCTGCGGCACAGGTGGCCGTCACCGTCGATCCGGCAGGGTCGATCTCCGTCGCGCCCGTGCTCGGAGAGTATGCCGACGCGGTGACTGCGCCGGACCACCCCGCCGAGGTCGACGGCGCTACCGACACGGTGCGCGTGCTGTTCACCGCGTCCTACCTGTGCGACGCCGTGAACAGTCTGGACGGCGACACGCTCGCCCTGCACCTGGCCACCGTGACACGCCCCGTGGTGTTCACCGCCGCCCACGCCCCGGGATACCGGCACCTCGTCATGCCGGTGCGCCCCTCGAAGTCCTGACCGGCCGGCCCGGGGCGGTGCTCTGTCCCTCCCCGGGGCGCCGCCCGGACCTCACCTGTCACACGGCGACGCGCCAGCTACGGCGACGGGCGCCGTCGGTCATCACTGTCCGAATGGGAGTGACACCGTGTCTTGCTTCGTTCTTCTGATCACCGACCTCAACGCCGTACACCACGAAATCGCCAGCCATACACGCGGTATCCGACTCGTCACCCGGGAACCGCACCAGCTGACCCGCCAAGACTGGGACAGCGCTGCCGTGGTGCTGGTCGACGCCCAAGCCGCACCGATCCTGCGTGCTCGGCCCCAACCGCTGCCGCACCGCGACGCGGTGACCCTGCTGGTGGACCCCGAGGACCACGCCGAAGCCGATATGTACCGGCACGCGCTCGATCTCGGCGCGTCTCACCTGATCACCATCCCCGACGCCGCTGGTGCGTTGCGAAAGCAAATATCGCAGGTGGTCGACAGCCCGCGCATGGTCGTGGCGATCCTCGACCCCGCCCCGACCGGCGAGTCCGGCACGATCACCACCGCGTGCCTCGCCCTGGCCAGCGCGGCAGCCGGCGAACACCTCGGCCTACTCGACGCCCGCCACAGCAGCGTGGACCTGCACGCAGCGCTGACATGCGCCCGATTCGATCTGCTGCCTGCCGGCCGAGGCAGCGTGCACGTCCTATTCGCCCCCGATGAGCACCCGCCCACAGCCGAGGAGATCCGGCAGACGATGACGGATCTCGCCCATCAACATGCGGTGACGTTGGTGCACCTAGATCCGCACCAGCCCCACACCCGGGCCCTCCTGGACGGTGTTGACCTGGTCATCGTCCCGGTGTCGAGTCAGACGGCCACGGAGCCTCATGCCCGGGACGTGGTCTCGGCCGCCCGGCGCCACACGCCGCACGTCCACGTGCATATCACGGGCGCCGACCTGCACGGCGACGTTGCCGAGGCGATCGCGGCCGGCGCGGGCGCCGGCTACCCGAGCATGAGCGCAAGCACGCGAGGTGCCGTGCCCACCGACTCGTCGCAATGGTCCGCCGCGCTGACCGACGGCAGTCACCACCGACGGCTGTGGGAGGTCATCGCTCGGCACCGACCCCGCGCGGGGCGCACGACCTGATCAACGGTATTGCGACCCAGCAGCCCACCGCTGCACAACTCCATCGCGAGCGGCGCGGGACACCTGCCGACCGGGTGGGTTACCCTGGCCTGTGCCTCCCTTCGGGGAAGGCGCCCTTTCAGAGGGTTTGTGACAGGCCGGCGGACCGTGCCAACACCCGTACCGGGTGGGTCCGTCGGCCCCTCTTTTGAGTCGCTGGTTCTCCGTGCCGCTCACTGCCTGTCGGGCTCGCGTACACCGAATTCCTCGCTGAGAACGACGAATTCCCCCCGCCCGCCCCGACATGACGCTGATTTGACCCTTTCTGCACGGAGAACCGTCATGTTTCGAAAACTCGGCTACGCCGAACTGCTCGGCCGACTGCTCGCAGCGATCAACGACGCCAACGACAGCACCGACAATCAGCCCGACCGCACACCGGACCCGACACCACGCACCGGTCTGCACGGCTTGCACGGCCACGTGCTCGCCGGCCTTGGCCACACCGAAGCAGATGCGCCCGGAGCGCGCCGCGCAGACAGCGCGGAACGGCGCTACGCGCTCGCCGGATACGACCTCACGCCACGGGCCCGGACGCTGGTCCAGGTCAGCGACGAACACGACCGCAACGGCCAAAGCTGGACGGCTTGCCTGGACGCGGGACTGGCGTTCGCGCCGATGCGTCGGGACGAACCCGAGGACCGCCACCTCGGAGACCTGACCGTGATCGCCACTGTGGACTACCTCGCGCGCCAGCACGGACCAGACACCCGCACCGCGTCGGTGTACCTCGACAATCCGCCACGACTCTACGACCAGAACACCCCGGTGTCCCTGCTCGGCTTCGCCTTCGACCTCTGGGGCATCAGCCCCGCCGACGTGGGCGACCTCGACGGGCTCGGGGCCGCCGAGATCCTGCCCCGCCTCGACTGGAAGCCCTCGGCCCGCGCCGTCTCCGTGCTGATCTCAGTTCAAGCCTGCGAAGCAAGCGGCCACCCCTGGGGCGTCACCGCCCGCATCGCGGCCACCTTGAACGTCTCCACCGACCCCGCCACCGGAGCCGACCGATGAAAACCCACTGCGAACGCCCATACCAATCCATGATCACGGCCGCCGCGACCCTGCGCCACCTGCCCCACAACGCTCGGGACCGACACGTGCGCAGGCTCGCCAGCGAGCTGGCCAACGCCGTGCACGACCTCGACACCGACTCCGCGCCGGCCTGACACCGCCACGCGCCTGGCACCCGGCAATGCCCGACACCACACCGTCCCCGCCGCCGGAAGACACCGACGAGATGGACGCCGACTCTCCCGAGAACTGAACCGGCAAGACATTCCGGGTAAGACCGCAAACCCGTTCGTCAGTTCTGACTCTTTTTCCTTCCCATTACTCGTCGGGGACACGTGTGCCCGATGAGGGCTGCCGTAGAAACAAGGAGGGCACAACCGTGGGCCGAACCACCAGGCGTAAGCCAGCTCGACGCGACCCGGGACAGCACGCGATGGAGATCGCCCAAGCCGTCGCCACGGCCTGGAACGCATCCGACCATTCCGGCCGCCGTGACGTGGCGTTGTCCGTGGTCGCCGCGCTGTCCCTCGCCGAGCACCGCGACCTGAACGAACCCGACCTCACCAAGCAACTTCGGTCGCAGAGCCCGGAGGAGTTCACCGGCACCCTGCGGCAGATCTACACCGCCCTGGTCAACGCCCGACCCGACCTGACCCACTTGGTCTATCCCCTCATGGAGTGGCTATTCAACGAACCAGACGCAGCCCTGCAACGCGCGGCCAAACACACCGCCGACGCCGCACTCCGCGCAAGCCAACTCGACCTGACCGGAACCGACAGACGATACGACACCGACCTGCTCGGCGTCGTACTCGCTCTGTTGAAGTCGGAGAACGCGACCGGCGCGAACGCGCAGATCTACACACCCGCCCCGATCGCCGACGCGATGAGCTCCATGCTCATGGCCGGCATCAACCCGCCCCGCGAAGGCCAGCGCGTGATAGACCCCGCGGTCGGTACTGGCGGGCTGTTCCGCGCCGCGGCGCAGGTCATGCGCAGCAACGGCCACGACCCTGCCACGGTGAGCTGGTACGGCGCGGACATCGACGACCTCGCCATCGCCGCCTGCGCGGTCAACAGCCTGCTGTGGGGCCTCGGCCCCCGCATCCTGCTGTGCGTGACCAACACGCTCACCGAACCAGACTGGGCCACCCGCGCCGAGGCCCAACGCGAGGAGATCGTAAAACTCGCCGAACACATTAGGCGCGACAAGCTCATGGCCGCCGCCATCCGCGCCGCACAACAGCTCACCGAGATCGTCACGACCGAGGAAGACGACGAAAGCGACGACTCTTCGGCCTCCTGACCGCGTACCATGCCGGCTGGTTCCGTGCTGTCGGCCCCGGTCGACAGCACGGCCCTCCGGCCCCACAGCAGGCAAGTATCTTGCCCGTGGAAGGTCACACAGACTTCCTCTACGGACGTTGTTGCGGCTGTTGGCCCAAGTGCTTTGCTGACGACCGCAAGAGTGGGCACAGCCCGCGGCAGGTGGCCGCGGAGCTGTCGGACGGGGCGGTGGGCAACGCGTTTAAGAAGCTGGCGGACCGGGACGCCGCCCAGGTCGCCATTACCTCCCCGCTGCGGCACCAGGAGGCCACGCGCGCATCCTCAAGGCCGCCACCAGCGCCCTAACGGCGAACGCGGCGAAGCCCACCACCGCGCGAAGGCCAGCACGTCGGCTCAGTCCAGGGCGACGCCCGGCCCGTGAAGCACGGCCGCGCGCGGCACGGCACCAGCGCGGGCGCGCGGCCTCCCCCGGCACGTGGTGTCGGGCTCGGTGGCGCGGCCAAACGGGCAGCAGTACCACCCTGCGAAGCAGGGCGGGTCTGCCGGACGTGGCCGCCTTGCAAAGACTGCCGGTCGCAGAGGTACCGGTGCTGTCAGACGGCCCGCCCGGCAACGGCAAAACCGCCGTGGACGAGACCCGCCTTCGGTGATGTGCTCACGGTCTCCGCAGACGGCGACACCACGGTCGCGGATCTGGTTGGTGAATCACGCGAAAGCTCAGCCAAACACTATCGAGTTCACCTCAATGGAGCCGGATAGTCCGGTACAGCGATTTCGAGGCTGATCCCATATGAATCAAGTAGAATGATTTATCCCGGATACCTCTGTTGGCACTTTACTCACCGCGCGCTCACGATGACGACAAATCCTACGTGCGGTGCCCGCATCCGTCCTGCGATGTCAGTGCTTCATGCGACCATGTGCAGGAGAAGAGGAACAACTGTGAGAGCCCGGAGGTGTTAACGATCTAGCGACCACAATGATCGAGAAGGAATTATTAACATGCGTTCCTACGGTTTAGATACGCGTCGTAGGCTGCCCGACTCGCTGGCTCGGGAGGTCTACGTAAACTCGGGTGGCGTCTGTCAGCGATGCGGGACGGAACTCGGCCCCGACTACCAAAGTGCACACCTTGCCCCTTACATTCGGGGCGGTGCGACCGATGTTGAACAGATGGAGGCGTGGTGTCCTGAGTGTAATCTTCGACTGGGGGATGAGGACGTGGGAGAGCCTGCTGGGCTAATTCCGCGGGTGTGGCAGGCCCTCGCTCTTCCTAAGATTCTACGGCGTATCTGGTATTACGGATCGGCGACTCTGCAAGCGTGTCCCGGGGCGGGCAAGACTGAGTTCGCGGCGATGGTATTCAAGATGCTCTACGACGCTGGCTACGTCAGCCGGATGGTTGTCGTGGTGCCGAACCGCCATTTGGTCGATCAGTGGAAACACAAGCTCGGCCTCCTACGCATTCACCTGGATGCTGGCGCCCGCCTGGGGGCACTCGAACGCAAGAACACAGTAGGGCTCGTGGTCACATATCATTCGCTTCCCGGTGCGGCCGAGATGCATGCCACCAGGCTGGAGCAGGAACGGACGTTGGTCGTGCTCGACGAGGTGCATCACGTGGCAGAGCGTCTGGCTTGGGGCCGCGCAGTCGAGTGCATGGTCGGTGATGTCACCGGCGATGAGGTTCGGGCTACAGCGGTTCTGAACATGACCGGCACCTTGTTCCGGTCAAGCAACAAGCTTCGGATCTCGACAGTTCGTTATGACAGAGTCGAAATTGATGGGGATACGAAACTACAAGCCATCCCGGACTGGTCACTGCCTACCCCAGCCTTGATCGGCTTCGAACTTCGCGCACCTGACCTACTGGTTTATGGCGGAGAGGCTCATTTATTTGACTTCAAGAAGGGAAAGGACATTAAGGCTGACGTTGCAGACCTTGATGACTATCAGCGAAGCGCGGCCATACGTGCGGCATTCACCTCGCCGGATTGGATGGAAGGTTTCGCTAGGGAAGCCGTGAAGGAGTTGCGTGCACAGTTGGATGTCTTTGATGGAGCTGTGCCGTTGAAATTGCTGTTTCTTGTTCCAACTCAGCAAGCAGCCTACGTCGCCGCAGAAGCTCTTAACAAAGTAACACGACAGCGAGATTTCGCTTACGTCGTAGTTTCCGAGGAGCCTAAAGCGGGTTCGATCCTTCGCGCAGCCGCACGAAAACGTCGCCCTTGCGCGATAGTCGCCGTAAGGATGATTACGGAAGGTTTCGATTGTCCTGAGGTGTCGACCATCGCCTACGCCAGCAATGTCGTCGCCCCACTGTTTATTTCCCAGATGATGGCTCGGGCGATGAGGCTCACCAAGACTGAGCGCGCCAAGAAGCAATATATACCCGCCAAGATTCTCATTCCTGATCATAAGGTATTGCGGGAGGCATTCGCCGCTGCTTTGAGCAATGTGGTTCCCCTGATCGACGAGAAAGACGAGTACGTCGAAATCCATCCCGATGGCTTACCGAGAATGCCTCGGTTCGAGCTACGGGAACTAGATGATCCTCAATTGCGCTCGTTGATCGTCCTCGATCAGGAGGACGGCGAGGTCGGTGTCGGCGAGCTCAACAGGGTTCGAAAGGAATGTGAACAGAACAGTGTTCCTGGAACCTTTGCGGGCCGGATCGCTCTGATCCACCGGCGCCTCGCACAAGTCACAGACGTAGATCTTCATGATGACGAAGATGATGAGGATCTCGCTATGACGCTGGCGACGGCCGCGGCGGGGACACCGGACTTGGTCCGGTCGTACCGCGATCGCATTTCTAAAGCCGTCACCTGGATGCGCCGCCACATCGAACACGACGCTCGCTACGCGTCGATCGGCGTGTTCCAAGCCTTAGCCAACGCCAGAGCAGGGGTGGATGAAGGACGACGAACCCATGCCACCGCAGCGGAGTTGGCGTCTATTGCCGACTACATGCTGCAGCAAATTTGCACTCATTGTCGCGAATTCAACGAAAAGGTGCCGTCGTGGGCGGAAGGCTGGGCGGGATGAGCGCGACAATACCCAACCAATCCAGTGATGATTCGCTCGACCTGAACGGCCGACAGGTGCACGCGTTCGCGGTCGAGATGGAGAACCTAGGATACCAACGCCTCGTTAATCTTCTGGTCTCCATGTTTAATTCCGGCGCGTGGAGGACATTCCAGGATGGCCTTGGCGTTTACGAATTCTTGCCAGGAGAATTCGACTACTTCCTGACACAGCAAGGAGTCGCCCGAGAGGATGTGTTGCACGGCATTCGCGATATCGACGTCAAAGCTCAACTTGAAGCCGCAATGGACGAGCGACGCACAGGAGAAGAAGGCTATCGTCGTCATGTCGACGAAGCACGAGAGGCAAACCCCCATCGCCCCGCCAGGGAGATACTTCCCTTCGGCTACACGCGGAGCGAATCAAAAAAGTTGGCCAACGAAGGGATTCCAACAAACCGTGCCCGTCCAGCGCTAGGCTCCAGAGTCAGGCGATGGCGAAACAGCCAAGGAAAAGTCCGATCGGAAAGCATCGAAAAGCACAATGCAGTTGAGAATATCCACCGCCTCTCAAGGAGGCTTAATGACCAAGAACTAGCCCTGGTTATCGAACTTCTCAAAAAGGAGCGGCGGAGACGCAAACGAGAATAATTACCTCGTCCTATTCCCGGGAACCATAATGAGCACCGCGAAGAAACACGATAAATTATCCGGAGTGGGATACGATATCCTTCCTTCTGGCGCGTGGTCGTCATTAACGAACTCACTTAAGGCGAAAAATTCTCCGCTGAAGACATGGTTCTTCGAGCGCTTCCCATCCGATAGCAGAAAGGCAGTAATCCAGCGTTACAGAGACTCGGTCGGCCCCCTCCTTGTACCGGCAAGTGCCGTGCCGACTGGAGGTGGCAGCGGGACGATCGGCGGCAGCTTCGATCACTTGGTCCGGTATCTCGTCCGAGGGCAGCCAGACATGCGCCTCCCGACTGTCGGTGCACTTCAGTTCGGTGGCCGCATGCCAGCCGCACTGGAGGAGCTGTCATGCGCTCTTGGGAAATACTCACCTGAGAGTCATTGGACAGGCAGCAACAGACCTCCATTACGTGCCGCCAGACCGCCTGACTCACGCCTAATTGCGTGCAGCTGCTGGGCTCTCGCTCTACTGACTGAAGTCGGCCGAGGTGTGCCGCCTGGAGGTTCTCCACTCGCGAGACTCGACCCGCGCACAGTCAACGGAGAGGACCTGCTCGGGCTCGCGTCCCCTACTGCGGTTGACCAACTTGCGGAGCTCCGGGCGCAGGCCGAATCAGTCTTGTTGCCCGCACTGTGGGCTCGGAGCGACTTCTGGGAGGTAGGTCCGACATTCGCTGGATCTGAACTACTCAACGCCGACGCAGATCTCGTTGCATACGGGACTCTCGTTGAGATCAAAACTTCACTTGGGCAGAAGCGGAGGGACGGCTCACGCTACGCTACACTGGAAACTGAAACCTTACTCCAAATCATTGGATATGTCCTATTGGATTTCGAAGATGGGTTCGCGATACGAGAACTTGTGCTTTTCAACGCGCGATACCGACATCTCGCAACATGGCAAGTCATAGACCTTCTCAAAGAGCTCGGCGCCCGCCCAGTAGAATTGGCAAATCTCCGCAGCGAGTTCGAGCGCTTCCTTTGTCGAAACATGTAGTCCAAGGCCGCCCTGTCGAAGAAAAACTAGATTGACACCCTGCGTCCGAAACCTTGCCGATCGAATTGGTCCTCGCCTGCACGACTTCGGCGGCGTGGTGTGGTCTCACGAGTTCGCGCACAGGTGCAGTCCCTTCTGTTCGTAGAACGCGACCGGGTCGACTGGTCCTTCACGGGTGTCGAGTTGGAAGTGCAGGTGGGGTCCGGTGGATTGGCCTCGGTTGCCGACTTCAGCGATGGGCTGGCCGGGCGTGACGTGTTGGCCTGCGGTGACGTGGCTTGCGTTGATGTGGCCGTAGGTGCTGATCGTGCCGTCGGGGTGCTGGATGCGGACCCACAGGCCGTAGCCGCCGGCGGGTCCGGCGTTGAGCACGGTTCCCTCCGCGGCGGCAACGATGGGCGTACCGATGGGGGCGGCGAGGTCTTGGCCTTGGTGGAACTGTCCGTCCCGAGGACCGAAGCCGGAGCTGCACCGCCCCGCGACGGGCAGGACCCACCCGTCGGCCGAGGCGGGTGGTGTGGCCGCCGCGGCGCGGTAGCGCTGGGCCTGGGCGAGCACCTTGTTCACATACCAGTCGGCGTGGTTGTACGCGAAGATCGCCGAGTGGAGGTCGCCGTCGCGGGCGCCGGAATCGCACAGATACGCAGCGGCTGCGTAGATCGCATCGTGGGGGTTGTATCGCGAGGGCGGTGTGCTGCCGCCCGGCGGGGGCGGATGGCGTGCCACGACGGAGTCAAAGGAGGCTTGTAGGAACTGCATGGGCCCGCCAGCGCCCGCCGAGTTTGATCCACTGTGGACGCCGGAAAGGTTGGAGCGTCCGTGGTCGGTCTCGATTTTGCCGATGGCGGCGAGGATGCTCCAGTCAAGCCCGGGACAGGTGGTGGCGGCTTGTTGGTAGAGCGTGAGGTATTTGCCGGGAATGTCGGCCAGGGCGGCTTGGCTGGGTGGGCCGCTGGTGGCGGAGTCGCCTCCGCCGAAGACGGCGGAGACGACTCCGGACACGGCTGCGGCGACGAGCACGATCAGACCGAATATGAAACCGATGAGTGCGGTGGAGAGTTTGAGCATGGGCGGGTCAACCGGTGGGGCTCCAGGTCAGGTCGTGGCGACGGAAGGGCGGCATGGGTGAGGGTGGGCTCAGTCGCGGTAGCGGGCTGGGGCCGGTGGGCTGTGGTGCGGTGTCGGTGTTGGTGGGGGTGTCCAGGTGCGGCCAGGCGGTGAGCAGGTTGATCAGCCGGTACCGCCCGGCTTCGCGGTGCCCGAGGGGAAGCCAGATTTGGGCGGAGGCGGTGTTGGTGCGCTGCAGGTGTTCGGCGGTGGTGGTGGCGATGGGCAGGTCGCCGGGCCGGGGTTGGTTGCGTAGGTGCTCGGCGAGCAGTCGGCGCGCGTGGGCTTCGCGCTGGGCGTTGGCGAAGACCGCCAGCAGCGGGGTGACGATGCGAGTGGTCGTGGCCAGTTCGAAGTAGCCGGGGAGCTTGGAGGCGAGCCGGGACAGCGGGTAGCTGCCGGTGTCCCATTCGATGAACCACTCGATGTCGCGGTCGGTCTCGCGCCAGCGTCCGTAGCCGTCGGGTCGCACGAGATCACCGAAGTGTCGGGCGCAGCGGGCCTCGGACCACCAGGCGGTGACCGCTCGGTCGGGGTGGGTCAGGGCGTCGGCGATCAGTCCGGTGAACAGGCTGTTGAGGCCGTGCAGGTGTGCCAGTCGCAGCGAGTAGGCGATGCCGATGGAGCGCTCGGGGCGGAACTTCAGCTCTCGGGGGTCGATGCCGTCCTCGTGGGCGAGCAGGTGGGCGCCGGCGGTGTCGAGGACGTAGAACATCGGTGCGCGACCGCGCCCGATGTAGGGCTGGAATCGGTCGAGAACTCGCCAGTGGTAGAGCCGTTGCAGCCGCAGGTTGGCCGCGCGGCGGCTGGGGAAGGCGATCTGGGTGATCTGGGTGGAGGTCAGGGTGCGGTACTCGGCGAGCATCCGTGCCAGCCACCGGTCCCGGGCGGTGAGGTGCGCGGCGATGGTGGCCTGGTGATCGGTGGAGGCAGCCAGCCTGGGGCTGGGGCGGGCAGGGATCGGGCTGCGCAGGTCTCGTTGTGGTGTCGCGGGGTCGAGCACAACAAACTCCTTCCAGAGCGCGGAGCGGGGATGAGGTGACAGCGGACTGGTGTGCGCGCCGGTGCTGGCGACACGCGGACCCGGTGATGCGCTCGCGGGTCAGGTGGCGCGGCGTGGATCGGCGCCGGTGTCTGTCGAGTCGTTCTCGTGGCGGGTGGTGTCGTGGGACGTGGCCAGCGGCGTGGTGTGGCGCGCGGCGGCGTGGCGTATCAACCGGGCTCGGCCGCGGATGGCTGGCGGCAATGGCTGGGTGGTCAGGGTGAACGGTGGGGTTTCCTCGCCGTTGACCACGAGGCGGGCCGCGGCGTGGAACACGCCGAGGTGGGACAGGTCGTGTTCGGCGATGCGGGGAGCGGTGTGCCGCGCCAGCTCGCGGGCGTCCTCCGGCGAGGCCGTGAAGAAGATCTTCGACCGGGCGTTGGTCGAGACTCCTTCCTTGAGGTCCCGGGGCAGTTGGCCGAGGTGTTGGTGTGCCAAGGTCATCGACAGCCGGTATCCGCGGGCTTCGGCCAGCATGTCTTCCATGGCATACGGCAGGTTCAGGAAGTTGTGGGCTTCGTCGACGTAGAGCCCGGCATCGCGGCGCTCGCGCTGCGGCAGTGCGGCGCGGGCGGTGGTGGCCTGCCACACCCGCGCGACGATCAGTGAGCCGAGCAGGCGGGTGGTGTCCTCGCCGAGGCTTCCTTTAGGGATGCGCACCAGGCACAGTCCGCCATCGAGCACGGATGCGAGGTCCACGGTGGAGGGTCCTGCGGCGATGGCCTTGACGACGAAGGGTCGCAGAAGGAACGCGCGGAGCTTGTTGAGCAGGGGCGCGGTGGCGTGTGCTCGCGCGGCGTCGGAGAGCTGTTCGTACCAGTCCCAGAATCCGCGCAGTGTGGGGTCGTCGGTCAGCTTGTCTCGGTGACGTGCTCGGGTGGCGGGGTCGGTGAGCAGTTCGGGCAGCTTGGCCAGGGTGGGCGCCTCGGAGGCTGCCCGCAGCGAGAGGCACGCGGCGCGGAGGATGTCTTCGGTGCGCGGTCCCCACGCCGAGGAGAACACCCGGGAGAACACGGACACGAGGTTGTCCACGGCCGCTTCCTTCGGGCCTTCCAGCGGGTTGAGGCACGGCACGGGCCCGCGGGAGTCGGCGTCGAAGAGCACCACCTTGTCGGCGGCGTGCTCGGGAAGCCGCTGGAGCACGTCGATGATCAGGTCGCCCTTAGGGTCGATGACCACCGCGCCCCGTCCGTGTTCGGCGTCGGCGAGGATCATCCGCGCCAAGATCGTCGACTTGCCCGACCCGGTGGCGCCGAGCACGTGAAGGTGGTGGCGGGCGTCGGAGACCTGCAACCCGACCGGGCGAGCGTGCCCGGTGTCGGAGATCCCGATGGGCCGGATCAGCGGGCCCTCGGTGGGCGTGTTCGGCGGCGCTGGCACGGCCTTGGCTCCGGCGCGTGCCAGACCCGGCAGGGCTTCGTCAGTGGGCAGGTGCGCCAACGCGGCCAGCTCAGGCACCGAGAGCAGATCCCCGCGGCGCAACCGCCGACGCGCCAACGAGGTCAGCGGGTGGCGGAGTCGGCGGCGCCGGTAGTGGTTGTGCTCGGTGTAGCCGGAAAACGCGCTCGCGATCGCATGGGCTCGGCCGCGCAGCTGATCGCGGACCCGCGTGATCTGCTCGGCTGGCGTGTCGGCGGGCACGGTCGTGGTGACGGCGTAGCGGATGATCGTCTCCCACTGTGAGCCGCGTTGCTTGCCGACGACGGCGCGGTTTTGGGCGTTGAACTCCAGTGAGGTTTGCGGATCGAGCTTGGGCTGGCTGCCCGGAGCTGGCGGCTTGGGTGTCGGTCCTGGCGTCAGGGCGTCGAGTAGCCGGCCGACGAAGCGGGTGGAGCGCCCGGCGTGCAGATGCCGCGCGGCGCGGCGAGCCTGCTTGACCCGCCGCCCCGTCACCGGGCGGGCGAGCACCTGCACGCACGCCCCGTCGTGCACGCCGAGCCCGACTGGCGCTCCCAGCAGGGCCCGGATCGGGTCGGCGTCGAAGTCCGACCGGATCGGCAGCGCCTCCGAGCGCGCCAGCCGCAGGACACCGCCGGTGGCGAGCTGACGACGGCCGTCCGGCGGCTCGGCGAGCAGCGGCGGGTCCGCGGTCTCGGTGCGGGTGTGCGCGCCGGGCCAGGCGGCTTCGATCGCACGCTCGACCATGCCGGGGGGCACCGTGCCGGGAACCCACAACCGGATCTGCACGCCGTCGTGACCGAACACATACTCCCACGCCAGGTGTGGTTGCCCGGTGGCCAGCCGAGTCCACATCGGACGGAGCAAGCCGACGAGATTGGACCACACGGCCTGTGCCCCCTCGGGGGCGACCGTGGGTGGGGCCAGGATCGTCACGATCCTGGCTTGGGTGTGCAGGGCGTCTTGGCAGCGCGCGAACCACCACCGCCGCAGCGTCCATAGCCCGGCGAACGCCACCAACAGGGCGGGTAGGGCGATGGGGACCCAGATCTGGAGCCAGGACCAGGCGACGGTGAGGACGCCGCGGATCGCGCCCCCAGGGTCGATGATCAGCCCGCCCAAGGGACTGTTCGCAACAGGAGAGTCGATGAGCAACACCACAGAGGGCCTCCTGAATCAAGAAAAACCACGGACGTGCCAGCGGGTTATGCCGCCTGTGCGCCGGAGGCGCGGTCATTACGGCGCCGTGCGGAGGGCGCGCTCGTGATCGAACGAACCCGTGCGGTTTCGCGGCGGGCACGGCGTTCGGCCTCGACCTCGGCCTGCCACTCCGAGAACCGGCGTCCCCGCAGGCGGCGCAGGAAATGAGGGATACGGTTGGCTGGCACACCCACCAGCCGAGGCCCCAGGACCGCCAGCAGGTCTGAGGCTTCCTGCGAGGACCAGCCGGCGACGGCGATGGACTCCTCGTCCGGGAACACATCAGCGATCCGGTCGGTGCTCGGGTCAATAGTGCTGTCCTGGGTTCCGCCGTAGGAGTAGACCCACACGAAGTTGTCGGGCGGGCTCGGCTCGACGAGTCGACGGAATCGCTCGATTTCCTTGGTATAGCAGTAGAAATTTACGTTCGGGCGGGACCGCATGATGGCAAGCCAACTGCGGGTGTAGGCATCGGAAAAGAAGTCGCCAGAGTCGTGCACCCGAACCCAGCGACCATCGAACTTCGCTGCGGCGAGTTCGGCGCACATGGCCCGTTCCCAGCCGCGCAGGTCATCGAGCACGAACTGCAGGTTGGCCTGGTGCTTGGCGCGCACCACGGGCCACAGGTACGTGCCGTGCCGCGCGTAGCAGACCTCACGGCAGATGCCGGCAGAGGGGCAGGTGTTGTAGGTGCGCCCGTCGGGCAGTCGGCCCGCCCACGCGGGCAATGTCCAGTTGTAGACACCGATAGCCCGCAGTTCTCGGTTCTGGGTCAGCAGCCGGCGCGGGCGCGGCGCAGCAGCGCCCTGGCTCGGTACAGAGGATGAAGACACAGGTCTCCTCCAAGACGCAATGGCAACGACGCAGAGTTCGGTCAGGCAGGGTCGTCGTTCGAGTCGGATGCGGAATCCGTGGTGTGTTGCGGCCGTGGGGTGTGGTGTCGCTGGTTGCGTCGACGGCGGTAGCGGTCAAGGTTGACCACCTTGGTGGTGACGCCGTCGGGGTGGACGGTGACCAGCTGCGCGTATTCGGCGGTACGGCGACGGCGGATGTACTCGGCGCAAGCGGCGATCAGTCGACGCACGGCGAGGAAAATCGTGTAACCGATGAGGCTTCCTGCCAGGTAGACGATGGCGCAGGCCACCCAGATCGCGGCCATTCGTTCCGCGGCCAGGGCGAGGATGGGCAGGAAGTCAATGACGGAGGTGTGCAGCCCCGAGTCAATGCTGGGGTGTGTGGGCAAGGCGAAGAGCAGGGTCGATACAAGCATTGACCCTCCTGTGTGGTCAGTCGTCGAGAATGTCTTGGGACCAGGTGTGATCGGCGTCCTCGCCGGTGTCGGCGTAGGACTCGGATAGCGCGGCCAATTCGGCAGGGTCTGTCGTGATCAAGGAGTGCTCGGTGTCGGAGGCGATGGCCTGCAGGGCGACCCGCTGAGTCCCCGTCGACAGCAAGCCCTGGCCTGTGGCAGCGGAGAGCAGGAACTGCCGTTCACCTTCCGACAGAGCGAAGGTGCGGACGATGTCATCGATGGCTTGGGGTGCCTGGCGCAGCAGGATCTGGGTTGCGGCGTTGGCGACAATGGCCTTACCGAGATCGGTGCCCAGGACGTCGCCGACGTCTTGGGTGGCGACAGTGAGTCCGGCCCAGTGTTTGCGGGCGGATTTGGCCATGCGCCACAGGAACTCCGCGCCGGCTTGTTGTTGCATGAGCAGCCAGGCTTCGTCGACCACGCACAGCCGTGGTCGTTGAGTGGCGGGGTTGGACACCCGGCGCCACACCGCGTCCAGGGTCAGCAGGGTGCCGGCCGGTTTGAGTTCGTCGGGCAGGTGACGCAGGGAGAACACCAGCAGGTGGCCCTCCGGCGGCGTTGTCGTGGGTCCGTCGAACAGCCCGCGGAAGGCACCGTCGGTGAACGGCTGCAACCGGCTCGCCAACTCGCTGGCGGTGTCGCCGCCGAGGTGGGCAAGGACGGCGCGCAGGTCGGCCAGCAGCGGTGCGGGCCGCGTCCAGGTGCGGGCGTCGTCGGCGATGATTCCAGCCTGGTGGTAGGTGGTGGCGACGGCTTGGTCGAGCACGGCCCGTTCGTCAGCGGTCAGCGATTGTCCGAACAGGACAGACAGAAGAGTGTGGAGGAACAGGCTGCGGCGGGTTACCGCGTCGGCGGGTGCCGAGCGGCGTCCGTCGGGGCGGGTGTGGATGGGAAGGTCGAGGGGGTTGAGGTGGATGCCCTCGGTGCCGAGGGGGAAGTAGGTGCCGCCGACGGCCGCGGCCAGGCGGGCGTATTCGTCTTCGGGGTCGATGATCGCGATTTCCACTCCGCGATACAGGGAGCGCAGCGTCTCCAGTTTCACCAAGTAGGACTTGCCAGCCCCGGAGCGGCCCAAGATCACCGAGTTGTAGTTCTCGCAGGCGAACCGGTCCCAGTGCACCAGCCCCTGGGATCCGAGGTTCCAGCCGTAGAGCACTCCGGCCGCGGTCGACGCCGAGGTGACATCCGGCGGCGGAAGATCCGGGCTGGTGAACGGAAACGCCGCGGACAGTGCGGCGGTGTCGAAGGTGCGGGTCATGCCGATCTGGTCCAAGCCCATCGGCAACGCCGTGATCCACCCCTGCAGGGAGCGGTAGGTGGTGGGTTTGGCGTCCATGAGCAGCGATGCGGTCAACGCGCGCAGCGCGCTGATCTCCTCGACGAGTTCCTGCTCCGAACCGGCGTGCACCGTCAGGTACAGCCCCAGGCGGAACAGGCGGCCTTCGCCGCGGGCGAGCCGGTCGGAGAGGTCGTAGGCGTCCTCGGTGGCTGCCTCGACCTCCGGGTCCTGCAACCGGCCGTGGGATGCGGAGTGCCGGCGGCCGGATTCGAGTTTGCCGAGCTGCTTGCGCAACCGGTCGGCTGCGATCCGCGGGTCGATTGGTTCGATGTGCAGCGACACGTCCAGCCGGCCTGGGTAGGTCAACAACGGTTGCAGCCACCCGGGGTGTACTTCGCGGGGGTAGCCGGTGACTGCGAACGAGGCGACCCAGTCCTGGCCGATCTGCAGGTGCCGCGGGTGCACCTCGATGGCGTCCGGCGCGAACGCGCTCGCTGTCGCGGGTTGCTGGCGACGGTTCTTGGTGGTGATCACGAGAAATCCTCCTCGGTATCGAGGTCCCAGTCCGAGCCGACGGCGGTGGTGATGACGTCGCCGGCGCCCGCCATGTCCGCCGAGGGCGGCAGTGGACTGTCGGGGTTGGTGGCGGTGGACAGCACGGCGGTTGCCTGGGCGGCGTCCAGTGGGGTCACGGCGATGCCCGCGGGGCCAAGGAGTTCGGTGGCCTCGCTCATCCGCCGCAGCAGCCGGGAGGCCGCCGCCTTGCGCGCTCCGTCCGGCGGCTGATCCCCGCCGCTGCGGGGGCGACCAAAGCGGCGGCGCCGGGTCAACGAGTCCTGGCCGGTGGGGCGCACCGGTTCGCGGACCACCAGCAGGATCTGACGGCGCAGCAGGTCGGCCTGCGCTCCGAGCTGGGCCAGGTAGTCGGCGTGGTCCAGCGCGGCGGACTCCAGCGCCGGGTGCGGCAACCCCGCCGCCCGCTCGCGCAGCTCCGCGATCTGGCCGGACAGATCCAGCCGCTGGGCGCGGACGAGGATCTGCACACTCGCGCCGAGGCTGTGCAGGTACCGGCCGAACGCTGCGGTCAGCGCTTCCTGCTCAGCCGCGGTCCGGAGTGCGAAGTTCACCGTCGAACACGCGGCCACCAGTGCCACGCCGTCGTCACCGAGATCGACGATGCCAGCTTCAGCGACCCCTCGGGCGGGCAGGTCGAGCCCGCCCGCGGCGACGGCTTCGTGCCCGTGGGCCACTCCAGACAGCCACTCCGGCACTTCGGCGGGCTGCTGGCCGGCCGCGACCCGGCGCCGCGGCTGCAGACGCTGCCGCACGGCGGCCACGAGCAGGCGGTCCAGGGTCACGCCGTCGCGGCGCACCACGACCAGTGCGGTCACCGCGACCCCGATCGGGACCGCGACGGCGACGTAGGCGATCACCGGGATCACGGCGCGGGTGGCCTGCCAGCCGCCGTAGAGCACCAGGCCGGTCACCGCCATCACCGCAACCTGCCGGGCGGTGAAGCCTGCCAGAATGCGGTCTTCCCGATCGACGTCGGCGGGAATCCGCACGCTCATGAGCGGTCACCTCCTTGCCTTCCTGTGCTGGGCCGCGGCGGGTGGAGCTTCGGCAGGTTCAGCGGCAACTCCTGTTGCCGTGGCCGTGGTCCCCGCCGCTGCGGTTTAGGCGGCGGGACCTGGGGCTGGGGCTGTCCGCTTGCCGGTTTCCGCGTGCGCTGCACGCTCAGCGGGAGCTGGTACTGCCCGTCGCGACCGAGCCGGGGCTTGTTCTCCGGCCACTCGCCATCGGCAGGGAGCTTCAACTGACGTCCACGCATTGCTGGCCGGGTCGGTTTCGGCGGCTCCGGGGGCGGCGCGGGTCGCCGCACGCGCTGCACCTCGATAGGCAGCCGGTATTGCCCGTCGCGGCCGAGTCGGGGCTTGTTTTCCGGCCATTCCCCATCGAGCGGGAATGTCATCTGCCGGCCACGCTGGCCCGTCGAGGACGTTCGCTCCGGAGGAGGCTCCGGGGCCGATTTCGGCTTGGGTTGCCGCTGCACGTTCAGCGGGAGCTGGTATTGCCCGTCCCGGCCGAGCCGAGGTTTGTTCTCCGGCCACTCGCCATCCAACGGAAGCGCCAACTGCTTACCCTGCTGGGCTGGGCGAGAACGCGACGACCGTTGCGGCGCCGTCCGTTGCTGGGCCGGTTTCCGCACTCTTTTGACGTTCAGCGGCAGCATGTACTGGCCGTTGGAGGTGGCCCGCGTTCTGGCATACGGGTCCGGTGGCGCGGCCGATTTCTGACCGCCACGGGAGCGAGGAGCCTTTCCGCCTCCACTTCCGATCCCCCCGAGGAGCCCGAAGGTCTTGTAGGCGATGAACCCTCGGACGAGACTGCCGACCAGAGAACGACCTCCTCCACCGCGCAGCGATGCGAGAATCCAGAAAGGAATTTTGATGAGGACGTAGCACAAGGCGAGTGCGACCAGAAACTGAATCACAGCACTTCCCCCTTGTTGTCAGTTGAACAGGGTGATGCCGCCGGGCCAAAAAAAGAGCTTGATTGCCGTAACCAAGGCGAGCGATTGACCAACTTGAATAGCCATAACCCCGGCGAAGGCTTTCCACCACCAGAACGCGATACCTTCGGTTTGCGGAAGCGCGTGACACATGAGCAAGATCGGGGCACCCGCGAGCAAAATGATGGTCAGCGTGATGCGGACTATGTAGGTCAGCAGAACCGCGACGAGCATGACGACCAGAGCCAGCGCGATGAAGGTGGCAAACGGTCCGTCTCCGTTGAGCTCGTGCATTAACGTGTCGGTCATCGCCCGCGCCGCGGTGTCCGGGTTGAGCTGGTCACCGAGGACAGCTTGTGAGAGCGCGTTACCGATTTCGATGACCTTGCCGCCGAAAAACAGCGACAGGTTGGCGACGAGGAACCCGACGATCACTCGGGGAAGGATTTCCTTGATGGAATGCCGGGTCTGCAGGGTTTCGTGGGCCATGACGATGGTGCCGGCGACCAGGATGAGCGTCGCGTAGACTGCGATGACGAGCTGCTGCGAGTTGGCCCAGATCTGTCCCATGACCGGTAGTTGGTCCAGCTGGGGCGTCACCAGCAGCGACTTCGCGAGCAGGTCCAGCAGGCTGTTCAAACCCGGAACTACCAGGTCCCGAAAGAACGACTCGATCGCATCCGACACGCAAGCCGGAATGTCGGTGATCCCGCACGACGACTCCGGGGCCGGAGCCGGGTTGGGGTTCGATTGATTTCCGGGCGGCTGGTTGCCCGGAGGCACCGGCACGGGTTGGGGAATGCAGCTTGGCCCCTGGCACGGCGGTGGAGGGGGCGCGGGAACGGGCGCAGGCGGAGCCGGTGGTAGCGGGGCGGGCTGGGCGCTCGCGGCACCGGTGAGGACCAGCCCCGCCGCCATGACGAGCACGCCCACGGCGGCCACCGCTGTGCACAGGCGGCCCAGGGAGTACGCGGCGACCAGCATGGGGTCAGGCCCCCACGATTCCGCGCAGGATCTCCACGACCAGGGGGGCCAGCGCCGCCAGGGCGTAGCCGAACCCGGCGGACTTGAAGGACTGCTTGGCTTTCTCGATCTCGCCGGGATCGCCGTTGGCCAGCACGTAGCGGACGCCGCCGATGGTGAGGAACACCGTGGCCAGCAGGGTGAGGATGCCCATGATCCAGTTGCGGATGTTGTTGAGAACGTCGTCGATCGTGCGGGCCAGCGCGAGGACGTGGGTGGTCTCGGCGACCGCGGGCATCGAGATCGCCAGCAGGCCGACGGCGGCCAGCCCGGCGACCATCAGCACCCGGAGACCACCGCGCCGGGACAGGCACGGGGTGAACGAGAAGCGCATCAGAGAGACCTCCAGAGAGCGCGTGCGAGGCAGCGGGAGCACGAAGCGGGCAGGGCTCACCCGCGTCCCTGAAGTCCGGAATTCGGGGGCTGATTCGCCGCGTCTCCCCCAACTTTTTTCGCTACGTTCTGTGACTGGCTCTCGACGCCAGTCATCTCGTTGGAGGTCTGCCACGTCGTGGCCGCAGCGCCCGTGGGATCGCCGTCGTCGGGGCTGGTGTCGGACTCGGCCAGCCACGCGGCGAGTCGGTTCTCGGCCTTGCGCCGATGCTTCGCCAGCGTCTTGTAGGTCAGCCCTGGCGGGCGGGGCCAGTCGGCGAGCTCGATGCCTTCCAGTCGGGTCGCGCCGATCAGTTCGGCCTCGGTCCGGTTCAGGACTCCGGCCTTGACCGCCCGCGCCAGGACCAAGTCCGGATGCCCCGACGGGGGCTTGGGTTCGCTGGAGTGAAATCCCGGCGGCTTCGGGGTCGGCCCGTCCATCCCGTCCAGCAGCGCGCGGTGCCCGGCGCGGTACGCCGCCCACCGCAGCCGGACCGTGATCCGCCCCTCGGCGAGATCGACCGTGCGCAGTGCGTCGAGGAACCCACGCAGGACTTCGGCGTGGATGTCGCTGGGGTCGTCGGCGTAGCGCTCGGTGAGCCGGGCCGCCAAGGGGGTCAGCATGGGCAGCGCCAGCCCGACCGCGGTGATCGTCCAGGTGCTGCCTTCGATGCGGGCACGGCTGATCACGTGTGCCCAGACCTGGTCCCACACCCGGCGGGGGCAGCGCTGGTCCAGCAGCAGGTCCCGGAGTTCGTCGACCGGGATGATCCGGTCCGGAAGGTGGTCGAACAGGCGGCCGTCCACAGCCACCGGGTGATCCCCCGCGGTCAGCCATCCGAAGGCTTCACGGGCGGCATCCAGCGGGTTGTTTGGCCACTCTTCGTGCTCGGGGCGAGTGGGGAGAGCCATTGCTCGGCTCCTCTCGAACGGCGGTTGATGACGCCGCCGAGAGGGCCAGGCGAGGAACAGCGCAGCGCACGGTTCCGTACTAAGACGAAACTAAAATGATCTTCTTGTTCCGGAACAAGAAGATCCCCTGCTGATCAACTTCGAGATCACGGTCGAGACGGACAGTAAGCCTGTGCGCTGCGGCGTTAGTCAGACGCTGTTCCGCTGCTGCCACCCCGACCAGACAGAAAGACGGAACAAGAAAAAAGATCTTGAGAAATGTCCAGGACGATCTTGGACAGGCCCACCGCGGGCTCCAGTGGCCCCTGACAGCCGGTGCGTGCGTTGATCTTGCATAGCTCCACCTCAAGATCAACTAGCGGGGACCAGCGGTGGCCGCGCAGCCAGTGACGCTAGGTGTCCACTTCGGCTGAGGACTCATCAAAAATCTTGGAGGCCGGTGGCGAATCGAGGCCGTTTTCGCGGACTTCAGGGGTGTCCTTGGCAAGACCGACCGATCACCGGAGACGCGATGTCTGCCCTCCCGCTCCCGGAGGTACCGCCTCCCGACGCTCCCGACGGCCACGGGCCGAGCCCCCGCCTCGGGGTGGCCCGGTATCGGCCGTCGCACCCGACCAGATCACCGCAATCACTCAACACCCAGATGCCGTGACACTCGACAACCTGGAGATCAATGACCAACGAAGAAGACGCCACAGGACCCGCGGACGCCAGGCGCAAAGTCCATAAGAGAGCACTACCCTCTTCCGACAAAATGGATACGATGGGCGATCAACTCATCGAAGCTGTCGTCCCGTTCCGGTCACCGTCAGACAACACACCGGACCCACTTCCAATGGGATCACTCCTAGCATTACCTCGCGATAACTCTTTGATTCACCGAATTGCCGCCATTGACAGCAGAGGAAGAATTTCAGATCAGACCATAATTCAGGCACTCGAATGGGCACCAAAAACCACAATTTCTATAGAAATATCATCAAGCAAAGTGGCAGTCGTGCGACCAAACAGGTCAGGCGTTCACGCCTTGTCCAAACAAGGATATCTGCTCTTGCCGGCCCCCATGCGACGTCGAATGGGACTGCGTGCACGAGACCGGGTATTCCTTGTAGCCGCCGTGCATCATAAAGTTCTTGTACTTCACAATTTGTCAGCACTCGACGAAATGGTCTTGGCCTACCATTCGGCGAACCTCTCAGCCGGAGAAGGAAAGTGACAACCAGTCGCCACCCACAACACAAGGAGAATAACTCAGACGAACTCCATGCAGTTCGGACGCTATTGACCAAGATAGGGATCGCGCCGGAAGAGCTTCTAGAACCGCCAGGGAAGCAAAAAGTTCCGACCTTCGCAGACTACATACCCCATGTCTCTGGGGCTGTCTCGCCAGCCACACGACGAGCCTATGAACCCTATTGGAACCGCGTGCTGGCAGCATGGGGAAAACGGAGCCTGGACGATCCCAGTCCTTCCGAAATTAAGAATCTGGCCGAAGGCATGAAGGAACAAGTCGTATTGCGCCGCAATGCCCGTGGCGGACGCAGCGCAGTCGAGCATCTCATCGCCGCGCTGCGTTGTCTCTACGCTCACGCGGTAGCCGACGGGTTCATCGCTGAAATGCACAATCCAGCTCGTCGAGTCCCAAAGCCGCGCAGGCTGCCCAGCACTAGGCGCGCACTGCCGGACAGTAGGCTGGCCGAGTTACACAGGGTTGCTGCAAGCACCGGCAATGACCCCTCGTTGGACACTCTCCTACTGCGACTCCACACAGAGACGGCATGCCGACGAGGCGGTGCCTTAGCGCTGCGCCCGGTCGACCTCGATGTCGAACAGTGCCTGATCCAGCTCCGAGAGAAAGGCGGAACCGTTCGCTGGCAACCCGTTTCGCCAACCCTAATGAGCCACCTACACACTCACGGCATGCAACGCGGCAGCGGCAGTGATCCGCAAGAACAGCTACTACGCTACGCCAACGGCTCCCCCATCACCCGGCGACGATACGATCACCTGTGGTCGCGCCTGGGTCGCTACCTGCCATGGATTACGACACAACAGGTCAGCACCCACTGGCTTCGACACACAACGCTCACCTGGGTGGAACGGCACTTCGGCTACGCTGTCGCGAGGGAATTTGCTGGTCATGCAACCGGCCATGGCGACGTAGGAGCAACCGCTACGTACATCCGCGCCAGCCTCAACGAAGTGGCTGCGGCCGTCGCAGCGCTGACTGGAGAGGACCATCCCCTGGCCCCGGATAGGTAACGCGCTGGCGTCCTAGCCGACAACGCGGCTATGATCAACGCATGCAGACGCGCTTCGCGCGAATCTGCTACGCCTGGGGGTTCAAGTCCCCCCTCCGACACGCGCACTAACCCTACGGCCCGGGTTCACGGAGACATCAACGATCCGTGGCCCCGGGTCGTAGGTCATTTCGAGGCCGAGTGCCTCGTAGAGGTTCTGGAGCTCGACCGGGTCGCCCTGGTTCAACGCCCGGCCGACATCACCGAGCGAATCGATCATGGCGTGGATCTCAGCAGCGCTGAGCGCCTCATCTGGCCTCTCCCGATCGAGGCGGGCCTGTGCGGCGGCGCGCTCGGCTTGGGCTTGGTTGAGGGGCTCGACGAGAGCGGCCGGGTCCGCGCCTGCCTCGATCGCCTTTTGCAGGCGCCGGATGCGGGTCTCGGCGTCCTTCACCTGCTGCTTGATCTCATCCTGCGCCACAGATGCCGCGGTCGTCCCGCCGTCCGCGCCGAGCAACGCGGCGACGGTGCGGTCGCGGTTCTCCGGGGCGAACAGTCGGCCGATCCACGTGTTGAGCTGCTCCAGAACGGCGTGTTCGGGCAGGTACACGTTCTTGGGGTGCTCGGCCAGCAACGGGGAGCCGGGGACCAACGTGCGCGCCGAGCAGCGGTAGTAGGTACGCGGACCGCGTGGGGTTCCTTCCATCCGCCGGGAACAGCACCCGCACCGGACACGCCCCCGCAGCGGATAGGCACGTTTGGTCCGCTTGGGCCCGCGTTCGAGCTTGCGCCGCGCCGCCAGCCCACCCGCCGCCCGCGCACGCCGCAACGTCTTCGCTTCGACGAACTCCTCAACACTGATGATCGCCGGATGAGCAGGCGTGCGGGACCGCACGATGCGATCCGGGGCGGAACGGCGGAACCGGACGACGTTCCCGGCCGCCACGTCGTCGGGGTCGAGAAGCGTCTCCTGCCGCGTCCAGCGGCCGAAGAAGGCATATCCGGTGTAGCGCGGGTTTTCCAGGATCGCCCGGACCGTACTGCCCTGCCATCCATCGGCCAGCCGGTGCCGGTTCTGGTGGGGACGCTGCGCGGACGGGCACGGGATGCCATCCCGGTTGAGCCCGTTGGCGATCGCCCGGTCACCCTTGCCGTCCAGGTATTCGGCGAAGATCCTGCGCACCACCTCAGCGGCAGGCTCGTCGATCGCCAACACCCGCAGTCGATAGCCCTCCGATGCCTTGCGCGGGTTCGGGTGCGGTCCACCGTCGACCGTCCGGTACCCGTACGGCGCCCGGCCGCCCTGGTGCCGTCCCTCGTTGAGGACCTGCGCGTCCATCGCCGCCCGCACCCGCGCCTGAATGTGCTGGCGTTCGGACTCGCTCATCCCACCCAGCACGCTCATCAGCATCTTGTGCGAGGGGTTGCGCGGGTCGAACTTCCCGCCCAGCTCCGGAACCCACAGATCCACCCCGTAGGCGGCGAACTTCGGGGCCACCAACGAGAACTGGTTACCGAACCAACACCGGGTCCCCTCCCCGACCACCACCGCGTTCCACCCGCGGTTCGGATCCTTCAGTGCGACCAGCAACCGTTCAGCTTCGCGGCGGCGTTCCCACGGCACCGAACGCGACTGCCCGACGTCGAAAAACTCCGCCACGATCGTCCCGCCGAGCGGCTCGACGAACTTCTGCGCGTTGCCGACCTGCCAGCCGTGCGAGGTCTCCGGATCCTGGTTGTCCTCGGTAGAGCACCGCCCATAGAAAGCCACCGGACCGAGATCCGCTTCCGGGGCATCGGCGACCTCGACACCGAGCAGATCGTCCAGCGTCGCCCACGGATCTCCGCTGATTTCAGTAGTCACGCGATCCCTCCCGCGAAGCCCCGTCCGGGGCTTCGACTTCGGTCAACCCGATCAGTATGCCTAGCAGTATGCGGCTCACTTCCGATGTGAGTACAGGGAGTTCGTCGGGCAGATGCACGGTGAGGCGTTCCTCGTCGCAGCGACCCGAGCTCACGCCTCATCCGCCTCGTGGTCGTCAGCGGAGCTGATTTCGTCAGCGCTGATGCGGTCGATCGCGGCGCGGAGGTCGGCGGTGAAGTAGCCGCGCACGCGGCGTACTTCCCCGTCCGCGTCCGCCACGCGGTATCGGGTGGGGCGGCAGCCGAGCTCGCCCATGTCCCGCCCGAAGCCGGTCGGATCGAGATCGAGCGCACCGGTCAGCTCGGCTGTCGGTACGAACTCGCGGGTCGTGAGGTCCTCGCCGAGGTAGTCGACGACCGAGGCGAGCGGCTCCGGCAGCTCAGTCGGAACGTCCGCCCCTGGCGAGACGCCGCTTCCGAGCGCCTTCGCGACGCTGGCCCGGTCGATGGCCTGGCGGGAGTCGTCGCCAGCGGCGTGCCCGGTGAGCGTGCCCGCCGCTTCCCGCAGCGCGCGCCCGCGCTCGCAGATCGACCGCCATTCGGCGTTGTCCATGTAGTAGGTGCGCGTCGTGACCGCCAGCGTCTCGGCACCGGCGTCGGTATCCCCATCCGGGCGGAGGATGCCGACTCCCTTGTGACCGGGCAGCAGTGTGGAGGCGTCGAAGCCCCGGGTGTTCATCTGCTCGCCGAGCACGATGTTGGAGTCGCGCCAGTCCACCACCCGTAGCGCGAACCGCGAGCCGAGCACGGCGCGCAGCCGGGACGGGATCGTGGTCGAGTCGGGCCGTTGGGTGACGAGGATGACGACGATCCCGGCCGCGGGTCCTTTGCGGGCGAGGTAGGTCAACAGGTCCGCGATGTAGGCGCCGAGCGTGGTCTTCGTGCCGTCGACGTCCTGCCGCGTCGTGTTCTCCAGATACACCTGGACCTCGTCGATGATCACGGCCGTGATCGGCATGTCGAGCTCGGGATCCCGGGAGATCTCCGGCGTGATCTTGGATTCGGGGCAGACCTCATCGTCCAATTCGGACATCCGCGCGTAGCGGCTTTGCACCGTGGCGACCAGCTCGACGAGGTTGTCCCGCACGGCTTCGGCGTGCTCCTGCTCGTCACCGCAGACGTAGCGGTGGGCGACCGCCTCGGCGGCGCGCCAGTCCTTCCCGCCCTTGCCGTCGAAGACGTACAGCCGCGTGTGCGGGTCGAGGATGAGCCCGGCCGCCGGGATGCGGGCCGCGCACGTCTTGCCCTGCCGAGGGATCGCTCCGATGATCAGCGACGTCCACACCAGCTGCAGGTCGACCGGTCGTTTCCGCGCGTCACGCCCGAACGGAATCGGCCGCCAGGCGTCCCAGCGCTCGGCGTCGAGCAGCGGGAACCGCAACGGCGGACCGGAGTACGGGTCTTCATCGGCCACCCACAGGAAGACGCGCCCGGCGTGGCCGCCCCGCCCGCGCACCCGCTCGACGACGAGCTGGAGCTCGTCGACGGCCAGCGCCGAGGCGAGCGCTTCGCGATGCTTGATCGCATCGGCCGCCTTGCGGGTGGCCGGGAGGTCGACGGTGACGGCCCAGCCCGCGCCATCGTGCGTGGCGCGCTCGACCAACCGGAGAGTCTCGTCCTTGCCGATCAGCTTCGCGTCGCGGAAGGCGTCGACGAGGACCTGGGAGTCCATCGTCCACTCCAACGTGCGAGGACCGGCCAGGACAGGTTTCCGGCCGGGTTCGCCGTCCTTGCGACGACCGAACACGGCCAGCACGACCGCGCAGGTTCCGGCCGTGAACCACAGCACCGACGTGCCGAGCGCGGCATACGCCGCGGTGACCGCTGCAGCGCCTGCCAAGGCGACGACTCCGGTCACCTTCCACCGGAAGAGGGTGAGCTGGCGGATCTCGATGAACTTGTCCGCGAGTTTCTCCGACTGCTCGGCGGCGTCCCGGTAGTCGTGCACCCGCACCCACCGTCGCCAGCACCGCGCCGCAGCGACCGCCCCGCGGCCGACCGAGGTCAGCAACCGTCCCGGGGAACGCAGCGCGAACGCCACGGCGTCCATGAACGCGCGCCGCGCCGCCTGTCGGGACCGCAGTGGCGACGGCACGCGCGGTGAACGCCGCCACCAGTTCGCGAACCGGTTCCACCAGCGTCGGAGGCGCGACTCACGCGGCGAGTCGTCGACCAGTTCGGCGTCGAAGATGTGGCGCTCGACGTCGCGCACGTGATCCGGAGCCAGGTATCCACCACCCTTCATCGCTGCTCCACCTCCGCACCCAGCGACTCGGCCAACTTGGACGACAGCCCTCGGGAACAGCCCGTGACCTCCCGAATCCACGCCGGGGTGACCTCCACACCTGGCGTCCATGCCTCGCGGGCGCGGCTCAGGTACGCGTCGAAGGAGACGCGCCGCTTCGCGACAGCCGGTTCCTTGCTGGACGGTTCGGAAGCCACTCCGGCAGCGTCCGCTTCCGCAGCGTTCGTGAACGCCGTCCGCGCCGCCCGGACCGCTTCGCTGAGCTTGCCCCGCAGGTCGGTCACCGCCTCGGCGGCGACGAACACCACCAGTGGCGGTACCGAGTGCAGCACCACGAGATCCGCCGATCGGACCGCGTACGCACCCCAGGTGTTCATGACGTACGTGGCGGCGAGCGTGAACCACTTCGCGGCCCGCACCCATCCACCGGTGCGGATGCCGTAGCGCGCCGTCACCTGCTCGGCTCGCAGGATGGCCAACAGCACGAGCGAGACCATCGGGTCCAGCAGCCATGCGGCCAGCCACGGCAGCGACCACGGCCGAGCTCCGCTCGCGGCGAAGCTCTGGACGTTGGTCATGGTGAACGCCATTCCGAGCAGAATCCCGGTCCAGCACAGCCGGTCGACCTGCCTGCGCGCGTCCTCAACCGCTCGCGCCTCCTCCGGGGTGGCCGGCTCGCGCCGACCACCCCGCGACGTCGTGTTCTCGCTCATCGCCGTTCGCGCCTCCGCCCCGGAGCGTCGAAGGTCGTCACGGTCAGCGCCTTGGTCAGCGTGTACGCGGCGAACAACGCGGGAACGCCGAGCACGGCGAACGTCAGCGTCGTGTTGCCGGGGTGCGTGACGACGATCCACTGCACCACCACGATCGCGGCGGCCGTGACGATCACCCGGCCGGTCAGCGACACCAGCCGCACACCTGCCTGAGCAGCCTTGGTCGCGCGGCGGGTGGCGCGCGAGCTCGCCCTCCACACCATCACCAGGACCAGGAGCACGCCGATCGCGGCGAGGACCTGGACGGGAGTCAGCTGCAGAATCATCGGGTCGCACCCCCTTCGTCGGGGTCGAAGGCACGCTCGCCGCGCTGCAGCCAGTGGAAGTGCAGCGCTCGGCGGTCCTCTTCGGACAGACCACCCCAGACACCGACGGTGTGTTCACCAGCGGTTCGGAGTTCGAGTTCCAGGCATTCGTCCTGGACCGGGCATCCCGCGCACAGCTGCTCGGCCAGGTCGCGGTCGCTCATGTGCTCGTCGAGCCACGCGGGTTCGTCCTCCCAACAGCCCGACATGCAGGTGCCATGCGTTCGCACAATGCCGTCGAGCTCGTGGCTGTCGGCCCATCGGAGCCGGTCCAGCCGCCACGCGATGCCGATGAGGAACAGGTCGTTGTAGGTCACTGGCGACCACCCCTGCCGCGAGCGGTCGTGCACTTCGGAGAACGGACATCGGTCCTAGTCACGGCCGGGCCGAGCAAGGAGGTGAGCTCGGTGGACGGGATCACCAGACGGCCGCGGCGCGGGACCGCGCGCACGGTGCCGGTCCGGATGGCGCGGGAGACGGTCGACGTCTCGACGCCCAGGAGCCACGCGACTTGCCGGACGGTGAAGTACACGCCTCGTCCGGTCTTCGGGATCACGGAATGCATCGGAGAAACCCTTCGCGAAATCAAGATAAAGCTGATTTCAGCAACTCATTACTGATTTCAGCGCATCAAAGGACGCGTTGTTCCACGGCGCGCGAAAAGCGCCTGGCTGCGAACCGCAAGTCAGCGGGAAGGCGTTAACCTCGACGCCGGAGGCGGAGCGCGGAGGAATAGTTGTCGGAAGATTGGGCGGCAGTCGCCAGAGCGATTAACGAGCGCGTGAGCGAGCTCGGTTGGCGGCAGCGCGAGCTCGCGGAGCGCTCGCGCGTCTCGCAGGCGATCGTCCGCGAGATCCAACATCACGTGGTGGAGCGCAGGCGGAGCTCGCGAACACTGGAGTCGCTGTCGGTCGCGCTCGGCTGGCACCCGCAACACCTGAACGCCGTGCTGCACGGGCGAAAACCACCGCCGGTCGACGAACCGATCCGAGAGCGGCCGGACACGGTTTGGTCCAGATTGGACGCTCTCGAAGAGCGCCTGGACGAGATCACCGAACGGCTCGACGACCTGAAGGGCGACCTCGCGACGGTGATCGAGCATGTGCGCAGTAAGCGGTAGGTCCGTTCTTCTCGGGTTGCTGGTCGCGGCGTTTTCCATGCCTTCAATTCCAGCCCCGATTCGCCGGGGAACCCATGCATCGGCGACGCACCTCGGATGCAGCCCCGGTGCAGTGACGATGCACAACAGAACCGCGGAGGCTTCTGCTCGATGAATTCGCCGAGCACGTGGACCGGCCGGACGGCATGCGCGCTGCAGGCCGCGATGCGAATGAGCAACGAGGCGTTCGCCGAACACCTCGGCATCGCGGTCCGGACCGTCGCCGGGTGGCACCAGAAGCCCGAGCTGACACCGAAACCGGAGACGCAGCAGCTCCTCGACACGGCGCTGGAGCAGGCAACACCAGCGGTCAAGGAGCGTTTCGCCGCTACATCCGGCCAAACCGCGGACGTCGTCGCCGAGGCAGCGCCGTCCGAAGGCGACGAGGAAACCCGCCGGGCAGCAGCCGATGCGGAACTACGGCTCGCCACGGACGCCAATATCAGCGCTGCACTCGACTGGCTCGACGAACACGCGGCTTGGTCACCGGGGTCCGCGCGCCGGGAGGTGGCCTCGCGGCTCGCCCGTCTCGACATCAGGCAGCTGCAAGAGCGCGGCAGCGCGCGAGGACGGGTGGACCAGCGCAGCGTCGCCGAGACGCTGGCCGAGTACTACGGAGCCGGGGACGACAAGCACGGCCGCTACTGCGCACGAGTCGGCGACACCGGCGAGGTGGAGACCAGCATGGTCACGCGCGCCGACTGGCTCGACCTCGGCTGTCCGCTGACCGCCCGACACGACCGGCTCACGGTCACCCGGACGACATCGGGCGCCGGAACCGCACTCGACGTCGACGCGGCCCAGCGTGCCGCACAACGGCTGGCCGAGACCCTGGCGATGGGGACGCGCCTGGTCGACATGCCGCTGTACCGGTTGCTGGACATCGACGTCTCCCCTGGCTCGATCGCCGGGAAAGTCGGGGTTTCGAGGTTCGTCGAGTACGCGGTAACGATGGACCTGCTCGAAGGCGAACTGGTCGACGCGATCAGCGCAGGCGTCGCCACCGAGCCCGGCGCCATGCCGCTGCGGGACAAGCTCCTGCCTGACCTCGCCTCGGTCCTGAACGTGTCGGACCGGCTCTGCGCCGGTGGCCCGCTCGCACTGTGCGCGATCGCTCGCCCCGCCGACCCGTTCCGCGGCGAGGCGGACTACGTCCTGCTCGTCCAGGAACGCTCCGGACACGTCCTCAACGCGGCACGGCGGCTGGCCGTCATCCCGAAGGGCTTCCACCAGCCGATGACGGACTACCGCGCGGACGCCAAACTCGGCGCGACGCTGCGGCGCGAGGTGGAAGAGGAGCTGTTCGGCCGCGACGACATCGACAACACGCTCTCCAACCAGCGCAGCGCCGACCCAATGCACCCGAGCCGGCTGACCGAGCCCATGCGCTGGCTCATGGAAAACCCGTCACGGCTCCGGATGGAGTGCACCGCCTTCGGAATCAACCTGCTCAGCGGCAATTTCGAGTTCCCCAGCCTCATCGTGATCGACGACGAGGAGTTCTGGCAAAGGTTCGGCGGTCGGGTCGAGGCAAACTGGGAAGCGGCCGGGTTGCGGCAGTACTCCAGCCTCGACGACGAGCTGCTGGCCGAGCTCATCGATGACGTAGCGTGGAGCAACGAAGGGCTCTTCGCACTGCTGCAGGGGCTACGACGGCTCGGGGAGATCGGCGGGGATAGAGTCCAGCTCCCGTCGATCGAGTGGGAGGTTCGGTAGTGGGACGCAACTGGCACCACGGGAACGCGGCCGAGGACGGCGACGCAACCCGCGGTTGGCTCCTCGGCCACTTCATCCAGCCCGAGGACGACATCCGCTCGTCCCGGGACGTCGAGGTGAAGTGGGCGAACCACCCGGCCGGTGAGAAGCGCCCCGACTGGACCACCGGCGAACAGCGGACCACCATGCTGCTGCTCGTCACCGGACGCTTCCGCTTGCACCTCACCGAGGGCACGGTGGACCTGACGACGCAGGGCGACTACGTCGTCTGGGGCCCCGGCATCGATCACGCCTGGGAAGCACTCGCCGACTCGACCGTGATCACGGTCCGTTGGCCGTCGATGCCTGAATAGCGGGTAGCTCCGTCCAGTTCACCTCGAACCGGCACGTTCGCACCATGGCTGGACGCTGAGAAGTCCACCGAGGCCACCGGCGTGTAAGGCCACGCCTGGACGCTTTCAACTGGTTGCCGCCACTCACATGGAGTAAGGCAACGTGGTCAGCCCACCGATCCCGAATTCCGATATGATCGGAAGCTGTGGACACAAGAACCTGCGTATCGGACGGACTGTATGATCTCCTTACGGGGTCCAATAAAGACCTTGAGTATCAGCCTCCACTTCGCACGCAGCTGCGTCCAAGATTTAACAAAAATGTCGTCGTTACCCTCCTTGAAGCCTTAGAGGACCGGGAAGTCTCTCATCCTGAAATGGCGCTCATTGAGCACCATTTGAAGGTTCCTACAAAAGGGTACTACTTTTCATCTCGTTACATTGCCATGGGGCCACTTATTGCAAGCATCGTGCTTGCCATTTTTGCCCTGGAGTCGCATAATTTATACATTTATTTAAGCAATTCTATCGCCCGTGGTGACTATGCAGAAGTTGCCATGTTCGGGATGTACCTGATCATCATCGTTTCATTTGGCTGTGCCAAATATATGCACGTAGACGACGCGGATTTTTATCGCTATATCAACAAGGCAGAGAAAGTAGCCGGCGCGCACTATTCGTACGAATATAGGCTCGTACGATGTGCCAACGCGGCAGGGCAAGCCGCCCGAGGTCTCTTTATCTACCTTCAGGGAGGACGACGTTCATGGGTCCCGTCTCCAGCAGTCACGGACCGCGCCCTCAAATATGCATATACACTAATCGATGTAGATCTAATCGAAAACTGCGAACGAGCCGACGCCGAACAAAATCTGCATAGATACGCAGTATTTCTGCACTATGCCGCCTCGCTTGTAGCTGTGGACCGCGCAGACCTGCTTCCGCGCCTGCGGGACCGCTTCGCCGATTTAGGGATTGAGCGTCGACCGTTGGACGAAAACGGCGACATTCGGCAGCGAGAATCGGAGTATCTTAACCCTCTTGGGCAACACAATCGCTGGTCCATCATCAGCAGCTATGTCTATCCTCTCGGAACATGGTTTAGTTTCTTGGTAGCACTAGTAGCATTTATAGTGAATCTGCTTCGCTAGCGTTGCATGGTCCACCACCTACGCTTCTGCTGATGCCGCCAGTGGTTCGACACTCAGCGTAGACGTGTGTGGATCGAGGATACCTCGACCCGGTCACCGTCGAGTTCGGACAGTCGTCGCATCCCCTGCAGCAGGGTGGGACACAACTGGCACCACGGGCGCACGCGGCCGAGGGCGGCGGCACAACCCGCGGTGGGCTCCTCGGCCACTTCATCCAGCCCGAGGACGATGTCCGCTCATCCCGGGACGTCGAGGTGAAGTAGACGAACCACGCGGCCGATGAAAAGCGCCCCGACTGGACCACCGGAGAACAGCGCACCACGATGCTGCTGCTCGTCAGCGGGCGATTCCGCCTACACCGGATCACGGTCCGTTGGCTTTCGGTGCCTCAATAGTGAACAGCTTGATCTGTCAACGGTCGGTTCTGGACGGTTGATGCGGAGTTTCCACTCAAGGACGAAAACATCTTTTTCGTGCTATTCACTTCTTACGTCGAGGTTTCAGAATACGGGCGGGTATGTTGTGTTGCTGGCAGAGGTGGAGCAGACCGGTGCCGTCGATGAGCTGAAGCGGCTTGTTGTTCGCGAAGTTGTAGCTGCCAGGACCGAATCCATCGGTGGTTATGAGAATGCCCTTGGTAGCCCCCTCGTCAAGGACCACGCCGTAGAGGTCACGAACGTGCGTGGGCGGGACAGTCCTGGTGTAGAGTTTAACCTGAATCACAAACTTCCCGCCGGTAATAGGGGTGGGATCGTAGGCAATGCAGTCGATTCCGCCGTCTCCGCTGGCCTTGAACTGTTTCGTATCGAATCCCATCCGAGCGAAGAGGTTCTGGACAAACGACTCGAACTCTTTTGACGAAAGCTCAAGCAGATTGGGTCGCTTGTCGATATCGCTGATGACGTCGATCGGGTCAACAATACGAGGGTCTGCCATATCGAAACTTAGAATCGGCGCCACGGCGACCAGTTCATCTGGATGCTCCGACACTTCTGCTCCGAAGAATTTCTGTACGCATTCGACGGGCTTAACCCCCTGCAGTTTGACCTGCTCGAACTGTTCTCGGGTAGCCCGCAAAGTGATCAACTCCGGGCGGATCTCGTGACCGGTCACCGGGTCGATCGCCTCCACTACTCCATTGAAGACGATAGTCGAGACCAGGCTTGCCGGATCGGCATGAAAGATCGTATGCAGCGTCCGCAGCGCGATTTGCGCGGCCATGTCGTTATATATCTTCCGGATTTCGGCGCTTGGCCGGTTCTTACGGACCTCGATCACGTCACGGGATTTGATGTAAGCGAACTCCTTCTCAGTCGGAATAACCGCGGTCGAGGGGAGCTCCCATTCGATGACCAGCAGTTCAGACTCGGGCACATAGGCGGCCCGCCGCTTCTTGGGCAACCCGGAGGGGTCCTCGATGCGATCAAGAATAAGCTGGAAGTACTTACTTACCGCGCGCCGATCCTTCTCGTGCACCTTGCGTCGCAAGTCGTCGATAGATTGGTGTTGGGCAGCAACACGTTTCCGCGCGACCTGCGCCTGCTCTGCGTGCTTCTTGCGCGCTTCGACGACCCTCCTTTGCCGTCGCGTCTCATCCTCACGATGACGTTCGAGCGCAGCCTCAAAACTCTTTTCGGCGATTGCCTTCTCGCGCTCGTACCGGGCCCGGCCGCCGAACATCCGGCTGGCAACGCTGGGGGGCTCCGGCGCGAACTGCTCCCATCGAGGCGGTGCTGTAGGCCGCGCGTCAGATCCAAGATCGAGCGTCGGCACGGACGGCTTGTTCTTCAGTGCCTCGAAGTCCAGAGGCCCGACCGGCTTCGACAGTGCTGCTGAGAGGATGCCGGTAAGTTCGGTCACGCGCTGCGCGACGACATCGGTTTGCCGCTTCGCCGACTCGTACTGCTGATGGACACGGGTTTCTTCACGCTTCCGCTCGTCGGCCTTGCGTCGCCGCTCTTCCTCCTTGCGTTGCGACGCTCGCTCCCGCGCTTCGCGGGCGGCTTGCTGACGCATCCACGTTTCGTGCTGCCGGTTGCTGCCTCGCTGTGGCACGCCTCAGACCTTTCACCCGTGCTGAACTCCTGCACACGGCACGGTAAAGCCAGGCACCGACAGTGCGGCAGCTTGCCACTGTGATTCCACCAAACAGATCAACACACCTGCGCCACCGCAGTTCAGTAGGCCAGCACGAGCCCGACGAAGGACAGCACGGTAGTGATGACTCCGAAGAGCGCGGTTGCCAGCGGGAAAGCCCTAGCAATCCGAGCCCACGACTGGCCAACAGCTAGTAGCACTTCAGCTAAGATCGTGACGCGACGCACTCGTCTCTACGGCGGGCACCTCGACCCTGTAACCGTCGAGTTCGGCCAGTCGCCGAACGCCCTGCAGCAGTGCGAAGAGTCCTTCGTTGGTCCAGGTTTCCTCGGAGATCAGCTCGCTGATCAGGTCCGCGTCGCGGCTGGAGTACAGGCGGAGGCCGGATGCTTCCCAGTTGGCTTCGACCTGGCCGCCGTAGCGGTCCCAGAACTCCTCGTCCTCGATCACGGTCAGGCAGGTGAACTCGTAGTTCCCGCTGACCAGGTTCAGGCCGAAGCCGGTGCACTCGGTGCGCATCCGGCCCGGCTCGGCACACAACCACTTCATCGGCTCGGACAACCGCGACGGGTGCAGTGGCGCGGCGATTCGCTGGTCGGCCGTGGCCGTGCCCACCTCGCGCCGACCGAACAGTTCGTCTTCCATCTTCCGCAGCAGCGTGGCACCGATGCGGGCGTCGGCACGCGCATCGGTCAACGGCTGGTGGAAACCCTTCGGAATGACGGCGAGCCGTCGCGCCGCGTTGACCACCTCGCTCGAGCGCTCCTGGATCAACAGCGCATAGTCCCGACCTCCCCGGTACAGTTCCGCGGGCCGAGCGATCGCGCACAGGGCCGGAACACCACCGGCGCAGAGCCGACCGGAGACGTCCAGCACCGAGCGCAGGTCCGGCAGGTAGAGATCCCGTAATGGGAGCTCGCCCGGCTGGATCGAGCGCCGATCGGCGAGCGCGTCGACGAGCTCGCCTTCGAGAAGATCCATCGTGAGGGCGTACTCGGCGAACGGGACGCGGGTGACCGTGCCAGCGATGCCGTCCGAGCCGATGTCCACACTCAGGAGCCGGTAGAGGGGCTGGTTGGTCAAGCGCACGTTCAGCGCGACCGTCTCCGCGAGTCGGTCGACAGCATGGCGGAGGTCGGCCGGGTTGCTTTCTGCCTCATCGGCATTGACTAGCGAAAGGCGATCGCGCTCCGGGGTCAGCGCGCAGGCCAGGTTAAGCCACTCCCGACGGGTCACGATGCTCGTCGTGAGCTGGTGGTCCTCGAATCTCGCCGTGTAAACCCCGTAATCCGCGGTAGTCGCCCCGTAGTAGTCCTGCAAGGCGGCGGCGATTTCGCTGCGCGGGATCCGGGATCGCCTCGCGTAGCGATCGAGCAGCTCGCCGGGATCGAGGGAGGCGACCTTCGACGTCACCTGCTTCCGGCTGGTCTCCCGGCTCCACCCCGCGCGCTCGTCGAGCCAGGCGAACGACGCGGTGAGCTGGCTCCGCCCATGCCCTGAGGCCACCTGCACCGCCCCGGACGGCTGGAGCTGGACGGTCTGCCTCACTGCCGGAGCCGTCTCGGACAGTTTCCGCTCGTCTGGTGGCTCCTCTTCCCGTTCCGCGGGCTGCGAGAGCAGCTCGTCGATGGGCGTCCCGAAGATGCGTTCCAGCAGGCGAGCCGTCGAGGCGCGAACCGAGCGGATCGGCTCGCCCTGGGCATTGCGACCGGATACCAGCCGCTGAAGGTGTCGATAGCTGAGCGTGCCGGGTTCGCCGTGTTCCAGAGCGAACGTCTCGGCGTAGTTCGCGAACTCCTCCAGCGTGAGCCGCATTCCCCGGATCTTCTGCTCCAGCACCGTCCGGTAGCCCTGCACTTCGTACCTCCGCCCGCGCTGCGGGATGTCGCCGACATGTCGTCCACATGGCGCTCGCCAGTCGTTCCGCTGATCGAGCGCTGACGAAATCATGATTTCAGTCTGCCACGAACCGCGACGAAGCGGTCACACAAGACGTCCGGCGACGCCGCCTCCGCGCTTCCAAAACGGCGCCGCCGGGCCCCTGGTCGCGGCCGGGGCTGCCCTGACCTGATCCCGACAGGCAGTCCCGGCCGCGCCGTCCGCGGATGGAGGTCACATGAATTCGCTGGAATGGTGCCGACCGTGCGAAGGACTGCGCGGGTCCGGATACGCGCTGGCCATGGTGTGGGCGAACACGCTGATCACGTCGTACGTGACCGATACGAACATGATCTCGGTCTCGGTCCCCGGACAACCGTGCGACCCGTTGCTGGCGTTGAGCGAGGCGGGAGCCGAAGAGCTGATCGAGCACCTTCGCAGGCGCCTGTCCGAACTGCGCGAGAGGACGAAGCGTCACTGGTCGGAGCAGTTGAGGGGGCAGTGAACATGCACCCGTTCCACTGGGTCCCAGCTGCAGGGAAGCGCCACGCGACCACGACAGAGCGCCCGGGTGGCGGCTATCCCACGGGCATGACCGTGCCGACGTTGTGCGACGAGGAGCTGACCGCCGACAACTCGACGACTGCCTGGTTCTGGGAAACGTGTCCTGTCTGCAACGTCGAGGCACATCGGTTGGCAGGCGTGCCGATGGCGACTAACTTCGCCACTCGAAAGACCGTCAAGAAGTCCAGGGCATAAGAGCTCACGCTTACATCCGTGCCGTGCAGCGCTGCTGCACGGCACTTTTGCGTGGCCGAGGCTGCCGTGCCTGCTCCGTCTCCGCGTTACAAGCATCGCAGCAATGGGCGGCGAGCGATGCCGGAGCGGGTGTCCCACGTGGGGTTCCTCGTTCCGAACAGCGAGCACGGAGGCGCCGGACAGGTTGGGACGGGACGGAGGAACCCGTCCCAACCCGCATACAGCGAATGTTTTCCCAGCTCTTGAGGACATTTCGACCCGTCCCATCGGCGTGTCCCAGCGCCGACCAACTCGGGACGGGTGGGACAGGGTCAGGCAGCGGCGGGACGGGTTCTCAGGCCGGTTCCGGCAAAGGGATGCGGGTGGATAGTGCGCAAATCGCCCCTCCGACACGCGCACTATTCACCCGGTCGTTGGCCGGGTGAATTTTTACATGGGCGACATGATCCGCCGGGCCGTAGCCCACGTGCAGGCCCAAAGCGTCGTAGAGGCTCGCCAGCCGGTCCGGCTTGGCGCTCGACAGCGCCGCGCCGACGTCGCCGAGCGAGTCGATCATGGCGTAGATCTCACCGTCGCTGATCGTGTCGGGTGCCGCTGTGCTGTCGAGCTCGGCCCGAGCGGCGGCGCGGTCGGCTTGGGCCTGGTTGATCGCGTCGCTGACGGCCGCCGGATCGACCCCGGCGGCGATGGCGTCCTGGAACCGGCGCAGCCGGGTCTCGGCATCGGCGAGCCGCCGCCTGGCCTTCTCCGACGCCTCCGACTGGCCGCCGGGTGCCTGCTGGGACGCCAGCAGGGCCGAGACCGTTGCGCACCACCTCAGCGGCAGGCTCATCGATCGCCAACACCCGCAGCCGATAGCCCTCCGACGCCTTGCGCGGGTTCGGATGCGGCCCACCGTCGACCGTCCGGTACCCGAACGGCGCCCGACCACCCTGATGCCGCCCCTCATTGAGCACCTGCGCGTCCATCGCCGCCCGCACCCGCGCCTGGATGTGCTGCCGCTCGGACTCGCTCATCCCACCGAGCACGCTCATCAGCATCTTGTGCGACGGGTTGCGCGGATCGAACTTCCCACCCAACTCCGGAACCCACAGGTCCACCCGTAGGCAGCGAACTTCGGGGCCACCAACGAGAACTGATTGCCCGAACCAGCACCGGATCCCCTCCCCCCACCACGGCACCCCACCCCCAGTCGGGGTCCTTCAGAGCGGCCAACAACCGTTCGGCCTCACGACGGCGCTCCCACGGCACCGAACACGACTGCGTCGATCAGCTGAACGATCTGCAGTGCGCATTCCCGCCGCGTTGCTCCCCCAGCTCGCCGCTACCTGCGGCTGCTTCTCCCAAGCACTATCCACACACCTGATGTCGCACCCCCGGAACAGGGCATCAGCGCTGCCCGGTGTGTTCTGTTCGTCCCAGGCACCAGAACGTCGACGACGGACCTCAACCCGGGCCCGCGAAAGGCGGTTTCAACCGCCAATGCGCTGCTTGATCTGCGCCACGAACCCCGCAACAGGGGATCCTCCGACGCTAGACCAATCAGTCTAATAGCCTAGTCTTTCAGGATCAATCCACGCTACTATGGCACACTCAAGTCTGGTTCTGGGGCAAGATCAGCGCGGTACTGAGGACCGCAACACCGGCGACACAGGTCATGCCCCACCAGCAAGCGACTTACACAGAGAGGTTTCGGTGCCGCGAAAAAGAGCCCGCATCAACTACTGGGTCGTCGATTTCAAGGACTTCTCGTTCTGGATCGCACTCGCCTTCGTCGCCGGAGCTGGCCCCAACCTTGCTGGCGCAATCAGCAACTGGCTCTTGCTAGGCCTATGGGGCCTGGCTGCGATCTTCGCTCTGATCGTTTGGATTCGGAACAAGCGGCGAAAGGGGATCGGCGTCTATGTAAATCTACCTCGTTCAACTGATAAACCCGCCTCCCGCAAGGATGTGACGTCCATCTACAAGGCCATGAGTCGCCATCATAGGGACTGGTTTCGGTCCGGACCCGACCCCCGTACCAAGACCGTCGATGAACGTGCCGAGTGGCTGCTATCCACAATCGAACACCGTTTGGACGAACTCGAGGTGCGCGACGGACAGGAACCACCCGTGTTCCTATACGTGGACGCGCGGAACGAAGGAGCTTTCCTACTCGGCCGCAAGACAGCGAAGTTCCGACTTGAACAGCAGATCCGACAGCCCCTTCTCGATACCGGCACATCGGCCCGGCTCTTCTTCGAACTCCAAGTCAAGACGTACTCGAGATACGAAGGTGGCGGCATCCACGAGCTCGACCTGTCCAGAATTCAACGAGAAGTACACCTGGACATCGACCACGTCGACAGCATACGGACCGAAACCTACCCCTTGACTCCCCAGAGCAGGGACAGTTTTCCGCCCAGGCTTGCTTTAATCGTCCACGCTGACGACGATCCGCGCAGCCTGGACAGGTTCCGCGAGAACGCTCTCGCCGCTGCCTCGGCCGGCACACCCACCAACGGTTACCTCGCTACCGAGGACGACCGCTGCGACCATGCTCTGTTCGTCAGCATTTGCGCAAAAGAGTTCTACGACAAGCTAAAATCACGCTCCGCCGAACCCTTTGTCGCTGCACTGCTCGACGCGCAGACCAAGGCCAGCAATAGGCTCTATGGCGCGCCGGACGTACCTGTCAGGCTCTTCATGCACGGACCACCCATTCTTGCCTTTGCTGCGGGAGCGCTCCTACCTCACGGCAGCAAGTACGTACCCTTCGACCCAAGCCTGATCCCACCACCCGACCATTCGCACCAAAATTCGGACCCGACCCTCATTGCGATCATCGATGGCGATGATGTCGGCGCTGGAACAGAAAAACACCTGCTGTCCCGAGACCTGGACAAGGCCGTCCGCTACAGCAGCTATGTAACTGACTCGATCGGGCATCTGATTGTCGAACTCGACAAGATCCCAAACGTCGAGCTTATATCACAGGGAGGCGATAGTGCGATCTTCGCCTTCGCGCCAAAATACGCCAAAGTTTTCGAATCAACGCTGGAAAATCTGCGCAATCAGAAGAACTTCAGAGTATCCTGCGGATACGGCAAGGATTCCAGGGAAGCCTTTCTCGCGTTACGACTAGCAAAATCATCCGGCAAGAACATTACAATCGGATACGGGCATTGACGACCAGGGAACTTTGCAGGAATACCACCCGAGGAGTCGCGAGGACGGAATAGGTAGATTGGGACCTGTTGCAACAGAAGCGGGCCACGTGCAGATTCCGAAATCTGATCACGAACCGGTTGGCTCTAGGAAATCTTCCTCGGCGAGGGCCTCGGATCAGGATGTCGACCCGGCGACGCCTGTTCCCCCCGCGTGGAGCCGTGTCCACCAGGAACCGCACTCCACGCCGGTGGAGCGCGCTGCGAAGCCTCAACTCCGGACCGGTGTCCCGGCGCTTCGTCCTGCGCATCACCTTCGCCGTCGCAGCCGACGACGCCGGTGGGGTCGGCCCGGGATCGACGTACCGGTACGCGTTCATCCACCAGCCCTCGCCCGAATACCGGTGACGGCGGAAGCCGTGCACCGGAGTTGATGCCCCACCCCTAGCGGCTCGCTCACCGCCGCGGCGCCGCGACACGTCGGCGCTTCACCTCTTGGAGGAACGGGCCGAAGGCGTTCTCAGGCCACGCGCCGGAGCTGCTCCGCTGAGCGCAGCACGCGCCAGCTCCGGCCCCGCACCGCTGCGGCCCCAGCCGGCCCCTTGCGCACCACCCCATCGACGTTCCACGGACGCGCTCGGCTGTTCGAGTGATCTCGAACCACTGCAGCCGACACCAAGACGATCGCCAGCTAGACACCCGCTCGTGAGCGAACCCAATGATCTCCGCAGACCACGCGGTTTCCGGTCCCTCATCCCGAGCAGTGCGTGGGCGACCCTCGTGCAGCACGGCGTCCGCGCGGCGCACCGCGCTCGGCAACGGGTGCTCCACCAAGGCGCACCAGGCGGGTGGGTGCTGCTGAGCCTGTCGGGGCGGCTGAAGGTGGTCTACGCCGAGCCGGACGGTCGCGAGCTCGTGCTGGCGGTGCGCGGACCTGGCGACGTGATCGGCGAGTTCTCCGGCCGGGACGGAGGTCTCCGATCGGCGACGGTGCAGGCGATCGAACCCGGAACCACGTACAAGCTCCCGGACCAGCAGTTCAACGAGCTCGTCGAGCGCTACCGGCTGGGTGCGGAGCTGAACGCCTACATCCTCGGCAAAGTGCGCGAAAGCGCCCCCCACGCCTGGCGACTGGCGCACCACACCGCCGCGGTTCGGCTCGCCGGCTTCCTCTCCGCACTCGTCGATGCAGCAGGACCTGACCACCCGTGCCCGACGACGATCACCATGTCGCAGGAAGAGTTGGCATCCGGGCTGGGCCTGGTTCGCTCAGCGGTCACCCCGGTCCTCGCGGAGTGGAAGGCAGCAGGTCTGGTCCGGATCTCGCGCGGCAGGCTGCACGTCGACGACGTGGCCGGGCTCCGGGAGATCAACGTCCGCGGTGCGTCCACTTCTGGACAGAACCGCGACGGATGACCGGGCAACCTCTTCCTCGTCAGCACACCCGAAAACGTGGAGGAGCACTGGTGGATCAGGAACTGCCTGTCAGCGACCGCCCGATCGGCGAGTACCAGGGAATGCTCGCGGTGGACGTCCGGCACTTCAGCAGGCACGACGACGTCCAGCAGCGGATGATCGCGGAGGAGCTGTTGCCCGATGTCCTCCAGCGGGCCGCGAGTCGCGCCGGCTTCGCCGAGCTGTGGCACGGGCGCCGGTTCCGCGCGTTCCGCGGCGACGGCTACCTCCTCGGGTTCCACCCGGACCTAGCAGCCGCTGTGGTCGACCGGTTCTTCGATTCCCTGCAGGCGGAGCTGCGCCGCCGCACAGGTGAGTTCCGGTCGGTCGGCGTTGAACTCCGCTTGCGCGCCAGCCTGCACCTCGGGCCGGTGCAGTCGTTCAACGCGCTGTTGGCCGACTCCCCCTCCGGCAAGGTCATGGTCGACGCCGGCCGCATGGTGGACGCGGAACCCGTTCGATCGCTGCTCGACCGCTCGGATCCGGACGTCACGCTCGTGGCATCCGTGCTCTCCCGAGCGGTCATGGAGCACGTCGTGGAGGCGGGGCAGTCCACCCGGAGGCCGAGCGAATTCGTCGAGGCACCCTTGCGGGTCGAGGCCAAGGAGTACGCGGGGACTGGTTACTTGCGCGTGCCCGCACCGTCCGGTGAGCTGCTCAGCGCAGGCCTGCTGCAGTCACAGCCGACGAGCCGCGATTCGGCGAGCTCAGGTGCCCCCGAGGCTGGCGTCGACGCGGGAACGTTCAACGCGCTCCCCGGAAATGCGGGAGTGGCTGTGCAGGCCGCCCACGTGGAAGGCGGTGTCCAGGACAACCAGGTGCACGGGGTCAGCGGTGGTGTCGTGGCGGGCGGCAACGGGTCGGTTTCGATCGGTCACGGCGTCGACCAGTCCTCGCACAAGCAGGAGTTCTCCGGTCAGTTCAACACGCAAGGCGACTCCAACTTCGGACCGTCGAGCGGTCGCCGCGGCAGCGACGTGGCCGGGGGATGAAAACCGTGGAAGCTTACGACGTCGACGCTTACGCCATCCTCGATCCGCCCGCAGCAGTCTCCGTTCCCGAAGGCGCGTCGCGCGCGGAAGACGCCGCTCCCCCACCGACGACTGCAGTGTCCGGTAACGGCGCCCTCCGGGTGGGCAACGACCTCGACCAGTCGCACCACAAGACCGTGATCAATTACAAGCACGAGTCCATCGTGCTCGCGGACGAGGAGTTCGTCGCGCAGATCTCGTCCGCGGCGCGTGTTCAGGCGCGCACGGGGCGTGGACTCCAAGATCGGGAGGCCCTGCAGCGGCTGGCGGACAACTACGTACCACCGCCAGGTCTGCTCGTGGAAGCGGCCGAGGACGAGCGCGAAACCGCTTTCCAGATCCTGCAGCGCCGCAGGGTCGTGCTGATCGGCGCGGAGGGCCGCGACTGCGGCCAGTTCGCCGCCGCCCAACGACTCGGATTCGAGCTGCAGCAGCGGAATCCTCAGCTCGTGGTCCGCGAAGAGCTCAGCGACGAGGGATTCCGGTTGCACGCCGACGCGCTGCTGGTCGAAGACGATCCAGCCGCTGTGCTCGTCGACCTCCGCGAAAGCGACGACGTGGATGTTCGGGGCGTGCGGCAGGATCTGGTCGGGTTCACCGAAGCGCTCGAACGCCATTCGAGCTACCTGGTGCTGATCATCCCGCCCGGGATGACGCGCGCGTTCGAGGAGCACTTCCCCGGCAGGGTCCACGTGCTGGGCAAGCCCAGCTCGGCCGCGGTCTTCGCGTGCCACGTCAGGGGAATCGATCCGGACGCGCTCGTCGCGCGTACCAGCGCGGCCCAGAGCCTGGAACGCCTGTGGCCGCCGAAGGTGAAAGAAATCGCGGATGCTGTTTCGGACCGCAGCGACCGAGATGAGGACCCGGATCGCGTTCTGCGTGATCTCCTGGACGACGAGTTGCACAGCCGAACACCGGCTCTTCGCAAGCAGATCCGCGACAAGCAGGAGAGCGGGAAGCCGGAATGGCTCGCCCTCCTGCTGGCCGCGTCCGTCCTGGAGGGCGCCCCACCCGAGCACATCGTGGAGGCGTCCGACCAGATGCTCGCGCGCAACGGGCTCAACGCCGAAAGGCCGGTCCCCCTGCTGCAATTGAGCCCGCACGCCAGGCTGGGCCAACTGGCCGACGAGCAGTTCGAGCACTTCGACTGCGACACCCGCTGGTTCCGGCCCCCGGGCTTCGGGGCGCGGGTTCTAGGCCACTTCTGGCGGGAACATCCTGACCTCCGCGCTCCGATGCTGGACTGGATCGGTGAGCTCCCCGCCAAGGTCCGCGATCTGGACAGCGACGAGCTCGACCAGATCGCCGATCGGTCCGCCGAGTTGGCCGGTGCGGGAGGCGCGGGCATCGCGATCAAACTGGCGCAGCAGTGGGCGAAGACCACGGCCGGCGCTTCGGACAGAACTACCACGTCCAACAGCCCCTCCGACCGCTACCGCCGGTCCATCGCCGTGCGTCTGCTCACCGCCACCGGCATCGACCCCAGCCTCGGCAGGAGCGTCCGCGGGAAGCTCTGGGAGTGGTCGCGGCGAGGTAACGCTGATCTCCAGTTGATGACCGCAGAGGTCTGCGCTGGTATAGGGCAGTCGTTCCCGCGAGTCGCCTTGACCCGGCTCAAGCACCTGGCGAACGCGGACAACGCGCACGTGCGCGAAGCAGTCCGGAACGCGCTGCGGCAGATCGGCAACCAACTCGGTGCGTCCCGCTTCCTGCGCTATGTGTCGGAGTGGTTCGATTCAGCACCCCCGGCACGCCTGCGCCTCCTGTCGGACGGCGTCTCTGCGGTGTTGGAAGAGCTCAACGAGGAGGTCGAGGCAGATGCGGCGACGTCGTTCTGGCGACGAGCACTCGCCACCATGCCGCCGGAGGACAGCTGCTCGGCCGTGCGGAGCTGGCTCCGGACGGCGGCGCAGGTGGGGCGGGATGAGCGAAACAGCATGGTGGAATCCCTCGTCCGCGCGACGGACTCCAACCCGTTCACCATCGCCTACCTCCTGCGCGTCGTCGCGGTGGGTCAAGCCTCGTCGGCCCTGGGGGCGCTCGCGGACGATCCGCTGACCGAAGTGGTGCACCTGCTGTGCACGCGGTTGGATGAAGTCGATCACGCCTGGTCGCGGGAGGAGCCGTCGTGACCGAGTCCCGCTGGCGGCGGATGTTGGGTGACCTCCTCTCGGGAGCAGCGCGAGAGGAGGTGGTCTCCGGGAGGGCTGGTCTCGCCGTGGAGGAGCCGGTTCCAGCCCGCTCCGGCACCACCACGTGCAACGTGTCGCTGCCCAGCATCGATGAGCCGCTGCACTTCAACGCGACCATCTCGTTCGAAGCGAGGTGGGGTGGGAACGCACCCGCTCCACCCTCGCTGCACGACATCGCTTGGACCGGGATCGTCCACCGAGCCGAGGAGATCAGCAGGCTGCGCGCGCTGACCGCAGCCGAACGGTTGCGAGCCGAGCTCAACGCCGCGCTGCTGGCGTGGCGTGGAGTCGGAGGAACGGACGTTTACGCGCGCGGCCAGTGCTCATCAGTGGAAGCTGATGCCGATCTCGCCGCCGCAGTCGCGGAACGCGAGAAGGCACAATGCCAGCAGGCGGTGCTGTCGTGGCGGAGTCACGAACGTTGGCACCAAGAGGAACGGATGCGTTCGTTGCTTCTCGACCCGTTGCGCGCAACCGCGTCGTGGTTCCTCGACAACCAGGACAAACCCGAGCACGTGGTCGAGGTGGCCCGCACCTTCCGAGAACTGCGCGTCGTGCTGGCCCCGGAGGAACGAGCGGATTCAGCCGGACAGCTCCTGGACGATCTGCTGGGATCGACCGACGAAGCGGTGCGGTTCCGGGTGGTTTCGAAGTTGCGGAACGCGTTCGTCCAATACGACCGGGAGGACCTGGCTGCGCGTCTGGACGAGATCCAGGTGCGGAGCACCGGTGCATAGGGACACGGCTTCTTGTGGCTGCGAACGCACCAGGGAGAGACGCACCCTCCGCTGAGACCCGGTTTCGCCCGGTGAGCGAGGGGTGAACCGTCTCCGCGACGGGTGGGCGCGGGCTCGTCGCCGGGCCCGCGCCCACTCGGCCGCATCGGCGTTTTCCCGATTCCCGACTGGGTTCCGGCCCGTTCCACCAAGACGTTCCAGCAACGGACGTGCCTGGGGAGGCGGTTCCGCGCGGGGCAACCGCGGGACGAGTTGTCACTCCGGTTCCGGCAGAGGGATGCGGGTGGATAGTGCGCAAATCCCCCTCCGACACCAGTGGGTGGGATCCCTCCCACGAGTACACGGTTGGTTTTCTGGTCGACGAGGCGGCGAGGTGCTGAGCACCCGCCGTCTTGTCGTGTCCTCTGGCCCCGCCCCTGTCATCGGGGGTGGTGGCCGTGGCTGAGGCTGCTGTTCCCGCGGTGGTGCCGCGCTCGATGCCGGCACGCGAGCGTCCGGAGTTGATCACGTCCCGGGCCTCACGACGTTGAGGTGAGGTTGGGGGAGCTTACTCGAACACAAAAGCCCAGGTCAGCACCCTGGAAACACTGCAAATGAAGCTGCCCGACCTGGCTACACCGTCCCAACCGACACCGAAGCGGGCAAAGCCCGGCCGCACCCGGCGACTCCCCGACGACCAGGTGCAGCAACTGATCGAGGGCTACCAGTCCGGCGCCACCGTCTACGAGCTGGGTGATCAGTCCGACTCCGCCGTGGTCATCCCCGAGGAGATGATCCACTACGGCACTAGCAAGACCGCGCTGCTCGCCGCTTCCCGCGGGTTCGCGAAAGCCGCCGCGGGCACCGGGGTCACGGTCAACTCGGTCATCGCCGGACCGACCCACACTGGCGGCGTCGAGGACTTCGTCTACCAGCTCGTCGACCGGTCCCTGCCCTGGGACCAAGCGCAGCGCGAGTTCATGCGCGCCCACCGGCCGCAGTCGCTCCTGCAGCGGCTCATCGAGCCCGAGGAGATCGCCAACATGGTCGTCTACCTCGCCTCACCGCTGGCCTCGGCCACAACCGGCGGAGCAGTCCGCGTGGACGGCGGCTACGTCGACTCGATCCTGCCCTGACCAGACCGCCCAGCCGGTGGGCGGGTCCCACCCCGGCCACCGGCCCGCACCGACCCCGCCTGATCACCTGCGGCCGGCCCCGGATATGGGACCGGCCGCAGGAACTACTCGCAGTGCTTCAGCTCCCGTCCACGGAGAGCACGAGCTTGCCGCGCGTGTGCCCGCCGCGGTTCAGCCGCCATGCCTCTGCCGCTTCTTCGAGCGGGAGCACCTTGTCCACGTGCACGGCCAGCGCACCGCGGTCGGCCAAGTCGGCGAGGGCCGCGAGGTCTGCCGGGTCGGGACGGACCCACACGTAGTGGCCGCCCTTCGCCGCGGCCTCCGGGTTGGCGATGGAGGCGAGCCGTTCCGGCTTGTCGAGGACCCGCAGCGACACCTCCACCGCGTCCCCGCCGACGAAGTCCAGCGCCGCGTCGATGCCTTCGGGGGCCAGCTCGGCCACCCGGTCGGCGAGCCCGGCGCCGTAGGTCACCGGCTCCGCACCCAGCTGCCGCAGGAAGTCGTGGTTGCGCTCGCTGGCCGTGCCGATCACGCGGGCACCACGTGCCACGGCGATCTGGACGCCGAACGAGCCGACGCCACCCGCCGCGGCGTGCACCAGGACGGTGTCGCCGGAGTCGACCCCGACCCGCTCGATCGCCTGGTACGCCGTCAGCCCGGCGAGGGGAACGCCCGCGGCCTGCTCCCAAGACAGCGCGGCAGGCTTGCGGGCCAGCATGCGCACGTGCGCGGAGACCAGCTCGGCGTAGCCACCGAACTGGACGGCATCCTTGCGGATGTAGCCGAACACCTCATCGCCGGGCACGTACTCCTCGACGTCGAAGCCCACCCGCTCGACCACCCCGGCCACGTCCCAGCCCGGGATCAGCGGAAAGTGGGTGTCCATGAAGCCGTCGAGGTTTCCCGCCCCGAGCTTCCAGTCCACCGGGTTGACACCGGCGGCCTTCACCCGGATCAGCACCTCGCCCGGCGCCACCTTAGGGTCCGGGAGGTCGGTCAGCCGAAGCGCGTCCGGCCCCCCGTACTCGTCGAGGACGATCGCCTTCATCGGAGATCCTTTCTTCTTCGCTGCCTGACAGGAGAACGGAGCGGGGGTGACCAGCCACCCTAGTCCCGCGTACGAGGTCGATCAGAGCGCTTGGAGGGCGGTCTGGGCGAAGGAGTGGTCCTGCTCGGGAGCGCCACCGCCGAGGCCGAGGGCGCCGATGAGCTGTCCGTCGCGGTGGATCGGCATGCCGCCGGCGATGAACAGCAGCGGCTTGTTCAGCGCGGTGGGCAGGGAGTGGAAGGGGCCGTCCGGCTTGACCAGATCGGCCAGGTCGGCCGTCGGCGCGTTCAGCTGCAGAGCGGTGTACGCCTTGGCAGTGCTGGTTTCACCGGAGATGAGTAGCTTGCGGTCCGCGAAACGGCCGCCGACGAGGTTGCCTGCCACCATGCCCAGCCCGAAAACCACCATCAGCCAGGTGACGGAGGATTCGGCGAAGCCGCTGACCTCGGTCATCATCGGTGCGATGTAGGTGATCGCCGCGAACACGCCGCCGAAGCCGAGGACCGTCATGGCCATGGCGAGAACGACCTGGGCGTTCTTGAAGCCGGTGAGCTCGTGCCGCAACTGCACGCCTTCCGGCTTGGGCATGTCGGGCACCAGCTTGGCGACGCCGGCCAGGCCGAGCACGCCGAGTGCGGCGACGATCAGGAAGGTCATGCGCCAGCCGGCGCTTTGACCCATGAAGGTGCCCAGGGGCACGCCGACGACGTTGGCCACGGTCAGGCCGGTGAACATCATGGAGATGGCGCCGGCCTTCTTCTCCGGCGCCACCAGTTCGGCGGCGACGACGGCGCCGATGCCGAAGAAGGTGCCGTGGGCCAGCGAGGCCACCACTCGGCCGATCAGCATGACGGCGAAGACCGGGGCGACGGCGGAGATGACGTTGCCGAGGATGAACAGGCCCATGAGCAGCATGAGCATGTTCTTGCGGGAGATCCGGGTGCCGAGCACGGTCATGATCGGCGCGCCGATCATGACGCCGAGGGCGTAGCCGGTGACCAGGAAGCCGGCCGTCGGCACGGACACGCCGAGATCCGCGCCGACTTGGGGCAGCAGCCCCATGATCACGAATTCCGTGGTGCCGATTCCGAATGCCCCAATGGCCAGGGCCAGCAGCGCGAGCGACATGACGAGCATCCTTTGAGGTGAAGAGCAGCACTGCGCGAGCACCTTACGTGCGTCAACAATAGTTGCAGACGCGCTATACTTGCAAACACAGCTACAGTGGCGTCCGCAATACTCTGGCAGGTCGCCACCTCAGAGCAGGCGCCGTGGCACGAAAGGGATGGGCCGGACCGTTTCCGGCGCTCCGATGGCACCCAGGTCGCCTGCTGCAACGACCCCGGACAGCACCAACCCGGCGCCCCGAGGACGGCTTCGCCGGCTGAAGCCTGTGCGCACCTGCTGTCCCAGACCGTCCCGCTAGGACGCGTGACTGCCAGTCGACGCCCGAGCATCTCGGAGGAGCTGGTCGACGCCTGCGCGGGACGCCGAGGGGACGATGTCCAGACCGGCCAGCAGGCGGGCCGTCTCGACGAAGTCGTGGACGGGTCGCGCGTCCATGTCGTTGCGCCACGCGATGGCCAGCGGGGACGGCGGCAGGTCTTCGACCGGGACGAACGACAGGCCGGGACGTCCGTAGAACCGCTGGGTCGATGCCTGCGTGAAGGCGACACCACGGCGGGACAGGATGGCCTCGAAGCACTCGTCGACGCTGCTGACCTCGGCGCCCAGGCGAACCGGGTGCGGTCCGCGGCACTCCGACGCGAGCCAGAAGTCCCGCCAGTACTCGGGAGCCCGGCGCCCGACGAACGGCTCGTCCGCCACGTCCTCAACGGTCAGCTTCTCGTACTCGGCGAGCGGCGACTCGCTCGACGTGACGAGCACCCGCGGCTCGACGAAGAGCGTTTCCACCGAAAGCCAGCTCTGCATGAGCACCGGCGGGCGGACGAAGGCGACGTCGACGCTGCCGTTGCCCAGCCCCACGTACGGGTCGCTGAAGTCGTGCGAGCGCATTTCGACCTGCACGTGCGGGTAACGGGTCTGGAACGCCGCGAGGATCTTCGGGGTGAGCTCGGCGGCGGCGTTGCTCTGGAAGCCGACGATCAGCGAACCCAGGTGACCGTTGGCCGCCTCGCGGGTGGCCGACGTGAGGCGTTCGGCGCTGACCAGCAGACGACGTGCCTCGGCGAGCAGCACCAGGCCGGCCGGGGTCAGCTCGACGCTGCGACTCGTGCGCTCCAGCAGACGAGCGCCGAGCACGTGCTCCAACTTTCGGATCTGCACGCTCAGCGACGGCTGGCTGATGTGCAAGCGTGCGGCCGCCCGCCCGAAATGCAGCTCCTCGGCGACGGCGACGAAATAACGCAGCACGCGAAGCTCCGGAAGTTCCGCCACGCAGGGATGATAAGTGCCGCCCGACCAGGCGACCAATTCTTCTGGTCTATCGAACGGTGGGCAACAGGTATTGGACGCGCAGCCACGTTGCGTAGTCGTATCAACGAGAGCCGTCGCAGTGACGACGGCCGCACCTGTCCCGCTCAGAGAGGAGCCCGACGATGGCCGCGGTTACCCGCTCCCCATCGGCAGCGGCGTCGTGGGCCGAGGCGTTCGCCTCCGCCAGCAACGACGACCCGGAGATCCAGGCCCACGGCAAGTACTTCACCTGCTCGTACCTGCTCGACGCCACCGAACACCAGTTCGTGGTCAAGGTCGAGTCCGGACGCGTCGTGGACGTCGCCGTCGATCCCGGTCCGCTGGACGTGCCGTACCAGTTCGCGATCCGCGCGGGCGTCGAGACGTGGCGCGGCTTCGGCGAGCCGGTGCCGCCGCCGATGTGCCACGGCATCTGGTCGGCGACCTTCCGGCGCGACATGAAGCTGGAGGGCGATGTCCTCGTCCTCATGCAGAACCTGCGCTGCATCACCCGGCAGATCGAGCTGCTGCGCACCATCGGCGCCCCCGTCTGAGGAAGGACATCGGCATGAGCAACATCTCGCCCGTGACCGGCCGCTACGTCACCATCGAGGTGGACGGCCTCAAGTACAAGGTGTTCTACCTCGAGAACGGCACCGGGCAGCCGCTGGTCTGCCAGCACACCGCGGGCTGCCACAACCACCAGTGGCGCGATCTGCTGGAGGACGAGGAGATCACCGCCAACTACCGCGTGATCGCCTACGACCTGCCCCGCCACGGCAAGTCCGACCCGCCGGAGAACGTCGAGTGGTGGAAGGAGGAGTACAAGCTCACCGCCGACCACTACGCCAACTTCATCATCGCCCTGTGCGACGCCCTCGAACTCGAGGACCCGATCTTCATGGGCTCGTCGTTCGGCGGCAACATCGCACTGCAGCTGGCACTGCGGCGCCCGGACCGCTTCGCCGGTGTGCTCTCGGTCGAAGGCGCCGACTACTCCCCTGGCTTCTACCTCGACTGGTGGCAGCACCCGCACGCCAACGCCGCGCAGGTCTGCGCCAGCGGCGTGTGGGACCTGATGGCGCCGCAGTCACCCGAGGCCGACCGCTGGAAGACCTGGTTCTACTACTCCCAGGGATCCGAGTCGTTCAAGGGCGACCTGCACTTCTACTCGGTCGACCACGACCTGCGGGACAAGCTCGGCGAGATCGATGGCGACCAGTGCCCCGTCGTGATGCTCACCGGTGAGTACGACTACCTCACCACGCCCGCCGACAGCGCGCGAACAGCCGCCCAGATCAAGAACGGCACCTTCATCGAGATGCCGGAGATCGGGCACTTCCCGATGAGCGAGAACCACGAGCGGTTCCGCGTGCACCTGATCGAAGCGCTCAACATCCTGCAGGGCGCGAAGTCCAAAACCGCATGACACGTGCCGGCCGGCGGGAACCGCCCCGCCCGCCGGCCGGCACCACTTCAGCGTTGCAGCGCTGGGACCTGCGTCAGCCCGTGCAGCGCCTCGACCAGCGGGGCGAGTTCCGGGGTCTGCTCCGCGGCAGCGAGCGCCGCTTCCAACGCCGCGTCGTGAGTCGGGCGGGCCCGCTCCAGCAGAGCCCGGCCCGCATCAGTGAGCTCGGTGTAGATCCCCCGCCGGTCCTCTTTGCAAAGAACACGGGTCAGCAGCTCGCGGTCCTCCAGCCGGCTGACCAGTCGCGTCGTCGCGCTGCCGCTGAGCGCCGTGGCGCGGGCGAGCTGCTGCATGCGCATGTGCCAGCCGTCCTGCCGGCCGAGCGCGTCGAGCACCGTGTACTCCACGACCGACAGACCATGCTCGGCCTGGAGCGCTTTCTCCATCGCGGCATCAAGCATCCCGTGCAACGCGGCGAGCGTGCGCCAGCCGCGAGCACGCACCTCGACGGCATCGTCGGCGATTCCCACGAGCACCTCCTGTCACTACAGCTGTGATACCGGCTCGCACTCATATGAGGCGTCTACAACTATATGCCGCATCACAGTAGGCGTCCATTGAAATAGGCCGCGTCTGCAATTATTGTCTACGCCTGCAAGGCTCAGACGCAGTCAGACAGGAAAGTCCCCGCACATGCCTCTCGCGCTCCTGGCGCTTGCCATCGGCGCGGCATCGTTGAAGATGTAGCACCTCCTTTCTGCCGCCGGAGGCTCAACTTCATCGTTTGCGGTGACGCGGTCCTGCTCACGGTGCCGGACATACGGCCGCTTAGTGGGCAGCGCGGAACAGGGACCGAACGACCGCTCGGCGGCATGAGAGGACCTTCGAAAACCGCCGAGTGCAGGCCGTTGTTGCGATCGCACGATCTGACGGCGCGGGCCGAACTGGCGCAAGCGTCGCGGCGCCGGCCACAACCCGACGCCAGGGACCTCAGGTGAAAGCGCTGATGTGGTCGGCGATGAAGGTGGACAGGCTGCGCGGCGGGGTGCCGGTGATCGATGCCACGTCGTTGGACAGCCACGCCGCATCACCCCTGGAAATCAGATCGAACACCTGGGCGTTGGAGGCCGCGACTGTCTCGGCGATGCCGGCGCGGATCATCGACGCCCGGTGCTCGCCGGGAGAGACCGGGTGGTACTCGACGGTGTATCCCAGTGCGTCGGACAGTTCCTTCGCGACATCGGTGAAGGTGACCAGGTCAGGACCGGTCAGCAGGTAGGTGTGGCCGGCGTGGTCCGTGGGCCGGGTGACGATCGTCGCCGCGGTGGCCGCGACGTCCCGGGCGTCGATCATCCCGAACTGGCCGTCTCCGGCCGCGTTCCACAAGCCTCGCGTCTGTTTGATCGACGCCGCGAGGGCGAGAACGTTCTGCATGTAGAGGTTCGGCGCGAGCAGTGTGTAGGCCAGGCCGCTGGATCTGAGGTGTGCCTCGATCCGCGCGTGGTCTCGGCGCCGGTTGACCGGGGAATCGTGGGACGCCTTGTGGTTGGTGATCTTGACAATGTGTGTCACGCCCTGACGCACTGCGCTGTCGATGACCGCGATCTCCTGAGCCGGCACGGACGGGGTGACCAGCAGGACGGTGTCGACGCCGCGCATCGCCGCGTCGAGGGTGTCCGGCCGATCGAAGTCGCCGATGACGATCTGGACATCGCTGCGCGGCAGTCGGGAGGGGTCACGGACCAGCGCCCGCGTGGGATGGTGCCGCGCGGCGAGCAGCCGAACGGCTTCCGAGCCGACCGTGCCGGTCGCGCCGGTAACCAAGATCATGTTTTCTCCTTGGGAGAGGTGGGGTTGAGCAAGCGATGCATGGCGAACGCCGCACGTCGGCAGTGCGTTGTGGTCGCTAGGTCGATCTTGCGCGCCTCGGTATCAATTGTGAAGTGGGCACCATTCAGGTATATAGGTACCTGATGGATACCGAGGCTGACTACGTGTACTCGGAAGACTGCCCGTCACGGACGGTGCTGGACGTGCTGGCCAACAAGTGGTCGCTCTACATCCTCGGACTGCTGCGGCGTCACGGGCGGCCGCTGCGCTTCACGGAGCTGCGCCGCCGCATCGAGGGCGTCACCCAGAAGTCCCTCACCCAGGCGCTGCGCAACCTCGAACGCGACGGGCTGGTCAGCCGCACCATCTACCCGACCATCCCGCCGCGCGTCGAGTACGCCCTCACCGAACTCGGCGTCGAGGCCGGCACCTTGACCGCCGCGATCGCCGACTGGTCCCGAACCAACGCCACCCGCATCCACACGGCCCGCTCCGCCTATGACAACCGACTCACCCAGTCCATGTGAGCCTTCCACTGGCTCGGTCACGGTTCGCGCGGCGGCCACTGCTTCGTCGACACCGCGAGGTCGGTAGCGCGGTCCGTGAATCGCCGGTGATCACTGCGTCACGAATATCCTCAACTCGGCAAAAGCGGACGTCGTCCAAAATCAGTTCATTGCAACCGCTCGCGGCATAGCGTCGCTCCGCCGATAGATCCGAGCTCGGAGCCGGGGATAGTGCACGTCGCGGACATGCCCGGTATGTTGATCAACAGGTCAAAGGCGCACTCGCGAGCAGCACGGCTGGAAAAGTCCAGAACGAACCGCAGGTTCGACTCGTGCTTAGCCCGCACCGCGGGCCAGGTGTACTGGTAACCTCGGATATCAGAACTTGCGGAATGGGCTGTTGCGCGCCTGCCGGTCGGCCAGGGGTAGCGGTCGTCCGGTGGCCTTCATCGACTCCGAGAGGGGCTCTATACCGCTGGCCACCGTTCATGCCTGCAGGGAGGTGCCGTGTCGGTTCCGGCGTGGCGGAGATCGGATGCCGATCGTCGACGCCGCCCTGCGCGGAGGTTTAGGCGGGCACGGGAAGACCCGGCGCGCTCTTGATCGTCTTCATGGCGAACTGGGAGTTGGTCCTTGCCACCCCGGGCAGGCCGGTGAGCTTGGTCATGTACACCCGCTCATAGGACTGAAGGTCAGGGACCGCGATCCACAGCAGGTAGTCGGGGTGTCCGAACATCCGCTGGCAGTGCACCACCTCGTCGATCTCGGCGACTGCGGCTTCGAATGCCTCGATGGTCGCTCGGTCCTGGAGGCCCATCTCGACGTGCAGCAGTACATGGAATCCGCGCCCGACGGCGGCCGGGTCGACCGCGGCGTGGTAACCGGTGATCACGCCGCTGCTCTCAAGCTGGCGTACCCGGCGCAGGCACGGGGAGGGTGACAGGCCCACGAGGTCCGCCAGCTCGGTGTTGGCGAGCCGTCCGTCCTCCATCAGGTGCGCAAGAATTGCTCGATCTGTCTTGTCCACAGCATAAAATGCTACACAAGCTCCAATCATGAGCATCTTTGGCATCGCGTGTCCTGACGATCTGGCTAGTGTGCCCAGCCAGGAAGTCCTCTACCCACATGCGAGGAGGCGCTGATGCCTGACACTCCGGCGCTGAGCCTGAACGACGAGGAGCGAATGAGGGCCGGTCGGCTGCTGACCGAGTTCTTCGACGACTACGAGCGCTCGATCCCCCAGCGACCCCTCGTTCCGGCCTTGGACCGCGAGGTCCTCGCCGACATGCTGACGACGCCGCTGCCGGAGGAGGGCATCGGGGTCGAGGGACTGTTCCGTGAGATCAACCAGAAGATCCTTCCGAACTCGACCACGGTGGCCCACCCGCGGTTCCTGGCCTACGTACTCGGCCCGCCCAATGGCATCGCGCCTTACGCCGAGGCGATCGCCGCCACCATCAACCAGAACTGCAACTTCTGGCAGCTCTCACCGGCGGCAAGCGTGGTCGAGCGGGCCGTGGTCGCGTGGCTTGCTGGACTGTTCGGCTACGGCGAGCAGGCGGGCGGGATTCTCACCGGAGGAGGGTCCATCGCCACCCTCAACGCGCTGACCACGGCCCTGCACGCCCGGCGCCCCCGCTTTCGTGAGGAGGGTCTGCAGACAGTCGACCCGACGCTGGTGGTGTACACCTCTGCTGAAGCGCACCGGTGTGTCGACAAGGCCGCAGCGATTCTGGGCATCGGCCTGAACAACGTCCGCCGTATCGCCACTGATGACCGGTATCGCATGCGCGTCGACGTCCTCGAGAAGGCGATCCGCGCCGATCGGGACGCCGGGCGAGAGCCGTTCTGCGTCGTGGCCACCCCCGGAACGGTCACCAGCGGTTCCATCGATCCGATCGCAGACATCGCGGATGTGTGCGAACGCCAGGATTTGTGGCTGCACCTCGACGGCGCATTCGGCGGGCTGTTCGTGCTCTCCGAACGCAAGCGTGAGGCGTTTCAGGCGTGTTGCCGCGCGAACTCCATTGCCATCGATCCGCACAAGCTGTTGTTCGCCCCCTTGGAGGCGGGTTGTCTGCTGGTGCGGGACCGCACCAGCCTCACAGACGCTTACGCGTTTTCCGCGTCATACCTGACGGTCGAGGAGGATCCGGTGATGGTCGACTACATGGACTACGGCCCCCAGCTGTCGCGCGGATTCAAGGCCCTGAAGATCTGGAGCGCTCTGCAGACGTTTGGCATCGGAGCCTTCCGGTCCGTAATGGACCGCATGCTCGACCTCGCCCGGTATATGGCCGATCTCATCGAGGCCGAACGGGACCTGGAGCTCATGGCACCCGTATCGCTTACCGCCGTCTGCTTCCGGATCAACGACGCCACTGAAGCCGAGCACAACGCAGCGCTGGCCACCCTTGTCGATGAGGGCACCGCGCTCCTGGGCCCAGCACACCTCAACGGCCAGCACGGCATGCGCGCGTGCGTCACCAACTACCGCACCAGCCACAGCGACATCGAGCAGATCGTTGCGCGCCTGGCCCGCATCGCCCGACGCCACCGTGCAGCGGCTAACAAGTGAATCTGCCGGTGTGTCGCACGATTCGCGCATGAGCTACGAATATCATCGAACCTTTGACGGCGGTCGTCACCCGGTGCTGGGGCTGGTAGGGCTGTGCCTGGCGGCGGCGCTGGTGGTGCTGGAGCCAACGTGCTCAACGTGGCGCTACCGACAATCCAACGACAGCTCGGCGGCGGCCCGGACGCGGCTCTGTGGGTGCTGGACGGTTACACGCTGACATTCGCCGCGTTGCTGCTCACCGGCGGATCACTGGGCACCCGCTTCGGGGTGCGCCGGGTGTTCCTGATCGGACTGTGGATGTTCGGCCTGGCCTCGGTGGCCTGCGGACTGGCTGGGGAAACCGGGGAACTCGTCGCCGCCCGGGCGATCCAGGTCATCGGGGCGGCACTACTGGCCCCGGGATCGTTGGCGCTGATCAGCCACCTGCACCCGGAGCGGCACCGCGCCCGCGCGCTGGGGGCGTGGGCCGGGGTATCCGGGGCGGCCTTCGCCGCCGGGCCGGTCGTCAGCGGGCTGCTCATCGACACCCTCGGGTGGCGCACGCTGTTCCTGATCAACGTCCCGATGGTCCTCCTCGCGCTTGCCCTGGTGCACCCGTTCGTGCCCGCGCCCGCCGGGCAGGCACACCGCTTCGACATCGCCGGGCAGGTACTGGCCGTGGTGGGACTCGGCACACTGACGGCAGCACTGGTCGAGGTGAGCCGGGTGGGCTGGACCTTGCCGGGCGTACTCGGCGCACTGACCGCCGGGCTGGTCCTGCTGGCCGGATTCGCCGCCGTGCAGCGGCGCAAGGAGCGCGCGGACGGGGCACCGATGCTGCCGCCGTCGCTGCTGGCGGTCCGGCCCGCCCGGGCGGGCCTGCTGGCCGCCCTGGCCTACAACTTCGGTCTCTACGGGATGCTCGTGTTGTACACGTTCCTGCTGCAGGGGTTCCACACCGACCCGCACGCGCACACGCCGTGGGCGATGCTCCTCGTCGCGGCCGTGTTCGCGGCCGCCGCGATCACCACATGGACCTGGATCCCCCACTCAACGTCCACAGTGGAACCGCAGGAGGAGGTGATCGTCACCCAGGCGGAGTGAACCGCCACCGTGGGACATGGGCAGCAGCGGTCCGCCGATCCTGTGCTGAGCGGGTGGTCTTGAACTTCGCCCAGGCAGCCCGCTCGATCTCCCGAGCCCTTGACCCCAGCCGCAAGCTCCCTCCCCGTCCGACACCGCGGTCATGGATTCCCCCCTTCGCCCGCACGGACGCACCATCGGCTACGCGCGAGACCAGTCGATCAGCGCCTGGCTGCCCAGCTCGTCCAGCACCGCGCCTGGGCCACAGCCCAGCCTTGGCCCACTCTGTGAACCGGCGATGCGCAGTCGGCACGGTGACACCGACGGACGGTGGCAGCAGTCGCCAGGCGCATCCACTGGTCAGCACGAACACGATCGCGGTGAACACCGCACGGTCGTCCACCGGCGCCGTTCCTCCGCCCTGGCGACGGCGGCTGAACTGCGGAATCAATGGTTCGGTCAACTTCCACAGTTCGTCCGGCACCAACCGTCGCGACAGATCATCAGCCACAACAACCGATCACGACACATGACGATCAATCCACATGAGACATCCTCCAAATTCTTGGAAAAATCGCGTTGCAAGAAGCCGGATAACGTCCGTCGCTACTTCAAGCCGTCGGCCGGGGCCATCGCTGAGGTGTTTTGTGGCCTGCGCCGTGAGCTTCAATTCAGGCGTGTCGTGGTGGCCGGCGGGCAGGGGCGGTGAGACGTGCGTTGACGTTGCCGCCCGCTGCGCGCCCCGGTTACGGGTGGGCGTCGTTGACCTTGAGAGGGTCTCCGGTGTTGGAGACGAAGACGACCAAGAGCCTGGCCCGGTCCGTCTGGCTGGTGTTCTCCGTGAGGACGTGGTGGGTGCCTGGCGGCTCGACCCAGTTCTCGCCTTGGCGGTACGTGCCGACGGGCTTGTCGTCGAGCGCGCTGCGCACGCTGCCTTCGAGGACGTAGGCGTAGACGAAAGCCTCGCCGTGCCGGTGCGGCGCCGCGCGGGCACCGGGCGGGAAGTCGACGATCGCTGAGGTGAAAGTCTTGCCCTGAACATTCGGAAGGGGCTGCTGGAGCAGGGGGGTCAGGGTTTCGGTGGGTGGCTGCGATGCCGTGCTGGCCCTCGGAGCCGTGGCGGCGCCGAGCTGGTCCGGCGCGGTGCAGGCCCCGGCCAGCGTGGCAACGGCCAGGAAGCCACCGGCAATGCGCATTCCGATCATGAGGGGCATCCTGTTCAGTCTTCGGCGACGCGGATGATCGTCTTGCCCGGGATGCGCTCGCCGGCGGCGAATGCGGCGGGTGCTTCGGCGAGCGGCCGTACGGCGCCGACGACCGGCTTCAGCCGTCCGTCCCTCAGCCGCGTGACGAGGTCGGCGAGCCGGGCGCGGTCGGGTTCGACGACGAAGAAGACGGCCCTCCCGTCCGTGGGCTGGACCTGGGGCGGCATGGCGATGGTGACGAGCGTGCCGCCGGGGCGCACCAGGGCGGCCGAGCGGGCGAGAATGTCTCCGCCGATCACGTCAAACACGACGTCGACCTCGCCGACGCCCTCCAGCTTCTCAGTCTGAAGGTCGAAGAAGGTGGCCACGCCGAGCGCGAGCGCCTGGTCCCGGTGGGAGCTCCGGCCGGTCCCGATAACGCGGGCGCCGACTTCGCGGGCGAGCTGCACCGCGATCGACCCCACACCGCCCCCAGCGCCGTGGATCAGGACGGTCTGGCCAGTGACCAGGCGGCCGTGGTCGAACAAGCCCTGCCAGGCAGTCAGTCCGGAGATCGGCAGCGCGGCCGCCACCGTGTGGTCAACCTCCGCCGGCAGCGGTGCGAGGTTGCGGGCCTCCACCGCGGCGTACTCGGCGAGCGAGCCGTTGCGGGCCCAGTCGGTCAGTCCGAACACCCGCTGGCCAACACTCAAGCCGGTGGTGCCGTATCCCAGTTCGACGACGACACCCGACAGCTCGTGGCCGGGCACGCTCGGTGTCCTGTCACGGCCCGCGCGATCGGTCCACGTGGTCGACCAGTCCAGTTCCCCGGGGGTGAAACCCGCGGCATGCACCCGCACGATGACGTCGTTCTGGGCCGCGAGCGGGTAAGGCAGGTCCGTCTGGGACAGCCCTGCGATACCGGCGTCTCGGTCTCGAACAGTGATGGCTTGCATGACAGTCCTTGCTGGGAGGGGATCGAGCGAGCGCACCTGCTCGCGAGCGTTCCCCCGTCGTCTCGTTTTTCGTTCTCGTCAGGGAAACGAGGCAGCCCCTCGCCCCCCCCCCCCCCGCGGGTTTGCGCCCGAACCGCGCGCATACTCGGCATGACGATCACTTCGCCCCACGGACCACTTCCCCAGTAGGGTAGGCAAGTACCGCAGGTCCGCCCAGGGCAATACGACCCCAGCGAACCGGGTCCCTCGCTCGGAACTATCAGGCCACAAGACCGAGCACAGCTTGCGCTGTCATTGGTCGTGGTCAGCGTGGGTTGAAGATGCAAACGGCAGTTGCCTGCCGTCGTGTGGCGTCTTTGGTCGTGGTTTGGGTTGGGTTCGGTGGGAAACCCTGAGCTCATGTTCCCGGAGACGCCCGCCGCGGCGGCTGCGCTGTCCGTGGCAACTCGCCACTACTCGCCCGCGCTGCTCAACCACTGCGTCCGCTCCTACCTGTGGGGACAGATGTACGGCACAGCGCACGGGATCGCGTATGACAACGAGCTGTACTACGTCTCGGCGGTGCTCCACGACATCGGGCTCACGGAGGCGTTCGACAGCCACATGCTGCCGTTCGAGAACGCGGGTGGGCATCTGGCCTGGGTCTTCGGCATTGCGGCCGGCTGGCCGGCGGAACGCGCGGCCCGGGTCGAGGAGATCATCGTGTTGCACATGCGCGCCGACGTGTCCCCGGCCGCTGATCCCGAAGCCCACCTGCTGCAGATCGCCACCAGCTGGGAGGTGGTCGGGCGGCGGCCCGAGGAGTTCTCACCGGAGGTGAGGGCGGAGTTGCTCCTCCGCTATCCCCGGCTGGGATTCGGCACGGAGTTCCTGGCGCACTTCCACGACCAGGCGAGGCGTAAGCCGGGCAGTGCCGCCGCCGCATCGGTCGACAAGAACGTCGCCGGGCGGATCGCCGCCAATCCACTCGAAGGCCACCCGCCCACCTGACCACCGGCGGCGGCCGAGAATCACGCCTTCCTCACCGAACTCGGCGCTGCAACGGCACTTGCTGCCCAGTCCCGCAAGCTGCCGTCCATCCGGTTGGCATGGCCCTCGACGTGGACAACCGCACGACTACGCCCTTCTCCGAGGCCTGGCCCGACGACTGACCGTCTTGGGTGTTGGGGCCTTTCGGCTCTTCCGTGCTTTGACCGTGGCCAGCATGTTGGCGGGTGCCAATGCTGATGGGATCTCGACATGTTGAGCGACTACCGACCGCGTTTTGCTCGGTGTGCCCGATCAACGGATGGTGCTGGTTCGTGAGCCGTGCTGGGGAGGGACTGCGATGGGTATCGTGTCGCCTGGTTTTCAGGGGCGGCGGCGTACGGCCGGGCCACACTTACCGCCAGGCCAGTACCTGATCGAGGATTTCCCCGTGTTGTCCGCGGGCCCGACGCCGCGGGTTCCGCTGGATGAGTGGGAGTTCGTGATCACGACGGAGACCGGGCAGGTCCATCGCTGGTCGTGGCCGCAGTTTCGGAAGCTGCCCAGGGAGACGCCGAAAGTGGACATCCACTGCGTCACCAAGTGGTCGAAGCTGGGCACGACCTGGAGGGGCGTGTCGCTGGAGACGCTACTGGCCGAGGTGGACACGGCGGCAGATTTCGCGCTGGTGGACTCCTACGGTGGGTACACGACGAACCTGCCGTTGGAGGATCTGCTCGATGACCAGGCGTGGATCGTCTACGAGTACGACGGTACCGATCTTCCACCCGAGCATGGAGGTCCGGCCAGGTTGCTCGTGCCGCATCTGTACTTCTGGAAATCGGCGAAGTGGGTGCACGGCATGCGGCTGCTGCTGGAGGACGAACCCGGATTTTGGGAGACCATCGGCTATCACGATTACGGTGACCCGTGGCGCGAGCAGCGGTATCAGGGCGACTGACCGGCCGACTGAGCTGGCGGGTCGCGCGTCTGGTCGACTACCGCGACGAGACGCCCACGGCACGCACGCTGGTGCTGGACGCAACGGGCTGGCCGGGGCATTCGGCCGGGCAGCACGTCGATCTCCGGCTCACCGCCGCTGATGGTTACAGCGCGCAGCGCAGCTATTCACTGGCCGCCCCAGCGGACGGTGATCGGCTGGAGCTGACGGTGCAACGGGTACCCGATGGCGAGGTGTCTCCGTACCTGACCGAGGTGTACTCGGTAGGAGACCTGGTGGAGGTGCGCGGACCCCTCGGTGGCTGGTTCGTATGGCGCCCGGCAGAGACCGAGCCGGTGCTGCTGATCGCGGGAGGATCGGGCATCGTGCCGTTGATGGCGATGGTGCGGGCGCGTCGCGCGGCCCGCAGTCGTACACCGTTTCGCTTGCTCTACTCGGTCCGCTCGCCTGCGGAGGTGTATTACGCCCGGGAGCTGGCTCAGCCGACGCGTGGGGACGACGGCCTGGACGTGACCTACGTGTACACGCGATCGGCGCCACAGGGTTGGACCGGGAAACTCGGAAGGATCGGGATCGCGGACATCAACCGCGGTGGCTGGCCACCGGAGTTCGAACCGAGCTGTTTCGTCTGCGGCCCCACGGGTTTTGTCGAAACGGCCGCCAACATCCTCGTGGCGCTGGGCCACGCACCTGGGCACATCAAGACCGAGAGGTTCGGCCCGAGTGGAGGATGACATGACACAGCCGAACACCGAGCAGCACGTAGACGGCAACGCCCTGGCCGGGCCTTTCGCGGAGGTTTTCGCGGTCGATGTCACAGCGGCCGTCGAGCGTTGCATGGGCTGCGGGCGCACCGGCCCGGTCGCTACGCTCCGCGTCTACCAGCGCGCACCCGGACTGGTCGCCCGATGTCCGGGCTGCGACGGGGTGGTGCTGCGCCTCGTCCGGGGACCGGATAAGGCCTGGTTGGACCTGAAAGGCACGATGAGTCTCCAGATCCCGCTGGCAGGTTCCGGTTAGCCCGTGCCCTCCCGCGTCTGGCAGTTCGCGATATGCCGGGCCAACAGCGACGACGAGGCCCTCGATCCTGCCAACGTCGCGGCTACGTCTACTCCCGTGACACGGAGGCCCCGCACAGCAACGGCCTATCCCGCAGGTCTCGAAAGCGCGGCCGACCGATCAATCATCCGGCCACCTCCCTGGAGCTACGTGGTTTCCGCCGGGCCTCCGCGGCGCTCGCTTGAGACCGGCTTGCGCAGCAACGCGAGGGCGATCGCTGGGAACAGGGCTGGAGCACTAGAGCCAAGATCCTGACAGGCCCTGCCCCGGCGGCCTGACCGCCGGGGCACTCGCGAGCGTGGCCATCACAGTTGTTTGGCGGCTTCCCCGAAGAGCAGCTCCGGGCGGAACCGCCGGCCGGTGATGCCGATCAGCGGCCGCGCGGCGGTCGAGGCATCGCCGATCGCACTCACGGCAGTTCGAAGTACCGGGCGGACTCCCACTCCGAGAGCTCGGCGAACGGATCGCCGCCAGCTGTGTGGAACTGCATCCACTCCCACCGGCGAGACCCAACCCAGTAATCGACGAACTCGTCGCCCAGCAGCTCCCGCAGGATCGGGTCCGCTTCGAGTGCGTCGGCCGCCTTGGTCATGGTGTCGGGGATCCGCTCGATGCCCAGGCCCGGCGGCAGACACCACGCCATCGCGCCCACCGGTTCCGGGGGCTCGATCTTGCGCTCAACACCCGCGATGACACCGGCAAGCACCCCCGCCAGCGCGAGATACAGGTTCGCGTCCGCACCCGGCAGCCGGTACTCCAGGCGGGACTGCTTCGGGTGCCCGCACACAGCCCGCACCGCGGTCGTCTTATTGCGGATGCCCCAGGTGACCGTGACAGGCGGACCACTGAGATCGACCAAGCGGCGATACGACGTGATCTGCGGCAGCACGATCGAGGTGTTGCCTTCCATCGTCGCGAGCAGACCACCAATGGCGCGGAGCATCGTCTCCGAGGGCCCATCCTCGACGTAGAACACGTTGGCCCCGTCACGCTGGAGCGAGAGGTTGATGTGCGACGCCTGACCGTAGCCCGCGGTCGGCTTGGCCATGAACGTGACAGTGTGTCCCCGTTCGAACGCGACCTCCCGCATGATCTGCCGGGTGCGCGCCCACGCGTCAGCGACCGTGATCGGGTCGCCGGGCGCGAGGTTGAGCTCGACCTGCCCTGCCGCGTCCTCGTCGCTCCAGGCCTCCCAAGCAATACCGACCTCGTCGAAACGGGCGGCCACGGCACTCATGTACTCGACCCAGTCCTTCGACTTCGCCAAGTGGTAGGCAGTGCCGGCACCGCCCCCGAGCGGCGTCAGATCGCGGTAACCGCGGGTTCGAGCCTCATGGATCGACTCTTCGAACGCAGTCGCCTCGATCTCCACGGCGACAGTGGCAGTGAAACCGACAGCGGAGAGACGGTCGACCATCTTCCGCACAAGGTTGCGCGGGCACAGGGGAACCGGCGTACCGTCCTTGAGCCAGTAATCGCCGATCACGGCATCAAGGCCCTGCTCCCACTCGACCAACGTCGACATGTCGGGGCGGAAGTAGACGTCGTCGAGATGTCCACGCCAGTCGGGATAAGCGAAGCCGAACGCCGGGGCGTTGCCGAGATCGAGTCCGAACAGGAGATCAGCGAAGGCGAAACCCGAGTCCACGCCCGAGGCGAACTTCTTCCCCTCGACGGTCTTGCCCAGGAAGCAGCCCTCGGGATTCGTCGCCTCCAGCCGGACGGTCCGGGCACCGGATTCACGGGCATGGGAGCCAGGTGCGGACGTGGTGAGTTCAGTCATCGAAACGGACCTTCCAGGAAGCGCCAACCATGACGGACAGCTGGGAAAGAGTGCCCTGGATCCCCAACGCACCCGAGGACAAAACCGCGATGAGATCGTCCGCACCGGAGAACACACCTGCCAGCGTGTCGGGAGCCCCGGCGATCAGGTACCGCGTGGTGCCCGCCCCGACAACGACCTGCTCCAGCCCCTCAGGCCCTTCGGTCACCGCAACCAGTACGTCCGGAATTCCCGGCATGGAACGAGATACCTCCCAGAACCGCTGCGCGGCCTCGCGCCAGTCCGGCAGCGGCGGAGACAGGGCGGCTAGAACCCCGGCAGCAAGGTCGGCATCGCCAGTGGGATCCCCGGCCGGCGCGAACCGCGCGTTCAAGTCGACGGTCAGCGTGACGTCGGGCTCGACCAAAACCCCGCTGGACACCTGGATGCCATCCGGAGCGAAGGAGATCGTTGCCGCCTGCGGCGTGTCGTGCGAGCGGATCCCCGCCGTGACGCCCCGTTCCTGCAGCGGCGCGAACGCGTAGCCGGCGCGAGCCGAATCCCGCAGGGTGCGGCCGATCAAGCGAACGATCGGAGAAGCATCGTCCTCGATCCGGATATCGACCTCTGCGGGCTCTCGTGCGCCCGCCGTCACCGGGGCCGTCGTGGTTTCGGCCATCTTCTGGTCCTTTCGAGTTCGTGAGATCACGTGCGTCCCGAACGATCGCTTCAGATCTCGGGCGGACGACAACCGAATCTTAATCAAGCGACTAAAACGGTTGATTATGATGGTGAGGCACGGGTCACGAGCTGTCAATCACTTCCGAAAGGGCCGCCATGGACGACGCGCACCCTCGTCCTGGACCCACTGGACGCAGTGAGCAGTGCGCAGCTCGCGTCATCGTTCTCGGCACTCTCGACGAAGCCTGCCGGTTCAATCACCGCACCGGCAGGCTGGGCGGTGGGCGACGAACGCCGACGCTGACGTTGAACCGCATTCGGGGCTGCCCAGGCGGCAGATGCCTGCCCCGCTGCCTGGGTCGAGCAACCCGGGTCTCTACGCTTTTACCGGAGTTATCCTGGTGTGCGTTTTCACCCGGGTTGCCCCGCGATTGCTGCGCTGACGAAGGCGCGAGACGAGCGTGACGAGCAAGACCAGCAGCGAGAACCCGAGGGTGATCACGTAGCCGACTGCGTAGAGGTACGCCTCCGGCACGCTGGTACCGGGCACGGTGGCAACGGTGAGCAGGGCGGTGACCAATGCCGCTCCGAACGCGATGCCGATGGCCATGAGGGTGCCCACCATGCCCGCGGCCATCCCGGCCTTGTGCTCGGGGACGACCATCTGCGGCACGGCGAAGCTACCGCTGTAGCCCACGCGGCTACCCGCACCAACGAGAGCGGCACCGACGAGGTACTGCCACTGATCCTGGTGGGCGACCGCGAGCCAGGCGAGCCCGACCGCGCAGATCGTGGCGCCGACAACGAGAACGGAGCCCTTGCGGCCCTTTGCGACGGCCTTTTCGGCGGCCTTACCACCGATGAACATCATCAGGGCGAACGGCAGCATGAGCAGGCCGGTGCCCAGAGCGTCAACGCCCAAGCCGTATCCAGCCGAAGTGCGCGTCTGGGTGTAGTAGGCCACCAGCAGAAGGAATCCGGCGTCCACGGCGCCGAACATTCCAGCGGCGAAGCATGCCGGTTTGACGAATGGCTTTTTCAGCACCTTGACGTCGAACACCGCCGCCGAGGACCGACGCTCAACCAAAACCCACGCCACACCGCCGGCGATACCCGCGAGCAGCAGCACGAGCGCCGCAGTGCCCCACAGCAGGCCCTGGGTCAATGCGAGCAGGATGAGGGTGAGCCACGCGAGCATCCACACCGTTCCGGGAACGCCGATCTTTCCGGACGACTCCGGCTTGGACGGGGGCAGGACGACGACCAGGGCCACCGTGGTCGCCACCATGGCGGCGGCCAGGATGAAGAAGAAGCTCTGCAGCGACAAGAACTTGACCGTCAGTCCGCCGCCGACCATCCCGGCGACAGTCCCGGAACCGGTAGCCATGATCAGCACGCTGACCGCCGTGGAGACTGCATCACCGGGCAGGTGCCGACGCAGGAAGCCGAGCGGCAGTAGCTGCGCGGAGCTGCCGAACCCGAGGAGCGCGGACCCGATGAGCAGCGTCAGGTACGAATTGCCAATGGCAGGCGCGAGCGCGCCGACCGTGAGGACAGCACCGGACAACAGTGCGGTGGTGCGGTCGCTGAGCACGTCGGCGAGACGCGGAAGCAGAACGAAGCCCGCGCCACCTCCCAGTGTCATGGCGGTGAAGATCCAAGCCGACGCCGACACGTCGAGCCCGAACTGCGCCTGCATCAACGGCACCAGGGGCGGGAACATGAAGGTGACCGCGTTGGTCACGGTGGCGAGGAGGGCCGCGACAGCCATGAGCGCACCACGCGAAGGGGCAACGCGTCTTGGCGGATCAACCGATTTGGTCAATTTGGTCATGCTCACTTCCAATGATCATTTCGCCGTGCGCTGCGATGGCGACGCGCTCCGCGCCGCGACACCACATCTTGACGTCGATTCCCGATCTCGCTCACGAGCTGTCTCCTCCTCGCGTGTGCCCAAACTCCCTTCCCGGCCGGGGATCGCCCGAGGACGGCCGCGGAACCCGACGAGCCGGAGTGACTCCGACGGGCTCGGGGACGGGACAACTCTCTGGTGGATCTTCAAGCCACTGGCACCGAATGCCTTCGAGCATGTCGCCGACTCCCGTTCACCAAGTCGTTGAACCGGTCGACGGCCCAGATGGTGCGTAGTCCTCGCGGGCCCAGCATCATCGGGCGAGGGAACTTGGGCTTCTTCTGCCACAGGACGTCAAAATCTTCGTGTCGCCGGCCGTCGACGATCAGATCGGCCATCAGCGATCCGACGTACGGTGCCTGAGCCAGGCCGTGGCCGTTGCACGCGATCGAGTAGAAGATGTCATCGCCGAGTTGACCGGCGAGCGGCAGGAACGTCGAGGTGATCGCGATCCACCCTCCCCACGCGCGCTCCAGGGACACATCGGCCAGGGTCGGGAACCGCATCGCGAAGGCTTCCGCGAGTTCCTCGACGAGCGCCGGGTCCGGCGTCTTCGACGGCGGCAGTGGATAGGTCGTGCCGCGTTCGAGCCGCCGGACGCCGAAGACGATGGTGTTGCGCGGGGTCAGCCGGTAGTTCTCCATGATGTTGTGCTGAGTCACCAGCCCAGACCGGGTGGTCCACCCCAGCGCCGCCAGACGTCCGGGATCGATCGGCTCGGTCTCCACCTCGGCGACGTAGATGGGGACGGCGAGATGGCGGGGTGTGATGTCCCACTCGCCAGCGAAGGCGTTGGTCGCGAGCACCGCCTTGTCCGCACGGACTTCACCACGAGGAGTCGAGATGACGACCTGACCTCCGTCCCGGGTGACGTCGATGACCTTCGTCCGCTCGAAGACTTGAGCATCCGATGACAGCAGGGCCCGACGCAGGCCCAGCGTGAACTTGCCGGGGTTCATGATCCCGCCGACCACCTCGCGCATTCCGCCGAGGAATCCGCGTGGGATGCCGAGTTCGTCGCTCGTGCCCAGCTCGACGTCGGTACCGGACCTCCGCAGGATCTTGGCCACTCGGCGCACGCGCCCCATCTGTCCGCGGGAGACCGCGGCGAAGCAGTTGCCGACCGGTTCGTAGTCGCAGTCGATGTCGAGCCTCTTGATCAGGTCTTCCACGTGATGCGCGGCGTTGTCGGTGAACCGCGACATGGCCGGCATCTTCTTGCGGAAGAACAGGTTCAGCAGCTGCATGTCGCCACCCGGGGCGCCGGCCAGCTGCCCGGCGTTGCGGGAGCTGGAGCCGTGACCGCAGAACTCGGCTTCCAAGAGCACGACATCGTGGCCGCGCTCGGCCAACCGCAGCGCCGTCGACATGCCGTTGATTCCGCCGCCGATGACCGCGACCGCGCAGGTGCGGTCGCCGGCCAAGGCGGGCTGGACATCGCCGGGAGGGTCGACCCAACCGCTGAAGGCGGCGTACTCCACGTTGTCTGTCTTCATTGGACGGCCTCTCGAAAATGCTTTGCTACTCCCGGATGCGGCGCTCAGCCTCGAACAACTCCCTGCTTGTTCGAAGCCGGTTCCGCACCCGTCGCCACGTTGTGGTGGTGCAAAGCGCGGTATGCGGAGAAGTACCCGAACAGCTGGCATCCCCAGGTGGCCAGCGCGGCGGCGTAGAAGAGCGTTCGGTGCGCATCGTCGCCCGGAATCGGGAAGAAGTCGTACGTGATCGCGATGACGGATCCCGCGGCGGTGACCAGCGCCGCGAGGGTGGCCATGCCCTTCGCGCCGATGCGCCAGAGCCGCCACGAGAAGTAGACGAGGAAGAGCGTGGTGAGCACGTTGACCACGACGTAGAACGTGGCCGGACCGACGTAAAACGTGGGGGCGCGGAACTGCTGGAGGTACAGCCCGGCGACGATAGCCAGCGCGAACGCGCCCACATCGACCGTCACGGTCGGCTTGTACCGGTGCGTCACGCGCATCAGGCCCATGACGAGGATGAGTGTGATGCCGACCGATCGCGAGAAGGCGTCGAAGAAGTACGCGATGCTGTACAGGAAGCTTCCTTCGTCTCCGCCGAGGAGCGCCCAGAGGAGGAAGTTCGAGCCGGACGTGGCGACGATCATCCATTCCAGGCCGAGCAGGTAGTTGTTGTAGTGTCGGATGAACTTCCATCCGAAGTAGAAGCCGGCGAAGATCATCCAGAGATCGGCCAGCATGAAGAGCAGGTCCTTCATGTTCATTGATTCCTTCGGGTCATGCCTTCGTCTCTGCGCTGAAGGCGGCGAGTCGATGTCACCCGCCGCGACGGGTGTCGCAGCGCACTGCACAGGGCGAGAAGTCGCCTCGCGGCCGAGTCCGGCAGGCCGAGTCGCGCTGGAACGACGCCGAGTCGATGTTGTGATCTGCCTCATATGCTAGCGGCTAGTTAGCCACTGGATCAAGTCGTTTGACTAAGAAGCTCTCCAGGCTGGTCGCCGCATCCGTCCACCCCGGCCCCAGCTGCTAGGCTGAGTCTTGACTTAATCAAGTGTCCAACGACGTGGACGCCTTGCACTGGGAGGACTTCGTGCCACGGATCCCCGTTGCGCAACGACGTAGCGAATTCATCAAAGCCGCTGTCGACGTCATCGCGATCTACGGAATCGAAGGCGCAACAACCAGACGGATCGCTGAGCAGGCTCAGGCGAACCTGGCGATGCTGCACTACTGCTACGACTCCAAGGAGGACCTCTTCGCCGATGTCTACGAGTACGTAGCCAGCAGGTTCCGCGATGTCATCAAAGACAGCGATCCGCACGGCAACTTGGCGGACACAGCTCGCCGGATCCTGCGCGGAGTCATGGAGTTCTACCTCGAATCACCCAACTTCGCCGCTGCAACACTGGAACTCATCAGCTGGGCACGACGCCAGCGCGGAAACCGCGGTATCACGGTGTACGAGCAGGCCATGGAAACCGTGCGCGCCACCCTCCGCGGCGCCAGCTCGGACCATCCGATCGAACCAGAAACCATCGATCAGCTCGCCTATGTCCTCGCCACCTTGGCCGACGGTTTCGCCCTGAACTGGTTCACTTACGGGGATCGGTCCGCCGCAACGGAGCAGATGGAAATCACCACCTCAGTACTCGACAGTTGGCTCGCGGTTCGGCTCGGATCCGCGCCAGTGGCACCGTGATCGAGCCACTGGACGCCGCTGCCCTCGCCGACCGCGCGTGGTGTTGTCACAACGGCAGCTCGGGCGAATCGACACCGACGACCCGGTCGCCGCAGAAGACGCGCACCGATTCGGCCGGTCCATGGCCACCGATGCCGGCCGGACCCCAGAAGCTCTGCGCCGAGTCGTCACCGAGGTCGGCGAGCTTGGCGCCATTGATGCGCACCTCGCCGGACACGATGCGGGAGCCGATGTCGATCGCGCGGTCGGTGTCGGCACCGAACACGTAGGCGTCGAGGCCCGAGGGATTGGCGTTGGCGACGCGCAAGGCCTGTTCGTCGGAGTCCACTGCGTGCAGCGAGACGACCGGACCGAACAACTCGGCGGTGGCCTGAGCAGGGTCGGCGCCGGCGGCGATAGTCGGCGACAAGAAGAAGCCGTCGAGCTCGGGCAGCTGGGCGGGCTCGCGGATGGTCGCGCCGAGGTCGCGCAGCTCTTCGATCCTGCGCTGGAGGGTCTGGAAGTGCGGCGCGTTGGAGATCGGGCCGATCTCGACGTCCTCATCGAGGGAGTGACCGACGACGAGTTTGGAGACTCGCTCGGTCAACGCCTCAAGGAGAGGACCGGCGAGGCTGCGGTGAACGAGGATCTTGCCCGGCCCCTCACACCACTGACCGTTGAGCTTGGTCATGCCGTCGAGGATGCCGTCGGCGGCGACGTCGAGGTCGGCATCGTCGAGCACGAGCACGGGATTGTTCCCGCCGAGCTCCAGCTGCAAGACCTTGAAGTCCTCCGCACCGGCCCGCGCGATGGCTCGGCCCGCACCCGGGCCGCCGGTGAACGAGACGATCTTGATGCGCGAGTCGGCAGTCAGCCCGGCGCCGACGTCGCCGCCGCCGTGCACCAGCTGCAGTGCGCCGCTGGGCAGCCCCGCCTCCAGGAAGCACTCGACGATGATCTGCGCGCTGCTGGGCGCGTGCTCCGACGGCTTGAGGATGACGGGGCAGCCAGCCGCGATCGCGCTGGCCATCTTGGCCGCGGGAATGAAGCTCGGGCCGTTCCACGGCGTGAGGATCGCGGCCGGCCCCCACGGCACCTTGTACAGGCGGACATCGCGGCCGCCGGCCGCCAGCGCGGTGACACGCGGGATGTTCACCAGGTCCGACGCCGCCGCCCGGATCCTCGCGGGCAGGAAGGCCGCGACCGTGCGCGTGACGCTGATGGGCGTGCCGCTGGTCAGCGAATCCGTGCGTGCGATGTCCTCGGCACGGGCCTCGATGATCTCGGCTACGCGCTCGAACATGTCGGCGCGCTCACGCCGAGCGCCCTCGTCCCAGTGGCCGATGTCGTACACGCGCTCCGCGTGCCGCAGCGCGCGTTCGAGATCCCCGGGTGCTGTCGTGACCTGGCGGTGGACGGGCTCGCGCGTGTTGGGGTCGACGTTCCACGCGTCCTCCACCGTCGCGCACTCGCCCCAATCGTCGGCGATGTAGTTCACCGGCTGGGGAATCGTGGGCTGGTTGCTCGCCATGGAGCTCACCTCGGCGTTCACTCGGTGGTCAGGACTGGAGATCGACGACGATGCGGGTCACATCTCCGGACTTCATCGCCTCGAAGCCCTCGTTGATCTCGGCGAACGGAATGACGCGCGTGACCATCTCGTCGAGCAGCAGACGTCCCTGCTGGTACAGGCGCGCGAGCTGACCGATGTCCTGCCGTGCCTGGCCCGAGCCCATGTAGGAGCCGATGAGTCGCTTCTCCTCGAAGAAGAAGTTCGATGCCGGGACGCTGAGCTCGGTGCCCCCGGGCGCGATCCCGACCAGGCACGCGGTACCCGTCGGGCGCACGAGGGCCAGGGCCGTCGCCGCGGTGCGGGCCGAGCCGACCGCTTCGAACGAGTAGTCCACCCCGTCACCGAGCCGGCGGTGGAGTTCCGCGACCGGGTCGCAGTCCCCGCCGTTGATGACGTGGGTGGCCCCGTAGCCGCGTGCAGCCTTGAGTCGTGCGTCGTCCAGGTCGATCGCGACGATGACCGAGGCACCGGCGAGCCTGGCACCCTGGATGATCGCCGACCCCACGCCGCCGCAGCCGATGACCGCGACCGTGCTGCCCGGTCGTACCTGAGCGCCGCGGAAGACCGCGCCGACGCCGGTGATGACACAGCAGGCCAGGAGGCACCCGACGTGCAGCGGCACGTCGTCGGGGAGCTTCACCAGCGCGTCCTCGCGCATGAGGATGTGCCGGGAGAACGCCCCGATGGCACCGAGTCGCTCGATCGACCGACCGCTCGTGGTCTGGAACGCCGGCCGCGGGCGGCGGCGGATCTCCGCCAGGCGCCGGCACTGGGTCGACCGTCCTGCCTCGCAGTTGATACAGCGGCCGCAGGAGGGGGTCAGCGCGCCGACCACGCGGTCGCCGCGGCGCAATCCGGTCACCTCGGAGCCGACGGACTCGACCACGCCGGCCACCTCGTGCCCGACCACGACCGGCAGGTCGGTCGGCACCGTTCCGGTCATGTAGTGCAGGTCGCTGTGGCACAGCCCCACGTTCGTGACCGCGACCCGCACCTCGTGCGGTTCCGGGTCGTCCACCCGGATGGTGGTCAGTTCGAGCTGCTCGTTGACCGCGGTGAGCACCGCGGCCGTGGTGTCGATCATGTCGATTCCTCTGAGATCGGTCGGTGAAGGTGGTGGCGAGCCCGGGGCGACGGTCAGGCTCTGTTGCCTCTGGCGGACCAGTAGCGCTCGATCCCCGCACTGAGGGCTCCGCTCTCCCACGCCGTGCTCGCCGCGCGGTCCTCACGGGCGAAGGCCGCTTCGATCTCCGCTGCCTGCGGGCGCAGGAGCGCGAGGTGAAGGGCTGTCGTGCTTCCCTCGGGTGTCCACTCGATGGCGGTGTCGATGGCGCGGCCGACGAGCTCGCCGGGCTCGACGATCTCGTCGAGGAGCCCGATCCGCAGGGCCTCGTCGGCTCGGATGCGCGGGGATCCGAGGATCATGCGCATCGCGTGATTCCCGACGAGGCGTCTGAGCAGCACGCTGGACGCGTTCGAGATCGTGAGGCCCCGGATGTTCTCCGGCTGGTAGTACTCCGTGGCCGGGGTTCCGATGCGGGTGTCGCAGCACAGGGTGATCTCCGAGGCTCCGCCGACCGCGAGTCCGTTGACGGCCGCGACCACGGGAACCCGGGTCTCCAGGATGGCCCGGGTGATGTCGTGGAAGCTCTCGACCGCCGCCCGGACCTCGGCGTCCGTCGAGGGCGCGTTCTGGAGGTCCTCACCCGCGGAGAAGGCCCGGCCCGCGCCGGTGAGCACGATCCCGCGCACGCGCTCGCCGGTGCCGAACCCGCGGATGGCCGCGGCCAGCCGCAGCCGGGTGGCGACGTCCAGCGCGTTGAGCTTGTCGGGACGCTGGAATGTCAGCACCGCGACGCCCCGGATGACGTCGACGTCAAGGGATCCTGCACCGGACGCCGTGTGCGACGCGGTGCTGTTCCTTCGTGCACCGAGGTCGTAGGTCACGCCGGGATCGTCTTTGGCGCGGGCCTTGAGCGCGGGCTTGGAGACGCGTTCGGACGGCGTCCTGGGGAAGTCGGCGACGAACTCGATGTAGCGCGGCACCTTGAAGCGAGCGAGCTCCTTGCCTGCCCGCTCGACGATCCCCTCAGCGGTCGCCCGATCGGCCGGTACGCCGGCCACCAGCTGGACGAAGGCTTTGATCTCCTCACCGAGGATCTCGTCGGGTTCGGCGACGACGACCGCCGCGACCACCCGGTCGTCTCGTTCCAGGGCGGCCTCGACCTCGACGCTCGCGACGTTCTCGCCGCCGCGTCGCACCATGTCCTTGATCCGCCCGACCAGCTGGATGCCGCCGTCGGGGCGGCGGACCGCGAGATCGCCGGTGTGCAGCCACCCCTCCCGCAGGGTCCGCGCGGTGTCGTCCGGGCGGTTCCAGTAACCGTTCATCATCGGTGTGCCCGTGATGATCAGCTCCCCCGGCCCGCCATCGGGCACGTCGGTGCCGTCGGGATCGACGACGCGGACCCGCTTCGTGGGCACCGCGTGTCCCAGGCTCCCGCTTCCCACGGCGCCGGTGTCGTCGAACGGGCTGAACAGGTCGATCCCGGATTCGGTCATCCCGTAGACCTCGCGCCACGGTGCGCCCCAACGCTCCTCCAGCTGCGCGTGCAGGCCGACCGGGATGCCCGAGCAGAACACGAGTCGGAGGTCGTTGTCGCGGTCCTCCGGGGCAGGCGGCTGCTTGAACAACAGGGTCGGCATCGACCCGAGGACGTAGCAGAACGTCGCGCGGTGCCGGCGAACGTCCGCCATGAAGGTCGACGCGGAGAACCGGGGCAGCACGACCAGGGGAGCGCCGACCGTGAGGGCGAGCGCGGTGTTCCACTGTGGATCCATGTAGGAGAACGGCTGAGCCGTCAGGAGCACGTCCCCTGGCCCGAGCCCGGTCGCCGCTGCGCAGATCCAGCCCAGCCGGACCCAGTAGTCGTGCGGGAGCATGCACGCTTTCGGGAACCCGGTCGTGCCGGAGGTGTACTGCAGGTTCGCCAGCGTTGCCGCGTCGACCGGCACCGCGGGCGCGGTGTCCGGGTAGTGCTCGGATCCGTCGTCGGCGACGTCGACGACGCGGACGTCGGCGAGCCCCGCCTCGGCGGCCGTGACATCGGCGACCAGCCCGGACCGCTCGGCGTCGGTGAACACGACGCGTGCCCCCGAGTCCCGGAGGACGAAGTCGAGGTCGGCCCGCCGGTAGGAGGAGTTGATCGGTACGGCGACCGCCCCCGCCTTCAGCGCGGCGAGCCAGACGAGGGGCCAGTGCACGACGTTCGGGAGCATGATCGCCACCCGGTCGCCCGGCTGGATGCCGTCGACTTCGATCATCCGGTGCGCCAGCCGGGAGCTCCAGGCGTCGATCTCGGCGAAATTCCAGGACCATTCGCCGAATCGCAGGAACTCCCGTTCCGGTGAGTCCTGCGCGCGCTGCGACAGCAGCTCGGTCAGGGTCGGGATAGTGGGGTCATCACCCATCTGCTCGGGCTGCACGACTGGTCCCGGTCGGGTTCGACCGGCTTGCTCGGCCGCCACGTTCGCGGTCATTGCAAGCTCCTCTGCATCTCGTCACCGCAGTGGGCCGCCGCGGCCTGGACGATCCACGTGAACGTCGGGTCCGCGCTGTTCATCCACTCCGGGTGCCACTGGACTCCGAGCACCGGCGCTCCTGGGAGCTCGACCGACTCGATCACGCCGTCACTGGTCCGCCCGGTGACGACCAAGCCGGTGCCGCAGCGGTCGACGGCCTGGTGGTGCCAGGAGTTGGTCGTGGCGTGTTCGCCGAACAGGCCGGCGGCGATCGAGCCGGGCTCGAAGGTCACCAGGTGATCGTCGGGGCCGTCGGTCGGCGCGGCCTCCGCCGACAGATGGCTCACGGAGCCAGGCGGAAGATCGGCGACGAGCGTGCCGCCGAGCGCGACGTTGAGCACCTGCAGGCCCCGGCACACACCCAGCACGGGAATCTCCCGTTCCAACGCGGCCCGGACGAGCGCGATCTCGTACTCGTCCCGGGCCCCGTCGTGCACCATCGGGTCCGTCCGGGGATCGATGTCGCGGACCACTGACGTGTCGCCACCCCAGCACGCCGGATGGACGTCCTGTCCGCCGGTGATCACGACCCCGGACAGCCACTGGCACACGTCCGTCGCGTCGGTGTCGTAGGACAGGTGCACCGGGAGCCCTCCGGCCTCCGCGATCCGGGTCGCGAAGTCGGACATGCAGCTGTCGACACAACGGTCGCCGTACCGCTCGTCAGCTCCCTTGATCAGGTCCAGCCGGTACCGCCGCCCGGTGACGCCGATCAACGGCCGCCTCATGGCGGCCCCGTCACGCGCGCTCACGGCAGTTCGAAGTAACGAGCCGACTCCCATTCCGAGAGCTCGGCGAACGGGTCGCCGCCAGCGGTGTGGAACTGCACCCACTCCCGCGTGATCCAGTAGTCGACGAACTCGTCGTCGAAGATCTCGGGCGGGATCTGGTCGACGTGGGGGCCGTCATGGTTTCGGTCATCCATCGGTCCTTTCGACTTGCGCGAGCTCACGCGACACGTCGGAGCCGCGCCGTCTCGAACTGCCGGGAGCAGTTCTTAGTCATATGACTCGAACGAATGACTATGATGGTGCGGTATGGATCACAACGTGTCAACACCGTCCGCGCCACCTCCTCCGAAAGGTCCCTCGCATGACCAAGCCAGTCCCCCCGAGCTGGGAACACCTCGACGCCGACGCGCTGCTCGTCGCTAAGGCGATCGCGGAGGCGTTGCCGGCGTCCATCCGCGAACTCGGAGCCGAGGCGGCCCGGGAGCTGTTGGCGAGCGCGCCGCCCGACTCTCCGCTGACACCCCTCGACCGAGTCGAGGAGGTGGCCGTGCCGACCCGTGCCGGACAACTTCGCGCACGCCGCTACCAACCGCCCCGTGCGCGAACCATGAGTCCGCGACCGATGCTGCTGTATCTCCACGGCGGTGGATTCGTTCTCGGGACCCTCGACGGAGTGGACGAGGTCTGCCGCGCCATCACCGCACGTTCGGGATGGGAGGTGCCCTCCCTGGAGTACCGGCTCGCCCCGGAACACCCCTACCCTGCGGCCCTCGAAGACTCGCTCGACACGTTCACCTGGCTCCGCGAGTCAGCCGGCGATCTGGGCATCGATCCGGACCTGATCGCCGTCGGCGGTGACTCCGCGGGCGGCAACCTCGCCGCCGCACTCTGCCTCTCTCTCCGGGACCGCGGACTCGCACTGCCCGCGTCACAAGTCCTCGTCTACCCCGCGGTCGACGACCGGTTCGCCAGACCCTCCTGGACTCAGTTCGCCGACGCGCCCCTGCTGACCGCGGCCGACGCGCGGTGGTTGTGGGAACAGTACGTCGGCTCCGAGCGCCAAGGCGACGTCGATCAGTACGCCGCCCCCATGAAGGCGGCGTCCCTCCGTGGCTTGCCGCCAGCCCTGATCCTCACCGCCGAGGTCGATCCGCTGCGCGACGACGCCGAGGCGTACGCCGAACGGCTGCGAAACGACGGCGTGCCCACTACCTCCATTCGCCACTCGGGCGTGTTCCACGGGTTCTTCACCGAGGTCGGCGTCTTCGGCAAGACCGACGCGGCGATCGATGACGTGGTCCGGCACCTGCGCGGCATCGCCAGCGCGAGGCATTGACTGTCGTCACAACGCACAGCTACCTTCTTGGTCACCTGACTCAGACCATTGACTACCTCGCTGTGGCCTGTCGACACATCCAGACCACGAGAAGGCAGAGGCCATGACCAACACCAACTCCACCGGCCACGTTGTCGACATCCTGTGCGTCGGTGCCGGGTTCTCCGGCCTGTACGCCGCATACAAGGCAGCCGAGCAGGGCTGGACGTTCGCCGGATACGAAAAGGCACCCGACGTTGGCGGTACCTGGTTCTGGAACACCTATCCGGGCGCGCGGTGCGACGTCGAGAGCATCTACTACTCGTACTCGTTCAGCGAGGAGCTCCAGCAGGAGTGGACCTGGAGCGAGCGTTTCGCCCCGCAGTCCGAGATTCTGCGCTACCTCAACCACGTCGCCGACCGCTTCGACCTGCGCCGGCACTTCCGGTTCGACACCACGGTGGTGGCGGCGAACTGGCTTGCCGACGAGCAGGTCTGGGAGCTGACCCTCGACTCCGGCGAGACCCGCCGTGGTCGCTACCTCGTGGCCGCCTCGGGCGGGCTCTCCACACCGAAGGACGCCGACGTGCCCGGCATGGAGAACTTCACCGGGCTGACCGTGTCGACGAGCCGCTGGAACATCTCGCTCGACGACCTCGCCGGCAAGCGGGTCGCGGTCATCGGCACCGGATCGTCGGGCGTGCAGTGCATCCCGCTCATCGCTGAGGTGGCCGAGCACCTCACCGTGTTCCAGCGGACTCCCAACTGGGTCTTCCCGGCCCGCAACGCCACATTGCCCCCGGAGACCGTCGCGGAGATCAAGAACAGGTATCCCGCGATCCGCGAGGAGTGCCGGCACTCCCCCGGCGGCATCCCGGACCGTCCGGTGACCGACCGCGCCTTCGACGTCTCCGACGAGGAGCGTCAGCGGCGCTACGAGGAGGCTTACGAGCGCAGCGGATTCCTCGGCGTGGGCGCGGAATTCGCCGACCTCCTCACCGACCGCAGGGCCAACGAGACCGCGGCCGAGTTCATGCGCCAGAAGATCCGGCAGATCGTCCACGATCCACGGACCGCGTCCCTTTTGGAGCCCCAGTTTCCCCTGGGCGCACGGCGCAGCTGTTTCGGAACCGGCTACTACGAGACGTTCAACCGTCCGAACGTCTCGCTCGTCTCGCTGCGCGAAGAACCGATCACGACCATGACCTCCGGCAGCATCGTCACCGAAGGCGGGTCTTACGACGTGGACGCCATCGTCCTCGCCATCGGTTTCGACGCCTTCACCGGGCCACTGTTCGCGCTCAACGTCACCACGCCGCACGCCGGCACACTGCGGGACGCCTGGCGTGACGGGGTGCGCACCTACTTGGGCATCATGACCGCCGGATTCCCCAACTTCTTCATGGTCGGGGGCCCGCAGAGCCCGGCGCTGGCGAGCAACGTCGCGGTCACGATCGAGCAGGCGGTCGACTGGATCGCCGACCTGATCACCTATGCCAGGACCACGGGCCGCGAGGTCGTCGAACCCACCACGCAGGCCCAGGACGACTGGGGGAACATCACCGAGACCACGGTCAACCAGACGCTCTACGCGACGACCGACTCCTGGTACCGCGGCTCCAATGTGGACGGCAAGCCGACGACCTTCCTCGGCTACGTCGGTGGCGTCGGCAAGTACCGCCGCATCTGCACCGAAATCGCCAAGCGCGGCTACCCCGGCGTCATGATCGGCGGACAGGCCGTCGCTCCCGGAATCGGCCGCATCGACGAGGAGATCTCATGACGGCATCAGCAGACGTGCGTGCGGAGACTCGCGAGATCGTCGTGGTCGGCGCCGGCATGGCGGGGTTGATGGCGGCGACCACCCTGGCCGACCGGGACGTCGTCGTGCTCGAAGCAGCCGGCCGCGCCGGCGGGCGTGTGGAGTCGGTTCGCCAGGGCGACTACTGGATCAACCTCGGCACCCAGTTCACGGAGGGAACCGGTCCCCTGATCGACGCCCTCGAACGCCACCAGATCACCATGGGGACGCTGGCGGGCAAGAAGGTGGCCCTCGCGCTGCGCGGAAAGCAGATCGACACCTCCAATCCGTTCGGCCTGATGGTTCGCTCCCGGATGAGCTTCCTGGACCGGGTCGGGCTGGCGGCGGTCGGAGCCCGCATCCTCGCGGCAGTGCCATTCCTGGAGTTGAACCCGGAGAACCAGCTGGCGAAGCGGGTCCGGGCCAGGCTCGACGCCCGATCCGCCTCCTACGTGCTCCGCGGAATCCGCTCCAAGGTCGCCCGGGACATGGTCAGGTCCTGGTCCGGGCAGTGGATGGGATGCGAGCCCGAGGAGACGGCTGCGACGCAGTTCGTCATCTCGATGGGGATCCTGCTGACCGACCCGGCGAAGGTCCCGAACTTCGCCCTGCCGGAAGGGGGAAACCAAACCCTCACCGACATCCTGGCGGCCGACCTCGGTGATCGCCTGCGCCTGAACTCACCGGCGAAGTCGGTCGAATGGACCAACGACGGCGTCGTCGTGGACTACGAGGACGACAACGGACCGGCTCGGATCCGCGCCCGCCGTGCGATCGTGGCCGTTCCCGGCGATGTGGCCGTGAAGATCATGCCTGGCCTGCCGCCTGAGTACCGGGCGGCGTTCGACGACATCCACTACGGCCGGTACGTGGTCGTGGGCTTCTTCACCCATGAAGAAGGGCCGCAGCTGTGGGACGACTACATCGCCGTGTCGACGCCCCAGATGTCGTTCCAGGCGATGTTCAACCACGCCGCGGCCCTGCGCGGTCCCGGCCCGCGGAAGCCCGGTGGCGCGCTGGCCTGCTTCGCCGGCGGCGCGGTGGCCGACCGGCTGTTCGAGCTCACCGACTCCGAGATCGTCGCCCGGTTCACCGCGGACCTCGTTGCGCTCTATCCCGAACTCAAGGGAAAGCTCGGCGACACGTTCGTGCGACGTCACCGGCGGGTCGTGCCGTTCTGGCCACCCGACCGACGTGCCTCACTGCCGACGCTGCGTGAGCCCCTCGGCCCCGTCCACCTGGCCGGCGACTACCAGCTCGACATGCCCTCACTCGCCGACGCGGCCGCCTCGGGTGAGCGCGCCGCGCAGCAGGTTCGGGCGAGCCTGTACCGCTGACCCTCCGCTCGCATCCGAAAGGTCACCATGTCCGCCCTTCCCACCCCGGTCCGCCAGGCGGACCGGCTCTACCACGACCTGCTTTCCCCTGCGGAGATCCGGGAGTTCCGGGACCGCGCACGCAAGATCGCCGCCGACGTGGTCGCACCCTCCGCACGCCGGATCGCCGACGGCGACGAACGCGTCGACGGCTTCCCCCGGGACGTCTTCGACGGTCTCGCCTCCGCCGGGCTGTTCCGGGTGCCCTTCGCCGCCGAGGTGGGCGGCGACGGCCTCGCGCACCCGGTCACCGCGATCGCCGTCGCGATCGAGGAGCTGGCGTACTACTCCAGCAGCATCGCGGCGGTGTTCGACGTGCACTGCATCCTGGCCGGCAATGCACTGACCCACGGCACCCCAGCACAGCAACAACAGTGGCTGTCCCAGGTCACCAACGGCTCCGTCGTCGGCGCCTTCGCCACCACCGAGCCCGACGCATCCTCCGACCTGAGCCCGCACGCGGTCCAGACGATCGCCGTCCAGCACGGCGACGCCTGGATCCTCAACGGCCGCAAGCGCTGGATCTCCAACTCGCCGGTCGCAGGACTCGTCGTCACCCTCGCCCGCACCGGCGACCGGCTCTCGATGTTCGTCGTCGACACTTCCCTGCCCGGAGTTCGAGTCGGCGAACCCGACCAGAAGATGGGCAACCGCGGCCAGCTCACCGCCGACGTGTGGTTCGAGGACGTCGAGCTGGCAAGCGACTGCTTGCTCGGCGGCCAGCCTGGGCACGGACTCCGTCACGCGCTCGCCACGCTCACGCTTGGCCGCATCGGCATCGCCGCCGCCGGTGTCGGCATGGCCCAGGCCGCCTTCGACCACGCTGTCGCGCACCTATCGACGCGGGAGGCGTTCGGGCGAAAACTGGCCACCAACCAGCACTGGCAGTTCCTGATGGCCGACCGCGCCACGGAGATCGAGAACGCCCGCAACCTCTACCTCAAGGCCGCGCTGCGCCGTGACGCCGGCGAGGCGTTCCCCGAACCGGAAGCCGCGATGGCGAAGCAGTACAGAAGCCGGCTGGCGGTCGACATGGCCCGCGATGCGGTCCAGGCGTTCGGTGGTCTCGGCTTCGCTCGGGAGCTCGGCGCCGACGGCACGCCGGGTCCGGTCGAGGCGATCTACCGCGACAGCAAGATCGGGGAGATCTACGAAGGCACCAACGAAATCCTGAAATGGATCATCGCTCGCGACATCTTCGGCAAGGAGATCACCGGATGAGCCTCGCGGGACGCACCATGCTCATGTCGGGCGGCAGTCGCGGCATCGGCCTGGCGATCGCCATCGCCGCCGCCCGCCGCGGCGCCAACGTGATTCTGCTGGCCAAGACCGACACTCCGGACCCTCGGTTGTCCGGCACCATCCACACCGCTGCCGCGGAGATCGAGGCCGCTGGCGGCAGTGCGCTTGCCGTCGTCGGGGACGTCCGCGACGAGGCATCGGTGCAGCGAGCTGTCGAACGAGGCGTGGACAGGTTCGGAGGCATCGACATCGTGGTCAACAACGCTTCCGCGCTGGCGATCGACGGCACAGACACGCTGACGCTGAAGCGGTTCGACCTGATGACCGACATTCAACTGCGCGGCACCTACCTGCTCTCCAGCAAGGCCCTCCCCCATCTGCGCAAGGGGACCAACCCGCACATCCTCTCGCTGAGCCCACCCCTCAACCTGTCCCCCGCCTGGCTCGGGAAGCACCCGGCTTACACGATGGCCAAGTACGGCATGACGATCCTGACCCTCGGGTGGGCGGCGGAGTACGCCGAACACGGCGTGGCCGCCAACTGCTTGTGGCCCGAGACCTACATCGCCACTGACGCGGTGAAGAACATCCTCGGCGGCGACGCCGCGATCGACAGGTCACGCTCGCCCGAGATCGTGGCCGATGCCGCCGGCATGATCCTCGACCGGCCCGCAAACGAGTGCACCGGCAACACATTCCTCGACGTCGAGGTGCTCCGGGACGCCGGAGTCACCGACCTGTCCTCGTACGGCGGCACAGGGGAACTCAAGTACGACATCTTCGTCGACCGACCGCGATGACGACGTACACGGCCGCGCTCGGGCCAACGAGCGGACCCCCCGTTCCAACCGCGGGCGAGCAAGCCCGCCGCGAGGCTCATGAGGAATCACGATGCTGAACCTGTCGATGCTGCTCGAAGACTCCGCCCGCAAGTACCCCGACCGCGAAGCTGTGGTACTGGGCCCGACCCGCCTGACCTACAGCCAGGTGAACGCCGCGGCCAACCAGGTCGCGAACCTGCTCGTGGAGCGCGGGATCCGCCCCGGTGACAGAGTGGCCCTCAGCTGCCCGAACCTGCCGCACTTCCCGGTCGTCTACTACGGCATCCTCAAGACCGGCGCGGCTGTCGTCCCGCTCAACGTGCTCCTGAAAGACCGCGAGATCGCCTACCACCTGGACGACGCCGACGTGAAGGCCTATTTCTGCTTCGAGGGCACCCCCGAGTTGCCCCTGTGCGCCGAGGGCTTCGCCGGCTTCAAACAGGTCGACCCGGTCGAGCACTTCTTCGTCATCACCGACGACCCGGCCGCCCGCAGTCCCATCGACGGCGTCGAGACGCTCGGCAGTGCCCTCGTCGGCCATGGCACAACGTTCGACTCAATACCGACCGAGCCGACCGACACGGCGGCCATCCTCTCTTCCGCACCGGCGACCTCGCACGACGCGACGAGGACGGCTTCTACTACATCGTCGACCGCTCGAAGGACCTCATCATCAGGGGCGGCTTCAACGTGTATCCGCGTGAGGTCGAAGAAGTCCTCATGAAACATCCGGAGGTCAGCTTGGCCGCCGTCATCGGCGTCGCCCACGACAGCCACGGCGAGGAGATCAAGGCCTTCGTCATCCTCCAGCCCGGCGCGTCCCTCACCCCCGACGAGCTCATCGCGTGGGGCAAGGACCAGATGGCGTCTTACAAGTACCCGCGCATCGTCGAGTTCGTCCCCAGCCTGCCGATGACCGCAACCGGAAAGATCCTCAAGCGCGAGCTGGCCCGCAGAACAACGGAGTGACACCCACGAATACACCGTGGTCGACACCGAGAGCAGCCGATGCTTAGGCCGTCTCCGCAGGTCGCCGCGTTACGCCGCCGACTCGCGCCCCATGCGAGCTGCGTGTGCGGGCTGGGTGTTGCTGGTCGGTGAACCGGGTGTCGGCAAGACCAGCCTCGCCGAGTCGCTGTCCCGGCACCCGACGCGCGGCAGGGCACCCGGCACCCACCCCGCGTACGCCCTGGCATGCGAACAACGCCAGCAACGACGCGCACTGCGCCGCTACCGCGGCTGGCTTTCCGCGAAGCAGGACACACCAGCTGCGATGTGCGGCAAGCGCTGATCGGCTGCACTCAACGTCGCACAAAGCGCCAGGACGATCACGCACCCGCTGATCCCGAGCGCCCTACAGGAGAGCTGACACTGCCTGGCGGATCGTGGACAGGACTTCACTGCGGCGCGGCACCAGGTAGAAGTGATCGCCGGGGAGGACCACGAGGTCGCACCGGTTCCGGGTGAGCTGTCGCCAGTCCTGCACCTCCGCCACGGTGGTCTCGGGGTCGTCTGCGGCGAAGAATGCCGTGATCGGGCATTCGAGCGGAGGTTGCGAGCTCGCAGGCCGGTAGGTCTCGTTCACCCGGTAGTCCGCGCGGACCGCGGGGAGGAGAAGGCCGCGGACCTCTGGTTGCACCAGCACATCCGCGCGGTCGGGCATGAGCCTGGCGAGCTCGCCGCAGAGGTCCTCATCCGAACGCCGGTGGAAGTCTTCGGCTCGGTGGTGTTGCGGGGGTTCTTTTGCCGAGACGAACAGGCGGCTCGGTTCCCGCCCCAGTTCTCGGCGCAGGGCTTGCGCTGTTTCGTAGGCGACGGTTGCCCCGAGGCTGTGTCCGAACAGGACGAACGGACGCTCGTCGAGCCGACTGCGGACACCGGCGACCACGTCCTGGACGAGGTCGGGCCTGCCGCTTCAGCACCGATCCGTCGGCGAAGTGCAACTGGAGCGCGTCGAGTTCCCCGGTCGCCTTCGCCAGCGACTCGGTGCGCACCTGCACTCCGCGTGCCGCGAGCTTGGCGATCACCTCGTCCGGCAATTCGTGCGCACCGTGGGTCACCACCACCACGTCGTCGCTGTGGCGATCAGCCAGGTACAGCCCGAGCATCACCTGCGGGACGTCGCGGCCGAGCACCGCAAGGGTTTTGCCGGTGGCCTCCCAGCCGTGGCAGAAGGGGCAGTGGAAGATGCTGCGGCCGAATCGCTCCGGCACGCCCGGGATGTCGTAGGGCTCGTCCACCTGGCCGGTCGCCAGGACCAGCCGGCGCGCCCGTTCCCTGGTCCCGTCGGCGAATTCCACGGTGAAGTCGTCGATGTCACCGGAAACGGAGGCGACCTGGTCCTGGCGCAGCTCGACACCGGGGTAGGCGGCCAGCTCTGCGCGCCCCAGTGCCAACAGCTCGTGCGGCGAGAACCCGTCGCGGCTCAAGTACATGTGCATCTCGTCCGCTGGCGCGTTGCGGACCTGGCCGCCGTCGGCGACCAGCACCCGGCGCCGCTGCCGGCCCAGCACGAGCGCGGCGCTGAGCCCCGCGGGCCCACCGCCGATCACGAGACCCAGTTGCGCTCGGTCCAGCCAACAGGCTTTCCCGAACCCGTCGACGCGATGCCCTTCCTGCCAACCGAGAGCACCCGAATGGCAGCGGACCTCAGCCTCGACGAACTGCGCTTCTACACGGCCTACGCCTCCGAGGCCATTCCGACGACCTTGGCGATGGCTTGGGCGGACGACCCCGAATTCAGGGACGACTACGTCGAACCGCTGACGCAGGCGGCGAAATCGGATCTGCAGGAGCGCGACCCGTACTACGTGCTGACCGCCCTCGTCCCCACCGCCGCCGGCGTGCCACCGTCGCTGACACTGCGCACCCGCGACCCGTACCAGCTCAGCGGAGTGGTCGCGGCACTGACCGCCGAAGCCGTCCTCCAGGAGAAGATCAACCCGGGAGCGCACTTCGCGGACAGCGTGCTAGATCCCGCAGACATCGCCGAAGCACTCCAAGGCGACCCACTCGTCCAGTCGCTTTCCATACAGGGCCGAGCCACTGGCGAACATCGACAGTAGCGATCACCTCATCCCGGCCGGCCCTTGAACCGCGGGTTCAGCTTGTTGATGACGTAGACCTTCCCCCGTCGGCGCACGACCTGTGCGTCGGGCTGGTTCTTCAACGACTTCACGGACGCCCGCACCTTCCTGTTGATAATGATTTTCATTATCGTAGTATCCGTGCGTCGAGTCGACGAGGAGATGAGGGATGCCGGATGGACACGGTGAACGTGATCGCGGTGGTCGGCGCGTGCGCGCGGCAACGCGCGCGGTACGCGAAACAGCTGGCCGAGACGACCGGACACGTCCTCATCGCCTCCTTCCTCCGGCCGGACGCGACCGAGGTCGCGCAGGAGGTGGCCGCCAGAGCGAGGTGGCCTTGTGCAGGTAGGGGTGCGGTCGTGGACGTCCCCGAACAAGTCTCAGTAACCGAGCTCATCGGCGTGCTCACGGCCGATCCCGCGCTACCGACTGTGAGGCTGGACGCGGTGATCTGCGTCGTGGACGCCGCGCACCTGCTCACCGATCTCGGCAGTGACGATTACGTCGCCCAGCCGAACGAGAGCGGGCAGACCCTCACGGCACGGGCACTGCTGACCGCGGCACATCTGGAGTTCGCCTCACACCTCGTGATCGTGAACTGGGAACCGATCGCCACCGCGGAACTGGCGACGCTGTTGGCTCTGGCCTCCCACCTCAGTCCCCGCGCTGTCCTGCGCTTGCACCACGGAGCACCTCAAGCCCCGGTACCGACCGCGGCCTACACCGCCGACCAGGACCGGCCGGGATGGGTGTGCCTGCTCAACGGCGAGTTCGAACCGCACATGACCGACCTTCGCGTGAGCGCGTTCCGCTACGAGAACTTCCGCCCGTTCCACCCCGAGCGCCTTCAGCGCCTGCTCGACGAACGAGTCGAGCTCGGCGAATTCGGCACCCTGGTGCGCTCGGCCGGATTCTGCCGTCTCGCCACCCGTCCGGACATCGTCGCGCAGTGGGAGCAGACCGGGCACATGCTCTCGTTCACACCGCTCGGCCGGGACGGCCACGCCAGCGAGGACGCGGAGTTGCTCGCACTCGGCCAGGACATCGCGTTCATCGGCCTGGACCTCGACCACGACAGCCTGACCGCAGCGCTCGACGACGCCACGCTCACCGACGAGGAACTGGCGGCCGGACCGCCCGCGTGGGCGCGCTTTCCCGATCCGTTCCCAGCCTGGCACCTCGCCCAGAACCCGACGGACCAGTGACCACCAAGGCAGCGATACCAAGGACATCCATGGCTTCCGCGGCACCCCACGCCGAGAACAACTCCCGCAGCGGTCTCACCGCGATCGTCTGCGACAGCTGCGAAGACAACGGGGAGCGCACGTTGCTCGCAGCGCTCAAGGAAACGATTCGCCGCCTCCCCCACGCAGTCCTCGTCCGCACGACCTGCCCGTTCAGCCAGATGTGGTGCCACACCAGGAAGACCTCGGCATCGCGCGGCGCAGGTCAGGTCGTGCTGGTGCAGCGATGCACCGACACCCGCAAGCCCTTGGGCCCCGTCATCGTCGTCGGCCCCGTCGAAACCGCCGATGACGTCGCGGTGTTGACGCGCTGGCTCGAAACCAGCCCGCTGGCCGTCGGATCGCTCCCCCAACGCCTGCGACGACTCCAGAACACCAACCACACCAACCCGAACTGAACCGAGGAACCCCGTGAACGACGAATACGCCGAATCCGCCGAGTTCATCGACCTCCTGATCAGCCCGTTCTGGAACGACCTCGCCCCAGCCCTGACCGAAGCGATCAAGGCGACTGCCCCCGGCCCCGTGGTGGACGTCGGCGCCGGAAGCGGCTGCGGAACCGCGGTGCTCGCGGACGCGATCCCGGAAGCCGAGATCTTCGCGGTGGAACCCTCCACCAGCCTGCGCACAGCACTGCTCGCCAGGGTCAACGCCGACGACTCGTTGCGCGAGCGAGTGACCGTCCTCCCGGACAAGCTCCTGGCCGCGGACCTGCCCGAACAGCTGGGCCTGGTGATCGCCATGAACGTCATCGGCCACTTCTCCCCGACCGAACGCCAGGCGTTCTGGGAGCTGCTCGCCACACGTCTCGCACCCGGAGGCCAGGCGGTGCTCAACCTCCAGCCTCCGTCCGAACCGGTCGACATTCCGGAAGCAGTGGCAGCGACCAGGCAGGTAGGACGCCGGCGCTACGAAGTCCGAGCACGAGCCCGAGCGACCAGCGATGCGACGCTGACCTGGCACATGACCTATCGCACCTACCAAGGCGAAGACCTCGTCGACGAACGGGCGCTGAACTACACCTGGCACCTGGTCAACGAATCCGCGCTGCATGACGAACTCGCCCGAGCAGGCCTGCGACCGCACGCCCTGGAACCGACCGACCTCGGCATGTTCACCATCACCCGAGCGCCGGCATGAAGCCGGCAGCCAGCGGCGAGGACTGAGCCCCGGTCGGCGATGTGAAGCCAGCGCCGTGCCGGCGAGCTGACGCCTTACCGCAGTCGTTCGTCAAGGCCGTCGAGGACGAAAACGACCCGCCGGCCGCCGCGGTCGCGGAGACGGGATGCTACGAGTCGGCGAGGGTGGGCAGGATTCGTTCGGCTTGCTGGATTTCCGTGGTCAGTGGGTGGTCGTGCGGGATGTGCGGGAGCGCGGCGGTCGCGTGTTCGTAGGCATCGCGCAGGCGCGTATGAGGAAGTTCTCGCTCGGCGAGTCGTAGCGCTCGAACGGCCCCCAGCAGCTCGCAGGCGAGAACGGTGCGGTAGGCGCTGGTGGCGGTGACGGTGGCGCGGATGGCGTGCGTGGAGAAGCTGGCGTGGTCTTCGAGCCCGCGTGAGATCACCGCGGTGCCGAGGGTGACCGGGGCGGCCGCGTGCCGGAGTTGGGCGAGCGCGTCGTGTGCGACGTATTCCAGGATCATGATCCCGGAGCTGCCGGCCGGCCCCTGGGCGAGAAACGCCGGCAGGCCCGTGAGATCGGGTTCGACGAGGTCACTGAGCCGGGCCGCGGACAGTTCGGCCACGTGGTGCAGCGCGGCGCGCAGGTGGTCGAACACCAACGCGAGGTGTGCGGTGGAGAACTGCCCGTGGTGGTACGCCTGCTCGGTTTCGATGTCAATGAGCGGGTTTTCCGCGGCCGCGTTGAGGTCGATGGTGAGCACCTGCTCGACGGCCGCGGCGGCGTCCAGCGCAGGCCCCTGCACCTGGGGAAAGGCGCGCAGGCCGAACGGGTCTTGCAGCCGTTGGCCGGGTGTGAGCTCGCCGTCCATGCCCAGCAGGCGGCGCATTTCGACCGCACAACGCATCGAGCCGGGGTGCGGGCGCGCGGCGTGCACCCGCTCGGAATACGCTTCGGGCGAACCACCCAGCGCGCAGAAACTGAGTGCGGTGACCACGTGGCTGGCGGCCAGCACGCGCGTGAGTTCGTGCCAGGCGAGGACGGCTTCGGCCAGCGTGGCCGCGTTGCTGGAGATGAACGCCAGCGCGTCGCCGGGGCTGATCGCGATCGGGTTCAGCGCGCCGACCGACCAGGGATGCTCGCCGGCCAGGGTCAGCGCGATCTCGGCGAGCGCCGTGAGATCGCCGGTGCCGATCGCGCCGCGCGAGTGCACCAGTGGGACGGCACCGACGCGCAGCGCGGTTTCCAACGTGCGCAACACCCTGGGGTGCACGCCGCTGCCGGCAGCGGCGAGCTGGTTGAGGCGGATGAGCATCGCGGCGCGGACCACGTCATCGGCCAGCGGCTCACCCGTGCCGCCGGCGTGGCTGCGCAGCAACCGCAACCCGTGCTGATCCGCGGCGTCCGGGTCCACGACGGTGTGCCGGTTGGCACCGACACCGGTGGTGCGGCCGTAGACCGCCCGTGTCGCGCCGAGTTCGACGGCGAGCCGGTGGGCCCTGTCCGCGCGGGTCACCGCGTCATCCTGCAGCTCGGCCCACGCCCGACGGTGCGCGACCCGGACCACGTCCCCGCAACGCAGGTCGGTCCCGGTGATCTCGATCCGGCTGTCGTCGATCATCGCACCTCGCTTGACAGATATTCATTCATGCCTACTGTTTCATGAAACTATTCATTCGTTGATCTGGCAAGGAGGTACCGGGTGACCCGGTCGCTGCACGACCTGCTCGCCACGCACCGGCTCACCCCGGCGCAGCGGAGGATCGCCAGCTACCTGGCCGCTCACCCCACCGTCGCGGCGGCGCTCAGCAGCACGGAATTGGCGCGGTATGCCGGGGTCAGCCAGCCGTCGGTGACCCGGTTCGTCGCACTACTCGGTTTTGACGGCTACGCCGAGTTCCGCCGGTACCTGCGTGACTCGGCCGCCGATGCGCCCGCCACCGGCAACAAGTTCCAGGCCGGAGTCGACGCGGACATCCGGCGTCTGAACGCGCTGCGCGAGCAGCTCGCCGACGACGCGCGCCTGCTCCGGCTCGGTGCCAGCCTGGTGGAGTCGGATCCCTTGGTGGTACTGGGAAATCGGGTATCCGCCGCCCAGGCCGCATCGTTCGGCTACCTCGCCGCGAAGATCCACCCCGACGTCCGAGTGCTGACCGACGCCGGCAGCGTGCTCGGCGACCACCTGCGGCACGCCCACCGGTGTGGTGCACGGGTGGTGGTCGTGTTCGCGCTTCCCCGCTACCCACGGGAGAGCCGGGACTCCTTGGTGCAGGCCAAAGAACTCGGCCTGCGCAGCGTTCTGATCACGGACAAGCCGGTGTCGTTGTTGACGCCGGACGCCGACGAGGTGCTCAGCGCCGGTGTCGGCTCGGAGTTCGTGTTCGACTCCCACGCCGCGGTCACCTCACTGACCGTGGCGCTGGTCGAGGCGATGGCCGACGCCGCCGGCGCGGCCGCGCAGAAGCGATTGGAGGCGTTCGAAGACTATGCCGCCCGCCAGGAGCTCTTCCTCCCCGACTGACACCACCGTTACCGCATTCGACGACGTCCCACTCAATCGTTTCCATCTCCGGATTACCGCGCTCACATTCTGCGCCAACTATTCCGACGGCTACGAGCTTGGCATCATCAGCATCGCCCTGCCGGTGATCGCCGGCCAACTGGGTTTCGGCTCGGTATGGGAAGGGCTGCTCGGCGCGTCCGCGCTGCTCGGGATCTTCGTCGGGAGCATCGTGGTCGGCTGGGCCGCCGACCGCATAGGCCGGCAGCGCCTGTACATGTTGGACTTCCTGCTGATCGCGGTCGCCTCGGCCGCCGAATTCTTCGTCACCGCCCCGGCACAGTTGTTCGTGTTGCGCCTGCTCATCGGGATCGGAATCGGGGCTGATTATGCGCTTGGCCCCACATTGGTCGCCGAGTTCGTGCCGCGCCGTTACCGCGGTAAACTGCTGGCTTCGTTGACCGTCCTGTGGACCGTCGGTTATGTGGTGGCCTTCTTCCTCGGCAACTACATGGTCTCACTCGGCGGCGAGTCCTGGCGCTGGCTGCTGGCCACGAGTTGCCTGCCCGCGATCGCGGTCGTGCTGCTGCGCATCGGGGTCCCGGAATCCCCGCGCTGGCTGTTGGCCCGGGGCAAGGTCGATCAGGCGCGCGCGGTCGTCCGCCGGCTCGGTGGTGACGAGCACAGTCTCGACTCACTCGTCGACGCGGACTCCGGCCGGCGCACGGCCCGCTACCGGGAACTGTTCGGGCGTCGCCACTGGCGCAACACCGCCTTCGGCGCGATTTTCTACAACGCCCAAGTCATCCCGTACTTCGCGATCTATACCTTCCTGCCGCTGGTCCTCAAGATGGGCGTGGGGCAGGAAGACACGTCCAGCGACGGCTTGCTCAACCTGTTCCTGCTCGCCGGAAGCCTCGGCGGGCTCTGGCTGGTGGCGAAGATGACCCGGCGCGGGCTGATCATCTGGTCGTTCGCCATGCTCGCCGCATCCCTGGCGCCGATGGCGGTCTGGCCGGACGCACCCACGGCGCTCCTGTTCCCGCTGTTCCTGATCTTCACCTTCACCATGTCCGCGGCCGTCAACCTCGACCAGGTCTATCCGCCCGAACTGTTCCCCACCGACCTGCGCAGCTCCGGCGTCGGCCTACTCAACGGTCTGAGCCGCGTCGGCTCCGCCATCGGTACCTTCCTGCTGCCGCTCAGCCTGGACTCACTCGGCTTCTCGCCGACCATGCTCGCGCTCGCCCTCGTGCTGGTCGCCGGGCTGGTCACGGCCGTGCTGTGGGCACCGGAAACCAAGGACGCCGCGCTGCGCTAGGGCCTGTCCTCAAAGCCAGGTGGTGAGGGTGGCCAGGTCTTGGAGCCGTCGGACACCGGCATGGAACCGCTTTGCGTTGGCGGTGAATTCCTGCGTTTTCGCCGGTTGCAGCGTGCCCAGGTCGACCGCGATCTGATCGGCCACCGCATCACCGATCTCCTGCGCGACGCCAGCGCGACCTCGTGGCCGCACCCCACGCGGCGTAATGAAAATGATTGTCGTTATCATCTAGGCCGAGTTCAGAAGAGACCTGCGAGGTGCGATGAACGAAGCGCTGGACCGACTACTAGGCCGATCGAACCGGCCGGACTCCGCTCGCGCCGATCGCGCGGGCGAGATCGCGGACCTGGTGCACACCACACTCGGCCTCGACCAGCAGGCGGCGGTAACGGTGCAGGAACTCGCCTGCGCCGAACCTGGGTGCCCACCGATCGAGACCAAAATCGCCGTGCTAGGCGCAACACCAAGGCGCTGGACGATCCACGCCCCTCTGTCCGAAGTGGATGACGAGACCGTCCGCCAGACCCTGACCGACAACCCCGACGGGGAGAACACGCCGCGATGAACGACACCGACAACCGCGTACCGGTCACCGTGCTCACCGGATTCCTCGGATCCGGCAAGACCACCCTGCTCAACCGAATCCTCACCGAGAACCACGGCAAGCGGATCGCCGTGATCGAGAATGAGTTCGGCGAGGTCGGCATCGACGACGGGCTCGTGCTCGACGCCGAAGAAGAAGTCTTCGAGATGAACAACGGCTGCATCTGCTGCACCGTCCGCGGCGACCTGATCCGCATCCTCGGCGCGCTGCTCAAACGCAAGGACCGCTTCGACGCCATCCTCATCGAGACCACCGGCCTCGCCGACCCCGCCCCGGTCGCACAGACCTTCTTCGTCGACGACACTCTGCGCTCCCAGCTGCGCCTGGACGCGATCGTGACCGTCGTCGACGCCAAGCACATCACCCAGCACCTCGACGACGACAAGCCCGAAGGCACCGAGAACGAAGCGGTCGAGCAGCTCGCCTTCGCCGACCGCGTCGTTCTCAACAAGACCGACCTCGTCGATGCGGCGGATATCGAAACCGTCCGCAAGCGGATCCAGGCCATCAACGCCGGCGTGCGGATCCTCCCCGCGCAGCGCGGCGACGTCGACCTCGACGAGATCCTCGGCGTGCGGGCGTTCGACCTGGACAAGATCCTCGCCGACGAACCCGAGTTCCTCACCGACTCCGACCACCAGCACGACCTCACCGTGACCAGCGTCGGCATCGAGACCGACGGCGCGGTCAACGTCGAGAAGCTCAACGAGTGGCTGGGCGTGCTGCTCGGCGAGCGCGGCACGGATCTGTTCCGCAGCAAGGGAATCCTCAACCTCGCCGGATCGGACCAGCGCTACGTCTTCCAGGGCGTGCACATGCTCCACGACGGCAACCTCGGCGCGCCCTGGCGCGACGGCGAACCGCGCCGGAACCGCATGGTGTTCATCGGCCGCAACCTCGACCGCGCCCAACTGGAGCGGGAATTTCGCGAATGCCTGGAACCGGTCACCGCGGAGGCCACGGCATGACGACCACCGAGAACAGCTCGCTGAAACCCCGCTGGCAAGCCGACCTCGGCGAACCCGTGGTCGCGCTCGACGTCCTGCCAGGCGGCACCGGCAACCCGGACGCCGTGGTCGCCGGAGGATCCGAAGGTGCGGTCGAGGTGTTCGACCCGGACGGCTCCACGCGCTACGAACGAGATCTCGACGACGCGTTGCTAACGGTCGCAGCGAGCCCGGACGGCACCCGGATCGCCGCGCTAGGAGTGGGAAGTCGACGGCTGTGGAGCGCTACCGATGGCGCCGTCCTGCACACCGAGCAGGCCGGATGGTCGGCCTCGGCCGCCTGGGACCGCCGCTCCCAGTCGCTCGCGGTCGCCGACGGCAGGCGGGTGCGGGTGCTCGACCGCTCAGGGCGGGCCCGCTGGAACTCCGCTCCGCTTTCCAGCACCGTCACCAACGTGCTGTGGCCGCGCGGCCGCCTGCGCGTGGCGGCGTCGTCCTACCGAGGCGTGACGATCTTCGAACCCGAGACCGACCGGATCACCAACACCCTGGAAGCACCCGGCGCGATTTCCGGACTGACCGCCGCACCGAACGGCCGCTGGGTCGTAGGCGGCAGCCAGGACGCCACCCTGCACGGCTGGAAGGTCGACGACGGCTCCGATTTCCAGATGTCCGGCTTCCCTGCCACCGTCTCACACCTGGCTTTCGAAGACGGCGGTCGCTGGATGGCCTGCGAATCCGCCGAAGTCCTCACCTGCTGGGACTTCTCCGGCCGCGGACCCACCGGCCGCGCCGGGGTGGTCCTCACCGGCCACCAAACCGCCGTGACCGCCTTCGCCTGGGCACCCGGCCACCGCGCAACGCTGATCAGCGGCGACCAGGACGGCAACGTGCTGGTCTGGCGAATCACGTCATCGACCAGGCCCGGCGACGAAATCCGCCCGGCTGGTGGCCTCCGCGACGACGACCCCGTCACCGCGATCACCACCGGCCACGGCACCACCAGCCCGACCGTCCACATCGGCCGCCGATCCGGCCGCATCGACACCCTCGCCATCACCTGATACACGACCGGATCCCAGAACTGAGAACAACGGTGGGGTGAGCGCACAAGACTCGCGCTCACCCCACGGCTCCCCTGAACCGCTCGGAAAAAGGAGCGGGCGCACGCACCAACGCCCGTTGATCATGAAGAACCCCCGCACAAGATCTCTTTCTCGGTCTGGCAGCATTGCGGCTGCTTCGCCGCCTGTTTCGAGCGGCGCCGCCGGAGGATCTCGATCACGAGGAGACCGCCTTGCGGCCGGAGACAATGGGTGTGTCGTCGTCGCGGCACTACGGGGAGGGTTCGAGCTTCGCGGATTGATCAAGCTATGTCGGGTCTCCAGAGGGGTGTCCTCGACCAGCGCGGGGTACCCAAGTGATGCGCTTGGACAGCAACCGGGGCCGTCGGCCCTTGTTCTTGACAACGAATAACGAATGTCGCCACCTTGGGGGAATCAGTCGTTAGCACCCAACGGCCTGCACCGGAATCTGAGGGCAGCACTCGGCTTGCGTACCTGCTCGGCGTGCCGCTCGCCGACGACATCGAACGCCAGTGGCCCCAGATGGGCGAAGTTGTGCGCGGTCGTGAGCGCGTCGCCGCCGTCGAGGGCAACTTTCCCGATCTCACCCTCGAAGTCGGCCGGCGGCTGCATCTCGACGACGAGATCGTCGTGGTCGAATGGACCGCCAACTACGGCGACGGTCGCCTCTACCGCAACGTCACCATCGGCGAACTCCACGACGGCCAGGCGGTCCGCGTGACCGATTATTGGGGTGCACCCGCCACCACCCCCGAATGGCGCCAGGGACTTACAGACCGGCTGTCCATGCCCGGCGAGGGCATCTGGAAAGATGCCGAGCATCTCGCCAGTCACTAACAGCTCGTTCCAGAATGATGTCGTGAGTTGGCGGTAGCAGATCAGGACGCATCCGAGTTGGAGCAGTCCGAGATGGGTGTCGGCGCGTCGTTCGGAGCGCGTGCGGAGGCGTTTGAACTGGTGCAGCCAGGCAAAAGTGCGTTCCACGACCCAGCGGATCGCGCCGAGGCCGGAGCCGTGACCGGCGTTCTTGCGGGCGATATGCGGAAACGTTTCCGCTGTCTCGTAAGGATTTCCGGTGATGTTCGTAGTCGTAGCCCCGATCGCCGTAGAGCCAGCGCGGCCGTTGCCACGGCCGGCCGCGTTTGCCCCGGATCATCGGCAGGGCGTCGACAAGCGGGATCAGCTGGGTGCTGTCATGGCGGTTGCCGCCGGTGAGGGTGACGGCCAGCGGGATGCCACCGCGGTCGATGATCACGTGGTGTTTCGAGCCGATGCGAGCCCGATCGACGGGCGAGGGGCCCGTGGCCGCCCCCTTTTGAGCGCCCGCACATGCGAACCATCGTTGCGGCTTGGGCACACGCCGCGCCGGATTGTGGGGTGATCGGCTCGCCGGTGTGATAGCGCGGCGGGGCCCACCCACCGCCGCAGCACCGCGTTCCTGCGCGTGTGCTTGCAACTGCGTCATCAGCGTCGGCGACACGCGTTGCCACCCGCTGGCTTTCGCCCTCCGCGCTGTATCGCAGCCCCGAGGCCACACTGTTGGGATCTGCTGATCGAGCAGGCTGACCCGTTGCTCGACCCTTGCCGACCGATGACCACTGGCCAGGTCAACTTGGCCACAGCGCCCGGACCGCATCCGGGAACCCGGCTACCCCGCTCGGGCCGAGCAGGGCCAGGTTGAACAGGAACCCCGGCAGGATCGACAGGATCACCCGGGCTAGTACGTCCGCGGGCGCCCCCGTCCAGGTCCCGGCCTGCTGGCGCTCACGGACGAGTGCGGCCATGTCCTGACTCATGCGGACCGTCGCCGCTTCCAGGCGCTCGGCCAGCGCCGGATTGCGCAAAGCCTCGGACCAGACCATCAGCGCCACGGTCGCCAGCTGCTTGTCGTGGTGCCGCTCGATCACCGCCTCCAGCAGGTCCGCCATCACCTCACCCACGCCACGCTCACCATCAACGCGGGTCAGTGCGGTGCGCAGCACCTCGGTGACGTCGTCCAGGTTCTGGGTGGCGACGCCCACGATCATGTCCTCCTTCTTCGGGAAGTACCGGTAGACGGCGCCTGCGGACCTACCGGCCTCGGTGAACACGTCCTGCATGGACGTGCGGTGAAAGCCGTTGCGGACGAAGCACCGGCGTGCCGCCGCCAGGATCTCGGCGCGTTGGTCGTCCTTGTACTGCTGGCTCACCCGCGGCATGGGCAGTCCTTCCTCGGCAATTGACATCCGACGCCCACGAGCCTAGCTTAAAGAAAAGCGGATGTCCGTCCTCTTTTATTCGGGCCGGCCGCAGCGCTGCGAGGGAGAAGATCCATGCGACTACCACTGCTCCGCCCGGCGGACCTGACCGCCGAGCAACAACCCCTGTACCGCGCCTTCGAAGCGATGGTCGAGGCGAGGAGTACACGGGCTTCGAGGATCGGCGTTGAGGGCATCGTCGATGTCACCGTGCTGATGGGCTGGTTCACCAGTGTCGCGCTGACCCTTGCCGCCTTCGATGCGCCCTCGAACGCCGTCGGCCGCGACCAGTAACCAACCAAACGGAGGCTTGTCATGCCGATGACCCCTGTCCCCGAAGTCACCCTGACTGCAGTCGCGCATTTCCCGCAAAAGTACTTCCTGGAAAATCTCGCCGTCCGCGCCGACGGTTCGGTGCTGGTCACCGCAGTACTCCAGAAGGAACTCTGGATAGTGCCAAGCGCACCGCCGGATTCGACGGCCAGCCCGATTCTGGTGCACCGTTTCGACCACCCGATCACCGGCATTGTCGAAGTCGAACCCGACGTGTTCGTCATCAGCCTGACCGAGGGCTATACCACCCACGAATCGCATCTCGTGCGGATCGACGTCAACGGCTGGACGCCCGGTGAGCCGGTGTCACCCGAGATCATCTTCACCTTCGACGACCGGGTCCGCGCCCTCAACGGCAGCTGCCTGCTCTACCCCGGAGTGCTGGCCATCGCCGACTGCTTCGCCGGGCTGATCTGGCGGGTTGATCTGGGACAGGGCGCGCGGAGTGCGACCGCCCGGGTCTGGCTCGCCCACGACACCATGGCCGACGACCCGGACAGCGAGGTCGCGCCGCCGCCGCAGCCCGGCGTCAACGGCGTCCGCTACAGCGCGCGGACCGGCTACCTCTACTACACCTCGACCGCGCAGAAGGTCTTCATGCGCGTCCCGGTCGACCCGGCCGCGCTCGACCCGGCCGGTGGCGCCGAGTTCGTCGCCGCGATCGACAACGCCGACGACTTCTGCGTCGACGAGGACGCGGGATTCGCTTATGTCACCCGGCATCGCGCCAACACGCTCGACCGGGTGCCACTCACGCCACGGCACGGCAGCGAGGTCCGCCACCTCGCCGGCGACCCGTTCGACGAAGTTCTGGTCGGGCCGTCCAGCGCCGTCTGGGGTCGCAGCCCCGGCGACTACGGCCGGGTGATCTACGTCACCACCGACGGCGGCACCACCGCCCCGCCCGACGGGACCGTCCGCAACGCAGCGCTGCTGCGCGTCGAACTGCACGCCCAGGCCGAGCGATGAACCGCCACAACGACGTCGTCACCACCGGTGCCGTCTCCATCGAGACCTACATCGACGGCACCGGCCCCGACGTGGTCACCCTTCCGTCCTATGGCCGGGACAGCGGCGAAGACTTCAACACGTTCACCACTGCCCTGGCCGACGCGGGTTACCGCGTCCTGCGTCCCCAGCCGCGCGGCATCGCACGATCGGTGTGCGGGTGGCCGGGACGCCCCCACGCGGGGAAGAGACGAGCATGCGAGCGACGACTGCCTCTCGCCGATATCTCGATGATCTCGGGCTTGATCGTCTCGGCGGTGGCCTACTGGTCGGCCTGCCGCTCGATCGACGTGGAAGCCGAGAAGCGGCGGATCACCGAGGCCGATCGCGACATCGAAACCAACCGCGTCGAATGACCCGGTCCGCGACGAGGGCTCCGCAGACCGCTTCCGGTGCGCGGAGCCCTTCGGCGATCCGGTCCCACGCCGGGGCGTCGCTCGGAGCCTTGACGCGGAGTGGGATCAAGGGAAGACTCCGAAACCGGAACTTGCGTTCGCATTTTGTCGGAGGTCCCCATGCCCATGAACGTGTCGACCGCGGCCGGCGAGGTGGCGAGCCTGTTGCAGGCACTTCGCTCGTTGCGCCCGCAGCTCGCCGAGAACGGGGCCCGTGCCGACCGGGAGCACGCCGATCCGGGCGAGAACATGGCTCTGCTCGGGGACGCCGGGGCAGCTCGTCTGCTGGTGCCCGCCGAGTTCGGCGGGCTGTGGGAGGGCTGGACCTTCGGCGGCTGGGGACACTTCGTCAAGGCCATGACGGAGATCTCCGCCGGGGATGGCCCCACCGGGCAGAACTGGGGAACCACGGCGCTGGTGTGCCGGGAGATCTTCGGCGCCCGCGACGCCTTGCCCGAGCGGACCCGCGCGGAGATCGCCCGCCGCGTCCTCGACGAGGGCCTTCGCTTGGTGGCCTCCAACGCCGAAGCGGGTGTCGCCGGGCGGGTCACCGCGCGCGCGGTGCGCGGTGGGGTGGTGCTCAGCGGCACCAAGTCGTTCAACACCAACAGCGGCGGCGGTGGCCTGGCCAACGTCGGCTGCGTGCTGGAGGGCGGGCCCGGCGGACGCCACCACGTGCTCGTCGAGCTGTCCCATCCCGACGTCGAGCTCCACGACGACTGGGACAACATGGGCCAGCGGGGCACCTGCAGCCAGACCGTCACCTACCACGACGTCTTCGTCCCGGACGGCTGGCACTACGCCGGGGTCGATCCCGCCCCGGAGTTCGTCGGCGCGGTGATGCTGCTGCACGCCGCCCTGATGCAGGGCATCGGTGACGGCGCCCTCGACGCGATGGTTGACTACGTCCGCACCCTCAAGCGCGCAACCCTGCCCGAGTTCGCCACCGCGGCGGAGGACCCGCTCATCACGCGCCGCATCGGCGAGGTCTCCAGCCGGCTCGCAGCCTCCCGCGCGCTGCTCGACGCGACCGCCGAAACGGTCGCCCAGCTCGACAACGCCGGCGCCGAAGCCGTCTCCCAGGCCACGGTCGCCGCCATCCGGGCCAAGGTGGCCTGCGTCGAGGCGTCGTTGGCAGCGGCATCGACCGTGCACGAGGTCTCCGGCGCCCGCAGCACGTCGAACCGGTTCCGGCTCGACCGGTTCTGGCGCAACGCCCGCACCTTCGCCTCGCACGATCCGACCGACACGAAGAACGTCTACATCGGCCGGTACGAAACCTCCGGAGAACTGCCGCCGATCTCCACGCTCCTGCGGGTCTGACCGCGAGCACGTCGGCGCGACGTGGGGGCGGAAAGCGCGGCGGCTACGCGGAAACCGCCGACTCCGCAGTGGTCAAGTAGACGATCGCCATCTCGGAGAGCTGATTCGCGTACCATTCCCAGCTCCGCTCGTAACCGGGTGCCGAGTCGCGCGGCATCGACGCGCGGTGGACGCAGGAGCCGACGACCATCTGGTGCACCGCGGAGACCGCGGCACGCGGATCCTGGCGGCGCACCTCTGGCAGGAACGGCTCGGTCGCCTCCTCGAAGATCCGCTGCATCGACGCCACCGCCTGCCTGCCGCGCCCCGCCAACTCGGCAGCAGGTCTGAGCAGTTCCGGGAACGCGCGGTCGTTCGCGGCCAACGACGCCGTGATGGAGTCCACGAACGCCCGGACCGTGCTCGCCAGATCGGTGCCCGAGGCGCGGACCGACTCTTCGAGGCTCTCCTCCAGCGCCGAGAGCATGCGGTCCTTGACCGCGGCGAGCAATTCCTCCTTGCCCGCGAACCGGCGGTAGATCGCCCCCACCGAGACACCAGCGTCCTCAGCGACCGCGGCCATCGTGAACTCCTCGAACCCGTCGGCGACGAGCACCCGCTCCGCCGAGGACAGCACGCGCCGGAGCACCTCCCGGCTCCGCGCCTGCTGGGGCGGATGAGACCCCACCTGGTCCGAACGCACGCAACGATGCTAGCCACCGGGCGCACGAGCGAAGAACACGGGATGTTGACGCACCCACAGTCCGGCAGCGGCCACCGCCAGCAACCCGAGGTGCACCATCGTTCCACGAGATCTTGTAGACGTCGTCGGTGCGCTGCACCAGGTCGACCTCCTGGTCCTCGACCCAGCAGCCGCCGACCGTGCCGCTGTGGATGCGGTAGTCGATGGTGGTGGCGTGCGCGCGGATTCCGGGCCGCTGACCACTGACGTGCAACGGCATGCCACCATCGCCGACAGATGAGTGCCGAAGCGGTCCGATGGAGGCCAGTGGATGGCTGAACTGAGTCGCAGTGCTCGCGAGGTCGCCGCCGCGCTGGCGGAGCGCGGCATTGACACCACCGTGCAGGAGCTTCCCGACAGCACCCGCAGCGCCCGCGACGCCGCCGCGGCGCTCGGGTGCGAGCTCGCGCAGATCACCAAGTCGCTCGTCTTCCGCGAGGTGGCATCCGACCGCCCCGTGCTGGTGCTCGCCTCCGGCCCTGACCGAGTCGACGAGTCCAAGCTCGCGGACCTGCTCGGCGGTGCCGTCGAGCAGGCGCAGGCGGCGTGGGTCAAACAGCGCACCGGATTCGCCGTCGGCGGGGTGCCGCCACTCGGGCACACCGAACCGCTCACGACGTTCATCGACGAGCGGCTGCTGCGGCACGACACGGTGTGGGCCGCTGCGGGCACGCCCCGCGCGGTGTTTCCCGCCGCGCCGCGCGCGCTCGCCGAAGCGGCGAAGGCCGAGATCGTCTCCTTGGTTCGGTGAAAGCCTCGGCTGCGGCTCGACGCCGGCGTCCACCCCGAACGCAGCGGTGCGCTCGCACACCAGCCGGAAAGCTGTCCGCGGGCCCGTAGGCCGGCATGACGCGTTGCGGAACACGGTTCCGCAGCCGAAATCAGATGCCGTGGACGCTCCGTCGCGCCGCCCGGTAGGCGTGGCGGACCTCCGCGCCGCTGTCGACGTCGGTGGCCTCGTACGCGGTCGTGCGCAGACCCCACCGCGGCGGCGAAGCGGCGCCCGAAACCGCCCACGCGGCCTGCCGTGCCGCGCCGAGCGCGACGTACTCGGCCGGTTCCGGGACTTCCACGCCGACGCCGAACAACGACGGAGCCAGCGCACGGACCGCGCGGGAGGCGCTGCCACCACCGATCAGCAGGACGCGGCGCACCCCGGCTCCGACTTGGCGCAGCGCGTCGATGCCGTCGGCCAGGCCGCACAGCATCCCTTCCACCGCCGCGCGGGCCAGGTTCTGCGGCGTCATGTTCGTGCCGCGCATCCCGGTGAGCGTGCCCGCGGCGTCGGGCAGATCCGGGGTGCGTTCGCCCTCGAAGTAGGGCAACAGCGTCAGTCCGTCGGCGCCGGGGTTCGCCGACAGGGCCAACTCGCTCAGGCCGTCCAGGTCGGTGCCGAGCAGGCGCGCGGTGGAGGTGAGCACGCGGGCGGCGTTCAGCGTGCACACCAGGGGCAGGAAACGGCCGGTGGCGTCGCAGAATCCCGCCACGGTCCCGGTCTCGTCCGCGCACGGCTCGTCGCGGACGGAGAAGGTGGTGCCCGAGGTTCCCACGGACACGACCACGTCGCCGCTGCCGATGCCGAGGCCGAGCGCGCCCGCCATGTTGTCCCCGGTCCCCGCCGCGAGCAGGGCGCCTCCCAGCGGACCGGCGGCGACCGCTCCCGGCGACTCGGTCGGCCCGAGGACGTCCGGCAGCCGCGGGCTGCGACCGCCCATCGCCTCGGTCAGCAGGTCGGGCAGCCACCGCCCGGTTCCGGGCGAGTAGTAGCCGGTGCCGGAGGCGTCCCCGCGGTCGGTGCAGGCCCGCTCCGGCGACCCGGCCAACCGCCACGTGAGCCAGTCGTGCGGCAGGAGGACGCGGTCGACGGCGTCGGCGTTGCCGGGTTCGTGCTCGGCCAGCCATGCCAGTTTCGCGATGGTGAAGCTGGCGACGGGCACGAGCCCCGTGCGGCGCGCGAGGTCGGCGGCCCCGTGCCGGGCGACCAGGGCCCGGGCCTGCGGCGCGGACCGCGTGTCGTTCCACAGCAGGGCGTCGCGCACCGGCTTCCCGGAGGGGTCGAGGGCCACCATGCCGTGCTGCTGCCCGGCGACGGCCACGGCCTCCACCGGCGCGGAGACCCCGGCGAGGGCGTGGTGGACCGCCTGCTCGCACGCGGCCCACCACGCCTCGGGGGCGACCTCGGTGCCCTCGGGATGCGCGGCCCTGCCCTCGCCGAGGACACGACCGTCCTCGGCGTCGACCACCAATGCCTTGGTGGACTGGGTGGACGAGTCGATGCCCACGACTACCACGGTCTTGCCTCCTGTCAGCGCACACCCATGAGGTGGTCCAGGGCCAGCTGGTCGAGGCGCTCGTAGTGCATCCCGCGCGAGGCGGCCCGGTCGACGTCGAAGTCGTCCTCCGCCAACAGGTCCGCGTGGCCCTCACCGGGAGCGAGCGTAGGTGTCGCCAGTTCCGGCACGCGCGCCGCCTCCAGGGCCTCCTGGACCCGCGGGTCCGCCCGGAAGGCCGCCGCGCGCTCCCTCAGGATCAGGTAGTTGCGCATGCACCCGGCCGCCGAGGCCCAGACTCCCTCGGCGTCCTCGGTGCGCGGGGGTTTGAAGTCGAAGTGGCGCGGACCGTCGTACCCGGCCGACTCCAGCAGGTCCACCAGGAAGAACGCGTTCTTCACGTCACCGGCGCCGAACCGCAGGTCCTGGTCGTACTTGATGCCGTGCTGGCCGTTGAGGTCCAGGTGGAACAGCTTGCCCGCCCACAACGCCTGCGCGATGCCGTGCACGTAGTTCAACCCCGCCATCTGCTCGTGCCCGACCTCGGGGTTCACGCCGACCATCTCCGGGTGCTCCAGCCGTTCGATGAACGCCAGCGCGTGCCCGACGGTCGGCAGCAGGATGTCGCCGCGCGGCTCGTTCGGCTTGGGCTCCAGGGCGATCCGCAGGTCGTAGCCGCGGTCGCGGACGAACTCGCAGACGAGGTCGATGCCCTCCTTGTAGCGGTCCAGCGCCACCCGCACGTCCTTGGCCGCGTCGGTCTCCGCTCCTTCCCGACCGCCCCAGGCGACGAAGGTCCGCGCACCCAGCTCCGCGGCCAGCTCGACGTTGCGCAGCACCTTGCGCAGCGCGAAGCGCCGCACGTCGCGGTCGTTCGCGGTCAACGCCCCGTCCTTGAACACCGGGTGCGAGAACAGGTTCGTGGTCACCATCGGCACCACCACCCCGGTCTCGTCCAGCGCGGCGCGGAACCGGGAGAGGATCCGGGCGCGCTCGGCTGCGTCGCTGCCGAACGGGACGAGGTCGTCGTCGTGGAACGTGATGCCCCACGCGCCCAACCCGGCCAACCGCCGCACGGCCTGCACGGGGTCGAGCGGACTCCGCGTCGCCTCCCCGAAGGGGTCGCGCCCCTGGAAGCCGACCGTCCACAGGCCGAAGGAGAACTTGTCGGACGGCGTGGGCGTGTAGTCGTTCACTGGCGGTTCCCTTCCTTCCACAGTGGATGTCGGGAGTGCTGACATGCGGTCAGCCTCCAGGTGGTCTCGGGGGACGAAGGCCCGCACGAGGAGCACCGATGGCGCAGACCGCGGCCGCGACGTACGCCCTCGGCTGACCCGCCATGACGCGGCTCCCTCGACTCGGGAATAATATTTGTCAGAGGAAAAAACAAAATGCCTCCCGTGTCAACCCTCGCGCGGCGATGCGCGATGCTGACCAGCGGGAGGAGCCGCCGAGACCAGCGAAACGAGGAGACGGTGACCGCATCGACCTCGACGGGGCGGGATTCGGCCAGCCTGCGCCGCCACAACCTGCGGACGCTGCTGCGACACCTGCACCTGCACGGGACCACCAGCCGCGCCGAGCTGACCCGGGCCACCGGACTCACCCGCAGCGCGATCGCCGACCTGGTCGGCGAGCTGGCCGAGCGCGGCCTGGCGGTGGAAGGCGGCGGCCGTGCCACCGGCCGCGGACGACCTGCCCTGCGGGTCTCCCCCAGCGCGGACACCGCCTACGTGCTGGCCGCCTCGATCGAGGTCGAGACCCTGCGGGTCAGCCGCGTCGGGTTCGGCGGCGCGATCCTGGACGAGGCGCACGCCCCGCACCAGACCGCCGCGGGAAAGCCGGAGAACACGGTCGAACAGCTCACCGACCTGCTGACCCGCTGCCTCGCCGACGAACCACCGCTCGCGCTGGGAGTGGCCGTCCCGGGCCTGGTCCGCGCCGCGGACCAGCGCGTGGTGCAGGCCCCGAACCTCGGATGGTCCGACCTCGCCCTGCACGACCGGTTGCGGCGCGCCACGGGCCTGCCCGGTCCCGTGCTCATCGGCAACGAGGCCCGCCTGGCCGCGCTGGCCGAACACCGCCGAGGCGCGGGGCGCGACTGCAGCGACCTGGTCTACGTCTCGGCCGAGGTCGGCGTGGGCGGCGGGGTCGTCTCCGGCAACCGCGTCCTGACCGGCAACGACGGCTACGGCGGCGAAATCGGCCACATGATCACCCGCCCGGGCGGTCGCCGCTGCCGGTGCGGACGCCGAGGTTGCTGGGAGACCGAGATCGGTGCCGACGCCCTCCTCCGCCACGCCGGTCGGCGAGCACCCCGCGACCGCCACGCGGCGATCGACGACCTGCTCACCCGGGCCGACCGACGCGAGGACCGGGCCGTCGCCGCCTTCCGCTCCCTGAGCGAACCCGTCGCGGTCGGACTGGCCAACCTGACCAGCATCTTCAACCCGCAGCGGATCATCCTGGGCGGCCTGCTCGAACCGATGCTCCGCAACGCGGGAGACGACCTGCGAGCGGCCCTCGACGACCTCGGCGGCCTTCCCGAACCCCTCGAACTCGCCCCCGCCGAACTCGGCGAGCACGGACGCCTGCTCGGAGCCGCGGAAGCGGCCTTCGACCGCTTCATCACCGAACTCGACTGACGTTCGTCCACTATGGAACGAATCCGGACAACGCGTCGGATCCGGCGATCGACACTGTCAGCACCGGAGCCGCGACAGGTCCACTGCGCGACCACTGTGGACAGATCGACGCGCCCGATTCGGGAGTCCGGCCGCGAGCGGGAACAGCCACCTCCACCGCGTTGATGCCCACTCCGCAGCCCCGCCATCCTCGGTGGTGAGCCCGACCGCCACAGCCACGACACCGCCGATTCCAGCCGCAGTGGACCGCCGCGACCCCGGCGAGTCCGGGGAAGTCGGTCAGTGCTGGTCGATTCGGCGGTAGTGGGAGGGCGTGGTGCCCGTGGTGGCGCGGAACTGCCGGTTGAAGTTCGACAGGTTGGTGAAGCCCACCCGGTAGCAGATCTCCGCGACCGGCAGGTCGGTGGTGCGCAGCAGGCGCGAGGCTTCCGTGACGCGCATGCGGTTCACGGTTCGGCTGAAGCCGACACCGGTGGCCTTGGAGAACAGCCGGGAGAAGGCGTCGCGGCTCAAGCCGACCTCGTCGGCCACGTCCCGCAGGCGCATCCGGTCCGCGAGGTGGTCGGTGATGTAGCTCAGCGCCCGGTTGAACAGCTCGGTCTCCTCCACGCCCAGCCGGTAGGAACCGCCGTGGCTGTCGAGGTAGCGGCGGTCCGGCTCGGGCGACTCGGCCAGCACGCTCAACAGCTCGGCGACCGCGGCCAGGCGCCGCAGGCCGAAGGTGCCCTGCACGGCTTCCAGGGCCGCGGCGCCCTCGACCGCCGTGCGGCCGCAGTACTCGACGCCGCGGGCCGCGTCGTCCAGCAACGGTCGCAACGACTCCAGTTCCGGCAGGGTCTCGGCGGCGGCGAGGAACCGGTCCTGGTCGAGCTGCAGGACCACGTCGCGGTTGCGCACCGTTTCGGCGTCGCCGAGGTGGGAGATCCAGTTGTGCGGCAGGAAGGAGCCGATGAGGCTCAGGTGGCCTGGGCCGAACGGGCCCACGTAGTCACCGACCATCACGGTCCCGGAGGACTCGCGGACGAGGTGGATCTCCACCTCGGGGTGGTAGTGCCAGCGGGCCAGCGGGTGCGGCCAGTCGTGCTGGTGCCACCGCACGGAGCTCGACGGGTCCGGGACCACCAGTTCCCGCACCGGCGAGGCGGCTTCGCTCGTCCTGCTCCGCGCGGCGGCACCCACGGTCAGGCTCCCGCCACCCGGATCTGGATCTTGGTGTCGGTGGGTCGTGCCTCGGCGCCGCGCTCGAAGGCGGTCACGGCCTCCTCGAAGGGGTAGGTGGCGCTGATCAGAGCGCCCAGGTCCACGGCCGGGGAAGCGGCCAGTTCGATGGCCCGCGGGTAGGCGTTGGCGTAGCGGAACACCGTCTCGATGCGCAGTTCCCGAGCTTGCGCGGCGGCGACGTCCAGGGACACCGGCGACACGGGGATGCCCACGAGCACGACCGCCCCGCCGGGCGCGGGCGCCTCCCACAACGAGCCGAAGGCGCGCGGGTTGCCGCTGGCCTCGAACACCACGTCCGCGCCCCAGCCCTCGGTCGCCTCGCGCACCACCTCGGCCAGGTCCTGCTCGCCGGCGTCGACGGGGTGGATGGTCGGGTACGCCCGGAGCTTGGCGAACTTCTCCGGTGCCACGTCGGAAACGTACACGCGGGACGCGCCACTGGCCGTGGCGGCGATCGCGGTGAGCACCCCGATCGTGCCGGCGCCCACGACGGCGACGACGTCGCCGGGCGAGATCCGCGCCTTGGTCACGGCGTGCACGGCCACCGCGAAGGGCTCGATGAGCGCGCCCTCCTCCAGGGACAGCCGGTCGGGCAGCTTGTAGGTGAAGTCGGCCGGGTGGACGATCTCCGGCCGCAGGCAGCCGTGCACCGGCGGGGTGGCCCAGAACCGCACGTCCGGGTCGACGTTGTAGATGCCCAGGCGGGAGGCCCGGGAACGCGGGTCGGGGATGCCCGGCTCCATGCACACCCGGTCGCCGACGGCCAGGTGGGTGACGTCCGCGCCGACTTCCAGGACGGTGCCGGAGGCTTCGTGGCCCAGCACCATCGGGTCCTCGACGACGTAGGGGCCGATCCGCCCGTGCGTGTAGTAGTGGACGTCGCTGCCGCAGATGCCGACGGTGTGCACGCCGATGCGCACCTCGTCGGGGCCCACCCGACCCGGTCCGGGGACGGGGCGGATCCGGATCTCGTGCCGGCGTTCGAGGACGACGGCGTTCATCGTCTTCTCCTGCGTGGTCGGGTCGGTCGCGCTGGTCGCGGAGTTCATGGTCGCAGGTCCTTTCAGGCGATGTCGGCGAAGCGTTCGCGGCGCGGCAGCATCCGACCGGTCTCCGAGGTGATGCCGGGCTGGGGCGGGTGGATGAAGAAGGTGGTGATCGTGCCCAGCACCATCAGGCCGGCGAAGGCCCAGCAGACCCCGACCGGTCCGACCACCGGCAGCAGGGCCGTGGCGATGCCCGGGCCGAGGAACGTGGTCAGCCCGGAGGCGAGGTTGTGGGCGGAGATCGCCGCCCCGCGGTGCTCGGGGGCCAGTGCCGGGAAGATCGCTCCCATGGGCACGAACGCGGTGACGGACAGCGCGAAGAGCACGGCGGCCACGACCATCAGCGGGAAGCTGGCCCCGAACCACACCGGGACGTAGGCGAAGGCCAGGGTCGCGATCGCCATGCCGCCGAAACCGCACCAGCGCATCTGCCGCATCCAGCCGTAGCGGTCACCGAGCCGTCCCCACACGACGTTGGCTCCGATGGTGATGGCGTTCATGATCGCCCACAGCGTCATCCACTCGGACAGCGAGAACCACGCCTCGCCACCGATGCCGTTGGTGGTCAGGTAGAGCGGCATCAACATCGGGAAGGCGTAGAGCGTCAGGTTGCACAGCACCCGGATGACCACGGACAGCGCGATCTGCCGGTTCTCGACCAGGATGGTCACCCCGCGCAGCAGCTCCCGAGTCCGGCTCTCGCCGTCGAGCTCACGCGAGCGGTCCGCCTCGGGCGGGGCGCCGGGGACGAGGAAGGCGCACATGGCGGTACCCGCCGCCACGAAGGCCAGGGAGGCCCACAGGGTCGCGTACTCGCCGATGACCGGGACCAGCAGACTCGGCACGTAGGCACCCAGGACCCCGATGCCCAGCGAGAACGAGGCCCAGAACCACCCCATGGCCGAGGCCAGCCGACCGGGGTGCACCGACTGGGCGATGAGCACCACGAACGAGTACATGAACAGCGGGTAGGCCACGCCTCGCAGGCCGTAGATCACGATCGTGCCGAGCACGCTCCGCAGTCCCACCGTGAGGAACAGGACGTGCAGGACCATCCACAGGACGCCGCCGAGCAACATCAGGCGCCGGGCGCCGACGACCTCGGCCAGCACACCGGTTGTCCAGGCGGAGAAGGCCACCACCAGCCCGTAGACGGTGAACACGAGGCCGGCCTGGGTGGGCGAGAAGCCGTGCTCGACGAGGAAGCGGGACAGGAACGTGAGCTCAAAACCATCACCGGTCATGAACACGGCGAGCGCGAGATAGCCGAACAGCAAGCGCCGCGGCATGCCGAACATCCGGAGTCACTCCTTTGTGGACACCTATGGGGACGGCACCTGACGAGCGGGAACAAGAGCCCGAGGCGCCAGATCGCCACAAAGCTAGGTCGCCACGGCGGAGCACACTAGACGGATAAATCGGCTCGCACTGATACTTTCGTGCACCCGCCCCCGCTCCGGCCCCGGGGCCACCGGCGCACGCGGCGGACGGGAATGCCGGTCCCGGTGCCCGGTTTCGGCCGAAGCCGCCGGGATGCCTCAGTCCGCCTCCGGGCCCAGGTGGTACAGCTCGGGGAGGTTGACCACGATCGCCTCCTGGGTGCTGCGGGCGATCACCACCACCGCCGGGTCGTTCGGGTCCGGGTTCTCCTCGCGGTGTGGCACGAACGGCGGCACGAAGATGTAGTCGCCCGGCTCGGTCTTGATCCGGACCTCCTCGACGCCGTCGTGGAAGACGAACTCCGGGTGGCCGCTGACCACGTAGATCGCGGTCTCCGACTCGCCGTGGTGGTGGTTGTCCGACGACGTCGACGGGCCGACGTGCGTCTCCCCCATCCAGATCCGCTCCGAACCGACCAGGTCACCGCTGATCGCCGCGAGCCGCCGCATGCCCTCGGTCTGCGCGGTCTTGTTGTCGAGGTCGGCGGCCCGGACGTGGTGCAGCCGGGTGCGCAGCGAGCGGCGCTGCGCCTCGGGCACCGAGGTCGAGAGATCCGGGTGGAACGCGTCGTGCTGGCTCATCAGATTCCTTCCTTGCTCACCGATCGCCGACCAGCGGCAACCCGTCGAGGAACGCGCTGACCTGACGGCCGAGCTCGCGCCACACCTCGGCGCCGGGTGAACCGTTGTGCACCGAGGTGACCCCGCCTTCCACCGCTCGCACAACCTCGCCGATGGTGATCTTCTCGGCCGGCCGCGCCAGCGAGTAGCCGCCGTCGCAGCCGCGCTGGCTGGTCACCAGTCCGGCCCGCCGCAACTCGACCATCAGGTTGACCAGCGAGTTCAGCGGAATGCCCTGCCGCCGGGCGATGACTTCGCATTTGACCGGCTCGCTGCCGCTGCCGATCAGGTCGCGCAGCGCCCGCACCGAGTAGTCGGTGCGAGCCGAGATGTGCACCGGAGCGGACCTGCGGGTGCGCTGCACGGCCGGCGCCTCGGGCAGCAGCACCGCGCCCTTGCCGATCTCCTCGCAGAACAGCACGATGCGCGCGGCCACGCTCCGGTGGAACTGGTCGTTGAGGATGTCGTGCACACCGTCTTTGAACACCGCCAGCGAACTCTGCGGGTGCTTGGCCGCCAGCAAGGTCACCGGCGCGACCGGCGCGAGCGTGTCGGCGTCGCCGTGCAGCAGCAGGATCGGCACGTCGGGCAGCTGCTTCGGCGGCTCGGGGACGTCCTCGGTCAACCGGCCCCACTCGAACTCCGGATCGTTCTCCAGTAGTTCGCGGTGCACCGGGCACGACGTGCGCGCCCCGATCTCGTCGTCCCGGTCGACGGGACTCTGGCCCCGGGCGAGCGGGGTGCCCGCGAGGATCAGGCCGTCCACCTCGATCTCCAACGCGAGCGCCCACGCGCGCAGCGCCCCGACGTCAGTGCCGACCAGGAAGCGGGCCGCGCCGGGTTGGAACCACGTCTCGGGATCGGTGTCCGCTTCCGGCACCACCACGGCGTAGCCGTCGGCGGACAGCCTCCGGCCGAAGCGCTGGTAGACAGCCGGGTTCTCGCCTCTACCCGGCAGCACCACCACGGTGCCGCGGCAGGCCCCGTCCGGGGACCAAGTCCGGCTCATGTCAACTCCGTTCACAGAACTGCGGGATCAGCTTGTGCAGCGGTGCGCACCGCACGCGTCTGCCGCCACCTGCGAAGCAGCACAAGGACGTCAGTTTCCGGGGTACAGGGCCCGATCGCATGCCTTGGCCACGTCCACGTGCTTTCGCAGCACGCCCGCCCGGAAATAGCGGTCGGCCACGGCTTGCAGGTCGGCGACCACGTCATCGGTCAAGGGCCGAACCTCCTGCTTGGTCCGGGTCAGGATCTGGTGCGCCACCTGCGGTTCCAGCGACGTCAGCTTCTCGTAGACGCGCTGGTACTCCTCCGGGTGCTCGTCGCTCCACCGCCACGCCGCCTCGAACCGGCGCATTGCGTCGGCCAGCGCCACCCGCTTGAGCGGATCTGCGGCGGCCGCGGTGGACACCGACAGGATGCCGTTGCGGCCGTTGATGCCTTGGCCGTCGCGGATCACCCGGGCCCCGGCGTGCTCCGCGATCGACAGGTACGGGTCGAAGGTCGCCCAGGCGTCGATGTGCCCGGCGCTGAAACCGGCTTGCGCGTCGGTCGGCAGGCTGAAGGTGACCTGCACGTCCTGCTGCGTCAGCCCGGCTTCCTCCAGCGCGCCGAGCGCGGTGTAGTGCGAGACGCTGCCTGGCGCGGTGGAGACCACGAGGTGCTTGCCGCGCAGGTCGGCCAGGGTGCGGATCGGCGATCCCGGCGGCACGATGATCGCCGTCGACGACGGGGACGCCGCTGTCGCCACTGCGGGCCGGGCCGGCACGCCACCGGCGATGGCCTGCACCGTGGGTGCGTCGGCGGCGGTCGCGGTGTCCACGTCGCCGGAGCGCATGGCCTCGAAAAGCGGTGCCGCGCCTTGGAAGTTGGCCCAGCGGATCTTGTAGGGGGCGTCCTTGAACGCTCCGGACGCTTCCACCCTGGCGCGCAGTCCGCCCGCCTGGTCGCCGAGCACCAGAGTCACGTCGGACAGCGACTTGGGCGAGTTGTCTCCGGAGCAGCCGGCCACGGCAAGAAGCACCGCGGCCAGTACCGCCACCAGGGTTCTGCTCGTTCGCACTCTGTTGTCTCCAGTCTCAGTCGGGCAGATCCGGCTGCTCGTGCACGATCTCCTCGAAGAGCGGGGCGAACGTCACCCAACCCGGATCGCGGTGCTCCTGGTACTGCTGCCTGGTGTGCTGCGCGATCTCGTGCGGGATCAGCTGCAGCGGCCCGGCCGCCTGGGCGACGATCTGGACCTTCGAGTTCCGCTCGGCGGCGACGTACAGCGACACCGCCTCCTCCAGGCTGCGGCCAACGGTCAGCAGGCCGTGGTTGGCCAGGATGGCCAGCCGGCGCTGCCCGAGCGTCGAGGCGATCCGGCGGCCTTCCTCCAGGTCCAGCACGATCCCGGAGAAGTCCGGCACGATCACGTTGTCCTCGTAGAACTGAGCGCTGTCCTGCGTGATCGGCAGCAGCTCGGTGCCCAGCGCGGCGAGCGCCTTGCCCCAGATCGAGTGGCTGTGCGCGGCCGCGTCCACGTCGGGGCGGGCCTGGTGGATCTGCGAGTGGATGGCGAACGCGGCCTGGTTGACCGGGTGGTCGCCGTGCACGATCTCGCCGTCGTGGTTGACCAGCAGCAGCTCGGAAGCCTTGATCCGGCTGAAGGCCCGGCCGAGCGGGTTGACCCAGAAGTGGTCCGGCAGCTCCGGGTCGCGGACCGTGATGTGGCCGGCGGCGCCCTCGTTGTAGCCGAGCTTGCCGAAGATCCGCAGCGCCGCGGCGAGCCGCTGCTTGCGGAACTGACGCTCGTGCTCGACGTCGTCGAAGACAGGCCGGGCCGGGAAGCTGTTCTGCCGCGGGGAAAGGTTCCGGGCGAACTCGGATCGCCCGGTTGCGACGGTCGTCATGTGGGTCTCCTCTTCAGGTCTGCGCGCGCAGTGGTGCCTGACTCATGGCTCTTTCGCGCGAAATCGCCGCGCCTCGTGTCAGGAAGCCGCTTCGCGGCGGGCGATTTCCCGGCGTACCAGTGGGATCAGCTCGCGGCCGTATTCCACCGCGTCGTCGAACGGGTCGTAGCCGCGGATCAGCAGCGTTGTGACGCCGATGTCGACGTAGTCCAGCAGCGCCGCCGCCACCGTCTCCGGGGTTCCCACGAGCGCGGTCGAGTTCCCCGCCGCGTTCGTGGCCGCCGCCGTGGGCGTCCACAGTGCACGGTCGTGCAGCTCCCCCGCTTCGGCAGCGGCGAGGAGGCGTTGCGAACCGACGTTGGCGACCTCCTGGCCGGGATTCAGGGTCTTCGGCCCGGTGAACGACGCCAGCCCGCCGCGCGCCGCGTTGATCCGGTCGAGGATGTGGTGCGCCCGTTCCCACGCCTGCTCCTCGGTCGCGCCCAGGATCGGCCGGAACGACACGCTGATCCGCGGCGGCTCGGACCGGCCGGCATCGGCCGCGACCTTGCGGACCGCGGCGATCTGCTCGGCGGTCTGCGCCAGCGGCTCGCCCCACATCGCGTAGACGTCGGCGTGTTTGCCCCCGACGCGAAGCGCGGCTTCCGAGGAACCGCCGAAGTACAGCGGGATCCCGGACTGCTGCACCGGGCGGACGACCGCGTTGTGGTCCTCGAATCGGTAGTGCGCGCCCTCGTGGCTCACCGGCCCCTCGGCGGTCCACACCCGGCGGAGGACGTCCAGGTACTCGTCGGTGCGCGCGTACCGCTCGTCCTTGCCCAGGTAGTCGCCGTCGCGGCGCTGGTCCGCGTCGTTGCCGCCGGTGATGATGTGCACCGCGATCCGGCCGCCGGTGAGGTGGTCGGCGGTGGCGAAGGTGCGGGCCGCCAGCGTCGGGGCCACGAAGCCGGGTCGGTGCGCGATCAGGAAGCCCAGCCGCTCGGTGTGCGCGGCGGCGTAGGCGGCCAGCTGGGTGGTCTCCGGGCTGCTCGACCCGTAGCCGATCAGCACCCGGTCGAACCCCGCCTTCTCGTGGGCCTGGGCGAACTCGCGCAGGAACGCCGGGTTCACCGCAGGTCCTTCGGCGGCGTGGATCTCCGAGACGTGCTGCGCCCCGATCATCCCGATGAACTCGACGGTCATGACGAACTCCCCCCTCCGGTCCCGACACCCAGCCAGGACAGCAGTTCCGCGCGCAGCGCCAGGAAAGCCGGGTCGGTGACATCGCGCGCGCGATCCAGGTCCAGCACCTGGTCGTAGCCGATGCGGCCGTCGCGCATCACCAGCACCCGGTCGGCCAGCAGCAGCGCCTCCTCCACGTCGTGAGTGACGAGCAAGATCGCGCAGCCGTGGCGTTGCCACAGCTCGCCGACCAGCTGCTGGGCCTTGATCCGGGTCAGCGCGTCCAGCGCCGAGAACGGCTCGTCCAGCAGCAGCAGATCGGGTTCGCGCACCAGCGCACGCGCCAGCGACACCCGCTGCGCCTCGCCACCGGAGAGCACCTTCGGCCACACGTCCACGCGGTGGCCGAGACCGACCTCCTCCAGCGCTGCCACCGCCCGTTGCTTGTCCGGGCGGCCGGGCAGGCCGAGGACCACGTTTCGCCACACTCGCTTCCACGGCATCAGCCGCGGCGCCTGGAACGCCACTGCGCGCCGGACGGCGACTTCGACCTCGCCGGTCACCTCCCGGTCGAGGTCGGCCAAGATCCGCAGCAGCGTGCTCTTACCGCAGCCGCTCGGGCCGAGCAGCGCCACGAACTGACCTGGTTCGATCTCCAGGTCCAGGTCGTCGAGCACGGTGCGGTCGCCGAAGCGGCGGCTCAGGCCGCGCACCGACGCGGGTTTCACTACGCTCCGCTGAACGCCGGTCGCCATGCCAGCACGGTCCTTTCCAGCAGTCGGACGATGAAGTCGGCGACGAGGCCGAGCAGTGCGTACAGCACCAGGCAGACCACGATCACGTCGGTCTGGAAGAACTCGCGGGCCATGTTCATCTCGTAGCCGATGCCTGCGGTGGCGTTGATCGTCTCGCCGAAGACCAGCGCCAGCCACGCCGAACCCAGCGAATACCGGAGCCCCACCAGGGCGTTGGGCATCGCGGCGGGCAGGATGATGTGCCGCACCTGGGCGAACCGGCCGAGCCTGAGCGTCTCGGCCGCTTCCACCAGGCCCGCGTCGACGTTGCGGATGCCGCCGTAGATGTTCATGTACAGCGGGAAGGTCACGGCCAGCGCGATCAGCACGATCTTGGGCTGCTCGCCGATGCCGAACCAGATGATCAGCAGCGGTATCAGGCCGATCACCGGTACCGTTCGCAGCATCTGTATCGGCGCGTCGATGATGTCCTCGCCGCGCCGGAACAGCCCGGAGAGCGTCGCGAGCACGATCGCGACGACGACGCCGATCACCAGTCCGGCGCCGACCCGTTGCATCGAGGCGGTGATCGCGTCCTGGAGCCGCCCTTCGTCCCAGAGCTCCACCGCGGTGCCGGCGACCCTCGCGGGCGAGGCGAGGACGTCGTCGCTGAGCACCCCGGCGCTGCTGAGGACCTGCCAGATCAACACCAGCGCGATGGGGCTGATCAGCTTGAAAAGCCAACGGGGAACACGGTTTTCACGCAGCGCGGTGCGGGTTTGCACGGTCGTGACGGGGATCGGATCTCGTTCGGTCGGTGCGCCGGTGGGCGCGCGTTCGGTGGATGCGGTCATCTGCACTCTCCGGAGGACATGAGGGCGCAGCGCGGCCACGACGGATCGGCCGCGCTCGGGAATCACGCAACACCGGAGCCGTTTCCGCTGGCGCCGTGAGTACTTCTGGGCGCTGTGGCGCCCAGAAAATGCGCACGGGTGTTCACCAGCGGAGACGCTGTGCGAGGGGCTCCGGTGGTGCTGAAGGCGGTCGCACTACGACGCGCGTGAAGCAGTGGAGAAAGCCGTTACTGGCAACAGAGTGCGGAGGACACGCGCACGAAGTCCACGTAACCTCGTGTCGTCAGGGCCGCTGTCCGGATCACGCCCACGACCGTAGCCAGACGTCCAGGCCGTGTAAACCCAACTCCACAGATTGGGATTGCGACCGGACGCCGGTTACCGGGCCGCCGTCGTGGCCCGCACCGAGCAGATGCACCATCGGCATCGACGCCGAGCCACGATCCCCTTCCCGACGGGGTGCTGAACGTCGCATCCCTGGAATCGGAACGCGTGCACCTGGCCCAGCTGTCCACAGTGCACGCCGACACGCATGGGGACCGAACCCCGTTCAGCTGCAAGGAGATGGTCTACAAGGCTGGGTACCCGATCAGGGACCAGCGGCTGGGCTTCGAGGACGCCCGGCTCGAACCCGGCCCCGCAACCTTCACCGCATCCGCGACGAAGGCGCAGGACGAGCGCGCGGGGTCAGCAGCGGAGAAGGGGAACCCCCAACCTGGTCAACTGTCCGATGTTGGACCGGGCGGCGCTTGGGTGACGTAATGCCCTGGGGAGCCGGGCCAGACCGCGTGGAGCATGGCGTGGTGTTGAGACCGCCTTGAGGACGTGCGCAGGAAGAGATGTGTTCGAGCCGGCGGTGCTGCCTGCGCGTCGTCCGGCAAACGTGAAGGAAGGCATCGGATGGGCACCATCACCACCACCGACGGCGTGGAGATCTACTACAAGGACTGGGGCTCGGGTCAGCCGATCGTGTTCAGTCACGGTTGGCCGCTGTCTGCTGACGACTGGGACGCACAGATGTTGTTCTTCCTGCAGCACGGGTACCGGGTCATTGCCCATGACCGGCGTGGCCACGGGCGATCCAGCCAGCCTGGCGACGGCCACGACATGGACCACTACGCTGACGACCTCGCGGCGCTGACAGCGCATCTGGATCTGGCGGACGCCATTCACGTGGGTCATTCGACCGGCGGCGGCGAAGTGGTCCACTACCTGGCCCGGCACGGCGAGAGCCGAGTGGCCAAGGCCGCGATCATCAGCGCGATACCGCCGCTGATGGTCAAGACCGAGACCAATCCCGGCGGGCTTCCCAAAGACGTCTTCGACGGGTTCCAGGCGCAACTCGCCGCGAATCGCTCACAGTTCTATCGCGAGCTGCCGGAGGGGCCCTTCTACGGTTTCAACCGGCCGGGCGTGGAATCCTCGGAGGCCGTCATCCAGAACTGGTGGCGCCAAGGCATGATGGGCGGCGCCAAGGCGCACTACGACGGCATCGTCGCCTTCTCGCAAACCGATTTCACCGAAGACCTGAAGAAGATCACCGTGCCGGTCCTGGTCATGCACTCCGACGATGACCAGATCGTGCCCTACGCAGACTCCGCACCCTTGTCCGCAAAGCTTCTGCGGAACGCGACGTTGAAGACCTACGAAGGGTTCCCGCACGGCATGCCCACCACCCAAGCGGAGACCATCAACGCCGACCTGCTGGCATTCCTGAGAGAGTGACCTCGCCGCTGTTCAACCGTGAGACCCACGGCCCTCCCAGCGGAGCGCGGGACCGGATGAGGCACGGGCATCGGTGGCATCGGTCGGCTCGGTTCTGGCGGGTCTGGGCCGAGGGCACGCTTACCTGGAGTGCTTCCGCGAGCGTGCGCAGCATCCGCGTCGTCACCGAGCCGAGTCAGCGCGCGAGCCACTCCCGATAGGCGGTCTTGGCGATAACGGCGTCGTCCTTGGCGATGAGGACATCACCCGAGGCGGCGGCGAACATGCCGGCGCTGTTGTCGGTGATGACGGTGCGCTGGTCACCACGGGCGGCGAGGGTGATGTTGCCCAGCTCGTTGAGCGCGAAGACCTCGGGCCCGGCGACGTTGCGGGTGCCCTGCAGCGGAGGGCCCACGGCGACGTCGGCCACGGCCTGGGCGACGTCGGCCGCGGCCATGGGCTGCAGGAGCGTGGCGGGCAGGCGGACGGTGTGCTCGTCGGTGGTCCAGGACAGCACCGAGTCGATGAACTCGAAGAACTGCGTGGCGCGGACGATCGAGTACGGCACCGGGCCGGCCTTGAGGATGTCCTCCTGCAGCACCTTGGCGCGGAAGTAGACCAGGCCCGGCACCTGGTCGGCGCCCACGATCGAGAGGATGACCGCGTGGCCGACGCCGGCTGCCTTCGCGGCCGTCACCAGGTTTTCCATGGTTTTCCGGAAGAACTGGAGCGAGGCTTCGTCGAAGGTCGGTGAGTTCGTCAGGTTGACGACGACGTCGGCCCCGTCCAGCGCCTCGGGCAGACCTCGCCCGGTGAGCAGGTCCAGACCGGTGGACGGCGAGTGCGGCACCGCCTCGTGCCCGCTCCCGTTCAGGATCTTGACCACCTGCGATCCGATGAGCCCGGTCCCACCGATGACAGCGATCTTCATTTCTTCGACCTTCCTCGTTGTCTGGGAGAAATATCCGCGCCTTGAGTGCAACGGGTGCGCTGCGGCTGAACTCGCGGTCAGTCTGCGCGCGAGGCCCGGCGATTCTTGCGCCGGACGAGCTCTTCCTCGTCCACCGGACAACCGCACGGGGGACCTCCCGTGTCTTGATTCAACGGCCCCGCCTCAGGAGGAGACCGCTGACGCCATGACCGGTTCCACCATGCCGTTGGCGGCGGTGCCTCAACCTGAGGCGTTGGTCCTGTGCGACCGGGTCGAACTCGGTAGCCGACCTGAGGACTCGCGGACGCCGACGCGCTTGGCGCGCACCTGTCGGGATCTTCGGCGGCGGCGACCGAACGCTGCTCCCCGGCAGGCCAGCGCCGTGCCGGAGACCGCCGGTGCGCTACCGGCGAGCGTTCGCCGCGCCGCGCGAGTTCGGCGCACCGGCACGAGTCGCGGCAATGGTTCCCGATGTCGAGTCCGGTGCTTGCGCCCTCGCCGTCGATGTGAGCTGCTGCGAGAAACTCGGGAAAGTCAGCTGAGACACACTCTGAGAATTTCTTGAGAAAACGTTCCGAGGCGCGAGGAACCGGCTTCGGCTCGGCGGCCGGGGTGCGCAGCTTTCCCGCACGTGGTCCGAAAATCCCTCCTGGTCAATCCAGGCAACCCGTACGAGCGGGGGAAATCGACGGGCCCGGTCGCGCCCCCGGCAGGACCCGATGATTTCGATGGTTAGCCTGTGGGACGTGGTTGTTTCGGGGTACGGCGGCGCGGACGGACCCGCCCCGCAGGGCGCGTTGCAGAAGGTCCCGTCCGACAGCTCCCGGCGTTCGCGCCGGGGGTTGGTGACGCTGGCCACCCTGTGCGGTCTGATCAGCGCGGTCCTGGCCATCGCGGTACCGTTCCTCCCGGTCACGCAACAGATCGTCGACCTGCAGTGGCCGACCGCGCAGGGGACCCGGGCGGTTTCCGCACCGCTGACCGCGGTGGCTCCGGTGAAGATCGACGCGCGCATCCCGTGCCCGTCGATCCGTGATCTCGAACAACGCGTGCCCGGGCCGGGCACGCTTTTCAACACCAATCCGCCGAATTCCGATTACGGCAAGCTCACCGGCATGTCGCTGACCGTGGACCACGGGTTGCTGACGCTGCAAACCCGGGGCCAGCAACTCGGAACCGTGCCCGTGCCCGACGGGAATTGCACGGTGGACGTGCATTCCGATGTGTCCGGGACGACTGCCACGGTCGGCGGGCACCACCTCGCGGCGGTGCACGGTGACCTGCGGCCGCAAATGACCGGCATCTTCTCCCAACTGAATTCCGGTCAGGACAGCACTGCGGGATTGTCGGTCACCGCGCGGATCGACAACCGCTGGGCCAGCAGCGCGACCGCGATCAAGTGGGCCGCGATCGCCGCGTCCGTTGCGTGCTTCGCCCTCGCCCTGTGGGCGATGCACCGCATGGACGCGATCGCCGGACGGCGCCCGCCCCGCCTGGCTGCGCGCCGCTGGTGGCGGCTGTCCTTCCGGGACGTCGTCGTGCTCGGCGTGCTCGTGCTGTGGTGGCTCATCGGCGCGATGACCGCCGACGACGGGTACTTCCTGACCATGGCGCGCACGCGAGCCGACGCCGGCTACATCGGCGAGTACTACCGGTGGTTCGCCACCGCCGACGCGCCGATGGCCTGGCACGTCGACCTGTACGCGCTCATGACCAAGGTCAGCACGGCCACCCCGTGGATGCGGCTGCCCTCGTTGCTGATGGGGATCGTGTGCTGGTTCCTGATCAGCCGCAAGGTGCTGCCCAGGCTGGGCCAGCAGGTGCGGCGCAGCAGCGCCGCCGGCTGGGCCGCGGGGGCGGTGTTCCTGGCGTTCTGGATGCCCTACGACAACGGGCTGCGCCCGGAGAACCTCGTGGCGATGTTCTCACTGCTGTCACTGACGGCGGTGGAACGGGCCGTTGCCACGCGGCGGATGCTGCCGGCAGGTGTGGGCCTGGTGCTCGCGGCGATGTCGGTCGGCGTCAACCCGCACGGGTTGATGGCGGTGCTGCCGTTCGTCGTCGCGTTGAAACCGCTGCTGAAACTGGTGCGGCGGTTCGCGCACCGGTTCGGCTGGATGCCGGTCCTGGCCACCATCGCCGCGTGCGGTTTCGCGGTGCTCAACCTCCTGTTCTGGGATCAGACGTGGGCCGGTGCCATCGACGCCACCAAGATCCGCAGCGAGATCGGCCCGAGCCAGAAGTGGTATGAGGAACTGGCCCGGTACCAGATGTTGTTCACCCCGGATTCCAACGGGGCGATGACCCGGCGGTTCCCGGTGCTGCTGGTGCTCCTGTGCCTGGCGGTGTGCCTGGTGGTGCTGCTGCGCCGCGGTCAGATCCGCGGGGCCGCGCTCGGCCCGAGCCGCCGGATGCTCGGCATGTCCGCGCTCGCGTTCGTCGTGCTCGCGGTGACCCCGACCAAGCACACGCACCACTTCGGGATGCTCGCCGCCGTCGGCGGCGCCTTGGCGGCCCTGGCCGCGCTGGCCACGAGCACCACGGTCCTGCGGTCCAAACGCAACCGCGCGGTCTTCTTCGCCGGCCTCATGTTCGTGACCGCGCTGGCCGCGACCGGGCCCAACGCCTGGTGGTACGTGTCGAGTTGGGGCGTGCCCTGGTACAACATGCCTCCGCAGGTGCACGGCTGGAAGCTGAGCACGTTCCTGCTGCTGCTCGCCGGGATCGCGCTGGTGGTCGCCTTCCTCGAACACGTTCGGCTCGATGAGAAGAACCCGCCGCCGGCGGTCGTGCCGGAAACCGGCGGCTGGGAGGGGCGCAGCCGCGCGCTCAAACTCGGCACCGCCCCGCTGTCCATCGTGTGCGCGCTGCTCATGCTCTTCGAGGTCGGCAGCCTGGTGAAGGCGATCGACAAGCGGTGGAACACCTACACGATGGGCAAGGACAACATCGAGCAGCTGAGCGGCGGGAGCTGCGGCCTGTCCGACGACGTCTACGTCGAGCAGCACCCGTTGGACAACATGCTGCAGCCCAGCGCGCAGCAGCCGAGCACGCCGGCCCCCGGCTGGACCGTGCCGCAGGACGCCCGCAAGACCGACACCCCGAAGACCTGGCTGCAGGGCAGGCAGCAGGGCTTCACCACCGACGGGGGGCTCCCACCGGAAACGAGCCAGGACCCGGCGCAGCGGCAGTACACGCCGCCGTTCCAGATGGGCGGGCCCAAGGCTCCCTACTGGGGCAGCTACGAGCCGACCGGCTACGGCACCGGCACGATGCGCACCCCCTGGTACCCGCTGCCGCAGCGCGCCCGGGACGGCAAGGTGCCGGTCGTGGTCGCCGTCGCGGGCCAGCTCGGCGGCGCCAACACCCTCACCGCCGAGTTCGGCACCCAGACGCCCGAGGGCTTCAAGGTGCTCGACCGGCGCTCGGTCAGCGCCGCCGGTGGTCCGGGCTGGCGGGACGCACGACTCGTGGTCGACGGCGCCGCAGCCGACGCGGACCAAGTGCGCTTGGTCGCTTCGGACAAGGGCCTCGGCGCCGAGGCGTGGTTCTCCTTCAGCGCGCCCCGCGTGCCGCAGCTGGCCCGCCTGACCGACGTCGTCGCCAAGGCGCCGACGTTCCTCGACTGGAGCGCGGCGATGCAGCACCCGTGCCTGCAACCGTCGAAGATCCACGACGGCATCGCGCAGATGCCGCAGTACCGGGTCTCCGGCGGGGCTGACGTGCGCGACATCGGCGCGGGCTGGTCGTCGCCGGACGCGGGCGGACCGTTCGCGTGGCTCGACGTGGCGACCACGATGCGCGAGCTGCCCACCTACCTGGAGGGGGACGTCAACCGGGACTGGGGATCGCTGTACGAGATCGATCCTTACGTGGCCAACGCCCTGCCGGCGCAGGCGGCCGAGCGCACCCACACCGAGACCCGCTCCGGGTTGACGAGCATGGGGCCGCTCACCGAGCCGATGCACCTGCCGGGGCCGATCCCGAACTCCAACAACCGGACGGATCTGCCCAAGAACGGCCGCGAGGAGACCTCCGACAAGCAGTAGGGGGAGGCGCGCGGGGGCCGTGGACACGACGGCGGCGCGCAGCCGCTCGCCGATCTCGGCCGGGTCCGCCGGCGAGGTCCTTGTAGGGCCGACCCGCCTGGACGCCGGGACGGTCTGGATGAACTCACACCTCGCGCTGGCCAACGAAGTTCCACGGGGCGGGTTCAAGGGATCCGGCCACCAGCGCACTCTTATCCAGCCTGTTACCAGGCGAGATCGCCGCGTTCGTGATCCTGACGGTAGAGAGAGTGCGGGCACCACCCACCCCCACAACGCTGTTGGCAGGCACCCGCGTCAACACAGCCGCATGCTAGATCACTACTCGATCCTCCTCGACTCCGTCGCGCGACGGCCAGATGCAGAACTCGTTGCCCTCGGCAACACCTCAGCATTGACATCATTTTCCATTTTCCGCGCCGAGGCGCCACAGCGAGACCCGTTCTGCCGCTCGCGCCGACGCGAGCGGGCCGTGTGCGGACCGAGCCCGTGGATGTCGTGCGCCCACGCCCAGGCGCTCAAGCACGGCAAGCCCGGCTGCGTCGAACTCGGCCAGCAGTTGCGCACGGGTACGCAGTTCGAGTAGTTCCGCGAGGTCCGATAACACCAGCCAAGCCTCACCTCCGACCGTCAGGTGGTCCGCGACCCCACGAATGAACCGCGACAACATGTGCCCCCCACGGTCGAAAACCGCTGCATCGAGTGGCGAGTTCGGTGTTGCTGGTATCCACGGTGGATTGCAGACCACCAGATCGGCACGTCCAGGCGGGAACAGATCGGCCTGTGTCACGGTCACGCGGTCGCCCACTCCCAGCCTTCGCACGTTGTCCCGCGCACAAGCCACGGCCTGCGGTGCGACATCGGTGGCCACGACACGATGAACTCCGCGTCTGGCGAGTACGGCCGCGAGCACTCCTGTGCCCGTGCCGATATCGAACGCCGTTCCTACTCTTGCCATCTCGGCCGACGAGACGAGATCCACGTATTCGTTGCGGGTCGGCGGAAACACACCGTAGTGCGGATGAATCCTCGCGTTCAGCGCCGGGACGTGTACGCCGTCCCGACGCCATTGATGAGCGCTCAACACTCCGAGAAGTTCCCGAAGCGGGACGACGCACGGTTCCACCAGGTCGCCGTACACCTCGCGGCAGGCAGCACGCACGTCCGGCGCCCGAGGAAGATCCAGTACAGCTCCGGGCCCAAGTTCGATCAGCAGCATTCCGAGCACCCGAGCACGGTTCTTCCGCGCCTGGCGGTGCCGGTAGAAGCTCTTGGCCGGATCCTGTACGGGTTCGGGCGGTCTGCGATCCAAACGTTTGCTCATGCCGGACAGCAATCGCCGAGCATCCGCGAAATCGGCCCGCCACAACATGCCGACACCCTGTGAGGCAAGCCGGAGAGCAAGATCGGCGCGGAGTTCGGTCCCCACGATGTCGACTCTCTTCGGTGGCCGCGCGCCTCCAATCGGCCCCCACTGGGCTGACCTCGAACGACCGTTTTCGCACCAAGAAATCGTCGTATTGCCATGTGCGGCGAAATGTTCCACGAAAGACTCCATGAACAGGAGCCGTCTTCGAACGAGCAGGCACGCATGCAGCGCGATACAGGACACAGCCGCCCGAAGACGGCTCGAAGTGGGTTACACGACGGCCGTCACTCGGACGGCACCCACCAGTCCAGAGCCATGCATGCACAGCACATGCATGCATCATACCTTGGGCCGCACCGGACCGGTCATGCACACAAACCTCGTTGCCTTCGGGAGCGGCGAAGACGATCCATTCCTGCCCATGCTCTTGGTGCCGGGCGAGCTCGACAACCCCCAACTCGCGTGCACGGGACTCCTAGACACGCCCAAAGCGGACGATCTGGAGCTGCACCGCACGCGGGCGCAGGTGGTGACGAGGGTGGCCGAGACGGCCCGTAGTGCAGTCGCCGCGCTCCGGCGGCCCCGGCTCGAAGACACGCTCTCAGGCGGGCTGCCGGAGCAGGTGTCCCATCCGATCGCGCTTGGCGGCCAGGTAGCGGGTGTTGTGCTCGTTCGGCTCCGCTTCGACCGGGAGGCGTTCGCTGACGGCGATCCCGCAGTCCACGAGCGCGCGGCACTTGTCCGGGTTGTTGGTCAGCAGCCGCACCGAGGCGATGCCGAGCTCGGCGAGGATGCGTGCCGCGGGAACGTAATCGCGGCTGTCGACCGGCAACCCGAGCGCCCGGTTCGCCTCCACGGTGTCCATGCCCCGGTACTGCTGGAGCGCGTAGGCCCGGAGCTTGTGCCCGAGGCCGATCCCCCGGCCTTCGTGCCCGCGCAGGTACACGATGACACCGCGTCCGGCGGCGGCGACCGCTTCCAGGGCCATCCGCAGCTGGGAGCCGCAGTCGCAGCGCAACGAGCCGAGCAGGTCGCCGGTCAGGCACTCGCTGTGCAGCCGGACGAGGACGTCCTCGCCGCCGTCGACCTCGCCCATCACCAGCGCGAGGTGCTCCACGCCGTCGGCCTGCTCGTAGCTGATCGCCCGGAATTCGCCGAGGCCGGTGGGGATCGCGGCCTGCCCGGTGCGCCGGATGCCGCAGTGGTCGCGCATCCACTCGACCAGCGCGGCGATCGAGATCATCGGGATGCCGTGCTCGGCGGCGAAGGCGTCCAGTTCGGGGCGGCGCATCATGTCCCTGCGGTCCGGCGTGACGACCTCGCACAGCAGCGCGGCTCCGCTCAGCCCGGCCGCGCGGCACAGGTCCACCCCCGCCTCGGTGTGCCCGGTGCGCTCCAACACGCCGCCGGGCTTGGCGCGCAGCGGCATGACGTGGCCGGGCCGGGCCAGGTCCGCGGGTGCGAGCCGGGGATCCGCCAGTGCGCGGATGGTCGCCGCCCGGTCTCCCGCGCTGATGCCGGTGGTCGTGCCGTGCCGGTAGTCGACGCTGACGAGGAAGGCGGTGCGGTGGCTTTCGGTGTTGGCCGAGACCATCAGGTCCAGCTCCAACTCGTCGGCCCGGCGCTCGTCGAGGGCCACGCACAGGAATCCCGAGGTGTGTTCCAGGAAGAAGGCGACCTCGTCCGTGCTCGCGTGCTCGGCGGCCATGATCAGATCGCCTTCGTTCTCCCGGTCCTCGTCGTCGACGACGAGGACCTTCCCGCCTGCCGCGAGGGCGGCGATGGCTTCGGCAATGCTCGGCGAGGGCATCGGTCTTCTCCTGCACGCGTGTCTCGCCCGGCCCGGCGCTGGGCGGGACCGGACCGGCTGTCTCGGGTACATCAGACGGCACATCCGTCTACGTTCATTTAATGAACGTTCCGTTCGCGGATAGTGGCACCGCGCGGGCCGCGCGTCAACCCGAATCCGCCCACTGCCCTCGCAACATCTCGCCCGGGAAGACTCTTGACGCGGTACGCGAGCGGGGTCACAATACCGGCAATAGTGTTCATATATTGAACTATCTGTTCGTTTAGAAGCTCAACTCGCTCAGCGGACCGCCGGGAAGCACTCCGCCCTCGCCGCTCGCCGGCGAGCGGACCGCGGGGTGGCTGCCGAGCACCCGATCCGCCGCAACGAGAACCCGACGTGCAGTCGACTGCGAGGGAGTGCTGCCAGTGACCGAGGAAACCGACGTCGTCGTGGTCGGCGGCGGGATCGCCGGACTGATCACGGCCCGCGAGCTCGGCCGGGACGGCCTGCGCGTCACCGTGCTGGAGGCCCGCGACCGGCTCGGCGGTCGCGTGTGGACCGATCACCGGCTCGGGCGCGACCTGGAGATCGGCGGGACCTGGCTGCACTGGGTCCAGCCGCACGCGTGGGCGGAGGTCACCCGGTACGGCCTGGAGGTCACCCGCGGGCCGCGCCCCGAGGAGGCGTACTGGCTGGCCGGGAACGAGGTCCGCAAGGGCACGCTCGACGGCTTCATGGAGCTGATCGACCCGGGCATGCGCCGGCTCCTGCACGAGACGATGCGGTGGATCCCCCGCCCCGACGCCCCCACCTCGGCGGCCGGGCTGGAGACCGTGGACCGCTTCAGCGTCCAGGACAAGCTCGACGAGCTCGCACTGCCCGTCGAGGAGTACCACGCCAACGAAGCCGCCTGGGTCGGGCACTTCAACGCGCCGCTCGAAGACGGGGCGTTCACCAGCGCGCTGCGCTGGACCGCGGCGACCGCGGGTTCCTGGCACCTCATGCACGAGGCGTCGGCGGTGTTCCGACTCGCCTCCGGAACGAGAACCCTGGTCGAGGCGATCGCAGCGGACGCCGACGCCGACATCCGCACCTCCGCCGAAGTGAGCCGGATCGAGCACGGCCCGGCCGGGGCGGTCGTGACGACCTCCTCGGGCGACCGCATCCAGGCGCGCCGAGTGGTGCTCACGCTGCCGCAGAACATCCTCGGCGACCTGGACGTCTCCCCCCGGCTGTGCGCCGAGAAGCGCGCCGCGGGCCGGGAGAAGACCGCCGCGAAGGGCGTGAAGGTCTGGATCCGGGTCCGCGGCCCGATCGAGCCCTTCTTCGCCTACTCCTCGGCCGCGCACCCGCTTTCGGTGGTGCGCACCGAGTTCCTCGGCGAGGACGACGCCGTGCTGGTCTCCTTCGGCGCCGACTCGCGGCGGATCTCGCCGCACGACGTCGACGCCGTCCGCGCCGCGCTGCGCGTCTGGCGCGACGACCTCGAAGTCCTCGACGTCACCGGGCACGACTGGATGGCCGACCCGCACTCGCGGGAGACCTGGCTGATGCAGCGGCCGCACCAGCTCACCCGGTACTTCGCGGCACAGCAGCGCGCCGAAGGCGTCCTGCACTTCGCCGGCAGCGACTACGCGAACGTCTGGGCCGGCTTCATCGACGGAGCCATCGAGAGCGGGCTGCGCGTCGCCCGCGAGATCCGCACCGCGCACTGACCCCCACCGACGATCGGCACCCGAACGGGAGGGAAAACGCGATCATGACGCTGCCGTCTCCAACGATCGAACCACGTCATTTCCGGGACGTCATGGGGCATCTGCCCACCGGCGTCGTCGTCGTGGCCGGGCGCGAGCCCACCACCGGGAACCCCGCAGGACTGGTCGTGGGCACCTTCCAATCGCTGTCGCTCGAACCGCCGCTGGTCAGCTTCAGCGTCGCCACCACGTCGAGCAGCTGGCCGAAGATCCGCCCGGCCGGCTACTTCAGCGCCAGCGTCCTCGCCCACGGGCAGGACCACGTCTGCCGCGCGTTGTCGAGCAAGCACAACGACAAGTTCGCCGCGGTGGACTGGCACGAATCCCTCGACGGAACCCCGCAGATCTCCGGCGCGCACGCCTGGATCGACTGCAAGACCGCGCAGGAGCTGGAAGGCGGCGACCACGTCATCGTGATCGCCGAGGTGCGCCGCCTGCAAGCCGGCGGGGGCGAACCCCTGGTCTTCCACCGCGGCCGGCTCGGCGGATACCGCGAGCTCGGAGTTCTGAACCCTCCGCCCAGCACCACGAAGTGAGAGCACGCAGCACCATGATCGGCACCTTCCTGATCCGCCGTCAGCGAGCGGACCGACCGCCGACGCCTTCCGCGACCGCGCCCCCGCGAGCACGGCCCACCCGGAATCCCCAGCCCTCCCAAGGGGGATCGCGGCCCGGCCGAAGCAGGAGGAACCGCGCGGCGGCCCTCCCCCGCTGCACTCCTCGGCGCTTGCCGAGTCCCTCCGCGTATCCGAACAGGAGTAGATGATGTTGTCTCGTCGCATGCGGCTGTTCGCCTTCGACTTCCAGGGCCCGGCGCACCTCTCCGCGGGGCTGTGGCGGCACGAGAACGACCAGGGCGCCCGCTACAAGGACGTCCGGTACTGGACGGAGTACGCCCAGCTGCTGGAGCAGGCCCGCTTCGACGGCGTGTTCTTCGCCGACAACGCCGGCTACCACGACATCTACCAAGCAAGCGCCGCCGGAGCGCTCGCCGACGGCGCCCAGGTGCCGGCCAACGACCCGGCCCTGGTGATCTCGGCGATGGCCGCCGCCACCGAGCACCTCGGGTTCGGCCTGACCGGGTCCACCACCTTCGAGCACCCCTACTCGCTGGCCCGGAAGTTCAGCACCCTCGACCACCTCACCGACGGCCGCATCGGCTGGAACCTGGTGACCTCCTACGCCGGCAGCGCCGCGCGCAACATCGGCAACGGGCAGCTCACCCCGCACGACGAGCGCTACGACGTCGCCGCCGAACACCTAGAGGTCTGCTACAAGCTGTGGGAGGGCTCCTGGGAGGACGACGCCGTGGTCCGCGACACCGACCGCTGCGTGTGGGCCGACCCTGAACGCGTGCACGACATCGACCACCGCGGCAAGTACTTCACCGTGCCCGGCTTCGCCCTGTGCGAACCGTCGCCGCAACGCACCCCGGTGATCTTCCAAGCGGGCGGCTCGTCGAAGGGCCGCGCGCTGGCCGCTGCCCACGCCGAGGGCGTCTTCGTCAACGCCCTGTCCAAGTCCGCACTGCGGCGGCAGGTCGACGCGCTGCGCGCGCAAGCCGCGGAAACCGGTCGCGACCCGCGGTCGGTGCGGGTGTTGCAGATGCTCAACGTCGTCGTCGCCGCGACCGACGAGCAGGCGCACGCGAAGTACGAGCAGTACCGCGAGCTGGTCAGCTACTCCGGTGCCATGGCGCGCTACAGCGGCTGGACCGCCCTGGACATGTCCCAGTTCGACCCGGACGTGCCGCTGCGGCACGTCAAGACCGACGCCGGGCAGACCATGGTCGACCTGTTCTCCAAGATGGACCCGGACAAGGAGTGGACCCCGCGCGACATCGCGGAGTTCATCGGCATCGGCGGCAGCGGGCCCACCATCGTCGGCTCGCCGCGGACCGTGGCCGACGAGCTGATCAGCTGGGTCGAGGAAGCCGACATCGACGGCTTCAACACGGGCCACGCGGTCAAGTACCAGGACATCGCCGACTTCATCGAGCTCGTCGTGCCCGAGTTGCAGCGCCGCGAGGCGATGTGGACCGAGTACCAGGGCACCACCCTGCGGGAGAAGCTGTACGGCCCCGGGACCGTGCGGCTGCCCGCCGACCACCCCGGCCGCAGGTTCCACCACGCCCCCGTCGGCGCCGGGCACTGACACCGCCGCCAGAACTGGGCGAGCCGTCGCGCGAGACGCAACGGCCGCGCCGAGGCCGAGCCGTCCACAACCGAATCGAGCCCCTCCGGCCGTCCCGGCCGGTCAGCCCTTTCTGGTCGTCGCGGACGCCCCGCGTCGCTGCGTCCACTAAGTGAACGCGCCTGTTAGGCTGGACGTGCAACGCAGGTCCAGGGGCGCGCAGGCGCCCCGAGGCGGCAGGAGGCGGCAGGGCAATGGGCGAGGCGCCCGAGCACTCGGAGATGGCCAACAAGTCGGTGATCAAGGCCGTCCGCCTGCTCCGCGAACTGGCCGCCCAGCCGCGCACCGGAGCCACGGTCACCACGCTCGCGAAAGCGGCGGGGCTGAGCAGGCCGACCGCGTTCCGGTTGCTCTACAGCCTGGAGCAGGGCGGCCTCGTCGACCGCGTCGACACCAACTACGTCCTCGGCTGGGAGCTCGCCAGGCTCGGCCGCCACGCCGACCCGTACGCCGGCCTGGTCGCGCACGCGCAGCCGCTGCTGCAGGAACTGGCGGACCACTTCAACGAGTCCGCGACGCTGTCCATCCCGAACGCGCAGGACGGGCTCGACCTCGTCGCCGAGGCCGCGGGTTCGCACGTGGTCGGCGTCCTGTCCCAGAACATGGTCGGCCAGCACTACCCCATGCACGCCAGCTCCACCGGCAAGGTGCTGCTGGCCGAACAGCCCGCCGACAAGCTGCGCAGGACGCTCCCCGAGGAGCTCGAAGCCTTCACCCCGCACACCATCACCGACCGGGCCGCCCTGCTCAAGGAACTCGAACAGGTCCGGGAGCAGGGCTTCGCCATCATCGACAACGAGCTCGAACCCGAACTCCTGTCCCTGTCCTGCCCGATCCGGGACAGCGCTGGGACGCTGGTGGCCATCCTGACCCTCAACGGGCCGCGGAACCGCTTCGGACGGGCCCGCATCCCCGAGGCGTTGCACCAGATGCAGCACACCGTCGACCGGCTCACCGAGCTGTTCTGGCGCGACTCCGCCACCGCCTGAGCCCGCTTCGGCCCCGCGGAAGGCGAACGGCCGGCGCCGCCGGAGTGCCTGCTTCGCGATTTCCCGCTGCCTGGGGCCCCGATCGAGGAGGAAGAGATGCGCGTTGTGTTCGTGCACGGTGCGTGCGTTCGTGACGGATCGTGGTGGTGGCACCCGGCCGCCGCGGCCCTGCAGGAGCGCGGCATCAACAGCGTTGCCCCGGCGCTGCCGAGCTGCGGCGAGGGCGACCGGCCGGCCGGACCGCAGGGTCCCGGGCTGCCCGAAGACGTCGCCGCGGTGCGCGCTGCCCTGACCGAGGGGGACGAGCCGATCGTGGTCGTGGCGCACAGCTACGGCGGCATCGTCGCCGCCGAGGCGGCGGTGGGCGTCGAGACGGTGCGTCACCTGGTGCTCGTGTCGAGCTACCTGCCCGAGCCCGGCGAGTCGCTGTCGACGTTCGGCCCCGACGCACCGCCACCGTTCCTGGACTTCGACCCCGACGGCGGCACGTTCAGCGCCAGGCCCGAGCTGTTCGCCGAGACGTTCGCCCAGGACTGCCCGCCGGACATCGCCCGCCACGCAGCGACCCTGCTGGTCCGGCAGACGCTGGCCGTGACCCACCAGCCCGTGCGGGCGGCGGCGTGGCACGACCTGCCCACGACGTACGTGGTGTGCACGCAGGACCGGGGCACCTCGGCGGCGTCGCAGCGCGAGTTCTCCCGCCGCGCGGACCAGGTCATCGAGGTGAAGGCGGGCCACCACCCGTTCCTGTCGCAGCCGCAGATCGTCGCCGACATCATCGCGAGCCTGCCGTGACCGAGCGACAGCGGACCTGGTGCGGTGGCTCGACGCCGCCTTCACCGACCGGGACGTCGAGCGTCCGCTCACCTCGTGACCGACGACGTCAACCGGCCGGGATGCCGTCCGCGACCACTGATCGCCTCCAGCGGATCCACGTCGTCCCGCGCGGCGACGGCGCGATCCGTGCGAGCGGGCGGCCTTCTGCTCCACCCGACTTGCCCGTCCGCGCGAGCGGTGTCCACAGTGTCCCCTTCCCAGCCGCGGAAGAGTTCCACCACCATGACCACCCGACAAAGCCCTACTGGCGGTAGCGGGTTTCGAGCATCACGCAACCGGTGTCCGTCCGGTACGGGCCATGCCGCATACCGGGGCGGCGCATGGCGAACTCGCCCTCGCGGAACGTTCTACCGAGCGTGAGGTCGTGCAACTCCCCCTTGAGGAGGTAAACCTCCTCGACGTAGTCGTGCACGATGACGCCCGCCGCCGACGTGTCGACGCCGGGCGCCCAACGCGCGAGGCGGGTCAGCATCTGCGGATCGCCGGAGTCGCGGCTGAGCACGCGCTCGGCGACACCGGCCTGCTCGGTCGGCGTCCAATCCCCCGTGTCCGCGACGAAGAACTCGTATTCCACCTTCACTGCCTGTGCTCACCTCGCGCCGTTCCGCATCCGTCGCCAATCCCGAGCGCAGGTAGGGTACTGCCCTCGGCGGGCGAAGTCAGGGCGCGCGCCGAGGACTCCAGGCGATTGTCGACGACGCGCGGCGGTGGCGGCGGAGGATTCCTGGGCGTGGCCGGTGCCGGAGGCCCCCACGGCGTCCGGCTCGTTCGAAGTGGTGCTCACGCGCAGCGGAGTACGGCTGACGGTCCCCGAGCACGAGGCTCTGCTCGACGTCCTGGAGGCAGCGGGGATCGAACTCGACAACTCCTGCCGAGCCGGGATCTGCGGCACCTGCGCCGTCGGCGTCGTCTCGGGAGAGCCGGACCACCGCGACGACGTGCTGACCGACGAGGAGCGGGAACGCGGCACGATCATGCTGCCGTGCGTGTCGCGCTCCCACGGCCGCGTGCTGGTGCTCGACCTCTGAGGCGCTCCATCCGGCGTCCAACGCCGCGGCCGGGCCGGGAACCCCGCGAGCGAGGCAGAATGTCTCCATGAGCGAGCCCTCCTTCACCCTCGTGCAGCTGCGCTACTTCGAGGCGGCGGCCAGGCACCTGAGCATGACCGCCGCTTCGAAGGAACTCGTGGTGTCGCAGTCGGCCGTGTCGACCGCGGTCGCGCAGCTGGAGAAGGAAATGGGCGTGCAGCTCCTGCTGCGCCACCACGCCCGCGGGCTCAGCCTGACCAGGGCCGGTGAGGCGTTCTACAAGAGGTTGCTGGGTTTCCTCGCGCACGGCACCGAACTGGTCGACGCCGCGCGGCAGTCCGGCACCGAGTTGGTCGGCACGCTGGCGGTCGGCTGCTTCGCCACGCTCGCGCCGTTCCGGCTGCCCGGCCTGCTGGCGGAGTTCGAGAGCCGGCACCCGCGGGTCCACGTGTCGCTGCGCGAAGGCGAACACCGCGCGCTCAAAGCGTCCCTGCGCTCGGGTGAGACCGAACTCGCCCTGCTGTACGGCTACGACCTGGACGACGACATCGACCGCGAGGTCGTGGGCACGGCGGCCCCGTACGCCCTCATCGCCGAGGACCACCGGCTCGCGCGGCGGAAGAACCGCAAGGTGTCGCTCCAGGACCTGGCCGACGAGCCCATGGTGCTGCTCGACCTGCCGCACAGCCGCGAGTACCTGCAGTCGATCCTCAACGACGCGGGGGTGAAGCCGCAGGTCCGCCACCGCACCACCGGCTACGAGACCGTCCGCGCGCTCGTCGCGCACGGCCACGGCTTCGCGCTGCTCAACCAGCGCCCGCCGGCCGACACCACCTACTCGGGTGCCCGAGCCGTACCGCTCGCCCTGACCGACGACGTCCCGCCGCTGGAGATCATCGTCGCGTCCATGCGCGGAGTCCGCCTCACCCGGCGGGCGCAGGAGTTCCGCGAGCTGTGCCGCACCCGCTACGCGCACTGACGTGCTCGCCTCGGCTGGTTCATCGCCGAGTGCGGCCGACGGAGGACCGCCGCCTCCCCGGCCGCCGCGACCGATCGAACGGGTCAGGCTTGGTGGGCCAGGTAGCCGCGCTGGGTCGCGATGTGGTCGGCCACGAACTTGGCGTCGTGCCACACCCCCCAGATGAAACTCGATCCACGACGCGCCAGCCAGGGCAGTCCCAGGAAGTACACGCCCGGCTCGGAAGACACGCCGCGACGGTGCTTCGGCTTGCCGTTCTCGTCGAACGCGTCGACCTGCAACCAGTCGTAGTCGACGGCGAATCCGGTCGCCCAGACGATCGAGCGGACTCCGGCGGCGGCGAGATCGAGTTCGAGGACGGGATCGGTGACACAGGCGGGATCCGGCCCCAACACGCGCGCACTCGGCTCCTCCGGGAGGTCCAGCCCGTTGCGCGCGACGTACTCGTCGGCTTCGTCGAGCAGCGCGAGGTAGTTCGCATCTCCGCGGGCGATGTTGGCCCCGAGGTCGGACGCGAAGCGGAGCGTGCCGTTGTCGAACGAGCTGGTCATGCCGACGAGGTCGATGCCGAGTTCGGCGAGGGCGCGGAAGTCCACCGTGCGCCCGCCGCGCGCCCCGCTGACCGCGATGGTGACGTGTTCGGCCCCCGACGGAGGAGTTTCGGCGTCCCACTTGCCGAGGACTCCGAGCCACCAGCAGAAGTCGCGGTCGCGGTACCTGCGCGGAGGACGGTCGTGGGGCCCGACGGAGAGGTACACCTGCCGCCCCGACCGGCGGAGCTCTTCGGCGATCTGCACTCCCGACGAACCGGCTCCGACCACCAGCACCGCGCCCTCCGGGAGTTGCTCCGGATTCCGGTAGTCGCTGGAGTGGATCTGCAGGGGGCCGGCGTCGCGCGGCACGATCGGCGGAATCACGGGCCGCTGGAACGGCCCGGTCGCGGCGATGACGAAGCGGGTGTCGATGGTTCCGTCCGAGGTCCGCACCCGAAAGCCGGGCCGTCCTTCGAGTTTGCGGACGGACGTCACCTCGACGCCGGTCCGGACCGGCGCGGCGATCTTCTCCGCGTACGCCTCGAAGTAGGCCACGATCTGGTCTTTCGAAGCGAACGCGTCGGGGGCCAGGTCGACGAACTCCAGACCGGGGAATCGGTCGTGCCACGCAGGGCCGTTCGCGACCAGCGAGTCCCACCGCTCCGAACGCCAGCGCTCGGCGATCCGGTTCCGCTCCACGACGAGGTGCGGCACGCCGCAGCCGCTCAGGTGCTCGCTCATCGCCAGACCGGCCTGACCCCCACCCACGACGAGGGCCTCAACCTCTTGGCTTGACATCCCAGACCTCCACTCCGGACCAGCGGGCGAACCTCCCGGTCCGTCTCCACGTCTCTGTGCGTCTCACCGGATCCTCACGGCCGTCCATGCCCGTGTCCAACAGATGTTTTTGGCCCAGGAGATCTGATTTTCAGATCCATGCAGGCTGCGCCGACTCCGGTGCCGCCCCGCTCGCGCTCCGCGCGGAGCTCTTCGCCGGATCTCGGGCGCGTGTCGGATTCCGCTTCCGCACCGCCGGAAGAGGGCGCGGGCCGCGCTCGCCACGGCGGCTGGTCGGACGAGCCGGGGAGGCGGCCCTGCTCCGCCGGCCGACCCGTCCCCGCCGGAAGCCGTAGTAATCAATATTTCAGATGCATTGGTACGGAAACATCTACTGGACAGAACTCCAGCGTCACCGTCACGCTGAGGCGGTGGCCCGCGCTCCGCGGGCCCGGACCTGGAACCGCGCTCGAAACGGTGCGCATCGCCGCCGATCCGCCCGAAAACCCCAGGAAGGCAACGAAGTGACTGTCCACCGTCGCATCCGCCCGTTCAACACGCGCGACACCTACCCCGAGCAGAACCTCGACAACGACCTGTGCCAGGCCGTCGTCGCCAACGGCACCGTCTACGTGCGCGGCCAGATCGGCCAGGACCTCGACACCAGCGAGTCCGTCGGCATCGGCGACGCCGCGGCGCAAGCCGAACAGGCGATGGCCAACATCAACATGCTGCTGGAAGAAGCGGGCAGCCGGATGGAGCACCTGGTCAAGCTCACCATCTACCTGATCGACCCGCGCTACCGCGAGGCCGTCTACCGCACCGTCGGGCGCTGGACCAAGGGCGTGCACCCGATCTCGACCGGCGTGGTGGTGTCCGCGCTCGCGCGGCCGGAATGGCTGTGCGAGATCGACGCCATCGCCGTGATCCCGGAGGAGGAGAAGTGACCTTTTCGATCGTGGCCCGCGATGCTTCCGGCGGCAGCGTGCGGTTCGGCATCGCGGCCAGCTCGTCCAGTCCCGCCGTCGTCGCCCGCGTCGCGCACCTGCGCCCGGGCGTCGGCGCGGCGGCCTCGCAGAACGTCACCGACCCCCGGCTCGGCGGCCGTCTCCTGGACGGCCTCGTCGAGCACGGCGATCCCGAGCGGGCGCTCGCCGGGGTCACCGCCGCCACGCCCGACATCGAGTACCGGCAGCTCACCGTGCTCGGCCGCACCGGCCCCGGCTTCGCCTACAGCGGCGCCCGAACGCTGGGCAAGCACGGTTCCGCGACGGCGGACGGTGTGGTGGCGGCGGGCAACATGCTGGCCGGCGACCACATCCCGCAGTCCATCGTGGACGCGTTCGCCTCCTCCACCGGCGAGCTGGAGCAGCGGCTGGTCACCGCGTTGCAGGCCGGCCTGACCGCCGGCGGCGAGGAGGGCCCGGTCCACTCCGCGGGCGTCGTCGTGGTGTCCGATGTGGACTGGCGGATCACGGACCTGCGGGTGGACTGGGCGGACGACCCCGTCGACCGGCTCGCCGAGCTGCTCGACGTGTGGCTCCCGCAGCGCGACGACTACGTCACCCGGGGCCTCGACCCCGCCTCGGCGCCGTCCTACGGCGTGCCGGGAGACGAGTGATGGCGGCGCTGAAGAACGCGGCCCGCACCGAGGTCGACCGGCACGCCGACGAGCTGATCCGACTGTCGGAACGGCTGCACGCCGACCCCGAGACGGCGTGGGAGGAGCACCGCGCCGCCGCGGCGGTACCGGAACTGCTCGACCGCGCCGGGTTCTCCGTCACGTCGAACTACCTCGGCCTGGACACGGCGTTCCACGCGAGCTTCGGCAGCGGCCCCACGCGGATCGCGCTGTGCGCCGAGTACGACGCGCTGCCCGGCCTCGGGCACGCCTGCGGCCACAACCTCATCGCGGCCAGTTCCATCGGCGCCGCACTGGGGTTGGCCGCGGTCGCCGACGACGCCGGGGTGCTCGTCGAGGTCTACGGCACCCCGGCCGAGGAGGGCGGCGGCGGGAAGATCGAGATGCTCGACCGCGGCGCGTTCGAGGGCGTCGACCTCGCGATGATGGTGCACCCGGCACCCGTCGACGTCGCCGAGGCCCGGCCGTTCGCCGTGAGCCATTCGAAGATCTCCTACACCGGCAAGTCCGCGCACGCCGCCGCCTACCCGGAAGCCGGGATCAACGCCGCCGACGCGTTCACCGTCGCCCAGGTCGCGATCGGCCTGCTCCGCCAGCACATCCCCTCGTCGGCGCGGGTGCACGGCGTCGTGACGCACGCCGGCGACGCCCCGAACGCGGTCCCCGAGCACGCCACCGGCCGCTGGTACGTGCGCGCCGAGACGCTCGCGGAGCTGGCCGAGCTGGAGCCGCGCGTGCTGCGCGCCTTCGAAGCCGGTGCGCTGGCCACCGGTTGCGAGCTGACCGTGGAGCCGGAGAGCAAGCCGTACGCCGAGTTCCGCGCGGACGAGACGGCGCTGGCGGCCTACCGCGCCAACGCACTCGAACTCGGCCGCGAGTTCGCTCCGGACGGCACGGCGTCCCGCATGAACCGCGCCTCCACCGACATGGGCAACGTCTCGCAGGTCGTGCCCGCCATCCACCCCTACATCGGCATCGGGTCCCTGCCTGCGATCAACCACCAGCGCGAGTTCGCCGCGCACTGCGTCGGCGGCACCGCGCAACGAGCGCTGCTCGACGGCGCGGTCGCACTGGCGTGGACCGGAGTGGACCGGGCGGTCGCCTCCTGACCGCCCCAGTTCCGCCGCACGCTCACAACCTGAGTGCGTGTCTTCGAACTCGTTTTGGGTGGCGGTGCCGGTGGCGGAACCTCAGCGGCCGTCTCGACTGCGGAAGCCCCTCCTGATGTATGCCCAATACACGGCGTCGGGGCTGTCCTCGCGAGACGACCGCTGAGAACCCGCGGCGGTGCGGGCTGCGAGACCACTCACCGAAAGAGAAAGCGGCTCGCGCCGCTTGCGCGGGTTCCGGGAGCCGAGTTCAAAGACAGGCTCTGACCTGACAAGCCGTACCTCTCCGGGAAGGACAACGATGTCCCACACCCCGACGCGCACCGAGCACGACATGCTCGGCGAGATCAGCGTGCCAGCGGACGCCTACTACGGCGCCCACACCGCACGCGCCTTGGTCAACTTCCCCATCACGCGGGAGACCCTCGCCGACCGACCTCACCTGGTCGCGGCGCTGGCGGCGGTCAAGCAGGCCGCGGCCACCGCCAACGCGCAGGTCGGCGCCCTCGACCGCGGCAGAGCCGACGCCATTGTGCAAGCCTGCACCGAGATCAGGAACGGCCGGCTGCGCGACCAGTTCGTCGTCGATCTGGTCCAGGGCGGCGCCGGTACCTCGACGAACATGAACGCCAACGAGGTCATCGCCAACCGCGCCCTGGAACTGCTCGGCCACGACCGCGGAGACCACCGCGCGCTGCACCCGCTCGATCACGTCAACCTGGGCCAGAGCACCAACGACGTCTACCCCACCGCGGTCAAACTCGCCCTCGACAGCCACCTCGCCGAACTGCTCGCGGCGCTCGCCGGCCTGCGGGAAGCCTTCTCCGCCAAGGCGGTCGAATTCGCCGACATCCTCAAGATGGGCCGCACCCAGCTGCAGGACGCGGTGCCGATGACCCTCGGCCAGGAGTTCGGCGCGTTCGCCGCCACGCTCGGCGAGGACGAGCAGCGGCTCGCCGAGGTCCGGCTGTTGCTGCACGAGCTCAACCTCGGCGGCACGGCGATCGGCACCGGTCTCAACGCCCGCCCCGGATACCGCGAGCTCGCCGTGGCGCACCTGCGCGAGCTGACCGGTATCCCGACCCTCGTCTCCGCACCCGACCTCATCGAGGCCACCCAGGACGTCGGCGTGTTCGTCCAGCTGTCCGGCGTCCTGAAACGGGTCGCGGTCAAGCTGTCGAAGATCTGCAACGACCTGAGACTGCTCTCGTCGGGTCCGCAGGCCGGGCTCGGCGAGATCACCCTGCCCGCCCGGCAGGCCGGTTCGTCGATCATGCCCGGCAAGGTCAACCCCGTCATCCCCGAGGTCGTCAACCAGGTCGCCTTCGAGATCATCGGCAACGACGTCACCGTCACTCTCGCCGCCGAAGGCGGGCAGTTGCAGCTCAACGCCTTCGAGCCGATCATCGCGCGGGCCCTGACCGCCGGCCTCGACCACCTCACCGCCGGGATCGGCGTGCTCACCGAACACTGCGTCCGCGGGATCACCGCCCGCCGCGAACACCTGGCGGGCATCGTCGCCGGCTCCGCGGGCCTGGTGACCGCGCTGAGTCCCGTGCTCGGCTACGAGGCCGCGTGCACCATCGCGCTGGAGGCGCACCGCACCGGCCGGCCCGCGCTGGACCTGGTGCGGGAACGGCACCTGCTGACCGACGAGCAACTCGGCGCGCTGACCACTCCCGAGGCCCTCACAGGTGGGCCCGCCTCTTGACCGGCCGCCCGGGCTGCGGTGAAGTTGCCGTTTCACCGCGGTCAGGACCGCGTTTCGGTCCTGCTCAGCGGCACTGCATAGATCCTTCCGATGCACTGCTTCGATTATTTCTTCTTGTTAGATGCCATGGACCGCTCCTAGCGTCCTCACGAAATCCGGTCCAAGGAGGCCCTCATGACCGCACCTGAATCCGCTCCCGCCAGGGAGCTCACCGAGGCGATCGCCGATCCGGCGACGCTGCGGCGCAGCGTCGCGGCCGGCGCGGTCGGTGTCTTCGTGCACTGGTTCGACTGGGCCGCCTACGCCTACCTCGCGAGCACCATCGCTTCGGTGTTCTTCCCCGCCGGCAACGCCACCGCCGGCCTGCTCGCCGTCTTCGGCGTCTTCGCGGTGTCCTTCGGCATCCGGCCCATCGGAGCGCTGGTGTTCGGCCCGCTCGGCGACCGGATCGGCCGCAAGCGCACGCTGTCCGTCGTCATCTTCGTGATGTCCGGCGCCACGCTCGTCATCGGCCTGCTGCCCGGGTACTCGACGCTCGGGATCGCGGCACCGCTGCTGCTGGTCTTCCTGCGCCTGCTGCAAGGCTTCGCCGCAGGCGGCGAGTTCGGCAGCGCCGCCACCTTCCTCGCCGAGTACGCACCGCGCCGCAGCCGCGGGTTCGGGGTCAGCTGGCTCGAAGTCGGTTCCCTGCTGGGATTCCTCTCCGCGTCGTTCGTGTTCCTCCTGCTGTCGGTCGGCCTCTCGGACGCGCAACTCGCCTCGTGGGGCTGGCGCATCCCGTTCCTCATCGCCGCCCCGCTGGGCATCATCGGGTTCGTCATCCGCAACAAGATCGAGGACACCCCGGAGTACCGCGCCCTCGAAGCGACCGACAACGTGCCGCGCAGCCCGGTGCGGGAACTCCTCCGCAACAACAAGAAGCAACTGCTCCAGACCGCCGGTCTGATGACGATGATGCACGTCCCGTTCTACGCCGTGCTCACCTACCTCGTCACCTACGAGACCGACTACCTCGGCCACTCCTCCGGCAGCGCCGCGCTGCTGTCCACGGTCATCTCCCTGACCGGGTTGGTCCTCGTACCGGCATTCGGTCGCCTGTCCGACCGCGTCGGACGCCGGCCGATCCTGCTCGGTGCGGGCGTCGCGCTGTTCGTGCTCTCGACCCCCGCCTTCCTGCTGATGCGGATGGGCCTCACCGGAACGTGGATCGGCGGACTCGTGCTCGGCGTCGTGCTCGCCGCGATCCTCGGCACGTACGCGGTGTGGTCCGCCGAGATCTTCCCCACCCGCACCCGCCAGGGCGGCCTGTCCATCGCGTACAACCTCACCGCCGCCCTGTTCGCGGGCACCGTGCCCTACGTGATGACGGTCCTGATCTCGGCCACCGGCAGCACCCTGGTCCCCGGCCCGTACCTGATGGTCGCCGCGGTGATCGGACTGATCGCGGCCTTCTCCCTGCGCGAAACCGCGGGAAACCCGTTGCTGCAGGCAGCGGACCTCACCGGCGAGCAGACCGAAGCCTGATCCGGGGCCCGGTACCGGCGGAACCCGGGGAGACGAAGCGCGCGGGCCCGCGGCCCGGTCGACGCACCCGCGGGACGAAAGGCGGTGGAGCTGTTCGACCGGGCGCCGCAGGCTGGGGACGCGGGTGCGCGCGAACGGCGTTCCGAGTTCCACGGCCCCTCCGCGGAAGGCGTCCGGCATGACCGAGGACTGGACCACCGCCAACCAGGAGTACCTGGCCGCCGCGGTCGGCGCCGTGGGGCGACGGCTGCGCGCGGGGCTGGGGGACGTCGGCGATGTCGCGGTGGACGACCTGGCCGACGCGCGAACGGCGATGGCCGCACCACCCGCGCTCGACTCGATCGCGGCGGTGTTCGGGCTCTCCGGGTTCGAGCAGGACGTGCTGCTGCTGTGCGCCGCAGTCGAACTCGACGCGTCGATCGCGCGGACGTGCGCCGAAGCGCACGGCGACCCGACCCGGACATGCGTGACGTTCGGCCTCGCCCTGGCGGCGCTGCCGAACCCGCACTGGAGCGCTCTCGCGCCGACCGCACCGCTGCGCTGCTGGCACCTGGTCGAACTGGCCGACCCGCGGACTCCGACCGGAAGTCCGGTCCACATCGACGAACGCGTTCTGCACGCGCTGGTCGGCATCAACGACCCGGACGACCGGGTGGCAGCGCTGTCCGAACCGCTGCCGCCCGCTCCCGCGCTCCCCCCGACCCTGCGGGAGGCCGCCGAGCGGACGACCGAGTGCTGGGCGGCCGGTCCGCAGCGGGTGCACCTGCACGGCCGGCACCGGCCGGATCTGCGCGCGGTGGCCTCCGCCGCGTGCGCCCGGCGAGGATGGTCGGCGTTCCTCCTCCGGGACTCGGACGTGCCGAGCGCACCCGCCGAACGCAGCCTGCTGGCGCGGTTGTGCGAACGCGAGTCCGCGCTGGGCGGCAGCGCCTGGGTCGTGGAGGTCGACGACGCGGTGGACGGTGGACGAGGCGCACTCGACTTCGCGGGCCGTCTGCGCGCACCGACCGCGGTGGTGACGCGTCACCCCCTCCCCTCGCTTCCGCCCGGTTTCCGGGAGATCGCCGTGCCGACGGCGGGAATCGACGAGATCAGGGAGCTCTGGCGCGCCGAACTCGGCGCGGCCGCCGGAGAGCTCGACGGGTGGTTGTCCCGGATCGCCTTCCAGTTCGACCTCCCGGTGGCGACCATCGGATCCGCCGTCGCCGAGGTCGCGGCGGGCGAAGGCGGCGCCGCGGACCCCGACTCCGCGGGCGGGCGGCTCTGGGCGGCGTGCCGGCGGCGGGGACGCGCCGGGCTCGACGACCTCGCCCAGCGGATCGAAACCCGGTCCGGCTGGGACGACATCGTGCTGCCCGCGGCGCAGTCGCGCACCCTGCGGGAGATCGCGGTCCACGTCGCCCAGAGCCGACGAGTGCTGGACGAGTGGGGTTTCCGGCCCGGTTCGGGGCGCGGCCCGGGCGTCACCGCGCTGTTCACCGGCCCGAGCGGCACGGGCAAAACGCTGGCGGCGGAGGTCCTGGCCGGTGCGCTCGCGCTGGACCTCTACCGGATCGACCTGAGCCAGGTCGTCAGCAAGTACATCGGTGAGACCGAGAAGAACCTGCGCCGGGTCTTCGACGCGGCCGAGACCGGCGGCGCGCTCCTGCTGTTCGACGAGGCGGACGCGTTGTTCGGCAAACGCAGCGAGGTCCGGGACAGCCACGACAGGTACGCCAACGTCGAAGTGGGCTACCTGCTGCAGCGGATGGAGACCTACCGGGGGCTGGCGATCCTCACCACCAACTTCAAATCGGCCCTCGACACCGCGTTCCTGCGACGCCTCGACTTCGTCGTCCAGTTCCCGTTCCCGGACGCCGAGCTGCGGGCCGAGATCTGGCGGCGGGTCTTCCCCGAACGCACCCCGACCGACGGGCTGGACCCGGACGACCTCGCCCGCCTCGTCGTGGACGGCGGCAGCATCCGCAACATCGCGCGGTCGGCGGCGTTCCTGGCCGCGGACGCCGACGAGCCGGTGCGCAGGGAACACGTCCTGCGGTCCGCCCGCGCCGAGTACACCAAGTTGGACCGGCCGTTTCCCGGCGCCGAGCTGTGAACGCTCACCGGGAGACCGGTGGCTTCTTCTTGGCCAGCCCGGACGCGACCAGTTCCTTCACCAGGATCTCGGCCGCCTTGCTCCGGTGTCCCGGCCAGTACGTGCTCGTCCAGTGGTCCCTGACGAGCCTGCCCACCTCGACGGGATGCGTCGGGGCCGATTCGGCGAGTTTCCCACCGCGGAAATCCAGTTCCCGGTTCGCTTCCGCGTAGCACCGGTACATCTCGTTCTCCACGACGGCATCCGCCCTGGCGGTGCCGCGCGGGCTGATCTCGTAACCCTGCGCCATCGCGGCGTCGAGCAGTTCCTGCGTCGCGGTGGTCTTGTCCGGACCGGTGAAGACGTACCGGGTGACGAAGGAGGACCCCGCGCTGCCTCGGCCGGATGTCACGTCGAACTCGCGCAGCGCGAAGTTCTCCGAAACGTGGCCGGTCGTGGTGTGCCCCCACACCGAGCCGCCCTTGCCCTCGGCGATGAGCGCATCGCGGGTGACGGCCGCCAGGGACGCCTTCCCGCCACCCGGCCGCATCGTGCCCTTGACCCAGTCCTCGCTCTCGTCCGGGTCCCGACCGGCGTTGCAGGAGTACAGGACGATGTTGATGCTCGGCCCGAGCGCGGGAGCGATCGACTTGACGATCGACGCGGCCGTGGAGCTGGTGATCGATCCCAGGCCGCACCAGGTGCTCGTGCCGTGGGCGAACACCGCGAGGGTGCGCACGGTGCTCGGACCGAGCCCCGGCGGCAGCGGGCCTTCCGGTCCCGGCGGGGCTTTCGCGACGGCGGCGGACAGCATCCTGCCGATGGCCCCGATCGTCGCGGTCAGCGGGTGTTCGTCATCGGACATCGGCTCGCCGAAGACCACGTTGGCCGCGCTGATCCGCCTGCCCTTCACGGCGAGGGCCTGCTCCCGCTTCGCCCACTTCTGCGCGGCGTTGCGCGCCTCCTCCTTGTCGTGCGGCATCGGCGCGTAGAACGCGAGCGCGACCCCGGACGAGAAGTCGCGCACCAGGCGCTGTCCCAGTGCGGTTTCCGGGTCGGTGACCGCCGCGGGCGGCGGCCGGTCGGCGTCGTCCCGCTGGAGGGCGAGCACTCCCGCCCGGGACTGCTGGACGACGTGGCCGAGTTCGTGCGTCAGCAGCGCCCGCCCGGCCGGGCTGTGCGGGGCGTACCGGCCCGCGCCGAACACCACGTGGTGTCCGACCGCGTACGCGCGGGCGCGCTGGTCGGCGGCGAGTTCGGCGGCCCGGGCGTCGTCGTGGACGCGGACCCGGCTGAAGTCGTGCGCGAACCGGGCGGCCATCTCCCGCTGCGTGGCGGTGTCGAGCGGGGTGCCGGGCGCGTCGGGCAGCAGGGCGCGCAGTCGCGCCGGGTCCTGCGGCGCCGGCGCGGACGACACGATCTTGCCGCCGAGCGTCGCCGCCGCGTCGGCCTCCCGCTCCGCCTCCGGGGCGAAGCCGTGGCCGGGCGCGGAACACGCGCTGCGGGCGGCGCAACCGGTCACCGGTACCGGAGGTACCGCGCGTCTGTCTTCGGTGACCGGTGTGGCCCAGCTCTGCGACGCCACGTCCCCATGCTCCGCCCGGTGGCACCGCGGGGTCAACGCCGCGCGAACGTCCACCGCGCGGTGAAAAGCACCGCGGGCAGGGACCATTTCCCGTACTCGGACGCCCCGCCGATTCGGTAGCCTGGGTTGCGTGCCGGGCCGGGCGTGCTTGGGCCCGTGCGAACGACCGGGGGGCTCAGGAAAGTCGACCGACCGCGGCGGAACGGTCGGTGTCCGGCCGCGCGCCGCCAGGGTGGCCACCATGATCCAGATCGTCATCATCGCCCCGGCGAGGTTCTACCGGGAGGGTTTGGCCGTCGCCCTCGAAGACGCCAACGGTTTCGGGGTCGTCGCGACACTCGCCCGGCCTGAGGACTTCGATCCGGAATTCGCCGTCCGCGGCCGCGCGGTCGTGCTGCTCGACGTCGCCGACCTGGCGGACGGCCTCGACGCGGTCGCCAGGTTGCGACAGCGCAGCCCCGGGCTGCCCATCATCGCGCTCGGCGTCTGCGAGCACGAAGCCGACATCATCGCGTACGCGGAGATCGGTACCGCGGGATTCCTCACCCGGAACCATTCGATCGCCGAACTCGTGCGGACGGTCGAAAGCGCCGCCAACGGGGAACTGCACTGCTCGCCCCGCGTCGCCGCCGCGTTGAGCCGCCGGGTGACCGAGCTGTCCGACGAGTTCCGGCCCGGCAGCCCCCATGCCGACCTGCTCAGCCGCCGGGAAGCGGAGGTCGCGGTGCTGCTGGAACAGGGCCTGTCCAACCAGGAAATCGTTCGGCGGCTGTGCATCGCGTTGCCGACCGTGAAGAACCACGTGCACAACATCCTCGACAAGCTGGGGTTGCGGTGCCGAGCGGCCGCCGCCGCGTGGGCTCGGCAACAGCGGCTGGACCACTCCGTGCTGCGCTCGACACTGCAGGAGATGCCCGGTCGCCGCTAGGGAGTGTTTCGGAAGTGCTTTGCGTGGCGGTGCCGGTGGCGGAACCTCAGCGGCCCGCCCGTCACCCGACCACCCCCCCCACGGAGGCGCTGACGCGCCGCTGTGCCCATCGGAGAACCCGCGGCGGTGCACGTGGCGAGACCACTCACCGAAAGAGAAAGCGGCTCACGCCGCTTTAAAACACTCCCTAGCCGGTCGGCGTACCGCGGCCTCGACTTCCGGAACCGGGCGAAACCGCCGTGGTACCTGGTGGTTTCGACGTGAGCCGCGGGACACCGGCCACCGAGCGAAGTGGATCCTCTTTGGATCGATGGGCTCATTGCTGTCGCCGGAGGCGGTTTGCCTTACTGGTCGTGCCCGCGTTGTGGCGGGCCAGGAAACGACCGGTGCGCGAGAACGGAGACGACCATGCGGTACCGTCCCATCGATCGAGACCCGGATGATCCCCGCCTGGGGCGCTTCATCCCGGATGACTGGCGGCACGTGGAGAACTACCCGCTGACGGCCGAGAGCCGCCCCACCACACCGGTTCCGGTGGTGATCGGCGTCAACTGGTACACCGAGTTCGACCACCCGGAGGCCGACGCCGACGGCGTCCAGTTCGTGGCGCGCGGCGGGGCGGACACGCTCACCACGATCCGGGGCGGCCACGCCATCTGCCTGGAACCCGGGGGCGAGCCGGACCTCGACGAGTGGTGGAAGTTCTACGACCAGGGCGACGAGGGTGCCTGCGTCGGGTTCGCCTGGTCGCGGTGCATGACCATCCTCAACGGGGAGTACTACACGGCCTGGTGGTTGTGGGACCGTGCCAAGGAACGAGACCAGTGGCCGGACACCAATCCGGGCGACAACAACGGGACCTCGTGCCGCGCCGCGGGCGAAGTCCTCGCCTCGGCCGGACACGTCGACTGGCAGGCCGCGTACGCGGGCGACGACTACCGCCGGCGCGGGTCCTACGTGCCGGACCTCCAGGACGGCATCCAGGTGTTCCGGTGGGCCCAGTCGGTGGACGACGTGCATGCGGTCCTCGGCAACAGCCGTGCCGACGAACTCGGCGCCGTGCCGCTGCTCAACTCGTGGGGCCCGAGCTACCCGCACCGGGTGTGGATGCCCGACGACGTCTTCGACCGCCTGATGCGCGAGGACGGCGAGGTCGCCGTTCCCACCGACCGGTAGGCACCCCTCCGGGGCGGAAGCGAGGGCCGATGTTCCAGGACTTGGACGCCACGCTCAGGGCGATGCTCGGCGACGCCGCGGCACCGGGCGAACTCCGCGACGCCGACGTCAGCTTCGACGTACCGGACAAGGACTTCAATCCGACGCGGACCACGGTGGACCTGTTCCTGTTCGAGATCCGGGAGAACCGGGCGTTGCGCGACGACGCTCCGCTGCGGGACCGGGTCGACGGCGGTTACCTCCTCCGCCCCGCTCCGGTGCGGATCGCCTGCACCTACCTGGCGACCGCCTGGTCCCCCGGCGCGGGAGCCGTGCGGACCGACGAGGAGCACCGCGTGCTCGGTGCGCTGCTGCCCTGGTTGCACGCCCATCCGCGGATCGACGACCGGTTCCTGCGGGGCGGTTTGCAGGACCCGCCGCAGGTCTACCCGCTGCCGGCCGAGGTCGAACCGATGCGGGAGGGCATGGGTCAGTTCTGGACCGCGCTGGGGATCGCTCCCCGACCGGCGCTGCCGTTCACGGTCACCATCGGCATGCGGGCCTTCGAACAGGAGGACCAGTTCCCGGCCGTCCAAGCGATCCAGGCCGAAGGCGTGCTGGCCGACCGGCCGGTCCTCGCGGGCCGCGTGCTGAACAGCGAGCTGGCCCCGGTCCCCGCCGCGCTGGTGGCCCTGGTCGGCACCGACCGGGAAGCCACGGCCGACCGCGCCGGGAGGTTCTCGTTCCCCGACGTGGACTTCGGGGCGTACGTGCTGTCGGTGCGGGTCGCCGACCGGCCGGAGGTGCGAGCCTCCGTGAGCTACGGGCCCGACAGCCAGGTGCACAACGTGGTCCTGCCCGCGCAGTGACCGCCGACATCCGGGGGAACCGATGGCCGACTACGAGACCAGTGCACCGGGCGTGCACCTGGAGGAGATCGCCACGACGGCGGGGCCCATCGCCGGCGTCGGCACCAGCACCGCGGCGCTGATCGGCCTGGTGGCCGCACCGCCGGCGGACAACGCGCTCGGCAAGCCCGTCCCCGTCACCAACTGGACGAGCTACCGCGATTCCTTCGGCGGATTGCCGTCCGATCAGGACGAACACCGGGACCAGGTGCGGATCCCCTACGCGGTGCGGGGTTTCTTCGACAACGGCGGCACCCTCGCCTACGTCGTGCCGGTGCGGGATCTGACGGCGGCCACGCTGAGCGCCGCCCTCGACCAGCTCTCCCGCCTGGCGGAGGTGAGCCTGGTGTGCGCGCCCGGCCTGGTGGATCCCGAGGGGCAGAAGGAGCTGATCGCCAGCTGCGAGGACCTCAAGGACCGCTTCGCCGTGCTCGACGGGGCACCGGACCCGACCCCGCTCCGGCCCGACGGTCCGCTGCAGACCCAGCGCGGGAACCTGCTGTCCAAATCGGGGTTCGCCGGGTTGTACTGGCCGTGGCTGGTCGTCGACGACGGGGTCGACGCCGCCGGGCAGCCGCGGACGACGACCGCCCCGCCGTGCGGGCACATCGCCGGTGTCATGGCCCGCAGCGACGCCGAGCGCGGCGTGCACAAGGCCCCGGCCAACGAGCCGGTCCGGGGAGCGCTGGACCTCGGCTACGCGCTCAACAACGCCGAACACGGCGCGCTCAACCACGCCGGTATCAACGCCGTCCGGCGCTTCCCGGCGGGGCCTCCGCTCGTGTGGGGCGCGCGCACGTTGACCGACGGCACCGCCTGGCGCTACGTCAACGTCCGGCGACTCGTCTGCTACATCGAGGAATCCGTCCTGCAGGGCGTCCGGTGGGCCGTGTTCGAACCGAACAACACGGGCCTGTGGAAGGGCCTCGAACGGTCGATCACGGAATTCCTCGTCCGCGTCTGGCAAACCGGCGCGCTGTTCGGCCGCAAGGCCGAGGAGGCGTTCTACGTCAAGATCGACGAGGAGCTCAACCCGCCCGCGGTGCGCGATCTGGGGCAGGTGATCGTCGAGATCGGCGTGGCACCGACGCGCCCGGCGGAGTACGTGATCGTCCGGCTGGGGCTGTGGTCCGGCGGTGCCAGCGTCAGCGAAGGCCAGTGAGGAGTTCCCGGAAATGGCTCAGACAGGTCAGCGCGTCGATCCCTTCCGCAACTTCAACTTCCTCGTCGAGCTGGACGGCATCACGCAGGCGAGCTTCACCGAGTGCACCGGGTTGGCCTCCACCACGGAGATCATCGAGACCCGGGAAGGCGGGGACAACACGCGGGTGCGCAAGTTGCCGGGCAAGACGAACTTCTCCGACATCACGCTGAAGTGGGGGCTGACCGCCTCCGCCGAGCTGTGGTCTTGGCGCCAGCAGGTGATCGACGGCAACGTGGTCCGCAAGAACGGTTCGGTGGTGGTCTTCGACCTGGCCAACCACACCGAGGTCGCCCGCTGGAACTTCGTCAGCGCGTGGCCGACCAAGTGGGAGGGACCGAACTTCAACGCCAAGGGCAGCGACATCGCCATCGACACCCTCGTGCTGGCGCACGAGGGACTCACCAGGGTGTGAGCACCGTGTTCGTCACAGAGGTCGAGTTCGAACTCCCCAAGGGCTTCCTCGACGCCCAGGGCACCCTGCACCGCAGGGGTGTGATGCGCCTGGCCACGGCGGGGGACGAGATCTACCCGCTGAAGGACCCCCGGGTGCAGAACTGGCCCGCCTACCTCATCGTCCTGCTCCTGTCCCGGGTGGTGACGAGGCTGGAGGGCGTGCCGGAGATCAACCCGGGAGTCATCGAGGGGCTGTTCTCCGAGGACCTGGCCCACCTCCAGGACCTCTACAACCGGATCAACGGCCTCGCCCCGACGACGGTGTCGGCGGAGTGCCCGCACTGCGGCCGGGCGCACGAGGTCGACCTACCGCCGCCGGTGGGGTGAGGGGCTACCCCGTGGACCGGGTCCACCACGAGGTGGCCTTCCTGGGACGCAACGTCCACTGGACCCTCGCCGAACTGCTGGACCTGGACCACGCGCAACGGCGCCGGTGGGTGCGGGAGGTCGGCGACCTGGTCGACACGACGCGGGAGGAGGACTGAGCAGTGGACGACGAAATCGCGTCGTCGCCCACGCTGGGCGAACGCCTCGACGACCAGGGGCGGCGCGCGGCGGCTCGACCGCTGCCGCGGCTGTCCTGGCCGGGTCTGCTGCGGGCCTACCTCGACCGCGCGACCTCGGTCGCGACCGCCTGCCGCGGCCGGTTCGACCGGGTCGAAGCGGTACCGAACGAGGCGGCCACGCCGCTGCTCGCGACCGCCGGGGCGCGTTCCGCGCGCGGGAGCGCCGCGGCTGCGCGCCCGGACGGGGCCTCCGGTTCGGGTGCCGTCGCCGGGGCGCCCCGGCGACCGGCGGCCACCGCGCCGCCGGGCCCGGCACCGGTTCCGCGGGCAGTGGCCGCGGACGCGGGACGTCCGCTGCCCGCCGAGGTGCGTTCCCGCCTGCGGGACGTGGCGGGTCCCGGCGCCGACGCCCTGCGGGTGCACGACGACGCCGCCTCCGACTCGCTCGCCCGCGCGCACCGGGCGGATGCGGTGACCGTCGACCGGGACGTCCACTTCGGACGCGGGCGGTTCGACCCGCGCGGGGAACGGGGCTGGGGCCTGCTGGTGCACGAGGCCACGCACGTGCTGGCGCTGCTGCGACCGGGCGCGGCGTGGCGCCGGGCCACGGCGACCGGCCTGCGGCAGGAGGAGGAGCTGGCGATGACGCGCGAACGACAGGCCCTCGGACCGGACCGCACCCGCGTCGGTGCGACACCCGGTCCCCCGACCGCGGCTCCCGCTCCGGCGGCCGCGCCGCCCGCGCCCCCTCCGTGCGCCAAACCGCTGCCGGCTCCGGCGCAGCGCGACACCGGCTCACCGCCCGCGCCACCGCCGGTGGACCTGGACGCGTTGCGCCGAGACCTGGTGAGCGAGCTGATGCGCCGGATCCGCACCGAGTTCGAGAGGGGGGCCTGACGTGCACCCGCTGACCCCGGCCACGGCCCCCGCGCGGGGCGGCACCGTGCTGGCCAAGGCGTTGATCGTCAACACGGTGACGGGCACCGGTTTCCCGGTGATGTACAACCCGGAGGAGTTCCGCGTCGAACAGGGCAACACCTTCGCCGAGGTCGGCATCCCCGGGCTCGACTCGCCGCCCGTGCAGTACGTGCGGGGCAAGGCGCGCGCCCTGGTGATGGACCTGTTCTTCGACACCTACGAAACCGGCGAGGACGTGCGCGACCACACCGCGCCGATCGTCCGGCTGCTCGACACGGATCCGCAGACGCACGCGCCGCCGGTCCTGCTGTTCTCCTTGGGACGCTTCCAGTTCCGGTGCGTGCTGGTGGACGCCGCGCAGCGGTTCACCATGTTCCTGCGCGACGGCACCCCGGTGCGGTCCACGCTCGCCGTGCGCTTCCAGGAGTACGTGCGCGGCGCCGAGGTCGAAATCCGGTCCGGCTTCTTCGTCGGCCCGCCGACGCTGTCCGCCGCCGTCGACACCGCCACGCGCGGTGCGCTCGCCGGCCCCGGGTCGGCGCACACCGTGGTGGCGGGCGACACGCTGAGCGGGCTGGCCGCCACGTACCTGGGAGATCCGGCGCTGTGGCGGGACATCGCCCGCGCGAACGGCATGACCGACCCGTTCGACCTGCCTCCGGGCAGGACGCTGGTGATCCCCGCGCGCGGGACCGGGGCACGACCGGCCGGGGGTGGTCCGCCGTGACCGGGCCTTGTTACGCGCCGCGGTTCGAGGTCCGCATCGCCGGACTCACGATGGCGGCCGACCTGGCCGCCCAGGTGCTGAGCGTGGTCGTCGACAGCGACCTGGACCTGGCGGGATCGTTCACCCTGGTGCTGCGCAACCGCGACAACGCGGTGCTCGACTCGCCCCTGCTGGATCCCGGCAAGACCGTCGAGATCCACCTCGGCTACGGGGATGACCTCGCACCCGCGTTCCTCGGCGAGATCACCTCCGTCGAGCCCTCGTTCCCGCAGGACGGCCCGCCGACGGTGCGCGTGTCCGGCTACGACAAGTCCTACCGAATGCGGCACAACCAGCCCGAACCCACCGAGTACACCATCGCCGACGACTCGCTCATCGCGGCGCGCCTCGCCGTCGAGAACGGCCTGGTGCCCGTCGTGGACCCGACCCCGGCGCTGCCGGAGAAGGTCGTCCAGGCCGAGAGCGACATGGCCTTCCTCAAGACGCGCGCCCAGCGGTACTTCTTCGACGTCTACGTCGAGTGGGACCGGCTGCACTTCCAGTTCCCCCGGCCCCAACCCGCCGCGCACGTGCTGGAGTGGGGCCGGAACCTGTCGAGCTTCTCGCCGCGCATCTCCGCCGCCGGACTGGCCGGCCTGCAGGTCGTCCGCGGGTACAACCAGGAACTCGCCCAGACCGTGCGGGCCGCGGTGCCGACCGCCGACCTCGATCCCGACGTCCTGGTCGAGCGGCTGGGCAGCGCGGCCGCGGACCTGCTCGGGTCGCTGGTGCGCGAAGGTCTCCGCACGCAGGCGGTCGACAACCCCCTCGACGCCGCCCTGCTGGCGAGGTCGCTGCTCGAAGATCTCCTGGACGGCCTGTACGAGGGGGACGGATCGTGCATCGGCCTGCCCGACCTCGCCGCGGGCAAGTACGTCGAGATCCGCGGTGTCGGCAAGCGGTTCGGCGGGATCTACCGGCTGCGCAAGGTCACCCACCGCATCGACGGCGGGGGCTTCGCCACGGACTTCTCCATCACGCAGCGCTGCGGGTCCAGCCTGGTGGGTCTGCTGCGCAAGGACATGACCGAGCAACCCCCGCCGGACCGGCCCGAGCGCTTCTACGGCGTCGTGGTGGGAGAAGTCCAGGAGAACCGGGAGCTCGTGGACACCCCGCCCACCGTGCCGATCGGCCGGGTGAAGGTGTCCTTCCCGGGGCTCTCCGACCGGTTCACCAGCGGTTGGGCCCCGTGCGCCCGTCCGATGGGCGGCAAGGGCATGGGGTTCTACGCGCTGCCCGAACCCGGCGAGCAGGTGCTGGTCGCCTTCGAGCACGGCGATCTGGCACGTCCGTACGTCCTGGGCAGTCTGTGGAACGACGGGCAGGAACCCCCATCCTCCAATGTGGACGGAGAAAACAACCTGCGCCTGCTGCGCAGCCGGGCCGGGCACACCATCACGTTCGACGACACGCTCGGCACCGGAGCGCTGACGATCGAGGACGCGGCGGGCAGCACCATCACGCTCGACGCGCGGAACGGTTCGATCACGCTGAGCGCGCGGACCGATCTGACGATCGAGGCCGACGGCACCATCACCCTGCGGGCGTCCCAGGTGGACGTCACATGACGGGAGGAGACATGCACCCAGTGCTGACGACGGCGAGCCGGGTGACCTGCGGGCACCCGCCAGGGGCCGTGCACGCCGCCGGACGCGCGAAACTGGCGGTCGGCGGCAGCCCCGTCCTGCGCCGCGCGGACCTCGACGGTGCCGCTGTCGAGAACTGCGGCATCCAACCGGCCAGCGACGCGTCCGGGCCGACGGCGGTGAAGTGCCTGGCGGTCACCGGCATCACCGCCGGTGTGTCGAGCCGGCTCAGGGTCGGCGGCGAACCGGTCCTGCTCGACTCGCTGGCCGGCAAGACCAACGGCATGCTCGCCAAGAAGACACCGCAGGAACTCCTGGCCGCGACAGCGGTCCAGGACAAGCTCCGGGCCACGTGATCGACGTGGATCCCGAGCTCCTGGGCCGCGGCATCAGCTTCCCCGTGCAGCTGGGCGTGCACGGGTGGGGGCAGTCGGCCGGCCTGCGCAAGGTCGAGGAGTCGATCCGGATCATCCTGGGCACTCAGATCGGCGAACGGGTGATGCGGCCGGACTTCGGCTCCGAGCTGCGCAGCCTGGCGTTCGCGCCGAACGACGGGAGCACCGCAGACCTCGCGCGCTACCACGTCGAGGAGGCGCTGGGCCGGTGGGAGCCGCGCATCGACGTCCTCGACGTCTCCGTCACCAACGACGGGCCGCAGGCGGCACTGCTGATCGACATCACCTTCCGCCTGCGGGCCACCCAGGACGTCCACCACCTCGTCCACGAGTTCCCCCTGGAGCGGCCACCATGACATTCACCTCGACGCGCGGGCGCATCCAGCCGCCGACACTGGACGATCGCACCTGGCAGGACCTGGTGGACGAGATGCTGGCCCTGAAGAACGCCTACGCCCCCGGCTGGACCGACGACAGTCCCAGCGACATCGGCAGAACGCTCATCGAACTGTTCGCCTGGCTGGTGGAAGGGGTGATCTACCGGCTCGACCAGGTTCCGGACAAGCACTACCTCGCATTCCTCGACCTGCTCGGCATCACCCGGCACCCCACGAATCCGGCCCGCACCGACCTGACGTTCACGGCCGGTGTCGCCAAGACCGTGCCCGCGGGGACCCAGGCGCGCACCCGCGCCCGGGAAGGTGAGCCGTCCGTGGCCTTCGAGACCGACGAGGACGTGGACGTGCTGCCGATCGCCCTGGCCAACGCCGTGCTGATCGGTCCGCACCCGGTGGCCGCGACCACCAGCAGGTACGCGGACGCCTCGACCGCGCTGATCGGCCCGCCGACGTCGAAGTACCTGGTGTCCGTGCCGGCCGGGCAGGCGGCCCAGCTGTGCCTCGGCTTCGACCGGGCCACCGACGAGGCGGTGGTGCTCCGACCGCGCTTCTACCTGCCCGTGCGCGACCCCGCGAACGTCTCGGTGACGTGGACGTACTCCCGGCGGGGAACCGAACCGTTGGTGTGGCCCGAGGTGCCCGGAGGCGCGGACGCCACGGAGTCCCTCCAACACGACGGGGACGTGCGGCTGCGCCCGCCCGCGGACTGGGCCGGGCAGTGCCCCACGCCCCCGCCCTCCCGGCCGGACGCGCCCGCGTGGACCACCGTCACCGCCCTGGCCCCGGGTGGCGTGGTGACCGACGAGCGGTTCTGGATCGGCCTGCGCATCGCCAACCGCGCCACGACCCCGCTGGCCGTCGGGCTCGACCGGGTGCTGTTCAACGCGGCGCTCGCCCGGACCGCGCTGACCACGCGCTCGCCCGAGGCGCTGGGCGAGAGCACCGGCGCGCCGTTCCAGACGTTCGCGCTGCGCAACCACCCGCTGTTCCGGCGAGGCGATCCCGACTCACCGTTCGCCGACCTGGTGGTCCGGGTGTCCCAGGGCGTCCCGTCGTCCTGGCAGACGTGGACACCGGTCGACGACCTGGAGCAGGCGTCGGCCGACGCCCCGCGCGAGGTCTACCGCGTCGACGCCGGTGCCGGCGAGATCCTGTTCGGCAACCACGACGAGCGGACCGGGAAGGGCCATGGCCGCATCCCCCCGGCGGGCAGCCGGATCCAGGCGTTCCGCTACCGCTACGTCGACGCGGGGACGAGCGGCAACGTCACTCCGGGGCAGGTGACCGAGATCGGCACGACACCGGACGGCGCGCTCCCGACCGGGATCCGGGTCACCAACCAAGGACCCGGGCTGGACGGTTCCGACGAGGAGCCCGTCGAGGACGCGCTGCGCCGCGCCCCCGAGCAGTTGAAGATCCGCGATCGCGCGGTCACCACCGACGACTACGCGTTCCTGGCCGCGGACGCGGCCGGCGAGGTGCGGATCAGCTGCTGCCTGGCGCCCCGCGCCCACGACGCGGACGGCCCGGGGAACCCACCGGCGTGGCACGAGGGCGACCCGTGGATGTTCGCCGGGATACCGCGCATGCCGGGGACGGTCAACGTCATCGTCGTTCCGGACCAGGGCATCTCGGTGCCCGCACCGGAACCGACCAACGACACGATCCGGGCCGTCCGCGCGCACCTCGACCGGCACCGCGACCTGACCGCGCAGCTGGAGGTCTGGGGGCCCCGCTACCTGCCGATCATCGTCCGGGTGCAGGTGGTGATCTGGCGCACTGCGGTCGCGGCGGGCGCGACCCAGGCCGCGGTCGAGGACGAGACGCTGCGCAACATCCAGACCTTCCTGCACCCGGTCCACGGTGGACCGACCGGGCAGGGCTGGCGGGTCGGCCAGCACGTGTTCAACTCCGACCTGTTCAAGGCGATCATGCCGCCGGAGGACCTGGGGTACATCGCGGTCCTGGAGACCAGACCGGACCTGCCCGCCTACCACTTCCCCCCGATCAGACCGGACGGCACCCGGGACAACTACGTCCCGACCGAACGCCCGTACGCGCTGTCGAACTTCGCCGCCTCGGTGCGGCTGGCCGACTACGAACTGGTGTGCGCCGCCTCGAAGCACGAGGTCCAAGCCGCGCCCGAGGGGATTGATCTGTCGTGAACGGCAGCAGCGGCTACCTGCGGTACCTGCCTCCCGTTCTCTGGGAGGAGGACGAACGCGCCGACCCCTCGGCGTTCTCCCTGGGCGCGGTCCTGCGGATCTTCGAGAAGATCCTGACGGGCATCGACGACGACGTGCCGATCGCGTTGGACGATCGCGTCCACCCGCCGATCACCGACGAGATCGCCCGGCTGGACGGGCTGTGCGCCCCGTGGAAGACCCCGGAGAGGTTCCTGCCGTGGCTCGCCTCGTGGGTGGCGGTGGAGTTCCCGACACTGCAGGGCGAACAGGTGTGGGACGAATACCAGCGGCGGAAGGTCACCGCCGAGATCGCCGGGGCCTACGGCCGCAGGGGGATCAGGGCGGGTCTCGACACCTTCCTCGGACTGTTCGCGGTCGGCCGGACCAGGCCGCGCGTCGCCCTGGACGACGGCAGCCGCGTACTGGTGGCGATGCCCGGCAGTCCCGCACCCGTCGCCGCGCTGGTGACCCGCGGACCCGCACGCACCCCGAGCGGCGACTGGATCGAAGGGCTCATGCGCCCGTGGTGCGTGGCGGCCGGGGCCGGAGGCGTCTTCTTCGTCGGCGACAGCGGAGTGCCACCCAACGCGGGGCTGCCGCTGCGCAGCCGGGTGTGGCGGCTCAGCTCGGCGGGACACCTCGACCTGGCCGGGACGCCCCCGACCCCGCGACCACTGGTGCCGGACACGCCGCTGACCTCGGTCGTGGCGGTCGCCGTGCGTCCCGCGCAGGACGCGCGACCCGAGACGCTGTACGTCCTGGACCGCTCCCGCAAGCTCCTCGCCGTGCCCGCGCCGTACACGGCCGCCCGCGCCACCGAGGTCACCACGCTGGCGAGCGGGCTGAGCCGCTGGCCGGTGGCGATGGACGTCGACAGCGGTGGGGACCTGCTCGTCCTCGACCGCGGGAACGTCCCCGGCAACCCCAGCCGTCCCCAGATCATCACCGTGCACCCCGACCCGGTCACCGTGACACCGACTTCGTTGCGGACGGTCGTCGAACCGCTGTCGTTGCACGTCCAGCCGGGCGGCTGGCTGATCGTCGGGGACGCGGGAGATCCGTCCGGCAGCGGGGCGGCCGCCGGGAACCTGGTCCGGGTGGACCGCGGCGGTCCGTCCGGGTGGTCCGAGACACCGCTGCTCCCGCCGTCGAACCCGCTGGTGGCACCGACCGCCGTCACCACGGTCGACGAGACGCGCCTGCACGTCCTGGACGCCGGGCTCGCCCCGTTCTGGCCCTCCTCGGCCGACCCGTTCGTCCTCGACGTGGCGGAACCGGCCGTGGTGCACCGCGTCGACCTCGGGGCCACCCCCACGACGACGCAGCACACCGAATCCGGGCGGTTGGTCAACCCGACCGGCATGGCCACCGACGGGGAGCTGTTGATCTGCTGCGATCCCGGCCAGAACGACGTTGCGCGGATCGAACCCTTCTGGTCCCGGCTGCGACCGTTCGAGCTCAGCGTCGTCATCCACTTCACGAACTCCCGCCTGCCGTCCGATCCGGACGAGCGCAGGCAGGCGCTGGACCAGGCGGTCGGCAACGTCCGGGCGATCGTCGAGCAGAACAAACCCGCGCACGCGCGGGCCACCTTGGTGACCGCCATCTAGCAGCGACGTGGTGGTGAACGACATGACGATGATGCGCACTGAGTACTGGAACCGGAGCACCAACACCGTTCGCGGTGGTCCCACCGGCCACGGCGAGAGCCTCACCGACATGGAGAGCTACCTGCTGCCCCTGGACCAGATCCGGGACTCCAGCCTGCACGGCTGGGGAGTCGCGCGCGGTCTGGCCGTGAGCGCCGCGCCGGGGGCGACGAGCGTGCAGGTGTCGACGGGAACCGCGGTGGACGCCTCGGGCCGCGTCATCGCCCTCGCGGAGGGCGGATTGGCGGTCGTGGACCCCGACGTCGACCCGCACCAGCCGCAGAACGTCCCGACCGTCCCAGTCGGCGCCGACGGGTTGGCGATCAGCACCGGAACCGCCACCGGAGACCGGTTCCTGACGGTGACGTGGGCCGAGGTGATCGGGGAGAACCAGCTCGTGCTGTTCCACGCCCCTTGGCTGCGGTTGCAGCCCACGGCCGGGTTCCAGGACTCCGGTGACCAGATCGTGCTCGCCCTGCTCACGCTCGATGCCGGCGGAGCGGTCCGGGTCGTGTCCGCGGGACCCCGCCGCGCGGTGCCGGTGTTCGCGGGGCGGGTGGAGTTGCGGTGCCCGCGGGCCACCGCGTCGCCGGAGCCGCACGTCGAGCAGGTCGCGGTGGCGGAACTGGCCGCCCGGGACGACGGCGGCGTGGACGTGGACCTGCTCGCCTCCGACGGCGGGCGGTGGACGGCGGTGTCGGTGGCCGGGACCGGCCGCGTCGGGATCGGGGCCCGCGATCCGACCGCGCCGCTGGAGGTCGACGGCGGGGCCGACGACGCCCCCGCCGTGCGGCTCGTCTCGTCCGGGACGGGCCGGGGTGCCGGGCTGCTGATGGCGAACTCCGGTGCCCGGGCGTACGGCGTGCACGCGGGCAGCGACGGCAGCCTGCACCTGACCGACCAGACCGCCCAGGCCGACCGGCTCGTCGTCGACGGCAACGGCAACGTCGGTGTCGGTGTCGCCGCCGGCCAGGCCCGGCGGATCCTGCACGTCTCGGGCGACGAGGTGCACAGCGGCGGTCTCGGTGCGGGATTCTCGTTCGCGGACCGGGGAACCTCCGCGTTCGTCGACAACCCCGCCGCGGGCGAACGGTGGGTGTGGTACGCGCAGGGCGGCAGCGCGCGGTTGTGGTCCGGTGTGGACAGACTGACGATCAGCCCGACCGGCGAGGGCGGCGGCCTGGACGTCCCCCGGAGGATGCGGGTCCGCCAGGGAGGCGACTGGTCGGCCGGGATCTGGTTCTACCAGTCCGCCCCGCAAGGCGACCGGGCGTTCGTCGGGATGGTCGACGACGACCACGTCGGCCTGTGGGGGAACAACGGCGGGACCTGGGGCCTGCAGATGAACACCGCGAACGGCTGGGTCGGGATCGGCATCGGCAAGGTGCAGCGCCCGCTGCACGTGTGGGGCAGCGAGATCCACAGCGGCGGCAGCGGCGCGGGTTTCTCCTTCGAGGACCGGTTGGTCTCCGGGCTCGTGGAGACCCCGTGGGCCGGTGAGCGCTGGGTCTGGTACGCCTACGGTGGGAGCGCACGGCTGTGGTCCGGTGTGGACAGACTGACGGTCAGCCCGACCGGCGAGGGCGGCGGCCTGGACGTCCCCCGGAGGATGCGGGTGCGGCAGGGAGGCGACGGTTCGGCCGGGATCTGGCTGTTCCAGGACGCGCCGAACGCCGACCGGGCGTTCATCGGCATGTCCGACGACACCCACCTCGGGTTCTGGGGCAACAACGGCGCGTGGTGGGGTCTGCAGATGAACACCGCGTCCGGCAACGTGAGCATCGGCCAGGCTCCCCCGTACAGCAACGTCCGCCTGCGGGTGGAGGGAAGCGACATCGGGTTGACCGCCAGGGCCCGGCAGGCGGCGATCTTCTACGGCAACGTCACCGTCTCGGGCGTCCTGCAGCAGGCCGGCGCCGCGTTCCGGATCGACCACCCGGTGGACCCGGCCACCCGGTACCTGGTGCACTCGGCCGTGGCGTCGCCGGAGATGCTGACCGTGTACACCGGGACCGCCACGACCGACGACAGCGGTACGGCGACCGTCGCACTGCCGGAATTCTTCGAGGCGCTCAACCGCGACTGCTGCTACCAGCTCACCCCGATCGGCGAGCAGGCGCAGGCGGTGGTGGCCGAGGAGGTCCGGGACAACGCCTTCACCATCCGCACGGACAGACCCGGCGTCCGCGTCTCGTGGCAGATCACCGGGGTACGCCAGGACGTGTGGGCCAGGGCGCACCGCATCGACGTGGAGGAGACCAAGCCGGCAGCCGAGCTCAACAGCTTCCTGCACCCCGAACTCCACGGCCACCCGGCGTCCAGTGGAGTCCCGTCGTCGGCGGCGGACGAGGGATGACCGCCCGGAGGGAGGCGATGGCCGTGCAGCAGGACGCACGAGCGCGACTCGACGAGCTGAAACAGGAGTACCAGCGAGGAGATGCCCGGTTGCAGGCGCTGGTCCGGCAGGAGACGTCACTGCGGGAGATGATGCTGCGCATCGAGGGTGCGATCCAGGTGCTCGAAGAACTCCTGCTGGACCGGGATGCGGGCACCGGCGACGGCGCGGGACGCGAGGCCGACTCGACGATGTCGGTGGGGTGAGCACGACCGCGGCGCAGCCCGGGTTCGCCGGCCTGCGCCGCGGTGCCAACGACGAGCGCGCTCACTCCGCCTGTTGCGCGCCGGCCCCGAGCGGGATGCACACGATCTGTCCGACGCGGATGAAGTCGGGATCGGGGATGTGGTTGTAGTGCGCCAGGGGTGTCCACCTGACGCCGTACCGCTGCCCGATCTGCGAGAGCGTGTCGCCCTCCTTCACGGAGTAGGCCGTGCACACCGACCGGTTCGTCGACAGTTGGAGCAGCTGTCCGACGCTGATCTGGTCGGGGTCGTCGATGCCGTTGATGCGCTGCAGGTCCTTCCAGGACACGTTGAACCAGTCGGCGATCCCGGAGAGCGTGTCACCCTGCTGCACCTTGTAGGAGTTGCAGTCCACCATGGTCTTCCCCCTCGGCTTGCGGTGTTCCCGGCACGATGCCGCCGGGTCCACCGTCGAGTGGAGCGCGGCACGCCACCCGAGCGCAATGAGCAGCCGGATCCATTGCGGATCCCCGGTCTACCCGGCACGAACCAGCGGTACGGGGTCTTCGCAGGTCGCGAGATGGATCCAGGATGGACCACCCGGACCATTCTTCTCACCTCCCACCGACGGCGACCATGGAGGTAGTGCGCCGAGGATTTTCCGGAGTTCATCGTGGCCAACGGGGAAAACCGCGTGGCGGGATCGAGCTGGGGCGCGCGCAAGTGGCCGTGGGGGCAGCGGACCTTGGCGCGCATCGCCGAGTTGGGGCCCTCCTGGACTACGAGGAGGGCCGCGCCGGCGAAGGGCCGCAGACCACCGAGCTGGTGCACGGCGCCACCACGCACCTGGACAAGGCGAAAGACGCCGTGGACAAGGCGCGGCGGTGGTGGTGGTTGCGCGGCGGCCTGGTGGACAGCGCCCTGGCCAACGCGAACATCGCGCACACCCTCATCATCCGGCTTGCCCCGGTCGACGACTTCCGCGGCATGCTGCCCGATCTGGTCGCACTGGTCGAGGAGAACCTGCCCGTCCGCGACAAGCGGCGTTGCACCGCGGAGAAGGCTCTCAAGGTGTGGAAGAACGACGACGTGGCACTGCGGAACGCGGTCGTCGACGCGGTGCGCGCCGCGTACCGGATCCAGGAACGCGAGGTCGTCCGGGTGCGCAGCTTCGCCCGCATCGTGTACGGCTGGGCGGCCGGTCTGCTGGGCCTCGGCTTCGCCATCGCCGTCCTGGGCGCGTTGAACGACGACGTCGTCCCGCTGTGCTTCCGCCCGGCCGGCATGACGGTCTGCCCCACCTCGGGCGGCCCCTCCACCACCTCCGTCTACGCCGACTACCACGCGGCGTCGATGCCCGCGGACTACCTGGTCGTGGAACTGGCCGGGCTGGTGTCCGCCGCGGTCACCGCCGCCGCCACGCTGCGCCAGATCCGCGGTTCCACCACCGCGTACAACGTGCCCCTGGCGCTGGCGATCCTCAAGCTGCCGACCGGTGCCCTGACCGCGGTCCTGGGCCTGCTGCTCATGCGCGGTCAGTTCGTGCCCGGCTTGACGGCCCTGGACACGTCCGGCCAGATCATCGCGTGGGCGGTCGTGTTCGGTGCCGCGCAACAACTCTTCACCCGGTTCGTGGATGAACGCGGCAACGCGGTGATGCAGGCCGTCTCCGGCCCGGAGAACCCACGCCCGGCGACACCCCATCGGGCAGCAGGCTCGTCGCACGCCGAAGACTCCGACTGAGGCCCGGACCGGCGCGGAGCCTGCTGTCCTGCTCAACGGTGGAACCGGCGGGGACGGCGTCCTGTCCAGTCGTCGAGTCCTTCCAGCTCCGCGGCGAGCCGGACGAGGACGGCTTCCTCCCACGGACCGGCGACGAGCTGACTGCCGACGGGAAGCCCGCCGACCGAGGTGTGCGTGGGCACGGAGATGGCCGGGAGCCCGGGAGGTGGAGCGCCGCGCCGGAATCCGACGCGCGAACGGTCCTACCCAAGGACTTCCTGGGCGCCATGCAGTACTTCGCGGGCTGTTCAAGGTGTCCGTCCTCGTTTCGTCGCCGACACCACACCGACAACCTCCCCCGGAGGATAGGCCCGCTCGTCGGCTTCGCGCGTCCGGTGATTCAGGAGATGCTGAGGTCGGCGAGGATTTCGTCGGCGGCCCGTCGGCCGGATTCAGCGGCTCCTTCCATGTACCCCTGGTAGTCGAGGGAGATGTGTTCGCCGGCGAAGTGGACCTTCCCTTGGCGCACGCCTTCGTAGCCGGCGTAGTGGTGGGCGTAACCGACGGGCCAGGTGGAGTAGGCGCCGTTGGTGTAGGGGTGGCGCGGCCAGGCCGCGAGGGTGGCCTTGCCGTTCCACCGGTCGGTGAGCCCGGGGAAGACGGTCTCGAACTGTTTTAGCGAGGATTGGGCGTAGGCGACGACCTGTGGGTCGGTGGCGGTGCAGAACGGGACGTCGGGGGTGAAATCGGCTGCGTGGCTCCCACCGGCGTAGTCGACCAGGATTCCCTGCTCCCCCGGCTGGTCTCGGGTGGATTCCCACGAGGTCTGGTAGCCGGTGTCGGACATGGTCGAACCGCTGGAGATTCCCCACAGTCCGCGGGTGTTCCACAGGCGTGTGGTGAACTGGAGGGCGAGTTTGCAGTTCTGCCCCATGAGCATCGTGTCGATGCTGCCATGCTTGCGGGTGTCGAATCCGGCACAGGAGAAATCGATCTCCTTAAGCACTCCGAGCGGTAGGGCCAGGACCGTGTGGTCGGCGGTGATGGCTCGGGTGGCGCCGTCGACGCTGAAGGTCAGCTCCTGCTCACCGGTGCTGCTCACCGACAGTGCGACCAGTCGCCGGCCGAAGTGCACCGTGTCCGCCGGCAGTGCGGCCTGCATGGCGACCGGGAGTTGCTGGTTCCCACCGCGCAGGTGGTAGCGGGCGTCGCTGGTGCCGTACAGCGCGAAGCGCCCGGTGGAGGGCTGGGATCCGAGCATGCCGATGATGCCGAGCGCGGAGCTGAGGCGGGTGTCCAGACCGAACTCGGTGGTGTAGGCGGTATCGAGCAGCCGCCCGAACCGGGAGGAGTGGCCGCCGGGCACTCGGGTGTCGATCCAGTCGTGGATGCTCATGTTGGACAAGGCGATGGCGTGCGGACTGTTGTCGGTGTTCCACGCGACCGGCCAGCTGAACTTCGCCTGGTCGTTGCGAAGAGCCCGGTGGACGGGTGCGAAGTCGATGCTGGCCTGCCGGTAGGTGTAGTAGTCACCGCTGAAGTAGTAGGCTTCGGTCGCTCCGCCGGGGGCGGCGGAGCGCACGTCGTCCAGCGCGATACCGAAGCGGGCGGCGAGGGATCGGACGAGGTGGTGGTCGGAGTCGATGAATTCGCCACCCCACTCGGTGATCTGCGCGGCATCCCAGTAGGCGCCGGCCGGGTTGGAGAACATCCGCCCGCCGACACGGGTATCGGCCTCGTAGACGGTCGAGGTGATTCCCCTGTCGGCGAGCCGGAGCGCTGCGGTCAGCCCGGCGATGCCCGCTCCGACGATGGCGATCCGCGGCTGGTCAGCCGCGCGGGCGGTGCGGGGGGGCGGTGCCGAACATGGCGGCGCCGACACCCGCGGCGCCGATGCGCAGGACGGAACGGCGGGTCAGGTCCGGCTTTTCTCCGCGCACGGCGGGGACGTCCGAAGGTGCGATTCCGAGGGTTTCGGCGACCTGGTGGTCGTGGGCGATGCAACGTAGCAGTCGGGCCAATTCGGTGCGCGGCATTGCGGTGCTCCTGTCCTGGTCAACGGTGGAATCGGTGGGGACGGCGTCCTGTCCAGTCGTCGAGTCCTTCCAGCTCCGCGGCGAGCCGGACGAGGACGGCTTCCTCCCACGGACCGGCGACGAGCTGACTGCCGACGGGAAGCCCGCCGACCGAGGTGTGCGTGGGCACGGAGATGGCCGGGAGCCCGGTGATGTTGCAGATCGCGGTGAAGGAGATCATCTGGTTCTCCCGGAGCCGAAGCTCGTCGGGGCCCGCGTTGGCTTCGTCGAGAACGGTGTCCACCGGCGGCGGTAAGCAGGCCATGGTGGGTGTGAGCAGCACGTCGAAACCACGGCCCCACTGGGCGACGACCTGCCGCGATTCCCGTTGCAGCAGGGCGACCGCCCGGGTGTAGATCCCGGAGTGGCGGCCGGCGGCTCGGGCCATCCGGTGCCGCAGATGCGGTTCGGCCCGTTCGGGATCGTCATACGGAGCAGCCCACAGCGCCGCGTCCAGAACGGTCTGGGCGTAGCAGCTGATCGCCTCGCTGGTGAAGAAACGAGGGGTGGCGGGCTGCACGTGGTGGCCGAGCGATTCCAGCAGCCGTGCCGTGCGTTCTGCTGCGGCGACGCATTCCGGGTCCACCGGCAGGCCGGTAGGCGCATCGACGGCCAGCCCGATGCGCAGTCGGCCGGCGGGTCTGCCCACCTCCTCGGCGAAGGGCCGTTCCGGGGCCGGCGCGCGGTACATCGCCAGGCGGTCGGGCGCGGACATGGCGTCGAGCAGTGCGGCGGCGTCGCGAACGTAGCGGGTGATGGCTCCTTCAACGGTCGCGTGTTCCCAGCTCATCATTGTTCGCGGAATGCGGCCGCGGCTGGGTTTGAGCCCGACGAGGCCGCAGCACGAGGCCGGCATCCGGATCGAACCGCCGCCATCGCCGGCGTGTGCCACCGGCGAAAGGCCGGCGGCGACCGCGGCGGCGGCGCCTCCGCTGGAGCCGCCCGAGGAGAACTCCGGGTTCCACGGGTTGCGCGTGCTGCCGAATCGGCGGTTGTCGGTGGTGGACAGCAGCCCCATGTCCGGGGTGTTGGTCCGGCCGAACAGCAGGAATCCGGCGTTCAGCAAGCGGGTGACGACCGGTTCGGAATGCTCCCGGGGTGTGTCGGACACGCCGAACGAGCCGTACGTCGCGGGCTGCCCCCGAACCTCGGTCAAGTCCTTGATCGGAATGGGAACGCCGTGGAACGGCGGAAGCTCCGCACCGGAGAGGACGGCTCGTTCGGCCTGCTCGGCGGCTTCGCGCACCGCGTCGTCGTCGCGCCAGACAAAGGCGTTGAGCGTCGAATCGTACCGGTCGATGCGGTCCAGGTAGGTGTCCACCACCTCCACGGGGCTGAGCTCCCGCGCGCGTACCGCGGATGCGAGGTCGATCGCCGAATCGAACGGATCCATGCGGGCTCCAACCGTTGTCGGGTGCAGGTGCGGACCGCGCGAGCGGGGAACCGACGGCGCTGCGCGATCCGTTGCCGGTTGCTCGCTCGGTTGGCGGCGGCCCGAAGGCGAGCATCTGGCAATCCGAACGCCCGGACTGGTAGAACAGCGCACACCCGTGGGGCGGCAGTGCACGCGTTCGGCGGCGGCCGGAGGTGGGACGATGCCGGTAGAACACCGGAAGGACGGAGCCGTGGTGTTCGGCTACCTGGACACCGAGTCGGCAGACCGTTCCCGCGCCTTCGACACCGTTCTGGTCCGAGCGGCCGATCCGTACCGGGCCGCCTTCCGGTCGCACCGGTTCGGTCTGCTCAGCGCTTGTGACATCAGTGGTGACCACAGGATTCAGGTCCGCCCGAGGCAGTCGCCCGCCACCAGGCGCGCGGGACACGTGCTCGGGCTGGTGCTGTCCGGCAGCGGAGTGCTGGAGCAGAGCAGTCGCACCGCGGCGCTGGCCCCCGGCGATTTCGCGCTCTACTCCGGCACGCGACCGTTCCGCCTCGACCTGAGCGGGCCGTACCGGTACCTCGTGGTGAGCCTGGATGCGGCAACGGCATCACTCGTGCGGCTGATCGACAACGCCACATCGAACCGGGAGCTCCCGCGCACTCCCAGCGGCCGAATTCTCGCCGCGGCGCTGACCGAGCTGGCCCACTGCGCGTCGCAGCTCGGCCCACTGGCCAAACAGGAGATCGGTGAACACGTGGCCCACCTGCTCCGCACCGCGATCCGCGACCTGGACCGCGGTGCGGATCCCGGGACACGTGCACCGTTGTTCGCTCGGGTCCTGCACTTCATCGATCGGCACCTCGCCGAGGACCTGTCACCGGCCCGCATCGCGGCGGTGCACCACATTTCCGTGCGCTACCTGCATCGGCTGTTCCACGACCACGGCGAAACCGTCTGCGACCACGTCCGGCGGCGCCGCCTGGAACGCATCCGCCGGGATCTGGCGGATCCCGCGCTGGCCGACCTGCCCGTCTACTCCGTCGCAGCTCGCTGGGGGATGCGCGACGCCAGCCACTTCGGCAAGCTGTTCAGAGCCGAGTTCGCCCTGTCGCCGCGCCGCTTCCGCAAGCACGTGCTCGGCACCGACAACGCAGCGCAGCGGTGACCGCGCGGACGCCCTGGCACACCGATCGCCCCACCACGAGAGGAATCCACCAAAGCTCCCGAACGCGACGTTGCTCTCGTAGGATTCGCGATGTGGCACCACTGTCGCCCCGGATGCCGGACATCGGCGCACTCGAAGTGCTGCTCAGCGTTGCGCGGCTGGGCAGCCTGAACCGCGCAGCCCGCGAACACGGCATCTCGCAGCCCGCGGTGAGCTCCCGGATCCGCTACATGGAGCGGCTGATCGGTGTGCCGCTGCTGGAGCGCTCCACCTCCGGTTCCCGGTTGACCCCGGCCGGTGCGCTCGTCGCGGACTGGGCCCGTGGCGTCGTGGAGTCCGCTGCGGTGCTGGACGCGGGGATCAGCGCGTTGCGGGGGGAACGCGCCCACGAACTGGGTGTCGCGGCGAGCATGACGGCAGCCGAGTACCTGGTGCCCGGCTGGTTGGTCGCGTTGCACGAGCGGGCGCCGGAGCTGAAGGTGTCGTTGCGGCTGGCCAATTCGGCTGACGTGGCGAACTCGGTCCTCGCCGGTGAGGTCGAACTCGGGTTCGTCGAGGGCCCGTCGGTGCCGGAAGGACTGGACAGCCAGGACGTGGCCGCCGATCGGTTGGAGGTGGTGGTGGCGCCGAGCCATCCGTGGAGTCGCCGGCGCACCCCGGTACCGGCGGCGGAACTGGCGGCGACCCCGCTGATCCAACGGGAACCGGGCTCCGGCACCCGGTACACGTTGGAGCGGGTGCTGGCGGACTTCGGACCGCTGGCCCCGCCGCTGCTGGAGGCTTCCTCGACGACCGCCGTCCGTTCCGCCGCCGCGGCTGGGGTGGCACCCGCCGTGATCAGCTCGCTCGCGGTGGCCGGGGACCTCGTGGATCGTCGGCTGGTCGCGATCCCGGTCGAGGGCATCGACATGCGGCGGGTGATCCGGGCGGTGTGGCGGTCCGGGAACCAGCTGTTGGGACCGGTGCGGGACCTCGTCGGGGTGGCGGCGCGGTCCCGGCACGCCCGACGCCGCTCACACGACTGACAGCGGCAGCGGCATCCCCGCGAGACCGCGCCGCACCACCGGCAGTTCCGCGGCGAGTTTCGCCACCGCCGTCGCGGACGGCGCATCGGGATCGCGCGCCACCACGGGAATCCCGGCGTCACCTGCTTCCCGCATGGCGGTGTCCAGCGGGATCTGCGTGAGCAGCGGAACGCCCAGTTCCTCGGCGAGTCGTTGCCCGCCGCCGGTGCCGAACAGAGGCGTCGCGGTACCGCAGGACCCGCACACGAGCAAGGACATGTTCTCCACGACACCGGCGATCGGCATCCGCTGGTCGCGCGCCATTCTGCCGACGCGGGCGGCGACGGTCTGCGCGGCGGGCTGCGGCGTGGTCACCGCCAGCAGTGCGGCCTGCGGCACCAGCTCCAGCAGCGAAAGCGCCACGTCACCGGTGCCCGGCGGCAGATCGAGCAGCAGCACGTCGAGAGCGTCCCAGTGCACGTCCACCAGGAACTGCTCCAACGCCTTGTGCAGCATGGGGCCGCGCCACACCACGGGTTCGGCGTCGTCGACGAAGAACCCGACCGACATCAACCGCACGCCGTGCGCCTCGATCGGCAGCATGAACCCGTTCAACGCGACCGGGTTGCGCCGCACACCGAACAGGTGCGGGATCGAGAAGCCCCACACGTCCGCGTCGAGCACGCCGACGCGCTGTCCCGACCGCGCCAGGGCGACCGCCAGGTTCGCCGTCACGCTCGACTTCCCAACGCCGCCCTTGCCGCTGGCCACGGCGTAGACGCGGGTCCGTTCGTCGAGCCCGCGCGCCCGCTCGTTCCGGATCCTGCCGGCCAGTTCCATGCGTTCCCGCTCGGACATGGTGCTGAAGCCGACCTCGACCGCGGTGGCGCCGGCGGCGGTCGCGGCGCTGGTGACGGCTTCGCGCAGCGACTCGCGCAGCGGGCATGCCTGGGTCGTCAGGGCGATCTCGATGCGCGCCCCGCCCTTGCGGTCCACCTCGACGTCGCGGAGCATGCCCAGCTCGGCGAGCCCGCGGTGCAGTTCCGGGTCCTCCACGGCACCAACCGCGGCGCGCACCGCTCCGCTGTCGGTGCGGGGTTTCGTCCGGTGCTTCGACAACATCGGCATACCTCCGTGGGTCAGGCGCGGAAGGCGCGGCGGACCGGGGGAACCGGGCGCATCAGGAACTCCGGGCGCCGCTGGCCCCCGGGGCCGAGCGTGGCGCGGGTCTTGGCCAGCCATTCCCGGTACACCGCACGGGAGCGCCGGGTGTCGACGTAGACGTCGCCGTAACGATCTTCCGGGCCGGCCGGGGACAGGGTGACCTTCTGCAACCAGCAGTGCATGCCCGACCACGGGTCGGGGTGCACCGCGAACGCGAGGTTCTGGTGCACGCCGGGGTCCTGCCAGTCGATGCGCGAAGAGTCCGGGTCATCGGAGTCGAACGGTTCGATTCCGGTCTTGTGCCGGAGCATGAAGGTGTGCTCGCCGTGCGGGTGGGACAGCTCGACCATGCCGGCGACCCACCGGCTGCCTTCTCCGGGGTGCAGCCGCCACCGTCCCATGTGGTGCGACAGCGCACACACGCCCGGCCGGATCCCTTCGGTCACCCAGACGCGGCAGACGAAGTAGCCGATCTCGGTGCTGATGCGCACCAGACCGCCGGTGTCGACCCCGTGGCGCCGGGCGTCGGCGGAGTTCAACCACAGCGGGTGGGTGTTGCTGATCTCGTTGAGGTATTTGGCGTTCCCGGACCGGGTGTGGATCAGCGTCGGCAGCCGGAACGTCGGCACCAGCACGAGCTCACCGGCGTCGATGTCGACCTCGCTGTGGGCGACGTGCGATCTGATGTACCCCGGGGTGGCGTGCTCCGGCCAGCCCCAGTCGCGCATCGACGTCGAGTACACCTCAAGCTTGCGGGACGGGGTGGGCCAGCCGGCGGTGATCGAACCGTCTTCGTGCCGCACACCGACGGAACCGGCCTCGCCGACCACCGGTGGCGCGTCCTCCAGCGTCACCGGCCGCCGGAACACCCCGTCCGCATCGGCTTGCGCGCCCTCCAGTTCGGCGTCGGTGAGTTCCCTCTCGTCCTGGCGGTAGACATCGTTGTCGATCTCCACGACGCCGTAGCGCCGCATGTACTCCAGCGGCGTCATGCCCTGCTCGGCGGCCTTCTCGGGCAGTCCCGGCACCTGGTTCTCGAACGTCCAGCGGTAGTACTCGTCGACGGTGATCTTCTCGCCGGGGCGGTACGGCGACTCGAAGTGCCGGCGAATGCCCAGCGCGTTGTCCGGATCGATGCGCCAGGACAGCTCGAACCAGAACTCGTTCTCCTCCCACACCTCGCCGGGGTTGGCATCGCGGGTGTCGGTGCAGTTGCGGCCGAGCCGGTCCATCGCGACCCGGCGCACCGGTTGGCGGAAGCCGAGCCACCGGCCCGCGTGCGTCTCGTAGGAGTGCGTGTCGTGGCGTTCCGCGCCGTGGCCCATGGGCAGCACGTAGTCGGCGAACTCCGCGGTTTCCGACCAGGTGGGGGTGAGCGCGACGTGCAGGCCGACCTTGCCGGGATCGGCGAGCTGCTGCATCCAGGTGAAGCCGTCCGGGTTGGTCCAGATCGGGTTGTACACGCGGGAGAAGTAGACCTCCAGGCGGCCACGGCCTTCGGCCAGGAAGTGCGGCAGCAGGAAGGACATCTCGTTGGTGGACAGCGGGTATTCGCGAGGCCAGGTCAGCTCGTTCCAGCGGTCGTGCGGCGCGGGCATCGCCGGTCCGTGCGGGATGAGCTTGTTCCAGCCGTTCGGGCTCGTGCCCCCCTTCTCCCCGATGCTGCCGGTCAGCGCGAGGACGAACCACAGCGCGCGGGCGACCTGCCAGCCGCCGAGGTTTCCGGCGCACGCCGAACGCCAGACGTGCGAAGCCAGTCGGCCGCCGCACGCGGCGACGGTCTCGGCCACCTCGGCGATCTTGGCGGCCGGGACCCGTGCCTCCTGGGCGGCGAACTCGAAGGTGTACCCGGCGTAGTCGGACTCCAGGAGGTCGAGGAAGGTTCCGAAGTCCGACGGCGCTTCGGGGTGCAGTTCGCGCAGGTAGGTCCGCCAGTTGAACCAGCGTCGCACGAAGACCTCGTCGATCTCGCGGGTGCGCAGCAGGTGCGCGGCGACCGCCAGCAGGATGGCGGCCTCGCTGCCCGGCCAGGGCGCCAGCCAGGTGTCGGCGTGCGACGCGGTGTTGGACATCCGCGGATCGAGCACGATCAGCTTCGCGCCGCCCTGCTTGCCCTCCATGATCCGCTGGGCGTGCGGGTTGAAGTAGTGCCCGGTTTCCAGGTGCGAGGACAGCAGCAGGATCACGTTGGCGTTGGCGTAGTCCGGCGATGGGCGATCGTATCCGGCCCACAAAGTCATGCCGAACCGCGCGCCGGACGAGCAGATGTTGGTGTGGCTGTTGTGCCCGTCGACGCCCCAGGCGTTCAGGAAGCGCTCGGCGAAACCGTCCTCGCCGGGTCGCCCGACGTGGTACATCACCTCCTCGTTGCGGTCCTCGACGATGGCCTGCCGGATCCGGGCGGCGATGTCGTCGAGCGCCTCGTCCCAGCTGACCCGCTGCCACTGCCCGGCGCCGCGGGCACCGGTGCGCTTGAGCGGGTGCAGGATCCGTTCCGGGTCGTTGAGCTGGTTGATCGTCGCCGGGCCCTTGGCGCAGTTGCGACCGCGTGAGCCGGGGTGCGCCGGATTTCCTTCCAGCTTCTTGATGGACAGGTCGTCCTTGTCGACGTAGGCGAGCAGCCCGCAGGCGCTTTCGCAGTTGAAGCAGGTGGTGGGCACCAGCGTGTACGAGCGGGGCACCTTCCGCGGATGCGCCTTGGCGTCGTACTCGACGTGGTGGTCCCAGGCGGACACCGGCGGGAAGTTGCGCAGGTGTTCGTGGTTCCGCGCGCCAGGCAGCGCAGGTTCGCAGCGCGGTTGCTCGTCGTGCATGGGCGTTTCCTCTCCCGATTCAGGACAGCGGAACGTCTTGGGCGGCGCGCACGAACACGCTCTCGTAGGCCAGCAGCGCGCCCTGGACGAGGACACCGGCCAGCACCGGGAGCGCTGCCGACGTGCCCTGCCAGCCGGTTGCGGCCGCCACCGCGGCCACGGCGGCAGGCGCGACGCCGCCGCCCCAGAACAGGCGCGCGTAACGGCCGCGGGTGATCATGTGCGCGGCGGCCTGGGAATTCCGGGTCGGGTGCCGGCCCAGGTGTTCCAGCAGCAGCATCACCACGTGCAGCAGGGTGCTGATCGCCAGGCTGCGGGCGACGAGTGCGACGGCGTCGCCGGACGGGTCGGCGAACGCGGAAGGCAGCAGCAGCGCACCGGCGCCGACCATCACCGCCTGCACGATGAGGTGCCAGAACAGCAGTGGGGACTGCCACAGGTCGCGGCCTTCGGCCTGGCCGAACAGGAATCCGGTGTACCCGGCGGTGAGCGCCGCTGCCGGCACCGTTGCCCAGGCCAGCGGGTCCAGCACCGCGTCCGCGGTGGGCGCGTCGAGCACGCCCGCGGCGGCCAGCACGCCGGTGCACAGCCAGGCGGTCGCGATGGCGGCGAACGCACCCAGCACCACCGCTCCCCAGACCAGCCACGATGTCGGGTTGGGTTTCAGCAGCAGGTACAGGAACCTCTTGGGCTGCTTCAAGTCCCACACGAGCAACACCCCGGTGGCCGCCACCCCGATGACACCGAGCGCCGGCGCGACGAGGCTCCCCAACGGCCCGAGGTCGACCCCGAGGAAGCGCGCCAGCGCGGCGACCAGGAGTGCACCGGCACCGAACGCCTTGGTCCACAGGTAGGTGGTCACCCGCCATCCCCACGGGCGCGGGTGCGCCGTGTTCAGCGTGGTGCGCGCGCGGCCGACCGGGTCGACGGGCAGGTCCCTCGACGCCTCGCGGCGGTGTTCATCCGGCCGCGCCCAGATGTAGGACTCCCCGGTCGGCGCCGCCAGCGGATCCAGGACGGCGCGGTCGGCGCCGAGGTAGAAGACGTTCGGCCCGGTGTTCTGCTCGGGCGCGCGCACCTGGACGGGATTCTCGTTGACCAGCTTGGCGATCCCGCTGTCCGGATCGTCGAGGTCGCCCACCCAGATGGAGTGGGTCGGGCACACCACGACGCACGCCGGTTCCAGGCCCTCGTCGACCCGGTGGGCGCAGAAGTTGCACTTGGCGGCGGTACCGGTATCGCCGTCGATGTAGATCGCGTCGTAGGGGCAGGCCTGCATGCAGCCCTTGCAGCCGATGCACCGTTCCCGGTCGAAGTCGACGATGCCGTCGTCGCGCGTGAACAACGCTTTCGTCGGGCAGATGCGCACGCAAGGCGCGTCCGTGCAGTGGTTGCACCGAAGCACGCCGAAGTCCCTGGTGGTGGCCGGGAAATCGCCGGACTCCACGTACTTGACCCAGGTGCGGAACTGGCCGACCGGCACTTCGTGCTCGGTCTTGCACGCAACGGTGCAGGCGTGGCAGCCGATGCAGGTCCGCTGATCGATGGCGAAGCCGTAACGCACGTCGCACTCCTGGCCAATGCTCGAAGGGGGAAGCCAATCGCGGTCGGTCGAACGGGAAGGTTCGGCGCTCCAGCACCTCTGGGCGTCGAGGGCCCGCCCTGATCAGACCGTAGATCGGTTCACCCGCATCGACATCAAAGGCCGGTGTTGAGGGGTATCAGGCGACCTTTGGGCCGGTGCGCCGGCTCGTCCGGCACTGGCAGCGGTTTTCGGACGTCCGAAGGATCGCGCGACCTGGCGCGGACGTGGATCGTCGCGGCAGCGGGCCGCGAGCAGCCGAAGACGTCGGGAACCGTCCCGCTGCAACCGGGTTCGGCTCTACCGGGAGACGAGAGGGTGACCGGTGCGCATGCACGTGGCGACCGGTCGGAGTGTTGCGCGCCCTGCAGTGGGCAGCATCGCCGCGGGCGCAGGTGCACTGCGGCGACGGGAGCGATCGGCACGCCTCAACCGCGGCGTCCGAGCAGGCGGGGTGGCCAGCACGTGCCGACGGGACCGCAGATCCCGGCCCGCACGCGACGCGCGGGCCGGGATCTCAGCTGGGTCTCAGCACCTGCCTTGGAACCTGCTCCCGGAAGGCGTGGTAAGCGGCCTGAGCCGCTTACTCTTTCGGTGAGCGGTCTCGCAACCGGCACCGCCACCCGAAAGGAGTTCGAAGACGGGCTTTCAGAGCGCGCGGACGAACTCGGCCTGCGGGCCCTTGGGGCCCTGGGTGACGTCGTAGGAGACGGCCTGGTTCTCCTCAAGGGTTCGGAAACCCGCGGCGTCGATGGCCGAGTAGTGCACGAACACGTCCGGCCCGCCGCCGTCCGGGGCGATGAAGCCGAAGCCCTTCTCGGAGTTGAACCACTTCACGGTTCCCTGAGTCATGTGCGTCTCCATTCGGGAGCTGGGAGGTATCACGAGGCACCGCACCGCGCGGCAACCCCGGGCCGGAGGATCTCAGACGGCGGCTCTACTCCAGCTACACCAAAGACAGCAGCTCGCCCGCATCAACATCCTGCGAGCGTGCACGAAACACGAACCCAGAAACAACGACCGCCACGAACGCTACACGCCACGGGCGACCTCCGCCACCCCCACCCCACCGGACGCGCTGCTGTCCGCGGGCGCGGACGCGGCCAGTCCTCGCCCGGCGACGACCCGACCAGGCGGACACCGCATCCGCGCAGCGACGGCCCGGGCTGCTGGCGATCGAAGTCGGGACGCGCGCCGCGGACGCCGCACACACATTGTCCACATTGGATTCCCGGATGTCCGTTCGTCCCGAACCGCAAGGCCATCCCCGACTCGCTCGGCCTCGGTCCGGCGACGAACCGCGGAACCCGGACCCGGGCGCGTCGGGCACCGCTCGGCACGGATCGCAGCGGCGTCGCGCCGAACCCGGAGGGAGCGACATCCGGGGGTTCGCTACCGTGATCGCTCGGCATCGGATCTTCGGCAGGGAGTGCGCGCATGGGGCTTTTCGACGGAATGCTGGGCAACGCTTCGCACGTCGATCCCCGGACGGCAGCGCAGGAGTTCGGGCGCCTGCTGGCGCAGGGCGAGCAGATCCACGCCGCCTACCAGATCATCCGGGACGCGCTCCTGTTCACCGACCGACGTCTGATTCTCGTCGACAAGCAGGGCATGACCGGCCGCAAGGTCGAGTACCACTCGATCCCGTACCGCGGCATCACCCATTTCTCCGTCGAGACCGCCGGCACCTTCGACCTCGACGCCGAACTGAAGATCTGGCTCTCCGGCACCGCCGAACCCATCACGAAGCAGTTCGGCAAGGGCGTCGACGTCTACGAGGTCCAAGCCCTCCTGGGCACCTACGTAGCGCGCTGATCCGTCGCGGCCGCGGTCGACGTGATGGCGCTCAAGTCCCGAGCGCTGGGGAGCACTCGGCATCGAGGGCGCCGGTGATGCGTCCGGCCCTGTGAGCCCGCGCGGACTGGAGTGCGCTACTGCACTTCCTCGGGAGTTCCCAGAACGCGCACGGCGTAGGAGAGGCGCCTGAGGTATGCCTCCTCGTTCCGCACGGCGGCGTCGACGTGGAGGACGAGCGGGACTCCCAGTTCCAGATCGGACTTGACCCCCAAATCCCAGTCCGTGTAGCAGCGGTTGACCGCAAAAGCGGCGCTCTCGGGCCGGCCTTGGTTTTCGATGGAGGCCAGCGCCGCGGATGCCGACCACATCAGCGGCTGGACGACCCAGTGGGTCATCGGTGGCTTTGGCGTGACGAGCTGCAGCGCGTTGATCGCCTGGTCCACGCTGATGTCGAGCTTGAGCTTCTTCGGCGTCCATTCTTGGTCGCCGCGCACGTTGACGACCGCTACACCGGTGAAGTCCAGCATCGCGTTGCTGCTCACTGATTGTCCCTGGCCGGAGGGCAACCAATAGCCCATCGAGTGCACCGACTCCAGGGACTGCACGCTCACTTCCTCGGAGACCGTTTGATCGACTTCCGCCTCGGTCATGGCCAAGCCCCCCTGCGGTCAATTCGACCGAAATCGCCATGGGTTGGATTCCGCATACGCTACCGTTGGCCGGAGAATTCGAGGCAGAGGAAAAAGTCCCAGGCGAAGCCGTGAAACCTTTCCGGGGAAGCCCACCGGGCCGCGCTCCCGAGCCACGGGTGAACGGCTTTCGCCCAACGAAATGCGGGTACCGCGCTGCGGGCCACAATCTCGTTCCGGGGTCTGCACCACGCGGACGCACCGAAAGTCCGCGGCATGCTCGGATGGCCGCATTCGAAACGCGGCGCCGCTGCGCCGTCGGGGCGCGAAACTCCGTTTCCAATTATTGTGATGCGACTTGCCAGCTCGCTGAATCCGGCGTTTACCAGGACTCCGGCACGTTCCCGCTGGGCGAGGGCGTGGACGTGGTGTTCGACCCGTCCCTCCGGCGTCGCGGATCAGGCCAGCTCGGAATCCCGGGTCTCCCGCCCGGCCAGCAGCGCCAGGAAGGTGATCGCGCCGACGGCCGCGAGGTAGAACCCGACCCAGCCGAGCCCGTAGGACCCGGCCAGCCAGGTGGCGATGTAGGGCGCGACGGAGGCGCCCAGCAGGCTGGCGATGTTGTACGACACCGAAGCGCCGGTGTAGCGCACCGCGGTCGGGAACAACTCCGGCAGCACCGCGCCCATCGGCCCGAAGGTCAGCCCCATCAGCCCGAGCCCGACCACGAGGAACGACAGCACCGCGATCGGCGACCCGGCGCCGAACCACGGCCCCATGAGCAGCCCGAAGGCGATGATCGCCGCAGTGATCACCAGCAGCGTGGGCCGCCGCCCGTACCGGTCGGCCAGCCACCCGGCGACCGGCACGGTGAGCCCGAAGAACACGACGCCGACCAGCAGCAGCACCAGGAACTCCGAGCGCGAGTAGCCGAGCCCGGTCTCGGCGGTGCCGTAGGACAGCGAGAAGACCGTCATCAGGTAGAACAGCACGTAGGTCGCCAACATGGTGAACGTGCCGAGCACCAGGCCCTTGAAGCCGGTGCGGAAGACGTCGAGGAAGGGCACCTTGGCGCGCTCGCCGCTTTCCAGGACCTTCGCGAACGCCGGGGTCTCGTGCAGGCTCAGCCGCACCCACAGCCCGACGATCACCAGCACCGCCGAGGCCAGGAACGGCACCCGCCAGCCCCAGGACAGGAACGTCTCGTTCGACATGGTCTCGGACAGCAGCAGGAACAGGCCGTTGGCGACGAAGAACCCGATGGGCGCGCCGAGCTGCGGGAAGGTGCCGAAGAAGGCGCGCTTGCGGGCGGGGGCGTTCTCGGTGGCCAGCAGCGCCGCGCCGCCCCACTCGCCGCCGAGCCCGAGCCCCTGCCCGAACCGGCACAACGCCAGCAGCAGCGGCGCCACCACGCCGATCGCCGCGTACCCCGGCAGCAGTCCGATGAGGACGGTGGAGATCCCCATCGTCAGCAGCGAGGCCACCAGCGTGGACTTGCGCCCGATGCGGTCGCCGAAGTGCCCGAACAGCGCCGAGCCGACCGGCCTGGCCACGAACGCGATCGCGAAGGTCGCGAGCGACTGCAGCGTGGCGGCGGTGGCGTCCCCGGTGGGGAAGAACAGCTTGGGGAACACCAGCACGGCCGCGGTCGCGTAGACGTAGAAGTCGTAGAACTCGATCGACGTGCCGATGAGGCTGGCCACCACGACCTGGCGGGTGGAGTTGCGACTCGCCGCCTGCGAGCCGGCTGGGGCCTGTCCGACCGCCATGGGCCGCCTCCCGTTCACGCTTTCGGATCAATGCGGTGCGGTGGGAGCTTATCCCCGACCGACCGCCCATCGGGAACGGACTCCCACAAAATGGACGCCAGACTCGATTCCGAAACGCTGACCTGCTCCGATGCGACCAGCAGGACGACGACCAACCCGGGCGGTGGACGGGTCGGTGCGAGAAGGGGCGTGCTCCCCCGGCCGCTGGTGCGGCCGGGGGACGGGTTCCGGGTTCAGGGGGTGAGCAGGGTCTTGATGGCGCGGCGCTCGTCCATCGCCCGGTACCCCTCGGCGGCCTGCTCCAGCGGGAGGGTGAGGTCGAAGACCTTGCCCGGCACGAGTCGCAACAGCTCCGATCAGTGCGACTCCCCCTCACCGGAGTCCGCTGGTGGCGCGAAGAACTCAAGCGCGATGTCGTCCGGATCGCGGAACGACAGACCGGACCCGTAGTGCGCGTCGACGATGCCGCCGTGCTCGATGCCGAGCTCGTCGAGCCTCCTGGCCCACGACTTGAGCTCCGAGCGGTCCGCGCACGCGAACGCGAGGTGGTCCAAACCGGTCCGGTGCTCGTCGAACGGCCCACCCGTGCCGCCTCCCGGGTGGCTGTGCAGGCCGAACAGCTGTCCACCGGCGAGCTCGAAGACGGTGTGGTGGAAGCCGCCGGTCGGCTCGTCCTCGTCGAGCACGGGTTCCGCGCCGAACAGGGTGCGGTACCACCGGGTGCTGCGATCGAGATCGGACACGGTGATCGCCACGTGGGCGATCGACGGGAACGCAGGCATGGTTCTGCTCCTCGCGCGAAGGTCCTGACCGACGTCGGCGACCGCGTCAGTGCGGCGCAGGTGCTTCGCCGCGACGGGTCCGCCCGCGCCAGCCATGTTGGAACCGCCCACTGCGCGGCGCGAGTCCGGGCTGCGAGCCGCACGTGCGCACGGGCTGGTTCGCCGTCCAGCCCGCGTCAACGCCGTCTCCGACCTACTCGTCCTCGCCGTCCCGCCCGTCGCCGGTGTCGAGGATCCAGGCCGTGTGCCCGGCGGTGTGCCCCGGGAGGGACCAGGCCCGCACACCGTCGGCGATCTCGTCCCCGTCGGCGGCGGTGGTGGTGCGTTCGTCCTGACCGGCCAGCACCGGGCCGGCCCCGGGGGCGATGCCCGCCAGTTCGCCTTTCCCGAGCACCCACCGGGCCCTGGGGAACAGCGCCGAACAGGGCCACAGCGGTGCGGCCGTGACCGCTGCTACCTGCCCGGCGGCGGAACCCCCGAGCGGATCCTGGTCCGGGTCACCTCGTCGGGACCGGTTCCCGGATCGGGGCGGCGGTCTTGTCCCGGACCTCGTTCTCGGTGACGCCGGGGGCGAGCGAGACCAGCTCCAGACCGTGCGCGGTGACGTCGAGTACCGCCAGGTCGGTGATGATGCGGTTGGCCACCCCGGCACCGGTCAGCGGTAGCGTGCACCGTTCGACGATCTTCGGTGTGCCGTCCTTGGCCACGTGATCGGTGAGCACGACGATCCGGCGGGCGCCGACGACCAGGTCCATCGCGCCGCCCATGCCCTTCACCAGAGCACCCGGGATCGTCCAGTTCGCCAGGTCGCCGGCGCTGCTGACCTGCAGCGCACCCAGGATGGCGATGTCGATGTGCCCGCCGCGCATCATCCCGAAGGACGCCGCCGAATCGAAGTAGCTGGCACCCGGGTTGACCGTGACGGTCTGCTTGCCGGCGTTGATGAGGTCGGCGTCCTCCTCGCCTTCGTAGGGGAAGGGGCCGAGGCCGAGGATGCCGTTCTCGCTCTGCAGCGTCACCTGCACGTCGTCGGGGATGTGGTTGGCGACCAGGGTCGGGATGCCGATCCCGAGGTTGACGTAGTCGCCGTCGCGGAGCTCGGCGGCGGCGATCGCCGCCATCTCGTCACGAGTCCAGGCCATGGCTTCTCCTAGTTGGTCGAGGCGGTGGTGCGGGGGCGCACCGTGCGCTTTTCGATGTCCTTGGTGCGCGGCGCGGCGAGCACCAGGCGGTCGACGTAGATGCCCGGGGTCACCACCCGCTCCGGGTCCAGGTACTCCTCGCTGAGGTGCTCGGCCTCGACCACCGCCACCCGCCCGCAGGTCGCGACGACCGGGTTGAAGTTCCGCGCGCTCGCTCGGTAGGTGAGGTTGCCCGCCGGGTCCGCGGTGTGGGCGTGCACGAGCGCCACGTCGGCGACGATCGCCCGCTCCTGGACGTAGGTCTGCCCGTCGAACTCCGCCAGCGGCTTGCCCTCGGCCACCGGGGTGCCCACGCCCGCGCGGGTGTAGAACGCCGCGATCCCCGCGCCACCGGCCCGCAGCCGCTCGGCGAGCGTCCCCTGCGGCGCGAACTCCACGGTCAGCGTTTCGTCCAGGTACTGCTGGGCGAACAGCTTGTTCTCGCCCACGTAGGACGCGATCACCTTGGCCACCTGCTTGTTCTCCAGCAGCAGGCCGAGCCCCTTGCCGTCGACGCCCATGTTGTTGGACACCACCGTCAACCCGGTGACACCGCTGTCGCGCACGACCTCGATCAGATCGTTCGGGACACCGCACAGGCCGAAACCGCCGACGGCGATCGTCATCCCGTCTTCGAGAACGTCGGCCAGCGCCTCGCCGGCGCTGGAACGCAGCTTCGACAACTCATCACCTCTCGCTTCGGTCCACTGAACGAGCAACGGCAGTAAAGGTCGTTTCCACTTCTTTTCGCAACGGACCGGGAAAAATGGAGGGCGAACTGCTCACCGGACGACCACGATCCACCATCTGCGTTCACTCGGTGAACGCTAGGATGGGGCCATGAGCGACAGTCCGAACGCCCATCTGATCGGCCGGGTCGGCGCCGTGCTCCGGGCGCTGTCGGTCACCAACGAGGCGGGTGCGGCCACCAGCGACCTCGCCAGGACCGTCGACCTCCCCCGGCCGACCGTGCACCGCCTGCTCACCTCCCTGGCGGACGAGGGGTTCGTCGACCGCGACCGGCGCACCGGCCGGTGGTTCCTCGGGCCCGAGCTGTACCTGCTGGGCCAGACGGCAGGCACCCGCTACGACGTGACGCACCACGCCCGCGCGAGCGTGCACCGGCTCGCCGCCAAGACCGGGGAAAGCGCGTTCTTCTCGGCGCTGCGGGGCGAGGAGACGGTGTGCCTGCTCCGCGAGGACGGCGACTTCCCGATCCGGTCGTTCGTGCTCTACGAAGGGGCCCGGTTCCCGCTCGGCGTCGTCTCCGCCGGGCTGGTCATCCTCGCCTTCCTCGACGAGGCGGAGATCGACGCCTACCTCCAGCGTGCGGACCTGACCAGCCGGTGGGGCCGGGCGCACTCCCCCGAGGCGGTGCGCGCCCGCATCGCCAAGACCCGCCACGACGGCTACGCCGTCAACCCCGGCCTGGTGGTCGAAGGCAGCTGGGGCATGGCCGCCGCGGTGTTCGACCCCGCCGGGAAACCCGCGTGGGCGCTGACCCTGACCGGCATCGAAACCCGCTTCCGCCCGGAGCGCCAACCCGAACTCGGCGCCCTCCTCCTCCACGAAGCCCACACCCTGACCCGCGCACTGGACACCTCCCACCGCGCGGCGGAATCCGGCCCGGGACGACGCCGCGGTTGACAACGCCCGCGAACTCCGCCGGAATCGCAGCGTCGTTTTCGCCGCCGCTGGGGGCTTTCCGGAGCGATGCGGCGCTGGGGCGGTTCACCGCCGCACGTTTCGCGTTCGAGGAGGTCGTGCCGTGCCCGGACGCCGTCGATGAGCGCGGGGAGCACCCTCGTGAGGTCTTCGGCGTCGGTGTCGGCGAATGCGCCCTGACACCGGCCTTTCCGGAGGGTGCGGGCACCGGTAGGCGCCGTCGCTGCCGTTGATCAGCCGGTTCGCGGTCCCGGTCGGCGACTTCGGCGGCTCCGTCGCGTGCGGACCGATCTGCCCGGCGAAGGCCCGTGGCGACGCCGGCACTCGCGCAGCACGTGCCGCACCCGCTGGCGCGCCTGGCGACGTCGTGTCCCGCACAGCGGTGGACCGTATCAGCGCATTGCGACAATCGCAACGATTTCTCCGGGATTGCGACGCGCGAGCAAGCTCCGAGATGTGTTGATCACGCTAGGGCAAGTGCTTTTACCTGCGAAAATGTCCGCCTGGCTTGACCTGTGCCGCCTTCTGCGTTCACAGTATTGCCCCATCACATGGCTGACTGTTCAGTAGAATCGCAACGATCGCGTCGAACCAGCGAGAAAGGGGATCGCGGCTGCTTCGCCGACACACGGCTGATGATCGTCGCTCCCGCCGCGCTGTCACCGACACTGAAGGAGCAGCAACGAGCATGCTGGCCAATCAGCAAGAGCAGGCCACCGGGGCACCGCCCGGTGAGGCCAAGGCGCTTGCCATCGAATCCCGTTCCATCGACTACGTCCCGCAAGCGGAGCGGCACGGCAAGGTGTGGCACCTGTGGCCGGTGTGGTTCGCCGGCGACGCCCACCTCGCCACCGTCGCCACCGGCGCCCTCGGCATCACGATGGGCGCGAACCTGCTGTGGACGTCGATCGCGATCGTCCTCGGATGCGCGTTCGGCACGTTCTTCATGGCGTTCCACTCCACCCAGGGACCGCAGCTGGGCCTGCCGCAGATGATCCAGTCCCGGCCCCAGTTCGGCTATCTCGGCGCCCTGCTGGTGTGGGTCGTGGCGCTGGTGACCTACGTCGGGTACAACGCGTTCAACACGGTGCTCGCCGGCGACTCGGCGCACCTGCTCACCGGCATCAGCGCGAAACCGGCGTACGTGCTGTTCACCGTCGCGGCGCTGGCCGTCGCGATCTTCGGCTACCGGCTGATCCACAAGGCGCAGCGGATCCTGGCGTACGTGCTGATCGCGGCGCTGCTGGCGTTCAGCGTGGGCGTCGTCGTCGCGGGCCACTTCCCCGCCGGCCAGCTCGACCTCCACGGTTTCCAGTTCACCGCTTTCCTGGCGCAGTTCTTCACCGCGGCCGCGTACCAGTTGTCGTGGTCGATCTACGTCTCCGACTACTCCCGCTACCTGCCCCGGAACGTGGGCGTGCGGCCCTCGTTCTGGTGGACCTACCTGGGTGCGCTGATCGGCGGCGCGTGGATGATGCTGCTCGGCGCGGTGGCCACCGCGCTCAACTCGCAGCTCGGCGTGCCCGAGGCGGTGCGCAACGCCGGTGACATGATCTTCCCCGGGTTCGGGGCGGTGCTGCTGGTGGTGGCGTTGCTCGGCCTGATCACGATCTCCGGCATCCAGTTCTACGGCGCGTCGCTGACCCTGCTGTCCATCGGCGACTCGATCAAGCCGATCGCCCGCAGCACGCGAGCGAAGCGGATCGCGACCCTGGTCGGCTCGGCCGTGGTCTCCACGGCGATCGCGTTCGGCGCGTCGCAGGACTTCCTGTCCCAGTTCGGTGACTTCCTGACCATCCTGCTGTACCTGTTCACCCCGTGGACCGCGATCAACCTGGTCGACTTCTACCTGGTGCGGCACACCCACTACTCGATTCGCGAGATCTTCAACCCGCGCGGCATGTACGGCCGGTGGAACTGGCGCGGGCTCTCCGCCTACGTCATCGGGTTCGTGGCGATGATCCCCTTCATGAAGGCCGGCTCGTTCACCGGCCCCGTCGCGAACGTGCTCGGTGGCGCCGACATCTCGATGATCTCGGGCTTGATCGTCTCGGCGGTGGCCTACTGGTGGGCCTGCCGCTCGATCGACCTGGAAGCCGAGAAGCGGCGGATCACCGAGGCCGATCGCGACATCGAGACCAACGGCGTCGAATGACCCTGTCCGCGACGAGGGCTCCGCAGACCGCTTCCGGTGTGCGGAGCCCTTTCCCGAGCGGTGGACGCGGGGCCGAACCCCGTCGCCCGGGACGCGACCGCGGGCATACATTGCGATCATGCGCGCCGTCGTGATCGATTCCCGCGGGACCTTCCAACTGGAGCAGCGTCCGGAACCGGTCGGACCGGGGACCGTGGTGGTCCGGGTGCGGGCTGCCGGGCTCAACGCCGCCGACTTGCAGCAGGCGCGGGGGGACTACCCGGCGCCACCGGGATGGCCGGCCGAGGTGCCCGGCCTGGAGGTCGCGGGCGAGGTCGAGCAGATCGGATCCGGTGTCGCGGAGTTCGCGCCCGGGGACCGGGTGATGGCACTGGTCGGCGGCGGCGGTCACGCCGAGCGGATCGCGGTCCCGGCCGATCTCCTGCTGCCGGTGCCGGAGGGCCTGTCGTGGCAGGAGGCCGCCGGTTTCCCGGAGGCGTTCAGCACCGCCTGGGACGCCCTGGTCGCCCAGGCCGGGGTCCGCGCCGGCGACCGGGTGCTGGTCACTGGCGCGGCGGGCGGGGTGGGCACGGCCGCGGTGCAGGTCGCCGCGGTCTCCGGAGCGCACACCGTGGCCAGCGTGCGCCGGCCCGAACTCCACGACCGCGTGCGGGCGCTCGCCCCCGACGGCCGGGTGGACGTCGTGACTCCCGACCAGGAAGCCGCGCACGCGCCGTACGACGTGATCGTGGAACTGGTCGGCGGCGAGGAGTGCCTGCAACGGGTCGCTCTGCTCCGCAGCCGGGGCACGATCCTCGTCGTCGGAGTGCAGGCCGGCACCACGGCACCGCTGCGGATGTTCGATCTCATGCTCGCGCGGGCCCACCTGATCGGCACCACCATCCGCGGACGCGCACCCGCCGAGAAAGCGCTGCTGGCCGCCAGCGTGCGGACGTCCGTGGTTCCCCTGCTGGCGCGGGGAATGGTACGGGTACCCGTCGACACGGCCTTCCCGTTCGAGGAGTTCGCCGACGCCTACGCCCGGCTGGCCGGGCCGGGCAAGTTCGGCAAGGTCGTCCTGCTGCCCTGACGCGCTTGAGCCACCTTCGTTCCGCACGTCACTGGAAGTTCTGCATCGGCGGATCTGGTGGCGAGGTTGCCGTGTGCGCCTGGCGCGAACGGCCAGCCGCCGTAGCCGCCGAGGAAGCTGGAGCCGGCCGACTCGGCGACCAGCGGGCAACGATGCGGTGTCCACCGGTGAGCACGGTCAGGATGTCCGATTCGGTGTCTCCTGTGCCGGAATCGGCCCGTCAGCAGCACCTTCCGGATGTTCGGACTCCTGACCGATGCCGACTCTTTCGCGTTCGAGGTCCGGGAGGGCGCGAACCGCGATGGTGGCCGCGTTGCTCGTGCATTCCCCGGTGTCGAGCCGGAACTTCCACCCGTGTCCGGGGCACACCACACAGCCATCGCTGATCTGCCCCTGGGTCAGGTCGGCCATCGCATGCGGGCAGTAGCGTTGGATCTCGTAACGCACTCCCCCGTCTTCGACGATCGCTCGTTCACCCAGCTGCTTCTGCCTCTCGTAACGGGCATAGGCTCGATAGCTGTCCGGGTTGGCGAACCGGAGGAAGACCACGAGGAACTCGTTGTACTCGTCGGGGGTGCGGCTGGCGCCGACGCGCAGGCTCAGCAGCAGCTCCTCCCAGCTGAGCTCCCCGTCCAGCACGAGGTTCAACAGGCGGTCCTCGATGCGGAGGGTGTAGAAGCAATCCTCGCCGGCGTACCGGTACACCGAGTCGCGGTTCCTCGTGAAGTCGACGACGAACCGTTCCGGGTTCGGCCCCGTGGTCTCCACCAGTACCCGACCGTCGATCTTCCGGCGGAAGAACGCCGAGGAGGACACCAGCGGCTGGAAATGAGCGCGGAGCTTGTCCTCCAGGGATTCCGGGGCGGGCGGGATGGCGGCCAGCTCGTGGGAGATCAACGGCAGCCGATCTCGTTGGTATCGCTCCAGATATGCCCGCTTGTCGGTGAAGCAGGCGGCTTGCAGCCGACGTTCGTTGTCGGTCCCGTAATCGGACTTGTCCTCCAGCAGGTCGCCTGGAAGCAGGATGATCGTCCGTTCGGCGAAGCCCTCTCGCTGGGCGTACCTGTAGAACTCCAGCTGGGTGGGGAAGATCGAGTCCTCTTCGAAGTTCAGCTCGAAGTGCTCCGGGTCCAGGAAGCACGGCGGACCCGCGCTCGGCACCAACCACCGCGCACCCGAGGCGGCGAAGTTCTTGCCGACCGCGGCGAACTTGTTCCGCCGCTTGTGCCGCGAGATCTCGCGCTTGCGCTCGGAATCGTAGTCGTAGACGTGCGGGTGCCAGTTGGCTCCCGAGTACTGGACGAACAGGTAGTCGATGTCGAATTCGCGACGGATCCAGGCAAGGTCCCTGCCCGAGACCTTCATGTCGTTGACGTCGGCGATGGTGCCGCGCGGCGTTTCGATCATCAGGGTGCAGTCGTCCCAGATCGGCACGGACTGCACCACCGGGGTCAGTGCGAGGTCCTCGGACAGCTGGATCTTCTCGTGTGATGCTGCGACCACGACCTCGTTGGAAACGGTGGCGAGCAGCTCGTCGCGCAGGTAGGTGTCGGTGTACTTGGGAATGATGATCTTCGTCCGCGGGCTGATCGTGCGCAGGAAGTCGACGTCGAAGTGGTCTCGGTGCTCGTGCGACAGAACCACGTAGTCGACCTCGCGCAGGGGTTCGAGATCGAGGTGGTCGTTGCGCGGGAATTGGTGCCACGCGGACAGGAACGCTCCTCGGGACGAGAACCAGGGGTCGGTGACCAACGAAGCCGTCGGTGTGCTCACGTAGATGGAGGCGTGTCCGTAGAACCGGATCTCCGTGCTGTCCGCGCCCAATGCTCTTCCTCACTGATCGGGGTCGTGCGCTCCGCCGCCATTGATCCGCTCCTGAGCGGCCGCCGCAACTCGCGCTCACCCGAATCGGGCGCTTGATCAGCCCGAACGGGATCCGCATCCGCGAAACGCGAATCGCGAACGTTTCGCTTGTTCATTTTTTCGTCTGCTCACAGCGCGCTTCGCCCGTCCACCCGGCAGGCGACGCGCAACTGACGGTGCCTGCGCAACCACTTCCCGGCAGGTGCGCCGAACGCCGCACACACCGACGCTCAATCGGCTTGTCGCGTCTGCACTTTGGTGTGCTCGGCGAGCGCGAGTCTTGGCCACTCCACCAACGATTTCCTGCAAGGACCTCCATTGCCCGTCGTTGCCGCTGGAGACATGTCATGACTTCATCCGACGTCGTCCACGTCGCCGTCGTGGGGTACGGCTACTGGGGCTCGAAACACGTGCGGGTGCTCAGCACGGTTCCCGACGTGGAGGTGATGGTCGTCGACCAGGACCGCGGGCGGTTGGCCGAGGCCAAGCGGAACTTCCCGGCGGTGGACGTCACCACGCACCTCGACGACGTGCTGCCCCGGGCGCACGCGGTGGTGGTTGCGACACCACCGGCCAGCCATGCGTGAATCGCGCTGCGCTCGGTGCTCGCCGGTTGTCACACCCTCGTCGAGAAGCCTCTGGCGACGTCCGTCCAGGACGCACGCGCGCTCGTGGACACCGCGGACGCGCATGACGTGACCCTGATGGCGGGGCACACCTTCGAGTACAACGCCGCGGTGCGCAAGCTCAAGGAAATCATCGCTTCCGGCGATCTCGGGCGGGTGCTCTACATCGACACCGCGCGGCTGAACTTGGGCCTCTACCAGCACGACGTGAACGTCATCTGGGACCTCGCGCCGCACGACCTGTCGATCATCTCGTTCCTGATGGGCGAGAACCCGACTACGGTGACGACGTGGGCGCACCACCACGTCGGCGGACGGCACGCGGACGTGGCGCACCTGCGGCTGGAACTGGCCGAATCGGGCACCTACGCGTTCGTGCACGTCAGCTGGCTGAACCCGCAGAAGGTCCGGCGCGTGACGGTGGTCGGCGACCGGAAGATGGCCGTCTACGACGACACGTCCGACGAGGACCGCATCCGCGTCTACGACATCGGTGTCGCCCCAAGGGAAATCGATGACCCGGCGGACGCGCACGCCATGCCGGTCACGTACCGGTCCGGTGACATCGTCTCCCCGCACGTGGTGTTCCGGGAACCACTGCTGGTGCAGGACACCCACTTCATCGACTGCATCCGAACCGGACGTCCCCCGAGCACACCCGGCTCCAGCGGCCTGGAGGTGGTCCGGGTTCTCAGCGCCTCGGACCTGGCTCAGGCCACCGGACGACCGGTGAAGGTGCCGGACATCCCGACCCAGCGCCGCGCTCCGGGCATCCGGGCAACCCGACAGCTAGCCGGCCCGGTCGGTTCCGGGGAAGTAACGCCATGAAGTCGACAGCGATCCCGTTCTTGGACCTCGTGGCGGTCAACGCCGATCTCCAGGTCGATCTCGAATTGGCCTGGAAGGCCATCATCGGGCACGGCAAGTTCGTAGGCGGGCCCGAGGTGGAGCGGTTCGAGCGCCAATTCGCCGACTTCTGCGGTGCGCGGTGCTGCATCGGCGTGGCCAACGGGACGGATGCCATCGAGCTGGCCCTGACCGCGCTGGGAATCGGTCGTGGCGACGAGGTCATCGTCCCCACCAACACCTTCGTCGCCACTGCGGAAGCCATCTGCGCGACCGGAGCGCGACCGCGGTTCGTCGACGTTCTCCCCGACACGCTCCTGCTCGATCCTGCGGCGGCTGCGGACGCGGTGAACCGGCGTACCGCCGCGGTCATCGGAGTGCACCTGTTCGGGCAGATGGTCGACGTTCCCGCGGTCTCCGCGGTAGCCGAACGGTACAAGCTGGCGTTCATCGAGGATGCGGCGCAGGCCCACGGGGCGCGCCACTCCGGCCGGCGGGCCGGAAGCATCGGCCATGTCGCGGCATTCAGCTTCTACCCCGGCAAGAACCTCGGTGCGTTGGGCGACGGCGGTGCCGTCATGACCGACGACGTCCAACTCGCTGATCGGGTTCGCCGGCTGGCGAACCACGGTCGCGCCGAGGGCGATCGGCACCGCCACGAACTGCTCGGCCGCAACAGCAGGCTGGACAGCATCCAGGCCGCGGCGCTGGCGCTGAAGCTCCCGCGCCTCGACGCGGAGAACAGTCGCCGCCGCGAGCTCATGGACCGCTACCGGGCGTGGCTGCCGCCGTCGTTCGAGCCGGTGCGCACCGATCCCGCCGCCGAACACGTGCACCACCTCGCCGTGGTTCGCACGGCGGTGCGGGAGCAGGCGCGCACGGCGTTGACCGCTGCCGGTGTGGGGTGGGGCGTGCACTACCCGGTCCCGTGCCATCGGCAGCCCGCGTTCGCCGAGTACGGCGGACGCCTTCCGGTCGCCGAACAGGCGGCCGAACAGATCTTGTCCCTGCCGATGTCCCCGACACTGCGCGACACCGATATCGCGCGGGTCTGTGAAACATTGCGAGGAGCTCGGCCTTGACCGAAACCAAGCACACCAGCGCGACACCGCCCCAGCACTCGAAACTGCGCTTGACACCGCCCCGACCACCGGAGTCCTCCTTCGCAGGGCGACGACTCGCGGACGACGCCGCCCTGGAGGCACCCGAGAACCGGAGCCGGGCGTGGTCAGCGGTCTTGGCGAACAAGCGCCGACTGCTCCTCGTATCGCTGTTGATCGTGCTGATCGGCTCCTGCGCCGGGCTCGGAAGCGCGCTGCTGTGGCCCCGGACGTACGCGGCGCGGGCTCAGGTCCTCTTCGAGATCAGCGAGGAGAAGCCGACCGGCTTCCTGCGTCAGGACCGCAGCCTGACGACCCAGTTGGTGCTGTTGCGGAGCAGGCAGGTGCTCGCCCCGGTGGCCGCGCAGGAACGCATTCCCGTGGAGGAAATGGAAAAGCAGGTCACGGTGTCCTTGCTGGACAGCAGTGAGGTCATCCAGGTGGAGGCGAGGGCAGGTGCTCGCGATGTCGCGCAGCGTCGAGCTCAGGAGATCGTCGATCGCTACCTGCAGGTGTCCACCACCAACAGCTCGTCCGAAGTGGAGGGCTACGTTCACAGCCAACTGACCGAGGTCCAGGGGCAGCTCGCGCAGGCGCGCGCCCATCTCGAAGGCGAGCGCGCCACTTCGGCTCCCGGTTCGTCCGCGCTCGCCGTGGCCGAGTCCCAGGTGCAGTCCCTCTCGCAGCGCGAGCAGCAGCTGCGGTCGCAGGCCGACCAGCTCAGCGTTGCCGAGCTCAGTCGTTCCGCGCCGAAGGTCGTGGTGCCTCCGTACGGGGTACCGGACGCCGTCAGTCCACGACCGCTGTTCGCGTTGGCGGCAGGCGTGCTGGCCGGAGTTCTCGTCGCGGCCGTCACCGCCGCAGTGCTCGTCCGCCGGTGGAGCATGCGATGAGCGCCCACGCCGTTCTCCAGCCCGAGGCGCCCCGGTCGGCGACGGGGAGGACGGTGCGACGTTCCGCGGTCGTCGCCGGCGGGGTCCTGGTCAGCCGGGTGACCGGGCTGGTCCGGGTGATCGTCCTGGGGGCAGTGTTCGGGCCGACGTACTTCGCGAACGCGTTCGTCACCACGAACCTGGTCCCCAACTTCATCTACACGGTGATCGCAGGCCAGGCCCTAGCGCTGGTGGTCGTCCCGTCCGTGGTGCACGCGCTGGCGCATGGCGGCCCCGAGGTGGCGACCAGGATGCTCGGCCGCGTCAGCGGCTTCGTGCTGACCGCCTCGGCCGCGCTGGCCGGTGTGGTCGCGCTCGCCGCTCCGGTGTTCGCGTGGTGCTTGGGCCTCGGGATCACCGATCCGGTGCTTCGGGAGCAGACCGAGTACACAGCCGCGGTCCTCGTCCTGCTGGTCGCGCCGCAGACCGTGCTCTACACCGCCGCGGCGCTGGGGGCCGCCGCCCAACAGGCGCGGGAACGCTTCGCTCTGGCGGCGGTGGCTCCCGCGGTGGAGAACGTCGTGCTCATCGGCGTCGTTGTCGCCATGGGCCTCCGTTGGGGGGCCGGGCTGGAAGTCGCCGAAGTTCCGACCGACGCGATCGTCTTCCTCGGTGCGGGCAGCACGCTCGCTGTCGCCTCGCACGCCGGTCTCCAGCTGTTCGGGGCAGCCCGTGCCGGGTTGCCGTTGCGTCCATCGTTGCGGTGGAGGCGAGATCCGGAGGCCGTGGCGGCGCTGCGGCGGCTGCGGAGCTCGCTCAGCGTTCCCCTGGCTCCCGCCGCTGCGCTGTTCGTCGTCCTGGCCGTCGCGTCGACCGTTCCCGGCGGGGTCCTGGTGGTGCAGACGGCGTACGCGGTCATGCAGCTCCCGACCGCGTTGGGGGCGCGGGCGGTGTCGACCGTGGTCTTGCCCGGGATGTCGGCGGCGGCGGCGCGCGACGACCAGAGCGCCTTCGCCGCGTCCTGGCGGCAGGCGTTGACGTTCGCGGCCATGATCAGCATGCCCCCGCTGCTGCTGGTGGCCGGGCTCGCCCATCCGCTCGCCGGGGCGCTGGCGAACGGGGAACTGCACTCCGGACCGCTGATCGACCAGATAGCGGCGTGCTTGGCGGTGATCGCGGTCGCCCAGCTCGCCGCTGGCGTGCACATGGTCGGCAGGCAGGCCCTGTTCGCGCACCTCGACACTCGCTGCCCACGGCACGCCAGTTACGCGTTGCTGGCTGCGACGCTGGCCGTCGCCGCCGCGTCGCTGTTGCTGTCCGACGGCCAGTCACGGCTGGTCGTGCTCTGCGCGGGTCTGCTGGCCGGTGAGCTGGCCGGCGCCGCAGTGGTCTTGGCGGGCCTTCGAGCCGCGTTGCGGACGCAACGCTGGATCGACCTCGGGCAGCTCGCTCGCATGCTCCTGGCCGCGCTCGCGATGGTGCCCGTCGTGGCGTTCGGCCGGTGGCTGCTGACGGCCGGCGGTGCCGAACGCGTCTGGTCGGTTGTGCTCCTGGGTGGCTGCGGGCTCGCCGCGGTCGCCGTCTACGCCGCAGTGGTGCGAGTCGGCTGGTCGGGGTGGCGGCCGTGAAAGCGGTGCTGGCCCGTCAAGACGACTGCCTGCGCGGCCAGGGGCAGTTCGGTGACGCGTTGGTCGTGGTCCGCGGTGTCCTGTGCGCGGTGCTGGCCGGACTCGTGGCCGGGCTGGCTGGTCCGGTGGTGGCCGCGGTCCTGCTGGCGGTGTTGCTGTTCGGCGCGTGCGCCTATCGCCCGGTCTTCGCGGTCTACGCCTACCTGCTGGTCCTGCCCTTCGTCGCGGGCATCGGCCGCGACACGCTCGTGCCGGGAGTCCGGCCGAACGAGGCTCTCCTCGTCCTGTTGATGGCCGGGGCGTGCGTCGGTGGTTACGTGCGGCTGCTGCGAGGGGACGCGATCCCGCTGCGCCTGAAGCCGATCGACGCACCACTCGCCTGTTTTGTGCTGTTCAGCACGGTGTGGCCACTCGCGTTGCTCATGCTGCGCGGCAGTGCGCCGCAGCGATCCGATCTGGCGGCGGTGCTGCCGGTGCTCAAGCTCACCGCGCTGTTCCTGCTCGTGCGGCTGACCGTGCACACCGACCAGCAGCGGCGCCGGTGCATCCGGCTGATCGTCTGGCCTGCCGGCGGGCTGGCCGCCGTCGCGGTCCTGCAGACCCTGGGCTTCGGACCGGTGCTGACCTTGCTGAAGGCGCTGTGGCAGGTCGATGCCGGCGGGGCCAGCGATCGCGGTTCGGCGACTCTCGGGTCGTCGATCGCGACCGGCGACTACATCATCGCGGGGCTCGCTCTGCTGCTGTGCTGCGGCACGCGGGAAATGCTCGGCCGCCGGGAACGGATCGGCTTGGGCCTGGTGCTCGCGGCCGGTGTGCTGGCTTCCGGCCAGTTCTCGACCTGGATTTCCGCGGTGGTCGCCGCAGTGCTCATCCTGCGTCGTTTCCCCCAGGTGCGTCGGCGGGCGGCGCGCTTCCTGCCGTTGGCGGGCCTTGCTGCGGTCGTCGGAGCGCCCGCGTTCCTGGGCAGGATGGCCGACTTCGCCCAGGGTTATGCCCTCCCCCGCAGCTGGCTGGGCCGCTGGGACAACCTCACCAGCTTCTACCTGCCGCGCTTGGGGGACTTCCACTTCGTTCTGGGTGTCTCGCCGAATTCGGTGCTGCCGGCACCGGAGACCTGGCGGAACGTGATCTACCTCGAATCCGGCTATCTGGATTTCCTGTGGGTGGGCGGTATCCCGTTGCTCGCCGCGTTCGCGTGGTTGTCGGTCACAGTGCTGCGCGAGACCAGGCGGCTGGGCGAACGCCCGGACGCGTTGGGGGCGTGCGCGGCGACTTTGGAAATCGCCTGGTGGATGGTCGTGGTCCTCTCGCTCATCGACATCCACCTGGTCGTGCGCGGATTCGGCGATCTGCTCTTCGTACTTCTGGCGATCACGTCGCGGAGGCTTGCTGATGATCGGAACACCGCTGAAGATCCTGCTGTCGAGCGGTCTCGCACCGTCTAGGCGGTCCACGTCCGCGCCACGACGGCGAGGAGTTCCGACGGGCGTGCGCCGGTTGCCCGGGTGGGAAATGGCCGTGTTGCGCGCACTGGACGTGGCGCTTTCGGCCGCCGCGCTGGCCGTGCTCGCACTGCCGATGCTCGTCACCGCGGGGGTGATCCGCCTCACCAGCCGCGGACCCGCGCTGTTCCGACAACGTCGGGTGGGACAGGACGGAAAACCGTTCATCCTGTACAAGTTCCGCACGATGCGGGAGGGCTGCAGCGACGAGCCGCTGCGCGAGCTGATCGAGCGTGAACTGCGCGGCGAAGACACCTCCGCGGACGGCAGTTTCAAGTTGCACGGCGATCAGCGCGTCACCGCGATCGGCGCGTGGTTGCGGCGCACCAGTCTCGACGAGCTGCCGCAGCTGCTCAACGTGCTGGGCGGAGACATGGCGCTCGTCGGCCCGCGGCCGTGCCTGGAGTGGGAGGCCGCGATGTTCCCCCCGGAGTACGCCGCCCGGACCGCGGTGAAACCGGGTCTCACCGGCCTGTGGCAGGTCAGCGGTCGGAGCCGACTGAGCACGTTGGACATGCTTCGCCTGGACCTGGAATACCTGCGGTGTCGCAGCCTGCCGACCGATCTGCGCATCCTCGCCCGCACCCTGCCGTCGATGCTGCGCGGGGATGGTGCCCGATGACGACGTTGTTCGTGGCCACCACCGGCGGTCACCTGGCCCAGTTGAAGAACCTGTCCGAACGGATTCCCTGCGACGGCCCCGCGTTGTGGGTCACCAGCCGCAACGAGCAGAGCACGTCGCTGCTAGCGGGCCGCGATGTCGAGTACGTCAGGCCGGTCGGGTGCCGCAGCATCCGCGGGGTGTTGCGGTGCGCGCCGATCGCCCATCGGTTGTGGCGGGAGCGGGGGATCACCCGGGCGGTTTCCACCGGTTCCGGCATCGCCCTCGGCTTCCTGCCCTACCTGGCCGCTCGCGGAGTGGAGTGCCACTACATCGAGAGCGCCGCGCGGGTGAACGGGCCCTCTCTGACGGGAAGGGTGCTCCGCTGGGTTCCAGGGGTCCGGGTCTACACCCAATACCCGCACTTGGCAGGAGGTCGTTGGGGTTACGGAGGAAGTCAGTTCGACATCTACCGTCCGGTGCGGATCGACCGGCCGTTCGGTGACCTGGTGCGCGTGGTGGTGACCGTCGGCGCGTCGGTGTACCCCTTCCGGCGACTGATCGAGTCGTTGGTGCCGCTGCTCGCACCTGACGGAGAGCTGCACCGCGCCACCGGCCTGCCCGTCGAGGTGCTGTGGCAAACAGGACCGGCGCCGGTCGACGACCTGCCGATCCAAACCAAGCCGTTCCTGCCCATCACCCATCTCGCCGAGGCCCTGGCCGAAGCCGACTTGGTGGTCAGCCACGCGGGTACCGGTTCCGCGCTGCTGTCCTTCGGGGCGGGGAAAGCGCCTCTCGTCGTCACCCGGGAACGCAGGTTCGGCGAGGCTGTGGACGACCACCAGCGGCAGCTGGCGACCGAACTACACCGCCGCGGGCTGGTGCACCACCGCGAGATCGGAGCCATCACGGTCGACGACCTGCTCGCGGCTCGGTCCACCGCGGTGCGGACTTGCCAGGAACCGCAACCGTTCCAGCTTTCCTGGCACGCGGAGACCACCATGCTCAGCACCTCGCCCGTCATCGTCGACGCTCGGTAGACGTCCGGTGGGCCGAATTGGCCGCAGGGCCGGGAGGTAGCGTGTTCGTCTCCCCGCCCTGGCTTGAGGCGATCAGCCGTACCTACGGCTTCACCCCTCGTGCGAGGATCGCGATCGAGTCCGGCGGCAAGCCGATCGGCGGTTTCGCCTGGGTCCACGTCGTCGACGTGCGCGGCGAACGCCTGTGCAGTCTGCCGTTCTCGGACTGGGCGGACCCGATCGCCTCCGACTACTCCACCTGGCGCGCCCTGACGGCAGGAATCTTCGATGAGAACACGCCTCTGTCGTTGCGCTGCCTGCATTCCGCGGTTCCCGCGCAGGATCCGAGGTTGCTGCAAACCGAACAGCTCGCCTGGCATGGCACGCAACTGGACGCGCCGCTCCCCGACATCCACCGCAGGCTCTCCCCCGGTGCTCGGCGCAACATCGCCGCGGCGAGCCGGAACGGACTCAGCGTGGTCACCGACACCGGTGTCGAAGCGATGCGCGAATTCCACCGCATGCAGGTGCTGCTGCGCAAGCACAAGTACCGGATGCTCGCCCAGCCACTGGAGTTCTTCGAGAACATCTGGGCGCGGTTCCGGCTCGCCGACGCCGTGGTGACCATCACCGCGCGAGCCGGATCAGAGCCGATCGCCGCGGCGGTCTTCCTCCAGTGGAACGACACGCTGCATTACAAGTTCGGATCATCGCTGCAGGACCGGCTGCAGCTGCGGCCGAACGACGCGATCTACTGGGCCGGAATCCGATGGGCCGCCGAGCGCGGGCTGAGCCTGGTCGACTGGGGGTCAGCGACCTCGACCAACCGGGGCTCCTGCGCTTCAAGCGCAAGTACGCCACGGACGAGAAGCGGGTCGTCGTGCTTCGCTCCGCACAGGGCCCAAAACCTGGCAAGTCCGATGTGGACGTGTTGCTGCGCGAAATCACCAGGCTGCTCACCGACGAGTCGGTGTCCGACGACGTCACCGGAGCGGCCGGTTCCGTGCTGTACCGGCTGTTCTGCTAGGAGTCGCGATGCGCTCAGTCGATCACGGTGTTCCCTTGGTGCTGCAGACCGGGTTTGGAGCTATCGTCGGCTTCGAAGAAGGGGTAGCCGCCTCGCACGAACCTGTTGTTCACGACCTTCCCGTTGACCGATCCGTTCATCAGGCTGATGCCGCGTTCGAGTTTCGTGCCGCCGATCTGGTTGTCCCGGACCTCGACGTCCGGGAACCACTCCAACAGGACCGCCTGCGAAGCACCGATGCTGCAGATGTTCCCGACGAAGTGAATCCCGTGGGACTGGTGGGCCTGCACCGCAGTCGCGATCAGGCATTGCTGTCCTACTCCGGTGCACCTGTTACCGGAGATCGTGATGTCCGATGTGGATGGTGCGCTGTTGTCGAAGGTCTGGAAGCAGTCGGGATGTGGCGGATCGGAGTACCCGTCCATGCTGATGTCGTGCACGATGTTGTCCGCGATCCGGTGCCCTTGCCCGAAGAAGCGGATCCCGTCCGCGTCGCCGGAGTTCTTCTTCACCGAGCCGCTCACGTCGTTGCGCTGAACCGTGATCCGCTCACCGGAGATCAGGATGCCGCTGCCGTCCGCGCGCACGACAGTGTTGTGGTCGAGCAGCGAGTCCCGGCGCGTGTCGCAGGAGATGGCGTCCGTTGTGGTGTTGCGCACCGTGTTGCCGCGGGCGGTCAGCCCGTTGCCCTGCAGTTGCAACCCGACCCCGCCTTCCGCGGTGAATCCGTCGACGACCACGTGATCGGCCTTCACTTGCACCGACCGCACCGCGACCCCCGCGCCGCGCAGCGTGATCGGCGCTTGCTCCGTTCCGGACTTCCTGACGACCAGATCCGCGTCGGCCATGCCCGCACCGCTGAAGCACACGACGTCGCCGGGTGCGGCCCGGTCCAACGCCGCCTGGGCATCACGGGGATTCGTCACCGTGACCGTGCACCCCGACGCACTCGCCGAGGTCGGACGCTCGTAAGGGCGGCCCTGCCCGGAGCACGCACTGAGGAGCAGCGCGACGGCGACCGCTCCAGCAACCACGATTGCCCACGGGCTCGCCAGATGGGAACTTCGCCCAGCAGCACTCATGCGCACGAGCGTAGAGCCGGTCCAGGTGGCCAGCGAGATGAGCGATCGAGGTCGGCCACGCAGCGTGCCATCACATGTCCGCCGAAGGAAAACAGGAACGCCCGGAAGAGGTGGTCGGAATGTCCGCTGATCCCGCACGCTTCGTCGTCGTGGGCCAGGGCTACGTGGGTCTTCCCGTGGCGATGCGCGCCTGTGAGGTGGGCCTCGACGTCATCGGGTTCGACGTGGACAAGGAGCGCGTCGAACTGCTCACGCGGGCCAAATCGTTCATCGACGACGTGGACGACGCGCGGCTCGCAGCAGCACTGGCGACGGGACGTTACCGCGCGACGAGCAACCACAGGGAACTGAGCGGGTTCGACCACGCCTCGGTGTGCGTACCCACGCCGCTGCACGACGGGGCACCTAACCTGCGTTGCATCGAGGACGCGGCCCGAATGCTTTCCACGCACGTCACACCGGGCTGCTGCGTCGTTCTCGAATCCACCACCTATCCCGGCACGACGGAGGAGGTCTTCGCACCGATCCTCGAAGCCGGTTCCGGGCTGCGAGCGGGAACGGACTTCCACGTCGGATACAGCCCTGAACGCATCGACCCGAGCAATCCCACCTGGAAGTTCCACAACACGCCGAAAATCGTGTCCGGTGTGAACCAGACCTCGCTCGATGCGATCCGCCGGTTCTACGACCGCCTCGTCGAACGCACCGTCCCGGTGCCCGGAACGCGGGAGGCCGAACTCGCCAAACTCCTGGAGAACACCTTCCGGCACGTCAACATCGCCCTGGTCAACGAACTCGCCATGTACTCGCACGGGCTCGGCGTGGACGTGTGGTCGGTCATCGACGCGGCGGCGAGCAAACAGTTCGGGTTCATGCGCTTCTCACCAGGACCGGGCGTCGGCGGACATTGCCTGCCCATCGACCCCTCGTACCTGGCGTGGCAGGTGCGTCGTTCCCTGGGCAAGGCGTTCCAGTTCGTCGACATCGCCAACGCCGTCAACGATCGCATGCCGGACTACATCGTCTCGCGTGCCACCGAGCACCTCAACCGGCACCACAAGTCGGTCAACGGCAGCAGCATCCTGTTGATCGGTCTCTCCTACAAAGCCAACTCGGGCGACGCGCGGAACTCGCCGGCGATGGCGGTCGCCAAGCACCTCCACCGCCTGGGCGCCGACCTGCGCGCCGTCGACCCCCTGGTCGCGGCTGAAGAGGTCCCGCTGCACGTGCGGCTCGTTCCGCTGGATGCCGCCGAGGTCTCGCGGTCCGACCTGGTCATCGTCCTGACCGACCACGATGTCCTCGACTGGGCATTGCTGGAACCGCACGCCGACCACGTGCTGGACACCCGGAACCGCCTCCGCGACGCGAAGGTGGAACGGCTGTGACCGCCCGCGAAGCGACGCGCATCCGGCACGTGGAGGTGTTCCTCGGACGGACAGCCGAATCCGTTGGCGCCGGCCGAAGTGCTCCGTCGCTGCTCCGAGAGCGGACGCGCGGCGCCCGATCACCGCAGCGAGGACGCTCCTGGTTCAGGGCGATCGAGGGCGTCCAGCCCGCGTGCCACCAGCAGCACGGCCGCCGTGCCGACGCATCCGCCGGCCACGATGTCCGTGGCGTAGTGCAAGCCGAGCCGCACCAACCCGAGCACCATGCCCACCAACCCGAACGCGAGCAGCACCACCACCAGCATTCCGACGAACCTCGCACGCCGCCGGTTCCGCCTCGCTACCAGCAATGCCGCCACGAGCAACGAGACGATCGCGGTCGTGTGCCCGCTGGGCAGGGCCCAGTACGCGTTGATGGTTCGTCCGATGACCGGCTTGAGCAGCTCCGTGACCGACACGGCCGCCGGTGCCGCGATCGCGGGAAGGAGCACCGAGGTCCAGCGCCGGTCGAGGTAGCCCACGCCGGCGACGACGGCCGTCGTCGCCAGCGCCGGCCCCGCGCTTCCGAACGCGGCGAGGACGTCCAGCACACCGAGATGACCGGGAAACCACTCCACCAGCCGCCCCAGCACCGCACGATCGAGCCGCCCGGGGTCGTCCCTGTCGGCATACCACACGCCGAGGAACGCCGTGACGAGCACGCAGACCCCGGCTACGAGGACGGCTGCTCTCCGCCGCCGCGCCGGGATCAGCGCCGACTGTTCTGGCCGCATTCCACGCACCCACCCGCACCAGTTTCGGACCGGAACAGCCCAGAACCGTACCGGCCCGCGCAGTGCACACCACCGTCGCCGCACCGGAACACCCCCGGGCCCACTCGCGTTCGACGTGCTCAGCCGGCGGCGGGCGGTCGCCAATCCCGTGTGGTCCGCGTTCCGAAGCGCAGTGCGGTGTTCGCCTGCGAGGTCCCGGCCAGGTGCGCGGTCGCTGTCCGCCGCGACCGCGCCGGTCACCCGCCGGGGTGCCTTGCCGTGCCGACTCCTCGCAGGTCGGCAACGATTCCCGGAGGGCGAGGGGAAATTCACAGGAAGCGCGAGACCACCATGGCTATCCACATCGCGACCTTGGCAAAGGCGCCGTACCTCTGGATCCGCAGGGCCGTCGCCGACACTCTCTTCGAACGCCGCTACGACGTGCGCACATCGCCCGTCATCGAGCTCGACGAGCTGGGAATCCCGGCTCACGAGCGAATTCGCTACCAGGCCACCGGCTGGCTCAACCTCCCGCGCATCCTGCCCGCCCGAGAGGTGGGCCCGCACGACGTCTTCGTCGACTTCGGTTCCGGGATGGGAAGGGTGGTACTGCAGGCCGCAACCAGGTACCCGTGCAAGAAGGTCATAGGGGTGGAGCTGTCGGGCCGTCTGGTCGGAATCGCGCGCGCGAACGTGGCGCGCAACGCACACCGGCTGCGGTGCGCCGAAGTCTCCTTCGTGGAGAGCGACGCGCTCGACTACGAGATCCCTGACGACATGACGATCGCGTTCTTCCACAACCCGTTCACCGGAAGCATCTTCGCCCGCGTCCTGCAGCGCATTGTCGAGTCGGTCGACCGCGCCCCGCGCACAGTGCGCGTTGTCTACGTCAACCCCGTGGAGGAACGTGCCCTGCTGGAGACGGGAAGGGCACGCGTCGTCCGACGACTGCGCGGGATGCGGCCCACAGCCGAGTGGTCCCGGTCGAACTCGACCAGGATGTACGAGATCACTCCGCGCGCGATCGGACACGGAGTTGCAGGATGACCTCGACAGAATGGATCGAGGGCTCGGTGTCGGCCGTGGCGGTCGCCGAAGCCGATCAAGCCGCTCTCCGCGCTTGGGACCGCCTCGTCGCCGAAACGCCGGGCAGCGACGTCAGCCAGCTCCACGCGTGGGCGCGGGTCCGGAGCACGGCTGGATTCGGACGGCTCCACGTCTTCGTGCACCGGGGCACAACTCTCGTGGCGGGCGCGCAGATCCTCGTCCGCCGGCTCCCGGGAATCGGCGCGATCGGTTACCTCCCCTACGGACCCGTGGTCGCCGCAGCAGGGCCCGAGCGGGAGCACGTCCTCGAAGTCCTCGGCCGGGCACTGGCCACCCTGGCCAAAAATCGGTTGATCATGCTGTTCGTGCAGCCGCCGGAAAGCGCGGACGGCATCGTCCCGATCCTGCTCCGTGCCGGGTTCCGCCGGTCCACGGCCGGGATCGCCCCGATCGGCTCGGTGCGCGTGGACCTCTCGATCGACGAAGAGGGCCTTCGGAAAGGACTCCGCAACCACCGACTGAGCCGCTTCGCCAAGAACCGCCGCTGGGAGTCCAGGGGGTTGAAGGTCCGCATCGGCGACGAGCAGGACGTGCCCGTCCTCTCCGAACTGATGGTCTGCACAGCTGCCCGTCAGGGGTTCGACCCGCTGTCCACCGACTACCTCGCCGCCCTCTACCGGGAACTCGCGGCGACCGGCCACGTCACCCTGTTCATCGGCGAGATCGACGGCGTCCCGGTCGCCAGCCACCTCTACACGCTGTGCGCTGACACGGTCAAGTACCGCCTGACCGGGTTCGACCGGGACCGCGATGTGGCAGGCGTCGGCGCACCGGGAGTGCTGCACTGGGAGGCCATGCGGTGGGCCAAGGCCGAAGGCTACCGCTGGTTCGATTTCGGCGGTCTCAACGAGGTGTCGCTGGGCGCCGCGGCCGACGGGAACCGCGCGGGAATCCCCTCCCACGACAGCTTCAAACTCGACTTCGGTGGAACGCCTTACCGGTTCCCGGCACCGGTCGAACTCATCGCCTCCCCGTGGCTTCGCCGCGCCTACGACGCGGCCCGCTGCTGGCCCGGCGGCCGCCGCCTCATCGCCAGAACCGCCCGACTGCTCCGCGGCGGCCGTTGAGCGGACGGCGCGTCCACCGCGCGGACGAGGACCGCACGCTGGCCTGGCGACCGCGGTCGGACAGCGGATTTCGCGCAGCACCAACAGGATTCGACCGTCCTGAGGCCGGGATCCCGCGGTCCTGCCGGCCGCGGCTCCGGGTCCGATGCGGCGTCGCTACGACTTGCGAGCGGTCCTGCGCCGGGACTTCGCCGCGGCGCGCACGGCCGCCACGCGCGCCTCGCCGATGGCGGCCATCGCGTCGCCGAGCAGGCGCATCAGTTCGCCCCCGGACTTGCCGTCCGCCGACTGCAACGACACGAAGGTGCCGTCGAACGCGGCCATGGCGAAGTGCGCGAGCTCGTCGGCGATCGCGCTCGCCACGTCCTCCCCCGCCACCGAGAACGACGAGTGAATCATGTGCCGCATGTAGTCGCGGCCCTCGTTGCGCACGTCGATGATGGTCTGCAGCACCTCGGGCGCCTCGGCCGCCTCGTTGGTCATCACCAGGGCGAGCAGCAGCCGCAGGAAGTCCTGGTGGTCCGCGAAGGTCTCGCTGGTCCTGTGCAGGTACCACGCCAACCGCTCGCGCGGGGTGCCGCCCTCGGGCGGGTTCCGGTGCGCTTCGCGCATCGCGTCGAAGAATTCGTGGGCGCCGCGCGCCATCACCGCGGACAGCAGCCCGGCCTTGGACTCGAAGTGGTGGTAGAAGGCGCTCTTCGGCAAGCCGGTCTCCCCGGCCAGCACGGATATCGACGTGGCGGCGTACCCGCGGGCCGCCATCACGCGGGCGGCGACGTCGAGTATCTCCTGGCGAGATCGCCTGCCACGGCGGTTCCCGTTGCGAACAGCGCTTTCCATGCGGTCAGTCTAGAACCGCACGCGATTCCACCAGCCAGAACCTGCTGGCGCGGTCATTGACACTGCCGGGCTCGTTTGTAACTCTGCTCACTAATGTACCGAACGACCGGTCCAAAACTGGCCGGCTGAGGCACCGGGGACACCCCCACGCGCCCCCTGCCGACCAGCCCACACCCCGGTGCGGCCGAGCAACGGAGCTCAGCGCATGACCGAGCAGTACGACGCGGACGTCGTGATCATCGGCTACGGCCCGAGCGGCGTCACCGCAGCGCTCACCCTCGCCAAGCACGGCATCTCCACCATCGCTCTCGAACGGCACCACGACATCTACTCGCGCGCCCGGGCCGTCACGGTCAACGACTGGACGATGCGCATCTTCCAGAACCTCGGTGTCGACGAGGTCGTCAAGAAGGACATGGACCCGCAGCGCGCGCTGCGCTGGCTGACCTACGACGGAGAGGAGATCTTCCGGGTCGAGCACCCGCCGTCGACGCTGGGTGCCGAAGCGCGATCGTTCAACATCTACCAGCCCACCATGGAAGCGCAGCTGCGCGCGTGCGCCGCCCGGTACGACGGGCTCGACGTGCGCTGCGGCGTCGAAGTCCGCTCCCTCGACCAGGACGACACCGGCGTCACCGTGTCCACTGAGGACACCGCCACCGGTGAAACCCGGACCACGCGCGCCCGCTACGCGCTCGGCTGCGACGGCGGCAGCAGCCGCACGCGCGGCCAGCTCGGCGTGCAACTGCTCGGCGACACCCTCGACGTGCTGTGGACCGTCATCGACTGCCGCGTCAAGCGCTGGTGGCCCGACCGCGACATCCTCACCTTCTGGTCCGACGAGGAGCGGCCCGTCGTCGACATCGCACTCGCGCAGGGCAACCACCGCTGGGAGATCCCGCTCAAACCCGACGAGTGCGAGGCCGACTTCGCCACCCACGAGCAGATCTGGCCGCTGCTGGAAAAGCTCGGTGTCAGCGAGGAAGACGTCGAGATCCACCAGCACGCCTTCTACCGCCACCACACCCGGATGGCCGAGACCTGGCGGGTGGGCCGGACCTTCCTCGTCGGCGACGCCGCGCACCTGATGCCGCCGTGGGCCGGGGCCGGCATGCAGACCGGGATCCGGGACGCCTTCGACATCGGCTGGAAACTCGCCGGGGTGCTCAACGGTCGGCTCGCCGAGGGTTTTCTGGACACCTACGAGGCCGAGCGCCGCCCGAACGCGGCGATGTTCACCCAGCTGGCCGTCGACCTCGGGCGCCTCATCAAGCAGGAGATGTCCGCCGAAGAGCGGCGCGCGTTCCGCGTTTCCTCCGTCGAGGGCGGAGTTCCGCTCAGCGCACCGCCGTTCCTGGTCGCCGGTTGGCTGCGGGGCCCGGCCGACGGCTCCGGCGTCGTCGGCCAGATGGTGCCCCAGCCGACCGTCTGCAACACCCGCGGCGTGCAGACGCGGCTCGACGACCTGCTCGGCGACAGCTTCGCGCTGCTCGGCGACGACGTCGACCCGGCCACGCTGCTGACCCCGGAGGAGAAAGCCGACTGGGACGCGCTCGGGGCCCGCTACATCGCGGTCCGCCCGCAGGACGGGTACACCGAGGGCCCCGACGAGCTGGTCGACGTGGAGAAATCGATCCGCCCCTGGTTGCGCGGGTTCGGCGTTCGCGCCGTCGCCGTGCGCCCCGACAAGTTCGTGGCAGCCGCCGATGTCAGCGGCCTCGCCGCACCCGCCTGACCCCCTGCCCGGAGGAATGAAGGAGAACGACGATGTCCAAAGTCACCGAGCTCGGCTACGTCGGCGTCGAGGCCAGCGACCTCGACGCCTGGGAACACTTCAGCGCTGAGCTGCTGGGCTTGCAGGTCGCCGACAGGACCGACGACACCCTGGCGTTGCGCATGGACCACAAGGCGCACCGCTGGATCCTGGTCCGGGGCGAGGCCGATGACCTGGCCTTCACCGGCTTCGAGTGCGCCACCGACGCCGACCTCGACGCCCTCGTCGCGAACCTGCGCGCCGCCGGCTCCGAGGTCACCGAGGGCGGGCCCGGGCTGGCCGCCGCCCGCCGGGTCCGGCGCGTCGTCGTCACGACCGACCCGGCCGGCAACCGCGTCGAGCTGTTCGTCGGCTTGGCCGACGCCGAGACCCCCTTCTCGTCCGGCGTGCTGCGGTCGAGCTTCGTCACCGCCGAAGGTGGTGCCGGCCACCAGTTCCTGATGGAGCGCGCCGATCGCCAGGTGATCCTGGACTGGTACGGCATCCTCGGCTTCTCGATCACCGACTACCTCACCGAAGAGGTCGCGCCGGGGGTGTTCGCCGACGCCGTTTTCACGCACTGCAACGGTCGGCACCACTCGGTGGCGTGGGCGGCCATGCCGTTTCCCAAGCGGATGCACCACTTCATGATCGAGGTCGCCGACATCAACGACGTGGGCCTGGCCTACGACCGGTGCATGGACGCCAAGCAGACCTTCTCGATGACCCTGGGCATGCACCCGAACGACCAGATGTTCAGCTTCTACGTCCGCACGCCCTCGGGCTTCGACATCGAGTACGGCTGGGGTGGCCTGATCATCGACGACGACACCTGGGAGGTCCAGCGCGGACACCAGCTCAGCACCTGGGGCCACCGCTCGCCCCAGGTCGTCGCCGAGCTGCTGCAGCCCTGACCGCCGGCTGCCGCCAGCGGACCTCCCGACGCCAGCTGCCCCCACCCTTCGCACAAGGACATCACCATGCCGATCACCCAGGCCGGAACCAGCCGCACCGTGCAGACCGCGGACTGGAAGCTGCACTACCACGAGGCCGGAGAAGGCCACCCCGTGCTGCTGCTGCACGGCAGCGGACCCGGAGCCACCGGCTGGAGCAACTTCTCCGGCAACATCGAGGCGCTGGCCCGGCAGTTCCACGTCTACGCCGTGGACATGCCGGGCTGGGGCGAGTCCGACGCCGCCACCGTCGACCAGCTCGACCACGTCGAAGCCGCGCTGCAGTTCCTCGACACCCTCGGCATCGAAAAGGCCGCTTTCGTCGGCAATTCGATGGGCGGAGCGACGTCGATGCGGTTCGCCACCGAACACCCGGACCGGATCTCGCACCTCGTCACGATGGGCCCGCCCACGCCCGGACCGAAACTGTTCGGCCCGGGTGACGGGCCCAGCGAGGGCCTGAAGGTGCTCATCGAGACCTACCAGGACCCGAATCCGGAGAACATGGGCAGACTCATCGAGATCATGGTCTACGACAAGCGGTTCGCCACTCCCGAGCTGCTCGCGGCGCGGTCGGACGCGGCCAAGGCGCGCACCGACCACCTGCGCAACTACCTGGCCGGCCTGCCCCACGGCACCCCGATCCCGAAGTGGGTCCGCCTGGAAGACCTGCGCGAGGTGCGCGTACCGACGCTGCTGATCCACGGCCGCGACGACCGGGTCGTCTCCTACGAGCACTCGATGATGCTGCTCTCGCTCATCCCCGATTCCCGGCTCGTGGTCCTGAACCGCTGCGGGCACTGGGCGATGATCGAGCACACGGACGAGTTCAACCGCCTGGTCGCCGATTTCCTCGCGAACAACTGAGATCCCTCCCGGCCTGCCGGACCTCCCCACCGGCGGGCCGCCGTGCACCGCGGCACCACCGCGAGCACCAGGCGGTCGGGGCCGGATCACTTCGGAGGCCAGTGATCCGGCCTCTGTGGACATCCCCGGGCCGGCGGGGACAGCGCCCGCAGCCCGACCGGGCGCGTCCCGTCGGCCACGGCTCCTCGGCGAGGATGCTCGTCCCGGCGATCGCCGCCGCGATCCGGGACGCGGCCTGCGGTCGAGCTGAGCCCGCCGCACGGCTCACTCCCCGTCGGTGTCGAGACCGTGCGTGCGCAGCGCGATCGAGTCCACAGTGGTCGCGGTCGTGTTTCCGCGGTGTCACCGCGATTGCCCGGTTTCGGGCGCGTGGAGCGATTCGAGGCTTTGACGGCTGGTTTCGGGCAGCAGCCGCGCGACGAACACCGCCGCGGCGAGGCCGAACAGGCCGAAGAACAGGAAGATCCCGGTGGCGCCGTGCGCGATGAGCGTCGGGAAGTACAGCGTCAGCAACACCGTGACCAGGATCTGGGCGCCGGTGGCGAGTGAGACGCCGGATGCGCGGGCCCGCAGCGGGAACAGCTCCGGGAGCATGATCCACACGACCGGACCCCAGGTCAGCGAGTAGGCGGCCTTGAAGATCGAGAGCATGGCCAGGCTGATGCTCTGCCCGGCGAACGTGCCCAGCAGGTCGAAGAAGAACACGGCGCACACGCTCAGCATCGCGACACCGAGCACGATGCTGCCGCCGATCAGCAGCGGGCGCCGCCCCACCCGGTCGACCACGTATCCGCACAGCAGCGTCATCACGACCGAGAGCACGCCGAACCCGACGGTGTTGATCAACGCCGCCTGGGTCCCGAAGCCCACCTTGGTGAGGATCGTCGGCGCGTAGTAGACGATCGAGTTGATGCCGACCAGCTGCTGCGCCATCGCGAAGATCGTCGCGACGACCAGCCCCCGGCGCAGTGCGCGGGAGCGCAGCAGCGCCCGCCAGGTCAGCGAGGACGCCTCGATGCCACCCCGGCGGTGGGTGGCGTCCAGTTCGTCGAAGGCGCGCTGCGCCTCCTCGGCCGGTAGCAGCGCATCGAGGACCCGGCGCGCGTCCTCGCTGCGTCCCCGGAGCATCAGCCAGCGGGGCGTTTCGGGTTGCCGGAGCAGGGCCAGCGCGATCAGCGCGGCGGGGATCGCCGCGAGGCCGAGCGACCAGCGCCACGACAACTCGCTGGAGAAGAAGTAGTTGATGATCGCCGAGACCAGGATGCCCGTGGCGATCATGAGCTGGTTTCCCGAACCGTGCCGGCCACGGGTTTCGGCGGGGGCCAGCTCGGACAGGTACGTCGGCACCGTGCTCTGGGTGCTGCCCACGGCCAGGCCCGCGAGCACCCGTCCGACGAGCAGCCACGCATAGCCGGGCGCGACGGCCATCAGCACGCTGGAGACCACGTACACCAGACAGGTGATCAGGAGCGCGGCGCGGCGACCGATCGCCTGGGCCACCCACCCGGCCGCCGTCGCACCGACCACCGCCCCGACCAGCAGCGCCGTGACCACGACACCGCTCTGCAAGGAGGACAGCCGGAATTCGGGCGTGATGAACAGCAAGGCGCCGGAGATGACACCCATGTCGTAGCCGACGAGCACCGCGGCGAGCGCGGCCACCGCGCTGGCACCGCGCTGTCGTCGACGCCTGCCGCGTTCGTCGGCCTCCCGCAAGGGTTCTCCGCGCAAGGAGGTCGCTCGTTTCATCAGTGGCCTCCGACGGTCGCGGTGCTCGCCTGGGACGTGCCAGCGAGTGTCGACCAGCGCAGTGATTAATGTCAATCAGTACGACAAAAAGATACGATCGGGTTGCATGTAACAGCTTGTTTCTGCCGCTCGGTGGACATAATCTGCCCGCCGGGGCCGGAGTCGGAGGGAGGGCGCGAGATCGCCGGAACAACGAGCGGTGACGCGCGGCGTGCCGGCTCGGTCGCCTCCCGGGCCGCGATCATCGCGGCGCTGCGCCGGCACGGGCCGATGACCCGCCGACGCCTCGTCGCCGAGACCGGGCTTTCCCGGGCGACGGTCTCCGGTGCCCTGGCGGCCCTGGCAGCCGACGGCCGCATCCGGGAGACCCCGAACGCTGCGGGCGGCACCAGGGGACGACCGTCGATGCTGGTCGGCATCAACGAATCCCGGGCCGACCTGGTCGGCATCGAGATCGGGCGCGCGCACCTGGCGGTGGCCGTGGCCGACGGCGCCGACACCGTGATCGCGACGGCGGACCGCGACATCCCCGCGCGCACCAGCATTCTCGCCCGCACCGAGGCCGCCCTCGCCCTGCTGGCGGAGGTCGCGGCCGAGCAGGGCCTCGACCTGAGCACCGTGCGCGGCGTCGCGGCCGGCACGCCCGGCCCGAAGTTCACCGGCAAGGGCCGCTCCGCCGACCTGGCGCTCGCCCGGTTCACCCGCGACCGCGCGGAGGTCGCCGCGCAGCTGACCGCGCGCTTCGGCGTCCCGGTGCGGGTGGAGAACAACACGCGCTACACGGCACTCGCCGAGACCGCGGCCGCGGACGACCGGGACGTCGCCTACCTGCGCGTGGACGAGGGCGTCGGCGGTGGTGTGGTCGTCGACGGTTCGCTGGTGTCCGGCAGCTGGGGCACCGCGGGCGAGCTGGGACACGTGTGCGTCGACCCCACCGGGCCGCGCTGCGCCTGCGGCGGGCGCGGCTGCGTCGAACTGGTGGCGTCGCTGCCCGCGCTGCTCGCCGCGACGGGCAGCGCGGATCTCGCCGCACTGGACCACCGGTTGCGCGCGCACGACCCGGACGCCGCAGCGGCGCTGCGGAAAGCGGCGGGCGCCGCCGCGCAGGCGCTGGCCGGTGTCCTGGCGGTGCTCGACGTGTCGGTGGTGGTCGTGGGCGGCCGGGTCGCCCGACTACCGGGATTCCTCGACCTGCTGGAGCAGCTGGTCCGCGACGTGGCACCGAGTTGGTGCGCGGCCGAACTGACCGTGCGACCCGCTCATGACGACCACACGGCGGGCGCGCGCGGCGCTCTCGTGCACGCGCGCCTGGCCGCCGACGCGGCGAGCAACGGTGACCGAGCACGAAGCATGGGATGACACGACGTGACCGACAACATCATCTTCCTGATGACCGACCAGCACTCGATCTCCACCCTCGGCTGCTACGGCAACCCGGTCGCGCGGACCCCGGTCCTCGACCGGTTGGCCGAGACCGGGACCCGCTTCACGCACGCGTTCACCCCGACGGCGATCTGCACCCCGGCGCGGGCCAGCCTGCTGACCGGTGCGGCACCGTTCCGGCACCGGCTGCTGGCCAACTACGAACGCAACGTCGGCTACCTGGAGGACCTGGCCGACGACCAGTTCACCTTCGCCGAGGCACTGCGCGAGGCGGACTGGCGGCTCGGCTTGGTGGGCAAGTGGCACGGCGGCGTGCGCCGGACCGCGGCCAGTTACGGCTTCGAGGGGCCGACGTTGCCCGGCTGGCACAACCCGATCGACCATCCCGACTACCTGGCCTACCTCGACGAACACGACCTGCCGCCGTACCGGATCAGCGACCCGATCCGGGGAGTCGCACCCCACGGCGGCCCGGGAAACCTCCTGGCGGCGCGGCTGCACCAGCCCCTCGAAGCCACCTTCGAGCACTACCTGGCCACCCGCACCATCCAGATGCTCGAACGATTCGCCGCCGATTCCCGCGGGCGCCGCTTCTTCCTGGCGACGCACTTCTTCGGCCCGCACCTGCCCTACATCCTGCCGGACGAGTACTTCGACCTCCACGACCCGGACGACATCGAGCTGCCGCCCTCGGTGCGCGAGACCTTCGCCAACAAGCCGCCGGTGCAACGCAACTACAGCGCGCACTGGGCCTTCGACACCTTGGACGAGGCCACCAGCCGCAAGCTCATCGCCGCCTACTGGGGTTACACCACGCTCATCGACCACGAGATCGGGCGCATCCTCGACGCGGTCGAACGCCTCGGGCTGGCCGACCGCACCGCCGTGCTGATGACCGCCGACCACGGCGAGTTCACCGGCGCCCACCGGCTGCACGACAAGGGCCCGGCGATGTACGACGAGATCTACCGGATCCCCGCACTGGCGCGGATTCCGGGCGGACCCGGCCACCAGGTCCGCGACGAGTTCGTGACGCTGACGGACCTCACCGCGACCATCCTGGACATCGCCGGCCTGCCCACCGAACCCGCCGTCGACGGCCGCAGCCTGCTGCCGCTGGTCGCCGGGGAACGCCCGGAATGGCGGCCGACCGTGCTCGCCGAGTTCCACGGGCACCACTTCCCGTACCCGCAGCGGATGTTGCGGACCAGGACGCACAAGCTCGTGGTGAACCCGGAGTCGGTCAACGAGCTCTACGACCTGCGCGACGATCCGCACGAGCTGGTGAACCGGATCGACGACCCGGACCTGGCCGACGTGCGCCGGGAGCTGATGACCGAGCTGTACCGGCAGCTCCGCGAGCGCGGGGACAACTTCTACCACTGGATGGCGTCGATGTTCGACGTCGGCGCCGACTACGACGTCACGCTCAGCTCGTTCGAATCACGGGGAACCCCGTGACGCGGCCCGTTGCGGACCGGCGACGGCCCCGCGGGACGTTCAGCGGTCGGTGATCATCCGTCCGCGGGCGCGCCCGACCCGGACCGGTTCGGCCGCAGTCGTCATGACGTCGCCCTGCCCCCGTCGTCCAGACCGATGGCGACCATGTGCGCGGCGGTCTCCTGCTCGGGACGGGTGCCCTGCTCCAGGCCGCGGATGACACCGGTGCGGTCCTCGGCGGTGCGGTTCTGGTTCAGCTTGGCCTTGGCCACCACGCGCGTGATCGACAACTCGATGCCGACGATTCCCCTCAGCTGCGCCGCGATGAACTTCTCCGGAGCGTCGGTGACCTTCCACGGCGTCGCACGTGTGCTCTCGTGGTGGTCGGTCAGCTCGGTGACGTGATCGAGCAGCCAGTCCCGGTCGTCGTGGGCCCGCAACTGCCCGAAGACGTTGAGGACCTGGTAGTTCCACGTGGGAACGACCTTGTGGGTCCGCTGCTTGCTCGGGTAGTACTCCGGCGTCACGTACGCGTCGACACCGGGGATGATCACCACCGACTCCGCCTCGGCGGTGCAGCGCCAATGCGGGTTCGGCCGGGACATGTGCCCGACCAGGCTGTGCCGGTCGGCGTCGTAGAGCAGCGGCAACGAGGTCACCTCCATGCCGCCGTCCGGAGCCGGGGTGACCAGGTGGCCGAATCCTCCCTTCCGCAGCAGGGCAGCGGTGTCCTCTTCGGACACCTCGAAGTGCTTCGGCAGGTACATGGCCGCTCCTCGGTTCGTCGTCGTGATGGCGGGCGTCCGTCTTTGTCACGTGACAAACACTGTAGAGACCGGGACCGGTTCTGTCACGTGTCATACTGACCAGGTGACGGAAGACGCCGTGGGTCGCGCGCCGATCACCGGCGCTTCGGCAGGTGAGATCTCCGAGAGCGTGCGGAACCTGGTCAGCACGGGCCGGCTGCGCCCCGGCGATCCGGTCCCCCCGATTCGCGACCTCGCGCACGAACTCGGGGTCCACCGCAACACCGTGGCCGCCGCCTACCGGATGCTGGTCGCCGCCGGAGTGGCCGAAACCCGCGGCCGGCGCGGCACCGTCATCACCTCTCCCCCTCACCTGGAGGGTGAGACGCCGGTGAACACCGAGCTCGTGGACCTCTCCAGCGGCAACCCCGACCCCGCCCTGCTCCCCGACGTCACCGCGGCGCTGTCCCGGATCGACTACCGGATGCAGATGTACGGGAGTCCGACCGTCGATCTCCGCCTGGCCCGATGGGCGCGCGGGACGCTCACCCCCGAACTCGACCACCCCTTCGAGATCTCGGTGACCCACGGCGCCGTCGACGCGGTCGAGCGGCTGCTCACCGCCCACCTGACGCGCGGCGACGTGGTCGCCGTGGAAGACCCGTGCTTCTACGCCAGCGAGGGGACGGTCCGGCTCAACGGGTTCCGCGCGGCGCCCGTCCAGGTCGACGCCGAGGGACTGGAGCCGCGAGCCTTGCGAGCCGCGCTGGACGAGGGGGCGCGCGCCGTCGTCATCACGCCCCGGGCGCACAACCCCACGGGCGTGACCATCACGGCCGAACGCGCCCGGGAGATCAGGGCGGTGTTGCAGCGCTACCCGCACGTGCTCGTGATCGAGGACGACCACTTCTCCGCGCTCTCCCGCCACCCCTACGAGCGCGTCACCCCACCCACCACCCAGCGCTGGGCGCTCGTGCGGTCGGTGGCCAAGTTCCTCGGACCGGACCTCCGCGTCGCGGTCGTCGCCTCCGACCCGGGAACGGCCGAGCGACTCGGGAGCCGCTTGCGGCCGGGCGCCACCTGGGTGAGCCACCTGCTCCAGCAACTCGCGGCCGACCTGCTCGAATCCGACGTCGTCGCACGACAACTGAACCGCGCTCGTCGCGCCTACGCCGAGCGGGTGGACGCGCTGCGCGCGGAGTTGGCCGGCGCGGGAGTCGACACCCCGTTCCCCACCGACGGCTTCAACGTCTGGGTTCCCGTGCCGCACGGTTCCGCCGCCGTGGTCGCGGCGTTGCGGGAGGCCGGCTGGTCAGTGCGGGACGGACTCCCGTTCCGCACCCCGAAGAGCACGACCCCGCACGGAATCCGCATCACCGCGTCGAGACTGACGCGACCCCGGACCCGCGAATTCGCCCAGTGCCTCGCGGAAGTGCGCCGGTCGACCACCGGCTGACCGGGCCCACTTCCACCACGCCGCCGGCGAGCGAGCTGGCGGCCGGACGAGCGTGCGGGAGAATCCCAGGAGACGTTCTCCCGATCAGAGGGGCGAAGATGCGCATCGACCTCAACGAGAAGACCGCGCTGGTCACCGGATCCTCAGCGGGGATCGGTTTCTCGATCGCACGCGGCCTCGCCGGCGCGGGCGCCGACGTCGTCGTCAACGGCCGCTCGGAGGACACCGTCACCGCCGCGGTCGACAGGATTCGGCAGGACTTCCCGGAGGCGGCCGTCCGCGCGGCCGTGGGCGATGTGACCACCGAGGACGGTGCGAACCGCGTCGTGGATCTGGCGGGCGACGTCGACGTCCTGGTCAACAACCTCGGGATTTTCGGCGCCGTCCCGGCGCTGGAGATCACCGATGACGACTGGCGGCGCTACTTCGAGGTCAACGTCCTCGCAGCGGTGCGGCTGACCCGCCTGCTGCTGCCCGCGATGATCTCACGCGGCTGGGGGCGCGTGCTCAACATCGCCAGCGACTCCGCCGTGGTCATCCCCGAGGAGATGATCCACTACGGCACGAGCAAGACCGCGTTGCTGGCGGCTTCCCGCGGATTCGCCAAAACCGCCGCGGGCACCGGGGTCACCGTCAACTCGGTCATCGCCGGCCCGACCCACACCGGCGGGGTGGAAGAGTTCGTCTACCAGCTCGTCGACCGATCCCTGCCCTGGGACGAAGCGCAACGCGAGTTCATGCGCACCAACCGACCGCAGTCGCTCCTGCAGCGGCTCATCGAGCCCGAGGAGATCGCCAACATGGTCGTCTACCTCGCCTCCCCGCTCGCGTCGGCCACGACGGGCGGAGCAGTGCGGGTGGACGGTGGCTACGTCGACGCGATCCTGCCCTGACCGCTCGCAGCTGCCGCGCTCCTCGTCGGTGAGCACGGCGGCTGGTCGTCGGGCAGCGCTGGTCCGCCCGACGACCAACCGGTTTCACACCCGCGACCGCTGCTGCGGCGCGTTCCGGGTCGCGAAAAGGCTGCGGCGGAACGTTTCCGGGGCGGCGAACATCGAAGCGGCCGCGATGAGCGCCCCGGCCGCGACCAGCGCCGCCAGGCTCCACGACGCTCCGCCGGACCACAGGATCAGCGATGTCGCCAGCAGCGGCGTGAAACCGCCCAGCAGCACACTGCCGATCTGGTACCCGATGGACACGCCGCTGTACCGCACGTGCGGTTCGAACAACTCGGTGTAGAACGCCGCGATGGGGGCGAACACCGCACCGTGCGGCACCGCGAGCGCGATGGCCAGGGCCAGCGCGATGAGCGCCGGGGACCGGGTGTCGACCAGCCAGAAGAACGGCCAGGCGTAGGCGGCCATGAACAGCGCACCACCGATGAACACCGGCCGACGGCCGAGGCGATCCGACACCGCACCCCACAGCGGCAGCGCGACGATGTTCAACGCGGCCGCGAGCATCACCCCGGTCAGCCCGGCCTGGCGCGGAACGTCGAGTTGCTGGGTGAGGTAGGTGAGGATGAAAACGGTGAACACGTAGTAGTTCCCGCCTTCGGCGAAGCGGACCCCGATCGCGATCAGGAGCTGCTTCGGGTGAGTGCGCAGCACCTCGACCAGCGGACGGCGCGGCGGCCCGCCGGATTCGATCGCCGCCGCGAAGGACTCGGACTCGGTGATCCGGAACCGGATGTACAGCCCCACCACCGCCAGCACGATGCTCACCAGGAACGGAATCCGCCATCCCCAGCTGATCAGCTGCGGCTCCGGCAGCAGCGAGACGATGCTGAACACCCCGGTGCCCAGCAGAAGACCGGCCGACACACCGGTTTGCGGCCAGGCGCCGTAGCGTCCGCGCTTGCCGTCGGGGGCGTGTTCGACGGCCATCAGCACCGCGCCGCCCCATTCACCGCCGACCGCGAATCCCTGGACCAGCCGCAGCAGCACCAGCAGCGCGGGCGAGGCGAGACCGATCTGCTGGTAGGTGGGCAGCAGACCGATGAGCGTGGTGGATCCGCCCATCAGCGTCAGGGTCGTCACGAGAGTCGCCTTGCGGCCGAGCCGGTCACCGTAGTGACCGGCCACGAATCCGCCGAGCGGCCGGGCGATGAACCCGGCCGCGAAGGTCCCGAACGCGGCCAGCGTGCCCGCTGCGGGACTGATGTCGCTGAAGAACAGCTGGTTGAAGATCAGCGCCGCAGCGGTGCCGTAGATGGTGAAGTCGTACCACTCGATGACGCTGCCGATGGTGCTGGACGTCAGCGTCCTCGACGCCGACGAGGCCCCGGTACGCGTCGTTGCGTTGGAGGACATGGGCGGTGCGCCTTTCGGTGCGGCTGGTCAGGATCGGGCGAACGCGTCGGGCGCCCAGGGCAGTTCCGCACCGCCGTACTTGGCGGCCCGCACATCGCCGGATCGGGCGTGCCCCTCGAACAGCTCGACGCGGGCCGCGCGGCCGCACACCTCGCCGAGCCGCGCGCTGGAGGCCGGGTCGGTGACTTCCTGGTAGGTCACGGTCTTGAGGTACTTGCCGACCCAGAGCCCACCGGTGTAGTGGGCCGCACCGCGGGTGGGCAGCACGTGGTTGGTGCCGATGACCTTGTCCCCGTAGGACACGCAAGTGCCTTCACCCAGGAACAGCGCACCGTAGTTGCGCATCTTCGCCAGCGCTTCGCGCGGCTGCGCGGTGAGGATCTGGACGTGCTCGCTGGCGTAGGTGTCGGCGAGTTGGTAAGCCGCGTCGAGGTCCTCGACGACGTGCACCTCGCCGTGGTCGCGCCAGGCGGGCTCGGCGTTGTCGCGGGTGGGCATCTCCGGCAGCAGCTCGTCGATGTGCTGGATGACCGAGCGCCCCAGCGCTTCCGAAGTGGTGATCAGCACCGCCGGCGAGTCCGGGCCGTGCTCGGCCTGGCTCAGCAGGTCCACCGCCACCACGAACGGGTCGGCGGTCTCGTCGGCCACGATCAGGACCTCGGTGGGACCGGCGAACAGGTCGATGCCGATCTCGCCGAACAGCTGCCGCTTGGCCTCCGCGACGAAGGCGTTGCCGGGACCGGCCAGCATGTCCACCGGCGCGATGGTCTCGGTGCCCAGCGCCATGCTCACCACCGCCTGCACGCCGCCGAGCAGGTAGATCTCATCGGCTCCGGCCAGGTGCATGGCCGCCACGGTGGCGTCCGGGACCTCGCCGCGGATCGGCGGCGTGCAGGCCACCACCCGCGGCACGCCTGCGGTCTTGGCCGTCAGGATCGTCATGTGCGCCGAGGCCAGCAGCGGGTACCGCCCGCCCGGCACGTACGCCCCGGCGGCGGAGACCGGGATGTGCTTGTGCCCCAGGTGGACGCCCGGCAGGGTTTCCACCTCGAACTCCCGCATGGACTCCAGCTGCCGCTCGGCGAACGAGCGGACCTGCCGCTGGACGAACTCGATGTCGCCGATGACCTGCTGCGGAACGCGCGAGACGATCTCCTCGATCTGCTCGGCGGACAGCCGGAACGACTCGGGCTGCCAGTTGTCGAACTTCCCCGAGTACTCGCGAACCGCCTGGTCACCGCGGGTGCGGATGTCGGCGATGATCGCCGCGACCTTGTCCTGCACGTCGGGCAACGAGGTCGTGGTCGCCGCCGAGGTGCTGACCGGGGCCTTGAGCGCGAAAGCCATGGGTGCCGTGATCCCTTTCTATGTTTACGTACACATCGCACCCTAGGCCGATAGGGTGTTTACGTAAACCCACAGTTCGAACTCCCTCGATCCAGCCCCTGGAGGTGCTCGGTGGTCACCAGCCGCGACGTAGCGCAGCTGGCCGGTGTCTCGCAGATGACGGTGTCCCGGGTCCTGCAGGGCAGCGACAAGGTCGCGCCGGAGACCCGGGAACGCGTACTGGCCGCGATGCGGGAAGCCGGCTACCGACCGCACGCCGCGGCGCGGACCATGCGGACCCGGCGCACCTCGACGGTGGGCGTCGTGGTCGCCGACATCACCAACCCCTTCTACCCGCAGCTGCTGGAAGCGGTCGGCCGGGCACTGGACGCGACCGGCCAGCGGATGGTGCTGTGGAACGCGCCCGACCCCGGCGGCTCAAGCGCCTTGCGAGCGCTGGACGAAGGCACCGTCGACGGCCTGATCTTCACCACCGTCACCGAAGGGTCCGACCAGCTCGCGCAAGCCCTCCGGCGGGGAGATCCGATCGTGCTGCTGCACCGCGGGCTGGACTCGCTGGACTGCGACCAGGTCACCACCGACAACCTCGCCGGCGGCCGAGCGGTCGCCGACTACCTGGTCGCCACCGGGCACACCCGGATCGGTTTCCTGCGAGGACCCGAACTGCCCAGCACCGCCCGACACCGCGAGCACGGGTTCCGCGAGCGCCTGGCCGAACTCGGTCGACCGCTGGCGCCGGAACTCACCGCCCAGGGCGGGTTCGCCCACGACCTCGCCCGGTCGGCGATGCGCGAACTCCTCGCGCAGGACGACCCGCCCACCGCGGTCTTCTGCGCCAACGACCTCACCGCGCTCGGCGCGATCGACGGCGCGGTGTCCCTGGGCCGACGCGTCCCCGAGGACGTCTGGGTGATCGGGTACGACGACATCGCGATGAGCTCGTGGGACTCCTACGACATCACCACGGTCCGCCAGCCCATCGCGGACATGGCCCGCGCCGCCGTGCACCTCCTGCTCGAACGCGTCGACGACCGCTCGCTGCCACCCCGCAAACAGGAATTCCCCAGCGAGCTCGTCATCCGCGGCTCCACCGCGCACACCACGACGTGATACCCGGCGCCGGTCCGCGCAGTTCACCGGACGCATTCGGGATGACGCGCCGACCGGTATTGATCATGCGAATCCACTATTGACCGGTCAATTGGCGTCCGCTAGATTTCCCGCTCATGGCAGTACCGGCGTACTTGCGGATCCGCAACGAGCTGGAGCAGCAGATCCGCTCCGGCGCGCTTCCGCCCGGTACCCGGCTGCCGACCGAGTCCGAACTGCAACGGGAGCACTCGATCGGCCGCGCGACCGCGCAGCGAGTGCTGACCGAGCTGGCGCAGGCGGGTTTGGTGGAGCGCCACCGCCGACGGGGAACGTTCGTCTCCTCAACTGCACGGCAGGAGAACCTGCTGCGCATGGCCAACCCAGTGCTGCAGGGCCCGGAGATCCCGGGGCGGCACGCGGTGGACTCGGTCACGCTGGTCCCGGCTCGTGACGCCGACGTCGATCTGCCCGGCGTGGCCGACGACGCACCGGTGCACCAGCTGCGACGGCTGAAGTTCGACGTCGACGAGAACCCGATCGCCGTCGAATTGTCCGTCATCCCGTTCTCATTGGCGCCCCGGTTGCACGATGAGGACCTCGCCCACCTGACCGTGCACGACTACTTCGCCCGCACCGGAATTCCCGCGGCGAAGTCCCGCGTCCACATCGACCCGGTCAACCTCGACGGGGCGACCGCGGCTCGGCTGCGGCTGCCCGAGGGCAAGGCGGTGATCCGCTTGCGGCGGCTGACCTGGCTGACCGGCGGCGATCTCGCCGAAGTGACGTGGACCGTGCTGCGACCCGACCTCGTCGAGTACTTCCTCGAACAGACGATTCCGTAGAAAAACGGGGGATTCTCCCGAAGTTCGGCGATCCCGAGTGGATCGGTTGACACGCCGTGCGCATGGCACGGACCACTGGTCCTCGATGGACATCGTCATCGGCGCACGAAGGAGTGTGACCATTGACAGCTCCTCGCATCGCGACCGACCACGGTCGCCACTTCCCGCCGGTCTCCGGCGAAATCGGCGCCGACCTGGTGCTGACCGGCAGCACCGCGGACCACCACGACCCCAGCCGCTTCACCAACGCGTGATCACTGGAGGCACCCCATGCCCACCGGTTCGACCGGACAGATCGTCGGGATCGTCCTCGCCAGCCTGCTGGTGATCGGCGCCGGCGCCGCGATGTCCGTCTACTTCGGACGTCGCGCGAAGACGTCCCAGGACTGGCTCGCGGCCAACGAATCACTGCCGCTGGTCGTCGTCGTCATCACCCAGTTACGCCGCCGCCGCGGGCGGTGGCGTCCTCATCGCCCACGTCGGGATCGGCTACAGCTCCGGGTGGTCGGTGTTCGTCTACGAAGGCTGCGTGCTGGTCGGTTTCCTGCTGCTCATGCTGATCGCGCGATGGCTGCGCCAGCAGCGGTTCACCACCGTGCCCGACGTCGTCACCCGCCTGTTCGGTCGGCACCGGCTGCTCACCGCCATCGCCGCGGTCGCCGCGCTGGTGGTCCCGTTCGGCTGGATCGCAACGCAATTCGTCGCCTTCGCTCGGCTCTTCGGGCAGCTGACCGGAATCCCGCTGCCCGTGCTCGTCGCGGTCATCACCATCGCTTCGCTGGCGTTCGTGCTCCCCGGTGGGCTGACCTCGGTGGCGTGGGCCGACTTCGTGTTCGGCATCGTCAAGATCACCATGGCGATCGTCGTCGCGCTCTACGGCATCCAGCTGGCCGGCGGCTGGGCGCACGTCACGCAGGCCGTGCCACAACGGCTGTGGGGCGTCGAGGGCATCACGGCCGTGGGCTGGAAGCAGATCTGGCTGTGGGCGGCCGCGATCGTCCCCGGGACGCTGACCAACCAGCTCTACTACCAGCGGGTGTTCGCGACCAAGCGGATCAACGACGCGCGTCGCGGCCTCGGGCTCTCCGGGCTGACGATGCTCATCAGCGGCGTCTACGCCGGGTGCATCGGGCTCGCGGTGCGCGCGATGAACCCGCACCTGGCCTCCCAGGAGGACGCCGCCGGTTGGCTGCTCACCCAGCTCCCGTCCTGGATGCTCGTGGTCTTCGCGGCGTTCCTCGTCTCGACGATCGTGGCCACCAGCGGCGCCGCCCTGCAATCGGTCACGGCCAACTTGACCCGCGACGTCTACCAGAACATCGCGGGCAAGAAGGCGAGCGAACGCCGGACCGTCGCACTGTCGCGGGTGCTGACCGTCGCGGTGTCGATCGTCGCGGCCGTGCTGGCGGTGGTGTTCCCGCAAGCCCTGCCCTGGCTCGTGGCCACCTACGCGTACTCGGCGGCCGCGCTCGCCGCGCCGATCTTCCTCGGCTACCTGCTGCACCGCCGCCGCCGACTCAACCCGGCGACCGCGATTGCGAGCATGGTGGCGGGAATGGTCGGTTGCGGTGCCGCACAGCTGGCGGACACCACCGTGCCCTACGCGGTGTACGGCATCGCCGCTTCGGCCGTGGTGATGCTGCTGATGACCGCGACGACATCCGGCAAGAGGGCCGACGCGCCTTCGTCGACCGTCGACCGAGAGATTGTGAGGGAACAATGAGGATCGCTGTCGTGGGCCTCGGAGTGCTGGGTGCCGGCGTCGCCCGGTCGCTGGCCCTGCGGGGCGCCGAGGTGACCGTGTTCGAACAGACCGCGGCGCTGGCCGGGACGTCGGGCACGTCGTTCGCCTGGACCAACTCGCACAGCAAGAACCCGCGGTCCTACCACGACCTCAACGTCGCCGGGATCGCCGAGCACGATGCGCTCGCGCAGCACACCGGCGGCGCACCGGAGTGGCTGGTGCGCAACGGGAACCTGGAGTGGGCCGAAGATCCCGCCGGCGCGGACCGGCTCGCCGCCTCGGTCGCCGAACTCGTCGACCGCGACTACCCCGTCGACTGGATCACCCCGCAACGGGCCCGCGAACTCGTGCCCGACCTGCGCATCCCCGACCACGTCGCGGACATCGCCCACTACCCCACCGAAGGACACATTTTCCCGGCGCTGCTCGTGTCGCGGCTGTGGGGCGAAGCGCGCGACCACGGCGCACGCCTGCGCTGCCCCGCGACGGTGCTCGGCCTGTCCGAAACCGGCAGCGGAGTGCGGATCGAGCTGTCCGACGGCGTCGCCGAGGCCGACGTCGTCGTCCTCGCGGTCGGCCGCTGGACCGAGGCGCTCACCGCGTCAGCGGGCCACCGGGTCGCCATGGCCGATCCCGACGCCGCGGGAAGCGTGACCGTCGGGATGCTCGGCTACACCAACCCGCTGCCCACGAGGCTGGACCGCGTCCTCACCACACCGAGGCTCAACGTCCGCCCGGACGGCGGTGGTCGTCTGATCGTGCAGGGCCTGGACCTCGACGCCGACGCCGACCCGGCCAACCCGCCGGCGATCGACGGCGACCACGCCCGGCAGTTGTGCGCCCGCCTCAACGACCTGCTCGACGGCACCGAAGGCGCCCACTTGCAGTCCCTGCGCATCGGCCAGCGCGCCATGCCCGCCGACGGCCGAACCGTCGCCGGGTTCCTCGGCGACCGAGGCAGGATCTACACCCTCGCCACGCACAGCGGCATCACGCTCGGCCCGCTGCTCGGGCGGCTGGCCGCGCAGGAAGTCCTCACCGGGGATCCCGCGGACCTCCTCGCGGACTTCCGCCCCCAGCGCCTCATCGGCCGCACCGAACTTCCCGAACTCCAACCGGCCCGCTTCGCGGGCCAGCAATGACGCTCCACATCGGACGGACGAAGAGGCTCGGCGTCCGGCGGCACGTACCCGCTGCGCACCACCGCCGAACACCAGGCCGGGCGGCTGCCCATCCGCCTTCGGGAACTCAAGGGCACCGGGAGCCGCCCGCGCGGCGACGCCGAGGGGAGCAGTCCCGACGTCCTCGCGCTCCGGCAGCGGCGCAGCCTCTCGACTCCGCGCGCCGATCAGCGCCGATCAGCGCTGCACTGCTCCCGGACGCTGCGTCAGCCCGTGCAGCGACTCGACCAACGGGGCGAGCTCCGGGGTTTCCTCCGCCGCGGCGAGCGCTGCTTCCAGCGCCGCGTCGTGCGTCGGACGGGCCTGCTCCAGCAGAGCCCGGCCCGCGTCGGTGAGCTCGGTGTAGATGCCCCGGCGGTCCTCCTTGCAGAGAACGCGGGTCAGCAGCTCGCGGTCCTCCAGCCGGCTGACCAGTCGCGTCGTCGCGCTGCCGCTGAGCGCCGTGGCGCGGGCGAGCTGCTGCATGCGCATGTGCCAACCGTCCTGCCTGCCGAGCGCGTCGAGAACCGTGTACTCGACGACCGAGAGGCCGTGTTCGGCCTGGAGCGCTTTCTCCAGCGCGGCGTCGAGCATCCCGTGCAGCGCAGCGAGCGTGCGCCAGCCGTGGGCACGCACTTCGACGGCATCGTCGGCGATTCCCACGAGCACCTCCTCCCGGTGGACCTGCTACGCCGATGATATCAGCTTTCTCCTATATGAGGCGTGTGCAACTATATGCCACGTCACAATACATGCTCGTTGAACTATCACGCGTGTGCAACTATTGTCGACGCCTGCAAGCTTCAAACGCAGTCGAACAGGAAGACCCTGCACATGCCTCTCGCGCTCCTGGCGCTCGCCATCGGCGCCTTCGGGATCGGCACCACCGAGTTCGTGATCATGGGTGTGCTGCCGCAGGTCGCCGGCGAGTTCAGCGTCAGCATCCCCGCCGCCGGTTGGCTGGTGTCCGGCTACGCGCTCGGCGTCCTCGTCGGCGCACCGATCCTCACCGTCCTGGGCACCAAGGTGTCCCGCAAGAGGATGCTGCTGTTCCTGATGGGCGTCTTCATCGTGGGCAACGCGCTGTCCGCCGCCGCCCCCACCTTCGCCGTCATGCTGATCGGCCGGGTCGTCGCCTCGTTCGCCCACGGCGCGTTCTTCGGCATCGGTTCCGTGGTCGCCGCCAGCCTGGTCGCCCCCGAGAAGAAGGCCTCGGCCATTTCGCTGATGTTCATGGGGCTGACCGTCGCCAACATCATCGGCGTCCCCGGAGGCACCTACGTCGGGCAGGTCGCGGGCTGGCGGGTCACCTTCGGCATCGTCGCCGCGCTCGGCCTCGTCGGGTTCCTCGGTGTCGCCGTGCTCGTCCCGGAGCAGGGCAAGCCCGAGGCCGCGAGGATCCGCACCGAGTTCGCCGCGTTCCGCAACGCGCAGGTCTGGCTCGCGTTGGCGATGACGGTCCTGGGATACGGCGGCGTGTTCGCCGCGATCACCTACATCGCGCCGATGATGACCGATGTCGCGGGTTACTCCGCGGGCGCGGTGACCTGGCTGCTCGTGCTGTTCGGCAGCGGCATGTTCCTGGGCAACCTGCTGGGCGGCAAGTTCGCCGACAGGGCTCTGATGCCCATGCTCTTCGTCACGCTCGCCGCCCTCGCGGGCGCGCTGCTGCTGTTCACGGTGACGGCGCACAGCCGAGTCCTCGCCGCGATCACCCTGCCCGCCATCGGCGCCCTGGGCTTCGCCACCGTGCCCCCGCTGCAGAAGTGGATCCTCGACCAGGCATCCGCGGCCCCGACCCTGGCTTCCGCCGCCAACATCGGCGCCTTCAACCTCGGCAACGCCCTCGCGGCCTGGCTCGGCGGTGTCGTGATCGCCGCCGGATTCGGCTACACCTCGCCGAACTGGGTCGGAGCCGCGCTCTCCGGCACCGCACTGCTGCTGTCGTTGCTCGCGGCCTTCCTCGATCGACGCAGCCGGGCGACCGGGCCCAGCACAGCGCCCAGCCCCGCCGAGCCGGTGGCCGCCCAGCACTGACCCCGTCCCGCGACGGGGACCTTCGTCCGCAACGCTCACGAGGAGATCCACGAATCATGGTTCCCAGCACCACCCTCAACAACGGCGTCGAGATCCCGCAGCTCGGCTTCGGCGTGTTCCAAGTGCCGGACGCGGAGACCACCGCCGCGGTCGCGGCCGCCCTGCAGGCCGGTTACCGCTCCATCGACACCGCCGCGATCTACGGGAACGAGGCCGGAGTCGGCCGCGCCCTCGCCGAATCCGGCATCGCCCGCGACGACCTGTTCGTCACCACGAAGCTGTGGAACGCCGACCAGGGCTACGACACCACCCTCGCGGCCTTCGACCGCAGTCTGGGCGAACTCGGGCTGGACCACGTGGACATGTACCTGATCCACTGGCCCACCCCGGCACGCGACCGGTACCTGGAGACCTGGAAGGCCATCGAGAAGCTGGTGGCCGACGGGCGGGTTCGCGCCGCCGGCGTGTCGAACTTCCAGCCCGCGCACCTGCGCCGGCTGCTCGACAACAGCGCCGTCGTCCCGGCGGTGAACCAGGTCGAACTGCACCCCGGCCTCCAGCAGCGCGAGCTGCGCGCCTTCCACGCCGAGCACGGCATCGCGACCGAGGCGTGGAGCCCCCTGGCCCAGGGCGCGCTGCTCCGCGAGGGCGCGCTGACCGAGATCGCGGACCGGCACGGCAAGTCGCCCGCGCAGGTGGTCCTGCGCTGGCACCTGCAGCTGGGCAACATCGTGATCCCGAAGTCCGTCACCCCGTCCCGCATCCGCGAGAACATCGACGTCTTCGACTTCACCCTGTCCGAAGACGAGATGGCCGCGATCGCCGCGCTCGACCGCGGTATGCGCACCGGGCCGGACCCCGACGTCCTCAACTGAGCACCCGCCGCGCAGGTCGCACGGGCCGCCGGTGCGGCCCGTGCGCCTCCTCGCCCCTCGGCGGCCGAGCACGCCCGTCGGGAAGTCACCGTTCCGACGGGCGGTTCGGTTCGGCACCGCTGGTGCGCAGGACCGTGGCGCGGAACGTCGCCACCACGGGCCGCAGATCGACACGGTGCCACGCGGCCCACAGCTGGACGCAACCGTCGTGCCAGGGCAGCTCGCGCACCGCGACCTCCTCGGTAGTGGCACCGGCCATGCTCTTCTGCACGAGCGCGAGTCCCAGCCCGGAGGCGACCAGACCGAGCGCGGTCAGCGGTTCGGCGGCATCGAGGCGGATGTCGGGGGTGAAACCGGCTGCGGTGCAGGAGGCGACGAACGTGTCCCGCCAGGCTGGGTCCTGGGCGTTCTCGACCGCGATCCACGGCCGGCCGTCGAGGTCGCCAGGGGTGATTTCCTCCTGATCTGCGAGTGGATGCCCGGCGGGCAGGGCGAGCAGCAACGGGTCCTGGAACAGCGGTGCGGCCAGCAGGTCGGCATCGTCGGCGGACGGCGGTTCGTGGACGAGCGCGATGTCCAGGCTGCGCTGCCGCAGGCCCTCGAACTGCGCGGCGGGGGCCAAGTTGTACAGCGCGATGTGGACGTCGGGTTGCGCGTCGCGCAGCGCGCGCAGCGCACCGGGCAGGATGCCGGTGTGGATGGCGTCGGCGACGTAGCCGATGCACAGGCCGCCCTCTTCTCCGCGGCCCAGCCGGCGGCCCAGACTCTCCAGCCGGTCGGCGTGCCGCAACAGTGCGCGGGATTCGGCCAGGAAGACCTGTCCGTCCCGGGTGAGCCGGATTCGCTGCTGGCCGCGCTCGAACAGGGTGAGCCCGAGGTTCTTCTCCAGCTGCGCGATCTGCCTGCTCAACGGCGACTGGGAGATGTGCAGCCGCTCGGCGGCCTGGCCGACGTGCTCGGTCTCGGCGACGGCGACGAAGTAGCGGAGTTGCCGCAAGTCCAACATGTAAGACCTCAGAAGACTCAAGTCCGTCCAAGTAAGTCTTGGACAGTCTCAAGTCTGGTCCGTAGCGTCGAACGCGTCAACCGGCGGACCGCGCACCCGGTGCGCGGAACGTCTTCGCAACACGACTCGCACAGCAAGGAACTCCCACCATGTCCCTCGATTCCTTCCTGCCCGGCTCGCTCGGCTTCGGCACCGCACCGCTGGGCAACATATTCCGGGCCATCCCCGACGAGGACGCCGCGGCGACCTTGGAGGCCGCCTGGGACAACGGCATCCGCTACTTCGACACCGCCCCCGTCTACGGCGCGGGCCTGGCCGAAATCCGGCTCGGTGAAGCGTTGGCCGACCGCCCCCGCGACGAGTTCGTGCTGAGCACGAAGGTCGGCCGCGTCATCCTCGACGAGATCGAGGACCCCGCCGCCCGCGACCTCGGCGAGAAGGGCGGGATTTTCGAACACGGAAGGCCCAACAAGGTCGTCAACGACTACTCGGCCGACGCCACGCTGCGCTCCATCGAGGACAGCCTCCGGCGGCTGCGGACGGACCGCCTCGACATCGTGTGGGTGCACGACGTCGCGCAGGACTTCTACGGCGACGAGTGGCTGTCCGTGTACGAAACCGCCCGCACCGGCGCGTTCCGGGTGCTGCAGAGGCTGCGCGACGAAGGCGTCATCAAGGCGTGGGGTCTCGGTGTCAACCGGGTCGAACCCCTGGAGCTGACGCTCGACCTCGACGAGCCGAAGCCGGACGCGTTCCTGCTCGCCGGCCGCTACACGCTGCTCGACCACGAACGCGCCCTGCAGCGGCTGTTGCCGGCCGCCGAGTCCCGGAGCGTGGACATCGTCATCGGCGGACCGTACAGCTCCGGCGTCCTCGCCGGCGGCCAGCACTTCGAATACCAGCAGGCCCCCAGCTCGATCCTCGCCGAAGTGGAGCGCATCAAGGCGATCGCGGACCAGCACGGCGTGGGCATCAAGGCGGCGGCGCTGCAGTTCTCCCTCGCCCACCCCGCCGTCGCCGCGGCCATTCCCGGTGCCACCCGGCCGAGCCGCATCGCCGAGGACGTCGCCGCGCTCGGCGAGACCGTCCCGGCGGAGTTCTGGACGGCCCTGCGCGCGGAAGGACTGATCGCGCCGCACGCCCCGGTCCCGGGCGTGCGCGGGTGACCGCTGCACCCGGTCGGTGAACCCCGGACCGGTTGCGGTCCGGGGGAATCCGAAGTGGACTGATCGGCGACGGTCAGGACGGCTTGTGCTCAGGCGGGAAATCCGCTGTGCCCGATCTCTGGGAACGCTCGACCGAACGGCGCATACTGCTGGCACCCGGCGATCTTCCGGTGTTCGGGCAGCGACCAGTTCGGGGGTGCGAGTGGCCGAGATCGACGACTTCCAGCACAGCGACGCGAAACTCCGGCGCGACCTGTCCGTCCAGCAGCTGCTGTTCATCTCGGTGGGTTCGATCATCGGATCCGGCTGGTTGTTCGCGGTGCTGTCGGCCGGTGCCGTCGCGGGCCCGGCGGTGATCGTGTCGTGGGTGCTCGCCGCGTTCCTGATCTCGTTCCTGGCCTTGAACTACGCGGAAACCGGCACCATGCTCCCGCGCAGCGGCGGCGTCGCGCGCTACCCGTACCTGACGCACGGCGGCTACCTCGGCTTCCTGCTGAGCTGGTCGATGCTGCTGGGCGGCGTCACCACGGTGGCCATCGAGGCGCTGGCGGTCGTGCAGTACGCCGCCGGTTACGTCGCGACGTGGACCGGTGTCGAGCTCACCAGCCACGGCGACGACGCGTCCACGCTGACCGGGACCGGTCGTGTGGTGGCGGTCGTGGTGATGCTGCTGTTCTTCTGCGTCAACGTCTTCGGCATCCGGTTCTTCGGCCGGTTCAACCAGTGGGTGAGCTGGTGGAAGCTGATCGTCCCGGTGCTGACGTTCGTGCTGCTGTTCACCGTCTTCGACACCTCGAACCTCACCGGACACGGCGGTTTCGCGCCGCAGGGCTGGGGCGCGGTGTGCAACGCCATCGCGGTTTCCGGGATCGTGTTCGCCTTCCAGGGCTTCCGCGAGGGCGTCAACTTCGGCGGCGAGGCGCGCCACCCGCAGCGCGACATCCTCATCGCCACGGTCGGATCGGTGGCCATCTGCGCGGTCATCTTCGTGCTGCTGCAGGTGGCCTTCATCGGCGCCCTCGACTGGGGTTCGCTGGGCATCGCCCCGGGCGACTGGAGCGGGTTGGAAGGCAGCCGGTGGGCCGACCAGCCGCTCTACTCGGCGCTGGAGTCCACCGGCATCGCACTGCTCGGTGCGTTCGGGGTGTTCCTGCTGGTCGACGCGGCGATCTCGCCGGCCGGTACCGGCTGGATCTACCTGGGCGACACCGCCCGAACCCTGTACGGGATGGCGCTGCACGGCAGCATGCCGCGGGCGTTCGCCCGCATCGGGGAGCGGAGCCGGGTGCCGTGGCTGGGCATGGTCGGCTGCCTGGTCGCCGGGTGCGCGTTCTTCCTGCCCTTCCCCGGCTGGTACGAGCTGATCGGTTACACCTCGTCGACCGCCGTGATCACCTATCTCGCCGCCGCACCGCAACTGCAGGTGATGCGCCGGGTCGCCCCCGACGCGCCGCGACCGTTCTTCCTGCGGGCGTCGAAGTTGTTCTCCCCGCTGGGTTTTCTCGCGGCGAGCATGATCCTGTACTGGTCCGGGTACGAGGTGCTGCAGGGCGTGGTGGCCACCGTGCTGATCGCGCTGCCGGTCTACGCGCTGTACCAGGGTCCGCGCCAGGGCCGGGTGCCCGCGACCGGTGCCGCCTGGCTCGGCGCCGGGTTCGCCGTCGTCTGGATCGCCACCCAGGTGATCGGCCCGCTGGGCACGGACAGCCTGCCGTTCCTCGCGTTCTGGTTCTCGTGCACCGCGGAGGTCGTCGGTTTCACCTGGCTGCTGTGGCGGATCAGCACCCCGGAGGGGCGTCGCGAGATCCGGTCCTCGCACTGGGCGGTCGCGCTGACCCTGGTGCTGTACCTGGTTTCCTACTACGGCGCCTACGGAACGGCGGGTGCACCGCTGCTGCCGTTCCCCTGGGACAGCGCCGTCGCCGCGGTGCTCGGTCTGATCGCCTACCACTGGGCGGTGCACAGCGGCTATTCGACGCCGGAGCTGCGGGCCAGCATGCCCGGAGCAGTCGTTTCTGGAGGGACGCGCAATGGTTGACGGCATCGTCGTCGGTGCTGGCGTGGTGGGTTCCAGCATCGCCTTGCACCTCGCCGAAAGCGGCGTGGACGTGGTGGTGCTCGACCCGACGGGAGGCTTCGGCGGGCAGACGCCGCGGTCCGGGGCGATCGTCCGCGACCACCACGCGACCGCGGTGGAAGCCGATCTCGCCTGGGAGAGCCTGACCCAGTACTACGAGCCGTGGGCGACCAGGATCGGCGGTGCCTGCGGCTTCACCCGCACCGGATTCGCCTACCTGGCCGATGATCGCGACGCCGAAGCGGTCCGGGCCAACGTCGCCATGCTCCAGGCGCACGGGATGCCCGACGAGCTGCTGACGCCGGACGAGCTCGGCGAGTTGGAACCCGCCGTCTCGACCGAGGCGATCAGCGTCGCCTCCTACGAGGAACGCAGCGGATACGCCGATCCGACCGCTACCACGATCAGCCTCCAGCAGGCGGCTCGGCGCAGCGGTGCGCGCTTCGAGCGGTCGCGGGTGTCGGCGCTGCTGGAGGAGTCCGCACGGGTCGTCGGGGTGCGCACCGAGGACGGTGCGCGGCGGGCCGATTTCGTCGTGCTAGCGACGGGTGCCTGGACGCCCCGGCTGGCCGCGACCACCGGCCTGCGGCTGCCGATCCGCGCGGCGCGCATCCAGGTGATGCTCTACGAGCGCCCCTACGACCTGCCGACCCACCTGACGATGACGGACGTGGCCAACGACATCTACCTGCGTCCGACCGCGGACCGGTGCACCCTGGTCGGGCGCCACGCGCCGGACCGCGAATGGCTGGCCGACCCCGACACCGACTCCGGCGAGCCCGACGCGGTCTTCGTCGCGGAGGGCCGGGCGCGGATCGGCCGCCGGATCCCGGCGATGGCCGAGGCCCCCTACCGGCTCGGCCGCACCTGCGCGCTGGACATCACCCCGGACGGCCGCCCGATCCTCGGTCCGAGCGAGGTGCCGGGGCTGCACTTGGCGGCGGGGTGGAGCGGCTCGGGATTCGGCAAGGCCCCGGCGATCGGCGCGGAACTCGCTCGCTGGATCCTCACCGGCGCTCCGAGCCGCCCCGAGCTCACCGCCTTCACCGGGCAGCGCTTCGCCACCGGGGCTCTCATCAAGGGCGACCACGAGTACGGGGCCACCGGCCCGCATTGATGCGCGGCCGGTGGTGCGCCGCGGGCTCGCGGGCGTCCGCCCTGGACCACGACGGGGCTTGCGCCGCACCGAGGATCTCCTGCGGCGGCGAGCCGGGCACGCCATCGGCTCGACGAACCGCGCACCGAGATCGCGGGCACCGACCTCGACATCAGCCGCCTGCCCGAACTGTGCACAACTCCCCCGCCGGACCGGCCCACCGCTACCGGTCCACGTCGAACAGGTTCGGCAGCCCGAGTCGGTAGTGGGCCTGGTCCTCCGCCTTGAGCAGTTCGAACTCGGGCGCGTGGTAGACGTCGTGCACGGCGGCCCGCGGTGCCGACGAGCCCGCCTCGTCGAGCAGCGCGTTGACCGCCATGCGCGCGGCGGTGTTCGCGCCCTCCATGGACGCGGCGTTGATCGGGACCGCGACGTAGTCCCCGGCCAGGAACAGGTTCGGGACCGCGGTGCGCGCGGGCGGGCGGCGGTGCCAGGAGCCGACCGGGTGCACCACGAGTTCGTCGGCGTTGCCGGGGTGCGGCCCGCCGAGACCGGTCACACCGGGGTCCAGGAACCACGACACCGGAACGGCGCCGCCCAGGCCGGAACGACCGGTGTCGTCGAGGTGCCGCCGCAGCTGGGCCCAGGTCTCGCGGGCGATCTGTTCGGGGGCCAGTTCCCGCGCCGGGCGGCCGAAGAGGATACCCGGGCGGTCCCAGTCCGAGATGATCATCGACAGGCAGTCCGCGGCCCGGCCGTCGCCGTAGTCGGCGGGCAGGTCGCGGTCCGGCCAGAACCCGGCCTGGCTGACCGAGGTCAGCGCCCACGGGGAGTCGACGTAGTAGACGTGGCCGCGGGCGATCGGCGTGGGCCGGTCGAGGTAGAACTGCAGGCCGACCATCCACTGGGTTTCCAGCGTCGCGGCGGCGCGCAGTCGCGGGTCCGCGGCCAGCAACCGCTCGTTCCACACCCGCCGGGCGTGTTCGACGGGCAGGGCGCACACGAAGTGCTCGGCCTCGGCGTCGAGCCGGCGACCGCGGGGGTCGCGCACCCGCGCCCGCGCGATCCGGCCGCCTTCCAGCACCAGGTCGTCGACCGTCCAACCGATGCGGAACTCGACGCCGAGCCGGCGCAGGTGGCGTTCCCAGGGGTCGATCCACGCCTCGTTCGTCGGCGCGTTGAGCACCCGGTCCGGCTGTCCGTCGGCGCCGCGCCCGAGCACCGTGAACAGCAGTTGCTCCAGGACCACGCCGACGGTGTGCGCGCTGGCGTTCGCGGTGCGCGTCGCGCTGAGCACCCGGGTCGGCCCGGACACCAGGATCCGTTGGTAGTCGTGGGATTTCCCGTTCGCGCGGAGGAAGTCGGGCCAGGTGGTGAAGTCCCACTGGCCGCCCCTGCGCTCCTCGCAGCTGGTGAGGTAGACCAGCAGCCGGCGGGCGAACAGCAGGGCCTCGTCGGGCGGCAGGTGCAGGGTCGTCTCGACCAGCGCGCGGACCTCCTCCAGCAGTGCCGGAGCGGACAGCTGACCCAGCAGGCTCTCCGGCACGCTGCCGAGCGACCACGGGACGTGCAGGTCGGCCCGGCCGTCGGCGAAGGCGTACAGCGCCTCGGCGGCGTTGACGAGGTTGCCGCGCACGCCGTCGGGGTTGCCGGGCACCGGGATGCGGCGCAGCGTGTCGGGCAGGTTGTGGTAGAAGCCGAAGAAGATGCGGAAACCGTGCTCACCGGGCAGATCCCGCCGCCCGCCCCGACCGCTGCCGGGCACCGGGATGCTGCGCGCCTTGCCACCCAGTGCACGCCGTTCGTAGACGGTGACGGCGAAACCGCGCTCGGCCAGCTCGTGCGCGGCGGTCATCCCGGCCACCCCGCCGCCCAGCACGGCCACCGAGGGCCGCCCCGTCGCGGCCGCACCACCCGCCCCCAGACCGGCCAACCCGGCCGCGGCCCCGACCAGGAACGTCCGACGACTGGCCCCGCGTCCACCCATGCCCCGCACCACCTCGACCGACGATCAACGACCGCCGGAAGGTACCGGAGACGAGCGGCGCACCCGCGATCGCCCCGGCAATCGCGGAAACCGCTGCACCGCAACGGCTTTCCGCTTCCGGGAGGCGTCCTGCAGCGGGCTGCGCGGCAGGTGGCGCGCCGCCAGGACCACTCGACCGGGGACACGGAGCGCCCCGGTGGGGCAACCAGGCGTGGTCGCGGGGATCGGTCACGATCACCTCGGCGGACCCGGCGGTCCAGCCCGAGGTGCGCGAGGCGATGTTGTCCGACGATGCGGGAGCGCGCGCGGCTGCGCGCGGGCATCAGGGCGCTCGTCGAAATGGCCCGCGGGGACGAGGTGGCCGCCATCGCGGACGGGCCCGTCGACCGCGTCAACGCCGCGCTGCTGTCCGTGCTGGACGACGACGCCCAGCTCGACGACCACCTGCTCGCCACCGCCGCCGACGCGCAGCACGCGACCAGCACGTGCCGCATGGGCGCCCCGGACGACCCCGCCACCGTGGTCGACCCGCACTGCCGGGTCCTCGGCGTCGACGGCCTCCACGTCGTCGACGCCTCGATCTTCCCGTCCGTGCCGCGCGCCAACACCAACCTCACCGCGATCATGGCCGGCGAGCTCATGGCCGAGCGCCTGGACCGCACGTGACCGCCCACACCGCCCGGTCGGTGCTCACCCCGGCTGGCCGGCGAGAACCGAAAACCTCGCCATGAAGGGAGAAGCAGCTACCGCCGGGCGGGTGCAGCGCTGCGGCCGGCCACGAGGTCTCCCGGCGAAAAAGGGGCAGATCTCCTGCCCGGACGGGAAGATTTCGCAGCCGGGACTCCGAGTCGCGTGCATCGCTGCGGCGGCGTGTTCTAACGTTCGGTGCGTGGACGATCAAGTCGTCGGGAATGGTTCGAACGGGTTGGCCGCGTGGTCGCCGGTTTTCGTCTTCGGCACCTCGGCCCCGGCATCGCCGGTGGGTGGGGCGAAGGTTTGATGCTTCCCATTTCCGCACTTGGTCGGCCGGGCGCGACTCGGACGGCAGGGGCAGGGTCGCCCTGCGCCGTTCCCGTCGTCCCGGAGGACGAACGCTTCGGTCCACACCGGCTTTCCGGTCGGTAGGCGGCGTTCCGAGCGCCTCCCAGCGCCCGCGCGAATAGCGATGCGGCTGTTCTTCCAGTTCTGCCAGGCGAATTCGGGGTTCGTCGGCGCAGTGCCGCCAACTGCGGGGACGTGATCAGATCCGGCCGGGGTGCGGGCCGCCAGGAATGTGCACAGCACCGAGATGCCCGTTGACAGGACTTGACCGAGGAGCGGTGACACCGGTGCCATCCGATTCCGACTCGCTGTTGTGGGGGCTGTCCGCGGACAGTGCGGGCGCACTGCGGGCGCGGGCCGGCGAGCTGCTCGATCGGCTGCGGGCGCAGCCCGGCTGGCGGCCGGTCGACATCGGCTGGACGCTCGCCCAACGGGACGCTGCCGCGCGGCGCGCCGCGCTCGCGGCCGGTAGCCGGGACGAGTTCGTCGAAGCGCTGCGGGCGCTCAGCGAAGGGCGCGGCCGCACCGGGCTGGTCGAGGGCTGCCCGGTCGGCGGTGGCGTGGTGTTCGTCTTCCCCGGCCAGGGGTCGCAGTGGCCCGGGATGGCGCGGGACCTGATGGCGTCCTCGCGGGTCTTCCGGACGCGGATGGTGGAGTGCGCCGAGGCGTTGGCGCCGTTCATCGACTGGTCGTTGCTCGACGTCGTCAACGACGTGCCCGGTGCGCCCCCGCTGGAACGCACCGATGTCGTGCAGCCCGTGCTGTTCTCCGTGATGGTCTCGCTGGCGGCGGTGTGGCGCTCGTACGGGATCGAACCGTCCGCGGTGCTCGGGCACAGCCTGGGCGAGGTCGCCGGGGCGGTCGTGTCCGGCGCCCTGTCGCTGGCCGACGGCGCGCGGATCGCCGCGGTGTGGAGCCGGTTGCAGGCGACGCTGTCCGGCCAGGGCAGGATGATCTCGGTGCCGGCTCCGGTCGACGTCGTGCTGCCGCGGTTGACCGAGGGCCTGGAGATCGCGGCGGTCAACGGTCCTCGGGCGGTCATCGTCTCCGGTGATGCCGACGCCGCCGGGCGGTTGCTCGACGAGTTCGTCGAGCAGGGCGTCCCGGCGAGGCGGATCGGCGTGGACCTGGCCGCGCACTCCGCGCACATCGACCGGATCACGCCGCAGTTGCGCGCGGCGTTGGCCCCGCTGCGGCCGAGGCCGCCCGAGGTGCCCTTCATCTCGTCGGTGACCGGCGAACCGCTGCCGGCGGACGTGCTGCTCGACGCGGACTACTGGTGCCGCAACCTGCGCAGCACCATCCGGTTCGACCCGGCCGTCCGGGCCGCGCTCGCCGCGGGCAACGGCGTTTTCCTGGAGATCAGCCCGCATCCGGTGCTCGTCGCGGGCATTCAGGCAACGATCGAGGACACCGGTGCCCACGCCTCGGCCCGCTGCTCGGTCCGGCGCGGCCAGGCCGGGCTGGACGAGATCGTGCGGACGCTGGGCGAGCTGTACGTCGACGGTGCCCGGCTCGACTGGGCGGCCGTGTACGCGGGCCACGACCCGCGCGTCGTGGACCTGCCCGAACCCGCGGCCGAGGTGCAGGCGCACCCGGAGTCCACGCTGCGCGGGCGGCTCGCCGCCATGCCCGAGAAGGACCAGCGAGCGCTGCTGACCACCGTCGTGTGCCGGGAAGTCCGCGCCCTGCTGGGTTCGACCGAACCCGTGGATCCGGACACGTCGTTCTGGGACCTGGGCTTCGACTCGGTGACCGCGCTGGAGATCCGCAACCGGATCGCCGCGGTCGCCGGGACGAGCCTGCCCGCGACCACGGTGTTCGACCACCCGACTCCGGCCGAGGTGGCGGAGCTGGTCCGGGTCGAGCTGGTGGGCGGTGCGCCGCGCGAAGACGAGATCCCGGCGGAAACCGCCGAGGACGACGATCCGGTGGTGATCGTCGGCGTGGGCTGCCGGTATCCGGGTGGCGTCGGCAGCGCCGACGACCTGTGGCGGCTGGTGCGGGACGGCGTGGATGCCGTGTCGCCGTTCCCGGACGACCGCTGCGGGGACCCCACCGGCTCCTACGACGACGAGACCCGCCCGCCCGGCACGTTCTACCAGCGGGAAGCCGGGTTCCTGCGCGGCGCGGACCTGTTCGACGCCGGGTTCTTCGGCATCAGCCCCCGCGAGGCCGCCGCGATGGACCCGCAGCAACGCCTGCTGCTGGAGACCTCGTGGGAGACCTTCGAGCAGGCCGGCATCGCGCCCGATGCGTTGCGCGGCAGCCGGACCGGCGTGTTCGTCGGCGCCATGACCATGGACTACGGGCCCCGGATGGACCAGGGCACCGAGGTCGAGGGGTACGTCTTCACGGGCGGCACGGGCAGCGTCATGTCCGGTCGGATGTCGTACCTGTACGGGTTCGAGGGCCCCGCGGTCACAGTGGACACCGCGTGCTCGTCGTCCTTGACCGCGTTGCACCTCGCCGTGCAGGCTGTGCGCCGCGGTGAGTGCGGTCTCGCGGTCGCGGCCGGTGTCACGGTCATGTCGGGTGCGGGCATGTTCGTCGAGTTCTCCCGGCAGGGCGGGCTGGCGCCGGACGGCCGGAGCAAGGCGTTCTCCGACAGCGCGGACGGGTTCGGCCTGGCCGAGGGCGTCGGAGTGGTGCTGGTGGAGCGGTTGTCCGAGGCCCGTCGCGGCGGTCACCGGGTCCTCGCCGTGGTCCGGGGCTCGGCGATCAACCAGGACGGTGCGTCCAACGGCATGACCGCGCCGAGCGGCCGGGCGCAGCGGCGGGTGATCCGGGCGGCCCTGGCCGACGCCGGACTCCGTCCGTCCGATGTGGACGTCGTGGAGGCGCACGGCACGGGAACGCCGCTCGGTGATCCCATCGAGGCCCAGGCGCTGCTGGCCACCTACGGCCAGGACCGCCGACGACCGCTGCTGCTCGGCTCGCTGAAGTCGAACATCGGGCACGCGCAGGCCGCCGCCGGCATCGGCGGCGTCATCAAGATGATCCAGGCCATGCGGCACGGCGTGCTCCCGAAGACCCTGCACGTCACCGAGCCGACGTCCCATGTGGACTGGTCGTCCGGGGCGGTGGAGCTGCTGACCGAGCCGACGGCCTGGCCCGACACCGGTCGGCCGCGGCGCGCGGGGGTGTCCTCGTTCGGCGTGAGCGGGACGAACGCGCACGTCGTGCTCGAACAGGCCCCGGAGCCGGCCCACGATGCCGTCGAGTCCTCGTCCGGACTGCTGCCCCTGCTGCTGTCGGCGCGCGACCAGGACGCCCTGCGCGGCCAGGCCGCGCGGATGGCGGAATTCCTGGAGCAGGAGCCCCCGCTCGCGGACGTGGCCTACTCGGCCGCCGTCCACCGATCGGCGATGAAGCACCGGGCGGTCGTGCTCGGCCGGGACGTCGAGCAGCTGCGCGGCGGGCTCGCCGCGCTGACCGGCGGAACACCGGGCGAGAACGTCATCCGGGCAGTCGCAGGGCGCGGCGAGCCGGTCTTCGTGTTCCCCGGTCAGGGTTCGCAGTGGCCCGGGATGGCGGTCGAACTGCTCGACTCCTCCCCCACCTTCGCGGCACGGATGACCGAATGCGCCCACGCACTCGCCGAATTCACCGACTGGAACCTCTTCGACATCCTCACCGACGAACGAGCACTACAACGAGTCGACATCGTCCAACCCGCCCTGTTCGCCGTCATGGTCTCCCTCGCCGCACTCTGGCGCACCCACGGCGTCGAACCCACCGCAGTCATCGGCCACTCCCAAGGCGAAATCGCCGCCGCCCACATCGCCGGCGCACTCACCCTCCACGACGCCGCCCGCATCACCACACTGCGCAGCCAAGCCATCCGACACTCACTCACCGGACACGGCGCCATGGCCGCCATCCCGCTCTCGGTCGACGAGACGCGGGCCGGACTGACCGGGTGGGGTGAGGAGATCTCGATCGCCGCGGTCAACGGGCCGCGCTCGACCGTCGTGTCCGGTTCCCCCGCCGCGCTGGAGGAGTTGCTGGCTACCTGGGACGGCGCGAAGCGGATCCCGGTCGACTACGCCTCGCATTCGCCGCAGGTCGAGCGGCTCCGCACCGAACTGCTGGACGTGCTCGCGCCGATCGCACCCCGTGCGGCGGACGTCCCGTTCTTCTCCACGGTCACCGGGGGGCTCGTCGACGGCACCGCGCTGGACGCCCGGTACTGGTACGACAACCTGCGCCGACCCGTGCGGTTCGACGAGGCGATCCGCGCGTTCGACGGGCACGTGGTCATCGAATGCAGCCCGCACCCCGTGCTGGCGCCCGCGCTGGACACCGCCGCGGTGGCAACGCTGCGCCGCGACCGCGGCGGGCTCGACCAGTTCACCACCGCTCTCGCGACGGCCCACGTGCACGGGGTCCCGGTCGACTGGCGGGCAGCGCTGCGCGGGCGGCGGATCGACCTGCCGACGTACGCCTTCCAGCGCAAGCGCTACTGGTTGGACAGCCCCCGCCCGGCCGCTTCGGCTGCCGACCTCGGCCTGCTCGCCCCGGAACACCCGTTGCTCGGTGCCGCCGTCGCGTTGCCCGAGTCCGGTGGTTTTCTGCTCACCTCCCGGATCTCGCTGTCCGACCAGCCGTGGCTGGCCGATCACGCGGTGCACGGCGCTGCCCTGCTGCCCGGGACGGCGTTCCTGGAGTTGGCGCTGCGGGCCGGGGACCAGGTCGGGTGCGATCGGATCGAGGAGCTGGTGCTGGAGGCGCCGCTGGTGCTGCCCACCGCCGGGGCCGGGGTGCGCCTGCAGGTCGCGGTCGGATCCGCCGACGAGCACGGCCGCCGCCGGATCGGGATCCACTCCTGCGACGAGCGGGCGGCGGACGACTCCGACTGGACCCGGCACGCCACCGGCGTCCTCACTTCGGGCGCGTCGCGCCCGGCTCGGCTGGACCAGTGGCCGCCCGCGGCGACCGAGATCGACCTGACCGAGGTCTACGAGGCCCTGCACGACAAGGGCTACCACTACGGGCCCGCGTTCCGCGGCCTGCGCCGGGCGTGGCGCCGGGGCGACGACATCTTCGCCGAAGCGGTCCTGCCGGGCGGTTCCGACGGCTTCGGACTGCATCCGGCGCTGCTCGACGCGGCACTGCACGCCCGCGTCCTCGAATCCGACGGCCTCCCGTTCGAGTGGCGCGACGTGGCCCTGCACAGCACGGGTGCCACCACCCTGCGAGTCCGCTTCTCGTCCGGCGGAGTGCAGGCCGAGGACGACGCGGGCAATCCGGTCCTGACCGCCGGTTCCCTGGTGCTGCGGCCGGTTCCCGCGCAGCTCGCCCCGCGCGGCGCGGGCGAACTGCTCACCGTCGAGCCCGTCGAGATCCCGCGGCCGGGGGCGGTCGAACCCGCCGCCGTCGCGGTCATCGCGGAGCCGACCGCCGAGCGGGTCCTGGAGGCGATCAACAGCCGTCCCGGCGAACGCGCGGTCGTCATCACCCGCGGCGCCGACACCGACCCGGACCAGGCCGCGATCCGGGGCCTGATCAGGTCGGCGATCTCCGAACAGCCCGACCGGTTCGTGCTCGTGGACACCGACGCGCCGGAGGAGGTGGACGTCGACGAGGTCCTCGCCACCGGCGAACCCGAGGTGTGGATGCGCGGCGGCACGTTCGCCGCACCCCGGCTGCGCCCGGCCGAACCCGCGTCGGAGATCTCGTGGACGACCGACGACTGCGTGCTGATCACGGGTGGCACCGGCACCACCGGTGCCGCGGTCGCGCGCCACCTGGCCCGCCACGGCGTCGGGCTGGTCCTGGTCAGCCGCAGCGGGCCGCGAGCCCCGGGAGCCGACGAACTCCAGGCCGAGCTGGGCGCGGAGATCGTCGCCTGCGACGTGACCGACCGCGCGGCGTTGGCGGCGGTCATCGACCGCTACCCGATCACCGCCGTCGTGCACACCGCGGCCGTGCTCGACGACGGCGTCATCGAGTCGCTGACCGCCGAGCGGCTCGCCACGGTCCGGGAGCCGAAGACGACCGCCGCGCTCCACCTGCACGAACTCACCCGGGACAAGGGGCTCAAGGCGTTCGTGCTGTTCTCCTCGGTCGCCGGTGTCCTGGGCACCCCGGGCCAGGGCAACTACGCGGCCGCCAACAGCGCGCTGGACGCCCTCGCCGAGAGCCGTCGGGCGGCCGGACTTCCGGCCACGTCGATCGCCTGGGGGCTGTGGACCGAGGCGAGCACCATGACCGGGGCCATGACCGCCGCCGATCGGGCGCGGCTGGCCCGGCTCGGCATCGCGGGCATGTCCACGCAGGACGCGCTCGCGCTCTTCGACGCGAGCCTGACCGCAGCAGCGACCGTGACGGCCGTCCGGCTGGACCGCGCGGCGCTGCGGGCGCGGGACGAGATCCCGGCGATGCTGCGCGGCGCAGTGCGACCGCGGGCCAGGCGGACCGCGGCGACAGCAGCAGCGGCCGGGCGGATCGCCGCGCTGCCCGCCGAGGAGCGGCGCGCGGCGGTGCTCCGGGTGGTGCGCGAGCAGGTCGCGCACGTGCTGGGGCACGAATCCGCCGACGCGGTCGACACCGGGCGGGCGTTCCGCGAGCTGGGCTTCGACTCGCTGACCGCCGTCGAACTGCGCAACCGCTTGAACGCGCAGTTCGACACCCGGCTGCCGGCGACCCTGGTGTTCGACCACCCGACACCCGCGGCGATCGCCGAGCACCTGGCCGGGGAATCCGGGAACAGCCAGGCCGCCGCGGTGCCGGAACGCACCGGCGAACCGATCGCGATCGTGGGGATGAGCTGCCGCTTCCCCGGCGGGGTCGAGTCTCCGGAGGACCTGTGGCGGCTGGTGGCGACCGGGACCGACGCGATCGGCGGGTTCCCGGCCGACCGCGGCTGGGACCTGGCGAACCTGTTCGACCCCGACCCCGCTCGGGCTGGGCGCAGCTACGCCCGGGAGGGCGGTTTCCTGTCGCACGCCGGGCTGTTCGACGCGGAGTTCTTCGGGATCTCCCCGCGGGAAGCCACCGCGATGGATCCGCAGCACCGGCTGCTGCTGGAGACGTCGTGGGAAGCCTTCGAGCGGGCCGGTATCGACCCGGGTTCGGCGCGGGGCAGCCGGACTGGTGTGTTCGCGGGCGTGATGAACGGCGGCTACGGGAACTCGCCGTCCGTCCCCGCCGAATTCGAGGGTTACCTGGCCAGCGGCACCGCCGCCTCCGTGGCGTCCGGCCGGATCGCCTACGCCCTGGGCCTGGAAGGGCCCGCGCTGACCGTGGACACGGCGTGTTCGTCGTCCCTGGTGGCGCTGCACCTGGCGGCCCAGGCGCTGCGCCGCGGCGAGTGCGAGATGGCGCTGGCCGGGGGTGCGACCGTGATGTCCTCGCCCTCGCTGTTCATCGAGTTCAGCCGGCAGCGCGGGCTGTCGCCGGATGGCAGGTGCCGGTCGTTCGCCGCGGCGGCCGACGGCACGGGCTGGGCCGAAGGCGTGGGCGTGCTGCTGCTGGAGCGCCTGTCGGACGCCCGCCGGAAGGGGCACCGGGTGCTGGCGGTGGTCCGCGGGACCGCCGTGAACCAGGACGGCGCCTCCAACGGGCTGACCGCCCCGAACGGACCCGCGCAGCAGCGCGTGATCCGCGCGGCGCTCGACGACGCAGGTCTGTCCACTTCGGACGTCGATGCGGTGGAGGCGCACGGCACGGGAACGCCGCTCGGTGATCCCATCGAGGCCCAGGCGCTGCTGGCCACCTACGGCCAGGACCGCCAGCGACCGCTGCTGCTCGGCTCGCTGAAGTCGAACATCGGACACGCGCAGGCCGCCGCCGGGGTCGGCGGGCTGATCAAGATGGTCCAGGCGATGCGGCACGGCGTGCTGCCGAAGACCCTGCACGTCGACGAGCCGAACCCGCGGGTGGACTGGTCGTCCGGAGCGGTCGAACTGCTCACCGAGCAGGTGCCGTGGCCGTCGCCGGGACGGCCGCGCCGCGCGGGGGTGTCCTCGTTCGGCGTGAGCGGGACGAACGCGCACGTGATCGTCGAGGAAGCCGAGCCGGACGTGCCGGGCGGGCAACGCGTCGAGCCCCCGGTGGTGCCGTGGATCGTGTCGGCCCGAACCGAGTCGGCACTGCCCGCGCAGGTCGAGCGGGTGCGGGCGTTCGCCGCGGACTCCGGCCTCGCCGCGGTGGACATCGGGTACTCGCTGGCCACCACCCGGGCCTGGTTGCCGCACCGCGCGGTCGTCATCGGCGACGAGGTGATCACCGGGCACGGTGGCACGCCGCGCCGGGCCGCGTTCGTGTTCCCCGGTCAGGGTTCGCAGTGGCCCGGGATGGCGGTCGAACTGCTCGACTCCTCCCCCACCTTCGCGGCACGGATGACCGAATGCGCCCACGCACTCGCCGAATTCACCGACTGGAACCTCTTCGACATCCTCACCGACGAACGAGCACTACAACGAGTCGACATCGTCCAACCCGCCCTGTTCGCCGTCATGGTCTCCCTCGCCGCACTCTGGCGCACCCACGGCGTCGAACCCACCGCAGTCATCGGCCACTCCCAAGGCGAAATCGCCGCCGCCCACATCGCAGGCGCACTCACCCTCCACGACGCCGCCCGCATCACCACACTGCGCAGCCAAGCCATCCGGCACTCACTCACCGGACACGGCGCCATGGCCGCCATCCCACTGCCGGTCGACGACGTCCGCGACCTGGTCAAGCCGTGGGGCGGCCGGATCGACATCGCCGCGGTCAACGGCCCGGAGTCCACTGTGGTCTCCGGCGAGGTCCGGGCGCTGCGGGAGCTCGTCGACGGCACCGAATTCCGCACCCTCCCGGTGGACTACGCCTCGCACTCGGCCCAGGTCGAAGTCCTCGAAGCGGAACTGGCCGAGCTGCTGGCACCGATTTCGCCGCGCTCCTCGGAAATACCGTTCTACTCGGCCGTCACCGGGGAACGCATCGACACCACCGAACTCGATGCGCGTTACTGGTACCGGAATCTGCGCGACACCGTCCGGTTCGACCGGGCCGTCGAGCGCCTGCTCGATGACGGGATCACGGCGTTCGTCGAGGCGAGCACCCATCCGGTCCTGGCCCTCGGTCTCTCCGGCACGATCGAGCAGGCCGAGAAGGACGCGGTGGTGGTGGGATCGCTGCGCCGCGACGACGGCGGGCTGCAGCGGTTCCTCACCTCCGTCGCGCAGGCCCACGTGCAGGGCGTGCCGGTGGACTGGACCCCCGCCTTCGGGACCGGCGCCCGGGTGGTGGACCTGCCGACCTACGCGTTCCAGCGGACGCACTTCTGGCTGCCCGCGCCTTCGCACGCCGGTGGCGCCCCCGCCCTGCTCGGTCAGGAAGCCGGTGGGCACCCGCTGGTCGCGGCGGTGATCGACCTGCCGGACGGCGGCGCCTGCTTCACCGGCCGGCTCGGCCTCCCGCTCCAGCCGTGGCTGGCCGACGAAGCGGTGGCCGCCTCGACGTGCCTGGACCTCGCGCGGCACGCCGCGGGCCGGTTCGACGACGCGCAGGTGCACGAACTCGCGGTGCACGAGCCGCTGTCGCTGGACGACGACTCGACCTTCGAGGTCCGCGTGGTGGTGGGCCCGGCCGGCGACGACGGCCGCCGACCGCTGACCATCCACACCCGGCCGGACACCACCGGCGCACCCGAGGCCGAGTGGACCCTGCACGCCTCCGGTTCCGCGGGCGCGGCCGACTCCCTCCACGAGCTCGACTGGGTGGCCGACCCGCCCGCTGACGGCACCGCCGCCGCGGTGGTCCTCGCAGCGGCGTCCTGGATCGGCGGTGCAGCGGACCACCCGGACCTGTCGTCCCTGGCCGCCGCGCTGGCCGCCGGTGCTCCGGCACCGGACGTCGCGATCACCAGCGTCGCCGCGCCGGACGAGGACGTCGTCGCGGCGGTGCACACCGCCGCGCACCGGGCGTTGGCGCTCGTCCAGGAGTTCCTGTCCGACGACCGGCTCGCCGACGTGCGCCTGTCGCTGATCACCACCGGTGCCGTCACGACCGGGCCCGGCGACGCGGCGCCGGACCTGCCGGCCGCGGCGGTGTGGGGCCTGCTGCGCTCGGCCCAGACCGAGAACCCCGGCCGGATCCAGCTGATCGACGTGGACGGCACCGCGGCGAGCCGCTCGGCGGTGCGCGCCCTCTGCGGGTCCGACGAGCCCCAGATCGCCGTCCGCGGCGGCGTCGCCCACGTGCCGAGGCTGAACCGCGCGGCGGTCGCCGAGGACGCCGCACCTCCCGCGTTCCCCGACCACGGCACGGTGCTGGTCACCGGTGGCACCGGCACCCTCGGCGCGCTCGCGGCACGTCACCTGGTGACCGACCACGGCGTGCGCCACCTGGTGCTGACCAGTCGCAGCGGAACCGACGCGCCGGGTGCTGCCGAGCTGACGGCCGAACTCGCCGAACTGGGCTGCCAGACCTCCGTGGTCGCGTGCGACGCAGCGGACCCGGACGCCCTGGCCGCCGTGCTGGACGGGATCCCCGGGAACCACCCGCTGGTCGGGGTCGTGCACACCGCAGGGGTCCTCGACGACGCCGTCATCGGCAACCTCACCCCGGACCGGGTCGACGCGGTGCTGCGCCCCAAGGTGGACGCCGCCTGGAACCTGCACCGCCTCACCCGGGACCGCGGGTTGACGGCGTTCGTCCTCTACTCGTCCGCCGCAGGCGTGCTCGGCACCGCGGGGCAGGCCGGCTACGCGGCCGCCAACGCTGCCCTGGACGCACTGGCCGCCCGCCGCAGGGCCGAGGGCCTCCCGGCGATATCGCTGGCCTGGGGGCACTGGGCCGAGTCGAGCGGCATGACCGACCACCTGACCACGGCCGACCTGGCGCGCATGCGCCAGGCGACCGGTCTGCTGCCACTGCCCACCGAGCAGGCGCTCGCGCTGCTGGACACCGCGCTGCGCAGCTCGGCGCACGCCCTGGTCCCCGCCCGGTTCGACCAGCGCGCGCTCGACGGCCCGGTCGCGCCGGTGCTCAGCCGGCTGGTCACCGAGGCGCGCCCGGCACCCGGTTCTCCGCGCGACCGGTCCGCCTCCCCCGCCGAAAGCGCAGCGGCGGATTCGTTGGCGGAGCGGCTGTCGGGGTTGAACCCGGCGGGACAACAGCGCGAGCTGCTCAGCCTGGTCCGCGGCCACGTCGCCGACGTGCTCGGCCACTCGGACCCGGACGCGATCAAACCGGACGCCACGTTCCTGAGCCTGGGCTGCGATTCGCTGGCCGCCATGCAGCTGCGCAACCGCCTCACCGCGGCGACCGGCATCCGGTTGCCCGCGACGACCGTGTTCAACCACCCGACACCGGCGGCGGTCGCCGAACACCTGCGCACCAGGCTGACCACGACCGAGTCCGATGTGGACGCCGCGGAGGCGCAGGCACCGACCGACCAGCCGTCCGGCGGCATCGCGGACCGGATCAGGTCGGCGACGAACGAAGAGCTGTTCCGGCTCATCGACGAGGGTCTCGACGCGTGAGCGTCATCGCCGAATTCCCAGAGTAGCGAGAGTGCCAGATGAACGAGAACGAGAAGCTCGGCGAATACCTGCGCCGAGTCACGGCGGAGCTCTACGACGTCCGCGGCCGGCTGGCGGAAACCGAGGCGCGGCTCCACGAGCCGATCGCGATCGTCGGCATGGCGTGCCGGTTTCCCGGCGGGGTGAACTCCCCGGACGACCTCTGGGACCTGGTCGCCGACGGGCGCGACGTGATCTCCGGTTTCCCCACCGACCGCGGCTGGGACCTGGAGCACCTGCACGACCCCGACCCGGACCACCGCGGCACGTCGCTGACCGACCAGGGCGGTTTCCTGCACGACGCGGCGATGTTCGACGCGGAGCTGTTCGGGATCTCGCCGCGGGAAGCGCTCGCGATGGATCCGCAGCAGCGGTTGATGCTCGAAGTCTCCTGGGAGGCCCTGGAACGGGCCGGGATCGATCCGGCTTCGGCGCGGGGGTCCAACACGGGCGTGTTCACCGGCGTGGCGCACAACGACTACGGCGGGCGGTTCATGGCCGGTGGCGCCGATGCCGGCGACATGGAGGGCTACATCGGCAGCGGCAGCGCGCACAGCGTCGTCTGCGGGCGGGTCGCCTACGCCCTGGGCTTGGAAGGGCCTGCGGTGACGGTGGACACCGCGTGTTCCTCGTCGTTGGTGGCGATGCACTGGGCGGTGCGCTCGCTGCGGGCGCGGGAGTGCGACCTGGCGCTGGCCGGTGGCGTGACGGTGATGTCCACCCCGTCGATCTTCGTGGAGTTCTCGCGGCAGCGGGCGCTGTCCCCGGACGGGCGGTGCAAGCCGTTCAGCGATGCCGCGGACGGCACGGGGTGGTCGGAAGGCGCGGGCGTCCTCGTCCTGGAGCCGTTGTCCCGGGCGCTGGAGCGGGGCCACCGGGTGTGGGGCGTGCTGCGCGGGAGCGCGGTGAACCAGGACGGCGCGTCCAACGGGTTGACGGCACCGAGCGGTCCGGCGCAGGAGAAGCTCATCCGGGCCGCGTGGGCCGACGCGGGCGTGTCCGGCGACGGCGTCGACGTCGTCGAGGCGCACGGGACCGGAACCCGGCTGGGCGACCCGATCGAGGCGCAGGCCCTGCTGGCGACGTACGGGCGCGACCGCGGGGACCGCGAGCCGCTGTGGCTGGGGTCGGTGAAGTCGAACATCGGGCACACGCAGGCCGCGGCGGGCGTGGCCGGCGTGATCAAGATGGTCATGGCGATGCAGCGCGGGACGGTGCCCCCGTCGTTGCACGCCGACGAACCGTCGCGCGAGGTGGACTGGGACTCGGGGGCGGTGCGGGTGGTGACCCGAGCCGTGCCGTGGCCGACCGCCGGCGATGCGCGACGCGCCGCGGTGTCCTCCTTCGGGGTGGGCGGGACGAACGCCCACGTGATCGTGGAGCAGGCACCCGAGCCCGAGGCCACCACCGAACCCGAGTCGCCGCCCGAGCCGGCGGCGCGGGTGCCGTGGATCGTCTCGGGTGCGTCCGCACAGGCGGTGCGGGCGCAGGCCGGGCGGTTGCGCGCGGCGCTGGACCGGGAACCGGGCTGGTCGCCGGCCGAGGTGAGCGCGGCGCTGTGCAGGACGCGGGCGGTGCTGGGCTGCCGCGGGGTGGTGCTCGCCGCCGACCGGGAGGAGGCGCAGCGGGGGCTCGCGGCGCTGGCGTCCGGCCGTGCCCAGCCCGGCGTCGTCGAGCCGGTGCCGGAAGGTTCGGTGCGTTCCGGCGTGGGGTTCGTCTTCAGCGGTCAGGGCGCCCAGCGCGCGGGGATGGGACGCCGGTTGGCCGCGAGGTTCCCGGTGTTCGCCGCGGCGTGGGACGAGGTGTGCCGCCTGCTGGAGGAAGTCGGGGGCGTGCCGGGGGTGCGCGAGGCGATCTGGGACGAGGCGGACCCCACCGCCGCGGACGACACGCTCTACGCCCAGACCGGGTTGTTCGCGTTCGAGGTCGCCCTGACCCGGCTGCTGGAGTCCTGGGGCGTCCGCCCCGACTACGTGATGGGCCATTCGCTGGGCGAGGTCACCGCAGCGCACGTGGCCGGGGTGTGGTCGCTGGCCGACGCGTGCCGAGTGGTCGGGGCGCGGGCGCGGTGGATGAGCCGGGCACCGCGCGGCGGGACGATGGTGGCGCTGGAAGCCACCGCGGACGACGTGCTGGACCTGCTGGCCGGAACGCCGGTGGTGCTCGCCGCCGTCAACGGGCCGACCTCCGTCGTCGTGGCCGGCCCGGACGACGCCGTGCGGGACGTGGTCGAGCGGTTCGCCGCGACGGGGCGGCGGTCCAATCGGTTGCGCACCAGCCACGCCTTCCACTCCCCGGACATGGACCCGGTGCTGGCGCGGTTCCAAGACGAGATCGCGGACGTCACCTTCCGCACCCCCGAGATCCCGTTGATCTCGAACGTGACCGGCGAGCTCGCCGACCCGCACGGCCTGCGGCAGCCCTCGTACTGGGCCGGGCACATCCGCGACACCGTGCGCTTCGGCCAAGGGGTGCGGGCGATGTGGGCCACGGGGACCGGGCAGGTGCTCGAAGTGGGGCCGGACGCGTCGTTGACCGCGCTGGTCAGCGACGCGTGCGGGCCGGGGCAGCGGGCGGTGGCGGCGATGCGCGCCGGACGCCCGGAGGACGACGAACTGCTCGCGGCCGTGGCCCAGCTGTTCGCGCACGGCGCGAAGGTGGACTGGAGCGGGTGGTTCGCCGATGTCCGGCCGAAGCACGTGGATCTGCCGACCTACCCGTTCCAACGCCGCCGGTACTGGATGGACGTCCCGTCGTCGGCGGCCGCCGACGTGACCGCGGCCGGGCTGGAGGCGGGCGGTCATCCGCTGCTCGGCGCGCGCCTGGACGTGGCCGCCGACGGCACGACGCTGTTCACCACTCGCTGGTCGGTGGCCGATCAGCCCTGGATCGCCGATCACCGGGTGCACGACCGGATCGTGGTGCCCGGCACGACCTTCGTGGAGCTGGCCCTGCACGTCGGGCGGCTGACCGGTTGCGGCGTCGTCCGGGAGCTGATCCACCACGTGCCGCTGATCCTGGAGCCGGACGGTGCGGTCAGCGTGCAGGTGCAGCTCGGCCCCGCCGACGAGGACGGTGCCCGCTCGATCAGCGTCAGTTTCCGACCGGACTCGGCAGCGGTGGACGAGCCGTGGGTGTGCGGTACCAGCGGCGTGCTGGCGGACTCCGCACCCGCCCACGACCCCGGCGAGTTCGCGTTCGCCGCGGCCTGGCCCCCGCCCGGCGCGCGGAAGCTCGAACTGGACGGCCTCTACGAGGAGCACTCGCACGCCGCGGGATTCGAGTACGGGCCGACCTTCCAGGGCGTCAGCGCCGTCTGGCACCTGGGTGAGGACATCTACGCCGAGATCACTTCCCCGGAGGCGCTGGACCCCACCGGCTACTACCTGCACCCCGCGCTGCTCGACGCGACGCTGCACCCGGGCCTGATCGCGTCGGAGCAGCTGGGACTCCGGGAGGCCGGGCTGCCCTTCGCGTGGTCCGAGGTCCACGCCCACCGGCTCGGCGCGACGCGGTTGCGCGCCCGCGTCCAGCGGCACGACGACCACCGGATCTCCATCCACGTGGCCGACTCCCAGGGCGATCCCGTCGCCGCGGTGGAGTCGCTCACCCTGCGGCCGCACGACCTCGGCGGCTCCGGCCGTGCCGGGCGGGCGTCCCTGCTCCGCCTGGCGTGGCACGCCGTGCAGCCCGAACCGCCGACCGCGCACCTCACCTGGCAGCTGGTCACCAAGGACTTCCACGCGCTGGAACCCGCGCTGGCCGCCGCGGGCGTGGTCTGCGAGAGCGCTGGTGCCGGAGCGCAGGTGGCGATCGCGTGCCTCGACGGGTCGCAGCACCGCAGTCCGCACGACTGCGCCGAAAAGGCGCTGGCGACCGTGCAGCGCTGGCTGTCCGATGTGGACGATCCCGGTGCGCGCCTGGTCGTCGTGACCAAGGGCGCGGTGGCCGCGGGCCCGGACGAAGCGGTCACCGACCTCCCGGCGGCCACGGCGCGCGGGATGCTCCGCAGCGCCCAGACGGAGAATCCCGGGCGCATCACCCTGGTCGACGTCGACGACGGCAACGGCGTCGCCGAGGCCCTGCTGCTGGCGGCCGAGACCGACGAGCCGGAAATCGCTCTGCGCGTCGGCAGGATCCTGGTGCCGAGGCTGACCGCGCACGCCGCAGGCGGGTCCGCGGCGGGCGAGGCCGTCCCCGCGATCGACCCGGCGGGCACCGTGCTGGTGACCGGCGGCACCGGAACGCTGGGTGGCATCCTCGCCGAGCACCTGGTGTCCGCGCACGGGGTGCGGCACCTCGTGCTGACCAGCCGCCGCGGCCCCGACTCGCCCGGCGCCGCGCAGCGGTGCGAGGAACTGCGGGCGCGGGGCGCGGAGGTCACCGTGGCGGCCTGCGACGTCGCCGACCGCGAACAACTGCGCCTGCTGATCGACTCGATCCCCGCCGACCGGCCGCTGACCGCGGTGATCCACCTCGCCGGCGCGACCGACGACGCCGTGATCACCGCCCTGGACGAGCGGAAGCTGCAACACGCCCTGCGACCGAAGGTCGACGGGGCCTGGAACCTGCACGAGCTGACCGAGGACCGGGATCTGTCGGCGTTCGTGCTGTTCTCCTCCGCCTCGGCGATCCTGGGCGGACCCGGCCAGGGCAACTACGCCGCGGCGAACGCGTTCCTGGACGCGTTGGCCGGGTACCGGCGCCGGCTGGGGCTGCCCGCCGTGTCCCTGGCGTGGGGACTGTGGGCGCAGCGCAGCGAGATCACCGCGAAACTGGCGGAGTCCGACCGCGCGCGCCTCGCGGACTCCGGCATGCTCCCGCTGGGCAACGACGAAGCGATGGCGCTGTTCGACGCGGCGATGCGCAGTTCGGAGAGCCTGCTCGCTCCGCTGTCCTTCGACGCCGCGGCGATGCGCAGGTCCGCCTCGTCCGTGGCGCCGATCCTCAGCACGGCGGTCGGCGCGCGGCCGCGGCCCGCGGCGGCGAGGCGCGCGGCCGAGGAGCCGACGCTGCGGCGCCGCTTGGCGGACCTGCCCGACGGCGACCGGGTGTCCGCCGTGGCCCAGGCCCTGCGCGGTGAGGTGGCCTCGGTGCTCGGGCACAGCGACACCGGCGAGATCAACGACACGGCCATGTTCCGCGATCTCGGCTTCGACTCGCTGGCGTCGGTGGACCTGCGCAACCGGCTCAGCCGGCTGACGGGATTGCAGCTGCCCGCGACGGTGGTCTTCGACCACCCCACCGTCCAGGGGCTGTCGGCATTCCTGGCGGACCGGATCGCGGCGGCCGGCGACCAACCCCGCGAAGTCGTGCCGGACGGCGCCCCTGCGGCGCAGGCGCACTCCGGCAGCGAGCCGGAGCAGACCGTCTCGACGCTGTTCAGGCAGGCGGTCGGAGCCGGCCGGGCGGCGGAGGCGCTCCAGCTCATCGGCGCGGCGGCCGCGCTGCGACCGATGTTCGACAGCACGGGCACCCGCGCGACCTCCCCGCTGGAGCCGGTGGCGTTGAGCCGGGGCGATCGCGGTCCCGAGCTGGTCTGCCTGCCCTCCGTCGGTGCCATGTCCGGGGTCCAGCAGTACTTCCGGCTGTCCGAGGCGCTGGGCACGACGAACCCCGTGACCTCGTTCGCGGTTCCGGGCTACCTGCCGGGGGAAGAGCTTCCGGGGTCCTTGGACGCGCTCGCCCGCGTGCTGGCCACCAGCGTGCAGCGGTGCGTGCGCCAACCGTCGTACGTCCTCATCGGACACTCCTCCGGCGGCTGGCTCGCGCACCTCGCCGCCGAGCTGCTCACCGCGGAGGGACTGCCGCCCGCCGGGGTCGCCCTGCTCGACACCTACCTCCCCCGCAACGGGGAGACCGCGACGATCCTGCCCGAGCTCATCGCGGACATGGTCGAGCCACCGACCGGTACCGTCCCGCTCGAACAGGTCCGGCTCACCGCGATGGGTTGGTACTTCCGGATGTTCGCCGACTGGCAGCCGAATCCGGTCGCTGTGCCGACGTTGTTCGTGCGACCGGACGACCCGTTCCGCGAGAGCCACCGGGACACCGCCTGGCGCGCCCAGTGGCCGCTCGCGCACGACGCGGCGCACACCCCCGGCGACCACTTCACCATGATCAGCGAGGGGGCGGCCGGAACCGCGGAGGTGATCGCCACCTGGCTGGAGTCGCTGTGATCTGACGGCGCAGCGCCTCCCGCGGTGGACGGAGCCGCCCGCACGAAGGTTCGCGTGACGGCTACCGGCAGACTGCCGGTAGCCGTCACGGACTCGGCAACGAGCCGCATCGCGCATGCGGCGACCGACCGACCACCCGTTTCGAGGAGACCATGGCATCTCACGACAGCAGCCGGTGGATCCGGCGGTTCCACCCGCGTGCGGACGCGGAGCACCGGCTGGTCTGCTTCCCGCACGCCGGTGGCTCGGCGAGCTTCTTCCACCCGTTGTCCGCGGGAATGGCCCCGTCGATCGAGGTTCTGGCGGTGCAGTACCCGGGACGGCAGGACCGGCGGCACGAGGAGGTGCTCGACGACATCACCGAGCTGGCGGACCATCTCGCCGAGGTGCTGCTCGACTGGACCGCTCGCCCGTTGACCTTCTTCGGCCACAGCATGGGCGCGACAGTGGCTTTCGAGGTCGCGCGACGGCTCGAACGGCGCGGCGTGGTGCCGGTGGGACTCTTCGCCTCGGCCAGGCGCGCACCCTCCTGCCTGCGCGACGAGGCGGTGCATCGCACGAGCGACGAGGAACTGATCCGGGAGATCGCCGCGCTCGACGGCACGCCACCCGCTCTGCTGTCCGACGAGGAACTGCTCCGCCTGATCCTCCCCGCGGTCCGCGGCGACTACAAGGCCGCCGAAACGTACCGCTACCAGCCCGGTCCGGACGTGAACTGCCCGATCACCGCCGTCATCGGCGACACCGACCCCAAGGTGACCCCAGCGGAAGCACGAGCCTGGGCCCGGCACACCACCGGCGAGTTCGCACTGCGGGTGCTCCCCGGCGGCCACTTCTACCTGCGCGAACACCTGTCGACCGTGATCGACGCGATCTCCGACCACGTCCGCGCCACCACGACCCGCTCCTAGGAATGGCGGCTGGGCAGTCCTCGCGGCAGGCTCTCACCGATGAAGGCGACAAAGAATTCCGCCTGCTTCTCGGCTTGCTTTTCGCGAGCAGCCCTCGCCAAGATGTCGAACAGCATCGATGCCCTGTCGACCGACTCATCCACCATGAATTGATCGGCGCGATCGATCATGAGCACCAACGAATCAACTGGACGCCCGGCGATCCCGAACATCGACCCCAGCCCCCCGACGGACAGATCGAGAAGATCGACCATGCACTCGTTGAACGCATCGAGGTTTCTTCCGTAGTAGCCGGGAAATTCGAGGGCGTTCGCCAGTGTCTCACACGCCTCCGGCAGGGTTCTGCATCGCACCCCCTGCGCTCGCACGACGTGCACCCCCAGGTCGGTTTCATGTTCCAGCCGGTAAAGCTCCGCACCACCCTCATCCGCCGCGGACAATTGGCAATACCAATCACCCTCACTTGTCCCGACCTCTGGATTCGCTATTTTTGATCTCACGATTCTGGACAGTCGCGCCACGTTGAAAACAACCTCCTCGCGCCCGGAAAACGCGCATGGCAGTGTATCCAGCCGGAACCGGGACGGGCGCTGAAACCACCCCCTGGCCGGAGCCGGACCGCGAGCAGACCGAGGCCGCGTCGTCCCCGCCGAGCGGCGCCCCGGGGGAACACGGCATGACCACGGCGTGGTGGGCCGCCGCGTTCGCGCGGCCCACCACGCCCCCACCCCCAGATACACAGTGGACGGTGGTTTCCCCCTGGACCACAGGACTTCCCGGCCCCGAGCGACGGAGTCACCGCGGGCGGCGGGAGCATCCGGTCAGCCACGCCAGTCCGTCCCGCACCCCCGGCGAGCGTTCCAGTCGGCCGTTCGGCGGGGGTGTGACCGGACGGGCCGTTCGCGCGGCGTGCACGAACCGGTCGACCCAGCTGGCGCTGCCGCGCCGCGTGCCGGGCGAGAACGGCAACCCGGTCGACAGCGCCCGCACCCCCAGCACCGCGGTCTCGCCCAGCATCCCGATCCCGATCGAGAGCACCATCGGACGCGCCTGGGCATGCATCCCGCCTGCCTGGGCCACCGCTGCGAACCCCGCGCTCACCACGAACGACGCCGCCCACACGGCCAGCGTCACCGCCGTGTAGCGCTGCACGAGCGCCCCGCCCCGGCTCAGCAGGCGCACCGTCGCACCGCGGAGTCCGCCCGCCACCAGGCCGAGCAGCAACGACCCGGCCAGCCAGACCGCGTCGACCACGCCCAACACCGGCGCCGCCCGCACGAGCTGGTACAGCCCGATCCCCACCAGCACGACCGGCCCGCCGAACAGGTCATCGGCCACCAGGCCCACTCCGCGCAGCCGCCGCACCACCGCGACCACGACCACCCCCACGGCCAGCACCACCGTCGCCGTGCTCACCGCGCACCCCTTTGAAGCATGAACATGCTAAATAAATTAGCAGCCCGGTGCTATCTTGTGAAGGTGCCGAAAATCGTCGACCCCGAACAGCGACGCACCGCGATCGCCGACGCCGCCCTGACCGTCATCGCCCGCGACGGGATCGAACACGCCACCCTGGCCCGCGTCGCCGCCGAGGCAGGACTCGTCGTCGGCTCCGTCCGCCACTACATCCCGACGCAGGCGCAGGTCATCGAAAGCGCCATGGACCGGCTCGTGGAGCGCGTCACCCAGCGCCTGCACGCACTCGGCGAGACCCGCCCGCAGGACGCCCGCGCCACCGATGCCCTCGCCCAGCTCCTCCCCCTCGACGCCCCGCGCCGCGAGGAAGCCGCCGTCGGCATTGCTCTGGCCGCGGCCAGCCGCACCCGCCCCGAACTCGCCCCGGCCGCCGACCGGCTGCACACCAGCACCCGCACCCTCATCCGGGCCGTGCTGCGCCACGGCCGGGAAACCGGCCGCCTGCTCGCCGACGGAGCGGACCTCGACCTGGAGACCGAGCGCCTGGCCGCGCTGCTCGACGGGCTCGCGCACGCCGCCGTCACCGCTCCGGACCGCGCCGATTCCGCCCTGCTCACCAGCGTGCTCGACCACCACCTCGCACACCTGGCCCGCACCGCGACCTCGTGAGGGCTCGGCCGCGATGCCGCGTCAGGCGTCGGCTCCGGCGGCCGCCTCCGGCCACAGTGGACAATTCGGATCGTTCGAAAGGTGCCGCGGCAGCGGCAATCCCACTCCGAAGCGCTTCCGTTCCGCCTGGCCACGCCGCCGGGCGGCCGTCAGCACGATGTCGGGTTGGTCCAGGTCACGTCGCGGAAGGTGTGGGCGGTGGCGCCGTACGCGACGAATCCGGTCACCCCGGTGTCGACGTCGGTGAGCTTGTACCACGTCGTGATCCCGTTGACCGGGTCTCCGTCGGTCACGCAGATCAGGTCGGCGCGCTGGCCGGTGTAGCCCTGCCCGACGACGGGGCTGTTCAGCCGCGCCTCCTGGTGCAGGTTGATCCCGTCGTCGCCGAACACCGCGGTTCCGTTGGCTTCCGGTCGCGTCATGTCTCCCCCAGCGCGCGATCGCCGCGTGAACTGCCGGGACGAGGCTAGCGCCGACCGGGCGTGCCGGGTGGGGAATGGCGACAATGTGCCACGGCGTCGCGGCTGGAGAGCGGGGACGATGCGGATGCAACGGGTGGACAGCTTCCAGCAGCGCCACCGCGCGCTGGGTGTGGCGGTGGCCGTGTTCGCCAAGTTCGTCGAGGACAAGTCCACGAACTTGGCGAGCATGATCGCGTTCTGGGCGTTCTTCTCGCTCTTCCCGCTGCTGCTGGTGCTGGTCACCCTGCTCGGGTTCCTGCTGCCGGTCGGCCTGAAGGACCAGGTGCTCGGCACCGTGGCGACGATGTTCCCGATGCTGGATCCGGCGACCGTGCGGGGGCTCGACGGCTCCTGGTGGGCGCTGGTCGTGGGGCTGCTCACGGCGCTGTGGAGCGGTCTGCGGGTGGTGCGCACCGCCCAGGTCGCGCTCAACTCCGTCTGGGGGTTGCCGTACGACCGGCATCCCACGATCGTCCAGCAGACCGCGCGGGGCCTGGTCCTGCTGGCCACCGTCGGCGTGGGCCTGGTGGTGAGCACCCTGATCAACGGCTACGTCTCGGCCGGTGTCGCGTGGACCGACCTGGGCTGGCCCGGCCGCGTGATCGGCTACCTGATCGCGATCGTCCTGGACCTGGTCCTGTTCGCGGCGGTGTTCCGGCTGCTCACCCACCGGCAGGTCACCACCCGCGACGTCCTGCCCGGGGCGGTGCTGTGCGGGGTGCTCTTCTTCGTGCTGCAGACCGCCTCGTCGCTGATCATCAGCCGCTACCTGCACACCGCTCGCAGCACCTACGGCCCGTTCGCCACGGTGATCACCATGCTGTGGTGGTTCTACCTGCAAAGCGTCATCACGCTGCTGGGCGCCCAGCTCAACGTGGTGCTCAAGGAGAACCTGCACCCCCGGGCACTGCGCGGCGCCCCGCGCACCGACGGCCGGTGACCGCGAAAACCCCGGCCTCACTCCCGCGACGGCCCGTCCGAGCCCGCCGGGTAGTCCTGGAGCGGCACGAGATCCCGCGACCAGGCCGACAGCACGGGTTCGACGACCCGCCAGGACTCCTCGGCCTCGTCGCCGCGGATGGACAGGGCCGGATTCCCGGTGAGCACGTCGAGCAGCAGTCGGCCGTAGGGCGGCAGACCGGGTGTGGCCATCCGCGCGGTCAGCGCGAGCGGAGCGAAAGTGCGGGCGCGGGAGCCGGTTCCGGTCAGGTCGAGCGTCAGACTTTCCGGTTCCAGCCCGAACCGCAGCACGTTGGGCAGCACTTCCCCGCTGTGGCCGAAGGGCACGTACGGCACGGGCCGGAACCGCACGGTGACCTCCTTGCGGTCCCGCCCCAGCGCTTTGCCGCTGCGCAGCCGGAATCTGGTTCCCGACCAGCGCCAGCTGTCGAGTTCGAGCTCGACCTCGGCGAAGGTCTCGGTGCGGCGGTCCGGGTCCACGCCCTGCTCGTCGACGTAGGCGGGAACCTCGTGGTCGTCGATGCGGCCTGCCCGGTAGCGGGCGCGTCGCGTGCGGTGCACGACGTCCTCGTCGGTGAGGGGCCGCACCGAGCGCAGCACGTCGACCTTCCGGTCGCGCAGATCGCGCTCACCGAGGCTGATGGGGGGTTCCATCGCCACCAGGCAGAGCAGTTGCAGCAGGTGGTTCTGCACCATGTCCTTGAGCGCCCCGGCGTTGTCGTAGTACCCCGCCCGGCCTTCCAGCGCGAGGTGCTCGTCCCAGACGATCTCCACCTCGGCGATGTGGGCGCTGTTCCAGATCGGTTCGAGCATGCGGTTGGCGAGGCGGGCGCCGAGCACGTTCTCGACGGTCGTCATGGCCAGGAAGTGGTCGACCCGGAACACCGCGTCCTCGGCGACCACCTCGGCGAGCAGCCGGTTCAGCTCCACCGCGCTGCCCAGGTCCTCGCCGAACGGCTTTTCCAACACGATGCGGCTTCCCGCGGGCAGACCCGCTTGGTCCAGTGTGGACACCGCGCGGGAGAACAGCGCCGGGGGCAGCACGAGGTACACGGCCAGCGGCCCCTCACCGGCGATGGCCGACGCGACGGCGGCGGGGTCGGTGACATCGGCCCGCCGGAACCGGGCCGAGGCGGCGATCGCCTTCCTCGCGTCGGCTGGCCAGGCGTCGCCGTGGCGTTCGAGTTGTGCGGTCGCCCACGACCGGAACCGCTCGCTGTCCCAGTCGCTGCGGTCGGAGCAGACCAGCTGGAACCGGTCGTCGAGGTGCCCCGCCGCCCGCATCGCGGCCAGCCCGGGCAGCAGGTACCGCGCGCTGAGGTCACCCGTGGCACCGAAGATGGCAAGCCGGTCGATCATCGCAGCCTCGCCTTCGCTCGCGAGATGTTCACCCCGCTGGCGATGACGCCGAGGTGGCTGAACGCCTGCGGGAAGTTGCCCATGAACTCGCCGGTCGACGGATCGATCTGCTCCGAGAGCAGGCCGAGTGCGCTCGACCGGGCGCACAGCGAGGCGTACAGCCGTTCGGCCTCCTCGACCCGGCCCTGGCCCGCCAGGTTGTCCACCAGCCAGAAACTGCACAGCAGGAACGCTCCCTCGTCACCGGGCAGACCGTCCGCCGACTCGTCGTGCAGGTACCGGTAGAGCAGGCCGTCCCCGGCCGAGAGCCGCTCGGCGATGCGCGCCGCGGTGGCGACCGTGCGCGGGTGGTCGACCGGAACGACCTGCCGCAGCGGAAGCGCGAGCAGACTCGCGTCCAGACCGCCGCCACCGTCGAGGTGTTCACGGAAGGTCTGCGCGTCCTCGTCCCAGGACTGCTCCAGGACGAGCCGGCGCAGCTCGTCGGCCGAGGCCCGCCAGGACGCGATCGGGCCGGGCAGGCCGAGCCGTTCCCCGATCGCCGCGGCCCGGTCCAGCGCCACCTGGCACATCCCGGCCGAGTAGGTGAACACCCGGCCTTCGCTGCGCACCTCCCAGATGCCCTGGTCCGGCTGCCGCCACGCCGTCGCCGCGGCGTCGGCGAGCCCGCTCAGACCGGCCCACAACGCGGGCTCCAGCGTTCCACCGGCACGCAGCCACTGGTCGGCGCAATCCAGCACCTCGCCGTAGACGTCGTGTTGACGCTGGTCGGCCGCGCCGTTGCCCCACCGCACCGGGGCGGAGCGCCGATAGCCCTCCAACTCGGCGTCCTCGACCTCGTCGGGCACCGGCCTGCCGCCGAGCGCGTACATGATCCGCGGCACCCGGCTCTGTTCGAAGGCGTCGAGGACCCAGCCGAGGAAGGCGTCGGCTTCGTCGCCGAAACCGATCCGCCGCATCGCGAACACGGTGAACGCCGCGTCCCGGATCCAGGCGTAGCGGTAGTCCCAGTTGCGGACCCCGCCGATCGGCGCGGGCAACGACGACGTCGGTGCCGCGACCAGGGCGCCGTTGACCCAGTCGTCGCACAGCTTCAGGGTGATCGCCGCCCGCCGGACCAACGCCTCCTCGGGACCGTGGTAGTCGAACCGCGCCATCCACCGGCGCCACGCCTCGGCCGTGTCCCGCAGCATCTGCTCGGCGTCGAACCGGTGGTGGCGGTGGAAGCGCCCCCAGGACAGCACCAGGTCCAGGCGGTCCCCGCGGTGCAGCTCGTGCGTGCTGTCCAGGCCGTCCAGCGGGCGGTTCGAACGCAGGTGCAGGCGCAGCTCCGGCCGCCCGGGAACGTGCAGTTCCAGCCCGCTGAACAGGGAACGGACCTGTGCGCCGCCGCGGGGCCGCAGCTCCACCCGCAGCCGGACGTCGCCGTCCAGGACGACGGCCGACCGCACCAGCTCCTCCCGTTGCGCGGGGGCGTCGTCGGCGAGATCCGCACCGGAGCGCACCGCCAGCGCGTCGGTGACGCGGACCCGGCCGGCGGCGCTGGTCAGTTCGGTCATCAGGACCGCGGTGTCGGGCTCGTAGCGCTGCCGGGCCTGCACCAGCTCCTCCGGCCGGACGGTGAAGTGCCCACCGCGCGCGTGGTCCAGCAGGCCGCAGAACAGCGGGTCGGAGTCGAAGTGCGGCAGGCACAGCCACGGGATGGAGCCGTCGAGGCCCACCAGCGCTGCCGTCGCACCGTCCCCGATGAGACCGAGATCCTCCAGCGGCGGGTAGCCCTCACGCCGGCGCACCGGCCGGAGTGGTGGATCGAGATCCAGCATGCATCGCCTCCGTTCCCGCGACGGCACGGCCCACGTGCCTGGCGTGTCTTACAAGTGGCGTCAGCCGCTTTCTCTTTCGGTGAGCGGTCTCGCAACCCGCACCGCCGCGGGTTCTCAGCGGTCGTCTCGCGAGGACAGCCCCGACGCCGTGTATCGGACATACATCAGGAGGGGCTCCCGGAGCCGATGTGACCGTGGCGCGCAGCGCCTCCGTGGGGGGTGGTGGTCGGGCGACGGGCGGGCCGCTGAGGTTCCGCCACCGGCACCGCCACTCAAAACGAGTTCGAAGACAGGCTCTGAGGTTCCGCTACCGGCACCGCCACGCACAGCACGTCCGAAACACTCCTTAGAAGGTGATCAGGACCTTGACGACGTCCTCCAGCTTCTTGTCGGCCACCTCGAAGGCGCGTTCCATGTCGTCGAAGCGGAAGTTGTGCGTCGTCATGCGGGTGGGGTCGATGCGCTGGGTCCGGAGCAGCCGCAGCAGGCGCTGCATGCGCAACCTGCCGCCGGGGCACAACCCGGTCGCGATCGTCTTGTCCGCCATCCCCACTCCCCATTCGACGCGGGGAATGCGCACGAACTCGCCTTCGCCGAAGTAGCCGATGTTGGAGATCGTCCCGCCCGGCTTGGTGATCTTCACGGCCGTCTGGAACGTCGCGTCCGCGCCGAGCGCCTCCACGGCGGTGTCCGCGCCCTCGCCACCGGTCAGCTCCAGGACTCGCTCGACGACGTCCTCGCTGGTGAAGTCCACGATCTCGTCGGCACCGTAGCCGCGCGCGAGTTCCTGCCTGCTGGGAACGGATTCCACTCCGATGACGAGTCCGGCGCCGCGCAGCCGGGCACCCGCCGTGGCCATCAGGCCCACCGGTCCCTGGGCGAGCACGACGACCGTGCCGCCGATCGGGATGTTGCCCTTCTCGGCGCCCATGAAGCCGGTCGAGAGCATGTCGGCGCAGTAGACCGCGGCCTCGTCGGCTATCGCGTCCGGGATCTTCGCCAGGTTGGCGTCGGCGTCGTTCACGTGGAAGTACTCGGCGAAGACGCCGTCCTTGCTGTTGGCGAACTTGAAGCCGCCGAGCGGCGCGCCGGACTGCGACGGGTACCCGTTCTGCGCGGCCGAGCTCCCCCAGTCGGGAGTGATGGCACCGGCCAGAACGCGGTCACCCGGGCGCACGTGCCGCACCTCGCCACCCACCTCGTGCACCACTCCGACGCCTTCGTGGCCGAGCGTGAGGTTCTCCCGCGGTCCGATACCGCCCCTGACCGTGTGGGAATCCGAGGTGCAGATCAGCGCACTGGTGGTGCGCACGACGGCATCACCCGGACCTGGTTGCGGTATCGGCTTGTCCAGGAAACCGACCTGGCCGATCTCCTTCATCACGAAAGCTCGCATCGTCGCCCGCCCCCTGCCGAGCCGTTCGCCCCGAGCCGGATCAGGCGGCGGGACTCCTCGCCCGCCGCCTCGTCCCGCGTACCCCGCGGGAGGGCCGGGTAAGCCTCCCGGCGGCCGGAGGAGGGCGGCGATGACCGGTGAACGGCACCGCCACGCACAGCGAGTTGGAAGACAGGCTCTCAGCCGCCCAGCAGCCACCCGGTGGGCCGGGCGAGGTCCTCGGCTTCCCGCGGTCCCCACGAGTTGGTGGGGTAGCTCAGCGGCGCGGGCTTGTCGCTGAGCAGCTGCTCGGCGACCTTCCAGACGTGTTCGAGGCCGTCGGGCCGGGTGAACAGGGACCGGTCGCCCAGCAGCACGTCGTGGATCAGCCGGGCGTACGGCGGCAACGGCGCGGCCGCGGGCGCGGTGGCCAGTCGCAGCTCGGAGTGCGCGGTGCTGAGCGTCAACTCGGGTCCCGGGGTCTTGACCACCAGCGCCAACCGCAGCCCTCCGCTGCCCGCGAGGTCGAAGGTCACCACGTTGCCCACCGGCGGCAGTGCGTGGACGGGTGCTTCGGGTGGGCGGATGACCAGGCTGACCTGTTGGCGCGACTGCGCGAGCCGTTTGCCGGTGCGCAGCAGGAACGGCACCCCCGCCCAGCGGTCGGTGTCGACCCGCAGCCGGGCGGCGACGAAGGTCTCGGTGCACGAGTCGTCGGCGACACCGTCGATGTCGCGGTAGCCCTCGAACTGCCCGAGCACCACGTCCTGGCGCCGCAGCGGGCGGAAGGAGCCGATCACCTCCTCGCGGGCGGCGGCGAGCTGCTCGGCGCCGAAACCGGCGGGCGGCTCCATGGCCACCTCCGCGGCCACCTGGAACAGGTGCGTCACCAGCATGTCGAGCACCGCGCCGGTGGCGTCGTAGAAGGACCCGCGGGTGGCCACCCCCAGGGTCTCGGGGACGTCGATCTGCACTTCGGCCACGTGGGCGCGGTTCCACAGGCCGCTGAACATGCCGTTGGCGAACCGGACGACGTGCAGGTCCTGGGTCGCCTCCTTGCCCAGGAAGTGGTCGATGCGGAACACCTGGGTCTCGTCCAGCACCGCGTGCACGCACCGGTCGAGGGCGCGGAACGACTCGACGGAGGTGCCGAACGGCTTTTCGTAGACCACCCGGGACCGCTCGGCCAGCCCGTACCTGCCCAGCGCCGTGGTCAGCGAGGCGAACGCCAGCGGCGGCACCGCCAGGTAGTGCACCCGCTGCGGCGCGCCGCCGAGCTCCCGCTCGGCCTCCCCGAGGACTTCGGGGAGCCGTCCCGGGTCGTCCGGGGCGAAACCGCCGCCGGCGAACCGCAACCGCGACCGGAAGTCCTGCCACGGGCCCTCTCCGGGCCGCGGGCCGAACTCCTCCAGCGCCTGCTGCACCTGGAGCCGGAACTGCTCGTCGCCGACCTCGCCGCGCCCGTTCCCGATCAGCCGCCAGTCCGCCGGGAGCAGATCTTGCTGCGCGAGCCGGAACAAGGCGGGCAGCACCATGCGGCGCGCCAGATCCCCGGTGGCGCCGTAGAGCACGAAGACCGTGGGTGTGGGGCAACGCGGCAGCGCGGACATGTGCCCCAGGATGACCGGGGCCGCGGGCACGCGGCCGGGGCCTTTCGTCCCGTTCCCCGGCGGTGCCCGCACCGCCTACTCGTGGATCGTGGCGTCGATCCAGTTCCGGTAGGACGGGACCTTGTCCCACTGGCCGTACCCGGTGCCGCACTTGTCGTCGTCGTCACCGGGCCCGCTGGTGACGCCGACCAGTTCCCAGTCACCCGGCCTGCCCTGCAGCTGCGGGCCGCCCGAGTCGCCGTTGCAGGCGTTGGTCCCGGGGTTGATCCCCTTCGCGCAGAGGTTGTGGTCCCGGTCCATCCCGGCCGTGCACTTGTCGCTGGGGACGACGCGGGCGTTGAGCTCCTGCAGCTTGCGCGGGATGTCCTGGCTGTCCTCCCGGGTCCGGCCCCAGCCGATGACCCGGGTCACGGACTCCGGAGGCGCGGCGTCCGCCGCGAGCTTGACGGGCTTCTCCGGCACCGCGTGGTCCAACCGCAGCAGGGCGAGATCGGCCGTGGACTGCTTGTGCCCGGGGTTGACCACGATCTGCGTGACGTTGGCCGTGCTGCCGCCGGTGACCCGGTCATCGCTGCCGACCCGCGCGGTCACGCCCTGGGACGAGTGCGTGATGGAGGTTCCGTTCGGCTGTTCTTCCGTGACGCAGTGGGCTGCCGTGAGCACCCAGTCGGGGGCGACGAGGGAGCCTCCGCAGAAGAACCTGCCGTCGTGGTCGAGGCTCGTCATGAACGGGTACTTGTCGGTCGCGTTCCCGCCGCCGATGACGGCAGGGGCCAGACCGGCAGCGGAAGCGGCGGGGGCGGCCAGCAGTGATGCCGCGACCGCGGCGACGGAAAGGCACAGTCGCACAGGGCGCATAACGGGGTTCCTTCGGGGGTTTTTCACTCGGGGGCCGCCGAGCCTAGGAGCCCCGACGCGAAGGCGTCCAGGCCGCCCGGGCTGGGGTGTGCGCGAGGACACGGCGCGGGGAAAACCGCCTGTCACGGGACTGCACCTTCGACACAGCACTCACGATCCATCTCCCCGGCGCGCGGTTGCGGGTGGTGGACGTCGCGCCGCCGGTTCTCCCGGTGCGACCGGTCCGGCGGTGCCGCGGCTACTCCCGCGCGGCCAGGAACCGGTCGATCTCGTCGGCGGTGGGCGCGGTGGCCGGGCCGGGGCGGAGCACCGACAGCGCGGCCGCCGCGTTCGCCCGGACGGCCGCGGTGGTCAGGTCCGCTCCGGCGAGCAGTGCGGCGGCGAGCACGCCGCAGTGGGTGTCACCGGCCCCGTTGGTGTCCGCCGGGGTGACCGGAAAGCCCGCTACCGCGCGGATTTCCCCGGTGCGGGCCAGCACGCAGCCGTGCGCCCCGTCGCGGACGACGGCCGCCGCACCGGGTTTCAGGCGCGCGGCGAGCGCGGCCGCCGCCGCGGCGGTGTCCCGCTGCCCGCTCAACGTGCGGGCCTCGACCGCGTTGCACGACAGAACGTCCACAGTGGCCAGCACCGCGGCCATCGCGCCGGTGTCGACGTCCCCGGCCAGCGGCCCCGGGTCGAACAGGATCCCCGCCGCGGCCGCGCTCGGCAGCCAGCTCCGCAGCGCCGCCCCGTTCGACTCGTGCAGCAGGCTGTACCCGCTGACGTAGACGATGTCCGCACGTCCGACCCCGATGCCGGCGAGCTGGTCCGGCAGCAGCCGGCCCTCCGCGCCCGGGGCGGTGACGAACGTGCGCTCGCCGCTGTCGTCGACCAGCACCACGCACACACCGGTGTCGCCGTCCCCCGCGGGCGGCTGCACGACCTCGATGCCCTCCTCGCGGAGCGCGGCGCGCACCTGGTCGCCGAACCGGCCGGTGCCGTGCGCCCCGGCGTAGACCACGCGCGAGCCCGACCGGGCGGCGGCCGACATCACGTTGAAGCCGCCGCCGGCGTGCAGTTCGTTCGTCGAGGCCAGCACGTCCCCGCCCGGCGCGGGCAGCGCGGGAACCCGCAGGACCAGGTCCACGACGACCTGACCGGTGTGCACCAGCCGCCCGCTCACCGGTCCGCCTCCGCCCGGCGCGCGCCGCCCAGCAGCGCGTGCAGGCCCGCGGCGACGGCGAAGGTGATCACCCAGCCGAGGCCGTTCTGCCCGGGCCAGGTCTTCGCGAACACCCCGGCGAACCACACGTCCTCGCCGGATCCGGCGGTGGTGAACTGGTAGCCCACCACGATCGCGACGGCCCACGCGGCCAGCGCCCGCGGCTGCACCCCACCGCGGTACCAGTACCGGCTGGCGCGGCCCAGGTCCATCAGCCCGGCGGCGTCGTAGTCGCGCCGCCGCAGCATGTCGGTGGCGAACACGCCGATCCACGCGGTGATCGGCACGGCGAGCAGGCTGATGAACGCGACGAACGGGTCGTAGAAGTTGTCCGCGACGAGCATGAAGTAGATCGCGCCCGCGGTGGTCACCACGACGTCGACGACCACGGCGTAGACCCGCTTGATCCGGATGCCCAGCGTCAGCGTGGTCAGCCCCGCCGAGTACACCGACAGGTGGTTGGCCAGCAGCAGCCCGCCGAACGCGGCGATCAGGTACGGCACCGCCATCCAGGGCGGCAGCATCGCGCGGATCGCGGCGACCGGGTCCCCGGCCTCGGCCAGCGCGGGGTCGCCCGCCGACAGCAGGCTGCCCAGCGAGATCAGCAGCACCAGCGGGATGCCCGCGCCGACCGCCGCGGAGGCCACCAGGGAGCCCGCCCGCGCGGTGGGGCGCTGGTAGCGCGACATGTCCGCCGACGCGTTCGCCCAACCGATCCCCGTGCCCGCGGCGACCGTGCCGATGCCGGCGATCATCGCGCCCACCGACGCGGGCGGTGCCGAACCGACGGCGTGCCAGTCCACATCGGACACCAGGCACCCGGCGACGACGATGTTGAGCGCCCCGAACACCCACGTCGCCCAGCGCTGCACCGACACGAGCACGCGGTGCCCGAGCCCGGACACGATCACCGTGCAGATCACGAACACGGCGATGCACGCGATCGTCAACGCCGGCGCGGACTTCGCGGTCGGGTCCGTGCCGAACAGGATCGAGCACAGCGACAGCAGGGCGAACGCCGCCGTCGTCGTGTTCACGGTTTCCCAGCCCAGCCGGGAGATCAGCGACACCAGCGTCGGACCCGCGTTGCCCCGGACCCCGAACACCGCCCGCGACAGCGTCAGCCCCGGGGCTCCCCCGCGGCGGCCCGCGATCGACACCGCGCCGACGATCGCGAACGAGCCCACCGACCCGACCAGCGCGACGATCGCGGCCTGCCAGAACGCCAGCTTCTGGAGCGCGACCAGCGTCGCGCCCAGCGGCAGCCCGAGGATCGAGATGTTCGCGGCGAACCACACCCAGAACAGCTGCATGGGGTGGCCGTGCCGCTCCTGCTCGGGCACCGGCTCGATGCCCCGGGTCTCCAGTGCGCCCTCGGCGGGCGCCGTGGCACCCCGGGCGCCTGCGGCGGTGTCGCTGGTCATGCGCATCTCCTCAGTGTCTTCGAACTCGTTGTGCGAGGCGGTGCCGGTAGCGGAACCTCAGCGGCCCGCCCGTCACCCGACCACCGCCCCCCACGGAGGCGCTGACGCGCCGCTGTGCCCATCGGAGAACCCGCGGCGGTGCACGTGGCGAGACCACTCACCGAAAGAGAAAGCGGCTGGCGCCGCTTGCCACGTTCCTTCCGGAAGCAGGTTCAAAGACAGGCACTTACCGTGCGGAGGAGCGGAGGTGGAGCAGCCCGTCGACGACGGGTTCGAGGTCCAAGCCGTTGACCCGCCGCACGGCGGCGACGAGATCGGCGGGCAGCCCGGACAGCCCGTGCTGCGCCCCGAGCACGGCCCCGCACATCGCGGCCACCGTGTCGGTGTCTCCCCCCAGTTCCGCGGCCAGCGTCAACGCCCGCACCGGCCGGTCCCCCAGCGCCTCGGCGAGCGCGAACGCCGCCACCACGGACTCCTGCGCCGCGACCGAGGTGCCGATCACCTCGGCCACCGCGTCGGCGAGGGCGGGCACGTCCATCCCGCGCACCCATCCCCGCGCCCACCGGATCCGCGCGGCGATGTCGCCACCGGCGCTCCAGTGCCCGCGCGGTGCCCCGGCGGCCGCGGCGCGTTCGGCGTGGTCGAGGGCGGTGGGCAGGTCCGCCCCGTCGATCCCCGCGGACACCGCCGCCGCGACCGCCGCCGCGCCCGCGATGCCGAGGCTGGTGTTGTGGGTGAGCCCGCTGGCGGCGACGACGGCGTCGAGGAGCGCGCCGAGCTCGGGCGGCGTGGCGATCGCGACCGGGGTGATCCGCATGGCCGCGCCGTTCGTGGTGCCGGTCCGCCCGGCCTCCTCCGGCGGCACCCCGGCCTCCAGGAGTTCGAGCGCGCGCTTGGTGGAGGGGCCGAGCAGGTCGGCCAGGCCGCGCCGGACGATGCCGGCCTCCCAGTCCAGCAGCGCCTCGGCGAACACCTTCGGTTCGATCCGGCCGCCACCGTCGATGAGCAGCCGGGCGACGAGCACGGCCTGCTCGGTGTCGTCGGTGACCGACCCGGCGGGCAGTCCGGGCGAGATCGGCTGCGCGGCCACCGCGTCCAGCAGGGTGGCCACGGATCCGTAGTGCACGGCGATGTCGGCCCGCGACATCGACTGCGTGGGCATCCCCAGCGCGTCACCGAGGGCCAAACCGGAGAACGCGCCGAGCGCGCGGTCGCGCGCGCTCATCGCTCGCCGAAGGTCAGGTGGAACCGGAAGCGGGCCGGGTCCAGCAGGCTGACGACGTGCTCGACGAGCCCGCCCCGGGTGTCGGTGCTGGTGCGCGTCGCGTGCAGGCACAGCTCCCCTTCGCGCCGTTCGAGCAGCGCCGCGGTCTCGGCGGTGAGCGCCTCGGTGCCGATCCACTGCTCGCCCCCGGCCGGGTGCAGGTCCGCGGCGGCCAGGGTGGCGGTCAACGAGTCGCGGACGAGTCCGCGCTCCGGCAGGTCGGCGAGCTCGCCGGTCGCGGGCACCAGGGCGACCTCGTAGGACACCGGGACGCCCGCGCGGTCCCGGCGCAGCCGGCGCACCGCGACGAACTCGGCGACGCCGAAGCGGTCGGTGAGTTCGGGATCGGTGGTGCGCTCGATGCCGAGCAGTTCGGTGCGGATGTCGAATCCGGATCTGGCCATCGCGGTGGCCCAGCCGACGGACTGGTCGAGTCGCACCCCGTCGAGCGTGACGAACGAGCCGACGCCGCTGCGGGTCGCGACCAGCTCGCGCCGCTGGAGCTCGGCCAGGGCGCTGCGCACGGTGCCGCGGCTGACCTGGTAGCGCACGGCCAGCTCGTGTTCGCCCGGCAGCTGGTCGCCGTGGGCGAGCCGACCGGTCCGGATCTGCCGCGCGAGGTCGTCCACGAGGCGGTCCCGCTTCCCGAATGGCACCTGAGCAGACCTGTTCATACCTGTACACTAGGCGGCGGGACCCGCCACGACAAGGGCCGTCCCGCGGCGCGCCGGGCGAACCCGGTCGCGCGCCGCCGCGTCTGTGCACTGTGGACGAACCGGTGCACCGCGGCGGCATCCGCGCGCGAACGCAGCGCGAGTCCGATCCGAAACGAACACCCTCGACTCGACCGCGAACGCGTTATACAGTCGCGCGAACCTGGCACTGGTGCGAAATCGCCCCACGACCGGGCGCGGCGGGACGGAGGACGGATGCGAGCACCGCGATGGCTCCTGATCGCGTCGGTGGCGTCGATGCTGCTCGGCCCCGCACCCGCGGCCGGGGCGGCGCCCGGACCCGGGGCGCACACCCCGACTCCGGCGCGGAAATCCGGTTCCGACAAGAGCTTCGCGGTCTACATCGGAAAGAACCTCACCGCGGACGGGCACACCTTCCTGGGCGGCTTCGGGCACGAACCGTCCAGTCACTGGCTGGACATCGTGCCGCACCGCACGCATCCGCCCGGGGCGACCACGCAGGTCGGCGCCACCGGGGAGGCCGACATGCCGGGAGAACTGTCCAGGATCCCGCAGGCGCCGGAGACCGCGCGGTACATCACCTCGAACTACTCGGAATTCTCCGGATTCCCCGCGCCGCTGACCAACGGCGGGCTCAACGAGTACGGCGTCGCGGCCCGCGACGTCTGGTCGGACTCCCGGCCGGAACTGGTGGAGCAGACCCCGAATCCGCAGCACGGGCCGAATTACAGCGATCTGTCCCGGATCGCCGTGGAACGCGCGCACAGCGCGCGGGAAGCGGTGCAGATCGTGGGCTCGCTGATCGACGAGTACGGCTACACCGACTACGGCGGGAACTCCCACCTGTTCGCCGATGCCAACGAGGGATGGGTGCTGGTCGAATTCGCCGGGGGCAGGGGTTTGTGGGCGGCCGAACGCCTCGGACCCGACGACGTCCGCGTGTCGTACCCGGGCTACATCGACCACTTCCCCACCGACTGGGCGCACGATCCGAACTACCTGGCCTCGCCGAACCTGGTCTCCTACGCGCAGCAGCGCGGCTGGTGGGAGCCGGGAACGCCGTTCGACCCGCAACGGGTGTACGGCACGCCGTTCCCCGGAAAACCGGTCCGCCCCGGGCAGCCTGCGGACCCCGGCGACCCGTCGCCGTACCGCCACCCGCCGTCGCTGGAAGCGGAATTCCGCATGCTGCGGCCGGTGCGCCTGCAGGACGTGATGCGCATCGTGCGCGACCCGCGGTGGTCCGACGACCGCTCCGGCTACGGGCAGGTGGCCGAACTGGACGACTCGCTGCCGAACGCCGAGCTCGCGAAGCTGTGGGTGGCCAACACCGCGGCGGTCACCGCGCCGTACATCCCGATCTACATCGGCACCCAGTGGATTCCGCCGGAGTACCGGCAGCACCGGTACCTCACCCACAACTCGGCCGCGGAGTACCTGGATCCGCAGTTCGCCGAGCAAGAAGCCACCGAGTCGGCGACGCAGACGTTCAAGCGGCTGATGTACGCCACCTGCTCCCGACCGCGGCAGTACCTCGGCACCGTCACGCGCGCGTTCGAGGGGTTCGAGGCGCAGATCCTGGACGGCCAGCGCGACGTGGAACAGCGCGCGGCCGGGCAGTTCCGGAACGGGGACGCGGCAGGCGCGCGCAGCACGCTGACCCGGGCGAGCACCGGCTGGGCCGTGGACGGCCTGCGCCTCGGCGACCACCTGCTGGACGACGAACTGCGGAAGAGCGAGCAGCACGGCGGGATTCGGGAACCGCAGGTCGCCGTGCCCCCGGGTGAGACGACCAATCCGGACAGCACCGACATGTCCCTGCGCAGCGAGGACACCGCGCGGGACCGGATCAACTGCGACCTCGGCGGCGGCTGGGCCGACGGCGGGACGCTGGCCAAGAAGGGCGAGTACGGCGATCCCGCGGACGTCCCGGACTTCGAGGCCGCCGACGACAGCGCCCCGGCGGGTGGCGGCTGGTGGGCGTACGCGCTGGCCGGGCTCGGCGGCCTCGTGGTCGGCGTGGCCGCGATGGCGCTGCTGCGCCGCCGCAACGCCCGGTGAGATCCGGCCGCCCACCGAACCGTCATCTCGGATTTCCGCCGGAATGCGGGATTCTCGCGCGGACATCTTCTCCTGCGATGACAGGACGTCGACCGGGCTGAAGCCAACCGCTGCGCCACCGCGGTCAACTTGTCGGGTGAAACAGCGACCGCGTCGTCCGACAACCCTTCACGAACGCTCCCGGACCGCTCTACTGTGCCGCAGCGTGTCAACACCAGATGTCGTCCCGGGGAGCCTCGTGAGAAGCACCCGATTCGTCGAGCGCACCGGCACGCACGCCGACCGTGCGCGCACCCCGCTGCACGACGAGTACGCAGCGCTGTACCTGATCCTGCGGACCTGGTACGAGGACGCGGACGCGGCCAGCCGTCGAGCGCGCGACGGCAGACCCTCGAACGCGCTCAACACGGAGTGCGCCCGGCACAAGGGACGCGCCCGGGACCTGCTCGTCCAGCTCGAACTGACGGGGGCCGACCCGGTGGTCCGGCACGCCTTCGCGACCTACGCCAAGCTCCGGTCCTGGTCGCTGGAGACGCACAACGGTCGTTACGGCGCCGACGTGGCCGACGATCTCGCCGGTGTCGCTGAGCAGCTCGATGCGATGCGCCGCGCGATCCGGACCCAGCAGGGACTGCCGTCCGAATGGGCCCTCACGTTCGACCAGCCGTTGCAGCGCGACAACCGGCACCGCGGATGGTCCTGGCCGCAGATCCTCCCCGGCATCGAGTGAACCGGAGGAGCGGCGGTGGCCCACCCGCGTGCCCGCAGCACCGCCGGTCGCGGGCGGTGCCGCGGAGCGCGCACGCGGTAGGTTCGGCACATGGCCGCAGTGCAGATCAGCACAGGCGGGTCGACGATCCCCGCCTACCTCGCGACTCCCCTGCCGACCGTGTCCGGCCCCGGCCCCTGGCCGGGTGTCGTCGTGGTCCACGACGTCTTCGGGCTGAGCGATGACATCCGGTCGATCGCCGACCGCTTCGCCACCGCCGGTTACCTCGCGGTCGTCCCCGACCTCTACTCGCGCGGTGGCGCCGTTCGCTGCGTGCGCTCGGTGATGCGCGACCTCCGGCAGGCCCGCGGCCGGGCGTTCGACGACGTCGATGCCGCGCGGGAATTCCTGCAGGACCGCGCCGACTGCACCGGCAAGGTCGGAGTCGCCGGGTTCTGCCTGGGCGGTGGCTTCGCCATCGTCGGTGCGACGCGCGGATTCGACGCCTCCGCGCCGTACTACGGCCAGCTCCCCACGGATCCGTCCATTTTGGACGAAGCTTGCCCGGTCGTGGCGTCGTTCGGCGCGAAGGACCCGGGGCTGCGCGGCGCGGCGAGCGAGCTGGCGGCCGAACTCGCGCGGCGCGACATCCCGCACGACGTCAAGGAATACCCGGATGCCGGGCACGGCTTCGCCAACCGCCTGCCGCTCGGCCCGTTCAACGCGCTCGCCCGGGTCGTCGGCTTCGGCTACCACCACGACTCGTCCGAGGATGCCTGGAAGCGCGTGCTGACCTTCTTCGCCGAGCACCTCCGCTCCGGCGATCACCCGGCATGACGGCGGCACGCGAAACGAGTTCGAAAACAGGATCTCAGCCCTCGCCGGCTCCGTCCTGTTCGGACAGCGTCAGCGGCGCCGGGGGCTCACCCCGGAGGTCGAGGGGTGCGTGTCGCCGGGTGTCCACGGTGAGCTGGAAGATGTCGGCCCGGTGGTAGGTGCCGACGATGTCGTGGGCCTGCTTGGGGACGATCTCCGCGCGCAGGTCGACCTCGGCGTGCAGGGTGCCTTCGCCGCCCACCAGCGGCCCGGCGATCGTGCGCCCGTTGGGATCGACGACCAGCGAGGCGGTCGGGTGGGCGGTCAGCAACTGCTCGATCCGGGCGTCCCCGCCGGCGACGGTGGCCACGGCGTTGTCGTCCAGCGCGGTCGCCGCGATCACGCTGAACAGCTTGCCCTCGAAGGAATGCGCGGCAGCGCGCAGCTTGATGGCCGCCTCCAGGTCGTAATCGTCCGCGGTGGGCCGGGAGTCGAACGGCCAGGACGGCGGGTAGGTGGCCACGTGCAGCCGCTCGCCCTGCGCCAGCAAGGTGAACCGCGCCAGGGTGTTCGTGTTCTCCCCGCAGATCAGCGCGCCCAGGTTCCAGCCGCCGAGCGGGGCGGGCCGCAGCTGGTGGGCGTCGCCGTGCGACCAGGTGAGCCGCTCGTACCAGGTGGCCACCAGCTTGCGCCGGTGGTTGACCAGGCGGCCGCCGGTGTCGAAGACGAGGTTGGCGTTCCAGATCTGGCCGAGGCTGGCCGGGTTGCGCTCGTTGACGCCCACCGAGAGCACCACGCCGTGCCGGGCGGCGATGCGGCCCAGCCGCTCGGTGGTCGGCCCCGGCACGAGCACCGACTCCTCGACGAGCCGCTGGTGCAGGTCGTGCTGGTCGACCGGCGCCAGCACGCCGTTCCAGATGGGGAACCCGGCCAGGAACGACTCGCCGAAGGCGACGAGCTGGGCCCCGTCCCGCGCGGCGTCGGCGACGAGCCCGTCGAGTTTGTCCAGGCTGCCCTGCAGGTCCAGGAACACCGGAGCGGCCTGCACGGCGGCCACCCGCACCACGGGCAGGTCGATGCTCGACATCGGATCTCCTCGGCGATCACGGCAGAAGTGTCGACTGATTTCGACAACAGGTCTTCCGCGGCGGCTGAAGCCCTGCCAAACTATTCCGCTGCGCGGGCCGGGTCAATGACCACACCTGTGCGAGACGTGTCGAGAGCGGTCGACAACGGGGAGCGGGATGTGGGCTGAACTGGTGGACGCGGGCCTGGACCAGAAGGAGGCGAAGCTCTACCTGGCGGTGCTCAGCCAGGGATCCCCGACGGTCGCCCAGGCCGCCGAGGCGGCCGGGGTGAGCCGCACGAACGCCTACGACATCGCCAAGCGGCTCGCGCACCGCGGCCTGCTGTCGACGGTCGACCGCGAGCCCGGCGGACGCGCGGTGCTGCGGGCCGCCGACCCGCAGCACCTGCTCGACGAGTGGCACCAACGCCGCGACCTGCTCGAACGGCTCGTACCGCAACTGCGCGCGATCCACGCCAAAGGCGGGACCGCCCCGCGCTCGCGGTACCTGGAGGGCGCCGGCGGCATCCGCACCGCGCTGTTCGAGACGCTGAACTGGCCGTCACCGCTGCGCGGCATCCTGTCCATGCAGGACCTGATGACCGTTCCCGGCGCCGACGCGATGGCGGAGTACATCCGCCGGCGAGCCGAGCGCGGGCTGTGGCTCAACGTCGTGCGCTCAGCGCAGAAGGACCGCGAAGGCGGCTGGCCCTCCAGCGACGCGGAGTTCCGCCGCACCCGGTACGCCCCCGACGACTACGTGTTCACCATGACGATGATCATCGGGTCCGACGCGGTCGCGATGCTCTCCTCCACCGAGGAGAACTTCGCCCTCGTCATCGAAAGCGCCGAATACGCCGAGATGCAGCGCAACCTCTTCGAGGTGCTGTGGGCGGCCAGCCGTCCGCGGTGAACCCCCGCGTCAGCGCTCGGGCAGGCCGAGGCCCATCCGGTGCGCCATGCCGTCGAGCAGCATGACCAGGCCCTGGCGGAACCGGTCGCGTTCCGAGGTGTCGCCGATGAGCCGGGGGAACCCGTCGTGGGGGACCCGACCGCCGAACAGCGCTTGCAGGTGCGGGAACTCGCCGGTGGCGTACTGGGTTTCGGCGAAGCGAGCGGCCGCTTCGGCCGCACCGCGGTCCTCGGGAGGCGTGGCGGTCGCGCGGAACTCGGCCACCCGGAAGACGTTGCCGTGCACGTAGTCGTCGACCGCGGTGACCAGCGCGAACTTGGCAGGCGCGGCCAGGCCGGTGTCGGCCAGGGCGGCGAGTGACTGTTCGAAGTGCCGCATGGCGTTGGGGCCGATCGGTGCGTTCTGCAGGGACCTCAGGGCCCACGGGTGGCGCATCAGCACGTCCCAGGTGCGCTCCGCGACCGCGGCGAGCGCGTCGTACCAGTGGGTCGGGAACTCCTCGGCGGGGATCAGCGCCTCGCTCATGATCGCATCGTCCATCAGCGCGATCAGCTCGTCCTTGGTGCGGACGTAGTAGTAGAGCGTCATGGTGCCGGCGCCCAGCTCGTGGGCGATGCGGCGCATGGACACCGCCGCGAACCCCTCGGCGTCGGCGATGGCCAGCGCGGTGGACGCGATTTGTTCGCGGGTGAACTTCGGCCGGCGAGTGCCGGGCTCCGGTCGGGTCCAGATCAGTGCCGAGTCGTCGACGGTTGCCATTCGTACACTGTACCGCTAGCGTAGTTGGTACAGCGTACGAATATGAATCGGGAGCGGAGCATGACGGACATCGACGTGCTGATCGTCGGAGCGGGACCGACGGGACTCACCCTGGCCTGCGAACTCGCGGTGCGCGGCGTCCGGTTGCGCATCGTCGACCGGGCGCGCACCTTCTTCGGCGGCTCGCGCGCCGACGGCATCCAACCGCGGACCATGGAGGTCTTCGCCGACATCGGGATCCTCGACCCGATCCTGGCCAGCGGCGATCTCGGCCCGACGCTGCGGGCCTACCGGGGTGACGAGGTCGTCTGGGAAGGCCGGATGAGCGAGCCCACCGAACCGACGCCGTCCGTGCCGCACCCGAACCTCTGGTTCGTGCCCCAGTTCCGCACCGAGGAGATCCTCCGGGACCGGCTCGCCGCGCTGGGCGTGCACGTGGAACCGGGTGTCGAGCTGACCGACTTCACCCAGGACGCCGACGGTGTGACCGCCGCGCTGAGCGCCGACGGCACCGAGCGGACCGTGCGCACCCGGTACCTGGTGGGCGCCGACGGCGGGCGCAGCACGGTGCGCAAGCGCCTCGGCATCCCCTTCCCCGGCGAGACCGACGAGACCACCACCATGCTGTTCGCCGACGCCCGGGTGGACGGGATCAGCCGCGAGCACGGCCGGATCTGGCAGCTCGGCGACAGCGACGTCTCGGCCGTGCCACTGGCCGGCACCGAGCTGTTCGTCCTGGTGGCACGGCCGCCGAGCGGGGACGTGCCGATCCGCGAGCACCTGCAGCAGCAGGTCACCGAGGCGTCCGGCCGCGACGACGTCCTGGTGCGCGAGGTCACCTGGCACACCACCTGGCGGGCGAACACCCGGCTGGCCGAGCGGCTCCGGGACGGCCGGGTGTTCCTGGCCGGCGATGCCGGGCACGTGCACCCGCCGACCGGTGGCCAGGGCATGAACACCGGCATCCAGGACGCCTACAACCTCGGCTGGAAACTCGCCGCCGCGCTGGCCGGCGCTCCGGGCGCCCTGCTGGACAGCTACGAACCGGAGCGGTTGGCGGCGGCGCGCAACGCGCTGGACATCAGCACGGCACTGCTGGACAAGCACCGGCGCGGGGACGACGACGCCCACGTGCGCGGCCCGGAGGTGCACGGGCTCGCCCTGAACTACCGCGGCGGCCCGCTCTCCCGCGACGACCGCACCGAACCAGGTGCGCTCCGGGCCGGGGACCGCGCACCGGACGCGCCTGCGACGGTCGACGGCAGGCCGATCCGGCTCTTCGACCTCTTCCGCGGTCCACACTGGACACTGCTCGCGTTCGGCGCGGAGCACGCGGACGCGGTCGCGGCGCTGGATGCGGAGTTCGGGCACGCGCACACCGTGGTTCGGCCGGACGATCCGGCCGACGAGCGTTCGGTGGTCGACGTCGACGGGCACGTGCGCAGCGGCTACGACGCGGAGGACGGCACCCTGGTGCTGGTCCGCCCCGACGGCTACCTCGGCCTGGTCACGACACCGGTCAGCATCGAGCGGGTGGCCGAGTACTGGGCCGCGCTGCACGGCGAGCCCGAGACCGGGCCGACATCCGCCGCGGAGCTGCTGTCCACTGTGGAGTAGCTTGTCCCGGTGCCTCAGTCCCGGCTTCCCGGTCGTGCTGCCGCGGTGGACCCGCGGACCACGAGTTCGGGCTGGAACAGGTACTCGGCGTGCGGCGGAGGAGTTCCGTTGATCTCCTCCAGCAGTGAGTTGACCGCCGCCAGGCACATGGCCTCGACCGGCTGGCGGAGCGTGGTCAGCGGCGGGTCGGTGTGGGCGATCAGCAACGAGTCGTCGAAACCGGTCACCGAGAACTCGCCGGGAACGTCCAGCCCCCGTTGGCGCGCCGCGCGGATGGCGCCGAGCGCCATCAGGTCGCTCGCGCACACCACGGCCGTGCACCCCGCGTCGAGAGCCGCTTCGGTGGCGGCCTGTCCGCCCTCCACTCCGTACAGGGACTCGTGCACGAAGCTCTGCGCTTCGCCGGGAGTCAGGCCGAAGGTCTCCCCCATGCTGTGCACGAACCCGTCGACCTTCCGCGACGCCGGGACGAAACGCCGGGGGCCGACCGCCAGCCCGATGCGCTCGTGCCCGAGCCCGGCGAGGTGCTGGACCGCCAGCCGCGCCGCGGCCCGGTCGTCGGTCGACACGCACGGCGCCGAGACCTCGGCGTTGAAACCGTTGACGAACACGAACGACACGCCCGTGTCGGCGAGCCTGCGGTACCGGTCCACCTGCGCCGTCGAGTCGGCGTGCAGGCCGGACACGAACACGATGCCCGCGGCGTTGCGCTCCACCAGCAGCTCGGTCAGCTCGTCCTCGGTGGAACCGCCCGGCGTCTGGGTGCACAGCACGGTGGTGTACCCGTGCCGGGTCAGGATCCGTTCGATGGACTGGGCCATCGCGGGAAAGATGGGGTTGACCAGTTCCGGCGTGATCAGGCCGATCAGTCCGGCCCGGTCCTGGCGGAGCCGGGCAGGTCGTTCGTAGCCGAGCACGTCGAGCGCGGCCAGCACCGCTTCGCGGGTGGTCGCGGCGACGCCCTGCTTGCCGTTGAGCACGCGGCTCACGGTCGCCTCGCTGACACCCGCCTGCACCGCGATGTCGCGGAGCCGGGTGGGCGCGGCCGCCGGCCGGTTCTGGTCCATCCTGGTCATTCCACCATCCCGGATTCGTCGCACCGCGCCCGACGAGCCCGCTGCGCGGCAGGGCGCCGGGGGCGAACCGGCCGATCCGCCGGAGAACTCCGCGTGGGACCCGGAGGGACGGCCGGGCGCGTCGAGTCATGGCACCGGCCCGGCACGCGGGCTGGGCTGACCCTCGACCGCCCCTCCGGGAGCTCGTCGGTCGTGCTGGTGCGGTGGGATGCCGCGCAACTCCGGCACGACGGCCCCCGCCGTCCGCGGGAGCGGGGCCGCTGCCGTGAGCCGTCGGATCCCATTCGGCCTCCTGTCCGGTGTCGGTCCGCGTGTGGCGGCCACGTTAACAACATCGATTCAGCGATGGAAGATTTTGCGGAAAATTTGCAAGAACATCCGCCGCGCCGCCGGAACACCGTCGATCCCACGGCCGAAAGCCGGATGTCGATGCGTCCGACGGCCCGCCCGCCACCGGACGTTCGGCGCAACCTTGCTGCAAAATTGCAGGAGTCCCTTGACCGCGCCGCATCCGGCGGGACATGGTGCGGCACGCGGCAGGACCGCCTCCTCGTGGCGGCTGATGGCTGGGCGCGTGGCCGAGGCGCCGACGAGGGGTTCATCCCGTGTTCCACGCAAGGCCGACCCCTGCCCCACCGCCCGGATTCCGCGAATCCGGCATCGGGCACGGTCATCGATACGCGTCCACAGGAGGCAAGCGTGAGAATCCCCGCACGTTCGCGCGGATCCGCCCGTCGCGGCACCAGACGCCGGATGGCGTGGCTGGGTGCCGCCGTCGCGGCGGCGTCCGCGGTACCGGCCGCGCTCCCCGCGGGCACCGCGACCGCGGCGACGGACAACGACACCATCGTCCAGCTCTTCGAGTGGCCGTGGGCGAGCGTCGCGTCCGAGTGCACCAACGTCCTCGGCCCCAAGGGGTACGGCGCCGTCCAGGTGTCCCCGCCGGCGAGTTCGGCGTCGCTGCCGGACAAGGGCCACCCGTGGTGGGAGGTCTACCAGCCGAACAGCTACGCGCTGAACTCCCGGATGGGCAACCGCGAGGAGTTCCAGAACATGGTGGCGACCTGCCACGCGGCCGGTGTGAAGGTCTACGCCGACGCCGTGCTCAACCACATGACCGGGCAGGACGGCGGCGGAACCGGTTACGACGGAACGTCCTTCCCGGACAAGTACGACTACCCGAACCTGTACACCAAGGACGACTTCCACCAGCCGCCGTGCACGGTGAACAACTACACCGACGCGCACAACGTCCAGTTCTGCGAACTGGAAGGGCTCGCTGACCTGAAAACCGAATCCGACGGCGTGCGCACCAAACTCGCCGGCTACCTCAACGACCTGGAGAGCCTCGGCGTCGACGGCTTCCGGCTCGACGCGGCCAAGCACATCCCCGTGGACGACATCGCGGCGATCGAGGGCAAGCTCGGCAAACCGGCGTTCATCTACCAGGAGGTGTCGGCCGGTGGATCCGGTGACGCGGTCCAGCCGAACCAGTACGAGCCGACCGGCTCGCTGTTGGAGTTCCGGTTCGGACGCGGCCTGAAGTCGGCCTTCCAGGGCAGCATCGCGGGTCTGTCCGACTTCGGGTCCGGGATGGAACCCAGCGACAAGGCGGTGTCCTTCGTGGACAACCACGACACCCAGCGCGACGGCAGCACGCTGTCCTACAAGGACGGTCAGCAGTACGTGCTGGCGAACATCTTCGCGCTGGGCTGGAACTACGGCACGCCGAAGGTCATGTCCAGCTACACCTTCAACGGTCACGACGACTCGCCGCCGGCCGGTTCCGACGGCAAGGTCTCCCCGGTGAAGTGCGGCTCCGGCTGGGAGTGCGAGCACCAGAAGCGGCCGATCGCGAACATGGTCGGGTTCCACAACGCCGTCCGCGGGACCGACGTGGCCAACTGGTGGTCCAACGGCAACAACCAGATCGCGTTCAGCCGTGGCGCCAAAGGATTCGTCGCCATCAACAACGAAGGCGGGACCCTCGCGCAAACCCTGCAGACCGGACTGCCCGCCGGGACCTACTGCGACGTCATCCACGGTGACCTCGGCAACGGCGGGTGCACCGGCCCGACGGTGACGGTCGGCCCGGACGGCAAGGCGCAACTGTCCGTCAACGCCTCCGACGCCGTCGCGATCCACGCCGGCGCCAAGGTGAGCTGATCAAGCGGGCCCGGTCGCCGGTCTTGCCCCGTCTGGACCACGACCGGGTCAGACGGGGGCTCCCCACCGCCGGGAGCCCCCGTCGCTCGGCCTCAGCACCGCGGAAACCACCCCGGCCGGCTCGACTCCGACGACGTGGCCACGGCCAGCCGGACGCCGGACCGGCTGGCCGACCTGGCAGCCTCCGACGAGCAACTCGCCGACATGCTGCCCTTCCGGCACGGCTGACCCATCCGACCGTCCTCAGTGGACCATCAGGCGCGCGGTCGGCCCACCGCGGCCAGGCACGCCGACCGGCGCGGGTCCTGCCCCGCGGGCAGCGGTCCGTCCGGGCGCCACAGAGCCGGATAGGTCAGACCCGGTTCCACCAGGTCGAAGTCGTCGAGCAGGGCGCTGATCCGGGCGCGGTTGCGCGCCGTCATGGGTTCGGCCAGGTGCGCGTTGAAGATCTCCTCGCCGCGGCGGATCTCCTCGGGGAAGTCCTCATTGGTGATGTGCGAGAACACCAGCAGCGACCCCGGGGCCATCACCGACCGGTACCGGTCCAGGATCGCCGCCGGGCCGTCGTCGTCGGTGAGGTAGTGGGCCACGGCGACCATGAGCACCGCCACCGGCCGGTCGAAGCCCAGCAGCCGCCGGGTATCGGGATGGCCCAGGATCGACTCCGGGTCGCGCATGTCCGCCCGCAACGCGGTGGCGCGGTCGTCGCCCGCCAACAGGCGGCGGGAATGGGCCACGGCGACCGGGTCGATGTCGACGTACACCACCCGCGCCGCCAGGTCGTGCTGCTGCGCGATCTCGTGGACGTTGCCCACCGTGGGCACCCCGGATCCCAGGTCCAGGAACTGGGCGATGCCCTGCTGCTGGCAGAAGCGCACCGCCCGCCGCAGGAAGGCCCGGTTGTCCCACGCGGACTGCGCGGCAGTGGGCGAGATCCGGCGGAACTCCTCGTGCACGCGCCGGTCCACGGCGAAGTTGTGGCTGCCACCCAGGCCGTAGTCGTAGACCCGGGCGGGGCTGGCCTTGGTGGTGTCGATCCCCTCGGGCACCCAACCGGCACCGAAATCGCGGTCCACGAGATCTCCTCACCACGTCGACGCCCTTCCGGCGGAACGCATTGTCCAGCGCGCCGGCCGCGGTCGACACCGCCGAAAACAGGACATCGCAACGGCGAACGATCGCTCTTCTCGGCGGTGCTGCCGACCACGCGCCCCGCGCCCAGCAGGCGGACGGTCTGGCCGAGCCGGCCGCCGAGGTCCGGTCAGCCGCGTTCCCGGTAGAGCTCGGCGAGCAGGGCGACGGCGCCGTGCGTGGCGGGGTGCGGGTCGTGCCGCCGCCAGATGAGGTGCACGGGAACGGGATCGGCATCGCGCAGCGGGCGGTAGCTGATCCCGTCCCGGCGGTACTGGGTGGTGGTCGCGTGCGGTGTGACGCCGACGCAGCGGCCGGTGGCGATGGCGGCCAGCCAGTCGTCGATCTCCTGGATGTACTCGACGGCCGGGCGGGCGCCTTCCGGCCACAGGTCCAGCGTGGTGGTGCCGGTCCGGCGGTCGAGCACCAGGGTGCGGCTGGGGATCTCGGCCAGCCGAATGCTGCGCCTGCGCGCCCAGGGGTCGTCGGTGGCGAGTGCGACGTAGCGGCGCTCGTGGCCGACGACCGCGTGCGACCAGTGCCGCCGGTCGACGGGAGCCCGGATGACGGCCAGATCGCACAGCCCTTCGGCGAGCCCGCCGGTGGGCGTGTTGTGCCGGATCAGCTGGAGCTCGACGTCCGGGTAGCGGTCCCGCCAGCGGCGCTGGAACTCGGCGGTGTGGCGCCCGAACGCGGACCAGGCGTGGCCGATGCGCAGCCGGGTGTGGCCGGCGGCCGCCTCCCGGACCAGTTCCTCGGCGCCGCTCAGCAGCACCCGGGCGCGGGCCAGCACCCGCACGCCGGCGGTGGTGGGGTAGATCGTCCGGCTCGTCCGGTGCAGCAGCCGGACGCCGAGGGCCCGCTCCAGCGCGAGCAGGGTCCGGGAGACCGCCGCCTGCGAAACACCCAACTCGATCGCGGCGTCGGTGAAGCTGCCGGTGTCCACGATGGCGACCAGGCACCGCAGGTGCTTCAACTCCAGTTCGGCACGACCGTCCATGCGTTCATCGTATAGATGGTGCGTCGGATGCATTTTGCGCATCCGACGGGCCGGTCCATGGTGCGGGTGTGACCATCTCGGAATCGCAGGAGAGCACCGCCACCACCGCGCCCGGCACGGGCTCGCGGGCCGCCGGGGTGGCGCTGATGTTCGGCAGTGGACTGTCCAACCAGGTCGGGGCGGCCGTGGCCGCGCTGGCGTTCCCGGTGATCGGGCCCACCGGGGTGGTGGCGATCCGGCAGTGGGTGGCCGCCGCCGCGCTGCTCAGCGCCGGCCGTCCCCGGCTGCGTTCGTTCACCGCCGCCCAGTGGCGGCCGGTGCTCGGGCTGGCCGTGGTGTTCGCGACGATGAACCTCGCGCTCTACACCGCGATCGAGCGGATCGGGCTCGGCCTCGCGGTCACCCTGGAGTTCCTGGGGCCGCTCACCGTCGCTCTGATCGGTTCCCGCCGCCGCACCGACCTGGTCTGCGCGCTCGCCGCCGCTGCCGCGGTGGTCGAACTCACCGCACCCCAGCCGTCCACCGACTACCTCGGCATCGGTCTGGCGCTGCTGTCCGCGGTGTGCTGGGGCTGCTACATCCTGCTCAACCGCACCGTGGGCAGGCGGCTGCCGGGGCTCGGAGGGCTGGCGGCCTCGGCGGCCGTGTCCGGACTGGTGTACGTGCCCGTCGGCGCCCTGGTCCTGTGGAACCACCCGCCCACGGCCGGCGCGCTGGGCTGCGCGCTGGCCGCCGGAGTGCTGTCCTCCGCGGTGCCGTTCCTGTCCGATCTGCTGGCCCTGCGCCGAGTTCCGGCCCACTACTTCGGCATCTTCATGAGCGTCAACCCGGTGCTGGCGGCGCTGGTCGGCACGGTGGTGCTGGACCAGCACCTCGACGGGGCGTCCTGGCTGGCGGTGGGCGTGATCGTCACCGCGAACGCCGTGGTCGGCGCCACGTCCCGGACCGCGGGCGGCTAGCGCGTGATTCATCAGCGGCGCCGGTCGCTCTCTTCCGGCGAGCGGTCTCGCAGCCGGCACCGCCGCGCAAAGCATCCGAAACACGCCGGTGCCGTGACTCACTGCGCCGTCCACCCGCCGTCGACGGCGACGAGCGCGCCGGTGACGAAGCTGGCGGCGTCGGAGACCAGGAAGGCGACGGTTTCGGCGACCTCGCTGGGTCGTCCGATCCGGCCGATCGGGTGGGCGTCGCCGAAGGAGGCGAGCATCGCGCGCCCGTTCTCCACGACGCCTTCCATGATGTCGGTGTCGATGACGCCGGGGAGCACGGCGTTGGAGCGGATGCCGTGGCGGCCGCCTTCGATGGCCAGCACGCGCGTGATCTGGGCCAGCGCGCCCTTGGACGCGGCGTAGGCGGTCTGGGTGTCGAAGGCGACGACCGAGGACACCGACGCGATCGAGACGATCGCACCACCGCCGGCGGCCTGCATCACCCGGAACGCCTCGCGCGCCTGCACGAAGTTGCCGCGGGCGTTGACGCGCAGGATCGCGTCGAAGTCCTCCGCGGTGGTGTCGGTGATCGGCTTGTTCAGGGTGCGGCCGGCGTTGTTGACCAGGATGTCGAGCCGTCCGAACCGGTCGGTGGCCAGCCGCGTGGCCGCCCGCGCGGACTCCTCGTCGGCGACGTCCCCGACGAGTGCGGCCACGTTGTCCGGATCACTCGCGGCGAGTTCCTCGACGGCCTCGGACCGGTCGGTGACGACCAGCTGGGCGCCGCGCTCGCGCAGCAGTGCGGCGGTGGCGTGCCCGATGCCGCGGGCCGCACCGGTGACGACGGCGACGCGACCGGTGAGGTCCCAGCTGTTCGGGAGGGAGGTGGTGGTCATGGTTCCTTCTCGTGGTGTGGTGGTCAGCGTTGACGGGCCGGGCGCACGACGATCTCGTTCACGTCGACGTCCGCCGGCTGGTCCAGGGCGTACGACACGGCACCGGCGATGGCGTCCGGGGCGATCGCGTGCGCCCGGTAGGTGCGCATCGCCTCGGTCGCCCCGGGCTCGGTGATGGAGTCGGCGAGTTCGGACTCGACGACGCCCGGCGAGATCGTGGTGACCCGGATCGCGGGGTCGCACTCCTGGCGCAGGCCCTCGGTGATCGCCCAGGCGGCGTACTTGGTGCCGGAGTACACCGCTGCGGTGGGCACGACCTGGTGGGCGCCGATGCTCGCGATCGTCACGAAGTGGCCCGAGCCCTGCGCGGTGAAGTGCGGCAGCGCCGCGGCGATGCCGTGCAGCAGGCCCCGGACGTTGACGTCGATCATCCGGTCCCATTCCTCGACGAGCAGGCTGTCCAGGCGCGACAGGGGCATGACGCCGGCGTTGTTGACGAGGACGTCGACGCGTCCGAACCGGTCGCGGGCCCCCTGCACGAAGGCGCCGACGTCGGCTCGGTCGGTGACGTCCAGGCGCACCGGGTGAACGCCGCCGCGGGCCGCCTGCACGCGCTCGGCCAGCGCGTGCAGGCGGTCGATGCGTCGCGCACCGGCGACGACGTGGTGCCCCTCGGCGGCCAAGCGGGCGGCGAGGGCTTCACCGATCCCGCTGCTGGCGCCGGTGACGAGCACGACCTTGTCCCGCTGCGTGCTGTGGACTTCGGAGTTGCTGGACATGTCCACCACGGTGGCGGCGCGCGACCCGCGGTGGCAGGGCGCTGTCTTCCTGGGAGTGCCACACCCACGCTGTCAACGGGCGCCGCGACGCCGGTGCGGCGCAGGCCGAACCCGTCGCCCGGCGGGCGCGGCCCGGGCCCGCCACTGCTCGCCGAAAGGCCCGGTCTCCGCCGGCTGCGGACCGGTCAGACCGACGCCGGAACAGCCAGGAAGTCGATGATCTCGCGCGTGACCCGTTCCGGGGCGTCTTCCATGACGAAGTGGCCGGCGTTCGGGATGACGACGAGTTCGGCCGTGGGGATGTCGTCGCCGAGGCGGCGGGCGTAGTCGAGCGGCTGCCACCGGTCGTCCGCACCCCAGAGGACGCGGACGGGCATGGTCAGCCCGCCGAGCTGGTCGCTGATCTCCTCGGTGTACTTCGAGTCGTAGTGCCGCACCTGGTGTTCGAAGAAGGACGCCCGGCCCAAGGCCGACTGGTGGGGCGCCAGGTAGGCGTCGAGGACGTCCTCGGCCATCCCGCCTCCGGTCGCGACCGTCATCTCCAGCTGACGGGTGAGCAGCGCGTTGAACGCGTCCTGCGTCAGGTTCCGGTAGTCGTCGAGGTGTTCGTCGATGATCTTCCGCCAGGTCGCCGACGGCCAGGAGTCGTAGCTGACCGTGTCGATGAGCACCAGGCGGCGGACGCGTTCGGGGTGCGCGATCGCGAATCGTTGACCGATGGCGCCACCGATGTCGTGGGCGACGATGTTCACGCGGTCCAGGCCCAGTTCCGCGAGGACGGCTCCGAGCAGGTCCGTCTGCGCCGCGACCGAGGTGTCGCGGCTCGTCGGCCGCTCGGACAGCCCGTACCCCAGCAGGTCGTAGGTGACGGCGCGGTAGCCGGCCGCCTCGATCCGCGGCACGACGTTGCGCCATTCGCAGGAGTGCGACGGCGTGCCGTGGATGAAGACGACCGGCTCGCCCCGACCGTGGTCGCGGTACGCCAGCCGCACTCCGTCGACGACGAGGTCGTCGGTCAGCAAGGCCATGGTGTTCCCTCCCCGGCTTTCGTCCTCATCGGACGGTCGCGGGCCGGACACCGACGCCGCGGACAGCACCGGCGCGTCAGGTATACCGACCTGTTTACCCACGGCCGCGACTATACAGGTCGGTATACCTCAGTGCCAGTCCCGGTGCCGGGAGCACGTGGCGCCAACCGAAGACCACGGCGCCGCGGCCACCGGATCGCGGTGGCCGCCCGTGGCGCACCGGCTCACGCGCCGCCCGGCAGGCGCCCCCAGGCGCTGACCATGAGCGGTCCGAAACCGGTGGACTCGCCGTCGTGCCACAGCCGGTGGAACGCGTCGAGGTCCGCCTGGGTCAGCAGTCCCCCGCCCAGCAGGTGTGGCGCCAGCTGGTCGACGAACATCTCCCACAGCGGCACGCCCCGCTCGCGGTCGGCGGTCAGCGGCCTCGGTTCGGCGCGGAACCCGACGTCGTCCAGCCCGGCGCGACGCAGCGCGCGGGGCAACGTGCGCCCGCAACACGGGTCGTAGGACATCGTGTCGAACAGTTCCCGCAACGCCCGCAGGACGCGTTCGTGGGCCGGGGAAGGCGGATCCACGGTCGACACCGTGGACCAGTCGAGGTCCTCCACCACCAGCCAGCCGCCCGGCCGCACCGCCGCGACCATCGCACCGATCGCGTCCTCGGCCGACGGCAGGTGCTCGACCAGCAACCGGGCGTGCACGAGGTCGAAGTGGTCGGCGGGCAGCGGGTCCGCGGTGATGTCGGCGGCCAGGACCTCGACCTGACCGCCCGCCAGCGGTTCCAGGTAGCGGGTGTCGTTGTCGACGGCGAGCACGTGCCCACCGGGTCCGACGCGGTCGGCGAGCATCTCGACCACGCTGCCCCCACCGGCGCCGATGTCCGCGCACCGCCAGCCCGGCGCGACACCGATGCGGTCGAACACGGCCGCCGTGCCCGGGTCGTAGTGCGCGGCCAGGTCGTCCAGCCGGGTCTTCTCCGCGTGCCACGCGGGATCGAGCAGATAGGTCACGACTCTCCCTTTCGGTCGAAGGTGGTGGCGAACCGCGGGTTCGCACCGGTCACGTCTTCTCCGGTCGCCAGATCAGTTGACGGCCCGGTCGCGTCCGCTCCAGAACTCCTCGCGGAGCACGCGGCGCAGGATCTTGCCGCTGGGGTTGCGGGGGACCTCGTCGACGAACGCGTACCGGGTGGGGATCTTGAAGTCGGCGATCCGCCCGCGCGCGAAGGCCCGCAGCTCGTGCGGTGCCACCGATTTCCCCTGGTGCAGCACGACGAACGCGTGCACCGCCTCGCCCCACCGGTCGTCCGGGACCCCGACCACCGCGACGTCGAGCACCGCGGGGTGCGCGCTGAGGGCGTTCTCCACCTCGGCGGGGTAGATGTTCTCCCCGGCGCGGATGATCATCTCCTTGATGCGGTCTTGGACGTGGACGTAGCCGTCGTCGTCCAGGTAGCCCGCGTCGCCGGTGTGCACCCAGCCGTCGACGAGCGTGGCCGCCGTCGCCTCCGGCAACCGCCAGTACTCCAGCATGCGGGCGGGCGTCCTGATGCAGACCTCGCCGACCACCCCGGTGCCGACGTCGCGACCGTCCCGGTCGACGACCTTCAGCTCGATCCCCGGGTACGGCCGACCGGCCGCCCGCAGCCGCGGACTGCCGGGCACGTGGTCGGCCGGGGGCAGGCACACCGCCGTGTTCCCGGTCTCGGTCAGGCCGTAGATCTGCGCGAACTCGCAGCCCATCGTGTCCAGGCAGCGCTGCAACAGGGATTCGGAGATGGGCGAGCCGCCGTAGACGACCTTGCGCAGCGCGGCGAAGTCCGCGGGGCGGACACCGGGTTCGGCCAGCAGCATCAGCAGCATCGCGGGCGCCAGGATGGCGGTCGTGATGCCCCGGTCGCGGATCAGCTGCAGGACGTCCTCGGCACCGAAGGACCGCACGACCACGTTGGTGATCCCGGCGTTGAACCCCTGGGTGGCCCACCAGATCCCGCCGATGTGCGAGGCCGACATGCCGAGGAGGCTGATGTCGCTGTCCCGGAAGTCGATCCAGTCGAGGCCGTTGCTGTCCAACAGGTCGCGCACCGCGAAGAAGGTCCGGTGCGCCAGCACGACGCCCTTCGGGTATCCGGTCGTCCCGCTGGTGTACATCTGGGCGATCGGGTCGTCGGGGTCGCAACCGCCGGGCAGCTCGGTTCCCGCGCCGGTCTCCCGCCACTCCCGCAGCTCCCCGACGGGAACCACGTCGCGCAGTTCCGGCAGTTCGGCCCGCAGCGCGCGGGCCACCGGCAGGAACTCCTCCTCGACGAAGAGCAGTTCGGCGCTGGAGTCCCGCAGGATGTACTCGACCTCGTCGGGTGCCAACCGCCAGTTCACCGGGACGAAGACCGCACCGCTCCGGGCGCAGGCGAAGAGCAGTTCGTAGCAGTGCTCCGACTCCTTGCCCAGGTAGGCGACGCGCGAGCCGCGGGTCAGCCCGCAGGCGCGCAACGCCCGGGCGGTCGCGGTGCTCTCGCGGTGCAGCGTCGCGTAGTCGACGGTGCGGTCCTCGTGGGCGATCGCGACGTGGTCCGGTCTGCTCCGCGCGTGGAAGGCCAGACGCGCGTCGAGCGTCCGCCCCTCCGGCCCGGGTTCGGTGATACCGGTCATGGTGGGTGTCCTTTCAGGATCGTTCGGCGTCCAGCCAGTAGCGCCGGCGTTGGAAGGCGTAGGTGGGCAGGTCGACCGATCTGGCGTCGGAATCCGGGAATGCGGTGCACCAGTCCACCGCACCGCCCCGGCAGAACTCGTCCACGAAGGACCGTTCGGGCGACCGCCGGCCGTCCCCCGGATCCGGGCCGTGCACCAGGCCCGGTGCCGAGCGGCCCTCGGCGAGGGCGGTCAGCGCCTCGCGGCGCCGCTGCGGTCCGGCGGCGACCACGCCGGCGCGGTGTTCCAGCGCCGCGCGCCCGGTCGCCAGCGACCGGGCGACGTCGACGTCGCGCAGTTCCGGGTGCTCGGCCAGGTGCTCGGCGAGCCGGGCGGCCTGGGCGCGCAGCGCCGGCGGCGAGGCCGCGGACAGCAGCCAGGGCACCACTTCGGGATCCGGTCCGGGTGCCGCCGGGGCGTCGCCGGGCGGGGCCTGTTCGACGACGACGTGCGCGTTGGTGCCGCTGACGCCGAACGAGGAGACCGCCGCCCGGCGGGGTTGCCCGGTCTCCGGCCACGGCAGCGCCTCGGTGAGCAGCCGGACGGCGTCGTCCTGCCACTCCACGTGCGGTGACGGCTTCTCCGCGTGCAACGACCTGGGCAGCACACCGCGGCGCAGCGCGAGCACGACCTTGACCACGGCGGCGACGCCGCCCGCCGCCTGGGTGTGGCCGAGGTTGGACTTGACCGAGCCGAGCCGCAGCGGGCGACCCCGCGGCCGGTCGGCCCCGTAGGTGTCCAGCAGCGCCTGCACCTCGATCGGATCACCGAGGGGAGTTCCCGTGCCGTGGCCCTCGACGGCGTCGATGGCGGCGGCCGGGAGTCCTGCCGCGTCCAACGCCTGGCGGATCATCTGCCGGTGGGCCTGGCCGTTGGGCGCGGTGAGGCCGTGCGAAGCGCCGTCCTGGACGACGGCGGAACCCCGCACCACCGCCAACACCGGCCTGCCTTCGCGACGGGCGTCGGACAACCGTTGCAGCGCGAGCATTCCGGCGCCCTCGGCCAGTCCCCAACCGTCCGCCGCGGCGGAGAACGACTTGGACCGCCCGTCCGCGGCGAGCGCACCTCGGTGGGTGAAGGCCAGCAGCGTCACCGGGGTGGCCATCACGGTGGCTCCCCCGACCAGCGCCAGCGAGCACTCCCGGTTCCGCAGCGCGTGCACGGCGGAGTGCAGCCCGACCAGCGCCGAGGAGCACGCCGTGTCCACGGTGACCGCCGGTCCGCGCAGGCCCAGCGCGTAGGAGATCCGGCCGGAGGCCAGGCTCGGCACGCTGCCCACCAGCACGTCGCCGGCGAAACCGTCGGGAGGCCGCCGCACCGTGCCGCCGTAGTCGTTGTAGATCACCCCGGCGAACACGCCGGTCGCGCTGCCGCGCAACGACGTCGGGGCGATCCCGGCCCGTTCCAACGCCTCCCAGGCCGTTTCGAGCAGCAACCGCTGCTGGGGGTCGGTGGCCAGCGCGTCGTGCTCGGTCATCCGGAACGGTTCCGGGTCGAAGTCGGCGGCGTCGTGCAGGTATCCCCCCTTGCGCGGGCACTCCACCCCGTCGAGGCGGAGTGCCCGCTCCCAGCCGCGGTCGGACGGCAGGGTCGTGACGGCGTCCTGCTCGGCGAGCAGCAGGCGCCACAGGTCCTCCGGTGACCGGACACCGCCGGGGAAGCGGCAGGACATCCCGACGATGGCGATCGGTTCGCGCAACCGGTCCTCGGCGTCCCGCAGCCGCTGCTTGGTGCGGCGCAGTTCGAGCGTCACGCGCCGGAGGTAGTCGCGGAGCTGGTCGTCTGCTGGCATGGGCACCCTTCCCTCGCCCCGGTGCTGTCAGTTCGCGCCGAGTTCGTCGTCGATCAGCTCGAAGAGTTCTTCGTCGGAGGCGGCGGCCAGGTCGTCCGGGCGGTGCGCGGCCAGCAGGGCCCCGAGCCGGGCGAGCACCTCGTCGCGCTCCTGCGGGTCTGCCGCCTCCAGCGCGGTCTCCAAGCTGTCGAGGTGGGCCGATGCCACTCCCGTCGCGGCGGGTTCCGGGTCCGCGGGGGCGAGCCGGTTGCCGAGTTCCCGGGCCAGTTCCTCGGGTGTGGGGTGGTCGAAGACGACCGTCGGGGACAGCCGCAGGCCGGTCGCCTCGGCGAGGGCGGTGCGGAGCTGGATCGCGGTGAGCGAGTCGAACCCGAGCTCCGGGAGGGGCCGGTCGGGTGCGATCTCGTCGGGTGTGAAGCGTCCGAGCACGGCGCAGACCTGGTCGCGCACGAGGTCCAGCAGCGCCGCCTCGCGGTCGGGCCCGGACAGGGCCGCCATCCGGTCCGTCGAGCCGGTCCCGGTCGAGCTGCGCTGCTTCCGGGACCGGACGAGTCCGCTGAGCAGCGGTGGGACGGTGGGGCGCTCGGACAGCGACGCGACGTCCACCCGCGCCGTCGTGAGCACCGGTTCGCCGGTGGCCGAGGCGGCGTCGAACAGCGCGAGGCCCTGCTCGGTGCGCAGCGGCAGCATCGCGATGCGGCGCAGCTGGGCGGCCAGCGCCTCCTGGTCCACCGCCTCGGTCAGGCCGCCGGTGTCCTCCCAGTACCCCCAGGCCAACGCGGTGGCGGGCAGCCCGGCGGCGCGGCGGTGGTAGGCCAGGGCTTCCAGCAGCGTGTTCGCCGCCGCGTAGTTGCCCTGCCCCGGAGCGCCCAGCGCCCCGGCGACCGAGGAGAACAGCACGAACCAGCGCAGCGGCAGGTGCTCGGTCAGCTCGTGCAGGTGCAGCGCGGCGTCCGCCTTCGGGCGCAGCACGCGCGCGACCCGCTGCGGGTCGAGCGAGCCGATGACCCCGTCGTCGAGAACACCGGCGGCGTGCACGACCCCGGTCAGCGGGCGGTCGGCCGGGATCGCGTCCAGCAGGCGGGCCAGCGCGTCCCGGTCGCCGACGTCGCACGCGGCGGTGGTGACCGTCTGCGCGCCGAGCTCGGTGAGTTCGCGTTCCAGCTCGGCGCTGTCCGGCGTCGGTCCGCGGCGGCCGACCAGCAGCAGGTGCCGGATTCCCCGCTCGGCCACCAGGTGCCGGGCGAACCGGCTGCCGAGCGCGCCGGTGCCGCCGGTGATGAGCACGGTCCCGCCGTCCGGGGCCTCCGGGGCCGAACCGGTGGCGGCGGCGCGGACCAGGCGGGGCGCCCGGACCGCTCCGGCGCGCACCGCGAGCTGCGGTTCACCGGTGGCCGCGGCGGCGGGCAGCGCTGCGACGGACGCGGCGTCCTCGTCGGTGTCCACCAGGGCGAACCGGTCGCCGTGCTCGCTGCGCGCGGACCCGACCAGCCCCCACAGCGCCGCGTGCGCCAGGTCCGCGACGCCCTCGTCGGGGCCCGCGGCGAGGGCTCCCCGGGTGACCACGACCAGGCGCGAGTCCGCCAACCGCTCGTCGGCGAGCCAGGTCTGCAGCAGTGCCAGGGCGCGGCAGGTCGCGGTCCGCACCCGCTCGGCGGTGTCGGCGCCGCTGTCGGATCCGGGCAGGTGCGGGGCGAAGACGACGTCCGGCGCGGTGCCACCGGCGTCGAGCGACGCGAGCAGCGCGGCCAGGTCCCGGTGCCGCTCGGCCCCCGGCACGGCCAGGTCCTCGCCCAGCACGGCCGCCGTTCCGCTCGGCGCGGGCGGGTCGACCTGCTGCCACCGCGTGCTGAACAGCGCGTCGCGGTGCGGTCCGCGGAGGGCGGCGAGCTGGTCTGCGGCCACCGGTCGCAGGGTCAGCTCCGCCACCGAGACCACCGGACGTCCGTCCACATCGGACGCGGTCAGCGCCACCGCGTCCGGTCCGACCGGCACCAGCCGGACCCGCGCCACCGAGGCGCCGGGCGCGTGCAGCACGACGCCGCGCCAGGAGAACGGCAGCCGCGCCCGCTCGGCGTCGAGCGCGACGGGGTGCAGCGCGGCGTCGAGGAGGGCGGGGTGCAGCAGATATCCCCCCGCATCACCGGCCGCCTCCGGCAGGCGCGCCTCGGCGAGGATCTCCGCATCGCGCCGCGACATCGCCGACAACCCCCGGAACGCGGGGCCGTAGTCGTAACCACGGGTGGCGGCCTGGGCGTAGAAGTCCTCGACGTCGACCGGCGTGGCGTCGCCGGGGACGTCGAACGTGCCCGTGCCGGGAACGGCCGGGCTCAGCACGCCGGTGGCGTGCCGGGTCCAGGGACCGACGTCCGGGTCGCCGGGACGCGAGTGCACCGCGAGCGCGCGCCGCCCCGCCTCGTCGGCGGCCGAAACCCGGACCTGGAGCTGGACGTGCCCCTCGTCCGGGATCGGCAGCGGGGCTTCCAGCACCAGTTCGGCGATCTCCTCGCAGCCGGTTTCCCGTCCCGCGCGGGCCGCGAGTTCCACGAACGCCGTCCCGGGCAGCAGCGCCGTCCCGGCCACCGCGTGGTCGGCCAGCCACGGGTGCGTCCGCAGCGCGATGCGGCCGGTCAGCAGCGTGGCGCCGTCCTCGGCGGTGTCCACCGCCGCGCCCAGCAGCGGGTGCCCCGCGGCGTGCAGGCCCAGCGCGGCGGGATCGGCCGCCGAGACCGCCGGAGGGCGCGGCCAGTGGCGTTCGCGCTGGAACGCGTAGGTGGGCAGGTCCGTGCGCACCGGACTGACGCCCAGGACCGCCGACCAGTCCACGTCCACTCCGGACACGTGCGCCCGGGCCAGCGCGCCCGCGAACTCGTCGAACCCGCCCTCGCCGCGGCGCAGCGTGCCCAGCACCGCACCGCCGCGCGGTGCTGGGTGAAGGATCTGCTCCAACGGAGCGGTCAGCACCGGGTGCGGGCCGACCTCCAGGAAGATCCGGTGCCCCTGTTCCACCAGCGTCCGCGCGGCTGCCTGGAATTCGACCGGCTGGCGCAGGTTGCGGTACCAGTAGTCGCCGTCCAGTCCGGCGGTGTCGAGCACGTCCCCGGTCACCGAGGAGCAGAAGGCGGTCCCGGACGAGCGCGGGCGCAGGCCCGCCAGCGCCTGCCGCATCGGCTCTTCGAGCACGTCGATCTGGGCCGAGTGGCTGGCCCGGTCCATCGGCACGTGCCGCGCCCGGATTCCTTCGCCGTCGAGGTCGGTGACGAACCGGGCCACCGCGTCCGGCTCCCCGCACACCACGGTCAGCTCGGCGGAGTTGATGGCTGCGACCGAAATCCGACCGTCCCATTCGGACAGACGACGCTCCACCTCGTCCCGGCCCAGCGGCACCGAGGCCATCGCGCCGCGACCGACCAGGTCCGTGAGCAGTCTGCTGCGCGAGCAGACCACGCGCGCCGCGTCCGGCAGGGTCAGCGCACCGGCCACGAACGCGGCCGCGATCTCGCCCTGCGAATGTCCGACCACGGCGGCCGGGTGCACCCCGCAGCTCCGCCACAACCCCGCCAGGCCGGTCATCATCGCGAACAACGCCGGTTGCACGAACTCCACGGACTCCAGCGGGGTGTTCGGGTCGCCGCGGAGCACCTCGGTCAACGACCAGTCCAGGTACGGCGCGAACGCCTCCTCGCACTCGGCCACCCAGTCGGCGAATTCCGGCGAGGACTCCAGCAGCTCGCGCCCCATCCCCCGCCACTGCGCCCCCTGGCCGGGGAAGACCAGGACGACCCCGCCGTCCAGCGCGGAACCCGCGGCCGCGCGGGCAGGACGCCGGCCGTCCGCCAGCGCCCGCAGGTCCGCCACCGCCGACGCGCGGTCCCGGGCCACGACCACCGCCCGGTGCTCGAACGCGGTCCGGCTGCGCGCCAGGGCCCCGGCGATGGCGCTGTCGCTGCCCGCCGGGTCGGTGGCGAGGAAGTCGGCCAGACGACCGGCCTGCGCCCGCAACGCCGCCTCCGACCGGCCCGACACCGGCCACAGCACGGTCCCGTCCAGCGCGCCGGACTCGCCGCTCGGCTCGTCCTCGGTTTCCGGGCCCTGTTCCAGGATGACGTGCGCGTTGGTGCCGCTGATGCCGAACGACGACACCGCCGCCCGCCTCGGCCGGTCCACCGCCGGCCACGGCACCGGTTCGGTGACCAGCTCGACCGCGCCCGACGACCAGTCCACGTGCGGCGACGGTTCGTCCACGTGCAACGTCGCGGGCACGGTGCCGTGCCGCAGCGCCAACACCGCCTTGATCACCCCGGCCACGCCCGCGGCAGCCTGGGTGTGGCCGATGTTCGACTTCACCGACCCCAACAGCAGCGGGTGTTCCCGGTCTGCGCCGTAGGTCGCCAACAACGCCTGCGCCTCGATCGGGTCGCCCAGCGGCGTCCCCGTGCCGTGCGCCTCCACCACGTCCACATCGGACGGTGACAGTGCCGCGTTCGCCAACGCCTGCCGGATCACCCGCTGCTGCGACGGACCGTTCGGCGCCGTCAACCCGTTGCTCGCCCCGTCCTGGTTCACCGCTGAACCCCGCAGCACCGCCAACACCCGGTGTCCGTTGCGGCGCGCGTCCGAGAGGCGTTCCAACACCACCACTCCGGCTCCCTCGGCGGGGCCGAAACCGTCGGAGGCCGCGGCGAACGCGCGGCACCGCCCGTCCCGGGACAGCGCGCGCTGGCGGCAGAACCCGAGGAAGACGTCCGGACCCGCGAGCACGGTCGCCCCGCCGGCCAGCGCCAGGGAGCACTCGCCGTGCCGCAGCGCCTGCGCGGCCAGGTGCATCGTCACCAACGACGACGAGCACGCCGTGTCCACCGTCAGCGCGGGCCCCTCCAGTCCTAGCACGTACGCCACCCGGCCGGAGGCGACGCTGTTGTGCGTGCCGGTGATCCGGTACATGTCGCCGTCCGGCACGGTCTTGGCGACCGCCGGGAAGTCGAAGTTCGCGATCCCGGCGTACACCCCGGTGCGACTGCCCCGCAACGACGACGGGTCGATTCCCGCGCGTTCCAGCGCCTCCCACGACGTCTCCAACAACAACCGCTGCTGCGGATCCATCGCTTCCGCCTCGCGCGGCGGCACTCCGAAGAAACCCGCGTCGAAATCCAAGGCGTGGTCGAGGAAACCGCCCTCGCGGACGTAGGAAGTGCCCTGCCGGTCGGGGTCCGGGTCGTACAGCGACTCCAGGTCCCAGCCCCGGTCGTCGGGGAACGGACCGACGCCGTCGCCGCCCGCGGACACCAGCCGCCACAGGTCCTCCGGCGACTCCACGCCACCGGGCAGTCGGCAGGCCATCCCCACGATCGCGATCGGCTCGTCAGCGGCGGAGACCGGTTCCCCGGCCGCGCCCGGCTCGTCGGCGGCCGAGCCGTTCCCGACGCGGGTTTCGAGGTGGGCGGCGAGCTGCACCGGGGTGGGGTGGTCGAAGACCACAGTGGACGAGATCGCGATCCCGCAGGCCGCGGTCAGCCGGTCGCGCAGGTCGACCGCGGTGAGCGAATCCATCCCGAGGTCGAGGAAGGACGCGTCGGTCGCCACGTCGGCGCGGTCGTCGTACCCGAGGAGGTCGGCCACCTGCTCGCGCACCAGGTCGAGCAGCGTCCCATCGGGACGCCCCGACCGGCCGGGCGCTGGTGTTGGATCCATGGAATTCGCTCCTCCAAAGCCCGCGCGAGGACGCGGGACGAGAAGAAATCAACGGCGCGGAATCAGAGGGATTGCCGACGGCCTTGTCGGCGGATGGCGGACAAGCCGTTCCGGTGGTCCTGTGATACGGCAGGAACACCGCGTCCCGCAAGGGATCCCAGCGCCGTCCGGCTCGCCGGGAAGGCCCGCGGAACCGGCGAACGCAACCCTCGGCAGCGCACATCACCGCAGTTCATCGGCGGAACCGGCGGCACCCGGCGGAACACCGCCGGCGACGTCGGACGTGATCCCGGACGCTTAGCGCACTTTTAGACCCCTTTTAGGAACCGGGTCCTTTCGTTGACATCCGTCCGCAAGTGCATTTTCGTTGCTCTCACCCCCGGTCCGGAGGAAAACCGTTCCCCAACCCAAACCGAGGTGCCGTCGTGAGCATCAGCCGAAGATCCACCGCCCGAGCGGCCGTGTTGTGCGGAATCGGCGGCTGGGTTCCGCCCAGGGTCGTCACGAACGAAGAACTCTCGCAACGCCTGGCCACCACCGACGAGTGGATCACCACCCGCACCGGTATCCGCGAACGCCGCTTCGTCGAGCCGGGCGAGGCCACCTCCGATCTGGCCGTGGCGGCCGGAACTCGGGCGCTGCGCTCCGCCGGTGCGGTCGCACCGGACGCGGTCCTGGTCTCCACCGCGACCCCGGACCGCCCGCTGCCCGCCACCGCACCGCTCGTCGCGTCGCGGCTCGGCCTGCGGGACGCGGCTGCGTTCGACGTCGCCGCGGCGTGCAGCGGGTTCGTCTACGCCCTCGCCACGGCCGCCGGGATGATCTCGACCGGCGCGTCGCGGCGTGTCCTGGTGATCGGCGCCGACGTCTACTCCTCCATCGTCGACCCGGAGGACCGCACCAACGCCATCATCTTCGGCGACGGGGCGGGCGCCGTGGTGCTGCGGGCCGGGGAGGACGACGAACCCGGCGCGGTCGGGCACTTCGTGCTGGGCAGCGACGGCACCGGGGAGGACCTGGCCATCGTCGCGGCCGGAGGTTCCCGCCAGCGCACCACCGACCGGTCACCGACCCGGGCCGAGCAGCACCTGGAGATGCAGGGCAAGAAGATCTTCCGGCACGCGGTGACGCGCATGTCCGGCTCCGCCCGGCAATCCCTGGCCGCCGCGGGCTGGAAGCCCGAGGAGGTGGACCACCTGGTGGCGCACCAGGCCAACCTGCGCATCCTGCAGTCGGTGGCCGACGAACTGGGCATCGACCACGAGCGCTGCGCCCGCCACCTGGTCGACGTCGGCAACACCGGTGCCGCCTCCATCCCGCTGGCCCTGGACGCCGCCGCGGCAAACGGCGAACTGCGCCCGGGACAACGGGTGCTCCTGACCGCCTTCGGCGCCGGACTGGCGTGGGGCTCCTGCGTCCTGCGCTGGCCCGACCTGGCAACGACAACGTGAGGGACGAACGATGAACAGCACCAGCTACGACCGGTTGGTCGCCATCCTGCAGGACGTCCACGGCGTGACGCCCGAGGACACGACTCCCGAGACGACCTACCACGACCTGGGCGTCGACTCGCTCACCGTCGTGGAACTCACGCTCCAGCTGCAACGCGAACTCGGGATCGCGCTGGAGGACGACGAACTGACCGACGACCTCACCCTCGCCGAAACCGCGTCGCTGATCGACGCCAAGCTCGCCGAGCTGTCCCCCAGCTCGTCCTGAACCACCGCGATCGCAACGACCCCTACGCACAGGAGTGGCAACGCACATGGAGATCGAGCCGCAGCAGGGCAAGAAGCTGGGCGTCACCGTCACCGGCTTCGACCACACCACGGCGACCGACGCGGACGTCGAGGCGCTCAAGCAGGCCGTCTACACCAGCAAGATCGCGGTCCTGAAGGACCAGGACCTCTCGCCGCAGCAGTTCCTGGCGCTGGGACAGCGGCTGGGACGGCCGGAGGCCTACTACGAGCCGATGTACCACCACCCGGAGTTCCCCGACATCTTCGTGTCGTCGAACGTGCCGGAGAACGGCAAGCAGATCGGCGTGCCGAAGACCGGCAAGTTCTGGCACGCCGACTACCAGTTCATGCCCGACCCGTTCGGCATCACGCTGATCTACCCGCAGGTCATCCCGCAGAAGAACCGCGGCACCTACTTCATCGACATGGGTGAGGCGTACCGGAGGCTGCCCGCGGAGTTGCAGGCGGAGGTCGCCGGGACCCGCGCCCGGCACAGCGTCCGCAAGTACTTCAAGATCCGCCCGCAGGACGTCTACAAACCGGTCTCCGAGCTGATCCAGGAGATCGAGCAGAAGACGCCCGAGGTGGTGCACCCGACGACGTTCAAGCACCCGATGACCGGCGAGACGGTGCTCTACATCAGCGAGGGCTTCACCGTCGGCATCGAGGACCCCGCCGGCGGCGAGGTCGACGGCGACCTGCTGAAGCGGCTGTTCGACGCGACCGGGCAGTTCGACGAGGACCTGGAGCACGACAACATCCACCTCCAGGAGTTCGAGAAGGGCGACCTGCTGGTCTGGGACAACCGCAGCCTGATCCACCGCGCGCGGCACACCACCACGCCGGAACCCACGGTCTCCCACCGGGTCACCGTGCACGACACCCGCAAGCTGTACGAAACGGAGGAGGTGTAGGCACGTGCACGCGGCCTCCCTGCCCACCGACGCGGACCTGCTCGCCAACGTGCTGCGTCCGTACAAGCAGCACTGCGAGTACCTGAAGTCGGCGATCGTCACGCCGCGGGACGACACCACGATCACCCGGTGCGAGTTCGCCATCCCGGAGTCGTGCTACATCGACGACACCGGCCACCTCAACGCGGTCGAGGTCACCATCTGCTACAATCAGATGCTGTACTACACGATCGCCGCGGCGGTCCAATGGGGACTCATCCCGGAGTTCAGCGGCTGGACGATGAGCGACTACTGGAAGCACCAGCTGCCGGACATCCTCATCGCCCGGTTCACCAGCCGGTTCCACCGGCCCATCGACCCGCGCGCCTTCGAGGGCGAGATCGAGTTCCGGTCGGTGCGGCGGCAGACCCCGGGAGGTGGCGCGCCGATGCTGGTCGTCGACACCGGCTTCCAGTACTGGGACGCGGGAGGCGGCCGTTGCCGGGGCGAGGTGCACATCGCGGTGCTCAACCTCCCCGACTGACCGGTGGAAGGGTGGTCGGCCACGTCGCCGACCACCCTTCCCGCTCCCCACCCGCCGAACACCTGCGAGGGCTGCCGATGACCCCCTCCCCGACGAAGAACCCGTGGATCCGGCGCTTCGGGCCGCGCCCGGACGGCGGTCCGCACGTGGTCTGCTTCCCGCACGCGGGCGGATCCGCGAGCTACTTCAGCCGGCTGGCGCGACGGTTGGCGCCCGACGTGGCGACGCTGTCCGTGCAGTACCCGGGACGTCAGGAACGCCGCCGGGAGCCGGTCCCCACCAGCATCGACGAGCTGGCCGACGACATCGCCGAAGCCCTGGCCCCGCTCCTGGCCGAGCGCCACGTGTTCTTCGGCCACAGCATGGGCTCGGTCGTGGCGTTCGAGGTCGCGCGCAGGCTGGAGGTCACCGGGACCGGTCCGCTGCGCCTGTTCGCCTCCGCGCGCCGCGCACCGTCCACTCCGGACACCAGGAAGGTGCACCTGCTCGACGACGCCGGGCTGCTGGGCGAGATGTCCCGCCTGGGCGGCACCGCGCAGACCGTGCTGGCCGACCCGGAGATGGCGGCGATGATCCTGCCCGCGGTCCGCGCGGACTACCGGGCCATCGGGAACTACTCCTGCCCGCGCGGCGCGGCCGTGCGGTGCCCGATCACGGTCGTCGTCGGCGACCGCGACCCGGTGGTCACCGCCGAGCAGGCGTCGAGCTGGCAGGAACACACGACGAGCGGGTTCGACCTCACCGTCCACCCGGGAGGGCACTTCTACCTCGACGACAACCTCGACGCGGTGGCACGGGACATCACCGCCGCGCTGGCCGGTTGACGCCGGGGTTCGGTCATCCCGCCCGGGCGGGCGCGCCGTTCTCCCCGGCCGACAGCACGGTCCGTTCCAGGTCGCGCAGGGCCTGGCACGGCTCCAGGCCCAGCTCCTGCTTGATGACCCTGCGCGCGTGCTGGTACACGGCCAGCGCCTCGGCCCTGCGACCGGAACGGTGCATGGTGAGCATGAGCTGCCGGTAGAAGCCCTCGCGCAGCGGATACGCGTCGAGCATCGAGCGCAGCAGCTCGGTCGCCTCGTGGTGCCGTCCCAGCCTGATGCTCGATTCCACCGCGGCTTCCGCGCACTCGGCCCGGACGTCGCCGAACCACCGGACGAATCCGTCGGCGATCGGCCCGCCGCCCAGACCGGGCAGCGGCGGCGACTGGCACATCGCCAACGCCGACCGCAACGACCGCGCGGCGTCCTCGTGCTGCTGCGCGCGGGCGTGGCGGCGCCCGTCGCCGACCCGCTGCTGGAAGACGTGCAGGTCCAGTTCGCCGGGCTCGGTGCGCAGGACGTACCCGGGAGCCTCCGTGCCGATCGGATCGCCCCCGCCGGAGCGCCGCAACAGCTTGCGCAGCTGGGAGACGTGCACGTGCAGGGCGGCCGTGGCCCGCCGCGGCGGGTCCGCGGGCCACAACTCGCGGACCAGCTCCTCCCGCGAGACGATCCGGTCCGCCCTGATCAGCAGGGCGGCGAGCAGTCGTCCCACCTTGGGTGCGCTGACGGCCGACAGCCCCCGCGCGCCCGCCACCTGGAGGGGCCCCAGAATCCGGTACCTCACGAGTCGCTCCTCACACTCCGCGCCGGCTCGTTGACACCCGACGCCGACGGACCACGCGCACTCGGGGAACCGCCCGGCGGTCACCGGGATGCGTGCGGAGCAGCCGTGCTACGCCCGCGCAGCTCCGCCCCCGAGAGGCAGAAGTCCCACACCGACGACCACATCGTTGCTCCGGCCAGAGCGCACCAGCACCCCCACATGGAGGGTTTGCCCCCCGCCGCCGGAGAGCTCAGTCCATACAGGACGGACGAGTTGCAGGGCGCGGACTGCTCCAAAGGAGTGGACATCGCCGATCACCACCGGTCGCAGGTGGCGGGCCGCGATCCCGATCGCGACGACCGCGCGGCCCGGGGTCGTCCGAAGTGGACCACGGATTCAGGCGCGCCATCGGGACACCCGGACTTCGCAAGCGACCGAGCGGGGGTTCCGCCACCGGCACCGCCGACCACAACGAGTTCAACGACAGGATCTCAGGTTCCGCACGCAGGTGGTCAGCAGTGAGGCGAGCCGGCGCACGTCGTCGGGTGCGAGATCGGCGGTCATCCGGTCGTCCACGTCGAGCACGATCCCGTCTGCCTGGTCGAGCAGTGACCGCCCGGCTTCGGTGAGGGCGACGGGCAGGGCGCGGCCGATGTTGGGCTTGATTTCAGTCGACACTGATACCACCGATCGCGCTTACACCGCAGCAGTCGATCGGCGCTGGGAGATCCCCGGGAGTCCGCTGTCGGGTAACCGCTCGGTCCGGGTACTCCGGGAGCGAGACGGCCTTCTTCACCAGGGAGTTCGACATGACGTCACGGGCAGGACCGGTCGTGGCCGGAGTGGACGGGTCGGACCCGGCATTGCGCGCCGCTTCGTGGGCGGCTGCCGAAGCCGATCGTCGCGGTACCGGGCTGCACCTCGTCCTCGTCAACGACGACCCGGTCCGCGCCGAGTTCGCCGAGCAGGCGGTCCGCAAGGCCGAGAGCAGGTGCACCTCGGCGTTCCCGCACGTGGCGGTGACCGCGGAGGTGGTGTCCGGGCACCCGGTGGACGAACTGCTCCGGCTCAGCGGCACGGCACCGCTGCTCGTCGTCGGGGCGCGGGGTCTCGGCGGTTTCACCGAAGCCCTGCTGGGCGGCGTGAGCACGGGTGTCGCCGCCCACGCGAGCTGTCCCGTCGTCGTCGTGCGCGGGGACGTCCCGACCACCGTCGGGCCGGTGGTCGTCGGGGTCGACGGTTCCGACGGCAGCCGGGAAGCGCTGGGGTTCGCCTTCGCCGCCGCCGAGCGGCTGCGGGCCGAGCTGGTGGTGATGCAGACCTGGCGCGAGGAGGGGTTGCTGTCCGTCCCGCTGCCGCCGGAGGACCGCGAGCGGGTGGAGCGGGCCGTCGAACGTTCCGTGTCCGAGCAGACCGCCGACTTCCGCGCCGAGCACCCCGACGTCCGCACCCGCGAGGTCGCCCAGCGGGGGCACCCGGTTGCCTCGCTCACCGACGCGGCCCGCGACGCGCGGCTGCTCGTCGTGGGCCACCGGGGACGCGGCGGCTTCGGCGGCCTGTTCCTGGGATCCGTCGCCGTCGGGGTGCTGCACCACGCGCGGTGCCCGGTCGCGGTCGTGCGCAACGCCAGGGGTGCGTCGTGATGGCCGTGGACGATCCGATCGTCGTGGGCGTGGACGGGTCCGCGCCCTCCTTGAACGCCGCTTCGTGGGCCGCCGACGAGGCGGTGCTGCGCGCGCCGGCGCGGTTGCGGGTCGTGCTGGCGCCCGACGACGACCTGGACGACGACCGCGCGGCGCGGACCGTCTCAGGGCTGGCGACCGTGCTCGCCGCATCGCGTCCGGACCTGGAGATCTCCCCAGAGGTCCGGCACGGCTCGCCCGCTGACGTGCTCGTGGAGCTGTCCCACCACGCCCGGCTCGTGGTGGTCGGTTCCCGGGGGCGCGCACCGGTGGCCGCGACCCTGCTCGGCTCGGTGAGCGCCAAGGTCGCCACCCACGCGCGGTGCCCGGCCGTCGTGGTGCGCGGGTACCCCCGGACCGGCCCGGTCGTCGTCGGCCTGGACGGTTCGCCGTCCAGCCGGGACGCGCTCGAATTCGCCTTCGAGGCCGCCGAGCGCCACGGCACCGACCTCGTGGCGGTGCACGTGTGGCGCGATCCCGAGTACGCCCCGGTCGTTCCGCGCCTGCCCTACGAAACGGCCGACCTGCGCGACGCCGCGCACCGGTCCCTCGCCGAGCAACTCGCGGGGTGGGACGAGCGCCACCCGCGGGTCACCGTCCACCGCAGGGCGCCGGGCGGGCATCCGGTGGCCGAGCTCGCCGCGTCCGCCGACGGGGCGCGACTGCTCGTCGTCGGCCACCGCGGACACGGGGGTTTCGCCGGTCTGCTGCTCGGTTCGGTGGCGCGCGGCGCGGTGCTGCACGCGCCGAGCCCGGTCGCCGTCGTCCGGACCGGAACCAGCCGGTGACGACGCGGATTCCCGGCGGGTCGCGCCGAGCTAGTGACCGTCCTCGTGCGGTCGCCGGACCACGACCACCGAGCACGACGCGTGGTTGACGCAGTGCCGGCTGACCGAACCCAGCACGGCACCGACGAAACCGCCGCGACCGCGGTGCCCGACGACGAGCAGGTCGGCGCCGCGCGCCTCGTCCACCAGCGCGCGGGCGGGGTGGTCCTGGACCACCACCCGGTTCACGTGGACGTCGCTGCCCAGCAGCGCGGTCGTCTCCTCGACCGCCTCGTGGAGTTCGCGGTCCGCCCGGTCGGCCGCGTCGTCGCCGGGCATCGGTACCGCGAGGTCGATGAACACCGGTGGGCCGGAGGCGATCAGGGCGGTCACGTCCCCGTCGGACAGCTCGGCGTACCGCAGCGCCCAGCGCAGGGCGGCTCGCGAGCCCGGGGAACCGTCCACCCCCACGACGATCCGCGGCTTCGCATCGGTCATGTGATCTCCAGGACTCGCGCACGTCGGGTGAAGACCTCGCACCGCCCGGGTACCCACTCGTCGGGCAACTCGCGCCGGACGGGTGATCATGACCGCCATCAGCATCGATCCAGACCGGCACCGCGCCGTGCTCTTCGACATGGACGGCGTGGTCACCGACACCGCCCGGGTCCACGCCGCCGCCTGGAAACGCTTGTTCGACCGCTACTTCGCCGAGCGGCCGGCGAGCGCCGGAGAGGACCACCGCCCCTTCAGCGAGGACGACTACGTCCGCCACGTCGACGGCAAACCGCGGGTCGCCGGGGTGGTGGACCTGCTCCGCTCCCGCGGGATGCACCTGCCCCTGGGAACCGCCGGGGACGAACCCGGCCGGAAAACCGCGCACGGACTGGCGGCGCTCAAGGACGTCCACTTCCGCGAAGCGCTCGACTCCGCGGGCGTCGAGGTCTTCGACGACGCGCGGGCGCTGCTCGCAGAGCTGCGCGGACGCGGCGTGCGGACGGCGGTCTTCTCCGCGAGCCGGCACTGCGCCGAGATCCTCGCGCGAGCCGACCTCCTCGGGCTGTTCGACGCCCGGGTGGACGGGCAGGTCGCCGACGCGCTCGGCCTCGCGGGCAAACCCGACCCCGCCATGCTCCTGGAGGCCGCCCGGCGCGCGGGGGCGGGGCCGGCGGCCTCCGTCGTCGTCGAGGACTCCCGGGCCGGGGTGACCGCGGGCAGGCGCGGCGGCTTCTCGCTCGTCATCGGCCTCGACCGGCGCGGCTGCCCCGCGCCGCTGACCGAGGCCGGTGCCGACGTGGTGGTCTCCGCGCTCGACGAGGTGGCGGTGGCCGCGCCCGGACGGTCGCGATGACCGGCGGTCACCAGGAGCGCATGAACTCGCCGTGGTCGTTCGGGTTCCGCGGCTACGACCCCGCTGACGAGGGGCGTCGCGAGGCGTTGTGCACGCTCGGCAACGGGTACTTCGCGACCCGGGGCGCGGCTCCCGAGGGCCGCGCGGACGGTGTGCACTACCCGGGCACGTACCTGGCGGGCTGCTACAACCGCCTGACCACCCGCGTCTCCGGGCGCGACGTGGAGCACGAATCGCTGGTCAACCTGCCGAACTGGTTGTTGCTGACCTTCCGCATCGACGACGGCGGGTGGTTCGACCTCTCCGACGTCGAACTGCTGGACTTCGAACAGGACCTCGACGTGGAACGGGGAATCCTGGTGCGCCGCCTGCGCTTCCGCGACCCCCAGCGGCGGACGACGCGGCTGGTGCAGCGCCGGTTCGTCCACATGGGACTGGCCCACCTCGCGGGGCTGGAAACCGCGCTGGTGGCCGAGGACTGGACCGGTGCGGTGACGATCCGCTCGGGCGTCGACGCGGCCGTGGCCAACCGCGGCGTGGCGCGCTACCGCGATCTCGACGGCGCGCACCTCGTCGACCGGGAGGACTTCGAAGCGGCTTGCGACACGGTCGTCGTCCACGCGCGCACGTCCCAGTCCGGCATCCGCGTCGCCGTCGCCGTCCGCAACCGGCTCAGCACCAGCGGTGCACCCCCCGCGCTGGTCCGCGAGGACGGGATCATCGCGCACGACATCACCACGAGCGTGCGACCGGGCGAACCGGTGCGGCTGGAGAAGATCGCGGCGATCCACACCTCCCGGGACCACGCCAGCACCGAACCGGTCGCCGAGGCGATCGACGCCGTGCGCACCGCACCGGGGTTCGACGACCTGCTCGGTTCCCACACCCTGGCGTGGGCGCACCTGCGCGAGGCGTTCCACACCGGACTGTCCACGAGCCGCGCCGCGCAGCAGGCCGTCCGGCTGCACGTGTTCCACCTCCTGCAGACCACGTCACCGCAGACCGCCGATCTCGACGTCGGCATCCCCGCCAGGGGACTGCACGGGGAGGCCTACCGCGGACACGTGTTCTGGGACGAACTGTTCATCCTGCCCACGCTGAACCTGCGCATGCCCCGGCTGACCCGCTCGATCCTGCTCTACCGCCACCGCCGCCTGGACCGCGCCCGGCGAGCCGCCCGCCGGATCGGCCGCACCGGCGCGATGTTCCCGTGGCAGAGCGGCAGCAACGGCAGGGAGGAGAGCCAGCTGATGCACCTGAACCCGCTGTCCGGGCGCTGGCTGCCCGACCACACCCACCTCCAGCGGCACATCGGCATCGCCATCGCGCACAACGTCCGGCACTACGTCGAGTCCACTGAGGACTATTCCTTCCTCGCCGACTTCGGCGCGGAGCTGATCCTGGAGATCGCCCGGTTCTTCTCCTCGATCACCGACTACGACCACGGCCGCGACCGGTACGTCATCCGCGGCGTGGTGGGGCCGGACGAGTACCACACCGCCTACCCCGACCGGGCCGAGCCGGGCATCGACAACAACGCCTACACCAACGTCATGACGGCCTGGCTGTGCGACACCGCCGTCGCGGTCCTGCGGGAACTCCCCCGGTACCGCCGCGAGCAGCTGACCGAGGAACTGGGCCTGCACCACGGCGAGATCGACCGGTGGAAGCGGATGGCCCAACGCATGTTCGTCCCCTTCCACGGCGAGGGCATCATCAGCCAGTTCGAGGGTTACGAGCGGCTCGCGGAACTCGACTGGGCGGCCTACCGCGACCGCTACGGCGACATCCGACGTCTCGACCGCATCCTGGAAGCCGAAGGCGACACCCCCAACCGGTACCGCGCCTCCAAGCAGGCCGACGTGCTCATGTTGTTCTACCTGCTCTCGTCCGAGGAACTCTCCCGCATCCTCACCGGGCTCGGCTACGACGTGCCCGCGGACACCATCCCGAACAACATCGACTACTACCTGCGCCGCACCAGTCACGGCTCCACGCTCAGCGCGGTCGTGCACGCCTGGGTGCTCGCCCGCGCCCACCGGCCGAACGCCCTGGAGTTCTTCGACGACGTGCTCGCCGGCGACATCCACGACACCCAGCACGGCACCACCGCCGAGGGAATCCACCTCGCCGCCATGGCGGGCAGCATCGACCTGTTGCAGCGGTGCTTCGCCGGCATCGAGGTCCGCGGCGGCGTGCTGCGCCTGAACCCGCACTGGCCGGCCGAGCTGGGTCCGCTCGACCTGGCCATCCGGTTCCGGGGGCAACCGGTCGCCGTCCGGATCACCGGCCGCACCGCCACCGTGCGGACCCAGCCGGATCCGCGACGACCGCCGCTGCCCTGCGCCTGCGGTGACCGCACCGTCCACCTCGAACCCGGCGGGACGGCGCGGTTCTCCCTCGGACCGCGGGCCCCGGCCGAAGGCTGAGCGACCGCGGGAACCCGGCCGCCCGCGGTCCGGGCGGCTGATCACCAACGCGGAGCGCCGCCGAGTGGGGCAGGATGGCCTCCGTCCTCGACCAACGGAGGCGGCCATGACCAGCTTCCACTCCCTCTACCGGCACGGTTTCGCCCGGGTGGCGGTGGGCGTTCCGCTCGGCGCGGGCGTCGACCCGGAGGTCAACGCCGACCGGACCCTGGACCTGGCGCGGCAGGCCGCGGCCGACCACGCCGTCCTGGTGGTGTTCCCGGAGCTGGGGCTGTCCTCCTACACCGCCGACGACCTGTTCCACCAGGAAGCCCTCCAGGACGCGGTGCTGCACGGCCTGCGACGCGTGGTCGCCGCCAGCGCCGACCTGGACTGCGCGCTCGTGGTCGGAGCTCCGCTGCGCTGCGGTGACGCCCTGTTCAACTGCGCGGTGGTCGTGCACCGGGGCGAGGTGCTCGGCGTCGTGCCGAAGAGCTACCTGCCCGCCTACCGGGAGTTCTACGAGAAGCGCTACTTCGCCGCCGCCCGCGACGCGGCCGCGGAGCGGATCTCGCTGCTCGGGTCCGACGTGCCGTTCGGCGACGACCTGCTGTTCCAGGCCACCGGCATCGACGACCTTCCACGTCGAGATCTGCGAGGACCTGTGGACCCCGGTGCCGCCGAGTTCCTGGGCGGCGCTGGCCGGGGCGACCGTGCTGGCCAACCTGTCGGCCAGCAACATCACCATCGCCAAGGCCGACTACCGGCGGCGGCTGTGCGCGGGCCAGTCGGCGCGGTGCCTGGCCGCCTACCTGTACGCCGCGGCCGGGCAGGGCGAGTCCACCACCGACCTGGCCTGGGACGGCCAGGCGCTCGCCTACGAGAACGGCGAGGAGCTGGCCGAGGGCGAGCGGTTCAGCCCGCACGCCCAACTGGTCACCGCCGACGTGGACCTGCGCCGCCTGTCCCAGGAACGCACGCGGATGACGAGTTTCCTCGACAGCGCGCACGACCACCGGGAACGCCTGCGCGGCCTGCGCCGGATCCCGGTCGAGCTCACCGCACCGCGCGACACCGTGCTGCTGCGCAGGGAGATCCCGCGCTTCCCCTACGTCCCGGCCGACCCCCGCACGCTCGACGAGCGGTGCGCCGAGGTCCACCAGATCCAGGTCCAGGGCCTGACCCGCCGCCTGACCGCCACCGGGACCGAACGGGTCGTGATCGGCGTGTCGGGCGGGCTGGACTCCACCCACGCGCTCATGGTCGCGGCCCGCAGCATGGACCGGTTGGGCCTGCCCCGCGGCAACGTGCTCGCGTTCTCGCTGCCCGGCTTCGCCACCAGCGAGCGCACCCGGCGCAACGCCCACCGCCTCATGGACGCTCTCGGCGTCACGGCCGACGAGATCGACATCCGGCCGTCGGCCACGCAGATGTTGCGCGACCTCGACCACCCGGCGGCACGGGGCGACCGGCGCTACGACGTCACCTACGAGAACGTGCAGGCCGGTGAACGCACCTCCCACCTGTTCCGGCTCGCCAACCAACGCGGTGGTCTCGTGGTGGGAACCGGCGACCTCAGCGAGATCGCGCTCGGGTGGAGCACCTACGGCGTCGGTGACCAGATGTCGCACTACAACGTCAACGCATCGGTGCCCAAAACCCTCGTCCAGCACCTGCTCCGCTGGGCCATCGACAGCGGAGCGGCCACCGGTGCGGCCGCCGCGGCGCTGGAGTCCATCCTGGACACCGCCATCTCCCCGGAACTGGTGCCTTCCGGAGCGACCGCGACCGACCAGCCCGCCCAGAGTTCGGAAGCCGTGGTCGGCCCCTTCGAACTCCAGGACTTCCACCTCTACCACCTGCTCAGGTTCGGCTACCGCCCCAGCCGCATCGCCTACCTCGCGCACCACGCGTGGTGCGACCGCGCACGAGGTTCCTGGCCGAGCCTGATCCCCGAGAACAAGCGCCACGAGTACGACCTCGCCACCATCAAGAAATGGCTCGCCGTGTTCCTGCACCGCTTCGTGCAGACCAGCCAGTTCAAACGCTCCGCACTCCCCAACGGCCCCAAGGTCGGCTCCGGCGGAGCGCTCTCCCCGCGCGGCGACTGGCGAGCCCCCAGCGACGCGACCGCCCGCGCGTGGCTCGACGAACTGGACCGCGAGGTGCCCGGTTGACGACGGCGGTGAACCGGGAAACGCATGGCAGCTGGGCGGATCCGCGGCAGCGCTGGGTTCGCCCGGCGCGCACACCGCCACCGTCGGCATGGCCGCCCCTGTGCCGACCTGATCGTGCGTCCATTGCGGACCATGACTCGACCTCTGTGGATTCTCAGCGCGGGTTCCAAAAAGGCACGACGAGCGCGGGATATCAGCTCCGGCGCACCGGCGCGGGCGGGTGGTCGGTGGCGAGCGCGTCGACGATCTCGTCGGCCTCGGGCGGTGCGTCGCGGTACGCGGCGCCGACGCCGACGAACAGCAGCGCGGACACCAGGACCGGGGTGACCACGGTGAGCACGTCACCGAGCTGCCAGGCGTACTTGGTGAGCCCGTAGGCCACCAGGCCGCCCGCCCACGACGTGAGCGCCGCCGTGGGCCCGACGTGGCGGAACGGGCGGAGCATCCCCAGCATCATCGGGATCGAGATCGGCCCGATCAGCGCACCGACCCAGGCCACCACGATCCCCAGCACACCGCCGAGACCGTCCGCGCAGAACGCGATCACCGCGCTCAGCGCCACGAACCCGACGGTGAGGACCCGGCCCGCCCGCAGCGACGCCGCCTCGCCGAACCCCCTGGCGCGCCGCCAGATCCTGGGCAGCACGTCGCGGGTGACGACCGCGGAGATCGCGGTCGCGTCGGAGGCGGCCATGGCCATGGTGTGCGAGAAGACGCCGACGAGCACCAGCCCGAGCAGGCCGGGCGGCAGGAACCGCAACGCCATCCCCGCGTAGACGTCCTGCGGGTCGGCGACGTGCACCAGCAGCGGTGCGGCGAACATCGGCAGCATCAGCACGAGTGGCCAGAGCAGGTACAGCGCGCTGGACAGCAGCGCCGTCCGCCGGGCCTGCGCGGAATCCGGCGTGGCGAGGTAGCGCTGCGCCAGGTTCCACATGCCGCCGTTGTACTCGAAGGTCTTGACCAGCACGTAGACCAGCACGAAGTACCCCGGGTACGAGGTGGTGGTGGGATCGGTGTGCCCGGCGGGCAGCGCGCTCCAGAACGTCAGGTAGTCCAGCCCCCGGTCGGCGAGCGCGAAACCCACCGCGCCGATCATCGCGAACGCGGCCAGCGCCTGGATCACGAACTGGCCGAACTCGGTGAGCGCATCGGCCCACAACCCGCCTGCGGTGCAGTACACCAGCGTCACCGACGCCGTGATCAGCACGCCCCACCCGGTCGGGAGGCCGACGAACTCGTGGAGCAGCACGGCCACCGCCGACCACTTGGCCGCCACGTCGAAGACCTTGAGCACCGAACCGCTCCACGCCAGCACCTGCTGGGTGGGGACGTCGAACCGCCGCGCCAGGTACTCCAGCGGCGAGGCGATGCGGTAGTACCGGCGCAACCGGTTCCACTTCGGCGCGAACAGGAACGCGCCGATCCCGGTCGCCACCGCGAGCGGGAACATGAACACCACGTAGGAGACGACGCCCTGGTCGTAGGCCACCCCGGCGTAGGCGACGAACACCACCGCGCTGTACCCGGACATGTGGTGCGAGATCCCGGCCAGCCACCAGGGCATCCGGCCACCGGCGCTGAAGAAGTCGGAGGTGTCGGCGACCTGGCGGTGCGACCACACGCCGACGGCCACCATGACGAGCAGGTAGCCGACCACGACGGCCCAGTCCAACACGTGCATTCCAGTGCCCTTCCCGGGCCGGGAGTCCCGGCCCGCACGTCGTTGTGCGCCAGTGCCCGGATCCGCGCCTCCGCTCCGTCGTCGTCACAGCCGGAAGGCCGTTCGGGGCTGCCGGTCGTGGAGGTCGCGCAGCACCCGCGCGGCGTCGTCCTCACCGAGCACGTGCTCGGCGACCAGCCCCGCCAGGTGCGCGGCGTCGATCCGCCGCGCGGTGTCGTGGCGGGCCGGGATGGAGCAGAAACCCCGGGTGTCGTCGACGAAACCGGCGGTGCGGTGGAACCCCGCGGTCTCCACCACGGCGTCCCGGAACCGGCGCATGGCGCGCGGCGCGTCGAGGAACCACCACGGCGCCCCCAGGTACACCGACGGGTAGAACCCGGCCAGTGGTGCGAGTTCCCGCGAGAACGTCGTTTCGTCCACTGTGAACACCACGGTCCGGAACCGCGGGTGGGTGCCGAACCGCTCCAGCACCGGTCGCAGGGCGCGGGTGAACTCCGCCCGCACCGGGATGTCGTGGCCGGTGTCCGGGCCGAAGCGGGTCGTGGTGGACCGGTGGTGGTCGCGCAGCACACCGGTGTGCAGCGCCATGACCAGACCGTCCTCAGCGGACATCCGGGCCATCTCGCCGAGCAGCTGCCGGGACAGCGCCCCGGCCTCCGCGGGCCCGGCCGCCCCGGTGCGGACCTGCCGGAACAGCCGCGCGGCCGCGTCCTCCGGCAGGAACTCCGCGCGGGCGTCGCGCGCGCCGTGGTCGGTGGCCGTGGCGCCGTTGGCGCGGAAGAAGTCGCGGCGGGCTTCCAGCGCCCGGATCGTGCCCCGGTAGGTGCCGGTGTCGATGCCGCTGGCCTCGGCGAGCTCGTCGAGCGCGCGGGGCCAGTCGTCGCTGGTCGCGTCGAGGTAGCGGTCCGGGCGGAAGGTCGGCACCACCCTGCCCCGCCACGTCGGGTCCGCCGCCAGCGCCCGGTGGTGCCGCAGGTCGTCGGCAGGATCGTCGGTGGTGGCCAGCACCGCGATGTCGAACGCCTCGTACAGCGCGCGGGGCCGCATCCCGGGTTCGGCCAGGCGCGCGGTGATCTCGTCGAAGAGGTCGTCGGCGTTGGCCGCGCACGGCTGCACCGCCACGTCCAGCACGTCGTGCAGTTCGGCCTCCAGCCACTGCCGGGAGGCGGTGCCGAGGAACAGGTGCCAGTGCGCGCAGAACGCCCGCCACACCTCGCGCGGCGGCGCGGGCTCGGCGCCGAGACCGAGCCCTTGCAGCGGGATTCCGTGCGCGTGCAGCAGCCGCGTCACGTAGTGGTCCGGTGTGACCAGCAACGACGCCGGGTCGGTGAAGGGCCGGTCGGCGGCCAGCAGCGCCGGGTCGACGTGGCCGTGCGGGCTGACCAGCGGCAGGTCGCCGATGCTGTCCAGCAGCCGCCGCGCGATCGCCCGTTCGGCCGCCCCGCTCGGCAGCAGCCGGTCCGGGTGGGGCGTCAGCGGCGCGGACGTCCCGCCGCGCGGTTCCGCGGTGCCACGAGCCATGGAACGCAGGATCGGGTGGTGCCGGCGAGCGCGGCAATCAGTTGCCGGGAGTTGCCGCGGGCCCGGTCGACTCGCGGACCACGAGCCGCGTGTCGAAGGTCCGCGTCTCCGGTGGCCCGCGCCGTCCGGACAGGTGCGCGTGCAGCACGTCCACCGCGGCGGTGCCGATCCGGTGGGTGGGACCGGCGATCGTGGTCAGCGCCGGAACGGTCAGGTCGGCGCCGAAGACGTCGTCGCACCCGACCAGGCTGAGCTCCTGCGGCAATCGGATCCCGAGTTCCCGCAGGTGTTGCAGCGCGCCGATGGCGATCAGGTCGTTGTAGGCGATCGCAGCCGTGGCCCCGCCCGCCACCAGCGCGTCGGCCGCGTCCCCGCCGCCCCGCCGGTCCGGGGTGAACGGGCCGAGGAACGCCGCCCGGGCGCCGAGCGCGGCGGCCTCGTCGCGGACCGCCGCCCACCGCTGGCCGTTGATCCACGAGTTGCGCGGGCCCGACAGGTACGCGACCCGGCGATGGCCGTGGGCGACGAGGTGCCGCACCGCCTCGCGCATGCCCGCGGGGGTGTCCACCACCAGGCTCGGCAGCCCCGCGACCCGCCGGTTGACCACCACCAGCGGGCGGTGCCCCGCCAGTCTGCGCACCACGTCGTCGGACAGCCGCGACGTGGCGAGGATGCCGCCGCTGGTGGTGGCCAGCAGCCGTCGCAGGTTGCTGGCCTCCACCCGCGGCGATTCGTCGCTGTCGACGAGCGCCAGCGTGTAGTCGCGTTCGATCGCGCGGGCCTGGGCGGATTTGACCAGGGCGGCGTAGTACGGGTTGGCGATGTCGGTGACCACGAGGGTCAGCGTCCGCGCCCGCCCCGGAGCCTCGACCCGGGCCAGCGGGCGGGGTTCGTAGCCCACCTCCCGGGCCGCCTGGTGCACCCGCTCCCGCGTCCGGGCGCCGACCCGGCCGGGGTTGTTGAACGCGCGGGACACCGTCGAGGCGGCCACCCCGCAGCGCCGCGCCACGTCGTAGATCGTCGGCCGGTCATCATCCAATGCCCACCTCCGCGCCCGCCACCGTACGGCGCGGCGCGCGGGGCGACGCCGGAACGGATTCGAGATCGTTACCAAACCAGAGAAGTAGTCCACAGTGGACTGCCGACCTCGCGCGAGGCGCCGCGCGCGCCGTCGGCGAGGGCGTTCGCGGTGCCCGGACACCCGGAAACCGCCCGTGGGCACCGCGCGACGGCTGTGCGATGCTGTCCATGATTGTTTCGGACGTGCTGCGATCGGGGGAGCACGATGAGCGACGGGATCCAGCCCGCCGACGTGGACCTGCGGACCGACAGGGCGCACGGGGCGCGCATCTACGACTACATCCTCGGCGGCAAGGACAACTACGCCGTGGACCGGGCCGCCGCGGAGGCCACCAAGCAGGTGTGGCCCGCGCTGCCGGTGCACATGCGCGCCAACCGGGAGTTCATGCACCGGGCGGCGCGGTTCCTGGCCACCGAGTGCGGCATCGACCAGTTCCTGGACATCGGCACCGGAATCCCGACCTCGCCGAACCTGCACGAGGTGGTGCAGGCGGTGCGCCCGGAGGCCCGCGTCGTCTACACCGACAACGACCCCATCGTGCTCGCGCACGCCCGCGCGCTGATGACCAGCACCGAACAGGGCCGCACCGGCTACGTCCAAGCCGACCTGCGCGATCCGGACACGATCCTGTCGTCGCCGCAGTTCCGGGAGATCCTGCGGCTGGACCGGCCGATCGGGCTGATGCTCATCGCGGTCGTGCACTTCATCGAGGACGACGACGAAGCCCTGGACGTGGTGCGCCGGATCGTCGACGTGCTGCCCGCCGGCAGCTACCTAGCGGCCACGGTCGCCACCGACGACTTCGCGCCGGACCAGCTGGCGCAGGTGCGCCGCACCTACCACGAGCACGGCGAGACGCTGCGCTGGCGCGACCGGGCGCAGACCGAGCGCTTCTTCGAGGGCCTCGACCTGCTCGACCCGGGCATCGTCCAGATGCACAAGTGGCGCCCGGACTCCGATGCCCACCTCGCCGTCCCGGACTCCGACATCGCCATGTACGGCGCCATCGCCCGCAAGCCCTGAGAGCTGTCGTCGGGCATCCCGGCGAGCGCCGTCACCGGCTTCGCCTGCCTTCCCGGAGTTCGTTCGACGTGCCACCGGGGCTCGCCGGGCGGAAATCGTGCGGGATGCCACTGCGGCCGCTCCTCGCCGGTGATGCCACCAGCCCGACGAATGTGGTGGCGTGTGCCGAAGCCCGGCCATGCTGCGCAGCCCTCGCGCCAGCACCGGCGCACCAGGGTGACCAACGCGATCAAGGTGATCCCTGCGGGGATGGTCGCGTACTCCGCGGTCAGCGGCGGCAGGCCCACCGACTGGTTCCACGCGAAACTGCGGGCCTGATCGGCGAATCCGATGACCAAGGCGTGCGTCTCAGAGGTGCCCGCCGTCCGCAGCCAGGCTGGTGGTGACGTCAACCATGGGGCTGGGCCCCGTCGCGAGGGCGGATCAACGCGCACCGTCCGAAGAGGACCGAGCTCGACGTCGCAACCCGCAACGGTGGCACGACTCGGCTTGGCGGGTCCAAATCCGGCTCGACCAGCCAGGCACCCGAAGACGTGGGACGGCAGCGGTGTCCTGCGTACGGGGACGTTCCACCGATGACGCGAATGCAGTAGGTTGTCGCCGTCCGTGTGGATGAGGGCCGGGGCGGCCGCATCGGCGGCCCCGGCCATCGACGCGGAGCAGACCCGTCGGCCGCGGCAACGGACTCGACACCTCTTGCGGCGACCGTGGTCGCGAGTCCGGAAAGCTCTGCGCCAGAGGGGAATCGTTCCACCCATCGTCGGCAAGAACACCGCGTTGTCAGGCGCCCGCGTAGGCCGCCAGGTGCTCACCGGTGAGCGTGGCGCGGCTGGCGACCAGGTCGGCCGGGGTGCCCTCGAAGACGATCCGGCCGCCGTCGTGACCGGCGCCGGGGCCGAGGTCGATGAGCCAGTCGGCGTGCGCCATGACCGCCTGGTGGTGCTCGATGACGATGACCGACTTGCCGGAGTCCACGAGCCGGTCGAGCAGGCCGAGCAGCTGCTCGACGTCGGCGAGGTGCAGACCGCTGGTCGGCTCGTCGAGGACGTACACCCCGCCCTTGGCGCCCATGTGCGTGGTGAGCTTGAGCCGCTGCTGCTCGCCGCCGGACAGCGTGGTCAGCGGCTGGCCGAGCCGCAGGTAGCCGAGCCCCACGTCGGCCATGCGCCGGAGGACGGCGGACGCGGCCGGGGTGCGCGCCTCGCCCGCGCCGAAGAACTCCGCGGCCTCGGCCACCGACATCGCGAGCACCTCGCTGATGTCGCGACCGCCGAGGTGGTGGTCCAGCACCGACGCCTCGAAGCGCTTGCCCTCGCACTCCTCGCAGGTGGTGGCCACGCCCGCCATCATCGCCAGGTCGGTGTAGACGACGCCGACGCCGCCGCAGTTCGGGCAGGCGCCCTCGGAGTTGGCGCTGAACAGCCCCGGCTTCACCCCGTTGGCCTTGGCGAACGCCTTGCGGATCGGGTCCAGCAGTCCGGTGTAGGTCGCCGGATTGCTGCGCCGCGAGCCGCGGATCGGGCTCTGGTCGACCGACACCACGCCCGCGTCGGCGGGGATCGACCCGTGCAGCAGCGAGCTCTTGCCGGAACCGGCGACGCCGGTGACCACGACCAGCACCCCGAGCGGGATGTCGACGTCGACGTCGCGCAGGTTGTGCGCGGTCGCGCCGCGGATCTGCAACGCACCGGTGGGCGTGCGCACCTCCTGCTTGAGGGCGGCCCGGTCGTCGAGGTGGCGACCGGTGACGGTGCCGCTGGCCCGCAGTCCCTCGACGGTGCCCTCGAAGCAGACGGTGCCGCCGTCGGCACCGGCGCCCGGGCCGAGGTCGACGACGTGGTCGGCGATCGCGATCGTCTCCGGCTCGTGTTCCACGACGAGCACCGTGTTGCCCTTGTCCCGCAACCGCAGCAGCAGGTCGTTCATCCGCCGCACGTCGTGCGGGTGCAGGCCCGTGGTGGGCTCGTCGAAGACGTAGGTGACGTCGGTGAGCGAGGAGCCGAGGTGGCCGATCATCTTGACGCGCTGCGCCTCACCCCCGGACAGCGTGCCCGACGGCCGGTCGAGCGAGAGGTAGCCCAGCCCGATCTCGACGAACGAGTCCAGGGTCCGCCGCAGCGCGGCCAGCAGCGGCGCCATCGACGGTTCGTCGAGGCCGCGGACCCACTCGGCCAGGTCGCTGAGCTGCATCGCGGAGGCGTCGGCGATGTTGATGCCAGCGATCTTCGACGACCGGGCCGCCTCGCTGAGCCGGGTGCCCCCGCACTCGGGGCAGTCGGTGAACGTGACCGCCCGGTCCACGAACGCCCGGACGTGCGGCTGCATCCCCTCCCGGTCCTTGGCGAGCATCGACCGGCGGACCCGCGGGATCAGGCCCTCGTAGGTCATGTTGATGCCCTCGATCTTCATCCGGGTGGGCTCGCGGTGCAGTAAGTCGTGCAGCTCGGTGTCGGTGTAGTCGCGGATCGGTTTGTCCGGGTCGACGAAACCCGAGGAGCTGTAGAGCCGGTAGTTCCAGCCGCCCGCCTTGTACCCGGGGACGGTGATCGCGCCTTCGGCGAGCGACTTGGAGTCGTCGAACAGCTGGGTGAGGTCGATGTCGGAGACGGTGCCCCGGCCTTCGCAGTGCGGGCACATGCCGCCGGTGCGGGTGAAGGTCTGCCGCACGGTCTTGCCCGCACCGCGTTCGACCGTGATCGCGCCGCTGGCCCGCACCGAGGGGACGTTGAAGGAGAAGGCGTTCGGCGAGCCGATGTGCGGCTGCCCGAGCCGGCTGAACAGGATGCGCAGCATCGCGCTGGCGTCGGTGGCGGTGCCGACGGTGGAGCGCGGGTCGGCGCCCATCGGCCGCTGGTCGACGATGATCGCGGTGGTCAGCCCGTCGAGCACGTCGACCTCGGGGCGCCCCAGCGTCGGCATGAAGCCCTGCAGGAAGGCGCTGTAGGTCTCGTTGATCAGCCGCTGCGACTCCGCGGCGATCGTGCCGAACACCAGGGAGCTCTTGCCCGAACCGGAGACGCCGGTGAACACCGTCAGCCGGCGCTTCGGGATCTCGACGGTCACGCCCTTGAGGTTGTTCTCCCACGCGCCGTGCACCCGGATCAGATCGTGGCTGTCGGCGACGTGCGGCTGCGCGCCCTTCCTCGTGGCCATGGTCCTCGCCTCTCCCTCCGCCGGCCGTCCGCGCGGTCCGGCCTCGCCCGGTCGACGCGGTACCGCGGTAGCTGTCTACCCGCTCGTTGATCGCCGGTGCCGACCGGGTGGTGGGAACCGCGGACGCCGTTCCGCGTTGACCACGCGGTCGGCGGTGCCCGCGGGTAGCCTCGGCGGCATGGCTCAGATCAACTTCCCCTCCCGCGTCGGCGTCTGGTGGACCAGCGATGCGTGGCCGATCAACGACGTGATCGCTCGCGCCCGGGAGATCGAGCAGCTCGGCTACGGCTCGCTGTTCTACGGCGAGGCCGGTGGCAAGGAGACCTTCACCCAGGCGGCCGCGCTGCTGGGCGGCACCGAGCGGCTGGTGGTCGGCACCGGCATCGCCAACATCCACGCCCGCAGCGCCCCGGCCAGCGAATCCGGCGCCCGCACGCTCGGCGCGCTGCACCCGGGCCGGTTCGTGCTCGGGCTGGGCGTCAGCCACGCGCCGCTGGTGGAGCACAGCTACGCAGGCTCCTACTCCAAGCCGCTGAGCACCATGCGGGAGTACCTGCGGACCATGGACGCGGTCCCGGCCGAGGTCGAACCGGGCGGGCAGCGCCCGGCCCGGCTGCTGGCCGCGCTGGGCCCGAAGATGATCGAGCTGTCCGCCACCGCCGCCGACGGGGCGCACCCCTACCTGGTCACCCCGGAGCAGACCGCGAGCACCCGCGAGCAGGTCGGACCGGACAAGTGGGTGGTCAGCGAACAGGCGGTCGCGATCACCACCGACCGGGAGACCGGTCTGCGGCGCGCGCACCAGCACCTGCACATGTACTCGCAGCTGCCGAACTACCAGAACTCCTGGCTGCGCCAGGGATTCGACGAGTCCGACCTGGTCGTGGGCGGCTCGGACCGGCTGGCCGAGGGCATGGTCGCCATCGGCGACGCCGAGTCGGTCGCCGCGCACGTGAAGCGGCACCTGGACGCGGGCGCCGACCACGTGGTCGTCCAGGCCCTCGGCGACGGCCACTCCGCGGACCCGCTGCCCGCGCTGCGCGAACTCGCCCCGGCCCTCGGCCTGGGCTGAGGCGCACCCAGCCCGGAACGGCCCGTGCGCGCCGCGCGCAAGGGCCGTTCACCGCACCAGATCAGTCCGATGTGGACGGACGGAGGCCGCCGGACCAGCCGGACCGGGCGGGCCCCGGTGGCCCGGGCGCAGACGTCCGGCCGCACCCGTGTGGGAGTGCGGCCGCCGGGGGTATTGCCTGGGCGTCGAGCATTCGCCCGGGGAGGTGGCCGACCATGGGAATGATCAACGCAGTGGGCCTGGTGCTGCATCCGCGCCGGCACTGCCCGGAGGTGATCGGGACGATCGCGCGGTGGGCGGACGCCCGGGGCAGCGAGGTCCTCGGCCTGTCGGACGAGGTCACCGCCTACCAGCACCCCATCCTCGCGCTGGACGGTGCGGAGCTGGGCAAGCGCGCCGATCTGGTGGTCAGCCTCGGCGGCGACGGCACCATGCTGCGGGCGCTGCGGCTGGCCTGCGAGCACCGGAAACCGGTGCTCGGGGTGAACCTCGGTCGGCTCGGGTTCCTGCCCGAGATCGACACCCCGGACCTGGACGAGGCGCTGTGCGCCATCGACGAGAACCGCTTCACCGTCGAGCTGCGGTCCGGGTTGGACATCACCAGCGGGGACGGCGCGGCCGTGGCGTTCAACGACATCGCCCTGCTCCGCTCCCCCGGTCACCCCATGGCCGCGGTCGAGGTGCACATCGAGGGCCAACCGTTCGTGCGCTACTCGGCCGACGCCGTCGTGGTCGCGACGCCCACCGGATCCACCGCCTACAGCTTCGCCGCGGGCGGGCCGATCGTCTCCCCACGGGTCGACGGGCTCCTGGTCACCCCGGTGGCCCCGCACTCGGCGTTCAACCGCGCCCTGTTCCTGTCCCAGTGCGAGAAGCTCGCGCTGCGGATCCTGCCCCCGAGCGGCCAACTCGGGGTGGAGGTCGACGGCCGACTCGTCTCGCACCCCGAACCCGGTGCGTTCATCGACATCGCCGTGCAACCGGCCGCCGCGCGCGTCGTGCGACTCGGGCGCACCACGTTCTACCAGCGCGCCCAGCGCAAGCTCCAGCTCACCGGCTCCCCGGTGATCAGCTGAGAACCTCCGGCGGGTGCGCGATCCGGGACGGGCTGGTCCCCTGGTAGGGGCAAGCTGTCGTGGCAACGCGCCCGAGGCCGACGAAAGTCCCTGGCCCGCCGTCCCGCCCGGACACGACACTCCCGGCGTCATCGCCGAGTGCAGGGGGGAACCGATGGCGGCACCGATGTCCACCGCGCTGCGCTCGTCGGCCGCCGCACTGCGCTCGCACTGGCGGCCGGTGCTGCACTGGGCGGTGGTCGTGGTGGCGATCGCGTTCCTGCTCGTGCAGGCGCCGAAGCTGGCCGCCGACGTCCGCCTGGCCGCCGACCCGCTGGGGCACCTGCGGCGGGAGTGGCTGCTCCCGGCGGTGGTGGCGGGGCTGGGCGGACTGGCCCTCTACGGCGAGATGCACCGGCAACTGCTCCTGGTCGGCCAGGCGCGGATACCGGTTCCCACCGTCCAGGGGATCACCTTCGCGCAGAACGCGATCTCGAACACCGTGCCGGTCGTCGGCGGCGCCGGGGCGCTGGTCTACGCCATCGACCAGCTCCGGCGCTACCGCGTCGACGCGTCGCTGGCCTCGTGGGCGGTCTTCGTCGCCGGGGTGCTCGACACGGTCGCGCTGCTCGTGCTCGGCATCCTGGGACTGGGCTGGGCCGCCTACGTGCCCGCCGCCGTCGCGATCCCGGCCGCCGTGGTGGTCGCGCTCGGGTCCGCAGGGTGCTGGATCGTGCTCACCCACGCGCGGGTGCTGGAACGCGCCATGCACCTGCTGCTGGTCATCAGCCGCCGCCTCCCGGGCCAGTGCCCCACGTGCCGGCGAGCGTGGGTCCACCGCGCCGAGGAGGGCGCGCACCGCCTGGCCGGCCGGATCGCGCTGCTGCGACCCAGCGCCCGCCGCTGGCTGGTGCTGTTCGTCCTCGTCGTGGCCAGCTGGGCGCTGGACTTCCTCACCCTCGTCGCGGCGGCCGCCGCGGTGGGCACCCCGGTCCGCGCGGAGCTGCTCGTCCTCGGTTTCCTGGTCGTCCAGGGCAGCGTCGCGCTGCAGATCTTCCCCGGCGGAGCGGGGCTGGCGTCGGTCGGGCTGCTCGGCGTGCTGCTCGCCTCCGGAACTCCCGCCGCGGCCGCGGCGGCGACCACGGTGCTCTACCGCGGCATCAGCTGGCTCGGCCTGGCGGTGGCGGGCTGGGTGGTCTACGTGGCGCGCATCCACACGGGTCCGCTGCACGAACACCGCCACGCACCGGAGCACGCCGCGACCTGAGAGCCTGTCTTTGAACGCGTTTTGCGAGGCGGTGCCGGTAGCGGAACCTCAGTGCCTGTCTTTGAACTCGTTTTGCGTGGCGGTGCCGGTGGCGGAACCTCAGCGGCCGTCTCGACTCCGGGAGCCCCGACTCATGTATGCCCACTCAGCGTCCCGCCCGTCGCCCGACCACCGCCCCCCACGGAGGCGCTGCGCGCCACAGTCACATCGACTGCGGAAGCCCCTCCTGATGTATGTCCAGATCAACGCCGGACGACGTGACGTGCGGGTGACGCCTCGGCGAATTCTCCGCTGCCGACGGGGGCGCCCCGGTGTCCGGCAGCGAACGGCCGGGCCACCTCCGCGGCAGCCCGGCCCTCGTCCCGCTCACCGGTCCGACGACGGGGTGGGAACCTCTCCGGCGGCGCCTTCCGGCGTGACCTTCTCGCCCGCTCCCTCGTCGTAGGACTCGTCCTTCCGGGTGCCGGCCTTCGGCTGCACCTCCTCGGACTCGCCTTCGGCCGGGTCCATGGAGTGCTCCCGAGCGATGTCTCTGGCCATGGTGACCTCCGCGGTTCAGCAGGCTCTCGCCACTGCTGCACGCGCCGATTACCCGGTGGTGAGAGGGGCAAACGTCGCCGCCGGTGGGCGGGCACGCCTCCGGTGCGGCCGAGCGACCCGCTCGCCCGCGGTCGCGCACGACCCGTGGTTCCACCGGTACCCGTCGTTGATCTAGTCTCGGCCCCGGCAACAGCAGTTCGGGGACAAGGGGTTTTCCGTGACGGCACAACACGGCGACGGGACCGAGCACAGCTCGCACGACCGGGAGCGGTCGACTCCGCCCCCCGGAGTCGATCCCACGGTCCCGGTTCCGGCGCGGGCGTACGACGCGTGGTTGGGCGGCAAGGACAACTACGAAGCCGATCGGGCCACCCTGGCCGCGGTGGAAACCGTGATGCCGTCGGCCCGGCACATCGCCATCGAGAACCGCCGCTGGCTGATCCGCGCGGTGCGGTACCTCGCGAAACACGCCGGGATCAGCCAGTTCCTCGACTGCGGGTCCGGCCTGCCGACGCGGGAGAACGTCCACCAGATCGCCCAGCGGCACAACCCCGACGCGGTGGTCGTCTACGTCGACCACGATCCGATCGTGCAGGCCCACGGACGAGCTCTCCTCGTGGAGAACGAGCAGACCCACTTCGCCGCCGCCGATCTCACCCGCCCCGACGAACTGCTGGCCAACGACACCGTCACCCGCCACATCGACTTCCGCGAACCGCTGGCGCTCATCCAGTGCGGAACGATCCACCACGTGGCCGACGAGCTCGACCCCCGCGCGGTCATGCGCAGCTACGTGGACGCCTTGCCGTCCGGTTCCTACGTGGCGCTGAGCCACTTCGTCCAGCCGGAGGACGACTACTACGGCGACCTGGCCCGCCAGTCGGAGCGGAAGTTCCGCGCAGCGGGCATGAAGACCGGGTGGTGGCGCCCCCGGCAGGAGATCCTGTCCTACTTCGAGGGCCTGGAGCTGCTCGAACCCGGCCTCGTGCCGCTCGTCGACTGGTGGCCCGAGGGGCCGCTGACGCGCGAACGCCTGGACGCCGACGAACTCATCTGCGGCGCCATCGGCCGCAAGCCGTGATGGGTGTTTCGCACGTGCTCTGCGTGGCGGTACCGGTAGCGGGGCGAGCTGCACGACCACTCGCCGGGTGGGAAAGCGGCTCACGCCACTCGTGAACGCGTCCTAGCCGGCGTGGTGCCGCCGATCCGGAGATCGGCGGCACCACGAGGTTCAGCTCCCGAGACCGCGCTCGATGGCCTCGATGACCCGCGGCCGCAGCTCGGCGGTGCTGATGATCGCGTCCACCGAACCGACGTCGACCGCCCGCTGGATGCTGTGGATCCGGTCGAACTCCGCGGCGACCTCGCCGAGCTTCTCCGCCCGCACCGACGCCCGGACCTCCGCCAGCCGCGCGTTCAGCGCGGCGCGGTCGACGCCGCCGGCCTCGGACACCTGGGCCTGGAGCTCGGTCACCCGCGGGTCGGTCGCGGTGCGCTTGTTCACCTCACCGGAGAACACCACGGCCGCGGCCGGGGCGCCGCCGAGCACCGAGGCGAACGAGCCCTCCAGGGCCAGCACCGTCATGTTCGGGTTGAGCGCCTTGGAGAACACCACGAACGCGCCGCCGTGGTAGCGCGAGACCACGCAGAACACGATCGGGCCGTCGAAGTTGACGATCGCGCGGCCGATCTCGGCGCCGTACTCCAGCTGGAGCTTGCGCATCGACTCCGGCGAGCCGTCGAAGCCGGACAGGTTCGCCAGCACCACCAGCGGCCGGTTGCCGGACGCGGCGTTGATCGCCCGCGCGGCCTTCTTCGACGACTGCGGGAAGAGGGTGCCCGCGGTGTAGGCGTCCGGGCCGTCGGTGGGCGGGAAACCCCGCCGCTGCACCGAGCGGGACTCGATGCCGAGCAGGCACACCGGCCACCCTCCGATGTGGACGTCCTGCACCACGGCGGTGTCCGCGTCGGCCATCCCCGCCCAGCGCTCCAGCACCGGGTGGTCCTGGTCGGACAGTGCGCGCATCACCGTGCGGATGTCGAAGGGCTTCTTGCGGTCCGGGTTGTGCTCGGCCGAGAAGATCTCGCCGACGGTGCTGAAGTCGCTGCCCGGCACGGCGTGCGGGAAGTCGGAGACGTCCCGGTCGGCCGGGTCGCCGGTCTCCGCCCTCCGCGGTGCCCGTTCGCCGGGTGCGACGTAGGTGTGGTCGTAGTGCGCCATCAGCACGTCGCGGGCCGACGTGAGGTCCGGCGCCCAGTACTGCGCCTGGCCGTTCGGGCCCATCACGCGGTCGTAGCCGCCGATGCCGTAGTTGTCCTCGGCCGACACCCCGCCGGAGAAGTCCAACGACTGCTTCCCGGTGAGCACCATCGCCGAGTCCGGCGTCATCACCAGGATCCCCTTGGTGTGCATGAGCATCGTGGCTTCGGCATTCCAGTACGGCTGGGCGCCGACGTTGATGCCCGCGACCACGACGTTGATCTCCCCGCCGCCCTGGGTGAACTCGACGATCCGCTTGAGCGCCGCGGCCACCCAGTCCATGTTCTCGGTGCCCGAGTCCATCGAGATCCGGGCACCCGCGGACAGCGCGTACCACTCCACCGGCACCCGCATCCGCTCGGCCAGGTCCAGCGCGGCGATCACCCTGGCGCACTCCGGTTCGGACAGCGCGCCGAGCGACTTCGTCGGGTCGCCGAGCAGCACGACCCGGGTGATGCCCTGCGGGTGCCGACGGGTCGGCGTGGTGACCACGCCCGCGACGATCGCCGCGGTGTTGCGCCCCTTGGGCCGGTCGACCGGCACCAGCGCGTGGTGCTCGTCGAGGTCGTGCTCGACGAACTCGCCGAGCAGACCGGTCAGCTCGTACGGGTACACCGTGCCGCGGCTGCTGGCGCGCAGCACCTTCTGCCGGTAGTCGTCCAGCGGCTGGACCGGCTCGTCCGACGGCTCGCCGACGGTCAGCTCGGTGCCGCCGGTGGCGTCGAAGCGAACGCGCACCGCCGTCTTGGTCAGCTCGCCGGTGTCGCGGTCGCGCTGCCGCCCGATGAGCAGGATCTCCTCCAGCCCGGCGCCCGCGGTCGTGGGCAGCACGCGCTCGGCGATCCGGTCCAGCTCCGCGCGGGTGATCTCGCTGGGCGGCCAGACGTAGAGCACGATCCGGTTGGTGTTGAAGCGTTTCCGCGACGGCCGCCCGGCCTGCGCGCGGCGGATCGAGTCGAGGCAGGCGGCGATGGTGTCCTCGGCCGTCGGCAGCGCGACCAGCCTGCCGTCCTGTTCGCGCAGCTCGGTCAGGTCGCGCACCTGCGCGAACGCCACCAGGCGCTCGTCCGACGAGTTCTCCCGCGCCACGCACCGGAAGAGGTAGACCTCCTCGTCCAGCGACGGCAGCCGGGTGAGGTCGAACTCGCGCAGCCGCTCCAGCTGCATCCGCTGCGCGATGTACGGGTGCAGGCCGCGGAACAGCCGCTGCTCGGTCATCCCGCCGTCCGACGGGCGGAACGTGAAGTGGTGGTGCATCACCGCACCGCGGCTGCCCGCGACCGTGACGGTGAGCCTGCGCACCTGCTCCGGCAGCGGGTGCGCGCCGACGACCTCGTGCAGCGCGGCTGCCATCGCGTCGGAGTCCTCCGGCTGCTTCTCCCACGCGAGGTAGATGTCGGCGTCGATGGCCCGCTCGCCGCGCGCCAGCTCCGCGAGCCCGCGCAGCGCGCCGCCCAGCGCCTCGAAGCCCACCGCGGCGGAGGCCACGCACGAATCGGCGCGCTCGGCCACCACGAACGCGCAGCCCGCGACCTCGCTGGTGCGCACGGCGGTGAGGCCCTTGTTGCCGTAGTACCGCCGGGTCAGCACTTCCAGCATGATCGTGTTGTCCCGGTCGTCGCGGGCCAGCCGCTGGCCGAGCAGCCGCACCAGGGGTTCGGTGCTGCGCACCATCTCGGCGATGCGCTCGGCGCGGTCCGGGGCGTCCGGGTGTTGGTCGAGGTGGCGCAGGTGCTTGCGGACGCCCGCGTAGACGCGGGCGCGGTTGCGGCGCAGCAGCGGCTGACCGAACCAGGCGAACACCACGCCGCGCGCCAGGTCGGCGATCGCCGGGAAGCGCACCTGGGTCGCGGCCACCAGCCGCTCCAGCGCGAGACCGACGGGCTCGCGCAGCGCCTCGTCCGGCGGCGGCTCGCGCAGCCACGCGCTCAGCAACGCCGTGATGACGGCGGTGTCGGCGGACGCGCGCTGCTGGGCGAGGAAGATCCGGAACACCGCGGCTTCCAGCTCGGCGGAGCGCTCCAGGTCGGTGACGCCGTAGTGCCCGAGCGCCTTGGCGAGCTTGGTCTGGAACGCCTCCGGCAGTCCGGCCCGCTCGACGTCGAGGCTCTGCAGGTAGGTGTGGAAGTGCTCGCGGGCGCTGTGCACGTGCCCGTCGCCGCCGTCCTCGCCCGCCGGCCGGTTGCGGCTCAGCTCGGCGAGGTCGGCGAACACGTCGACGAGCCGCAGCTCCTCCTCCAGCGGGCGGTGGCCCTCCGCGGTGGCCTCCCGGCGCGCGGCGAGGTAGTCGTCGAGCATCCGGCGCTCGTCGTGCGGGTCGACGTCGAAGCCCAGCAGCAGGCTGCGCAGGTCCTCCCGGCCGCGGGCGGCGCGCTCCCACGCCGGGACCGCCGCCTGCTCGACGGGCAGGTCCAGTTCGACGGTTCCGGTGCGGTCGTCGGTGCCCTCGGCTCCGTCGTCGGCGAGTGGTTCCAGCCGCAGCAGCGGCGCACCGGTCTGCACCTGGCTGCCCACGGAAACGAGGCATTCCTTCAGCCGGGCCCGGAACGGCGCTTCCAGCACCGTCTCCATCTTCATGCTCTCCAGCACCAGCACCGGCGCGCCCGCCTCGACCTCGGCGCCGACCTCCAGCGGGGTGGCGACGACCAGCGCGGGGGCCGGCGAGCGGACCACGCCGCCCTCGTCGCGGCTGATCCGGTGCGTCACGCCGTCCACCTCGACCAGGCTGGTCGGACCGTGCGTGCCGATCAGCAGGCGGTGCCGGCTGCCGTTGACGACGATCTGCCCGGTGTAGCGGTCGGTGCGGTCCAGTTCGACGTCCGCGGTGCGGACGGTCTCGCCCGCTTCGATGCCGACGCGGAACCGGTGCGCGCCGATCCGCGCGACGCGCACCCGGTAGCCGACGCCGCGCAGCTTGAGGTCCAGCGGCCGGCCGCTCTCGTGCTGCACCTGCGGGCGCCCGCCGAACGCGGTGGACAGCAACCGCCGCCGCTCGGCGCGTTCCTCCTCCTCGTACGCCTCGATGGCGGCGGCGGCCAGCGCGACGCCGGAGTGCCGGTGCGAGACGAGCCCGCCCTCGGCGCGGACGCGGTCGATCCAGCCGGTGTCCGCGCTGCCGTCGATCACCTCGGGGGCGTCGAGCAGGTCGAGCACGAAGCTCTTGTTCGTCGCGCCGCCCTCGATGATCACGGTCGTCTGCGCCATCGCCCGGCGCAGCCTGCCGAGCGCCTCGTCGCGGTCGCGCCCGTAGGCGATGATCTTGGCGATCATCGAGTCGAATTCGGCGGGGATGGTGTCGCCCTCGCCGACGCCGGTGTCCACGCGGATGCCCGGCCCGGCGGGCAGGTCCAGCCGGGCGATGCGGCCCGGGGACGGCGCGAAGTCGCGGTCCGGGTCCTCGGCGTTGAGCCGGGCCTCGATGGCGTGGCCGCGTTCCACCGGCGGCTCGCCGTCGAGCGTGCCGCCGGAAGCCACGTGCAGTTGCGCCTTGACCAGGTCGAACCCGGTGGTCGACTCGGTGATCGGGTGCTCGACCTGCAGGCGGGTGTTGACCTCCAGGAACGCGAACTGCTCGGTCCCGGGGTGGTAGAGGAACTCGACGGTCGCCGCGCCGCGGTAGCCGACCGCGACGGCCAGCCGCTCGGCCGACGCCTTGAGCTCGGCCGCCTGCTCGGGGCGCAGCACCGGCGACGCCGACTCCTCGATGATCTTCTGGTTGCGCCGCTGCACCGAGCAGTCGCGGACGCCGAGCGCCCACGCGGTGCCCTGGCCGTCGGCGATCACCTGGACCTCGACGTGCCGAGCGCCGGTGACCAGGCGCTCCAGGAACACCACGCCGCTGCCGAAGGCGCGCGCGGCCTCCTGGCTGGTGCGCTCGTAGGCGTCGGCGAGCTCTGCCTCGTTCGTGATCACCCGGATGCCGCACCCGCCGCCGCCCGCCGTCGCCTTCAGCATCAGCGGGTAGCCGATCTCGGTTCCCGCGGCCAGCGCGCCCTCCAGGGTCTCGACCGCGCCGCGGCTCCACGGCGCGACCGGCACGCCGACCTCCTCGGCGATCAGCTTCGCGCCGATCTTGTCACCGAGCCTGCGCATCGCCGCCGCGCTCGGTCCGATGAAGGTGATGCCGAGCTGCTCGCACAGCTCCGCGAACGCCGGGTCCTCCGCGACGAAGCCCCAGCCGACCCACACGGCGTCCGCGCCGGTCTCCACGAGCGCGCGCTCCAGCGCCTTCAGGTCGAGGTACGGGCGCGCGGACGCGGGACCGAGGTCGTAGGTGATGTCGGCCTCGCGCACGAACATGGCGGTGCGGTCGACATCGGTGTGGAGCGCGACCGTCTCGATCCGGGTGCCGGTCTCCGCGGACAGATCCCGCACGGCGTGGATCAGCCGCATCGCGGCCTCCCCGCGGTTGACGATGGCGACACGACTGAACAACGGTTGAGCCTCCCAAGTAACCACGCACAGCAGGCGACGTCCGCTGCCGGAGCGTCGCCTGCACCTCTGGACTCCATCCTGATAGATCGCGGACCGGCGGACCGATGTTCGACACGGCGCATGGCGGAGCCGTTGCGTTGTGGGAACCCCACAAAAAATCCGGATTCGCGCCCGGTCGGCCGGGCTGTGGTATGAGATCCGCTACACCCGCCACCCCATCGCTGTCGATCCGGGGCGTGCGCGGGTGATCGTCGGCGGGCCCGGACGACGTCCCCGCAGCGCCGCGTCGTGACGACCCCACGGGGACTCATACCTCGGGATGACACCGGGTCGCTCTGGAGATCGATACGAGTTCAGGCCGCGGCCCGATGTGCCCGAATCGCGTTCTCCCTAGTGTCTGGGGCACAACCTGATCACTGAGGAGATTCGCATGAAGACCAAGGTCAAGGTCGTGCTGGCCGCCACTGGCGTTGTCGGGGCTCTCGTGAGCGCGTCGGCGTGTTCGAACCCGACGGGCAAGGCGTGGGCCATCACCTACGAGGTGACCGACCAGAACGGCGGCACGCTGTCCGAGGTCAGCTACGCGAAGTCGCCCAGCAGCTTCAACCGCGAGACCCGCCAGTCGAAGGTGGACGGCCCGGTCGGCGTGCCGTGGAAGGAGGAGGTGGTGATCACCGCCGGGGGGAAGGCCGAGGTCACCGCCACGCCGTCGGGGAACATGAAGCTGACCTGCCGGATCTTGCTGGACGGCGAGAAGGAACTGGCCAGCGCCACCGCACCGGCCGCCGGACAGCCGGTGACCTGCGCGAAGGTGACGGACTCGTGAGCCCGGTCGGTCCACGGAGGACACCGCCGGGGCGCTCATCGCGGTTCGGCGCCGGGTTCTCGCCCCGGTAGTCCGCGCAGCAGGGCGTCGCGGGTCGGCCTGGACGGCGAGTCGGCCGACGACGGACGTGATGACGACCAACCGGCTCCGCTCGGCCAGGTCCGGCCGGACTCCGGACCCGGGCCGCGGGTGGGCCGAGGACATCCCCGCGTTCGAGTCGGCCCGCCGCGCTCCGGACTCTCCGAGCGGCCGGGCGTCCACTGTGGTCTACCGGGCCAACTTCCGCCGCAGGAAGGCGATCTGGTGCTCGACCGCCTGCTCGAACCAGGGGCGGCCGGGCAGCACGTCGAAGTGGTCGCACGGGTAGTGGCGGACCTCGCCGCGGCCGGCTTCGGCGGCCTTGGCGGCGGCGCGCACCGGGCTGATCTGGTCGAGATCGGCGATCTGGACCAGCAGCGGGCAGCGCACCTGCCGGGCGTGCCGGATCGGCCGGTAGCGGCCGATCTCCAGCGCCGCCGCGGCGTTGACCTCGTTGCGCCAGGTGGGCCCCGCCACCGCGGTGTAGGCGTCGAACTGCCCGGGCAGGGTCAGCGCCGCGCGTTCGCCCGGCCGCCCCACCAGCGGGACGAGCAGGTTCTTGCGCCGCAGCGCGGCGATCCGGCCCGCCACGCCGACCGCCGCGGAGCGGGCCATGTGCGCCGCGGAGTGGTGGCGCAGCGCCTGGCGACCGGCCGCCGGGCCGTCGACCATGGGGACCAGCGCGATCACCGCGGCCACGCGCGGATCCCGGGCACCGGCGACGAACACGTGCCCACCGGACAGCGAGACTCCCCACAGCGCGACCCGGTCCGGGTCCACGCCGTCGAGCTGCCGGGCGGCGCCGGTGGCGGCCCGGTAGTCGGCGAGCTGCTCGGCGAGGGACACGGTCTGGCGCGGCAGGCCGCCGCTGTCGCCGAACCCGCGGTAGTCGAACGCCAGCACGTCCATTCCCGCCGCGGCGAAGGATTCGGCGAATTCCCGCAGACCGGAGTCCTTCGTCGCGCCGAACCCGTGGCCCAGCACCACGCACGGGCGCCCGGCCGCGGTGCGCAGCTCGTCACCGGCGCCGCGGTAGTGCCAGGCCGAGCAGCGGGTGTTCCCGGAGCCGAAGCTGATCGTCGCAGGTGTCATGCGCGGCTCCCGACCCGGCCGGCCAGCGGGACCGGTCCGCGCTCGCGCACCCGCCGGTGGCCGGCGGGCAGCTCCCTGGTGCGGATCTCGTGCTCGTAGACGAAGTAGTCCACCTGCTGGGTGTGCCGCGGCCGGTCGTTGAAGTGCGCGACGAAGCGCTGCTCGTCCGAGGTGATCACGCGGCGCATCTCGGCCGGTGGCGGCGGCCGGTACAGCCCGCGCAGGTAGGCGGCCAGCAGCCGGGCCTGGCATTCGATGAACGGGAACAGCGTCGGGGTCGCCTGCGCGAATCCCACGAACGCGAGGTCGTCCAGCTCGGGGTGGAACATCCGCTTGTACAGCGGCAACCGGTTGTCCGGGGCGCTGAGGAACTCCGGGGCGAAGAACGGGAACGTGATGTTGTAGCCGGTGGCGTAGACGATCACGTCGAACTCCGCGCTGCTGCCGTCCACGAAGTGCACCCGCCGACCGTCCAGCCGCGCGACGTCCGGCTTGGCCGTGACGTCGCCGGACCCGAGCCGCACCGGCAGTTCCTGGGACTGCGTGGGGTGGGCTTGGAGGAAGTGGTGGTTCGGCGTGGGCAGCCCGAACCGCTCCGGACGCCCGGTCATCAGCGCCGGGCTCCGGCGCAGCAAGCGGCGCTGCCAGGACAGCGGGATCTGCGGGATGGTGGCGAACAGCTTGTCCGCCGGGATCCCCATGACGTACTTGGGCACGATCCAGGCGCTCGACCGCGTCGAGAGCACCACGCGGTTGTCGTGGGCGCGCTGGGACAGCTCCACGGTGATGTCGGCGCCGCTGTTGCCCAGGCCGACGACGAGGATCCGCTTGCCGCGCAGTTCCAACGGGTCGGTCGGATCGACGTAGTGGTGCGAGTGGATCGCCTCGCCGGTGAACGCGCCGGGGAAGTCCGGCAGGCGCGGGTCCCAGTGGTGCCCGTTGGCCACCACCAGGAAGTCGAAGTGGTGCACCTGGTCGTCGCCGGTGCGGATCTCCCAGCCGCCGCCGGGCAGCCGCCGGGCGTGCCGCACTTCGCTGCGGAACCGGATGTTGTCCCGGAGCCCGAACGCGTCGGCGTAGTCGTCCAGGTACTCCTTGATCTCGCTGTGGTGCGGGAAGTCGGCGTAGTGCTCGGGCATCGGGAAGTCCTTGAGCGACAACCGGTGCTTGGAGGTGTCGATGTGCAGCGACCGGTACGCGCTCGAATGCCCGTTGGGGTTGCCGAAGGCCCAGTTCCCGCCGATGCGGTCCGATGACTCGAAGCACACGTGGGGGACCGCGTAGTCCGACAGCATCTTGCCGGCGCACAACACGCTGATCCCGGCTCCGATGATGCACGTGGTGGGCGCGGTGGTCATGGTGCTCCGTCCTCGCCGAAAGCCCTAACTGCACCTGCGGGCAGGTTACGGAATCCCCGCCGAGCGAGTCAATAACACGTTCTACCAGTATGCCGCCGAACGGAGCAGTCCGAGCGCGAGACAGGGGCACTGATCCCGTTCACACCCCTCCACCGCCCACCCACTCGCGAGTGAACTTGTTCTAAGCGCTGACGACACCCGACGCGACCACCGGGCCGGACTCCGACGCTCACCGTCCACAGTGTCCTGATCGACCGGTCGAGTGACGGGCATCACCGCGCACTCGGTCAACCACTCCCCCGCTCCGACGTCCATAGGGGAAACACCAGTGATCTCAGGGGGAGTCAACGTGGTCAACAAGATCGGACGGCGGGCGGCGCTCGGGGTTCTCGCCGCCGGAGCCGCCGGCGTCGCCGGAGCGGCCTTCCTGCCCCGCCACAGCCCGGCGGTCGCCGACGCGGTGTCCGCCGGATCCGACTGGAGTTCGCTGTCCGCCCTGCTCGGGGACCGGCTGGTGCTCCCGTCGGACGCGCGCTACGAGCAGGAGCGGGTGCCGTTCAACCTGCTCCACGCCGATCGCAGGCCCGCCGCGCTCGCGCACGTGCGCACGCCGGAGGAGGTGCGCGCCTGCCTGGGGTTCGCGCGCAGCGCGGGCATGCCCGTCGCGGCGCGCAGCGGCGGGCACAGCTACGCGGGGTACTCGACCCCGCAGGACGGCCTGGTCGTCGCGCTCGACGGGCTGAACGGGGTCGAGGTGCACTCCGACGGCACCGCCTCGGTCGGTCCGGGTGCGCGGCTCGGCGACCTCTACGCGGCGCTGGCGCGGTCCGGCCGGTGCCTGCCCGCGGGCTCCTGCCCGTCGGTGGGCGTCGGCGGACTCGCCCTGGGCGGCGGAATCGGACCGCTGACCCGCATGTACGGGCTGACCTGCGACCGGTTGGTGTCGGCGCGGGTGGTGACCGGCAGCGGACGCGCCGTCACCGCCTCGGCCGACTCCGAACCCGAGCTGTTCTGGGCGCTGCGCGGTGGTGGCGGCGGCAATTTCGGCATCGTGACCTCGTTGCGGCTGGCCACCGCACCCGCCCCGCGGTTGGCGGTGTTCTCCCTGAAGTTCCCGGCCGGCACGACCGCCGACGTCTTCGGCGCGTGGCAGGACTGGCTGGCCGGCGCTCCGCGCGAGCTGTGGACCAACTGCACGATCTCCGCCGGTGAGCCGCCCAAGGCGCGGGTGGCCGGGTGCTTCGTCGGCAGCGCCGCACAGCTCGACCCGCTGCTGGACGACCTGGAACGCCGCGCCGGGGTCCGCCCCAGCGCGCGCACCGTCCGGTCGCGGGACTTCCTGGACGCGATGCGGTACTTCGCGGGCAGCAGCGACAAGCAGGGGTTCGCCGCGTCCTCGGTCGTCCTGCGCCAGCGCGCCGAACCGACCACTGTGGAGGGTCTGGTGACCGGTTCGGCAGGGCTCGACGTGATCGTCGACGGTCTCGGCGGGGCGGTCGGCGACATCGCCCCGGGCGACACCGCGTTCCCGCACCGGGACGCGATGGCCACCGCCCAGATCTACGCGAGCGCGAAGCCGGGCGCGGCGGGATCGGCGACGGCGCGGGTGCGCCGGGTCCGCGACCGGCTCCGCGACGTCGCGGGCACCGGCGCCTACGTCAACTACATCGACCCGGACCAGCCGACCGGCGACTACTACGGAACCCACCTGTCCCGGCTCCGCTCCGTGGCGGCGACCTACGACCCGGACCGCGTGCTCGCGTTCCCACAGTCGGTGGCCGCTTAGCCTAGAACTGTCTTTGAACTCGTTGTGCGAGGCGGTGCCGGTGGCGGAACCTCAGCGGCCGTCTCGACTCCGGGAGCCCCTCCTGATGTATGCCCAGGCCGGAGGTACGACACCGCCGGGCTGGAGATCGTTCTGACGGCCATCCAGCCTGGCCAGAAGATCGATGTGGCGCGATCGGCGGCGCGGTTGACTCGGCGGCATGAACACGAGCATGAGCAGGGCGATCCGCACGACCGGTGCGGCGCTCGTCGGGCTGACGGCGGTGGTCGCGCTGTCCGGGTGCGAACTCGGCGAGTCCGTGGCCGAGAAGGCGAACGGTCATATCAAGACGGTCCGCTACGCCACCGGCGCGGAGGGCAAGAACAACGCGGACGCGCGGCTGCCGGGCTGGGTGCCGGACCAGGCGACGTCGGTCACCGAGGCGGTCCGGACCACCGGCACGGAGCGGATCCTGCGGTTCACCGCTCCCGGCGCGCAACTTCCGCCCGGCTGCGCACCGGGACCGGCGGCGACGGCGGCGGCCACGTTGACCGCCGGCTGGTGGCCGCACGGCCAGGAGAGCAGGACCGACCGGGTCTGCGACCAGGACTGGCACGTGCTCGTCGAGGGGGACGCGGTGTACGCCTTCCGGCCGGAGACGATCGAGCAGCCGCCCAACGGGGGCTGACCCCGCGCACGCACGAGGTGCCCGACCGGCGGTTCCGGACCGACCCGCCTTCAGCCCGGAAACCGGGCGCGGCGAAGATGGAGCACGTGACCGACGAGGAGCAACGGCACGCGCCCGCCGGGGGCGTGTGCGCGCACGTGGGGATCGGCGCGGACGACGCCGCGGCACGGCACGCCCGCACCAGGCTGGCCAACGTGCTCGCGGTGTACCGCCGGGCGCTGTTGGACGACGCCCCGGGCGGTGCGCCCGCGCCGCTGCCCTCCCCGGCGGGCGCGGTCCGCCCATGACCGTCCCGCGCTGCCCGCGAGCACCGCGGATCCGCCCGCTCCGGTCCGGTAGGCTTCAGCTGTTGTGAACGGCAATCAGCAGCGCAGCATCGTGGTGATCGCGCACAACCTGCGGTCGGTGCACAACGTCGGTTCGCTGCTGCGCACGGGCGAGGTCTTCGCGGTGGACACGGTGCACGTGACGGGCTTCACCCCGTACCCCGCCCACGAAGGCGACGAGCGCAGCGAGAAGCTCCAGGCCCGGCAGACCCGCCAGCTGGCCAAGGCCGCCGCCGGGGCCGAGCGCACGATGCCGTTCGCCCGCCATCCGGACGTGCACGTCCTGCTGGATTCGCTGAGCGACGAGGGCTACCAGCTGGTCGGGCTGGAGATCGACCCGCGCGCGATCCCCCTCGCCGAGTACTCGCCACCGCAGAAGGTCGCGGTGCTGCTCGGCGACGAGGTGAAGGGCATCGACCCCGCACTGCGGGACCGCTGCGACGTCCTCGTCGAGATCCCCGTCCACGGGCAGAAGTACTCGCTCAACGTCAGCGTGGCGGCCGGGATCGCGCTCTACGCGCTGCGCACCGCCTGAGCACGACCGTCCACTCCGGACAAGTCCGGTCGGATCAGGACTCCCACTGGGACACCAGGCGTCGCGCGGCGATCCGCGCGCCGTCGGAGCGGAGCGTGGTGGACACGGCGCGGGCCCGGCCGGTGACGCCGGGTTCCAGGGCCAGCTCCAAGGCCGTGGCCAGCGAGTCGGCGGTCGGCCTGCGGTGGCGGTGCGCGATCCCGATCCCGAGGGTGTCGACGCGCCCGGCCCAGTAGTGCTGGTCGTAGACCTGGGGGAGCACGACGTGGGGCGCTCCGGCTCGCGCGACCGCGGTGGTGGTGCCCGCTCCGCCGTGGTGCACGACGGCGGCGACCCGCCGGAACAGCACCTGGTGGTTGACCTCCCCGATCACGATGCGGTCAGTCCCGTCGGCGCCCGGTGCCAGGTCGGCCCACCCCCGGGAGACGATCGCGCGGCGGCCGACCGCGCGGGCGGCGGCGACCATCACGCGGCCGATGTCCTCGGCCGGGGCGGGCATGCTGCCGAGTCCGAAGTAGACGGGCGGCTCGCCCGCGTCGAGGAACTGCGCCAGCTCGGGCGGGAGCGGGCGCTCGTCCGGCAGGATCCACGCACCCGTCCGGACCACGTGCCGCTCGCCCGGCCACGGCCCCAGCACGGGGTCGGCGGCCAACCAGGGCCGATCGGTGAGGACGTGGCCGCGGACGTCGTCGACCGGGGCCAGACCGGCGCGGGCGCGGTGGTCGTTGAGCGCGGCGCCCCAGGTGTCGTTCCAGCGCCGCGCGTCCGCCGCCCACAGCTGCCGGTTGTCACCCGTCGCGTCCTGCGGCCACCCCGGCCACGGAGCCGGCGGGTGGTGCGGGGACGGCAGGGTGGCCGGGCAGAAGTGGGCGTGGACGTAGCCGATCCCCAGCAGCTCGGCCACCGAGCGCGCGGCGATCTGCAGGGCCCCGCACGCCACCAACACGTCGCACCCCCGGGCGGCCTCCGGGAGCGCGGCGAACTGCGCGGCCACGGTGTCCTCCGCCGCGCGGCGGCGCCCCTCGGGTGAGGACAGGTCCCACCCGGACCGGCGCATCGATGGACCGACCGGCACCGCCGGGATCCCCAGTCCCTCGATCCAGTCGCAGAAGTCGGGCGGCGCGCACACGCGGACCCCCTGGCCGAGGTCCCGCAGCCGCGAGGCCAGCGCCACCACCGGCTGGACCTCGCCACGCGACCCGATCGTCGACAGCAACGCGCGCACCCGCACTCCTCGACCTCGGAACCATTCCGCTGCGCCACACACCTACTGCGCGACGCAGCAATTGCGCGGCGCAGGTTACTGGTGCTAGCGTCCGGCCGCAAGCAGCGGCGGAAAGGCGGCACGGGTGACCGGGACGGACAGCGCTACGGCGGCAGAGCGGGTGCTGGCGGCCCTGCCGGACTGGGGCAACGCCACCACCCAGCTCAACGCCGAGGTCGCCAAGCGGATGGGCGTCGCGCTCAGCGACCTGGACTGCCTGCACGCGCTCAACAGGCTCGGCCCCGCCACCGCCGCCGAGCTGGCCGGGCACGTGGGGCTGACGTCGGGCTCGGTGTCGCGCATGATCGACCGGCTCGACGCGGCCGGCTGCATCGAGCGGATCCGGGACCCCGACGACCGGCGCCGGGTGCTCATCGAACCCACCGCCGAGGGTCTCGACCGGGTCCGCGCCCACTACGCCGGACTGGCCGCCTGCACCCTCGACGACCTCGCGGACTTCACCGACGCGGAACTCGCCGCGGTGCGGCGCTTCATCGACCTGGTCCACGACAACACCACGGCGGAACTCGCCCGGCTGCGCGCCGAACCGACCGGCCGGTGACGAGCCCGCCGGAACAGCGACATCCGCTCCACTGTGGACGGGAACTGGCGCTGGTGCTCAGGCGCTCCCCGACACCGGCGCACCACTTCCGTCCACTCCGGTGAGTCCGTTCCGGCCGCCGGCGACTTCCCCGTCGCGCAGCGGGGGATCCGTCCGGGCGGGATGACGGGGCCCGAGGACGGTGCCGAGCAGCACGCGGGGCGACAGCAGCGCGGCCGGGGACCGGGCGAGGGTGTAGATGCCCAGCTGGGCCGCGGCGACGGCGGGGCGGTCGGTGGCGGTCGCGACCAGGCGGTCCATGAAGCGCAGCCGGGCACGCCCCAGCGGGCCCGGCCGGGGTCCGGGCGTCGCGGCGTACCGGAGGTCCTGGACGGTCGCCATGTCCCAGGCCAGGTCGGCGCTGCGGCCGATGTCGCGTTGCACGTGGCGGGCGTCGCCGTCGAGCCCGTGCCGCCGCAGTCCGCCGTCCAGCGCGAGCGCGCCGCGGGCGGCCAGCGCCATGCCGTGGCCGTAGACCGGGTTGACCGTGCAGGTCGCGTCGCCGAGGACGACGAATCCCCGCGGCCAGGCGTCGAGGTCGTGGAAACGTCTCCGGAGATTGGCGGGGACGCGGAAACCGCGCGGAGCGGTCAGCGGCTCGGCGAGGTCGACGAGATCGGCGATGACGGGGTGGCGCAGCCGACGCGCGTGGGGCGCGAAGGCCGACGCCTCGGTCGGCGGCCGGTGCGCGAGCGTGCCGACGAGGGTGACGATCCACCTGCCGCCCTCGATCGGCAGCAGCACCCCGCCCTCGACGTGGTCGGTGCGAGCCGGGTCGGACATGATGTTGATCCCCGGGAAGTCCTCGGCGACACCGTCCGGCGCGCGGTAGACCCGGGTGCTGTAGAAGACCTGAGGATCGACGTGCCCCTCGGGTGGCGCGGGCAGACCGAGCCGGGTCAGCCAGTCGGTGGCCCCGGAGCGGTGCCCGGTGGCATCCACCACGAAATCCGCCGCCAGACCGCTGACCTGACCGCTGCGCCGGTCGCGGACCCGGACCCCGGTGACCCGCTCGGCGGTGCCCAGCAGTCCGACGGCGTCGGTGGACGCGCGCACCGAGATGCGGTCCTCGGCCAGGACCCGGCCGCGGACGACCCAGTCGAGCAGGGCGCGGCTGCAACCGATGACGAACTGCATCTCGTCGAAGCGCCCGAACCACCCGCGCGGCAGCAGCGCCAGCAGCCGGTCGGGCATGCCGAGGCGCTGGGCGCCGTGCCGCAGCAGCGCGTCCGTCGTGCCGGGCAGCAGCTCGTCGAGCGCCCTCGCGCCGCCGGAGACCAGCACGTGAGTGTGCCGGGTGTGCGGGGTTCCCCTGCGGTCGGCCGGTGCCACGGGGAACCGGTCGCGTTCGACAACGGTGACCGAATCGCTGTGGCGGGCCAGCACGGTGGCGGCGAGCATGCCCGCCAGCCCGCCGCCCAGGACGACGGCTCGGGTGGGTCGACTCATGGACGCGGGCCGTCCTCTCGTGCGGGGTGGTCGGGTCCGGGGAGGAAGCCGATCCCGACGAGATGGCCGAGGCAGGCGTGGACGGCTTCCCGGTCGAGGGTCGGCAGCTGCACGCCGCCGCGCAGCGCGTTGGTCCGGTCGAAGCGCTGCGCGGCCAGTTCGAGCAGCTGCGGCAGCGACTCCCCCAGCAGGGCCGCGCGGTGCAGGGACCGGTCGGCTCCGGTGGTGCGCTCGTGCAGCGCGGCCAGCCAGTCGTCGTGGGGTTCTTCGGCGAGCCGGTAGCCGAATTCGCGCAACCAGGCGGTGAACACCTCGAACGGCACGGGTTCGGCGGTCGTCAGGTGGTGGGCCCGGCCGCTCGCCCGGGGCGAGCGGGACAGCGCCACCACAGCCCCGGCGACGCGGTCGACCGGTGCGAAGTCGACCGCCCGTCGCCCCGGCGGGAACGCCGGTGCGACGCCCAGCACGAGCATCCCGCGGACCAGGTTCCACAGCGCGTCATCGGTGCCCACGGCTCCGGTTCCGGTGCTGCCGCCGATGCGGCCGGGCCGGTAGGCGCTCACCGGCAGTCCCCGGTCGGCAGCGGTCCAGAGCAGGTCCTCGGCTTGCCACTTGCTGGCGACGTAGCCGCTGGGCAGCACGTCGGTCGCGGCTGGTCGGCGGTCCTCGAACACCACGTCCGCCCCGCCCAGCGGCACGGCCACGGCCGCGGTGGACACGTGGTGCACCGGGACCGCCCGCCCGCGCGCCGCCAGCCGCAGGACCTCCTGCGTTCCCGACACGTTCGCCGCGCGCAACCGGGCGTAGGGTTCGACGGCGTTGACCCGCGCCCCCGCGTGGTAGACGACGTCGACGCGGTCGGCCAGCACGTCGAACAGGGCGGGATCCAGCCCGAGCAGCGGTCGTTCGAGATCCCCGACCACCGGCCGGATCCGGCGTTGCGCCACCGGGTCCCGCAGCCCGTACCGCAGCAGCGCGTCGCGGACGCGGTCGGCGGCCTGCCGCTCGTCGTCGGCCCGGACCAGGCAGCACACCTCGGCGTCGGTGCGCGCCAACAGCTCGCGCAGCAGGAACGCGCCGAGGAAACCGGTGGCGCCGGTGAGCAGCACGTGCCGGGGAGCGACGGCACGTGCCCACTCGACGCCGGACTCGGCGCGGATCGCCGGGTCCAGCGGCGGTTCCGCGACGAGCTCGGCGTGCACCGGGATCCCGCCGGGCGCCCGGTCCTCCAGCTCGGCGGCGAGCGCGGCCGGGGTCTGCCGCTGGAACACGGCGCGCACCGGCACGGATTCGCCGTGCTCCCGGCGCAACCGGCCCACCAGGGTGGCCGCGAGCAGCGAATGCCCGCCCAGGTCGAAGAAGTTGTCCTCGACGCCGGCCTCCCGCACACCCAGCACCTCGGCGAACAGCGCGCACAGCAGTCGTTCCCGCGCACTGCCCGGCGAACCACCCGTCCGTCCACTCAGGACGGGAGCGGGCAGCGCCGCCCGGTCCACCTTGCCGGTGCTCGTCACCGGCAGGTCCGGCAGGACGACCACGGCGGCGGGCACCAGGTGGGCGGGCAGCGTCCTGGCGAGGTGGGCGCGCAACTCCCGTCCGTCCGGTTCCCGCCCCGGGCTCGGCACGGCGTAGGCCACCAGGCGCCGGTCGCCGGGCCGGTCCTCGCGGAGCACCACCACGGCGCGCGAGACCCCGGGGAGGCGTTCCAGCTCACCGGCGACCTCCCCGGGCTCCACCCGGAATCCGCGGATCTTGACCTGGTCGTCGGCCCGCCCCACGAACTCCAGGACCCCGTGGCCGGTCCAGCGCACCACGTCGCCGGTCCGGTACATGCGCGCGCCGGGCGGGCCGAACGGGTCGGCCACGAAGCGTTCGGCGGTCAACGCCGGGTCGTGCAGGTATCCGCGCGCCAACCCGCTGCCCGCCAGGTACAGCTCCCCGGCCACCAGCGGCGGCACCGGCCGCAGCCGCTCGTCGAGCACGTACGCGCGGGTGTCCGGCGTGGGCCTGCCGATGGGCGGAACGCCTCCCGGCGACAGCGGGTCGCTGATCGCGGCGCACACCCGGTTCTCCGTCGGGCCGTAGCCGTTGCGCAGCCGACGCCCCGGCGACCACCGGCGCACCAGCTCCTCGGACACCGCCTCGCCCGCCACGATGACCGAGCGCAGCCCCGGGAAGTCCGCCGGGGACAGCACCGCGAGCGCGGAGGGCGGCACGGTCGCGTGGCTGATGCCCTGCTCGGCCACCAGTTCCGCCAGCGCCGGGCCGGGGGCCACCCGGTCGGGGGCTGCCAGCACCAACGTCGCCCCGGTGAGCAGGGCCGCGCACAGCTCCCAGAGCACCGAGTCGAAGCTCGGGGAGGCGAACTGGAGCAACCGGCTGCCCGGACCGATGTCGAACCGCTCCCGCGCCGTGGCCACCAGCGCCGGAATTCCGCTGTGCGGCACGGCGACGCCCTTGGGACGTCCGGTGGAACCCGACGTGTAGATCACGTACGCGAGGTCGTCCGGGTGCGGCGCCGGACCGCGCGCCGCGGTGCTCGCGCCGTCGAGCGCGTCGAGCGTGGTCCGCGGCACGCGGCAGTCGCCGAGAGCGGCGGCGAGATCGCCGGTGGTGATCAGCAGGTCCGGTCCGGCGTCGTCGAGGACGTGGCGGATCCGGGCGACGGGGTGCTCGGGGTCCACCGGGAGGTGCGCCGCACCCGCCTGCTGCACGGCGAGGAACGCCACGACGAGCTCCACCGAGCGCGGCAGCGCCACGGCCACGATCCGCTCCAGGCCGATCCCGCGGTCCACCAGGTTCCCGGCCAGCCGCGCGGCGCGCCGCTGGAGTTCCGCATAGGACAGTTCGACGTTCCCGTCGGTGGCGGCGACGGCACCGGGGGTCCGCTCGACCTGTGCCCGGAACAGCTCCGGCAGCGTCGCGGGCGGCAGCCGCCGGTCGGGTCCGTTCCACTCGACGAGGACCCGGTGGCGTTCCGCCGGATCCAGGACGTCCAGATCGCCGATCCGGCGCGCCGGGTCGGCGGCGACCGCTGCGAGGAACCCGCGGAACCGCGCGGCGAGGGCAGCCGCGCTGTCGCGGCCGAACAGGTCGGTCCGGTGCACCAGCCGACCGGAAAGCCCACCGGGACCGCCGTCGGCGGCGGTGCGCTCGTGCAGGCTCAGCACCAGGTCGAAACGCGTGTCGCCGGGGCTCACCAGTTCGTCGGTCACCTCCAGCCCGGGCAGCGCGAAACCGCTCTCCGGCGCGTTCTGCAACGCCAGCATGACCTGGAACAGCGGGTGGTGCGCCAGCGACCGGGTGGGCTGGAGTTCCTTCACCAGCACGTCGAACGGCACGTCCTGGTGCGCGTAGGCGGCGAGGTCGGCCTCGCGCACCCGGCCCAGCAGCTCGCCGAACCGGGGATTCCCGGCGGTGTCCACGCGCAGCACCAGCGTGTTGACGAAGAACCCCACCAGGCGTTCCAGGTCCGCGTCCGCCCGTCCGGCGACCGGGGTGCCGATCGGGATGTCGGTACCGCACCCGAGCCTGGTCAGCAGGGCCGCCAGTGCCGCGTGCAGCACCATGAACAGGCTCGCGCCGCTGTCCGCGGCCAGCGCGGCCAAACCCCGGTGCACCCGCGCGTCGACCTCGAAGAAGACGGTGTCCGCGCGGTGCGCGGCGACCGCCGGGCGCGGCCGCTCGGTCGGCAGCGGGATCCGCTCGGGCAGGCCCGCCAGCGTCCGCCGCCAGAACTCCAGCTGCCCGCGCAGCGGTCCGTCCGGGTCGTCGAGGGCCTGCCGTTGCCACTCGGCGTAGTCGCGGTAGCGCACGTCCAGCGGTGACCACCGCGGGGCGGTCCCGGCCAGCCGCGCCGCGTAGGCGGTGCCGAGATCCCGGCCCACCACGCCCAGCGACCACCCGTCGACCGCGATGTGGTGGAACACCAGGAGCAGGACGTGCGATTCGGGCGCGCAGCAGAACAGCTCGGCGCGCACCGGGATGTCGGCGGAGAGGTCGAACCGGCGCCGCGCCGACCGCCGCACCAGGTCGTCGAGCCGCTCCGGCGTGGTGTGCGTCACGTCGACCTTCATGTCGGTGACCTCGACGACCCGTTGCCGCACCGCGCCGTCCTGCTCGACGACGAGCGTGCGCAGAGTCTCGTGCCGCTCCGCCACGTCGCGGACCGCCTCGGTGAGCGCTTCGGAGTCCAGCGGGCCGGACAGCCGCAGCGCGAGCGGGACGTTGTCCGCCGCGTTCGGCTCCTCGACCTGGTTCAGCAACCACAACCGCTGTTGGGCGTGCGAGAGCGCAGCGGCATCGCGGCGCGCGCGGCGCCTCGGCCGGGACCGCGCCCGGTGCCCGGTGGCGAGGAGTTCGGCGAGCCCAGCGGCGGTGGGCGCGTCGAACACCGCGCGCAGCGGCAGTTCGACGCCGAACGCGGCCCGCACCCGCGCCACCAGCCTGGCCGCCGACAGCGAATGCCCGCCCAGCGCGAAGAAGTCGTCGTCGACGCCCACCGACGGCACCGCGAGCACCTCGGCGAACGCACCGCACAGCAACCGCTCCGCCCGGGTCCGCGGCGGCCGCCCCGGACGGGACGGCGCGGTCGGGGGCGGCGGCAGCGCGGCCCGGTCGACCTTCCCGGTGTCGCTCAGCGGCAGCGAGTCCACCAGCACGATCGCGCCGGGCCGCAGGTACTCGGGAAGCCGGTCGCGCAGGTGCGCCCGCAACGCGTGGGTCAGCGCCCCGGCGGCGCGGGGTCGCCAGGGTTCGTTCGTGCCCGGCCGGTCGTGCTCGCCGCCCGGCAGGTACACCCCGTGCAGCGGACCGGTGCGGTCGCCGCGCAGCACCACGACGTCGACCCGGTCCTCGGCCGCGCCCGACCACGTCACCACCACCCGGTAGCCGAGGCGTTCGCCGACGGCGTGGAAGTCCTCGGGATCCGGGTGTTCCGGCCCTCGCCCGCGCACCGGCGCCTCGCCCGCGGCCAGTTCCCGCACCCACCGCGCCTGCCGCGCGACGCGGCCGTTGGGGACGTCGACCAGGCGCAGCGCCTCGGGGCGCGCGGACGCGAGGTGCGCGGACAACCCCGCCACGTCGGCGACGTCCCGGCCCCACCGCAGCCGGGGCAGCGCGTCGCACCGCACGAACCGCTCCGGAGGTGCCGTGTGCAGCACCGCGTCGTAGCGGTAGCGGGACAGCTCGTTGTGCTGCACCGCCCGTTTGATCCGCACGTCGACGCCGGTGACGCCCTCGACGGAGTCGGCGAGCGCCGCGGCGAAGTCCGGGTCCGCGGCCAGTTCCTCCTCGGCGGACACGTCGGCGTCGACCGCCGCGCGCAGGGCCGCCGGGTCGGTCGCGAACGCGTCCAGCCGCACCTCGGTGCGCAGGCACCGCAGCAGCCGGTGGTTGCGCAGGTCGCCGAGGAAGATCGCGCCGCCCGGCGCCAGCAGCGGCCGGACCCGGCGCAGCACGTCCACCAGGTACTCGCGCGACGGGAAGTACTGGACCACCGAATTCAGCACCACGGCGTCGAAGTGCCCGTGCGGCAACCCCGAGGTGTCGTGCGCGGGCTGGACGCGCAGCCGCACCCGGTCGGCGTACCCGGTCTCCTGAGCGAGCCGGCCGGTCAGCGTCGCGATCGTGGCAGCGGAGACGTCGGTGCCCCAGTAGTCCTCGCAGTCCCCGGCGAGCTCCGCCAGCAGCAGCCCGGTGCCGACGCCGATCTCCAGCACCCGGCGCGGCCGCAGCTCCCGGATGCGCCGCACCGCGGCGTCCCGCCACTCGCGCATGTGCGCCAGTGGGATGGGGCGGCCGTCACAACTGCTGGTCCAGCCGCTGAAATCGGCGCCGAGCGGGGCGCGGCGGGCGGGTTCGTAGAGGTCGTCGAAGACCTGCCGCCACTCGTCCACCTGCCGCTGCGCGTCGTCGGCGGGGTCCCGCCGCCCGTCCGGGACGACGTAGGCCACCAGCCGCTTGCCGCCCGCGCCGTCCTCGCCCGCGACGACCACGGCCCGGGCCACGTCGGGGTGCTCCTCCAGCGCGGCCGCGACTTCGGCCGGTTCCACGCGGAAACCGCGGATCTTGACCTGGTCGTCGGCGCGCCCCAGGAACTCCAGCACCCCGTCGGCGCGCCGGCGCACCACGTCGCCGGTCCGGTACATCCGGTCCCCGGGCGGGCCGAACGGGTTCGCCACGAACCGCTCGGCGGTGAGCCCCGGATCGTCGAGGTAGCCGCGGGCCAGTCCGCTGCCCGCGAGGTAGAGCTCACCGGCGCCGCCCGGCGGCACCGGGTTCAGCCGGTCGTCCAGCACGTGGCAGCCGGTATTCCACATCGGACGTCCGATGGGGACGGTGGTGCCGACCGGGTCGTCCGGCGCGACCCGGTGGCAGGTGGCGAAGGTGGTGGCCTCCGTCGGTCCGTAGCCGTTGACGACGACCAGTCCCGGGCAGGCCGCGCGCACCCGGCGCACGGCCTCCGGGGACACCACGTCACCACCGGTCCACACCTCCCGCAGCCCCGCGAAGCAGTCGGGCGCCTGCTCCGCGCACAGCGCGAAAAGCCCGGCGGTCGCCCACATCGCGGTCACGCCACCGCCGGTGAGCAGGCGGTGCAGCCGCGTCGGCTCCAGCGGCCCCGGGGGCGCCACGACCACGGTCCCGCCGGAGAGCAGCGGCACCCACAGCTCGTAGGTGGCGGCGTCGAAGGCGTGCGGCGAGTGCAGCAGCACGCGCTCGTGCGCACCGCCCCGCCAGCGCGGGTCCCGCGCCAGTTCGACGATGTTGCGGTGCGTCACGGCGACGCACTTCGGCAGCCCGGTCGATCCGGAGGTGTGCATCACGCACGCGAGCTGGCCCGGGTCGGCGGCGCCCGGACCGGAAAGCTCTCCGCCGGACCGGACCCCGACGACCGCCATCGCGCTGACGACGTCCGGCGCGGTGCCCGGGTCGTCGACCACCGCCACCCGGGCTCCCGCGACCGCGCTGATCGACCGCAGCCGGGCCGGGGGCTGCCGCGGGTCGAGCGGCAGGTAGGCACCTCCGGCGCGCAGCACCGCCAGGATCGCGACGACGAGGTCGGCGGAGCGGTCCAGCAGCACCGCCACGGGCTCCCCGGTCCGCACCCCCCGGTCGACCAGCGCCCCGGCGAGCCGCTCGGCGCGGGCGTCCAGCTCCCGGTAGGACACCTCGACGCCGTCACCGCGCACGGCGGTCGCCTCGGGCCGTCGCGCGACCTGCTCCGCGAAGCACGCCGTCAGGGTGGCCGAGGCGCGCGGCGTGCGGGATGTGGTCGTCGGCAACTGTCGGATCCTTTCGCGAGCGGACAAGCGCGTGTTTTTATCAGCGGCGTGAGCCGCTTTCTCTTTCGGTGAGTGGTCTCGCAACCGGCACCGCCACGCACAGCACTTCCGAAACACTCCCTAGGAATGCGTGGTCGGACCGACTGGCCTCCCGGCGGGTTTCGCGTTCAGCACGGCGGGCAGCTCGTCGGCCCGGTCGGCTTCGTACGCGTCGAACTTCAGGTACGCCGAGACGGCGAGCGCGTCTCCGTCGGCCTTGTAGCTCACGTACTTCTGCGCGCCCGGGCAGTGGTCCGGCCCGGTCAGTTCCGCCAGCACCGCGAGGTAGCCCGCCGGGTCGAGACCGTTGTCCGCCATCACCTCGGCGATGCGGTGCCGGCTGCGCAGGCCGCCGTCGGGAACGGGCAGGTACGCGGTCGCGGCCGTCGGGCGGTCGTGGCCGGTGCGGAAGCCCAGGCACGTCGCGGGTGGCATGCCGCGGCACGGCCCGTCGTGCCCGAGTGTCCGCCGGCAGGCGTCGAGCAGCCGGTCCCCCGCCGGGTGGTCGGTGAGGGCGACGACCTGCCCCAGGTCGGCGACCGAGGCGCCGTAGCCGACCAGGTAGACCTTGACCCGCGCGGCCCGGGAGTCCACCAGGTCCATCGCGAAGCCCTGGACCTCGTGCCCGTGCTCGACCAGTTCGGGGTAGCGCGGTCCGACGCGCCGCCAGGCGTCTTCCAGGCCCAGGACCCGCATCGCCTCGCCGACCAGCGGTTCGGCACGTCCCGGGCCGTCGACCTGCGGGTTGAGGTACACCCCGAACGCGGGCGGTCGCCCCGGGGACCACGCCAGCGCGTTCCACACCACGGGGGTGCGCGGATTCTGCGCTCGGTGCGCCGCCGTCCCCTCGCTGCCGAGGAACAGGTGCTCGACCTCGCGGTAGCGGGCCAGCGACATCCCGGGCTCGTCGCCGAGCCGTCGGGTGCACGCCCGGCCCGCGTCGAGGCAGGAACCCGGGGTCGGTTCCGGTTCCCCCAGCGATTCCCAGACGACGCGCACCTGCGTGCCGCCCGCCGACCAGTTGACCGACATCTCCAGCGGCAGCCCGCCGTGCGAGACGTAGGACGGGTAGCGCGGCCGGGAGCCCAGGCGCTGCCGCGCCCAGGGCCCGAGCAGGTCGCCGAGCCGGTCCGCGACCGCGGCGCGTTCGGCGGCGCCGAAGCCCAGCGCCGCGCACACGCGGTGCCACATCGCCGCCAGGAACTCGTCGTGGCGCTGGTCGGCCGGACCGCTCCCCCGGCTCGCGCCTCGAACGCCCGATGGGACCGTCATGCGCGCATTCCTCCCGATCTTCGACAACGCGGAAACGACCACCCGGCGGTTCCGGTGCCGACCGGAACCGCGCCCCGTCACCTCTCGACGGGCAGCGCGTCCAGGCCCGTGCCGATCAGGCCGGTCCGGATGCGCGGCTCGGACTCCGGCACCGCCGACCGCAGTCCGGGGAAGCGGCGCCGCAGCGCCGCGAGCGCGACCTGCGCGGCTGCCCGCCCACCTCCGAGACGGGTGCCGTGCCGCGGTTCGTGCACCGACGGCGCGTCGAGCGGGAAGAGCGGCGGGTCGGTCGCCGCCGAGGTGTGCGCCGTCATCGGGACTCCTCCCGTGCCACCGCGGTTCTCAGCGCGTGCACGGCGGCGGCCGTGGTGTAGAGACCGTTGGCGTCGCGCAGCACGACGGGCAGCATCTCCTCGTCGAAGTACCAGTCGGTCACCTCGGCGGGGTCCACGGTGTTCGGCATCGGGATCCGCATGATCGGGTACGGGGTCCAGCCGCCGTCCGGGTGCTGCGCCTCGCGCAACCAGGCGGCGGCGCGTTCGGCGGCGGCAGCGGCCGCCGAGGTGGTCGGCTGGGCCAGGAGCGCTTCCAGGTGGCAGGCGGTGGCGAACGGGTGCCCGTCCGGCGCCATCGGCGTCGTCCAGGCCCCCGAGGGTTCCTGCCGCGAGACCAGCAGCGCGACGCAGCGTTCCAGCGCCTCCGGCCGGGATGCGCCGCCGGCCACCAGCGCGGTGACGGCGTGCAGCGTGGGATAGGCCGCGTCGTGCCACCAGTACGACGTCCAGGACCCGTCCGGTCGCTGGGCGTCGAGCAGGTAGCGGACGGCCTGCCGGACCAGGAGTTCCGAGGTGCCGCCGCACGCGAGGAGCGCCTGCACCACGGCGGCGGTGACGCAGTGCGCGGGCTGCTTCCACCCGTGCACGAAATCGGGTTCCAACCCGAAGGAGGTGTCGATCTCGTCGGCATCGGTGTAGACGCTGAAGCCGCGCGTGGTCGCGTCGCGGTGCGCTTCGAGGTAGCCGCGCGCCGCATCCACAGTGGACTCCGGGGCGCGTTCCACCGCGAGCAGGCCCAGCAGCGCCCAGACCGTGCTGTCGCAGTCGGTGGGGACGTTCTCGTTGAACCCCCACCCGCCGTTGGGCCGCTGCCGTTGCAGCAGCGCGGTCGCGCCGCGCGCCACGCAGTCCTCGGTGCCCGGAACTCCCGCGAGGGAGCGGAGAACGCAGCCGGTCACCCAGTCCGCGCTGAATCCGAACGGCGTGGCGAAGTCGCGCCACAGCCCGTCGTCGTCCTGCCGACGCCGGAGGTACTCGGCCGCCTTGTCCAGGGTCATCCGCGTCTGCAGCGCGGTCGTCGCGGTCATCGCCAACCTTCCTCGCCGGGTGCTGGTCACAGGTCGCGCCACCCGGCCAGTCCGGCCAGGGCGACGAGTTCTTCGCGGGCGGCGGCGACGGGAGCCGCGGCGTCCAGGCGGTCCAGCGCGCGCTCGATCTGGTGCTCGATCTCCGCGCGGGCCCGGTCGTGCCCACCGGCCCGCCTGATCGCGTCGGCGACCTCGGCGACCTCGTCGGGAGCGCACGCCCCGTCCGAGGCGAAGAAACCGGCCAGCCGGCGCGCCTCCGGCCCGGCACCGCCCAGGGCCGCGATGACCGGGAGGGTCTTCTTCCGCGCGAGCAGGTCGGCCCCGACCGGCTTGCCGGTCCTGCCGGGGTCGCCCCAGATGCCCAGCAGGTCGTCGGCGCACTGGAACGCCACGCCGACGTGCCGCCCGAACTCCTCCAGGTGCCGCGCGCGGGAGGTCGAGGCGCCGCCCAGCACGGCTCCGAGCGCGCAGGCGCAACCGATCAGCGCGCCGGTCTTCGCCGCCGCCATGTCCCGGTATTCCTCGACGGTGACCTGGTCGCGGCGCGCGGCGGCCATGTCCTGGCTCTGACCGTGGAGCAGGTTCTCCAGCGCCTCCACGACGAGTGGGACCCCGCCTGGGCACCCGGCGCCGGTGAGCGCCCGGAGCGCCAGGACCAGCAGGGCGTCCCCGGCCAGCACCGCGGTGGGCACGCCGAAGGCGACCCAGGCGGCGGGGCGGTGCCTGCGGGTGCGGTCCCCGTCCATGACGTCGTCGTGCAGCAACGTGAAGTTGTGCACCAGCTCGACGGCGACCGCCGCCGGGACGCCCCGCGACGCCTCCGCGCCGACGGCGCGCGCCCCGGCGAGCGCCAGCGCGGCCCGCAGTCCCTTGCCGCCGTCCCAACCACCTGGTTCGCGGGCGCCGTCGCACTCCTCGACCGGGAGTCCGATGTGGTAGGAGGCGACCCGCCGAACCGGGCCGGGCAGCGCCGACAGGGCGTCGGCCAGTGCCGGTCGGACCAGCTCGCGCGCGCTCAGCAACGCCTGTTCGGCCGGACCACCGGGCCGCCCGCGCAGGGCCGGACGGCGCGCGAGGACCGCTTCCCCGAGCCGATTCGTCGTCTGGCGCACAGTCCGTCCCCGATCCTCGTGGACACGCTTCCCGCCTCGGCGCCCGCCGAGACACCCAACCCGAGTCATACCGGGCCGCCAGCGCCTCGGTCAGCGATGATCAACCCATCGAGCCGCAACAACCCACCGCCAGGTGATCTTGGAATCCGCTCCGTCACGACCATCCACCACGGATGGATGGTGTTGTTCCCCCGCGGGCGCCGCTGTCTTGCGGCCGCCCGGCCGCTCGCGATCGAATCGGCGAGCCGCGCCCGGAACTCCCCGGCGCAGCAGGAGGAAGAGGACCGTCCATTGCGAACTCCGCACTGCACCCGCGCGACGGGCGCCCGGCACGTCCCGCACCGCCGCTCCCCGGCCCGCGGGAGGTGCGATGGGTGCGCTCGATGAGCGCGTCGCGGTGGTGACCGGGGGATCCCGGGGCATCGGCCGCGCGATCGTGCGGCGGTTGGCCGCCGACGGCGCGAGCGTGCTGTTCAGCTACCACCAGCGCGCGGACCTGGCCGCGGAACTGGTCGCCGACCTGCGCGCGGCGGGCGGCCGGGCGGACGCGGTGCGGGCCGACCTGTCGGACCTCGACGACGTCCGCGGCCTGTTCGACGAAGCGGAGCGGTCCTTCGGCGGCGTCGACGTCCTCGTCGCGAACGCGGGCGCGGGGGCCGACGTGCCCGTGGTGGACACCACCGAGGAGTTCTACGACCGGTTGATGGCGGTCAACGCCAAGAGCGCGTTCTTCGCCATCCAGCAGGCGGCGCGGCGGATGCGCGACTCGGGCAGCGTCGTCACCGTGTCCTCGGTGGCCACCGCGCTGCCCGCGCCGGGTGGCGCGGTGTACGCGGCGACCAAGGCCGCGGTCGAGCAGTTCACCCGGGTCGCCGCCTGCGAACTCGCCGAACGCGGTATCCGGGTCAACGCGGTGTCCCCCGGTCCCACCGACACCGACCTGCTGCGCCGGGGCAACCCTCCCGAGGAGCTGCGGGCCGCCGTCGCGATGACGCCGCTGGCGCGGCTCGGACGGCCCGCCGACATCGCCGGGGTGGTCGCCTTCCTCGCCGGTCCCGACGCCGCGTGGATCACCGGGCAGAACATCCGCGCGACCGGGGGCATGGCGTGAGCACGACGGGAAGGGGCGCACCGTGACCGACCGCCGCGACGAATTCCCGCGCCACGCGGGAGGACCGGACGATCCGCCCGCCGTGCCGTTCCCGTGGGCCGAGTACGAGGGGCTGCACCTGGACCCGCGCTACGCGCGGCTGCGGGAGCACGGACCGCTGCGCGTCCGCGTTCCGCACGGCGACGACGCCTGGTTGGTCACGCGGCACGAGGACGTCCGGACGGTGCTCGCCGATCCCCGGTTCAGCCGCGCCGCCGCGGCCGAGCACGACGAGGCCCGGCTGACACCCGAGCCGGTCAACACCAGCATCCTGGGCATGGATCCGCCGCAGCACACCCGGTTGCGCCGGCTGCTCACCGGGGCGTTCACCGCCCGCCGGATCGCCTCGTTGCGACCGCGGGTCCGCGAACTGGCCGACGACCTCGTCGCCCGCGCCCGGCGGCAGGGCCCGCCCGCCGACCTCGTCGAGGACTTCGCGATCCCGCTGACGGGACTCATCGCCTGCGAGTACCTCGGCGTCCCCACCGCCGACCACACCCGGTTCCGGACCTGGCTGGACGCCTTCTCCAGCACGACGTCGCTGTCGCCGGAGGAGATCCGGCGGCGCACCGGCGCGCTGTACGCCTACCTCGCCGAACTCGTCGAACGACGCCGCGCGGACCTGGGGGACGACCTGGTCAGCAAGTTGATCCAGGACCAGCAGGGCGGTGCCGAACTGTCCGACCGGCAACTCGTGGAGCTGGTCGGCGTGCTGCTCATCGCGGGGTACGAGACGTCGGCCGCGCAACTGGTGAACTCGATCCACGTGCTGCTGGAACGCCCGCAGCGGTGGGAGGAACTCCGCCGCGACCCGTCCCTGGTGCCCGCCGCGGTCGACGAACTGCTGCGCTTCGTGCCCCTCGACGCGTACGTGGCCTTCGCCCGCTACGCCGTGGCGGATGTCGAGCTCGGCGGCGCCCTGGTGCGCGCGGGCGAGGCGGTGCTGCCCGTCATCCCGGCCGCGAACCGGGACGGTGCCGTCTTCGACGATCCGGAGGAGGTCGACTTCCACCGCCGGTCGAACCCGCACCTGGGGTTCGGCCACGGCATCCACCACTGCCTGGGCGCCGCGCTGGCCCGGATCGAGCTGGAGGAGGGCATCGCGGCCGTGCTGCACGGGTTCCCGGAGCTGCGCGGTGCCATCCCGCTCGCGGAGATGCCGTGGCGGAAGGGGATCCAGGTGCGCATCATGCGCGCGCTGCCCGTGCGGTGGTGACCGGCGGAGGAAGCGCGCCGACCGCTCCGGACGAGTCCACAAAGGACGCTCGTTCGGGTCGTCTTCGGCGTTCGCGAGTTGCCCGCGGCCGACCCGGCTCGGAAGGCTGGCCGCGCCCGCTGCCCGCGCGGACCGGTGGCCGCGGGGAGGAAGGAGGAATCCCGGATGAACTCCACCACGACGTCGACCCGACCACCCCGGATGACCCTGCCGGAGACGTACGGATACGTCTACCGCCTCGTCGTGGAGCACGACCGCGATCCGGGCGGCGTGCAACTGGTCTACGAGGCCGACACCGGTCATTCCTGGACCGAGGACGCGAGCTTCTACTTCAGCTCGCCGGAGCACTGGTGGCCCAGCGAGGTGCAGGGGTGCCGGTGGGCCTCGGGCCGGGTGCTGGACATCGGGTGCGGCGCGGGACGGCACGCCCTCGCGCTGGCCGCGTCCGGCCACGAGGTCGTCGGGCTCGAACCGTCCCCGGACGCCGTGGCGGCGGCGCGCCGGCTCGGGGTCGACGCCCGGGTCGGCGACCTCGCCGATCTCCCCGCCGACCTCGGCACCTTCGACACCTTCCTGCTGCTCGGCAGCGGGCTGGAGCTGTTCGGCGCGGTCCCCGACCCGCAGGCGGTGTTGCGCTCGCTGGCCGCACTGGCGAACCCCGGGGCGCGGATCGTGGGCAACATGGCCCTCCCGCCCCCGGACGTCCCCTCCGGGACCGCGGCCCGCCAGGAGCGGTACCGGATGCGGGTCGAACACGGCGACGTGCGCACGGAGTGGAGCGACTGGGACACCATCGCCCTCCTCCGACCGGACGACCTCGCCGCCCTCGCGGCGCGGTCCCCGTGGACGCTGGAGCGCATCGAGCGTTCCGCGGTGACCGCGTGGCGCGCGCCCGGAACAGCGGCCCAGCACGGCGACGCGGCCCCCGAGGCGTACCTGGCGCTGCTCCGGCTGACCCGCTGACCGCTCGATGCTGCGCGGTGGGCGCACGATCCACAGAGCCCGCCGAGTCGTGCCCTGCGCAGCCTGCTGGAGGGTCCGCGCTCCCGCCGCACGACCGGCGTCGATTTCGGATCGCTGCGCTGACATCCCGGGCCATCAGCACGGGGACGGATCCCCGTGCTGATCCGGGACCCCACCCGGGCCGGCGCGTCACCAGCCGGGCAGATCGCGCGCTTCGGTGGTCGTCGAGACCGCGTCGAACCGGCGGATCGTGCCGTCCCGGCCGAAGCGCGGCCAGCCCGGATCGCCGGTGCGGGCGAAGGAGATCCACGCCGAGTGCATCTCCTCGGCCAGCGCGGCGGGCGGCTCGGCCGGGCCGAGCAGCGCCTTGGCGCCGCGCAGCTCCGGGCGGTCGAGGAGGTCGAACACGAACGGCAGCTCCACGCCGTGCGCCGCTCCCAGCTGACCGTCCACAGCGGACGACCGGTGGGCGAACTCGTAGACGTGGGCGTTGCCGTGCGCCTCGGCCAGCCTGCGGCTGCCGACGCCGAACATCGCGTCCCCCAGGATCGCCGAGCGCACCTCGCCGTGGGACGCCTCCGGCATCCGCGCCCGGTAGGCCGCGACGAGCGCGTCGGGGTCGCGGTGCACCCGGGCGGCCAGCTCGCGCACGTCCGCGGCGGTCGAGTTCGCCAGCGCACCGGACGGGGCGAGGTAGAGGTTGCCCTCCTCCGCGTTGCTGCCGACGAGCAGGTCGACGCCGGACAGCCGGCTCTCGACGGGCTGCTGGTCCAGCACGAGGCTGAACGGGACCAGCCCGACGAGCGGGTCCAAGCGGTCCGCCGTGCGCAGGTCCAGCCCGCTGAGCGCGGGCATGATCTCGACGAGCCGCTCGTCGTCCACGTCGACGAGGCCGCTCGGTTCGACGCCGAGCGCGGCTGCGGCCGCGCTGGTCACCCTGGCGGCCTGCTCGGGCGAGAAGGTCCGGAGCCCGTTGCCGCTCTGCGCGATCGCACGCCGGAACAGCCCGTCGGCCTCGGGCGTGGCGAGCAGCCCGGTGACGATGGTGGCGCCCGCGGACTGGCCGAACACCGTGACGTTGTCGGGATCCCCGCCGAACGCCGCGATGTTGCGCTGCACCCAGCGCAGCGCGGCGACGACGTCGAGCAGCCCCCGGTTGCGCGGTGCGCCGGGCACGTCGAGGAATCCGGGGATGCCCAACCGGTAGTTGACCGTCACCAGCACCACGCCGTCGCGGGCGAACGCGCTGCCGTCGTACAGCGCGGCCCGGTTCGACCCCGACACGAAACCGCCGCCGTGCACGAACACCATCACCGGGCTGCGTTCGGCCTCGCGCGGCGCCCAGACGTTGACGGACAGGTAGTCGTCGCCGCGGACCCAGCCGGGCCCGAAGAACGGCGACATGTCGAGCGCCCCGAACCCGCCCCGGTCGGGCTGCGGCGCGGTCGGCCCGGGTTCGGTGGCGTCGCGCACGTCCGCCCACGGGCGGTGCGGGACGGGTGGCCCGAACCGTCCGGGCCCCTGCGGTGGCGCGGCGTACGGGATGGCGAGGAAACGGCGAACGTCCCCGTCGACGCTGCCGCGAACGGCTCCCTCAGTGGTGGTCACGATCGGATCGGACACCGGTGTTCTCCTGCTCTCGTCCGGGAAGTAGCACGTCGTCGCGGGTTGGTCGTCAGAGGCGGGCGAACGGGGCCCAGTTCTTGATGGCGAACCCGTCCCCGTCCCGCACGACCTCGGCCGCGCCGTGGCCGCCGAAGTGCGCGGGCAGCACGAGCGCGTTGGTGTCGTCGGCTCGGCCGAGCAGCCGCCGACGGGTGGCCCGGGCCTCGGCCGGATCCTCGCAGAAGCAGCTGTTCACGTCGGGAGCGACGATCTGCAGCGGGGTGTGCAGCAGGTCACCGACGAACAGCGCCCGGTCGCCGCCCGACTCCAGCACCACCACGGAGGAACCGGGCGTGTGCCCCGGCGCGAGCTCCAGGCGCAGGTTGCCGTCGATGGTGTGGCCGTCCTCCCACAGCTGCACCTGGCCCGCCTCGTGCACCGGGGTCACGCTGTCGTCGAAGACGTTGCGGTCGCCGCGCTCCTGGCCGTTGGCGGGGTTCCAGAAGTCGAAGTCGGGCCGCGGCATGAGGTAGGTGGCGTTGGGGAAGGTCGGCACCCAGCTGTCCCCGTCCAGCCGGGTGTTCCAGCCGACGTGGTCGACGTGCAGGTGGGTGTTGATCACCAGGTCCACGTCCTCGGGCCGGACACCGGCCTCGGCGAGGTTGGCGAGGTAGTCGGTGTTGAGGTGGTGCCACTTCGGCGTGCGCCGCTCCTTGTGGTTGCCGACGCCGGTGTCGACCAGGATCGTCCTGCCCTCGCTGCGCAGCACCCAGGTCTGTATCGCGGAGACGCACATGTCCCCGGCGGGTTCGAGGAAGTCCGGCACCAGCCAGGACGCCTCGTCCCGCCACGCCTGCTCGGGCGCGTCGGGGAAGAAGGTCGCGGGCGACATCCCGACCGGTCCGTGGTACTCGACGACGCGGGTGATCGTCACGTCACCCAGCACGATTTCCTGCATGGCTGCTCCTGGGAAGTGTTCGGTGGAACTGCTGCCAGCGTGCGCGCGCCGTCGCCGGGGGACCAGCCTCGGTCGTGCCTACCACTGCCGTGGTCAGGTTCGCCGCCGGCCGCGTGCGGCATAGTGGTGGCGTGAGCGTTTCCGGACATCTGGGTGAGTTCCTGCGAGCGCGGCGGGCGCGGCTGCGGCCCGAGGACGTTGGCGTGGTCACCACGACGCGGCGGCGGGTACCAGGGTTGCGGCGCGAAGAGCTGGCCCAGCTGGCGGGCGTCAGCGTCTCGTACTACACGCGGCTGGAGCAGGGCCAGACGATCAACGTCTCGGATTCCGTGCTGGACGCGCTCGCCGACGCGCTGCGCCTGGACGTGCACGAGCGCACCCACCTGCGGGACCTCGCGGTCCAGCGCCCGCGCCGCCGCAGCCGGCCGCCGGCGGAGCGGGTCAGCCCGCTGACCCACGACCTGCTGCGGTCGTTCGCGCACGTGCCCGCACTGGTGGTCGGTCGCCGCACCGACGTGCTGGCGTGGAACCCGCTCGGGCACGCCCTGCTGGCCGGGCACCTCGACCCGACGGCGCCCGACCGCCCCGCCGACCGGCCGAACCTGGCCCGGATGCTGTTCCTCGACCCGCACACCCGCGAGCTCTACGCGGACTGGGAGCGCAAGGTGCGCGGCATCGTGGCGAGCCTGCGGCTCGTGGCGGGCAGGTATCCCGACGACGCGCAGCTGGCCTCGCTGGTCGGCGAGCTGTCCGTGAAGTGCCCGGAGTTCACCGAGCTGTGGAACGACCACCGGGTCAAGCCGTGCGAGGCGGCCACCTACCAGCTGCACCACCCGCGGGTCGGCGACCTCACCGTCACGCAGCAGAACCTCGTGCTCTCCTACGCGCCCGAGCAGTCCGTGATCGTGGTCACCGCCGAGCAGGGCTCCAGCTCGCAGGACGCGCTCACGCTGCTCGGCCAGCTGACGGCCACGGCCGCGTGAGCGCCACGCGGTTCGCCGTGCCGGACGGGGGCAGCAGGCGGCCGCGTCCTGCCCGTCGGCACCGGACGTGTCGGCCCGCCGGCGGCGCTGACCGGCGCGTTGCTGGTGCTCCTGGCGGGCTCCGCCGCGCCGTCAACGCGGCACGACCTGCGCGAGCCGGGGGACGACCTCGTCGAGCGCGTGGGCCAGCCCGCCCGGCGTTCCGCTGGCGAACGCCAGCGCGACCGCCGGGTCCGACAGCACCAGGGACCGGCCGTCCCGCACCGAGCGCACGGCCCGGAACAGCGGGTCACCGGTGATCGCCTCGGCCGGGACGCCGATCGGTGTCAGCACGGTCACGTCGGCGTCGAGCAGGTCCGTCCGCTCCGTCGAGATCGGCAGCGAGAAGCCGCTGCCCGCGTGCTGCTGGACCTTCGGGGACTGCCGGAACCCGAGCCGCTGCAGGAACTCGACCCGGGAGTCGCCGTTGACGTACGCGCCGTAGCCCCTGGAGGTCTTCGAACCGACGACCGCGGTCTTGCCCGCGAACTCCGGGTGCTCGGCGGCGGCGCGCCGGAACCGCGCGTCCAGGTCGGCGCGCACCCGCGCCGCCTCGGCGGGCCTGCCGAGCGCCCTGCCGACCAGGTCGAGCTGCTGCTGCCAGCTGGTGCGGTAGGACTCGCCGCCCCGGGGAATGCTCACGACCGGCGCCCCCAGGCTGGACAGCTTCTGGTAGCGGTTGCGGTCCCCGCTCGCCCGGGTGTCGAGGATCAGGTCCGGTTCGAGCGCGGCGAGCGCCTCCAGGTTGACCTCCGTGGTGCCCAGCATCGTCGGGGCCGCGGCGTACCGCTCGTCCGGCGGCACCCACGGCGGCACCCCGTCGCCGCCCACCGGCAGCCAGTCGGCGGCGCCGACCGGCTGCACCCCCAGCATCAGGGCGACCTCCGCGTCTCCCCAACCCAGCGCGACGACCCGCTTCGGCCTGCTGGGCACGGTCACGTCGCCGAACGCCGTCGACACGGTGACCGGGAATCCCTCCCCCGCCGGCCCCGACGCCGTGGGCGCGGGCGACCCGCACCCGGCGAGCGCGAGCGCCGCGACGAGCAGGCAGACACCGAGCCGCCCCCACCGGCGCGATCGGACTCCCACCATGCGAACCTCCCCATTTCATTAGCTTAGGCTAAGCTAAGCCACGAATCGGACGTTTGTCCAGGATGACGCGGACCACTCCGGAAGGACCGGAGACGACGACTCCGGTCCTTTGTGGACCGGGAAAAGCGCCGCGCCCGGCCGGGGATCACGCACCGTGTCGCACGGATCGCCCGCCGCGAGGCCGGGAGCGAGCTGAGTCCGCGTCCGGTGGGTGGGCGCGGCGTCCGGACGCCCGGAATCGTCCTCAGCGGACTGACCGGGTGCCGGCTCGTGCGGGGGAGGAAGGACATGGCGGTCGCGGAACGCGAGGACCGGGCGCCGCTGGTCCGCCGCATCCCCGACGCCCGCACGCACATCCTCCCGGGCGCCCGGCACGCTCACTTTCGGGAACACCGCCCGCAGGGCGGGCCCGGCGGGTTCACCGGCAGCGCACCGTCAGCCGCGCATCAGCCCGTGCTCCCACGCCCACGCCGCGATCTCGACGCGGTTGCGCAGGTTGAGCTTCTCCTGCACGCGCGCCAGGTGCGCCTTCACGGTGCTCAACGACAGGAACATGTCGGCGGCGATCTCCTGGTTCGTCCAGCCGCGCGCGGTGCGGGTGACGATGTTGCGCTCCTGCGGGGTGAGCCTGCCCGCGGCCTCCTGCGCGTCGGGCGCGGCGACCTGGCGGTTGAGCTGTTCGAGCAGCCGGACCGTGATGGCGGGCGACACCAGCGACTCCCCCTGCACGGCGGCGTGCACCGCCTCGACCAGCAACCGCGCCCCCGAGTTCTTCAGCACGAACCCGTTGGCCCCGGCGCGCAGCGCGCCGTAGACGTACTCGTCGAGGTCGAAGGTCGTGACCACCACGATCCTGGTGTCCGCCGTCTCCGGCGAGTTCCGCAGCTGCTTGGTGGCCGCCAGCCCGTCGACCTTCGGCATGCGCACGTCCATCAGGCACACGTCCGGCCGCAGCTGCCGCACCAGCTCCACCGCCGCCGCACCGTCCGCCGCTTCGCCGACGACCTCGATGTCCTGCTGCCCGTCGAGGATGAGGCGGAAACCGGTGCGCACCAGCTCCTGGTCATCGGCGATCACGACGGTGGTGTTCATGCTGTCCTCACTCGTGCGGGATGCGGGCGACCAGCTCCCAGCCACCGGTCGGCAGGGGCCCGCTGCTGATGGTCCCACCGAGCGCGGTGATCCGTTCGCGCAGCCCGATCATGCCGAAGCCGCTGGGGCTGAAGAGCCGCGGCCCCGCCGAACCGCCGTCGTTGCGGACCCGCACGACGAGTTCGGCCCCCGCCCGCTCCAGCAGCACGCGCACGTCGGTCGCGGCGCGGGCGTGCTTGCGCACGTTGGTCAACCCCTCCTGCACGAGGCGCTGCACCGACCGGCCCACCTCGGTCGGCCACCCCTCGGCCCGCACGTCCGCGCCGACCTCCAGGCTCGCCGGACGGCCGTTGATCTCGAACTCCGCGACCCGCTCGCGCACCGCCTCCATCGAGTCCTGCGGCGCGGGCCGGTCGGTCGCGTCGTCGTCCCGCAGGAGCTTGACCATGCGGCTCATCGCGACCAGCCCCTGCTGGCCGGTCCGCTCGATGTTGCCGAACAGCTCGCGCGCGGTGTCCGGTTTGCGCTCGGCGATCTGCTCACCGGCCTGGGCCTGCACCACGATCCCGGTCACGTAGTGCGAGACGTGGTCGTGCAGGTCGCGGGCGAGTTCCAGGCGCTCGGCCCGGCGGACCCGGGCGGCGGTCTCCAGCCACCGCTGGTCCTCGGCGCGCAGGTGCAGACCGACCGCCACGGCACCGGCCATGAGCAGCAGCGGCACCCCGGTCGTCTCCTTGTCCATCCCCGCGTACGTGGACAGCCGGTCGTCCAGCTGCACCACCGCCAGGCACACCGGCAGCGCGCCGAGCACCGCCTGCCAGAACGGCAGCGCGCGCACCGCCAAGGTGATCAGCACCAGCAGGCCGAGCAGCTCCGCCCAGCCGGGCTCGCGCTGGATCACCGTGACGTGCAGCACGAACGACGTGGTCAACGACACCGCCGTCGCCGTCCACATCAGCGCCACCGCCAGCGGAGACCGCACGGTGCGCACCGCCCACACCGCCGCGACCAGCAAGCCCAGCACCAGCAGGCCCGAACCGAGCAGCAGCAGCCCGGAACGGGGGCTGGCGAAGTTGAGATCGACGATGAACGCCACCAGCACGGCCAGTGGGACCAGGTAGGACTTCGGCTCGCGCAGAGCCGCGGACGGGGAACGCATGCGCCTGAACCTATCGTCGCCGCTCGGCGCCGCGGACCTGGCCGATCGGCCGATTCCGGCGGGCGGGCAGCTACTTTCGGACGATCCGGCCGGTGCGGCGCGCGGTGGAGGATCTGCCCGAGGCGCACCGATGGCATCGAGAGGAGCCCCAGTGATCCCGAAGCACTCCGTCCGCACCGCCGCGCTCACCGCCGCGGTGGCCGCGGCCACCACCTCGCTCGGCGGGTGCGGTCTGGTCAGCCAGAGCTGGGACGTGCGGTTCGAGGTCAACGGGCCCGGCGAGGCCGTGATCGGCCGCAAGTTCGCCGGGGAGGACGACCGGCAGGTCATCGAGACCCGCCGCCCGCTGCCGTGGCACGAGGCCGTCAGCGTCGGTTTCGGGCTCAACTGGGTGGACGTCGTCGACGCCCGGCCGGGGACGACGTGCCGCGTCGAGGTCAACGGCGAACTCGTCGAGCAGCGGGCCGTCGACGCCGCTGGCCGGGCGCGGTGCCGGGTGAACCTCCAGGAGGACGAGCGGTGAGCGCGGGTCACCGCCGGTAGGTCGAGGCGTACGGCCGCTCGTACCCGGGCGCGCCGGAGGCACCCACGCCGAGCACGTCTCCCCCGTCCTGGACGGTCGCCGAGTAGACGTTCCCGGCCGGCGCGGGCACGTCGCGCCACGCCGTGCCGTCGTGCCGCAGCGCGAACGGCTTGCCGTCGGAGGACGTGCCGAACAGCTGCACCTGGCCGTCCACCCGGACCAGTTGGTCGACCGTGCCGGTCCGCGAGCCCAGTCCCACGACTGTCCACTGCGCGCCGTCCCAGTGCGCCGTGAACGGGGTCGGGGTGCTGCGCGGGCCGAACTGCCCGCCGACCCACACGTCGTTCGGGGCGGCGGCGAGCACGTCGGTGAGCTCCTCGGGGTCACCGGGCTTGCCGCTGCCGTCCGGCACCGGCACGTCCTGCCAGGTCCGGCCGTCCCAGTGCAGGGCCACCGCGTGGTAGGGCTCGGAGACGTACCCGACGGACCACACGTCGTCCGGGGCCGTGCCGTCCACGTCCTGCAGGGTCCACGGCGCGGACGCCTCCTGCGGCACCGGGACGTCGGTCCACTGCGCGCCGTCCCAGTGCTGGGCCATGCCGCGCTGGCCCCACAGGCCGCCCACCGCCCACACGTCGCGGGGGCCGAAAGCCTTCAGCGCCACCGGCCGCGGGTCACCGCCACCGGGTGCGGCGAGACCGACCTGCTTCCACTCCTCGCCGTCCCAGTGCACCGCCGAGCCGCCGCCCTTGGCGGTGCTGCCGACCGCCCACACGTCGTCGCGCGCGACGACCCCGCCGCCGGGTTGCGCCGGGAAACCGGATCCGGCGGGAACGACGCAGGCCGGCCCGACGATCGTCGAACCGGCCTGCGCTGCCGGGCACCCCGTCGCGCGGCGACGAACCGCTGATCGGTGGTGGGAGGGCGTGGCCGGAGCCGGGCCACGCGCACGAGGCGATCAGCGCGGCGCCCATGTGTCCACAGTGGAACTCCGAAGAACGGGTTCCCTGCGGGCGAGACGCTATGCCGACGCCGAACCCGCCTCAGAGCCTGTCTTCGAACTCGTTGTGCGAGGCGGTGCCGGAAGCGGAACCTCAGCGGCCGTCTCGGCTGTGGGAGCCCCTCCTGATGTATGTCCCATACACGGCGTCGGGGCTGTCCTCGCGAGACGACCGCTGAGAACCCGCGGCGGTGCGGGCTACGAGACCACTCACCGAAAGAGAAAGCGGCTACCGCCGCTTGCCACACCCCTTCCGGGAGCAGGGTTCAAAGACAGGCACTCAAGGCGGCGACGCCGTGCTCGCCCGAACGGAACAGCCGTGCTTCCCGGACGTCACCGGGCGAACGCGTGCCGGGCCCAGTCGGCGAAACCGGTCCAGCCGATCTCGGGGTGGGCGCGGTGCAGGGCGTCGATGTCGACCCGGTAGCCGGGCCCGTTCAGGAACCGCCACATCGCCAGCATGTCCGCGTTGCCGATGGCCTCCAGCGGCACCTGCCGGTGGCGCACCTCCCGCCCCAGCGCGTGCGAGAGCGCGGCCGCCATCCCGGTCGGCGTCGGAGCGTCGCTCGCCAGCTCGATGCGCTGTTCGACGTGGGCTCCGGGACGCAGCAGGACCTCGGCGGCGAACGCGCCGAGGTCGGGGCGCGCCAGCTGCTGCAACGGCCGGTCGGGCGGCAGCGGGAGGTCCAGCACCCCGTCGCGGATGCGGTCGGCGCCGCCGAGGGCGTTGTCGAAGAAGTAGGTCGGTCCCAGCACCGTCCACGGCACGTCGCCCGAGCGCAGCTCGGCCTCGATCCGCGCCTTGCTCTCGAAGTGCGGCACCCCGGAGTCCTGGTCGGCACCGGCGACCGAGCTGAACACCAGGTGCGGAACCCGCGCCCGGTGCGCCGCCGCCAGGATCGCGCCGCCCTGCCGCACCTCGGCGTCCACCCCGCTCTCGAACGGCGTGGTCACCGCGAACACGGCCGCCACCTCGGACATCGCGGCGGCCAGCGAATCCGCGTCGTCCAGCGAACCGGCGACCACGGCCACCCCGCGCTCGCCCAACCGCCGGGCGGACTCGCGACCGGGATCGCGCACCAGCGCCCGCACCTCGGCCCCGCGCTCCAGCAGCGCCGCGACGACCGCACCTCCCTGGCCACCCGTGGCCCCCAACACCAGCACCGGCCGCTCGACCATGGCTCTGCCTCCCCCGACGGCGCTCGCGAACCGCGCAGTCCCGGTGTGCCCCGCCGCACCGCCGCCCATGCACGCCGCCCGCGTGCGAGCCGTCGAACTGCTGGTCGGCGACGCCGAGCGCGGTCAGCGGTGCTCCGCGCGGGCGAGCGCTCGTTCGTCGCGCGCACGCACTCGTCGACACCCGTGGTCGCCGTGCCGACCCGGACCTCGGGGCGCGGCGGTTCCTCGTAGACGTCGTCGACCCCGGTGAGGCCGGTGATCTCGCCCCTCCCGGCGCGGGCGTAGAGGCCCTTGACGTCGCGGCGGGCGCAGACGTCCAGCGGTGCGTCCACGTGGACCTCCACGTAGGTCAGCCCGCGGGCCTCGTGATCGGCGCGGACCTCGTCGCGGGCGTGGGCGTACGGCGCGATCACCGACACCACGGCCAGCACGTCGTGCGCGGCCAGCATCGCCGCGAGCCTGCCGATGCGGCGGATGTTGTCCACCCGGTCCGCCTCGCCGAACCCGAGTTCGGGGAACAGTTCGCGGCGCACCCGGTCGCCGTCGAGGTGCTCGACCCGCCTGCTGCCGCGTTGCCGGTCGACGAGCGCGCGCCCGAGCGTCGTCTTCCCGGAACTGGGCAAGCCGGTCAGCCACAGCGTGGTTCCCACCGAATCCCTCCCCGCGTCGGCTCCGCTCGCCGCGACGTCACTGCTGGATCGAGGCCATCGCGCCGGCGGGATAGCGCTCGCCGGACGGCGCGGGCAGTTCCTCGTCGATGCCGGCCAGCTCGTCCGGGGACAACGCGATGTCCAGCGCCGCGACGTTCTCCTCCAGGTACCTGCGCCGCTTGGTGCCCGGGATCGGCACGACGTCGTCGCCCCTGGCGAGCAGCCAGGCCAGCGCCAGTTGCGCCGGGGTGCGGCCGCGTTCCCGCGCGAACCGGGTCAACACGTCCAGGATCCGCCGGTTGGCCGGGAAGTTCTGCGCCGCGAAGCGCGGCAGGTGGCGGCGCACGTCGTCCGCGGGCACGTCGTCCGGGGACGCGAAGCGCCCGGCCAGGAATCCGCGCCCGACCGGCGCGTACGCGACGAATCCGACCCCGAGCTCGCGGCACGCCGGGAGGATCTCGGCCTCGACGTGCCGCGTCCACAGCGAATACTCGGTCTGCACTGCGGCGATCGGGTGGACCCGGTGCGCACGGCGCAGCGTCGCCGCCGACACCTCGCTCAGCCCGAGGTGGCCGACCTTTCCCTCCCGGACCAGCTCCGCCATGGCGCCCGCGGTGTCCTCGACCGGGACCAGCGGGTCCACCCGGTGCAGGTAGTAGAGGTCGACGCACTCCACCCCGAGGCGGCGCAACGAGCCCTCGACCGAACGGCGCACGTTCTCCGGACTGCCGTCCAGCGGGCGGTCCTGGCGACCGGTCACCCCGAACTTGGTGGCGAGCACCACCTCGTCGCGGCGGCCCGCCACCGCCCGCCCCACGAGTTGCTCGTTGGTGAACGGGCCGTACATCTCGGCGGTGTCCAGGAATCCGACGCCCAGGTCGACGGCCCGGCGGATGGTGGCGAGCGCCTCGGCTTCGTCGGCGGCGCCGTAGAACGCGGACATGCCCATGCACCCGAGTCCCAGCGCCGGGACGTCGAGGTGCGGGCCGAGACTTCGATACTCCACAGTGGACCTTCCTTCGCCGGGGAACGGCCGGGGAGGTTCAGGCGCGCCGAAACCGGTGATCACCGCGAGATCGACCAGCGCGTTTCCGGCCAAGCTAGCACAGAAGACCAAGCACACCAACGACTTTCGACACGCTCCTCGATCGGCCGGGGCCAGCCGAGCGCGAGCGTGCTGCGTGCTAGCCTCGCTACGCAGAGTCGCCACCCGATGCCACGGAGGCCACGGTGAACGAACCGCTTCAGCGCGCGGAATGGTTCGTGTGGCTGACCGCGCGAGCGCTGGAACAGCACCGCTTCGCCCACCACTTCCTCGGCGGTTCCGCCGACGCCGTGGAGGCCGCGCTCGCCGGTTACGCCCACGCCGACGGCGGGTTCGGCTACGCGCTGGAACCCGACCTGCGCGGACCGGTGCCCGAGCCGCTGAGCGCCGCCTTCGCGCTGCGCGTCCTCGACGAGATCGGGCGGTGCGACGAGATCCGGGTCAAGCGGCTGCTGAGCCACTTCGAGGACCTGAGCGCGCCTGACGGCGGCCTGCCCGCGCGGTACCCCGCGCAGCGCACCTACCCGTCCGCGTCGGCGGTGCCGCCGGACCCCGAGCGGGCCGGTGCGCTGCTGTCGACCGGGACCATCGTCGGCCTGCTGCGCCGCAACGGCATCCGCCACCCGTGGCTGGACCGGGCCGAGGAGTTCTGCTGGGACGCGGTCGAGCGGCTGGACGACACCCACCCCTACGAGGTCGAGTCGGCGGTGACCTTCCTCGACTCGGCCGCCGACCGGGGCCGCGCGCGAGCGGCGGCCCGGCGGCTCGGCGAGCTGGTCCGGGACCGCGAGCTCGTCCTGCTGGACCCGGACCGGCCCGAGGACTACCCCGTCGCGCCCGGCTACGCGCCGGGCGAGCACCACCTCCCCCACGACTTCGCACCAGCTCCGGGTTCGCTCGCCGCGTCCTGGTTCAGCGAACACGAGCTGCGGCGGTCGCTGGACTTCCTCGCCGACCAGCAGGAACCGGACGGCGGCTGGCCGATCCGCTGGCCGGAGTGGGCCCCGGGAACCCGGCTGGAGTGGCGCCCCATCGTCACCATCGACGCCCTGCTCGCGCTGCGCGCCCACGGGCGGGGCTGACCCGGGTGCGGCAGGTGGATCCGGCGGCCCGCGGCCCGCGCTCCCGGCGGTTCGGCGACCACAGGTTCCTGGACGCGCGGATCGTCGCGGTGGACGACGTCAACCCGGAGATGCGCGAGATCCGGTTGCGCGGCCCCGCACTCGCCCGGCTGTCGAGCAAACCCGGAGCGCACCTGCCGGTGGAGGTCCCGGTTCCCGGGCAGCAGCCCGTCCTGCGGACGTACTCGGTGTGGCGGCACAGCCCGGCGGACGCCTCGTTGACGCTGCGCGTCGCCGTGCACCGGCCGGGCGGGCCGGGCAGTCGCTGGGCCACCGCGGCCGCCGCGGGCGACCGCATCCGGCTCGGCGTGCCGCGCAACCGGATCGTGCTCGACCCGCGAGCCGCCTACCACGTGTTCGTCGGCGAGGAGACCGGCGCGGTACCGCTGCTGGCGATGCTCGCCGCGCTGCCCGCGGACGCCGAGGTGTTCGGCGTCCTCGAAACCACCGGCCCGGACCAGGAGATGTCCCCGCCCTCGGGAGCCAGGTCGCTGCACTGGGTGCACCGCGGGCGCGCCCCCGCGGCGGGCTCGACGGTCCTGCTGCGCGGGGTGCGCGAACTCGACCTGCCCCGGCGGCCCGGCGTCGCCTACGTCGCCGGGGAGGCCAGAACCTGCCAGGCCGTCGTCCGCCACCTCGTCCGCGACCGCGGCTGGCCGCGCCCGGCGGTGAAGGTGCAGACGCACTGGACCCCGGGCAAGACCGGCCTGCTCTGAGTTCAGAGCCTGTCTTGGACTCGTTTTGCGAGGCGGTGCCGGTAGCGGAACCTCAGCGGCCGTCTCGGCTGTGGGAGCCCCTCCTGATGTATGCCCAATACACGGCGTCGGGGCTGTCCTCGCGAGCCGACCGCTGAGAACCCGCGGCGGTGCCAGCTGCGAGACCACTCACCGAAAGAGAAAGCGGCTGTCGCCGCTTGCCACACCCCTTCCGGGAGCAGGTTCAAAGACAGGCACTCAGCGGCCCGCCCGTCACCCGCCCCCAACGAGGCGCTGACGCGCCACAGCCACGCCAGCACCGCCTCGCACAACGAGTTCGAAGGCGGGCTCTGAGAGTTCGACGACTCGTCACGACGCGCGTTCGGCCACCGCCACGAGATAGCCGAACTCGGGGATGCCGATCAGGTCGCCCGGGTCGAACTGGTCGACCATCTCCGCACCGAACCGCTCGTCGAGGTCTCCCTTGCGCTGCCGGATGCCCTGCGACATCAACGCGAAGGTGCGGGGCATCGTCTCCCGGCTGATGTCGAGCTGCTCGTGGAACAGCAGACCGGCCTCCTCGAACAGCCGGGGATACCCGTCCGGGCCGACCATCGGGCTCATCATGAAGTCGCGGAAGTACTCCTCGACCACCGGCCGCTTCTCGGCCGGGATCGGGGCCCGCTGGTAGAAGTCGGTGAGCACGAGCCGACCGCCCGGACGCAGCACGCGGGCCATGTTCTCCAGAGCCGCGCCCCGGTCCGGCACGTGGCACAGCGATTCCAGCGCCCACACCGCGTCGAACGACGCGTCGCCGAACGGCAGGTCGAGCACGTCGGCCAACCGGAACGCGACCCGCTCGGCCATCCCCTGCGCCCGGGCCAGCCCCGTGGCGCGGTCCACCTGCTCGGAGCTGACGGTGATGCCGACGACCTCCGCACCGGTCGCGGCGGCCAACCGCACCGCGGGTGCCCCCACCCCGCAGCCCACGTCGAGCACGCGGTGCCCGCTCGTGACGCGCAACCGGTCGGCCATCCGGTCGGTGAAGCGGTGCGTCGCCGCCTGCAACGTGTCGTCCGGGTCGACGACGTCGGGGTCTTCCCAGTACCCGAAGTGGAGGTTGTCGCCGAGCGCGGCATCGCCGAGATCGGTGAAGCGGTCGTACAGCCGGCCGACCTCGCCGGGGTCGGGCAGTTCCACTCGCAGCATGGTTCCTCCGTCACGATCCGATGATGTCGCGAAGGCAGGACGCGACCCGGTCCACGTCCTGGTCGTCGAGTCCCTGGTGCAGCGGCAGGCAGAGCGTTTCGTCGGCCGCGGCGTCGGACTTCGGCAGTCGGCAGTCGACCCCGTAGACCTCCACCCGGTGCAGCGGCCCGTAGCGGTAGCTGGCCGGGATCCCGGCCTCGTGCAACCGGCGCGCGACGTCGTCCCGGACGTCCCGGTGCACCTTCACCCAGTACAGGTAGTGCGACGATTCGTGGCCGGCCGGGACCGGTGGGGGCAGGCGCACGCCGTCGAGGTCGCGCAGCCGTTCGTCGTAGCGGGCGGCGAGTTCCTTCCGGCGCGCGACGAACTCCGGCAGCCGGCGCAGCTGGACCGAGCCGATAGCGGCGGTCAGGTCGTTGCCGAGCAGCCTCCTGGCGATCTCGCGCTGCTCGAACGCCCACGTCTTCCACGGCGGGGGCGTGAAACCGTCGGCGGGTTGCGCCAGCCCGTGGTAGGAGAGCCGCCGGGCGCGGCGGGCGAGCTCGGGGTCGCGGACGCGGAGCATCCCGCCGTCCCCGGTCACCAGCGTCTTCATGGTGTCGAAGCTCCACACCGCCATGTCGCCGAACGTCCCGGCCGCGCGTCCGGCGGCCCGGGAGGCGACCGCGCAGGACGCGTCCTCGACCAGTGCGAGCCCCCGCCGCGCGCACAGCTCGGCGATCTCCGCGATGTGGCCGGGGTGGCCGCCGTAGTGCAGCACGAGGACCGCCTTGGTGCGGGGTGTGATGGCCTGCTCGACATCCGCCGCCGCCGGGTTCAGCGTCCACGGGTCCACTTCGCAGAAGACCGGGCGGGCGCCGCAGGACAGGGTCGCGTTGGGCCCGGAGTTGAAGCTGATCGCGGGCATCACGACCTCGTCGCCCTCGCCCAGGCCGAGCAGTTCGAACGCCAGGAAGGTGCCCGCGGTGGCGGAGTTGAGGAACAGCACCTGTTCCGGTGGCACTCCGAGGTGCTCGGCGAACTCGGCCTCGAACGCGCCCGACCGGGGCCCGTAGCCGACCCACCCGCTGTCGAAGACGTCGGCGACCGCGTCGAGTTCTTCCTTCCCCAACCGCGGCCGGGTGAAATCAATCATCGGATCTCCTCGGGACGCGAGGATCCCGGCCACGACGGCGGAATCCTCTGTGGACTGTCACTGGTGGACCGCTGGGACGCCCGATGCGGACAGGGCCGCGCGCACGGCCGCGGCGAGCGCGTCGCACCGGGGCGGCCCGGGGCCGGTGCGCCGCCAGGCGACGAAACCGTCCGGCCGGACCAGGACCACGCCCCGGGACGCCGGTCCGCACCAGTCCGCCGGCTCCAGCCGGTAACCGGCCACCGGCACGCCCAGCGCCCGGCGCACCCGCGTCGCCGCCGCCAACCACCCCGGATCGGCCGAGAACACGGCGAAGCCACCGCCCGGCGCGTCGAGCGTGGTGGTCGCCGCCCCGGCCCGCGTCCACGCGGTCGCGTGCGGGACCCGGCTCCCGGGTTCGCCGGAGAGGTCGAACACCGGTGGGAGCGGCCCTTCGAACGAGCCGCCCAGCACCGCCGTGGACCGGTACCGGTAGCCCATGATCAGCGTGCGCGGATCGCAGGGGCGCGCACCGCCGAGCCGTTCCGGCGGCACCCCGTCGAGCAGCAGCGCCTGTTCCGCGGTGGCGGCCGCCACCGGGCGGCGCTCCGCGTCGTAGGTGTCCAGCAGGTCCTCGCCCGCCCGGCCGGCGAGCACGGCTGCCAGCTTCCACGCCAGGTTGTGCGCGTCCTGGAAGCCCACATTGGACCCGTAACCGCCGGAGGGCGGGTGCAGGTGGGCCGCGTCCCCGGCGAGGAACACCGGTCCCCGCCGGTACCTCCCGGCGACCCGGTGCTCGGCCGTCCACCGGAAGGTGCGGTCGAGCCGCACGTCGACGGTGTCGTCGCCGACGGCGGCGCGGGCCAGTTGGAGGCACCGGGCGTCGGTGAACTCGACCGCGCGGTCCGGGTCGCGGTCGACGGCCGCGGCCCACCGGTGCGGGTCGTTGAGCCGCATGACGGCCCCGTGGAAACCCGGATTCCCGATCATCGCCATGAAGAACCGGTGCCCGGCGACGAGGCGGTCCAGATCGGCGCGGAACAGGATCGTCAGGCGGTGCCCGGTCACCCCGAGACCGGTGTACGGGATGCCGAGACGCCTGCCGACGGTCCCCCGGGCCCCGTCGGCCGCCACCACGTAGCGCGCGGTGACGGTGCGCACCCGACCGGACCGTCCACAGCGGACCGACGCGGTGGCGCTGGTGCGCGTCACCGCAAGCTCGACCAGTTCGTGCCCGAAGCGGATGTCGGCGCCGAGCCGTGCGGCGGCGTCGCGCAGGATCGGCTCCAGCCTGTCCTGCCCGCACCAGTACGGCGGGCACGGCCCCGGCACGGCCAGTTCCTCCTCGCCGGTCTCCAGGACCGCGCCGTGCCGGATCTCGGCGAGGGAACGGACGTCGTAGACGGTGCGCGGCAGCGTGCGGTCGGACTCGGCGCGGGGATCGTCGGCCGGCACGACCTCGAAGCCCGCCGCGCGGATGCGCCGCTGCAGGCCCGCCTCCCGGAACAGTTCCATGGTGCGGCGGGTGACGTGGGTGGCCCGGGGCAGCGGCGACGTCGTGGCGCGCCGCTCCACCAGCAGCACGCGAACCCCGTGGCGCGCCAGGAACAACGCCGCGGCCAGTCCCACCGGTCCGCCACCGACCACGAGCACCGGTACCTCCTCGGGCAGCGGCCCGCGCTCCGCCGTCGCCGTCATGCCTTGCTGACCAGCCGGTTTCCCAGCACGAGGTGGTCGAGGTCCATCGCGGCGAACGCGTCGAGGGCGTCCTCCGGCGTCTCCACGATCGGCCGCCCCGCCACGTTGAAGGACGTGTTGAGCAGGACCGGGCACCCGGTCAACGCCTCGAACTCGCCGAGCAGGTCGTACACCGGCGGGTTCTGCGGTCGTTCGAGCGTCTGCAGGCGCGCCGTGCCGTCCACGTGGGTGACCGCCGGGATCTCGTCCGGTCTGGTCACCTCGGCCACGATCAGCATGAACGGGGACGGCTGGGCGAGCGCGAAGTAGTCCTCGGCCCGTTCGGCCCGGATCACCGGTGCGTAGGGGCGGAACCACTCGCGGTGCTTGACGTCGTCGTTGAGGTGGGCACGCATCGCCGCCGGGAACGGCGCGGCGAGGATGCTGCGGTGCCCCAGCGCGCGGGGCCCGAACTCCGAGCCGCCGTCGTACCAGCCGACGGTCCTGCCCTCGGCGAGCAGTTCGGCGACCCGGCCGATCAGGTCGACGCCGGTGCGCACGGCCAGTCCGCTGGCGGCGAGCGCGGCTTCGATCCGCTGCTCGGAGTACACCGGCCCCAGATAGGCGTCGCGCAGCACCGGCAGCTCGTCCAGCGGCAGGCCCGCGAGCCGGTGCAGCCCGTAGTAGGCGCAGCCGAGGCTGATGCCGTTGTCCCCGGCCGCCGGGACCACGAACAGCCGCTCGAAGGGCGTCTCGCGCAGCACCCGCCCGTTGGCCACGCTGTTGAGCCCCACACCTCCGGCGATGCACAGGTCCGGCAGGCCGGTGCGCGCGTGCAGCGCGTTCGCGCAGTGCACCATCGCCGCGCCCAGCACCTCCTGCACCGCGTACGCCAGTGCGGCGCGGTCCTCGAACGAACCGGACTCCACCAGCCGTTCGAACACGTGCGAGACCTTGGCCGCCGAGATCCGCACCTCGCCGTCGGGCAGCAGCTCCACCAGCTCCGCCACCTCGGGCACGAAGCGGTCGTCCCCGTAGGGCGCCAGGCCCATCGTCTTGCCGTCCTCGCTGACCGGGTGCGGCGTCGTCGGTCCGGTGTGCGCGAAGTCGAGCGCCAGCGTGGCCGCGCGGTAGAAGTGGCCCAGCGAGTTGTCGGTCTCCCCCGGCTGGTAGTAGGCGCTCTCCGAGTCGCCGTCGACCACGTGCCGCCCGGTCACCCGGTGCAGCGGCAGGATTCCGGAGGAGTCGGCCACGAAGCCGGTGATGGTCTCGACCTCGCGGACCCCGCCGCCGGTCTTGCTCCCCTCGACGAGGCTGCCGGAGTTGTCGGCGACGAGCACCGCCGCGCGGGGCAGACCGGAGGCGCCGAACGCGCTGTAGGCGTGCGCGAGGTGGTGGTCGATGACCGCCACCCGCCTGCGGAACGAGTGGTAGAACGTGCGGGGCACCAGGTCGCACGCGACCACGTGCTCCACCTGTTCGGGTGCGGCGCCCAGCTGGTCGAGCACCGCCCGTCGGCTGCGCCCGGCGAGCAGGTCCGCGCCGAGCCCGTACTTGCGCCCCACCACGCGTTCCTCGTCCACGGCGACCAGCCGGCGGCCGTCGGTGGCGCAGGAGGACCAGTCGTGCCCCGAGCCGCCCAGCCCCAGTACCGTCATCAGTTCTCCCCTCCGGCTCAGTGCCTGCCTGTGAACTCGTCGTGCGTGGCGGTGCCGGCCGCTCGCCGGAAGCGCGAGCGGCTACCTCGCCGTGCCCCTTCCGGAGCGGGGTTCGAAGGCGGGCGCTCAGGCCCGCCGGTACTCGACGATCCGTTGCGGGCCGGGGCCGACCGCGACCGAGTGGTGCTGCCGCAGTCCCGCTTTCTCGGCGAGCGCCGTCATCTCGGCCTCGGACCGCTCGACCCCGCCGACGAGGACCAGCAGGAGCATGTCGACGCACAGCGACGAGGCGGTGGCGTCCTCGTCGAGCAGGTTGTCGATGACCAGCAGCCGCGACTGCTCGCCCATCCGGGCCGCGACGCGGTGCAGCACGCGGACGACGTCGTCGTCACCCCAGTCGTGCAGCACGTGCTTGATGACGTAGGTGTCCGCACCTTCCGGGATGGTGTCGAAGAAATCGCCGGGAACCAGGTCGCAGCGGTCCACCACGCCGCGTTCGGTGAGCAGCCGGCGGGCCTGCTCCAGGGTGTTCGGCCGCTCCAGGATCACGCCCCGGACGTGTTCGTGGCGCTCCAGGATCGCCGCGACGAGGCTGCCGCGCCCACCGCCGATGTCCACCACGGTGCGGCTCGCGGAGAAGTCGTGGACCTCGGGCACCAGGGTGCTCTCCACCAGCGACACCGCGTCCATGGCCGCGGCGAACAGCTCGCGGGCCTCCGGGTCGTCGTGGGTCTTCGTCCAGAACGACACGCCGTTGGCGTGCTCGAAGGCGTCCCGGCCGGTGCGGATGCTGTGGCCGAGGCGCTCCCACGCGCGCCAGTGCCAGTGCGCCGCCTGGAAACGCGCGTCGGTGGCCACCGGGCTCGCCGGGTCGAACCGCAGCACCTCGGACAGCTCGGACTGGCCGAACAGGTCGTCGCGCCGCAGGTCGGTGAACACGCCCGTGCTCGCCAGCAAGCGCAACAGCCGGCGCAGGCTCGGGGCGTGCGCTCCGGTCTCGTCGGCGAGTTCCGCCGCCGTGCGCGGACCGCCGGCGAGCAGTTCGGGCAGGCCCAGCTCGACGGCGACGTGGATGGCCCTGGCCTTCCACGCGCCCTGGAGCATCTCGTCGACGGTCTTCTCCGCTGCTGCCCGCGATGCTGCGGACGGGGTGTGCTCGGCTGCCACCGTGGAACCTCCGGGTCGTCGGACGGCCACCGGGGAAGGCACCACTCCGGCAGCCACGGGGGAACGCGGACGACATCGACCGGCCGTCCGGTGCGCAAAAGCGTGAAAAGGGAATTCGGCGCCGTGGATTTCCGCGCCGCAAAGGAAAAGCGGATCGACGGCAACGATAGGCGGGGGTTGCGCAGCCCGTCAACGAACGGTCGCGGAGCAGAGCCGGGAATGCCGCGCGGCGCGTTCGCCCTCCCCCGGAGGGCCTGCACGCTTCGTGGTCGATAGTGTGCGCGTCGTGGTGTCACCTCCGGGCACCGCGGTTGCTGTCGCTCACGAGAAAGGAGCGGGTAATGAAACCCGAGATCGCGCTCTTCGGCATCGTCACCCAGGACATGGCGGCCTCGCTGGCCTTCTACCGCAGGCTCGGCCTCGACATCCCGGCCGATGCGGACGACCAGCCGCACGTGGAGACCACGCTGCCCGGCGGGCTCACCCTCGCCTGGGACACCGCGGAGACGATCCGCAGCTTCGATCCGGGCTGGACGGCGCCCACCGGCGGCAACCGGTTCGCCATCGCCTTCCGCCTGCCCGACGCCGCCTCCGTGGACCGCCTCTACGCGGAACTCGTGCAGGAGGGCTACAAGGGGCACGTCGAACCGTGGAACGCCGTGTGGGGCCAGCGCTACGCGCTCGTCGACGACCCCGACGGCAACGTGGTCGACCTCTTCGCCCCGCTGTCCTGATCCCCGCCGGCGGCGGGTCCGGGCACGGCGGGCCCGCCGCGTTCGGTGCACCGCGCGTCGCGGGCGTGCGCGACGTCGCGAACTCCGGGAAGTTCTCTGGATTCCGCCGCACCGCGCCCATACCGTGAATGCCATGTGGGCGCAGACGAGAACGCGCGAACCGCGACGCGCAATCGTCCCGGTTCCCGCCGGGACCCGACTCGACGAACTGTCCGATCGCGTTTCCTTCATTGTCCGTGAATCGTCCTCCGACGAGCTCGCGCACCCCGGTCAGCCCGATTCCCCCGACGCCGCGGCGATGTTGCGCGCGGCGGTCGCGGGAGGTTGCGTGGCGGGCCCGTGGCGCAACGGTTTTCCGACCTACGCCTGGCACCGCAGCGGCGACTCCGTCGTCGAATTCCGGCTCGTCGGCGGGTCTTCCGGTGAATACACCGGATATCCGCTGCACCCCAGCGAATGGCCGCCAGGAGTTGACGAGATTCCGCCCGTCCTCCCCGCCGGAACCGGCCCCCGCCCCGCAGCAGTGACCGCCGATGGGAGTTGACATGACCGAGTTGCCCGCGTTCCGCCTGGAGTGGGTGTGGCGGGACGAGCCCGCGACGGGTTCGCCGGAGGAGAGGGCGACCCGGGCCGATCTGCGGATGTCCGTCGGCGCCGAGGACCTCACCCGCAACGAGGACCCGCGAACCCGCGTGCTGGCCGAACACGTCACCACCGCGCTGTACCCGCTGGCGGAGTGGGTCGCCTTCAACTGGTGGTCGCTCAACGCCGACGCGCGCCCCGGAACCCAGATCTCCCAGCTCCGCTTCGCCTACCGCAACGGGGTCGGCGATGCGCGCGGGGCGTGGTGGATGCGGTCCCGGCGGCACGTGCTGCGCGCGGCGTGCGACGGATTCCACTGGCCCGACGTCATCTTCGTGCCGGAGGGCCGGGAGACCCGCGTGGTGTGGATGCCGGACGCCACCTCGGCCACCCGGGAGCGCACGCGTTTCGTGGCGCGGGGCAACGCCGTCGTCGAGTCCGCCGGTTTCGTCGTGGCGCTGCGCGGCTTCGTCGACGCGGTGACCGAGCGGCTGGCCGCGCGCGGGATCACCGGCACGCCGTTGCAGACCGAGTGGGACGCGATCCGCCGCGCCGGCGAGGAGGAAACCGCCTTCTGCCTGGCCGCCGCCCGCCTGGGACTGGACCCGTACTCGGAAGCCGGCCCGCACCGGGAGGCGATCGCCGAGGTGCTCAAGCAGCTTCCCGAACCGCTGGCGACCGACTTCCTCAACGGTGTCGGCGCGGAGCACGTCACCGACCGGCTCGGCTGGCTCGCCGAGGCTCGCGGCCTCGTCGGTCCCGCGCGGGACGACGCCTCCGCCGAGGTGGCCGAGCTGCGCGCGGCGTGCGCCGACCTCCGCGAGCGGTTCTTCGCCCCGGGAGCCACCGACAACCCCTGGGAGATCGGCTACCAGGTGGCCGACCGGGTCCGCGAGTGGGCGGGCCTGCGTCCCACCGAGCCGTTCGACCCGGCGCCGCTGATGCACTACGAGACCCTGCCGACCGCCTACCTGGACCGCGGGCTGGTCGCGCTCGGCGCGCGCCGCGGGCAGCGGGGGCCGACGCTGGTCGCGGCCCGGCGCTTCACCGCGCGGCCGCGCCGATTCCTCCAGGCGCGGGCGTTGTGGCACCTGATCTGCGACGTGCACGAGGAGTTCCTGATCGCGGCGGCCCACACGCACCGGCAGCACGTGGCGCGCGGCTTCGCGCTGGAGGTGCTGGCCCCGGCCCAGGGCATCGCCGCGCTGCTGGCCGACCCCGCCCACCTGGTCTCCGCCGAGGACGTCGAGGTGATCGCCGACGACTACGGCGTGGGGAACATCGTGGTCGAACACCAGCTGGACAACCGCGTTCTCGCCCAGAACTTCGAGTGGACGCCGCCCGCGGCAGGCGTCCGATGACAGCGGAGGTGTCCATGACCGTCGACGGGTCCGCGGCCGACTCCGTCCGCGACGTCTACGAACGGCTCACCGACCTGATGGCCCGCGCCATGGGCGGCTACCTGCACGGCGGCTACTTCGGCGGGCCGCGGCCGGCCACCACGATGGCCGAGGCCGCCGACCGGCTCACCGACCTGGTCGTCGAGCGCTGCGAGCTGCGCCCCGGGCAACGGCTGCTCGACGTGGGGTGCGGCAACGGCAAGGCGACCCTGCGCGCGGCCGCCGCCCACCGGGTGCGGGCCAGCGGCATCACGCTCAGCGACTACCAGGTGCGCCTCTCCCGGGAACTCGCCGCGCAGCGGGGCATGGCCGACTCGGTGGACTTCTGGGTGGCCGACATGCGCGACATGCCCTTCCCCGAGGCGCTGTTCGACGCGGCGCTGGCCATCGAGTCGGTGTGCCACGTCCCCGACCGCACCGCCGCGTACCGGGAGATCGGCCGGGTGCTGCGCCCCGGCGGGCGGGTCGTGGTGACCGACTTCGTGCTGCGCCGGCCCATCGAGGACCCCGCGCGCAAGGCCGTGGTGCAGGCCAGCAACGACAACTTCGAGAACGCGCCGGTCCTGACCCGCGAGGAGTACCAGCAGGCGGTGGCCGACGCGGGACTGCGGGTCGCGGAGTTCACCGACATCGGCGACGAGGTGTGGCCGTCGTTCGCCGCGGTGGCCGACAACATGCGCCGGGCGCGGGACGTCGTCGCGGACCGGATGAGCGATGCCGAGTTCCGGGACATGGTCGACTCGCTCGAACGGTTCGGCACCGTCACCGAGATCGGCTACGCCGTCGTGGTGGCCCGCAAACCCGCCCAACCCCGGGAGACCTGAGTGGACACCGCACCGGACCCTCCGATGTGGACGGTGGCCGACGCGCCGCGGCGCCTGCCGGTGCTCGGCCACTCGGTCCCGCTGCGGCGGGCCCCGCTGGAATTCCTGTCCTCGCTCTCCGAACGCGGCGACCTGGTCCGCCTCCGGCTCGGCGGGAAGGACATCCACCTGGCCTGCCACCACGAGCTGGTCGACCGGATCCTGAAGGACCCCAGGACCTTCGACTGGGGCGGCCCGTTCTACGAGAAGACGCAGCTGCTCATGGGCAACAGCCTGGGCAACTGCCCGTACCGCGACCACCGCAGGCAGCGCCGACTCGTGCAGCCGTCCTTCCGGCTCGACCGGATCGCCTCGTACGCCCCCGTGATGCGTCGCGAGCTGGACGCCGAGCTGCGGTCGTGGCGGCCCGGCGGCGTGGTCGAGGTCAACGACGCGCTGCACGCCGTCACCGCTCGCGTCGGCGCCAAGGTGCTGCTGTCCACCGACATCGCGGGCGAGGCGATCGACCGGATCCTGCACTGCCTGCCCGTGGTCATGGAAGGCATGTACCAGCGCGTCGTGACCCCGTGGGGATGGCTGTACCGGCTCCCCACTCCGGGCAACCGCCGCTTCGAGGCGGCCCGCGTCCGGCTGCGGGAGGTGGTGGACGACATCATCCGCCGGTACCGCGCGTCGGGCGTCGACCACGGCGACCTGATGTCGGGTCTGCTGCAGAGCCGGGACGAACGCACCGGTGACGCGCTGACCGACACCGAGGTCCACGACATGGTCATGAACTTCCTGACCGCGGCCACCGAGACGACCGCCACCGCGCTGTGCTGGGCGCTGTACCTGCTGGCCGAGCACCCCGACCGCGAGGCCCGGCTGCACGACGAGACCGACCGGCTCGTCGGGGACCGCCCGCTCGACCACGACGACCTGCCCGCGCTGGACTACACCCACCGCGTCATCACCGAGGTGCTGCGGTTGTACCCGCCCGGCTGGATGGTGACGCGCGTGGTCACCGAGGAGACCGAGCTGGCCGGACAACGGCTCCCGGTGGGCAGTCTCGTCATGTACAGCACCTACGCGCTGCACCGCAACCCGCGCCTGTTCGCCGAGCCGGAGCGGTTCGACCCCGACCGCTGGCTGCCGGAGCGGGCCCGGCAGGTGCCGCGGGGCGCGATGATCCCCTTCGGCGCGGGCAGTCGGAAGTGCATCGGCGACACCTTCGCGATGATGGAGACCGTCCTGTCGCTGGCGACGATCGCCGCGCGGTGGCGGTTGCGCCTCGTGCCGGGCACCCGGGTGCGGCCGGAACCCCGCGCGCTGGTCGCGATGGGACGGCTGCCCATGGTGACCGAGCCCCGGCAGCCCGGGTCCCGCTGATCCCGTGGAGTCGCCCATGACCGCGCGGTTGTCCGACCGGGTGGCGGCGCTGCTGGACTCGCGGGTGTTCGCCACCGTCGCCACCCTCCAGCCCGGCGGAGCGCCCCACCTGTCGGTAGTGTGGATCGGGCGCGAGCGCTGCGAGGTGGTGTTCGTGGTGCAGCGCGGCAGCCGCAAGGAGCGCAACCTCCGCCGCGACGACCGCGCGGCCGTGTTGGTGTACCCCGCCGAGAACCCGTACAGCTACGTCGCGGTGCGCGGCAGGTGCCGCCTGGGGTCCGAGCGCGCGCGGGAGATCATGGACGGCCTGTCGCTGAAGTACACCGGCTTGCGGCACGAGGAATTCTGGCCGGACGCGCCGGACGCGCACGAACTCGTCGTCGTCCGGCTACTTCCGCGGCACGTCCACGAGATCGGTCTGCCGCCCGCGGGGTGAGCCGGCCCCGGTGGGTAGGCTCGCCGCATGACTCCCGCGGAACTGGGCGACTTCGCGATGGGATTCCCCGAGGTCACCGAGGAGCAGCCGTTCGGTCCCGGCGCGTACGTTTACAAGGTGGCGGGCAAGATGTTCGCGGTGGTGGAGCCCGACGCCGAGCCGCCGCGGGTCGAGATGAAGTGCGATCCGGGCCTGGCGCTGCACCTGCGCGCGGAGCACGACGCCGTCGGCCCCGGGTACCACCTGAACAAGCGGCACTGGAACACCGTGCTGCTCGACGGCAGCATCCCGGCCGACCGGATCGAGGAAATGGTGGAGCACTCCTACGAGCGGGTGGTGGCCGGCCTGCCCAAGGCGGTGCGGGAACGCCTCGCCGAGGCCCGGTGAACCGCCCGGCGGCGGTTCCGGATCACAACCGGGCGATGCGCCGGAACGCCGCACCCGCCTCCGGCAGCCCCGCCTCCACCGCGCCCGGCAGACCGCTGCCGGGCACGATCGCCGGACGCGGGATCGGCACGATGAACCTCCCGCCGCCGGACAGGAAGGCCGACTCCTTGGCGAGGATGTCCCGGGCGTAGTTCCACGCCAGCAGCAGGTAGTAGTCGGGGGCGTGGTCCTCGGCGTACTCCGGGGACCGCACCGGGACGTGCGTGCCGGGCAGCACCTTGCCCTGCTTCAACGGTGTGGTGTCGCTGCAGAACTCCAGTTGCGCGCCGTCCAGCCCGCACAGGTTGAGCAACGTGTTGCCCTTCGCGGGCGCACCGTACCCGGCCACCCGGTTGCCCTCGGCGACCAGTTCCCGCACCAGCGCGCCGAGTTCGGTGCGGACCCGTTCGACGTCCCGGGCGAACCGGCGGTAGGTCTCGTCGTCGTGCAGGGCCGCCCGCTCCTCCTGCTCGCAAATCTCGTCGACGACCGCGCGGGTCCGCCACGGACCGCCGCGGTGCCCGACGAAGACCAGCACGGACCCGCCGTGCACCTCGGTGGGCTCCACGTCCAGCACGCGCATGCCGTGGCGGTCGAAGAAGGTGCGCAGCGTGCCGACGGTGAAGTACGACAGGTGTTCGTGGTAGATCGTGTCGAACGCGGTCTTCTCCAGCAGTTCCAGGGCGTAGGGGACCTCGATGGCGAACACGCCGTCCAGGCTGAGCAGCTCGCGAACCCCCGCCGCGACGCCGGCGATGTCGTCGATGTGCGCGAAGACGTGCCTGCCGAGGATGAGCTTGGGCTGCCCGAACCGGCGCCGCACGGCCCCGCCGACCTCGGCGGAGAAGAACTCCGGCCAGGTCTCGATCCCGTTGTCGTTGGCCACCCGGGCGATGTTGCGCGCCGGGTCGACGCCGAGCGTGCGCATCCCCTGCTGCCGGAACAGGTCCAGCTGGAGGCCGGTGTTGCTGCCGATCTCCAGCACGAAGCTGTCCCGCGCGACGTTGAACCTGCGGCGGCACAGCTCGACCACGCGGCGCATGTGCCACGCCATGCTCCTGGAGTCCGGGGTGACGTAGAGGTAGTCGCGGTACAGCACAGCCGGGTCGACGACGTGCGTCAGGCTCATCAACCTGCAGAACCGGCAGGAGACCACGCCGAGCGGGTAGCGCGGCTCGTCGTCGTAGGACTCCGCCTCCTCCAGCAGCGCGTTCGCCAGCGGCACCATGCCGTACGAGGCGACCTGCTGCCAGTTCTGCCTGCCGCACACGCGGCATTCGGTGATGTGTCGCGCGGAATCGCTCATCTGGTGTCCTCGGATGCTGTCTGCGGGCGCTCGCGGCCCGGGCGAAATCGGTGTCACGCGCGCAGCCGCGTCACCGGGTTCTCGTCGCGCGGGAGCCAGGACGGGTAGGACTGCTCGCCGTTGACGCCCTTCTCGATGAACGCGATGTTGTGGTGCACGTGCAGCCCCACCACCGACAGGTCGGTGTCGGTCGCCTCGTGGCCCGGGCGCTCCTGGTGGTGCAGGCCGTCGACGAGGGACTTCACGAAGGTGGTGGTGATCAGCGGGTCGTCGGGGTCGTCGGGGTTGCCGCCCCAGCCCGGCCAGTACGAGGTCTGCAGGTCCTCGATGACGTAGAGGCCCCCGGGCCGCAGCAACGGGAACAGCACCGCGAACGAGCGCAGCACGTCCGCGTTCTCGTGGCTTCCGTCGTCGATGACGATGTCCAGCGGCGCGGTCGCCCGCCCGATCCGGTCCAGGTCGGCGGCGTCGGCCTGGTCACCGCGCAGGAAGGTGATGCGGGGTTCGGTCAGCGCGGACTTGTCGAACAGGTCCACGCCGTGGACCAGGCCGCGGCGGAAGTAGTGCTTCCACATCCGCGCCGACGCCCCGCCCTCGGTCGGCGAGTCGTACCCGCCGACGCCCAGCTCCAGGATCCGGACCCGCTGGTCCCGCAACGGCGCGAAGTAGCGGTCGTAGTGCCGCGCGTACCAGTGCGCGCCCCACTTGTCGGTGCCGAACCGCATGGCCAGCGGGACCAGGTCGGGCCGGTAGGCCGAGCAGCCCGCGACGAGCCGGTGCGCGGTGGCGCGGGCCGCGTCGTGCTCGGCGAACCACGGGTCGTCGGGCGCGGCGGTCCGCGGTCCCGGCCGGTCCTCGACGTGCACCCGCAGGGACGGGGCTCGGTGGTGCGGCGCGCCGTACACGGCGAGCAGCAGTTCGACGAGGTCCAGGGCCAGCAGCACGGGCGGCTGGTCGGCCCAGCCGGGCACCACGTCCCCGCCACCGGACACCTGGTAGCCCCGCCGCCGACCACCGAATCCCACGTCGAACTGGGCCGTCACCGGCCGGGCGGTCTCCTCGACCACTGCGGCCCGGCACGCCACCTCGGTGAGCAGCGCGGTAGCGACCTGGTCGGGATCCTCCGCGGCGAGGCGGGTTTCGGCTTCCTCGCGCCCGGTGTCCGCAATGGACAGCAACCGCTCGGTGAGCTCGGGGTCGTCATCCGCCATGCCCGCCTCCCACCCGACCGCAACTGCTGCGCGCGCGGTGCTGTTCGGTCATCCGCTCCAGGACGGGCACCAGTTCGGCGACGCTCGGTTCGGCGAGCCACTTGCGGCGCAGCAGCCCGGCCCCGGTGCGGAACGAGGGCTCGTCCAGCACCCGCCGCAGCCGGTCCCGGATCTCGCCGACGGAGTGCGCCTGGTGGTCGAGCCGGAGCCCGGCGCCGTGGTCGGTGACGTACTTCGCGGCCAGCCGGGAGGTGAGGGTCCGTTCGCCGACGAGGTCCCACTCGATGCCGTCCGCGGTCGGCCTGCCGACGAACCGGGTGGGCTCGTCGGTGTCGGCGACCAGCTGCGGAACCCCCTTGGCCGAGGCCACCGACAGCGTCGCCGGGGCGCCGTGGTGGACGACCGCCGAGGCGGTCGGCAGCAGGTGGGTGAGCGGCAGGAAGTCGTGGGCGCGGACGTTGTCCGGGAGGCCGCCGGCCACCTCGCTGAGCTGGTCGGCGTTCAGCGTCGCCACCACTTCGGCGTCCACTTCGGACACCGCTTCCAGCAGTTTCGCGGTCCGTCCCCGGTCACCTCGCTGGTAGTTGCGGTTGGACACGCCGAACGAGATGACCAGCCGCGGGCGCCGCGGGGTTTCGACGAGCCAGCCGGGCAGCCGGGTGGCGCCGTTGTGCGGCACGTAGCGGACCGGCAGGGTGCGCACCGACGAGGTCAGCCGCATCGACTCCGGCATCGGATCGATCGTCCACTGGCCGAACAGCAGCTCGTCGTCGACCTCGACGCCGTGCGCGTCGGCCAGCGGGCGCAGCGTCTCCGCGAGCGGATCGGCGACCCGGGCGCCCGCCCGGGCGCGGCGTTCGGCGAACCAGCCCGAGTAGTCGGGTGCCTGGAGCACTCGCGCGTGCGCCGCGCCGCACGCCCGCGCGGCCACCGCCGCGCACGGGAACCAGTGGTCCCACACGACCAGGTCCGGTCGCCAGTCGCGGGCGAAGGCGATGAGCTGTTCGACGTCCCGCCGAGGTTTCGGCGGGTGGTAGTTGCGGACGAAGAACAGCATGAAGTGGTAGAAGCAGTCCCAGTGGTCGCGTTCGGCGGCGTCGATGCCGAGCAGCCGCACGAACCGCTCCGATTCCTCCATGGTGGGCACGAGTTCCGGGTGGGCGCCGGAGAACACGGCCAGCGGTTCGGGGTCACCGCAGGGCGCCGCGGTCAGCCCGGCCGCGGTGACCACGCCCGCGAAGTCCCCGGTGGTGATGCCGCTGGCCTCGCTGGCGGGGAAACCCACGCAGACCTCGTGACCGGCGCTCTGCAGCGCCCACGCGTAGGAGACGACGGACATCAGGTGGGCGGGCGCTGGGTAGACGGCGAACAGGACTCTCATGTGGTTCCTCCGGCCCGGGAAGTGGGGGGCTCATTCGGCCCCGTAGAGGTCGGCTGGCAGTCGGTCCGCGCGGGTGTGCGGACGGTACGACGGGTCCAGCCGGACGAGGTCCCACTCGTTGATCCAGGCCCGCACGTACTGGCGCATCCGGTTGGAGCCGGAGCGCGCGAGGCCGGGGACGTCGGGCGGGGACCAGTCGTACGCCGCCCCGTGCAGCTCCTTGATGCGCCGGTAGGCGTGGTCGAGTTCGGTGTCGTCCGGTGGGGCGAGCACGCGCAACGCCCGGCTGATCACGTCCATGCCGTACGTCGCCCGGTCGGCGAGCTCGGCGGTGCCTGCGGCCTTGCGGTTCCGCAGCCGGGCGGGCAGTTTCTCCTTCTCCCGCCGGGCGTCCAGCACCGCGGCCGGGAAGTCGTCGGTGAGCGCGAACACCGCGCTCACCGGCGCGCGCGGACCGGTGTCGCCGCTCGGGAACCAGCGTCCGATCTCCGCATACGCCTTCGCCCGGCTGATCAGCGGGTACCGCGCGATCAGCTCGACCTCGTCGAAGAAGACGATCCAGCCCCGGTACCCCGCGGCCTTCATCAGGTGCGCGGCGAACCGGATCCGCTGCCGGGCCAGTTCGGCGGGTGCGACGCGGCCGATGGCCGGCTTCTCCCCCATCCGCCGCAGGCGCCGCCGGAGTTCCGGTGTGGACAGGTTGTCCCCGGCCCAGAACCGGACGATCGCGTGGTGGAAGTCGTCCTGCGGCTTGCAGTTCGCGTGCAGCAGCAGCGTGGCGGCGAAACGGGCGTCGAACTCCGATCCCGGTGCGTTGACCGCGAGCATGAGGTCGCCGTACTCGGCGCGGCGCGGTTCGAGCGCGGCGGCGATGTTCTCGACCGCGGGACCGGTCCCGTCCGGCAGCACCGCGCGGTCCAGTGCGGCCCAGGCCACCTTGACGGGGTCGTAGAGCGGGGTTTCCTTGCTCACCACGACGTGGCTGACCACGTAGCCCTCCCGGCGGGCCAGCAGTCCCAGGTGCCGCATCAGGTGGCTCTTGCCGGAACCGAATCCGCCGCCGAGCAGCATGCCCCCGCCGGTGCCGACCCGTCCCAGCAGCGCGGTGAACTCGTCCTCGATGGCCGTCTGCGCGCTGCCGAGCGCGTCGACGGCCCCGGAGTTCGGCACCCCGGCGCGCAGCGATTCGATGATCTGCCGTTCCCACGCGGGCGAAGTGGACATGTCACTCCCTGGGGTTCCGGGTGACGTGCACGAGCGATCCGAACGGGTTGACCCGCTCCGCGTCGTACACCTCGTTCGCCACGCGCAGGTACAGCGCGTGGTAGGCGGGCAGTCCTCGGACGGTGTCCACCACCATCCGCTGCGGCATGGTGACCACCAGCAGGAACGCCAGCAGGTCGTCGGTGCCGTCCACGAACTGCCGCAGGATCTCGAAGGTGTCCAGGGCGGCGGCCTTCGTGTAGTAGAAGCCGCGCCGCGCCGCCGCCGGCGGGCGTCGGCCCACCGCGACCCGTCCCACGTCGAGTTCGACGACGATGCCGGGCGCTCCGGTCATGTGCACCCAGCGGCTCAGCGAGTTGAACATGTACCGGGCCTGGTGCCGCGCCACGCGGGCGTGCAGCCCGACGGTGCGCAGCTCGGCCACCGGCACGCTGTGCCCGCGCAGCCAGCGGAGCACGATGTTGTGCTCGTCGGCGTCGGTGTCGACCCAGTCCAGCAACGACTCGCACAACCGCAGCATCGCCACCCGGAACTGGTGCATGAGCAGGTTCTCCCCGAGCAGTTCGCGTTCCAGGCGGCGTCGCACCGTCCGGTACAGCTCGCCGTGGTGCAGGCCGTTGGCCTCGGCGACCCGGCGGACCTGGACCGAGACCTCGGGCGGCTGCCCGGGATCCGGCGGGATGTCCAGTCCGGCGTAGACGCGGTGCAGGAAGTCGGCGGCGAGCCGGACCCAGTCGACGTTGCGCGACACCGCGAAGAACAGCTCCTCGACGAACTGGACGCGGGTCTGCGCGGCGTCCAGCCGGACGTGCAGGTAACCGCCGTCGCACGCGGCGTTCTCCAGCCGTTTCGAGAAGTACGAGGTCGTCGTGTCCTCATCGCCCGCGACGAATTTGACCGAGGCCCCGCCGCCGTGCACGTAGGCGTGCAGGTACTCGTTCCGCACGTGCTTGACGTACTCGTCGACTTCCAAGGCGGGCGTACCGTCGGAGGTGGTCGGTTTCACCCTCATCTGGCCGTCCTTCGAGAATAGGCTGACGGACATGCGCCGGAGACGAACCGCGGACCGGCGGACCGAACACGTCCCGGGATCCGCTGCACGAGCGGCGTGCGCCGCTTCCCCTTCCGGCGAGCGGGCGCGCAGCGGGCACCGCCGCGCAGAGCACCCCGGAAATCTCCCTAGGCTGCCGGTTCGACGAAGGAAACGCCCCAGTACTGCCTGCGCCGACCGTCCCGGCCGACGGTGCTGAGCACCCCGTTCCCGCGCGTTCCGGTGCTCGCGCACCAGCGCAGCTTCCGGTCGGTGCGCATCGTGCCGGTGATCCCGCTGTCGTCGAGCAGGTACAGATCGCGGGTGAACTCCTGCTTGGTGTACTCCTTGTCCTGCCCCGGCAGCAGGGTCAGCAGCCGCCAGATGTCGACGAGCCGGACGACCGAACCGGCACGGGCCCCGCGCTGCGCGACGATCAGGTCGTAGGCGTCGAGAATGCTGTTGAAAAAAGCCGCGTAGCGGAATTTCGGTCTGCTGCGCTGGTGGTCGGCCAGACTCTGCACGACGACCGAGGGACGCAACCGGTGGTCCCGCTCCCCGTCCACCTCCAGGGCCGCGTGCTCGGCCCGCACCCGGACGACCGCGGGCGGGCACAGCAGTCGGCCGTCCTCCTCGAACACGCTCAGACCGGCGGATTCGGCGGTCGCGCGGAGCTCGGACAGGTAGCCCTCGGAGCGGAGGTAGGTGGTGGGATCAGCGGGGAAGGAGTCCTGCATCTCGGCGACCGCGCCGGACAGCTCGGAGGCGAGTTTCCCCAGCGCCTCCAGGGTCGCGGAAAGCTTTCCCAAACAGCCCTCCGCGGAATAGGCCCTCGCGCGGGACAGTTCCCGGACGAATTCCTTCGCACTGCTTTCGGTCTGTTGACTTCGACTTTCCAGGAGACCTAGTATTTGTTCGAGCGGGCGTTGTTGCGTCACCACCGAGTATCGATCCCCCTCGGGCGCGAACGGATCCGGCTTATGCGTTTTCCTTCCGGTTCGGGCAGTCGAACACGAGCCGGGTGCACACACGAGCGGCAGGTACCGCAGCAATTCCAGTGCCCCCAGCGAGCGACCGGCAGGATTCCGAAAATGCGGCGAAGTCCGCACTCCCGGTCGCCACGGCATGACACTACTTGGCGATGCCGTCCCGTTACAACCCCTTTGCGTGGGGAGAACCACAAATATCTCAGCGCGGTCACGCATCGTCGTACGCCACCGGCGGCGGCTCGTCGTCCAGGATGAATCCGCGGCACTGGAACTCGCTCGATCGGCCCAGGACGAGGCCGTCCGGTGACGGAACACCAATCATCCGAGGTCCCGACGATTTCCCGGCGAATAATCGCCGATCGAACCGTCGATCGCTCCCGACAGGAATCAGGTGAACACATGAGCAAGGGCGCACAGCGATGGGGACTGCTGCTGCCGCAGGGAGCCCACCTGGAACTGGCCGGTGTGGACCCGGCGCGGGCGTGGGGGCACGTGCTCGACGCGGCGGCGGAGGCCGAACGGCTCGGCTACGGCTCGGTGTGGACCATCGACCGGAGCGAAACGCTGCCGCGGCGCGAACCGGAGCCGGTGTTCGACAGCTGGACCGCGCTCGCGGCGGTCGCCCAGCGCACCGAGCGGATCGGACTCGGGCACCTCGGCCCGGGTGCGCCGTTCCGCGACCCGGCGCTGCTGGCGAAACGCGCCGCGACCCTGGACGTCATGTCCGGCGGCCGGATGGAGCTGGCCCTGGAGCCGACCGGCCACCCCTCGGAACACCGGGCGCACGGCGTGCCGGTGCCCGATCCCGCGGTCCGGCGCGCCGCACTGGCCGAGACCGTCGAGGCGTTGCGACTCCTGTGGACGCGGCAGCGGGTGTCGTCCGAGGGCGAGCACGTCGTGCTGGACCAGGCGTTCAGCTCGCCGAAACCGGCGAACGGCGGCATTCGCCTGCACGTCCACGAGGACGCCGTCGAAGCGGTGCCCGCGCAGGCGGTCGACGGCGTGCTGTGGCAGGCGCCGCCCGAGGTGGTGCGGGCCGGTGTCGAGACCTTCCGCAAGCGCTGCGAAGCGGCCGGCGCGGACCCGGACGCCGTCGAGCACGCGGTGCTGCTGGAGTCCAGGATCTTCGACACCGAGGACGAGCGGGACCGCTGGCTGGCCACCCCGCACGTGGTCATCTTCTGGAGCGAGCACCCGGACCTCTACATGCGCCGCAACCTGGTCGGGACGGTGGACGCGGTCCGCGACCGGGTCCGCGCCTACCTCGACGCCGGTGCGAGGCGTTTCCTGGTCTGGTTCCGCGACTACCCGGAGCTGACCAGCGCGCGGCGGTTCATGAGCGAGGTGGTCGCGTGGCTGTGAACGCGACCACGGCGATCCCGTTCCTCAGCGACGCCTGGCTGGCCGCGGCCGGGGCCGCGTTCGCCGACCTGCCGGTGTGCCCGGATTCCGCGGTGCGGTTCGGTTTCACCGTCACCGACCCGCCGCCGGGGGTGGTCGGCGAATTCGGGCTGGTGCTCGACCTCGACTCCGGCGGCATCCGGCTGGACCGCGACGCCGACTCGGGGAACCCGACCCTGCGGCTGTCCTACCACGACGCCGCCGCGTTCCTGCTCGGGTCCGCGTTGGACCGGGTGCGCGTGTTCGAATCCGGCCGCACCGAGCTCACCGGCAACCTCACCCACGTCTTCTTCGCCGATCGCACGCTGCAACAGGACACCGGTGGGCTGCTCGCCCGGCTGCGGCGCCGCACCGGTGGGCTGCCCGACGGGCTCGGCGACATCGGCTGGACGGGCCGCAATTCCTTCGTGGACACCCCCGCGGAGGAACGCGCGGCGGCCGACGCGGCGGCCGACGAACTGCCCCGCGCGGTCGCGGCACTGCGGTCCGAAGTCGGCGACTCCGCTCCCGGGGCCCAGGTGTACGTGTCGCGGGACGGCCGGGTGCTCGCCGACTTCGCGTTGGGCACCGCTCGTCCCGGGGTGGCGTTCACCCGCCGCTCGCCGACCCTGTGGTACTGCTGCGCCAAACCGCTCGGGTCGCTGGCGGTCGGGCAGCTGTGGGAGCGCGGACTGCTCGACCCGTTCGCCCCGGTGTGCGGGTACCTGCCCGACTTCACCGGGCAGGGCCGGGAAGAACTCACCCTGGCCCAGGTCATGACGCACACCGCTGCGGTGCCGACCGGGCTCGACCCGGTGCACGGCGCGCTGTACGCCTCCGACGCGCGGCACCGCGCGCTGGTCCGCGAGCTGGCGGTTCCCGCCGACCCCCGGCCCGGAACCCGGGTGAACTACAGCCAGTGGTGGGGCTGGCTGCTGCTCGCCGAGGTCCTGGAGGCCGTGGACGGGCGGTGCTACGAGCAGTACGTCGAGGAGGAGATCCTGCGGCCGTGCGGGATCTCCGGCACCACGCGGGTGCGGCTGACCGCCGAGGAGTTCGGCGACGTCGGCGAGACCCTGCCGCTGGTCTACATCAGCGCGCGCGGCCGCCCCGCGCAACCGACCTACTGGTTCTCCAGCGAAGCGGCGACGACCTGCCGACTGCCCGGTGTCAACACCCGCGGTCCGATGGCCGACCTCGGCCGGTTCTTCGAGGTGCTGCTGGCCGGCGGACGGGCCCCGGGCGGGCGGATCGCGGCGCCGACGACCATCGCCGCCCTCACCGCGCGGCACCGCAGCGGGTTGCGCGACGCGTTCGGCAACGCCGACTGGGGGTTGGGCCTCCGGCTGGAATGCGGTCACCTGGACCCGTCGCTGACCAGCTTCAGCAGGTTCAGCTCGCCCCGGTCCTACGGGCACGACGGGCTGTGGACGGCCGTCGCCTTCGCCGACCCGGACGCCGGGCTGGTCGTCGCCCTGCACCTCAACGGCAAGACGCACCACGACCAGCACCGCGCGCGGCTCACCGCGATCTGCGACGCGATCTACGAGGACCTGGGGCTGTGCTGACCGCGGGTCCCCGGCGCGGGCCGGGGACCCGCCGCGGTCATCGGATGCCCTGCGCGAACCGGAAGAACCCGGTGGGGTCGTACTTGCGCTTGACCGCCGACAGGCGCGGGTAGTTCTCCGCGTAGTACGCCTGCTCCCAGTTCGACAGCCGGGCGTCGATGAAGTTCTGGTAGGACTCGCCGTTCGAGTGGGGGTCGGCCGCGGCGAATCCGCGGTCGACCCAGGACTCCGCCGCCCGGATCGCGTCCTCGTCCGGGACCGGGGCCGCCGTCTCCACCGAGAAGCCGAGGTAGAACTCGGTGTCGCGGTGGACGTAGGCGGTGTCGGTGCGAGCCGGCCGATTGGCCTGGCCGCCGAGCGCGAACAGGCTCAGGACGCGGTTCTGCCCGGCCCTGCGGTCCGCGTCGAACGCCGTCAGGAGCTCGGCGACACCCCAGTCCGGGATCGCCTGCCCGAACAGCCTGCTGCGGTCGATGAAGTGCAGTTGCCGGACGATTTCCGCGTCCGGGTTGTGCCCCACCCACTGGCGCTGCTCCGGGGTCTTCTCGGCGCACCCGTACCCCTGGAGCATCGCGTCCAGGTACGACGCCGTGTCCGCGGTCCGCGACTCGGGTTCGGCGCCGACGGCCGCGACGAGCGCGGCGAGTTCGCGGTCCAGCGCCGCCGGATCGGCGAACCAGCCACCGCTGACCGCGACCACCGGCACCGCCCCCGGCGCGGCGTCGGGGAGCACGACGGCGAGCGCTCCGCCGAGGTGGTCCGGCCCGTCGATGATCCACCGCTGCCAGGCGGCGATGACGTCGGCGGCCCGGTCCCAGGGCCAGGTGAGCATGAACGTGGTGACCTCGCGCAGCCGGCTCGGCCGCACCTCGAATTCCGTGATGACGCCGAAGTTCCCGCCGCCACCGCCGCGCAGCGCCCAGAACAGGTCGGGCTCCTCCGATTCGGAGCAGCGCACGACGCTCCCGTCCGCGAGCACCACCTCGGCGCCGGTGAGCTGATCGCACGCCATGCCGTGCAGCCGGGTGTCGAGCCCGAAACCGCCGCCGGTGAGGAAACCGCCTGCGCACACGGTCGGGAATCCGCCCTGCGGCGCGGTCAAGCCGTGCTCCCACGCCTTGGTCAGCGTGTCCACCTGCCGCGATCCGGGCCCGATCAGCAGCCGCGGATCGCCCGTGCCCGGGTCCGGGGAGACCTCCGCGCGCGCCAGCCGGGAAGTGTCGATGACCAGGCCGTCGGTGCTGGAGTACCCGGCCATGCTGTGCCCGCCGGAGCGGGGAGCCGCGTGCAGGTCGTGGTCCTGGCAGAACGCCAGGCAGGCGGCGATGTCCTCGGCGGTCTCGCAGAAGGCGACCGCCCGCGGCGCGATGGAGTCGAACTGGGAGTAGAAGGTGCGGCGCGCCCGGTCGTAACCGCTGTCGGCGGGCCGCACCAGATCACCGCGCAACGCGCGGGACAGGGCGTCCCAGCGCGCCGACTCCGGCTCCGCGGCCGTGCGTGCATTCCCGTCGTGCTCTGCCACGATGCAGCTCCCTTTCGTCCCGGCGGCGCAACGTCTCGAACACCCAGGCCGCTGGCGGAAACGCCGTCGGATTCCGGTTTCAACGCCACCGCATTCGACGTCGGTCGGATCTCGTGCGGGGAAAATGACCCTAGCAGTCGTTTCGGACAGCACGTGGCGACCCCGATTCGTGCGGTCGCAACCACATTCCGTCCCTTCACCCAAGTGCCTGTCTTTGGACCTGCTCCCGGAACCCGCGTGGCAAGCGGCGCCAGCCGCTTCCTCTTTCGGTGAGCGGTCTCGCCGCTGGCACCGCCGCGGGTTCTCCGACAAGCACAGCGGCGCGTCAGCGCCTCCGTGGGGGGCGGTGGCCGGGCGACGGGCGGGCCGCTGAGGTTCCGCTCCCGGCACCGCCACCCACAACGAGTTCGAAGACCGGCGCTAACCCGTTCGGGGTATTTCCGGACTGCCGGAATTGCTGTCACCGGCCCGTTCGCCCTGGTCCTCGGCGAGCCGCGCGATCTCCGCCGGTTCGCGCACCACGAAGTCCGGGGCGGCCGCCCGCAGTCCCGCTTCGTCGCCCTCCCCCCACACGGCGGCGGCCGACGCCACTCCGGCGGCCCGCGCGCTGCGCAGGTCGCTGACCGCGTCGCCCACCATCACCGCCGCGCCGGGCGGGACCGCCAGCTCGCGCAGCGCCCGCCGGACGATGTCCGGAGCGGGTTTCGGGCGCGGCACCTCGTCACTGCCGATCACCGCGCCGAACAGCGGCAGCAGCCCGAGGTCGCCGAGCAGCGAACGCGCCCGCGCACCGCTCTTGCCGGTGGCGACGGCGGTGCGGATCCCGAGGTCCCGCAGGCGGTGCAGCATCGCGGGCACCCCGTCGTAGACCCGGACCCGGGACTGCAGGCGGTAGCTCTCCCGGACGAACGGTGCTTCCATGTCCGGGGGCAGTCCCATGATCCGCATGATCTCGGGGAAGTAGCGGCCCAGGTGGGCGCAGTACTCGCGGAACGGCGGGTCGCCCTCCCCGACCACCTCGCGGTAGGCGGCGGCGAACGCCTCGCGCATCACGGCGAAGCTGTCCACCAGAACGCCGTCGAGGTCGAACACCACCGCGCGCAGGCCCGGAACCGGCCGCGCGGGGAGCGGATCAGCAGGCATCACGGCACCTCGTCCAGGTAGTCGGTGGGCAGTGACGTGGACGTCCACACGCCCCGGTGCGAGACCAACTTCGTGAAGCGCCCGCAGAGCCGGTGCAGCACCGCCCCCGGGGAGCGGTGCGCGGGCCACTCCGCGGCGTCCAGTCCCGCCCAGGACCGCATCGCCTTGAGCAGCAGCGGATCCTGCGGGACCCAGGTGTCGCCGATGCGGAACTCCGCCCAGCAGTGCGGAGTCGAGTACGGCTTGACGACCAGCAGTCCGAACGCGAACCGGACCGGGATCCCGCGCCTGCGCCCCTCGTCGACCAGTCGGCGGGCGAACCCGCCGCAGTCGGCCATCCTGGTGCGCAGCAGGAAGTCGGCGTCCCAGCGGATGGCCTCCGGCAGCAGGAAGAAGTCCACGTCGGCGAGTTCGTCGACGAGGCACCGCGCGGCGCCGTCGAGCTCGGGCCACTCGCCGGGCAGCCGGACCTCGTAGGACGCGATCGGCGCCGACTCCCGCGCCACCCGCACGACCTCGCGCCCGCCGCCCGGCCGGAGCAGGCCGAAGGAGCACGGGCCGTCGTGCCCGGGAACCGGGCACCGGGTGACCACCTGCACGCGCAACCGGCTGGCTCCCGCCGCGCTGTTCCTGCGCAGTCCGGCGGCCCACGCGCGCATCGTCATGCGGCGCACCGACAGCAGCCCCAGGTGCAGCGCGATGTTGCCGAGGTCGTAGTCGTCGAAGAGCCGGTCGGCACCGCTGCCCACGCACGGCAGCCCCTCGGCGACCAGCAGGTCGGCGAGCTCCTCGCCGATCCGGTGCCGGGCGCGGGCGGTTCTCGGCGACACGGTGAAGCGCCGCACCTGCGTCGGGACCCGGCGGATCGACCGCACCAGTTCCGGCAGCCGGTCCAGGTCGGGCGCGGGTGCCGCGAGCGAGCGGGTTCCGGCACCGCCGCTCATTCGATGTACCCCAACGCCTCCAGCCGTTCGGCGACCAGCCGTTCCTCCTCCGCGGTGTAGACCGCAGACGGCTCCGGTTCGGGTTCGGCGTCGGTTCCGGGTTCTGCGCACATCGGGTGTCCTCCTGCCTGCTCGGGTGTCAGTACGGGGAGTGCTGCCGCAGGGCGGGAGCGACCTCGTCGGCGAACAGCCGCACGGACCGGGTCACCTCCGCCTCGGTCAGCGTTCCGAAGTTCATCTCGGCGAGCACGGTGTTGAACACGCCCTCGTCGGCCGCGCGGCGGATGCGTCGCGCCACGGTGTCCGGGGATCCGACGAAGACGAGGTCGTGGTCGAGCAGGAAGTCGACGTCTCCGGCGCGTTGCAGGATCGTCGCGGTGTTCAGCTCGGCCCCCGGCCCCGCCGACGCGGGGGTGCGCCCGTACCCCAGGGTCTTCGTCAACGCGTGCGCGATGTGCGGCGCGGCCCTGCTGACCGCCTCGTCGTCGCTGTCGCCGACGTGCACCAGCGTCCAGTAGCCGATCTCGGGCCCGGCGTCGCCGTGGCCCGCCGCGCGCCACCGCTCGACGAAGTGGCGGTGCAGCGCGGCGAGCGCGCGGCGCGGGGTGATCATCGTCGCCGAGGTGTGCGCCCCGATCTCGGCCAGCCAGCGCAGCGTCCGGCGATCCCGGGTCGGTATCCACAGTGGAGGGTGCGGGCGCTGGACCGGGCCGAAGGAGAGCGTGACGTCGGAGTAGGCGTGGAACGGACCCTTGAAGTCGAAGCGCTCGCTGTCGGCGAAGGCGGTGCGCAGCAGGTCGACGCATTCGCGCGTGCGGTCCTTGCGTTCGGCGAAGTCCGCGCCGAAGTGGCCGAAGAACTCCGGTGCCACGCCCGAGGCGATGCCGAGTTCGAGCCGGCCGCCCAATGCCTGGTCCAGGGCGGCGACCTCGTTGACGATGCGGATCGGGTTGTACAGCGAGGGGACGTAGCCCATCGGCCCGACCCGGATCCGCTCGGTGCACAGCGCCGCCGCGGCGCAGAACAGCGGCGGGGACGGCATCCAGCTCTCCCCCGGGGTGAAGTGGTGCTCGACGCAGAAGGCGTAGTCGAATCCCACCCGGTCGGCGAGCGCGATTTCCCGCCACAGCTCGCGGTAGCGCTGCTCCGGGGTGGTTCCGGGCCGCCCCCAGGTGTGCGAGAAGTAGCCGAACTTCATCCTGCGGCTCCCGTCGTCTCGTCGTGTGCGGTGCTGAACGCGGTGGTCAGCCGGAGGCAATCGCGCAGCCACCCGCCTCCGGCGCGGACCGAGATCCCCGCGAGGGCGGTGCCGCGGCGGGCCAGCACGCGCTGCGCGTCGCGCACCCCGTCCGGCTCGGTGGCGGCGGTCAACCACGCCGGTCGGTGCGCCGCGGTGGCCGCGACGAGCGCGTCCAGCCGTTCGGGTGGGCAGGAGGCGATGACGACCAGCCGCCCCGCCTCGCCGCCCGGGTCCAGCCGCGCGCACCGCCGTCGGAGTTCGGCGGGACGCGTGCCGTGCTCCGCCCTGAGCACCGCCGGATCGGCGGTCGCCGCCCGCCGCCCCGGCCCGTCCGGGCGAACGCGGGTGTTCGCGGCCCGGACGAGGTGCCGGTGGTCGCTGAGCAGCCGGCGCACCTGGCCGGGGTCGCCGCCGCTGGCCACGACGAACGCCCACGCGCGGTGGAGTCTGCCCAGGAAGTCGGCTTCCGGGCCGTCCGCACCCGGTGGCAGCGCGAGCCGCGCGAGGCTGCGCCCGATCGCGCCGGCCCGCCCGGCCTCGCGGACCAGCGCGGTGAGCAGCGCGGCGGGCTCGCCGGGCGCGGCCGGTGCTTCGACCAGCGTGCTCACCGGTCTGCCGCCCGCGTAGGCCAGGGCGACGGCGGCGAGCGTGAGCAGTTGCGCCGAGGCCGCCGCCGCGGCGGTGGTCGCGTCGGCGAGACCGGTGTGCAGCAGCAGGCGCTCACCCCGGGCGGCGGCCACCACCGCTGCCCGCGCGTTCGCGGTGCGGCGGTGCTCCGCCACGGTCAGCCCCTCGCCGACCGGTAGATCCGGTCCACGAGGGCCACGGTCCTGGCGGCCTCCGCGGTCGCCGCGCCGGGTTGCCCGGGATCGGCGAGCAGGGTGGGCAGCAGCCCGAGCTGCCGCCGGTACTCCGCACCGACCTCCTCCGCGGGCACCGGAATCCGCTCCTGCCGCCCGTTGCGGTGCACCACGAGCCGGGAGCCGGACAGCCGGTTCGTGCTGAACCCGAAGGTGCACTCCAGTTCCGCCCGACCCGCGGATCCCTCCACCGCGATCCGGGTGCGGTCGACCTCGGTGTGCGAGGCCCAGGCCACGTGCAGCCAGACGAGGACGCCGTCCTCGGTGACCAGGCAGGCGCGAGCGGTGTCCTCGACACCGGCGCCGCACGTGGTGTCCCCGCTGGCGGCGGAGCGCCAGTCGGCGCCGAAACCGTCGCGGCCGACGAAGTCCGCCGACACCGAGCCGCACACCTGGGACACCCGCGGCCAGGACAGCATCCGCATGCCGATGTTCACCAGGTGCCAGCCCACGTCGAACAGCGCGCCACCACCGGCCAGCGTCCGGTTGGTGAACCAACTGCCACCCGGGATCCCCTTGGACCGCACCCAGGACAGCTCGACCGCGCGGAGCTCGCCCAGCCCGTCGAGCTGGGCGCGCAGCGCCTTGACGTCGGCCCGGTGCCAGGCCGCGCTGCCGGCGAGCACGGTCGCCCCACCGGCGCGCTCGGCGGCGGCGAGTTCGGCCGCCTCGGCGCCGGTGAGGCAGACCGGCTTCTCGACGAAGGTCGAGATGCCGCGGCGCAGCAGCTGGGTCGCGATGGTCGTGTGCAGGTGGTTGGGCACCGCGACCACGGCGAGGTCCACTTCGGACGGATCGAGGTCGTCGGGGTCGGCGTGCGGCCGCACGGTCGGGAACAGCGCGCGCGCCGCCTGAAGCGCCTCCCGGTTCGGGTCGAGCAGCGCCACCACCTCGAAGTCGGGGTTGTCCAGCAGCATCGGCAGCCAGACCCGGCCGCCCACCCAGCCCAGCCCGAGCACCGCGAGCCGGACCGGCGATTTCCGTTCGGACATCAGAACCTCGCTCCTCCGTGCACCGGCACGGTCGCCCCGTTGACGTAGCTGGCCGCGGGCGCGGCCAGGAACGACACCACCGACGCGATCTCCTCGGGTTCGCCGAACCGCCCCGCTCCGATGAACCGCAGCACCAGATCGCGTTCGGCCTCGCTGTGGAAGTCCATGTCGTCGTCGCGGACCGCGCCGGGCGCGACGGCGTTGATCGTGATGTCGCGTCCCCCGACCTCACCGGCCGCCGAGGACGCCCACGCGTGCAGCGCCGCCTTGGTCCCGGCGTAGGCGCTGTGGCCGCTGAGCCCGTTGCTCCCGGCGGTGGACCCGAACACGATGATCCTGCCGAACCGGGCGCGCATCATCGGCCGCAGGCAAGCCTTGGCCAGCGAGACGGCGCTGTGGAAGTTGGCGGCGGTCAGGTGCGCCAGCTCCTCGGCGCCGGTGGCGACGACCGGCCGCCGGGACCGCACTCCTGCCACCGCGACGCAGATGTCGATGCGCCCGAACTCGTCGAGCGCCCGCCGGGCCAGCCGGTCGGGGCCGGTGGGGGTGCTCAGGTCGACGCCGACGGGCACGCACGTCCCGCCCTCCGCCGCGATCTCGTCGGTCAGCTTGCGCGCGGCGGCCTCGTTGCGGTGGTACCCGGCGAGGATCCTCGCCCCCGAACGGGCCAGGTCCCGCGCGCAGGCCGCGCCGATGGTGCCGGACGCGCCGCTGACGAGCGCGACCCGGTCGTTGAGCCCGTAGCGCGCGGCCAGGTGCGCCGCGTGGTCGGTCAGCACTGCCATCAGCGGGTTCCCTCCCGTTCGACGAGGATCAGCCGGCAGTCCGGCGGAGGGGTCCGGACCTCCCGCACGACCGAGCCGCCGGCGTCGGTGATCGCGGCGTGCAGCTGCGCGGCCCGGGGCCACGCGGTGCCGCCGTGGGTGAGCCAGTCCAGGCCGAGTTCGGCGCCGATTCCGCCGTCCTCGGGCAGGAAGACGTCGTCGACCAGCAGGACGCCGCCGGGCACGAGCCTGCTCAGCAGCCAGTCGACGTCCGCGCCGGGCGCCGGTCCGTGGATGCCGTTGGCGACCACCACGGCGTCGAACTCCCCAGGCGGCGGGTGCCCGCCCGATTCGACCGCGCCGCACCGGATCGCACCCTCCACGCAGGATTCGGTCGGACCGGCGAGCGGGCCGAGCGGCAGCAGGTGGCCGCGGGCCCGCGGATGGGCGGTGAGCACCGCGCTCAGGTAGCGGCCCGGCCCGGCGGAGACTTCCAGCACGCGGCCGCGCGCGTGCTCACCGAGCAACCGGACGCCGAGCCGGGTCCGCCCGGCGACGTGCGCGCCGTGCATGGCCGCCGGGTACGCGTCGAGCAGTTCCCCACCCGGGCCGGCGACGTCGAACGGCCGGGGGCGACGTCCGGCCCGCACCGCCTCGGCGATCGACTCCCGGGTCAGCCACGTCCGGGACAGCTCCCGTTCCAGCCGCAGCAGCTCGGGCAGCCCCGGCGCCGGCCGCGCGTCGCCGGTCGTGACCAACCCGAGCGCGGCGGCGATGTCCAGCAGCCAGGCCACCTGCTCGGCCGGCAGCCCCCGGTCCCCGCTCAGCTCGTCCAGATCGGCGCCGCACCGCAGCGGTTCCAGCAGGTCCAGGTCGTCGAGCGCGAACAGCAGCTCGGAACGCCGGTACGACCGCATCGCCTCCAGCGCCGCTGCGCCCGCGAGGCGGTAGCGGGGCTGCCGGTACGAGCGCTTGCCCGCGCGGTCCCGGGCGAACGCCCGGTGCAGGTGCACCCGGTCCGGCACCTTGTACCCGGACAGGTGGGTCCGGGCGTGCGCGAGCACGTCCGCCTCGTCCACCTCGGGACCGGCGGCGACATCGGCGATCAGCAGTTCCTCGTCGGCGTACCGACCGGTGCGGGAGCGCACGTGCGCGTCGGACACGCCCGGCGCCTCGCGCAGCACCGCTTCCACTTCCAGCGGCGAGATCCACCGGCCGCCCTTGCGCACCGCCCCGTGCGTGCGCCCGAGGATCCGGACGCGGCCGAGTTCGTCGGCGACGGCCAGGTCCCCGGTGTCGTGCCACGGCCGGGTGTCGTCCACCCGGACCTCCAGCCGCCCTTCCCGGCCCGGTGGGCAGGGCGCCCCGTCGTCGAGGACGCGGAACCGCACGCCCGGCATCGGCGCCCCGACGCACAGCGGTGGCAGGTCGCCGAGCCCGGCGAACAGCGCTCCGGTCTCGGTGGAGCCGTAGTTGCGCCCGGTGGACAGCCCGTAGGCGGCCCGGAACTCCTCGTCCAGCCGTTCGTCCACCGGACCGGCGCCGACCATGGCCAACCGCAGACCGGGAGCCGGCGACGGGCGCCCGCCGCGTCGCCGCCTGCGCAGCGCGAGCAGCCGGGCGAGCGTCGGCACCAGCGCGATGATCGTCGCACCGTCGGCGAGTTCGCGTTCGACCGCCGCCAGCGACGACGGCGGGTGCGCGCGCACCTCCGTTCCGGTCACCAGGGCCGCCGCCAGCCAGCCCAGCGCGTAGGCGTGGCTGAGCGGCAGCGGCAGCACCAACCGGTCGAGCCCGTGCAGGCCGACCGCGCTCTCGAAGCGCAGACCTTCGGCGACGAGCGATTCCTCGGTGCGCGCCAGCAGTTTCGGTTCGCCGGTGGAGCCCGAGGTGGTCAGCAGCACGGCGGGTTCGCCGCCGCGTCCGGCCGCCCCGTCCAGGCGGAACCCGTCGTCGGCGACGAGCTCGCGACCGCCCCCGGCCGCGGCGAGCAGCCGGTCCCGCTCGCGCCGCGGGGCGTCCGGGCTCACCAGCAGCGGGCTCGCCCCGGCCGCGAGCAGCGCGAGCAGCCCCACGATCCAGGGCTCGCCGTTGGGTGCGCGGAAGGCGATCGGCTCACCGGGCACGACGTCGAGTTCCCGGGCCAGTGCCTCGACATCCGCGACCAGCCGACCGGCCGAACGTTGTGCGGTGATCCGCCGATCCGCGGGCAGCGCCCGCAGTCGGCCCAGCAGCGAGTCCGGGGCCGCGCGCTCAGCGCCCGTTGCCGCGCACATAGTCCTGCTTCGCGTCGGCCAGCATCCGGCGGATCGGCTCGGGGGAGTACGTCGGGGCCGCGCACAGCTCGTCGAGGGTGATCTCGTCGTCGAAGTACATCGACAGCGTGTCCCACGGCGTGAAGCAGCCGTGGCACGCCGTCAGCCGGGGCCGTTCCGCCAGCAGCGCCTGGTAGAGCCCGGTGTGGCCGACCTTGTCGAGGGTGTCGCGCCAGGTGTCCTCGACGATCGTGCCCATGTCGCTGAACCAGATGTTGGGGCACGGGGTGACCACCCCGTCGCTGAAGGTCGACACCACCAGCCTCGGCAGGTGGCAGCGGAACGTCCGCCGCCCGGCGCGGTAGAACGACAGCAGCCGCTCGAAGTACGCCTTCGGCGGCAGCACGGCGGCGAACTCGTCGTAGCGGCCGACGAAGTCCTCGATGTGGCGCACCTGGTCCGGCCGGACGGCGAATCGCTCCGAATCGGGACCGCGCACCGGGAACGGGAAGTACATCGGCGGATCCCGGAAACCGCCGAGCCATGCGGCGAACTCCGGCAGGTCCAACACGCTGCGGTCGTTGAGGACGCCGTAGATCTCGCAGGCGATCCCGCTGTCCAGGATCCGGGTGATCGCGCGGATCAGCTTGGCGTGCAGTTCCGGCTTGTCCACCCGGTAGCTGTTCCCGCGGTGCAGGTGGCTGTCCAGCGACACCTGCAACACGACGTTGCCCATGCCGCGCAGCCGCTCCAGGTGGTCCTCGCCGACCAGCATGCCGTTGGTCTGCACCACGACGACCTCGTACTTCGGCGCCTCCCGGGCGAGGAAGTCCATGATGCCGCGCACCAGGAAGATCTCCCCGCCGGTGACCTTGAGCAGCGGAACGGAGAAGCGGGTGCGCACCCGCTCGGAGACGGTGTCCACGCGCTCGGCGAGTTCGGTCCCGGCGGCGTAGGTGTCGCGCTTCGGCGGGTCGAAGATGAGCTTGAGCCGGTGCCCCTCCTTGAGGTTGCTCTGACCGGTCAGGCAGTAGGTGCAGCTGAGGTTGCAGGAATCCTCGTTGATCACCAGGTCGTTGCCGAGGAGTTTCCGCGCCATGATCTCCCCTTCCGCCACAGCGGAATTCGCGCCGGGCCACCAGCGTAGGGCGGCCGTCGAGAACACCGCAACGGAGCTTTTCACGTGCTCTTCCCGAAAATCGGCGATTTCCCGGGACGGAACCAGAAGCGGTCCGCGTACCGCCACCCGGTGCCGACCGCCCGATCCCGCGCCCGCGCGAGCAATTCGCCCTCGAAGTCCACTGTGGATCCGAACAGCGCGGCGATCTGGCTGCGGTACTCGCGGGCCGCGCGCAGCCAGGTTCCCACCTCGACGGGTACCCGCTCGCCGCGCAGTCCACGATGGTCCCGCGCGCGCAGTCGGTACGGGAAGTCCTCGTAGTACGCGATCCGCACGTCGTCGAGGAGTTCGGCCGCGCGCCGGGTGAGCACGTGGTCGACGTGGTGCCCGGCCGCCAGCGGCACGTGCAGCAGCGCGCCGGCCACCTGCTCCCGCACCGCGTCGGCGAGCACGCCAGGCAACGCGCGGTCCCGTTCGTGCACCGGCCCGAGCACCGCGCGCGGCGTGCGGTAGCGCGGCGCGCCGTCGTCACCGCGCAACGCCGCTTCGGGCAGACCGGCCGACACCGCCCGCGTTCCCAGCAGCCGCAGCGCCGCCGCGTTCTCCCGCCGCCGCAGCCGCGGCTCGGCGACGGCCCGCCAGCCCTGCGCCGGCACCGGTCCGGCACCGTCGAAGGCGGTGACGACGGTGACCCGCTCCCCGCGGCCCACCCACTCCGCGATCCGGCCGCCCACCGACCAGACCGCGTCGTCGGCGTGCGGTGCGAGCACCACGTGCGCGCGCGTCATCGCGGCCGGGCCCCGGTGCGCTCGGCTTCGCGCACGGCCGCCGCGTAGCGGCGCGGATCACCGGTCGGGCCGAGCAGTTCCGGCAGCGCCTCGACCGACGGGACCGGGTACGACGACCGCAGCCGCCGGAAGTTGCGGTCGTGCTGCTGCCAGCGGTCGGGTCTGCGGTGGCTCAGGTGGATGCCCGCCGCCTCCGCGGTGACGACGCGGCGCACGCCCATGCGGTGCAACCGCATGCCCAGCTCGATGTCCTCGCACCCCCAGCCCAGCCCGTACGCCTCGTCGAAACCCCCTGCCGCACGCCACGTTCCCCGCGACATCGACACGTTCGCCCCGACGCAGCCGAGCCACGGTGCCACGTCGGGCAGCGTGCCGTCGGCCATCGCCGCCACGGCGCGCTCCAGCGCGTTGGCGACCAGCCGGTGCCGCCGCCCGGCGGTCCCGGCCAGCAGGGCGTCCCGGCGTTCCCGCACCTGCTGCGCGCTCGCGCCGTCGAGTTCGGCGAGCAACCGCTCGGCCGACGGCAGCTCCCGGAGTCCACCGTGGACGAACCGGTCCGGCCCCGCCGCCGCCACGTGCGCGGCGACGAAACCGGACCCGACGAGGACGTCGTCGTCGAGGAAGACCAGGTGCTCGCCCGCCGCCGCGGCGGCGCCGGCGTTGCGGGCCGCGGCACGGCCGCGCTCCGCGCCGCGCACGACCACGACCGGCAGCGGCGCGGCGGCGGCGACGGCGCGGGTGTCGTCGGTGCACCCGTCGTCGACCAGCACGACCTCCGTCGCCGGGGCGTCCCGCTGCTCGGCCAGGCACGCCAGGGTCAGCGCCAGTCGCGGGGCTTTGTCGCGGGTGGGGACGACGACGCTGACGTGCGGCGCGGTCACAGCCGCCCGACCTCCTCGGCCACCAGCGCCGCGACCGCGTGCATCTGCTCCTCGGAGCCGAGCAGCACCCGGTGGTGCAGCCAGACGCAGTCGCGGCTGAGCCGCTCGCTGTTGGGGCACCGCTCGGCGAGTTCGTCCGCGGACAGCGCCGGTGCGGCGGCCCGCCAGAACCCTTCGGTGCGGTGCACCGCGCGGAACCCGACGAACGCGGGCAGCCCCGCCCCGACCAGCCGGTCGACCAGTTCGTCGCGCTGCTGCTCGCCCAGCCCCGGCACCCGGAACATCGCCATGTAGTGCGGGTTGCGGTCGCACCGCTCGTCCGCCCCCTGCGGTCGCACCCCGGGGATCGCGGACAGCAGTCCGCGCAGCACCGCCCAGCGCTGCTCGCGCACCGAGATCTGTTCCTCCAACCGGGCGAGTTGGGCGCGCAGCACGCTCGCGGCGAACTCGCCCATCCGGAAGTTCGAGCCCGAGGTGCGATGCCGGTAGTGGCGGTCGGTGCGCGGTCTGCCGCAGCTGTGCCGGACGAACGCCTCCTCCCACATCGCGTCGTCGTCGAACAGCACCGCGCCACCCTCGCCCGCCGTCATCAGCTTGCCGTTCTGGAAGCTGAACGCCGCGGGTCCTTCCAGTTCACCGATCCGGCGGCCCCGCCACCGCGCGCCGTGCGCGTGCGCGGCGTCCTGGAGCACCAGCACGCCCGCGTCCGCGGCGACCTTGCCCAACGCGTCCACATCGGACACTTGTCCCGCCATGTGCACGGGCATGATGACCCGGGTGCGGTCGGTGACGGCGGCGGAGGCGGCGTCCGGCGACATGCAGTAGGTGTCCGGATCGACGTCCACCGGCACCGGCACGCCCCCGGCCAGCTGCACCGCCAACGACGAGGAGATGAAGGTGAACGCGGGCACCAGCACCTCCTCGCCGGGAGCCAGGCCGAGCACCTCCAGCGCGAGCTGGAGGGCGTGCGTGCCGTTGGTGACCGCCAGCGCCCGGCGCGCGCCGTGGTGGCGGGCGAACTCCTCCTCGAAGGCGGTCACCTCCGCGCCGCCGACGCGCCACCACTGGCCCTGTTCCAACGCCCGCAGCAGACCCGCGCGTTCGGCGTCGTCGAACTGCGGCCAGGCGGGAAATTCCAGTTCCGCACGAGCGCTCATGGCTCCCCTTTTCGGTCCGGGCGTTTTTCCGACCAGTCTCACGTCGTTCCCGACAGGTTGTCGAGAGGCGTTCCCGCGGATTTCCACGACGACGTTGACATTCGGCGAACCCCGGACGGAAGCTCCGGTTCCATGGACATCTCCGTGGCTTTGCCGAACATGATTCCGGGCACTCCCGGAACCGCGTTGCTCGAATGGGCGGTGCGCGCCGAGGAACGCGGGTTCTCCTCGCTCGCCGCGACCGACCGCCTCGTCTACCCGGGCTACGACCCGGTGTCCGCGCTGGCCGCCGCGGCGGGCCGCACGTCCCGGATCGGCCTGCTCAGCAACGTGCTCATCGCCCCGCTGCGCGCCCCGGTGGAGCTGGCGAAGCAGGCCGCCGGGCTGGACCAGCTCTCCGGGGGCCGGTTCACCCTCGGGCTCGCTCCGGGCGTGCGCGCGGACGACTTCGACGCCGCCGACCGCGACTTCACCGACCGGGTGGCCCGGTTCGACCGCGACATCGCCGCGCTGCGCGAGCTGTGGGCGGCCGGGACCGTCGGCCCGCGGCCGGTGCGCGGCCACGTCCCGGTGCTCGTCGGCGGCGTCACCGCGGCCGCGGCCGAACGCGCGGCGCGCTGGGCGGACGGCTGGACCGCGCCGGGGCTCACCCCGGACCGGACGAGCGAGCTGGCCGACCGCGTGCGCAAGGCGTGGTCGCGCGCCGGCCGCCCTGGTCGGCCCCGCATCGTCATGCTGCTGCGGTTCGCGCTCGGCGCCGACGTCGCGGAGGCCGCCGACGCGTTCGTCCGCGACTACTTCGCGGTGCTCGGGCCGGCGGCCGAGGACTTCGTGCGCGACACCCCGCGCGATGCGGCGTCGATCCGCGCGGCGCTGCGCGCGTTCGCCGACTGCGGGGTGGACGAGGTGGTGTTCCACCCCACCGTCGGCGACCCCGCGCAGGTCGACCGGCTCGCCGACGTCACGCTGTAGCGCGGCGCGAGCGCGCCAGCAGCGTGCGCACCGGCGCCATGTCGAACGGGTCGCGGAGCTGGACGACGACTTCGTCGGCACCGGCGCGCAGCAGGTCGTCGAGCAGGTCGAGCTGGTCGGGCTCGGTGATGAAGGCACTGCGGCGCAGGGTGCCGGGCTCCCGGCCGACCCGCGCGCACCACGCGTCGAGGTGGCGACTGCTCTCGACGAACTTCCAGGCCATGGTGTTCCACCGGTCGGCGTGCTGGGCGACGAGCCGCAGCAGGATCCGGCGGCCGTCGCCGCCGATGAGCAGCGGCAGGTCTCCCCGTGGCGGCGGGTTCAGCACGTCGAGCCGCGCCCGCACGCGCCGGACGGCGTCCTCCAGGCCCGCGACCCGTTCCGGCGCGGGCCGGAACCGGTAGCCGTACTCGGCGCAGTCGCGCTCGACCCACCCGGCGCCGAGCCCCAGGACCAGCCTGCCGCCGCAGAGGTGGTCGACGGTCCGCGCCATGTCGGCGAGCAGGTCGGGATTGCGGAACTCGTAGTTGGTGACGAGCGGTCCGATGGTCGCCGTCCGGGTGTCGGCGGCCATCGCGGCGAGCAACGTCCACGCCTCGAAGTGCGTCCCGTCCGGATCGCCGGTGAGCGGGAAGAAGTGGTCCCACAGCCACAGCGAGTCCACGCCCTCGGCATCGGCTGCCCGCCAGGCGTCGCGCAGGCGGTCCACGGTGGTGTGCTGCGGCGCCAGCCACACCCCGACGTCGAACGATCGGTCAGCGCGCATCTCTGAATTCCTCCGACAACGGCGGACGAACAATTCCGGAACTGATTTTCCGGTGCTAGCCTCGAATTATGCCAGCAGAACTCACCGATGACCCGGAGAAAGCCGCGCACGATCTCACCGAACACGGTTACTGCCTCCTCGAATGCCCTCTCGAAGAATCGCGATTCCGCGCCCTGCGCGACCGGCTCGAACAAGTGCGGAGCCAGGAACGCGAGGACGGCACCGGCTACATCTACGACGGCGACAACCAACGCGTTTTCAGCCTCCTCAACAAGGGAATCGAGTTCGAGGAGCTGGTTCAGGAGCCGACCGTGCTGCGGCTCATGGAGGAGGTGCTCGGGTACAACTTCCTGCTGTCCAGCACGCACGCCAACATCGCGGGCCCCGGCGGGGCGTCGATGTACCTGCACGCGGACCAGACGTTCTGCCGGGCGCCGTGGCCGCCGTACGCGCTGGTGGCCAACAGCATGTGGATGCTCGACGACTTCACCCCGGACAACGGCGCGACGCGGATCGTGCCCGGCAGCCACCGGTGGGGGCGCCAGCCCGACTACCTGGGGGGCGAGGGCAACCACCCCACCGTCCCGGTGTGCGCCCCGGCGGGGTCGGTGATGGTCTTCGACGGCAGGTTGTGGCACCAGACGGGCGAGAACACCACCGAAGGCCAGTACCGGCGGGGCATCCTCAACTACTACTGCCGGGGTTACGTCCGGCAGCAGCAGAACTTCTTCGTCGGGCTCGACCCGGCCGTGCTCGACCGCGCCACCCCGCGGATGCGCCGGCTGCTCGGCTGGGAGAACTACCTGTCCCTGGGGATGTTGGACGGGCTGCCGTGAGCGGTGTGCCCGCGGTCCGGCTCGCCTGCGCGGTCCCGCCCGCAACGCCGGACGACGTCCTGGCGCCGTGGGCCCGGATCCTCGCTCCGCACGTCACCGTGCGGACCGCGGCGGACCCGGGCGCGGACGACCTGCCGTTGGCCCTGTTCGGCGCGCACGACCAGGCGGTCACGGCGCTCGCCGTGGCCGAGCGCCGCACCGCGGCGGGCCGCGCGCCCTGCGCGCTGCTCGTCTGCGACTGCCCCGCCCCGCCCTCCGGTGGGCTCGACTGCCCGGTCGTCGCGCTGGCCGGGCGGTCCCCCGCCCGCGAGATGGCGGGCTGGCGCGCGGTGACCACCGGCGACTTCGTGGTCCGCGTGCTGGGCGGCGCCGAACCGCCACCGCACGGCCGCCCGTCGCGAGCGGTCGCGCTGCTGCTCCAGGAGGAGCTGCGGGTCTGGCCCTACTGAACCGGCCGACGGCCGGAAGCGCAGCGGTGGAGTTCGGCCGGGGTCGTCCGGCGGAGGTCGACGTCGTCGGCCAGGTCGAGGCCGTACTCCTGCTCCAGCACGATGGCCAGTTCGATCAGCCGCACCGAGTCCACCCCGACCTGCTCACCCAGCGGCCGGTCCGGGTGCAGTTCCGGGCCGTCCGCGCCCAGCAGCGCGCCGATCCGGCGGGTGAATTCCTCCAACGACCCCGTTCCCGGCATCGTCGACTCCTCTCCTGTCGGTCGGCGCAGCGGGATGTCCTGGCAGTAGTCGAGTTCCAGCCGCAGCGCCGTCTCGGCCTTGGCCAGTTCCGCGCCCAGGTACCCGGCGTGGCCGGGGTCGCGGACGAGACCGGCGCCGACCACGCCCAGCAGCACGGATTCCGCCCGCCTGCCGCGGATCTCGTGCCCGGCGGTGAAGTCGTCCCGGTAGTGCCGGAGGACCACGTCGCGCCGCCCGCGGTCTAGCGACACCACGAAGAACCCCTCGCCCGCGGACGCGATCGGCCGACGTCGCCCCCCGGGCCGCAGCCGGCGGAAGCGCGGTCCGGCGATCGGCGCGACATCGGGCGTCCGGGCACCGCATCCGGCGGCGACCTCGGCGATCCGCGGCTCCAGCACCGCCGGGTCGGTGACCTCGCGCAGGTCCACCAGGCGCACCCGCCTCCGAAACGAGTCCACATCGGACGACCGGAGTCCGGGCAGCTGCGGGCGGTACCCGACGGCGCCCACGATCCGCTGCCGCGGCCCGGCCACCCCGGAGCGCACCAGCGCGACGAGGCTCTGGCCCTGGCGGAACAGGCGCGAGTCGGGACCGCAGACCAGCAGCACCCGGATCGACGGGTGGTTCAGCACGGAGCGCACCAGCTCCTCGACGCCCAGGTTGGCGGTGCGCAGCGGAGCGGCGACCGCCACACCGGGCGCGGCGCGCAGCCGGACGGCCAGCTCGGTCGACCCGAGGGTGCACACGCCGACGACCGCGGGCACGTCGGTCACCATACGGGACCAGCTCCCTCCCCGGTGTAGACGCGCGGCAGGCCGCCGGGACGCTGATCGGGCAACGTGGAGGCGATTTCGGCGACGGAGACGCCGATCCGGTGCAGCGACTTGCTCAGCCGCAGCTGCTCGCTCTTGATCCGCCTGATGCGCGCGCGGAAGAACTCGTCGATCTCGACGACCTGCCTGCGCCGCTCGTCCGCGTCGAGCGTCCCGCCGAGCACTCCGTCCAGATTGGACATGAAGAAGTCGAAGTTGAACCTCCCCATCCGCTGCCGCAGCTCGTGCAACCAGCTCTTGAACGACTCCAGCTGTTCGGTCACCCCCGGGATGTGGTGGAAACGCCGGTAGATCCGCGAGATGTAGGTCTGCACCACCACGTTGAACGTCTCGAACTCGAAAACCGCGGACTGCTCGGTGATCACGCCGCGCTCGTGGTAGTCGTCGTTGTTGTACAGCGAGGCGTAGTGCTTGGCCAGCAGTTCGACCCGCTCGTCCCGGAAGACGTAGCCGTACGGGTCGAGGGTGTCTCGGTAGCTGTCGTCGAGCAGGCCGTCGGCTTCCATCTTCTGCACGATCCGCGTCCCGGGGTAGATCTCCAGCCGCTCGGTCATCCGGCGCAGGTTGTGTCCCGAGTTGTCGCGCAGGAACTCCGCGTTGCGCACGATCGTGTCCACTGTGGCGTACGGGTGGAACGGGATGAACCCCATCGCGAGGTAGATGCCGTGCTCGCGGAGCATCCGGATGATCGTCGCGTTGTCCTCGACGGTCGCCCGCTTGTCCCACAGCAGCAGTTCCTCGGGCACTCCCGACTCGATGCCGACGTTGACCTTCTCCAGGCCCGAGCGCACGAGCAGGTCCATCAGATCGTGGTCGGCGGGCGTGTCCTTCCAGTTCTCCGCCCGCATGCACACGTTGTAGTAGACGTCCAGCCCGCGGTCGAGGATGCCCTGGGCGATCGTCGCGATCCGCTTCTTGCCGACCCTGCCGCCATCGGGGTCCTCGAAGGTCGAGTCGATGAAGTCGAACGTGCGGAAGCCGTAGGTGCGCACGAGGTGTTCGACCTCGTCGACGACGTTCTCCGGGCTGCGGGCCCGCCACGGTTTGCCCGCCTGCACGCGGTTCTTCAGGTGCGGGGCGGAGCAGAAGGTGCACTGGGCGACGCAGCCGCGCGAGGTGCTGACGCGCACGTACTCCAGCTTGTTGCCGTGCTGCTCCAACTGGTCCCGAGCGGGGAACGGCAGTGCGTCGAGGTCGTGGATCACCGGCCGCGGCGGGTTGCGGACCACCGCGCCGTCGGCGTCCCGGTGGAAGATCCCGGGGCAGCCGGACACCGGTTCACCGAGGGCGACCCGCTGGGCGAGGTCGAGGATCGTCGGTTCGCCCTCGCCCACCGCGACGACGTCGACGTTCGGATCGTTGTCCAGCACCTCGTGCCCGGCGAAGGTGCCCGCCGGCCCGCCGCAGACCACGAGCGCGTCCGGCAGCCGGTCGCGCAGCAGCGCGCTGACCGCGCGGCAGCTGTGCACGTTCAGGCTCATCAGGGTGAAGCACGCCAGGTGCGGTCCGAACCCGGCGATCGCCTCGATCGCGGATTCCTCGGCACCGTGCGGGATTTCGCGGATCTCCACGGTGAACCCGACCGACCGCAGCACCGCGGCCATGTAGGCGACCCCGAGGTGCTCCGGCGACATCACCATGTCGCCGTCCAACAGGACCAGGAAGCTGATCCGCGTCGCCGCGGGGTCGGCGATCCGCGGATCCAGCTCGATGTCGAAGTGCCCCGGCTTGCGCCTGACGGGGTCCAGCTTGAGCGCGGTGTCCACGCTATCCTCCCCACTCCGTTGGCTGGCTGCGTCCGCGGGCGACGTCCGCGCCGTCGAGACCCGCGACGCGGACACCGGCCGCGGCGAGGACGGTCGCCGCGGCGTCGGCCATCCCGACCCGCGGCACCCGCACCGCCCCGGGGACGGTGAACACCGCGTCGTCCCGGGTGTGGGTGCCGGTGAGCACGTCGGGTGCGGTGACCGACCGCGACGTGAAGGACCCGCGCAGCTGCACACCCCGCGCCGGGACCGCCACCAGGTCCGGCGCCTCGTCCAGGTGCGGGCCGGCGTAGACCTTTTCGCGCAGGTGCACGCCGTCGAGCAGCGGCGGGCCGTCGACGTGCGGCCCCACTTCGGAACCCGACCAGCGCAGCGCGCGCAGTCGCGCGGCGAGCAGCTCGACGAGCTCGTCCGCTTCGGCGTCGCCGACAGCGCCACGCGGGAACCGGTCCTCGCGGTGCACGTAGAACCGTGCCGGGTCGAGCGCGAAGACCCGGCTGGCCGAGTCCACAGCGGACAGTTTCGGGCAGGTGTCGAGACCGGCGAGCAGGCCCTGTTCGCGCAACCACGCGTTGACGTGGAACTGGCAGTGCGCCGGGCCGAAACCGTGGTCGCTGACCAGGAACGGCGTCACGTCCGGCACGGAGTCCAGCAGCTGTCCGACGGCCGCGTCCACGCTGCGGTAGAAGTCCAGGGCCTCGGGTGCCGGACCGCCCTGGACGCGGTTCCACAGGAAGTGCTGGAACCGGTCGGTCTCGGTGAACACCGCCACCGCCAGGTCCCACGGCCGTTCCGCCAGCAGGAACCGGAAGGCCCGGGTGCGGGCCCGCAGCGACCGGTGCACGCGGCCGAGGAAGCCCGCCGGGTCGGCCGCGACGTCACCGATCTCGACGTCGAGTTCGTACCCCGCCCGCCGCAGCGGTGCCACCAGCCGTTGCGGCCGCACGGCCCGGTCCAGCCGCGGCGCGACGAACCCGGACACCACCGTGCCCCGGATGTCCGGCGCCGGGTAGGTGCCGGGGACGTTGAGGCACACCGTCGTCAAGCCATCGTCGGCCGCGTGCTCCCACAGCGCCGGGGCTCGCAGGTGCCCGGCGTTGGGGAAGTACGTGCGGTACTCGCCCGGGACCAGGTCGACGAAGCCGAAGATGCCGTGCCGGGCCGGGTTGACGCCGGTGAGGAAGGTCGCCCACGACGTCGAGCTGATCTCCGGCACCGGTGCCAGCAACTCGGCGCGGCCGGAACCGGCGAGCACCTCGGCGAGGCGGGGCACCACTCCCCCCGCCGCCAACTCCTCCAACAGCGACTTCGGCATCCCGTCCAGGCCGATGACCAGCGTGCGCCCGCTCATGCTCCTCCGTCCGTCATCGCACCAGCGAACTTCCGGCGAACCGGGCGGGCTTCTCCCGCCCGAGCAGGTCGACCACGGTCGCCGCGACGTCGACGGTGCCTGCCGTGCGCGGCGCGGCCGGGGCACCGGCGAGCGCCCAGTAGGAACGGCGGCGGTGCCAACCGCTCTGCCACGTGCGGTGCACGTGGTTCGCCCAGCGCTGGTCCCCCAGCGGCAGGTACCGCCAGTCGGCGGGTTCGAGCACGAGGTCCGGCGCCGCCCGGACCGCGTCGCCCCGGTGGACCTCCTCGCGCGGGCGGACCGCGGCGAACATCGGCAGCCCGGTGCGCGGGTTGAGCACCTCGCGCAGCGCGGCGACCACGTCGGCGCGCACCCGTTCGTAGTCCTCGGGCGCGATCGCCCCGTGCTTGTACCGGCCGCGCACGTTCAGGTTGACGCCGTGGGTCCCCTGCACCGCCTCGAACGCCAGCGTCGAACCCCAGTCGACCGCACCGCCGTGCGACGCGGTGAGCAGCCCGGCCGCGGCGAGGTCGTCGTTGACCGCGCAGTACGCCCGCAGCGGGCCGAACCCGATCTCGGAGAACGCCAGCACGGCGGTGCGCTCGTCGGCGTTGTCGAGCGCGTCGCCGATGACCCGGTCGGCGGCCTGGTACGCGGCGAGGATCGCCGAGGACTCGACGCCGTCCTCGCCGAGTTCCAGCTCCTGCCAGAAGATGTGCGAGCTCCGGTCGATCGCGGTGAGGTTCACCAGCACCGCGTCGGCGCCGTCCGCGTAGAGCCGCATGGCGGCCTGGCCCCGCCGGCGGTCGGCTTCGAGCAGCATCGGGAGGATGTCCGCCTTCGCCTGCCCGCGCCACCAGATCGACGCGTCGTGCGCGATCCGGATTCCCCGCGCCGCGAGGTCGCGCTGCAACCGCGGCGGGTGGCAGGCCCGCAGCGTGGGGTACATCGGATAGCTGATCAGCCACCCGTCCAACGGCTCGACGGGGTGGGTGCCGAACAGCCCGATCGACGCGAACTTCAGCCCCGCCAGCTCCGGCAGCTGCCACAGCAGCGGTTGCCTGCGGTGCTCGCCGCTGAGCACCTGCGGGTGGTACTCGGGATCGTGGCACGTCCAGTAGGAGAAGAACCCGTGGTCACCGGCTCGGTGCCCGGTGAGCAGGCTGAGCAGGCCAGGCGGTTCGTACGGGACGCCCTCGGCGTCGAGGGCGCCGCGCGTGCCCGCCGCGAACAGCCGCGCGAAGTTCGGCAGGCGCCCCTGGGCGGTCCACCGGTCCAGCAGTTCCGGTGTCGCCCCCTCGGTGATGACGACGATGACCCTGGATCTGGTAGCCATGCCGATCCCGCGTCATTTCCCGGCGCCCTGGGCCAGCCGGGACCGCACGTACTCGGCCAGCCGGTCCAGGTCGTCGATGAGGTCGACGGACAGGTCCTCGTCGGCGATCTCGACGCCGAACTCGCTTTCCACCCAGATCAGGAACTCGATGGTGTTGATGGAATCCAGCCCCAACCGGTCGACCAGGTCGCGGTCCGGGACCGCGGCGGGATCGAGGTGCAGGTCGAGGGACTCCACGAGCACTTTTCGCAGCCTGTCCTTGGTTTCGTCCATCTCCGCGAACTCCTCCTCCGATGGGGCGGCCGGCTCAGACGTAGCCCATTTCCCGTAGCCGCCGGCGGGTGTACTCGTCCTCCTCGGCCGGGCCGGTGGGCGCGGGCGCGACCGGGCCGGACGCCTCCTCCGCGCGCTCCAGCTCCGGTCGCGGCCCCGGAACGTCCACATCGGACGCCAGTGCCGCGGTCACCGGCGTCCCGGGCACCGTGGACGGCCAACCGGCCCCGAGGTCGGTCAGCAGGGTCGGGATCACCGAGGTCAGGCGGACCGGTTCGGCGAGCCGTCCGGGCCGCGCGTTCGGCGACGCGTGCGCCCACATCCCGGCGTGGCGGTGCAATCCGGTCTGCGCGCTCGGATGCCAGAGCCCCTGGCCGAGTTCGGGTCCCACGAGGACGCTTTCGTCCGCGGGAACCAACAGCAGGTCCGGGGCGGCGGACACGTGCGGTCCGGGGTAGGCGTCCTCGCGCGGCAGCACCTCGCGGACCAGCCGCCCGCCGCCCGGAACCGCCACGCCCCGCAGCAGATCGGCCACCTCGTCCAGCACGGCACGGCGTTCGGACTCCCGGACCGCACCGCGGCGCTGCCGACCGCGCAGGTTGACGTTGAGCCCGTAGCTGCCCGGGACCGGCTGGTACACGCGGGTGTTCTCGAAGTCGACCTCGCGGCCGCCGCCGGTGAACCAGCTGGCCGCGCCGGACGCGCCGGTCGCCGGTCGGGTCCGCAGCAGACCGGCCTGTTCCAGCAGCTCGTGCACGGCGAAGCCGTACCGGCCGAGTCCGAGGCCGTGGTCGGAGACGAGCACCACCGCGGTGTCGGAGTCGACGAGGGCGAGCAGCTCGCCGATCGCCGCGTCGACCGCCTGGTAGATGCGGGTGAGCGCGCGCTCCCACCCCGACCCGTCGGGCGCGGGCTCGTACCGGGGGTGCGCGTCGTCGCAGAAGTGCCAGTAGTGGTGGCCGACCCGATCGACCTCGGTGAACACCACCATCGCGACATCGGTGGGGTGGTGGCGCAGCAGGTAGGACATGGACCGCGCCCGCGCCGCGACGTTGCGCTCGGCCTCGTCGAGGTAGCCCAGGTCGCCGCGGAACATCGTGGCCAGGTCCGACCGGAACGGCGCGCCGCCGCGCGCCAGTTCGCCGAGCAGGGTCCGCGGGTGGCAGTAGTGCGCGGTCCGCGTCAGCGGCCAGGTCACCTGGTACCCGGGCAGTGCGCGGGGCGGGTGCGACATCGGGATGTTCACCAGGCCGAGGGTGTGCCCCTGGGCGGCGAGCCAGTCCCACGCCGAGGAGCGGCCCAGCCGGTCCGCCGTGGTGATGGTGGCGCCGTAGTCCGGGTCCTGGGTGTCGAAGAACTGGTAGATGCCGTGGCGGCCCGGATCGCTGGCGGTGACCAGCGTGCTCCACCCGGGCGCGGTGTGCGCCGGCCAGGTGGTCTCGGTGACCGCCGAGGCGGCGCGCCGCAGCACACCGCCGATGTTCGGCAGCATTCCGCGTTCGACGAGCGGATCGACCACGTCGAATCCACCGCCGTCGATTCCGATGACGAGCGCACGCGGGGACAACCGCGTTCCGGACATGGCCACTCCCCTCGGTCGCGCGGAAATCGCCGACCGGAAAAACGAAAAAGCATTCCTGGCCGGAGTATGGTCGCCGGCTCGCGCAGCAGTCAACGGACTCGATTGCGCGCCGGAAGAAACCGATCCTAATGTCACCGGCAGCCCACCCGGCGATTCCAGGGGAGGAATTGTCCATGAAACCCACGCGAGTCGTGATGATCGGGCTCGACTGCGCGACGCCGCAGTTGTTGTTCGACACCTACGCCGAGGAGATGCCGACGCTCACCGCCTTGCGGGCCGCGGCGGTGTGGGGACCGATGCGCAGCGTCGTCCCGCCGATCACGATGCCCGCCTGGGCGTGCATGATGTCCGGCCGGACACCCGGGGACCTGGGCGTGTACGGGTTCCGCGACCGGCGCGACCACGGTTACGGCCCGCTCGGGTTCGCCAGCTCCCGCGACATCGCGGTGCCCCGCGTGTGGGACGTGCTCACCCGCCAGGGACGCCCGAGCGCTGTCCTGGGCGTGCCCGGCACGTATCCGCCGTCACCGGTGAACGGCTGCATGGTCGGGTGCTTCCTGTCCCCGTCGACCGACTCCGACTACACGCACCCGCCCGGCCTGGCCGCGGAACTGCACCGGCTCACCGGCGGTTACATCCTCGACGTGGAGAACTTCCGGTCGCACGAGCGGGAACGCGTGCTGCAACGCGTCTTCGACATGACCGAGCAGCGCTTCGCGGTGGCCCGCCACCTCATGCGCCGCTACGACTGGGATTTCTTCGGGTTCGTCGACATGGGGCCGGACCGGCTGCACCACGGGTTCTGGAAGTACTGCGATCCCGCGCACCCGCGCCACGTCCCCGGCGGGCCGTACCGGCACGCGTTCCGCGACTACTACCGCGCCCTCGACCGGCATCTCGCGGGACTGCTGGCGGACGTGCCCGACGACGCGGCCGTGCTGGTCGTCTCCGACCACGGGGGCCAGCCCATGACGGGCGGTTTCCGCCTCAACGAATGGCTGCGCGAACAGGGGTTGCTGGTGCTGCGCACCGAGCCGCGGGGCCCGACGCCGGTGACCGCGGCCGACGTGGACTGGCACCGGACGACCGCGTGGGCCGAAGGCGGCTACTACGGGCGGGTGTTCCTCAACGTCGAGGGGCGCGAACCCGACGGCACCGTGCCCGCCGCCGAGTACGACGCGGTCCTCGACTCCCTCGCCCGCGCCCTGGAGCAGCAGACCGGCCCGGACGGGAAGCCGATGGGCAACCGGGCGATGCGCGCCGCGGAGCTCTACCCGGTGGTCAACGGCATCGCGCCGGACCTCATCGTCTACCTCGGCGACCTGCGCTGGCGGGCGCTGGCCACGCTGGGCCTGGGCGAGGGGCTGTTCACCGTCGACAACGACACCGGCCCCGACCACGCCAACCACGCCGAGCAGGGCGTCTTCCTGCTCGCGGGGACCGAACTCGACCCCGGCCCGCGCGACGGCCTCTCGCTCTACGACGTGGCCCCCACCCTCCACTCGTTGCTCGGGCTCCCCACCAGCCCGCACCACCGGGGTGCGGTGGTGCGCTGAGAGCCTGTCTTCGAACTCGTTGTGCGAGGCGGTGCCGGTAGCGGAACCTCACCGGCCCGCCCGTCGCCCGACCACCGCCCCCCACGGAGGCGCTGACGCGCCACGTCACATCGACTGCGGAAGCCCCTCCTGATGTGTGCCCAGCTGCGGCGTCCGAAGACGCGTCAGCCGCCGAGCACTTCGCGGTGCGGGTTGTCGTGGTCCGCGGGCCACACCCGCACTCGCCGGGTGGTGCGGTAGGTGTCCAGGTCGTTGGCGAACGCGTCCCACCGGGAGGGCACCCGTCCCGGGTCGGGGCCGGTCACGTCGACCGTGCGGTAGTCGTTGACCCACACCGTCTCGGCGCGCACCCGGTCGGCGACCTGCCACGCCCGTTCCGCATCGGTCGACCACACCGCGCCGGCGAGCCGGTAGTGCGAGTCGTTGGCCAGCGCGAGGGCGTGCTCGTCCGACTCCACCGGGGTCACCGCGAGCACCGGGCCGAAGATCTCCTCCCGCGATACCGGGTTCCGGCCGTCCTCGTCGAGGATCGCGGTGGGCCGGTAGTACGCCTTGGCGTCCAGGTCCGGTGGCAACTCCGCGGGATCGGGTCGGCAGCCGCCCCACAGCAGGCCCGCACCCCGCTCCAGACTCGTGCGGACGTGCCGGGCGACGGTGCGCACCTGTTGGCGCGACACCAGCGGTCCGAGGTCGGTGGCGGGATCGAGCGGGTCGCCGAGCGCGAGTCCGGCGGCCTTCTCGCGCAGCAGCGCGAGGAAGTCGGGCAGCAGGCCGCGGTGCACCAGCGCGCGGGACCCGGCCGTGCACACCTGCCCGTTGTGCAGGTAGATGCTCCACAGGACGCCGGACACCGCGCGGTCCAGGTCGGCATCCGCGAGCACCAGGTTCGCGGACTTGCCGCCGAGGGCGAGCCGGGCGCGGGTGCCCCGGCGCGCCGCCGCGAGCGCCACCTGTTCGCCCACCTCGTTCGACCCGGTGAACGACGCCAGGTCCACGCGGGCATCGCCGACCAGCTGCTCCCCGACCACGCCGCCGGGTCCCAGCACCAGGTTCACCACCCCGGGCGGGATCCCGGCTTCGTGCACGAGCCGGACCAGTTCGCACGCCGTGACGCTGGTGAACGACGCGGGTTTGACGACGCAGGTGTTGCCCGCCGCGAGGGCCGGAGCCATCCGCCACGCCGCGAGCAGCAGCGGGAAGTTCCAGGGCACGATCTCGGCGACGACCCCCACCGGGTGGCGGCGGAGGTGGGTTCCCGCCCCGTCGGTGTCGGTGTCGGCCAGCTCCCGCGCCCACCACGCACTCCACTCGAACGCGGCCCGCGCGGCGGGCAGGTCCAGCGCCCGCGCCTTGCGGACCGTCGTGCCGCCGTCGCGGACTTCCCACCGCGCCAGCCTGTCGGCGTGCTCGCCGAGCCGGGCGGCGACGGCGTCGAGCAGGGCGGCGCGTTCGGCTCCGGACATCCGGGGCCAGGGCCCGTCGTCGAAGGCGCGCCGGGCCGCCGCCAGGGCCCGGTCCACTTCGGCGGGCCCGCCGCGCGGCAGTTCGGCGAGCACGCGGCCGGTGGCCGGTTCGTACGAGGTGAACGTCGCGCCGTCGGCGGCGCCGACCGGTTCTCCGGCGATGTACATCGAATGGGCGTCCACGGCGATTCCTCCCACCGGATCAGCGGGGAATTGAGGAGTTCTCCGCGACACGGTGCCACGTCCGCTCCGGAATCGAACCCCCGGATCTGGCGCCGCGCGATATTCGCCTGCGAGCATCGGGAGCAATTCCCGGTGACCACGAATCGAGGACGCCGACATGCTGACTTTCCCCTTTCCGGCCGGGCCGCGCGGAACCGTTCCCACCGAATTCGCCGAACTGCGGGAGACGGATCCGGTGGCCGAGGTGGAACTGCCGGACGGAACCCGGATCCGGTTGGTGACCCGGTACGCCGACGTGGTCGCGGTGCTCACCGACCCGCGCTTCAGCCGCGCGCGGGCGGCGGCGCTGCCCGGAACCGGCTTCGGGCGCTGCCAGAGCACCGGGGTGCTCGACCTGGACCCGCCCGAGCACGCCCACTTGCGCGAGCCGCTGGACCGGGCGCTCGGCGAGGACCAGGTCCGCGCGTGGGGACCCCGGCTGACCCGGGCCGTCGACGACGCGATCAGCGCGTTCGCCGCGCTGCCGCGCCCGGCGGATTTCGTCGCCGGCTTCGCCGCCCCGCTCGCCGCGCGCACCACCTGCGAACTCGCGGGGTTCGACGTCTCGGCGGCCGAACGGCTCGCCGGGTGGGTCGAGGACGTGGTCGGCGGCGACGCCGACGCGGCGCACACCGCCCGGCAGGAGCTCGACGCGGCGTTGGCCGAACTCGTCGCCGACCGCCGCCGCTCGCCGGGGGACGACCTGGCGTCGGCGCTCGTCGCCCCCGCGGAACCGTCCCGGGGCCTGCCGGACGATGAGGCCGCGCTGGTCGTGTCGGGTCTCCTCGTCTCGGCGCACATCGGCAACCGCAACGCGCTGTCCCGCCACGCCTTCGCACTGCTGGGCACGCCGGGCTCGTTCGAGCGGATGCGCGCCGACCCGGCGACGGCCGTGGAGGAACTGCTGCGCCGCTACCCGTCGGGCAACGACGGGCTGCTGCGGGTGGCCGCGGAGGACGTCGAACTGTCCGGAACCCGGCTGGAAGCCGGACAGCTCGTGATGCCGCTGGTCGCCGCGGCCTGCCAGGACCCGGCCGTGTTCGACGCGCCGCAGCACCTGGACCTCGGGCGCCGTCCCAACCCGCACGTGTCCTTCGGGGCCGGTGCCCACGCGTGCCCGGGAGCCGCGTTCGTCCGGGCGTTGTTCACGACGACGTTCGGCAGCCTCGTGGCCGCGTTCCCGGACCTGCGGCTCGCAGTGCCGGTGGACGAGGTGGTGCACACCGCGGACCTGCTCCCGCTCGGGGTGCGGTCCCTGCCGGTCGAGTGGTGAACCGCTTCGGCCGCGACCGTCGGGAGGAACCATGGACGAACCGACCACCCGGGAGCTGTACCTGGAGCTGCTGACGAAGGTGGTGGCCAACACGATCTACCGGGACGCTCCGGTCCCGAGCGGCTGGGTCCCCGAGGCGGTTTTCGACCAGCAGCTGCGGGAGAACGGCGTGGACTGGCCGAGCCAGGCGCACACCATGGTCGGCCTCAAGCGGCTGCGGAACGTGCGCGAGTGCCTGGAACGCGTCCTCGCCGACGACGTCGCGGGCGACTTCGTCGAGACCGGCGTGTGGCGGGGCGGGGTGTGCGTCCTGGCGCGTGGGGTCCTCAAAGCCCACGGGGTCACCGACCGCCGCGTGTGGCTGGCGGATTCCTTCCGGGGGCTGCCGGATCCCGGCGACGACGGGCACCGGCTGGACCGGGAGATGGGGCTGCACCGCTTCAACGACGTCCTCGGCGTTCCCGTCGAGGAGGTGCGGGCGAACTTCGAGCGCTACGACCTGCTCGACGACCAGGTCCGGTTCCTGCCCGGCTGGTTCTCCGAAACGCTGCCCGCCGCACCGATCGAGCGGGTCGCCGTGCTCCGCCTGGACGGCGACCTGCACAGCTCCACGACGGACGCGCTGCGCGCCCTGTACCCCAGGGTGTCGGTGGGCGGGTTCGTCATCGTGGACGACTACAGCCTTCCCGCCTGCCGTGCGGCGCTGGAGGAATTCCGCGCAGCCGCGCGCATCGACGAGCCGCTGGTACCGATCGACGACTACAGCGTGTTCTGGCGCCGCGCGCGCTGATCCGACCGCCGCGTCCGCGCACGCGGCCCGACCGAGCGAGGTGGGGCGTTGCGAGAACTGCTCCTGCTGAACGGACCGAACCTGGGAATCCTGGGCAGACGCGAACCCGAGGTCTACGGCACCGCGACGCTGGCCGACATCGAGGCACTGGTGTCCGCCGAGGTCGCGCCGCGGGGCTGGTCGGTCCGCCCGGTCCAGCGCGACTGCGAGGGCGCACTGGTCGGCGCGGTCCACGACGGCGACGACACGGTCGGGGCGATCGTGAACCCGGGGGCCCTGATGATCGCGGGCTGGAGCCTGCGCGACGCGCTGGCGAACTACCCGCACCCGTGGATCGAGGTGCACCTGTCCAACGTGTGGGCCCGCGAGCGCTTCCGGCACGAGTCCGTCCTCGCGCCGCTGGCCACCGGCCTCATCGCCGGTCTCGGACCGGCGGGCTACCGGCTGGCCGCGCGCGCCCTGCTGGACCTCGTCGCCGACTAGGAAGCGCTCCTCGCGGCGGTGCCGGTGGCGAACGGACTCGCAACAGCGCAACCGCCCCCACCCGGTCGGTTCACCCCTGGCGGGCGAGCAGCACCGCCCCGTGCAGGGAGGACAGACCGCCGAGTTCGGCGGGTGCGACGCGGGGCACGGCGTGCCCGGGACGAGCCAGTCCGGCGACGCGGTCGGCCACCACCTCGGCGAAGCCGGGCAGCCCGGCGGCGACCCCGCCGCCGACCAGCACGAGTTCCGGGTGCAGCAGTTCCGCCACGCCGACGGCGACCGAGGCCACGGCGGCGCCGCCGCGCCGGACCGCCGCCACCGCCCAGTCCCGCCCGGCCAGCCATCCCCGGCGCAGCTCGGCGAACCCGGTCGACCGACCGCGCGACGCACCGGCCGTCCGCAACAGCGCCGGTCCGGAGGCCACCGCCTGCAGGCAGCCGCGGCGGCCGCAGTCGCACCGGGGACCGGCGGGGTCGGCGATGACGTGCCCGATCTCGCAGGAGCCGCGCCGGGGACCGGGGACCGGCCGACCACCGAGCACGACGCCTCCCCCGACCCCGGTGCCGACGCCGAAGTACACCACGTCGGCGCTGCCCGCCCGGTCGGCTTCGGCCAGCGCCGCGAGGTCCCCGTCATCGGCGGTGCGCACGCGGGTCCCGGGGAAGAGGGCGGCGACCACGCCGTCCCAGTCGAGTCCGATCCAGTGCGGGCGGTTCGGCCAGCTGGTGATCCTGCCTTCGCCGTCCACAGTGGCTGGTAGTGCGATCCCGACGCCCTTGGGCGGTCCGGCGGCCTCCCGGACCGCGGCCACTCCGGCACGCAGGACCGCGAGATCCTGCCGCACATCCCCGGAAGCGGTCCACGTCGCGGTCGCCTCGTACGGCTCCGGGGTGTCGTCCTCCACCCGGAACGCCACCTTCGTGCCGCCGATGTCGATGCCCAGGAAGCTCATTGCAGCGGTCCTCCTCCCGCCTCGACGAGCGGATGGTGGCGACGACGTTCCGCTCGCCGAACGGCGGGACGGGTCACCGAGCGCGAGAAGACGCACGGGAAAAGGGAATTCGTCCGCATCCTAGCAACGTGCGCAGCACCGCCACAAGCTCGTCTGACCACAGTGGACCAATCGACGGGACCACTCTGTCCGGGTCCGGGCACCCCACCACCCAATACACCAAGATCAACCAAAGCAAGCGGTATTGGCCCTAGGGAGGGTTTCGGAAGTGCTTTGTGTGGCGGTGCCGGTGGTGGAACCTCAGCGGCGGTGCCGGTTGCGAGACCACTCACCGAAAGAGAAAGCGGCTGACGCCGCTTGTAAAACACTCACTAGTCCGGCTTGACGCGGCGGATCGGGGCGCGCTCGACGACCTCCCGGCCGGTCGTCGCGGCCTGCGCGACGAGGGCGTGGGCGTCCCAGTCCGTCGGCCAGCCCTGCCACAGGCGGAGGCGGCCGTCGACGACGACGGCGGTGATCTGGTTCCGGTTGGCCAGCCGGACCAGTTCCCACTCCAGGTCCCAGGACGGCGTGAGTTCGGGGACGCGCAGGTCGACCACCAGGAAGTCGGCGGCCTTGGACACCGCGATCTCGCCGGTCACCCGGCCCAGTCCGACCGCGTCGGCGGAGCGGGACGTGGCGTGCTCCACCCACGTCCGGCCCGCGCCGCACGAGGAGTCGCCGGTGGCCAGTCCGCCGGTGAGGCGTTGCGCGGTCTCGGCGGCGTCGACCAGCCGGAAACCGTCACCCCGGGTGCCGTCGGTGCCGGTGCCGAAGCGCACGCCCCAGGCGGCCAGCGTGGTCGCCGGGGCGACCGCGTTGCCCTTCCACGCGCTGGCGACCGGGTTGTAGCTGATCGCCGCGCCCGCGTCGGCGACCATCCGCATCTCGGTCGGGGTGAGCAGCGTGGCGTGCGCGGCGAGGGTCTGCGGGCCGAGAGCGCCGATGTCGTGCAGGTGCTCCATCGGGCGGCGGCCGAAGGCGCTGATCGAGCGCTCCACCGCGGCGAGGTGTTCGTTGACGTGGATCTGGAAGACCGCGCCGGCTTCGGCGCACAGGTCCGAGGTCTTCTTCATGACCGCGTCCGAGGCGTCGTCCTGGATCGGGATGGCCAGCGACGGGTGGATCAGCCGCGCGGACTCCCAGCGGTGCAGGTGCTGTTCGCCGCCCTTGCCGTCCGAGCAGACCTTGCCGAGCACGCAGCGGATTCCGGCGTCCTCGGCGGCGCGGGCCAGCACCTCGACGTCGATCGGGGCCCGGGTGCCCGCGTCGGCGACCGTGGTGAACCCGCCGCGCAGCCATTCCAGCGCGGACAGCTTGGTGGCCAGGTAGGCGGTGTCGGCGTCCAGGGCGTGCTCCAGCGGCTCCCACACCTGCTTGAAGATCTCCGAGGGCTGGCCGAACGCCTGGGCCTTGCCGAAGCTCTGCGTGAGGTGGTGGTGGGCGTCGACGAACCCCGGCATCACCAGGTGGCCGTCCAGCCGAACCGGGGTCAGCTCCGGGTGCGCGGCGACGACCCGCTGCGCCGGCCCGACGTCGCGGAACTTCCCGTCGGCGACCAGCACCGCGTGGTCGCGCGCGATTCCGTTCGGCAGCAGAACCACGTCGGGGACCAGGAGGTACCGGCCGCCCTGGAACTGCTCGGGGCGCGGGGACGGCGGCGCCGATTCGGCCGCGGCCGGAGCGGCCAACAGGCCACCGGCTCCGGCGAGGCCGACGCCGGTCAGGAAACGTCGGCGGCCGACGCCGCCCGGGGTTCCGTCCTGCTGCTCGGTTGCCAACGACGTCCTCCTCCACCTCCGACGAACGTTCCGCGCCGGGGCGACGAGGCTAACTCTGTTCGCTCACAGAAACAATCTTTCCGCCATGCGGATTCCAGCCGCCTCCTGTTCCGCAGGACACATCCGCTTGTCGCAAAACAATTTTGTAGCAAAACTACATGTCGAGACCGGCACGAGAAGGGAGTCCGCCATGACCCGCCCCCGGGACCTGCGGGAGTACCTCGCCGCGCTCGACGCGCTCGGCGACGTCCAGGAGATCGACACCGAGGTCGGGCAGGGCCTGGAGATCGGCGCCTACATCCGGCGCTGCTACGAGACCCGCTCCCCCGCCCCGCTGTTCACCAACATCCGCGGCACCGGCGAGGGCTTCCGCCTGCTCGGCGCGCCCGCCGCACTCAGCTCCGCACCGGGGCGCCCGCTGGCGCGCGTGGCGCTGTCGCTGGGCCTGTCCGCCGACGCCGGGCCCCACGAGATCGTCGACGCGCTCGCCGCGGCGCGGCGGCGCGAGCCCATCGCCGCCCGCGAGGTCGACACGGCGCCGTGCAAGCGCAACGTGCTGCTCGGCGAGCAGGCGTCGCTGGCGCGGTTCCCGACCCCGCTGCTGCACGAGGGCGACGGCGGTGCGTACGTCAACACCTGGGGCACGATCGTCGTGCGCTCCCCCGAGGGCGACTGGGTGAACTGGTCGATCGCGCGGATCATGCGGATCGACGACCGGCACCTGACCGGCCTGGTCATGCACCCGCAGCACATCGCCCGCGCCTGGCAGCTGTGGGCCGACCGGGGCGAGCCGATGCCGTTCGCGCTGGTGCAGGGCGGCGACCCGGCGCTGCCGTTCGTCTCCGGCATGCCGCTGCCCGACGACGTCGACGAACCCGGCTTCCTCGGCGCGCTGCTGGGCGAACCGGTCGACGTGGTCAAGACCGAGACGGTGGACCTGTGGGTCCCGGCGAGCGCCGAGATCGTCATCGAGGGCCACGTGAGCGTCGAGCGCGACGCGGACGAGGGCCCGATGGGCGAGTTCGCCGGGTACGCGCCCGCGGAGACGACGCGGCAGCCGACCTACACCATCGAGGCCATCACCTACCGCGACGACCCGATCTGGCCCACGGTCGTGGAGGGCGAACCCGTGGACGAGTTCCACACCACCACCGGCCTGACCACGGCCGCCGAGGTGCTGGCCCTGCTGCGGGAGGCGGACCTGCCGGTGCGGACGGCGTGGGCACCGTTCGAAGCGGCCTCGCACCTGCTCGTCGTCACCGTCGAGGAGGACTGGCGGGCGGCGCTGCCGGGGGTCGACAGCGCCGAACTCACCCGCCGGATCGCGCAGGTGCTCGACGGATTCCGCTCGGAGGCCACGGTGCCGCGCGTGTTCGTCCTGGACGCCGACGTCGACCCGGCCGACCAAGCCGAGCTGACCTGGGCACTGGCCACCCGCTGCCACCCCGAGGGGCACCGGGTGGTCCGGCACGGCCCCGTGCTGCCGCTGCTGGCCTGCTACACCGCCGAGGAACGCCACGCCGGACGCGGCCCGAAGGTGGTCCACGACTGCCTGCTGCCCGAGGAGGGTCGGCAGCGCCGCAGTTCCTTCCGGCACATCTACCCCGCCGACGTGCAGCAGTGGGTGCTCGACAACTGGCGCGCCTGACGGTGTTCCGGTCCGGCCCGACCCCGGGACGCCGAGTCGCAATCGGACAGTCCGCACAGGACTGTCCGTAGTGGACTCTCGTCAGCGGTCAGACGGCGGTTCGACCTCGCCGCCGCGCACCCGCAGGATCCAGATCCTCTTGTTGATGGGAACCCGCTTCGTGGTGTCGCTGCCGAAGTCGATGACACCGGTCACCAGCGACTCCTGCTGCTCGGGCGCGCGGACGCTGTTCAGCTCGCGCCACACCGCGCCGGGCGTGATCGGCACCGAGGCGGTGGTGCGCTCCGGTCCGGCCACTGTGGACTGGAGGCGTTCGGCGGCGTTGAGCAGTACGCGGGTGGCGTCGTAGGCCAGCGCGGCGTGGCCGTCCAGGGACAGGTCGCCCGCGCGCGGCGGGCACTTGTCCTGCACGCCGTCCCCGGCCAGGAACCGGTTCAGCGAGCAGTAGAAGGTGTACTCGTTGGGTTTGAGGTTGTTGGCCGCGTCGTCCGGGTCGGGACGGGTCGGCCCGACCGCGAACGACTGGTACGAGTACGGGATCCCGAGGAAGCGCTCGCGCCGCACCCGGTCGGCGACGTGCTGGGTCACGTCGTCCCCGGCCAGGATGTCGGGCAGCGGACCGCCGCCGCAGCCGTCGGAGACGCCGCGCAGGAAGTCGTTGAAGTTCGTCGCGCGGGCCGCGTAGTAGACCTCCCCGTCCCCGCACGCCGCGCGGCCCGCGTCGTAGGGCTTGGCGGGCGAGAGCCAGCGCGCCGTGCGCCCGGCCTTGCCGAGTTCGTCGGCGACGTCCTCGCCGAGGTTCGCGCTGTAGGCGTCGGTCAGGTCGCGGTAGACGCCGACCTCCCCGTTCCCGCGTTCCCGGAAGTACTCCGCGGCCTGCTGGGCCTCCTGGCGGTTCTGCGGGGAGACCTGGAAGTACAGCGGCGAGTAGTCCGACAGGTGGTCGTAGGACAGCGTGGACGCCACGATCGGCAGCCCCAGCCTGGTCACTTCCTCGATCGCCGACACCGTCTCGGTCCGGCTGTGGTTCAGCCCGACCACGCCGATCAGCCGTTCGTCCTGGTTCGCGGCGATCCCGGACAGGTAGGTGCGCACGACGTAGGAGGCGTGGCGCATGTTGCCGCCACCGTTGGCGACGAGGACGCGCACCACCGGGGCGCTGCTGCTCTCGCGGGAGTTCTGGTCGCGCTGCGCCACCGCGATCCCGGCCAGCGTCTCGTGTTCGGCGGTGAGTTCCACCGAGCTGTTGCCGGAGAAGTCACCGAGGTAGGCCAGGGTGACCAGCGGCCTGCGGTCCTCGACGCTGGTCCGCACGGCCTGGTCGTTCTGCTGCTGGAGGATCCCGCCGGTGCGGAGCAACCCCTGGTGGACGTCGGCGGGGGCCTGGGCGGCGGGGTTGAGGAACGCGCTGACGAACGCCCCGTCGGTGACACCGACGCATTCGCCCATGGCCTCCAGCGCGCCCTCCCCGGTGAACCACGCCCACGGTCGGCTCAGCGGCACCCCGCAGTGCTGGTCGCCGTATACCGAGTACCCGACGCCACCTCCGGTCAGCAGCACCAGGCCGAGCCCGATCGGGACCGCGCGGCGCGACTACCACGGCGGTCGCGGCAGCCGGTACGGCCCCTCGGCGGCCAGCGCCCGCCCGATCCGGTACCGCTCGTCCTCGCCGGCGGTCCCGGTGTAGGTGGAGATCGGCAGGTACCAGGTCATCTCGTTGCGGCGGCGCCGGTCGCCGACGAGCCGTCGCCGCCAGGCGCGGTGGCCCTCCTCGGCCTCGTCGGCGTCGTAGACCGCGTCGCGCACGTCGCCGACGGTCGGCTCGACGGCGTGCGGGGGCACCTTCCGGCTGGCGCTGATCACCAGCAGCGGGTCGAACCGACCGGTCTCGTTGCGCACGTCGTTGATCAGTTTCAGCAGGTCGTAGCCGCCGTTGGCGCGCGTGACGTTGTCCAGCAGGACCACGGCGTAGCTCATCCGGCGTTCGCCGCGCAGCCGCCACGGGAACCGCCCGTAGGCCCGCCGCAGGTCCTCCAGCAGCGCGTTGGTGAGGAACCGGACGACCTGGTCGGGCGCCTCCTGCGGCCACTCGCCCCGGGTCAGCCGCTCGGCGAAGCCCAGGAAGGTACCCGGCACCTCGGGAGCCAGGTAGGGCTGGCGCCGGAACCACCGGTACTCCCGGCCCAGGCCGGGCAGCCGCCCGGTCGTCTTGAGCCGGGACCAGATCCACGGCAGCACGCTGACCGCCTTGATCACCGGCCACACCGTGTCCGGGGCGCCGGAACCGCTGCTGTTGATCAGGTCCGAGATGCGCTGCGCCGGGTCGCGCCGCCACAGGCGGCGGCGCAGCTCCGCCTCCCGCCGGGGCGCCTCCACGCGGGAGAGGTCCTGCTGCATCAGCCACACGGCGAGGCCGAAGCGGTGGAACCGGATGCGCCCGGAGCGGGCGTTCCACGCATCACCCAGCTTCTCGGCGATCTCGGCGAGCAGGGCCCGGATCTGCCGCACGTCGGGTTGCAGCGGTGCGTCGTGGTCGGTGTCGGGATCGGTCTCGGGCCTGCTGACGAAGGCGTGCGGAACCCGGTTCTTCTCGGCGCTCTTGAGGCGTTCGGAGATCGCCGGGAGCAGCGAGCGGTGCTCGGTCGGGCGGATGAGGCACAGCATGGGCAGTCCCTTGCCGCTGCCGTCGTCCTCCCCGTGCCGGGCCCGGTCCCCCAGCTTGGGTCTGCGGTACAGCCTGCCGATCAGCCGCAACACCTCGACGACACCGCGGAACAGCGGCAGCTCAGCGGAGGTTTCCCGGTCCCCACCGGTCCGGACACTCATGCGCGACCTCCCTCCCAGAGGAAGATCGAGTGTAACCACGCTGCGCGACGGAATGTGCCCGTTCGGTCATTCCCCGCCCCGGGCGAGGTGCACCGGCCGCCCGAATCGGACCACTGTGGACTGTTGACAGGCTCTCACCAGTTCGTCAGCACCAGGTGGTTGACCGCCAGGGCGGTGGCGGCCTGCGCGACGAGCCAGCCGCGCCGGGTCGCCGCGGGCAGCAGCGCTGCCGCGGCGACCAGCCACACCGCGAACGGCAGCCAAATGCGTTCGACCTCGGCCTTGGACATCCCCGACAGGTCCGCGGCCAGCACCGCGGTGGTCGCGGCCGCCACCACCGCGACCACCCCGGCGGGCGCGGTCCGCCGGTCCGCCACCGCGCGGCGCAGCCCGGGCCCCACCACCGGGCCGGTGGCCAGCGCCAGGCAGGCCAGGTTCGCCCACACCCAGTAGCCGTAGGGGCGCTGCGCGGCGATGCCCTGGTAGTAGCGCACGACGACGGCGTGGTAGCCGTCGAGCCACCAGAACCCGGCGGCGGCGAACACCGCGACCACCGCGAACGCGCCGAGCACCGCCGCGCCCAGGGCCCGCGCGTTGCGCCCCACCGCCACCACGGCCAGCGCGATCACCCCGGTCAGCACGAGCCCGTAGGACAGGAAGATCCCGAATCCCAGCAGCAGCCCGCCGACCAGGCTCCAGGCCACTCGCCCGGTGGTGCCGAGCGCCAGCAGCGCGATGCCGGTCGCGGTCACCCCGGCGAACAGCGCGTCCGCGGAGACCCCCATCCACACCGCTCCGGGCAGCAGGACGAGGAACGGCAGCGCGGCGCGGGCGGAACCGGGATGGCCCAGCGCCGCGAGGGCAACCGGCACCGCGACGGCGGTGAGCGCGCCGGCCAGCACGCAGACCACCGCGGCCGCCGCACCACCGCCCAACCCGATCCGGTCGAGCCCGACGAACACCAGCAGGGCGCCCGGCGGGTGCCCGGCCACGTGCGTCGTCCAGGAGTCGGGCTGGTGGTCGGGAATGCGCCGGACGAACGAGCGCAGCGCCGCGCCGACGTCGGTGACGCCGGGGACCTCGTGCAGGTATTCCGCACCGGAGGTCAGCCGGCCGGCGACGCCGACGTCCCAGCCGTCGATCAGCGCGAGGGACAGCGTCCAGGCCACCGCACCGCCGTAGGCGCAGGTCAGCGCCGCGCGCCACGGCAGCCGGTCGGCCAGCGCCGGGCCCTGGACGACCACCGCCGCCGCGACCAGCACCGCCGCCGGGGTTCCGGGCCCGACGTGCGGCAGGAAGGTGCCCAGCACCGGCCATTCGCCGAACAGCGGGCCGACACCGGCGAACGAACCGGGCCCGAGCTGGCGGCCGGGGTTCCACCACAGGCAGCCGGCCACCGCGGCGAGCACGAGCGCGAGGACGGCACCACCGGCCGCGAGGTCGGCGCGCCGCGCTCGGGCGGTGGCGGGGGCGTGCTGGCTCATCCGCCGCACCGTAGTGCGCCCGCTCCCGGCGCGCAGCTTCCGCACCGGCACCGCCAGGAGTTCGCAAGAACCCGCACCGCGTCAGATTCCGCAATAGCCGCACGCGTTTTCCGGGGTCCACGGTGGACTGCCGTCGCCGTTGCGACCCACCTCGCCGACGTGATCCTGCCCTGCCTCGACGTGCCAGTGCTGCACCGCCCGGTCCCGGCACCGGTGCACCCCGGGCTGCACGGCCGCGCCCGCGGCCCGGCCCTGCCGGCGGCGCTGGCCGCGGTGTGGGAGTTCCTCATCGCGGCAGGCGTCGTCGGCGATCCACCGCGACGTTTCCGGCCCGCGCCGGGTGGCTAGCCGAACGGTATGTCCGCACGAGAACCGCGCGAGCCCCCGGCCCGCCCCGGGAAGTGGGCGTGGCTGGGCGTGATCGCTTTGGTCGTCGTGCTGGTGGCGCTGCTGTTCGCGTTCTTCGCCACCGGCCTGCGACGCACCGGGGCACGACGGGAGGAGGTGACGCTGATGAGACCACTGTGGACTGTCAGGACGTACCGCTGGGGCCCGCTGCGGGTGCGCCGCGGACCGCTCGGCGGGCGTTGCTGGTCGCTGCGGCTGGGACCGTGGTCGCTGCACGGCCGCACCCGGGCCCGCGGCCACCGGTCCGTCCGGTGGAGCTGAGAGCCTGTCTTTGAACTCGTTTTGCATGGCGGTGCCGGTGGCGGAACCTCAGCGGTGCCGGTTGCTTGCGTACTCACCGAAAGAGAAAGCGGCTGACGCCGCTTGCACGACCCTTCCGGGAGCAAGTTCAAAGACAGGAGCTGAGCTGTTCACCGACGGGGGCGCGAGCCGCCGACCGGGATCCGATCTCCGGCGCGGTTTTCCGGCCGCGGCGCGATCCGCTGCGCCGGGACCGCCGCGGGCGTGGTGGTGGTGCGGCTCCGCACGCAGGTCCACCCCAGCACCGAGCCGACCACGGCCGCGCCCGCCAGCACCGCCAGCTCCGCGGTGTCGGCGCGCCCGTCCCACTGCAGGACGCCGAGCCGGTGCGCCACGAAGCCGTTGAAGAACATCCAGCCCAGCACGGCGGTGACCAGCGCGCCCGGGACGTTGCGCGCCAGGGCGGCGTAACCGGAGACGGCGATGGCCAGCACGACCAGACCGGCCACCGCACCACCGGCGAGCGCGGCCGCCCACGCGGGCACCGCCGCGACGACCATCGCGAAGAAACCGGCCCCGCAGCTCGCTCCGACGGACCAACCGCGGGAACCCGTGGTGCCGCAGCGCATCGCACGGCCTCCGTTCCCCTCGGGCCACCACCGGCGGCGGTGAGCACGCACCCGGTCAACCGCGCCGCGGACGCCACCGGTGCCATCGTGGCGGAACGGCGACGCCACCGGCGCGCTCCCGGACGCCCGCGCGCCGCGCGGTTGCGGGAGTGCGCGCGTCGTCCGGCTCCGCCGCGGAACGGGGTGCGGTGTCCTCGCCCGGCCGGTCCAGCCACGCCTGCACGCCCCGCAGCACGATCGCGGCCACCACGAAGGCACCCACCAGGATCACCACGTCGATCATGTCGCCCGGCTTCCTCCGACGAACTCCGCCACCACGAGGATGCCCCGCTGCCGCGCGGCGGGACGCGCCGGGAGACGCGTTCTTGACGGACCGCCGGGCGTTCCTGACGCGTTCCTGACCACCGGGGACCTCGTGATCCATCGACCACGTTCGGTGGAAGACGGGTTTTTCCCGCGAAGCCCGGGGTAGTCCGGCACCGTGACGATTCCGAACCGGGGAAGGACGGTGACCAGGATGATCTCACGCGCTTCGGGGCTGCTCGGGGGTGCGGCCCTGTTGGCGGCGATGACGGTGCCCGGCGTCGCGGCGACCGCGAGCCCGGCAACGCCCGCGGTCCACCCGACCGCCGCGTTGTCCCAACAGGACGAGACGTTCATGACGCAGGCCGCGCAGGTGAACCTGACCGAGATCGACGCGGGCGAGCTCGCGCTGCAGAAGGCCACCACACCGCAGGCCAGGTCGCTGGCGCAGGAAACGCTCACCGACCACCGCAACGCGCAGAGCCACCTCGAACAGGTGGCGCGGGACAAGGGCGTGACGCTGCCGTCGTCGCCGAACGCGCAGCAGCAGGCCATCGGCAACAAGCTCAAGAGCGCTTCCGGCGCCATGTTCGACACCACCTACCTGCAGGCCCAGATCGCCGGGCACGAGGAGGCGTACACCCAGACCCGCGCCGAGATCTCGTCCGGCAGCGACGCCGCCGTGCAGGACTTCGCGAAGAACTTCCTCCCGGCCGTGAGCAGACACCTCAGCCACGCCCGGGCGGCCGCGGCCGAGCTCGGGGTGGCGCCGAAGGGCGCCAACACCGGTTCCGGCGGCCAGGCCGGAAGCGCACCGCTGCGCACCACCGACGTCGCCCTGGCGGCCGGTGGTCTGGCGCTGGCGGGTGCCGGTGCGGTGCTGCTGCGCCGTCGCCGCCGGTTCGGATGAGGTCGTGGCGGCGCCGGGTGCCGGAGATCGCGCTGGCGCTCGGTCTGCTCGTCGCGGCGGCGGGACTCGCGCACTGGCTGGTGGGCGGTCCCGAGCTGCCGCGCACCGGAACGGTACCGGCGGCCCACGCCGGTCCTGATCCCGCGCCGGAGCGCGCAACACCGCTCCCCGCGTCGCCGGACGAGGCGCCGCGGGGGGTGCACCTGCCGACGCTGGGGGTGAACGCGCCGGTCGACCCGGTACTGCCCGGCCGGGACGGTGGGCTGGGCGTTCCCGGGCCGCCCGGCGTGGTCGGTTGGTGGAGCGCCGGTGCCGCGCCGGGAGCCCGGCGCGGCACCGTCGTGCTGGCCGGGCACGTCGACACGCAGCGCGGCGGCCGGGGCGCGTTCTTCCGCGTGGGCGATCTCCAGCCGGGCGACCCGGTCACCGTCACCACCGCGCGCAGCACGGTCCGGTACCGGATCGCGGCGGTGCGCGGCTATCCCAAGGCGTCCCTGCCGCCCGACGTGTTCGACCGCACCGGTCGTCCCCGGCTCGTGCTGATCACGTGCGGCGGACCGTTCGACGAGGGCACCAAGGAGTACGCCGACAACGTCGTCGCCTACGCCGTCCCGGCCTGAACGCCGGTTCCGCCACCCGGAGCGAGTTCGAAGCCGGGCGCTCAGGGGTCGACGGCGTGTTCGGTGAACCGGCCGCAGGAGCGGAAACCCAGTCGGCGGTAGACGGGCTCGCCGTCGCCGGACGCCTGCAGGACCGCGATGCGGTGGTCCCGCTCGCGGGCCGCGTGGAGGGCGGCGAGCGTGATGGCTCCGCCGTGGCCGCGCCGGCGGTGGGCGGCGAGGGTGCAGATGTTGTAGATCCCGGCAACCCCCGCGTGGTGGAACACTTCGGCCGAGCAGACCGGACGGCCGTCCACGTAGCCGACCAGGTAACGGGCCGGGCACTGCGCGGCCAGCGCCTGCGGGGCGGCCCGGGCGAAGAAGCGGCGGACGGCGTCGGAAGGCGGGGTCCAGTTCGCGGCGATGACCGCGGCGTAGTCGGCGAGCTGTTCAGGCGTGGCCACCGCCTGGATGTCCAGTCCCCGGGCGGCGGGCAGCGGCGGGGTGTCGTCCAGCTCGGCCCACATCGCCGTCTCGTGTTCGGACACCGGCAGACCGGCCGCCACCAGGCGCGCGGGCAGGTCCGGTGGTGTCGAGGCAGGCCCGACCCACCAGGAGAAGCGGCGGCCGGTGCGCGCCAGCTCCCGAGCGGTTTCGGCGATGCGCGCCGCGGCGGTGGCGGCGGTGAAGCGGGCCGCGGCAACGACGTTGAACGTGTCGTCGTCCAGGCCGCTGTCGGCCACCAGGAGGTCACTGGCCTCCGCGACGGTCGCACCCGCCATGCTCCGGTGCAGGTGGCAGGCGTGTTCGGCCAGGTTCCGCTCCATCCTGTCCGTCAGGTCGGCTGCATCGCGACAATGGGCGTTCACAGCGGACGATCCCAACACGGCCGGGCTGAGCTTCGCACGTGATTTCGGGGTGTCCGGCACGCTGCTACCGGCCGGGTGCGGACGGGTGGACGTCCCCGGCGGGCCCGGCCCCGAAGGCGCGCAGCAGGTTCCCGGTGATCGCGCCCACCACCGGAGCCGGGCAGGACCGGCCGTCCGCGCAGGGCGCCAGGGCCGGGATCCAGTTGTTGGTGCCGGAATCCCACACCCCGGCCCGCCCCTTCGGGTCGGTGTGGTAGGTCATGTCGGAGTAGAAGGTGTCGCCGTCGCGGGTGCGCGCTTGGGCGTGCCGGGCGTCCAGCGGCGAGTGGGCGAAGACCTGCACGTGCGGCGGGCGCGGCCCCGGCGGTTGCAGGCTGTCGACGTCGGAGCGGATCACCCCGGGGACCGCCTGACCGCTGCGCAGGCCCGTTCCGGCGAAGATCCACGCGCCGGCGTCGGCGACGCGCAGCGCGCCGGGCTGCGCGTCCGGGGCGAGGAATCCGTTGTACGACTCGCCGACGAAGTCGTCCGCCGGCCACGCGGCCGGTGGTGACGCCCAGGTGTTGCCGGTGACCTCCATCCGGTCGCCCCGGCCGTTGAGCGGGTCCTCCGCCGCGTCGCGGTAGTCGACCACCTCCCGGTTCGGGCCCCGGGCCGAGGGTTGCAGGCGCACGTGCCGCAACATGCCGCTGGCGCCGAAGAACGCGATGTTCACCCCGGCGTCGTGCGCGGCGACGGCGGCCCGCCGCTCCCGCAGCGACCAGCACTCGTCGTGGCCGAGCGAGAACAGCGCCCGGTGCGCGGTCGCCGCCTCCGGGTGGTCGACCAGGGTGATGTCGGTGGCGTAGTCCACGTCGAGGCCGTTGCGCTCCAGCCACTGCACCAGCGGCAGTTCCAGGGCGAGGAAGTCCCCGCTGCCCTGACCGCCGTTGTAGGAGAACTCGTAGGGCCGGTCGAACGAGACCACCCGCGCCCGCGAGCACAGCGGGTACCCGCCGGACGGGCAGTCGCCGCGGCCGACGTAGAAGTCGTAGCCGCCGTAGGGGTTCCACGCCTGCCAGGTGAGCACGTCGTTCTTGACCAGGTAGGTCGCGCGGCCGTGCGGGTCCCACACGGTGAGCGGGACGTAGCTCTGCTGCCCGCGGTCGCCCACCAGCTTCAGCAGGTAGTCGCCGGGGACGAAGTCGGCCGTGACCGGGATCCGCGCGGTGGGGGCCCATCCGGCGCAGGAGACCGCGTTGACCCCACCGGCCACCGGGCAGGGCGGCTGCCGCGTGCCGCGCAGCGGCGGCGAGCTCCACACCAGCCGGGCTCCCCTGCCCTGGTAGTGGCCCATCCGGTACGCCTCGACGCGCATCGCGGGCGCGTCGGTGGACGCCGACAGCGTCACGGTGTCGCCCTGCGCGGCGTAGGTGCGGTCGGCGAACCCGGCCATCTCTCCCGGTGGTGTCCCGGTGATCCGCCACGAGTCGGTGCCCGGGCGCTGGTTCTCCCGCACCACCCGGTCCGACCGCACGCCGTTGGGGCCCGCGCTCGTCCCCGCAGCACCCGACGGCGGCCGTGGTGCGGGCGGTTGCGCCCCGCTGCACGCCACCGCGATCAGCAGGCTCCACGCGAGGAATCCCGCCAGCACGGCACGTCGCATCGGCTCTCCCGGGGGACGGCGGATCCGCGCGAACGCGGCATCCGGGTCGATCGGCCCTCCCGCCCGCGGCGGGCACTCCGCACGGTGGGCGTCAGGCACGAGGAGGTGGTCTCCATGCGGGTGCGTCCGACGCCCGGTGCGGCGCGGCACCGCGCCGCACCGTCAGCTGCGCGCCAGGGCCTTCTCCAGTTCCTCCTTGGTCATCTTGGAGCGGCCCTTGATGTTCTGGCGGCGGGCGTCCTCGTAGAGCTGCTGCTTGGTGCGCCCGCCCGGCCCGTACCGCTTGCCGGACCGGATACCGCCGCGCCGCTGGGGCGGGATGTCCTGCGTCGAGACCTTGCTGCGCCGTTCGGCCTGCCCGCGCTGGGCCCGGTCCTTGTTGACCGTGCGCGCGGCGATCTCCTCGGCGCGGCCGGTGCTCGAACCGCGCTCCCGGGCGCCTTCCTTGATGTGCTCGTACTGGCGCTCCTGCTTGCGGTTCCACCCTTTCTGCCGCGGCATCCGTCTCACCTCCTCGTATTCTTGCTACATGTTCGGCACTACCCGGTGAGCTGGGCGAACACACCTTCCCCGCCACCGCGGCGGTGTCCGGTGTGGCGCAACGCGACGACTGGGCCCACCGGGACACGACGCCGGATCCACCCGAACGGATGATCCGGGGCTCCGGCAGGTTCATCCCCGCCCGTCGACGGCGCATCCCGCCGAGTACGGGTCCGCACGGAACGAGGAGCGACGATGGAGGACACACGCGCCACCTGGTTCAGCGCCGAGGCGTACGAGCGGCTGCGGCGGGAACTCGACGAGCTCATCGCCCGGCGACCGGCGGTCGCGGCGGAGATCGACCGGGCCCGCCGGGAGGGCGATCCGCGGGAGAACAGCGGCTACCAGGTCGCGGTCGAGGAGCAGGAGATGCAGGAGGCCCGCATCCGGGAGCTGCGCGCGCTGCTGCGCGACGCCCGCACCGGCCCGGCGCCCCGGCACGCCGACGTCGCCGAACCGGGCACGCTGCTGACCCTGCGGTTCGCCGACGGCGAGACGGAGACGTTCCTGCTGGCCTCGCACGAGGAGTCGGCGCCCGGCGCGGCCGACGTCGTCTCGACGCGTTCCCCGCTGGGCACGGCGCTGCTGGGCGCCCGGGTGGGCGAGGAGCGCGAGTACGACCTGCCCGGCGGTGAGCACATGCGGGTGGAGGTCACCAAGATCGAGCCGTACCAGGGGTGACCTGCGGGTTTGCCACCCGGCGCGGACCGGGTACCCACCAGCTGCGAGTCCAGCGGCTCGGCCACGCGCGAAGGAGTGCGAGCATGCCCGACCCCGGCAGCCACAAGTACGACGTCAAACGCGCCCGGCGCCGTGCCGAGTACGAGAACCGCGAGGGCGTGCCCGACCAGCGCGCCGACCGCGCGGCCAACGAGGACCTCCAGCAGGTCCACCCGCCGCGCCGCCCGGCCGACGACCGCGCGGCAGGACCGCTCGGCGAACGCCCGTCCGGCGAACCGGGCGGGCAGGGCCGGGAACGCGACCGCGAGGGCGGCGGGATCCGCGTGCGCAGCAGCGCGTTCAACGACCACGGCCCGCTCCCGCGCCGGTGCAGCCGCGAAGGCGGCAACATCCCGCCCGCCCTGGAGTGGGAGGGCGTCCCGGACGGCACCGCCGAGATCGCCGTGGTCTGCGAGGACCCGGACGCCCCCGGCGGCACGTTCCTGCACTGGCTGGTCACCGGCATCGACCCGCAGGTCACCGCCATCGGCGACCGCGAGATGCCGGAGGGCGCGGTGGAGTCCCGCAACGACTTCGGCGAGTACGGCTGGGGCGGCCCGATGCCGCCCGCCGGCGACCCGCCGCACCGCTACTTCTTCCACGTCCACGCCTCGTCCCGACCGCTGCACCTGTTCCCGGACTCCACAGTGGACGACCTGCGGGACAGGCTGGCCGAGTCCGAACTCGCCCACGGCAACATCGTCGGCCGCTACCAGCGCTGACAACGAAAACGGCGCCCGCGTCAGGAGAACGCGGGCGCCGTTCGGCTGTGGGATCAGTCTTCACGACAACCCCGCCAGTCGGTGGTGAACCCACGTCCGCGCCGCGTCCACCAGCGGCCGCCGATGGGAACCACTGGAGTGCCGCACCACGTACTCCCACACACCGAGCAGCGTCACGGCGAACGCGGTCACGGTGCCGTTGGAAGCGCCGCGCAACGCGGGGATCCCCTGAGCCCAGGCTTCTGCCTCATCGGGACTGTGTCCCTCGGCCAGCAGACGGACCACCAGAACGGCAGGGTCCACCCATGCGGGCGCGCGCCGCGACCACGCCCAGTCGATGACCTGCACGCGGGAGCCGACCAGGATGTTCAGCTCGTGGAGATCAGTGTGCGCAAGGGTGTCCCCACGACCCAGCGCTTCCAACCCGTCCTGCTCCCACGCCACGAACCGGTCCAGGTTCTCCCGAATCCAGGAGTCCGCGCCCTGCACTCCGCCGTCGCGACGAATGCGGCGCCATGCCGCCAATCGACCCCACTGATCGGCCAACGTCGGTACGTTCACGGGGCACGGGGTCAGCTCCTCACCGAGGGCCGTGACCGCGTCTCGTACCCGCGGCAGATCCGGCGACCCCGGCGACAGGTCCGCGTGGTGCCCCTCGGCGTAGTCGTACCCGTTGATCACCCATCCGTCGACGTCCACATACCAGATCAGCCGAGGAGCCTCGGCAGGCAAGTACGGCCCGACCAGGCGTTCATGCCGGTGCAGTCGCGCCTGCTCGGAGTCAGCCAATACTCCCTTGACGAAACACGCCCCTCCGTCACCCAGGTGCAGGGTGACGGAGAGATCCGAATTCCGGCCGGCGGACGGACTGGACGCGCTGACGACGTGCCCGCAGTGCGATTCGATTGCAACGCGCACGGCGGTGGGCAGATCGCCCCACTTCCACCGGGTCATTGCTCAACTCACCTTCGCTTCGGGTCCTTCGGCGGAGGATCCGGCGGCGGGTCGTCCGCACATCCGTTGAAACACTGTGAGCACAGACGCCGACCGATGTCCCACAGTTCATGATCCACCACGAAACCGGCTGCTTCGATCGCTTCCATCGTCGTGCGGGACACCTCGGCGGGGTCTCGCCGCTCGACGTTCTCGTCTGCCGGGACGTGGTGCAGGAACCGTCCCGCGACCTGGCCGCAGAACTCGGCATAGTCCTTGGTGTGCAGGAGGAATGTGTGCCATCCGATATCCACCGTCGGACTTGGAGACAGCGGCGTTCCGTGATTGCAGGCGCACGCCCCGAGGAACGCCAACGCCTGGTCCATGATCCGCGCGGCCAACTCGCGGTCGGTGTTCCTCTCTTTCACGATCCGTGAAACCAAGCGGTCGAACAGGTCCGGGGAAACCAGTGATCGGCCCGGTTTCACATCCGGTATCGCTGCCTTCATGTTCACACCCTTTCGGATTGAGGCTTACCAGACCAGCGTTGATCAACTGGTGCCGGTTGGGTACCTCTCTCCGGGTTGTTCGGTCTCTCCGGCGCGCACCATGAGGCCGTGGACGCGGGCGCCGCTGGCTGCCGGATCAGCCCAAGCGGTCGGCCTTCAACGCCGTCACGAACCGGCGCCACGCCTCGGGACTCACGGTGAAGTACCCGGCACCCCGGTCCTTCGTGTCCCGAACAGCAGCACCACCTTCCGGGGTCCGGCCGACCTCGACGCAGTCGGTGTCCTGGTGCGAACGACTGGACTTCCGCCATCCGGTGACTTCAGCGACCATGGGGTTCACGCGTCGGCTTCCTTTTCCATCTCGGCTGCGATGTCGGCGACGAGTTCCAAGGAGTCCTCTCGACTCAACGCCATGCTACGGAGATCCTCCTCAGCTCGTACGTAGTCGGCAACCTCCCTGGTGTTGTAGAGGAAGACGGACGACCGGTAGTGCTCGATGTGCACGATGGGTGGCGCTTTGGGGAAGCGGAACACGATGAACGGACCGGCATGAGCTGCGTGCACTCGCTGACCGCCGGACCTGATGACGTGGACGCTGACGTTGTCGCGCTTGGCCACGTCCAGGATGTTGTACAGCTGGTCGGCCATCACGTGCGGGCCGCCAACACGCTCCCGCAGTGCGCTTTCCACGATCACGGCGGTGAACCGCAGGGGATTGCGCCGACGCCACAAGATGTTCTGGCGACCGAGCCTGAGCATGACGCGCTTTTCGATTTCCCCCGAACCCAAACCTGCCATGACGGCGCGGCTGTAGTCAGCCGTCTGCAACAGCCCGGGGATCAACAACGGCGCGACGTTGACCATGCTTGTGCAGGTGCGCTCGAACTCGATGAACGTCGTGAGCGAGGAGTGAGTGCCGGGCAGGTCCGAGGTGATCCAGTTCTCGGCATCCACATCACGCGCCAGGTCGAGCAGCCGCTCGCGCTCCGGGCCCTTCGCCAGGCCACACATGGCCAGGTAGATCGCGACGTCTTCGACCGAGGGCACCGTGGTCCCGTTCTCCCATCGCTGCAATCTCGGCCTCGCGATTTCCATTTTCTGAGCCAACGCGCGCTGGTTGATCCCAGCTTCGTCTCGGACTTTGCGCAGCTCAGCGCCAAGGTTGCGAGCCTTGGGGCTGCCTCCCGGCTTTCTCGGCATGGATCAAATCCTAGAGGTACCTCAACCGCGTGTTGATCAGTTGCCCCTCCATCGAGCGATTGTCGCTCGGGATACTGATCCAGATCATGGATCGTGATCCATCCCAGTCGACGAGGAGGCCACAACGTGCACGCACCAACGCTGCCCGAAGCCGGTCGGTTCGTACGTTCGCCGGGGAGGCGCTGGCCGTGACCCGGTATCCCGAGGTGCTGGTGTTGCTCGGCGTCGCCGTCGGGCTCGCGGTCGCGAACGTGGTGGCGCGCGTCGTGGGGTCCGGGTTCTGGTTGCGGGCCGTCGTGGTGTGGCGGTTGCGGTGGATCACGCGGCCGTCGCGGTTGCGGAAGGTGCGGCGGGCCACCCGGCAGGCCCGGTCGACGGTCGGCCGCGTTCCGGTGCGGCGGCACCGGGTGTGCGGTCCGGGTTCGGTGACGGGGAAGTTCCCGTGGCGGCGGTGACGTTCGTCCGGCTGCGCCCGGACCGGGCGCCGGTTTCCGCGCTGGCGCAACACGTTTCGCCGGTCGACCCGCGTCGGATGCCCCGGTTCGTGCCGACGTTCTGCGGTCTGCGGCTGGACGCCTTCGACCTCGACCCGCGCTTCCTCGACCACCCCGCGGGGCAACCGTGCCCCGCGTGCCTGCGCAACGCCCCCGTGGAGCTGACCATGCGCCTCGCCCGCGTCACCGGCGTCCTGCCCGAGCTGGGCACCGACTCGTCCGCGCCGGCCGAGTCCGTCTTCGTCGCCGGGTGCGCCGAACTCGGCGTGCGGCACCTGCTGCCGCCCCGGCCGCTGCGCGGTGAACGCCTCGGCCGCCCGGTGGTGCTCACCGAGTGCGGCCACATGGGCTGGTGCCCGGTCGCCGGGCCGCCGCCCTCCCTCGACTGGCCGCTGTGCCGGGGCTGCCTGGAGTCGGTGCGCCGGAGAACCGGAAATCGGTGACCGTGCGTGGTCAGTCTTTGGGCTGCACGTGGAGAACCGGCGTTACCTGCGGGAATTCCCTGAGAGGACGAGCACAAAGAGTGTTCAGGACTCCGGTCGGGTGCCACGGTGGGGCGATGTGGTCGCGGAGAGCGGCCCCGCCGTCCCGCCGCGGCCCCCGCGCGGCGGTCGGCGCCCCCGACCCCGAAAGGACGCGGCCCCGTGCGCCACCGCATGGCGACCATGTTCCGCGCGCTCCGGCACCCCAACTACCGGCGGTGGGCCGCCGCCGACTTCGTGTCCGTCACCGGCGCGTGGATGCAGAACCTCGGGTTGAACTGGTTCGTGCTGACCAAGACCGGTTCCCCGGGACTGCTCGGGCTTTCCCTGCTGTTCCAGACGATCCCGGGCGTGGTGCTGGCGTCCTGGGCGGGTTCGCTCGCCGACCGCTGGCCCGCGCGGCGGGTGCTCTTCGCGACGCAGACCGCGCACGCGCTGCTCGCCCTCGCCCTGGCCGCCGTGGCGTGGGGCGACGGACCGCTGGGCGCGGTGTACGCGATCGCGCTGGCCGGTGGGGTCGTCACCGTCTTCGACGGCCCGGCGCTGGGCCGGTTCGGCTCGCAGCTGGTCACGCGCGACGACCTGGGCAACGCGCTGGGGCTCGGCTCGGTGTTCAGCTCCGGCGGCCGGATCCTGGGCATGGGGCTGGCCGGGGCGCTCGTCGGGCTCACCGGGGTGCCGCTGCTGTTCCTGATCAACGCGGTGAGCTTCGGCGGGGTCCTGCTGGCGCTCGGGCGGGTGCGGTCCGACGCGATCTACCCGCTGGCCACCAGCCCGCCGGAACGCACCGGCGTGCGGGCGGGCGCGCGCTACGTGTTGGGGCACCGGCCGCTCGTGGTGATGTTCCTGCTCAGCTTCGTGCTCTCCGCGCTCGGCCGGAACTACCAGGTCACGATGGCGGCGATGAGCAATGGTCCGCTGCACGCCGGGGCGTCCGGGTACAGCGCGCTGTCGGTGGTCTTCGCCGCGGGCACGGTCGTGGGCGGTTTCGCCGCCGCCGCGCGCAAGGAGCTCACGCTGCGGCTGGTGCTGGTGATGGCGCTGGGCACGAGCCTGTTGCAGGCCGTCAGCGGCGCCGCGCCCGGAGTGTGGTCGTTCGCGTTGGCGCTGTTCCCGATCGCGGTCGGCGCCGTGGTGCTCGACACCGCGACGAGCACCCGCATCCAGCTGGACTCCGACGAGGACATGCGCGGACGCGTGCTGTCGGCCAAGAGCATGGTCACCTCCGCCTCCGGCGCGGTCGGCGGACCGCTGTTGGGCTGGCTGTCCGAATTCGCCGGTCCCGGCCGCGCGCTCGAACTGGCCGGGATCGCGACCGTGGTGGCGACCGGGCTGGCCTGGTCGCTGTTCTCGTGGATGAAGGAGCGCCGCGCGCTGCCCGCCGCGCACCGCTGGACCCGGCTGGCGGCGGTGCACCCGGCATCGCCGTCGGTGGACGTGCCGCCGCTGCGGGCGAAGGACGCGACGCGGCCGGGGCGCGGACCGTCCTGGTCCCGGCCGGGCGCGCGGATCACCGGGCGGCGGCTGCGCAAGCGTTTGCCCTCCGAGCGCGCCGGGTAGTCGCGTGGCGTGTTCCGCCGTGCGCTGGTGACCGGTGGAGCCGGATTCCTCGGCTCCCACTTCTGCGAGGCGCTGCTGGCGTCCGGGACTTCCGTGGTGTGCCTGGACAACCTGCTCACCGGCGCCCGGCGCAACGTCGAACCGCTGCTGGGCGATCCGCGGTTCGAGCTGGTCCACCACGACATCGCCGAGGAACCGTTCACCGCCGACGTCGACCTCGTGGTGCACATGGCCTCGCCCGCGTCACCGGAGCACTACCGGCGCCATCCCGTCGAGACGCTGCGCGCGGGCAGCGACGGCACGAGGCACGCGCTGCGGCTGGCCGAACACCGCGGCGCGCGGTTCCTGCTGCTGTCGACCAGCGAGGTCTACGGCGACCCGCTGCGCCACCCGCAGCCGGAGAGCTACCGGGGCAACGTCGACCCGGTCGGCCCGCGCGCGGTCTACGACGAGGCGAAGCGGTACGCCGAGGCGCTGACCGCGGCGTTCCGCGACTCGCGCGGCGTCGACGTGCGGATCGCGCGGATGTTCAACTCCTACGGGCCCCGGATGCGCCCGGACGACGGCAGGATGGTCCCCACCTTCGTCCGGCAGGCGCTGCGAGGCGACCCGATCACCGTCGCCGGAACCGGCGAGCAGACCCGGTCGCTGTGCTATGTGGACGATTCGGTGCGCGGACTGCTCGCGCTCGTCGGAAGCGGTTGGCAGGACCCGGTGAACATCGGCGATCCGCACGAGGCGTCGGTGCTGCGCACCGCCCAACTGATCCGCGACCTGGCCGGATCCCGGTCGCCGATCGTGCACGTGGCCGCCGCCGCGGACGACCCGCGGCGCCGCTGCCCGGACATCTCGCTGGCCGAACGGGTGCTCGGCTGGCAGCCCGAAGTACCGGTCGAGGACGGCCTGCGGCGCACCATCACCTGGTTCCGCGAGGAGCTGGACCGGGCGGCGTGAACTCAGAGCCTGTCTTCGGACTCGTTTTGGGCGGCGGTGCCGGTGGCGGAACCTCAGCGGCCGTCTCGGCTCCGGGAGCCCCGACATCATGTAGCCCCGTCACCGAAGGCGAACCGCTCGCGCCGCGTCCAGCGCTCGCCGTCGAAGACCACCAACCACGCCTCGCTCAGTTCGGCTGCCACGGGAAGTTCGGCGGCGACCTCCCGCACGATCGCCGTCGCGGTGTCGTCCGGGACGTTCGTCGCGAGGGTCAGATGCGGTTCGGGTTCGTACTTGCCCTCGTAGGGCGGCACATCGGGCCAGCGCCGCATCGCCTCGGCCGTCAGGGCGCGCAGCTGGTCGTCCGGGCTGGGGCGCAGGTGGACGAACCCGCCGCGGTGGCGGCATTCGGCGAACCGCACCGGGATCGCGGACCGCCCGGCGAACAGCTCGCGCAGCGCCGCGACGACCTCGTCGTCGAGCTGTCGGAGGAACGGGTACAGGACGCTGACGTGCGCGGGGACTCCGGGGCGCACGGCCTCCGGGTGGCGGGAGGCCACCGACGCCAACAGCTCCTGCGCTTCCGGGACCGGGATCACCACGCCGGTCCGCCCTTCCGACGGCATGCCACCGTTGTACCCGACGGCTGTGCGGTCCTCGAACTCGCGGCGGAACCCCGTCAGCACCCGATACCGCGCCGGACGAGCCCGGCGCGGCGCAGCACGTCCGGGTCCAGGTGGTTGCGGGTGTCGACGACCACCGCGCCCTCCAGCAGTTCCGCCACCCGGCACCAGTCCAGCTCGCGGAACTGCGGCCACTCCGTGAGCAGCACCAGGGCCCGCGCGCCCTTGGCCGCCCGGTAGGCGTCGTCGACGAACGCCACCGACTCGCCGATCCCGCGTTCGTCGCCGCGCAGCGCCGGATCGCAGGCCACCACGTCGGCGCCGCGCGCGGCCAGACCCGCCGCGACCGCCAGGGCGGGCGAGTCGCGCAGGTCGTCGGTGCCCGCCTTGAACGCAAGTCCGAGCAGGCCCACCCGGTGCCCGCGCAGCGCACCGCCGCACGCCTCGGCCACCCGGTCGACCACGCGCCGCTGCTGCCGCCGGTTCGCCTCGATCGCCGCCCGCAGCACCGGAAACCCCGTTCCGGCGGCCTCGGCCGCGCGCAGCAGCGCCCGGGTGTCCTTCGGCAGGCAGGAGCCGCCCCAACCCGGCCCGGGACGCAGGAAGGACCGGCCGACTCCGGGGTCGCGGCCGAGCGCGGCCGTGACCGCGCCGATGTCGGCGCCCTCCGCCTCGCACAGCTCGGCGACCGCGTTGACGTAGGAGAGCTTGGCGGCCAGGAACGCGTTCGCCGCGTACTTGACCAGTTCCGCGCTGGCCGCGTCGGTGCGCACCACGGGGGCGTGCAGCGGCGCGTACAGCGCGGCGACGCGGTCGGCGGCGGCCCGGTCGGCGGAGCCCACGACCACGCGGTCCGGGTGCAGGAAGTCGCGCACCGCCGAGCCTTCCCGCAGGAACTCGGGATTGCTGACCAGGGCGACGTCCGGTCGCCCGACCAGCTCCTTGAGCCGCGCCGCGGTGCCGACGGGCACGGTCGACTTGGTGACGAGCGCGCACCCGCCCGGCAGGCTCGCCCGCACGTCCGCGACGACCTCGCGCACCGCGGCCAGGTCGGCCTCGCCGCCGGAGGCCATCGGGGTCGGCAGGCACAGGAAGACCACACCGGCCCCATCAACCGCATCCCGGGTGTCCACTGTGAACCGGAGTCGGCCGCGGGCGAGTCCGCGCCGAACCAGCCGCGGCAGGTCCGGCTCGCGGAGCGGCACCTCGCCCCGGGACAGCAGGCCGATCTTGCACCGGTCGACGTCGCTGCACGTCACGTGGTGGCCGAGGGCCGCGAGGCAGGCACCGGTCGTCAGCCCGACGTAGCCCGTGCCGACGACCGCGATGCGCGACTCCCGCCCCGTCATGGTCCGTCCACGATGGACTCGAACATCTCGGCCGGTGGGCCGGCGCGCCGGGACAGCTGCACCAGGTGGCCGGTCGCGCGCGGGTCGTCCGGCTCGGTCCCGCAGTTGATCCGCTCGTCGTAGCGCAGGCACTCGACCACGGTGGCCGGATCGGCGCCGACCGCTTCGCACAGCTGCTCCAGCGAGCCGAAGAAACGGCGCTTCAGCGCGCGGAACCCGTTGCCGACCGGCACGACCAACCCCGCACTGCGCGGGTCCACGTGCACGATCTCGGCACCGAGGCACCGGAACAGCGCCTCCGCCCGCGCCGCGGCCGACTCGGTGTCGGCACCGATCACCAGGTGTTCCGGGTGGAGGAAATCCTCCAGCAGCGATCCAGGCCGCAGATCGAGCGGCACGCAGGCCCCGTGATCACCCGGATCGTCCGGTGGGACGCGGCAATCGACCACCATCCGGTCCGCGGGGAACCGCCCGGCTTCCGTTCCACGCAGCAGAACGCAGTCGGGATCGGCCCCGTGCTCGGCCCGCAAGGCGCCGGACCGGACCGTCCGGCGCACCAGGGCCGCCAGGCCGGGTTCGGTGCCGTCGACCTCGCGGGCCGCCGGGCAGGCGACCTGGTGTCCGAGCGCGGCCAACCCCGCGGCCACCGCGACCGCGTCGGCCCCTCGCCCGCGCACCGCGACCGCGCTCACCGCCGCCTCCCCGCCAGCGCGTCCAGGTGCGCCTCGCACGCCTCGACGACCTGCTCGACGTCGATGCGCAGCAGGCCCGGATCCGGCCGGTCGGCGAAGGTGTCGCCGACGCGGCCCGCCCACAGCGCGGTGTGCCGGGGATCATCCGGCGGCCCCCACAACGCCGGGGAGACCGGGCCGAACAGCACCACCGACGGCGTCCGGTAGGCGGTCGCCAGGTGCGCCACCCCGGTGTCGCCGCACACCACCAGCCGCGCCTCTGCCACCAGCGCCGCCAGGCGGCGCAGGCCGGTGCGCCCGGCCAACACCGCCTCCGGCGGCAACCCTGCCTCCCCGGCCACCCGCCGGGCCAGCGGCAGTTCGGCCGGACCGCCGGTCACCACGACGCGTTCACCGCGCGTGGTCAGCGCCCGCGCGACGGCCGCGTAGCGCAGCTCCGGCCAGCACCGGGCCCGGTGCGCCGCACCGGGGTGCACCACCACGACGCCCCCCGGCACCGACTCGTCCGGGCGCGGCAGCAGCAGATCGCGCGGATCGGCGGCGATGTCGTGGAACTCCAGCAGATCGCACCAGCGCCGCACCTCGTGCAGCTGCGAGGTCCACACCGGACCGAACACCGAGCGGGCCGGGTGGGCGTGGGTGATGATCCGCACCGCTGCGCTGCGCAGCACCGCGTCGATGCTCTGCGGCCCGCGGCCGTGCAGGTTCACCGCGACGTCCGGCGCGGCGCGCGGCCAGTGGAACGACGGCAGGTCCTCGGTCGGCCACACCTCGTCCACCGCACCGGTCAGCGGCGCCAGCTCCGCCGACGCCGACGGCGCGGCGAGCACCAGCCGGTGGCCGGGGTGCGCGCGGCGCAGCGCCCGCAGCGCCGGGACCGCGGTGAGCAGGTCGCCCAGGCCCAGCGCGCGCAGCACCAGCACGGTCACGGCCAGGAGCCTTCCTCGGAGTGGCAGACCACCATCTCGCGCACCTCGCAGCCGGGCGGCTGGGTCAGCGCGAACAGCACCGTCCGCGCCACGTCCTCCGGCCGGTTCAGCTTCGCGCCCGGCGGCGGCCGGTACTGCTCGGCGCGGCCGTCGAAGAACGCGGTGTGCATCCCGCCCGGCACCAGCATCGTCACGCCGACCCGTCCGCTGGTCTCGGCCGCCAGCGCCCGGGAGAAGCCGATCACCCCGAACTTCGACGCGCAGTAGGCGGTGGCGTCGCCGACGCCCTTGAGCCCGAGCGTCGAGGCGCAGGTGACCACGGTCCCGCCGGCGCGCTCCAGGTACGGCAGGGCGGCGCGCACCACCGCCGCGGTGCCCAGCAGGTTCACCTTCACCACGCGTTCCCACTCCGCGGGCGGGACCTGGACCAGCGCGCCGCAGGAGTCGATCCCGGCGGCGGTGAACACCCCGTTCAGCCCGCCCGCCGCGTCGGCGAGCTCGCACACCGCGTGCTCGGCCTCCCGCCCGTCGGCGAGGTCGACGACGGCGTGCTTGACAGCCGCGCGCGGCTCGGCCAGGTCGAGCACCAGCGGGGTGCCACCGGCCCGCGCCACCTCGTCCACCACGGCGGCCCCGAGCCCGGAGGCCCCGCCGGTGACCAGCACGTTGCCCAGTTCCACCATGATCCTCCCGTCAGGCCGTCGGCTGCACGGTGTCGAGCAGTCCGGTGGTCGAATAGCCGTCCACGCGCGGCACGGTCGCGACGCGCCCGCCGTACCGCTCGACGACCCGGGCCTCCGGCAGGTCGTCGGCGTCGTGGTCGGACCCCTTGACCCACACCTGCGGCCGCAGCCGCTCCAGCAGCGCGCACGGCGTCGTCTCGTCGAAGACCGCGACCGCGTCCACGCACTCCAACGCCTCCAGCACCGCGCGGCGGTCCCGCTCGGGCACGACCGGGCGCAGCGGCCCCTTCAACCGCCGGACCGACTCGTCGGAGTTCAGGCACACCACGAGGAAGTCGCCCAGCTCGCGGGCCCGCCGCAGCAGCCGCACGTGCCCGGGGTGCAGCAGGTCGAAGCAGCCCCCGGCGGCCACCACCCGCCCGCCCGCGGCCCGCACCCGCGCCACGACGTCGAACACCGGGCGGTCCGCCCGCGGCACCTCGCCGACCGTCCACGCGCCCGCGCCGCCGCCCGCGACGAAGCGGCTCGCCTCCACCGCGGCCCGCCGCACCGCGTCCACTGCGGACAGACCGTGGTGCAGCGCGGCGGCCGCGGCGGCGGAGAACGCGTCACCGGCACCGCACGGATCCGCGCCCGGCGGCACCTGCGGCGCGGAAACCCCCTCGCCGGGCGGGAACACGGCCGCGCCGTCGGCGCCCAGCGTCACCGCGACCGCCCCGCAGCGCCACCGGCGGCGCAGCCATTGCGCGGCGCTGCCCGGATCCGCGAGACCGGTGAGCCCGCGCGCCTCCGCGCGGTTGGGCACCACCAGGTCGGCGCGCGCGACCGGCGCCGCGCCGCGCGGGTGCGGATCCCACACCAGCGGGATCCCCGGCGGCAGCTCGGACAGCTCGCGGCGCAGCCACCCGGCCGCCGTCGCACCGCGCCCGTAGTCGGCCACCAGCACCGCGTCCGCGCCGCGCAACACGCGGGACACCTCGACATCGAAGTCCACATCGGACACCCGTCCGTCGCCGGTGTCCAGGCGCAGCAACGACTGCCCGCCCGCCCGCACCCGCGCCTTGACCGGCGTGGCGCCGCGGAACGGCGCCGCGACGAAGCGGGCGAACCCGGCGACCAGGCCGCGCAGCTCGCGTCCGGCCGCGTCGTCGCCGCTCCCGGCGACCAGCGTCACCGCCGCGCCCCGACCGGCGGCCAGCAGCGCCGCCAGCGCCGCTCCCCCCGGGCGGCGACGCCGTTCGGCGACGTCGACCACCGGCACCGGCGCGTCCGGGCACAGCCGGTCGGCGCTGCCGGTGAGATCCACGTCCAGCAGCGCGTCGCCGACGACCACGAGCCTCACGGCGACACCCGGTTCACCGCGTCGAACTCGGCGCACAGCGCGTGCACCACCGCCAGGTGCACCTCCTGGATGGTGGCGACGTCCGGTGCGTCCACCGGGACCGCGTCGTCGCTCACCGCGGCCAGCTCGTTGGGAGCCGGGCCGGTCAGCGCCCAGGTGCGCGCGCCGATCTCCCGGGCCGTCTTCACCGCCGCGATCACGTTCTGGCTGCGACCGCTGGTGGACAGCGCCACCAGCACGTCGCCCGGCCTGCCGTGGGCGCGCACGCCGCGGGCGAAGACCTCCTGCTCGCCGTAGTCGTTGAGGATCGCGGTGAACGCCGACGTGTCGGCGTGCAGCGGGATCGCCGCGTAGGGGCGGCGGTCCACCAGGAACCGGCCGGTCAGCTCGCCGGTCAGGTGCTGGGCCTCGGCGGCGCTGCCGCCGTTGCCGCACGCCAGCAACCGTCCACCGGCCTCCAGCACGACGGCCAGCCGGTGCGCCCAGCAACGGATCACCGGCGCGTGCGCCTCGGCGCGGCGCGCGGCCGCCTCCAGCGCCGCGAAGTGCTCCTCGATCACGACCGCCCTCCCGTCGGCAGGGGTGCCGACGCCGTCCGCTGCGCCAGCACCCGGCGGTACACCACCTCGACGTCGCGGACCAACCCCGACCAGCCGTAGCGGGACCGGACCCGCTCGACGCCCGCGCGTCCCAGCTCGGCGCGCGCCGTCGGCCGCGCCAGCAGCGCGTTCAACCGGTCCGCCAGCGCCTGGGGATCGCGCGGCGGCACCAGCAGTCCGGTGCGCCCGTCGGCGACGGTGTCGAGGTGCCCGCCGACCGCGGTCACCACCGGCGGCACCCCGCAGGCCATCGCCTCCAGCGGCACCGTGCCGAACGGCTCGTACCACGGCACGCTCACCACGACGTCCGCCGAGCGGTACAGCGCGGGCGCGTCGTCGTGGTCGACCGGGCCGAGGAAGTCGACCCGGTCGGCGACGCCGCTGCGGCGCGCCACCGCCCGCAGCCGGGCCACCTCCGGGTCGTCCGGCCAGTCCGCCAGCCTCGGCCCGCCCGCGACCAGCAGTTCGGCGTCCGGGACGTAGCGCAGCGCCTCGATCGCGGTGTCGACGCCCTTGCGCTCCACCAACCGGCCGATGCTCAGCAGGCGCGGCCGGTCGCGGCGCGGCGCCCGCGGGCCGTCCGGGGTGAACTTCCCCAGATCGATTCCACAGGGGACGATCGCGGTGCGGCGGCGCGGCACGCCCATCTCGGCCAGTTCGGCGACCTCGTCGGAGCAGGTGGCCACCACGCAGTCCACCTCGCGGGCGATGGCCGCCTCGGTCTCCTCCCGCTCCGGCGGGCTGGTGTCCTTGGCGCCCTGGTTGCGGCGCTTGACCCGGCCCAGCGCGTGGAAGGTCTGCACCACCGGCACGTCCAGCCCGGCCGCACCCGCCAGCGACGCGACTCCGCTCATCCAGAAGTGCGCGTGCACCACGTCGGGCCGATCCCGCGCCCAGCGGTCGGCCAGGTGCCGCCCGAACGCGTCCACGTAGGGCAGCAGCTCGTCCTTGGGCACCGGTTCGGGCGGTCCGGCGGGGACGTGCTCGACGGTGAACCCGGCTCCGGTGCTCGCCACCGACGGCAGGTCCACGGCGTCCCGGCGGGTGTGCACCACGACCTCGTGGCCGAGCCGGGCCAGTCCCCGGGCCTGTTCGGCGACCTGCACGTTCTGGCCCCCCGCGTCGGCTCCGCCGAGCGCCGCCAGCGGGCTGGCGTGTTCCGAGACCAGGTGGATCCTCATCGGCGCACCTCTTCCAGCAGTTCGTCCCACGCGGCCAGGAACCGGTCGAGCCCGTAGCGGTGGCGCACCGCGGCGCGCGCGGCGGTGCCGCACCGCCGCGCCAGGTCCGGGTCGTCGACGAACCGGCCGACCGCCGCGGCCAGCTCGTCCGGGTTCGTGCTCAGCACCCCGGCCTCGCGGGGCACCGCCTCGACGGCCTCGGTCGCGGCCAGCGCCACCACGGGCATCCCCAGGTGCATGGCCTCCAGCAGCGACAGGCCCAGCGACGTCCAGCGGTACGGGTGCACGTAGACCCGCCGGGCGGCCAGTTCGGCGTGCATCCGGTGCTGCGGCAGGTCCTCGTGGCCGACGGCGCAGGACAGCCCGCGCACCCCCATGCCGAACACGTCCAGCGGCGCGGCGGCGGCGATGCCCGGCAGCAGGTCGGTGCCGGCGACGCGGGTGCGCCGGACGGGCTCGTTGATCACGGCCGCGGCGCGCGGCAGCTCACCGGTGTAGCGGTGCCCGGGGTCGACGATGCCGTGCTCGACCACCCGCACCGGCGCCCGGCCGGTGTCCCAGAACACCCGGTTGAAGTGGGTGACGTGCACGACCGGGACGTCGGTGCGGTCGGCCAGCGGATGGCGGCTGGACGCCGCCTCGCCGCGCGGCGCGTTGTGCTCGACGAACACGGCGGGCACGTCCCGGCCGGGGCGGCGCCCCAGCCACTTCTCGGTGAGCTCGAACTCGTGCGGCCGTTGCAGCACGACCACGTCGACGTCGGTGTCGCGCAGCTCGTCCGGGGTGATCTCGACGGCGTCCGGCGGCCACCGGAACGTCCGCGCCCGGCCGCGCCCGTCGGCGTCCCGGTTCGGCGTCACCGGGACGAGATAGCTGTGTCCACCGTGGACGAACGAGGTGGTCCACGACCCGTGCACGTGCCAGACGAGGATCCTCATGCCGCCGCACCCCCGACCCGCTCGACGGCGTCGAGGACGTCCGAGGGCGTCACCCGCGACAGGCACGGGTGGCCGCGCACCGGGCACTGCCGGGCGCGGGTGTCCCGGCACGGCGCGGCCTGGTCGCCCAGCAGCACCGTCGGCACCCCGTAGGGCGCCCACCGGGCGGCCCGCACCACCGGCGCGAACAGCGACACCACCGGCGTGCCCACCGCGGCGGCCAGGTGCGCCGGTCCGGTGTTGGGCGCGACGACCGCGTGCGCCCCGGCCAGCACGGCGGCGAGTTCGGCGAGCCCGGTGCGGCCGCCGAGGTCCAGTCCGGCGCGGCCGGCGACCCTGCTGGTCAGCGCGCGGTCCGCGGCGGCCCCGGTGACCACGACGCGGTACCCGCGCCGGGCCAGCGACTCCACGGCCGCCGCGCACCGGCCCGGCGGCCACTCGCGGGCGGGCACCGAGGCGGCCGGGTGCACCACGACGTAACCGGGCTCGCCGACCAGCTCCCGCACGTCCGGCAGCGGCCCGCGCACGGCGAGCCTGCCGTCGTCACCGCCCGGCAGCGCGAACCCGGCGGCACGGGCCAGCGACAGCGCCCGCTCCGGTTCCGGCGGATCGCCGTCGACGCGGTGCCGCAGGTCCAGCAGCGACCCCGGGTAGTCCTCGCTGATCGCCCCGATCCACGGCACCCCGGCCATCCGCAGCAGCAGCGCCAGCGGCAGCGGCGACTGGTGGAACGAGGTGAGCACCAGCGCCACATCCGGGGCCAGCACGGCGATCCGCGCCACCAGTTCGTCCACATCGGACTTCCGCGTCGGTGGTGGTTCCGGGTCGATCCACGGCGCGCACCAGCGCTCGACGCGGTCCACGCCCGGCAGCAGCCGCGCGGCGGCCGCACCGCGCGGCCCGGCCAGCAGCACCACCTGTTCGGCCCCGGCCGCGACCGCGCGCACCGCAGGCCCGGCGAGCAGCACGTCGCCGAGGTTGTCCAGTCTCGCGACCAGCGCTCTCATCGCGCACCGCCCAGCAGCCGGTGCACCGCCTCCGGCACCGAACCGGCGATGGCGGCGGCGCCGAGGGCCTCGCGGATCTCGGCGGTGCGGGTGCGCTGGGTGGGCACCATGATCGCGGCCGCGCCCGCGGCCCGCGCCGCCGCCACGTCCGCTCCCGTGTCGCCGATGACGACGCAGTCGCCGGGCCGGACGCGCAGGTCGGAGGCGGCGTCGAGGACCAGGCCCGGCGCGGGTTTGCGGCACTCGCAGCCCTCGTCCGCGCCGTGCGGGCAGGTCCGCCACGTCTCGATCGGGCCGAGCAGCCGCTCCACCTCGGCGTTGACCGCGTCGACCTGCTCGGGGCGCAGCTTCCCGCGCGCCACCCCGGACTGGTTGCTGACCACCCCGATCCGCACGCCGTGCACGCGCAACCGGTCCAGCGCCTCCCGCACCCCGGGCACCGGCCGGACCCGGGTGGGGTCGCCGTTGTAGGGCACGTCGTGGATCAGCGTGTCGTCCCGGTCGAACAGCACCGCTTTCGGCGCCCTGCGGAGCATCCGGACGCGCAGTTCGCCGCGGGCGCGGTGCCAGCAGGCGACGGGCGGGATGAGCACGCTGGTGACGACCATCCGCGCGATCTCGTCGGGTGTGCGCGGCCCCGGCAGGATGCGCCGCAGCGCGAAGTCGGCGGTGGAGGCGAGCCAGACGGCGGCTCCGGCGCGGGCCACGTCCGGCCGTCGCGCGGCGGCACCGGCCAGCGCCGCCAGCGCGGCGGCCGTGGTCAGCAGGTGGCGCCTGGTGCGGCCGGGCCCCTCCCCGATGCGCATCCGCCAGTTGGGGCCGTACTTGCGGCGCATCAGCGCGTTGTCGGCGTTGCCCGCCTGGGCGCGGACGCTGGCCAGCAACCCCGCCGGGCGGACCGGGTGCGCGGTCTCCCGACGCCCGATGACCAGCCGGTAACCCCGGGCCTGCGCGCGCAGCGCGAGATCGGCGTCCTCCCGGAAGGCGCGCGGGAAGTCCTCGTCGAACCCCCCGGTGCAGGCGAGCACCTCGCGCCGGTAGGCCATGTCGGCGGTGATCCACCACGCGCTGGCCAGCCCGGCGGTGGCCCGCTCCAGGTCGGTCGGCGCCCGGTCCCGGGGCAGCGGCACCACGATCCTGCCCTGGCAGGCGCCCACGTCCGCGCCGACGTCCAGGTCCTCGCACAGGCCCTGGCGCCACCGCGCGCCCGGCAGCACGTCGTCGTCGAGGAACACCACCCACTCGGTGGTGGCCAGCCGCCACCCGGTGTTGCGGGCCGCGGCCGGTCCCCGGCCGGGCGCGTGCACCACGCGCACCCGCAGGTCCGTGGGCGGCAGCGCCAGCGGCGGCGCCGGGTGCGCGCGGTTGTCGGCGACGATCACCTGCTCCGGCGCGGGACCGGCCGCGGCGTCGAGCGCGGCCAGCAGCGCACCGAGGCTGGCCCGACCGGTGGTCGGGATCACCACGGTGTACCCGGCGTTCATCGCCCGCACCGCCGGATCAGGAGCGGGCCGAGCACGAGCACGTCGATCGGCGCCGCGCCGAAGCACTCCAGGGCGTCGACGGGGCTGTCGACCAGCGGCCGCCCGGCCGTGTTGAAGCTGGTGTTGATGACCGCGGGCAGCCCGGTGCGGCGTTCGAACGCCGCCAGCATCCGCGCGAGCACCGGTTCGTCCGCGCGGTCGACGGTCTGGACCCGCGCGGTGCCGTCCACGTGCACCGCCGCCGGGATCCGGTCGCGCCACCGCGGCGCGACGTCGTGCACGAACAGCATGTGCGGGCTCGGCAGCGGCCCCCGGGAGAACAGCTCGGCAGCCCGCTCGGCGAGCACCATCGGCGCCACCGGGCGGAACTGCTCGCGGCCCTTGACCTCGTTGAGCCGTTCGGTGTTCGCCGCGTGGCCGGGGTGGGCGAACAGCGACCGGTGGCCCAGCGCGCGCGGGCCGAACTCGGCCCGGCCGTCGAACCAGCCCACGATCTCGTTGCGCGCCAACGCCTCGGCCGCCGCCTCCGCGACGTCGTCCGGTTCCTCGTACCGCAGCGCCGCGGATTCCACTGTGGACTTCAACGCCGCGTCGGACCACCCGCGCCCCAGATCGGCGCCGGGCATCGGCCGGATCGCTTCGCCGTGCTCGGCGGCCAGGTGCAGCGCCGCGCCGAGCGCCGTCCCGGCGTCACCGGCGGCGGGCTGCACCCACACCCGCTCGAACGGCCCCTCGTCGGCGATGCGGGTGTTGGCCACGCAGTTGAGCGCGACACCGCCCGCCAACGCCAGGTTCGGCGATCCGGTCCGGTGGTGCAGCCAATCCGCCTGCGCCAGCAGGACTTCCTCCAACCGCGCCTGCACGCTCGCGGCCAGCCGGAGGTGCTCCTCGCGGATCTCGCCGCCGGGTGGTCGCGGCGGGGCCCAGCGCGTCCAGTCGATCGGTGCCACCTCGAAGTGCCCGTCGCCGGTGGGGCGCAGCAGATCGGCGAAATCGGCCTGGTAGATCGGTTTCGCGTAGGAGGCCATCGCCATGACCTTGTACTCGTCGCTGGAGCGGTGGAAACCCAGGTGTTCGGTGAGTTCCTCGTACATCAGGCCGAGCGAGTGGGGCAGGTGTTGCTCGGCGTGCACCAGCAGCCTCCCGCCGCGGTACTCTCCGGCCAGCGCCGACGTGCTCTCCCCGCGCCCGTCGACGGTCAGCACCGCGCAGTCGCCGAACGGCGCGGCCAGCCCCGTCGACGCGGCGTGCGCGACGTGGTGCGGCACGAACCGGACGATCTCCGGGTCCAGGCCGGGCAGCGCGGTCCGCAGGAACCTGGGCGCGCGGGCGGCGAACTCGGTGCGCAGTTCCTCCCAGTCCCCGTCGGTGCCGTCCAGGGAGTGGTCCACCAGGCGCGGATCGTAGGAGAAGGCGACCGCGTCCAGCCCGGACGCGTCCAGCCCGCCGTGCCGCAGGCACCACGCCGCGGACAGCTCGGGCTGTTCCCACGCGGCGAAGGGCACGGGCCGCTTGCCGTGCTTGCGGCGGGAGAACCGCTCCTCCTCGGCCGCCGCGACGATCTCGCCGTCGACGACGAGCGCGGCGGCGGGATCGTGGAACACCGCGTTGATTCCCAGGATGCGCACGCTGTTCCTCCCGGAGCATCTCGTGGGGCTACTCAGTTCACTACCCTGCGAAGCGGCGGACAAACCCCGCGCGACCGCCGCCGCGCAGGACGGGAGATCCTCCGTCACGCTCCGGAGACGACTACCGCGCACCGGCGCGGGGTACTCCGGTGCCATGCGAGTCCTGATCGCGGGCTGGCCGAGCTTCCCGGACGGCGAGGCGACCGCCGGGGACGTGGCGAGCATGCACCACGTCGCGGAATCCCTGTGGCAGCACGGGATTTCCTCCGACTGCGCGTGGAGCCCGAACTTCCGGCCCGACGGCGCGGCGCTCGACGACCTCTCCCCCGGCGACTACACGCACCTGGTCTTCGTGTGCGGACCCGCGCACGGCCGCCAGGTCGAACGGTTGCACTCCCGCTTCCCGGAATGCCGGCGGCTGGCGGTCGGCGTCACCGTGATCGACCCGGACGATCCGGCGGTGATCGGGTTCCACGCGGTTTTCCCGCGCGACGGCGCGGATTCCGCTCCCTCCCGCGATCTCACCGTGCCGCTCGCACCGCCCGCGCGGCCGGTGTTCGGCGTCGTCACCGCACCGGCGCAGCCGGAGTACGGCGCGCGCCGCAGGCACGACGAGGTGCACCGGGCGCTGTACGGCTGGCTGTCCGCCACCGACTGCGCCCCGCTGCCGCTCGACACCCGGCTCGATCCCGCGAACTGGCGCCATTGCTCCACAGTGGATCAGTTCGTGGCCCTGGTCGACCGCACCGATCTGGTCGTCACGACCCGGCTGCACGGCTTGGTCTTCGCGCTGGCCCGGGGTGTTCCGGCTCTCGCGGTGGACCCGGTGGCCGGCGGCGGCAAGGTGACCGCGCAGGCGGCGGCGTGGCACTGGCCCGTGGTCACGGCCGACGCGCTGCTCGCCGACCCGGCGGTGCTGGACGGCGCGAGCGGCTGGTGCCTGTCGGCGTTGGGACGGGCCGCCGCCCGCACCCGCGCGGACGGCGGCGGATCGCCGCTCATCCCGGCACTGCTGGACGATCTGCTCGCGGGGGCCGGATGCGCACCACGGTCGTGATCGCCACCCGCAACCGGTGCGGGGAGCTGCTGCGCACCCTGGACCGGCTGCACCGGCTGCGGCCGGTGCCGCCGATCGTGGTGGTCGACAACGCCTCCCGCGACGACACCCCGCGAGCGGTGCGCGCCGCACACCCGGACGTCCGCCTGATCACCGCGCCCCGCAACCTCGGCGCGATCGCGCGCAACCTCGGCGTGCTGTGCTCCCGCACGCCCTACATCGCCTTCAGCGACGACGACTCGTGGTGGGCGCCCGGCGCGCTGCGGCGCGCCGAGGCGGTCCTGGACGCCTGCCCGCACGTGGCGCTGGTCGCGGCGAAAACCCTGGTATCCCAGGAGAACCGGCCGGACCCGGTGAACGCGCTGATGGCGTGCTCCCCGCTGCGCACCGCCGACGGGCTGCCCGGCCCGCGGATCCTCGGTTTCACCGCCTGCGCGGCGGTGGTGCGCCGCGCGGCGTTCCAGCAGACCCGCGGATTCGACCGCACGGTGTTCTTCGGCGGGGAGGAACGGCTGCTGTCCTACGACCTCGCCGCGGCCGGGTGGGACCTGGTCTACGTCGACGACGTCGTCGCCCACCACCACCCGTCCCCGGCCCGCACGTCCGCGACGACCCGGCGGGCGCTGGAACTGCGCAACGACGTGCTGATCGCGTGGATGCGGCGCCCCCCGGACCTCGCGCTGTCGCGCACCGGCAGGCTGGCGCGCGACGCCGTCGGCGACGCACCGAGCCGGCGCGCCCTGGCCGCGGCGCTGTGCCGCCTGCCGCGCGCCCTGGCGCGGCGGCGGCGCCTGCCCTCGCCCGTCGAGCACGAGGTGTCCCTGCTGGAGCACGCGCACGGCCACGGACCGGGGAGCTGAGAGCCTGTCTTCGAACTCGTTGTGCGAGGCGGTGCCGGTGGCGGACATGGCCTGCCTGCGCCTGGTCCCCGGCGGGGAGTGGCGTGCACCGACGACCGGTGCGCCCTCGTCGAATCGGCCCAGTTCCGCGGCGGTCCCGGCGCGCACGCCGCGCAGTCGCACCGCGCGGTGGTGGCCGACGTCGCCGAGATCCGCACGCTGCGGCCCGAATTCGCCCGCGCCGCGCGGGAAGCCCGGATCTTCGGTTTCCTGGCCGCACCGCTGTTCCGCGGCGCGCGGCACGTCGGCACGTTCAGCTGGTACGCGCAGCGCTCGCACGCGCTGACCGAAGCCGCCGTCCCGGCCGCCGAACGCGCCTGCCGAGGACTGCTGCGGTTGCCGATCCGCCCGGGCGGGTAGTCCGCCGGGCGGACCCGGGTGCGGGAGGGATCGGCGTTGAAGGCACTGACCTGGCACGGCCCGCGCGACGTGCGGGTGGAGGACGTCCCGGACCCGCGGCTGCGGTTCCCCACCGACGCGATCATCAGCGTCACCTCCAGCGGCATCTGCGGTTCCGACCTGCACCTGTACGAGGTCCTCGCGCCGTTCCTGCACCCCGGCGACGTGCTCGGCCACGAACCCATGGGCATCGTGGAGGAGACCGGCTCCGCCGTCACCGGCCTGCGGGCCGGGGACCGCGTCGTGGTGCCGTTCAACATCGCCTGCGGGCACTGCTGGATGTGCCGACGCGGCCTGCACGCGCAGTGCGAGACGACGCAGGTCCGCGACCAGGGCAGCGGCGCGGCCCTGTTCGGCTACACCGAGCTGTACGGCCGGGTGCCGGGCGGCCAGGCCGAGTACCTGCGCGTCCCGCAGGCGCAGTTCGGCCCGATCAAGGTCCCGCACGGCCCGCCCGACGAGCGCTTCGTGTACCTGTCCGACGTGCTGCCGACCGCCTGGCAGGCCGTCGAGTACGCCGACATCCCGCCCGGGGGCTCGGTCGCGGTGATCGGCCTCGGACCGATCGGGCAGCTGAGCGCGCGCGTCGCCGCGCACCGCGGCGCCCGCGTCTTCGGCGTCGACCTGGTGCCCGAACGGCTGGCCATGGCCGAGCGGCACGGCGTCGAAGTGTTCGACGTCTCCGACGACGTCGTCGCGCAGCTGCGGGACCGCACCGACGGGCGCGGGCCGGACTCGGTGATCGACGCCGTCGGCATGGAGGCGCACGGCTCGCCGGTGACCGAACTGGCGCAGAAGGTGGTGCGGTCGCTGCCGGACGCGATCGCCCGCCCGCTGATGAACCGGGTCGGCGTCGACCGGCTGTCCGCGCTGTACCTGTGCGTCGACCTGGTGCGCCGGGGCGGGACGATCTCGCTCAGCGGTGTCTACGGCGGCATGGCCGACCCGCTGCCGATGCTCGCGCTGTTCGACAAGGGCGTGCGCATCGCGATGGGCCAGGCCCACGTCCGCCGCTGGATCGACGACCTGATGCCGCTGGTCCAGGACGACTCCGACCCGCTGGGCGTGTTCGACCTGACCACCCACCGGCTCCCGCTGTCCGAGGCACCGCGCGGCTACGACCTGTTCCAGCGCAAGGCCGACGGCGCGATCAAGGTCCTGCTGCACCCGGGGGTCACGGGTGACTGACGCACCGCGCACCACCGTGGTGCTCATGACGCACAACCGGTGCGCCGAGGTGGTGCGCACCCTCGACCACATGACCGGCCTGCCGGAACGGCCGCCGATCATCGCCGTCGACAACGGCTCCGCGGACGGCACGGCCGACCGCATCGCCGCCCGGTTCCCGCAGGTGCGGTTGCTGCGGTCGGAGACCAACCTGGGCGCGGTGGCGCGCAACCGGGCGGTGCGGCACGCCGGGACCCGCTACGTCTCCTTCTGCGACGACGACACCCGCTGGCAGCCGGGAGCGCTCGACCGGGCCGCCGACCTGCTCGACCGGCACCCGGACATCGCCGCGGTGATGGGCCGCTGCCTGGTGGAACCCGACCTCACCGAGGACCCGCTCACCCCGGAACTGCGCCACTCACCGGTGCCCGCTCCCGCGTGGCTGCCCGGACCGGCCCTGATGAGCGTGATGGCCGGGCTGACGACGATCCGCGTGTCGGCGTTCGAGCAGGCGGGCGGGTTCTCGCCGCGGCTGTGGCTGGGCGGCGAGGAGGAACTGCTCGCGCTGGACCTGGTCTCCCGCGGCTGGTGGCTGTGCTGGGTGCCGGACGTGGTGATCCACCACGCCCCGTCCCGCGACCGCGACGCCCGGCAGCGGCGCCGCCTCGGCATCCGCAACGCGCTGTGGACGACGTGGCTGCGCCGCCCCGCCTCCAGCTGCCTGCGCCGCACGGCGGCGGTGCTGTCCTCCGCGCCCAAGGACCGGCACACCGCCCGCGCGCTGGCCGCGGCGCTGCGCGAACTCCCCTGGGTGCTGCGCGAACGCCGCGTGGTGCCACCGGAAACCGAACGCCGCCTGCGCCTGCTGGAAGAACCGCAGCGCCACTCGACGGCCCGCCGCTACGTCGGCTGAGGGCCTGTCTTCGAACTCTTTTTGGGTGGCGGTGCCGGTAGCGGAACCTCAGCGGCGGTGCCAGCGGCGAGACCGCTCACCGAAAGAGAAAGCGGCCCCGCCGCTTGCCACGTCCCGTCGGAACCAAGTTCAAAGACAGGCACTCGATCGGAGCCCGAGCGCGGGCCGAGCTACCCCACCTGCGCCCCGATGGCGTTCGCGGCGGCCTGGAGGCGTTCGGCCAGTTCGCCGGGCGAGCGGTCGCTGGAGACGTAGACGACCGCGACGGCCGCGCTCACCCGGCCCCGCGAGGGGATCGGCACGGCGACCGCCGACAGTCCGGGGATGACCTCGTCGTGACTGGTCGCGAAACCGTCGCGGCGGGCCTGCGCGACGCGCCCGGCGACCTCGGCACCGCGGTCGTCCGCGCCGAGCAGCATCAGCAGCGCGATGCCGGGCGCCCCGCGGTCGAGCGGGTGCCGGGTGCCCGGGTGCTCGGCGACCGCGCCCGCCGCCCGCCGGGGTTCGACGCTGGCCAGCGTCACGCACTCGTCGTGGTCGTGCACCACGACGAAGCACGTCATCGACAGATCCGCCGCCACAGCGGCGAGTTCGGGCACCGCGACGCTCTGCAGGTCCCGCGCGACACCGTGCGCCAGCACGGCCAGCCCGGCTCCGACCGCGCAGCGCCCGGCCGGATCCCGCGCCACCAGGCGGTGGTCCTCCAGCGTGCGCACGATGCGGTAGACGATCGAGCGGTGCACGCCGAGTTCGGCGGCCACCTCGTCGATGCTGAGCGGGCGTTCCGCCCCGGCCAACACCTCCAGCACCCGGATGCCGCGCGAGAGCGTCTGCGACCGCGCCACGCCGTTCTTCGACCGCTCGACCATGTCGGCGAACATAGCCGCCACCCCCTTGTGCCGCCGCTCACATCCGTCTAGCGTTCCAAAAGAGAAACGAGAGTTCGATTATCGAATCCTAGCCCTATCGAGTCCTAGCCGCAGCGCCGAATTCACCGCGCACGCACAGGGATGTGGTTGCGATGTCCCGGCCCCAGCTCCCGCGCACCGACGACGTCCGCACCCGCCGATTCCGCTCCTGCCTCGGCCGGTTCGCCACCGGGGTCACGGTGGTCACCTTCGACGGGCCCGGCGGGCGCCGGGGATTCACCGCCAACTCCTTCACGTCCGTGTCGATGGACCCGCCCCTGGTGCTCGTCGCCGTGGCGCGCGGCGCCCGCGCGCACGACGAACTGCCCGGACGTCCGTTCGCGATCAACGTCCTCGGCGCCGAGCAGCAGGCGCTGGCCCTGCACTTCGCCGGACGTCCCCAGGTGGAACCCGAGTGGATCGACGACGGCACCGCACCCCGGTTGGCGGGGGTCCTGGCGCACCTGGAATGCCGCCCGTGGCGCACCTACGACGGCGGCGACCACAGCCTGCACGTCGGCGAGGTCGTGGACTTCGACTACCGCGCCGGGGACCTCCTCGGCTTCGCCAACAGCCGCTTCGTCGCGGTCCAGGAACCGGTCCTCGGCATGGAACACCTGCTCTGAAATCGCCCCACAGCAGTACGCCGCTCGAAAACCCAGGAGGGAAGCCAGATGGGCGCTCGATCCGGACAGCAGTACGTCGACGGCCTCGCGCAGCGTCGCACGCGGGTGCAGATCGACGGCGACACGCTCACCGGCGGCGTGCACGAGCACCCGGCCTTCGCCGGGGCGGTGCGCAGCTACGCGGAGCTGTTCGACATGCAGGTCAGCCCGGAGTTCCGCGACGTGCTGACCTACCCGTCGCCGACCACCGGCGACCCGGTCGCCACCGCGTTCCTGGTGCCGCGCGACGTCGGCGACCTGACCCGGCGGCGGGAGGCGTTCACCGCGTGGGCGCGGCACAGCTTCGGGATGCTCGGCCGCACCGGCGACTACCTGAACAGCTCGCTGATGGCGCTCAGCCAGGCCAAGTCGTGGTTCGGCCAGACCGATCCGGCGTTCGGCGAGAACATCGAGCGCTACTACGAGAAGGTGCGCGAGGAGGACCTGCTGCTCACGCACACGCTCATCCCGCCGCAGGTCAACCGCAGCGTCTCCGGCAGCCAGCAGGGCGGCGGCTCGCTGACCGCGCACGTGGTCCGCGAGGACGACAACGGGATCGTGGTGCGCGGAGCCCGCATGTTGGCCACCATCGCCCCGATCGCCGACGAACTGCTCGTGTTCCCCTCCACCGTCCTGCGCGGCACCCCCGAGGACGAGCCGTACTCCTTCGCCTTCGCGGTGCCCACCGACGCACCGGGCCTGCGGTTCCTGGCGCGCCAGCCGCTGCACACCAACCGCAGCACCTTCGACGAGCCGCTGGCGTCCCGCTTCGAGGAGAGCGACGCGGTGGTCATCTTCGACGACGTGCACGTGCCCTACGAGCGGGTGTTCGTGCTGCGCGATCCCGAGCTGTGCAACGGTTTCTACAGCCGCACCGGCGCGACCACGCACATGACCCACCAGGTCGCCACGCGCACGCTCGCCAAGAGCGAGTTCTTCCTCGGACTGCTGTCCGAGCTGGCCGAGTCGATCGGCATCGAGGGTTTCCAGCACATCCAGCAGGACCTGGCCGAGGTCATCAACATCGTGGAGATCGGCAAGGCGCTGCTGCAGTCCGCCGAATCCCAGGCCGCCGACAACGAGTTCGGCGTGTGCACGCCGAAGTGGGAACCGCTGAACACCGCCCGCAACTGGTATCCGACCGTCTCGCAGCGGTTCCCGGCGATCGTGCGCAAGTTCGCCGCCAGCGGCCTGATGGGGCTGCCCGGCGAGCAGGACGTCTTCGGCGCCGCCGCCGCGGACGTCGAGACCTACCTGCAGGGCAAGGCCATCGACGGCCCGGACCGCGTCCGCCTGTTCAAACTCGCCTTCGACGCGAGTTCCTCGTCGTTCGCCGGGCGCCAGGCGCTCTACGAGCACTTCTTCTTCGGCGACCCGGTCCGGATGGCCGGCGCCCTGGTCAACGGCTACGACCGCTCGGAACCCCGCAAGCGCATCCAGGAGTTCCTGCACCGCGGCTGAGCTGAGTGCCTGTCTTTGAACCTGCTCCCGGAACAGGCGTGGTAAGCGGCGTGAGCCGCTTTCTCTTTCGGTGAGTACGCAAGCAACCGGCACCGCCGCGGGTTCTCAGCGGTCGTCTCGCGAGGACAGCCCCGACGCCGTGTATTGGACATACATCAGGAGGGGCTCCCGGAGCCGGTGTGGCTGTGGCGCGAAGCGCCTCCGTGGGGGGTGGTGGTCGGGTGACGGGCGGGCCGCTGAGTGCCTGTCTTTGATCTTGGGGGGAACCCGGGGGCGGGTATGAGAGAGGGCCTTTGCTAGTGATCGTGACAGCACATCAAGATCGACACAGCAAAGGCCCGATCCGCTTTGTACACCACCGCGCCGGCTGCCGGCTCGACGGCCCGTGCCCGCCGTTACCCCTCGGACACCACCGACGCCGAATGGGCAGTGATCGAGCCCCTGCTGCCCGCCCCGGCCTGCCGCACCTGCAGCGGAGGGCGTCCGGAAAAACACCCCCGCCGGGATGTCGTGGACGCGATCCGCTACTTCGTCGACAACGGCTGCAAGTGGCGGGCCCTGCCCGCCGACTTCCCGCCCTGGAAGACCGTCTACGGGTTCTTCACCCGCTGGAGCCGCGACAACATCGTCCTGGGCCTGCGCGACAGGCTGCGTGAGCAGGTCCGCGCCCGCACCGACCGCCACCGCACCCCCAGCGCCGGGATCATCGATTCCCAGTCGGTGCGGGCCGCCGAAACCGTCGGCCGCCACACCCGCGGTTTCGACGGCGGTAAAAAGATCAACGGCCGCAAACGCCACATCGCCACCGACACCCTCGGCCTGCTGCTGGGCGTGTCCGTGACCGCCGCCCACATCACCGACCGCCGCGGCGCCGAACTCCTCCTGCGCTACCTCCACACCCGCCACCCACGCCTGGAACTGGTCTTCGCCGACGGCAACTACAGCGGACGCCTGACCACCTGGACCCAGGCCGCCCTGGGCATCACCCTGCACATCGTCCGCAAAATCGCCGGACAAACCGGCTTCCACGTCCTGGCCCGCCGCTGGGTCGTCGAACGCACCCTGTCCTGGATCACCCAAGCCCGCCGCACCGTCCGCGACTACGAACGCCTCCCCGCCCACCCCGAAACCATCATCAACTGGGCCGCCATCACCCTCATGACCCGCCAACTCACCACCTAACCCAAGATCAAAGACAGGCACTGAGGTTCCGCCACAGGCACCGCCACCCACAACGAGTTCGAAGACAGGCTCTGACGTTCCGCCGATCAGTCCACTGTGTCCAATTGCGCGGCGAGCCGATTCATGATCCTCGTGTAGCTCGCGTAGCTCATCGGGGCCACCGCGTCCCACTCGACGAACCGGTTCGCCGCGGCAGCGGGCTGCGCGGCGAACACCGGGTTCTGCTTCATCCGCTCCGGGGGCAGCGATGCCGGGCGGGCGTCCCACAGCAGCACGTCCGCCCGGTACGCCCCGGCGTTCTCCCACGACAGGCGCTCGAAGTAGCCGCCGGATGCGGTGTCGGGATGCCGCGGCGCGGTGATCGGCAGTCCCAGCTCGCGCACGTAGAAGTCCAGGTCCGGATTGCGCTGCGGCGCCACGACGAAGTACTCCTGCTCGGTTCCGCCGACGGCGAGGATCGTGCGGCCTTCCGCCCGCATGCGGGTGCCGATGTCGCGCAGCCGCTGCGCGGCGGCGTGGAACGCGGCCTCATCGGCGCGCACGCGCGGCGAGTCGACGTCGCCGCCCAGCGCGCGGGCCAGCTCCCGGTACCGGGCGATGCTGTCGGGCAGGGAGATGCCGGACTGCCGCACGCCGAGCGTCGGCACGACGCGCCGCACCATCCGCTCCTGCTCCTCGGTCAGGTGCCACAGCCCGGGGTATCCGGCGTACTTGCCGCTCACCAGCAGGTCGGGGTGCAGCGACGCGAGCCGTTCCAGGTTGATCTCGCCGTATCCCGGACCGGTGACGTCGGTGACCGCGCGCGGGTCGACGCTGCCCGCTTCCGGCTCGGTGCTGCCGTCGTCGCGCACCAGCGGCCCGAAGGTGCCGACCGCGCGCACCCCGAAGTCCTGGAGCGCCCCGGCCGCCGAGACCTGGGCGACGATCCGCACGGGTCGCCGCTCGGCGGTGACCGTGACACCCCGGTCGTCCCGGTAGGACCAGCCGACCGCCTGCTGCCGCGCGGGCGAGCCGCAGCCCGCCACCGCGAACATCGCGACCGCCAGCACCGTGATCGTGCGACGCACACCGACCTCCTTGTTGTTAGGCTAGGCTAACCTAGCACGATGATCGGAGGTCGACGGATGGCAGTGCTCGCGAGGCCCGCGTACCGGACGTTCGAGGTCGAGGTGGTGGGAGTGCGCCGCCTGGGGCCGAGTTTCGCCCGCATCACCTTCGGCGGGGCCCACGGGTTCGGCGCGGGCGGCGACGACCAGCGGATCAAGATCCTGCTGCCGCGCCCGGGGTGCACCGTCGCCGACCTGCCCAGCGGGGACGACTGGTACCGGTCGTGGCTGGCCATCCCGGAACCGGTGCGCCCCGTGGCCCGCACCTACACCGTCCGCGCTTTCCGCCCCGAGACCGGGGAACTCGACGTCGACTTCGTGCTGCACGGCGACGGCGCGCACAGCGGTCCCGCGTCCGCCTGGGCCGCCGCCGCCCGCCCCGGCGACCGGATCGGACTGGTGGGCCCGGACCGGCCCGGACGTGGGCAGCCGTGGGGCTGCGAGTGGGCGCCGCCGAGCACGGCGAGCCGCCTGGTGATCGCGGGGGACGAGACGGCCGTGCCCGCCGTCGCGGCGATCGTCGAAGGACTGCCCGCCGACGCCCGCGGCGTGGCGTGCCTGGAGATCCCCGACCCCGCGGACCGCCAGGACTGGAACACCCCGCGAGGACTGGAAATCCGCTGGCTCGCCCGCGGCCGCGCCCCGCACGGCGAGCGCCTGGTCCACGAGGTCACCGACGTGATGGCCGAGCTGCACCGGCCGGGGACGACCACCGGTCCCGGCGACGCCGACCCGGACGGCGACCAGCTCTGGGACGTCCCCGAACCCGGCGCGACCCCCGGTCGGCTCTACGGCTGGCTGGCCGGTGAGGCCGGGGCGATCCGCACCCTGCGCCGCCTCCTGGTGCACGACCACGGCGTCCCGCGCGGCTCGGTGGCGTTCATGGGCTACTGGCGCCTCGGGCACCGCTGAGCGGCGACCTTCGGACGGAGGGCGCGGCGAGCGGCGCACGAGGAGTGTCGCCGTCACGCCCGGAGCATCCGGCTGCGGCTGTCGGGGGCCGGGTCTACGGTGCGCAGCATCCGCCGCGAGACCGCAGGAAAGAGCTCCGCCATGGCTGTCACCACGACCCCGGCCACCGACGACTTCATGCGGCTGGCCGCCCCGTACCGGCGCGAGTTGGTAGCACACTGCTACCGGATGCTCGGATCGCTGCACGACGCCGAGGACCTGGTGCAGGAGACCTACCTGCGAGCCTGGCGCGCCTACGACCGGTTCGAGGGCCGCTCGTCGCTGCGCACCTGGCTGCACCGGATCGCCACCAGCGCGTGCCTGACCGCCCTGGAGACGCGCAAGCGCCGCCCGCTGCCGACCGGGCTGGGCGGCCCCGGATCCGACCCCGGCGACGAACTCGTCGAACTCCCGGAAGTGGCCTGGCTGGAACCGATCCCGGACGCGATGATCACCGACGAGCGCTCCGATCCGGCCGCGATCGTGGCCGCCCGCGAGACCACCCGGCTGGCCTTCGTCGCCGCGCTCCAGCACCTGCCGCCGCGGCAGCGCGCCGTCCTGCTGCTGCGCGAGGTGCTGAAGTGGAAGGCGGCCGAGGTCGCCGACGCGCTGGAGACGACGACCAAGGCGGTCAACAGCATGCTCCAGCGCGCCCGCGCCCAGCTGTCCCAGGCGAACCCCCGCGAGGATGACGCGGCCGCACCGCTGACACCCGAGCAGCGGCGGCTGCTGGACCGCTGGGTCGCCGCGTTCGAGGCCAAGGACGTCGACGGCATCGTCGAGCTGTTCACCGCTGACGCGGTCTGGGAGATGCCCCCGATCACGAACTGGGTCCGCGGCGCGGACGACATCGGCCGCCTGATCGACACCCGCTGCCCCGCCGGCCCCCGCGACATGCGCCTGATCCGCACCCGCGCCAACGGCCAACCGGCCTTCGCCGTCTACATGCGCGGCCCCGACGGCGTCTTCCGGCCGTTCCACCTCCAGGTCCTCACCGTCGACGGGCCCGCCGTCCGCCACACCGCGGCGTTCTTCGACGTCTCCCTGTTCCCCGCCTTCGGCCTGCCCGCGCAGCTTGATCGTTAGAATGGCGGCGTGCGCGCGCTGCCGTGGGTCGAGCTGCTGGCCGGGGAGCAGGGGAGGACCTGGCGCACCGTCCCGTCGTCGCGCACCGTGCTGGCGATCGTCCACAACGTCACGGCGGCGACCCGACTCCTGGACATCCTGCCGCTGTGGGGCGGCGACCCGCGTTTGCAGACGGTGTTCACCTGCGTCGGGTCGAGCGCGTTCACCACCGGGACCCGCGAATTCCTCACCTCGCGCAGCATCAGCCCGATTCCCTGGGACGACGCGGTGCGCACCCGTTTCGACCTGGCAGTCTCGGCGAGCTACGGCGGTCCGCTGCACGAGATCACCGCACCTCTCGTCGTCGTCCCGCACGGAATGGGATACAATAAGTTCCTGGGAATCCCGAATCCCGAATCCCGAATCCCGAATCCCGAATCCCGAATCCCGAATCCCGAATCCCGAATCCCGAATCCCGAATCCCGAATCCCGAATCCCGAATCGGCGAATCCGGTGTTCGGCCTGTCGGATTCGTGGCTGCTGCACGACGGTGCGGTCGTCCCGTCGACGCACGTCCTCTCCCACCACGAGCAGCTGGACCGCCTCCGGCGGCACTGCCCCGAAGCGGTCGACGCGGCGCTGGTCGCGGGCGATCCCTGCTTCGACCGGATGCTCGCCTCCCGGCCGCTGCGTGAGACCTACCGGCGCCGTCTCGGCGCGCGCCCGGACCAGCGGGTCGTCGTGGTCTCCTCGACGTGGGGCCCCGAGTCGCTGTGGGGCCGCGATCCCGGCCTCGTCCACCGCCTGGCGCGGGAGCTGCCGCTGGACGAGTACCGCGTCGTCGTGGCCCTGCACCCCAACATCTGGTACGGGCACACGCCCTGGCAGGTGCGGATGTGGCTGGCCGAGTGCACCCGGGCGGGCGTGGTCGTGGTCCCACCCGAGGAGGGCTGGCGGGCCGCGCTGGTCGCCGCCGACGTCACCGTCGGCGACCACGGCTCGGTCACGTTCTACTCGGCCGCGCTGGGCACCCCGGTGCTGTTGGCGTCCTGGCCGGAGCACACCGTCGACCCCGCCTCGCCGATCGCGGCCCTGCTCCGCGAGGCTCCCCGCCTCGCCGACCGCGACCTGACCGCGCAGCTGAACACCGCGATCGCCGACGGCGCGGACCGCTACGCCGACATCGCCGCGCTGACCACGTCGGTGCCCGGCGAATCGGCGCGCCTGCTGCGCACCGCGGTCTACACCCACCTCGACCTCGACGAACCCGACGGTCCGGCCGAACCCGCGGCGGTCCCGCTCCCGGAGGTCACCACGCCGGCGCCGACCAGCCAGCTCGTCGACGTGCGCCCGGACGGCGAACTCGCCGTCGTCACCAGGCGTTCCGCCGAGGCGCTGAGGACCCCGGAGCGCCTGCCCCCCGACGCCGTCCTGACCACGACCACCGACGAACCCGCCCGCCGCCTGCTCGAACTCGCCGAGGTCCTCGTCCGCTTCGAACGCGACCCCGACCCCCTCGGCTGGATCCGCGCCACCCTGCCCCGCCTCCCCGGCTGTCTGCTCGGGGCGACCCAGGACCCGGACGGCCGCTGGATCGTCGCCGGCACCGACATCGCACCGGTCCGCTTCACCGGCGACCCCGACCTCGGGCCGGTCTACGCCGCCCTCCTGCACGCCTGGCTCCGCGAAGGACGCCGCGACTTCCCACCGGCAGCACGCCTGCGCCTCGGACCGCGCGAGGCGACGGTCCGCGTCGAGACCGACTAGCGCTCGCCGTCGGCGGAGAACTCGGCGCGAAGGAGCGGAAACGCGAGAGCCTGTCTTTGAACTTGGTTCCGGCGGGGCGTGGTAAGCGGCGTGAGCCGCTTTCTCTTTCGGTGAGTACGCAAGCAACCGGCACCGCCGCGGGTTCTCAGCGGCCGTCTCGCGAGGACAGCCCCGACGCTGTGTATTTGGGCATACATGAGTCGGGGCTCCCGGAGCCGAGACGGCCGCTGAGTGCCTGTCTTTGAACTTGGTCCGGAACCCGCGTGGCAAGCGGCGGTAGCCGCTTTCTCTTTCGGTGAGCAGTCTGGCAACCGGCACCGCCGCGGGTTCTCAGCGGTCGTCTCGCGAGGACAGCCCCTCCGCCGTGTATTGGGCATACATCAGGAGGGGCTTCCGCAGTCGAGACGGCCGCTGAGGTTCCGCTACCGGCGCCGCCTCGCAAAACGAGTTCGAAGACAGGCTCTGAGAGGTTCCGCTCCCGGCACCGCCACGCACAGCACTTCCGAAACGCTCTCTAGCCGTCGAGCCCGTCCCGACGCGCCCGGACCCGTTCGGCCTGGGGCAGGAATCCCCACGTCCGGTTGATCGCCTCGGCCCGGCCGTAGTGCTCGGCAGCCGCGGCGCGGTCACCGGCCGCCTCGGCCCACTCGCCGAGCGCGGACCACGCCTGCGCTTCGAGGAAAGCCCCCCGCTTCGCTGACCGCGCGTGCTCCAGAGCAGCGTCCAGGTCGGTCCGCGCCGCGTCGAGCTGCCGCAGTTCGACGCGCCGCATTCCGCGCCACAGCCGGGTTTTCGCGAGGTTCTCCGGTTCGGACTCGGCGAAGGAGCGCTCGGCCTCGTCCAGCAGCTCGACCGCGGCGGACGCCTCGGCCACCGACCCCAAGTGCATGCGCGCCAGTGCCAACCGCCGCTCGTCATCGATCTCCCGGGCCATGGCGAGGTTGCGTTCGAGCAGCTCGCGCGCCTCGTCGACCTTGCCCAGCTCCCGCTCGACCAGCCCGAGCGACTCGACGGCCGTGGCCTCCAGGTCGCGCGGCCCGTGCGCGCGGGCCAGCTCCACCGCGTCCGAGAGCACCTCCGCGGCCTTGTCCAGATCTCCCCGGTGCCGCAACGCGAACCCGCGCTGCACCAGCGCGAGTCCCCGCGCGAACGGCATGTCGTGGGCGGCGGCGACGTCCGCGGCGTCCTGGTTGACCGCGTCCATGTCGTCCAGGTGCTTGGCCCGGTCCTGGTAGGGCCACAGGGCGACCGCCAACCGGCACGCGTCGACGTCGCCGTCGGCGGCCAGCCGCGCCGCGAGCGCCCGCAGCGCGACCCGCTCGGACTCCAGCCACGCCTCCGGATCCGCGGGCGGGTCGCCGAGGGACAACTGCGGCCACAGTCGCTCCAGCCACCCGCGCCCGGGCCGCACGGCGTGCCCGGCGGCCAACGCGCCCCGCAGGTAGAACTCCTCGAAGCGGCGCCGGATCCCCGGCGCCTCGCCCCCGCAGTGCGTCCGCGAGTGGTCGCGGACCAGCCCGAACACGAAGTACCGGTCCGAGGTCTGCTGCACCAGTCGCGCGTCCACGAGCTCGTCGAGGCGGTCGCGCACGTCGTCGGCGTCCTCGCCGAGCGCCGCGACCAGCGCCTCCACCCCGACGTCCCCGCTGCCCGGGTGCTGGCCGAACGCGGCGTAGAGGCGCCGCGTCCGCTCGTCGAGCCGCGCCACCGCGGTGTTGAGCACCGACGTCACCGACAGGTCCTCGTCGCGGGAGAGCACGGCGAGCCGCCGCTCCTCCCGGGACAGGTCCCGCACCAGCCGCGCGACCGGCCAGTCCGGACGCTGCGCCAGCAGCGCGCCGCACACGCACAGCGCGATCGTCGAGCCGTCGCACAGTCCGACCAGCGCGTCGAACTCCTCCGGCTCCGCTCCCGGCCGGGGATCCCGCTCACCGAGGATGCGTCTCAGCAACAGCCGCGCGGACTCCGGCGACATGGGGTCGAGTTCGACGAACCGAGCCGTCTCGTCCACTCGCAGCGCGCCCAGCGGGGCGGCGGCGGTCACCAGCAGCGCGGATCCGCCGAAGCCCGGCCGCAGCGCGCGCACCTGGGCGGCGGTGACGGCGTCATCGACCACCACCGCCACGCGCTTGCCGGTGGTCCACGACCGGAACCAGTCGGAACGAGCGTGGTAGCTCTCCGGCACCTCCTCGCGCCGGTAGCCGACCGCGACGAGGAAGTCGCGCAGGATCTCGCCCTCCCGCCCGGACTCCGCGCCCGCGAGCGGCGCGTAGAACAGCCCGTCCGGGTAGTGCCCGCGGTGCTGATCGATCCACTGGTACGCGGTCGCGCTCTTGCCACCGCCCGGCGGTCCCTGCACGACGACGACCGGGCAGTGCCGGTCGCCGTCCTCGCCGGGGCGCAACGCCTCGGCGATCTCGGCGAGCTGGCGTTCGTTGTTCGTGTAGACCCGGGTCGGCGGTGGGACGAGCTGGGGCGGCGGCTTCGGCTGGTCGGGCGGGTGGATGTGCACGTCGCCTCCGATCTGCCCGGCCTGCACGACGCTGTGCGCGCGGCCGTCGAAGCGGTTCATCGCCGTGTCCCCCTCGTCGCGAAGATCACCGCGGGCCAGCCTAACGCTTCGTGATCGCCGCGAGCCAGCACGTCACGGCTCGCCGCGGACCTCCCGCAGCGGGGGCCGATCGCCGGGAGGGACGTCGTGCACGCGCGGGAGCCACCGCCCGCTGCTCTGCCGGAACTGCCACAGCGGGGCGGAGCCCGCCGTCGGGTGGCCGCAGCGCGCGAGTGCGGCCGCGGTCACCTCCCGCGCCATCGCGCCCAGCCGCGCGAGCCCGTGGTGCCGGTGGTCCCGCACCCCCAGGTTGACTTGCGCGATCCCGTCCAGGCCGTACCGGGTGTGGGCGTCGAGCAGCAGTCCGATGTCGATGCCGTAACCGCCCGCGAACGGCACCGACTCCAGGAATTCGCGCCGCGCCGCGTACTCGCCGCCCAGCGGCTGCACCACGCCGCGCAGCTCGGGGCGCAGCGCCGCCAGCAGCGGACGAGCGACCAGCTCGGTCACCCGCCCGCCGTGCTCGTCGCCCTTCCCGGGCGGACGGCGGTAGAAACCCTTGACCAGCACGGGTTTCTGCTCGGTCAGCAGCGGTCCCAGCAGCGCGGGCGCGAAGCCGGGGTCCGGGTCGACGAGGTCGGCGTCGAGGAAGACGACGAGGTCGCCGGTGGTTGCGGCCAGCGACCGCCACAGCACCTCGCCCTTGCCCGGGCGGGGTGGGACGCCGGGCAGCACGTCCTCGCGGGCGACCACCCGGGCACCGGCGCGACGGGCGACGCGGGCGGTGTCGTCGGTGGACCCGGAGTCGACCACCACCACCTCGTCCACCAGAGAACCCGCCCCGGCCAGCACCGATGCCACCACGGATCCGACGGTGGCCTGCTCGTCGAGCGCGGGCAGCACGACGCTCACCGACCGCCCGGCCTTGGCCTCCACCAGCTCCCCGACCGACCACGGAGCCCGCTGCCAGGTCCGCTCCGCGAACCACTCCCCGACCTCGTCGGTCACGACCCTCCTCCCGGACGTCCTGCGATCGGCATTCTCCCCACCCGGTCCCGCCGCTCCACAGTGGACCCGCCACCGGCCCTTCCGCCCCGGGCCGCCGCGTGCCAGGATCTCGGTCATATGGCCTGACCGGGGCTCGGAAGAGGGTGCGCCCATGTTCAACGTCGAACAGGTCCGGCTCGCCGGGGCGGACGTCGAGCTGCCCCGGCTCATCCCGGAGGCCGCGGCGGCGGTGCTCACCGCGGTCCCGGTCGAGTTCGGGCTGGCCGTGGTGGCGAACGCCTACGAGCAGATCGCCCGGCTGGGACTGCTGCCCGCCCGGGAGCTGCTGGCCCGCGAGGCGGAACTGCTCGTCGAGGCCGAGCGGCTGCTGCCGCGCTTCCTGGTCGGCGACATCGACGTGCTGGTCGTGGACGAGATCGGCACGGACATCAGCGGCGCCGGGATGGACCCGAACATCACCGGCCGCACCCCGGCCGGCGCCGAGGGGTTCGGCACGGTGTCGATCCGCCGGATCGTCGTGCTCGACCTCACCGACCGCACCCGCGGCAACGCCAGCGGGCTCGGCACGGCCGACGTGACCACCCAGCGCTACCTGGACCGGGTCGAGTTCGGCTCGTTCTGCACCAACGCACTGACCTCCGGCGTCCTCGAAAGCGCCCGGATCCCCATGGCGCTGGCCGACGACCGGCAGGCGATCGTCGCCGCGCTGCACACCGCCACGCGGTCCGGGGGACCCGCTCGGCGAACCGCACCACTGGATCTTCGACGCCGACGGCGCGCTGCCCCGGCTCGACCCGCGTTGACGCCCGCTTTCGCCGGTCCGCGGCGTACTCCACCATGGCGATGCGACCGGTCCCGCTGCGAGGAACCATGTCAGACCAGCACCATCCGCCCGGCGTGGACACCACCGCGGCCAACCCCGCCCGGATGTACGACCACGCCCTCGGCGGTGTGCACAACTTCGCCGCCGACCGGGAGCACTTCGCCCGGATCCTGCGCGAGGACCCGGACGCGCGGCTGGTGGTCGCGGCCAACCGCGCCTTACTGCGCCGCGCGGTGCGCTACTGCATGCGCCAGGGCATCGACCAGTTCCTCGACCTGGGTTCGGGGATCCCGACGGTCGGCAACGTGCACGAGGCGGCCCACCAGCTCGACCCGAGGTCCCGCGTGGTCTACGTGGACAACGAGCCGGTGACGGTCGCGCACACCCGCCGCCTGCTGCGCGAGACCGACAACGCGGCGATGGTCGACGCCGACCTGCGGGCCCCGGAGTCCGTGCTGCGGGCGGCCGAGACCCGGCGCCTGCTCGACCCGGACCGGCCGCTCGCGCTGCTCATGGTCGCGGTGCTGCACTGGGTCACCGACGCCGAGATGCCCGGCCTGCTGCACCGCTACACCGACGTCCTGGCGCCCGGCAGCCACCTGGTGATCAGCCACCTCACCGACGACTACCGCCCCGGCCTGATGCGCCGCGTCGGTCGGCTGTTCGAGGAGACCAGGGCACCGCTGGTCTACCGGTCGCGGACCGAGGTGGCCGACCTGTTCGACGGGTTCGACCTGGTGCCCCCGGGAGTGGTGCACAGCGCGGACTGGCAAGCCCAGCCCTACGAGCGGCTGCCCGCCCCGGAGCGCTCCAAGACGTGGGCGGCGGTGGGCCGCAAACGCTGAGGTCCCACTCGTGCGGACTGCTCTAGAATTGACGGATTCCGCCGAATCCCCTTCCCGCACCGGCTTTTCCGGTCTCGGCGAGTTCGAAGGAGGCGAGGACCGCGATGCAGCCTCCCCTGGAGACCGAGCGGCTGCTCATCCGCGACTGGACCGTGGACGACTCCGACGTGCAGGCCGCGCTGGCGCTCTACGGCCGACCGGAGGTGACCGAATGGCTCACCCCGGCGGTGTCCAGCGTCGCCGATCTGGCCGCGATGCGGGCCGTCGTGAACGCCTGGACCGAGGCGCAGCCGGATCTCGTGCCGCCGACCGGCAGGTGGGCGATGGAGCGCCGCGAGGACGGCGTGGTGGTCGGCGGCCTGGTGCTGCGCCAGCTGCCGCCCTACGACCACGAGCTGGAGCTGACCTGGCAGCTGCGCCCCGAGTCGTGGGGCTACGGCTACGCCACCGAGGCCGCCCGCGCGCTGCTGCGGTGGGCGTTCACCTTCGACATCGACGAGATCTTCGCGCTGGCCCGTCCGGACAACACCCGCGCCATCGCCACCGCCGAGCGCATCGGCATGGAGTGGGCGGGCGAGACCACGAAGTACTACGACACGACGCTGCAGGTCTACCGCCTCCGCGGTAGCGACCTGACCGGGGGCGCGAACCAGGCCGACGTCGAGTACTGACACGCGCCGTGAGCGGATCGTGATCGGACATGCCGCTGATGGACGACCTGCCGGGCCCGTCCGCCGATGGGATTCTGGAATGACCGCTGGAACGGCGCGACGCCCGGCCGTCCGCTCCTGACCGGTCCGCACCCGGAGGCCACCGTGCCATCTCGATCTGGACGTCCCGTCGGCGGACGATCGCACTTCCGGCCCCGCTCCCCCCGCCGCCCCGGCCGCGCGACGCACGACAGCTCCGGCACATCGGCCCGAGCGGTGCTGGCGCTGCTGTCCGCGCTGGTGCTGGTGGTGTCCGGTTACGCGTGGTCGCACTACCGCCAGCTGCTCAACGGCCTGGAGACCAGCGACGTCACCGACGGCGCGGGAGCCGACGGGGCGACCGACATCCTGCTGGTCGGCATGGACAGCCGCACCGACGCGCACGGCAACCCGCTGCCCGACGACGTGCTGCGGGAACTGCACGCCGGAGCCAACGACGCGGCCCTGACCGATTCGCTGATCCTGCTGCACATCCCGAACGACGGCAGCGGCGCGGTGGGCTTCTCGTTCCCCCGCGACACCTACACCACGATCCCCGGCGAGGGCCGCCACAAGATCAACTCCGCGTACGGCCGCGGCAAGCAGCGCGCCCGCGATCAGCTGCTCGCCCAGGGCGTGACCGACCCGGCCGCCCTGGAGCGGCGCAGCGCGGACGCGGGCCGCAAGTTGCTGGTGCGCACCGTCGAACAGCTCACCGGCGCGTCGGTGGACCACTACGCCGAGGTGAACCTGCTGGGCTTCGCCCGGATCACCGAGGCGGTCGGCGGCGTGCCGGTGTGCCTGAAGGCCCCGGCGCGCGACGACTACTCGGGGGCGGACTTCCACGCCGGGCCGCAGACGGTCTCCGGAGCCGACGCGTTGGCCTTCGTCCGGCAGCGGCACGGCCTGCCGCGCGGCGATCTGGACCGGGTGGTGCGCCAGCAGGCGTTCCTGGCCGGGCTGGCCCGGTCGGCGCTGTCCACCGGCGTGCTGGCCAACCCGTCGCGGCTGCAATCGCTCATCGGGTCGGTGCAGGAGTCGATCGTGCTCGACCGCGGCTGGGACGTGATGGCCTTCGCCGAGCGGATGCGCAACGTCGCCGCCGGGGCGCTCCGGTTCACCACGATCCCGATCGAGGACCCCGCCTACGACACCCCCGCCGACGGCCAGGCGGTGCTGGTGGACCCGAGCGCGGTGCGGGCGGCGGTCACCCGCACCGCCACCTCGCCGCAAGCGGTGACGAGGGCGGCGGCCACCGTCGACGTGCGCAACGCCTCCCGCAACACCGGTCTGGCCCAGCGGGTGCGTTCCGAACTCGCCTCCCACAACATCGCGGTCGGGGACACCGGCAACACGGCCGCCAGCCCGACGTCGACGGTGCGCTACGCGCCCGGCGCCGAGCAGACCGCGAGGCGCGTCGCCGCGCTCCTGGGCGGGCTGCCGACCGCCGCGGACAGCTCGCTCGGCGACGGCCGGGTCCGCGTGGTGCTCGGCGCGGACTACCGGGGCCCGGCGGCACCCGGGGTGGCACCGACACCCCGCGTAGCGCTGGACGGCGGCTTCCACCAACAGTCCTCACCCGATCCGGGGACCATCACGGCGGATGGCATACCGTGCGTGAGCTGAATAGGCGAGTGGATCGACGAAACAGAGAGGTACATCACACGTAGTGTGAAATTTATTTCTCGACATTACGGAAAAATCGTACATTTCGGCGCGACGGATTTTCCCTGAGGGAACCCAGCGCCTATGGTCCACGTCCAGACTTGACCGATGCGGTCGGCGCGCGCGTCGATCTCGTGGATGAAGGCATTGCGATGTAGGAGTTGATGCAGTGGCATCCCTGAGAGGATCCGATTCACAGAAGTCCGACGGGCAGCACCAGTGGGCCGTGAAGGACATCACGGTCACCGAACCGGGTGTCATCAGGCGAGCGGTCGCCGCCGCTGCGATCGGCAACGTGACCGAGTGGTTCGACTTCGGTGTCTACTCGTACCTGGAACCGACCATCCGGAAAGTCTTCTTCACCGGCCTGGACCAAACGACGGGCACGATCGCGACCCTGGGTCTGTTCGCGGCGGCGTTCCTCGTCCGCCCCTTCGGCGGGCTGTTCTTCGGCCCGCTGGGCGACCGCATCGGTCGCACCAAGGTCCTGTCGCTGACCGTCATCCTGATGGCCATCGGCACCTTCTGCATCGGCATCATCCCCGGCGCCGCGGCCATCGGCGTGGCCGCGCCGATGCTCATGCTGCTGGCCCGGCTGGTCCAGGGCTTCTCGACCGGTGGTGAGTACGGCGGCGCGATGACGTTCATCGCCGAGTACGCGCCCGACCGCCGCCGCGGCTTCCTGTGCAGCTGGCTGGAGTTCGGCACGCTGACCGGTTATGCCATGGGCGCCACGCTGTCGGCGCTGCTGACCACCTACCTCCCCGACGACGCGCTGCTGTCCTGGGGCTGGCGGGTGCCGTTCCTCATCGCCGGTCCGCTCGGCGTCATCGGCCTGTACCTGCGGATGAAGCTGGAGGAGACCCCGGCGTTCGCCAAGATCGCCGCGGAGTCCCAGGAGCGCGAGGGCAACCAGACGCTGGCCGAGTTCCGCAGCATCTTCGTCAAGCACTGGCGGCCGATGGTCGTGTGCATGGGCTTGGTGCTCGTCTTCAACGTCACCAACTACATGCTCACGGCCTACATGCCGACGTTCATGACCGAGACGCTGCCCGCGCACGGCAACGCCGGCATCAGCAGCACCGCCTCGCAGTTCCTGCAGATCGCCGTGCTGGTGGTGTCGATGGTGCTGATCACCTTCGTCGGACGGCTCAGCGACCGCGTGGGCCGGCGTCCGGTGGTGCTGTTCGGCTGCGCCATGCTGGTCGTGCTGTCCGTCCCCTCGCTGCTGCTGATCCGGTCGGGCAGCAACGGGACCGTCTTCGCCGGGCTGATGCTGATGGGCCTGATGCTCCTCTGCTTCAACTCGACGATGCCCTCGACGCTGCCGGCGCTGTTCCCCACCGAGATCCGCTACGGCGGTCTGTCGATCGCGTTCAACATCTCGGTGTCGCTGTTCGGCGGTACGACGGCCGCGGTCACCAGCCTGCTGGTGGCCACGACCAACGACCTGAACATGCCCGCCTACTACCTCATGGGGGCCGGCATCATCGGCGCCCTGGCGATCTGGTTCGCCAAGGAGTCGGCCCGCAAGGCCCTGCCCGGTTCGCCGCCTGCGGCGACCGATGAGCAGGAGGCCCGGGAGATGGCCTCCGCGCAGTAGCGGCGTCGCGACGAAGAGGGCGGCCGCGGTGCACGACACCGCGGTCGCCCTTTTTTCGCGTGCTCTGGTCAGTCGGCGAGCTGCTCGCGCAGCGCCCGACCGAGGCGGGTGCGCAGCCAGGCGGTGGCCGTGCCCGCCACGAGGAATCCGCCCGCCGCTTCGGCGGCCAGCAAACCGATCGTCGTGATCATGTCGTTCTCCTTCGTACCCAACGCGACTTGGTGATGACGTGGGAGCGTCGCGCGAGGCGGGGTCGGCAGACCGGGACCGGCCCGCTGGTCGACACCGCTTTGCTGGCCTCCCGCCATGGGAATCGCCACATCGCCTCCTGTTATTTCAGCTGTTCAGCGGGTATTCGCGTGAGCTATGTCACGCTTTGTCTCGTCCTGTCCGAACCGGCTCGGCGTTGACCCGGTTCCCGGGTCCCGGTAGGAACACGCGTGTTCGAAGGCGAGCCGGGCGGAGGAGCGCATGCCACTGGTGGGAACCGGGCGGATCGTCGCCCCCGCGGCCGAACACCACCGGGGTGTCGCCGCGTTCAACGTCGTCCAGCTGGAGCACGTCGAGGCCGTCGTCACCGGCGCCGAGGCCGCGGGCGCCCCGGTGGTCCTGCAGATCAGCGAGAACACCGTGCGCTACCACGGCGAACTGGCTCCGCTGGCCTGCGCGGCACTGGCCGCGGCACGCGCCGCCCGGGTCCCGGTGGCCGTGCACCTGGACCACGCGACCACCGCCGACCTCGTCGCCGAGGCGGTCGAACTCGGGCTCGGCTCGGTGATGTTCGATGCGTCCACACTGGACTACGCGGACAACGTCGCGGCGACCGCCGAGATCGTCGGGCGCTGCCACGCCGCCGGGGTGTGGGTGGAGGCCGAACTCGGCGAGGTGGGCGGCAAGGACGGGGTGCACGCCCCGGGCGCCCGCACCGACCCCCGCGAGGCCGCCGACTACGTGCGGGCCACCGGGGTCGACGCGCTCGCGGTGGCGGTCGGCACCTCGCACGCGATGCTGAGCCGGGACGCGGAGCTGGACTTCGACCTGATCGCGGCACTGCGCGCCGCCGTGCCGGCGCCCCTGGTGCTGCACGGCTCCTCCGGCGTCCCGGACGCCGACCTCGGCCGCGCGGTCCGGGCGGGCATGACCAAGATCAACCTCGCCACCCGGCTCAACCAGGCGTTCACCGAGGCGGTCCGGGCACGCCTGGACGCCTCCCCCACGACCGTCGATCCGCGCAAGTACCTCGGCCCGGCCCGGGCAGCCGTCGCCGACCAGGTCGAACACCTGCTCGGCGTGCTGCACGCCGTCCCGCACGAGGGATCCACTGTGGAGTCGGCGCAACTGTGACGCGCGGCGGTCCGGTCTCACCCGTTCACGTGACTTCCGGCGGGGAGCCGGGCCGGTGGTGAGGCGGCCCCCTCGTCCGTCTCACCACCGGCGGGCGCGGCTGGCGGCTACCCCCAGCGCCGAACCGCCCACCGTCGGCGGCGCACCGTGCCGCCGCCGGTCCGCCCGCGGCTCCACCGACCGCCCCGGCGCCGCGGCGGCTGGCGGACGGGCGGCGCCCGACCTTCCCACCACCGCAGGCAGGGCGGCGCGGCGACGCGCCGCCTGGCTCAGGGTACGCCCGAGCACACCGACTGGCGAGCCCGAAAACCGCCACGGGAGCGAGATCTTCGCCCACTCGACCGACCACAGTGGACGTTCATGGGAGCCCGAGTCCGTGGGGGACCCACGCCTGGCCGCGCACGGCCCCCACCCAGCACGACACCCCGCGCCGCGTCCGCCGAATTTCCACCGAAAGAGCGATGCCGGTCAGGATGCGGGACCGCCCGGCGGATCGAAGGCGCCGAGGCCCGCACCGGGATCACGCCGGGCGCCGAGCACGCGGCGGAGTCGCCCGCGCGCGGACCGACCGCCAGCACGCCGGCGCCGAGCCCACCCGGTCACGACCAAGCCGGGTGCGCGGAACCGCACCGAGCATGAGCCCACCGCAGGCCGGGACGGACCGGGCCGAGGTGCCGACACCCGCACTCGACGCCCGCACCGAATCACCGCCCTGCACAACGCATCCCACCTCGATCCGCCCGTCCAACCACGCCGCGACCGGGAAGGCGAACAGCTGGACCGCACTCGAACAACGACCGGAAAAGGCCGCGATTGGGCGATCATCTGTCCAATTCAGAACACTGTGGACTCTCCAGCGCAGTCCCGCACTGGCCGCGATCCCGCACCGATGTCGGCGATACTGCGAAAAATCCGGAACGAATCAATCCACAGTGGACCTCGATGATGCCCGGACGTGCAGCGCCCGCCTCCACCCGGCCCCGGGTGCCGATCGGCTCCGGCTCGTACCCGGCCGCCGCACCCACGACCCCGGCTCCGACCTCCACGACGCGCATCACCGCTCACCCCCGACCGCCGTCGGCTTCGCTCAGCCGACGGCGGTCGATGACGTTAGCCTGCGGGAGCGACGATCCGCCCCGAAAGGATGCCGCCGTGACCGTCCAGCCGCGTCGGGTGCTGCTGATCAGCGCCACCATCGGCGAAGGCCACAACGCCACCGGCCGCGCCGTCGAGGAAGCGGCGCGGCGCGTCTGGCCCGGCTGCGCGGTGTCCTGGTCGGACGCGCTGCGGGTGATGGGCCGCTGGGTGTCCCCCGCGTTCAACCGGATCTACGTGGTCAACGTCGAGACGACCCCGTGGCTGTACGACTTCTTCTACGACTCCCTGTGGCGCCACCGCTGGTTCGCCAACGGGTGCCGCCGGTTCGTCGGGGCCTGGGCCGGACGGCGGCTGCGCCCGGTCCTCGCCGAGCACCGCCCGGATCTCGTGGTGTCGACCTACCCCCTGGGCACCGCCGGGCTGAACTGGCTGCGCCGCCGCGGCGAACTCGACGTCCCGGTGGCCGCGGTGGTCTCCGACTTCTCCCCGCACCCGTTCTGGGTCTACCCAGAGGTCGACCTGCACTACGTGATGAGCGAGGCGAGCCTGCGGGCACTGCACCGTGCCGAACCCGACGCGGTCGGCGCGGTCTGCGCTCCCCCGGTCGTCCGGGCGTTCCGGCCCACCGACCGCGCGGCCGCCCGCCGCTCGGTCGGCCTGCCCGAACAGGGGTTCGCGGTGCTGGTCTCCTGCGGTTCGTTCGGGTTCGGCGCGGTGGACCGGGCCGTCGAGGCGTGCCTGCGCGCCGACGGGGTGGACCGGGTCGTGGTGGTCTGCGGCCGCAACGAGCCGCTGCGCCGCCGCTTCGCCGACCGCGACGACCCGCGCGTGGTGGCGCTGGGGTGGGTCGACGACATGCCGATGCTGACCGGTTGCGCCGACGTGGTGGTGTCCAACGCGGGCGGGGCGACCGCGCTGGAGGCGGTGGCCTGCGGACGCGCGCTGGTGATGTTCGAACCCATCGCGGGCCACGGACGCGCCAACGCCGAACTCATGGCCGAGGCCGGGCTCGCCGAGCTGTGCCCGACGGCGCAGGACCTCACCGCGACGCTGCGGCACTGGACGTCGGACCCGGACGTCCTCGCCGAACGCGAGCAGACCGCGCTCAAGCACGGCCTCGCGGGCGAGTTCGACGAACAGGTGGCCGCGCTCGCCACCCTCCCCCGCCACCACGGGCGGCGGCCGCTGCGCGCCCAGGACGCCTTCTTCGTCCACGCCACGACCCCGCAGGTCCCGCAGCAGACGGGCGCGGTGCTGGCGCTGGAGAGCAACGCGCGGTCCACCGGCGAGTGGCACGACCTGCTCACGTCCCGGATCGAGGAACGCGCGGCGAGCCTGCCGATGCTGACCCGGCGCCTGGTGCTGCGCCGGGCCCGGAGACCGCAGTGGGCGCGCGCCGGATCCGTCGACCCCACCGCGCACCTGAGGTGCCGCGAGGCGCACGGCGAGCGCGACGTGCGGCGGCTCGTCCACGAGTTCTTCACCGCCCCGGTGCGCACCGACCGCCCGCCGTGGGAACTGCTGGCCGTCAACGACCCGGACACCGGACGCACGTCCGTGCTGTCCAAGATGCACCACTCGCTCGGCGACGGTGTGGCGATCACCAGCACCCTGCTGGCGCTGCTGGCCGACGACGCACCCACCCCGCCCGCAGCGCCGACCGGCGCGCGGCGACCGGGCGTGCTCGAACGTGCCGCGCCGGTGCTGCGCGGACTGGTCAGCCTCGCCCGTGCCGGTTCCAGCCCGTCCCGGGCGCTGACCGGCCGCAGCACCAGCGGCAGGACGTTCGGCACCGCCGAACTCGCCGCCGCCGAGGTCCGCGCCTGCGCCCGCGCGCACGGCGTCGGCAGCACGGCCCTGCTCGTCGGGGTGGTGGCCGAAGCCCTGCACCGGGCGCTGGACGGCGCGCCGGGCGATGTGTTCCGCGCAATGGTGCCGCGCACCGCGCGCACCGGCCGGGACGGTGCGGGCGCCGGAGCGCCCGGCAACCACACGCAGTCGTTCTCCGTCGACCTGCCCATCGGACCGATGCCGCCCGCCCGACGACTGGCCGACGTCGCAGCGGCCCTGGACGCCCGGGAGCGCGCCGGTCAGCCCGCCGCGGCCGGCGCGGTCCTCGCGGCGCTGGGCCGGCTGCCCGCGCCGGTGCACGCCTGGCTGGTCCGGCGGATCTACCAGCGCCGGTTCTTCAACGCCGTGGTGTCGGTGATGCCCGGCCGCCGCCGCCCGACCCGCATCGGCGGCGTGCTGCTGCCCGTCGTGCTGCCGGTGCTGCCGCTGGCCGACGGGGTCGGCTTGGCGGTGGGCGTGGTCAACTGGGGCGAACGCGTCGGCATCGGCATCACCGCGGACCCCGGGCTCGCCCCGGACGCCCGCGCACTGGCGGACCTCGTCCGCGACGCTTTCACTGACTTGCAGGGAGGCGAACCGACGTGAACCCGCACGGCACGGTGCTGGTCGTGGCCGTCCCGGCCGCGACCCTCGGCGCTGCCAGCTTCGGGCTGGCCAGCGCGGTGCAGCACCGCGTCACGAAGGAGGTTCCGCCGGTGCGGACGCTGAACCCGCGGATGCTGTGGGAGCTGGTCCGCAAGCCCATGTGGGTGCTCAGCATCCTGGCCGTCCTGGTGGGGCTCTCCTTGCAGGTCGTGGCCCTGGCGTTCGGGCCGCTGGTGCTGGTGCAGCCGCTGCTGGTGACCTCGGTGCTGTTCGGCGCGACGTTCGCCGCGCTGCTCGCGCACCGCAGGGTCGACGTCGTGCTGCTGCTCGGTGGACTGGCTTGCGTGGGCGGCCTGTCGGCGTTCCTGGTGCTGGCCCGCCCGACCGGCCAGAGCAACGAGTTCTCCGGTCGCTCGATCATCCCGCTGGCGCTGGTCCTGGGCCTGGTGGTGATCGCGGCGCTGCTCGCCGCCCGGTGGATCCCCGGCGAACTGGGCGTGGTCGGCCTGGCCGTGGCGACCGGCGTGTTCTACGGCGTCACCGCCGGGTTGATGAAGGTCGTGGCCGGGCAGTTCCGCTCCGGCGGCGTGCCCGAGCCGTTCCAGCACTGGTCGCTGTACGCGGTGTGCGTGATCGGCCCGATGGGTTTCCTGCTCAGCCAGCAGACCTTCCAACGCGGCCGGCTGATGTCCCCGGCGCTGGCGGTCATCACCACCGTCGATCCGCTGGTGGCGGCGGCGATCGGGGTGAACTGGCTCGGCGAGCAGATCGACTCCTCCCCCGGCATCGTGACCGGCGAGGTCATCTCGGCGGTGGTCATCGTGGGTGGCATCGCCGTGCTGGCGCAGCGCGGGGAGCAGTTGCGCCGCGCCGCGGAGCGCCGCAGCGGGTGGTCGGCGGAGTCCACATGGGGCTGACGCTCGACGGGAGGACCGCGCTGGTCACGGGCGCCTCTTCCGGCATCGGCGCGGCCACCGCCGCGGCGCTGGCCGACGCCGGATGTCGGCTGCTGCTCGCCGGTCGCGACGAGCTGCGGCTGACCCGGGTCGCCGACCGCACCGGCGGCAGCCGCCTGCTCGGCGACCTGACCGACGCCGCCCACCTGTCCCGCGTGGCGCGCGCGGGCGCGGACGCCGACCTGCTCGTGCACAGCGCCGGGATCGGCTGGTCCGGCGAGCTCGGCGAGATGCCCGCCGAGCGCATCCACGACCTGGCGGCGGTGAACCTCACCGCCCCGATGCTGCTCACCCGCGACGTGCTGCCGGAGATGATGCGGCGCGGCCGGGGGCACGTCGTGTTCGTCGCGTCGATCGCCGTGGTCGGCGTCCGCGACGAGGAGGTCTACTCGGCGACCAAAGCGGGCCTGCGGGCGTTCGCCGCGGGGATCCGCCCCCGGGCCGCGGCCCGGGGCGTCGGGGTGACCACGGTCTTCCCCGGCGCGGTGCGCACCCCGTTCTTCGACGGGCGCGGCTACGACCGCCGCTTCCCGCGCATGGTAGCGGCCGAGGAGGTCGCCGCCGCCCTGCTCCGCGCCGTCCGGCGCGGAACGGAGGAGGTGTACGTGCCGCGCTGGCTCGCCCTGCCCGCGCGCCTGCAAGGCGCAGCGCCGGGACTGTTCAGCCGCCTGTCGCGGCGCTTCGGCTAGGTCCGGAGCCGAATCTGAGCCGGATCCCGGCACCGCGCAGCTCGCGGCGGAACCACAGCAGGGACGCCACGGCCGCCAGCGCGACGAGCCCGAACGAGCCCGCGGTGCTCAGCACCAGGAAGTCCCGCAAGCGCGCCGCGGCCAACGCCCACAGCGTGCCCAGCCCGTTGACGGTGAACACCAGCGCCCACAGCAACGACACCCGTCGGAAGAACCGCTTGACCCGGGCGTTGCCGGTCAGCTCCGGGGGCAGGATGCAGAAGTCGTCGGCGAGTTTGGCCAGGAAGGTCCGCTCGAACGGCAGCGACGCCAGCAGCACCGCCGCGAGCAGGAAGTTCTGCAGGCTGGGTTCGACGAGGTAGACGAAGGTGCTGCCGGTGGCGAACCCGGCGGCCGTGCGCACCGCCAGGATCGCCGCGGACAGCCACAGCACGGTCGGAACCGGGGTGCGCCGCACCAACCGCACCGCGAGCGCCCCCGCCACCCACGCCAGCGCGGCCAGCAGTCCCCCGACGAACCCGGCGAACTCCAGCAGCAGGAAGAACAGCAGCAGCGGGGCCAGCACGGTCTCGGCGAGGTGCTTGGCCGCGTGCCACAGGTGCGCGGTCAACCCGTGCAGGTGCACGGTGCGCTGTTCCGCGCGGTCCGGGACGTCGCGCGCCATGGTTCCGCCTCCCCGGCCGGGTCCTCAGCCCCGCAGCGCCCGGATCGACTCCCGCAGCGACCCCATGGTCGCCAGCACCGCCGTGGGCTCGTACCCGCAGTGCGCCATGCAGTTGGCGCAGCGCGGGTCGCGGCCCCGCCCGTAGGCCGACCAGTCGGTCTCCTCCAGCAGCTCGCGGTAGCTCGCCGCGTAGCCGTCGGACATCAGGTAGCACGGCCGCTGCCAGCCGTACAGCGAGTAGGACGGGATCGCCCACGCCGTGCAGGGGAAGTCGACCTTGCCCTCCAGGAAGTCCAGGAACAGCGGCGAGTGGTTGAACCGCCAGCGGCGTCGCCGACCGTCCGCGAAGACCTTGCGGAACAGCTCCCGGGTCTCCGACACGCCCAGGAAGTGCTCCTGGTCGGGCGCCTTGTCGTAGGCGTAGGCCGGCGACAGCATCATCTGGTCGACCTTCAGGTCGTTGTTGAGGAAGTCGAGGACCTCGATCACCGACGTCGGGGTGTCGTTGGTGAAGAACGTGCTGTTGGTGGTGACCCGGAAGCCCCGGCGCTGGACCTCCCGGATGTTGTCGACCGCCTGCGCGAACACGCCCTTCTTGCACACCGACTCGTCGTGCCGCTCCTCCAGCCCGTCGATGTGCACCGCCCACGCGAAGTACGGCGACGGCCGGAACTCGTCGATCTTGCGCGGCAGCAGCAGCGCGTTGGTGCACAGGTAGACGAACTTCTTGCGCTTGACCAGTTCGTCGACCATCACCTCGATCTCGGGGTGCATCAGCGGCTCACCGCCCGCGATGGACACCACCGGCGCACCGCACTCCTCGACCGCGGCGACGGCCTGCTCGACCGGCATGCGCTGCTTGAGCACGCTCGCCGGGTGCTGGATCTTGCCGCACCCGGCGCAGGCCAGGTTGCACGCGAACAGCGGCTCCAGCTCCAGGGTCAGCGCGAACTTCTCGCGCCGGGCGAGCTTCTGCTTGGCCAGGTAGGCGCCGACGCGGACCGCCTGGCGCAACGGGATACCCATCAGGACACCTCCTCCTCCAGCGAGCAGGACTCGACGTGCGCCTCGGTGGCCCGGACGATCTCGCGGGCCAGTCCGTGCAGGCGGGCCAACGCGTTGACGGTGCGCCGCGGTGTGCCGGGACGCAGCAGCGGTTGCCACGCGGTGTCCAGCACGACCCGCACGACCACCAGCGGCCGGTCCCCGGCCGCCGCGCCGAGCACCGCCGACTCCATGTCGACCGCGAGCGCCCCGGTGCTGGCGAACTCGGCCCGCTGCGCGCCGCGCACGACGTGGTCGGCGGTGACGATCGGACCGCAGTGCACCGGAAAACCCAGGCGCCGCAACGCATCGGCCACTCCCGGTCCGGCGGGGCACGGCAGGGTTCCGCCCGGCCCGCGCACCTCGTCGGCGACGACCACGTCACCGCTGCGCACCGCGGTTCCCACCCCGCCCGCGAGGCCGGCCACGACCATCGCGTCGAACGGCTGCTCAGCCAGCTGGGCCGCGGCGCGCTCGCTGCGCCGGGGCCCGAGTCCGGTGTGGTGCACGGCCGGACGGCGCAGCGCGCCGCGCAGCGCGCTGGCCTCGACGCGCAGCGGAGCGCAGATCAACAACTTCGACGCCATCTCACTCGCCCTCCCGGCGCTGCAGCGCCTGCTGGTAACGGCCGAGGGCGGTGAGCGGGAAGATCACCCGGTACAGGTGGTAGTTGATGTAGAAGTCCCCCGGGAACCCGGTTCCGGTGAACTGGGGTTCGTCCCACCCGCCGTCGGAGCGCTGGGTGCGGACCAGGAAGTCCACGCCGCGGCGCACGGCCTCGGTGTCGTCGCGGTCGAGCGCCAGCAGCGCCAGCAGCGCCCACGCGGTCTGCGAGGCCGTCGACTCGCCCCGGCCGATCCACTGCGGATCGTCGTAGGAACGCAGGTCCTCGCCCCACCCGCCGTCGGGGTTCTGGTGCCGTTCCAGCCACCGCACCGCCCGGCGAAGAGCCGTGTGCTCGACGGGCACGCCCGCGCGCACCAGCGCCGGAACGGCGGCGCCGGTGCCGTAGACGTGGTTGGCGCCCCACCGGCCGAACCACGACCCGTCCTTCTCCTGGTTGGCCAGCAGCCACCGGACGCCGTCGCGCACCACCGGGTCGGCGCCGCGCCCGAGCACGGCCAGCGCCTCGACGACGTGCGCGGTGACGTCCGCCGAGGGCGGGTCGATGACCTCGCCGAAGTCGCAGAACGGCAGCTTCCGGATGACCTCGCGGGTGTTGTCGGCGTCGAAGGCGGCCCAGCCGCCGTCGCGGGAGCGCATCCCGCGCAGCCAGCGCACACCGCGCTCCATCGCCCCGCGCACCGCGGCCCGGTCGGGGTGCCGGACGCGGTTGAGCGCGAGCAGCACTTCGGCGGTGTCGTCGATGTCCGGGTAGCCGTCGTTGTCGAACTCGAACGCCCAGCCGCCTCCGGGCGCCAGCTTGGGCCGGCGCACCGACCAGTCGCCCTTGACGCGGATCTCCTCGGCCAGCAGGAAGTCCGCGGCCCGCAGCAGCGCCGGGTGGTCGCCGGGCAGCCCGGCGTCGTGCAGCGCCTGCACGCCGAGCACGGTGTCCCACACCGGCGACTGGCACGCCTCCAGCCGGCGCACGGTCCCGGCCGGGGTCTGCTCGCGGACCAGGAACCGTTCCAGACCGGCCAGTCCCTGCTTGAGCACCGGGTGGTCGAGGGGGTAGCCGAGCAGGTGCAGCGCCAGCAGGGAGTAGACCCACGGTGGCTGGATGCCGCCCCACGAGCCGTCGGCCTCCTGGCGCGCCACGATCCACTCCGCTGCCCGGCGCATCGCGTGCTCGCGCAACGACCGCACCGGCCGCCGGTGGTAGGCGTGCAGCACCCGGTCCAGGCTGTGGAAGGCGTACTCCCACGACCATTGCGGGCGGGCGCGTTCGGCGCGTCTGCCGGTGCGCAGTTCGGCCAGGTCGACGCCGAGGTCGCGGCGCGGCCGCAGGGTGCAGACCACGGTCAGCGGAACCACCGTCTGCCGCGCCCAGCACGCCCAGTCGGAGACGTTGAGCGGGAACCACGACGGCAGCAGCACCATCTCCGGCGGCATGGCGGGCAGCTCGTCCCACGACCACTCGCCGAACAGCGCCAGCCAGATCCGGGTGAACACCCGGGTCGCCTCGATGCCGCCCTGGTCGAGGATCCAGCGCCGCGCCACGGCCATGTGCTCGGCGTCGACATCGTCCCCGGCGAGCTTCAACGCGAGGTATGCCTCGACCGTGGTGGACAGGTCTCCTGGGCCGCCGTGGAAGTTCGCCCAGGTGCCGTCGGAACGCTGCTGGGACCGGATCCAGCGGGCCGCCTGCTCGGTTTCCGACGCCGTGCGGATGCCGAGGAACTGGCGCAGCAGCAGGTCCTCCGCGTCCATGGTCACGTTGGTCTCCAGCTCGCCCTTCCACCAGCCGTCGGGGTGCTGGAGGGAGAGCAGGTGGTCGCGGGCGGCCTCGGTGGCCGTCCGCGCGTCGGCGACCGCGAGCGCGGGAGCGGACTGCTGCATCTGTTCGGTCAACGTTGCCTCCGTACGATGAACTCGGCGAGTTCGGTCAGGGATTCGGTGGCGGCGTTCCGGCCGGATGGCAGGTGCCGCCGGGCTGCGGCGAGCCGTCGTTCGCATTCGGTGCGGGCCCATTCCTCCGAACCGGCGCCCTGCACCATCTCGGCCGCCTCGCGCAGCTGGGCCTCGGTGAGCGGGTCGGCCTGCTCGTAGAGCCGGCGCAACCGCCTGCCCGGCCCGGTGCCGGAGGTCAGCGCGTGCACCACGGGAACGGTCTTCTTGCGCGCGCGCAGGTCGGCCAACACCGGTTTGCCGGTGACCTCGGGGTCTCCCCACAGCCCGAGGAGGTCGTCGACGAGCTGGAAGGCCATCCCCAGCTCGGTGCCGAAGGCGTGCAGCCGCGCCACGGTCTCGTGCGGCGCCCCGGCGTGCAGCGCTCCGATCGCCGACGAGCACGCCAGCAGCGCCGCGGTCTTGTCGTGCGCCATCCGCAGGCATTCGTCGAGCGAGACGTCCAGGCGGTGTTCGAAGTCCAGGTCGGCGGACTGGCCCGCGATGAGGGTGCGGGTGGCCGTCGACAGCAGGCGCACGGCGGCCCCGGAGCGCTCGGTGGCCGACTCCAGCAGCACGTCGGTGGACAGCGCGAGCAGGGCGTCACCGGCCAGCAGCGCCGCCGGTTTGCCGAACACGGTCCAGGCCGTCGGGCGGTGGCGGCGGGACGTGTCACCGTCCATCACGTCGTCGTGCAGCAGCGAGAAGTTGTGCACCAGCTCGACCGCCGCGGCGGCGGTGGCCGCGGTGACGGGCTGGTCGCACTGGTCGGCCACGCACTGCGCGGACAACAGCACCATGGCTGGCCGCAACGCCTTGCCCCCGCTCTCGGCCGGGGAACCGTCGGCGTTGCGCCAGCCGAAGTGGTACTCGCACACCCTGCGGGTGTCCGGGTCCAGTCGGGCGACGGCCTTGCGCAACACCGGATCCACCGATTCCCGTGCCGCGAGCAGTGCCGGGGGCAGGACGGATGTCATGCGGTCACCTCCACGCCATGTCGCGATCGCTGGTCCTTCTCGACTGCCTCGGCGGCGCGGATGCCGCTGACCACCGCTCCCTCGGTGGTGTCCGGCCACCCCGTCGCGGTCCACGCCCCGGCCAGCACCAGCCCGGGCACCGCGGTGCGGGTGGGCGGCCGCAGCGCGGCGGTGCCGGGCGCCTGCCGGAACGTGGCCCGGGGTTCGCGGGTGACGAAGAAGTCCAGGACGCGGGCCCGCCGGGCGCGGGGGAAAACCTCCTGGAGGGCGGGCAGGAACAGCCGCCGCAGGTCGCCGGTGCGCGCGTCGACGTGTTCGTGCGCCGCCGACTGCGAGATCGCCAGGTACTGCCCGCGGGAGGAGCCCGCGACCGCGGTGCGGTCGAAGACCCACTGCAACGGCGAGTCGACGACGGCGGCCATCTCCAGCCCGGTCACCGGCCGGTCGTAGACGACGTGGACGTTGACGATCGGCGAGGACGACAGGCGGGCCCAGCTCGCGACTTCGGGCAGCGGCAGGTCGGCCAGCAGCCCGGCGGCCGCCCGGTGCGGCGTGGCCACGACGACGGAGTCGGCGTCCAGCACCCCGGCCGATCCCCGCTCGCGCACCGGGATCCGCAGCCCGCCCGGGGCGTACCGGACCGCCGCGGCCTTGCACCGGTACCGGACGTCCACACCGGCCGCGTGCAGCGCGCGCGACGCCGGTTCGCCGTGCAGCTGGGCCAGCGGCCGTTGCGGAATCCCGATGTCGACGCTGTCGGCGTCGTCGAGCATCCCGGTGCGGAACACCCGGGCCGCCAGCGCCATCGACGCCTCGTCCGGCTCGGCGTTGAGCGCCGCGACGGCCAGCAGCCCCCACAGCGCCTGCACCGCGCGCTCCGACTCGCCGCGGCGGCGCAACCACTCGCCGAGGCTGACGCGGTCCAGGCGCGGGTCGTCGGGATCGAGGCGGCGCAGCGCGAACGCGGTGCGGGCGACGCGGACGCGGTCCCGCGGCGTCAGCAGCCGGTAGCCCAGCAGCGCCGGGGCCAGGTGCGCGGGCGCGGGCAGGTTCCAGCGCGTCAGGACCGAGCCGGTGCCGCGCGGGGTGAGCACGGGCGCGCGGAACCGGGACTGCACGCGGACGCCGTCGGAGACGCCGAGCCGGTCCAGCAGGTCCCGGTAGGCGGAGTAGCACCGCAGGAACACGTGCTGGCCGGTGTCGACGACGAGGTCACCGCGGCGGAACGAGTAGGTCGCCCCGCCCAGCCGGGAACGCGCCTCCAGCAGCGTGACCCGGAATCCGCTGTCGGCGCAACGCAACGCGGCGGTCACCCCGGCGAGACCGCCGCCGATCACCACGACCCGGCCGCCGGTCACGGGGTCATCCCCGCCAGCGACCGCGCCGCGACCCCGGCCTTGCGCCAACCGGACAGCGACGTCCGCTGCCGCATCGCGCTGCGCGGATCGGCGGCGATGCGGTGCAGCAGGTGGTGGTAGATGCCCGCCATCGACGCGCAGCAGGCCCGGCTGCGGCGGTCCAGCATCGGCAGCAACCGCAGTCCCTCGACGTACCAGCGCTCCGCGCGGTCGGCCTGGAACCGCACCAGCCGGTCCCACGCCTGCGGGGTGTCCACCAGGTCCTCGTCGGCGCTGAGCCGCACGCCGAAGGCGTCCAGGTCCTCGGCGGGCAGGTACACGCGCCCGTTGAGCAGGTCCTCGCGCACGTCGCGGAGGATGTTGGTCAGTTGCAGCGCCACGCCCAGCGCGTCGGCGCGGGGTCCGGCGGTGTCCGGGTCGTCGGTGCCGAACACGCCGAGCGACAGCCGACCGATCGACCCGGCCACGCAGCGGCAGTAGTGCAGCAGCTCGTCGAAGGTGCGGTAGTGGACGCCGCGGACGTCGGCCTCGCACCCGTCGATGAGTTCGTCGAACGCCTCCAGCGGCACGGGCAGCCGCTCCGCGGCGTCGGCCAGCGCCACGAGCACGGGATCTGGCGCGTCCCGGTCGGCCGCGCGCACCTCGGCGCGCGCCTGCTTGAGGTGGCGCAGCTTCTCCTCCTGCGGCAGGTCCCCGTCGCCGATGTCGTCCACCCGCCGGGCGAAGGCGTAGACCGCAGACAGCGCCCGCCGCTTCGGCCCGGGCAGCAGGCGGATCCCGTAGGAGAAGTTCCGCGCCTGTTCGCGGGTGATCCGCTCGCACTCCTGGTAGGCGTCGCGCACCCGCGCCGAATCGATCACCAGGATCCCCCCAACACGTACAACCGCCCCCACTCGCCGAACGTGCGCAGCTTGCTCGGCCGCACGTCCACCCCCAGCGGGTCGTAACCGGCGGCGCCGAACGCCGCGGCGGTGGCCCGCCCGCCCGCGACGTAGCCGGCCACCGCGATCCGGCCCATCCACGGCAGCCTGCTGATCAGCACCGCGCCGGAGTCGAGCATCCGCAGCGCCCGGTCGACCTCGAACCGCACGAGCCCGCGCAACCGGGTCGGCGCGGTCTCGGTCGCCAGGTCCTCCTCCTGGCAGCCGAACCGCCGCATGTCCTGCACCGGCAGGTAGATCCGGTCCTGGCGCAGGTCCTCGCCCAGGTCCTGGCAGTGCTCCAGGACCTGCAGGGCGGTGCAGATCCGGTCGGAGAGCGCGACCAACCCCGGTTCGGCGCGACCGAACACGTGCAGCACCGCCTCCCCGACCGGGTTGGCCGACAGGGCGCAGTAGTCGAGCAGGTCGTCGAAGGTCTCGTAGCGCCGCACCCGCTGGTCCTGCCGGTTCGCCTCGATCAACTTGACCAGCACGTCGTAGGGGATGGCACACTCTCGGACCGTGGGCGCCAGCGTCCGGAGCACCGGAATCCGAGCGGCGCCCTGGTAGACGCGCTTGAGGTCGACCTCCAGCAGGTCCAGGAGTGCGCCGCGGTGGCCGGGCGCCTCGTCCCCGGCATAATCGACGAGTCGGAAGTAGCCGTAGAGCGCGTGCAGGTGCCGCCGCACACCGCGCGGCAGCACTCGGGAAGCGACCGGGAAATTTTCCGATCGCATGCGCGAGAGCACGGCCTCACCACGCGGGAAGTCACTCGAACGTGGCACATCGCGCGGTTGTTCGGAATCCCCGCCGGACAGCGCGTGGTCAGGCAGCGACAAGACCATGGACCCTCCTCCTATCCGACGACCAGGAGGCGCTCCCGGCATCGTATGAGCCCCGCTGGTGCACCGCAGGGCGAGACACGACCACGGCTCGAATCCCGTTGTTCGACCAGGTGCACGAACTCGCGCGCGGCGTCCACGTCGGACTGCTCGTCCTGCTGTTCGACCACAGTGGACCTCTCCCGCGTCGCCGCGGGAAGGTGGCGTCCGAACCGTGTTGTCGGCGCGTCAACTACCGATTTTCGAGTGCTCCCAACGTCTTTCACCCGGTTGGCCGCGTCCGCCGGGGTAGTTGTCGTGCGACGGAAGTGCGACGGGACAGTGATCGGCATGGCCGCGCAGTCCCCGTCCGGGCGCAGGTGCTCGCCATCGCCCGGCGGCCGTTCGGCGGGCACGGCTGCGCCGCGGTGTCCACAGCGGACATCGCGCGGGCGGCAGGCGCGGCGCTACCGCTGATCAGGACATCGCGCTGGCGTGAGCGCCCGTCTTCGGAGAGTCCGGGTCTGCCCGGCCCGCTCAGCGCGCGACCGGGCAGGACCGGGTCCGCTCCCCGGCCCGGGCGCGGTGGAAGGAGTCCGGGCCGAGGTCGGCGATCTCGTAGCCTTCCGGGTAGGACACCGGGTCCGGGGCGACCGGGCGCGACTCGGGCCGCGGCGGGCCCACGCGGACGAACGCCGCGCGGGCCTTGAGCGCCAGCTCCGCGGCCCGGCGGGCCACCTTCGGCGGTTCCGGGTAGCCGAAGGCGGCCAGCAGGTGCGGTTCCATCAGCAGCCGGGCCGCCCGGCTCACCGCCGGGGCGGCCGGCTTCGGGTACCACGAGCCGAACAGGTCGAGCGTGGCGTCGGCGACCCGTCGGCCGCCCGCGTCGAACTCGAAGTGCTCGCGCTCGTAGTCGTCGAAGAACTCCTCGAAACCGGCGTAGGTCTCCGGGATTCCGGAGATCCGCATGGCCTCGCCCATCCGGCGCATGGTGTTGGTCAGCGCGGTGACCTCGCGCGGGTGCAGCCGCCGCCAGCCGAACCGGTCGATCCAGCGCACCGGTGTGATCACGAACGCCGCCAACGTGTAGAGGTAGTCGTCGTCGCTGATCCGGTAGCGGCCGTGGATGGCGTTGAGCTGTTCCACGGCCTGCCTGCCGCGCGGCGCGCCCGTGCCCCAGTGGAAGATCTCGAACAGGATCAGCACCGTGTCGTCGTAGCGCTTCTGCGGGCAGCGGGTGAACTCCCCGGTCCGGTCGAGCAGCCGCCCGATGCTGGGCACCGCGTAGGTGCGGAACAGCGCGAACTCCAACGCCTTGGTGATGTCCCACGGGAACTCGTACTCGGCGAGCCAGCGGTAGATCGTTTCGCAGTCCCGCTCCGGATCCAGCGCGAGGATCCGTTCGAGCCGGTCGAAGCGCTTCATGGCCGCCTCCGGCGCGTGGTCAACTCAACCGACCGTAGCGAGCGCCGAGACCCGGGGTCAACGCCGTTGCGCAGGCTCACCCGTCCAGCTGTTCGAGGGTCGCCACCGAGTGGCTCTCGGTGCGGCGCAGCTCGCCGGCCACCGACTCGGCATCGCGCAGCACGCGCACCGCGTTGCGCCAGGTCAGCTTGGCGATGTCGGCGTCCGACCAGCCGCGCCGCAGCAGCTCGGCGATCAGGTTCGGGTAGCCCGCGACGTCCGCCAGTCCGTCCGGCACGAACGCGGTGCCGTCGTAGTCGCCACCGATGCCGACGTGGTCGATCCCGGCGACCTCCCGCATGTGGTCGAGGTGGTCGGCGACCGTGGCCGCGGTCGCCACCGGGCGCGGGTGCGCGGCCTCGTACTCGCGCTGCACCCGCATCCCCTCCGGCGTGGTGTCCAGCGCGTCGAAGCCGTGCGCGCGCATGTTCTCATCGGCGGCGATCGTCCAGTCCACCGCCTCGGGCAGCACGAACTTCGGCACGAACGTCGCCATCGCCACCCCGCCGTTGGCGGGCAGCGACGCCAGCACGTCGTCGGGGACGTTGCGCGGGTGGTCGCAGACCGCGCGGGACGACGAGTGCGAGAAGATCACCGGCGCGCGCGTGGCGCGGATCGCGTCCCGCATGGTGTCGGCGGACACGTGCGAGAGGTCCACGAGCATGCCGAGCCGGTTCATCTCCCGGACCACTTCCACGCCGAAGCGGGTCAGCCCGCCCGCCACCGGGGTGTCGGTCGCCGAGTCCGCCCACGGCACGTTGTCGTTGTGCGTGAGCGTGAGGTAGCGCACGCCCAACTCGTACAGCGCGCGCAGCGCCCCCAGCGAGCAGTTGATCGAGTGGCCGCCCTCGGCACCCATCAGCGAGGCGATGCGCCCGTCGGCGCGGGCCGCCTCCACCTCGTCGGCGGTGCGCGCGGCGCGCAGTTCACCGGGATACCGGGCGAGCAGGGCGCGCACGCAGTCGATCTGCTCCAGCGTGGCGGTCACCGCCCGGTCGCCCTGCAGCGACGTGCTCACGTACACCGACCAGAACTGGGCCCCGACGCCGCCGGCGCGCAGCCGGGCCAGGTCGGTGTGCAGGTACTCGGACTGGTCCTGGGCGATGTCCCGGCGGTCGAGGTCGTAGCCGACCTGCTCGCGCAGCGCCCACGGCAGGTCGTTGTGGCCGTCGACCACCGGGTGCTCGGCGAGCAGCGCCCGGGCGCGGTCCAGTTCGGTCATCAGCACATCACCCAATCCGGTGTCGGTGTCCCGGCGCAGGATATCCGGAAGACTGATCGAATCGACGGATCCGCCCCCGGATCGCACCATCGAGAGATGGACGGCATCCCGAGGCAACAGGACAGCAACGACCTGCCCAGGCTGCTCGCCGAGTACGGGCACCTGGCCGCGCAGCTCCCGGCCTCCTCCACCACGCGGGCGGCTGCGCTGCGCGTCCGGTTGGCCGAGCTCGACGAGTTGATCGACGACCACGTCCGCCGGTTGTCCGGCCGGGACTCCGTTGTGGACGGTTGAGCCCGACGCCGTCCCCGCTCACCGAGCGGTCACTTGACCGCACCCATCGACAGGCCGCGGACCAGGTGGTTCTGCGCCAGCCAGCCGACGATCATCACGGGCAGCGAGGCCAGCAGGGCCGCCGCCGACAGCTGCGCCCAGTAGAGGTCCTCGCTGGTGATGAAGCCGACCAGGAAGACCGGGACCGTGCCCGCCCGCGCGGCGGTGAGGTTGACGGCGTAGAAGAACTCCGTCCAGGAGAAGATCACGCACACCAGCGCCGTCGCGGCGATGCCCGGCGCGACCACCGGCAGGATCACCCGGAGCAGCAGGGTGGGCAGGTCCGCGCCGTCCACCCGCCCCGCCTCGATCATCTCCCGGGGCACTTCCAGGAAGAACGAGCGCAGCATCCACACCGCCAGCGGCAGGTTCATCGCGGTGTAGAGCACGACGAGCATCCACGCGTTGTCCAGCATGTGCAGGTTCTGCGAGATCACGTACAGCGGGATGATCGCCGCCACGATCGGCAACATCTTGGTGGACAGGAAGAAACCGAGCGCGTTGCGCGTGCCGGGGACCGGCGCCAGCGACAGCGCGTAGGCCGCGGGCACGCCCAGCACCAGCACGAACAGCGTCGACAGCACCGTGACGAACGCGGAATTGGCCAGGTACGGCAGGAATCCGCGCTCCAGGATCCCGGCGAACTGCTCCAGCGTCGGACCGAACACCACGCGCGGCGGATCGGTGTAGGCGTCGGCCTCGTGCTTGAACGCGGTCAGCACCATCCACAGCAACGGGAACACGAACAGCACGGCGATCAACCAGGTCGCCCCGGTCAGCGCCGACCGCCCCAGTCGTCGGGCCCTCATCGCGCCTCCCCGCTCACCCCGAAGGACCGGAACATCAGCCGCAGCGCGAAGGTCGCCACGACCAGCGTCAGGATCACCACGACGACGCCCATCGCCGAGGACTGCCCGATGTCGAAGCCCTCGAAGGCGCGCTGGTAGATGTAGTACGGCAGGTTGGTGGTGGCCGTGCCCGGACCGCCCTGCGTCATGAGGAAGATCGCGTCGAAGCTGTTGACGATGTAGATCGCCCCCAGCAGCGCGGCCAGTTGCAGGTAGCGGCTCAGCTGCGGCAGCGTGATGGAGACGAAGATCCGCCAACCGCCCGCGCCGTCGACCTGGGCTGCCTCGACGACCTCGGCGGACTGGGCCTGCAACCCGGCGAGGATGAGCAGCATCATGAACGGCGTCCACTGCCAGACGATCTGCGTCATCACCGACGCCAGCGGGAACTCCGACAGCCAGTCGGTGTCGCCGCCGAGCGCGAAGTTGACCAGACCGTAGGTCGGGTCGAACATCGTCGTCTTCCACAGCAGCGCGCCCGCCGCGGGCAGGATGAGGAACGGCGTGATCAGCAGCGTGCGCACCACGCTCCGGCCGAGGAACCTGCGGTCCAGCAGCAGCGCCAGCCCGAGGCCGAGCAGCATCGACACCAGCACGCACACCACGGTCAGCACGACCGTGCGCAGCATCGCGCCGCGGAACTGGCTGTCGGCGAAGACGTCCACGTAGTTGCGCAGCCACACGAAGTGCCGCGATCCGGGGCGCACCAGGTTCCAGGACTGGAACGAGTAGAACACCGTCATCAGGAACGGAACCTGCGTCACCACGACGGTGAACAGCAGGGCGGGCAGCAGCGGGGCGCGGCGCAGCCAGGCGGCCCGGGCAGGGCGCCGCACCGGTGTCGGCATCGTCGTCGTGCTCACCGAGTCTCCCGGTAGGACCGGCCGACCGAGTCGGCGTACTGCTGGGACTGGCGCAGCGCCTCATCGACGCTGATCTGACCGGCGATGGCCGCCGACAGCTGTTGGCCGACCCGGGTGCCGAGGTCCTGGAACTCGGGTATGCCGACGAACTGGATCCCCGGGTAGGGCACCGGGCCGGTCATCGTGTTGCGCTGGGTCGCCCGGTCGATGCCCTCCAGCGTGGGCACCGCGTAGGCGTGGGCTGCGTTCATGTACTCCGGTATCCGGTAGGTGGACTGCCGCGACCCCGGTGGGACCCGGTTCCAGCCCAGCGTGTTGCCGACGGTCCGCGCGTACTTCTGGTCGGTCATCCAGCGCATGAACCGCCAGGCGGCGTCCTTGTCGCGGGCCGCCTTGGGCACGGCCAGCGCCCACGAGTACAGCCAGCCGCTGTCGGGGGTGCGCAGCACCGGTGCGGCGGCGTAGCCGGACTTGCCGACGATCTTGCTGCTGGTCGGGTCCTCGACCGTCCCGGCCGCGGAGGTGGCGTCGTACCACATGGCCGCCTGGCCCTGGGCGTAGCGCGCGCCGCATTCGGAGAAGCCCGCGCTGGAGGCGCCGACTTCGCCGTGCCGGCGGACCAGGTCGACGTAGAAGTGCGCGGCGGCGCGGAACTCCGGGGAGGTCAGCTGGGCGTTCCAGTGCTCGTCGAACCAGCGGGCGCCGAAGGTGTTGACCACGGTGTCGAACGGCGCGAGGTTCTCGCCCCAACCGGGTTTGCCGCGCAGGCAGATCCCGGACACGCCGTGCTCCTTGTCGTCCAGCTTCGCGGCCAGGTCGGCGATCTGCGGCCACGTCGGGTGCGGTGGCATCCGCAACCCGGCGCGCTCGAACAAGTCCTTGCGGTAGACCAGGAACGAGGATTCGCCGTAGAACGGCACCGCGTACATCGATCCCCGGTAGGACAGCGAGTCGCGGATGCTCGGGACGAAGTCGTCCGCGTCGTAACCGGGACTGGCGTCGATGTGCGGCTGCAGGTTCTCCAACCAGCCATTGGCCGCCCACTGCGGCACCTCGTAGTTGCTGATCATCACGACGTCGAACTCGCCGCCCTGGGTCGCGGTCGAGGCGGTGATCTTCGGCCGCGACTGGTTCTCCGGCAGTTGCACGAACTTCAGCCGGATCCCCGGGTTCTCCCGCTCGAACTGGCCGGACAGCGCCACCGCGTCCTTCATCTGCGGGTTCGACACGATGGCCACCACCAGTGTCCGCCCGCCGGTACCCAGCTCGCCCGCTCCGGCGCAGCCGCTCAGCACGAGCAGCGCGACGACCAGCGCCAACGCCGCGAGCGGTCTCCTCACGCCCCGCATGCCACCCCTCATCCCGCTCATCTGAGCGTCCCTGAACCGAGGTGCTCGGCAATGTCGCAGGCATTCAAGATGTTTGTGGATCACGGCGTCAACCTTTGCGGCCGGATTCGCCGTAGGATTGCTCATATGAGCAGACCTGGCCCGGCCGAGACCATCACCGCGGCATCCATCGCCCGGCGCTTCTACCTGCAGGGGCGGTCCAAACTGGAGATCGCCGCGGAGTTCGGCATCAGCCGGTTCAAGGTCGCCCGGATCCTCACCGCGGCGCTGCGCGACGGACTGGTCCGCATCGAGTTCGACCTGCCGCTGCCGCTGGACGCCGCGCTCAGCGACGAACTCCGCGCGGCGTACGGGTTGCGCCGCGCGCTGGTGCTCGACGGCGCGGCGATGCACGCGGAGCGCCCCCGCCGGCGGCACCAGATCGGCGCGCTGGCCGCCGAGCTGCTCACCGAGATCGTCACCGCCGACGACGTGCTCGGGCTGGCCTGGGCGCGGTCGGTCAACGCGATGGCCGAGGCGGTGCGCTCGCTGCCGCCGTGCCCGCTGGTCCAGCTCTGCGGCGTGCACGCGGGGGTCGACATGCGCGACCGCTCGGTGGAGACGGTGCGGCGCGTGGCCGCCGTCTCCGGCTCGGACGCCTTCCCCATCTACGGCCCGCTGGTGGTGCCCGACCGGCGCACCGCGGAGGCGCTGCGCCGCCAGCCGGGCATCGCCGAGACCTTCGAGCGCTTCGGCTCGCTGACCAAGGCGGTGGTCAGCATCGGCGCCTGGCGGACCGGCGAGTCGACGGTGCACGACGCGCTCGGACCGGGCGAGCAGGCGTCGCTCGGCAGGCGCGGGGTGGTCGCCGAGATCGCCGGGCGGCTGTTCGACGCCGACGGGAACGCGCTGACGACCGGGCTCGTCCAGCGGGTGCTGGCGATCCCGGCCGAGCAGCTGCGCAAGGTGCCCGAGGTGGTCGCGCTCGGCTACGCCGGACCGAAGGCGGAGGCGATCGACGCGGTGCTGCGCGCCGGGATCGTCACGACGCTGGTGACCGACGCCGAAGCCGCCCCGTTGCTGCTCGAACTCGCCGAGCGCCGACCGCCGACCGACCACTGAGGACATCGCCGGGAACGCGCCGAAAAAAGTCCACTCCGGACATCACGTCGGGGGTGTCCGGAGTGGACGCGCGATCCCGCCATCGGGCGGGAGGTGTCACCGGCTCGCCTGGAGGTGCTTGTTCCACGGCTCGAAACCGGCCCGCTCGGCGTCGGCCGTGGAGCGGAACCAGACACCGGCCTTGGTGCGTTCGTAGTAGGGCGACTGCATCGTGTGGTAGCGCATCGACCGGGTGTTGCCCTTGACCCGGTAGCTGCTGTGCGGAGCGCGCCCGTTGGCCTTGGGCAGCACCGAACCCGGGTACGGCCCCGGGGTGCCGAACTGGCTGACGTCCTCCTCGGGCTCGGACTGGACCGGGATCTCGCGCGGGGTGCGGGCACCGTCGTCGTAGACGACCGGCGCGGTGACCGTCGGCGTCCCCTCGGCGGGATCCATCGGCGGCCGGTTCGCCGAGACCAGCACCGCCACCTCCAGGTAGCCCTCGCTGTCCCCGGAGGCGAACGCAGGTCTGTCCGAAGAGGACATCGGCATCGCGCGCCGCACCGGCTGTTGCCGCACCGGCTCGACCGGGCGTCCGGTGTGGACCGGTTGCTCGGCAGTCCCCTCGATCGCCTTCGGCTCGCTGACACCGCGCAGCACCAGCGGCGTCACGTCACGTCGCGGCGAACGAGCCAACAGCCAGGCGTTGCACAGCGAACCCGCCACGAAGCACACCACTAAGAGCCCCACGAGCAACGCGGACGCGCCGCCGATCGGGACCGCCAGCACCAGCGGCACCGCGAACGCGGCCACCGCCCAGTACACCCACTGCCGCTTTTCCAGGGACGGAGCACGATGCCTTGGCTTCGACACGAATCACCCCGAGTGATCGCCGGATGCTTGACCTGATCGCCAGCTGCGGCTTTCTAACCACACATTCGGTGCCTCAACCACCGGAGGGGCACACGTCCGCGTGACGGGCGAGCGTCAAGTCACCCTTTCGAGTCGCCGGGGGTGTGGAGCGGGACGCACCGTCACCGCCGTCCGGACCTCGGGTGGCGCGTGGTCCCGGCGCCGTGCGCGAACGAGCCGGATTCCGCGCCGCGCAACGGTTCCGGCTGCCTGCGCAGGTTCTCCAGGGAGCGCCGCAGGTCCGCCAGGAACAGGTCGGCGAGGTCGTGGGTCATCCCGTTGCGCACCACGATCCGCAGCACCGCGAGGTCCGTCCGGTCGGCCGGGAAGGTGTAGGCGGGCACCAGCCAGCCGCGCTCGCGCAGGTGCGCCGAGACGTCGAAGACGGAGTAACCGCCGACGTCGCCGGCGAGGGTGAAGGCGAACACCGGCAGCTCGTCGCCCCGCGTCAGCAGCCGGAACGGGCCGAGCTCGGCGATCCGGTCGGCCAGCGACGTCGCGACGTCCCGGCACGTCGACTGCACGCGCCGGTAGCCCTCGAAGCCCAGGCGCAGGAAGGTGAAGTACTGCGCGACCACCTGCGCGCCGGGGCGGGAGAAGTTCAGCGCGAACGTCGGCATGTTCCCGCCCAGGTAGTTGACGGAGAACACCAGGTCCTCCGGCAGCGCCGCGGTGTCGCGCCACACCACCCAGCCGACTCCGGGGTACACCAGCCCGTACTTGTGGCCGGAGGTGTTGATCGACGCCACGCGGTCGAGCCGGAAGTCCCAGGGCAGCTCCGGATCGCAGAACGGGGCGATCATCGCGCCGGAGGCGCCGTCGACGTGCACCGGGACGTCCAGGTCCCGTTCGTCGCGCGACCGGTCCAGCGCGGCGCAGATCTCGGCCACCGGTTCGTAGCTGCCGTCGAACGTGGACCCGAGCACCGCGACGACGCCGATGGTGTTCTCGTCGCAGCGGGCCACCGCCGACTCGGCGTCGAGGTGGAAGCGTTCGCCCTCCATCGGGACCACGCGGGGCTCGACGTCCCAGTAGTCGGCGAACTTCTCCCAACAGATCTGCACGTCGGCGCCCATGACGAGGTTCGGGCGGTCGGCGGGCCGTCCCGCCGCGCGGCGCGCGTGCTGCCAGCGGCGCTTCAGGGCGAGCCCGGCGAGCATGCACGCCTCGCTGGAACCGGTCGTCGAGCACCCGATCGCGTCGTCGGCCGACGGCGCCCGCCACAGGTGGGCGAGCATCCGCACGCACCGCTGTTCGAGGGCCGCGGTGCGCGGGTACTCGTCCTTGTCGATCATGTTCTTCTCGGCGCACTCGGCCATCAGCCGGTCGGCCAGCGGTTCCATCCAGCTGGTGACGAACGTGGCGAGGTTCAACCGGGCGTTGCCGTCGAGCATCAGTTCGTCGTGGACGATCTGGTACGCGACCGCGGGGTCCAGGTCACCGTCGGGCAGCCGCTCGCGCGGCACCCGCACCGGTTCGGCGACGAACACCGGGTTGTACGACAGGTGCGCCCGGCGCGGTTCCCGTCCCGGATGCCCAAGCGTCATGTCCCCACGCTAGGCGGGCCGTGCGGCGCGCGCAGTCGCGACCGTTCCACACCGATACCCCCGTAGGGTAAACCGCCGAGCACGCCGATACCCCGCGCGCGCACCGATTCGATCTCGGGAAAAACGCGAAACTCCGCAGGCCGCGAGCGGCGCCGGAATTCTTTTTGACTACCTATACCCCCTTGGGGTATAACTGCCGGTGTCGGAGGAGGACGCCATGCCCGGATACGCGCACGACAAGGACGACTACGCCAGGCGACTGCGCCGCATCGAGGGCCAGGTCCGCGGTCTGGCGCGCATGATCGACAATGACGAGTACTGCATCGACGTGCTCACGCAGGTCTCCGCTGCCACGCGGGCGTTGCGGTCGGTGGCGCTCGGACTGCTCGACGAGCACCTCAAGCACTGCGTCGCCGAGGCGATGAACGCCGACGACGCGTCCGCCGACGAGAAGATCCGCGAGGCCGGCGACGCGATCGCCCGCCTGGTGAAGTCCTGACGCGGCACACCCGACGAGAGGAGAGGTTCGACATGACCCAGACCCGCTACACCGTCACCGGCATGACCTGCGAGCACTGCGCGCGCTCGGTGACCGAGGAGATCAGCGCGATCTCCGGGGTCTCCGACGTGTCGGTGGAGCTGTCCACCGGGGACGTCACCGTGACCAGCTCGGCGCCGATCGACGAGTCCGACATCCGCGCCGCGGTCGAAGAGGCCGGCTACGAGCTGGCCGCGAGCTGAGCGCGGGCGGGGCCGTCCGCGGTGGACGGCCCCGCTCCGAGGAGGGAAGCGATGAGCGACACCATCACCGGGACCGCGCCCCGGGAGATCGAACTGGCCATCGGCGGCATGACCTGCGCCTCCTGCGCCGCCCGCGTCCAGCGCAAACTGGGCAAGCTCGACGGCGTGAGCGCCGCGGTCAACTACGCCACCGAGAAGGCCAAGATCACCTACCCGCCCGACATGGACCCGCGCGATCTCGTGGCGCAGGTGGAGGCCGCGGGCTACACGGCCGCGCTGCCCGCCGAACCGGGCGCCCCGGAGTCCGAAGAGGACCCGACCGCGCCGCTGCGCCGTCGGCTGGTCGTCTCCGCCCTCCTGGCGGTGCCGGTGATCGTGCTGGCGATGGTCCCCGCGGTGCAGTTCACCTACTGGCAGTGGATCTCGCTGGTGCTGGCCGCCCCGGTCGTGGTCTGGGGGGCGTGGCCGTTCCACGCGGCCACCTGGACCAACCTGCGGCACGGCGCGGCCACCATGGACACGCTGATCTCGATGGGCACGCTGGCTGCCTTCGGCTGGTCGCTGTACGCGCTGCTGTTCGGGACCGCCGGGATGCCCGGCATGACCCACTCGTTCGAACTGACCATCTCCCGCGGCGGCACCGAGGGCTCCATCTACCTGGAGGTCGCCGCCGGGGTGACCACGTTCATCCTGGCCGGCCGCTACTTCGAGGCCCGGTCCAAGCGGCGGGCGGGCGCGGCGCTGCGGGCGCTGCTGGAGCTGGGCGCCAAGGACGTCGCGGTGCTGCGGGACGGCCGGGAGCAGCGCATCCCCGTCGACCGGCTCGCGGTCGGCGACCGGTTCGTGGTGCGCCCGGGCGAGAAGATCGCCACCGACGGCGTGGTGGACGAGGGCAGCTCGGCGGTGGACGCCAGCATGCTCACCGGCGAGTCGGTGCCGGTGGAGGTCGGCGTCGGCGACGCCGTCGTGGGTGCCACGGTGAACGCGGGCGGACGACTGGTGGTCCGCGCCACCCGCGTCGGCGCGGACACCCAGCTGGCGCAGATGGCCAAGCTCGTCGAGGACGCCCAGAGCGGCAAGGCGGCCGTGCAGCGGCTGGCCGACCGGATCTCGGCGGTGTTCGTGCCGATCGTGATCGGGCTCGCGCTGGTGACGCTGGCGGGCTGGCTGCTGGCCGGGGCCGGACCGGCGGCGGCGTTCACCGCGGCGGTGGCCGTGCTGATCATCGCCTGCCCGTGCGCGCTGGGCCTGGCCACCCCCACGGCCCTGCTCGTCGGCACCGGCCGGGGCGCCCAGCTCGGCGTGCTGATCAAGGGACCGGAGGTGCTGGAGTCCACCCGCCAGGTCGACACGGTCGTGCTGGACAAGACCGGCACGGTCACCACCGGCCGGATGTCGCTGGTGGGCGTGCGCACCGCCGACGGCGTCGACGCCACCGAAGTGCTGCGCCTGGCGGGCGCGGCCGAGCACGCTTCCGAGCACCCCGTCGCGCAGGCCATCGCCCGGGGTGCCAGCGAGCGGATCGGCGACCTGCCCGACGTCGCGGAGTTCGGCAACGTCGAAGGGCTCGGCGTGCAGGCGGTGGTCGACGGCCACGCCGTGCTCGTCGGCCGTCCCGCCCTGCTGGAGCAGTGGAGCCAGCCGCTGCCCGAGTCGCTGCGCACCGCGCGGGAGGAAGCCGAGCGGCTGGGCCGCACCGCGGTCGCGGTGGCCTGGGACGGCGCGGCACGCGCCGTGCTGGAGGTCGCCGACACCGTCAAGCCGACCTCGGCCCGGGCCATCGCCGAACTCCGCGCGCTGGGTCTGATCCCGGTGCTGCTGACCGGCGACAACGAGGCGGTGGCGCGGACCGTGGCCGCGGAGGTGGGCATCGACGAGGTCATCGCCGAGGTCCTGCCGCGGGACAAGGTGGACGTGGTCGCCCGCCTGCAGTCCGAAGGCCGTGTCGTGGCGATGGTCGGCGACGGCGTCAACGACGCGGCGGCACTGGCCCGGGCCGACCTCGGCCTGGCCATGGGCACCGGCACCGACGTGGCGATCGAGGCCGGCGACCTGACCCTGGTGCGCGGCGACCTGCGCGCCGCCGCGGACGCGATCCGCCTGTCCCGCCGCACCCTGGGCACCATCAAGGGCAACCTGTTCTGGGCGTTCGCCTACAACGTCGCCGCCCTGCCGCTGGCCGCCGCCGGGCTGCTCAACCCCATGATCGCGGGGGCGGCGATGGCCTTCAGCTCGGTGTTCGTGGTCGGCAACAGCCTGCGGCTGCGCCGCTTCCGCGGCGCCGCGTGACCGCGCGGGGCGGGGCTTGCCAACGCGGCCCCGCCCTCGCATGATCAAGGCGATCGGGCGGGGAGGGACGTGCATGGACGACGGCACCGAACGCAGCGGACCGGAGCTGTTCAACGATCCGCTGGCGGGCGTGGATCGCACCCGGCCGAACCCGGCGCGGATGTACGACTACTACCTCGGCGGCGCGCACAACTTCGCGGTGGACCGCGCCGCCGCCGACGAGGTGCTGGCCGTGCTGCCCGAGACCCGCACGTTCGCCCGGCACAACCGGGCGTTCCTGCAACGCGCGGTGCGGTACCTGGTCACCGAGGCCGGGATCACGCAGTTCCTCGACCTCGGCTCCGGCATCCCCACCGTCGGCAACGTGCACGAGATCGCGCAGCGGCTGGACCCGCGCTGCCGGGTGGTCTACGTCGACCACGAACCGGTCGCGGTGGCCCAGTCGCAGCGCATGCTCGCGGACAACGACCGGGCCGCGATCGTCCGCGCCGACCTGCGCGATGCCGGGACGGTGCTCGCGCACCCGGAAACGACGCGGCTGCTGGACTTCTCGCGTCCCGTCGGGGTGCTGATGATCTCGGTGTTCCCGTTCATCCCCGACTCCGACGACCCGGCCGGGATCGTCGCCGCCTACCGCGACGCCTGCGTGCCCGGCAGCCACCTGGCGCTGTCGCACAGCCTGACCCCGGAGTACTGGCCGGGCGAGGTCGAGCAGGCCATCGACCTCTACCGCAACAGCACCCACCCGCTGCACCTGCGCGACCCCGACCAGGTCGCCGCGCTGTTCGCGGGATACCGGCTGGTCGACCCCGGCCTGGTGTTCACCTCCGCGTGGCGGCCGGACGTCCCGGTCGACGCCGCGCAGGCGCGGGACAGCCGCGCCGTGGCCGCGGTCGGCGAGCTCGTCGGCTGACGCGCGGAGCTGGCCCGGCCCGAGCGCCGGTCGTAGGGTGGCGGCACCGGACTCCCGACCGGAAGGGGTTGTGGGCATGACCAGCGCCGATCTGCTCGTCGACGCGTTCTCCCGGATCCGCGAGGCCGTCCACGAGGCCGCCGAGGGACTGGACGCGGATCAGCTGGCGCACCGCGTCGACGAGGGGGCCAACTCGATCGCGTGGCTGGTGTGGCACCTGACGCGGGTGCAGGACGACCACGTGTCCGACCTCGCCGAGGTCGAGCAGGTCTGGACGGCGCAGGGATGGGCCGACCGGTTCGGCCTGGCGCTGCCGGTGGACGACACCGGCTACGGCCACGACGCCGACGACGTCGCGGCCGTGCGGGTCGGCTCGGCCGACCTGCTCACCGACTACCACGACGCGGTTTTCGAGCAGACCGTCGGCTACGTCGGCAAGCTCACCGACGCCGACCTGCCGCGCATCATCGACGACGCGTGGGACCCGCCGGTCTCGCTGGGCGTCCGCCTGGTCAGCGTGATCGCCGACGACCTCCAGCACGCCGGGCAGGCCAACTTCCTGCGCGGCGTGCTGGAGCGCGGCTGAGACCCGCTTCGCGGGCGGCGGCAGCCGCTTTCCCCTTCGGGGACCCGCACCGCCGCGGGTTCCGGTCGCAGCGGCGCGGCAGCGCCTCCTCCAGGGGCGGCGGTCCCCGGTCCTTCAGTTGAGCGGGATTTCGCGGCCGCGGGCGAGCACCAGCGAACGCCGGTTCAGGGCTCCGAGGTCGGCTACCGGGTCGCCGTCGACCGCGAGGAGGTCGGCGGTGCACCCGGCGGCGAGGCGGCCGACGCGGTCGGCGACGCCCAGCGCGGCCGCGCTGGTGACCGTGGCCATCTCGATGATCCGCTCGCGGTCGAACCCGAGGTGCTCGTAGACCCCGAGGGCGTCGGGGAAACCGTCGAAGTCCGAACGCGGGACGCCCGCGTCGGTGCCGGTGATCAGCTGGACACCGAGCTCGTCCATCCACCGCAGCCGGTGCATGACGTGCTCGGCGCGCTGCGGGCCGATGCGGTCCAGGAAGTCCCGCCAGCGGGGCGGCATCGTCGAGCAGGCGTAGATGCCCTGGTCGGCCATGCGCTTGGCCACCTCGTCGCGGCGGTCGTAGCCGCCGTCGCCCAGCCACGTGCAGTGCTCGATCGTGGTCACGCCCGCCTCGACCGCCGAGGCGATCGCCTCGGCGCCGTGGGCGTGCGCGGCGACCGGCAGGCCCGCCCGGGCGGCTTCCTCGGTGACGGCCGCGAGTTCGGCGGTGCTGAACTGGGAAGCCCACATCGGCGGCGAACTCGGCGTCATCTGGCCGCCGGAGGCCATCACCTTGATCACGTCCACGCCCAGCTCGGCGTTGCGCCGCACCCGGCGGCGGATCTCCTCCTCGCCGTCGGCCTCGCCGCCGAAGAACCAGCAGTGGCCGCGCGGGATCGTCACCGGCGGCCCGGCGGCGAGGATGCGCGGACCGTCGAGCTCGCCGCGCTCGACCGCGTCCCGGAGCCGGACGGCCGCCGCACCTCGGTCGCCGAGGTCGCGGATCGTGGTGACACCGGAGCGCAGCAGGCGCTGGGCGCGCCCGGCCATGCCGAGCAGCAGGTCGGTGTCGTCGGCGTCGATCACGTTGTCGATGGCGTCGAGGCTCGCGTCGAACGCGAGGTGCACGTGGCTGTTGATCAGACCGGGCAGCACGGTGCCCGCCGGGAAGTCCCGGCGACGCGCACCCTCCCCCGCCTGGGGCACCACCTCGGCGCGAGGTCCGACGGCGGTGATGGTGTCGCCGTCGACCAGCACGGCGCCGTCGTCGATCCGCTGCCCGGCCGGTCCCACGAGCACGTGCGCGGCCGTGATCAGCTGTTGCATCCGCTGTACCTCCTTGTCGTCCGCCGACCAGGCTGGCACGGCGGCGACGGCGGTGGCAGCGGATTCGCCGATCACGCCCGGAAAATCCCTCGCAGCCCGCTCTCCACAGTGGAACGCGGGAGGCGGATTCGGGAATGATCAACGGTGCCGAAAGGAACGGCGCGGTGGCGCGGTGCGACGATTCACGTCGCGTCCGCCGACGATTCCCGGAGCGGAAATCGAACGGATGTGCCCGCCGCGGCGGAAGGCGGCCGGGCGCAATTCCGGCGCCCGGCCCCCGGCGTCGCGACGATTCAGACGCGCTCGACGACGTCGGCTGAGATCACGCCGGTGGAGCCCAGCGTCCGCCGAGGCCGACGGGTTCCCCACGGTCCGTTCGCGGCGATGAGGTCCAGCGGGGGCGGGCAGGCCCGCCCGCCCTCGACCGGCACTACGATCGCGGTTTCGTCGTTGTCGAATGCGGCCTTGTTCGACACGGTTTTCACCCCGGGTTTTCGGGTGTCGAGTGGAATGGCGGCCGACACGATCGTGCGGCGCGCTAATCATTATGACGCACGAGTTCGGCGACCGTGTTCCGGGGGTGGCTCGAACGGGCGAGGAATCGCGGAATTCCACTGAGGATGATCACGGAATTGGTGCATCACCGCATTTCAGGGGCACTGCCCGCGGGATCGCCCCCGCGGGAGCTCCGCGGCCGGACGAGCGCTCGACCGCCGCGCTCGGTGGCGCGCTCCCCCGGCGCCCGGCGGGCGCTCGCGGCTCCGGGGCGCGAGCCCTTCCGGATCCACCCGTCCGGGTGAAAAGGTGTGCGCGGAGTCGATCATCGGAGGAGCGATGCCGCACACCGACGAGCCGAGCCTGCGCGCCGCGGCCGACGACTGGGGCCACCTCGTGCACCACCGGCCGCGTGCCGTCGCGCGTCCGTCCACCGAGGAAGAGGTGGTGGCGGTCCTCGCGGACGCCGAGCGGCGCGGCCTGCCGTTCGCCGTCCGCGGCCAGGGCCACAACACCACCGGGGCCGCGCAGTGCGGCGGCGGGCTGGTCGTCGAGACCGGCGGCCTGCGCGCCGTGCACCACCTGGGCGCGGACTCGGTCACCGTGGACGCCGGGATCCGCTGGAGCGACCTGCTGCGCGCCACCCTGCCGCACGGCCTGGCCCCGCCGGTGCTCACCGACTACCTCGAACTGTCCGTCGGCGGCACCCTGTCGGTCGGCGGGATCGGCGGCGCCACCCACCGGCACGGGCTGCAGACCGACAACGTCCTGTCGCTGCGGGTGCGCACGCCCGGCGGCGAGGTCCGCGACTGCTCGGCCGAGCAGGACGCCGAGTTGTTCGACGCCGTGCGCGCCGGGCACGGGCGGCACGGCCTGATCCTGCGGGCCACGCTGCGGCTGGTGCCCGCACCGCGCCGGGTCCGGCACGTCCAGCACGCCTACACCGACCTGGCCGAGTTCCTGGCCGACCAGCGCGAGCTCGTCGCCTCCGGGGAGTACGACCACGTCGAGGGCATGGCCGTGCCGGGCGAGGACGGGACGAGCTGGCAGTACCTGCTCGACACCGCTGTCCGCGCCCCCGAGGGCGAGGACTACTTCGAGTTCCTCGACGCGATGGCACCGCAGGAGGCCCGGCTGCGCGCCTCCGGGGCGTGGTCGCACCCGCACCCGTGGACGAACACCTTCCTGCCCGACTCGGCCGCCGACGAGGTCATCACCGAGACCACGACCGCCCTGTCCCCCGATGACGTGGGCGCGGCGGACGGCGGTCTGGTGCTGCTCTACCCGTTCCCCACCTCGGTGGTCGCCACGCCGGGGGTGCGAATGCCCGCCGAACCGGTCGCTTTCCTGTTCGCGCTGCTGCGCACCGCGCCCGCAGACGACCCGGCCGCGCTCGCGCGGATGCTCGACGGCAACCGCCGACTGCGGGAACGCGTGCTCGCCGCGGGCGGAACCCCGTACCTGGAACCCTGAGCGCCTGTCCCGGCACCGCCACGCACAACGAGTGCGAAGACAGGCCCCGAGGTTTCGCCCGCCCGGTGGCGGGATAGTCCCCTGACGAACTCTTCTCGGAGAGGAGATCGACATGGGCATCATCAGCTGGATCGTGTTCGGGCTCATCGCCGGAGCCATCGCCAAGTTCATCCTGCCCGGCAAGGATCCCGGCGGGATCATCGTCACGATGATCATCGGCATCGTCGGCGGCCTGCTCGGCGGATGGATCAGCACTGCGCTGACCGGCGCCAACGCTGTGTCCGGGTTCCACGTCATGAGCTTCGTGTGGGCGGTGATCGGGTCGCTGATCCTGCTGCTGATCTACCGCGCGGTGTTCCACCGCAGCCACGCGTAGCAGACCACCGCCGGCCCTGGGGCCGGCGGTGCGTTTCGTCAGGCGATCGAGGGAATCCTGCGGGAGCATCGCGACGAACGCAGCCGCTTGCGCGGGGAGTGCACATGAGCAGGCTGACGCAACCGACCAGGTCGAACGGCACGCTCTTCCGGCGCCTCAGCCAACAGGCCCACGAACTGGACCTGCGGTTCCAGGCCGCCTCCGGACTGCGCCGCCAGCTCAACAAGGTCTTCCCGTCGAACTGGGGATTCCTGCTCGGCGAGATCGCGCTGTACAGCTTCGTCATCCTGATCGTCACGGGCGTGTACCTGGCGTACTTCTTCGACCCCTCGATGACCGAGGTGACCTACCACGGCTCGTTCACCAACCTGCGCGGCGTGCAGATGTCCCGGGCGCTGGAGAGCACGCTGGACATCTCCTTCGACGTCCGGGGCGGACTGTTCGCCCGCCAGCTGCACCACTGGGCGGCACTGATCTTCATGTGCGCGATCGTGGTCCACATGTTCCGGATCTTCTTCACCGGAGCGTTCCGGCGGCCCCGCGAGGTGAACTGGACGATCGGCATCCTGCTGTTCATCTGCGGCATGTTCGAGGGATTCATCGGCTACTCGCTGCCGGACGACCTGCTGTCGGGCACCGGGTTGCGGATCGCCTCCGGCATCCTGCTGTCGGTGCCCGTCGTGGGGACCTGGCTGCACTGGATCCTGTTCGGCGGCATGTTCCCCGGCACCGTGATCATCCCGCGGTTCTACCTGTTCCACGTCTTCGTGCTGCCCGCGTTGATCGCCGCGCTGGTGGCCGTGCACCTGGCGATCGTCTGGTACCAGAAGCACACCCAGTACCCGGGCGCGGGGCGCACCGAGCGCAACGTCGAGGGCGTGCGGATCATGCCGTCGTTCGCGGTGAAGAGCTCCGGGCTGTTCTTCGTCGTCACCGGTGTGCTCGCGATCATGAGCGGCGTCTTCCAGATCAACTCGATCTGGAACTTCGGGCCCTACATCCCGGGCAAGATCTCCGCGGGATCGCAGCCGGACTGGTACATGATGTGGCCGGACGGGATGGGCCGGTTGTGGCCGCCGTGGGAGGTCTACCTGGGCCCCTACACCATCCCGGCGGCGTTCTTCCCGTTCGTGCTCGGCATGGGGCTGGTGTTCACGCTCGCGCTGCTGTACCCGATGCTGGAGCGCAAGCTCAGCGGCGACGAAGCCCACCACAACCTGCTCCAACGGCCGAGGGACTGCCCGGTGCGCAGCGGCCTCGGCGCGATGGCGATCGCGTTCTTCCTGGTGGTGCTGCTCTCCGGGATGAACGACATCATCGCCTTCGTGTTCAACCTCTCGCTGAACATGACCACCTGGGCCGGACGACTCGGTGTGCTGCTGGCCCCGCCGATCGCCTACTACGTGACCTACCGGGTCTGCCTGGGCCTGCAACGGGCGGACCGCGAGGTGCTGGAGCACGGGGTGGAGACCGGGATCGTGCGGCGGCTGCCGCACGGCGAGTTCATCGAGGTGCACCAGCCGCTGGGCCCGGTCGACGAGCACGGTCACGCCGAACCGCTGAGTTACCAGGGCGCGCCGGTGCCGAAGAAGATGAACAAGCTCGGCGCGGGCGGCCGCCCGGTGCCCGGCAGCCTGCTGATCCCGGATCCGGCCACCGAGACCGACGCGCTCGACCGCGCCCGGGAGCAGCAGGCCGAGCACGCCGGCGAGGCCCCCGAGACCGCCGTGGAACGCGCGGCGCGCGGCGCGCAGCAGGGCCGCGAGGAATGAGCGCCCGGGCTCATGGAACCGGCACGCGCGGTCGCCTCCTTCGACTCCGCGACCGGGATGCTGCGCGGCCTGGCCGCGTTCCTCGCCGGGCGTGACGTGCCGCTGCTGGGCCAGGCGCCGCGCGCGCTGGAGCCGGTCCTGTCCGGGGTGCTCGGCGCGCTGAACCGGCTACCCGCGCCGGTAACCGAACGGCTCTACGCCCGCACCGGCGTCACCGAGGCGGTCCCGCCCGCGCGGCTGGGCGAACTGGACTCCGAAGCGCTGGCCGAGTGGATCTGCGACCACTACCCGCGGCGCCGCTACCCGGTGGTGTTCCTGGGGTCCTCGAACGGCGCGCTGGAGCACCTCGCGGCCGCGCTCGGCGCGCCGTGGCTGCCGCAGACGCTGTTGGTCCCGGTGCGGCGGCGCGGCGTCGACCGCGACGACCCGCGCGCCGAGCTCGCGTTCGGGCGGGAACCGGGGCGCGCGCTGCTGGCGGCCAACCCGACCTGGCAGCTGCACCACATGCACGATCCGAACCAGGACCGGTTGATGATCGCCGGGATGGCGTACTTCCGGCTCAAGTGGCTGCGGTTGCCGCGCGCGTACCACCGCTTCCTGCGGGAACGCCTGGCGCCGGGCGGCGTGGCGGTCAGCGCCGAGTGCGGGCTGCGGTGGCCGGTGACGCGGGTCGGCGACCGGCACGTGTTCCAGTTCGGCGCGCTCGGCGGGGCGATCCGCGACGAGTACTTCTCCGGCGGCCCGCGGGTGCACGACCTGCTGCACCGCTACGGCTCGGACCGCGACCGGTGGGACCCGCCGCCCCCGGACGACGAGGCCCCGGAGGCCGAGTGGGGCTTCGACCCGGCGTGGCCGGCCGACCTCGCCGACGCCGTCGACGGCGCGGGCGGCACCTGGCGGCGGCTGCGCTACGACCACCCGGAAGCGCTCAGCCCGGCCGTGGCCGACCTGCACCGCGCCTGGTACCGGGAGTGCGGCATCGACGACCGGCGGTTGCTGATCGACTCCTTCCTGCTCGTCGAACCGTGGTGGACGTTGCGCACCGGGTCGGTGCCGTTCTGGCTGTCGTTCAACACCCGCCCGTCGCTGCGCGCCGCGCACGCCTACCTGGACTCCGCCGATCCGTTCGACGAGATCCGGCTGGTGCTGTTCGCGCACGGCACCGAGTCGATCGGCCTGCCGCCGATGCGCGACTGGGACCGGTTGACCTCCCGGGCCCGCCGCCTCGGCGAGTTCACCGGCGTCGACCCGCGCGCCTTCCCCCGCGACCTGGCCGTGCACGCGCGGGCGCACCGCGACCTGACGCGGGTGCGCCCGCTGCACCCGATGCCCGACCCGGTGCCGCTGGAACGGGCCGAGGACTTCCTGCGCGGCCGCAGCGACATCGAGTGGTCGGCGCCCTGAGAGCCCCTCTTCGGACGATCATGGCAAGCGGCGCAGCCGCTTCCTCGGTCGGCGAGCGGTCTGGCAACCGGCACCGCCCGCGAAACGAGTTCGAAGACGTGCGCTGGGCTGTCAGCGGGCGAGCCGTCCCAGCAGCGCCGAGGAGACGCCGATCATCGTCGCGGCCGCGACCACCAGCACGCCCAGGTCCAGCGCCAGGTCGGCGGGAGTGCCCAGCAGCAGGCCGCGCAGCGCGTCCACCTCGTAGCCCAGCGGGTTGAACCGGTTGATCCACTGCAGCCAGCCGGGCATCAGCTCCACCGGGTACAGCGCGTTGGAGGCGAAGAACAACGGCATCGTGATCGCCTGCCCGATGCCCATCAGCCGGTCCCGGGACAGCACCAGCCCGGCGATCGTGATGGACAGGCAGCAGAAGAACGCCGATCCCAGCACGACCGTCACCGCCATGCCCAACAGCCGCAGCGGGTTCGCGGTCAGCGCGACGCCGAGCAGCGCGGCGAGCACCAGCACCACGAGCGCCTGCACCAGGGCGCGCACCCCGGCGGCGAACGCCTTGCCGGTGACCATCGCGACCCGCGGTGTCGGCGTCACCAGCAGCTTGGCCAGCACTCCCGCGTCGCGCTCCCAGATGATCTGGATGCCGTAGAAGATCGCGATGAACAGCGCCGACTGCGCCAGGATCCCCGGCGCCAGGTAGTCCAGGTACGGCACGCCGCCGGTCGGGATCGCCCGCAGCCGGGTGAACGTCTCGCCGAAGACCAGCAGCCACAGCGCGGGCTGGATGCCCCGGGTGATCAGCTCGGTCCGGTCGTGGCGCAGCTTCTGCAGCTCCACCAGGCACATCGTGGCGATCCGGGAGACCACCAGGCCCACCGGAGAGCGTCGCACCGGCTCAACCGAGCCGACGGGCGACGCGACGGACCGCGCGGACATTCCGCATCCCCTCCCCAGCACCGCTGTCGAGATCGTCGCCGGTCGCCGCGCGGAAGGCGTCCTCCAGGGTCGCTTCCGGGCCGATGGCGGCCTTCAGCTCCTCCGGTGTGCCCTCGCTGCGCAACCGCCCGCGGTGCATCAGCGCGACCCGGTCGCAGTGCTTGTCGGCTTCCTCCATGTAGTGCGTGGTGACCAGCACCGTCATCCCGGTGTCGGCGCGGACCTGCTCGATCCGCTCCCACACCCCGGCGCGGGCGATCGGGTCGAGGCCGATGGTCGGTTCGTCCAGCACCAGCAGCCGCGGCGAGCTGACCAGGGCCTGCGCCAGTTCCAGGCGGCGGACCATGCCGCCCGAGTAGGTGCCCGCAGTGCGCTCGGCGACATCGGCCAGACCGACCGACTCCAGCGCCGCGTCCACCGCATCGGCCCGCCCCGCCCGGGGCACGTCGAACAGGCGCGCGAACAGCGCGACGTTCTCCCGGCCGGTCAGCGCGGAGTCGGCGGACAGCTGCTGCGGCACGTAGCCGATGAGCCGCCGGACGGCGAGCTTGCGGCGCACGTCGACGCCGAACACCTCGATCGCGCCGGGCGGCGCGGGCAGCAGCGTGGTGATCATGCGGATCGTGGTGGTCTTGCCCGCCCCGTTGGGCCCGAGCAGCCCGAACACCGAGCCCCGCTCGATGTCCAGGTCCACCCCGTCGACGGCGATGGTGTCGCCGAAGCCGTACCGCAGGTCCCGGCAGCGCACAGCGGGGGCGGTCACGACGCACCCCGCTCGTCGCCGTCCAGGTTCACCAGCAGCCGGCGCAGCACCGGCAGCGCCTGCTCCAGCGCTGCGACGTCCGATGCGGGCAGTTCCGCGACACCGCCGCCGACCAGCTCGGAACGGGCGGCGCGCCACGACTCCAGGCGGCGCGCGGCGGCGTCGGTGAGGTGCAGCCGCGCGGCCCGGCGGTCCTCCGGATCCGTCGCGCGACTGAGCATCCCGTCGTCGAGCAGCTGGTTGACCAGCGTGCTCACCGAGTTCGGGGCCATGTGCAGGGCCCGCGCGGCGGCCGTCACGCCCACGCCCGGCCGTTCCTCGACCAGGCGCAGCAGTTCGACGTGCGCACCGCGCAGCCGGGGTCCCGGCATCTCGGGGCGCAGCTTGCGCCGCACCAGCCGGCGCAGCGCCGAGATCACCGACATCAGCTCGTCGCCCACGGCGACCGCATCGCTCATGCCGGAAGAATAGCTCTTACTACGAGCAATTCCCAGTGCGAGGTTCAGGCCACGTGCTCGGCCGCCTCGGGCGCGCACAGCCGGTCGACGAGCCGGTCGGCGAAACCGCCCGCGGTGCGCAGCACGACCCGCACGTGCGCGCCCTCCTGCGCCGGATAGCCCCGGTACTGCCCGCGGGTGTCGGCGATCGTGGCGCCACGCGCCGGGCCCTCGCCGGTCTCGACGACGACGTCGACGACCGGGGCGGTCTCCAACGCCACGTCGCCCACCGCGATGCCCGCGGCCAGCGGGTCGTGGCAGGCCGCGCGGCGCACGCCGAACACGTCCCGCTCGTAGAACCCGAGGTAGTGGTCGAGGATCCGGGCCGCGAAGGAGCTGATCGCAGTGCCCGCGTCGACGAGCCGCCGCTGCGCCGACTCGGTGAGCGCCTCGGCCATGGTCACGTCCAGCGGCACGAGCGTGACGTCCCACCCGGCGCGCAGCACGATGTCGGCGGCCTCGGGGTCGTTGTGGATGTTGGCCTCGGCGACCGGGGTGACGTTGCCGGGGTGGTGCACCGCCCCGCCCATGATCGTGACGTGCGAGACCAGCCGGGGCAGCTCCGGTTCGAGCAGCAGCGCGGTGGCGAGGTTGGTCAGCGGGCCGACCGCCAACAGGTGCAGGTTCCCCGGGTTCTCCCGGGCGGTGCGCACGATCAGCTCCGCGGCCGGTTCGGCGACCGGCGTCGCGCTCGGCGCGGGCAGTCCGACGTCGCCGAGCCCGTCCGCGCCGTGCACGTGCGGAGCGAGGTCCACGGTGCCCCGCCAGTTGCTCCGCGCGCCGACGGCGACCGGGATGTCGGCGCGCCCGGCCAGTTCGAGCACGCGCAACGTGTTGTCCGCGGCGGTCGCCGCGTCGACGTTGCCGAACACCGTCGTCACCGCGCGCAGGTCCACCGCCGGGTCGCGCAGCAGGTACAGCAGCGCGAGCGCGTCATCGATCCCGGTGTCGCAGTCGACGATCAGGGGGGCCATCGGTTCCTCGTCCTCCTGGTGTGTTGCGGTGCTCATCGGGACTGCCGGACGACGATGCTCGGGGCCCCGCTGGGCAGTGCGTACTTGGCGGCCAGCAGCGGCGTGCGGTCGACCGAGACGACCTGGGTGACCAGCACGACCGGGGTGTCGGGCGGGCGCTGCACCACGGCGCCGCGCCGCCTGCCGAGCACCGTGGCGGTCACGGTGCTGTCGCCGCTGAGCGGCAGGTCGCCGGCGGCCGAGACCAGGGTGTGCAGCATGGTGCGCCCGGCCTGCTCGCCCGCCTCCAGCGCGCCGGGCAGGTCGGGGTCGACGGCGGCCAGGCCCTCGTCGTGCAGCGACCACTCCTCCACCAGGCAGGCCGGGCTCCCGTCGACGTCCACCGCCGACTCCCAGAACCGCACCTCGCCCGCGGCGGGCACCGGCAGGTGCTGCATCACCAGGTCGGTAGGCTCCTCGATGTCGCGAACCAGTGCCCGCACCCGCACCTCGCCGGAGCCCAGCAGGGCCTCCAGCGGCTGGAGCCGCTCGAAGCCGCGCCGGGCGGGCCCCTCGTTGACGGTGCGGCCCACACCGCGGCGGACGGTGATCACCCCGTCCTCCTGCAGGAGGATCAGCGCCTCCCGCAGCGCGGGGCGGCTGACGCCGAGCGCGGCGGCCAGCTCGGGTTCGGACGGCAGGGTCGAACCCGGCGGGTAGGTGCCCTCCCGGACGGCGTCGACGATGCGCTCGTAGAGCTCCACGACCGGTCGTCGTTGCGGTCGCCTGGCCATCTTCGACCCTCACCCCCTGGTGGTGTTGTTGTCAGACAAGTTAACGAGGACGATCGGCCGAGTCAACAGGCGGAGAAATCGGACCATCCTTGACACGAACGGGAATTTTCTGGGTTCGGGTATTGACTGGCCGCGCCCCGCAGGGTAGACCGTTCCCTCAATACCTTCCGAGCTTGTCAGACATCAGCGGTTCCCGGCACCGCCCGACCGTCTGCCGCGGCGACGACGCCGCGCTCGTTCCCGACCCTCTCCGAAGAGGTGGATTCCTCAATGACGACGATCCACGACCAGTCCCCCACCGGGGCGCCCACCAGGTACGCGGCGCTGCTCGCCGCGCTGGTCCTCGCGGTCGCCGGGTACCAGATCAACGCCACCATGCTCGCCCCCGCGCTGCCCGACGTGATGCACCGGCTGCACGCCGGCAGCGGCCCGGCCGGGCTGTCCCAGACGCTGTTCTTCCTGTTCGCCGCGATCGGCCAAGTGACCATCGCGCGCCTGTCCGACCACGTCGGCAGGCGGCGCATGCTCCAGGTGACGCTGGCGCTGCTGATCGTCGGCGAGGCCGTGTGCGTCCTGGCGCCGAACATCGAGGTCTTCGTGCTCGGCCGGATCCTGCAGGGCACCTCCTCGGCGGCGTTCACGCTGGCGTACCTGATCCTGCACGAGGCGCTGTCGCCGCAGCGGTTCGGCCGCGCGCTCGGTGTCATCACCGCCGTCAACGGCGGCATCGCCGGGGTCGACGCGATCGTGGGCGGCTCGGTCGCCGACAGCGTCGGCTTCCGCGGCATCTTCCTGATCAGCCTGGCGCTGACCGTGGTCGCCGTGTTCGCGGTGCACTTCGCCGTCCCGGCGATGCGGGTGCCCGCCGCGGGCCGGATGGACTGGCCCGGCGCGATCCTGCTCGGCCTGGGCCTGACCGGCGTGCTGCTGGCCCTCAACGAGGGCGGCAGCTGGGGTTGGAGTTCCCCGGCCACGCTGGCGCTGCTGGTGGGCGGGGTGCTGGCCCTGGTGCTGTTCGGGCTGGCGCAGAAGCGGGCCGCCAACGCGATCATCGACCTGTCCGCGCTGGCCTCCCGCCGGGTCTGGCCGCTGCTGCTGACCACCGTGTTCACCTTGGCCGGTGTGTTCGGCATGCTGAACTTCACGATCCCGCTGCTCACCGAAACCCCCGGCGCCGGCTACGGCCTGTCGGCCACCGAGTCCGCGCTGCTGTTCCTCACCCCCGCGTCCGCGCTGGGCGTGATCGCCGCCCCGGTGGCCGGGCAGTTCGCGCCGCGCATCGGCTGGCTGCGGTCGGTGATCGCCGGTTCGGTCGGCACCGCCGCGGCCTTCGTCCCGCTGGTGCTGTTCCCGCGCTCGCCGTGGGTCACCGGCATCGCCCTCGGCGTGCTCGGCATCACCTACACCGGCTACAGCCTGACCGCGCTGAACGGCCTGGCGGTGGCGTCCGCGCCCGCCGACAAGCCCGGGTCGCTGCCCGGCATCAACGGCGCCTGCTTCGGCGTCGGAGCCTCGCTGGGCATCGCCGTGGCCTCCAGCGTCGTCACCTCGCTGACCGCGGGCGGCCCGCCGACGGCCGGGGCCTTCCACGCCGCGCTGTGGTCCTCGGCCGGATTCGTCGCCCTGGCGCTGCTGACCACACTGTTGATCAAACCCTCGAACGTGAACCGATAACCGATGATCAGGAGGTAACCGTCGTGCACGACGTGCCGACCCTCGACCAGATCCGGCGAGCGCCCAAGGTGCTGCTCCACGACCACCTCGACGGTGGAGTGCGCCCCCGGACGGTGCTGGAGCTGGCCGAGCAGACCGGCTACGACGCGCTGCCGACGTCCGATGTGGACGAAACCGAGAAGTGGTTCGCCGCGGCCTGCGAAGCGGGATCGCTGGAGGAGTACCTGGAACGGTTCGTGCACACCGTGGGCGTCATGCAGACCCCGGACGCGATCAGCCGGGTCGCGGCGGAGTGCGCCGAGGACCTCGCCGCCGACGGCGTCGTCTACGCCGAGGTCCGCTACGCGCCCGAGCTGAGCACCCAGCGCGGGCTGTCCCTGGACGAAGTCGTCGAAGCGATGCTGGACGGCTTCCGGCGCGGTGCGGCCGACGCCGAGCGGGCCGGGCACCGGATCCGCGTCGGCGTGCTGCTGTGCGCCATGCGGCAGGAGACCCGGGCCCAGGAGATCGCCGAGCTGGCGGTGAAGTACCGCGACGCCGGGGTGGTCGGCTTCGACATCGCCGGCCCGGAGGCCGGGTTCCCGCCCACCCGCTCGCTGGACGCCTTCGAGTACCTGCGGCGGGAGAACTGCCACTTCACCATCCACGCCGGCGAGGGCTTCGGGCTGCCGTCGATCTGGGAGGCGATCCAGTGGTGCGGCGCGGCCCGGCTGGGCCACGGCGTGCGGATCGTCGACGACATCACCATCGGCGCGGACGGGACGGCCGAACTCGGCCGGCTGGCGTCGTTCGTCCGCGACCGGCGCATCCCGCTGGAGATGTGCCCGCGCTCCAACGTGCACACCGGCACGGTGCCGTCGGTGGCCGACCACCCCATCGCGCTGCTGCGCGATCTGCACTTCCGCGTCACGGTCAACACCGACAACCGGCTGATGAGCCAGACGTCGATGACGCGCGAGTTCAGCGAGCTGGTCGAGCAGTTCGGCTACGGGCTCGACGACCTGCAGTGGTTCACGGTGAACGCGATGAAGTCGGCGTTCATCCCGTTCCCGCAGCGGCTCGCGCTGATCAACGAGGTGATCAAGCCCGGGTACGCGGCGCTGCGTTCGGAGTCGCTGTTCGGCCGCGTGGCCGACCACGCACCGGCGATCTCCTGACCCCTGGCGCCCCGGTGTCCCCGTCCCTGCGGCGGGGACACCGGCGTCCTCTAGGCTCGGGCGGCACTGTTCGACCGCGCAAGGAGTCTGCTGTGGACGGTTGGATATCCCGGTTCCGCGCCCGGACGCCCCCGTGGGGCGCCGATCTGGCCGTCACCGTCGTGTTCGGCGCGCTGTCGGTGTGGAGCCGGGTGCTGAACTGGCCGAGCGGAACGGTGTCCGAGTGGGCCGGGCTGGCGGTGAGCGTGGTCTCGTCGCTCACGCTGCTCTGGCGACGCCGCTTCCCGGCCGCGGTCACCGTGGTCAACGCGGTCGCGCGGTACACCGGTCCGGGGCCGATGGGCCTGTTCGCCGCGCTGTACGCGTTGGGCGCCTACGAGCGCAACCGCTGGTTCGTCTGGGGTGTTCCGACCGCGCTGGTGCTCGTCGAGCCGTTCGCGCAGGGCTGGTACCACCACGGTGCCCCGGACCTGCAGGCGTACATCAGCGTCGCGGTGATGCACTTCCTGCCGGTCATCATCGGCCTGTACGTGGCCAGCCGGCGCGCGCTGCTGGCCGGGTGGGTCGACCGGGCCGAACGCGCCGAGCGCGAGCAGGCGCTCATCGCCGAGCGCACCCGCAGCGAGGAGCGCACCCGCATCGCCCGCGAGATGCACGACTCGGTGGCGCACCAGGTGAGCCTGGTCGTGCTGCACGCCGGGGCGCTGGAAATGCTCGTCGAGAAGAATCCCGCCAAGGCCACGCAGGCCGCCGCGACGATCCAGCGGGTCAGCCGCGGGGCGCTCGACGAGCTGCGGCAGATGATCGGGGTGCTGCGCTCCGGCCCGGACGAGGACACCGCACCGCAACCGACGCTGCGCCAGGTCGACGAGCTGGTGGCCGGTTCCCGCGAAGCGGGCCTGGACGTGGACCTGCGCGTCGAGGGCGACCGCCGCGACCTGCCCGACCACATCGAACGGGCCGCGTTCCGGGTGGTGCAGGAGGCGCTGACCAACGTGCACAAGCACGCGGGCGGGGCCCGCGCGTCGGTCTCGCTGACCTACCGGCCGGAACGACTGCTGGTCGCGGTCCGCAACAGCCGTCCGGCCGACGGGTTCCGGCGGCACCTGCCCAGCGGTGGCCAGGGCCTGATCGGCCTGGGCGAACGGGTGCAGCTGGCGGGCGGCACCCTGGACGCCGGTGCGCTCGACGACGGCGGATTCCGGGTCACCGCCGAGCTGCCCACGGGTGGCGAGGTGCCCACCGGCGCCGAGGGTTGAGTGCCTGGTTCTCAGGCCACCGGCTCGTGCGCCGCCGGGACGGGCCCGCGCGCGTCGACCAGGTCCAGTCCGGTGGCCGCGTACGACAGGCCGCGGTGTCCCGACGTCCGCCAGAACGCGACCAGCGAGACGACCGCGAGGATCGCCGCCAGCAGGCCGAGGAACGGCAGCAGGGTGAGCAGCAGGTAGCCACCGGTCCCGACGAGGCTGCGCCCCAACCGGCGCACCGGTTCCGGGCGCCGCCCGTCGGGCGCGACGGCGGTCAGCTGCACGATCCGCTGCCCCGCGCTGGCGCCGGTGCCCGTCAGCGGCACCACGACCGCCAGCAGCAGCCACGGCAGCCAGTCGGTGAACAGCGGGAGCAGGCCGTGCCCGGGCAGCGACTGCAACGGCGGCGCGTCGGCTGCCAGGCCGTTGTGCACCAGCAGCAGGAGCGCCTGGTACGCCGCGCCCAGCAGCGAGCTGAGCAGGAAGAACAGCACCAGGTCGCACACCGCGGCGAGCAGTCGGCGCGGCACCGTGACCGGCCGGGCCTGTCCCGGGTCGAGGGACGGGAGCTTCTGCCCCGGCACCATCCGCAGGACCGGCGCGGCCAGCGCGCCGAGCAGGCCGCCCAGCCCGTTGGCGATCAGGTCGTCGACGTCGAACAGCCGGTAGGCGCACGGGTAGAGGAACCAGTCGCCGGTCAGCTGCGTGCACTCGATGGCCAGCGAGACCCCGAGGCCGATCAGCGCGGTCGCGGCGACACCGCGCCGGAACATGTAGCGCACGAACATGCCGAGCGGCACGAACAGCGCGACGTTGAGCAGCACCTGGGTCAGCGCCGGGTTCCGCAGCGTCGCCACCAGCCCGCTGCCGACCTGCTCGCGGGCCATGTCGTCGAGGAAGCGGAACGGCACCAGCTGCGGAGCGCTCGCGGCGGAGGTGGCGCAGAAGTCCGGTGTCACCTCCGGCATGGGCAGCAGCACGTAGGCCACCAGTCCGAGCGCGTACAGCAGGCCGGCGAAGGCCAGCACGACGTTGCCGACGCCGAGCGTGCCGCGCCGCCGGTACTGGCGGGCGACGTAGGGCACGAAAAGCACCACCGCCAGGGCCAGAGCGGCCGTGGAGGCGATGAGCGCGGGAATCAACCGCGTGGACACCAACTGCTCCCCTCATCGAACGCAACAGCCCCGACCTGGGAGGCCGGAGCGACGATCGAGGTTAACCAGCCTGCCGCTCCACACGCGACGGACCCCGGTCGACTGTGGACTCCGCCGCGGGTCGTAGGGAGAACCCGCGGGAGTCATCCTCCGGTCCGACGGTCAACCCGTCTCGGCGCCAGGCGGGCGCAGCGGCGGTGCGGAACCGCCTGCGGGGGTGGTGTCCGGAGCCTCCCGTTCGGGGTGGACGCCTCGGCCCGGCACGGTCGAGGTCGCTGTCCAGACCCACCGGCGAGCGCTTCCTTCGCCTGGCACCGAACGGCTCCGGTCCGTCATCATCGAGCTCCCGCGGGACCGGTCGCCGCCGGACTCCCGTTGCCTGGGCCAGCGGTACTCGGGACAGCGGCACTCGGGACAGCGGCACTCGGGACAGCGGTATTCGGGACAGCGGTGCCCAAGACTCCTAGTGCCTGCGCGCTTTTTCGGCGAGTGCTCGCCCACAGTGGTGTGAATGCGGCGGATCGGACCGCCCACCCCGGTGCAATCGATGCGCACGTGCACCCCCGATTTGATCATACCGCGCACGTGCTCCGTTTGTTCATGAGGTGGAGAGAATGCGAAAACTGAGCCATTGGAGCGCCGCCGTGCTGGGCGCCCTGTGCCTGAGCGGTGCCGTCGCGATGCCGATCGCCGGGGCCGCCCCGGCGTCGTCGGACATGCCGATCCGCAACGTGGCGACCGGTGACTGCCTGGGCCACCTGGGCGGCGACCGGATCGGCATGTTCCCGTGCGACTCCCACAACCCGGCGCAGATGTGGACGCGGGAGCACACCGACACCGCCGACATGCTCCAGGTCGGCGCCACCCGCGAGTGCCTCGGCCACATGGGCGGCTCGGACGTGCGGCTGTTCCCGTGCGAGTCGAGCAACCGCGCCCAGCAGTGGCGGGTGGAGCGCGCCGGGAGCGACTCGGCGCGGCTGATCAACCTGGCCACGAACGACTGCCTGACCCAGGTCAGCCGGTCGGACGTGCGCCTGGAGGAGTGCACCGACCACCCGGCGCAGGAGTGGCTGCGCGAGCGGCCCTGAGCTGACGGGTGATCCGGGGGAGGGCGCGGGTAGCGCGCCCTCCCCCGGCTGCTGTCCGACCCCGCCATGCCGCGCGGAACCGAGCGGCGACAATGAGTCCGTCGAGCGTCCGGCGACCGGGAACGGGGCCATCCAGTGCGAAGCACCGAACCGCCAACGAGCCAGCCGGGGACCACCCCCAAGTCGCGGCTGCGGTTGTCGATCGGCCGACGCCCCCGGGACGCCATCCGGGTCGCGGTCGCCGGAGGTCTGCTCGCGCTGGTCGCGCTGCTGTCGCTGCTGCCGGGCAACCAGGTCGAGATCGCGATCTACCAGCAGCTGGAAGCCATTCCGCCGGTGTCCGACCCGGCCTGGGTGGTGCTGAGCTGGTTCGGCTCGTGGGCCGGGATCGCGGCGGTGGCCGCCGTGGCGATGTACTTCAAGTGGGTCCGGCTCGGCATGCTGTGCGCCGCGGCGGGCGCGGTGACCTGGGTGCTCGCCTGGGTGCTGCACACGGTGCTGCCGCCGCGCCAGGCGGCGCCGTGGCTGGTCGGCCCGGTCTTCCACTTCCCGGCCAGCAGCGTGGCGATCATGGCGGTGCTGACCGTGGTCGCCGCGCCCTACCTGGGCGGCGCGGCGCGCTACACGGGCTGGGCGCTGACCGTGCTGGTGGCGGTCGCCGGACTGCACCTGGGCGCGTTCCTGCCGCTGGGCGCGGTGGGCGGCGCGCTGCTCGGCTGGGGCGTGGGAACCCTGTTCCACCTGGTCTTCGGCGTGCCGGGACGCCGGATCTCGGAGCAGATCATCACCGACGAGCTGGAGCTGGCCGGGTTCGTCCCGGTCTCGATCGTGCCGCTGCGCTACCGGGTGCTGGAGCCGCGCGAGTTCGCCGTGGTCACCGAGGACGGCGAGCGGCTGCGGGTCAAGGTCGTGCGGCGGATCGGCCGCCGGGCCGGTGCCTGGTACAAGATCCGCCGGTTGCTGCTGCTGCTCGACGTCTACGACGACCCGCCGCTGTCCACCCCGCTGCACGAGGTGGAGCACGAGGCCTACATCGCGCTGCTCGCCGACCGGGCCGGGGTGCGCACCCCGTCCGTCGTGCTGGCCTGCGACGTCAAGCACGCGCCGCCGCTGCTGGTGGTCCGGCACGTCGACGGGTGCCGGCTCAGCGAACTGCCGCCCGAGCAGATCGACGACGAGCTGTTGGACGCGATCTGGGAACAGCTGTCCGCGCTGGCCGACGCCGGGATCGCCCACCACGACCTGCGGGCCAAGAACATCCTCGTCGACGCCGACCGCGAGCCGTGGCTGCTGAGCTTCACCTTCGGCCAGGCCGGTGCCGGGGCCGCGCGGCGCGCCCAGGACCTCGCCGAGGTGCTGGTGTCGCTGGCGTCGGTGGCCGGGGTGGACCGCACGGTGCGGACCGCGATCCGCGCGGTGCCCGCGGACCGGCTCGAAGCGGCGCTGGTGAACCTGAGCCCGCTGGCGCTGCCGAAGCGGATCCGCACCCAGGGCGAGACGCGCCGCTTCCTGCTCGCCGAGCTGCGGGAGACGCTCGCCGACCGGCTCGGCGTGCCGATCCCGGGGTTCCGCTCCCCGGTGCGGCCGGTGACCGTGGTGGGCCTGCTGCTCGTCGGCGCCGCCGTGTACCTGCTGCTGCCGGAGTTGTCCAGCATGGGCGATGTCGTCGCGGCCCTCCAGCACGCCGACTGGGGCTGGCTGGCGGTGGCCGTGGCGACCGGTTTCGTGGCCATCCTGATGTCGGCGATCTCCGTGCTGGGTTCCAGCAAGATCGCGCTGCCGTTCTGGCGCACCTGCGCGGTCCAGGTGGCCGCGGCGTTCACCGGCCGCACCACCCCGGGAGGTGCCGGCTTCTTCGGGATCAACCTGGTTTTCCTGGAGCGGCTGGGGCTGCGCCGGTCGCTGGCGGTGGGCATCACGCTGCTCAACCAGGCCGGGACGGGCGCGGTGGCGTTCGTGGTGTGCGTGATCGGCGTGTTCGGCGCGGGCATGACGGGCACGTTCCGCAACCTGTCGATCCCCACCGGGTGGCCGGTGCTGGTGTCGGTGGCGGGCGTGCTGATCGTGGCCGGGGTGCTGCTCGGCTCGCCGTTCGGCCGGCGCCGAATCCTGCGGCCCGCGCTGGAGGTCACCCGCGAACTGCTGGACACGCTGCGCCACCCGGTGCGCGCCGTGCAGCTGTGCGGCGGGGCGTTCGGCTACCTCGTGGTGTCCGGGTACGGGTTGGTCGCCTGCCTGGCCGCGATCCACCCGGACTTCCCGGTGATCGCGGTGATCATCGTGTTCATCGCGGCCAACACGCTGGGGCACCTGGCGCCCGCGCCCGGCGGGCTCGGCGCGGTCGAGGCCGCGCTGCTGGCCGGACTCGGCGCACTGGGCATCCCGCCGACGGCGGCGGTGACCGCGGTGCTGGCGTCCCGGTTGCTGACCTACTGGCTGCCGGTGCTGCCCGGCATCGCGATGTTCCGCTATCTGCAGCACCGCAAGGTGATCTGACGGCCCAGCGCACCGGACCACCACCCGGAGTGGTCTACGCCATTCGCGGTGTCCGATTCGCGGTTCCTTGTCCGGCCTGAGACCCGGATATATGGTCCAGACCACATTTCCCCCGACTGGGAATCCTTCGCCACGACAAGGAGTTCCACGATGTCCGCGAAACGGAAACTGACCGCGGCCGCGGCCGGCGCCGCCCTCGCCCCGATCCTGCTCGCCATCCCGGCGGGCACGGCCAGCGCGCACGGCTACATCTCCTCTCCCCCGAGCCGCCAGGCGCAGTGCGCAGAGGGAACCGTGGAATGCGGTCCGATCAAGTACGAGCCGCAGAGCGTCGAAGGCCCCAAGGGCCTGCAGAGCTGCAGCGGTGGCAACCAGTCCTTCGCCGAGCTCGACGACGACAGCAAGGGCTGGAAGGCGACGCCGGTCGGCACCAACGTGACGTTCAACTGGAAGCTCACCGCCCGGCACGCCACCAGCACCTGGGAGTACTTCGTCGGCGGCAAGCGCGTCGCGGTCTTCGACGACGGCGGCAAGCAGCCCGGCGCCACGGTGACCCACAACGTCGACCTCGGCGGCGTCAGCGGCAAGCAGAAGGTCCTCGCCGTGTGGAACATCGCCGACACCGCCAACGCCTTCTACGCCTGCGTCGACCTCGACGTCGGGGCGAAGAGGTAACCACCGTCCGCTGTGGCCGCGAGCCGACCGGTCGCGGCCACAGCGGCGCGGACCCCCGCGGGGTCAGGACAGGAACGCCAGGGCGGCGTCCTTGAAGGTGCGCGCGGAGACGGCGTTGAGGTGGTTGCGCCTCGGGATCGGGGCGAACTCGGCACCCCACCGCGCGGCGAGATCGGCCGCGCCCGCGGCTAGGTCGTCGCGCTCGCCCGCGACGAGCATCGTCGGGTGCCCGGTGGGGCCGGTGAGGGCGGTGCCCGCCACGCCCCGCGCGCACGCCCGGAGGGCGACCGGGTCGTTGCCCGGGACCGCGGAGGCCATCGCCAGCAGCGCCGCCGCGCGCGGATCCTCCGGAACTCGTCCACTGTGGACGAAAATGTCGGGCTCGACGCCGTCGAAGGCCGGCGCCGGGCCGATCCCGGCCAGCACGAGCCTGCCGACCGCGCCCGGGTGCCGCCGGGCCAGTTCCCAGCCGACGAGGCCGCCCATCGAGTACGTCACGACGTCGACCGGCGCGGCGTCCAAGTCCGCCGCGCGCAGCACCGCCAGCAGGTCCTCGGCCAGCAGGTGCGGGGCGTAGCGGGCCGGGTCGTGCGGCTTGTCGCTGCTGCCGTGGCCCCGCAGGTCCACGGTCACCGCCGTGCGCCCCGCCGCCGCGAGGGCGGTGGTCCACCCGGCGTCGATCCAGTTCAGCCGCCCGTGCGAGGCGAACCCGTGCACCAGCAGCACCGCGGCGCCGGTGCCGGCCACCTCGAAGTGGACGCGGGTGCCGTCGGCCGACTCGGCGTGCTCGGCGTGGATGGCGCGCATGCTCACTCCTCCGGCGGGCGCAGTCGGACGCGGCGGGCCGGTCTGCCCTCGCGGGGCACGGTGCCGACGATCCCCGCCTGGTCGACCTCGAAGGTCACCAGCGGGTCGCCGACGCGCAGCGAGTCGTCCTCGGCGGCGTGCCTGCGCACCACCCGGCCGGTCTGCGGGGAGGGGATCTCCACCGCGGACTTCGAGGTCTCCACCTCGACCAGCGGTGCGTTGCGCTCGACGAGCTCGCCCTCGGCGACGTGCCACTCCAGCACCTTCGCCTCGATGAGGCCCTCGCCCAGGTCGGGCAGGTGGAACACGGTCTCAGCCACGTCGGTACTCCAGAACGGTCTGCACGGCGGACAGGATGCGGTCGATGCTGGGCAGGTACTCGTCTTCCAGCGCCCCTGACGGGGTCGGCACGTCGTAGCCGGTCACCCGCTGCACCGGTGCGCGCAGCTCGCGGAAGCAGTTCTCGTGCAGCAGGGCGCTGATCTCCCCGCCCAGCCCGGCGGTCAGCGGTGCCTCGTGCACCACCACCGCGCGGCGGGTGCGGCGGACGGACGCGCAGATCCCCGCCGTGTCAACGGGTTTGAGCCAGCGCAGGTCGACGACTTCGAGCTCCACGCCGTCCTCGGCGGCCAGCTCCGCCACCTGCAGGCAGCGCGACACCATGGCGCCCCAGGAGATCAGCGTGGCGTGCCGCCCGGTGCGGACCACCCGGGACGTGCCGGGCGCCACGGGCTCCACCGCGGCCTCGTCGAAGGACTCGCGGTTCCAGTACCGCGACTTGGGCTCCATGAAGATCACCGGGTCGGGATCGGCGATCGCGGTGCGCAGCAGGCCGTACGCCTCGGCTGGCGTGGCCGGGGAGACCACCTTCAGCCCGGGGACGTGGGCGAACAGCGCCTCCATGCTCTCCCCGTGGTGTTCGGGGGCGCGGATGCCGCCGTAGCTGGGCAGCCGGAGCGTGACGGGCATGGCCGCGCGCCCCCGGCTGCGGTGGTGCATGCGGGCCAGCTGGTTGACGATCTGGTCGATCGCCGGGTAGGCGAAGCCGTCGAACTGGATCTCCGGCACCGGCCGCCAGCCCGCCAGTGCCAGCCCGACCGCCATGCCCACGATCGCCGACTCCGCCAGCGGCGTGTCGAACACGCGTCGGCCGAACTCGGCGCGCAGGCCGTCGGTGACGCGGAACACGCCGCCGAGCACGCCGACGTCCTCGCCGAAGACCAGGACGCGGTCGTCGCCGTCCATCTCGTGGCGCAGGGCGAGGTTGATCGCCTGCTGCATCGTGGCGTTCTCAGGCATCGGCGTGGTCCTCCCGCCACTGCCGCCGCTGTTCCAGCAGCGCGGCGGTGGGTTCGCGGTAGACGAAGTCGAACAGCTCCTCCCCCGGCCGGTCACCGGAGGACGACAGCTCGGCGCGGACGCGGGCGACCACCTCGGCGGCGTGCTCCTCCGCGGCGGTGAGGTCGGCCTCGGCGGTGCCGGACTCGCGCAGCCGGGCCGCGAACCGGGTGAGGGGGTCCCGACCGGCGTGGTCGCGCTCCTCCTCGGCGCTGCGGTAGCGGCCGGGGTCGTCGGAGGTGGAGTGCGGGCCGAGCCGGTAGGTCATCGCCTCGACGACCGACGGACCACCGCCCTCGCGGGCCCGCGCGACGGCCTGCCGCACCGCCTCGCGGACGGCGAGCACGTCGTTGCCGTCGACGCGGTGCCCCGGCATGTCGTACCCGGCGGCGCGGGCGGCGACCGACCCCCCGGCGACCTGGCGCGAGGTGGGCGTGGAGATGGCCCAGCCGTTGTTCTGGCACAGGAACACCACGGGCAGCCGGTAGACGGCGGCGAAGTTCATCGCCTCGTGCACGTCGCCCTGCGAGCTGGCGCCGTCGCCGAAGAAGGTCATCGCGACCCCGCCGGTGCCGTCCAGGTCGGCGCCCATCGCCCAGCCCACGGCGTGCGTGACAGCACCGCCGACGACCGCGTTGATCGGGGCGAAGCGGGTGGTCATCGGGTCGTACATGCCGCCGTGCCAGGCGCCGACGTGGGTGCCCATGTACTCCACCGGGTCCACGCCCAGGGCCAGCGCCACGCCGAGTTCCCGGTAGGTCGGGAACGCGAAGTCGCGGGAGGTGTCCAGCACCGAGGCGCTGCCGACCTGCGCGGCCTCCTGGCCGCGCATCGGTGCGTAGGCGGGCAGCACGCCCTGCCGTTGCAGCGCGACGGCCTCCTCGTCGACGCGCCGGGCGAGCAGCATCGTGCGGTAGAGGTGCAGGGACAGCTTGGTGTCCACTTCGGACACTTCGGGGGGTGGCGATGTCGCGGTGAACACGAGCGGCTCCCTTCGGGCGGATGCGCCGGATCTGCGGAACGCGGCAACATAGCTAGTTCATCGCCCGAGAGCTCGACAAGCGGCCCACCTGGACCTGCGCACTGTGCGCAGGAGTGCCACCCGAATGCCGAGGGGGACTGTGCAACCTGTCCGGTGCCCGACGGACCCCGGCACGACGCTGCGGGCCGCCGCCAGGGCGTCAGCGCCTCGTTGGGGGCCGGTGGCCGGGCGACGGGCGGGCCGCTGAGGCCCCGCCACCGGTACCGCCTCGCAAAAGGAGTTCAAAGGCAGGCTCTCAACCCGCCGCGGCCGCCCGGCATCGACCACTGTGGACGGTCAGGACCAGCGGGTGTCCTCGGCGTCGTAGGGGGAGCTGCCGACCGGGGGTTCTCCCCCGGCCTCGGCGAAAGCGGTCAGCGCCTCGACCAGCCCGCTGCGGGAAGCGGCGGGCATCTTCGCCACGATCGCCGCGATCTCCTCGCGACGCCGCTCGGTCGCCCGGCGCACCACGTCCGCCCCGGAGTCGGTGAGGGTCACGACGTTCTCGCGCCGGGACGCCGGGTTGGTCTGCCGGTCCACCATCCGCGCCGCGACCAGCCGGTCGACCATGCGCGTCACGGTGGACGGGTTGACGCCCAGCAGGTCGGCGATGGTGGCGAGCTTGAGCGGCCCGCGCCCGGACAGCAGCACGAGCATGCGGAACTGCGGCAGGGTCAGCGACTCCCCGACGGCCGCCACCGAGCGCGCCGAGACCGCCACCAGCAGGCGGGACGCCGTCAGCACGGCATCGGTCACGGCGTCGACGTCCTGGGCGGCGGGCCGGGCCGCGGCATCGGTTCGCGACATATGCCTGTTCTACCTCAGCGTTCCCGCGCTGCTCAGCGCGCGTCGCCCCCGGATGTGCGGCCGTTCAGGCGCGCCAGCATGGCGTTGTAGTCGGCCAGCGCCCGCTCGTCGGCGTCGACGTCGGCGGACTCGGCGATGACGTCACCGCCCGCCTCCCCCGCCGTGCCGGACAGGGCGCTGCGCCGGGCCGACTCCAGCCAGTCGCCGAACCCGGCCTGCGGCCCGGTGCTGCGGATCCACAGCACCGCCAGCACCAGCATGGCCAGCGCCATCAGCCCGTCACCGCCGACCCACATGATCGCGCCGCCGAGCCGCTGGTCGTCGAGCAACCCGGCGGTGCCGTCCGGGCTCATCCGCGCGAAGTCCGGGAACAGCACGTGGTCGGCGCCCATGAGCACCACGCCGATGCCGGTGTCCGGCGCCATGGCGAACATCAGGAACGCCAGGCGCAGCGGGTAGCTCAGCCGCTGCCAGCGGGTCGGCTCCAGGCCGATCACCGCCAGGAAGCACAGGTACCCGCTGACCAGGTACACCACCGCCTCGACGTGGTGCAGGACGTGGTGCTGGAGCATCAGCTGCATGAACGGCGTGAGGTGCGTGGCCGCGAGCACCACGGCGTAGAGCAGGAAGCCGGTCATCGAATTGGTGAGCACGCTGACCGGCCGGGACAGCAGCACCGACCGCACCCGCTCCGGATCGCGCGCGGCCCGCTGCCACAGGTCGAGCGGATGCGCCGCGATCAGCAGGTACGGCGCGACCATGATCAGCGTCAGGTGCTGGATCATGTGCATCGAGAAGTACGCCGAGCTGTACGCCGCGATGCTGCTGTTCGTGGCGAGCACGATCGACACCAGCCCGGCGGCGAAGCAGGCCGCGCGCCGACGCGGCCACTCCTGGCCCGCCCGCCGCAGGCGGCGCAGGCCGACGAGGTAGCCGACGCAGGCGAGCAGCACCGCGAGGTCCCAGCCGAGCGCGAGCTGCCAGGTCGTCAGCGCCGCCTGCCAGGTCAGCGGCGGCATCGGGGACGTGGTCATGGGCGGTCCTGTTCGGACGGTGCGGCACACCCGGCCGCGACGGCCGGGTTCTCGGCGTCGCAGCGGTCTCGTTCGTGCAGCCGACAATAGTTGCCGTCGGCAAGCCCGAACCCGGCGGTGTCGGCAACGACACACTTCCCTACCTAGGACAAGTGTTGCACTATGCAATGGTGAGCTCCGATACCGCACCGCAGGTCCAGGTCCCCTCACTCCGCCGCATCGGCTCGTGGCTGCGGGAGAGCTCCTCCGGACTCGTGGTGCTGTCGCTGGCGATCGGCGCCGGTTCCGGTCTCGGCGCGATCGCGTTCCGCTGGCTCATCCTCGCCTTCACCCGGCTGCTGACCGGGCACGACGACTACGCCGCCGCGCCCAGGGCCGCGCACCCCTGGCTGCCCGCGCTGGGACCGTGGTTCGTGCTGCTCACCCCGGTGCTCGCCGGACTGGTGTACGGACCACTGGTGCAGCGCTTCGCGCCCGAGGCGCGGGGCCACGGCGTGCCGGAGGTGATGCTCGCGGTGGCCGAACGCGGCGGGCGCATCCCCACCCAGGTCAGCGCCGTGAAGGCGGTCGCGTCGGCGCTGTGCATCGGCGGCGGCGGTTCGGTCGGCCGGGAGGGGCCGATCGTGCAGATCGGCTCCGCGCTCGGGTCCGGCTTCGGCCGCCTGGTGCGGCTCGGCGAGCCGCGGCTGCGGGTGCTCGTCGCCTGCGGCGCCGCCGGTGGCATCGCCGCGACCTTCAACGCCCCGCTGGCCGGACCGTTCTTCGCGATGGAGCTGATCCTGCGCGACTTCGCCGCCGAGTCGTTCGCGGCCGTGGTGCTCTCCAGCGTGACCGCCAGCGTCGTGGCCCGCGCGGCGCTCGGCAACACCGCGTTCCTGACCCTGCCGGAGTTCTCGTTGCACAGCCCCGTCGAATACGCGTTGTGCGCGGTGCTGGGCGTGGTCGTCGGCGCCGTGGGGGTCCTGTTCAGCCGGTTCCTGTACCTGGTCGAGGATGTCGCCGACCGGCTGTGGCGCGGGCCGGAGTGGCTGCGGCCCGCCGTCGGCGGACTGCTGCTGGGCGTGATCCTGCTGGTGCTGCCGCAGATGTACGGCGTCGGCTACCCGGTGCTGCAGGACGCGGTGGGCGGCCGGTACGCGATCGGGTTCCTGCTCCTGCTGCTGGTCGGCAAGCTGGTCGCCACCAGCGTCACCATCGCCGTCGGCGGCTCCGGCGGGGTGTTCGCACCGTCGCTGTTCATCGGCGCGATGGGCGGCACCGCCTTCGGCGAGGTCGTCCACCACCTGGCCCCGCACCTGACCGCCTCGCCGGGCATGTACGGGCTGATCGGCATGGGCGCGGCCTTCGCCGGGGCGGCGCGCGCCCCGATCACCGCCGTGGTCGTGCTGTTCGAACTGACCGGCCAGTACACGATCATCTTGCCGCTGATGGCCGCGATCGTCATCGCCACGCTGATCAGCCGGGCGCTGAGCCACGACACGATCTACACCCGCAAACTCCGCCGCCGCGGCATCGACCTGGCCCCCGTCCCGTGACCCCGCCCGGCACCGGCTCGGGTGGCGCATCGAGGTGCGCCCGAGGCGCCGGGCCGTTCTTCTGGGGCGCGGGCGGCCGGGACGGCGGCTGACGACCGCCGATCAGCCGAGGGTTTCGTCGGCGTAGCACCAGCGCCACAGCTCGCCGGGTTCGTGGCTGCGGACGACCGGGTGGCCGGTGTCGTGGTAGTGGCGGGTGGCGTGCCGCCGCGGCGAGGAGTCGCAGCAGGCGACGTGGCCGCAGGTCAGGCACAGGCGCAGGTGGACCCAGGTGGTGCCCTCCACCACGCAGTCCTGGCAGGTGTCGGGGGACTGCGGGCGGACGTCGTCGCGCGCCCGCCGCAGGTGCGGGCAGGAACCCGCGGTGGAGGTCGGGGCGCGCAGCTCCCGCTCCCGGTCGCGGGCGGTCTCCTCGGGGCGCTCCAGCATCGACTCCTCCACGTCCAGCGCCTCCGCGAGCCGTTGCAGGACGACGTGGTCGGCGGTGCCGGACCGGCGCGCGGCCAGCAGCGCCTCCCACTCGGCGGCGAGCATCTCCAGGCGCAGCCTGCGGTAGCTGTCGCTCGGCGTCTCGCGGTCCGGGTCGGTGCCCAACCGCTCCCACGCCGAGTCGGTGCGCACCTGCAGCCGCTCGCGGAGCCGTTCCACCACGTCCAGCTGGTCGTCGGGAGCGCGGACCTCCTCCAGCCGCTGCCGCGCGGCCTGGGCCATGTCGCCGAGCAGCGCGGCCTCCTGCAACGTGTCCTGCCCCGGGTCCGGGGCCGGGATGCGCAGCCGCCGCACCAGCCAGCCCAGGGTGGTGCCCTGCACCAGCAGGGTCGCGGCCACCACCACGAACGCCGCCAGCACCAGCACCGACCGGTACGGCACCGCGGTGGGCAGCGCGAAGGCGGCGGCCAGCGTGATCACCCCGCGCATGCCCGCCCAGGACACCACCGCCGAGTACGACCACGGCCACGCGCGGCGGCCGCCGAGCCTGCGGACCGCGCCGACGCCGTACACCCAGACGAAGCGGCTGAGCACCGCGGCGACGAACACGCTCGCGCACACCGCGACCGTGACGCCCAGGCCGGGGCCCGCCTCGGCCACGTCGGTCAGGATCTGGCGCAGTTGCAGCCCGATCAGCAGGAAGACCACGTTCTCCAGCAGGAACTCGATGGTCCGCCAGTTGACCCGGTTCGCCGAACGCGCCGCGCCGGACATCAGCCGCGGCGCCTGGTGGCCGAGCAGCAGGCCGGTGAGCACCACGGCCAGCACGCCCGAGGCGTGCACGGCCTCGGCGGCCACGTAGGCCACGAACGGGATGACCAGCGACAGCGCGGTGTCGGTCACCGGGTCCCGCAGCAGCCTGCGCACCCCCGCGAACACGGCCGTCACCACGAGTCCGATGACCACACCGCCGACGGCGGCCAGCGCGAGGCTCCCGGCGATCCACCACGCGCTCACCGCACCGGCCAGGCCGACCAGCGCGGTGCGCAGGCCGACCAGCGCGACCGCGTCGTTGAGCAGGCTCTCGCCCTCCAGGATCCGCACGATGCGGCGCGGGATGCCGACGCGGCGGGCCACGGCGGTCGCCGACACCGCGTCCGACGGGGCCACCACCGCGCCGAGGGCGAACCCGGCCGCCGCCGGAAGTCCCGGCAGCACCCACCAGGTCACCACGCCGACCACGACGGTGGTGAACGCCACCAGCCCGACCGACAGCAGGGCGATCGGCCCGCGGTTGGCGCGCATGTCGGGCAGTGAACTGGTGTAGGCGGTGCCGTAGAGCAACGGCGGCAGCAAGCCGAACAGCACCAGCTCCGGATCCAGCCGGTACGCGGGCAACCCGGGCAGGTAGGACACCGCCACCCCGGCGACGACCAGCAGCGCCGGGGCGGGTCGTCCGGTCCGGCGGGCCAGGGCGGTGACCAGCAGCACCACCAGCACGAGAGCGACGATCTGGGACGCGACTAACACGCCTCCATCACACCCCCGCGCCGGGCCCGCCCGCATTCCGGGCGGTCACAGCGCGGCGAGCACCTCGCGGGCGGCGCGTTCGCCGGAGGAGATGGCGCCGTCGATGTAGCCGTGCCACGCGCTCGCGGTCTCCGACCCGGCCCAGTGGACGCGTCCGCACGGCGCGCGCCACCCCTCGGCGCCGTGCGCGATCCAGGACCCCGGAGCGGGGTTGGCGGCGTAGCCACCGCGGACCCACTCGTCGGTCGGCCAGATCTTCTCCAGGTATTCCAACGGGTTCCGGGCCTGCTCGCCGAACAACCGGGCCAGCGTCCCGAGCACCTCGGCGCGGCGGTCCCGCGCGGACATCGCCGACCACGCGCGCAGCCGGTCGCCGTAGACGAACGCGGCCAGCACGCCGAACTCCGCGCCGCGCGGGGAGTTGTCGAACACCACCCCGGTCGCGTCCGCGCCGTAGAGCGAGGCGATGCCGGACAGCCCGGCGTCGCGCCAGAACGGGCGCGGGTAGACCACGTGGACCTTCGCCACGTCGCCCATCGCGCTGCGCTGCACCCAGCGCTGGCGGGCGGTGGGCAGCGCGGGCTCGAAGCGGATGCCCGCGGTCGCGGGCGGCGGGGTGGCGACCACGACCCGTTCCGCGCGGACCGGGCCGCGCGAGGTGCGCACCACGACCCCGTCGCCGCGCTGCTCGACCGCGTCGACGCGGGTGCCGAGCAGCACGGCATCGCCCAGCCGCTCGGCCGCGGCCAGCGCCGGCGCCTGGGCACCGGCCGCGAAGCGGGAGTCCTGGGCGGCTCCGGCGGTGTCCATGAGCTGGTCGAACCCGCCCGCGCTCGCGACGTAGAACAGCAGGTGCAGCACGGAGATCTCGCGCGGCTCCGCGGACCACACGCCCTGCACCGCGAGGTCGAGCCGCCGCCGCGCCTCGGAGCACGCCACGGTGCGCCGGAAGAAGGAGTGCACCGTTTCGGCGTCCCACTCGGCGGCGCGCGGGCACGACGCGGGAGCGTCGAGGTCGATTCCGGCCGCCAGCGCGTCGATGCGGGCGACTGCGTCGTGGTACTCGGCGACGCCCGGACCGTCGTCGGGTCCGCTGCCGGTGAACTCCCGCACCGCGCCGTCGTGCCAGAGTTCCACCGCACGCCCGGTCTCCCAGGTCGGGAAGGTCTCGCAGCCGAACCGCTCGGCCCACGCCAGCAGGCGGTGCTGCGTCGGCCCCACCCACTGTCCACCGTGGTCGATCACCACGCCGTGCTCGGTGCGTCCGGAGTGGACTCTCCCGCCGACCCGGTCGGCGCCTTCCAGCACGAGCGCGGGCACGCCGCGGTCGTGCAGGGCCAGTGCGGCGGACAGTCCGGCGTACCCGGCGCCGACCACGGCGACCGGTGCGCTCTCGGGCGGCTGAGCAGACGAACGGGCCATGATCCCATGGTCACCATTTCTTGACTGATCAGTCAATATTGACTTTCTCATCGTTCCGACCGTCGCCGAAATTCCGCTTTGTTCCAAGGAAAGTTGACATCGGATCTCGACCGAGAAGAGACTCCCATAACTTGTCCGTCAGTCAAACTACGGGAGGCGGAGTGCAGGACGAGGCGTTCCGGGCCGAACTGCGGCGCCGACTGGACCTGATCGATCGACCGGACGAGGGACCGCTGCCGGACCTCCCCTGGCGGGACGTGTGGTGCGCGGCGGTCGCGCTCGCGGTGCTGTCCGCCGCGCTGCTGTGGTGGGGGTATCCCGGATGAGCGCGAACACCCGCGAAGCCGCGGCCGTCGACGACGGCACGCTCAACGAACTCCCGCTGCTGCGCCGGGAACGCATCTGGGGGTTTTGGAGCTTCTCCTCGGTCAACGTCGGACTCGCCATCGCCACCTGGGCTTTCCTGCAGGGCGGCGCGGTGTCGCTGTACGTCGGCGCCAAGGCGGGCATCGCCGGCATCGTCGTCGGCTACGGCATCAGCACGCTGCTGGTGGCGCTGGCGCCGTGCATCCCGTCCGCGAAGTACGGCATCGAGCAGTTCGTCGCGCTGCGCAGCGTCTTCGGCGCCAACGGGGCGCGGGTGCTGATGATCGCCATGTCCGCGCTGCTGGCAGCGGCGTGGTCGGCGGTGCTGGCGATCATGTGCGGGCACGCCCTGGTCAACGTGGCCGACCAGGCGCTGGGCGCGCACCTGGACGCCTCCGGCCCCGCGGTCAGCCTCATCGCGCTGGCGGCCGTCGTGCTGTGCTGGTTCGTGCTGGCCCGCGGCCCGGTGTCGGTGGAGTGGGTCAACAAGATCGTCGCGCCCGGCCTGGTGCTGGTGACCGCCGGGATGCTGGTGCTGATCCTCACCCAGGTCTCGTGGGCGCAGCTGGTGTCGATCCGGCCGATGTCCCCGTCCGGCGACCCGCACCTGGACTTCATGCTCGCCGTCGAGCTCAACCTCGCGGGCGGGTTCGCCTGGTGGCCCAACGTCGGCAACCTGGCGCGGCTGACCACCGGGATCCGCGCGGCGTTCTGGCCGAACCTGCTCGGCCTGTTCGTCACGTCCGTGCTGGCCGCCGTGGTCGGCTCGCTGGCCGCGCTGGCGCTGTCGTCGGAGGACCCGACGAAGTGGATGGTGCCGCTGGGCGGCGTGGTGCTCGGCGTGATCGCGCTGGCGTTCGTGGGATTCGCGAACATCACCAGCGTCGTCGCGCAGGGCTACTCGTCGATGGTCGCGCTCAAGGGCGGCGGCGGTCGGCTGGTGCGCGGCGTGCCGTGGCCGGTGCTGGCGGGCGCCCTGCTGCTGCCCGCCGCCGTGCTGGTGTTCTTCCCGGAAGCCGTCTACGACAACTACTCCCGGTTCGTCTCCTGGGGCGCCATCCTGCTCGCGCCGCTGTGCTCGGTGCAGCTGGTCGACTACTTCGTGCTGCGCCGGGGACGGCTGCGGGTCCGCGACCTGTACCTGCCGAGCCGGGAGTCCTGCTACGGCTTCTGGCGCGGCTTCAACCCGGCCGCGATCATCGCGGTCGCGGCCGGCGCCCTCAGCTACGCGCTGCTGCTGAACCCGGTCAGCTACGAACCGGCGCCCGCGTTCGGCTACCTGACCGCGTCACTGCCCTCGGTCGTGGTCTCCGGTGCGCTGCACTACGCGCTGACCCGCTGGGGCGTGCGCAGGCTGGGCCGCGGCGGCTACCGGTGATCCTGCGTCGGTGACCGGTGTTCGGCCTGGAGTAGGCTGCGGTGCGGTTTCCCGGCGCGCGAAGGAGAGGGGCGGATGCCGCGGCCCAAGGTCGAAGCGGAACGACGCGACCAGATCCTGCGGGCGGCGTGCAAGGTCATCGCGGAACGCGGTTTCCGCGCCGTGCGGGTCGCCGACGTGGCGCGGGAGGCGGGCCTGTCGTCGGGCATCGTGCACTACTACTTCGCCAACAAGCGCGACCTGGTGCGCGCCACGTTCGAGCAGAACTTCGAGCGCTCGCTGCGCCGCCGCACCGCGATCCTGGACTCCGACCGGGACGCGGTCGGCAAGCTGCGCGCCCTGGTGGACGCGTTCCTGCCGCAGGACGCCGAAACCGTGCAGTCCTGGCACGTGTGGGCGGAGTTGTGGGTCGAGGCGATGCACGACCCGGACCTGCAGGAGCTCAACGACCGCGCCTACGGCGAGTGGCGGCGGATCATCGCCGGCATCGTGCGCGACGGCCAGGCGGCCGGGCAGATCGGCGACGCCGACCCGGTGGAGCTGGCCAACGTGGTGGTCGCCGCGCTGGACGGGCTGGCGCTGCAAGTGCTGGCCGGGTCCCGGACCATGACGCTGACCCGGATGCGCCGCACCTGCCGGTCGTTCATCGACCGCGTCGTCCCGGTCCCGTGAGCGCCCGCGACCGAGCGCGCAGTCCCAGCATTCAGGAACGGCCCCGGAGAACCCGCCGCCACCACGGGGTGCGGCGCGGCGGTTCGGCGGGCGGCGCCGGGGGCTCGGCGGCGCGGGTCCGCCGCTGCTCCCGCCAGCGGGCCACGACCTCGTCGGGGTCGACCCGGCCGACGTGCACGCGCGGCCCCGACGGCGCCCGCAGCCACGCCACGATCCGCCGGTTCAGCTCGGAGACGACCTCGCGCACGGCCTGCTCCGACGACAGGTCGCGCACCGCGGCGGGCAGCCGCTCGATCTCCCTGCGCAGCTGCAACGGGGTGGGCAGCAGCGCCTCGCGGGACAGCCCCTCGCGCTCGACGTAGCCGCGGATCCACCACAGCTCGTCGTACGGCTCGCCCGCGCCCGGCAGCGGCTTGCCCGCCCCCGGCAGGTCGTCGAACTCCCCGCGCTCGGCGGCCTCGCGGATCTGCCGGTCGACCCACGACTCGAAGGTGACCCCGGGCGGCTTGCGCTCGGTCATCGCCCCCTCCCCTCCGGTCCGCCGCCAGCATAGCGGCCCGACCTGCGAGTTCCCACGCTTCGGGAGCATCTGGACCAAGTTGGTCAACTATCTCTACGGTCACCCGTATGGATTTCTGGCCTTTGGTGCTGGCCGGTGCGCTGGTCGGCTTCTCCGTGGGGCTGACCGGCATGGGCGGCGGGGCGCTCATGACGCCGATCATGGTGCTGGTGTTCGGCGTCAACCCCAGCTCCGCGGTCGGCAGCGACCTGGCGGCCTCGGTGGCGATGAAACCGGTCGGTGCGCTGGTCCACCACCGCGCCCGGACCGTGCGCTGGGACCTGGTCAAGTGGCTGGTCCCGACCGCGGTGCCCGCCGGGTTCGCCGGGGCGTTCCTGCTGCCGCTGTTCGGCGACGGCCACGTGCTGCAGGCCAGGCTCAAGCTGGCGGTCGGCGGGGCGCTGCTGCTGGCGGTGGCCGGCATGTTCGCCCGCGTGCTGCTGGCCCGGCGGCGCGGCGAGGCCGCCGCCGAGGACGCCCGCGCCCGGGTGCGACCGGTGCCGACGCTGCTGATCGGACTGGTCGGCGGGCTGATCGTCGGGATGACCTCGGTGGGCTCGGGCTCGCTGATCATCGTCATGCTGATGCTGGCCCACCCGAAGCTGCGCGCCAACGAGCTCGTGGGCACCGACCTGGTGCAGGCGTTACCGCTGGTGGCCGCCGCCGCGGCCGGGCACCTCATCGTCGGCGACGCCAAGCTGGGGCTGGCCGGGACGGTGCTGATCGGCGCGATCCCCGGCATCTACCTCGGCGCGAAGCTGTCCACCCGCGCCCCGGCCGGGATCCTGCGCTGGGCCCTGGCGGTGCTGCTGCTGGCGTCCGGCCTGAAGCTGTGGGAGGTCCCCAACAACACCACGGCACTGGCCTGCGCCGCGCTGATCGTGCTCGGCGGGATCTCCGCCGCGGTCCGCCGGCTGCGCCACCGCCCGGCCGTGGCGGCGGTGGCCGCCGACACCGCGCAGCCCCGCGTCTAGCCGCCTGTCTTCGAACTCGTTTCGCGAGGCGGTGCCGGGAGCGGAACCTCAGCGGCCCGCCCGTCACCCGACCACCACCCCCCACGGAGGCGCTTCGCGCCACAGTCACATCGACTCCGGGAGCCCTGACTCATGTGCCCCTCCCGCAGAGCGTTTAGAACGCTCCTCAGCGGGAGGTCCAGGCGTCGGCGTCGCGGGTGCGGGCGAGGACGTGCTCGGGCAGCGTGTCCCCGGCGATCTGGTCGATCGTGACGTGTTCGAGCACTTCGCGGATGCTCGCCCGCAACGCGACCCACACCAGCCGCAGCGGCTCGGCCCGGCCCTGGTACTGGGCCTCCTCCGGGCGGGTCTCGCTGACCTGGGCCAGCGGGCCCTCCACGGCGCGGACCACCATCGCCAGGGTCACCGCCTCGGCGGGCCTTGCCAGCTTCCACCCGCCGGACGAGCCGCGCACGCTGGCCACCAGTCCGGCCCGGCGCAGCTCGCCGAGGATGCCGAGCAGGAACGCGCGCGGTATCCCCTGGCGGGAGGCGATGCCCTCCGCGCTCAGGGTCTGGTGCTCGCCGACGGCGGCCAACTCCACCATCGCGCGCACCGCGTATTCCGCCCGCGCCGTGATTCGCATGGTTGAAGTATCACTGACCGGAAGGTCAGCAGCGCGGGGCGGGTCGGGTCGCGTTCCGCGGCGGCGGGAACACCGCCACCTCCGGTGGCGCGCCGCGCCGGTCGGCGCGGCACCGCCTGCGCCCCTCCGGCCGACCACGGGCTTTCCGTCCACAGTGGATCACCGACTGGCCGCGCCCTAGTCCGCTCCCTCCTCCTCGTGGGCCTGACGTGGCTCGGGTTCGCGGTGCCGCCAGTTGTCCGGGACCACGGCTTCGAGCGCGTCGTCGACGGTGATGACGCCGAGGACGTGGTCGTCATCGTCGACGACCGGCAGGGTGAGCAGGTCGTAGTCGGTCATCAGGCAGGCGGCGGTGATCAGGTCCGCGGCCGGGTCCACCCGGACCGGATCGGCCTCGGCGATCTCCGACAGCGGGCTCTCCGGCTCGGCCTGCACCAGCGCGACCAGCGACACCGCGCCGCGCAACCGCTGCTCGCCGTCCAGGCTGTAGACGGTGGTGAGCGCTTCGGCCGGGAGGTGGCGGGCGGCGTGGATCCGGTCGAGGGCCCGCGCGGCGGTCGTGTCCGCGGGCAGCGCGAGGAAGTCCAGCCCCATCAGGCCGCCGGCGGTCGTGGCGTTGTAGCCGAGCAGCGCGGTGACCTTGGTCCGCTGCGGCGGCGGGAGCAGGTCCAGCACCGGGCGGCGCCGGTCCTGGGGCAGGTCGAGCAGGGCGTCGGCGGCGTCGTCGGCCTCCATGCGGGTCAGCACGGCCGCGGCCTCGGAGTCGCTGCGGTCGCGCAACAACCGGGACTGCTCGTCGTCGTCGAGCTCCTCGAATACGTCGGCCTCCAGTTCCGGGTCGCCGTGGACCTGGGCGAGCAGTTCGCTGCGCTCCTCCCGCGAGGCGGTTTCGACCAGGTCGGCGATCTCGGGCGGCCTGAGCCGGCGCAGCCGCGAGACGCCGGTCCGGGCGGTCGCCGAGGGCGCGTGCCCGATCAGCGCCTCGAACGCCTTCCAGTCCCGCCAGCAGGTTCCGCCCTTCCCCGCGCGCAGGTGGCCGATCGCGTGGCGCCACCACCCCCGGACCCGGGTGCCGACGCCGGACAGGACCCAGCCGTCCGGGGTGCGCGCCAGTTCCAGGTCGACGGCCCGCACCAGGCGCGCTCGCGGGATGTCGATGAGCCGGTGGCCGAGGATGTCGGCCGACAGCAGCACCTCGCCGGGACGTCGTTCGAACTCCCGCAGATCCACCTTGGCGGTGACCAGCTGGACGTTCTCCGCGTGCCAGTCGGCCACCACCTCGGCCGGGATGAAGATGCGCCGTCCGCCGATGTCCGCGACCAGGCCGGTGACCAGCGGGTATTCGGTCCCGCGGAGGCGGACGATCACGTCGGCCAGGCGCCCGAGGTGCTGTCCCTTCGCGCCGAGCACACCGCGTTTGAGCAGCCGCGACAGCGACAGCGTGCGCCGTTCGACGGCGGTCCCGCCGTCGTCGCGGTGCGGATGGGAGGTCATGGCGGTTCCCCCTCGATCAGCGGGCCAGTGCGATCTGGACGACGCGGACGACGACCATGCCGACCGCGACCACGAGGTAGGCGCGCAGCACGGTCAACCCCAGCCGCCTGCCGATGCCCAGCTCGGGACGCCGGAGCAGCGCCAGCGGGGGCATCCGCCAGGTGGCGCGGCGCTCGCGGTCCCGGCGCACCTCCCCGGTCTCCGGCGGGTGGCGGTGCCGGTGCACGGCCACCGCGACCGCGACGGCCACGGCCAGCACCGTTCCGGTGAGCAGGACGGTCACGATCGCGGTGCTGCTGATGCCGGGGAACACCACGCTCGCCGTGAGGATCGTCGACAGCATCACCAGCACGGCGATCACGGCGGAGGTGAACACGTTGCGCCCGCGCCCGTTGACCCACGGCCCCAGCACTTCCCGGTCGTTGCACAGCAGCAGGAGGAACACCGACGCCGACGGCAGCAGCACGCCGGCCAGGGTCTGCACGCCCTCGGTCAGCAGCCCCAGGGGACTTCCCGGGACGACCACGACGACCGCCGAGACCGCCAGCACCCCGGCGAACACGGCGTAGAAGCCCTTGGCCTCCCGGATGTTGCGGTGCAGGGAGTGCCGCAGGCCGAGCACGTCGCCGATCGCGTAAGCGGTGGACAGGCTCACCGCCGCAGCGCCGATGATGCTGGCGTCGATCAGCGCCAGCGCGAACAGCACCCCGGCGGTGGCGCCGACGTACCGGCCCAGGCCGGCAGCCACCCCGCCCGCGTCGGTGAACTGCCCGAACTCCGGCTGACCGGCGAACGCCGCGGCGGTGAACGCCATCATCGCCGCGGCGCCGACGACCACGACGACCAGCCCGATCCACAGGTCCGCCTTCTCGTAGCCGATGAACCGCGGGGTGATGCGCTTGTCGATCACGTAGGACTGCTGGAAGAACAGCTGCCAGGGCGCGACCGTGGTGCCCACGATCGCGATGATCAGCAGCATCACCGTGGACAGCTCCGCGCCGCCCGGCAGCGCGGGCACCACGAAGTCGCGCGCGACCTGGCCGAGCGGCGGGTGCGACAGCACCACGATCGGCACCAGCAGCAGGCTCCCGGCCACCAGCGCCAGGCAGACCCGTTCGAAGCGCCGGAACGAACCGGTGCTCGCCGCGGCGATCACCACGGCGGCCGACACCAGCACCCCGGGCACCCTCGGCAGCCCGAGGTAGGACAGCCCCAGGCTCACGCCGATGAACTCGGTGACGATCGTCAGCGCGTTGAGCAGGAACAGGTCGATCACGCTGAACGCGCCCCAGAACCTGCCGAACCGCTCCAGGATCAGCCGCGCGTGCCCGACGCCGGTCACGGCTCCGAGGCGCAGCACCATCTCCTGGTTCACGTACAACACGGGCACCAGCAGCAACAGCGTCCACAGCAGCGTGGTGCCGTAGTTCTGCCCGGCCTGGGTGTAGGTGCCGAACGCACCGGCGTCGTTGTCCCCCACCATCACGATCAGCCCGGGACCGACGATGGCGATGAGCGTCTTCAGCCGCGCCGACAGGCCCGCGCGCGGACCGACGTCCTCGCGGCGGATGGTGCCCAGCGCGCCCAGGATGTCGCCGGTGTGCGCCTCGTCCAGCACCGCCGTCCGCGCGGGGCTCTCGGCGCGGCGGTCCGGTGGGCGGGGCGCGCCCGGTCGGCCCGGCGGCGGGGCTCCGCTGCGGGGACGGTCGCGCTCGGGTTCGTCCGCGTGGGAACTGTTGTCGGTCATGACGCCGTCCCTCCCGTCCGGGGCGGACTGCCCGTGCCCGACCTCGCCGATCGTGCCGAAGGGTTCGCCGGGCGAGCCGCCTTCGCGGCCCGGGGGTGCGTCGAATGCCGGATCCGCCCCGCCGAGCGCCGACCCCGTCCCGGTGCGGGGAACGGACGCGTCGTTCAGCGGTCGGTGCGCGCCAGCGGGCCGGGGCGCTCCGACCATCGACAGCCGGGTCTCATCCGCCACCTCCTCGCCGTGCGTGCACGCGTGGCGCGGACACCGCGCGCAACCGGAGTACACGTCCCCCGGCCCGGCCTGTCAACCGGACCTGCGTCGGCCACCCCGAGGCTTCCGAGCTGCGATAACGGCGGTACCGTGGTGGTCCCACAGCGTCATCCGGAGATGGTCAGCGTGAGCCTGGAACACCTCGCCATCCTGCTCGTCGCGGGGTTCTTCATCCTCGGACCGGAGCGGCTGCCGCACGCCGCCGCGTGGGCCGGTCGCGCCCTGCGGGAGGTGCGCGCGTACGCCGCCGACGCGCAGCAGCGGCTCAGCGACGACCTCGGCGACGACTACCGCCGGCTGCGGGAGCCGCTCCAGCAGCTCAACGCGCTGCGCGGGTTCGACCCGCGCCGCGCGGCCACCGAGTACCTGCTCGGCGCGGACGACCAGCGCCCGGCCCCGCACGGCGGTCCCCCGGCCGCCCCGCCGCCGGAACCCGGTCAGCCCTCCCCCTTCGACGCGGAAGCCACCTGAGCTCAGAGCCTGTCTTTGAACTCGTTTTGCGTGGCGGTGCCGGTGGCGGAACCTCAGCGGCCGTCTCGACTCCGGGAGCCCCGACTCATGTATGCCCAATACACCACGTCGGGGCTGTCCTCGCGAGCCGACCGCTGAGAACCCGCGGCGGTGCAAGCTGCAAGACCACTCACCGAAAGAGAAAGCGGCTGGCGCCGCTTGCCACACCCCTTTCCGGGAGCAGGTTCAAAGACAGGCTCTGTGAGAACCCCGCGCCGCGGCCACACCGCAAGCCCCCGGGTCGGGTGCGCCCACCGGAGCGCGATCATCGCGCGCGGACCGGCGGTTCCGGGGGCGGCGCGGGCCGCAGGCCACCAGGAGCACCAGTCCCACCGTTCCGACGCACCAGTGGCCGTCCAGCACGCAGACGACGCAGAGGAACCCCCACAACGCGACAGCCACGCGGGCAGCATACGCCCGGGCACCGACAGAACCGGTGCATCGCGGGTGAATCGCACGCGACGAACGTCGGCCGCGGTGAACATCTCACGGTGACACCGACGTCCGCAGCGTCCCCTCCCGCTCGACGCCGCCTGCCGCCCCACCTCGACTGTCCAATGCGGACACGATCTCCGGTTCGCCGACCGCGGCGCGCCGCAGGACCGCCGCCCTGTGGAGCAAGCCGCCCAGCACCGCACCGGCGGTGTTGAGCAGCACATCGTCGGTGGACGTCGTGCGGCCGACGACGAACAGGTACTGGGACAGCTCGATGCCGACCGAGATCAGCAGTCCGGCCAGCGCGATCTTCGGGACGCTGTCCAGCGGGCGGACGCGCAGCGGCGCCAGCGCCGCCAGCGGCAGCAGGAGAACGCCGTTGCCGACCAACTGCATCCACGGCAGCAGGTCGTCGGCGGACCCCAGCGCCTGCAGGAGGTCGGCGCCGGGTTCGAGCTCCACCGCCGTCCGGCACTGCGGTTGCGGGGAGAACACGAGATAGGCCACGCACAGCCCGGAATACACCAGAGCGGCGTCGACGGCCGCTTCGCGGGTGCTCGCACCGATCGTCGCATTACGAGCGCGCCACGCACCCGAAACGAGGAGAACGACCAAGAAGACCGGGAGGAAAATTCTGGTGACGCGGAGGAAATCGTCCAGGAGTTGTTCCATGATCGCACGACCTCGTGAGCACACCGGTTCTGCTGGGGAGGGTTGCTGTCCGCACCGATCCGAGTCGCGCGGAATGGAATGGTGTCGACCTCGGCGTTGATCACCACGCTAACGCACGGTTCGACGACACCGCCGAAAACTGGCGACTATCCGCCAGAACCAATTGCCCTGCGGGAAAAATGTCAATCGGCATTGCCGTTTTCCCGGTCGCGCGAACAATTTTCACCGCCCGCCGCGGCAGTGGAACCCGCCCGGCGGGCGCCGAGCACGAGGTGGCCGTCTTGATCGAAACGTGCTTGACGCGCCGGGTGCCGTTGCGCAGGCTGGCAGCGCTCCGCCGAACGGGCGAGCGACGTGTCGTCACCGGAGGTTCGCGTGTCCGAGCAGCACGCGCCGCCGAGCCCGAACGGCTCGGTGGCCGGCCGGTTGAACCGGCTGCCGATCACCTCGGCCCACCGCCGCGCCACGCTCGTGGTCGGCCTCGGCTTCTTCTTCGACCTCTACGAGGTGTTCCTGGCCAGCGTGCTGTCGGTGGTGCTGGTCGACGACTTCGGGGTGTCCCGGGAGCAGTTGCCGGTGCTGATCTCCTCGGCGTGGATCGGGGCCTTCGTCGGCGCCATCGGGTTGTCCCGGCTCGGCGACCGGTTCGGGCGGCGCACCGCGTTCCTGGTCACGCTGGGCGTGTACTCGGTGTTCTCGCTCGTCGGCGCGTTCAGCACCTCGCTGGGGATGCTGGTGATCACCCGGTTCGTCGCCGGGCTCGGGATCGGCGCGGAACTCCCGCTGGGTTCGGCGTACCTGGCCGACCTGATGCCCGCCCGGGTGCGGGGGCGCCGCATCGCCATCGCGTTCACGTTCGGCTTCTGCGGCATCCCGGTGGTCGGGCTGCTGGCCCGCCTGCTCACGCCGCACGCCCCGCTGGGCGTGGCGGGGTGGCGCTGGTTGATGGTGATCGGGTCGCTGGGCGCGGTGATCATCTGGTTCCTGCGCCGGAACCTGCCGGAGTCCCCGCGCTGGCTGGAGTCGGTGGGCAGGCGCGACGAGGCGCGGCAGCTGGTCGCCGACCTGGAGCGCACCGCGGTCGCCGAGCACGGCCGGTTGCCGGAACCCGAGCGCGAGTCCGAAGCCGCGGCGGGCCGGGTCCCGCTGCGGGTGCTGTTCACCGGCCGGTGGCGGCGGCGCACCGCGATGCTGTGGATCTTCCAGACCGTGCAGACCGTCGGCTACTACGGGTTCGGCTCGCTGGTACCGCTGATCCTCACGGCGAAGGGGTATTCGACGGCGTCGTCGCTGGCGTTCACCGCCGCGACCTACCTGGGCTACCCGATCGGCTCGGCGCTGTCGATCCCGGTGATGGAGCGGGTGGACCGCAAGTGGCTGGTCGTCGGCTCGGCGGGCGGGATGGTCGTGCTGGGCCTGGCGTTCGGCAACTCCTCGACACCGGCGGCGATCCTGGCGTTCGGCTTCGCCTACACCGTGGCGAGCAACTTCTTCTCCAACGGCTTCCACGCCTACGAGGTGGAGCTGTACCCGACGCAGGTGCGCGCCACCGCCGCCGGAACGGCCTACTCGCTGAGCCGCCTCACCACGGCCCTGATGCCGTTCGTCCTGGTCCCGCTGCTGCACCGGGCGGGCCCGGGCACGGTGTTCGCGGTCGTGGTGATCGCGATGCTGGTGGTGATCGCCGACGTCGCGATCCTCGGCCCACGCACCACAGGACGCACCCTGGAGACCATCAACGAGGACTAGTGTTTCGGAAGTGCTTTGCGTGGCGGTGCCGGTGGCGGAACCTCAGCGGCCCGCCCGTCACCCGACCACCACCCCCCACGGAGGCGCTGCGCGCCACAGCCACACCGGCTCCGGGAGCCCCGACATCATGTAGCCCCCTCCTGCCGGGCCCGCACGAGCACTCGGCAGGCCAGGCGCAGGTCGGATTCGGCTTCCGGGCGGGAAGTCCGACCGTTCAAAGTGGACGTCAGAAGTCCGTACCAGCACTGGACGAGCAGCCGCACCAGCGCCACGTCCCGCGCGGTCGGCCGGTCCACGCCCAGCGTCGCCAGCAGCAGGTCGTGGACGGTGCGGTCGATGCGGCCGGCGTCGGCCACCCGCGCGGCGTGCGCCAGGTGCACCGACCGCATCATCGCCAGCGCCAACGCGGGGCGGCGCAACAGGTTCCGGTTCGCGCGCAGCAGCAGTTCGGACACCGCGTCGTGCGGGCTCCGCGCGGGATCCGGCGGCGGGGTGGCCGCGCGCAGCCGCTCCACCTGGTCGGCCATCACGGCGGTGTACAGGTGCGTCTTGGACGGGAAGTAGCGGTAGAGCGTACCGATCGCGACCCCGGCGTCCCGCGCCACGTCGATCATCTGGACCCGGTCCAGGCCGCGGTCGGCCGCGAGATCCGCCGCGGTGCGCAGGATCCGCCGGTACCGCGCCTTCTGCCGGGGTGAGCTGGGCTCGGCGGGCGGCCTGGCGTCGGCGGTTCTCGGCACTGCTCCCCCACTGGCGGCTCGGGTGCGTCGGGCCGATGGTCGCACCGGTCGGGTCGGCGCGCGCCCGCCCGTTACCGCTCATCGGGATCGGGGCCGCGCGGCGACGCGGTCTGCGGTTGGCTGGCCGCGTCACCGACCGGGAGGGAACGACGTGCGGGCAGCCGACTGGGACGAGAGCTATGACGTGGTGGTCGTCGGTTCCGGCGCGGGAGCGCTGACCGGCGCCTACGCCGCGGCCGCGGCGGGACTGCGGACCGCGGTGCTGGAGAAGACCGCCGTGCTCGGCGGCACGTCGGCCTACTCCGGCTCGGCGTGCTGGCTGCCGGGCACCGATGTGCAGCGGCGTGCCGGGGTCGACGACTCGGCCGACGCGGCGCGCGACTACCTGCGCGCCCTGCTCGGCGAGGACACCGCCGACCGGCAGGAGGCGTTCGTGGCGACCGCGGCGGAACTGGTCGCGCTGCTGGAGTCCGACCCGGCGATCGAGTTCGGCTGGCAGCCGTTCCCGGACTACTTCGCCGCGCCCGGGCGGGTGCCCGGCGGGCGGTCGTTCATGCCGCTGGACCTGCCCGCCGAGCAGCTGGGCGAGCGGGCCGCGCTGGTGCGCCCACCGGTCGAACGGGACCGGTGCGGACTGGGGCACCCGCCCGGTCCGCTGACCGGCGGGCGGGCGCTGATCGGTCGGCTGCTGCTGGCCTGCACCGGCACCGGGCGCTGCGAGATCCGCACCGGCACCGCCGTGGACCGGCTGGTCGTCGAGGACGGCCGGGTCGTCGGGGTGCGGGCGGGCGAGCGCCGCTTCGCCGCGCGACGCGGCGTGCTGCTGGCCTCGGGCGGCTACGAGCGCAACGCCGCGCTGCGCGACCGCCACGGCGTGCCGGGCAGCGCGGCCTGGTCGATGGCCCCGGCCGAGACGAACTCGGGGGAACCGTTGGACGCGGCCACCGCGATCGGCGCGGCCACCGATCTGCACGGCGAGGCGTGGTGGTGCCCCGGGCTGGCCCAGCCGGACGGCGGCGGCGCGTTCACCCTCGGGCTGCGCGGCGGGTTCATCGTCGACGCCGACGGCCGCCGGTTCGCCAACGAGTCGCTGCCCTACGACCGGATGGGCCGCGCCCTGGCGGCTGCCCGGCTGCCCGCGCACCTGGTGTTCGACGCGCGTTCCCGCGGCCGGCTGCCCGCGATCGCCATCCCGGACGTGCCCGCCGAGCAGCACCTCGCGGCCGGGACCTGGCAGCGCGCCGAGTCGCTGACCGAACTCGCCGCGCTGATCGGTGTTCCCGCCGACGCGCTGAGTGCCACCGCCGCCCGGTTCAACGCCTTCGCCGCCGAGGGCGTCGACCACGACTTCCACCGCGGCGAGGACGAGTACGACCGCTTCTTCGCCGCGGGCGACGGGCCCAACCCGTGCCTGGTGCCGGTGGACCGCCCGCCGTTCTACGCCGCCCGCGTGGTCCTCGGCGACCTCGGCACCAAGGGAGGGCTGCGCACCGACACCGCCGGCCGGGTGCTGCGCGAGGACGGCTCGGCGATCACCGGCCTGTACGCCACGGGCAACACCAGCGCATCCCTGACCGGCGCCGTCTACCCCGGTCCGGGGGTGCCGATCGGCACCGCCATGGTGTTCGGCTACCGGGCGGCGCGGGACATGGCGGGGCTGTAAGCCTGGTCCCGGAAGGACACGGCAAGCGGCGTGAGCCGCTTTCTCTTTCGGTGAGTACGCAAGCAACTTGCACCGCCGCGGGTTCTCCGACAAGCACAGCGGCGCGTCAGCGCCTCCGTGGGGGGTGGGTGGTCGGGCGACGGGCGGGCGTCTCGCGAGGACAGCCCCTCCGCCGTGTATCGGACATACAAAAGGAGGGGCTCCCACAGCCGAGACGGCCGCTGAGGTTCCGCCACCGGCACCGCTGCCCGAAACGAGTTCAACAGTTTTCAGTCATACCAAGCCGTCCTCGACGGTGAGGCCGAACGCGTTCTTGCCGTAGAGGGCGAGGGCGCGTTCGGCGTCGTTGGCGACGTGGACGCTGCCGGCGTGGGCGTCGCGCCAGGCGCGTTCGATCGGGTTGCCGCGCTTGAGCGACGTGCCGCCCGCGGCCTTGAAGAGCAGGTCGATGGCGTGCAGGGCGCGTTCGGTGGCGCGGACCTGGTCGCGGCGGGCGCGCACCCGCAGTTCCATCGGGATCCCGGCGCCGTCGACCGCGCAGCGGTGCAGCTCGTCGAGGTTGCGGTCGAGCTGCAGGACCGCCGCGTCGATCTCGGAGGCCGCCCGCGCCACCGCGACCTGCGCGAACTGGTCCTCGGCGAACCGGTCGCCGCCGTAGCTCAGCCGCACCCGGTCGCGGGTGGCGGTCAGGAAGTCGCGGTAGCAGCCGGCGACCGCGCCGACGATCGGCGAGGTCACCGCGGTGGTGAACACCGCGCCGAACGGCATCCGGTACAGCGGTCCGGGGTTGACCTTCTGCCCCGGTCCGCGCAGCTGGGCGAGTTCGTAGTTGCGCATCACCCGGTGCTCGGGGACGAACGCGTCGGCCACCACGATGTCGTTGCTGCCGGTGCCGCGCAGGCCCACCACGTCCCACACGTCGTCGATCCGGTAGTCGCGGCGCGGCACCAGCGCGGTGAGGAAGTCGACGGGGCGGCCCGCCGAGCCGACCAGCACGCCGCCCAGCAGGGACCAGGACACGTGGTCGCAGCCGGACGAGAAGCTCCAGTGCCCGCTGAGCCGGTAGCCGCCGTCGACCGGGGTCAGCCGGCCGACCGGGGCGTAGGACGACGACATCAGCGCGTCCGGGTCGTCGTCCCAGACGTCCCGCTGGGCCTGCTCCGGGAACAGCGCGAGCTGCCACGGGTGCACGCCGAGCACGCCGGCCACCCAGCCGGTCGAGCCGCAAACCCCGGCGAGCTCGCGGACCACCTCGTAGAAGCGCAGCGGGTGGCTCTCCAGTCCGCCCCAGCGCTTGGGTTGCAGCATCCGGAGCACCCCGCACTCCACCAGGTCGCGCACCGTTTCCGGCGCGAGCCGGCACCGCTCGTCGGCCTGCGGGGCTCGTTCGGCCAGCGCGGGCAGCAGGGCTCGCACGCGGGCCAGGACGTCGTCGTTCAACCGGGTCTCCCTTCGTCCACCGCTGATGCTGCGGGGCGCCCGGCCGGGACGTCGGCGGCGGGTTCCGGTCAGCGGGACTCGGGGGCTGACCGGCCCGTTCGCTGCCTACGTTGGGCACCGACGAGGCGAAGGGGTGATGAGGATGCCGACGAGCGCCGAGGAGGTCCGCTCGATCGAGGCCGCCGCCGCGCCCACGCGGTACGCGCGCGGCTGGCACTGCCTGGGGCTGTCCGAGCGGTTCAGGGACGGGAAACCCCATGCCATCAACGCGTTCGGGCAGAAGCTGGTGGTCTTCGCCGGCGCCGACGGGCGGATCAACGTGCTCGACGCCTACTGCCGGCACATGGGCGGGGACCTGTCGCAGGGCACGATCAAGGGGGACGAGGTCGCCTGCCCGTTCCACGACTGGCGGTGGGGCGGCAACGGGCGCTGCAAGCAGATCCCGTACAGCCGCCGGGTTCCGCTGCGCGCGCGGACCGCCGCTTGGCCCACGCTCGACCAGGACGGGATGTTGTTCGTCTGGAACGACCCGGAGGGCGGCGCGCCGCCGGAGGACGTGGCGATCCCGCGCATCGAGGGCGCGAGCAGCGACGAGTGGACCGACTGGCTGTGGTACGAGACCGTGGTGCACGCCAACTGCCGCGAGGTCATCGACAACGTCGTGGACATGGCGCACTTCTTCTACGTGCACTACTCGTTCCCGACGTACTTCAAGAACGTCTTCGAAGGCCACGTCGCGACGCAGATCCAGCGCGGTCTGGGCCGCGACGACGTGCACGTCCCCGCCGCGGGCGAGCCGGTGCTGATCGGCCACGACTCCGTGGCGTCGTACTACGGGCCGTCGTTCATGATCGACGACCTGGTGTACCGCTACGACCGGTTCGACGTCGAGTCGGTGCTGATCAACTGCCATTACCCGATCGACGCGAACTCGTTCGTGCTGCAGTACGGCATCATCGTGCACAAGACCGACCAGTTGCCCGCGGACGCCGCCGACGAGGCCGCGGCCCGGATGGCCGAGTTCATCAAGGGCGGGTTCGAGCAGGACGTGGCGATCTGGAAGAACAAGGCGCGCATCGACAATCCGCTGCTGTGCGAGGAGGACGGCCCGGTCTACCAGTTGCGCCGCTGGTACGAGCAGTTCTACGTGGACGTCGCCGACGTCACCCCGGACATGGTGGACCGCTTCGAGTTCGAACTGGACACCGCGCGCCCGAACGAGGCGTGGCGCCGGGAGGTCGACGAGAACCTGGCGCGCCGAGCGGAAGCCGGGCGCGTCTGATGCGCACCGACGAACGGATCCTGGACGCGCCGATGCAGCCGGTCCGGTGCACCGGCTGCGCCGCGCTGGTGCGCGTCCGCAAGAGCAGCTGGGAGCAGACGAGCATCCAGTGGAACGCCGAGGCGGTGGCGGCGTGCGCGCAGCGCGAGGCCGCCGAGCGGGCGCGCGGCGGCGTCCACGTGGACTCCTGCCCGACCCTGCGCACCGCGATCGCCACCGCCGCCGAACGCGGCGACCTGCCGGTCCTGGGTTGATGACGGGCCCGGTCCTGGATCCTCGGTAAGCGGCGTGAGCCGCTTTCTCTTTCGGTGAGTGGTCTCGCAGCCCGCACCGCCGCGGGTTCTCAGCGGTCGGCTCGCGAGGACAGCCCCGACGCCGTGTATTGGACATACAAAAGGAGGGGCTTCCGCAGTCGAGCCGGCCGCTGAGGTTCCGCCACCGGCACCGCCACGCACAACGAGTTCGAAGTCAGCCTGTCAGCCGAACGCCGCGAGCGGCTCCGAGCCGGACCAGTCGTGCCCCCAGTAGCTGTCCGCGGTGATCTCCTCGGCGGTGTAGTGGGATTCTTCGACGAGCATCCCGCCGGTGCCGTACTCGATGTCCCAGCCGCCGGGAGCGCGGACGTAGAACGACACCATCTTGTCGTTGGTGTGCCGCCCGAGGGTGGAGGAGATCGAGAAGCCCAGCTCGTGCACCCGGTCCAGCGCGCGCCCCACGGCGTCGAGGCTGTCGACCTCCAGCATCAGGTGCACCAGGCCGGGGTCGGCGGCCTTCGGCGCCGGGCAGACCGCGAGGCTGTGGTGCCGCCGGTTGACGCCCATGAAGCGCACGCGCAGCGGCGTGCCGTCCGGGGCGGCGCCGACGCGCATCGCACCGCGCGGCAGGAAACCGAGCACCTCGGCGTAGAACGACACGGTGTCGTCCATGGCCGTGGTGGGCAGCACCACGTGGCCGAGCCCCTGCTCGCCGGTGACGAACCGGTGGCCGCGCGGGGTCACGACCGGGCTGTGGTCGAGCACCGGCCCGCAGAACACCTCCGTCGGGGTGCCCGCCGGGTCGGTGAAGGAGATCGCCTCCTCCACCCCGAGTTCGTCCACTTCGGACTGACCGAGCCGGTGCACGGCGATCCCGGACTCCGCCACGGTCCGCGCCACCTCGCGCAACGCGAACTGGTCGCGCACCTCCCAGCCGACCGACAGCACCCGGTCGGTGTCACCGGGCAGCACGGCCAGCCGCGCGCGGCGTTCGTCGACCCGCAGGTACAGCCCGTCGGCCGACGGACCCGAGCCGACGGCCAGGCCGAGCGCGTCGACGGTCAACTCCCGCCACCTCGGGAGATCGCGCGTCTGCACGCGCAGGTAGCCGAGTCCGCGGATATGCGTCATGGTCCTTCCCATCGTCGTCGAGGTTGGTCAGATCATCGAGCGCAGCGGGCCTTCCGGCGGCTCGATGCCGAGCTGGGTGAGCGCCGAGGCGTGGAACACGGCCCCGGGGACGTGGATCGCGTGGGAGAGTCCGACGTGGACATCGCGCCAGAAGCGCTGGATGGGGTTGTCCATCCGCATCGCGTTGCCGCCGGAGCGCACCACGATCTCGTCGACCGCGCGGACCGCGCGCCACGCGGCCTGCACCTGGGTGCGGCGTCCGACGGCGCGTTCGTGGAACGAGACCTCCCGCCCGGCGGCGACCGCGTCGTACATCCGGCACGCGTTGTCCACCAGGGACACCCGGGACGCCTGGATCTCGGCGGCCGCCTCGCTGATCACCGGCAGCACGTACGGGTCGTCGCGGACCTTGGTGCCGGTGATCTGCACCCGGTCCCGCTGGTAGGCGAGGTGGTGGGCGAGCGCCCCTTCGGCCATGCCGATCACCGCCGAGGTGATGCCCAGCGGGAACATGCAGGAGAACGGCACGTGGTAGGTGGGGTTGGTCAGGCCCGCCTCCTTGGGCAGAGTGCCGTCGATGAGCCGGTCGAAGGCGATCACCCGGTAGTCGGGGACGAACGCGTCGGAGACCACGACGTCCTTGCTGCCGGTGCCGCGCAGGCCGGCGACGTCCCAGGAGTCCTCGACGATCGTGTAGTCCGAGCGCGGCAGGATCACGTGCATCGACCGGATGGGCTGGACGGGTTTGCCGGTCTCGTCGCCGAGCAGGCCGCCGAGGAAGATCCAGTCGCAGTGGTCGGTTCCCGAGGAGAACTGCCAGCGGCCGTTGAACACGTAGCCGCCGTCGACCGGCCGCAGCACGCCCATCGGCGCGTACGGCGAGGCGATCCAGGTGTCCGGGTCGGAACCCCACACCTCCTGCTGCACCCGGGGGTCGGCCATGGACATCTCCCACGGGTGCACGCCGACGACCCCGGCGACCCACCCGGCGGAGCCGTCCAGGGAGGCCAGCCGCATCACCGCCTCGGCGAACTCGCGCGGGTGGCATTCGAGTCCACTGTGGTCACGGCTCTGCAACATGCGGATCATCCCGGCGCCGCGCACCGCCTTGGCGGCGTCGTCGCTGAGCCTGCCGAGCTTCTCGTTGATCGGTCCCTGGGCGCGGATCTCCTCGGCCGCCGCCTCGACCGCTTCGAGCACATCGGACATCTGCCGTCCCTCACTTCCCGCTCGTGCGGCCGTTCCGGCCGGCCGCGACCGCCACTCACCGTCGCACCGCGACCCGCCCCGCGTACCGCCGTCTCCCGGTGAGCGGGAGCGTCCGACGCCCGGCGGCGGTGGTCACGCGTCGTAGGAGACCCGGAGCCGTTCGCTGACCGGGATCGCCTGGCAAGCCAGGATGAGCCCGTCGTCGAGGTCCTGCTGGTCGAGGACCTCGTTGCGCTCCAGTTCGACCCGGCCTTCCAGCAGGAAGCACGCGCAGGCGCTGCACGCGCCCTCGCGGCACGAGTAGGGCGCGTCCAGGCCCGCGTCGAGCAGCGTGTCCAGCAGTTTCGCGCCGTGCGGCCAGGACACGGTGTGCTTGTCGCCGTCCAGCTCCACGTCCACGGTGCTGGCCGGACCGCTGCGGTCGACCTCCACCTCGGCGAACGGATCCCCGGACAGCGAGGAGAACTTCTCCACGTGCACCCGGTCCCGGGGCACGCCGAGCTCGTCGAGCGCGGTGCCCACCGCGGCCATGAACGGTTCGGGGCCGCACACGAAAGCCGGGCCGGCCACCCGGTCGCGCACCAGGGCGCGCACCGCGGCGGGGGTCGGCAGGCCCTGCACCGATTCCAGCCAGTGCACCACCGCGAACCGGTCCGGGTGGGCCGCGGCGAGTTCGCGGAGTTCGTCCTGGAAGATCACCGACCGCTCGTCCCGGTTGGCGTAGAGCAGGAACACCGAACCGGTCCCCGCGTGCAGGCAGGACTTGGCGATCGACATCACCGGGGTGATGCCGCTGCCCGCCGCCACCAGCAGCACGTCCTCGTCCAGCGATGCCGGCGTGAACGTCCCGGACGGCGGCAGCACGTCGAGTTCACCGCCCTCGGCGGCGTTGTCGCACAACCAGTTCGACCCGTACCCGCCGTCGGTGCGCTTGACCGTGATCCGCATCGGTTCGTCGCGGTGCGGGCAGCTGGACAGCGAGTAGCAGCGCGCCACGCCACCGGTCCGCTCCGACGGGATCCGGACGGTGAGGAACTGGCCCGGCCGGTAGTCCGGGGTCCCGCTCCCGTCGAGGGGTTCCAGCACCAGCGACCGCGCGTCCGGCGTCTCGTGGACCACTTCCGCGATCCGCACCCGCAGCATGCTCGCCACTACCTCCTCGCTCCGGATTCGGCCACCCGGGCGGCGTGCCGCGCCGCGATGTGGCCGAACACGATGGACGGTCCGATCGTCGCTCCCGGACCCGCGTACTCGTTGCCCATGACCGACGCCGCGGTGTTGCCCGTCGCGTACAGCCCGGGGATCGCGCCGCCGTCGGTGCGCAGCACCCGGCTGTGCTCGTCGCAGACCAGCCCGCCCTTGGTCCCGAGGTCGCCGACCTCGATGCGGACCGCGTGGAACGGCGGCCGGTCGATGGTGTCCAGGTTCGGGTTGGGCAGCGTGGGGTCGCCGTAGTAGCGGTCGTAGGCGCTCGCACCGCGGCCGAAGTCCTCGTCCACGCCGCGCCGCGCGAAGCCGTTGAACCGTTCCACTGTGGACTCCAGGTTCCCGGCGGGCACCCCGATCCGCGCGGCCAGCTCGGCGAGCGTGTCCGCCCGGTGCACCGTTCCGGCCGAGTAGAACCCCTTCGGGAACGGCTGTCCGGGCAGGATCTGCGCGAACGGGTACCGCGAGCGGGCCTTGGCGTCCATCACGAACCACGCGGGCACGTGGCCGCCGGCGAGCTGGTCGTGCACGAAGTTGACGTACGGCGAGGACTCGTTGGTGAAGCGGCGGCCCGACGCCGACACGATCACCGACGGCGGGATGCACCGCTCCGACACCAGCGGGATCACCGCGCCGGACGGGTGGCGCACCGACGGCATCCACCAGGCGTCGTCCATCAGGTCCACTGCTGCTCCGAGGCGCTGACCGGCCGCGATGCCGTCCCCGACGTTCGAGTCGGCTCCGGCGCTGATGTTCTCCCGGCCGCCTTCGGGCAGGTGCTCGTCGCGCATCCGCTGGTTGTGCTCGAAACCGCCGGTGGCCAGCAGGACTCCCCGGTGGGCGCGGATCCGCTGCGCCCGCCCGCCCCGCCGGACCTCGACCCCGGTGACCGCGCCGTCCGCGGTGCGCAGGTCGGTCATCGGCGTGTCCAGCCACAGTGGAATCCCGGCGTCCTTGAGCGCCATCCGCAACCGGGCGATCAGCGCGCGTCCACCGGTGGCCATGTGGCGGCGCAGCACGAGGTTGCCGGCCACCCGCCACGCGGCGACGACCGTCATCCACCGGCCCCGCCAGGTGCGCTTGACCATGGCCAGGTCGTGGTAGTCCTTCGCGGTGATCCACAGGCCGAGCGGTCCGGTGATGGTCTTCGGGTGCTGGAACCGCTCGTCCTCGCCGAGGGTCCGCGTGTCGAACGGCCGCGCTTCGATCGAGCGGCCCAGCGGCTCGCCGCCGTCGTACTCCGGGTGGTAGTCCGCGTAGCCGGTGACCCAGAAGAACCGCAGCCAGCGGCTGCGCTCCAGCAGCCGCATCGCCTCCGGGCCGTGCTCGACGTAGGCGTCCAGCCGCGCCGCGGGCACCCGGTCCCCGGCGAGCCGGTCGAGGTAGCGGCGGACCGCGTCGGGGTCGTGGCGCTGCCCGGCGGCGGTCAGCGTCGGGTTGCCCGGCACCCAGATGCCGCCGCCGGAGATCGCCGTGGAGCCGCCGAAGTGCCCGGCCTTCTCCACCACCAGCGGGCGCAACCCGGCGTCGTGCGCGGCCAGCGCGGCGGCCATCCCACCGGCGCCGGAACCGACCACGACGAAGTCGTACTCGGCGTCCCAGGCGCTCACCGGGCCTCGTCCTTGCGCATCAGGAACGACAGGACGGCGTTCTCCCAGGCCGTCTTCTGCTCGATCATCGCCCAGTGCCCGCAGTTCGGGAACACGTGCAGCTCGGCGTTCGGGATGGTGCGCATCGGCACGATCGCCATGTCCAGCGGGCTGACCCGGTCGTCCCGCCCCCAGGTGAGCAGCGTCTGCGCGGTGATGCGGTGCAGCATCGCCCAGGGCGGCGGGGCGTCGGCGGACGCGGCCATCGCCGCCCGCAGCGCCTTGCGGCCGTACATCCGGCGCGCGCTGGCCAGCGTGTCGGGATCGGTGGCCTGCTCCCAGCGCTCCTCGATCAACTCCTCGGTGATCAGCGACCGGTCGTACACCATGGAGTGCAGCCAGGCCACCAGTTTCTCCCGGGTGGGGTCCTCGGTGAACTCCACGAGCAGGTTGAGCCCCTCGCCCGGTCCCGGGCTGAACAGGTTGCGCCCCACCCCGCCGATGGTGACCAGCCGCCGCACCCGGTCGGGCTGCTCGGTCGCCAGCCGGGCGGCCACGATGCCGCCCATCGAGTTCCCGATGACGTCGACCTGCCCCAGCCCGAGCCCGTCGAGGAACCGGGTGACCGCGGCGGGAGCGGCGATCATCGGGTGTTCGTCGGTGGGATCGCTGACGCCGAAGCCGGGGAATTCCAGCACCAGGCAGCGGAAGAACTCGGCGAACACCGGCAGGTTGCCGCGGAAGTTGCGCCAGCCGGTCACCCCCGGCCCGGAGCCGTGCAGCATCAGCAGCGGCGGGCCGACCCCGGCCTCGTGGTAGCGCAGCACGCCCCGCTCGGTGGCCAGCTCCCGCGCGGTGGATTCGTAGGTGAGTTCACTCATGTGCGCCATCCCGTTCTCGCCGACACCAGCCGGGGCCAGAATCGTCCGCGCCCGGCACCGCCGGAAACGCGCATCCCGATCAGCGAGACCATCGCCGCGTCGCCGGGCGCGGCGGCCGTCGCGGCCGGGTCCGTGTCGTTGACCGGGATCGCGCCCCGGTCCGGCCGGGGCGGGTTCCTAGCGTCTGCTGACATGTCCTCCACACAGGCACCGAGCACCCCCGGCCCGACGCGGCTGCGCCAGGCGCTGGGCACGTTCGCGACCGGCGTCACCGTGGTGACCGGACTGGACGCCACCGGACCGGTCGGCTTCGCCTGCCAGTCCTTCGCGTCGGTGTCGCTGGACCCACCGCTGGTGCTGTTCTGCGCCGACCACCGGAGCCGCAGCTGGGCGCGGATCCGCGAGGCGGGGCGGTTCGGCGTCAACGTGCTGGCCGAGCAGCAGAGCGAGCTGTGCCGGCGCTTCGGCACCCCCGGCGGTGCCAAGTTCACCGACCTGGCCTGGGACCTCTCGGACTGGAGCACGCCCGCGCTGCGCGGCGTGCTGGCGCGGGTGCACGCCGACGTCGAGGCGGTGCACCCCTCCGGCGACCACGACGTGGTGATCGGCCGGGTCCTGGAGGTCGAACGCGTCTGCGACCGCCCGCCCATGCTCTTCTTCCGCAGCAACTACGGCACCTTCGCCTGATCGCGACCGTGGTGAACTCGTCGTGCGCAGCGGTGCCGGTAGCGGAACCTCACAGAGCCTGTCTTCGAACTCGTTTTGCGAGGCGGCGCCGGTAGCGGAACCTCAGCGGCCGTCTCGGCTCCGGGAGCCCCTCCTGATGTATGTCCACACCGGCACCGCCACGCAAAACGAGTCCCGAAAAGTGATCTCAGAGCCAGTCGCCATTGCTCCCCGTGGCGAGCAGGCGGCTCATGGTCTCCGGCGACCACGCGCCGTCGGGGACGGTTCGGCGGCGGGCCGCCGCCTCCTGCTTGCGGAACAGCGCCATCGACGCCTGGCGGGCCGCGTCGACGACCAGCGGCGCCGCCCGTTCCAGCGGGGTGCGCAGGTCTCCGACCAGGGAGATCCCGGCGACCGGGCCTTCGGGGCCGCGGATCGCGGCGGCCACGCAGGCGATCTCCGGGAAGCACTCACCCCGTTCGAACGCCAGCCCGTGGCGCTGCCGGATGCGGTTCAGCTCCTGGTGGAAGGTGGCGAGGTCGCCGATCGTGCGGTTGGTCAGCCGGGGCACGACGGGGCCGAGCCGCCGGTCGACCTGCTCGGGCGGCAGCCAGGCGAGCATCGCCTTGCCCAGCGCCGTGCCGTGGGCGGGCGCGCGGCCGCCCACGCGCGAGGGCACGCCCACCGCGGACCGGCCGCCGATCTTGTCGAGGTAGTACACCTCGGCGTCGTCGAGGACGGCCAGGTGCGCGGTCATCCCGGTGCCGAGGTGGATCTCGTGCAGCAGCGGGGCGGCCACCTCGCGGATCTCGGTGCACCCGGCGTCCTGGCCGCCCAGCCCCAGCGCCCGGGGACCGAGCCGGTAGCCGAACTCGGTGTGCTCCAGCCACCGGGCCCGAACCAGCTGGTCGAGGATGCGGTGCGCGGTGGATCTGGGCAGCCGGGTGCGCCGGGCGACGTCCTCCAGCGACAACGTGCTGGTCCGCCCCGGGAAGGCGTCCAGGATCAGGGTCATCCGCTCGACCATCGACGGCGGCGTCTCGCGTCGTGCCGTCTTCGGTGTAGCGCTCGGAGCCGCCATGTGACCTCCCGACACCGCACCAAATTGAAACGAATTCTCGTTTTGAATCTACCAGCGATCCGCACCCGGGAGAAGGACCCCGCGCACTCCACCGGCCGGACATCGGGCGGTGCGGCCCGCCCGATGTCCGGCCGGTGGCAACGAGTCTCGACGGTAACCGAGCAAGCGCTCGGGAGGTGATCAGGTGTGGGCTCAGCGCGGGATGGTGGTGTGCTTGAACTCGTTGAGCTCGGTCCAGCCGGTGAGCAGGTCCAGCACGCGCTCCACCGCGCGGACCGACGCGGCCGGATCCGCCCCGTGCGGCGCCCGGTTCATCAGGCGGACGAAAACGGCCTGGTCATCGGCGATGAACGTGGGCACGCCCCAGACACCGTGGGAGGCGACGAACTCCTCGTGCTCGGCCCGCACCCGCTCCAGGGCCGCACCCGAATCGATCCGGTCGAACACCGCCTCGGCCGGTACGCCGTTGTCGGCGAGAACACGTTCCACCACGGCGCGGTCCTCCAGGTGCTGCCCGTCGTCGTGGCGGGCGGCGAACAGCGCCCGGTGCAGTGCGGGGAACCGGTCGGGGAACTCGTCGCGCACCACGACGCCCGCCTGCAACGCGATGATCCCGGTGTCCTGGCCGGGTTCCTGCCACACGCTCGGCTGGCCTTCCTCGACGTGCGCCTGACCGAGCGAGAACGGCAGGTAGCGGACCTGCCAGTCCGCGCCCGCGGCCAGACCGGTGAGCAGGTGCTCGTGCGCGTTGCGCGCGAACGGGCACCGGTAGTCCCAGGTGACGGCGAAAGTTGTGGTCATACCGGGTGCAACACCCGGGAGCCGGGGCGCTGTTCCCCGTCCCGGCAGGTGGTACCCGTCCCGTCACTCGAACCGCTCGGGATCGCCCGCGCCGCGGCGGACGACCTCGGGTTCGGGGCCGGAGAAGTCGACGACCGTGGTCGGCTCGGTGCCGCAGTCGCCGGAGTCGATCACCGCGTCCAGCGCGTGGTCGAGCCGGTCCTTGATCTGCCAGCCCTGCGTCAGCGGCTCCTCCTCGTCAGGCAGCAGCAGCGTGCTGGACACCAGCGGCTCGCCGAGCTCGGCGAGCAGGCCCTGGGCCACCGCGTGGTCCGGGATCCGGATGCCGACGGTCTTCTTCTTCGGGTGCAGCAGCCTGCGCGGCACTTCCTTGGTCGCGGGCAGGATGAACGTGTAGCTGCCGGGCGTGGCCGACTTGATCGCGCGGAACACCGCGTTGCCGATGATCACGAACTGGCCGAGCTGGGCGAAGTTCTGGCACACCAGCGTGAAGTGGTGCCGCTGGTCGAGACGGCGGATGGCGCGGATGCGCTCCAGTCCGTCCTTGTTGTCCAGCCGGCACCCGAGCGCGAAGCAGGAGTCGGTCGGGTAGGCGATGAGCCCGTCGCGGCGGACGACCTCGGCCACCTGCCCGATGGCCCGGCGCTGCGGGTTGCGCGGATGCACGTCGTAGTACGTCGCCATGCGCGCGAGCCTAGGCCCGCGGCCCCGCTGCGCCGACGTCCAACCGGGGACCGCACGACGGCGGTCCGGAAAATCCCCGCCCTCCTTCACTCGATCGCGCGAGGCGTCACACCCGGGGCGCGTAGTGCTAGGGGTCGTCCCGGCGCTCGACGGGCGGCAGGTTGCGCGCCGGGGTCTCCACCAGCGGCGCGTCGACCGGGACGCGGCCGCGCTCCCGCCGCCACGCCGCGCGGGCCCGGGGGTGGTAGCGCAGGTCGAAGGGCACCAGGCGCCAGGCGAGCGCGAGCGCCCGGCCGAACAGCCGCAGCATCCGGGCGTCCCGCGCGGTCCAGCGCAGCCCCAGCCGGCGGCGGACCGGCTCGGGGTAGAGGCCGACGGTCAGCCAAACGAACGTCCGCGCGAACGGCACCCGCGCCCACCGCCACAGCGGGTCCGGGAGCCACCGCAGCACCGGGGGCTTGGCGATGCGCTCGATGTCGAGCACGTCGCGGGTGGCCTTGTTGTCCTCCAGCACGTCCCGGCACATGTGGTCCCAGTACCGCCGGAAGGCCGACCAGTCCGGCGGGACCGGCCGGGTGCTCACCCCGTACAGGCGGTACCACTGGATCCCCTCGGCGTAGAGCCGTTCCTTCTGCTCCTCGGTGAACGGGGTGCCGAAGTGCTCGTTGATCAGGATCGGCAGCACCATGAACGTGGCGTGCGCCCAGAAGAACGTGTCCGGGTCCAGCGCGTGGTAGCGGCGCCCGCGCCGGTCGACCCCCTTGATCGCGTCGTGGTACCCGCGGACCCGCCGGGCGGTCTCGGCCGCCCGCGGCCCGTCGTAGACCACCCCGCCGATCGGGTACAGCGAGCGGAACAACCGCTGCCAGCGCTCCTCGAAGAACCGGGAGTGCTGCTCCACCCCGGCGCCGAGCCCGGGGTGCATGTTCTGCATCGACCCGGCCCACAGCGCGAGCAGCAGTCCTCGCCAGTCGCCGAAGTACCGCCACATCAGGGAGTCGGGGCCGAGGGGGCGCGGATCCGCCATGGCGCTGCCTCCACCGGGGAACTGAGCACGCCCGTTGTCACATCGAGGTTACCCGCGCGTCCCGCGTGGGCCGAGGACGTTCACCCGAGTGCCGGGTCCCCGTCGTGCGCGCGCACCGGCGGCACCGGGCCGGTGTGGCGTTCCAGCTCGACGCGCGCGAGCTGGCCGGTGCAGCCCTGCGCCAGCCGCGAGGTACCGGTGTCCGTGGTGAGCACGTTCGGGTTGCCGTGCACGCAGGTGGCCACGTCCGGGGCGCTCGGGTCGAACCAGGCGCCGGTGGCCAGCTGCACCACGCCCGGGCGCACGGCGTCGCTGATCCGCGCGCCCGCCAGGCAGCTGCCGCGCGCGTTGCGCAGGCGCACCACGTCGCCGTCGCGGATGCCGCGCGCGGCGGCGTCGACCGGGTTGATCCGGACCGGTTCCCGGCCGCGCACCTTCGACTCGGCACTGCGGTCGCCGTGGTCGAGCTGGCTGTGCAACCGGGTCGCCGGGTTGTTGGCCACCAGGTGCAGCGGTTCGGGCCCGTCCTCCGGCGGCAACCACACCGGATGGCCCGGGCAGTCCGGGTAGCCGAACGAGGCCACCGTGCCGGAGTGCAGTTCGATCCGGCCGCTGGGCGTGCCCAGCGGGTGGGCGTCCGGGTCGGCGCGGAAGTCGGCGTAGACCACGTGCTCGGTGACCCGGTCGGGCAGGTCCAGGCGGCCGTCGCGCCAGAACCGGGCGAAGTCGGCCTCGGGGCGGTGGCGCGGGTCCAGCGCCGCCCGCCACGTCTCGTACAGGTGCTCCAGCCACGCCCGCTCGTCGCGGCCCTCGGTGAACTCGGCGGCGACGCCGAGCCGCTCGGCGAGCCCGGTGAACATCCGGTAGTCGTCGCGGGCCTGCCCGACGGGTTCGACGACCCGGTGCATCGCCACCAGCGCCGGGTCGAGGCGGGCGGCACCGATGTCGTCGCGTTCCAGCGCGGTCGTGGCGGGCAGCACCACGTCGGCGTGCCGGGTGGTGGCCGTCCAGAACGGGTCGTGCACCACCACGGTCTCCGCGCGGGCGAACGCGCGGCGCAGCCGGGTGAGGTCCTGGTGGTGGTGGAACGGGTTGCCGCCGCTCCAGTACACCAGCCGGACGTCCGGGTAGGTCAGCCGCTGCCCGTCGTAGTCGAACTCCTCACCGGGGTGCAGCAGCATGTCGGCGACGCGGGCGACCGGGATGAAGTCCGGGACCGGGTTGGCGCCCTGCGGCAGCGTCGGCACCGGGTAGGGCAGCACGCCCGTGCCGATGCCGCCCATCGCGCCGTAGCCGTGGCCGAACCCGCCGCCGGGCAGGCCGATCTGCCCGAGCAGGCAGGCCAGCGCGACGCCCGCCCAGATCGGTTGTTCGCCGCGGGGCGCGCGTTGCAGCGACCAGCTCAGCGAGATGAGCGCGCGACTGCGCGCCATCTCCCGGGCCAGCCCGGCGATCTCGGCCGCCGGGACCTGGCAGATCCGCTCCGCCCACGCCGGGTCCTTGGCCACGCCGTCGGAGCGGCCCAGCACGTAGTCGGCGAAGACGTCGGCCCCGACGCAGTACCGCCGCAGGAACTCCTCGTCGTGCAGCCCCTCGTCGAGCAGCACGTGCGCCAGCGCGAGCATCAGCGCCGTGTCGGTGCCCGGCACCGGCGCCAGCCAGCGGGCGCCGAGCTCCGCCTCCACGTCGTCGCGCAACGGGCCGACCAGCACGAACCTCGCGCCCCGGGACCGCGCGGCGCGCAGCAGCCCGCCGGTCTCGTGGCGGCTGATGCCGCCGGAGCTGACCTGCGCGTTCTTCAGCGGGATCCCGCCGAAGCACACGAACAGCTCGGTGTGCTCGGCGAGCACGCCGAGCGTGGTCGGCGAGTAGATCGCGCTGTCGTCGCCGAGCACGTGGCGCAGCACGACCGGCGAGGCGCCCAGGCTGTAGGTGTTGACCGACCGGGTGTAACCGCCGACGCAGTTCAGGAACCGGTGCACCTGGCTCTGCGCGTGGTGGAACCGGCCCGCGCTGGCCCACCCGTAGGAACCGCCGTAGATCGCCCGGTTCCCGTGCTCGCGCCGCACCCGGTCCAGCTCCCCGGCGACGAGGTCGAGCGCCCGCTCCCAGGACACCGGCACGTGCTCGTCCGCGCCGCGGGCGTCGTCGGCCCCGGGACCGCGCTCCAGCCAGCGGCGCCGCACGTGCGGCACGGTGACGCGCGCGTCCGGCCGGACGGCGGCGGGGATGTTGCGCAGCAGGGCGGACGGTTCCGGGTCGTGCGGGTCGGGCAGCACGTCCACGCCGCCCGAGCGCGCCGCGGCCCGGAACACGCCCCAGTGCGAGCTCTGCGGCCGGTACTCGACCATGGCGCCCCCTCCCGGTTCGGTGCGCAGCCGCGCCCAGCATAGATCGGCTAGCGGACCAGACGCGGCGCGGCGAGCGCCGCCCCCACCGCCGCCACGGCCGTGGCCAGCACGAACGCGGCCACCGGCGGGGCGAGGTCGAGCACGAGCAACCTGGGCGTCCGGCCCAGCGGCAGGTACCCGAGCGCCACGAAGGCCGCGCAGGCCAGCAGCACGGGTGGCTGCCTGCTGCGGTCGATCAGCCGCCCCAGCACCGGACCGCCCACGGCCGCGCTCGCCGCGTACCGCGCCGTCAGCGCCCCGACCAGCCGGTAGTCACCGCCCTGCGCGCGCACCGCCAGCGCGACGGCCAGCGGCGCCATGCCGATCGGCAGGCGTCCGAGCAGCGACGCGGCCAGCAACCGCGGCACGTGGCGCGACCGCAGGACCTCGGCGACCGGGGCCGTCGCGCCGACCACCCCGCCTCCTCGCCGATCCGCCTGCACCCGGGCACGACCTGGCCCGCCGGTCCCGCGGGCGTCGAGCGGAACCGTCGATCACGCGCTGCGGTTCTCCGGGATGGCGGGGCACTTGCCCTCGGCCGCGTCGAGACCGAGCATCTCCAGCCACCTGCCCAGCTCCTCGGCGCTCGACGCCCGCGCTGCCAGGTGCCGCACGGCGCGGCGGCGCTGGGCGGGCGTGGTCGGTGCCGTGATGTCGTTGTGCCCCACGTGTTTCCTCCCCACCACCGGTCATCCCCCCTCGATGCACGACAGTCCTCAGAGGACTCCCCCGGTGCGCTCATCGTCGGGTCCTGGGCTTCCCGCCCGGCGCGGAGGTCAAACGCGCCGCCGCGCCCCGAGTTTGATGATCAGCGGTCCGGGCCAACCACGGAGCGTGCGTCCATCGGGCTCCCCGGACCGGGACCGCGGCGCGGAATCCGCTGTGCCCCGCGGTCTGCGCGTCACGGCGGCCGTCGGGTGGCGACTGCTCGTGGTCGCCGGGGTCGGGTGGGTGCTGCTGTACGTGTTCGGGCAGCTGTACGGCGAGCTGATGGCCGTGGCCATCGCGATGCTGCTCGCCGCGCTGCTGTCACCCGCGGTGAACTGGCTGTCCGCCAAGGGCGTGCACCGCACGCTGGCCTCGCTGCTGGTGCTGGTCGGCGGGCTGGCCGCGGTGGGGGCCGTGCTCGCGGTGGTGATCAACGCGCTGGTCAGCGGGATGGCCGGGCTGGCCGCGCAGCTGGCGGCCAGCATCGAGCAGATCCGGCTGTGGCTGATCCGCGGTCCGCTGAGCCTCAGCCAGCAGCAGCTCAACCAGATCTTCCAGCAGCTCACCTCAAGCCTGCAGGTCGACCAGACGGCGCTGCCCTCGACCGCGCTGAACACCACCGGCGCGGTGCTGCGCTTCTTCGCCGGTGCGCTGCTGGGCTTGTTCACGCTGTTCTTCTTCCTCCGCGACGGGCCCCGGATCTGGACGTTCCTGGTGCGCCTGGCGGTCCCCCGGCACACCCGCGCGAGGGTGCACCGCGCGGGTCGGCGCGGGTTCGCGACGCTGATCACCTACGTGCGCGCCACGGCGGCGGTGGCGTTCATCGACGCGGCGGCGATCGGCATCGGCGCGGGGGTGCTGCGGGTGCCGTTCGCCTTCGTGCTGGCGGTGCTGATCTTCCTCGGCGCGTTCGTCCCGTACGTGGGGGCGGTGGTCACCGGCAGCCTCGCGGTGCTGGTGGCGTTGGCCGCCAACGGCTTCGCCTCCGCGCTGATCCTGCTGTGCGTGGTGGTCGGGGTGATGCAGCTGGAGGGGCACGTGCTGCAACCCCTGCTGCTGGGGCACGCGGTCCGGCTGCACCCGCTGGCGGTCGTGCTCAGCGTGACGTCGGGGTTCACCCTCGCCGGGGTCGGCGGCGCCGTCCTCGCGGTGCCCCTGGTGGCCTCGGCGAACACGATCGTGCGGGCACTGCTGGACCAACCCGAATGATGGTCCTCAGTGGACGCGCGCAACCCGGCGCGGACGCGGTCGTCTCCCGACAATGTCCGCAGCAGGCGAGGGCGGAGGTGGGACCGTGCTGACCCGACGAGCACTGCTGCGCGCGGCGCTGGCCGGCGGTGTCGCGATCGGCGCCGCGGCGCCGGGGACCGCGCACGCCGCGCCCTACCCGCGCGTCGGTCCGGGGACGTCGTTCCTCGACCACCGGGCGCTGCTGGACGGCCTGCCCGAACCCGGCTGGTTCGCCGCCAACATCCCGTTCGTGGAGCTGCCGGACCGGGAGGTCCAGCAGGTCTACTACTACCGCTGGCGGGTGCACTACGAGGCGTTGAAGTACACCGGCACCGCCGAAGGCTGGATCGTCACGGAGTTCCTGGCGCCGGTGGGCTACTCCGCCCCGGGCGGCGCGATCGTGGCCGCGGTCGGGCACCACCTCGCCGAGGGCCGCTGGCTGCGGGACCGCCGCTACCTCGACGACTACCTGCGGTACTGGCTGCGCGGGTCGGGCGCGGGCCCGAAACCGGCGACCGTGGAGCTCAACCCGCACGCCACCGACTGGGCCCACCAGTACTCGTGCTGGCTGGCCGACGCCGCCTGGCAGCGCGCCGCGGTGACCGGCGACTGGACCGGGCTGCTCGACCTGCTGCCCGATCTCGTCCGCCACTGGGAGCGCTGGGCACCGCAGTTCGACTCCGACCTCGGGCTGTACTGGCAGACGCCGCTGTGGGACGCCATGGAGTACTCGGCGGGGTCCTACTCCGACGGCGACCCGTTCCGGGGCGGGGACGGTTTCCGCCCGACGCTGAACAGCTACCTGCACGCCGACGCCCGCCGGATCGCCGACCTGGCCCGGCGCGCCGGGGACACCGCGCTGGCCGCGCGGTTCGACGAGCGCGCGGACCGGTTGCGCGCCGCCCACGACCGGTTGTGGGACGCCGCCGCCGGGTTCTTCAAGCAGCTGACCCTCGACCGGCGGACGCCGCTGCCCGACCGCGAGGAGATCGGGTTCGTCCCGTGGATGTTCGGCACCGCCGGCCCCGAACACGCCGGGGCGTGGCGGCAGCTGATCGATCCGCAGGGCTTCGCCGCGCCGTTCGGACCGACGACCCTGGAGCGGCGCAGCCGGTGGTTCCTGCACGAGGCGCGGCTGGGCTGCTGCCGCTGGGACGGTCCGAGCTGGCCCTACGCCACCAGCCAGACCCTCACCGGGTTGGCCCGGCTGCTGACCGAGCAACCGGAGCGGGCGCCGCTCGGTCCGGACGACTACCTGGCGGCGCTGCGCACCTACGCGCGCACCCAGTACCTCGGCGGGCGCCCCTACGTCGCCGAGGCGCACGACCCGGACGTCCCGGAGTGGATCTACAACACCCCGTCGCACAGCGAGGACTACAACCACTCCACGTTCGTCGACCTGGTGCTGTCCGGCCTGTTCGGCGTGCGGCCGCAGGCCGGTGACGCGCTGCGCCTGCACCCGCTGGCACCGCAGTCGTGGGACTACTTCGCCGTGGAGAACCTGCCGTACCACGGGCACAACGTGACCGTGCTGTGGGACCGGACGGGAGCCCGGTACGGGGCGGGCGCCGGCCTGTCGGTGTTCGTGGACGGTGCGCCGGTCCACCACCAGGGCACGCTGGCGCCGGTGACCGTGGCCGTCCCGGCCGCGCGGGTGCCGCCGCTGCCCGACGAGGTCGACGTGGCCGCCAACCTCGACCCGGCCGCGCGATTCCCGAAGCCGTCGGCGTCGTTCTCCGCACCGGGCTGCGGACCGGAGAAGGCGATCGACGGCCAGAAGCACTTCCTGGCCACGCCCGCGACCCGGTGGAGCACGGACGGCTCCCCGCACGGCCAGGACTGGCTGGCGGTCGACTTCGGCGAACCGCGCACCCTCACCGAGGTGCGGGTGTTCTTCCACGGCGACGGCCGGATGCTGCGCGAACCCGCCCGCTGGTGGGTGGAGCACCGCGACACCGGTGACTGGCGCCCGGTGCCCGACCAGCGGGTCGAGCCCGCCCGGCCGGTGCCCGACGACCTGAACCGGGCGGTGTTCCCCGCCGTGCGCACGCGGCAGCTGCGCATCGTGGTGGTCCCGCGCGGGTCCGCCGGGGTGGCCGTGGCCGCGCTGCAGTGCTGGGTGCCGCGCTATTCGACCCGGATGGTCTTTTAGTCCGTTTTCCCTGTTCGCTGCGCACGCGACCGGTCACCGCGCGTGCGCGCTCTTGGTGGCGCGGGTGCACTCCTGATAAAGAAACCGCCATGACAACACGCGTTCCGGGCACGACGTCGGCTTCCGGTGAGAAGCGGGTGATCGGCAACGTCCTGCGCGGCTCGGTCGGCAACCTCATCGAGTGGTACGACTGGTACGCGTACTCGGCGTTCGCCACGTACTTCTCGCACTCCTTCTTCCCGAAGGGCGACCGGACCGCGGAACTGCTCAACACCGCCGCGGTGTTCGCCGTCGGTTTCCTGATGCGGCCGATCGGCGGCTGGCTGCTCGGCCGGTTCGCCGACCGGTTCGGGCGGCGCACCGCGCTGGTGCTGTCGGTGAGCATGATGGCGTTCGGCTCGTTGCTGATCACGTTCACGCCGGGGCACGAGACCATCGGCGTCGCCGCGCCGATCATCCTGGTGATCGCGCGCCTGTTGCAGGGCCTGTCGGTCGGCGGGGAGTACTCGACCTCGGCGACGTACCTGTCCGAGGTGGCCTCGCCGGGCAGGCGCGGTTTCTACTCCAGCTTCCAGTACGTGACGCTGACCGCCGGTCAGCTGCTCGCGCTGACCCTGCAACTCGTGCTGCAACAGGTGCTGACCCAGCAGCAGATGCACGACTGGGGCTGGCGCATCGCGTTCGCCGTGGGCGCGCTCGCCGCCGTGGTCGTGCTGTTCCTGCGCCGCGGCATGGACGAGTCGGAGAGCTACCGGGAGCAGCGCGGCGGCCACGACCGCGGCACGCTGCGCGCGCTGCTGCGCCACCCCAAGGAAGTCCTGCTGGTCGTCGGTCTGACGCTCGGCGGCACGGTGGCGTTCTACACCTACACCACCTACATGCAGAAGTTCATGGAGAACACCGCCGGGATCCCGAAGACCACGGTCACCTGGATCAACTTCGCGGCACTGCTGGTGTTCGTGCTGCTGCAACCGCTGGCCGGGGCGCTGTCGGACCGCATCGGCCGCCGCAAGCTGCTGCTGTTCTTCGGCATCGCGGGCACGGTGCTGACGGTGCCGCTGATGTCCGCGATGGGCAGCACCCGGCAACCGGTGCTCGCGCTGCTGCTGATGCTCGCCGCCCTGGTGATCGTCACCGGCTACACCTCGATCAACGCGATCGTGAAGGCCGAGCTGTTCCCGACCAACGTGCGCGCGCTGGGCGTCGGACTGCCCTACGCGCTGACGGTCGCGATCTTCGGCGGCAGCTCCGAGTACTTCGCCCTGTGGCTCAAGGAAGCCGGGCACGAGCAGGTCTTCTTCTACTACGTCGCGGGCTGCGTGCTGATCTCGCTGATCGTCTACGGCACGATGCGCGAGACGTCGAAGCGCTCCCCCATCGACCGCCCGGACGCGGAGTAGCGCGTCTTGCAAGCGGCGGTAGCCGCTTTCTCTTTCGGTGAGCGGTCTCGCAGCCCGCACCGCCGCGGGGGGCGGCGGTCGGGCGACGGGCGGGCCGCTGAGGTTCCGCCACCCAGAAAGAGTTCGAAGACAGGCTCTGCGTCAGCTCACCGCGAGCAGCACCGGTTCGGCCAGGGCCAGGACGGCGCAGATCGGGAGGTTGATCTTCCAGCGGTCGCGGAAGATCGCCACGAACTCCCGGATGGTGGCGCTGGGCCAGTAGTAGGCGGCGGTCGGCGAGCCGACCACCTCGCCGGAGACGCCCTCGACGCGCGCCAGCAGCGCGGCGCGGAAGGCGTGGAAGTTGTTGGTGACGACCAGGCAGCGGTAGTCGGGCACCGCCGCGCGCATGATCCGGTCGCTGAACCGCATGTTCTCGGCGGTGGTCCGGGAGCGGTCCTCCAGCAGGATGCGGTCGCGGGGCACGCCCGCGGCCACCAGGTACTCGGCCATCGCGTGCGACTCCGGCACCGGCTCGTCGGGCCCCTTCCCGCCCGAGGTGATGATCATCGGTGCACCGCCGCGCGCCCGCAGCGCCTCGAACACCTGCCGCGCCCGGTCGAGCCTGCTGGCCAGCAGCGGGGGCACCTTCCCGTTGAGCAGCCCGGATCCGAGCACCATGACGAAGTCCGCGCGGCGGTTCGGGATCCGCAGGTAGATCAGCGAGTACACCAGGTAGCAGGCGAACAGGAACGACACGTAGCCGACCACGAGGCCCACGGTGATCAGGGTCGCGAACAGCGCGAACCAGTTCAGCACCAGCGCCAGCACGCCGAGCACCGCGTAGCCGATCATCGCCAGCCCGAGCAGCAGCGACAGCAGGTTCCCCAGCCGCCGCCCCTCCCGGCGCAGCATGGTCACGCCGTTGAGGACGAGGAAGACCGCGAGGGCGGCCACGCACAGCGGACCCAGCGCGATCACGGCGAACACGACCACGGCTTTGACCCAGGTGCCGAACGCGTTGAAGTCCATCGCGTCCAACACCGCGCTGAGACCGAAGAACAGCGCGGGCACCAGGAACACCCCGTTGCGCAACCGCCTGCGGTCCCGGGCGAAACTCACCGCGAACGCGCCGAGGCAGCACAGGGCGAGTGCGAACGAGACGATCATGGCGCACAACATAGCGCACCGGCGCGTTCCACCCGAAAACGTCCACTGTGGACATGTCCGCACCATGTGCGCACAACGAACGAAACGGTCCGGTGACCACTGACCGTCACGGAACGGGTGCCCTCAGAACAAGGCGCCACGGCGGGCCAATAAGCTGGCGTCGAGGTGAGCTGATGAGGCAGTGGATGCAGCGAAGGAAAGTACGGTTAATCCCCTCGCGACCGATTTTCGCGGTGCTCGCGGTGGGAGCCGTGGTCGGGCTGAACGCGTGCAGCCCGTCGGGTGGGGCCGGTTCGGTCCCCACCAAGTCCCCGGATCCCGCTCCCGTGGTGGACATCACAGCGGCAGGCGGGGACCAGGTCAACCCCACCACCCCGATCGAGGTCTCGGCGCACGACGGCAAGCTGACGTCGGTCACCGTGACCAACCCGTCGGGCAAGCAGGTGCAGGGCGCCATGGCCGGGGACGGCTCGGGCTGGCGCACCACCGAAGTCCTGGGGTACGACACGGACTACGAGGTGACGGCCACGGCAGCCGGCAAGGCCGGCAAGACCACCACGCAGCACAAGACGATCCACACGCTCACCCCGAAGGCGAAGGCCTATCCCAGCCTCATCCCGGTGCCGAAATCCGGTAACGACGTCGGCGTCGGCCAGCCCATCGTGGTCCGCTTCGACCACGCGATCAAGAACCGCGCCGCCGCCGAGCGGGCGATGCAGGTCACCGCGACACCGGACCAGCCGGGAAGCTGGTCGTGGATCTCCAACAAGGAGGTGCACTACCGGCCGAAGGACTACTGGAAGCCGGGAACCCAGGTGTCGGTCAAGATCAACCTCTACGGGGTCGATCTCGGCGACGGGGTGTACGGCGAGACCGACCGCACCCTGGACTTCCACGTGCACGACGCGTGGGTCGCCAAGGCCGACGGCAACACCGAGCAGATGCAGATCTTCCACAACGGGCAGTTCGTCCGCGCCATGCCGATCAGCATGGGCAAGGACATCACGCCCACGCACGTGGGGGCGCACGTCATCTCGGACAAGCAGCAGAAGTACACGATGGACTCCTGCACCTACGGGGTGTGCCCCGGCCAGCCGGGGTACTACCGGACCGATGAGTTCTTCGCCGAACGGATTTCCAACGACGGGGAGTTCGTCCACGAAAATCCGGCCAGCGTCGCCCAGCAGGGCAGCTCCAACGTCTCGCACGGGTGCATCAACCTCGACCAGGACAACGCCGCGTGGTTCTTCCAGAACTTCGGGCTCGGCGACGTGGTCGAGGTGACCAACTCCGGCGGACCACCGCTGCCGGTCTGGGACACCTACGGCGACTGGTCGTTGCCGTGGGACAAGTGGAAGGCGGGCAGCGCCTTGCCGTGAGCCTGTGGAACCGGTGCCGTCCGGCACCGGTGCGAAACCGATGAGGGGAACGGCCTGTCCGCCACCGCGGCGGACAGGCCGTTTTTTTCGCCCACCCGACCCGGCGGACCACCTGTCCTCCTTGGACCACCCGGGGGGTCCGGATCCAGGTGCCGCCGATGCTGCTCGTGCCGCCGCACCGGCGCAGCCGGCCGTCGCGGCGCCACCGCTGGGGAGCTGACCGAGCACGGGCTGGCGCCGGAGGACCGACCCGGTGGTGCCCTCGGGCCGACCGGGACCTTCGACCCGGTCCGCCGCGCGCCGGTCGACCTACCATCGCGACCGAGCGGCGCAACCGAGGGAGAGCCGTGTCGGAGTGGCTGGCGGCCCCGCCGGACGGGGTGGACCTGGACCGGGCCAACGCGGCCCGGGTCTACGACTACTACCTGGGCGGCAACCACAACTTCGCCGCCGACCGGGAGCTGGCCGAGCAGGCCATCGCGCTGTGGCCGGACCTGCCGCTGATCATGCAGGCCAACCGGGCGTTCCTGCGCCGGGCCGTGGAGTTCTGCGCCACCGAGGGCATCCGGCAGTTCCTCGACCTGGGCTCGGGCATCCCGACGGTCGGCAACGTGCACGAGGTCGCCCAGGCCGTCGCGCCCGACAGCCGGGTCGTCTACGTCGACAACGAGTCCGTCGCGGTCGCGTCCAGCCGGTCCATGCTGCGCGGCAACCCGCGCGCCGCGACCGCCTGGGCCGACCTGCGCGACCCCGAGGCGGTGCTGGGCTCGCCCGAGGTGGCCGCGCTGCTGGACCTGTCCCGGCCGGTGGCGCTGCTGATGGTCGCGGTCCTGCACTTCGTCCTCGACGACGACCACCCCGCCTCGATCGTCGCCCGCTACCGGGACGCGCTGGCGCCGGGCAGCTACCTGGTGGTCTCGCACGCCACTTCGGAGGGGCGGCCGGACATGGTCGAGTCGCACGAGGAGCTGTACCGGCGGCGCACCTCGACCCCGCTGACCATGCGTTCCCGCGCCCAGGTCACCGCTTTCTTCGCCGGGTTCGACCTGGTCGACCCGGGCGTGGTGCTGCTGCCGCAGTGGCGCCCGGACTCGTCCGAGGACACCGGCGGACCTCCCGAGCGCTTCAGCGGACTGGCCGGCGTGGGACGCAAACCCGCCCGCTGACCACCGGATTCCCGCGAATGTCCACAGTGCACTGAGCCCGGTTGCTCCGGGCGGCTGATCCGCGCCCGCTACGACGTCCGGGGGCTGGACAGCGTTCGGAGCCGGGTTCACATTCAGTATGCAGTATGCGGAATCCGGTAGTCCACAGACCGGTCGCACCGGCCTGCCACGAGGGACACGTCCACAAGACAGAGCACCTCGCACGAGTCCGGGAGCTCACATGAGCAGATCTTCGGCACGATTCCGGGAGTTGACCGACGCGAACGGGCGCGTCTACCGCATCGGCGAGACACCGCACGACATCATGGGCCGCTCACGGGCCTGGATGGTGTGGCTGCCGTGGCTGGCGATGATGGCGGTGAGCGTCTTCGAGTACGGCTGGGGCGCCGCCGCCGAAACCCTGGAGAAGGTCCACGGCTGGACGCTGAACGACGCGTTCTGGCTGGCCAGCCTGTGGGCGGTGTTCCAGGCCGGGGTGGCGTTCCCGGCGGGCAAGCTGCGGGAGAAGGGCATCGTCACGGCGCGCTCCGCGATGCTCGCGGGCGCGGTGTGCTGCGGCATCGCCTACTTCACCATCGCGCACGTCGACGACCTCGCACCGGCCTTCCTCGGCTATTCGGTGCTGGGCGGCACCGGAGCCGGGCTCACCTACGCCACCTGCGTCAACATGGTCGGCAAGTGGTACCCGGAGAAGCGCGGCGCCCGCACCGGCTTCGTCAACGGCGGCTTCGCCTACGGCACCATCCCGTTCATCTTCGTGTTCAGCTACCTGTTCACCGCGCGGGACTTCTCGCTGGTGCTGGACCTGATCGGGCTGTACATGCTGATCGTGGTCGGTGCCTGCGGCCTGCTGTTCGCCGACCCGCCGAAGAACTGGTGGCCGCACGACGTCGACCCGCTGCGCCGCGGCGCGCAGGACCGCCGCGCCGCCGCGCGGCTGGCGAAGAACCCGCCGGCGACGCGGCAGTACACCCCGGCGGAAGCGATCCGCACCGGCATGCTGCCGCTGATGTGGGGATGCCTGGTGATCATCGGCGGGGTGTCGCTGTTCGGGATCAACTTCCAGGTGCCCTTCGCCAAGGAGTGCGGCTTCGGCCCGTTCGTGGCCGCCTCCTCGATGGGCGTGCTGTCGGTGGTCAACGGCACCGGGCGGACGCTGACCGGCTGGCTGTCGGACTACCTCGGGCGGCGGCGGACGCTCACCCTGGTGCTGCTGGTGGCCGCCGCCGGCCAGTTCGGCGTGCTCTACGCGGGCCGGCACGGCGACCTGGCGCTGTTCCTGGTGTTCGCCTTCGTCAACGGATTCGGCGGCGGCGCGTTCTACCCGCTGTTCGCCGGACTGGTGCCGGACTACTTCGGGGAGAACAACAACGCCTCGAACTACGGCCTGGTCTACAGCGCCAAGCTGGTCGGCGGGATCGGCGGTGGCGGCGTGGCGGCGGGCGTGGTCACGGCCTGGGGCTACCCCGGTGCCTACGTGCTGGCCGGGTGCATCGCCCTGCTGGCCGCGGCGATGACGCTGTTCCTGCACCAGCCCGGGCGGGACCGCAGCCCCGCCGCGACCTCGCCGCGCACCGATCCCGCGACCCGGTTATCCACTGTGGACACGGTCGGATCCGTTGCGGCGTCAGGGAAGCCGATCGGGCAGGACATCGCCGCGCAGCACCCAGCGCCGGGTCAGCGGATCACGCACCCAGCGCAGTTCGCCCTCGTGCTCCCACGGTTGCAGGGAGGCGAGGTAGCCGGCCCACAGCCGGTTCTGCACGGCGAGGAAACGGCGCAACCCGGTCAGCCCGCGGCCCAGCGGACCGGTTCTGCCGGGAGTCGGGAGAGCTGCTGTAACACCCATGCCCCGAAGTCTGGGCTCCCCGCCCACGCCCGGACAGTGGCTGTGATGACGTTGTGCGCAAAAATCCTGCCAAGTACCGTGGAGTCATGCTGCGCACCGTCGCCGTCCCGGTCATGCACGCCGTCGCCCCGTTCGAGCTCGGGGTGCTGTGCGAGGTGTTCGGGGTCGACCGCAGTCGCGACGGCGTGCCGCGGCTGGACTTCCGCGTCTGCGGCGAACGCCCCGGGCAACCGGTCCCCACCACCATCGCCGGCATGCGGGTGGTGCCCGAGCACGGCCTGGACGACCTGCTGGGCGCCGACGTCGTGGCCGTCCCCGCCGGGGACGTCCGCGACGCGTACCCGCCCGAGCTCCTGGCCGCGCTGCGGGCCGCGCACGAGCGCGGCGCCACCCTGCTGTCGGTGTGCACGGGCGCGTTCATCCTGGGCGCCGCCGGGCTGCTCGACGGGCGCCGCTGCACGACGCACTGGTACCACGCGGCGGCCTTCCGCAGCCGCTTCCCGACCGCCGACCTCGACCCGGACGTCCTGTTCGTCGACGACGGGGACATCATCAGCAGCGCGGGCACCGCGGCGGGGATCGACGCGTGCCTGCACCTGGTGCGCCGGGAGCTCGGTTCGACGGTGACGACGAAGATCGCGCGGCGCATGGTCGTGCCCCCGCAGCGCGACGGCGGCCAGCGGCAGTTCGTCGACCTGCCGGTGCCGGCGGGCGACAGCCTCCAGCCGCTGCTGGAGTGGGTCGGCTCCCGGCTGTCGACCGACCACACCGTCGCCGACCTGGCCCGGCGGGCGCGCATGTCCGAGCGGACCTTCGCGCGCCGCTTCGTCGCCGAGACCGGCACGACACCGGGCCGCTGGCTGACCACCCAGCGGGTGCTGCACGCCCGGCGGCTGCTGGAGGACACGCGGTTGGGCGTCGACGAGATCGCCCGCGAGTGCGGCTTCGGCACCGCGGCGCTGCTGCGCCACCACTTCCGCCGCGTCGTCGGCGTGTCCCCCACCGACTACCGCCGCACCTTCGCCCGGCGAGGCGCGTTCGCCTGACCCGGCGGCGCTGCCGGCCGGTCAGCCGACCACGTGCCCCGGTGCGGCGCCTTCGGACCGGTCGGTGGTGCGCAGCGACGCCTCGATCTCCTCCAGGCTGCGGCCCTTGGTCTCCGGTAGCCAGCGGTGCAGGTAGGCCAGACCGAGCATGCCCAGCACCGCGTACAGCCAGAACACGCCCGAGGCGCCGAGCGCCGAGATCAGCGTCAGGACGCTGATCGACACCGCCAGGTCCAGGCCCCAGTGCGTGACGATGCCGAACGACGCGGCCTTGCCGCGCACGCTGTTCGGGAAGATCTCGCTGTTGACCAGCCAGATCGCGATGCCCAGGCTGCACGCGAACGCCGCCTCGTACACGATCAGCGCCGCGATCAGCCCGATGGCCACCCCGCCGCGCACCGGTTGCAGGAACAGCACGCCGATCGCCAGTAGCGCCGCGATCACCACGACCGTGCCGCCGAGGATCAGCGGCCGCCTGCCGAGCCGGTCGATGAACGCCAGCGCCACCACCGTGGACAGCACGTTCACCGTGCCGATGCCCACCGACGACAGGATCGCCGCGGAATCGCCGAACCCGGCGTTCTTCAGGATCGTCGGCGCGTAGTAGATCACCGCGTTGACCCCGACGACCTGGCTGGTGCCCGCGGCGGCCACGCCCACCGAGACCCACCGGCGGTAACCGCGGCCCAGCAGGTCGCGGTAGGACAACCGGCTCTCGGCCCGCAGCGCCGCGGCGATGTCGGCCAGCTCGGCCTCGACCTCGTCCGGCGGCCGGGTGCGCGCGAGCACCTCGCGGGCCCGCGCCTCCCGCCCGTGCGCGAGCAGCCAGCGCGGGCTCTCCGGCAGGAACAGCAGCCCGGCCAGCATCACCACCGAGGGCAGCACGGCCAGCCCGAACATCCACCGCCACTGGCCGCCGCCGGACAGCGCGTAGCCGACCAGGTAGGAGGCGAGGATGCCGACCGTGACCATGAGCTGGTGCAGCGACACCAGCGCGCCGCGGTGCGCGCGGGGCGCCATCTCCGCGATGTAGGTGGGCACCACCAGCGACGAGGCGCCGATGGCCAGTCCCAAGCCGGTCCGGGCGGCGGTGAGCACTCCCGGATCCGGGGCCGCGGCGCACAGCAGCGTGCAGCCGGTGAACACCACGGTCACGCCGACCAGCACGCGGCGGCGGCCGAGCCGGTCGGCCAGCGGGCCTCCGGCGACCACCCCGGCCACCGCGCCGACCAGCAGCGACGACACCACGAGCTGCTGCATCATCGCGGACAGGCCGAAGTCCGGTGTCAGGTACAGCAGCGCCGCCGAGATGACGCCGGTGTCGTAACCGAACAGCAGCCCCCCGAGCGCGGCGATCACCGACGCGCTGACGACGACCACCCGACCGCTTCCGGTGCCGCGCTGCTCCGGCGCCCGTCCCGCTTCCCGCATCGTCGATCCGCCTCCTCAGCCATCCGGGTGATATCCCGCTGACCAGGCCGGATCCGGTTGCGCGATCGTCCACTTCTGACGGTCGTGGACCGGACTCCCCCTGCGCCACACCGTCGCTCAGGTTTCCCGAAGGCGCAATCGGGAGGCTGACGGATGGTCGTGCCGCGTACCGGCGGCTTCAGCGCTCCTTCGAACGGGTGCGCTCAGCGCGTCGAGTGGACCACCTCGTCGCCGAAAACCCCGCGAGCGGCGGGTTTTCGGACTCGCCGCCCCGGGTGGGGGCTCGGTGCAGCGGGTGGCGCCCTCGACGCGCAGGCGTTCGACCACCTCGCGGGACCGCCCGCCCGGCTCCCGGCACGGCGCGGTGCACGAGTGCTCGGGCGCTCCGGAGCGGGCGGGCAAGGGGCTTGGCGACCCGGTCCGCCCGCGGATCGTCACCCCATCAGCGGTGGTGCACGCGCGTTGTCGCGGAGTGCAGGATGTGCACGAGGAGGGGGACATGAAGCAGGTCCTGATCGCCGCGGCGCTGGCGGTCGTGGCGGTGGCCGCGACGGTGGCACCCGCGTCGGCGACGCCGCGCGGATGCCTCGACCCGGCGGTGCCGCTGCCGGTCGAGGAGAACCGGCTCGGCGCGACGCTGCCCGACGAGGCCGATCCCGGCCGTGCGCAGGCCGAGCCGTTGTCCGAGCGGATGATCGGGGGAGCCGGGTTCGGGGCGTTCACCCCCGACCTGGTCGCTCGGCTGTGCCGGACGAGCGGTCCGGCAGCGGCGCGCGCGGTGGTGGTCGACGCCGGCGAGCGGCTGTGGCGGGCGGCCGTGGACCGGGCGCAGCGGCGGGTGGTGCGCGGCGCGCTGCCGTCGAGCGACGACCGGCCGCTGTACTGGACGCGGCTGCGCGCGCGGGCGGCGCTGCGGCAGTGGGTTCCCGGCTTCCGGGTGTCGCGCGAGCGCTTGGTCACCGCGTTCGACCGGGCGTCCCGGGGTGTCCGCGACGTCGACTTCCCGCCGGGCGTGCGGCGGGTGCTGGTCAGCGGTTTCGACCCGTACACGCTCGACGGCGGCCAACGCGGACCGGCGCCGGGCACGGTGGGCAACAACCTGCGGCACGGCAACCCGTCCGGGGCCGCCGCGCTCGCCCTCGACGGCACGACGGTCCGCACGCCCGACGGCGGCCTCGCCCGCATCGAGGCGTACACGCTGCCGGTGAACTACCCGGAGTTCGCGCGCGGGTACCTGGAGGACACCGTCGGACCGGCGATGCGGCGCGGGCTCGACGCGTCGGTGACGATCAGCCAGGCCGGTGGTGCGGCGTTCGACCTGGAGCAGTGGAACGGCCGGTACCACGGCGTCTCCCCCGGCAACGACGGCGTGCGCCCCTGCCCGCCGGTGCACGGCGCGCCGCGTCTCGCGGTCGACGACCCGCGCTGCGACACCGCGGTCGTACCCCGTTGGGGTGGTCCGGCGGACTTCGACCTGCACAACCCTCCGCAGTGGACGTCCACGACGCTGCCGGTGGACCGGATGATCGCCGCGCGCACCGGCGCCGGGGTGCCGCGCCCGCCCGGCGACACCTGGCCCGACCAGTCCGAGGCGTTCGGCGTGGTGTGGCACACCAACTACACCGAGTTCCCGGACTGCCGCTCGACCGAGCGGGTCACCCGCAACTCCCCCGTCCCGCCGGAACACCCGCCGGCGGCACCGCCGGTGCCGCCGGACCCCGGTTCGTGCTCCTACAGCGGCGGGGGCGGCAACTACCTGTCCAACGAGAGCGGCTACCGCAACGCGCTGCTGCGCGACCGGATGGGCCTGGACATCCCCGCCGGGCACGTGCACACGCCCGACATGCAGCACTTCGAGACCCGGTTCGGCGACAGCGACGCCACCTTCGACGCGTGGCGACGGGCCATCGTGCACCAGACCCGCGAGCTGATCCGGGTCGTCGCCGACGGCTGAGCGCCAGGCGGATCCGCGCGGTTCAGCCCGCCAGCAGCCGTTGCCGCTCGGCCGGGTCGGTGGCCAGGTCCACGACCGTGCAGGCCATGCCCAGGGCGGCGTCGCGGACCGCCCGGTCGCCGCCCGGACCGGCCGCGGCCTCGGCGAACGCCGGGTGGTGGATCGGCGGGGCGTCCCCGAGGTCGAGCATCGGGTGGATCGTCGGGAAGTGGTGGGAGACGTTGGCCATGTCGGTGGAACCGCCCCGGGTGTCCTCCGGGACCAGGGCGCGCCCCAGCTCGGCGGCGTTGTCCCGGAACAGCTCCTCCATCCGCGCGTCACCGCGCATCTCCGCGTACGGCGGGTCGGACGGGGTGAACTCCAGCTCGGCGCCGGTGGCCACCGCCCCGGCCTCGAAGCAGCGGCGCAGCACGGCCTCGACCCGGCCCAGCGACTCCAGGTCGTGGGCGCGCACCATCCACTGCCCGGCCGCCGACTCCGGGATGACGTTCGGCGCGGTCCCGGCACCGGCGACGCAGCCGTGGATCTGCTGACCGGGTTCGAGCTGCTGGCGGGCCAGGCCGATGGCGGTCAGGGCGACCGTCATCGCGTCCAGCGCGTTGACGCCCTGGTGCGGTTGCGCCGAGGCGTGCGCGCTCCTGCCCCGGTAGCGGACGTCGAAACCGGCGCAGGCCAGCGGCAGCATGTTCGTCCGGTCGGCGTTGCCGGGGTGCACCATCATCGCGGCGTGGGTGCCGTCGAAGTCGCCCTGCTCCAGCATCAGGATCTTGCCGCCGCCGCTCTCCTCGGCCGGGGTGCCCAGCAGCCGCACGGTGACGTCGAGTTCGTCGGCGACCCCGGCCAGCAGCGTGAAGGCCCCCAGCGCGCCCGCCGCGATGATGTTGTGCCCGCACGCGTGCCCGACGCCGGGCAGCGCGTCGTACTCGGCGCAGATCGTCACGACCAGCGGACCGCTCCCGGCGTCGGCGCGCACCGCGGTCGGCAGTTCGCCGAGGCCGTGCACCACCCGCGCGCCGGGAACGGCCCGCAGCTCCTCGGCCAGCCACGCCGACGCCTTGAACTCCTCGAACCCGGTCTCCGGCGACTCGTGCAGCCGGTGGCTGAACGCCAGCAGGCCGTCGGCGATGTCGGCGTAGGAGTCGTGCAGGCGCTTCTTGAGCTCGTTCACGTGGCCGTCCTTTCCTCGGTGCGCACCGATGATGTGCGCCCGAGGACCGGATGCCAAGTCCCGATCAGCCGCCGTAGACGTCCTCCACGTAGCGGTGCTGGGCGATGAGGTCGTCCAGCCAGCGCCGGGCCTTGTCCTCGTCCGCGCCGGTGTGTTCGCGGTGCAGGCCCAGGAACGCGTCGCGGACACCGGGCGCCATGCGCGCGCCGTCGCCGCAGACGTGCACGCGCGCGCCCGCCTCCAGCAGCCGGTGGATCTCCTCGCCGTCGGCGAGGATGCGGTGCTGGACGAACCGCGCGCCGCGCTCCGGCGCCTCGGAGAACGCCGGGCGCATCGACACCGCACCGGCGGCCTCCGCCGCGGTCAGTTCCTCGCGGTGCAGGTAGTCGACGTCCGGGTGGTCGCAGCCGAAGTAGCACAGCGCCGGGGACGGCGCCTCGCCCCGGCCCAGCGCGTGCACCCGGTCGGCGATGAAGCCGCGGAAGGGCGCCAGCCCGGTCCCGGCGCCGACCATGATCACCGGCGCCTCGGACGCGGGGTCGACGCGGAACACCTCGCGGCACGGGCGCACCGCCGCCCGCACCCGGTCCCCGGGCCGCAGCCCGGCCATGTGGTGCGATCCGACGCCGCGGAACTCGCCGGAACCGGTGCGCGAGGGGGCGGTGAGCACCGAGACCATCAGGTCGACCTCGCCCGGCTGGGCCTGCGCGGACGACGAGATCGAGTAGGTGCGGGGACGCATCGGCGGCAGCAGTTCCAGCAGCGCGCCGAGCGGCAGGTGCTCGCGCAGCGCGGGATTGCCCTCCACCAGGTCGAGGACGGTGCGCCCGTCGGGTTCCGCGGCGAGCGCTTCCAGCGCGCGCTGCTCCGGCGGGCAGGGGTTGCGGTCGGCCAGCGCGCGGACCACCTTGCCGGTCGCGGGCGCCTGGAGTTCGACGAAGTGGGTGAGCAGTTCCCGCACGGTCACCGGGCGGTCGACCGGCAGCGGGCGGCGCAGGCCCTCCCGCGGCCGGACGCGGACCAGCTCCTCGGGGTCGAGGTGCAGCAGCTCGACGGCCCGGCGGACCTGCTCCGGCCGGTTGTCGGGCAGCACGGCGAGGTGGTCCCCGGTGCGGTAGGTGACGCCGTCCGGCAGCCGCAGCCGCAGGAACCGCTTGGGACGCGCCAGCGGGTGCTCGGTGTCCACGAGGGACTCCGCGGCCAGCACCTGCATCGGCCGCAGGCCGTGCCGCTCGTCCAGGTCCGCGGTCACCGGCCCGCGGACCGGTTCGACGGTGTAGGCGGGCGCGCCGTCCTCGGCGGTCGCACCGGTGCCGGTGTCGTCGCCCCAGTGCTCCAGCAGCGCCGTCCACAGCCGGTCGCCGAACTCGTCGGTGTCGCCGAGCGGATCGCCGGAGACGTCGACGACACCGCGCTCCACCAGCCGCTGCCCGCCGGTCTCGGCGAGCCGCTGGTCGATCAGCGACGGGATGCGCTGGAAGGTCGCCACCCAGTTGCGGTCGCCCACCCCGAGCACCGCGTAGCGCACGCCGCGCGCCACGGGATCGGCGGTGCCCTCCAGCCAGGAGACGAACTCCGCCGCGTTCTCGGTGGGACGGCCGTTGTAGGAGGAGGCCACGACCAGCAGCGGGCCGCCGGTGGGCAGCTCGCCGACGGCGGAGTCCAGCGGTGCCACCGAGGTCCGGCAGCCGCGCTCGGCCGCCTCGGCGGCCAGCTGCTCGGCGGTCGCCTTGCTGGTGCCCAGGTCGGAACCGTAGAGCACGGTCAGCTCGGTGCCCTCGCGGACCCGGCCGACCACCCGCTCGCGGGGCGCGGCCGGCACCGCCGGGGTCGCGCGCCGCCGCTCCTGCGGCGTCCGGCGCACCAGGCCGAGGGTGAGCCCCGCGGGCTTGATGGTCAGCGTCTGCTGGATGCGCAGCCGGTAGCGGGCGTGGTCGAGCAGCCGGTACCGGTGGATGATCATGCCGAGCACCATGGTCGCCTCGTGCAGCGCGAACTGGCGGCCGATGCACTCGCGCTCCCCGGTGCCGAACGGTTTGAACGCGTGCGGCGGGCGCTGCTGCTCCCGCTCCGGGGAGAACCGGTCCGGGTCGAAGTTGTCGACGTTGTCGCCCCACACCGGATCGCGGTGCAGCAGCGGCGTGAACACCAGCACCGACTGTCCCTTGTGGATCGGGTACTCGCCGCCGAGGACGGTGTCGGTCAGCGCCTGGCGGGAGAAGCCCGGCGCGGTCGGCCACAGCCGCAGCGCCTCGTTGAGGATCTGCCGCACGTAGCGCAGCTTGCCGATGTCGGCGAAGCTCGGCCGCGGGTCGTCGTCCGGCCCCCACAGTTCGTCCACTTCGGACTGCGCACGGGCCAGCACGGCCGGGTTCTTCGCCAGGTAGTGCAGCGCGAACGACAGCGCGCCGGAGGTCGTCTCGTGCCCGGCGATGAGGAAGGTGATCACCTGGTGGCGGATGTTGACGTCGTCGAGCGGATCGTCGGCGCCGAGCATCAGGCCCAGCAGGTCGCCGGTCGCGGTGTCCCCGGCCTGGCGGCGCTCGCGGATCACGTCGTCGACGATGCCGAACATCAGGCGGATGTCGCGCTCGTGCTGCTCGTCGGCCTTCCGGTACAGCCGGCCCAGTCCGGGCAGCCGCTTGGCCTGGTTCTGCGCGTGCAGCAGGGCGCGCACCATCGCCTCGACGAAGGGGTGCGGGGTATCCCGGCCGAACGACCCGAAGTCGTAGCCGAACCCGCACAGGCCGATGGTGTCCAACGTCAGGCGGGTCATGTCGCCGGGCACGTCCACCGGCCGGGACCCGGCGGCGGCGTCCCAATGGCGCAGCAGGTCGTCGGCGACCCGCAGCATCGTGTCGTGGTAGTCGCGCATCGAGCTCATCGCGAACGCGGGCATGAGCATCCGGTGCGCCTTGGCCCAGTTCGGCTCGTCGTTGAACGCGGTGAACAGCCCGTCGCCGGTGAACCGGCGCACGCGGCGCAGGGCGGGGCCGACGCCCTTGGCGAAGCGCTGCTCGTCGGCGAGCTCGGCGACCAGGTCGGCGCCGGTGACCATGGCGATCTCGCTGCCGAGGACCTTGCGGCCGAAGATCGGCCCGAGGTCGCGGGCGCTGTCCACGAGGTCCTGCAGCGGCGCGGGGCTGAACAGGGCCGAGACGTCGCCCAGCAGCGGCAGCCTGCCGGGCGGGTGGGGCAGCCGCCGCGCGTCGAGCCCGCCGGGTCGCTGGTGTGCCGCCATGTGCCTCTCCTCGTGCGTCGGGATTCCTCGCCACCGATGTTCGACGTCCGCGGCCCGCGCCCGCCGCGACCGCACTACCAGAATCTGTAGCATCGAGACACGTGTTCTCCTTGACGGAAGACCACTCTTCGGATACCGGGCCGCTGGGAGTGGATCTGGCGGCTTTCCTGGCGGAACTGCCCATCGCCGCCGCGGTCTTCGACGCCGCCGAGCACGTGCGGTGGTCCAACGAGCCGTTCCGGCGGCTGCACCCGGACATCCCGGAACCGCTGTCCGACGCGCTGCGCGCCGCGCACGAGACGGTCCGCCACACCGGCCGAACGCTGGTGCGCGACTCCGCGGGCGAACCGACGTGGCGCACCTACCACTTCCCGATGCCCGAGCCCGGCCACGTCGGGTCGGTGCTGCTGGACATCACCGGGCTCGTCGACGCGCAGCGCCGGGTCCGCCAGTGGCGCAGCCGGACGCTGGACATGATGTTGTCGCTGCCGCTGCCGATCGCCGCCTGCCGGCTGCACGGGCAGATCGTCGAGGCCAACCCGCCGATGGCCGAGTTCCTCGGCCAGGACATGCGGTCGCTGCGCGGGGTGACGCTGACCGAGCTGCTGCGCCCGACCGACCCGGCGGTGCTGGACAAGATCGGGCGCACGCTTCGCGCGGGCGGCCGGGCCGCGTACCGGTTCTCCGCCGTGCCCCTGTCGGAACGCGCGTCCGGCAGCGCCGGGTCGGTGACGTTGCAGCCGGTTCCGCACCCGGAGCTGGACGCCTCCGGCCTGCTGGTGGTGGTCGTGCCGGAGCCCCCGGCCGCCGAACCCGGCCCGGCACCGCCCGCCGAGCTGGCCGAGCGGGAACGCCGCGTGCTGGAGGAAGTCGCGTTGGGGCGGCCGAGCACGGCCATCGCCCGGTCACTCGGGATGACCGCCGACGGCGTCAACTACCACCTCGCCCGGCTGCGCGACCGGCTCGGCGCGACCAACCGCACCGCCCTGGTCGCCGCCGCCTACGCCCGCGGCCTGCTGCGCGGTTGGCCGCCGTCGGCCGGGTGATCACTGGCCGATCGGGTAGAACGGCGTCCAGGGCGTCTCGGTGATCTTCTGCTTGGCGTCCCAGAGCTGGACCTGGAACCGCAGCTTTCCCTTCTCGCTCAGGTCGAAGTCGCAGTCCACCATGCCGCCCTTGCTGTTGAGGTCCCGGCACTCCGGCTTCGGGCCGTAGTCGGTCTCGGCCGCGACCCGGATCCACCTGCCGTCGGCCTTGGTGTCCTGGGCGTACAGGTGGTCCCCGTACGCCTGGAAGCAGCCGATGCCGCGCTGGGCGCCCTCGAACGAGATCGTCTGGCACCACTTGGTGCGGTCCGGCGGGTTGCTCGGCGGCGGGTCGTGCGGATCGTCGTCGACCGGCGGCGGCAGCACCGGCGATCGACCGGCGGGCGGCTGCTCCGATGTCCGAGCGGACTCGGAGGCCGCCGTGCCGGCGCCCGGGTCCTGCGGGAGCGGCCGTCCGGCCTCGGTCATCCGCGTGGTCACCACCAGGGCGACGGCGACCGCGGCCACCGCACCGGCCCCGGCGAGCACGACCGGCCACCGCCGCCCGGCGGAGCGCCGCGCACCGGTGCCGCCCGGTGCCGGGACCGGCGCGACGGTGGTCAGCGCCTGGCGCGCGGCGCGGGCGAGTTCCCCCGCGGTGCCGAAGCGGTCCGCCGGGTTCTTCGCCATGCCGCGGGCGACGATCCGGTCGAACTCGTGCGGCAGTTCGGGGCGCTGCTCGCTGGGCTTCGGCGGCTCGTGGTTGAGGTGCGCGTTGATCAGCGACGCCGCGGTGTCGGCGGCGAACGGCTTGTCGCCGGTCAAGCACTGGTAGAGCACGCAGGCCAGCGAGTAGACGTCCGCGCGGCCGTCCACCGGCTGGTCGTCGAAGCGCTCCGGGGCCATGTAGTCCAACGTGCCGATGGTCACCCCGGTGGAGGTCAGCGTGGAGGGCATCCGCACCGAGTGCGCGATGCCGAAGTCCACCAGGTACGCGAAACCGCCGGTGCCGAGCAGCACGTTGGACGGCTTGATGTCCCGGTGCACCAGGCCGTCCGCGTGGGCGGCGTCCAGCGCCTGCGCCACCTGCTCGACCACGTGCACCGCGTCGGACGGGCGCATCGGGCCGTGGGCGGTCAGCAGCGCGCCCAGGTCGCTGCCCTCCACCAGGCGCATGTCGAGGTACAGGCGGCCGTCGATCTCGCCGTAGGCGTGGATCGGGATGACGTGCGGCTCGCGCAGCCGGGCGGCGGCGTGCGCCTCCCGCTTGAACCGCTCGCGGAACTCGTGGTCGGCGGCGAGGTCCGCGCTGAGCAGCTTGAGCGCGACGACGCGGTCGTGGCGCGTGTCGTACGCGCGGAAGATCTCGCCCATCCCGCCGCGCGCGATCAACGCCTCCACCCGGTAGGGGCCGAACTGCCACATCACGATGTGCAACCACTCCTCGTCGCCGAACTCCGCCCGGGAATCTTATGGGCTGTCCACGACGCGCCGGGGGGTGTGCGCCGAGATCCCGTGATCGCAGCTCGTGGCGGGAACCGGGTCAGCGGCCGGATTCGGCGGTCAGCGGCAGGGTGGCGGTGAAGACCGCTCCGCGCGGGACGTTGTCGGTGGCGTCGAGGTGGCCGCCGTGGCGGGTGATGATGCGGTGGCTCAGCGCCAGGCCGATGCCGTTGCCGTCCTCCTTGGACGTGAACACGCCGTCGAAGACGCGGCCTGCGGGGATCGCGGCCAACCCCTCGCCGCGGTCGGTGACGGTGAGCTCGGCGTGCCCGCCGGACCGCCGGGTGGCCACCTCGACGCGGCGCTGCGCCGCCGGCCAGCGCGCCATCTCGTCGATCGCGTTGAACCCGAGGTTGAGCACCACCTGGCCGATGAGCACCTGCTCGCACCGCACCGGCAGCGGTTCGCCGGACAGCTCCACCGACAGCCCCACCTGGCGGTCCTTGGCGCGCAGCTGGAGGAAGTACTCGCAGTCGGCGACGATGTCGTTGAGGTCGGCCAGCTGCTCGGACTGCTCCAGCCGCACCACGTACCGGCGCAGGCTGCGGATGATCTGGGCGGCGCGGTCGATCTGCAGCGCGGCGTTGTCCAGCCCCCACAGCACGGATTCGCCCGCGCTGCCGCCGATCCTGCCGCGCACGCCGGCGAGGAAGTTGCACGCGGCCGACAGCGGCTGGCTGAGTTCGTGCGCGATGGCCATCGCCATGTCGCCCATCGCGTTGTAGCGGGCGAGGTGGTTGAGGTGCTGGGCGTCGCGCCGGTGCTCCTCCTCGGCGCGCACCTGCTCGGAGATGTCGTGGAACAGCAGCAGGTGCCCCCGCAGGTCGCTTTCCAGCTCGATGTGCTGGCAGCTGCCCGCGTACCAGCGCAGCGCCCCGTCGCGGCCGCGCAGCCGGTAGCGGCCGTGGTGCTGGGCGCGGGAGGCGATCGCCTCCCGCAGCAGTCCACGGGTCGCGGTGTCGCAGAAGTCCGCGAAGTCCGCGTCCGCGAGGTCGGCGACATCGGTGCGCAGCAGGGTCGCGGCGGACTCGCTGGCGAACGCCACGGTCCCGTCGTCGTCGAGCACCACGATGCCCTCGGCGAGGGTGCGCAGGAACGTCCGCAACCGGCCCTCGGTGCGGAACAGGTCGCGCCGCACCGCTTTCTCTTCGGCGATGTCGCGGAACTGCACCATGACCACCGGCCGGGACGACAGGTCGACCTTCACGGCGATGGCTTCGGTGAGGATCTCCTCGCCGCTCTTGGACCGGTAGCACCACTCCGTGGCGCTCTCGCCGCTGTCCACCGCGTCCTGCAACCAGGCCACGCCGATCTCCCGCCGGTACTGCGCGGCGTTTCCGCTCATGTCCGGCGCTTTGAGCGGCCGCAGCTCGTCGACGGTGAAACCGAGCAGCTCGCAGGCCGCCCGGTTGGCCCACAGGATCTCCTTGGTGGCCGCGTCGTGCACCAGCACGCAGTACTTCATCGACTGGAGCAGCCGGAGGTGGTCGCCGACGTCGAGGTCAGCCATCCCGGCCGTCCAGGCCCGCGCGGGCCATCTCGCGCACCAGGGTGGTGATGCTGCGGGCGCCGACCTTCTCGCGGATCCGGGTGCGGTGCACGTCGACGGTCTTGACGCTGATGCCCAGCCGTCCGGCGATGCTCTTGCTCGGCAGGCCGTCGAGGACCAGGTCGAGGATTTCCCGTTCCCGGCGGGTCAGGTTCGCCAACCGGTCCCGCAGTTCGCGTTCCCGCGCCCGCCGGGCGAACCGCTCCCGCGCGGTGCGCAGCGCGCTCTGCACGACCTCCAGCATGTGCTGCGGGTCGTAGGGCTTCTCCAGGAAGTCGACCGCGCCCCGCTGCATCGCGCGCACCGACATCCGGATGTCGCCGTGCGCGGAGACGAACACCACCGGCAGCACCGAGCCCAGCTCGTTGAGCTCGTCCTGCAACTGGAACCCGCTGGCCTCGGGCATCCGCACGTCCAGCACCAGGCAGGCCGGCCGGTCCGGGTCGTAGCCGGCCAGGAACGAGCGCACGTCCGGGAAGCACTCCGAGCGGATGTTCACCGACTCCAGCAGCCACGCCAGCGACGTGCACAACTCCCGGTCGTCGTCGACGACGTAGACCACGCTCATCGGCCCGCCCCGTTCACTCGGCCCACGCCGCCTCCGCCGTCCGGTGCCCGCCCCGGCGGCGGTGGCGCAGCACCGTCCGGGTGGGTCGTCCTCGCACCTTTCGTATCACCGGTGCGCCGGAAAACGTCAAGGGCCGCACGGTTTTTCATCCGGGCGGCGGCTGCGGCGACGCTGCGCGACCGGCGGGATCCCGCGCGTCGTCGCCCGGGCCCGGCCGGGCCGCTCCCGGCCGGGCCCGGCAGAATGGAGCCGAGCGAGGAGGTGAGCCGTGGCGTTCCGACCGCACCAGTGGCCCGGGAACGTGATCCCGACCAGCGAGAACGCCGAGCAGGCCACCCGCTCGCTGTTCTACCGGGCGGGCTGGCGGGACCCGCTGACCCCGGAGGTCGCGCGGCTGTTGCAGCGCTGGTACGACTCCGGCTGGTGCGTGGACGCGCTGCTCGCCGCGCTGGACCGCCGACCGGACAACAGCAGGCAGCTCCCGCGCGGACCGCACGAGGACGTCGGGCACTTCCTGCAGAGCCGCCTGCGCGCGTGGTTCACCGACCACGCCGACTCCGAACGCGACGCCCGCCTGGCCCCGCCGCGCCCCGGCCTGACGATCGAGGCGTGGCTGCGCATCAACCGCGAACAGCAGCGCCGCACCGAACCCCGGGCGCGGCGCCCGCTGGGCGAACGCGGGCAGCGGGCCCGCGAGCACGCCCGGGAGCAGGCCCGGCGCCGGCGGCGGGACCCGCTGGAACGCGGCCGGGACAAGGACGAACGCATCTCCCGCGCGCTCGGCGCCCTGGACGAGCTGCTGCCGCGCGAGTCCGAACGACCGCGCCGGACCGGTCGGCGGCGCGGCGGGTCGCAGCTGATGGCCGCCTACGCCGGACGGCTCGACAGCGTCAGCAGCCACCCGGCCGTCCGCCGCATCGTCGGACGTCTCGCCGAGGAGCGGCGCCGACCCACGCCCGCCGAGGTGCAGGTGCTGCGCAACGCCCTGCGCGAGGCGCGCCAGCGCGCCGGGCTCGGCGTCCTGGAAGCCAGCGCGGCCGACGGCGCCGAGCTGAGCCCGGAAGCCGCGCGCATCCTCGCCTACCTGGACGGCACACCCGAGGACACGTCGTTCGACAGCATGCTCGCCCTGCTGCACATGAACGCCCGCGACCGCTGAGCTTCGGGCGAGCGGCGGCAGCGTGCTCTTCCGGGGCGCGGTCCCGCAGCTGGCACCACCGCGCGATCGCTCGGGAATTCTTGCCGTTCGGCCACGATGTGGCGACCGGGTCTGTGCTCGTCCGGTCACTCCTGGTACAAGGAAACGCGAGTTGATCAAGGAGGACTCGCGGATGACCCAGGGCACCGACGCGCGCAAGATCGACCGGGGCGGGACGGGTGGCTGCCCCGTCGACCACGGTTCCGACGGACTGTGGCGGATCCGCGGTTACGCCGCTGCGCGGGCGGTGCTGCGCAGCACCGACACGGTCCAGGCCGGGCTCGGTGTGGAGACGGTGGAGAAGATGCCCGCGAGCATCCGCCGTCCCGTGCTCTACCGCGACGGCCCGGAACACCGCGAGCACCGGCGCCAGACCGCCCGCTACTTCACCCCGCGCCACGTCGACGAGGCGTACCGGCCGATCATGCACCAGGTCGCCGACGAGCAGGTCGCCCAGCTGCGCCGCACGGGCCGCGCGCACCTGGCGGACCTGAGCTTCTCGCTGGCGATCGAGGTCGCCTCGGCGGTGATCGGCCTGACCGACAGCCGTCCCGGTCTGCGCGAACGCCTGGAGCGGTTCTTCCCCGAGGAGTTCGGCGAACCCGGCTTCACCAGCCTCAACGGCCTCTACTGGGTCTTCCGCCAGCTGCGCAACTGGTCGGCGATCTACCTGGCCGACGTCCGCCCGGCGATCCGCTCCCGCCGCGCCCGGCGCCGCGACGACGTGATCTCCCACCTGCTCGACGAGGGCTGCTCGGCGGCGGAGATCCTCGGCGAGTGCATCACCTTCGCGGCCGCCGGCATGGTCACCACCCGCGAGTTCGTCAACCTCGCCGCCTGGCACCTGTTCACCGACGACGACCTGCGCGCCCGCTACTGCGGAGCCGAGGAGCCGGAACGCCTGGCGGTCCTGCACGAACTGCTGCGCCTAGAACCAGTCGTCGGCCACCTCAAGCGCCGCACCACGAGCCCGGTCGAGGTGCCCGGCGAGGACGGTCCGATCACCATCCCGGCCGGTCAGCTGGTCGACGTCGAGGTCTCGGAGACCAACACCGACGAGCAGGCCGTCGGCGCGGAACCGGCGGCGGTGTGCCCGGGCCGCGCGCTCGCCCAGGGCGCGGGCGCCCCGGGGCTGTCCTTCGGCGACGGCGCGCACAAGTGCCCGGGTTCGACGATCGCGATCCTGGAGACCGACATCTTCCTGACCAAGCTGTTCGCCCTGCCCGGTGTGGCGATGGCCACGCCGCCCCGGGTGTCGTTCAACGACGCCATCGGCGGCTACGAACTCCGCGGCCTGGTGGTGACGGCCGAAACCGCCTGACAATCCACTGTGGACACTGAGAGCCTGTCTTTGAACTCGTTGTGCGTGGCGGTGCCGGTGCAGGTTGCGAGACCACTCACCGAAAGAGGAAGCGGCTGGCGCCGCTTGCCACGCCCCTTCCGGGAGCAGGTTCGAAGACAGGCTCTGAGGTGGGCGCGGTGCCCGCGGGATTGATCGCCCGCGCCGCCCGGCCTAGCGTTCGGGTCATGTCGACCTACGCCTTCAGCCCGGAGTGGGAAGCCGAACGGCAGCGGCTCGCCTGTCTGGACGCCCTGTGGGACCGGGCCTCCCGGCGCGCGCTGGAGACCGCCGGCGTGCCGAGGGGAGCCGCGTGCCTGGACGTCGGGGCGGGTGACGGTTCGGTCGCGCGGCTGCTCGCCGAACTCGTCGGCGAGCGCGGCCGGGTGGTGGCGCTCGACCGCGACGTGCGCTTCCTCGACCCGGCCGGGCTGCCGAGCACCGTCGAGGTGTGCGAGCGGGACCTGCTCACCGACGGGATGCCGTCCGGGAGCTTCGACCTGGTGCACGCGCGGATGGTGCTCTCGCACCTGCCGGAGCGCGACGCGGTGCTCGACGACCTGGTGTCGCTGCTGGCGCCGGGCGGCCGGATCCTGCTGTCGGAGTTCGACGCCGAGGGCGCCGGGGTGGTCGAGCCCGTCCCGCCGGACGCCGCCGGGCGGTTCCAGCGGGTGCACGACGCGGTCGTGGCGGTGCTGGCGTCGAAGGGCGGCGACTCGCGGTGGGCCCACTGGATGCCCGCGGCGCTGGCCTCGCGCGGGCTGACCGGGATCGGCGCGGTGGTCGACGGCGAACTGGTCCGCGGGGCAACGCCGATCAGCACGTTCTACCAGCACACCTTCCAGCGCCTGCGCGAGCCGATGCTGGCCACCACCCCGGTGACCGCGGAGTTGTTCGACCGGGTGCACGCGGCGCTGGACGACCCGGAGTTCGTGGCGTTGGCCGCGCCGCTGGTGTCGGTGTGGGGACAGCGCCCGGTCGAGGCGATCACAGCCGGTGCGTGAACTCGTCGTCGCGGGCGCTGATGCGTCTTCCTGCGAACTCGTCGTGGGCGGCGAAACCGCTCAGCGGAAGCGGCTGGCGCCGCTTACCACGCCCCTTCCAGAAGCGGGTTCACCGGCGGGCGATCACGTGACCGCCCGGACCATCCGCGCGTTCTGGCGGGTGAGCAGCAGCACCTGGTGCAGCAGGTCGATGCTGGCACCGCCGCTGCCCACCGCGTAGAGCCGCACGTCCTCCCGGTAGGCCTGCCGGGCTATCCGGAAATGCCGTCCCCGGAAGGTGATCAGCGTGCGCAGCAGTCCGACGAGCGCGTCGGCGCCCGCGCGCGCACCCGGCCCGGCGCGGTCGACGCCGCCCGCTTCCTCGACGGTGCGCACCAGCCGGGTCACCGCGGAGGACGTCCCGCGCCAGCGCGCGTGCAGCGCGCGCCAGCGGGGCAGCGTGTAGGGCACCGATTCGTGCAGGAACCGCGCGTAGTCGCCGGAGTCGTCGGCGAGCCAGACCGCCTCGTCGACCAGCCACAACGGCACCTGCGCGGCGGCGGGGCCGAGGTAGGTGACGCCGCCGAAGGTGATCTCCTCGAAGTAGGGGCGCAGCGTGCGCGCGAAGAACACCGGGCCGACTTCGCCGAGCACGAGGTCGATGGACTCCACCATCGCGGCGACGTGGCCGTCGATCATCCGCACCAGCTCGGCGAAGCGGGCGTCGGCCGGGTCGGCGCGGGCGAGTTCGTCGCAGCCCTCCAGCGCGGTCCGCAACGCGGGGAACACGTGTCGCACCGAGTCCTGGAGCACGCGTTCCTGCGCGTCGCCGGTGTAGGTCCGCCGCCGGACGCCGTCCGGGTTCCACACGCAGTAGTGCAGCACGGTGTCGCGCGGCACCATGCCGGTGCGCCGACCCAGTTCGGCCAGCACGGGCACGGCTTCCGGGACCGCTTCGGCGGGTTCGGTGCCGTGCCGCTTGATGGAGCCGAGGAACATCCCGAGGTCGCGCATCGCGGCCAGGCATTCGTCGTCGGTGAACCGCGCGACCCGGTCCAGCTCCGGCAGCAGCGCCCGCAGGCCGCGGACCAGGGCCGCCACGTCGGCGCGCTGGTTCATCCGCACCAGGTCGCGGCAGGCGAGATCGGCGCCGAGCGGATCGGCGGTGCGCACGGCGTCGACCTGGGCGGCGGCGCCGTACTCGGAATTCGCGGTCGCGCGCATTCCCCTCCTCCCCCGAGGAAATCGCTTCGGCCTCCGGCGGATCAGCTCGCCGGCCGGACCAGGACGCGCCGCATCGGGACTTCGAGCACCGCACCGTCCGATCCGGTCTCGGTGCTGTGCCCGCGGAACTCGGCGGACTGGACGATCTCCAGGCCCGCCGCGGTGAGCAGGCGCTCCAGCTCGCCGTCTTCGAGCCGGGCGGGGACGAGTCCGGCTTCGTGCAGGTCGTCCAGTTTGGACCGCTGCTCGCGCGGCCAGGACGCGAAGACGTCCGCCGCGCCGGGTGCGAGTTCGACGACGAACGCCAGGCCCCGCTCGCCGAGCAGCGCCGTCAGGTTCCCGGCCGCCGCCGGCCGCTGTTCCACCGGCAGCTGGTGCAGCACGGTGCGCACGTACAGGTTCAGATCCCCCAGCTCGGCGTGGCACGCGGCGACGGCGGCGGGGTCGCACAGGTCGAGGACCCGGTAGTCCACGTTCGACGCCGGGTGCGCGCGCCGCGCCGCGGCCAACGCCGCTTCGGACACCTCGAAGCCGTACACCCGGCGGAAGTGCTCGGCGAGCGCCTCGGTCTGCCGCCCGCTGCCGCAGCCGACGTCGGCCACCGGCAACTCCGGGTCGAAGTGCTCGGCGAACCACGGAAGGTGGTGCAGCACGCCGTGCCGCGGATCCACGTCCCACAGGGCTTCGCCATCGCCCGCGGGCAGCTCTCGCCAGTACTTCTCCCACGCGAGAGCGTTGTCGTTGTCCGGCATCCCTCGCCCCCCTCTGCCCGGACTTCCGGACCTGCCGCGCGGAAGTCGCGGCATTGGCGCAAAGATCCTTTTTTGCGGGTGGAACGATCTCATGTCGGCTCGGCGATCACAAGTCCCGTTGCGGTGAGCACGGTGGACACCGGGCGGCGCTCCACTGCGGTCCGGCCCGGCAGGTGACCGAGCCCACTCGCCTCGGCAGCACCCGAGCACGCGCCCTCGGGCCCCCCGGACGGAAGCGATACTCTCCGTCACGGCACTGTCACTCCGCGCGCAGGAGGGCCCGTAATATCGACAGCCGAACGAGCCCGCACGGCCGTGCGCTCGCCAGTGATCAGCGCGAACCGGTGGACCGGTTCACTCACCGCAGGAAGGTTGTCAATGTCGGTCGGGCAAGCCCACCCGCGAACGGTCGCGGCACCGGAAGCGTGGTTGCGGCCGCACATCGAGGCGCTGGAGACCAGCGTGCGCCACGGGTTCCGGTTCCAGCACCTGCCGAACATCGGCGAGATCGCCGAGGTGCTGGGATTCCGCGTCGAGCGCGACACCATCGACGTGTTCCGCGCCCGGTCGGCCGAGGACGCCCTCGGTGCCCGGTTCCGCGTCGAGGACCTCGAACACGGCTCCTCCCCCGCCGCCCTGTGGCACCGCAGCGGACCGGTCGCCGAGGTCATCGCCGAGCTGCTCGCGCTCCCGGCCCACGGCATCCGCGGCGCTCCGGACCTCGTCGCCGTCCGCGCACCCGACCTCTGGGTGCCCCGCCTGCGGTGACCCCGCGGCCGGGCGGAGGCGGTCCCGCGCCACGGATCGCCGCCCACCTCATCGCGAAACTCCCGTCGCAGCAAGAGAAACGCTCCTCGCCTCCCCGGAGCCGGAGACGAGGAGCGCTCCACCGCGACCGGGACCTGATCAGCGACCGAACGCGTCCGCCTTCACCTCGCGCAGGAACGCCGCCCACGCGAAGCCGCTGACCTCAAGGACCCCGCCGGACCTGTCCTTGGTGTCCCGAACGCCGACCATCCGCCCGTCGGCAGCGAAACCGACCTCGACGCAGTTGCCGCCGTTGGCGCCGGATCGCGTGGACTTGCGCCAGCCGGTGTAGACGTTCCTCGACTCGGGCATCGGTGTGCCCCTTCCCTGTGTCTGGTCACTGTTCGTTGATCGCCTCGGCCAGCATGCCGCGTGAATCATCGGGACTCAACGAGAGCCGTTCCAGGACGTCGACCACGACCGCATAGCGGTCGATGTCTCCCGGGTCCTCCTGGTAAATCGCTCCACGTTCGTTGTCCACGTAGACGAACGCGGGTGCGTCCTCTTCCGGGAACTGCATCATCACGAAGGCGCCCGACATCGCCGGGTGTGGTCCGGTTGCGAACGGGAGTATCCGCAACGTGGTGTGCGGAGATCGCGACGCGTCGATCAACCGGTGAAGTTGGTCGCGCATCACCTCTGGGCCACCGACCGGGCGTCGGATCACCGCCTCGTTGAGGTAGAAATGCAGCCGTGGCGGGTCATCTCCATTGAGACGCGCCTGCCGTTCCCGGCGAATTTTGACCTGGCGGTCAACTTCCGCATCGCTCATGTCCGGTCGGTTGCTTCGCATCAGCGCCCGCACGTACTCCGGCGTTTGCAACAATCCGGGCACATGCTCGGCTTCGTAGTTCCAGAGGTCGAGCGCATCGGCTTCCAGACCAACGAACTGGCGGAACCACTCCGGAACCGTGTCCCGGTAGGCCGTCCACCAACCGCGTTCGTTCGACTCGCTCGCCAGCCGCAACAGGTAGTCGAGCTTGGCGGCGTCGACGTCGTACAGCTGCCCCAGCGCCCGAACGGTCTGGACCTTGATCGCCGTCTTCGCCTTCTCGATCTTGCTCACCGCCGACTCGCCCATGTTCAGCCATGCGGCGGCGTCCTTGAGCGTGTGACCGGAATCCTGCCGGAGTTGGCGCAACATGGCGCCGAGCTGACGCCGACGAACACTCGGACCTGGCCGTTTCGTCACTGGGACCTCCACAGCTGATCACAGGTGGGGCGGAGTCTGCCACGACACGACATGCCCGCTGGGCCTCATTCGAACGAGTGCAGCACCCCCGATGCCATTGCCCATAGGACATGTCCTATGCGATCTTACTACTGAACGTGATCATGCGAACACACTCAGCGCAAACCGGGCTCGGCTACGACGGGGAGATCCCCGATGTCGGAGGTTGAGCCAAAGCCCCACCCCGTGCTGCCGCGCCGTGCGCGACCGCGCCCGCGCGCCGCGCAGTCGATGCGGTCCGGTCTCGCCGAGACCGCACCCCGAGTCCGCATCGCAGGCGCACGGGGACCCGTCGGGCGGTACCCGGAGCCGCCACCCGGCGGGCCATGCCACCGGCGGGCACGCCCCACCCGTGCCCGCCGGTGGCCACCCAGATCAACGGGCCCGAGAACGCCACCCCGGGGAGGTTCACATGGTGGTCGGGGACGCCCACCCGCGACGGCTCGCGCCGCCGGAGCCCTGGCTGCGACCGCACATCGAGGCGCTGGAGACCAGCGTGCGCCGTGGATTCCGGTTCCGGCACCTGCCGAGCACCGGCGACATCGCCGAAGTGCAGGGATTCCGCGTCGAGCACGGTGCCATCGACATCTTCCGCGCCCGCTCGGCCGACGACGCGCTCGGCGCCCGTTTCCGGGTCGAGGACCTCGAACGCGGCTCCTCCGCCGCCCTGTGGCACCGCTGCGGACCGGTCGCCGACGTCGTCACCGAACTGCTGGCACTCCCGCCGCACGACACCGGCGGCGCGCCGGGCCTCGCCGCCGTCCGCGCGCCCGACCTCTGGCTGCCGCGCCCGCCATGACCCCGTGGCCGGGCCTGTTCACACCGCTGCTCCACCGGGTCCGACCGCCCGACGTCGCGCGGGTGACCTGCGGTTCCGCGCGCCTCGGCGTCGCCGATTGCGGAGCGGTCTGCACACCACCGCACCCGTCGGTCACCGCCCGGCTCGCCCGGTGTCCGCGCTGCTACCGATCGTCCGAAGTGGACGGACGAATCACCCCAGGCTGACGTGCGGGTCGAAGGTGTCGCACTTGCTCGGGGAGCCGGTCTTGAGACCCGTGGTGAACCACTTCTCGCGCTGGCTGGACGTGCCGTGGGTGTAGCGGCTCTCGTCGACCCGGCCGCCGCCGAGGTGGGACTGGATGTAGTCGTCGCCGATGTGGGCGGCCGCGTCGAGGGCGCGGCGCACGTCGTCCTGCGAGATGTCGGAGATCAGCGGTTTGCCGGACTTGGTGGGGACCGTGGTGGCGTGGTTGGCCCACACCCCGGCGTAGCAGTCGGCCTGCAGCTCCAGGCGGACCGACGCCGAGGTCGGGCCGCTGTCCCCGGCGCGGACGCGGGAGGTGGTGCCGAGGAGGTTCTGCACGTGGTGCCCGTATTCGTGGGCCAGCACGTAGGCTTCCACGAACCGGCCGCCCTGAGCGCCGAACTTCGTCTGCAACTCCTTGAAGAAGTCCAGGTCGATGTAGACGTCCGAGTCGCCGGGGCAGTAGAACGGGCCGACGTCGGAGGTGGCGCCGCCGCAGGCGGTGCGCACGCTGCCGCGGAAGAACTTCGTGGGCGCGGTGTGGTACGCGCGACCCGACTTGTGGAACACGTCGCTCCAGTAGCCCTGGATGGAGTTGATCGAGGCGACCAGGGCGCAGTCGTCGCGTCGGTTGGCGTCCGCGCCGGTGCGGCACTCGCGGGCCAGCGCCTGGTCGTCGGTCTGCTGACCGCTGGCGAGCTGGTCCAGTCCGGGCGGGGACACCGGCAGGTGCCCGCCACCTCCGAGGAAGTGCGAGACGACGAAGTAGAGCACCACGGCGACGACGGCGAGCCCGCCCCCGCCCGCGACGAGGGCGCCGCCGCCGAACCCTCCGCCGGAGCCGCCCACTTCCTCGACCTGCGAGGCGTCCAGATCCGCATCGTCGTTGAACCGCACGCGGCCAAGATATCCCGGCGTCGCACAGGCGTTCAGTGCGCCCGTCGTCACACCGGCGCACGTCACAGGCTCGGCCCTCTAGTGCCTGTCGTTGAACTCGTTGTGGGTGGCGGTGCGGGCTGCGAGACCACTCACCGAAAGAGAGAAGGGCGGCCAGCTCTCCTCGCCGTCGCCCTTACGACCGGTTCAAAGACAGGCAGTTAGGTTGCGGGGGTCCGCGACGTGCAGGAGGAGGAGACCGATGACCGACCCGACCGCCGTCCACCACGACCAGGCGCGGCAGCGCTACCGGATCAGCGCCGACGGTGAAGCCGCCGGGTTCACCGCCTACCTCGACCGCGGCGACCAGCGGGTGTTCCACCACACCGAGATCGACGACCGGTTCCGGGGCCGCGGTCTCAGCGGCGCCCTGCTCGCCGAGGCGCTGGCCGACACCCGGGCGCGGGGGCTGCGGATCGTGCCGGTGTGCCCGCGGGTGGCCGGCTTCCTGCGCGGTCACCCGGAGTTCGCCGACGTCACCGACCAGCCCACCCCGGAAGTCCTGCGGTGGCTGGAGGCCGAACTGCCCTGATCGGGCGGAACGGACGGCGACTACTCGACGGGCCTGGTCACGATCACCGCGTCGCCGACGGCGAGCAGTTCGTCGACGACGTCGTGGAAGCCGTACCGCGTTGCACCACCCGCGTGCGGGACGACCAGGCCGCCGACGGCTTCACCGCCGGGTGAGCACGAAACCCGCGTAGTCGTTGTCGCGCGCCTGGTCGCAGAACCGGCGGTAGGTGCCGAAACCGCCGACGTAGGGCATGAAAACCCGCTTCTTGCCGGTGACGTTCGCGCCGACGTACCAGGAGTCGGCGCGCGGGTAGAGGGTGCGCTCGGCGGTTTCGGCGACGTGCTCGGTCCACCGGGCCGCCGCGTCGTGGCGGGGTTCCACCTCGGCGACGCCGTCGGCGCGGCACCGGTCGAGCAGGTCGACGACCCAGTCGACCTGCACCTCGGCGTGCAGCACCATGTTCGCCAGCACCGAGGGGCTGCCGGGGCCGCTGACGGTGAACATGTTCGGGAAACCGGGCACGCCCAGGCCCAGGCAGGTCACCGGCCCGTCGGCCCACGCCCGGCTGAGCCGCAGACCGCCCCGGCCGCGCGGGTCGATGCGGGTCAGGGCGCCGGTCAACGCGTCGAAACCGGTGGCGTAGACGAGCACGTCGAGTTCGTGGCGGCCGTGCTCGGTCTCCACGCCCCACGGCCGGATCGCGACCACCGGGTCGCGGCGCAGGTTCACCAGGCGCACGTTCGACCGGTTGTAGGTCTCGAAGTAGCCGACGTCGGTGCAGATCCGCTTGGTGCCGATCGGGTGGCCGACCGGGACGAGGTCCTCCGCGGTGGCCGGGTCGCGCACGATGGCGCGGATCTTCTCCTCGGCGAAGCGGCGGGCGTGGTCGTTGGCCGCCAGGTCGGTGTTCTGGTCCGGGAAGGTCTTGCCGAACAGCACCCCGCCCTGCTGCCACCGCTGCTCCAGCGCGGCCCGCCGCTCCTGCTCGTCGACCTCCAGCGCACCCTTCGGGTACGCCTCGTGCGGCGTCCCGGCCGGCGCGTAGGCGGACTTCGCGCGCCGCTGCGGGTACTCGGCGCGGACGCGTTCCCACTCCTCGTCGGTGAACGGCCGGTTCGGCGCCGGCACGCTGTAGTTGGCCGACCGCTGGAAGACCGTCAGCGACGCCGCCCGCTCGGCCAGGACCGGGATCGACTGGATGCCGGACGAACCGGTGCCGATCACGCCGACGCGCTTGCCCGCCAGGTCCGGTTCGCGGTGCGGCCACCGCGCGGTGAACAGCACCTGCCCGGCGAAGTCGTCGGCCCCCGGGATGTCCGGGCGGTGCACGGCCGACAGGCAGCCGGTCGCGAAGATCACGAACCGGGCGCGCAGCCGCTCGCCGTCGTCGGTGGTCAGCGTCCACACCACGGCGTCCTCGTCGAAGTGCGCGGACCGCACGGTCCGGCCGAACCGAATGAGCCGGTGCAGGTCGAAGCGCTCGGCGACGTGTTCCAGGTAGGCCAGGATCTCCGGCTGCGCGGCGTAGCGCTCGCTCCACCGCCACCCGTCCTGCAGCTCCGCGCTGAACGAGTAGGAGTAGTCGATGCTCTCCACGTCGCAGCGGGCGCCCGGGTAGCGGTTCCAGTACCAGGTGCCGCCCACCCCGTCCGCGGCCTCGACGCCGACCACGTCGAACCCGTCGGACCGGCACCGGTGCAGCGCGTACAACCCGGCGAACCCGGCCCCCACCACGACGACATCACGCACGTCCATCCGATGTCCTCCCCACAGCTACCCGTGTTCGAAGTCGCGCAGGCCGACCACGACCACCTCAAGCCGTCGCGCCGCCGTCGGCGACGAAATCGGCCCCCGTGCAGTACGCGCTCGCGTCGCTGGCCAGGAACGCCACCAGGCGCGCGAGTTCGCCGACCGTTCCGGCGCGCGGGATCGGCAGGTGCGACAGGTCGAGGCGGCGCGCGTCGATCATCGGCGTGTCGACCGCGCCGGGGCACACGCAGTTGACCCGGATGCCCAGCGGCGCGAACTCGCGCGCCGCCGACCGGCTCGCTCCGCGCAGGCCCCACTTCGACGCCGCGTACGCCAGCGCGCCGCCGTGGCCGCGCAGACCGGAGATCGAGGCGATGTTGACGATCGAGCCGCCTTCGGGCATCGCCGGTGCGACGGCCCGCATGCCCAGCACCGGTCCGACGAGGTTGACCTCCAGCGTGGCGCGCAGCGCCGCGTCGGTGAGGTCGGCGATCGGGGCGGTGCGGTAGACCCCGGCGTTGTTGACCAGCACGTCCACCCGGCCGGTCCGCTCCACGAGGCGTTGCCAGCCGGTGGCGTCGCAGACGTCGAGGCGTTCGAAGCGGCCGCCGATCTCGTCGGCGACGGCGGTGCCCGACTCGTCGGCGTCGGCGACGACGACGCGGGCGCCGAGCCGGGCGAACAGGCGGGCTTCGGCCGCGCCCTGCCCGCGGGCCGCCCCGGTGATGATCGCGGTCCTGCCGTCCAGGTCGATCACGCTGCGCTCCTCGTGCTGAGCAGGCGGTCCAGGTCGTGCCAGAGCAGCTGCCGCGCCGACTCGGCGGGCCCGAACCCGGGCAGGGTCAGGAATCCGTGGAACAGCCCCGGGTAGTGCCGGTGCACCACGGGCACCCCCGCCCCGGTGAGGGTCCGCGCGTAGGCCGCCGCCTCGTCGCACAGCGGGTCGCGCTGGGCGGTCACCACGACGGCGGGCGGCAGCCCGTCGTGGCGGGGCGCGCGCAGTGGCGCGACCAGGTGCGCGGGGTCGGGCAGCGCGTCCCCGCCGAGGTACTGGCGCCAGTACCAGCGCATCGCCGCCTCGGTGTTGTAGTGGCCGGTGCCGTAGGTCCGGTAGCTGCCGGTGTCGCAGCCGGGATCGACCACCGGGTAGAGCAGTACCTGCGCGGCCAGCCGTGGTCCGCGCTCGCGGCTGAGCAGGGCCGCGACGGCGGCGAGGTTGCCCCCGGCGCTGTCGCCGGCCACCGCGATGCGCGCCGGGTCGCCGCCCAGTCCGGCGGCGTGCTCGGCGGCCCAGCGCACGGCGGCGTGCGCGTCGAGCGCGGCGGCGGGCGCCGGGTGTTCCGGCGCGAGCCGGTAGTCCACCGACACCACCAGCGCGTCGGTGCCCTTGGCCAGGGCCCGGCAGAACCCGTCGTGGCTGTCCAGGTCGCAGCACACGAAACCGCCGCCGTGCAGGAACACCACGACCGGCCGCGCCGCGCGGTCGCCGTGCGGCCGGTAGAGGCGCACCCCGATCGTCCGGTCCTCGGCGGGGATGCGGCGGTCCTCGACGACGGCCACGTCGTCGAGGTTGGCCGCCGGTGCCCGGCGGGCGGCCACCGCCCTGCGGGCCTGCGGCCCGGTCATCTCGTGCACGGGCGGGAATCCGGCGTCGAGTTCCCGCAACACCTGCGTGACTTCGTCGTCCAGCATCGGCGTCTCCCTGCGTCGAACCGGACGCTAGGTGGCTGCGGTGCCGCCACGGACGGACATCTCGATCAGCGGGACGGCGCCGGGCGGTCCGGCCGCACACCGGGACAGCGGTTGCGTGATCCGCGCTACCCGGCCGTCGCCGACCGCGGCGCGACCCTCGTACCATCCGAGCACAGTGGACACAGCATTCGAGGTCCGGACGCATGCCGGAACGGAACGCGCGACCGAGCACGGCGCCCGCTTCGAGCGCCTGCTCGGCGAACACGCGCACGTGCTGAACCTGCTGGACGGCACCGCCGCGCTGCGCGGCCTGGCGAAGCGGATCCGCGATGTCTGCGGCGCGCACATCGGCCTGGCCGGTCCGGTCGAGGGCGACCGGCTGCTGGTGCTGCGCCAGTGGAACGGCACGTGGGCGACCGGGTTGCACGACCTGAACGTGCCCACCGGCCTGGGGCTGGGCGGTCTGGCGCTGGCCGAGCAGCGGCCGGTGTGGGTCGCCGACTACTGCCGGTCGGACCTGATCACCCACGACTTCGACGTCCCGATCTCGGCCGACGGCATCCGGACGATGCTGGCCGTGCCGATGATGCGCGGCGGCCAGGTGCACGGCGTGGTGTACGCGGCGATGCGCGCCATCACCGACTTCAGCGGCAGGGAGCTGGACGCCGCGGTGGACCTCGCCGACGGCGGCGCGCTGGCGCTGGAGACCGCGGCCGCGGCGCGCCGGCAGCGCGAGCACGCGGCCGCGGCCGAACGCCGCCGCATCGCCGCGGAGCTGCACGACTCGGTCGGCGCGCAGCTGTTCCGGATCGGCGCGGAACTGCGGGACCTGCGCGCGCTTGCGGGCGGCACCGCGCTGGTGGAACGCCTGCTGTCGTTGGAGGAGCAGCTGGCCGAAACCGCCTCGGCGTTCCGCGAGTCGGTGCACGCGCTGGACCACGACCGGGTCGACGACGGGCTCACCGCGACGCTGTCGCGCCACTGCGCGGAATTCCAGCGCCGCACCGGCACCACCGCGCAGGCGGTGCAGGTCGGGGCGGTGCCCGAGTGCGATCCGCACCGCGAGCGAGTGCTCGTCGCGGCCGCCCGCGAAGCGCTGCTCAACGTCGAGAAGCACGCCGGCGCCGACTCGGTGCTGGTGAGCGTGATCGCGCTGGAGGACGGGATCGCGGTGTCGGTCGCCGACGACGGTGCCGGGTGGGACGGCGTCGACGACGGCGGCGGCATCGGCCTGCGGTCCACCGCCGACCGGCTCGCGCAGCTCGGCGGCACGCTCTCCGTCGTGTCCAATGAGGACGGTGGAGTCACCGTGCGGATCCGGGTTCCGCTGCCGTGACCGAGCACATCCGCGTGGTGGTCGTCGACGACCACCCCGTCGTGCTGGACGGGGTGCGGCTGCTGCTGCGCGAGGACCCGGCGATCCGGGTCGTCGGCGGCGCGCCGGACGCCGCGTCGGCGGTGCGCCTGGCCGCGCGCACCCGGCCGCACGTGGTGCTGCTGGACCTGCGGCTGCCGGACGCCATGGCCAGTGAACTCGTCGGCCCGCTGCGCCAGGCGGCCCCGGCGGCGCGGCTGCTGGTGTTCACCGCCTACCGCGACCACGCCGCGTTGCAGGCGACGCTGGACACCGGGGTCGACGGCTGCCTGCTCAAGGACGCCGGCTCCACCGACCTGGTCTCCGCCGTGCGGCAGGCGGCGCGCGGGGTGGCGATTTTCGACCCGCGCATCGGCGACCCGGCCCGGATGCGCTCCCGGCTGTTCGACACCGGCCTGACCCGGCGCGAGTACGACGTGCTGCGGCACGCGGCGGCCGGGCTGACCAACCCGGAGATCGCCGAGCAGCTCGGCCTGACCCGCCACACCGTCACCGGCTACCTGCGCAACGCGATGCGCAAGCTCAACGCCCGCAACCGCATCGAGCTGATCAGCAAGGCCGCCAAGTCGGGCCTGCTGTAGCGCCGCCGCCCCCTCAGGTGTGGGGGCGCGATGTGCGAACTACGTCTCCCCGCACGCCGCGATCATCCGAAGCCGCAACAGTTTTCGCTGGTCATCGCGACGCGTTCGGTCCGACCCGACCCGGCTGCGGCCGGGTCGGCGGCCACAGTGATCAGCCATGGACAAGACGCCGAACCTGCTCATCATCCTCGTCATCGGAGCGATCGCCGTGGCGATGCTCATCGCCGCCGTCGCGCTCGGCTGACCGGCCCGGTGGTCGATCCTCAGCGTCGCGGATCGGCCACCGGGCGATCACCGGGTGCCGCGAAGTTCGCGGACCGGCGCTACGGCTTGCGGCCGACGACGCCGACGTAGGCCCGCTGGGACAGGCCCAGCGGGGTGGCGCGCGGGCCGGTGGGCCACCAGTCGGCGACCGGGACCAGACCGGGCTCCAGCACCTCCAGACCGTCGACGAACCGCAGGATCTGCTCGCCGGTGCGGAACCAGCCGCTGCCCAGGGAGCTGCTGGTGCACACCTGCTCCACCCGCGCGGCGACCTCGGCGAGTTCGCTGCCGTCGCGCGGGTTGAACAAGTGCGCCAGCGCGACGTACGACCCGGCGGGCAGCGCGTCGAGGTAGCGGCGCATGATCGCGGCGGGATCCTGCTCGTCGGAGACGTGGTGCAGCGTGCCGATCTGGTAGAGCGCGAGCGGCCGGGAGAAGTCGATCTTGGCGCGCACCACGGGGTCCGCGAGCACCTCGGCCGGCCGGGTCAGGTCGGCGGCGACGAAGTGGCTGCGCTCGTCGGCGTCCAGCAGCGCGCGCCCGTGCGCGAGCACGAGCGGGTCGTTGTCCACGTAGACGACCACGGCGTCCGGGTTGACGCGCTGGGCGATCTCGTGGGTGTTCTCCGCGGTCGGCAGCCCGGAGCCGCAGTCGAGGAACTGGTCGATGCCCACGACCCCGGCCAGGTACCGGGTGACCCGGAGCAGGAAGCTGCGGCCGTCCCGGGCGGCGGCCATCGCCTCCGGCGCGCATTCGACGATCCGGTCCCGGATCTCCCGATCGACCTCGTAGTTGTCCTTGCCGCCGAGCATCGCGTCGTAGACCCGCGCGATGCTGGCGACCGAGGTGTCGATCTCCACCATTCGGCCTCCCCCACTCCTCGCCACCCAAGATCACAGACCACTGTAGGGGGCGGCCGGGCGCCGACCAAGATCGTCCTGATTTTCATTTTCACTCTTCCGAGTGACAAGAGAAGCCATCTAAAGCACTCTGCGTAGCCGCATCCGCTGACCCATGCGACCAGGCAAAACAACACTGTGTTCGAATCTTGTCCTGGTCAGCATGAGGATGCTCACGCCCCGTGACGCTTGGCTGCACCAATTTCGACTACGTAGCGTGTTTCCCCGTCGGACCCCCGCACCCCCGTCGGGATCCGGCACGTGAACCCCCGAAGTCCGCTGCGCCGAACCCTGCCCGCGGACCCTCGGCGACCCCGAAACGCCCCCGGGCAGGGACCGTCCCCCGACGGCAGGCGCGGCAGGAGATCACCCGATGGCTCGTCACAGCACCAAACGGATCCTCGCCCGCGTCGGCCTCGCCGGCCTCGTCGTCGCCGCCCCGCTGGCGGTCGCCATCCCGGCCGACGCCGCCACCAACTGGGACGCCGTGGCCCAGTGCGAGAGCTCCGGCAACTGGAACGCCGACACCGGCAACGGCTTCTCCGGCGGCCTGCAGTTCACCGACTCCACCTGGTCCGCCTACGGCGGCACCAAGTACGCCTCGAAGGCGTCCGGCGCGACCCGCGAGCAGCAGATCGAGGTCGCCAACAAGGTGCTGAAGTCGCAGGGCGCCAACGCCTGGCCGGTGTGCAGCAAGAAGGCCGGCCTCAAGTAAGGACCCGCCCCCGAACTCGTCGTGCGCGGAACATCCCGCGAGACCGCGGCTTTCCGCGGTCCTTCGGCGACCGGGTTCGAAGGGCTGGCGTACCGGACGACGACACCGCGCGCGGCTCCGACGGGGCGGGCACCGGCACCCGGTGCCCGCCCCGTCACTCGCGCAGCACGGCGACCGGGCACGGCGCGCGGTTGACCGCCGCGTGGCTGACCGACCCCAGCAGCACCCGGCGGATGCGGCCGCGGCCGTGGCTGCCCACCACCAGCAGGCTCGCCCGACGAGCCTCCCGGAGCAGCGCCTCCGCCGGGCGTTCCGCGCTCACCGCCCTGCGGACCGCCACGTCCGGGTAGTGCTCGGCGCAGCCGGCCAGCGATTCGGACACCAGCTCGTGGGCCTGCTCGCGGGCGTCGGCCCAGCCGGTCCCGCCCGCCCGCGCGGACGGGTCGGACCAGGCGTGCACGGCCACCAGCCCGAGGTCGTGGCGGGCGGCGAAGTCGAAGGCGAAGCCGATCGCCAGCCGACCGGCCGGTGATCCGTCGACCCCCACCACGACCGGTCCCCCGGCGGTGGCCTCGCCGCGCACCACCACGACCGGCGCGCCGCTGCGGTGCGCGAGCACCTCGGCCGGGACCGTCCCGACCGCCTGCGCGCCGCCGAACACCACCAGTTCGGCGACCTCGGCCATCCCGGACAGCACCACGCTCGGATCGCCGTAGGGCATCTCGCCGCGCACCCGCAACCGCGGATCGATCTCCCGGCAGCCGGCCACGAGCGCCTCCAGCTCCCGGCGCATCGCCTGCTGCAACGGCTCCTCCTGCTGCTCCCCGGGAACGCGGATCGGCGTGAGTTCCTCGAACGGCCACGCGTAGACGTGCACCAGCAGCAGCGGCAGGCGCCGCGCGGCGGCCTCCCGCGCGGCCCACCACACCGCGCGGCGGGACGTCTCGGACTGGTCGAACCCGACCACCACGGTCCGCTGCGCACCCATGCCCCCAGGGTCCGCTCAGCGCGGGGAAACGGCCACGAGCGATCCCAGCAGCGCCGTGCCGAGCAGCAGCCCGGCGAGGTGCCCCCAGCAGTCCCCTCGCCGGTTCGTCCCGGCCCGGTTCACATCCCGCGGCACTGCCGGGTGGGCCAGCCCGCGCGGCTCAGCGGGAACTTCGCCTCGTCGATCCGGGCCGGTTCGTCGGTGTCGCGCTGCCGGAGCCGGTGCAGCTCGCACAGCGAGGAGACGATCGCGCTCAGGTAGCCGGGATCGGGGGTGAGCACGGTGATCTCGCGGTGCTCGTCGTCGTGGCACAGCAGCGCGCCGTACCCGGACGGCAGCGGCTCCAAGCCGAACTCCGCGCACACCCGGCGGTACCGCCGCCGACCGAGTGCCTTCGGCGTGAGGAAGACGAACGCGCGCGCACGGTACATGGCTCCCCCTCGGGATGCCCCGACACCAGTGCACACCAACGACATCGCCGTCCGAATCGGCCGTTCGTCGCCACCTCGCACCGACCGCGGCGAACCGGACCCGGCGACGCGGTGGCCATCGACCTCGCCGGTCCGCCGGGTCGACGCCGCGCGCACCGCCATCCGGCGCTCTTCTGTTGCGCTCGCACACATCCGGGACGCCGCACCTCACCCGTCCGGTCCATTCTTGACACGTGCGGTGAGCACCCAACGGGACGCGCCGACCACATCGGGCGATTTCCGACTGATCCGCTTCTGCGCAGCTCAGTGACCGTCATCCGCGACCTGCGAGCCGGTCCGGCTGGGCGCGGCCGGGCTCCGGTCGGCCACGCGACGCGCCGTCGGTTCGGCGCGACACCCCGCCGGGCGCGGCGTAGGTTCTGCGGCCACATCCCCCGACACCACCGAGGAACGGCGCCCCCGGCGAGCCCACCCTCCGACGCCGCCGGAGCCGCGCCGCCCGGAGCCGGGGGCGGCCGCTTCCTCCCCCGAGCGCCGGTCGCCCCCGGTTCCCCGGGACTGCCGGACCCCGGTCCGCGGAGTGCGCGGCGCTGACCGCCGTCTCCCCTCCGGCAGCTCTCAGCCGACGAGCTGGTCCCAGAGCAGGTGGAGGTTGAGCGCGACGACGACGGCGGTGATCGCCGCCATCACACCGGTCAGCCAGCGCGGGTTGGCGAAGCGGCCCATCACCGCGGGGTCGCGGGTGACCAGCAACAGCGGGACGAGCGCGAAGGGGATGCCGAAGCTGAGCACGACCTGGCTGAAGTCGAGCACGGCGGTCGGGCTGAGGCCGGCACCGATGACGAGCAGGGCGGGGACCATCGTGATCAACCGCCGCAGCAGCAACGGGATCCGCAGTCGCACGAAACCGGCCATGACGACCTGCCCGGCGAAGGTGCCCACGCTCGACGAGGAGATCCCCGAAGCCAGCAGCGCCACCGCGAACACCAGCGCGGCGCCGCCGCCGACGAGCTGTGCGAACCCGGCGTGGGCCTGCTCGATCTCGGCGACGCCGGTGCGCCCGCTGGTGTGGAACAGCTTGGCGGCGACCAGCAACATCGACAGGTTGATCAGCCCGGCCAGCCCGAGCGCGATGACCACGTCCCAGCGCTCGAAGCGCAGCACCCGCCGCCGGTCCTCGTCGGTGCGGCAGGTCAGCCGACGGCTGGTCAGCGCGGAGTGCAGGTACACCACGTGCGGCATGACGGTGGCGCCGACGATGCCGACGGCGAGGTAGGCGGAGCCGGCGGGCAACGTCGGCAGCAGCCCGGCGACCGCGCCGGCCGGTTCCGGCCCGATCCGCAGCAGCTCGTAGGCGAACCCGGCGATGATCAGCAGCAGCAGTCCGGCGATGGCCCGCTCGAACGGCCGGTGCCCGCGGGCCTGCAGTCCCAGCAGCGCGAACGACACCACCGCCATGATCAGCGCGGCGGGCACCATCGGCACGCCGAACAGCAGGTACAGCCCGAGAGCGGCGCCGATGAACTCGGCCAGGTCGGTGGCCATCGCCACCACCTCGGCCTGCACCCACAACCCCCAGCGCACCACGCGCGGATACCGGTCCTGGCACACCTCCGGCAGCGTCCGCCCGGTGACCACGCCGATCTTGGCGGACAGGAACTGCACCGGCATCGCCATCACGTTCGCCAGCACCACGACCCACACCAGGGCGTAACCGAACCGGGCCCCGGCACCGATGTTCGTGGAGAAGTTGCCCGGGTCGACGTACGCGATCGCGGCGATGAAGGCGGGGCCGAGCATCGCGAGGGCACCGCGCACCCGACCGCGCCGCAGCACCTGCTCGACGGGTGCCCCCGCGCCGCCCCCGGGGTCCGTGGCGACCGAACTCTTCCGTGAACCGAGCACCCGTTTACGGTACTCCGAAAAATCGACTTCGAGCCACGGAGAATTCCGGTGATCGCGCTCACCCTCCGCACTGCCGACCGCCCGTTCGGATCTTTCGGACCGCCCGAGGCGGCGACCAAGATCGAGTCGACGAGCGGAGAGGAGCGACGTGCCCACCTTCCTCCACGACGACTTCCTCCCCCGCTACGCGGCGCTGGATCCCGTGCTCCGCGACGCGGCGGGGGCGGCGCTCAAGGCGCTGCGCGCCGGGGAGACCACTCCCGTCGACATCCCCGGCGGGCGCGACCCGCGGCTGCGCGCCGTGCCGGTCGGCGACACCCACCACCTCGTGGTCGACACCTCGAACGGCGGCCACGTCGTCCTCGACGTCCGCGAGCGCGGCGCCGCCGTCGAGCAGCGCCACCGGGACGGCGCGGACGTCAGCGGGACCACCGACGACACCGGGGTGGGCGGCAGCCGGGTCGTGCCGATCGACGACGCCGAGGACCTCGACGAGGTCCTGCACCGGCCGTTCCCGCAGTGGCGGGTGTTCCTGCACGAGTCCCAGCGCCGGATCGCCGAGCACGCGCCGTTCCGGGGCCCGGCGCGGGTCACCGGCGGGGCGGGCACGGGCAAAACGGTCGTCGCGATGCACCGCGCCGCCCACCTGGCGCGGGGCCTGGACCTGCCGCCGGGTTCGGTGCTGCTGACGACGTTCACCAAGAGCCTGGCCCGGGATCTCGAACACAACCTCGGGATGCTCGTCCCGGACCGCACCACGCGGTCCAGGATCGACGTGACCACGGTGGATTCCCTCGCGCGGCGCCTGTTCCGCCGGTTGCGGGGCCACGAGCCGGATGTGCTCCGGGACACCGAGGCCGAGAAGCGCCTGCACGCCGTCTCCCGGGAGCACGGCCTCGCGCACCCGGGCTCGTTCCTGTACCGGGAGTGGCGGCAGATCGTCCTCGGCCAGCGGCTCGGCTCGGTCGAGGACTACCTGGCGGCCGACCGGCGCGGGCGCGGCCGGACGTTGCCGCCCGCCGAGCGGCGCGCGCTGTGGGAGGTCTTCCGGGCGTTCCGGCGGCAGCTGCGCGCCGCGGGACTGCGGACGTTCACCGAGATCGCCGACGAGGTCGCCCGGGAGCTGGAAGGGCGGGAGGACCGGCCGTACCGGCACGTGGTGGTCGACGAGGCGCAGGACCTCGACGCGGCCCGCTGGCGCATGCTGCGCTCCGCGGTCGCCGAAGGGGCGGACGACATGTTCGTCGTCGGCGACGCCCACCAGCGCATCTACGACAACAAGATCTCGTTGCGCAGCCTGGGGATCCACGTCACCGGCCGGTCGTTCAAGCTGCGCACCAACTACCGCGCCTCGCGGGAGATCCTGCTGTTCAGCACCGCGTTGCTGCTCGGCGAACGCGTCGACGACATGGACGAGGGCTCCGACGACCTGACGGGCTACCGCTCGCTGCTGCGCGGACGGCCACCGCGGACCCGGGAATTCCCCACCGAGCGGGACGAACTCGCGGCGATCGTCGAACGCGTCACCGGCTGGCTCGGCGACGGCGTCGCGGCCGAGTCGATCGCCGTGACCGCGCGCACCAACCGCTTCCTCGGACGCGTCGAGGAAGCGTTGCGCGGCAATGGGATCGCGACCGCCTGGCTGGGAGAGGACCGCCCCGGCGTGCGCATCGGCACCATGCACAAGGCGAAGGGCCTGGAGTTCCGGTGCGTGGCGGTCGCCGACGTCGGCGCGGCCTCGCTGCCGTTCCCGCGCGCGGTGACGCCCGAACCGGTCGATCCGCAGCAGCACCAGCAGGACGTGCAGGCCGAGCGGAACCTGTTGTTCGTCGCGTGCACCCGGGCCCGGGACCGCCTGTTCGTCACCTGGCACGGGACTCCGAGCCCGTTCCTCCGACCGGTTCTGGCGGTGCGGTAGCGGATACGATCGGGCGATGAGGTTCGCGATCTCGATCCCGCAGATCTTCGGCGACGGCGAGTTCGACCCCGGGGCGTTCCGCGAGTACCTGGTGCGGGCCGAGGAACTCGGGTTCCACAGCGCGTGGACGCAGGAGCAGACGCTGGGCACCATGCCGCAGCTCGGACCGACCGAGACGATGACCTACGCCGCGGCCTGCACCGAACGGCTGCGCATCGGGTGCGTGGTGTACGTCAGCACGCTGCACAGCCCGGTGCACCTGGCGAAGAGCCTCGCCTCGCTGGACCAGCTCAGCCGGGGGCGGTTGGAGGTCGGCGTCGGCACCGGCGGGTGGGGGCGGATGTTCGCCGCGTTCGGCGTCGATCCGGACAGCTACGTGTCCCGGTTCACCGAGGGGCTGACGGTGCTGAAGCGGCTGTGGACCGAACCGCGGGTGGACTTCGACGGCCGGTTCTGGCAGCTGGAGAACGCCGCGATGGAACCCAAGCCGGCTCAGAAACCGCACCCGCCGGTGTGGTTCGGCGGCAGTGGCGCGCCCGCGCTGCGGCGCGCGGTCCGGCACGGCGACGGCTTCTTCGGGGCCGGGTCGTCGACCACCGCCCAGTTCGCCGAGCAGGTCCGCACCGTGCGCGGCGCGCTGGCCGAGGCCGGCCGGGAGGACTTCGGCATCGCCAAGCGGGTCTACATCGCCGTCGACGACGACGCCGAACGCGGTCGGCGGCGGATGAACGCCGCGCTGGAACGCCTCTACGGACGCCGTTCGGAGACCATCGAGGCCGCCGCGGTCGCGGGTCCGGCCGAGGACTGCGCCCGCGAGGTGCGCGCGGTCGCGGACGCGGGCGCCGAGCTGGTCCTGTTCACCACGCTGTTCGACCAAGCCGAACAACTGGAGCGCTTGACCGCCGAGGTCCTGCCGCTGCTGACCTGAGCGCCCGTCCCGGGATCGCCGTGCGTGGCGGTGCCGGTCCCCCAGGAGGCGCTTGCGAGCCGCGAGACCGCTCCCCGCCAGGGAAGCCGCTGGCGCCGCTCGCCCTGCCCCACCCGGGCCGGGAGCGGAGACAGGCGCTGACCGCACGGCCACCCGCGGAGGTGTTGACGTCGGCGAGTCCGCACCCGCACTATTGCGCCATCAGCAATTGGGTGCGCAATGAGCAACAACCGCCGAGGGGTGGCCGATGCGGATCCTCGTCGCCGACGCGTTCCCGGAACAGCACCTGACCCGGCTCCGGGAGCACCACGACTGCACCCACGAACCCGACACCACCGCCGACGAACTGCCCGGTGAACTGGCCGGCGTCGAGGTCCTGGTGGTGCGCAGCACCCGGGTCACCGAAGCCGCTGTGGCCGCCGCCGACTCGCTGCGCATGATCATCCGCGCCGGATCGGGCACCAACACCATCGCCTGCGATGCCGCGTCCGAGCGCGGCATCCACGTCTGCAACGTGCCGGGCCGCAACGCGGTCGCCGTCGCCGAGCTGGCGGTCGCACTGCTGCTGGCGCTGGACCGGGGCATCGCCGACAACGTGGCCGACCTGCGCGCCGGGCACTGGGACAAGAAGCGCCACTCGCGGGCGCGCGGCATCCTCGGTCGCCACGTCGGCGTCGTCGGTCTCGGCCGGATCGGGCTGGCCTTCGCCGAGCGGGTCGCCGCGTTCGGCGTCACCGTGCACGCCGTCGCCAAACCCGACCGCGACCGGGAGACGCTCGACCGCGCCGAGGCGATCGGGGTGCGCTTCGTCGACGACCTGACCGCGCTGGCGCGGACCTGCGACGTGCTGTCGTTCCACGTGCCCGCCACCGCAGGCACCCGGCACCTGGTGGACCGGGACCTGCTGTCCCACGTGCAGCCGGGCGCGATCATCCTCAACACCTCGCGCAGCGACGTCGTCGACGAGGACGCGCTCGTCGAGGCGATGGACGCCAAGGGCGTCCGCGCGGGCCTCGACGTGTTCGCCGACGAACCCGGCGGCGGCACCGGCGAGATCGACTCCAAACTCGCCCGGCACCCGCACGTCTACGGCACCCACCACATCGGAGCGTCCACCGAACAGGCCCAGCTGGCGGTGGCCGACGAGGTGGTGCGGATGGTCGACGCCTTCGCCGGCGGCGAGGTCCTGCACCGGGTGAACTCCCCGCACCAGGTCCCGGCGTCATGACGCCCGCGCGCCCCGCCGCGGTGTCCGACCCCGCCCGGCCGGGCGTCACCGCCCGCCCACCCCGGGCGCTGCTCATCCGCCCGCGGCACGCCGCGGCCGAACGGCACCCGCTGTCCCCGGCCCGGGTCCGCGACCTGCTCGCCGCGGGCGCCTACGAGCCGGTGCCCGAACCCGCCGTGGTCGTCTACCGGCTGGAAGGCGAGGGCTTCCGGCAGACCGGTGTCGTCGTGGAGGTGCCGGTCGACGACTACCGGCAGGGCCGCATCCGGCGCCACGAGGCCACCCAGCCCGAGCGGGAGGAGGAGATCCAGCGGTTCGCCGAGACCGCCGGGATCGAGCCGATGCCGGTGATGCTCACCCACCCGGCGCGACCGCGGCTGCGCGCGGTGCTGGAGGAGGTCGCCACCGGCGAACCCGCCGTGCGGCTGTCCGCCGACGACACCGTGCACAGCGCGTGGATCAGCGCGGACCCGCAGCGGGTGCGCGCGGTGCTGGACGAGATCGCCGCCCTGCCCGCGCTGTACATCACCGACGGCCACCACCGGATGGCGGCCGCCGAGCGCTACGCCGCGCGGCACCCGTCGAGCGGTGATGTCGCGCTGGCCGCGGTGTTCCCCAGCGACGAGATGCGCATCCTCGGCTACCACCGGTGCCTGCCGGTGCCCGACGGCACCTCGGCCGCGGAGCTGCTCGCCCGGATCGCCGCGCAGCCGGTGGTCACCGACGTGCGGGAGTGCCCGCCCGGCACCCCGCCCGCGCCGGGCTCGGTGTCGGTGCGCATCGACGGCCGGTGGTTCCTGCTGCGGCTGCGCGCCCCCGCCGACCCCGACCACGTGCGGGACTCGCTGGACGTCGTGGTGCTCAACGAGGAACTCATCCCCGGGGTCTTCGGCTCCGCCGAGATCACCTGCACCTGCACCCGGCAGGAGACGATCAGCCTGCTGCCCCACCCGCCCGGCGTCGCCGAGGTCATGGCCGTCTCGGACGCCGGACTGCTCATGCCGCCGAAGTCCACCTGGTTCGACCCGAAGGCCGGAGTCGGCCTGTTCGTGCGCGAACTGCACCGCTGAGGAACCCGCGCCCTGCTGCGCGCCAGCGGCGGGAGCTCCCCGGTGGCACCGCGGAGCGCGACCGGACCGCCGTGGTCTGCCGGGCGATCCCGGGGAAAAACCGCAGGTGTGACAAGGCGGTTCGGTGCGCGGCGACGTTTGCCGACCGGTGCCCCCGGGAAGTCGAACGGTGAGCGACATCCACCGCCGAATTCCCGGGAGTGATCGACGTTGCACAGCTGCGCGCGAGCCGATCCGGCAGGAGAGGAGGCCCCGCCCCCGAGGACCGAGGAAGTCGATCCGCCGGAGGCAGCCGAGGAACCCGAGGAGGTCATCAGCGACGACGCGGTGATCACGCTCGGCTACAACTGATCTGGTGCGAACGCGAGGCCGGCGCGGGTGCCGGCCTCGCACCTTTGTCCACTGTAGATGCGTCCGGAACTCCCCGCGGCCACCCGTAGAATCTGCCGGATGCCTGAGCCGATCCCAGACGCGACGCGCGACGCGGAGCGCCCGCCGGTCACCGGTGCGCCGCTCCCCCGGTTCGCCCGGAGGCCGGTGCTGGCCGTCGCCGGCGCGACCGGGGCACTGCTGCTGCTGATCAGCGCGCGGTACGGCTACGTCACCGACGAGCTGTACTTCCTCGCCGCGGGCAGGTACCACCTGGCCTGGGGCTACATGGACCAGCAACCGCTGGTCCCGCTGCTGGCGGCCGCCGCGGACGCGGTGGCGCCCGGGTTCCTGCCGCTGTTCCGGCTGCCCGCGCTGGTCGTCACGGTCCTGGGCGTGGTCGTCGCGGCGCTGCTGGCGCGCGAGTTCGGCGGTCCGCGGCGCGCCCAGGTGCTCGCCGCCGCGGCGTACCCGCTGTCGCCGTGGATCCTGCTCAACGGCCACTGGCTCACCGCCGCCACGATGGAGCCGTTGCAGTGGAGCACCGCGCTCTGGCTGGTGGCCCGCTGGATCCGCCTGCACCGCGCCGGCATCCACCGGGACCGCCTGCTGCTGTGGGCGGGGCTGGTCGTCGCCGTCGCGGTGCAGACCAAGTTCCAGGTCGTCGTGCTGTGCGCGGCACTGCTGGCCGGGGTCGCCATCGCCGGTCCCCGCGCGCTGCTCACCCGTCCCGCCCTGTGGGTCGGGGCGGCGTTCGCCGTGCTCACCGCGGTGCCGACACTCGCCTGGCAGGCGAGGCACGGGTGGCCCGCGCTGGACATGGGGACCGCGGTCAACCGCGAGACCACCAGGCTCGGCTTCCTCCCGGGGGCGCTGTTCTACTCGGGAGTCGTCGTCGGCGCGGTGTTCTGCTGCTACGGCCTCCTCCGCTTGCTGCGCGCCGCGGAGCTGCGGGCGTTCCGGTCGCTGGGGTGGACCGCGGTCGGCGTCGCGCTGTTCTTCGTCGCGGCCGGCGGGCGCCCGAACTACCTGGCGGGTCTGTACGGCCTGCTGTTCGCCGCGGCGGCCACCGGGCTGCGCCGCCCGGTGGCCGCGCGCCGCGTGCTGTGGCCGGCGTTCCTGCTCTCCGCCGTGCTACCGGTGGCCGTCCTGCCGGTGTACCCGCTGTCGTTCCTGGCCCGGCACCCGGAGTTCCCGAGCTTCCCCCGGCTGTACGAGACGGGGTGGCCGGAGCTGGTGGCGACCGTCGACCGCGCGTACCGATCGCTGCCGCCGCAGACGCGGCGGCGCACCGCGATCGTCGGCGAGAGCTACTACCTGACCGGCGCGCTGGACGTCCTCGGCCGCCGGGCCGGGCTGCCGGGCGCCCACAGCCCGCACCGGGGGTACTGGTTCTTCGGCGCGCCGCCCGACGACGCGGACGCGGTGCTCTACGTGGGCAGCACCGCGCCGCTGGCACCCCACTTCGCCGAGTCCCGCAGGCTCGCCGTGGTCCGCAGCGAGCTGGTCAACATCCCGCAGGGCGTCTCGGTGACGCTCTACCGGCACCCGCTGCAGCCGTGGTCGCAGCTGTGGCCGCGGCTGCGCGAACTGTGATCCTCAGCGCCGCCACGGCCCGCCCTGCGGCGGGTGCGGGGGACGCGGCGGCTGCCCTCCCGGCGGGGGCCCCGGCGGCCTCCCACCGGGCGGGTTCCCGGCGGGCGGGTTCCCGGGCGGCCTCGCACCGGCCGGATTCCCGCCAGGCGGACTCCCGACCGGCCTCCCACCGGCCGGATTTCCACCGGCCGGTCGCCCGCCGGGCGGCGGGCCGGCCGGGCGGCGGGGGTAGACCGGCAGCGTCTCGTTGTTCAGCTGCTTGGGCATCACGAAGAACCCGGACTGCTGGGCGCGTCCGGCCGCCCACGGCGGCGGTGGCGGCGCGGCCCGCGGCACCCGCCGGAAGAACGCGTCGCGCGCGGTCCGCATCAACGCCAGGATCGCCTGCCGCCGACCGTGGAACTCCTGCGGCGAGATCGTGGCCTGCTCGGTGCGCGCGTGCAGCAACGCGAGTTCGGTGGCGGCGAGCTGGTAGTCGCCCATCGCGCGGGCACCGGTCGGCCCGGCCTGCGCGCGCGCCCAGCGGCGGGCCTGCTTGCGACCGGCCATCGAGCCGAGCATCTCGATGTCGTAGCGCTGGACCAGGCCGCTGGGGATGTAGGCGGGCAGGTACCGCTGGATCTGCCCGACGAGCTGCTTGCGGTCCACGATCAGCACGACGACGAGCGTGATCAGCACCCCGGCCTGGATCGTGTAGGCGCCGACCATGCCGGGCACGCCGAACAGCGTCAGCCCGCCGTTCCACAGCGAGTGCAGGAACGCCGCGCCGCACCAACCCCCGACGATGGCGAGGGCCCGGCGCCCGCGGTGGGTGGCGGCGTAGGCGACGCCGAGCCCGGTGATCGCGGTGTACAGCGGGTGGCCGAGCGGCGCCACCATGCCGCGGATGATCACGGTTCCCACGATGCTGCTGGTCGGGTCGGCGAGACCGCGCATGTAGTAGAGGATGTTCTCGACCAGCGCGAAGCCCACCCCGCACATCCCGGCGTAGACGATGCCGTCGGTGGGCCCGTCGATCTCGTTCTCGCGCACCCACAGCAGGTACAGCAGCAGCGAGCCCTTGACGCTCTCCTCCACCACCGGCGCGAGCACCGAGACGGTCAGCCCCTCGGCGAGACCACCGCCGAACGCCGCGGTCATGATCGCCTCGCCGACGGTGTTGATGATCAGCGCGCCGAGGATCGCCACCCCGGCCCCCCACCCGAACGCCAGCAGCAGGTTCACCCGCGGCTCGGGTTCGAGCCGGTCGACGAGCAGCAGCAACCCGACGAGCACGATCGCGGTCGGCAGCGCCAGCAGCGCGCCGATCGCCACGTTCACCGGCCCGCCCTGCAGCAGGTAGAACGCCAACGCGAGCAGCATGCACACGCCGGACACGACGAGTCCGACGATGAGCGGTATCGGCGTCCGGTCGCCTTTGTGACCGTCGATGATCGACTGCGGGCTCAGTGCGGGCATGCGGGCGAGGGTAGGAGATCGCCAACGGCCAGGGGGCGCCACCCGCGCAACTCATCCCCCGCCGCACCGCGCCGTGAGACCGGGTTCACAGGGCCGGGAAGTGCCCGGCCGGGCACGCGCGCGGCCGGACGCGTTCGAGTTCCGCGCCGAGGCGGAAGACGGTGGCGTCGTCGTAGGTGTGGCCGACGATCTGCACCCCGGTCGGCACGCCGTCGGCGGTGTGCCCGCTGGGCACCGCGAGCACCGGGCACCGGTTGTTGATGTTGAACGGGATGGTCATGGTCACGTCGGCGGTGCGGGCGAAGCGCTGTCCGTCCACTTCGAACGCACCGAGCAGGTCGTCCCCGGCGGGCAGCGCGGACACCGCGGCGGTCGGGCACAGCAGCGCGTCGAACCCGGCCATGGCCTCGGCCAGCTGCCGCTGCATCCGGGTCTCCACCCGCAGCCCGGTCACCAGGGACGTCCTGCCGCGCGCCTTGGCGGCCCATTCGACGAACGCCCGGGTGTACGGCGCGACGACGTCCTCGCGGCCCGCCACGGATTCCCCCACCAGGGCACCGAAGAACGCGCCGAAGTGCGCCTCGGTGGCCAGCGCGATCTCCTCGCGGGTCCACGGCAGCTCGATCTCCTCGACCACCACCCCGGCCGCTTCCAGGGCCGCGGCGGTCTCGCGGGTGTTGCGCTCGACGGCGGGCGTGATCTCGTAGTCGCCGAGCCGCAGGCACAGCGCCACCCGCATCCCGGCGGCCGGTTCGAACTCGGCGGGCAGGGCGCTGCCCGGCCGCAGCGAGGTGTGGTCGCGCGGGTCGGGGCCGATGAGGACGTTGGCGAGCAGCGCGGCGTCGTCGACCGTGCGGGCCAGCGGACCGTCGCCGCGGTAGAAGTCCGCCGACAGCGGCGCCGCTCCGGGGATGCGGCCGTAGGGCGCCTTGAACCCGACGGTGCCGGTGAACGCCGCTGGGATCCGGGTGGACCCGCCGATGTCGGAGGCGGTGGCCAGCGGCGCGGTCCCGGCGGCCAGCGCGGCCGCGGAACCGCCGGAGGACCCGCCCGGGGAGCGGTCGAGGCACCACGGGTTGCGGGTTACGCCCCACAGCGGGGTGTGGGTGAAGGCGGTGATGCTGAACTCGGGTGTCGTGGTGCGGGCGTGGATGATGCCGCCCGCCGCCAGCACCCGGTCCACGACCGGTGCGTTCTCGGTGGCCACGACACCCTCGTTGACCAGTGACCCCTCGGTCAGCGACCGGCCCGCGATGGCGTGCTTCTCCTTGACCGCCACCGGGATCCCCTCCAGCGGCCGAGGCGCGGGTCCCTTCCCGAGGTACCTCGCCTCGGCCTGCCGGGCGGCGTCGAGCGCCTCGTCGAAGAGCCGCTCGGCGAAGGCGTTCACCTTCGGCTCGACGTCCTCCGCGCGCTCGACGAGCGCCCGCAGCAGTTCCACGGGGGACAGCGCCCTGCTGGTGAACAGGGCACGTGCTTCGGTGGCGCTCAGGTGCGTCAGCTCGTCGGACATAGCCCTCCCGTCTCCCGGACCGCTACCCCCACGGAGGCGCGGTGCCCTCCCGTCTCCCGACCACCACCCCCCACAGAGGCGTGGTGCGCCGCGGTGCCTTCCGTCTCCCGACCGTGCGGACACTCAGCTGTTCTGCGGGAAGCCGAGGTTGACGCCGCCGTGCGAGGGGTCGGGCCACCGGGTGGTGACGACCTTGCTGCGGGTGTAGAACGCGATGCCGTCGGGACCGTAGGCGTGCGCGTCCCCGAACAGCGAGTCCTTCCAGCCGCCGAAGGAGTAGTGCGCGACCGGCACCGGGATCGGCACGTTCACGCCCACCATGCCGACCTCGACCTCCTCGCAGAAGCGCCGCGCCGCGCCGCCGTTCTCGGTGAAGATCGCCGTGCCGTTGCCGTAGGGGTTCTCGGCGATCACCCGCATCGCGGCGTCGTAGCCGGGCACCCGCAGCACCGAGAGCACGGGCCCGAAGATCTCGTCGGTGTAGACGGACATGTCGGTGCGCACGTGGTCGAACAGCGTCGGCCCGAGCCAGAACCCGCCGGACGCGCCGTCGACGCGCGCGCCCCGCCCGTCCACGACCAGCTCGGCGCCCTCCCGCACCCCGGCGTCCACATAGGACTCAACGCGATCCCGGTGCGCGGCGGTGACCAACGGCCCCATGTCGCTGCCGCGGCGGCCGTCGCCGACGTCGAGCTTGGCCATCCGCTCGCTGATCCGCTCGACCAGCGCGTCGCCGACGGGATCGACAGCCAGCACCGCGGACACCGCCATGCACCGCTCCCCCGCCGAGCCGAACCCGGCCGACACCGCGGCATCGGCGGCCAGGTCGAGATCGGCGTCGGGCAGCACCACCATGTGGTTCTTCGCGCCACCGAGCGCCTGCACCCGTTTGCCGCGGGCGGTCGCGGTCTCGTAGACGTAGCGGGCGACCGGGGTGGAGCCGACGAACGACACCGCCCGGACCGCCGGGTGCTCCAGCAGCGCGTCCACGGCCACCTTGTCGCCGTGCACCACGTTGAACACCCCGTCGGGCAGTCCGGCCTGCTTCCACAGCTCGGCCAGGAACACCGCCGCCGACGGGTCCTTCTCGCTGGGCTTGAGCACCACGGTGTTGCCGCAGGCGATGGCGTTGGGCACGAACCACAGCGGCACCATCGCGGGGAAGTTGAACGGCGAGATCACCCCGACCACGCCGACCGGCTGCCGCACCGAGTGCACGTCCACGGCGGTCGAGGCGTTCTCCGAGAACCCGCCCTTGAGCAGGTTCGGGATGCCGCAGGCGTATTCGACGTTCTCCAGCCCGCGCTGGACCTCCCCGGCGGCGTCGGGGAGCACCTTGCCGTGCTCGGCGGTGATGATCTCGGCGAGCTCGGACTTGCGCTGGTTGAGCAGCTCCCGGAAGGCGAACAGCACGGAGGACCGGCGGGCCAGCGACGTCGACCGCCACCCCGGCGCGGCCTCGGCGGCCGCGGCCACCGCAGCGTCCACTTCGGGCGGAGAGGCGAAGGCGACGTGCCGGGTCACCGCACCGGTGGCCGGGTCGAAGACCGGCCCGCTGCGCTCGGGGGTACCGACGACGGACGAGCCGGCGACGAAGTGCCTGATCATCTCGGTCATGCGGAGAACTCCTGCTCGGCCAGGGAGATCGATTCGGCGAGGACGGCCAGCCCCTGCGCGGCCTCCTCCTCGGTCAACGTCATGGGCGGAGCCACCCGCAGCACGTTGCCGTGCAGCCCGCCCTTGCCCACCAGCAGGCCGCGCTGCTTGGCCAGCTCCATCACCCGCGCGGCCGACGCCGGGGCCGGCCGGTCGGTGCCGGGGGCGACCAGTTCGACTCCGATCATCAGCCCCTTGCCGCGCACGTCGCCGATCAGCGCGCACCGCTCGGCGTGCGCGCGCAGGCCGTCGAGCAGCATCCCGCCGACCTTGGCGGCGTTGGCCTGCAGGTCGTGCTCCAGCAGGTAGTCCAGCACCGCCTTCGCCCCGCCGGTGGCGACCGGGTTGCCGCCGAAGGTGGACAGCGAGTTGGCGCCCAGGCAGTCCATCAGCTCGGCCTCGGCGACCACGCCGCCGATCGCCAGACCGTTGCCCAGCCCCTTGGCGAAGGTCATCGCGGCCGGGGTCACGCCGTGCGCCTGGATGCCCCAGAAGTGCTCGCCGGTGCGCCCCCACCCGGTCTGCACCTCGTCGGAGATGAGCGGGATGCCGTACTCGGCGAGCACCTCGGCGAACGCGCCGAACAGCCCGTCCGGCGGGGTGGCGAAGCCGCCGACGCCCTGGATCGGTTCGGCGATCATGCAGGCCACGTCACCGGAGGTGGTGGTCTCGATCACCTCGCGCAGGTCGTCGACGCAGGCGGCGATGTAGTCGGCGTCGGAGAAGTCCCGGAACGGGCTGCGGTAGCGGTAGCCGCCCTGCACGTAGCTGACGTTGACCGGGGACAGCGAACTGGCCGACCAGCCGCGGTTGCCGGTGATGGCGACCGTGCCGAACGCGCGCCCGTGGTAGGAGTTGCGCAGCGCGAGGACCTGGTTGCTGCGCCGGTGCTGGGTGGCCAGCATCAGGGCGGTCTCGTTGGCCTCGGTGCCGGAGTTGGTGAAGAAGACCTTGGGGTTGTCCAGTCCGGACAGTGCGGCGATCTTCTCGGCCAGCTCGACCTGGTTTCGGATCAGGTACATCGTCGAGGTGTGCAGCACGCCGGTGTCGACCTGGCGGCGCACCGCGTCGCTGATCTCCGGGATGTCGTAGCCGATGGCGTTGGTCAGGATCCCGGCGAAGAAGTCCAGGTAGGTCCTGCCGTCGCCGTCGGTGACGTGCCGGCCCCGGCCGCTGACGATCTCGATGGGTTCGTCGTAGTACAGCGCGAGCCAGTTCGGCATCGCGGCGCGGTGCCGGGCCAGCAGGTCGGTTTCGGTCATGGCGGCTCCCTCGGCGCGTGCGTTGCTGGCGCCAGTCTCGTCGGCCGGAGATCCGCCGACCACCGACAACCTGTCCCGATTCCGCCGCCCCGGTATGACAGTCTGTCCGCATGACTCCGAGCTCCCCGGACGTGCTGGCGTTGCCGACGGTGGCCGAGGTGCTGGACCTGCCGGTGCTGCGGCGCGGCAAACCGCGCGTCGTGGCCGGCGCCGCGGGGCTGGACGGCCGGGTCCGCTGGGTGCACGTGGCCGAGATCGCCGACATCGCCGCGCTGCTGTCCGGCGGCGAACTGGTGCTGACCACCGGCATCGCGCTGCCGGAGGCACCGGAGCAGCTGGCCCGCTACGTCGGTGAGCTCGCCTCGGTCGGCGCGTGCGGCCTGGTGGTGGAGCTGGTGCGCCGCTGGCGCGACCGGGTGCCGCCCGCGCTCGTCGACGCCGCGCACCGGCACGACCTGCCGCTGGTGACGCTGGCCGAGGAAACCCGGTTCGTGCACGTCACGGAAGCCGTCGCGGCCCGCATCCGGGACGCGCAACTGGCCGAGCTGCGCGCCACGCACGCGATCCACGAGACGTTCACGGCGTTGACGACCTCGGGCGCCGAACCCGCCGAGGTGCTGCGCGAGGCCACCCGGATCTGCGGCCGGCCGCTGGTGCTGGAGACGTGGGGCCACCAGGTGCTCGCCTACGACTCGGCGGGCCGGGACCCGGTGGCGCTGCTGGCGGACTGGTCGGAGCGCTCCCGCGCCGTGGTGCAGTCCGGGCGCACCTGCTTCGACCCGGACCGGGGCTGGCTGACCACGGTCGTCGGCGCGCGCGGCGACGACTGGGGACGGCTCGTCATGCTCGCCTCCGACCGGCCGCCGCACCGGCACGTCGTGGTGGCCGAGCGGGCGGCCTCGGCCCTGGCGGTGAACCGCCTGGTGACCCGCGACCGGGAGAGCCTGGAACGCCAGACGCACCGCACGCTGCTGACCGACCTGCTCGCCGGGGACGGCGACATCGCCGAACTCGCGGTGCGCGCGGGCGGTCTGGGCGTGCCGTTCGACGGCCCGCTGGCGGGCATCGCCGTGCGCCCGCGGACGACCACGGCCGCCGCGCCGGCGCTGGAGACCCAGCAGGTGCTGCGGGACCTGGCCGAAGCGACCGCCCTGGCGGCGCGCAGGGCCGACCTACCCGCGCTGGTCGGCGTGGTCGACGACGTCACGGTCCAGGCGCTGGTCGCGCTGCCCGAGCAGCCGGAGGCGGATTCGGCGCTGACCCGGCTGGCCGCCGACGTCCGGCGGTCCGCGCAGGCGCTGCCGGTGGTGATCGCCGTCGGCAGCGCGGTGACCTCGCCGTCCGGCGCGCGCCGCACGCTCACCGAGGCCGCGCAGGTGGGCGAGGCGGCGCTGCACGTCGAGGACGGCACCCGCGACTTCCACCGGCTCGACGACGTCCGGCTGCGCGGACTGCTGCACCTGCTCCGCGACGACGGACGCCTGACGGCCTTCGCGGAACGGGAACTCGGCCCGCTGCGGGACAACGAGCGGCTGCTCGACGCGCTGCGGGCCTACTGCCGCTGCGGCGGGAACAAGTCGGCCGCGGCCGCGGCCGCGCACCTGTCCCGCACCGCCTACTACGCGCAGCTCGCCCGCATCGAGGAGCTGCTCGGCACGTCGCTGGACGCCCCGGAGTCGCTGGTGTCACTGCACGTCGCCCTGCTGGCCTGGGACATGCGCACACCCCGATAAGTCCACAGTGGACTCACTTCGGACGTCGCAGCACCGGAAGCACCCGCCGCGTCCGGCCATTCCGCGCCCGGGTGTAGCCTGTGCGCGCTGGCCGCGTACCGGATGGCCCTCCCCCCAGTAGCCGGCGGTGCGCGGTCGGCCTCGCCGACGAGCGCCGCGGAACGCGCGCCGTGCCACCCGCATCACTTGATCACCGGCCGTGCTCGTCGATGCCGGTTATCACTCTTTGGAAGGACTTCTCCGCCGTGTCCACGCCCGAACGATGCGCCGATCGGGTCATGCTGCGGGCGACCGCGCGTCATGCGCGGCCCCCGTCCTCGTCCCGTCCCGCGGAGGTGGGGAGAGTGATCTCGATCGAAGCAGCTCAACCGCGCCGGACACCGGTTCCGGGCGTTGCGGCCATCCGGGGGGCCGTCTCATGAACGGGACCGTCGCCGTGCGCTTCGCCCCCGGAGTCGTGGGGGAAACGCGCCGCCAGGCGCATCTCGCGGCGGTGCCCGCCGCGAGCGAGCCCGCCAGCTGGCTGACCTACTGCGGGCTGCGGATACCCGCCGAGCACGCGGAGCTCTCACCGGGCCCGGCGGGCATGCCGTGCATCCGGTGCCTGACGGCGATCCCCGATTCGCCGTTGCTGCCGGGTCCGCCCGGTTGACGCGGAAAAAAACCGCACCCGCCCGGGGACCGGACGGGTGCGGTTCGCGGGGACTCGGCTCAGCGGAGGAAGACCACCGAGCGGACCTCGACCTTCGCGGGGGCCTTCTGCCACGGCTTCAGCTCGAACCACGGGCCGTCGCAGTGCGAACCCTGGAAGACGATCGCCGTGGTGTCGGTGCGGTTCTCCACCCGGTAGGCGGCCTCCCAGCCCGGCAGGTCCAGTCGGTGGCACCGGGCGTCGCTCGGGTCCTCCAACATGGACGACTGCGTCTGGAGCCCGCGGTCGAAGTGGTAGATGAAGCTCCCCGACGCCGCCCCGGCGGTCAGCGGGGAGGACAGCAGCAGGGCCGCCGCACCGGCGGTGGCGGTGATGATGGCGCGCAGACGCATCGAACCATTCCTTCCTGGATGTGGAACGAAAAACTCACGCACCAGTCATCTTCGGCACCTGCCGCCCGACCGCCACCGCAATCACCCGGCGGTCGGGTGATTGCCGGGCGAAGTCATCGCGCGCGGGCCAGCGAGAGCGCGAAATCACCCGCGTCGTCGAGCCACCAGTGCTGCGGCGCGAACCCGGCCGCGGCGAGTTCGCCGCGCACCCGCTCGCGGCGGAACTTCGCCGACACCTCGGTGCGGATCTCCTCACCGGACTCGAAGTCGACGGTCAGGTCCAGCCCGGCGACCGGGACGCGCATGGCGCGCTCGGCCCGCAGCCGCATCTCGATCCACTCCTGCGCGGCGTCCCACCGCGCGACGTGCGCGAACGCGTCGAGGTCGAACTCCGCGCCGAGCTCGCGGTTGAGCACGCTCAGCGCGTTGCGGTTGAACGCCGCGGTGACGCCCTGCGCGTCGTCGTAGGCGCGCACCAACCGGTCCGGGTCCTTGACCAGGTCGGTGCCCAGCAGCAGCCACTCCCCCGGCCGCAGCGCGCCGCGCAGCCCGGCGAGGAACTCCGCGCGTTCGGCGGGCAGCAGGTTGCCGACGGTGCCGCCGAGGAAGGCCACCAGCCGGTCGCCGCCGGCGTCGAGCGCGCCGATCCCGGCGGTGAAGTCGTCGACCACCCCGCGCACCCGCAGCCCCGGGTAGTCCCGGACGAGCGAGTCCACCGCCGCGCGCAACGCCGTCGCCGACACGTCCAGCGGCACGAACTCGCGCAGCGTGCCGTGCTTGCGCAACGCGTCCAGCAGCAGCCGGGTCTTCTCCGAGGAACCCGAACCCAGCTCGACCAGCGTGGTCGCCCCGGTGCGTTCGGCGATCTCCACCGCGGTGCGGTGCAGGATCCGGTGCTCGGCGCGGGTCTGGTAGTACTCCGGCAGCGCGGTGATCCGCTCGAAGAGCTCGCTGCCGGTCGCGTCGTAGAACCACTTGGGCGACAGCCACTTCGGGTCGTCGGTGAGCCCCGCGCGGGCTTCGGCGCGCAACGCGCGCGCCGCGTCCGCGGCGGTGAAGCGCACCGCGATGTCCGGTTCGGTCATCGGTCCCCCTCCACCAGGGCGGTGACCCGCACGCCGTCGCGGTCGGCCACCACCAGTCGCCGGTCGTCGATCTCGGTCCAGCCACCGCCGCCGAACGGTTCGGAGGCCGCGGTCACCGCCCCGGCCCCGCGGCGCACCCACAGCGCGTGCGTCCAGGTGGTGGCGATCAGTCGCGTGCCGTCGGTGAGCAGCAGGTTCAGCCGCGAGTCCGGTGCGGCGGCGGCGATCTCGCCGACCAGCTCGGCCACCGCACCGGCCGGGTCGGCACCGGCACCGAGCCGCTGCCGCAGCAAGGCCCACAGCAGCGCGGAATCGGTGGGCGCGTCCAGCGTGAGCAGGTCCACCACGTCGAGCCGGGCGGCCTGCTTGGCCGCCGACTCCGGCCACCCGGCGATCCGCCCGTTGTGGCTGAACAGCCAGATTCCGTCGGTGAACGGGGCGCACGCCGTCTCGACCACCGGCATGCCGAGGGTGGCCGACCGGGCGGCGCCGAGCACCGCGCCGCTGCGCACCCCGCCGGCGAACTCCGCGAACGACGCGTCCGTCCACATCGGACGCGCCGACCGGTACCGGCGGACCGCGCCGTCGGAGTACCAGCCGACGCCGAAGCCGTCGGCGTTGATCGTGCCGCCACCGCGCATGTCGCGCGGCGCGTAGGACTGCTCCAGCAGTCCGTGCTCGGGTTCCAGCAGCAGCTCGGCCAGCGACGCGGGCGGGCCGAGGTAGGCCATGTGCCGGCACACGGGTCAGCCGATCTCGTCCGGCGCCGGGGTCCGGGCGCACCGGAACCCGGCGAAGATCTGCCTGCGGATCGGGAAGTCCCAGTTGCGGAACGTGCCCCGGCACGCGCTGGCGTCGGTGCCGAAGGAACCACCGCGCAGCACCTTGTGCTCGGGCCCGAAGAACACCTCGGAGTACTCCCGGTACGGGAACGCCGCGAACCCCGGGTACGGCAGGAAGTCGGTGGCGGTCCACTCCCACACGTCGCCGATGAGCTGCCGCGCCCCGCACGGCGCGGCACCGGCCGGGTAGGCACCCGCGGGCGCGGGCCGCAGGTGCCGCTGACCGAGGTTGGCGTGCTCGGGCCCCGGATCCTCGTCGCCCCACGGGTAGCGGCGGGAGCGACCGCTGCGCGGGTCGAACCGGGCGGCCTTCTCCCACTCCTGCTCGGTGGGCAGCCGCTTGCCCGCCCACGCGGCGAACGCCTCGGCCTCGTGGAAGCTGACGTGCACCACGGGCTCGTCGGGCGGGACGGGTTCGACGTGGCCGAAGCGGCGGCGCAGCCACCGGTCGCCGTCGCGCCGCCAGAACCGGGGCGCGCGCAGGTCGGCGCGCTGCCGGTAGGCCCACCCCGCCGCGCTCCACCAGCGCGGGTCGTCGTAGCCACCGGCGTCGACGAACTCCAGGAACCGCCCGTTGGTCACCGGCGTGGTGTCGATGAGGAAGTCGTCGACGAACACCTCGTGCGCCGGGCGCTCGTTGTCCAGCGCCCACGGTTCGGTGCTGGTGCCCATCACGAACGGCCCGCCCGGAACCGCCACCTCCAGCGGCAGCGCCGCCGCGTCCGCGGGTGCCGCCGGGGTCGGCTCCTCGACGAGCGCCGGCGGGCCGTCGCGCAGCTGGTGGGTGGCGAGCATGGTCTCGTCGTGCTGCTGCTCGTGCTGGACGATCATGCCGAACGCGAACGCCCGCTCCACCAGCCGCCGCCCCTCCAGCGGCGTGCGGTCGAGCACGTCGAGGACCTTCTCCCGCACGGTGCGCACGTAGCCGCGGGCCTCGGCCGGTCCCAGCAGCGGCAGTTGCGGCCGGTCGCAGCGCTTGTGCTGGAAGGCGTCGTAGAGGTCGTCGATGTCCGGCCGGATCGCCGGGATCCCGCCGACGTCGCGGACCAGCCAGATCTCCTCCTGGCTGCCGATGTGGGCGAGATCCCACACCAGCGGCGACATCAGCGGCGAGTGCTGGCGGACGAGGTCGGCCTCGTCGACCGCGTCGGTCAGCGCGGCGCTGCGCCGCCGGGTCCGCTCCAGTTCGCCGGCCACGTGGGACCGCAGCCGCGACGTGCCCTGTTCACCGAGGTGGTGCGTGCTGGTCACCGGTCACCTCCGTAAGTGCGGTCGGCCTCGGCCAGTCGGCGCGCCGCGAACCGCGCCAGCCGGGCGGGCAACCCCTCGGGGCAGTCCTGGCCGGGCAGCCGTCGGCACGCCAGGTCGAACACCCGGTGCGCGGTGCGCGCCAGCTCCGGATCGCGCAGCCCGTGCCGGGCGGCGTGCACCCAGCGGCCCGCCACCGGTTCGGTCAGCTCCACCACGCGGTCCACAGTGGCCTCGTCGCGGAACAGCGCGATCAGCGCGGCAGCGGGCAACATCCAGTCCGCGCCGGGCTGGGCGTCGAGGTAGCGGACCTCGAAGTAGCCGCGCGGGCGCACCGGCGGGAACACCGTGCTCAGGTGGTAGTCCAGGTCGTCGCGGGTGGGCTGGGTGGGCAGCGCGCCGCGGATCCACTCGGCGAAGCTGATCCCGCTCGGCGCGGTCCAGTCGCCGTCCTCGCGGCGCAGGCACACCACGGCGGTGTCCAGCACCCGCCGCGCCCAGCTGCGCGCCGGGTCGTCGGTCACCGGCCCCGGCCGGGTGCGCGGCGGGTCGGTGCACAGCAGCGCGCGGGTGCGGGTGGACGCCCAGCCGGTCCGCTCGCCGAACAGCCGCGGCGAGTTGGCGAACATCGCGAGCATGACCGGCCCCACCGCGTGCACCGCCGCCCAGCGCGCGGCGACCCGGTCGGGTTCCCCGGCGTCCAGGCACACCTGGATCCCGGCGGTGCTGCACATCATCAGCCGCCCGTCCAGGCCGATCCGGTCGAAGGCGGTCTCCATCGCCGCGTAGCGGGGAACGCGCAGGATGCGCCGCGGGCGCCGCCACGGATCGATGCCCTGGTCCCCCAGCACCAGACCGGCGTCGCGCAACCTGCGCCGCAGGTACTCGGCGTCGGCGTCGACGACGCCGAACAGCGAGCACATCGAAGTGGTGGGGAGGCTGGAGATCTCGACCTGGCCACCGGGTTCGACGGTGAGCACCGAACCGTTCGGGAGGGGGCGGTGCGGGCTGTCCGGGACCAGGGAGGGAGGAGCGTGCGGGCCGAGCGCTTCGACGAGCACCTCGGCGTCGAGAGCGCGGCGGGGATCGTCGGCGTGGTGGACGGTCCATTCGAGCTCGACGCCGAGCAGCCGCGGAGGGCCGTGCTTGAAGCACACCGAGGCGACGTAGGCTTCGGCCTCCGCCCGGGTGCGCACGCGGGAGGTCGGGAACTCAGCGGCAGTTGGATCGACTGACACGGGCATGTGATCACCGCCTGTGATGTCCTGGCCACCGACGCTACCGGCCTCCGACCCCCGCTGCACCCCCTTGCCCGGCCACCACCGATCTGCTAAAAGCAGTCGGCGGGCCGGAGATCGACCCGCAAACCGTACGTACGGATTGCACGGAAGCCCGCCGACCTGCGACGATCAGGACATGCCTCGGGTCAGTCAGGACCATCTCGACGCCCGGCGCCGTCAGATCCTCGACGGCTCCCGGACGTGCTTCGCGCGCCACGGATACGAGGGCGCGACCGTGCGCAGGCTGGAGGACGCCACCGGGCTCTCCCGCGGCGCGATCTTCCACCACTTCAAGGACAAGGAGTCGCTGTTCCTCGCGCTGGCCGAGGACGACGCCGAGCGGATGGCCGACGTGGTCGCCGAGCAGGGTCTGGTCCAGGTGATGCGCGACCTGCTGGCCGAACCGGCGGGCGACTCCGCGCACGCGCCCGGCGCGGACTGGCTGGGCACCCGGCTGGAGGTGTCGCGGCGGCTGCGCACCGACCGCGACTTCCGGGAGCGCTGGGCGAAGCGCTCCGAACAGCTCACCGCCGCCACCCGCGCCCGCCTGCAGTGGCAGCGCGATTCCGGCAACCTGCGCGACGACGTCGACATCGACGTGCTGACCGCCTACCTGGAGCTGGTCCTGGAGGGACTCGTCTCACACCTGGCGATGGGCCTGCCCGCCGACGACCTGGGCGCCGTGCTCGACGTGGTCGAGGAGAGCGTGCGCCGCCACCGCGGCCGGTGACCGCGCCCGGCGCGCCGGACCCGCGACCGCCCGTCGGCGCGTAACCTCGCTACCGCCTGGGGCCGCGCGGAAGGAGCTGGACGGCGCAATGTGGAGCGAGTGGTGGAACCGCTTCCTCGCCTCCGACCCGGCTCTGCGGCGGTTGCGCACCGCCACCCGGGCGGCCGTGGCGGTCGCGGTCACGCTCGCCGTGATGGTGCCGGTGCTGTCCTGGTGGGGCCAGTCCCCGATGCTCGCGATCGTCGGCGCGGTGGTGGCCATCAACTCCGCGGTCGGCGTCAACGACCCGGACCGCCGCCAGCAGCGGATCACCAACCTCCTGCTGCCGCTGCCGACCACGTTCTCGTTGGTGCTGGCCACCTTCACGGCGCCGTGGCCGGTGCTGCACATCCTGCTGTTCCTCGCGGTCATCTTCACCGCGACCTACATCCGCCGGTTCGGACCGCGGTACTTCCCGATGGGCATGGTCGCGTTCATGGGGTACTTCTTCGCGATGTTCCTCAAACCGCAGCCCGCCCAGCTGCCCGCGCTGGTCGCGGCCGCGGTGGTCGGCGCGCTGGCCACGTTCACCATGCGGTTCCTGGTGCTGCGCGACGACCCCGAGGGCGTGCTGGAACGCGGCCGCCGCACGCTGCGCGCCCAGGTGCACGGCCTGCTGCACGCCGTCCGCGGCCTCGCCGAGCACCCGGACTCACCGCAGCGCCGCCGGGCCCTGCACCACCACTCGGTGCGGCTGAACGAGACCGCGCTGATGCTGGAGAACACCGTCCAGCAGCTGGACACCATCGACGAGACCGGCCGCGAACTGCTGCGCCAGCGCATCCTGGACGTCGAACTGGCCGCCGAGAACCTGCTGACCCCGCTGATGCGGCTGGTCGACCACCCCAGCGGCGGCGACACCGTGCCGCACGCGGTCAGCGCGCTGCTCGCGGTGCTGCGCACCGACCCCGCCGAGCTGCGCGAGGCGACCCGCGACATCGCCGAGAACATCGAGCAGCACGGCTCGGTGGAGGTCGCGATGGCGGTGCGCCGCCTCGGGGCGTGCCTGGCGGAGCTGGCCACCGCCACCGGCGAGCTCGGCGAGCACCGCGGCGACCTGGTCGAGCAGGAGCTGACCGACGAGCGCACCGGCGAAACCGAGCAGGACACCGAGACCGGGCTGCGCCGCCTGGAAGTGCGCATGGCGGTCCAGGTGACGTGCGCGGCCGCGGCGGCGATCGTGCTCGGCCAGCTGGTGAACCCGAACCGCTGGTACTGGGCGGTGATCACCGCTTTCGTGGTGTTCATCAGCACCAACAGCCGCGGGGAGCTGCTGGTGCGCGCGTGGCAGCGCACCGCGGGCACGATGCTCGGCGTGGTCGCCGGAATCCTGGTGGCCACCCAGGTCACCGGCAACGCGGTCGCCGAGATCGGCACCATCCTGCTGTGCGTGTTCCTCGGCTTCTACTTCGCGGGCTACTCGTACGCGGTGATGACGTTCTTCATCACCACCCTGCTGGGCGCGCTGTACGGGATGCTCGGCACGTTCAACGTGTCGGTGCTGGAGACCCGCCTGTGGGAGACCGCGGTCGGCGCCGCGTCCGGCGTGCTGGCCGCCGCCTTCGTGCTGCCCACCCGCACGCGCCACCTGGTGCGGTCCAACACCGAGGAGTTCCTGCTGGCACTGCGGGACTTCCTGCGCGGCACCGGGACCGAGATCAGCGCGCACGGCGCGGTCACCGCCCCGCAGGAGTCGATGCGCACCCTCGACGACCGGTTGCAGCAGCTGCACCGCAGCGCCCGCCCGCTGATGCAGTACCGGTTGCGCTCCCGGCGCAGCCAGGTGCAGCGGTCGGTGACGGTGATCAGCGGCTGCGCCTACTACGTGCGCAACCTCGCGGTCGCACTTCCGGCCACTGTGGACATGGTCGACGCGGACACCAGGGAGCGGATCGCCGAACTGCTGTGGGCGCTGGCCGACGCGGTCGAGTCGATGACCGGCGAGGCGCAGGTGGACTTCGCCTCGGCGATGTCCGCGGCGCGCCGCACCGCGGACGCGTTGCACGACATCGCCGAGTCGCTGTCCAGCGGTCCCAGCTCGCTGCACCGCGCGATCCGGTGGCTGGACCGGGTCACCCAGGTCATCGAGGACCTGGCCCGCGAGCGGGGAATCGTCCCGACCGACCGGCAGGCCGCCTCGCGGAGTTGACCACACAGGACGGTGATCCGCACCGGAACCGGATTTTCCTGGCATCGCTCGCTTTTCGCGCGCGTCGTGGCCGGTCGTGGCGCAAATCCGCCACGAACACGGCCGTTCACAGCCCGGGCGCCGCTGTTCACTTACGCTCCGGGGGACAACGCTTCTGTTCGGTGAGGAGACCCCGTGAAGCGCTCGACCGCATTCGGTCTCGCCGGTGCCGCCGTGCTCGCCAGCACGGCGCTGACCGGCGCGACGGCCCAGGCAGCACCCGAACTGCGGTTCGGGCCCTGCCCGCAGGACATCAGCAAGCCCTACCCGCAGATGCAGTGCGCCGACCTCGACGTGCCGCTGGACTACCACGACCCGGGTGGCGAGCAGGTTCGGCTGATGGTGTCCCGGCTCCCCGCCCGCAAGCCCGCGTCCCGGCGCGGCGCGCTGCTGGTCAACCCCGGCGGACCGGGCGGTCCCGGCATCAGCTTCGCCGGCGGCCTGTCGAAGAAGCTGCCCCCCGCGGTGCTGGACTCCTACGACCTGATCGGCTTCGACACCCGCAACACCGCGCACAGCACGCCGATCTCCTGCGTCGACCCGGGCAGCTACTGGAAGACCCCGCTGCCCGACCCCGACTCGCCGCAGACTCGCGAGCAGAACTGGGAGCGCGCCCAGCAGTACGCCGACGGCTGCCAGCAGCGGGCGGGCAAGTACCTGCCGCAGCTGAACACCCCGACCAACGCCCGGGACATGGACCGCATCAGGCAGGCGTTGGGCGAGCAGAAGATCAGCTACCTCGGCTACTCCTACGGCACCTACCTCGGCGCGGTGTACGGGCAGCTGTTCGGCGAGCACGTCGACCGGATGATCCTGGACAGCTCGGTGGACCCGAGCACCCCGGACGTCTGGTACCGCGACAACCTCCGCCAGGACGTGGCCGCGCAGCGGCGCCTGGACCTGTACTTCGACTGGATCGCCCGCTACGACGGGGTGTTCCACCTGGGCACCGACCGCGACCAGGTGCGGGCCGCGTGGCAGGGCGTGCAGGACGACCTGCGCCGGGCCCCGCACGGCGCGCTCGGACCGTCGGAGTTCGTCGACACGACGTTCAACGCCCTCTACGGCGAGAGCAGCTGGATCACGCTGGCGAATGCGCTGTCCGACTTCCACAACCGGCACGACGACCGCAAGCTCGTCCAGCAGGCCAAGCCGAAGGACGCCGCCGCGGAGAACGAGAACGCGATCTACAACGCCGTCGAGTGCGGCGACGCACCGTGGCCCGCCCGCCGGGCGGAGTGGGAGCGCGACTCCGCCGCGGTGGCCCGGAAGTACCCGCTGGCCGCCTGGTACAACAGCTGGACCGTGGCGCCCTGCCGGGTGTGGCACGCCCCGCACGGCGACCCGGTCAAGATCACCGGAGCGGGCCTGCCCCCGGTGCTGATGTTCAACTCGGTCCACGACGTGGCCACCCCGTACGAGGGGGCGCAGCAGATGCACCGCTCGCTGCCGTCGTCGGTGCTGGTCACCGAGAAGGACGCGGGCAAGCACGGGGTGTACGCGCTGGCGGGCAACACCGACGCGGACCGCATCGGCACCGACTACCTGGTCGACGGCAAGCTGCCCGAGGGGGACACCACGATCCCGGGCCACGCCAAGCCGGACCCGACCAAGCCGGGCGCCACGGCCAAGCAGCTCGACCTGGGCTGACCCACCCGCCGGGGCCGGTCCCGACACCGCGTCGGGACCGGCCCCCGCGCGTCAGCGGACTCCGTGCATGTACCGCCGGATGCTCCTGGAGCCGATGAACAGCAGCACGCCGCACGCGATGGTGGCCGCGCCGATGGCGGTGAAGTACGGCACCTGGTCCTGCACCGAGTACAGCTTGACCATCTGGGCGCCGAGCCCCTGCCCCATGGCCGGGGCCAGGAAGTACAGGCCCATCGTCTGCGAGGAGAACGCCTGCGGCGCCAGCTTCGTGGTCACCGACAGGCCCACCGGCGAGAGCATCAGCTCACCGACGGTCATGATCACGAAGACCAGCGCGAGCATGATCGGCAGGTGCTTGTCCTGGCCGACGAGCACCTTGGACAGCACCACCCACAGGAACGCGACGCCGACGAACAGCAGACCGCCGGCGAACTTGCGCGGCGTGTTGGGCTGCCGGTCGCCCAGCTTGAACCACAACGCGGCGAACAGCGGGGAGAGCGCGATGATCGCCAGCGAGTTGATCGACTGGAACCACGACGCCGGGATCGCGTAGCCGAACACGGTCAGGTCGGTGTCGGCCTCGGCGAGGTTCGCCAGCGTGTTGGGCTGCTGCTCGAACAGCAGGAAGAACAGCGCGGTGGCCAGGAACAGCGGGATGTAGGCCAGCAGCCGGTCGCGCTCGACCTCGGTGATCTGCCTGCTGCTGAGCATCACCGCGAAGTAACCGATGGGCAGCAGCGCGGAGATCGCGCTGATGACGTTGACCAGCCCGTCCAGCCCGATCAACCCGGTGGCGAACAGGCCGCCGAGCACCAGCACGAACAGCACGGCGATGCCGATCGCGCGCCCCAGCACGCCCGACTTGCGGTCGGCGGGCAGCGGGTTCACCGGAGCCTGCCCGGCGGAGCCGAGGTGCTTGCGCCCGAGGGCGAACTGGACCAGCCCCAGCGCCATGCCCACGGCCGCGGCGCCGAACCCGAAGTGCCAGTTGACCTTCTCGCCGAGCCAGCCGCAGACCAGCGGCGCGAGGAAGCCGCCGACGTTGATGCCCATGTAGTAGATCGAGAAACCCGCGTCGCGGCGCGTGTCGTCCTCGCTGTAGAGCCCGCCGACGATGTTGGAGACGTTCGGCTTGAGCAGCCCGGTGCCGATGATCAGCAGGACCAGACCGAGCAGCACCGTGGCCATCCCGCCGGGGACGGCCAGGCACAGGTGGCCGAGCATGATCACGAACCCGCCGTAGAACACCGCGCGCTGCCCGCCGATGAGCCGGTCGGCGATCCAGCCGCCGACGATGCCGGTCATGTACACCGAGGCGCCGTAGATGCCGACCAGCGACAACGCGGTGGACTGCGGGATGCCCAGTCCGCCCTCGGCCACCGAGAAGTACAGGTAGTACCCCAGGATCGCGCGCATCCCGTAGTAGGAGAAGCGCTCCCACATCTCGGTGAAGAACAGCGTCGACAGTCCGCGCGGGTGGCCGAAGAAGCCCCGCTGCGGTGCGTCCGCAACCGTGCTGGTGCTCACGATCACGTCCTCTCGTCCGTGTGATCTGCGGCGGTGGCCGCGAAACAGCGTGCGGAAGGTTACGCCCTGGCAAAGTGGCTTAAACCACCAGGACCACACAAACCTCGCATTGGTTACATACAGTGGTCAATCGGGTTCACCGCGGTCGTAACCGAGCTGTGCCCGCACGCCACCACCCAGCGACCCGAACGACCCCCATCCGGTGCGAGCAGGGCGGTCGTGGTGATATTGCGACCAGGCGCTACTCCGTTCGGGATATACTCGCGTCGTATTCCTCCCGTTTCCCTGTTCCACGAGGAGTGACAACGTCGGTGCCCGAGGCACGATCACCTGACGGCAGTACCGGGCCGGGACGAGATCCCGGCTTTCCGAACACCGCGGCCCACGCCGCGCACCGGGGTGACCGGTGATGGAGATCCTGCTGTCAGTCCTTGGACTGCTGTTCGTCGCCGTGCTGACGCTGGGCACCGCCCTCGCCGTCGCCGCCGAGTTCTCGCTGACCTCGCTGGAACGCAGCACCGTCGACGCCCACGTCAACCAGGTCGGGGACCGGCGCGCCCGCTCGGTGCGCAACGCGCACCGCACCCTGTCCTTCCAGCTCTCCGGGGCGCAGGTGGCGATCACGCTGACCACGCTGGTCACCGGCTACGTCGCCGAACCGCTCATCGGCGAGCTGATCCGCCCCGCGCTGATGGCGGCGGGCCTGCCGGCGACCGCGGCGGCCGCGACGTCGCTGGCCGCGGCGATCCTGCTGGCCACCACGCTGTCGATGGTCTTCGGCGAGATGGTGCCGAAGAACCTGGCGATCGCCCGGCCGCTGCGCACCGCGCGCGCCGTCTCCGGCTACCACGCCGCCTTCTCCCGGGCGTTCCGGCCGCTCATCGACGCGACGAACAACAGCGCGAACTGGGTGGTGCGCCGGTTCGGCGTGCAGCCCCAGGAAGAGCTGCGCTCGGCGCGCTCGGCCGACGAACTGGGCTCGATCGTGCGCTCCAGCGCCGAGCACGGGACGTTGGACCAGGCCACGGCGCACCTGATGGACCGGTCGCTGCGCTTCGGCGACCGCACGGCCGAGGAGCTGATGACCCCGCGCGTGCGGGTGGAGTCGCTGCCCACCGATGCCACCGTGGTCGACCTGATCGACATCGCCCGCCGCACCGGCTTCTCGCGGTTCCCGGTGCACGGCGGCGACCTCGACGCCGTGCACGGCGTGGTGCACGTCAAGCAGGCGTTCGGCGTCCCGGTCGAGCAGCGCACGTCCACCCCGGTCACCTCGCTGGCCCGCCCGGTGCCGACGGTCCCGGAGACGCTGGACGGCGACGCCCTGCTGGAACGGCTGCGCGCCTCGGGCCTGCAACTGGCGGTCGTCGTCGACGAGTACGGCGGCACCGCGGGCATCGTGACCCTGGAGGACGTGGTCGAGGAGATCATCGGCGACGTCCGCGACGAGCACGACCGCGGCGAGGTCACGCCGGTGCGCGGGCTCGGCGACGGCACCTGGATCATCTCCGGGCTGGTGCGCCCGGACGAACTGGCCGACGCCACCGGTTTCGCCGTCCCCGACGGCGACGAATACGAGACGATCGCCGGTCTGGTGCTGGCCGAGCTCGGCCGCATCCCCGAGGTCGGGGACCACGTCGGGAGCGGGGACTGGCAGCTGACGGTGACCCGGATGGACCGCAACCGGATCGCCGAGCTGCGGCTCAACCGCGTCGGCGGGGAGGTGGACCGGTGAGCGACGGTCTGGCCATCCCGCTGGCGGTGCTCCTGCTGCTGTGCAACGCCCTGTTCGTGGGCGCGGAGTTCTCCCTGCTGTCGTCCCGCCGGGACCGGCTGGAGGCGCTGGTCGCCCAGGGCGTGGGACGCGCCCGCGTGGTGATCCGGGCCAGCCAGGAGGGCTCGCTGATGCTGACCAGCGCCCAGCTGGGCATCACGCTGTGCTCGCTGGGACTGGGCCGCCTCGGCGAGCCCGCGGTGGCCCACCAGCTGCACCGGCTCGTCGCGCCGCTGCCGGTGCCCGACGCGGTGCTGGAGGCCGTGGCGTTCGCGATCGCGCTGGCGATCGTGGTGGTGCTGCACGTGCTGATCGGCGAGATGGTGCCGAAGAACCTCTCGATCGCCGAACCGGAGCGCCTGGCGCTGTGGCTGGTCCCGGTGCTGGTCGGGTTCGTCAAGCTGGCCCGACCGCTGATCGCGGTGTTCAACATGCTCGCCAACGCGGTGCTGCGGCTGCTGCGGGTGGAACCCAAAAACGAGCTGGAAACCGCCTACAGCTCGTCCGAACTGGCCGAACTCCTGGTGGAATCCCGCCGGGAGGGCCTGCTGGACCAGTCCGAGCACCGCAGGCTCGCGCAGACGCTCTCCTCCGCCGAGCACACCGTGCACGACGTGCTGATCCCGATGCGGGACCTCACGACGCTGCCGGCCCGCCCCACGCTGGGCGACGTGCAGCGAGCGGTGTCGACCACCGGGTTCTCCCGCTTCCCGGTCCGCGCGAACGGCTCGCTGCGCGGCTACCTGCACATCAAGGACGTGCTCGACCAGCTCAACGGCGACCCGGAGAAGCCGGTCGCGGCGTCCCGGATCCGGCGGCTGCCGGAGATCCCGGTGACCGCCCGGCTGGACGAGGCGCTGACCGCGCTGCGCCGCGCGGGCAGCCACCTGGCCGCGGCGGTGGACGCCTCGGGCGCGCCGGTCGGCGTGGTCGCGCTGGAGGACCTCGTCGAGGAGTACGTGGGCACCGTCCGGGACGCCACCCACGTCGGGTGAAACCCGGCGAATATCCTGGTCGGCGATGAACGTCCTGTCCGAGTCGGAGTGGCGGGCGCGGCAGGCCGCGCACCGCAGCCGCGTCGAGCGCTGGACCGAGCCGCACCGCCACCGCCGGTTCCACGCCCGCAAGCACCCGGTGCTGGACTTCCTGTTCACCTACTACTCGTTCCGCCCCTCCCGGCTGGAGCGCTGGCAGCCCGGCGTCGGCGTGGCGCTGGAGGGCGGCGAGGAGTTCCTCGCGCGCAGCGGTTTCGCGGCGACCCCGCGGGGCGTCGCGCTGGACCCGGCGGCGCTGACGCCGAAACGCCGCGACACCGCGGAGTTCGTGCTGGCCCTGCTGACCGCCACCGCGTCGCGCAAACCGCGGCTGGGCTGCTTCGGCCTGCACGAGTGGGCCATGGTGTACCGCGCGGAGCAGCAACAGGTGCGCCACGCCGACTGGCCGCTGCGGCTCGGCCACGCCGGCACCGACCGCGTCGTCGAGTCGATGCCGATCCACTGCACCCACCACGACGCCTTCCGGTTCTTCACCCCGCCCGCGCGCCCGCTCAACGCGGTGCAGCCGCAACGCTCCGACCAGGTCCGCATGGAACAGCCGGGCTGCCTGCACGCCAACATGGACCTGTTCAAGTGGGCCTACAAGCTCGACCCGTTCGTGCCCGCCGAACTGGTCGCCGACTGCTTCGACCTCGCCGTCCGGGTCCGCGAGCTGGACATGCGCGCCAGCCCCTACGACCTGCGCGAACTCGGCTACGAGCCGGTCCCGGTCGAAACCCCGGAGGGACGCGCGGACTACGTCCGCCGGCAGCGCGCCTTCGCCGACGAGGCGGCGGTGCTGCGGCAGCGCCTCATCGACACCTGCCGCGACCTGCTCAGCTGGGCCGACCGGCACGAAGCGGCCTGACCCGGCGGACCCGCTCGTTGGCCGACGAGCCTCACCAGCGGCGCGCCGGTGTGTCGCGGCACCGCCTCACGGCACGCGGAAGCCGTAGGGCAGCTCCAGCCGGTGCCGGGCCAGCAGGTCGGTGTCGGCCAGCAGCTCGGCCGTCGGGCCGTCGGCCACCACGGTGCCGTCGTCGATCAGCACGCTGCGCGGGCACAGCTGGAGGGCGTAGGGCAGGTCGTGGGTGACCATGAGCATCGTGCCGCCCAGGTCCACCAGCACCTCGGCGAGTTCCCGCCGGGCCACCGGTTCCAGGTTCGACGAGGGTTCGTCGAGCACCAGGATCTCCGGGCGGCACGCCAGCACCGTCGCCAGCGCGACCCGTTTGCGCTGGCCACCGGACAGGTGCAGCGGCGAGCGGTCGGCGTGCCCGGCCATGCCCACGGCGTCCAGCGCCGCGTGGACCCGGTCGGCCAGCTCCGCACCGCGCAGGCCGAAGTTCGCGGGGCCGAAGGCCACGTCCTCCCGCACGGTCGGCATGAACAGCTGGTCGTCGGGATCCTGGAAGACCAGCCCGACGCGCCGCCGGATCTCCTTGAGGTTGCCGTCGGCGACTTCCAGCCCGCCGACCGCGATCCGCCCGGCCTCCGCGCGCAGCACGCCGTTGAGGTGCAGCGTCATCGTCGTCTTGCCCGCCCCGTTCGGCCCGAGCACCGCGACCCGCTCCCCCGGCGCCACGCGCAGGTCGATGCCGCGCAGCGCCCGGTGGCCGTCCGGGTAGCTGTAGGTCAGGCCGGTGACCTCCAGCGCGGGCGCTGCGCCGGTCCGCGCGCCGGTCTCCGGCGCGGTGTCGGTCAGGCGATCCACAGGGCGGCTCCCAGGACGACGGCGGCGACGGCGGGTGGTGCCATGCCGAGCCACCACGCCGACGTGGACCGGCGCCGCGGCTCGCCGAGCTCGGGCATCGCGCCGCTCCACCCCCGCGACACCATCGCCAGGTGGACGCGCTCGCCGCGCTCGTAGGACCGGATGAACAGGCTACCGACGCCGCGCGCGGTCGCCCCCACCTGCCAGAGGAACCGGGGGTCGTGCCCGCGGCAGACGCGTGCGATCCGCATCCGCCCGGCCTCGGCCACGATGACCTCCGCGTAGCGCAGCATCAGCGTGATGATCGTGATGACCAGCCGGGGCGCGCGCAGCCGCTGCAGGCCGACGACGAGTTCGCGCGGCGCGGTCGTGGCCGCCAGCAGCAGCGAAGTCGCCAGGCCGAGGGTGCCCTTGGCCAGGATGTTCCACCCGGCCAGCAGTCCCTCGACCGACAGCGGCACGCCCACCACATCCGTGGTGGTCCCGCCCGCGGTGAACGGCAGCACCAGCGCGAGCACCACGAACGGCACCTCGATGAGCAGCCTGCTCGCCAGCCAGCGCGGCGGGATCCGGGCCACGAGCGCCAGCACCAGCAGCAGGACGGCGTAGCCGCCGAACGCCCACAGCACCTGGCGCGGTGTGGCGACGACGCAGAGCACCACCAGGAACGCGGCCACGATCTTGACCTCGGGCGGCAGGCGGTGCAGCGGCGAGCTGCCGGGCAGGTGCAGGGCGCTCGCGTGACCGGCGCCCACCGTCACCGCCCTTCCGGCCTGCGGCGCAGCACCCAGAACAGGCCCCCGGCCAACGCAGCCGTGGCGAGCACCCCGATCACCCCGGCCACACCGGTCCACCGGTCGTCGCCGTCGACGGCGTAGTCGGCCAGCGGGCTGTGCGCCATCACGTGGTCGGTCTTGTGCTGGGCGATGCAGTGCCCGCGCAGCTGCTCGCCCTGCGGCGTCTGGACGGTGGTGCAGCCGCGCTCGGTCACCGCGTCCAGCCCGTCCGGGGAGGAGTCGGCGAAGTAGGCCAGCACACCGGCGACGAGCAGGGCGACAGCCCCGAAGGTCACCAGGAACCGGGCACCGCGGCGGCTCGGCGCGCTCATCGGACCTCCTCGGCGGTGGGTGCGCTCGTCTTCGCCGAGCGCAGCAGGTGGACCAGGTCGGGCCGGGCGGCGGCGACCGCGGCGATCGTGACCGCGGTGATCACCGCCTCGCCGAGCCCGATCAGGCAGTGCACGCCGACGATCGCCAGCGCGACGGTGCCGGTGCCGTACCCGGCGGCGCCGCCGAGCGCGTACTCGACGACGAAGCCGAAGGACGCGGCCACGGTGTTGATCCACGCCGCGACACCGGCGGTGATCACGAGGCCGGTCCGGCTGCGCACCGCGAACCGGCGCAGCGACCACGCCACGAGGTAGCCGACGGCGGTGCCGATCAACGCCATGTTGGTGATGTTGGCGCCGAGCATCGTCAGCCCCCCGTCGGCGAACAGCAGCCCCTGCACGACGAGGACGATCGACACGCACAGCGCTCCCACCCACGGGCCGACGAGCATCGAGGCGAGCGCGCCCCCGAGCAGGTGCCCGCTGACACCGGGCAGCACCGGGAAGTTGATCATCTGCGCGGCGAACACGAACGCCGCCACCAGCCCGGCCATCGGCGCGGTCCGGTCGTCGAGGTCCGAGCGGGCCTTGTACAGCGCGACGGCCAGACAGGCGATCGCCACGAAACCGAACAGCAGCGCTGTCGGCGCGTTGAGCAGCCCATCACTCATGTGCATGGCGAGCGTGGATGTCCGCACGACCCTAGACCTCCCGAGGGGGAACCGGTGCAGACCGAGGGTAGTTGCCCACGCATGTTTATCGCCAGATACTGGCAGGAGTCATTGATCTCAGCTGAACGCGAAAAAACCGTCAGCCCGGGCGAAAACACCCGGGCTGACGGTCGAGTCGGTGTGCGTCAGTCGCGGACGGCCAGGCTCAGCTCGCCGTTGTCGTCCCGCTCCGCGTCCAGGACCTTGTCGCCCAGCAACGACGCCACCTGCGGTTCGAGGAACACCCGCACACCGGATGCCTCCACCACCTCGTCGTCCTGCTGCGGCTCGCCGGCGATCGACGCCTGGAGACCCTCGTCACCGGGCGCGATGCGCAGGCCGGACCCTTCCGGAGAGTCGCCGCCAGCCAACACGAGCTTGATGACCTCCGCGGCGCTCTCACTGATGGTGAGCATGGTGCTCCCCTCTCCTCATCGGAGCCGGTCACATGAAGGGGCCACCCTGTCATCCGGCCCAACCGCGTGCAACCTCGGGGGTACCCACTCGCCTGCCCGGGGCCTGACCGGCGGGGGCGGTGCGAGCGGCACCTGTCGCCCGCACCGCCGCGCACGGCGGTCAGCTCTCGTAGGCCGACAGCGGCGGGCAGGAGCAGACCAGGTTCCGGTCGCCCCGCGCGCCGTCGATGCGGCGCACCGCGGGCCACACCTTGGCCGCCCGGGTGCCCATCGGGTAGGCGGCCTCCTCGCGGGTGTAGGCGTGGTCCCACTGCCGGGCCAGCGACGCGGCGGTGTGCGGCGCGTTGACCAGCGGGTTGTCGTCGGCGGGCCACTGCCCGGCGACGACCTTGTCGATCTCGGTGCGCACCGCGATCATCGCCTCGCAGAAGCGGTCCAGCTCGGCGAGGTCCTCGCTCTCGGTCGGCTCGACCATCAGCGTGCCGTTGACCGGGAAGGACATGGTCGGCGCGTGGATGCCGTAGTCGGCGAGCCGCTTGGCCACGTCGTCGACGCTGATGCCGCTGGTCTTGGTGATCGACCGCAGGTCGAGGATGCACTCGTGCGCGACGTAGCCGCCCTGCCCGGTGTAGAGGACCGGGAAGTAGCCGTCCAGCCGCCGGGCCACGTAGTTGGCGGCGGCGACCGCGGTCAGCGTGGCGCGGCGCAGCCCGTCGGCGCCCATCATCCGCACGTACGCCCAGGAGATCGGCAGGATCGACGCGCTGCCCCACGGAGCGGCGCTGATCGGGCCGACCCCGGTCTCCGGGCCCGCGCACGGTTGCATCGGGTGGTTCGGCAGGAACGGCGCGAGGTGCCCGCGCACGCCGATCGGGCCGACGCCGGGACCACCGCCGCCGTGCGGGATGCAGAACGTCTTGTGCAGGTTCAGGTGCGACACGTCGGAGCCGAACTTGCCCATCCGCGCCAGGCCGATCAGCGCGTTGAGGTTGGCGCCGTCGACGTAGACCTGGCCACCGGCGTCGTGCACCAACCCGCACACCTCGCGGACGGTGTCCTCGTAGACGCCGTGGGTGGACGGGTAGGTGATCATGATCGCGGCGAGGTCGTCGGCGTGCTCGGACACCAGCTCGCGCAGGTGCTCCAGCTCGATGTTGCCCTCGTCGTCGCAGCGGACCACGACCACGCGCAACCCCGCCATGACGGCGCTGGCGGCGTTGGTGCCGTGCGCGCTGGCCGGGATCAGGCACACGTCGCGCTCGGCCTGCCCCCGGTTGCGGTGGTAGGCGCGGATGGCCAGCAGACCGGCGAACTCGCCCTGGCTGCCCGCGTTGGGCTGCAAGCTGACCGCGTCGTAGCCGGTGATCTCGGCCAGCCAGGTCTCCAGGTCCTTGACGATCCGGAGCAGCCCCTCGGCGTCCTGGGCGGGCGCGAACGGGTGCAGCGAGGCGAACGCCGGCCAGGTGATCGGCTCCATCTCGGCCGTCGCGTTGAGCTTCATGGTGCACGAGCCCAGCGGGATCATGCTGCGGTCCAGCGCGACGTCGGAGTCCGACAGCCGCCGCAGGTAGCGCAGCAGCGAGGTCTCCGAGTGGTGGGTGTGGAACACCGGGTGCGTCAGGTACTCGGAGGTGCGCAGCAGTGCGGACGGCAGCGCATCCGGGGTGTCGGCGTCGAGCTCGTCGAGCTCGGCCGGTTCGGCGATGCCGAAGGCCCGCCACACCTTGGCCAGGTGCGCGCGGGTCGTCGTCTCGTCGCAGGCGATACCGACGTGGTCGGTGTCCACCCGGCGCAGGTTGACGCCCTCGCGGCGGGCCGCGGCGACGACCTCGTCGGCCCGGCCGGGCACCTCGGCGACGACGGTGTCGAAGAAGTCGCGGTGCAGCACCCGCACGCCGCCGCGCCGCAGCTGCTCGGCCAGCACCGCGGCCATCCGGTGCGCGCGGGTGGCGATGGCGCGCAGCCCGGCCGGGCCGTGGTAGACGGCGTACATCGCGGCGACCACGGCGAGCAGGACCTGCGCGGTGCAGATGTTGCTGGTGGCCTTCTCGCGGCGGATGTGCTGTTCCCGGGTCTGCAACGCCAGCCGGTACGCCTGGTCGCCGTCCGCGTCGACGCTCACCCCGACCAACCGGCCCGGCAGCTGCCGCTCCAGGCCCTTGCGCACCGCCATGTAACCGGCGTGCGGGCCGCCGAAGCCCATCGGCACGCCGAACCGCTGCGTGGTGCCGACCACGACGTCCGCGCCGATCTCGCCCGGTGGGCGCAGCAGCGTCAGCGCCAGCAGGTCGGCGGCGACCACGACCATGCCGCCGCGCCGGTGCACCTCGGCGATGATCTCCTCCTGGTCGCGGACCGCGCCGGAGGCACCCGGGTAGGACAGCAGCGCACCGAAGAACTCGCCCTCCGGGAGGCCGGCGGCGCCCTGCGCCAGGTCGGCGACGACCACCTCGATGCCCAGCGGCTCGGCCCGGGTCTCGATCACCGCGCGGGTCTGCGGCAGCGTGTCGGCGTCGATGACGAACCGCGGCGACTTCGACTTGCCCGCGCGCCGCACCAGCGTCATGCCCTCGGCGGCCGAGGTGGACTCGTCGAGCATGGAGGCGTTGGCCACCGGCACCCCGGCGAGGTCGGCCACCATGGTCTGGAAGTTCAGCAGCGCCTCCAGCCGGCCCTGCGAGATCTCCGGCTGGTAGGGGGTGTAGGCGGTGTACCAGGCGGGGTTCTCCAGCACGTTGCGCAGGATCACCGGGGGCGTGTCGGTCCCGTAGTAGCCCAGCCCGATCATCTCGGTGTGCGGACGGCAGTGGTCGGCGAGTTCGCGCAGTTCGGCCAGCGCCTGCGCCTCGGACGCCGGCTCGGGCAGCGCCAGCTGCAGGTCCGGCTCCCGGATGCCTTCCGGCACGGCGTTCTGCCCGAGCTCCTCCAGCGATCCGACGCCGATCACGTCGAGCATGCGGGCGAGTTCGGCGGGCGCCGGCCCGACGTGCCGGTCGGCGAACGGAGTGCCCTGTTCCAGGGCGGCGAGCGGAATGCGGTCATGGGTCACGTCGGTCATCGCCAAACCTCAATCGTCGCGGCGGACACGGGTCGGCAGTGCAGTCCGCGGACTGCGCTGCTCTCCCCCTCTGTCACTGCTCGCGAAGCGAACGCCTGAGAGCTTCGCCCGGCGACCCGGGCTTGCACCGTCGGCGGGGTCCACCACGGCTGCGGCGCACCCTCTTTCCAGAGGCATCTCGCCCGTGCGGTCCGGTTGGCCTGAGAGGTTGTCGGGGAGTTTTGCTCCTTCGGCGCCGACCTCGGCCGCAGCCGGGGCCGGTCTCTCCCGCACGGGGTCGGCGATGCAGCGAAGCCTACCTGATCAACGTGGCTGCGCGGGCCCTCGATGTCGCCCGCGGCACACGTCAGCCGGTCTGCCGGTCGCGCCTGCGGCGGGACAGCTCGTCCTCGACCGGAACGATCTCCGCGCCGTCGGCGCGCTCGGCCGGGAAGTCGTGGATGGTCCCGCTGATCTCGCGCATCGCGCCGCTGACTGCGATCCCGAACACGCCCTGGCCGCCCTGCAACAGGTCCACCACTTCCTCGGGGGAGGTGCACTCGTAGACCGTCGTCCCGTCGCTGAACAGCGTCAGCCGGGCCAGGTCCTGCACGCCGCGGTTGCGCAGGTGTTCGACCGCGACACGGATGTTGTGCAGCGACACCCCGGTGTCGAGCAGGCGTTTGACGACCTTGAGGACCAGGATGTCCTTGAACGAGTACAGCCGCTGCGACCCGGATCCGGCGGCGCTGCGAATGGAGGGGCCGACGAGTTTGGTGCGCGCCCAGTAGTCCAGTTGGCGGTAGGTGATACCGGCGATCTGGCAGGCGGCTGGGCCCCGGTAGCCGACGAGCTCGTCCGGCAGCGAGGAGTCGAGGAACGGCTCCCCCTGCTCGGCGGCAGCCTCCCGGTTGGGTGCTTCCTCGACCACGCCTGCCTCCCCTCGTCCGGCACGGAGCCGACGATCCTGAGCGCCCGTGGTCCGTGTGACCGCGGGCCGCGAACACCCTCACCGGCGCGAATCACACCGGGGCAATTCGCGTGCCTCGACCGTAAGCCCGCCCCGCGAGGAGGTCAACGCGACGCGCGGGGGGTGGGTCACCGACGAACCGGCCCCCGCGCGGTGCCGCGCGGGGGCCGGTCGTCACGGCGCGGCGGGTCAGGTGTCCGCGCCGCGGAAGTCCTCCGGGGAGACCGAGTCGAGGAACTCGCGGAACTTCTCGACCTCGTCCTCCTGCTCGTCCGGAATGATCAGGCCGGCCTCGTCCAGCACGGACTCGTCGGCGTGGATCGGCACTCCGACGCGCAGCGCCAGGGCCACCGAGTCGCTCGGCCGCGCCGACACGCGCACGTCCCCGTCGAACACGAGCTCGGCGAAGAAGGTGCCCTCCTGCAGATCGGTGATCCGGACCTGTTCCAGGTCGCGCCCGAGGGCGCCGATCACGTCCTTGAGCAGGTCGTGGGTCAGCGGCCGGGCGGGCCGCACCCCCTGCTGTTCGAGTGCGATCGCGGTCGCCTCGACAGAGCCGATCCAGATCGGCAGGTAACGCTCGCCGTGCGCCTCGCGCAGCAACAGGATCGGCTGGTTGGCTGGTAGTTCCACACGCACGCCGACGACGCGCATCTCGCTGCTCATCGTCTCATCGCCTCCTCCAGCGCGCCGAAGCGTGACATCCTTCGTCGAGGATCGCGCACCGACGCCTCCGACGCTACCCGCGATACGGCGGACACGCCCATCCCTCCAGCGGTCCGGCCGGCCACCGCTCCGCGGCCCTTCCGGCGCATTCGGCGAACCGCTCCTGCAGAGCGCTCGTCATCGAGCAACACCCAGCACGATACACCGCCACGCGGCCCGACGGACCTGCGGAAAAAGTCCCTCCTCATCGCGAGAACACGTTGTGGCGCCAGGCGATTCCCCGCCGTCGGACGCTCCGCGGCGCGCATCGCACGGACGCGAATCGGGGCGGCGCCGCTGGCGGCGCCGCCCCGAAACCGTCAAGTCATGCCGCGTTCAGCGGCCGCCCTGTCCTCCGTCGACCGGTCCGGTCAGGAACACCAACCGGAACTTGCCGATCTGCACCTCGTCACCGTTGGCCAGCACCGAGGTGTCCACCGGTTCCCGGTTGACGTAGGTGCCGTTGAGGCTGCCGACGTCCACGACCACGAAGTCGTTGCCCTCGCGCCGGAACTCGGCGTGCCGACGGGAAACCGTGACGTCGTCGAGGAAGATGTCGCTGTCCGGGTGCCGTCCGGCACTGGTGGTCTCCCGGTCCAGCAGGAACCGCGAACCCGCGTTCGGGCCGCGCTTGACCACCAGCAGGGCGGACCCCGCGGGCAGCGCGTCGACCCCGGACGCGGCAGCAGGCTCCGGGGGCGCGCTCTCGGTGCTTTCCGGCTCCGAGAGGAAGGGCCTGAAGACCGAGGTGGTCTCCGGTGACTGCTCCGGTGGAACGTCGCCGGAGCCGCTGTTCTGGCTCACCTGAGCTCTCCTCTACGCGGATAGATCGTGCCAAGTACGTTCAAACGTACCGTGCTGTCACAGGCACGGGACGCGCGCCTCCCGACAACCGCGGGTGCGCCACGTCGGGCCCGCGGTCAGCCCTGGTCGATCAGTGCCTGGTAATCCGAGGCGGACAGCAGCTCGTCGAAGCGCTCCGGGTCCGCCAACCGGATCTCGACCATCCAGCCGTCGCCCTGGGGAGCCGAGTTGACCAGCTCGGGCTCGTCCTGCAGGCGGTCGTTGCGGGCCGAGACCTCGCCGGACAGCGGGGCGTAGATGTCCGCGACGCTCTTGGTCGACTCGACCTCGCCCATCGCCCCACCGGCCTGGACCTGTTCCCCGACCTCCGGGAGCTGCACGAACACCACGTCGCCGAGCTGCTGCTGGGCGTGGTCGGTGATGCCGACGCGCACCGCGTCCGGGCCGGTGCGCTGCACCCACTCGTGCTCCTGCGTGTACCTGATCTCGTCCGGGGCCGCCACGTGGGGTGTCCGCCTTCCTCGTCCGCTGCTGCCTGGGGCCGTCCGCGACGGTGATCGCGATCGGCTCGGCGAGCGTATTGGGCCGCCCGGTGGGACCGCAAGGCGATCGGCAGGTCAGCGCGGAGCGGACCGCGTCTGCCGGACGGCCGCGACGACCTGGCCCAGGTAGAGGATCCCCGCCCACAGGTACAGCGCTCCGCCCCAGCACGTGAAGGCGTAGGCGATCGGGCGGGCCACCGCGGTGACCGCGCTCTCCGCCTGCACCAGCAACAGCAGCGGGAACGCGTACATCAGGCAGAAGGTCGCCGCCTTGCCGAGGTAGTGCACCTCGGGTGGTTCGTAGCCGTGGTAGCGCAGCACCGGCAGGCACAGGGTGAGCACCACGTCGCGGCCGATCAGCGCCGCCGCGGCCCACCACGGGATGACGTCGCGCATCACGAAGGCGACGAGCGTGGCGACGATGTAGAGCCGGTCGGCGGCGGGATCGAGCAGTTCGCCGATGCGGCTGTACTGGTTGAGCCAGCGGGCGAGCTTGCCGTCGAGCCAGTCGGTGACGCCGCTGAGCACCAGGACGAGCAGCGCGAGCAGGTCGGCCCGGGGGCCGAGCAGCAGCCAGAGGAACAGCGGCACGCCCGCGAGGCGGATGACGCTGAGCAGGTTCGGCACCGTCCACCAGGGATCGGCCCAGACGCCTGCCGCTGCCTCCTTGATCCGGGCCAGACCGGGATCGGGTTGGGGCGGGGAGTTCTCGTCGCCGGAGCCGGGGTTCACCGCCCGGCCCCCGGTCCTGGTCTCGTCCGTGGTGCTGTCGGCGTCGTGCACCACGAGCCCCTCCCCTGAATGGTTGTGCGATCTGCCCCTCGGCCGGGCGCACCTCGTGCGGCCCGCACGGATCAAGGGTCTCACATATGTCGCACAACGGCGGTGGCGGCCGCATGTGAGCTGGGCGATCGCGCCGAGCGCGGCCGCCGGGCCGGCGTCAGCCGCGGGTGTGGCTCCAGCCGCGGCGGCGGAGATCGGCATCGGTCAGGAACCGGGGCCGACCGCGGTCGTCGACACCCGCCCAACGGGCGCCGCTGTTGCCCTCGCGCACGTACGAATGACCACCGCTCCACACCACGCTGCACGGCGTGGTGGGCAGTGCTTCTCCGCCGTTCGTTCCCGTCTCGGCCGCTGTCGCCGTTTCCGCGCTCATAGTCGCTAGCACCTCCGTGGGATTAGTCGGTCCGGTCACACGCGGCGTTAGCCCGATCTTCGCCCGTGGCCGATTGTCGACGGATCGACCACGCACTGTCGCGCCGGTGAGACCGGCGAGCGCTCAGCGGCGCCCGTCCGTCGCCCAGCAACGACCGAGACTTCGGCCCGGCAGTACGCCGCGCCGAAAGGACCCTGGCGCCGGGCAGTTCCGTGCGGTAGGACACAGGCAACCCGGCCCCCGTCTGCCCCTGGAGGTCTTGGCCATGGGTGCCTATGCCGACGCCCACCGGCGCAGTCTCGCCGACCCGGACGGTTTCTGGCTGGACGCGGCCACCGCGATCGACTGGGAACGCGCCCCGAGCCGGGCGCTGGACGACTCCCGCGCCCCGTTCCACCGCTGGTTCCCGGACGGGGTGCTCAACACCTGCTTCAACGCCCTGGACCGGCACGTGCGCGACGGCCACGGCGAGCGGACCGCGCTGATCTGGGACTCGGCGATGACCGGGCGGGTGCTGCGGTGGAGCTACGCGGAACTGCTCGACCGCGTCGCGACGTTCGCCGGTGCGCTGCGCGAGCAGGGGGTGCGGCCGGGCGACCGGGTGGTGCTGTACCTGCCGATGATCCCCGAGGCGGTCGTGGCGATGCTGGCGTGCGCGCGCATCGGCGCGGTGCACTCCGTGGTGTTCGGCGGGTTCGCGCCGAAGGAGCTGGCGGCGCGGATCGCCGACGCGCGGCCCAAGGTGGTCGTGGCGGCGTCCTGCGGGCTGGAGCCGAACCGGGTGGTGGAGTACAAGCCGATCGTCGACGAGGCGCTGCGGATCTCCGGTCACCGGCCGGAGCGGGTGATCGTGCACCAGCGCGAACAGGCGGTCGCCGAGCTCGGGCCGCTCGACGTGGACTGGAACGACGTGGTGGCCGCCGCCGCACCCGCCGACTGCGTTCCGGTGCGGGCCACCGACCCGCTGTACGTGCTGTACACCTCGGGCACCACCGGGCGCCCCAAGGGCGTGGTGCGGGACAACGGCGGGCACGCGGTGGCGCTGCGGTGGTCGATGGCCAACATCTACGACATCGGGCCGGGCGAGGTGTTCTGGACGGCCTCGGACGTCGGATGGGTCGTCGGCCACTCCTACATCGTCTACGCGCCGCTGCTGGCCGGGGCGACCACGGTGGTCTACGAGGGCAAACCGGTGGGCACGCCGGACGCGGGCGCGTTCTGGCGGGTCATCGCCGAGCACCGGGTCAAGGCGCTGTTCACCGCACCGACGGCGTTCCGCGCGATCAAGCGGGCCGACCCGGAGGGCGCCGAGACCACCCGCCACGACCTGTCGTGCCTGCGGAACCTGTTCCTGGCCGGGGAACGGCTCGACCCGGAGACCTACCACTGGGCGTCGCGCACCCTCGGGGTGCCGGTCATCGACCACTGGTGGCAGACCGAGACGGGCTGGCCGGTGTGCGCGAATCCGCGCGGGCTGGAGCCGCTGCCGGTCAAGCCGGGTTCGCCGACGGTGCCGATGCCCGGCTACGACGTCGCCGTGCTCGACCAGGCGGGCAGTCCGGTGCCCGCGGGGCAGGACGGGGCGATCTGCCTGCGGTTGCCGCTGCCGCCGGGCACGCTGCCGACGCTGTGGGGCGACGACGAGCGGTTCCGCGAGTCGTACCTGTCGCGCTACCCCGGCTACTACCTGACCGGCGACAGCGGCTACGTCGACGAGGACGGCTACCTGTTCGTCATGGGGCGCACCGACGACGTGATCAACGTGGCCGGGCACCGGCTGTCCACCGGGTCGATGGAGGCGGTGCTGGCCGCGCACCCGGCGGTGGCCGAGTGCGCGGTGATCGGTGTGCACGACGAGCTCAAGGGCCAGGTGCCGCTCGGGTTCGTGGTGCTCAAGTCCGGTGTGGAGGTCGACGAGGAGCGGTTGCGGCAGGAGCTGGTGACCGCGGTGCGCGAGCAGATCGGGCCGGTGGCGGCGTTCCGCGACGTGGCCGTGGTGGACGGGCTGCCCAAGACGCGCTCCGGCAAGATCCTGCGCCGGTCGATGCGCGAGATCGCCGACCGCGGCGACACCGCGGTGCCGTCGACCATCGAGGACCCGGCGGTCCTGGAGCGGCTGCGCCCGGCGCTGCGGCGGCGGTGACGGCGCGGAGGCACCGGCCCGCCGCGTCCGTTCGGGGGCTTTCCGCCCGCGGAGCGGTCCACACCTTCATCGGGCCGTTCCACTGTGGACGGATCTGCTGCGGTCCTCGGCCGACATCGAGCACCTGGCCTCCCCCGCCGTGCGCGGCGGGGGACCGGCTCACAGCTTCGGTTCCAGCACCGCCCACCAGTCGGCCAGCGTCGGGCGTTCGGCCAGGTCCGCGAAGGTCACCTGGACGCCGAGCTTGCGCCACTTCTCCACCAGGCTCATGATCCGCACCGAGTCCAGGCCCCAGTCGAGCAGGTCCTCGTCGTCGGCCAGCTCCGCCGGGTCCTCGTAGAGCAGTTCGGCGACCTGGGCGCGCACGTCCTCCAACGTCAGCACCGGTGTTCCCGCCATCGCCACGCACTCCCCTTCCGTCATGCCACTTCGGTCTCGTCGGCCGCCAGCGATCGCGCCAGCTGCCGCGAGGTGTCCACCACGGCGCACCGCTTGGCCGCGTAGGACAGCGCCATCCGGTGCTCCTCCGGGGAGAAGTCGGCGACCGCGTCGGCGGCCAGGAACGCCTGGACGTCGCGCTGGAACGCTTCGGCGGCGGTCATCAGGCAGCCGATGTGCGCGTAGATGCCGGTGATGACCAGCTGGTCGCGTCCCCAGTCGCGCAGCAGGTCGGCCAGCTCGGTGTCCAGGAACGCGCTGTAGCGCCACTTGGTCATCAGCACGTCGCCCTCGCCGGGCGCCAGCTCGTCGATGATCTCGGCCTGTTCGGGGTCGGCGACGCCGGGACCCCACCACTCCAGCTGCAGGCCGCGCTGCCGCGGCGTCTGGCCGCCGGGTTGCGCGCAGTAGACCACCGGAACGCCCGCGGCGCGGGCGGTCTCGCGCAGCAGGCGGATGTTCGGCACGACCTGGCTCAGCGGTTCGGCTCCGGGCGTGAACGCGCCGACGAAATGCCGTTCCATGTCGTGGATGAGCAGCACCGCCCGGTCCGGGTCGGGCCGCCAGCCCACCCGGTTGGCGGGCAGGTCGTCCTGCGGCACCCGGTACGGTGCGATGGCCGGAAGCGCCACCGTGTTCCTCCCGTCTCTCACTTGTTCCCCAGCTCTGGCACCAGTTCCCGGGCGATCAGCTCGCGCAGCTCGCGCTTGCTGATCTTGCCGACGCCGGTCTGCGGGAACCGTTCGACGAATTCGACCCGGTCGGGGACCTTGTACCCGGCGAGTCCGCGGGCGCGCACGAACCTGATCAGCTCGCGGGCCTTCGGCGGTTGCCCGCGCGGCACGACGAACGCGCAGCTGCGCTCACCGAGGTAGTCGTCGGGCATCGACACGACCGCGGCGTCGTGCACCGCCGGGTGCGCCAGCAGGTGGTTCTCGACCTCCTCGGCCGCGATCTTCTCGCCGCCGCGGTTGATCTGGTCCTTGGCCCGGCCCTCGACGACCAGGTTGCCGTCCTCGGTCAGGCGCACCACGTCGCCGGTGCGGTAGAAGCCGTCCGGGGTGAACGCGCGGGAGTTGTGCTCCTCGGCCCGGTAGTAGCCGCGGATCGTGTACGGACCCCGGGTGAGCAGGTGCCCGGTCCGGCCGACCGGCACGGGGTTGTCCTCGTCGTCGACGACCAGGACCTCGTCGTCCGGTGAGATCGGACGTCCCTGCGTGGTGACGACGACCTCCTCGGGGTCGTCGAGCCGGGTGTAGTTCACCAGCCCCTCGGCCATCCCGAAGACCTGCTGCAACGTCGCGCCCAGCACCGGGCGGACGCGCCGCGCGACCTCCTCGCTGCACTTGGCGCCGCCGACCTGGAGCACCTCCAGGCTCGACAGGTCGTGCTCGGTGCCGCCCGCGGCGGCGTCCAGCCACACCAGCGCCAGCGGTGGGACCGCCGCGGTGAGCGTGACCCGCTCGCGTTCGATCAGCGGGAACACCTCGTCCGGGCTGGGGCGGCGGGCCAACACCACGCGACCGCCCGCGTGCAGCACGCCGAAGGTGCCCGGCGAGCTCATCGGGAAGTTGTGCGCGACGGGCAGCGCCGCCAGGTAGACCGTGTCGGCGGTGACGCCGCAGATCTCGTTGCTGGCGCGGAACGAGTAGATGTAGTCGTCGTGGGTGCGCGGGATCAGCTTGGGCACCCCGGTGCTGCCGCCGGACAGCTGGAGGAAGGCGACGTCGCTCGGCGCGGGCCCCGCGTCCCCCGCCGGTTCGGCGTCCACATCGGACAGTGCGCGGAAACCGGAGTCCCCCGGGTCACCGGCGATGATCACGTGCCGCAGTCCGGGCACCTTCGCGGAGACCTCGGCGGCCAGCCGCCGGTGGTCGAACCCCGCCTCGACGTCGACGGTGATGTAGGCGGCCGCCTCGCTGAACTCGCAGAAGTAGCTCACCTCGGTCAGCCGGTGCGAGGGCAGCGCGAAGACCGGGACGGCGCCGAGCCGGAACAGCGCGAAGCACACCTCGAAGAACTCGGCGATGTTCGGCAGCTGCACCACGACCCGGTCGCGGGCGCCGATGCCCAGCTCGCGCAGTCCGGCGGCCAGCCGGTCGGCGCGGGCGTCGAGGTCGGCGTAGGTGATGCGGCGGTCGGCGTCGACGACCGCGACGCGGTCGGGGTGTTCGGCGGCGCGGTCGCGCAGCATCCGGCCGAAGGTGTAGCCGCGCCAGTAGCCCGCTTCGCGGTAGCGGCGGGCGAACTCCTCCGGCCAGGTGGGGCAGCCGGGCAGCGTCATGGGCGTCCTCTCCGTCACAGCGACTTCTCCAGGCCCATGGCCGACAGGGCGGTGCGGAACTTCGCGGAGGTCTCGGCCAGTTCCTCGGCCGGATCGGAACCGGCGACGATCCCGCCGCCGGCGAACAGCCGCAGCGAAGCGTCCTCGACGTCGGCGCAGCGGATGGCCACCACCCACTCGCCGTCCCCGGCCGCGTCGCACCAGCCGACCATGCCCGCGTAGTAACCGCGGTCGAACGGCTCCGTCTCGGCGATCGCCGCGCGCGCCGCCTCGGTCGGGGTGCCGCACACCGCCGGAGTCGGGTGCAGCGCGTCGGCCAGTTCCAGCGAGGAGGTGGCCGGGTCGGCGAGGTCACCGGTGATCTCGGTGGCCAGGTGCCACATCGCCGCGGTGGCCACGACCGACGGCCGTTCGGGCACGTGCAGTTCGCGGCAGTACGGCCGCAGCACGCGTGCGACCTGCTCGACCACGGCGGCGTGCTCGCGCAGGTCCTTCTCGGAGGTCTCCAGGGCGGCGGCGCGGCGCCGGTCCTCGTCGGGGTCGCTGCTGCGCGGCCGGGAACCGGCCATCGGGTTGGACCGCACCCGGTCGCCCCGGCGCGACACCAGCAGTTCCGGGCTGGCGCCCAGGAACGTCCGCTCCAGCGCGGGTTGCGGACCGTAGCTGTCGCGGGTGCCGTCCTCACCCCGGCGGGGCAGGTCCACGGCGAAGGCGTACCCGGCCGGATCGGCCAGCGCGAGGTTGCGCAGCACGCCGTGCACGTCGATCGGTTCGGTGGCGGTCAGTTCCAGGGACCGCGCCAGCACCACCTTGTCCAGCCGCCCGTCGGCGATGCGCCGCAGCACGCGTTCGACGGCGCGCTCGTGCTCGGCGGGCGAGGGGACCGGCCGGACGCTGCACTCCGGGGCGTTCGGACGGGGCGGGCGCGGAACGACCGCGCCGAGCGGAGCGGCGCGGACGACCTCGGAGGGCAGCACCAGGTGCGCGGGCAGGTCCTCGCCGAACGGCACCGCACCCACCACGACCGGGTTGCGGCGGCCGAATTCCGTTGCCGCCGCGAGGAAGTCGTCCACCCGCCGGGGCAGGTCCGAGCGCGCGCAGCGGGTCTTGGGCACCGTGGCGTCCACGCCGCGCGCCAGCAGCGCGCCGCGGCGCGGGGAGGAGAAGAAGAACGACGAACCGGCCTCGTACGCCTCCAGCAGCCGGGCCGCCTCGTCGTCGGTCACCGCAGCGAGGTCGGGGATATCGCTGTCGATCGTGGTCATCGGGAACCTTTCCGTGCCGGGCGCGGGGTTTCAGGCGCGCAGCGTCGCGCCGCCGTCGACGTACAGGTCGTGCATGGTGATGTGCCCGGCGCGGTCCGACAGCAGGAACACGACCGCGTCGGCGATGTCGCGCGGGGTGGCCAGTTTGCGCAGCGGGATGCCCACCCGGAAGGTCTCCGGGGATCCGGCGAGGGTGCGCTCGGCGTCGGACTCGTCCGTCCACAGTGCACGCAGCATGTCGGTGTCGGTCGATCCGGGGGCGACGACGTTGCACCGGATGCCGTGTTCGGCCAGCTCCAGGCCCAGGGACTTGGTGAACAGCGTGGCGGCGGCCTTGGACGCCGCGTAGGCGGCCATGCCGTGCCGGGGCACGCCCGCGGCGTTGGAGCTGACCGTGACGATCGCGCCGCGCCGCCGCGGGACCATGCGCTCGGACACCGCGCGGCAGACGTGGAACACGCCGGTGGTGTTCACCGCGAAGGTCCGGTGCCAGTCCTCGTCGCTGATCTCCCGCACGGTTCCAGGGACCAGCACCCCGGCGACGTTGGCGAGCAGGTCGATCGGGCCGCAGTCCTGCTCGACGCGGTCCACGACGCCGCGCACCGCGGCGCCGTCGGCGACGTCGACCGGGTAGGCGAACACCCGACGCCCCTCGGCCACCTGGTCGGCCGCGAGTTCGGCGACGCTCTCGACGTCGCGGTCCACGGCGGCGACGGTGGCTCCGAGCCCGGCCAGCGCCTCCGCCACGGCGGCGCCGATGCCCCGGCCCGCTCCTGTCACCACGGCGACCCTGCCGCCGATGCCCGTCCCGTCGTCCATCGCGCCCTTCCGGTTAACTCAGGCTAACCTAACCTCGCTCAGGTTAGCCTGAGTTTAGGACACGAACGAGGCCCTATCGCTCCCCCAACGGGTGGCATTGATCACCGAGCGCATCCAGAGTGACCAGCTGGTCACTCCGACGGGTCGACAGGGACACCTGCGCGGTCCCGGGATGTGATGGTCGCGCACGACGAGCCGACACCTCCGCCCGGGTGCGGACGTCCGGGCCGGTCACCCCGAGTCACCTCGCGATGTCGCGGGCGAAACCGAGCGCGACGAGGTCCTGGGGGCGCAGGCGCAACCAGCCCGCCAGGTCGGGCACCTCGGACGGGTCGCGCTTGAGGATCGCGGCGGCGGATTCCGGGGCGATCACCGCGAAGTAGGCGTCCGGGGTGATCCAGGTGCGCTCCGGTGCCGCCAGGGACAGCGCGCCGCCCGAGCCGCCCTCGCCGACGACCAGCGTGGTGATCGGCACCCGCGCCTCGGCGACCGCGGTGAACACCTCGGCGATCGCCGGGCCGATCCCGGCCCGCTCGGCGGCCTCGTCGTTGGCCGCGCCCGGGGTGTCGACCAGCGTCAGGACCGGGATGCCGAGCCGGTCGGCCAGCCGGATCAGCCGCGCCGCGGTGCGGAAACCGGCGGGGGTGTTGGCCGTGCCGGTCTGCGCCGCGAAAGCCACCGTGCGCCCCGCCCGGTCGCCGAAACCGCAGATCATGCCGGGGTCCACACCGCCGCAGCGGTCGCCGCTGATGTGGAAGCGGGAGGTGGCGTAGCGGGCCAGGTAGTCCCCGGCGCGCGGACGACGCGGCGAGCGGGCCCGGCGCACCGCCTCCCACCCGGAGCCCGGCAACTGCGCGCCGGTCAGCGACTCGGGCACATCGGCCGGCTCCGGCGTGCGCACCAGCCGCCGCGGGTGCAGCAGTTCGACCAGCCGCGCCAGCACCTCCGGCAGCTCCGCGTCGTCGACGATCCGGTCGACCTGGCCGTCGGCGAGCTTGCCCTCGGCGGTGAACGCCTCCCCCGTCGCGCCGGGGTCGCGCACCCTGCTGCCGCCGAAGGCCACCGCGGCCTCCGGCGAGGCCAGCACCACGTCGGCGGCGGCCGACAGCGCCGCCCACATGCCGCCCGTCGTCGGGTCGCGCAACACCGTGACGTGCGGGATGCGCTGCTGGCGGGTGAGCAGGCAGGCCCGCGCGATGGCCTGCAGCTGGGCCAGCGCCAGGATGCCCTCCTGCATCCGGCTACCGCCCGAGGCGACCAGCGAGATCACCGGTAGCCGCAGCTCGCGGGCCTGCTCGAAGGCGTGCACGATGCGCGCCCCGGCGGCCGTGCCGACCGAACCGCCGAGGAAACCGAAGTCGAAGGCGATCAGCACGGCCTGGCGCCGCCCCACCCGCGCGCGCCCGCACAGCACCGACTCGTCGGCGCCGCTGCGGGCCGCGGCGCGGACGCGCTGCTCGTCGTAACCCGGCCAGCCCAGCGGGCCGTCCGGCTCCGGCCGGTCGGCCGGGAGGTCGAACTCCTCGAACTCCCGGCCGATCGACGCGACGAGCTCGCGCGCCGCGCCGCGCTCAGCCATGGACCAGCGCCTTCTTCTGCACCTTGCCCATCTCGTTGCGCGGCAGCGCGTCCAGGAACCGGACCTCGCGCGGCCGCTTGTGCGGGGTGAGCAGCCGCGCCACGTGGTCGACCAGCTCGCCCTCGGCGACCTCGTGCGCGGCCACCACCCACGCGACGATCCGCTCGCCGAGGTCGGGGTCGGGCTCGCCGGTGACCGCGACCTCGGCGACCGCCGGGTGCTCCAACAGGGCGTTCTCGATCTCGCCCGCACCGATCTTGTAGCCGCCGCTCTTGATGATGTCGGTCGCCTTGCGCCCGACGATGCGGATGTAGCCGTCCGGGGCTCGGGTGGCCATGTCGCCGGTGCGGAACCAGCCGTCGACGAACGCCTCCTCGGTGGCGTCCGGGCGGTTGAGGTAGCCGCTGAACAGGTTCGAGCCGCGCACCAGGATCTCGCCGACCGTCTCGTCGTCGGACGTGGTGATCTCGGCGCCCTGCTCGTCGACGAGCTTGAGCTCCACCCCGGCGAACGGCCGTCCCACGTAACCGGGGCGGCGGTCGCCGTCGGCGCGCACGCCGCAGTTCATGATCGTCTCGCTCATGCCGTAGCGCTCCACGACCCGCTGACCGGTGAGCCGCTCGATGCGCTCGTGCTCCACGGCGGGCAGCGCGGCCGAGCCGGACACCAGCAGCCGGGCGCGGCCGACGGCCTCGGCGATCGCCGGATCCCGTTCGGCGTCGTCGGCCAGCCGGTGGTACATGGTCGGCACGCCGAACATCATCGTGGCCGGTCCGGCCAGTTCCGCTGCCGCCGCCTCCGAGGAGAACCGGCCCAGGTGGTGCACCGAACCGCCGAGCCGCAGCGGGCCGAGGGTGCCCAGGATCAGGCCGTGCACGTGGAACAGCGGCAGGCCGTGCACCAGCACGTCGCGGTCGGTCCACTCCCACGCCTCGGCCAGCGCGTCGAGGTTGGCGCGGATCGCCCGGCGCGGCAGCACCACGCCCTTCGGCGGCCCCGTGGTCCCCGAGGTGTAGACGACGAGCGCGGGCGCCTCGTCGTCCGGTTCAGGCGGGAGCTGCCCGCCCCGCGCGGCGAGGTCGACCTCGTGCAACGGCACGTCGCGCAGCGCCTCCGGCGGCTCGAAGCCGGGCGCGGCCAGCAGCGCCTCCGGTCGGCTGTCGCCGACGATGTGGGCCAGCTCCCGCTCGCCGACCTTCGGGTTGATCGGCACGACCGCGGCGCCCGCGGCCAGACCCCCGACCACGGCCGCGCAGGTCTGCAGCGTCGGCGTCGCCCACACCGCGACGCGCCGGGCCCCGGCGAGGCGGTCGGCGATCGCGGCCGCCACTCCCGCCAGCTCCCGGTAGTCGAGGGCGCGTTCGCCGAAGCGCAGCGCCTCCACGTCGTCGGGCTGCCGCAACTTCGGGAACAGCACGGCCATGACCACCTCCACGCTCGCATTGGTTCACTGGCTGAACCACTTTCCCGCCAGCGCACCCCGCCGGTCAAGAGTGGCGAACTGGCTGGGCCACTGCTCCCGCGGTGCTAGCCTGATCTGTGCTGATCCCACCCCGCTCGGAGGAGCCACGGTGTCCGAAGCCCTGCGCCCGCTGACCCGACCGCGCCTCTACGAGCAGGTCGTCCAGCGGTTGCGCGAACACGTCGCCGGCTCGGGGCTGCGGGCGGGCGACCGGCTGCCGCCGGAACGCGAGCTCGCCGAGCGCCTGGGCGTCAGCCGCGCTTCGGTCAAGCAGGCCATCGTGGTCCTGGAGGTGCAGGGCCTCGTCGAGGTCCGGCACGGCGGCGGCACCTACCTGCGCCGCGAGTCGCTGGAGGTCGAACCGGTCGACGAGCTGGTGGCGCGCAAGCGGCGGCTGCCCGACGTGCTCGACGCGCGGGAGGCGCTGGAGACCAAGCTCGCCGAACTCGCCGCGCGCCGCCGCACCGACGCCGACCTCGCCGAGCTGGACGCGGCGCTGGCGGACATGCGGCGCGCGGTGGCGGACGGGCGGCTGGGACTGGACGGCGACCGCCGGTTCCACGCCGCGGTGACCGCCGCCGCGCACAGCGCACTGCTGGCCGACTTCATGCGCACCATCGCCGACGAGATCGCCGAGAGCCGCGGCGAGTCGCTGCGCCAGCCCGGCCGCCCGGCCAAGTCGCTGGCGCAGCACGAGCGCATCGCCGAGGCGATCCGGGCGGGCGACGCGCGCGCGGCGGTGACCGCGATGCGACGCCACCTGCGCACGGTCAGCCGCGTCCGGCTGCTCGACTGGGACCCGGACGCCGAGGAGCCGTGACCGGCGTGGCGGTCGTCGCAGCAGGCGCCCCCACCCGCCGATGACCGGCGGTGACGCCCGGTACCCTGCCACGGTCCTCGTCCGCCCCTGCGCTGGAGCCGCCTTGACCACGACGCACGCCGCCCCCGGGACGGCGCGATGATCGGGTGGCTGCTGGCCACCGCGGGCACCGCCGCGCTGGGCAGCGTGTTCCCGCTGGTGAACATCGAGATTTACCTGATCGGCGTGCTCTCCACCGTCGACGGGCTGAGCTGGTGGCCGCTCGCGCTGGCCGCCGCGGTCGGCCAGGTCGCGGGCAAGTCGCTGTTCTACCTGGCGGGCAAGGGTGGTTTCCGCCTCGGCGAACGCCTGACCAAGGCGACCGAGAAGCAGCGCCGGGGCCGGTGGGCGGCGTGGCTGGAGACGTTCCACCGCCGCACCGAGCAGCGCCCGTGGTGGGGGCTGGGCGCGCTGTTCGTCAGCGCGATCCCCGGTCTGCCGCCCTACAGCCTGATGTGCGTGCTCTCCGGCGCGGCCGGGCTGCCGGTGGTCGGCTTCCTCACCGCCAGCCTGGCCGGGCGCGGACTGCACTTCCTGATCGTGGCGGCAGCCCCGGAACTGGTCCGGATGCTGCCGTGGTTCGGCTGATCCGCGCATACCGCCCGGCCGCAGCGGGGAACCCGGGAACCGCAGGTTCCACGCGCAGGAGGGGTTCGGAGATGGCCGCCGAGTCGCACGACGCCAAGCACCGACAGCTGGACGAGGTCCGCAAGGACCCCCAGGACACGTACCTGACCACCCAGCAAGGGGTCCGGGTGGACCACACCGACGACGCGTTGAGCGCCGGGGAGCGCGGACCGACCCTGCTGGAGGACTTCCACGCCCGCGAGAAGATCACGCACTTCGACCACGAGCGCATCCCGGAGCGGGTGGTGCACGCCCGCGGCGCGGGCGCCTACGGGCACTTCCAGCCCTACGACGGCTGGCTGGCCGACTACACGGTCGCGAGCTTCCTGACCGATCCGAACGAGCGGACGCCGGTGTTCGTCCGGTTCTCCACGGTCGCGGGCTCGCGCGGTTCGGCCGACACCGTGCGCGACGTGCGCGGTTTCGCGACGAAGTTCTACACCCGGCAGGGAAACTACGACCTGGTCGGCAACAACATGCCGGTGTTCTTCATCCAGGACGGCATCAAGTTCCCGGACTTCGTGCACGCGGTGAAACCCGAACCGGACAACGAGATGCCGCAGGCCGCCTCGGCGCACGACACGCTGTGGGACTTCGTGCAGCTCCAGCCCGAGACGCTGCACATGATGATGTGGTTGATGTCCGACCGGGCGCTGCCGCGCAGCTACCGGATGATGCAGGGCTTCGGGGTGCACACCTTCCGGCTGGTCAACGCCGAGGGCCGGGGCACGTTCGTGAAGTTCCACTGGAAACCCGCGCTGGGCACGCACTCGCTGGTGTGGGACGAGTGCCAGAAGATCGCGGGCAAGGACCCGGACTACAACCGCCGGGACCTGTGGGAGGCGATCGAGGCCGGGCAGTACCCGGAGTGGGAGCTGGGCGTGCAGCTGGTCGACGAGTCCCGCGAGTTCGACTTCGACTTCGACCTGCTGGACCCGACCAAGATCATCCCCGAGGAGGAGGTGCCGGTGCGGCCGGTCGGCAGGCTCGTGCTGGACCGCAACCCGGACAACTTCTTCGCCGAGACCGAACAGGTCGCCTTCCACACCGCCAACGTGGTGCCGGGCATCGACTTCACCAACGACCCGCTGCTGCAGGCGCGCAACTTCTCCTACCTGGACACCCAGCTGATCCGGTTGGGCGGGCCGAACTTCGCGCAGATCCCGGTGAACCGGCCGGTGGCCGACGTGGCGAACAACCAGCGCGACGGCTACGGCCAGCAGCGCATCCACCGCGGTCGCACCAGCTACAGCGAGAACAGCCTCGCCGGCGGGTGCCCGGTGGTCGGCGGCACCGAGGCGGGCGCGTTCGCGCACTACCAGGAGAAGGTGGAGGGCCACAAGATCCGCAAGCGCAGCGAGAGCTTCCAGGACCACTACAGCCAGGCCACGCTGTTCTGGAACAGCATGGCGTCCTGGGAGAAGGAGCACATCGTCGCCGCGTTCCGCTTCGAGCTGGGCAAGGTCGACCACCAGCACGTGCGCGAGGGCGTGGTCGCCCGGCTCAACCACGTCGACCACGAGCTGGCCGTCGCGGTCGCCGAGGGCGTCGGCGTCGCGCCGCCGCAGCAGGCCGAAACGCCCAACCACGGCCGCAGTTCCCCGGCGCTGAGCCAGGCGAACTCGGTGACGGGCACGATCGCCACCCGCAAGGTGGCGGTGCTGGCGGCCGACGGCGTCGACTCCACCGAGGTGGAGCAGATCCGCCGGGGGCTGTCCGAACGGGGCGCGATCGCCGAGGTGCTGGCCCTGCGCGACGGCAAGATCCGCGGCGCGAACGGCGGCGAGGTCGACGTCGATCGGCAGATCAACACGATGGCCTCGGTGGTCTACGACGGGGTGATCGTCCCCGGCGGCGCGGACAGCATCCGCGCCCTGTCCGCCGACGGCTACGCGGTGCACTTCGTCACCGAGGCGTACAAGCACCACAAGCCCGTGGCGGCCAGCGACGAGGGCATGCGGCTGTTGCAGCACGCGGGCATCGCCGAAGCCGAGAAGGCCGGCGGTCCGAACGGGGTGGTGGCCGACCACGGCGTGGTCACCGCCGCGGGCGGCGCGTTGCCCGACGACTTCCTCGCGGAGTTCGCCGCCGCCCTGGGCAGGCACCGGGTCTGGGACCGCGACACCGCGTCCGTACCGGCCTGACCGCCCGGCTCGTCGAGGACCCCGTCGCGCGCGGCGGGGTCCTTCCCATGCCGTTTCCCATCCAGTGGAACGGCGGCACCCGTTCGTCCACTTCGCATACCGAAACAGTCACGCTGCGTCGCCGCGGTTAGGCCGTTCGGGGTGAAGTCTTCTACGGTGCTGCGGCGTGAGCGTATTGCGGACGATGCCAGTCGAGGACGTGCTGGCCCGGGGTTCCCAGGGCGGGCTGGTCCGACGGCTGACCGGGGTCGACCTGATCGGCTTCGGCATCGGAATCATCATCGGGACCGGCATCTTCACCCTGACCGGCATCGAGGCCAAGGAGCACGCGGGGCCGGCGGTGGTGCTCTCGTTCGTGGTGGGCGGCATCGTCGCGGCGCTGGCCGCGCTCTGCTACGCCGAGCTCGCCTCGGCGGTGCCGACCGCGGGCAGCGCCTACACCTACGCCTACGCCACGCTCGGCGAGCTGTTCGCCTGGATCATCGGCTGGGACCTGCTGCTGGAGTTCGCGCTCGGCGCGTCGGTGGTCTCGCGCAGCTGGTCCGGCTACATCGCCAACCTGCTGGGGCTGCCGTCGCAGTGGTTCGGCGAGGACGCGTCGGTCAACCTCGGTGCCATCGCGATCATCGCGGTGCTCACCGTGATCGCGGTGATCGGGATCCGCGAGTCGTCCTGGGTGACCAACGCGCTGGTCGTGGTCAAGGTCGCGGTGTGCGTGCTGGTGGTCGTGGCCGGGCTGTTCTTCGTCCGCAGCGCCAACCTCGTGCCGTTCATCCCGCCCGCGCAGCCCCCGGCGGCGGGCGGCAGCGCGCTGGAGCAACCCCTGGTCCAGGCCGCGCTGGGGATGGGCCAGTCGGTGTACGGCATCGGCGGCATGCTCACCGCGGCGGCCGTGGTCTTCTTCTCCTACACCGGTTTCGAGGCGCTGGCGAACCTCGGCGAGGAGACCCGGCGTCCGAAGCGGGACCTGCCGGTGGGGCTGCTCGGCAGCCTGGCGGTGTGCACGGTGCTGTACGTGGCGGTGGCGTTCGTGCTCAGCGCGATGGTCGACTACCGCAAGATCGACGAGGGCGCCCCGCTGGCCGCCGCGTTCCAGTCGGTCGGCCAGCCGTGGGTGGCCGCGCTCATCGCGCTCGGTGCGGTGGCCGGGCTGACCTCGGTGATGATGGTCGAGCTGGTCACCATCGGCCGGATCGGCTTCGCGATGAGCCGCGACGGCCTGCTGCCCGCCAAGCTCTCCCAGGTGCACCCGAAGTGGGGCACGCCGCACCGGATGACCCTCGGCGGCGCGGTGCTGATCATGGTGCTGGCCGGGTTCGTCCCGATCTCCGAGTTGGCCGACATGGTCAGCATCGGCGCGCTGTCCGGTTTCCTCATCGTCGCCCTGGCGGTGCCGGTGCTGCGCCGCAGGCGCCCGGACATGCCGCGGCCGTTCCGCGTGCCGCTGTCCCCCTGGCTGCCGATCGTCACCGCCGTGGCCTGCCTGTACCTGATGGCCAACCTGAGCGTGATCACCTGGGTGCGCTTCGGGGTGTGGCTCGTGGTGGGCCTGGTGATCTACTTCGGCTACGGCCGCCGCCACGCCAAGCTCGGCGCACCGGCCGCCCGGGGCTGATCACGCGTCGCGAGCCCGGCGGGCCTGCACGATCTCGGCGATGCCGACCAGCAGCGCGGCGGCGACGAAGCAGACCGCGACGATGAGGCCGGTGGAGATCGCCGCGTCGAACCCGCCGGTGGCCAGTTCGCCGAAGAAGAGCCCGGAGGCTGCCGCGGTGCCCAGCGCCGAGCCGATGCGCTGCCCGGTCTGCTGGACGCCCGCGGCGGTACCGCCGTGCCGGGAGTCGATCTCGCTGAGCGTCACGGTCTGGTTCGGCGAGATCACCAGACCGCTGCCGACCCCGGCGACGAGCAGCGGCAGCGCGGTCACCAGGCCCGCCGTCTCGCCGGGCCGGGTCGCCAGCAGCACGTCGGTGGCCAGCAGGCCGAGCAGCGCGCCGCTCAGCCCGATGATCACCAGTCGCCGTCCGAGGCGGTGCACCACGCGCCCGCCCAGCGCCGAGGACACCGCGGAGCCGACCGCGAACGGGGTGAGCGCCAGCCCGGCCTGCAGCGGCGAGTACCCCAGGCCGCGCTGGAAGTACACCGCCAGCACGAAGAAGATGCTGGTGAACCCGGCGAAGTAGAGCAGCCCGAGGCTGCTGCCGAAGGCGTAGCTGCGGATCCGCAGCAGCGACAGGTTCACCAGCGGGTGGCGTCCCCGCGCCCGGTAGCGGGCCTCCCACCACACGAAGGTGGCCAGCAGCACCAGGGCCACCGGCAGCAGGAACCACGGGCTGCCCCCGCTGCTCTCCTGCTGCACCAGCGGCAGCAGCAGGCACAGCAGTCCGCAGCCCAGCAGCAGCACGCCGACGAGGTCGAGGTTCTGCGCCTCGTCGCGGCGCTTGCGGTCGCGCGGCAGCACGCGCAGTCCGTAGAGGATCGCCGCCGCGCCGATCGGCAGGTTCACGAAGAACACCCACCGCCAGCCGTGTTCGTTGCCGGCGAGCTGGATGATGAGCCCGCCGAGCAGCGGCCCGATCGCGGTGGAGATGCCGACCACGGCGCCGAACAGGCCGAACGCCCTGCCCCGCTCGGCTCCGTGGAACAGCTGCTGCATCAGGCCGAGCACCTGCGGGTTGAGCATCCCGCCGGCGACGCCCTGCAACAGCCGCGCGATCACCAGCCACAGCGGTGTCTGCGCGAAGCCGGCCAGGGCGCTGGCCGCGGTGAAGGCGACCAGCGCGACGAGGAACATCCGGCTGCGCCCGCGGTCGTCGCCGAGGCGGCCGGCGGGGACGAGCACGAGGCCGAACGTCAGCGCGTAACCGGAGACCACCCAGGACAGCGCCGCCGACGGAGCGCCGAGTCCCTGCTGGATCGACGGCAGCGCGACGTTGACGATGCTGACGTCCAGCAGCGTCATGAACCCGGCCACCAGGCAGATGCCCAGGACGTGCCAGCGGCGCACGTCCTCCGCGGCGCGGTCGGTGGTCTCCGTCTCGCTGCGCTCGCTCATGTCACCTCTTCGTGTAAACCTGCGGGACGTTCTCCAGCTCAACATGCCGACCGCCGCCCCGCACAAGCGCCGTCCGTTGCGAATCGACTGACCTATCAGTCATCCCCCGGACAGCCGATACCGCGAGCAACCAACGCGGAAGAGTTTCCGCACGTCATTCCGAATAACCCAGCGTACGGGCAACGCCCCGAGATGCACCCGATGATCGCAATCCAGACCCCGATGATTGCGATTCTCGCAATGGACTGCTAGCGTTCCTGGCGTGCAGGACACGACGGCCGCGTTGCGCCAACGAGTGCGGGACGTGTTGCGCCGGTACCCGGACAGCCAGCGCGCCTTCGCCGAGCGGATCGGACTGGACCCGACCAAGCTGTCCAAGTCGCTGACCGGGACCCGGCGGTTCACGCCGGGCGAGTTGACCCGCATCGCCGAGGTCTCCGGGGTGACGGTCAACTGGCTGATCAACGGCCGGGACGACGCCGAGACGGTGGCCGCGGCCCCGCGGCGCTCGGCCCGCAGCGGTCCCGAACCCGGCGACTCCCGGGAAGCGGGCCGCTACCAGCAGATCCTGGACGCCGCGTGGAAGCTCATCGCCGAACGCGGCTACCACTCGGTGCGGATCTCCGACGTCGCCCAGGCGTGCGGGACCAGTGCGGCCACCATCCACTACTACTTCCCCGGCCGCGACGACCTGCTCACCGAGACCCTGCGGTACTCGGTGCGGCTGGCCTTCGACCGGCAGGTCGCCGAACTGCACAGCATCTCCGACGCCCACGAGCGGCTGCTGCGGCTGGTCGAGCTGCAGCTGCCCACGCCCGGCCTGCTGCGCTCGGAGTGGTCGATCTGGCTGCAGGTGTGGAACGAGAGCGCGCTCAACCCGGACCTGCAGGTGCTGCACAGCGATTCCTACACCCGGTGGCACGAGACGATCGCCCGCACCATCCGGCAGGGCCAGCAGCAGGGCGTGTTCACCGACACCGATGCCGAAGAACTCACCGTGACGCTCACCGCGCTCGTCGACGGCCTGGGCATCCAGGTGCTCACCGGCCGTCCCGGCCGCTCCGTCGAACGGATGCGGCGAGTCCTCCGCGACTTCGTCGAACGCGAGATCGTCCGGCACTGACAACCCCGCTCTCCCCCACGCCGAAGACCTCCTCGGCGCGCCCCCGCGCGCCCAGGTGAGCACGCCGTCCCCACGAAGGGAGAACCCCATGAAGAACGAAGTGATCATCACCGCCGCCCTCACCGGTGCCGGCGACACCACGGGCAAGAGCGAGTTCGTCCCGGTCACCCCGGAGCAGATCGCCAAGGACGCCGTGGACGCCTACAACGCCGGCGCCGCCGTGGTGCACATCCACGTCCGCAACGTCGAGACCGGCCAGGGCTCCCGCGACGTCGCGCTCTACCGCGAGGTGGTGGAGCGGATCAAGGACACCGGCATCGACGTCGTCATCAACCTCACCGCCGGGATGGGCGGCGACCTGGTGATCGACCAGGACGACCCGCTCAAGCCGGTCGACGGCACCGACCTGGTCAACGGGCTGGAGCGGCTGCCGCACGTCGAGGAGCTGCTGCCGGACATCTGCACGCTGGACTGCGGATCGCTGAACTTCGGCAACGGCAGCCAGCTCTACATCTCCACGCCGGACATGATGCGCGCGGGCGCCCGGCGCATCCAGGAACTCGGCGTCAAGCCGGAGCTGGAGATCTTCGACACCGGCAACCTGTGGTTCGCCAACCAGATGATCGACGAGGGCCTGATCGACGCCCCGCCGCTGTTCCAGCTGTGCTCGGGCATCCCGTGGGGCGCCCCGCCGGACCCGGGTCTGCTGCAGGCCCAGGTGAACATGCTGCCCGAGGGCGCGAACTGGGCCAGCTTCGCCATCGGCCGCAACCAGCTGCGGTGGGTGGGCCTGACCGCCGCGCTCGGCGGCAACGTCCGGGTCGGCCTGGAGGACAACCTGTACCTGAGCAAGGGCGTCAAGGCCAGCAACGCCCAGCTCGTGGAGCGCGCGGTGACGATCGTCGAGGCGATGGGCGGCAAGATCGCCACGCCGGAGACCGCACGCGCCGAACTCGGCCTGACCAAGCGTTGATGAAGGGACGCACCGAGGTGAACGAGCACACTCCCGCACCCGAGGCGGTCCGGCGGGTCGCCTGCATCGGAGCCGGCGTGATCGGCGGCGGCTGGGTCGCGCACTTCCTGGCGCGCGGCTACCAGGTGATCGCCTGGGACCCGGCCGAGGGCTTCGAGGACAAGCTGCGGCGCCTGATCGACGCCGCGTGGCCCGCGCTGACCGAGCTGGGCCTGGCCGAGGGCGCCTCCACCGACAACCTGGTGATCGCGGCGACCCTGGAAGAGGCGGTCGCCGACGCCGAGTTCGTCCAGGAGAGCGCTCCCGAGGACCTGGCGCTCAAGCAGGACCTGCTGGCGCGCATCGACGCGGCGACCCCGGCCGGCGTCGTGGTGTCCTCGTCGACCTCCGGCTACGGCATGACCGAGATGCAGCGCGACTGCCCGACACCGCAGCGGCTGGTCGTCGGCCACCCGTTCAACCCGCCGTACCTGATCCCGCTGGTCGAGGTCGTCGGCGGCGAGCGGACCGAGCAGTGGGCCGTCGAGTGGGCCTCGCGGTTCTTCGAGGTCGCGGGCAAGTCGGTCATCACCATGGACCGCGAGGTGCCGGGCTTCATCGCCAACCGCCTGCAGGAGGCGATCTGGCGCGAGGCGCTGCACATGGTCGCCAACGGCGAGGCCACGCCCGCGCAGATCGACGCCTCGATCACCGAGGGCCCGGGGCTGCGCTGGCCGCTGCTCGGCCCGTGCCTGACGTTCCACCTGGCGGGCGGCGAGGGCGGCATGGCGCACATGCTGGACCACTTCGGTCCGTCGCTGAAGTCGCCGTGGACCCGGTTGGAGGCCCCGGAGCTGACCGACGAGCTGCGCGACGCGATGGTCAAGGGCTGCGAGGAGGCGTCCGACGGCCGCAGCATCGCCGACCTGGTCGCCGACCGGGACCGCGCCGTGATCGCGGTGATGCGCGCGATCGACGGCGTCCGGAAGGGCCGGTCGTGAGCGGCATCGAGGAGTTCCGGCAACACGTCCGTCCAGAGTGGATCGACTACAACGGCCACCTCAGCGAGGCGTACTACGTGCTGGTGTTCGGGTTCGCCACCGACGCGGTGATGGACCAGATCGGTCTCGACGAGACGTACCGCCGCGACACCGGCTGCTCGCTGTACACCGTGGAGGCGCACGTCCGCTACCTGCGCGAGGTCGCGCCCGACTCGGAGCTCGTGGTGACCAGCCGGATCGTCGGCACCGGTGCGAAGAAGTTGCGGCTGTGCCACGAGATGGCCGTGGACGGCGAGCTGGTGGCCACCGAGGAGATCATGGCGTTGCACGTGGACGGCGAGCAGGGCCGCACCGCGCCGTTCCCGGACGCGGTGGCCGACCGGATCACCGCGCTGGCCGAGGAACCGCCGGACTACGCCGGCCGCGCCATCGGCTGACCCGGGGCCGGCGCGGTCCACGAGGGCGGACCGCGCCGGCTCCGGCGGCGTAGGGTGGGACACGACCCGGCAGCACGCGTGGAGGAGCCCGATGAACCCCGAGACCCCCGAAGCCGACGCCGTCGAGCAGGCCCGCCAGGAGGTCCCCGAGGAGGAGACTCCGGTTCCGCCGGAGGTGCCCTTCGACGCCGACCCGGCCGATCTGGTCGACCAGTACCGCGAGATCCCCACCGACGACGACTTCTACGAGCACGACTGAGCCGGCTCAGCCGTCCGGGAGGACCCGTCCCGGGTTGAGGATGCCGTGCGGGTCGAGCGCGTTCTTGATCTGCCGCTGCGCCCACAGCGCGGCCGGGTCGAGTTCGCGGCCCAGCCACCGGCGCTTGAGGTGGCCGACGCCGTGCTCACCGGTGATGGTGCCGCCCAGTTCCAGTCCGAGCGCCATGATGTCGTCGAAGGCCCGCTGGGCGCGTGCGCTCTCGTCCGGGTCGTCGGCGTCGAACGCGACCACCGGGTGCATGTTGCCGTCACCGGCGTGCCCGGCGCACAACACCTGGACGCGCTGCTCCTCGGCGATGCGTTCCAGACCCGTCACGAGGTCGACGAGCCGGCCGCGGGGCACGCACACGTCGTCGATCAGCAGCGCGCCGAGGTGTTCCTGGGAGTCGCCGATCAGCCGGCGCGCCTGCATGAGCATCTCCCCCTCGACCGGGTCGTCGGCGACGACGACCTCGGTGGCGCGGAAGGAGCGGGCGACCCGTTCGAAGGCCGCGAGGTCGTCGGGCGCGGCGTCGCCGCGGTCGGACTGCGCGATGAGCATGCCGGCGGTCCCGTCCGGGAAACCCAGGTCGGCGACCCGCTGCACGCAGCGCACCGTCGGTTCGTCCATGAACTCCAGCACCGACGGCCGGTAGCCCTCCCCGAGGTACCCGGCCACGGTCCCGGCGGCGTCGGCGACGGTCGGGAAGAACGCCACCGCCGTCAACGGCCGCGCCGAGGCGGGCCGCAGCGCGACGGTGACCTCGGTGACCACGCCGAGCGTGCCCTCGGAGCCGACGATCAGGCGGGCCAGGTCGTACCCGGCGACCCCCTTGGCGGTGCGCCGCCCGGTGCGCATCACCCGGCCGTCGGCGAGCACCACCTCCAGCTCCCGCACGAAGTCGCCGGTCACGCCGTACTTCACGCAGCACATGCCGCCCGCGTTGGTCGCCACGTTGCCGCCGATGGTGGACACGCTGCGGGAACCGGGATCGGGCGGGTAGAACAGCCCCCGCTCGGCGGCGCGGGCGGCGAGCACCCCGTTGACCACGCCCGGCTGGACCACGGCGAGCTGCTCGTCGACGTCGATGTCGAGGATGCGGTCCATCTTCTCCACCGACAGCAGCACGCAGCCGTCGACGGCGTTGGCTCCGCCGGACAACCCGGAGCGCGCGCCCTGCGGGACCACCGGCACGCGGTGCTCGTCCGCCCAGCGCAGCGTCGTCGCGACGTCCTCTGTGGACCGGGCGCGGACCAGCACCGAGGGGGTGCCCGCCGGGCAGAAGGTCGCCCGGTCCCGGCGGTGCGCCTCCAGCACGTCGACGTCGTCGAACACGCTGCCCTCCGGCAGCAGCTCCCGCAGCGGGTGCACGCCTGTGGTCGTCATGCTCACTCCGGCTTCGGTCTGGGCCACCCGGACGGGTGGAATGGTCCGACCGGAAACCTATCCCGCCCGAGGCCGGTTTCCCAGAGCGCGGACGGCACCGGAACCGACCTGGAACGATCCGGACGTCCAGAGTGGACTCACACCGGCCAGAGGCCGAACATCTCGGCGAAGCCCTCGCGCCAGCTCGGCCAGGCGGGTCGCCAGCCCAGCTCCTCGCGGATCCGGAAGTTGGTGGCGGCGCGCTGCTCGGTGAGCTGGTGCACGGTGAGCGCGTCCAGCTGCGCCCGCGCCTTGTCGAGGCTCAGCGTCACCGGAGCCGGTCCGCCCGCCATGCGCGCGTAGGCGGGCAGCCACTCGGCGCACTCCGCCGGCTCGTTGTCGACCACGTTGTAGGTACCGGTGACCTCCTGGTCCAGCACCTCGACCAGCGCCTGCGCGGCGTCGTCGACGTGCGTGAACGAGGTGAGCCCGACCCCGTCCTCGACCAGCGGCAGGGCGCTGCCGCGCACCTGCTCGTGCACGGCGCCGCCGGGCGCGAACCGCGTCCCCGGTCCGTACAGCGAGCCGTACCGCAGCACCGCGCCCGCCACGTCGGGGCGACCGAGCACCGCCTGCTCGGCGACGGAGAGCGAGCGCACCACCTCGCCCCAGACCCCCGTCGCGTCCGTCCACAGTGGAGCCGACTCGTCGAGCACCTCGCGCCCGCAGGGCCGGTAGGCACCGGTGCTGCTCTGCGCGACCACCCGCCGGGCACCGGCCGCGGTCGCGGCGGCGACCAGGTCGGCCGTCTCGCGACCGCGCCGCGCGCAGCCGCGCAGCACCTCGCCGTCCCCGGCGGCGAGGTCGGCCGCGAGGTCCACCAGGGCATCGGGAGCGGCGTCGCGGACCGCCGAGCGCAGCGCCCGCGCGTCGTCCGGCTCGGCCACCACCACCTCGTCGACCCGATCGGGGTCGACGAAATCACCCGGTCCGCCGACCAGCGCCGTCACGTGGTGACCGCGTTCCCGCAGCCGCGCGAGCAGCGGGCCACCGACCACCCGGGACGCCCCGGCGACGACGACACGCAAGGTCACCTCGACCTCCACCGCGTCCGACAACAGCGGCCTGGAAGCCTACCCGGGCAGTTGTCACCGTGAAGAGTGAAAGTCAACGGTTCGGAAACGACGCCGGGGCGGCGGGCATCACGCCCGCCGCCCCGGCAGTGCCGTGCTCGGCTCAGATGGTGCGGATCTGAGCCGCCTGCGGCCCCTTCGGGCCCTGAGCGATCTCGAACTCCACCCGCTGGTTCTCGTCCAGCGTGCGGAAACCGGTGGCGTCGATCGCGGAGTAGTGGGCGAAGACGTCGGCGCCGCCGCCGTCCGGGGTGATGAACCCGTAGCCCTTCTCCGCGTTGAACCACTTGACGGTACCGGTAGCCATTCTTGCTTTCTCCTGTTTCGTGTGGCCAGGGTCAACACTGCGCAGACCCCAAGTCGCCGAGATGATCACCCCGGGCCGAACGGCCTCCGGCACGAAAAAGTGCCTGCGTTCTGGCAGGCACTTTCCAGTACTGCTGGGAACCAAAACTGCAACTACGGCAACGCTAGCACTCCCACACCGGGTTGTCACACGTTCACCCGGCCGTGTCGGGCGGGACAATTCCACCGGAAATCACCCCGCCCGACCCGTGGTCACGGAATGCTGAGCAGCGTGCGCCCCTCGGCTTCGGCGACGCGGTTGAGCTCGGTCTGGTCGTCGGCCAGCCGCAGCGCCGCCCGCCGCGGGGTGACGCCCTCGGCGTCCCAGGCGGCCAACAGCGGGGGGATCTTGGCCAGCATCTCCTCGCGCAGCACCTGGAACGAGCGGACCGGGTCGGCGTCCACGCGGCCGAGCAGCAGCCACCACGCCCACGCCGCGGCGCCCGCGTTGGCGACGAAGTCCGGGATCACCGGGATGCCGCGGGCGGCCAGCAGCTCCTCGGCGTCCTCGGTCACCGGGGTGTTGGCGGCCTCCACGATCACCTTGGCCGCCACGTGCGGGACCTGCTCGGCGGTGATCGCGAAGGACACCGCGGCCGGGATGAGCACGTCGACGTCGGCCGAGAGCACCGCCTCCCGCGGCAGCCGCCGCACGTGCTCGGGGACCTGCGACCGGTCGATCTCGCCGAAGCGGTCCCGGGCGTCCAGCAGCGCGGGCACGTCCAGGCCGTCGGGGTCGTACAGGGTGCCCTTGGCGTCCGCCACGGCGACGACCTTGGCCCCGGCCTCGTGCAGGTAGTACGCGGCGCCGCCGCCCATCGTGCCCACGCCCTGGACCGCGACCGCGGTCCGGTCCGGCGCCCAGTCGCGCGCGTGCAGCACGCCCAGGCAGCACTGGGCGACCCCGTAGCCGCCGACCACGTCGCCGAGCAGCAGACCGCCCGGCACCGGCGAGTTCAGCCCGGCCCGCACCCGGAGCAGCGTGTGCTCCACGTCCGGGGCCCGGCGGATCGCCGCGTGGTAGGACTGGTGCAGCCCGAGGTCGGCGAAGACCTCGTCGATCAGCTGCTGCGGGACGCCCAGGTCCTCGGCGGTCACCCAGTGGGCGTCCACCCACGGGCGCATCGCGGCGATGAACCGGCGCAGCACCTCGGGTGCTCGCGGGTCCTTCGGATCGCAGTCGATGCCGCCCTTGGCGCCGCCGACCGGAAGGCCGAACACGGCGGTCTTGCGGGCCATCCCCAGTGCCAACGCCTCCACCTCGGCCAGCGTGCAGCCGACCCGCATCCGGGTCCCGCCGGTGGCGAGACCGGACACCAGGCTGTGCACGACCAGGTAGCCGCGCTTGCCCGTCACCGGGTCTGTCCAGATCACCCTCATCTGCGGGTCGCGGTCGACGAGTGTCACCGGCCGAACCTCCTCCCAGCTCGCATGCCGAGCACGGGCGCGCGTCGCCCGCGCGGGGTTAAGGGGAAAACAGGTTGAGCACACCTCGATCAGGTCGTCGACGACCTGATCGCCCGCGCTGCCCGCGGCAGCGACGGTGTTCGGTCAGCGATGTCGCAGCCAGAGCGACGACGAGGACATCCAACGCGCGGGACGCGGATGGCCGTGCTCGTGAGCCCGCATGGTCACCTCCGCGTCCGCCGGGAACGGCTCGAAGCTAAACGGCGCGGAGAATGATTGTCAACAATCCGCAGATCGGACATGGCAGGCGTCAGCGGAACGGGTGGTCGCACCCGTCCGGGTAGCCCACGCGTCGGCCGTCGAAGATCATCCTTTCGGGGTCTTAAGATTCCGGGCGCGGCGGGCGAAGAGACGCCGCGACGATCTTGCAGGGGGCACGGCCGAACCTGGGCGGAACGGCTCCCGAGGTCCGCGTGCGACTGGGAGGATGCAGGCATGAGCCAACCGGGATCCCACGACCGTCCAGCGAGCCTGGACCAGGCCGAGCAGCAGCAGCTCATCCAGGAGATCGGCCGGGTGATCGCGCAGGCCCTGCCCCCTGGCTGGCACGAGGTCAACGTCGAGTACCGGGCGCTCGGTGCCCACCACGAACTGGCCGCGCAACTGACCGCGCCCAACGGCACCGCCGTGCCGCTCGCACCGCCGCGGGAGGTGACCGGCCTGTTCGACCGGTTGCGGAACGGCATGTACCAGCCGGACCGCGGCACCTGGGTCAGCGCCCTGTACCGGCTGAAGCGGCCCGGCAGCTACGCGGTCGACTTCAACGGCGACTACGAGCCCGCCTGGAAGAGCGCTCCCCCGCCCGAGGCGTACGCCGAGGAGCTGCGGCTGCACCCCAGGCCCGGGGCGTCGACCCCGGCGTGGCTGGCCGAGCGCGGCGGCGCGCCGGGGCTGCGGACCGCGGAGGTCTTCGACGGCAGCGGGCGGCCGATCACCGAGCGGCCCGCCGTGCGGCCCGAGGAGCGCGACCAGGTCGTGGAGTACCTGGAGCGCGCGCCGATCGTGCTCGCCGCGCGCAGCTACGACGCCGACCGGCTGGATCCCGAGGGCGCTGCGGCGGTGCCGATGACCTTCCACACCGACGGCACCTGGATCTGGCCCGGCGCGGTGGGCTACTACCTGCGGTGGCACGACGTGGCGCCGCAGCCCGACCTGGTGGCGCACATCCGCGAGCGCGGGTTCCGGGTGCCGGAGATCGACGAGGCGACCCGCGACCGCGCGGTCGCGACGATCACCGGCGAGCCGGTGCGCTGACCGCGGGCCGATGTCCGCCGACACCGCCGAGGTGGCCTTCGTGGGCGGCCCGGTGGCCACGATGGACGCCGCCCGGTCGTTCAGCGACGCGGTCGCGGTGCGGGGCGGGCGGATCACCGCGGTCGGGCGGTCCGCGGTGCGCGAGCGCGTCGGCCCGGCCACCGACGTGGTCGAGCTGCGGGGCCGGTTGCTGCTGCCCGGCTTCCACGACGCCCACGCGCACCCCGTCTACGGCGGTCTGGAGCGGTTGCGCTGCGACCTGACCGGTGCCGAGGACGCGCGCGAGTGCCTGCGGCTGATCGCCGAGCACGTGCGCGCGCGGCCGGGGCCCGGCTGGGTGCTGGGCGGCGGCTGGGACATGGGCTGGTTCCCGGGCGGGACGCCGAGCCGGTGGGACCTCGACCGGATCACCGGTGACCGGCCCGCCTACCTGCTCAACCGCGACCACCACGGGGCGTGGGTCAACAGCGCGGCGCTGCGGCTGGCGGGCATCGACCGGGACACCCCCGACCCGGCCGACGGCCGGATCGAACGCGACGCCGACGGGCACCCGTCCGGCGTGCTGCACGAGGGCGCGACCCGGCTGCTCACCCCCGCGCTGGCGCCCACCAGCCCCCAGGAGTACCTGGCCGGACTCCTCGAAGGGCAGCGCCACCTGCGGGAACGCGGCGTGACGATGTGGCACGACGCGATCGTCGGTCCGTACCTGGGCTACGACGACACGCTGGAGACCTACCTTGCGGCCGACTCGCGGGGACTGCTCACCGGCAAGGTGCGCGGCGCGCTGTGGTGGGACCGCGACCGCGGCACCGGGCAGCTCGACGGGCTCCGGCAGCGGCGGCGGGCGCGCGGTCGGCACTTCCGCGCCGACGCGGTCAAGATCATGCAGGACGGGGTGTGCGAGAACTGCACCGCCGCGATGTTGCTGCCATACCTGGGAAGTCGCGGCAGCGGACTGTCCTTCGTGGACTCCGCGGAGCTGGCCGCCGCGGTCCGGGAGCTGGACGCCGAGGGATTCCAGTTGCACTTCCACGCCATCGGCGACCGCGCGGTGCGCGACGTGCTCGACGCGCTGGCCGGGGCCCGCGACCGCAACGGCGCCAACGACCTGCGGCACCAGATCGCGCACGTGCAGGTCGTGCACCCCAGCGACATCCCGCGCTTCCACGAACTCCGCGTCACGGCGGTGGTCCAGGCGCTGTGGGCGGTCAACGACGCGGCGATGACCGAGCTGACCGTGCCGCGCCTGGGCCACCGGCGCGCCGGCTGGCAGTACCCGTTCCGATCGCTGCGCGCGGCGGGCGCGGTGCTGGCCGCGGGCAGCGACTGGCCGGTGTCCGAAGCGGACCCGATGCTCGCGGTGCACGCGGCGGTCAACCGCCGGGAACCGGGCAGCGACGCCGAACCGTTCCTGCCCGAGCAGGGCATCGACCTCGTCGACGCGCTGGCCGCCTACACCGCGGGCAGCGCGTGGGTGAACCACCTCGACGCCGAGACCGGTTCGATCGAGGTCGGCAAGGCCGCGGATCTCGTGGTCCTGGACCGCGACCCGTTCGCCGAGCCCGCCGCGGAGATCGGCGACGCGCTGGTGGACCTCACCATGGTCGACGGGGTCGTGGTGCACGAGCGCTGAACGCGCCGCGCGGTCAGCGCCGCGCCCCGGACAGCGCGGCGTAGGCGGCGCGGCCGAGATCGGCGATGGCCGCGCAGGCCGGGCCGCCCCGGACGCCGCGAAACAGCTCGTCGTCGAGCCCGTCGACCAGCACCGCCACCACCGCCCGCGGCCGGTCGGGACCGAGCAGCCCCACGTCGTGGCGCAGGCCGTCGAGTTCGCCGGTCTTGTTCCAGCAGCGCGCACCGTCCGGCAGGCGGGCGGGCAGCCGGTCGCGGACCTGCTGGCGGGACAGCACGTCGAGGGCGTGCCGGGTGAGGTCCGCGGGCAGCGCCGCTCCGGTGGCCAGCGCGTCGAGGACGCGGGCCTGGTCGAGGGCGGTGGTCTCGTTGCGGCCGGGTGCGTGCACGTCCATCAGGCGGCGCTGCACCCGGGTGGCCGTGCAGCCCAGGTCCTCGGCGCAGGCCCGGATCGCGTCGAAGCCGACGACGTCGATGACCGCGTTGGTCGCGGCGTTGTCGCTGATCACGATCATCAGCGCGATCAGGTCGGCGAGCTGGAGCCGGTGCACCCCGCGCAGTTCGCGCAGCACCCCGAAGCCACCAGCGCGCTCGGCCGGCAGCCCCACCTCGGTGTCCAGCGCGATCCGGCCGTCGCGCACCTCGCGCAGCGCGGCGATCATGGTGAGGACCTTGATCGTGCTGGCCGCGTGGACGACGCGTTCGGCGTCGTGCAGGACGGGTTCGCGCTCGTCGAGGTCCCAGGCGGCGAAGCTGACCCGGCCGGGGAAACCCGACCAGTCCAGCGATGCCCGCAGCCGATCGGCGAATCCCATGACCACCCCCGCGGCATCGACGGCCCCCGCGACGATAGCCGATCACGTCCACTGCGGACAGAGCGCGGCTACAGGGTCCCGAGGACCGCGTGGGCGGCTGCCGCGTCCTGCACGCCGATGCCGACGCTGTTGTAGAAGACCAGGTCGCCGTCGTCGGTGCGGCCGGGCCGGTCGCCGACGAGGACCTCGCCGAGGGAGCGCAGGTCCGCGCGGGTCAGGTCGCCGCGGTCGAGGGCGTGCGCGATCGGGCCGGCGTGCGCGACGGCGGTGTCCACGTCGTCGACGACGACCGCGGCGGCGCGGCGGACGAGCTCGGCGTCCACCTCGCGCCGGTGGTGCTCGAAACTGCCGACGCTGATCACCGTGGCGCCGTCGGCCAGCGACGACGTCGCGACCACCGGTTCGGCGCTGAGCGTGCAGGTGGCGACCAGCGGTGCGCCGCGCACGGCCGCGTCCGCGTCGGCGACCGGGTGCACCGGGACGTCCAGTTCGGCGGTCAGCTCGGCGGCCGCGGCCTCGCGGCGGTGCCGGTCGCGGCCGAAGATCCGGACCTCGCGCAGCGGGCGGACCCGGGCGAGCGCGCGGACGTGCGCCCGCGCCTGCACGCCGGAGCCGATCACCGCCAGCACGTCCGCGGACGCCGGGGCGAGGACGTCGGCGGCCACGGCGCTGCCCGCGGCGGTGCGGATCTCGGTGAGCGCGGTGGCCTCCATGGTCGCCACCAGGCGACCGGTCTCGGCATCGAGGACCGACGCGGTCGCCGAGATCGTGGGCAGGCCGCGCTCGGCGTTGCCCGGGTGCACCGCCACGAGCTTGCTCACCGTGCCGTGCCGGGGCGAGAGCCTGGCCAGGTAGCTCAACGTGGAGTCCGGGCCGGTCCGGATCGCCACCTTCTCGGCGAGCTGGGCCTCGCCGCGCCCGAGCGCGGTGAACGCCCGCCGCTGCGAGTCGATCGCGGTGTCCAGGTCCAGCGCGGCCGCCACGTCGGCGTCGCTCCACGTCGTCCAGTCGGTGTGCACGCCCGCATGGTGCCAGACGGAGATCGCCCCGAGGGCAAGCGATGCTGTCGCTCAGAGTGAGCAGAAATCACTCTTCTGATTCTCGGCTGGTCCGGCGGGGAGCATCTACGGTGATCCGTGCGGCGGACGTGGCCTGCGGCACACGGCGCCGGGCGTACTCCCCACGAGCAGGAAGAGGTGCATGTCGGTGCAGTCGACGTTGAGCTCCGTGATCGGTCCGGCGGACACGGCCGACGGCGGAGGCGAGTACCTGTCGCGCAACCCGGCGAACCTCGACGACGTGGTGGCGCGGGTCCGGCTCGGCGGCCCCGGCGCGCTGCCCGCCGCCGCCGAGCGCGCGCAGCGGGCGCAGCGGGAGTGGGCGCAGGTCCCGGCTCCGGTGCGCGGCCGGGTGATCGCCGGGATGGGGCGGCTGGTGGAGGCCAACAAGGAGTCGTTGGCGCGGCTGGTGACCCGGGAGATCGGCAAGCCCTACACCGAGGCGCTCGGCGAGGTGCAGGAGATCATCGACACCTGCGACTTCTTCCTCGGCGAGGGGCGGCGGCTCTACGGCCAGACGGTGCCCTCGGAGATGCCGGACAAGCAGCTGTTCACCTTCCGGGTGCCGGTCGGGGTGGCGGCGGTGATCACCGCGGGCAACTTCCCGGTCGCGGTGCCGTCCTGGTACATGGTCCCGGCGCTGCTGTGCGGCAACGCCGTGGTGTGGAAGCCTGCCGAGTACGCCGCGGCGACGGCGCGGGCGCTGTCCGAGCTGGCGTGGCGGGCCGGGGTGCCGCGCGGGGTGCTCAACCTCGTCTACGCCGACGGCGAGGACACCTTCGCCGGGCTGGACGCGGCGCTGTCGGCGGGGACGGTGCACAAGGTCGGGTTCACCGGTTCCAGCGCGGTCGGCGCGCGGGTCGGCGAGCTGTGCGGCCGCCACCTGCAGAGCCCGTGCCTGGAGCTGGGCGGCAAGAACCCGATGGTGGTCGCCCCGGACGCCGACCTGGACCTGGCGGTGGAGGGCGCGCTGTTCTCCGGCTGGGGCACGGCCGGGCAGCGCTGCACCTCGCTGGGCAACCTCATCGTGCACCGCGACGTGCACGGCGAGTTCGTGCGGCGGCTGGACGACGCGCTGCGCTCGGCGGCGATCGGCGACCCGACCGGCGACGTGCTCTACGGCCCGCTGCTGGACCAGAAGTTCGCCGACAACTTCGAGTCCATTCTGGACACCGTCGCCGCGCACCACACCGCGCTCGGCTCCGACGGCGTGGGCCGGATCGGCGATTCCGCGCCGCGCAAGGGTTTCCAGGGCGATCCGTCGACCGGGTTGTACTACCACCCGGTGCTGCTGGACGGGGTGCGGCCGGACGACCACGTGTTCCGGCAGGAGACCTTCGGGCCGATCGTCGGCGTCACCACCTACGAGACCCTGGACGAGGCGATCGAGCTGGGCAACGCGCCCGGCTACGGGCTGTCCGCCGCCATCTACACCACCGACCCGGCCACCGCGTTCCGGTTCCGGCAGGGCATCGGCGCGGGCATGGTCAGCGTCAACAACTCCACCTCGGGCGCGGAGGCGCACCTGCCGTTCGGCGGCAACGGGCGCTCCGGCAACGGCAGCCGGCAGTCCGGGATCTGGGTGCTCGACCAGTTCACCCGCTGGCAGTCGTTGAACTGGGACTTCTCCGGGAAGTTGCAGAAGGCGCAGATGGACGTGGCCACGGTGGAACCGGAGCTGGACTACCGGCTGCCCGCCGAGCTCGGCGGTGACCGGTGACCGGACTGCCGCGGCGCGCCGACGTCGTCGTGGTCGGCGGCGGGGTGGTGGGCGTGAGCACCGCCTTCCACCTCGCCGAGGCGGGCGTCGACGTGCTGCTGCTGGAACGCGACGAGCTGGGCTCGGGCAGCACGAGCAAGGCGGCGGGCGGAGTGCGGGCGCAGTTCTCCGACCCGGTCAACATCGAACTGGGGCGGCGCAGCCTGCGCGCCTTCGAGGACTTCGCCCGCCGTCCCGGCGGGGAGATCGACCTCAAGCAGCACGGCTACCTGTTCCTGCTGTCCGACCCCGCCGACGTCGCCGCGTTCGAGGACGGCGTGCGGGTGCAGAACGAACTGGGCGTGCCGAGCACGATGCTGACGGTGGCCGAGGCGTGCGCGCTGTCGCCGTACGTCGTCGGCGACGGGCTGCTGGCCGCCGCCTTCTCCCCCACCGACGGGCACTGCACGCCGGAGGCCGTGGTGCAGGGTTACGCGCAGGGCGCGCGGCGGCTCGGGGCGGTGCTCCGGCGGCACTGCGCGGTCACCGGGATCGACGTCCGCGACGGGCGGATCGGCGCGGTGCGCACCGCCGACGGCGAGGTGGAAACGTCCACTGTGGTCTGCGCGGCGGGCGCGTGGTCGGCCGAGGTCGGCGCGATGGCCGGGGTCGAGCTGCCGGTGCGCCCGCTGCGGCGGCAGATCCTGGTCACCGAACCGGTCGCGGACCTGCCGCCCCGGCTGCCGTTCACCATCGACTTCGCCACCAGCTTCTACTTCCACGACGAGGGACCGGCGCTGCTGGTGGGCATGTCCGACCCGGACGAGGAGCACGGTTTCCGGCTGGGCACCGACGGCCGCTGGCTGGCGCGGTTGTCGGAGGCGGTGTCCCGCCGGGCGCCGCGGCTGGCCGACCTCGGTGTCGCGCACCGGTGGGCCGGGCTGTACGAGGTCACCCCCGACCACAACGCGCTGGTCGGCACGGCCGGGTCACCGGCCGGTTTCCACTACGCCACCGGGTTTTCCGGGCACGGTTTCCTCCAGGGGCCCGCGGTCGGCGAGGTCGTGCGCGATCTCGTGCTCGGCCGTCCACCGGTGGTCGACGTGTCCGGGCTCGACGCGCGGCGGTTCGCCGGCGCCGCGACCCGGCCCGAGCACAACTGCGTCTGATCGGCGAGGAGCGCGAAGTGCCTGATTTGTTGCAGGAGATCGACGAGTGGGGTCCGGAGAAGGTGGTGTGCGTCTCCGACGCCCGCACCGGCATGCGCGGCGTGCTGGTCGTGGACAACACCGCCCGCGGGACCGGCAAGGGCGGCACCCGGATGAGCCCGACCGTCACCGTCGCCGAGATCGCCCGGTTGGCGCGGGTGATGACGTGGAAGTGGGCGGCGGTCGACCTGTTCCACGGCGGCGCGAAGGCCGGGATCATCGCCGACCCGGACTCGCCGGACAAGGAACGCATCGTGCGGGCCTTCGCGCGGCGGCTCGCCGACCAGATCCCGGCCAGCTACGTCGCCGGGCTGGACATGGGCATGACCGAGCACGACGCGGCGATCATCCAGGACGAGCTCGGGGACCGGGGTGCGGCGGTCGGCGTGCCCGAGTCGCTGGGCGGCGTGCCCTACGACCAGCTGGGCGTCACCGGTCACGGTGTCGCCGAGGCCGTGGACGCCGCGCTGGCGCACCGGGGTCGCAGCGCGGTGGGCGCGCGGGTGGCGTTGCAGGGCTTCGGCGCGGTCGGGGCGGCCGCCGCCCGGCGGCTGCACGAGCTGGGTGCCCAGGTCGTCGCACTCTCCACTGTGGAAGGTTCGGTGCACGATCCGGACGGGCTCGACGTGCCGCGCTGGCTGGACGCGCGGGCCGAGTTCGGCGACGCCTGCGTGGCCAAAGCTCCCGCGCGGCAACGGGTCCCGCGCGGTGACGAACTCGTCGTCGACTGCGACGTGCTGGTCCCGGCGGCCGGGCAGGACGTCATCGACGAGGCGCTGGCCGCCGCCGTGCGGGCTGAGTTCGTCGTGGAAGGCGCCAACCTGCCCACCACCCCGGGAGCGCGGGCGCTGCTCGCGGCGCGCGGGGTGACCGTCGTGCCGGACTTCATCGCCAACGCGGGAGGCGCCATCGCGGCCGGATTCGCGATGGACGCCCGGCATTCGGCGTTCCGCCCCGAGCCGGAGGCGATCCTGCGCACCGTGGCCGAGCGGACCCGCGGCAACACCGTTCTGGTGCTCGACACCGCGGACCGCGGCGGGACGCTGCCGCACGAGGCCGCCCGGGAACTGGCCGAGGAGCGGGTCCGCACCGCCATGCGGCTGCGCGGACGGCTGCCGGAACCCGTCTGAGAAGAGGTCGGCGTGCTGAACCCGATCCACCTGCGGACCCTCCAGGAATGCGTGCGCACCGGCTCGTTCGCCGAGGCCGGGCGCGCGCTCGGCTACACCGCCTCGGCGGTGTCGCAGCAGATGGTGCTGCTGGAGCGAGCGATCGGCGCGACGCTGTTCGAGCGCACCGCGCGCAGCGCGCGCAGCACCAACCTGGCGGTGCGGCTGGCCGAGCGCAGCCGCGACGCGCTGGGGGCGCTCGACGCGTTGGAACGCGAGGTGCGGGCGATGGTGGTCGGCGAGGAGGGCAGCCTGCGGCTGGCCAGCTTCGCCACCGCCAACGCGCGCGTGCTGCCCGACGTGCTGGCGACGGTCGTCGCACAGCGGCCGCAGGCCGAGGTGCAGCTCGACGAGGGCGAACCCGACGAGGTGATCGACGGGGTCCTGGACGGCGTGGTGGACGCGGCCGTGGTGTTCGAGTACGACCTGGACCCGCGCCAGTGGCCGGTGGAGCTGTGCGTCGAGGAACTGCTGGCCGAACCGCTGCGGCTGGCACTGCCCGACTCGCACCCGCTGGCCGACCGCGACGAGGTGGACCTGCGGTGGCTGGCCGACGACCCGTGGATCTGCACGCGGCAGGACACCGCCGGGGCGCGGTCGCTGGTGCGGCTGGCCGCCGCGGCGGGTTTCGTGCCGCGGATCGTGTTCCGCAGCAACGACTACGCCGTCATCCGCGACCTGGTCGCGCGCGGCCTCGGCGTGGCGGTGCTGCCCGGCCTGGCGATCCCGGACGACCACGTGCGGATCGCCCGCATCGCGGGCTGGCAGCCGCACCGCCGCGTCAAGACCCTCTACCGCAGGCAGAACACCAACCCGCTGCTGCCGATCGCGCTGGAATGCCTGGCGAAGTCGTGCGCGGCGGTGGCCAACGACTGGCACGAGGAGCAGTCATGAGCGACCGGAAAGAGCCCGTCGACGAGCACTTCCTGACCACCGTCGCCGCGCTGCCCGAGACCCCGCGCCGCTCCGACGAGCGGGCCGGGGAGCTGTGGGCGCTGTTCGACGCGCAGGCGGGCAGCCGCCACCTGGACCTCATGGCCCGGCGGCTCGGCTCGCAGGGGCTCGGTTACTACAGCATCGGATCGTCCGGGCACGAGTCCAACGCCGCCGTGGCCGCCGCGCTGCGGCCGACCGACCCGGCGCTGCTGCACTACCGCTCCGGCGGGTTCTACGTCCGCCGCGGGCGGCAGGTCCCCGGAGCGGAACCGTTGCGGGACGTGGCGCTGGGCGTCGTCGCGTCGGCGGACGAGCCGATCTCCGCCGGGCGGCACAAGGTCTTCGGCAACGCGGCGCTGTCGGTCATCCCGCAGACCTCCACGATCGCCTCGCACCTGCCGCGCGCCGTCGGGCTGGGGTTCGCGCTGGGACGCGCGGAGAAGCTGGGCGTGGCGACCGAATGGCCCACCGACTCGGTGGTGGTGTGCAGCTTCGGGGACGCCTCGGCCAACCACTCCACCGCCACCGGCGCGATCAACTCCGCGCTGCACTGCGCCTACCAGGGTCTCGCGATGCCGCTGCTGCTGGTGTGCGAGGACAACGGCATCGGCATCAGCGTGCGCACGCCGCACGGGTGGATCGAGAACACCTACGGCCACCGCCCCGGGCTGCGCTACTTCACCGCGGACGGCGCGGATCCGGTGGCGTGCCTGGACATCGCGCGGGAGGCGGCGGACTGGGTGCGCACCCACCGCGCTCCGGCGTTCCTGCACCTGCGGACCGTGCGGCTGATGGGGCACGCCGGGTCCGATGTGGAGTCCGGGTACCGCTCGCGCACCGAGATCACCGCCGACTACGCCCGCGACCCCCTGCTGGCGACCGCGAAAGCACTGGTGTCGCGCGGAATCGCCACGCCCGAGGAGGTCATCGCGCACTACGAGGCCGCGCGCGACGAGGTCGCACGCGTCGCCGACGACGCGCTGGGCAGGCGGAAACTGGCCGGTGCGGGCGAGGTCATGGCCTCGATCTGCCGGAACCGGCCGGACGCCCTCGCCCGCCGGGCGGGCGAGATCCCGCAGCGGCGGGCGTTCGACCGGGCCCCGGAGTCCGAGGGACCGCTGACGCTGGCGCAGGCGATCAACCGGTCGCTGGCCGAGGAACTCGGCCGCGACGAGCGGGTGCTCGTCTTCGGCGAGGACGTCGCGCGCAAGGGCGGCGTGTACGGGGTGACCCGCGGGCTGCGGAAGACGTTCGGCGGCACCAGGGTTTTCGACACGCTGCTGGACGAGCAGAGCATCCTCGGCACGGCGCTGGGCGCCGGACTGGCGGGGCTGCTGCCGATCCCGGAGATCCAGTACCTGGCGTACCTGCACAACGCCGCCGACCAGCTGCGCGGCGAGGGCAGCACGCTGAGCTTCTTCTCCGACGGGCGCTACCGGAACCCGATGGTCGTGCGCATCGCCGGGTACGGCTACCAGAAGGGCTTCGGCGGGCACTTCCACAACGACAACAGCATCGCCGCGCTGCGCGACCTGCCCGGCGTGGTGCTGGCCTCGCCGTCCCGACCCGACGACGCCGCGGCCATGCTGCGCACCTGCGTCGCCGCCGCGCACGTCGACGGCCGGGTCTGCGTCTTCCTGGAACCGATCGCCCTCTACCACACCCGCGACCTGCACGAACCCGGCGACGGCGGCTGGTTGGCGGACTACCCCGCCCCCGGCACCGGGCACGTCCCGATCGGGCGGGCCCGGGAGTACGGCGACGGCGCGGACCTGACGCTGGTGTCGTTCGGCAACGGCGTGCCGATGAGCCTGCGCGTCGCGCGGCGGCTGGGCGAGCGCGGCGTGCGCGCCCGCGTCCTCGACTTGCGCTGGCTGGCGCCGCTGCCGGTGGACGACCTGCTCGCCGCAGCGCAGGCGACCGGCCGCGTGCTCGTGGTGGACGAGACCCGCCGCTCCGGCGGCGTCTCCGAAGCGGTGGTCACCGCGCTGACCGACCACCGCTTCCCCGGCCCGGTCGCGCGGGTGACCAGCGAGGACAGCTTCATCCCGCTGGGCCCGGCGGCCTACCACGTGCTGCTGGACGAGGACACCGTGGAACAGGCCGCGTTGGACGTGGTGAAGCGCTAGGCATCGACGAGTTCGCCGCCGCCGGACCAGCACAGGTACTCCTCCACCGGATCCACGTCCTGCTCGACGAGTTCCTCCCGCTTCTCGTCGTCGGGCCTGCCGCGCTCGTCGGCCGGGACGACGGCGGCGAAGTACATGCCGAACCGGTGCTCGCCCCGGTGCAGCTTCGCCAGCGCCCAGGCGTGCAGGCACCCCTTCCACACCTCGGGAGGCTCGTCACCGGGCAACGGCTCGGAGAGCAACAGCTGGTCGTAGGAGCCGAACGTGTCGGGGTTGACGATCCGGTAAAGGGCGATGGCGCAGCGCATGGGGACCTCCCGGTAGGAGTCGTGACAGTTGCGAAAAGTAATCTCCTGTCCGTCAGGAGTGACAGTAGTCAATCTGACTTAGTAAAGTTGACGCCGCAATGCCTCGACTGGGTGGTTGATCACTCGGACTTGGAGGACGACCGTGCACGACTCCGCTGCGCAGCAACCGCAGACGGTCAGCCCGACCGTGGGGCGGCGCTGGCTGGCCCAAGAGATTCGGCGCCTCCGTGAAGCCGCCGGGTTGAAGCAGAGCGAGGTGGCCAAGCGTCTGCGGTGCAATCCAGCGAAGATCGCGCACATCGAGAGCATGCGCAACGCCGTTAGTGCGCCGGATCTCGAAGTCATGCTCCCGTTCCTCGGTGTTCCGCCCGATCGCATCGACTGGTACCTCAAGCTGTCCGACATCGCGAAGGAAAAGGGCTGGTGGGACGGCAACCAGGCGATCCCCGAGTGGTTCTCCCTCTACATCGGACTGGAGTGGGGCGCCAGCGAAATCCACGAGTGGGACTTGGGGTTCGTCCCCGGCCTGCTCCAGACGCGCGGCTACGCGGAGGCGTTGATCAACGCGGGCAGTCGTGCATCGCACTCCCGGCAACGGCAGCAGATCGACGCACGTCTCCAACGGCAGGAAGCCCTGAACCGTGACACGGGTGCGCTGAAGGTGCACGCGATCGTCGACGAGTCGGTCCTGCACCGGACGATGGGAAGTGACGCGGTACTGCGCGATCAGCTCGCGCACCTCGTCCAGATGTCCAGCCATCCCCAGGTCACGCTCCAGATCATGCCGTTCCGCGCTGGCCCACATCGAGGGCACTTGGGGTCGTTTCACTGGCTGGGCTTCCCAAGAGCCGATGATCCTGGTGTTGTGTACGTGGAGAACCAGAAGGGCGGGTTGTATCTGGAGGAACCCGAGGAGATCGCGGACTTCCGGGAGGACTTCGACGGTCTCACGCGGATGGCGTTGACGCCCTCGGACTCCAGGAACCTGCTGGAAGACCTACTGAAGGACACAGCACGGTGATCAAACAGCACGTCGAGGACGCAGCGAAGTTGCCCGATGTTGTCTGGCGCAAGAGCAGCTACAGCGGCCCCAACGGCGGTGCCTGCATCGAAATCGGCACTGTCTGGCGCAAGAGCAGCTACAGCGGTCACGGCGGCGGTGAGTGCGTAGAAGTCGGACTGGCGGATTCCGCGACGGGTGTGCGGGATTCGAAGGATCCGGGCGGTCCGGCGTTGCTCTTCGGGTCCGGCGCGTGGGCGGACTTCCTGCGGGCGGTCAGAACCGACCGCTACCGCGGGTGACGCCCAGCACCCGAGGCCAGCGCGACGACGTCAGGGCGTGCCGAAGACCTTGCCCGGGTTGAAGATGCCGTGCGGGTCCAGGGCGTTCTTGACGGCGTGGTGCATCGCCACGACCTCCGGGCTGAGTTCGGCGTGCAGGCCCTTGCGCTTGAGCAGGCCGACGCCGTGTTCGCCGGTCACCGTGCCGCCGAGGGACAGGGCGTCGTCGACGATGTCGTCGAAGGCGCGTTGGGCGCGCTGGCGGGCCGCGTCGTCGCCGGGCGGGGTGATGATCAGCGGGTGGAGGTTTCCGTCGCCGGCGTGCGCGATGTTGGCGATGTGGGTGTCGTGGCGGCGGGCCGCTTCCTCGATGCGGCGCAGCATCTCCGGGACGTCGGCGCGGGGCACGCAGACGTCCTCGGTGAGCACCGGGCCGAGGCGTTCCAGCGCCGGATAGGCCAGGCGGCGGGCGGCGAACAGGGCGTCCGCCTCGTGCTGGTCGGTGGAGCGGGCGCTCCACGTCGCGCCCGCCTCGTCGAAGCAGCGCAGCAGCGCGTCGACCTCCTGCTCGCCCGCCTCGCCCGGGGTGTCGGAGCGGCCGAGGAGCAGGACGTTGCCCTCCGCGCTGAGCCCCATGTTCTTCCAGGCGTCCACCGCCTCCAGGCAGTGCTTGTCCAGCAGTTCCAGCGCCGAGGGCACGACTCCACCTGCCGCCACCGCGGCCACCGCCTCGCCCGCCTCGGCCAGCGAGTCGAAGGAGCCGACCACGGTGCGCTCCGGGGCCCGCAGTCCGGGCAGCAGCTTCACGGTGATCTCGGTGACCAGGCCCAACGTGCCCTCGGAGCCGACGAACAGGCCGCACAGGTCGTACCCGGCCACGCCCTTGGCGGTGCGCCTGCCCAGCCGCACCACGTCCCCGCCACCGACCACGGCCTGCAGGCCGAGCACGTAGTCGCGGGTCACGCCGTACTTGACGCAGCAGACCCCGCCGGCGTTGGTGGACACGTTGCCGCCGATGGTCGACCACGGCGAGCTCGCCGGATCCGGCGGGTACCAGGCGCCGTGCTCGCGGCAGGCGGCGCGCAGGTCGTCGTTGACCACGCCCGGCTGGACCACGGCCAGCTGCTCGCACGGGTTGATCTCCAGGATCGCGTTCATCGCCTCGAACGAGACGACCACGCAGCCGTCCACGGCGTTCGCGCCGCCGGACAGCCCGGTCCCCGCGCCGCGGCCGACGACCGGGACGCCCGCCTCAGCGCACACCCGGACGACCGCCGCGACGTCCTCGGTGCGGGTGGGCCGCACGACCGCCAGCGGCTTGCCGAACGGCGCCCACTCCGCGTCGTCGTGCGCGTAGCGGGCCACCGAGTCCGGGTCGGTCAGCAGTGCTCCGGCCGGCAGCCTCGCCGCCAGCTCCGCCGTCACCCGGTCCGACATGCCGTCTCCCTCCGCCGTGCGTGCCCCCACGCTAACCAAACACGCAGCGCAGTCGGCCGGTCACGTCCAGAACCGGCGCTGCCAGATGCGGCGGGACACCGCGAGCGGGTCCTGCTCCACGCGGGACGGCACGTGCCAGATCTTCGTCGGGCGCGCGCTGGTCGAGTAGCGCGGCCAGCCGGGGTCGCCGGTGGCGGCGAAGGTCGTCCAGGCGTGCCGCAGTTCGCCGGAGAGCACGTCGAAGTCCTCGGGCACGGTGCCGTCGAAGAGGAGACCGGCCAGTTCGGTGCCGCGGACGCCGAAGGTGAACGGGACGTCGAGGGCGTGGCAGGCGCCGTAGGCGCCCCCGCGGCCGGGCGCGGGCCAGGCGAACTCGTACAGGTAGGTGGCGCCGCCGCCGTCCGCGTGACCCTCCGCGCACCACAGGGACGGCATGCGCAGCAGCTGGTCGCCGAACACGACGTCGTACAGCTCGGCGTCGGTGATGCCCGGATGACCGGTGCGGTAGTCGTCCAGGGCGGACTCCGGCAGGCGCAGCCCCCGGGCCAGCGCGCCGAGGTCCTTCACGCCTGGGAGGTCCACTGTGAACAGTTTGGCTTCGTCGGTGGTGAAGCCGCAGATCAGGTCGATGTCGCGACCGGCGCCGTCGCGCATGGCCCGCCACGGCGGGGCGTCCAGGAGTTCCCCGTCCAGCACGACGCCGTAGGGCATCGTCTGGGTCCAGGACTCGCGGTTGGCGGACATCTCGGCCGTGGCCTCCTGCTGGGCCAGGTGGAAGCGCTCCGGCGGGATCCCGGCCAGCGCCTCGGCCGTGGCGGGCACGTCGAGGCGGCCGGTGACCAGTCCGCTGCTCTTGCGGGCCTCGTCCTCGGGCAGGTACATCCCCGCCACGCTCTGCGCGATGGCGCGGTGCAGCAGTCCGCGCGCGGCCGGGGACGCGACCAGCGCCGCCGTCGACACCGCGCCCGCGGACTCGCCGAACACGGTCACCGCGTCCGGGTCACCGCCGAAGGCGGCGATGTTGTCCCGCACCCAGCGCAGCGCGGCGATCTGGTCCAGCGTGCCGCGGTTGGCCGGTGCGTCGTCGACCCAGCCGAAACCCTCGTAGCCGACCCGGTAGTTCAGCGTCACCACGACGACGCCGGAGCGGGCCAGCACCGCGCCGTCGTAGTCGCGCATCGCCGAGCCGCCCGAGATCAGGGCGCCGCCGTAGAGCCAGACCATGACCGGCAGGCGGGCGCCGCGGTCCGGGGTCCACACGTTCACGGTCAGGCAGTCGGTGTCGTCGCCCGGTTTCCACAGCCGCGGCATTCCCGGCAGCGGTTCGGGCTGCGGGACCGAGGCGCTGAACGACGACGCCTCCCGCACGCCGTCCCACGGCTCGGGCGGGGCGGGAGCCCGGAACCGGCGCGGGCCGTCCAGCGGTGCCGCGTACGGGATTCCGCGGAAGACGTCGACATCTCCGGTGGAGCGGCCGCGGACCGCGCCACTCGTCGTGCGCACTACAGGATGATCCATGCCACCAGTGAACCACCAGCCGTGGGCGAAACGACGGTGTTTCGCCCACGGCCGATGGCCGGTGGAGGAGTCACGCCGTGCGCGGCTCCCAGTACTCCAGCATCGCGGCGAAGGTCTCGAACGCGGGTTTGTTGTAGCCGTAGGGAGCTTCCAGGTGGACGCTGAGCGGGAAGCCGAGGTCGTGCACACCGTCGATGATCCGCTTGTACAGGTCGACGACGGCCTGCTTGCGGCCCTCGAAGTCCAGTTCCGCGGTGCGGGCCACGAACTCCTGCTCGCGGGCGACCGCCTCGTTGCCCGGGTCCTGGATCAGCCACTGGATGAGCTGCTTGCTGCGCTCCACGCCCGGGATGAACCCGAACGACAGCAGGATCTCCGGGCGGTGCGGGGTGGTGCGGGCGAACTCGCGCAGGAAGTGCACGATCGCGTCGGAGAACAGCAGCTGGGTCATGCCGTAGGTGGCGCCGCGTTCGCACTTGAAGCCGAAGCGGCCCTGCTCGCCGTCGCGGGTCGGGATGAGGATCGAACCGCGCTGCGGCACCACGTCCTGGAACTTGGTCAGCGCGTCGGTGGGCGCCACACCCGGTCCCTCGCCGTCGGCCATGGTGCGCGGCACGCCGACGAACGCGATGCCGTCCATGCCGGCGTCGCGCAGGTTCCGCAGGCGTTCGCCGAGCTGCTGCTCGTCGTGGAAGGCGGTGACCTGCGTGCACAGACCCCGCACGCCGTCGAGTTCCGGCTGGATGGCCTGCCAGAAGTCGATGGTGTCCATCTTCGGCCGGAAGTCGACCGGGCGGTCCCCGTCCTCCTGGATGATGCCCGGGATCATCACGTGGCGGATGCGGCCGGTCAGGCCGCTTTCCCGGCTGAGTTCGGCGATTTTGCGCCCTTCCTCAACAGCCCGCTGCTCACCGCCGTCCAGGTCGGGCGGAACCAGTTCGAGTGCGATGGTGTTCATGTCGGCCTCAGGTATTCCTTGTCGTCGACGTCGGTCACCGCAGAACCCGAAGAAAACCACGTCTGCGCACTGCCCTACGGACAGGGACCGTTTTTTCGGTGGAACGAAGGGAAATTCGCCGGGGAATCAGCGAAACGGGGTCGAAAGAACAGGTGCTCGCGGAAGGAGGCGGATGTGCGCCGGCCGCGCGTTGGACACCTTGCGCCGGGGTCGCCGGGGAGAGCGGAGGGGCCGGGTTCCGCCCGGACACGGAGGGAATTCCGGGCGGAACCGGCGATTTCGCGGCAGTCGCCGCGTCAGTAGCGGTAGTGGTCGGGTTTGTAGGGGCCGTCGACGTCGACGCCGATGTAGGCGGCCTGTTCCTTGGTCAGCTTGGTCAGCTTCACACCCAACGCGTCCAGGTGCAGCCGGGCGACCTTCTCATCGAGGTGCTTGGGCAGCACGTACACCTGCCGGTCGTACTCACCCTGCTTGGTGAACAACTCGATCTGCGCGATCGTCTGGTTCGTGAACGAGTTCGACATCACAAACGACGGATGCCCGGTCGCATTACCCAGGTTCAGCAGCCGCCCCTCGGACAACACGATGATCGAGTGCCCATCCGGGAAGGTGTACTCGTGCACCTGCGGCTTGATCTCCTGCTTGACGATCCCCGGAGTCTTCTCCAACCCCGCCATATCGATCTCGTTGTCGAAATGCCCGATATTGCCCACGATCGCCTGATGCTTCATCCGCGCCATGTGCTCAGCGGTGATGATGTCGAAATTACCGGTCGTGGTGATGAAGATGTCGGCGTAGTCGACGACGTCCTCGATCGTTTTGACCTCGTAACCCTCCATCGCCGCCTGCAACGCGCAGATCGGATCGATCTCGGTCACGATCACCCGCGCACCCTGCCCGCGCAACGACTCCGCCGAACCCTTACCGACATCACCGAACCCGCACACCACCGCGACCTTGCCCCCGATGAGCACATCCGTGGCCCGGTTGATGCCATCCACCAACGAATGCCGGCACCCGTACTTGTTGTCGAACTTCGACTTCGTCACCGAGTCGTTGACATTGATCGCCGGGAACAACAACTCACCAGTCTTGGCCAGCTCGTACAACCGGTGCACACCCGTGGTCGTCTCCTCGGTGACACCCTTGATCTGCCCGGCCAACGTCGTGAACCGCTGCCCGTCACCAGCCAGACTCCGACGCAACGTCTCCAAGACGACCTGGTACTCCTCCGGGTCGTCAACGGACGGCTGCGGCACCGCACCCGCCTTCTCGAACTCCACACCCTTGTGCACCAACAACGTGGCATCGCCACCATCATCCAGGATCATGTTCGGACCCCGGCCCCCCGAGAAACCCTGGAAAAGCTGGTCAGTGCACCACCAGTACTCCTCAAGCGTCTCCCCCTTCCACGCGAACACCGACACACCCTCCGGCTTGTCAGCACTCCCGTTCGGGCCGACCACCACCGCCGCCGCAGCCTCGTCCTGGGTCGAGAAGATGTTGCACGACACCCAGCGGACCTCAGCACCCAAAGCGACCAACGTCTCGATCAGCACCGCGGTCTGCACCGTCATGTGCAACGAACCCGCAATCCGCGCACCCCTGAGCGGCTTGCTGTCCGCGAACTCCTTCCGAGTCGCCATCAACCCCGGCATCTCATGCTCAGCCAACCGAATCTGATGCCGACCAGCCTCAGCCAACCCCAGATCCTTCACAGCGAACTCCAGGCCGTTGGCCTTCTGCAGCTTGACGCTCATGACTTCCTTCCTCGTTTCCCCATCCGTGGGCGCACCTGTCCTGGGAGGCGGGTCAGGTGTTGAAGTACTTGGCTTCCGGGTGGTGGGCGACGATCGCGTCCGTGGACTGCTCCGGGTGCAGCTGGTACTCCTCGGACAGCACCACGCCGATGCGTTCCGACTCCAGCAGGTCGACGATCTTGGCCCGGTCCTCGATGTCCGGGCAGGCGCCGTAACCGAAGGAGTAGCGGGCGCCGCGGTAGCCGAGCTTGAAGAACTCCCGCACGTCCTCGGGGTCCTCCTGGGCGACCGACCCGCCACCGGACCACAGCAGTTCGCGGCGGACGCGGCGGTGCCAGTACTCGGCCAGCGCCTCGGTCAGCTGCACGCCCAGGCCGTGCACCTCCAGGTAGTCCCGGTAGGCGTTCTTGGCGAACAGCTCGTTGGCGTAGTCGGCGATCGGCTGGCCCATCGTCACCAGCTGGATCGGCAGGACGTCCACCTGGCCGGTCTGCTCGGCCTTCTCCCGGCTGCGGAAGAAGTCGGCCAGGCACAGCCGGCGGTCGCGCTTCTGGCGCGGGAAGAAGAACCGGCAGCGCTCCGGGGCGTCCGGCTCCTCCTTGTCCAGCACGACGAGGTGGTTCCCCTCGGTCACGCACGGGAAGTAGCCGTACACCACGGCCGCGTGCTGCAGGATTCCCGCGGTGGACAGCTCGTCGACCCAGTACCGCAGGCGCGGGCGCCCCTCGCTCTCGACGAGCTCCTCGTAGGACGGCCCCTCGCCCTTCTTGGCGCCGCGCAGGCCCCACTGGCCGAAGAACGTGGCCCGTTCGTCGAGCAGCGCCAGGTAGTCGGCCACCGCGATGCCCTTGACCACCTTGGAACCCCAGAACGGCGGGGTAGGCACCGGAGCGTCGGCGTCCACATCGGACCGCGTGGTGTCCTCGTAGGACGGTTCCTCGCCCTGCTCGGCCTTGCGCTTCTCGGCGATGCGCAGCGAGCGTTCGCGCCGCGCCTTGCGCTCGGCCTTCTTCGCCTCCTCGGCGGCGTCCTCCTCCGGGGTCTCGCCGCGCTTGATGGCCATCACCCGGTCCATCAGGTGCAGGCCCTCGAAGGCGTCCTTGGCGTAGCGCACGTCGCCCTGGTAGATCTCGTCGAGGTCGTTCTCCACGTAGGAGCGGGTCAGCGCCGCACCGCCGAGCAGCACCGGGTACCGCTCGGAGAGCCCTCGGGAGTTCATCTCCTCCAGGTTCTCCTTCATGATCACGGTGGACTTCACCAGCAGCCCGGACATGCCGATGGCGTCGACCTCGTGTTCCTCGGCGGCTTCCAGGATCGCGCCGATCGGCTGCTTGATGCCGATGTTGACCACGTCGTAGCCGTTGTTGGAGACGATGATGTCGACGAGGTTCTTGCCGATGTCGTGCACGTCGCCCTTGACGGTGGCCAGCAGCAGCTTGCCCTTGCCGCCGGAGTCGTCCTTCTCCATGTGCGGTTCCAGGTGGGCGACCGCGGACTTCATCACCTCGGCCGACTGGAGCACGAACGGCAACTGCATCTGACCGGAACCGAACAGGTCACCGACGACCTTCATGCCCGCCAGCAGGTTCTCGTTGATGATCGCCAGCGGCGACTTCTCCTGCATGGCCGCGTCGAGGTCGTCCTCCAAGCCGTTGCGCTCGCCGTCGACGATGCGCCGCTCCAGCCGCTCGAACAGCGGCAGCTTGGCCAGTTCCTCGGCGCGGGAGGCGCTGCTGGACTTGGCCGTCTGCCCCTCGAACATCTCCATGAGCCGCTGCAACGGGTCGTAGCCCTCGCGCCGCCGGTCGTAGACCAGGTCGAGCGCGACCTCCCGCTGCTCCTCGGGGATCTTGCTCATCGGCAGGATCTTCGAGGCGTTGAGGATCGCGGTGTCCAGGCCCGCTTCCCGGCATTCGTTGAGGAACACCGAGTTGAGCACCTGCCGCGCCGCCGGGTTGAGACCGAACGACACGTTGGACAGGCCCAGCGTGGTCTGCACGTCGGGGTGCCGGCGCTTGAGCTCCCGGATGGCCTCGATCGTCTCGATGCCGTCCTTGCGGACCTCCTCCTGACCGGTGGAGATCGGGAACACCAGGCAGTCGATGATGATGTCGGACTCCGACAGCCCCCACTGCCCGGTGATGTCGGAGATCAGCCGCTCGGCCACCCGCAGCTTCCAGTCCCGGGTGCGCGCCTGGCCCTCCTCGTCGATGCACAGGCCGACGACCGTGGCGCCGTGCTCGGAGACCAGCCGCATCACTTTGTGGAACCGCGAGTCCGGTCCGTCGCCGTCCTCGTAGTTCACCGAGTTGACCGCGCAGCGCCCGCCCAGGTGCTCCAGTCCGGCCTGGATCACGTCCGACTCGGTCGAGTCGACCATGATCGGCAGCGTGGAGGCGGTGGCCAGCCGGGAGGCCAGCTCCTTCATGTCCGCCACGCCGTCGCGGCCCACGTAGTCCACGCACAGGTCCAGCATGTGCGCGCCCTCGCGGGTCTGGGCCTTGGCGATCTCCACGCAGTCCTCGTAGCGGCCTTCCAGCATCGCCTCGCGGAACGCCTTGGAGCCGTTGGTGTTGGTGCGCTCGCCGATGTTGAGGATCGACGCGTCCTGCTCGAACGGCACCGCCTGGTACATCGACGACACCGAGGGCACGTGCTCCGGGGTGCGCTCGGCCGGCTCCAGCGAGCGGACCGCCTCGGCGACGGCGCGCACGTGGTCGGTCGTCGTGCCGCAGCAGCCGCCGACCAGCCGCGCGCCGAAGTCCCGGACGAACCCGACCAGGGACTCGGCCAGTTCGTCCGGCGTCAGCGGGTAGACGGCCCCGTTGGGACCCAGCTCGGGCAGACCGGCGTTGGGCATCACCGAGATCGGCACCCGGGCGTGCTGGGCGAGGACCCGCAGGTGCTCGCTCATCTCGGCCGGGCCGGTGGCGCAGTTCATCCCGATCATGTCGATGCCCAGCGGCTCCAGCGCGGTCAGCGCCGCGCCGATCTCCGAGCCGACCAGCATCGTGCCGGTGGTCTCCACGGTGACCTGGGCGATGATCGGCAGCCGGCGCCCGGCCTGCTCCATGGCCCGCTTGGCGGCCACGATCGCGGCCTTGGTCTGCAGCAGGTCCTGGGAGGTCTCCACCAGCACGACGTCGATGCCGCCGTCGAGCATGCCGAGCACCTGCTCGACGTAGGCGTCGCGCAGCACCGTGTACGGCGCGTGGCCGAGCGTGGGCAGCTTGGTGCCCGGGCCCATCGAGCCGAGCACGAACCGCGGCCGGTCCGGCGTGGAGTACTCGTCGGCGCACTGCCGCGCCAGCGCCGAGCCCTTCTCGGCCAGGTCCCGGATCCGGTCCGGGATGTCGTACTCGCCGAGGTTGGCCAGGTTGGTGCCGAACGTGTTCGTCTCGATCGCGTCCGAGCCCGCCTCCAGGTATCCCCGGTACACCGAGGTGACCACGTCGGGGCGGGTCTCGTTGAGGATCTCGTTGCAGCCCTCCAGGTTGGCGAAGTCGTCCAACGTCAGATCGTGGGCCTGCAACGCGGTCCCCATGCCGCCGTCGGCGACCAGAACGCGCCGGCTGATGGCGGCGAGGAACCCGCTCGGATCGTTGTGCCGGTCTGCCATGACGCTGCTTCTCCCCGTCTCAGCGAAGTTTCGAGCCGACCTCGGAGGCCGCGGCATCGCCGTACGCCTCGGCGATGCGGCTCAGGAAGGACTCCCGCTCCACCTCGTACTCCTGCGGGCCGTCGGTCTCCAGCGACACGGTCGCCAGGGTGCAGCCCAGCTGCAACGACCGCTCCAGGTCGAGCTCGTGGTGCAAACCGGCGAGGAATCCGGCGCGCAGCGCGTCGCCGACACCGGTCGGGTCGCCCTTCTGCTTCTCCTTCGGCGGGGTCACCTCGATCTTGGGATCGGACTTGGACTCCACCTGAACGCCCTTGGGCCCCAGCGAGGTCACCCACCGGCCGACGCGGTCCAGCACCTCGGCGTGCGTCCAGCCGGTGCTCTGCAGCAGCAGACCGTGCTCGTACTCGTTGGTGAACAGGTACTCCGCGTCCTCGACCAGTCGGCGGATCTCCGGCCCCTCCATGCGGGCCAGCTGCTGGCCCGGGTCGGCGAGGAACGGGTAACCGCGGTCCCGGCACTCCTGGGTGTGCCGCAGCATGCCCTCCGGGTCGTTCGCGGAGATGACCACGACGTCCAGCCCGCCCAGCCGGTCGGCGACCGGCTTGAGCTCGATCTCGCGGGCCTCGGCCATCGCCCCGGCGTAGAACGAGGCGATCTGGTTGAGGTCCTGGTCGGTGGTGCACAGGAACCGGGAGGTGTGCTTGGTCGGCGAGACGTGCACCGAGGCGGTGTCCACCCCGTGGCGTTCCAGCCACGAGCGGTACTCGTCGAAGTCCTGGCCGACCGCGCCGACCAGGGCGGAGGTCACACCGAGCTGACCGAGGCCGAAGGTGATGTTGGCCGCGATGCCACCGCGCCGGATCTCCAGGTGGTCCACCAGGAACGACAGCGACACCTGGTCGAGCCGGTCGGCGACGAACTGCTCGGTGAACCTGCCGGGGTAGGACATCAGGTGGTCGGTGGCGATCGAACCGGTCACCGCAATCCGCACTGCTTCACTCCTTCACCAGGGACGGGTGCCGTGTTCGCGGCCCCGACCTCGACGTTCGACTCAAGGATCTGTCGGGCACGTCACACCGGACCGCGGGGCGCGCGCCTGTGCCCGCGCCCCGCAGTCCGCGTGACGACGCCGATGCGATCAAATCAGAGACCGGCGGCAGATTTGAGCGCCTCGGCGCGGTCGGTGCGCTCCCACGGCAGGTCCACGTCGCTGCGACCGAAGTGGCCGTAGGCCGCCGTCTGCGCGTAGATCGGCCGCAGCAGGTCCAGATCCCGGATGATCGCCGCCGGGCGCAGGTCGAACACCTCGTTGACCGCGGCCTGGATCTTCACCGGGTCGACCTTCTCGGTGCCGAACGTCTCCACGAACAGGCCCACCGGCGCCGCCTTGCCGATCGCGTAGGCGACCTGCACCTCGATGCGGTCGGCCAGGCCCGCGGCCACCGCGTTCTTGGCGACCCAGCGGGTGGCGTAGGCCGCGGAGCGGTCCACCTTCGACGGGTCCTTGCCGGAGAACGCGCCGCCACCGTGGCGGGCCATGCCGCCGTAGGTGTCCACGATGATCTTCCGGCCGGTCAGACCCGCGTCACCCATCGGACCACCCACCACGAAGCGACCGGTCGGGTTGATCAGCAGCCGGGTCTCGTCGTTGTCCAGGCCGACCCGGTCCAGCTCCGGCCGGATGACGTGCTTGTCGATGTCCTTGGCCAGCGTCGCGTCCAGGTCGACGTCCTCGGCGTGCTGGGTGGACAGCACCACGGTGTCCAGCCGGACGGCCTGGTCACCGGCGTACTCGATGGTGACCTGGGTCTTGCCGTCGGCGCGCAGGTACGGCAGCGTGCCGTCCTTGCGGACCCGGGTCAGCCGACGGGACAGCCGGTGCGCCAGCGCGATCGGCAGCGGCATCAGCTCGTCGGTGTCGTTGCAGGCGTAGCCGAACATCAGGCCCTGGTCACCGGCGCCCTGCTTGGCGATCTCGTCGATCACGCCCTCGACGCGGGACTCGTGCGCGGTGTCCACGCCCTGGGCGATGTCCGGCGACTGGGCGTCGATCGCCACGTTCACGCCGCAGGAGTTGCCGTCGAAGCCCTTGTCCGAGGAGTCGTAGCCGATCTCCAGGATCTTGTCCCGCACGATGGCCGGGATGTCGGCGTAGGCCTCGGTGGTCACCTCGCCCGCGATGTGCACCTGACCGGTGGTGATCAGCGTCTCGGCCGCCACCCGGGACCGCGGGTCCTGCGCCAGCAACGCATCCAGGATGGCGTCGCTGATCGCGTCAGCCATCTTGTCCGGGTGCCCCTCGGTCACCGACTCGCTGGTGAACAACCTGCGGTTGATCTCACTCACGACTGCTCCTCACCTCACTGATGCGGCTTCGATCCTTGCGTACGTCGATGGCGTGATCACGCGCGGGCGTGGATGATGCCCCACGCCAGGTTCCCGGCCTTGCCTCCGGTCACCCAGTTCTTCAGCCCGGCCTTCATCTTGGTCCGGTACTCCTCGCTGATCTTCTGGGCGAGCTCGCCCTCGCGGCTCTCCAGCACCTGGAGCACGCGCCCGTAGTGCGTGGGCAGGTGCTCGGTGAGGTCTTCGAACTCGAAGTTCTGCAGACCGAGCCGGGCCAGCTCGCGGCGGTAGAAGCCCGGCGAACCCATCGTGTCCAGGTTGATCCGGTCCAGGATCGGGCCCAGATCCTTCATCCGGGCGCCGTCGGCCGCCATCGGGTCGGTGAAGATGAACGAACCCCCGCCCTTGAGCACGCGGGTCACCTCCTCCAGGACCCGCTCCCGGTCTCCGCTGTGCAGGATCGCGTCCTGCGACCAGACGATGTCGAAGGCATTGTCCTGGTACGGGATGTCCTCGAACGAACCGTCCCTGACCTCGATCAGATCGTCCAGGCCCGCCTGGCGGTTGAACTCGACATTGCGGGCGTTCTCCACCTCGCTGAGGTTGAGGCAGGACACCTTGCAGCCGTAGGTCTTGGCCAGGTAGCGGGCCGCCCCACCATATCCGGCGCCGATGTCGAGAATGTGGGTGTCGGGCGTGATGTCGACCTTGGAGGCCATCCGCTCGACGGTGCGGCGGGACGCGGCGTCGATGTCCTCGTCCTGGCTGCGGTAGATGCCGACGTGGATGTCGTTGCCGCCCCAGACGTGGTAGTAGAAGTTGTCCGCGTCCTCGGAGTTGTAGTAGTCGCGGGCGGTGTGCACCGCGGTCGAATAGATGTCGGAGAGTTCCTCGTCCGGACGGTACTTCTTCTCGGCGACGTGGATGAAGAAGTCCGGCTCGGAGTCGTGGTAGGTCTCCTGGAAGTCGCCGTAGGTGTCGATTCGCTGGAATCCGACCTCGCGCATCAACCGACGCATGTAGTTCTTCCGCAAGGGGTACATGTTGAGGAAGAACTCAGATTTGTCCGGGAACGTGTATTTGAATCGCGCGAGCCCTTCGTCCACGTAGTCGGGCTCCGCGGAAACGTCCTCGCCGGCGTAGTAATAGGTGTGCTTGCTGCTGAACCCGTTGTCCAGAATCGAGTCGTAGTTCCGCTGGTCGATGATCAAGACACCGTCGTGCTTGAGCATCGCGTAGAACTCGGCGAGGGCCTTGCGCCGGTCGCGTTCGGAGAACAGGTGCGTGAACGAGTTCCCCAGGCAGATGATCGCGTCGTACTCGCCGTGCACGTCGCGGTTCAGCCAGCGCCAGTCGGCGTGCACCACGCGCAGGATGTGCCCGCCGTAGGTGAGCCCGTTGCTGAACGCCTTGGCCAGCATCTGCGGGCTGCCGTCCGCGCTGACCGTCTCGAAACCCTCTTCCAGCAGGCGGACCGAGTGGAACCCGGTGCCGGTCGCCACGTCCAGCACCGAGCGGACGCCGCGCGCCTTGAGCTGGTCGATGAAGAACGAACCTTCGCTCTGGTACCGCCGCTTCCAGTCGATCAGATCGTCCCATTTGTCGACAAAACCGCCGACGTACTCGTGGGTGTAGTGATCTGATTCGCGCACTTCCAACGGGTTCTCGCCGAACACCTGCTCCTCGCGGCGCACCAGATCGGCGGTATCCGGAGATCCGGGGCGTTCGCTAGAAGCAAGGTCGTCCACGCTCTTGGCCATTCTTCACTCCCACCACTCACGTTGGTCATGCGCCACCGCGCAACTCCGGGCACGCGATTGCCGCCCACCCCGAGATCGTCTCGTGGCCGTGCTGGGTCGCCGCTGCGAAAAAAGGCAACAACCCGACCGGCGTGGGCAGCCGAGAAACGCTCAGGCCGCACACCAACGCCGATCGCCCACTCGGTCGGCACCATTGCCGCCCGGGTCGCGACGCGATTTCTCGTGCGTCGGGTAACCAACCTAGGCGAATGAGATCGCAAAGCAAGCGTACGAACGTGTGACACTAATCACCGGAATGCGGCGATAGCGTGATTTGAATAGTCACCCAGGGTAAATAAATGCGCTACCACCTGGGCCGACTCCGCCTATTTCGCTATCGGGTAACGATCCCGCAAGTGCATTTCGTCACCGGTTTGTGTATACTGGCGCGCTCGCCCTATACCATAACGGGAGCTCCGAGCGCAACGGTCGGAATCGACAAAGATGCGCCTCGAATGCTGCGGGGAGCCGGTTTTCGTGATCTCGCCGAGCGGAACGACGTTTCCCTTTCCGGTCGTTCCATCGCGGGGCGGAGCACGGATGTTACGATCTTCGGCCCCGCGGCGCCACACCCGCTCCCGGATTTTTCGCCGCTGCGCCCGGACGGAGCAACGGTGGGCCGCCGCGACACCTGCGGCGGCCCACCCGGACTCAGGGCCTGCCTTCGAACTCGTTTTGAGTGGCGGTGCCGGTGGACAGGCGCTCAGCTCTTCAGCTCCGGGAAGTCCGCCTCGGTGAACTCCCGGACGGCGCCGTCGTCGGCGTGCGCCGCCTCCTCGCGCCTGCGCAGTTCGACGCGGCGGATCTTGCCGGAAATCGTCTTGGGCAGTTCGGCGAACTCCAGCCGCCGCACCCGCTTGTACGGCGCCAGGTGCTCGCGGGCGAAGCGCAGGATCGACAGCGCGGTCCCGGACGTCGGCTCGTACCCCGCCGCCAGCACCACGTACGCCTTGGGCACCGCCAGCCGCACCGGGTCCGGGGACGGCACGACGGCCGCCTCGGCGACCGCCTCGTGCTCCAGCAGCACGCTCTCCAGCTCGAACGGCGAGATGCGGTAGTCCGACGCCTTGAACACGTCGTCGGTGCGCCCGACGTAGGTGATGTAGCCGTCGGCGTCCCGCGCCCCCACGTCACCGGTGTGGTAGTGGCCGCCGCGGGTGACTTCGGCGGTGCGTTCCGCGTCGTCGGCGTAGCCGGTCATCAGCCCCACCGGACGCGGTCGCAGTGCCAGGCAGATCTCGCCCTCCTCGGCGGGTTCGCCGGTGACCGGGTCGAGCAGCTCGACCTCGAAGCCGGGCAGCGGGCGGCCCATCGACCCGGGGCGCACCGGCTGCCCGGGGGTGTTGGCCACCTGCACGCTGGTCTCGGTCTGCCCGAACCCGTCGCGGATGGTCACCGACCACGCCCGCCGCACCTGCTCGATGATCTCCGGGTTGAGGGGCTCCCCGGCGCCGACCACTTTGGACGGCGGATTGTCCAGTCCGGACAGATCTGCCTGGATGAGCATCCGCCAGACGGTCGGCGGCGCGCAGAAACTCGTGACACCGCAGCGCTTCATCTGCTCCAGCAACCGGGCGGCGTCGAACCGGCCGTAGTTGTGGATGAACACGGTCGCCTCGGCGTTCCACGGCGCGAACACGTTGCTCCAGGCATGTTTCGCCCAGCCCGGCGAGGAGATGTTCAGGTGGACGTCGCCCGGCTCCAGCCCGATCCAGTACATCGTGGACAGATGTCCGATCGGGTAGGAGGAGTGGGTGTGCTCGACGAGTTTGGGCTGCGCGGTCGTCCCGGACGTGAAGTACAGCAGCATCGGGTCGTCGGCGCGGGTGGGTCCGTCCGGGGTGAACTCCTCGTCCGCTGCGGCGCTGTCGGAATAGGGCAGCCAGCCCGCAACCTGCTCGCCGACGGCGATCCGGGTGTAGTCGCCGGGCACCTCGGCGAACTTCGCCGCGTCGGCCGAGGTGGTCACCACGTGCCGGACCCGGCCGCGGTCGACCCGGTCGCGCAGGTCCGCCGGCCCGAGCAGCGGGGTGGCCGGGATGACGACCGCGCCCAGCTTCATCGCCGCCAGGATCGTCTCCCACAGCTCCACCTGGTTGCCGAGCATGAGGACCAGGCGGTCCCCGCGGGCCACGCCGAGCCCGCGCAGCCAGTTGGCGACCCGGTTGGACCGGCGCGTCATGTCCCGGAAGGACACCTTGGTCTCGGTGCCGTCCTCCTCGACGATCCACAGCGCCGGGCGGTCACCACCGATGGTGTCGAACCAGTCCAGCGCCCAGTTGAACTCCTCGGGCCGGGGCCACCGGAACTCCCGGCGGGCCGCCTCGTAGTCCTCCCGGTACCGCAACAGCAGATCCCGGGCCGCCCGGAACTCCCGCGCACCGTTGGAAACCTCGCTCACGTGCACCCTCCTGGAATCGGCGTCGTCGCCGCCACGTGCGCCTCAACCTAATCGCGGCCGCCGTTCGGATCCATGGTGGTTGCTCCGATTTGCGGGCATTGTGTCGGAAGCGTTGACTGTCCGTGCGTTTCTGGTCACTGTTGTCGCTTAGTGGTGATTTTCCGCCATCGCGGCCGACCGGTTCAGGAGGCACACGTGCGGATCAGTCGCTCGTTCCCCTTGCGCGTCCTACTGCTCACCGCCCTGCTCAGCACCGCCACCGGAACCCCCGCCCCGGCCGAGGCGACGTGGCGCCCCAAGCAACCGCCGCTGACGACACCGTGGACCGACCAGGTCGGTCCGGGCAACGCACTGCCCGAATACCCGCGGCCGCAACTGACCCGGCAGCGCTGGATGAACCTCAACGGCCTGTGGGACTACGCGGGCGGCGGCGAACAGCCGCGCACCACCCGCGAGCGCATCCTGGTGCCCTACCCGCCGGAGTCGGCGCTGTCCGGGATCCAGCGCCACGACGACCACATGCTCTACCGCCGCACGTTCGACGTGCCGCGCGACTGGGCCGGGCAACGGGTGCTGCTGCACTTCGGCGCGGTGGACCAGAAAGCGACCGTGTCGGTCAACGGCCGCCGCGTCGCCGAGCACGAGGGCGGCTACACCGCGTTCAGCGCGGACATCACCGACGCGCTGCGCCCCGGCTCGCCGCAGCGGCTGGAGGTCGCGGTCACCGACCGGAACGACGAAAACCCCTACCCCGTCGGGAAACAGCGCAACGAACCGGGCGGCATCCTCTACACCGGATCGTCCGGGATCTGGCAGACCGTGTGGCTGGAACCGGTGCCCGCCGCGCACATCGACGCCGTCGACATCACCCCGGACGCTGCGGCGGGGGCGTTCTCGCTGACCGCCCGCACCACCGGCACCACCGGCGAACGCGTCGAGGCGGTGGTCACCGACCGCGACGGGCGCGAGGTCTCCCGCGCCGGCGGACCGGCCGACCGGCCGCTGCGGCTGCCGGTGGACCGCCCGCACCTGTGGACGCCCGACGACCCGTACCTCTACGACGTCGCGGTGCGGCTGGTCGACGCGCGCGGACGCACCGTCGACCGGGTCGGCAGCTACGCGGGCATGCGTTCGATCGCACTGGTCCGCGACGCGCAGGGCAGACCGCGGATGGCGCTCAACGGCCGCGTCGTGTTCCAGCACGGTCCGCTGGACCAGGGCTTCTGGCCGGACGGGAGCTACACCGCGCCCACCGACGCCGCGCTGCGCTCCGACCTGGAGCAGACCAAGCGGTTGGGCTTCAACATGGTCCGCAAGCACGTCAAGGTGGAACCGGCGCGGTGGTACTACTGGGCCGACCGGCTGGGCCTGCTGGTGTGGCAGGACATGCCGTCGCTGCCCATCGACCTCGCCGAGGCGCCCGGCAGCAACCCGCCGCCGAGCGCCGCGGCCCGCGAGCACTACCGCGACGAGCTGGTCGCCATGATCGACCAGCTGCGCAGTTCGCCGTCGGTGGTGGTGTGGGTGCCGTTCAACGAGGGCTGGGGCGAGTTCGACACCGTCCGCGTCGCCGAGCTGGTGCACCGCGCCGACCCGACCCGGCTGGTGGACCCCTCCAGCGGGGTGAACTGCTGCTACTCGCTGCCGGACAGCGGCGCCGGGGACCTCTACGACGACCACACCTACGTCGGCCCCGGGCGCCCGCCGGTCGAGGGGCGGCGCGCCTCCGTCGACGGCGAGTACGGCGGTCTCGGCCTCGCCCTGGACGGCCACCTGTGGCCGGGGCGGCCGCAGGCGTACGAGATGACGCACAGCCGCGAGGAACTGACCCGCCGCTACGCCGAGGTCAGCGACGACCTCGCCGGGATCGTGCGCGACACCGGGCTGTCCGCCGCCGTCTACACCCAGACCACGGACGTGGAGAACGAGGTCAACGGCTTCCTGACCTACGACCGGCGGGTGCTCAAGCCGGATCCGGAGGTGGTCGCCGCGCACAACCGAGCGGTGATCGACGCCGGGACCCCGTGAACCGACCGCAGCACGCGGGCCTGGGCGCGCGCGGCGCGCAGCGCCTCCGCGGGGGTGGCGGCGAAGAGGCGGGAGGGACACAGTGGACTCATCCGGCGAGGAGGTGCTGGGGATGTCGGGCGCAGCGCTGAGCAGGCGAGCCGCGCTCGCTGCGGCGGCCACGACGGCGGCGGTCACCGCCACCGGGACGTCCGCGAGCGGCGCGGCGCCGGGACCCGGTCAAGGCGGACGGGAAACGGCGAACGGGAGGTTGTACGAGATCAGCGCCGGACGGCACCGGGTGGTCGTCGCCGGGGTCGCCGCGACCCTGCTGTCCTGGCGCGTCGACGGGGTGGAGGTGCTGCTGACGCACGCCGCCGACGACGTCGGCGAGGGCTACCGGGGCAAGACGATCCTGCCGTGGCCCAACCGGATCGACCACGGCCGCTACACCTTCGGCGGCAAGCAGTACCAGGTCCCGGTCAACGAGCCGGAGCGGGACGCCGCGCTGCACGGGCTGATGAGCTTCGTCGAGTGGCGGCCGGTGCGGCACCGGCGCGACGGCGTGGTCCTGGAGTACCGGCTCCCGCCGCAGTACGGCTACCCGTTCGAGATGACGTTCCGCACCGAGTACGCGGTGGACGCTTCCGGGGTGCGGTGCACCTGGGCCGCTCGCAACACCGGCCGCACCGACGCGCCGTTCGGCACCGCCAACCACACCTACGTCGCCGCGCCGGACGGCAGCATCGACGCGATGACGCTGCGGCTGCCTGCGAGCACCTACTACGTCACCAACGACCGGCTCATCCCCACCGGAACCCGGGACGTGACCGGCACCCAGTACGACTTCCGCACCGCGCGGGCGCTGGGCGGGACCAAGATGGACACCGCCTTCACCGGGCTGTCCCGGGAGGCCGACGGTGCCGCGCTGGTGCGCCTCGGCCGTCCCGGCGGCGTCGACCTCGAACTGCGCGTCGACCGGGCGCACGGCTACCTGCAGGTCTACACCGACGACAGCCCGTCGACGCAGCGCCCGGCCCGGCAGGGCATCACGGTGGAGCCGATGACCTGCGCGCCCAACGCGTTCGTCACCGGCGACGGACTGGTCACCCTGCGCCCCGGGCAGACGCACCAGGGCACCTGGAGCTACCGGGCGGCCGACCGATGACCGATACAGTGGCCGAATGGCCGAGTACATCCAGATTCCCACCCCTGCCGGGAAGTTCGACGCGCTGACCGCCGGGCCCGACGACGGACGCGGAGTGCTGCTGCTGCACGGTTTTCCCGAGGCCGCGGTGCAGTGGAGCGAACAGCTGTCCGTCCTCGGTGATGCCGAGTGCCACGCGGTGGCCCCGGACCAGCGCGGCTACTCCCCCGGCGTCCGCCCCGAGCAGGTCTTCGACTACCGGATGGAGGAGCTGGTCGGCGACGTGCTGGCCATCGCCGACCACCTCGGCTGGCAGCGGTTCGACCTGGTCGGCCACGACTGGGGCGCGGCGGTGGGCTGGGCGACCGCGGCGGCGCACCCGGAGCGGCTGCGCACCCTCACCGCGGTGTCCGTCCCGCACCTCGACCCGCTCAGCGAGGCGGTGCGCACCGACGAGGACCAGCAGCAGCGCTCGGCGTACATGCAGGGGTTCCGCTCGTCCGGGGCGGAGCGCACGCTGCTGTCCGACGACGCGCGCCGGCTCCGGCAGATCTACGGCCGCGCCGTCCCGCAGCACCACGTGGACGACTACGTGCAGCGGCTCAGCGAGCCGGGCGCGTTGACCGCGGCGCTGAACTGGTACCGGGCGTCGCGCTTCGGCGGGCGCATCGGCCCGGTCGCGGTGCCGACGCTGTACGTGTGGAGCACCGAGGACGTCGCGATCGGTTCGACCGCCGCCCTGGCCACGGCCGAGCACGTCACCGGCGACTACCGGTTCGAGATGCTGGAGGACGTCTCGCACTGGATCCCCGAGGAGGCCCCGGAGACACTCAACCGCCTCATCCTCGAACACCTCCTCGCCCACCAGGACTAGGGAGTTCTTCGGGAGTGCTTTGCGCGCCGGTGCCGGTGGCGGAACCTCAGTGCCTGTCTTTGAACCTGCTCCCGGAAGGGGCGTGGCAAGCGGCGCCAGCCGCTTTCTCTTTCGGTGAGTACGCAAGCAACCTGCACCGCCGCGGGTTCTCAGCGGTCGTCTCGCGAGGACAGCCCCTCCGCCGTGTATTGGGCATACAAAAGGAGGGGCTCCCGGAGCCGAGACGGCCGCTGAGGTTCCGCCACCGGCACCGCCACCCAAAACGAGTTCAAAGACAGGCACTCAGCGGCCGTCTCGACTGCGGAAGCCCCTCCTCATGTACCCGTCCGGTCAGGCGGGGTTGGGGAGGGCCTTGCCGAGGAAGGTGACCATGTCCGGCCCGACGGCCTCGAAGACCTCGGGGCCGTGCCCGCCCGGCAGGTAGGAGACCACCGGGGTGTTGTCGTGGCCGTCGACGAGGCGGCGGGTGCCGTCCAGGAACGGGTCGGCGTCACCGATCCACACGCCGACCGGGACGTCGCCGAGGTCGGCCAGTCGTTCCAGCGGGTCGTGGGCGCGCCACTCGTCCTCGGTGGCGAAGGCGTCCTTCTCCCGCATGTGGTCCCAGCTGGTCGGCAGCGCCGGGGCGAGCACGGCGGCGGCCGCGGGCGGGCGACCGGCCAGGTTGCGGTCGGCGGCGTAGTCGAGCGCCCCGAACCCGCCGGTGGAGATGCCCGCCACCGCGAACGGCAGGCCGTCGTCGTCGGCGAGGCCGCGTTCGCGCAGCCAGCGGGGCACCTCGTCGCGGAGCATGGCCGCCAGATCGCCGTTGCGCGAACCGTCGGTCCAGTACGGGTTGAACCCGCCGTCGACGACGACGAAGCCGAACGGCGGCACCGATCCCGACGCGTGTTCGCGTTCCAGCGCGGCCAGCGTGCCGTACGGGATGGGTGTGGGGTGCACGCCGTCCCGGCCGTGCAGGTAGAGCACGACGGGCAGGTTCGCGGTGTCCGGCAGGCCGGTGGGGTGCGCGACGTAGAGCTGCACGTCGGTGCCCCGGTGCGCGGAGCGCACCTGTTCGGTGCGGACCTCCGGCATGCCCGTGCCGGACGCGGCCGGGTCGACCGCGGGCGGCGGAGCCGACGGCCTCGGCGGGGACTGCGGCGCGGAACAGGCGGCGGCTCCGGCCGCCACGACGCCCGCCATCGACAGCAGCCGCCGCCTCCCGAAGGCAGGTCCGCGCATCGCTCCCCCCCAGTCCACTTGATCCCTCCGCGCCCCGTTCGCCCCACCGTACCGACTCGCCGCGCGCTTGCCGGGGCCACCGGTCACCGGAGAGCATGGCGGCAAGATCGAGCGAGGAGCGGCACGTGAAGGGTTCCGAGAGCCTGCTGACCACGGCGCGGACGTGTGGTGTGGAGATCTGCTTCGCCAACCCCGGCACCACCGAGATGCCGTTGGTGGAAGCGTTCGACGTGATCCCCGGCATCCGCACGGTGCTGGCGCTGGCCGAGGGCGTGGTGACGGGCGCGGCGGACGGCTACGCGCGGATGACCGGAACGCCCGCGATGACGCTGCTGCACCTGGGCCCGGGGCTGGCCAACGGCATCGCCAACCTGCACAACGCGCGACGCGCGCACACCCCGGTGCTCACCGTCGTCGGCGAGCACGCCTCCTGGCACCAGGCCGCGGACGCGCCGCTGGCCAGCGACATCGAGTCGCTGGCCCGGCCGGTCTCCGGCTGGGTGGGGCGCACCTCGTCGGCGGCCGCGGCCGCCGAGGAGTTCGTCGCGGCCCGCCAGGCGGCGCTGCGCGACCGGTTGCCCGCGACGCTGATCGCCGCCGCGGACCACATGTGGGGCGAGGGCGGGGTGCCCGCCGACGTCCCCGCCGCGCCGCGACCGCCCGAAGTGGACTCCCAGCGCGTCGACGAGGTCGCGAAGCTGTTCGCCGAGGGGCGCGGGAAGGTCGGCCTGCTGCTGGGCGGGGACGCCCTGACCGCCGAGGGCATCCGCGACGCCGCCCGGGTCGCGGCCGCGGCGGGCGGCGAGGTCCTCGTCGAGCGCTCGCCCGCGCGGGTGGAACGCGGACCGGGCATCCCGGTCGTCCGGGGGATCCCGTACTTCCCGGAGGACGTGCTCGACGCGTTGGACGGCTTCGCGCACCTGGTGCTGGTGGGCACGCGGACGCCGGTGTCGTTCTTCGGGTACCAGGGCATGCCGAGCGTCCCGGTGCCGAAGGGCACCCGGGTGCACGTGCTGGCCGAGCGCGGCGAGGACGCCGCGGGCGCGCTGCGCGCCCTGGTGGAGGCGACCGGCAGCTCGGCGGTGGAACCGCCCGACGGCGAGCGTCCGGAGCCGACGGCGCCGGAGGGCCCGCTGTCGGCGTCGGCGCTCGCGGCCGCGATCGTGCTGACCCAGCCGGACAACGCGATCGTGGTCAACGAGGGCGTGTCCGCGTCGGCGGCCTACCCGGCGGCGGCGGTCAGCGCGCCGCCGCACACCGAGCTGACCAACACCGGCGGCGCGATCGGCATGGGCCTGCCCGCCGCCACCGGCGCCGCGCTGGCCTGCCCGGACCGGCCGGTGATCGCCTTCCAGGCCGACGGCAGCGCCGCCTACACCGCGCAGGCGCTGTGGACGCACGCCAGGGAGGGCCTGGACGTCACCACGGTGCTGTGCGCGAACTCGCGGTACCGCATCCTGCAGGCCGAGCTGCGGCGCGCCGGGATCACCGAGCCGGGCCCGGCGGCCGCGGGCATGACGGGGCTCGACGACCCCGCGCTGGACTGGACCGCGCTCGCGCGCGGTTTCGGCGTTCCGGCGACGCGGGCGACCACCGGGGAGGAGTTGGTGGCCGCGCTCCGCCGCGCGCACGCCGAGCCCGGACCACACCTGGTCGAAGCCGTCCTGTGACCTGGCTGTCCTTGCAGCTCGTCTTGCGTGGCGGTGCCGGGAGCGGAACCTCAGCGGCCGTCTCGGCTCCGGGAGCCCCGACATCATGTAGCCCCCCCTACACCACGTCGGGGCTGTCCTCGCGAGACGACCGCTGAGAACCCGCGGCGGTGCCGGTTGCTTGCGTACTCACCGAAAGAGAAAGCGGCTGGCGCCGCTTGCCACGACCCTTCCGCAAGCAGGTTCGAAGACAGGCACTCAGCGGCGGTGCCGACTGCGAGACCACTCACCGAAAGAGAAAGCGGCTGGCGCCGCTTGCCACGACCGTTGCGGGAGCGGGTTCGAAGACGGCGCTCACCTGACCAGTGCCGGGTGTTCCTCGTCGAGGATGCCGTGCCGCATCGCGAACGACGCCGCTTCCAGCCGGGAGTGCACGCCGAGCTTGGTCAGCACCGACTGGACGTGGGTGCGCACGGTCGTCGGAGCCACCCCGAGCCGCTTGGCGATGGCCGTGGTGTGGGCGCCTTCCACGAGCAGGCTCAGGCACTGGCGTTCCCGCGCGGTCAGGTGCGAGGCGAGGCGGCGGGCGTCGGTGCTGCCCGCCAGGCGCGGTGCCCGCGAGGCCGCCAGTTCGACGACGACCTCGCCGTCCACCACCCCGCGGATCGCACCGGCCAGCACCGACAGCCCGCACATCTTGTTCACGTAACCGGACGCGCCCTTGCCCAGCGCCTCCCGCATCCCGCTCACGCCGCCGTCGGCGGTGAGCACCAGCACCCTGGTGCGCCCGCTCGCGTTGAGGATCTCGCCGATGACGTCGAGCCCGTCGCCGTCGGCGAAGTAGCGGTCCAGCAGGCAGACGTCCGGCCGGTGTTCCCGGACGCAGGCGACCACGCCGGTGACGTGGTCGGCGGTGCCGACGATCGCGAACCCGTGGCGCGGCAGGGTCGTGACGAGCGCGTCGACGAAGATCGCGTGGTCGTCACCGAGCACCAGATCGATCATGATCCCCCTCCGATGCCCGTCACCCGCGCACGCAGCCCGGTGGGAACACCAGCCGGACCCGCGTCCCCCGCCGCCGGGCGGGGTCGATGCGCAGGTCGGCCCCGCACCGCTGGGCGAGCCCGACGACGATGCCCAGTCCGAGCGAGGCCGTGCCGCCGGGCGCGTTGCCGAATCCCGGGCCGTCGTCGGTGATCGCGATGCTCGCACCGCCGCGGCCGGTGCGGTGCACGGCGACCGCGACCCGGCCGCCGGGACCGGCGGCGCGGACCGCGTTGTCCAGCAGGTTGGCGACCATGCGCCACAGCAGCGTCTGGTCGGTGCGCAGGGTGACCTCCGCGCCGGGCAGCAGCACGACGGTCGCCCGCCCGGCCAGCGACTTGATCTCGGCGAGTTCGGACAGCAGCTCGCGCAGCGCGAACTCGGTGGGCTCGCCGGCGCGCACGTCGACCAGGTCGAGCAGGCGGTCCAGTTCCCGTTCCATCAGCCGCAGCCGGTCGTGCGCGGCGTCGGGCAGCGCGGGGTCGTCCCGCAGTCCGTCCGCGAGATAGGACAGCGTCGCGAGACCGTGCCCGAGATCGTGCATCAGGCTGCGCAACTCCATTCCACCCCGCGAGTCCGGACGTTGTGCCTCCGGAATCGTTCGCACAGCTACTCCTTCCCCCCGGCAGTCTGTGCCACCCGTGATGTCGGGCCGTGCCGGAGCGGTGTTGCAGCTCGTGCGTTTCGGGGAGCACGACTACTCCACGTGCGTCGCAGGAGTCCCCGCGCCGAGCGGAGATCGGGAAAACGACTACTCGCGGTCACCTCCGGGGCGGGGTTCGTGACGGTACGCGGCAGTCAGGTCGGCGGCCAGCACCGGGATGCGGAACCGCTCTTCCACGCGGCGCCGGGCGGCGTGGGCGAGCCCGCGGGCCAGGTCGGGGTGGTCCAGCAGGTGGGCCACCGCGGCGGCGAGCAGGCCGGGGCGCCGGGGCGGTACCAGCAGCCCGGTCTCGCCCGGCACCACCGCGTCGGCGACCGCGTTGACCGCGGTGGCCACCACCGGCACCCCGCAGGCCATCGCCTCGGCCACCGCCAGCGGCAGGCCCTCGTACCGGCTGGGCAGGGCGAACACGTCGAACGCGGGCAGCAGGTCGGTGACGTCGTGGCGGTCGCCGGTCAGTTCGACGCGGACCCCGGCGCGGGCGGCCAGCTCGCGCACCCGCTCGCGCAGGTCCCCGCCGCCGACCCACACGCCGACGACGCCGGGGCGGTGCAGCGCCCGCAGCGCGGCCACGAAGTCCTCCGGCGCCTTCTGGTAGGTCAGCCTGCCGACCGCACCGACCACGGTGTCGCGATCGGACAACCCGAGACGCCGCCGAGCGCGCGCCCGGGCGGGCCCGGTGGCGCGCGGCACGTCGTGGTGCACCGCGATGCCGATGGTGCGCACCCGGTCGGGTGCGACCAGGCCGCGCCGCACCGCCTCGACCGCCACACCGCCGCCGACGCACAGCGCCAGATCGGTGATGCGGCCGAGGCGGCGTTCGATGCCGACGTAGGCGCGGTGCCGGGCGGTCGACTGGAACTCGTGGAACGGGAACCCGTGGTAGGTGTGCACGATCCGGCCGACACCGGTGCGCCGGGCGGCGAGCCGTCCGACCGCGCCCGCCTTGGCGCAGTGGGTGTGCACCACGTCGAAGCCGCGCCGCCGGAACAGGCCGGTCAGCCGGTGCAGCGCGAGCAGGTCGTGGCCGGGTGCGATCGGCGCGCGCAGGGCCGGTTCCACCACGGTGTCCAGACCCGCCCGCGCGGCCTCGGCCAGCAGCCGGTCGCCGCTGCCGGTGATCACGGTGATCTCGTGCTCGTCCGGGTCGAGCGCCGCGGCACCGCGCAGCGCCAGCACGCCGGCGCCGCCCTCCAGCCGCGTGACCACGGTGGCCACGCGCAGCCGCCGCGCGCTCAACCGGCGCCGTTCCCGTTCTGCCGGGGCACCGCCACGTCCTCGGCGCGCAGCCCGGCGGCGCCGGCCACGCTGATCGCCTCCAGCTGGCTGTGCACGTGGAGCTTGGCCAGGATGCTGCGGATGTGCGTGCGCACCGTCTCGGTGGAGATGGCCAGTTCCGCGGCGATCTGCGCGCCGCGCTTGCCCGCGACCATGCTGGTGAGCACGTCGCGCTCGCGGTCGCTGAGCGCCTCCAGCGGTCCGCCGCGGTCGCCGGCGCGCTCGGCGTCCTCGCGCAGTTCGCGCAGCACGGCGCCGAGCAGGTCGGGCGGGAACCAGGCGTGCCCCTGGGCGACGCCGCGCAGCACCGTGGTCAGTTCCTCCACAGTGGACTCCTTGGGCACCCACGCGGCAGCCCCGGCCCGCGCGGCGTCGACGGCCTGGCCCACGTCGCGCACTCCGCTGAGCACGACGACCGCGGCCGACGGCCGCAGTTCCCGCAGCCGTTCGATCACCCGGCCGGTGCTGGTGCCGAGCGGTTCGACGTCGACGGTGATCAGGTCGGGGCGGGTGCTGACGACCACCTCGCCGAGCTGCCGGTCGGCGGTGGCGCAGTGACCGACGATCCACAGGTCGGGCACGCCGGACAGCCTCGCCGCCAGCGCTTCGGTGAGCATCTGGTGGTCGTCCACCATGAGCAGTCTCAGCACATCCACCCCACCAAGCCTGGACCGACCGGTCCGGTTTGTACTCCTCTAGCTGCGGGATACCTCGGTCCTGTCCGTGCAGGACGGGTCGTCGACCGCGCGGCGACCGGGGCTGCGCCACACACCGCTGGACCGGGTCCACGCCGACGGCAGCGCGTGCAGCGCGATGGCGGCGTCCAGCACCCGCAGCGCCAGGAACAAGCCCGCGAACAACAGGAACCGCGGCTGTCGCAGCGCAACCGCGACCACGCAGGTCAACAGCAGGTCCGGGACGAGCACGCCGAACAGCAGCGCCTCCGGCGTCAGGTGCGAGGCCACCGCGGTGTGCACGTCACCGACCACCGGGGCCGCGCGCAGGTCCGGCCACAGCTGCGGAACCAGCAGCGCCAGCGCGGTGAACGGCAGGAGCACCAGCATCATGCTGCTGGTCAGCAGTTCCACCAACAGCAGCCCGAGCGCGGCGGTGAACAGGTTCGGGCGCGGCGGGTGCAGGCGGACGGTCTGCCACAGGCCCAGCGACCACCGGCGGCACTGCCGCACGTAGTCGCGCAGCGTGCCGGGGTCCTGGGTGGCGGCGACCGCGGCGGGCGTGAAACCGACCTTGCCGAGCCGCTTCTGGTAGACCTCGAAGGTCATGTTGAAGTCCTCGATGACCAGTCCGGGCGGATTGAGGTCGATGTGCGGCAGCACGTCGGTGCGGTAGAGGCTGGCGAAGCCGGGCACGATGTGCGTGGCGTTGCAGCGCCGCCAGGTCTGGCCGAACTTCAGCAGGTACTGCGTCATCGTGTAGATCCGCTGCCGGTGGAAGGCGACCAGCTTGCCGACCGGTCCGAGGCCGCGACCGCGCCAGGACGTCGTCACGCACCCGGCGACGGCGACCACCCGCGGATCGTCGAACAACGGCAGCGCCGCGCGGAAGTACCCCGGACGCACCTGGGTGTCAGCGTCCAGCAGCATCACGACGCGGAACCGCCGCACCAGGTCGAAGCGGTGGATGGCCTCCTGCAACGCCCCGGCCTTGCCGACGTTGCGGTGCGTGCTGATCACGTTGACGCCGCAGTGCTCGGCCAGCTCCACGGTGCGATCGGTGGACCCGTCCGAGACCACGTGCACGTTGGCGCGCGGCACCAGTTCGGCGATCGCGCGGATGCTGCCGACGATGACCGCTTCCTCGTTGTGCGCGGGGATCAGCACGGCCACGTCGGTCACGTCGACCGGTGGCGCGCCCCGCAGGTGGTGCCGGCCGGGGGCGGGTGCGCGGTGCCGCCGCCAGCGCGTCGCGGAGCTGTCCAGCAGCCGCAGCAGGCCGACCACGCCCCACACGGTGAAGTTGGTCCCGAACACCGCGACGGCCAACAACCACCACGGAATCATGGTTCCCCCTGAAGTCCGGCTCGCCTCACTTCGCCGCCGGGAGGCTCTTCTCCAGTTCCGGCCAGGTGCCGTTGTCCTCGTAGCCGTACATCCACAGGTAGACCCCGCGGATCCCGGCGCCGCGGGCGGCGTCGAACTTCGCCTTGGAGCTGGCGGAATTCTCGAACCACACCTCGTGCTCGTGGCCCCGGTCGTCGGTGTAGCGGAACCACGGCGACTGGGTGGCCGGGTCGTACTCGGGTTTCGCGTTGTGCTTGGTGGACAACCGGAACGCCTGCAACCAGGTGACCGACTCGCCGTGCCCTTCGGACCAGTCGTAGCCGTACAGCGGCACGCCGAGCACGATCCGGTCGGGCCGGATCTGGGTGCGGGCGTAGTCGAGGACCTCGCGGACCCAGCCGATCGGCGCGACCGGTCCCGGCGGCGAGGTCCCCCAGTGGTAGTCGTACCCCATCAGGCGGACCTGGTCGGCGGCCCGGCCGATCGCGGCGTAGTCCTGCGCCACGTTGCGCTCGTCCACGCCCGCGTCGGTGGTCTTGGCGAACAGGGCCACCGACAGCGTCTTGCCCTGCGCGTGCAGCGCGGCGCCGAGCCGGTCGACGAACGCGGTGAACGCCTGCCGGTCGGTGCCGCGCAGGTTCTCGTAGTCGATGTCGATGCCCGCGTAGTCCTCGCGGTGCACCAGGTCGACGATCTCGTCGACGTGCCGCTGCATCCGCACCGGGTCGTGCAGCACGCGGGCGACCGGGCCGTACTCCCACTTGCCGTTGGTGATGTTGGCCAGCGACGGGACGATCGGGATGTCCGCGTCGCGCAGCCGGGTGAGCTGGTCGTTGACGTCGGCGGCCTGCTCGGGCGGGTACTGGGTGGCCAGCCCGCCGTCGGAGTTCAGGCCGTACACCCACGGCGAGACCTCGTTGACGAACCGCTGGTTGCGCACCGCCGTGTTGGTGCCGTTGCCGAGGTTCCAGAACGGCAGCGACGCCACGACGAGCGTGCTGGGCGGGCCCGCCGGGGTGCGGGGCAGCGCGGTCACCACCACCAGCAGCACCGCCCCCGCGATGAGCGCGAGGAACCACAGCGACCCGCCGAGGCGGCGCCACCGGCGGTTCCCCACCGCGCGTTTCCGCAGCATCGCATCCCCCTCATGCCGTGACCGCGTGGCCTCCGCGGACCTGCTCGTCGATGACCGCGCGGATGATGTCGTCCAGGGTCCGCTGCGGGCGGAACCCGATCAGTTCGCGGGCCCGCGAGCAGTCCGGGACGCGGCGCTGCATGTCCTCGTATCCGGGCCCGTACGCCTCCTCGTAGGGCACCCGGACCGTGCCGCTGGACGAGCCGGTCATCGCGATGATCCGCGCGGCGAGCTCCTCGATGGACACCTGCTCGTCGCTGCCCAGGTTGACCGCCATGCCCTGCGCCCGGTCCAGCTCCGCCAGCCGGACCACGGCCGGGACCACGTCGGCGACGTGGCAGAAGCAGCGGATCTGCCGCCCGGTGCCGAAGATCGTCAGCGGTCGGCCCTCCAGGGCCTGGGCGACCAGTCGCGGGATGACCATGCCGTAGCGGCCGGACTGGCGCGGACCCACGGTGTTGAACAGCCGCACGATCACCGCCCGCAGCCCCAGTTCCCGGACGTAGGAGCAGGTCAGGCTCTCGTCGATGGCCTTGGCCTCGGCGTAGGTCCAGCGCGACTTCAGCGGCGAGCCGATGATCCGGTCGTCGCCCTCGGTGAGCCCGACCTTGGTGTTCTTGCCGTAGATCTCGCTGGTCGAGGCGATCAGCACGCGCACGCCGCGCCGGTGCGCGGCGTCCAGCACGTTCTCGGTGCCGTGCACGTTGGTGAGCAGGCTCTGCAGGGTGCGCTCCTGGATGACGAACGCCCCCACCGCCGCGGCCATGTGGAACACGACGTCCACATCGGACACCAGATCGTCCACGAGGGACCCGTCCAGGATGGTCCCCTGCACCAAGCGGAAACCCGGGTGCCCGGTGGGCAGGTTGGACATCTGGCCGGTGCTCAGGTCGTCGATGCCGAGGACGTCGTGGCCGTCGGCGAGCAGGTGCTCCACCAGGTGCGAGCCGACGAACCCGGCGGCTCCGGTGACCAGTGCGCGCATCAGTGCCTCCCCGATCCGACCGGCTGCGGGGCGCCCGCCCGGCGCTCCCGCAGCCGCACGTACAGGTCGTCGATCCGCTCGGTCACGGCTTCGATGCCGTAGGCGCGGCGGATCGCCGGTTCGTCGGCGCGGCCCCGGTTCGCGGCGATCTCCGCGGCGATCTCCCGGCTCATCGCCGCGGCGTCACCGGGCACCTGCCGCGCCCGGTCGGTGCCGATGCCGACCAGCGCGGGGCACGTCGTGTACAGCACCGGGATCCCGTTGGCCAGCGCCTCCAACACCGACAGGCCGAAGGTCTCCTGCTCGGAGCTGGCCACGAACAGGTCGAACGCGCTGAACATCGCGGCGACGTCGTGCCGCTCCCCGGCGAAGATCACGTGCTCGGCGGCGCCGTGCTCGCGGGCCAGCACCTCCAGCCGCCCCCGGTCCGCCCCGTCGCCGACGATCAGCAGTTTGGTGCGCTCCCCGACCAGCTTCGCCATCGCCTCGATGACCAGGTGGAACCGCTTGTTGGCGTCGAGCCTGCCGAGCACGCCGACCACGTAGGCGTCCGGCGGGATGCCGTGCTCGGCGCGGACCCGCGCGCGGGCCTCGGCGTCGAAGGCGACGCGGCCGAAGTCCACGCCGTTGGGGATCACCTCGATCTTGCGGGCGGGCATCCCCCAGTCCACCAGCCGCCGGGCGACCGTGTCGGAGACGGCGATGGTGGCGTCCGAGCACAGGTCGGTGCCCAGGTACAGGGCTCGCACCCCCAGCGTCATCCGGCGCCGCTCCAGGTGCGTCTCGCCGATCGAGTGCTCGGTGGACACCACCACCTCGGCGCCTGCCATCCGGGCCGCCAGCCGCCCGTACACGCACGCCCGGTACAGGTGGGTGTGCACCACGTCGTAGCCGCCGGCGCGGATCAGGTCGCGCAGCTGGAAGAGCTTGCTGATCTGGGTGTTGCGCGTCATGCCGAGATCGCGCACGCGCACCCCGTCGCTGCGGATCATCCCGGCCACGTCCCCCGGGTTGTACATCGACACGACGTCGGCGTCGTGCCGGGTGTGCTGCAGCACCGAGCGCAGCTGCAGTTCGGCCCCGCCCACGGCGAGTCCGGTGATGACGTGCAGAACCTTCATCGATTCCCCCCTGGTTGGATCAGGACCCGGGTCGCCTCGCGCAGCACGACCCCGGCGGTGCGCGCCACGATCACCGCGTCCCACCACGGCGACCAGTACTCGACGTAGTGGTTGTCGAACCGGGCGCGGTCCCGGATCGACGTGTCCCCGTGCAGGCCGTTCACCTGGGCCCACCCGGTCATGCCGCCGCGCATCCGGTGCCGGTCGGCGTAGCGCGGGATCTCCCGGGCGAAGCGCACCGCGTAGTACGGGCGTTCCGGGCGCGGCCCCACCAGCGACATGTCCCCGCGCAGCACGTTGACCAGCTGCGGCAGCTCGTCGAGGTGGGTGCGCCGCAGGTGGCGGCCGACGGCGGTGCACTCCTCGGCGCGGACCGCCCAGCCGCCGGGGTGCCCGGCGGCCACCGTGCGCAGCTTGACGACCTCGGTGGTCCGGCCGGAGCGGGTGACCCGCAGCTGCCGGAAGAACGTCGGGCCCCGCCCGGACAGCCGCACCGCGGCCGCCAGCGCCAGCAGGACCGGAGCGAGCACCACGAGCAGCAGCGCGCCGACGACGACGTCGAAGACGCGCTTGGCCACCAACGCGCCGCGACCGGGGCGGCGCAGCGGCAGCAGCGGCACGCCCCACAGGTCGTCGAGCCGCCCGCGCGGCACGGCCATGCCGATCTCGGCCAGCCTCGGCACCACGCAGCAGTCGACCCCGCGCGGGCGTTGCGCGCGCAGCGCGGACACCACCTCGGGGGCGTCCGAGCAGACGATCACCCGGGTGACCCCGAAGCGGGCGGCGACGGCGGCGAGGTCCGCGGGTTCCCCCAGCAGTGGCCGCACGTCGCCGGACCCGCGCGGGGCCAGGAAACCCCGAGGGCGCAACCCGAGCTCGGGGTGCTCGACCATCAACGCGGCCAGGTGCCGCGCGGTCGAGCCGGAGCCGACGAGGACCGCCGGCTCCGACAGGACCCCGCGACGGTGGGCGACCCGCAGCGCCGCGCAGACTGCGCCACGGGCCGCGACCACCGCCACGAGAGCACCGAACCCCGGCAGCAGACCGGTGTCCGGCGCCCACGGCAGCAGCGCCAGCAACGGCACCGCCACCGCGACGGCCAGCTGAGGCAGCTGGTCCGACGTTCGCAGACAGATCCGCACCCGGTGCAGGCCCTGGCAGCCCAGCGCGGCGAACACCCCCAGCGAGTACGCCGCGCCGAACCACCGGGCCGCACCGGTCCCCGCCGCGGCGACCGCCAGGGCGGCGGCGTCGGCCGCGGGGAGCGCGAGCCTGCCGACCAGCCGCCGCGCGCCCCCGGTCCGGACCGCGGGCGCGTCCCACGGTCCGGCGGAGGGCACCGCGCGCGGCAGGTCGGCGACGCTCATGCCCGGACTCCCCCCGCGGTGAACGCGGGACGGGCAGCGGTCGCGGCGAGATCAGCGGTGAGCTGCCGCGCCGCGTGGTCGGCGCCGTAGACGAAGCGCATCACCGGACCGTGGCTGGGTGCGACCAGCGGACCGGTGAAGTACAGCCCCGGCACCGACGACTCGAAGTGCTTGCCGACCCGGGGAGTGCCGTCCAGCAACGTGATCCGGGACCGCAGGTGGGTGCCCACCATCGGCAGCCGGGACAGCTGCGGCGGGAACCCGGTCGCGCAGATCACGTGGTCGGCGGTGAACTCGCGGGTGTCGCTGCCGGACACCCGCAGCCCGAGCCGCACCTGGTCCCCGGTCGGCTTGGCCCATTCGACGTGGTGGCCGACGTGCACCGGGAACCGGCCCTCGACGCGTTCCCGCAGCCACCACGCCCCGGCCGGGCCGAGCGCGCTGCGCGCCCGGTCCACCCGCACCGACTCGGGCAGCAGCCGGAACAGGTCCGGCCGTTCGGAGTAGAACCAGGTGGACAGCCCCGAACCGAGCCCCGCCTCGGGCTCCCGCATCCGCCTCCACAGTGGACGGTCGGGCAGCAGCGGGTAACCGTTCCACTCCACGCTCGGCGCGCGGACCAGCAGCCGGGTGCTCGCGCCGCTCTCGTGCAGCAGGGCCGCGGTCTCCAGCGCCGACTGCCCGGCGCCGACCACCACGACCTCCTGGCCGTCGAAGCGGCTCAGGTCGTCGTGATCGGAGCTGTGCGTGCAGTTCTCCCGCGGCAGGTCGGAGAACACCTGCGGGATCTGCGCGAAGTACTCGACACCGACCGCGACGACGACGCGCCGGGCGTGCGCCCGTTCGCCGTCGGACAGCGTCAGCGCGAACCGCCCCGACGCGCGGCTGATGTCGGTGACCATGACCTCCTCGACCTCCAGGCCGCGGCCCAGCTGGAACCACTCGCCGTAGTCGACGAAGTTCTCCACCGACACCGGCACGCCGTAGTCGGCGTAGTGGCGCCCGGTCTCCAGGCAGAAGTTGCGCAAGGTGTGCGTGCCGTCGGGGTCGGAGAGGTTCGAGGCGAACCCCTGCGACTTCAGGTACATCCCGCGCGGCATCCGGGACCGCCACAGGTGCATGGGCATCCCGAACTGGCGGTGCGCGACCCCGGCGCGGCGCAGGTGCGCGGCCAGGGAAAGACCGTACGGCCCGGCGCCGACGATCGCGACGTCGACGAGATCGTTCATGTGTGCTCCTCCTCGAACAGCCGCTCCCGGCGGCGCTTGATCGGCCATTCCGGCGCCAGGTTGCGGCCCGGGACGTACTGGGGTTCGGCCAGTTCCGGGTGGCGGGCGCGCCGCGGGACCGGCAACGGCCGGACCGCGGCGCGACACGCCGTCCAGACGCACATCAGCGCGAACGGCAGCAGGTCGTCACGGGCGAACCAGGCGGTCTCGTCCACGCCGCGCACCGACGACAACCACGCCCGCGGGCGCAGTTCCCCCCGCCGCCAGTAGCGCAGCGCGGCGACCGGGTCGTAGTTCTCGACCAGGAACCGCCGCCCTTCCGGCGGTTCACCGGCCGGTACCGGTTGCCCGGTCAGGTCCACATAGGACGCCAACGCGACGTCCATGCCCGCGCTGTCGGTGAACAACCGGAACTGGGCGCCCAGCCGCGGGTTGAAGTCCAGCAGCTTGTAGCGCCCGTCCCGGGCGTCCCAGCGGAAGTCCAGGTCGACGATCCCCCGGTAGCCCAACCGCTCCAGCAGTGCGGTCGCCTCCCGCGCCAGCTCCGGGTTCGGCCGGCAGCACCCCAGGCTGGTCAGCCCCGCGTGCGCGGGGTAGGAGCGCTCCTTGACCCCGGTGAACGCGGGCAGGCACGTCGAGGTCTCGTCGCAGTAGGCGTGGAAGAACCAGTCGGTGTCCGCGCCACCCGGGATGTACTCCTGCAACATCAGGCCGCCCACCCCGGTCTTGCCGCAGCGCTCGTGGAGCTCGGACAGCTCGTCGGCGGAGCGCACGATCGTGGTGCTGCGGACCTTCTTCGCCCCGGCGGCGCACCACGGGGTCGCCAGCTTGGCGACCAGCGGGTAACCGACGCGCTCGGCGAAGTCCTGCGCCTGCTCCCACGTGGTGGCGGGCACCGCCTCCGGGCACGGCACGCCCATCCGCCGGCACAGCCGGTACATCGAGTACTTCCCGGCCAGCGCCCTCGGCAGCTCGCGCGGTGGCCGCGCGAACCGGTACCACGGGCTCAGCTCGGAGCCGTGCTCGGCGAGGAAGATCGCCCCGGCGTCGTCGGTGGGGATCAGCACCGCCTGGCGCCCGATCCGCTCGGCCAGCAGCTGGAGTCCATCGAGGACGGAGTCGACGTCCTCGGGTTCCGGGCTCCACAGCCACCGGCCGCGCACGTAGCGCGAATGCGCCGCCGGGGCAAGGGAATCCTCGGCCACCGCGTACACCGGGACACCGGCCCGGCCCAGGCTGCGGATGACCCCGAGACCGCCGTGGTGCATGACGTTGGGGTCGAGCTTGAAGACCACCGCCGGGGTGGAGGTGTCGAAGCCCATCACCGCCTCCTCACAACACCTGGCGGTGCGGCACCGCGTCGAACTGGAAGGTCGTGTCGAGCACGCGCGGGCAGTCGCGCGCCCAGTCGTAGCGCGCGCCCGGGTGCGCGGTGTGGATCACGGTGACGTCCCAGTCCCGGCCGCGGGGTGTCTTCTCGCTGGTCATCCGGGTTCCGTCGGGCAGCGTGAGGCTCGGCACCAGCGGGTCGTGGTAGTGCACGTCGATGCCCAGCCGCCGCAGCCCGGTCATGATCGGCAGCGACGGGGACTCGCGCAGATCGCGCACCCCGGCCTTGTAGGTCACCCCGGCGATCAGCACCCGGGCACCGGAGTGGTCCACGCCCGCCTCCGCGAGCATCTCCACCACGCGCCGCACCACGCGCTGCGGGCGCTGGTCGATCGACCGCATCGCCTGCTCGATCAGCGGCACCGGTTCGGACAGCTGCCACAGCAGGTAGTGCGGGTCGCACGGGATGCAGTGGCCGCCCACCCCGGGTCCGGGGAAGCTGCCGAGGAAGCCGTAGGGCTTGGTGCCCGCCGCGATGGTGACCTCGATCGGGTCCAGTCCGAGTTCGCCGCACGCGTCGGCGATCTCGTTGGCCAGCGCCAGGTTCACCGCGCGGAAGATGTTCTCGTACAGCTTGGTCAGCTCCGCGGCCTCCGGCGAGCTGACCAGGTACACCTCGTCGGTCATCCGCCGCACCACCCGGGCGGCGCGCTGGGCGCAGCGCGGCGTCACCCCGCCGACCACGCGCGGGGTCTCCCGCTGCACGTGGTCGAGGTTGCCCGGGTCGATGCGCTCGGGGCTGAACGCCACGTGCACGTCGGCGCCCACCTCCATGCCCCTGGCCCGCAGCGGTTCGACCAGCAACCTGCGGGTGGTGCCGACGAACGTGGTGGACGTCAGGATGATCACCTGCCCGGCGCGGGCGCGGGAGACCACCTCCTCGCACGCCGAGCGCAGCGCGGACAGGTCGGGTTCGTGCTCGTCGTCCACCGGGGTGGGCACGCACACGATCACCACGTCGGCCTCGGACAGCACCGCCGGGTCGGCGGTCAGTCGCAGGCTCCCCGCGGCCAGGGCGCCGGCCAGCCCGCGCCGGTCGGCGTCGGGCAGGTCCACCTCGCCGTCGGTGATCGCGCGCAACCGCTGCTCGCTGATGTCGTAGCCGGTCACCTGCGCGGTCAGCGACCGGAGCGCGTAGGCGGTGGGCAGTCCCACGTAGCCCAGGCCGACGACCACCACCGACTCGCTGCGCGTCGCCGGAGTGGCCCCGGTGGGGTCGAACACGACCAGCCGGTCGGCCAGTTGTCGTTCCCGGCCGTTGATCGCCAGGGAAAGCTGGTGCTCGGTCACGGTCCCTCCCGATTCGCCGTGGTGCTGGGAAAACCGTCGCATCGCGGCGGTGCGGCGGACTCCCGCAGCGGGGTGAGCGGGACTACCGAATGGGAAGGACGCGGACGATCAGCGCGCGATCAGCTCGTGCCGCAACCGCTTGGCGACCAGGCGCAACGAGCCGTCCCGGTCGCCGACGTAGGTGCGCGGCAGCGCGTGGCGTCCGGACAGGTCGGACCGCCAGATCGCGCAGCCGTAGTCGTAGACCGACTCGACGGCGGCGACCGCGCGCGCGTCCAGATCGCCGTAGGGGTAGCAGAAACCGCGGACGTCCTGGCCCGACACCTCGGCCAGCACGGCGCGGCTGTCGGCCACCTCGTGCACCAGCTCGTCTTCGTCCAATTCGGACAGACGCTGGTGCAGCACGCCGTGCGAGCCGATCTCCACGCCCGCGTCGGCGATCTCGCGCACCTGCGCGGGGGTCATGAGCCGCTTGCGTGGGCCCTCCGGGTCCCAGGCGTTGAGCCCGCCCATCCGCCCGGCGATCACGAACACGGTGGCGCCGAAGCCGTGGCGGGCCAGCGCGGGCAGCGCGTTGAGCACGAAGTCGGCGTAGCCGTCGTCGAAGGTCAGCCCGACCAGTCCGCGGTCGTCCCCGGTCTGGCGGGCCAGCATCAGCTCGTGCATCGACACGCCGCGCAGCCCGGACCGGCGCAGCCAGGACAGCTGCCGCTCGAATCGCTGCGGGTCGACGGTGACCAGGTACGGGTCCCGCGCGTACACCGAGACCGAGTGGTACATCAGCACGTACGGGAACGGACGGCCGCTGTCGAACCGGGTCCCCGTGCTCACCGTCTGCGTCATGTCGCGGCCCGCCTCCCTCACCAGCAGGAACGGCGCAACCGTACGTCGCGCGTCGTGCCCCGGGGATCCGGTCGCTGCGGTACCGCCACTACCCCACCGGCACGATCTACAGCGCGCCGTACTCGCCGACCCGGCGGCCGGCGAGCCAGGTCTGCAGCACCGCCGTCCGCCAGCGGGCGCGGCCGGGCGGCGGCTCCAGCGGGTCCTGGTCGAGCAGGACGAAGTCCGCCCACTTGCCGGGTTCCAGGCTGCCCCAGGCGTTTTCACGGTGCGCCGCGTGCGCGGCGGCCAGCGTGAACGAGCGCAGCGCCTCCACCGGTGTCATGGCCTGGTCGTGGTACCAGCCGCCGAGCGGTCGGCCGTCCCGGTCGGTGCGGGTCACCGCGGCGTGCAGCCCGTCGAAGGGATTCTCCGAGGACACCGGGAAGTCCGAACCGGACGCGATGGGCGTGCCCTGGTCCAGGATCGTCCGCCACGCGTAGGCGCCCGCGATCCGCCGGTGCCCGACCCTCCGCTCGGCCATGTTCATGTCGTCGGTGGCGTGCACCGGCTGCATCGAGGCGATGAAACCGTTCGCCCGCAGCCTCGGGACGTCGCCGGGTGCGAGGACCTGCGCGTGCTCGACGCGGTGCCGCAGCCGGCTGCCGGTGGCGGCGAGCCCGGCCTCGTAGGCGTCCAGGACCATCCGGTTGCCCGCGTCGCCGATCGCGTGGGTGGCGACCTGGAAGCCGTCCCGCATGATCGCGGTGACGCGGCGGCGCAGCTCCGCGGCGTCCAGCTGGGGCAGTCCGGAGTTGCCCGGGTCGTCGTCGTAGGGCTCCAGCATGGCCGCGCCGTGGCTGCCCAGGGCGCCGTCGATGTAGAGCTTGACCGTGCCCACGCGCAGCAGGTCGCCGGCGAACGAGTCGCCGCGCGCCGCGGTGCCGAGTTCGGTGTAGGCGTCCCAGCTCAGGAACGAGTTGGTGCGCACGGTCAGCTCGCCCGCGGCCGCCATCCGGTGCAGCACGGCGAGTTCGGCCGCGCTGGTGCCCGCGTCGCTGACCGCGGTCAGCCCGACCTGGTTGAGCCGCCGCTGCGCGGCGCGGTAGTGCTCCCGGACGTCCTCGGTCGTCGGCTGCGGCAGCCGGTCCGCCACGAGGTCCTGGGCGGCGTCGACGAGCGCGCCGACCGGTTCGCCGCCGGGCGCGCGCACGATCTGACCGCCCCGCGGGGTCGGCGTCTCGCGGTTGATCCCCGCCTCGCGCAGCGCGGCGGTGTTCGCCACGCCCGCGTGCCCGTCGACGCGCACCAGCCACACCGGCCGATCCGGGACCACGGCGTCCACGTCGGCCGCGGTCGGCAGCCGCCCCAGGCCCCAGATCACGTCGTTCCACCCGCGCCCGGTGATCCACCGCTTCTCCGGGTGCCGCGCGGCGAAGTCGCGGAGCCGGTCCATCGCCTCGGCGAGGGACCGGGTGCCCACCAGGTCGAGTTCGGCGGTGAGCGCGCCGAGCCTGCCGAAGTGCCCGTGCGCGTCGTGCAGGCCGGGGATGAGCACCCGGCCGCGGCCGTCGACGCGCCGGGCCCCGCCCGCGCTCGCGACGTCGAGCCCGGCCACCCGGCCGGTCGCGTCGACGAGCAGGTTGCGGAAGGTGCGCGGACCGCGGGCGGTCAGCGTGAAGCCGCGGACGTCGTCGACGAGCACCCCGCCTTCCGGCGAGGGCGCGCACCCGGCCGCCGCGCCGCCCGCGACGGCCAACCCGGTCAACGCCAGGAACTGGGCACGGGTGATCCGGGGACCTCGGGAACGTCCGCAGCACGCCTGGCACATCGCAACCCCTCCGCCCGCAGCACTGATCGACCGCACGCGAAGCTACGACCACTTGGTTGACCAGTCAATCAACTTTCCGGGGCAATCGCCGCACCGGGCACCAGCGATGCTCGCGCCCGCGGCAAGGATCGCTGCCGCTCGCGAACCGGTCGAACCGGCCGTTGCCGAGCGGCTTCTCAGCGCGGTCTCAGACCGGTGCGCTAACGGTGGGGACCATGACTCGAACGACGACCCCGGCCCACGCGGGCGGCCGGGTCCGCATCGGCGCGGCGGGCGCGGGCCTGCTCGCGGCGATGCTGCTGCTGGGCTGGGCGGTCCACGACGACGTGCCCGGCATCGACGCCGCGGTGCGGCACGCGGCATCCGGCACCGCGCACACCGCCTTCGGCCACCTCGCGATGCTGTGGCTGGGCGTGTTCAACCCGCGGCTGCCGCAGATCGGCTTGGTGCTCATGGTGCTGTGGACGGCCTGGGCGGCCCTGCGGGGACGCCGCGATCTCGCCCTGCTGCTGGGCAGGACGACCCTGGTGATGGCCGCGTGCGCGGCCGAGGTGCAGTTCAAGTACCTGTTCCGGCGCGAACTGCCGATCCACCTGCCGCCCGGGATGCACCGCTATGCCTACCCCTCCGGGCACACCACCGCGGTGGCGGCGTTCGCGATCCCGCTGGTGATCCTCACCGCCCGGCTCGCGCACCGCCACTGGCGCACCGCGGCGGTGCTGGCAGCGGCGATCGTGACCGTCACGGCCACCTGCCTGGTCGCCCTGGGCGCCCACTACTTCACCGACGTCGTCGGCGCCACCCTCGGCACCACCGGCGTAGCCCTGCTCACCGCCGCGCTCCTCGACCTGCTACCCGCGAAACCCCGGGCGGCGTAGGCGTTCTCGCGGCTTCGGCGGTCGACCGGCCTCGAAGTCGGGTGACTCCGGACCCGTCCTGGCGTTCGGTGAGGCGGCGTTCGGCGCATTCCTCGACGCCGTGAAAGGCGGGCGGTTCGGCTGAGTGCCTGTCTTTGAACCTGCTCCCGGAACAGGCGTGGCAAGCGGCGCCAGCCGCTTTCTCTTTCGGTGAGTACGCAAGCAACCTGCACCGCCGCGGGTTCTCCGATGGGCACAGCGGCGCGTCAGCGCCTCCGTGGGGGGCGGTGGTCGGGTGACGGGCGGGCCGCTGAGTGCCTGTCTTTGATCTTGGGGGGTACCCGGGGGCGGGTATGAGAGAGGGCCTTTGCTAGTGATCGTGACAGCACATCAAGATCGACACAGCAAAGGCCCGATCCGCTTTGTACACCACCGCGCCGGCTGCCGGCTCGACGGCCCGTGCCCGCCGTTACCCCTCGGACACCACCGACGCCGAATGGGCAGTGATCGAGCCCCTGCTGCCCGCCCCGGCCTGCCGCACCTGCAGCGGAGGGCGTCCGGAAAAACACCCCCGCCGGGATGTCGTGGACGCGATCCGCTACTTCGTCGACAACGGCTGCAAGTGGCGGGCCCTGCCCGCCGACTTCCCGCCCTGGAAGACCGTCTACGGGTTCTTCACCCGCTGGAGCCGCGACAACATCGTCCTGGGCCTGCGCGACAGGCTGCGTGAGCAGGTCCGCGCCCGCACCGACCGCCACCGCACCCCCAGCGCCGGGATCATCGATTCCCAGTCGGTGCGGGCCGCCGAAACCGTCGGCCGCCACACCCGCGGTTTCGACGGCGGTAAAAAGATCAACGGCCGCAAACGCCACATCGCCACCGACACCCTCGGCCTGCTGCTGGGCGTGTCCGTGACCGCCGCCCACATCACCGACCGCCGCGGCGCCGAACTCCTCCTGCGCTACCTCCACACCCGCCACCCACGCCTGGAACTGGTCTTCGCCGACGGCAACTACAGCGGACGCCTGACCACCTGGACCCAGGCCGCCCTGGGCATCACCCTGCACATCGTCCGCAAAATCGCCGGACAAACCGGCTTCCACGTCCTGGCCCGCCGCTGGGTCGTCGAACGCACCCTGTCCTGGATCACCCAAGCCCGCCGCACCGTCCGCGACTACGAACGCCTCCCCGCCCACTCCGAAACCATCATCAACTGGGCCGCCATCACCCTCATGACCCGCCAACTCACCACCTAACCCAAGATCAAAGACAGGCACTGAGGTTCCGCCACCGGCACCGCCACCCACAACGAGTCCGAAGACAGGCTCAGAGACGCCCCAACAGAGCGGCCCGCCCTCCTCGCGGTCGAGGTGGACGGGCCGGTCGGTCGAGGCGGTCCCGGGTCAGATCGTCCAGGTGTCGTTGCCGGTGAGCAGCGCTTGGAGATCGCCGGGGCGGTTGTGCTCGGCTTCGGCGACCTGCTCGCGGGCCAGGTCGTCGTAGGTCGGGCGGCGGGCGGCGCGGAAGATGCCGGTGACCGTCGGGTCGAGGTCCTGGCCGCCCAGCCGGGACAGGGCGAAGGCGTAGGCCGGGTCGTCGCGATGCGCGTCGTGCACCACCACGTCCTGTTCGTCCACTTCGGACATCTTGGCGACGCGGAAACCGGCCGGACCGTCCGGGACGACGCCGTAGCGGCAGTCCTCCGGGCCGAAGACGATCGGTTCGCCGTGGCGCAGCGGGATGATCCGGCGCTGCTTCTCGTCGTTGTCCTTGAGGACGTCGAACGCGCCGTCGTTGAAGATGGGGCAGTTCTGGTAGATCTCCACCAGCGCGCTGCCCCGGTGCTCGGCGGCGGCCCGCAGCGTCTCGGTCACGTTCGCCCGGTCCGAGTCGATGACCCGCGCCGCGAACGTGGCCTCCGCGCCCAGCGCCAGCGACATCGGGTTGAACGGGTGGTCCAGCGAGCCGACCGGTGTGGACTTGGTGACCTTGCCGACCTCGCTGGTGGGCGAGTACTGGCCCTTGGTCAAGCCGTAGATCCGGTTGTTGAACAGCAGGATCTTGAGGTTGACGTTGCGGCGCAGGGCGTGGATGAGGTGGTTGCCACCGATGGACAGCGCGTCGCCGTCACCGGTGACCACCCACACCGACAGGTCCGGGCGGCTGGTGGCCAGGCCGGTCGCGATGGCCGGAGCGCGCCCGTGGATGGAGTGCATCCCGTAGGTGTTCATGTAGTACGGGAACCGGCTGGAGCAGCCGATGCCCGAGATGAACACGATGTTCTCCCGCTTGAGCCCCAGCGAGGGCAGGAAGCTCTGCACCGCGTTGAGCACCACGTAGTCCCCGCAGCCGGGGCACCAGCGGACCTCCTGGTCGGACTTGAAGTCCCTGGCCTTCTGCGGTTCGTCGGCGGCAGGCACCCCGGCCAGCCCGCCGAGATCCGGCATACCCAGATCGGTCGTGGTCACGCCGACACCCCCTGCACGACATCGGTGAGCACGTTCTGCAGCTCCTCCGCCTGGAACGGCAGCCCCGCGACCTTGGTGTGGGACCGCACGTCCACCAGGTAGCGGCTGCGCAGCAGCATGGCCAGCTGGCCGAGGTTCATCTCCGGCACGATCACCCGGTCGTAGCGCCGCAGGACCTCGCCGAGGTTGGCGGGCATCGGGTTGAGGTACCGCAGGTGGGCCTGCGCGATCGACATGCCCGCGGCGCGCACCCGGCGGCAGGCCGCGCCGATCGGCCCGAACGACGAACCCCAGCCCAGCGCCAGCACGCGCGCGTCGCCGTCCGGGTCGTCGACCTCGACGTCGGGCACGGTGACGCCGTCGACCTTGGACTGGCGCAGCCGGACCATGTGGTCGTGGTTGTCGGGGTCGTAGGAGATGTTGCCCTTGCCGTCGGCCTTCTCCAGGCCGCCGACCCGGTGCTCCAGCCCCGGCGTGCCCGGGACCGCCCACTCGCGGGCCAGCGTCTCCGGATCCCGCACGTACGGCCAGAACTCGCCGGAACCGTCCGGGGCGTTGGGCTCGGCGGCGAACCGCACCCGCAGATCGGGCAGCTGGTCGACCTCCGGGATCAGCCACGGTTCGGAGCCGTTGGCGATGGCGCCGTCGGACAGCAGCAGCACCGGCGTGCGGTAGTGCAGCGCGATGCGGGCCGCCTCCAGGGCGATCTCGAAGCAGTCCGCCGGGGAGCACGGCGCCACGACCGGCACCGGCGACTCGCCGTTGCGGCCGTAGAGCGCCTGCAGCAGGTCGGCCTGCTCGGTCTTGGTCGGCAGCCCCGTGGACGGGCCGCCGCGCTGGATGTCGCACACCAGCAGCGGCAGCTCCAGGGTCACGGCCAGCCCCAGGGTCTCCGACTTCAGCGCCAACCCCGGGCCGGAGGTGGTGGTCACGCCCAGCGACCCGCCGAAGGAGGCGCCCAGCGCGGCACCGATCCCGGCGATCTCGTCCTCGGCCTGGAAGGTGGTGACACCGAAGTTCTTGTGCTTGGCCAGTTCGTGCAGCACGTCGGAGGCCGGGGTGATCGGGTAGCTACCGAGGAACACCGGCAGTCCGCTGCGCTGCCCCGCCGCGACGATGCCGTAGGCCAGCGCGGTGTTGCCGGTGATCTGGCGGTAGGTGCCCCGGGGCAGCTGGGCGGGCGCGACCTCGTAGGTGACGGCGAACGACTCGGTGGTCTCGCCGTAGTTCCAGCCGGCGCGGAAGGCCAGCACGTTCGCCTCGGCGATCTGCGGCTTCTTGGCGAACTTCTCCCGCAGGAAGCGTTCGGTGCCCTCGGTGGGCCGGTGGTACATCCAGGACAGCAGGCCGAGCGCGAACATGTTCTTGCACCGCTCGGCGTCCTTCTTGCCCAGCCCGGTGTCCTCCAGGGCACCCTGGGTCAGGGTCGCCATCGCGACCTGGTGCACCGCGTACGGCTCCAGCTCGCCGGTCTCCAGCGGGTTGGCGTCGTAGCCGACCTTGGACAGGTTCCGCTTGGTGAACTCGTCGGTGTTGACGATGAGGATCCCGCCGTGCGGCAGGTCGGCGATGTTGGCCTTCAACGCAGCCGGGTTCATCGCGACCAGCACGTCCGGGCGGTCGCCGGGGGTGAGGATGTCGTAGTCGGCGAAGTGCAGCTGGAAGCTGGACACTCCCGGCAGCGTCCCGGCGGGGGCGCGGATCTCGGCCGGGAAGTTCGGCAGCGTCGCCAGGTCGTTGCCGAACGCCGCGGCCTCGGAGGTGAACCGGTCGCCGGTCAGCTGCATGCCGTCACCGGAGTCACCGGCGAACCGGATCACGACCCGGTTCAGCTTGCGGGTCCCGCTGTCTGGCGTACCGGTCGCGGTACCTGAGCCCGGCCGCGGCCGGTGCCCATTCGTCGTGCCCAATTGACCCGTTCCCTTTCACCTGTTCACCTGCGGGCAACGTTGTGCTGTGGCGAACGATACAGGCTCCCCCACCCCTTCCTACCGGGAGTAGGTCCGGGACTCAAGGCACTCCGCACGACCCCGCGCGACGCCGGACGATCTTGCCGGACGGCTCGACCGCAGGTCGCGGGGGCAGGCGCGAAACCGCCGGTCACGGCCGTGCCGCCGGTGGCTGTGACGTCCCCCATACCGCCCGGCGTGACGCGGGACACCGCCGGCGTCCCAGCATCCGGGAGCGGGATCGCTGGAACGGCCGATTCCGTTAGCACGACGTGATCGGCTTACATCACGTGACGACTGGGCGAGACCGGGAGGTTCCCATGCCGCTGCATCCGGACGCCGTGCCGTGGGTGGAGGCGGCGCGGGCCGGTTTCCCCGACCTCGGCGGTTCGGTGACCGACGCCGCGCGGGCCCGGGAGATGATGGTCGAGGCCGCCCGCGAGCCGGTGCGCGCGCCGATGGCCCGGGTCGAGGACCGGCTGGTCCCCGGCGCGGACGGGGTGAAGCTCCCCGCGCGGATCTACTGGCCCCGGAACAAACCCGGGCAGGCGCTGGTCGTCTACTTCCACGGCGGCGGCTGGGTGCTGGGCGGCCTGGACAGCCACGACGCGACCGCCCGCGCGCTGGCGAGCGGGGCGGGCACGATCGTCGTGTCGGTGGACTACCGGCTGGCACCCGAGCACCGGTTCCCCGCAGCAGCCGAGGACGCCTACGCGGCGACCCGGTGGGTCGCCGAGAACGCCGTCGAACTCGGCGGCGACCCGGCGCGGCTGGCCGTGGCCGGGGACAGCGCGGGCGGCAACCTCGCCACCGTGGCGGCGCGGCTGGCCGTCGAACGCGGCGGCCCGGAGCCGGCGTTCCAGCTGCTCGTGTACCCGGTGACCGACCACGACTTCGACACCGAGTCCTACGCCGACAGCGACGACGACTGCCTGGTGACCCGGCAGCACATGATCTGGTTCTGGGACCAGTACGCGCCCGACCCGGCGCAGCGCGACGACCCGCGGGCGTCGCCGCTGCGGGCCCGCGACCTCAGCGGGCTGCCGCCCGCGCACGTGGTCACCGCGGGCCGCGACCCGCTGCGCACCGAGGGCAGGCGCTACGCCGAGCGGCTGCGCGCGGCGGGGGTGCCGACGAGCACCCAGCACTGCCCCGGCCTGCCCCACGGCTTCGCCGGTTTCGTCGACCACCTCCCGCTCGCCGCGCGGGCGATGGCCCAGGCGCACGCCGTGGTCGCGGCCGCGTTGGACACCCGGAGCTGACCGAGGAGCCCCGAACCCGATGGGCTCCCCCACCGAGCCCGTGGAGCGGCCGGGCAACGAGCGGCCCTGCACCGCGTTCCCGGTCGGCCACCCGCACCGGACCGCGAGGTGCCCGACCTGACCCGCGAACCGCTCGACGGCGCGCTGATCCGGGTCTGAGCGCCTCCCCGGACGACGTGCGTTCACCAGGCGGGGGTGTTGCGCTTGGGCGAGGCACGAGTTCGGGGGGTGGCGCGGTGGCCGAAGAGGTCGACATCGTGGTCGTCGGCATGGGGCCCGGCGGGGAGGACGCCGCCTCGCGGCTGGCCGGTGCCGGGCTCGACGTGGTGGCGGTGGAATCCCGGCTGGTGGGCGGCGAATGCCCGTACTTCGCGTGCATCCCGACCAAGATGATGGTGCGCGCCGCCGACTCGCTCGCCGAGGCGCGGCGGGTCCCGGTGCTCGCCGGGCACAGCGCGGTCCGCCCGGACTGGACTCCGGTGGCCGACCGGGTGCGCGACGAGGCCACCACGGACTGGAACGACGACGCGGCCGTGCGCCGGTTCGAGGCCACCGGCGGGCGCCTGGTGCGCGGCACCGGGCGGATCACCGCCCCCGGCGAGGTCACCGTGTCCGGCTCCGCCGGAACGCTGGTGTTCCGGGCCCGCCGCGGCATCGTGCTCAACCCGGGCTCGGAACCGGTGATCCCGCCCATCGACGGACTCGACGGCACCCCGTACTGGACCAACCGGGACGCGGTGGCCGCCACCCAGCTCCCCGACTCGCTGCTGGTGCTCGGCGGTGGACCGGTGGGACTGGAGTTCGCGCAGGTCTTCGCCCGCTTCGGCGCCTCGGTGGCGATCGTGGAGATGTCCGACCGGCTGCTGCGGCCCACCGAACCGGAAGCCGCGGCGGTGCTGACCGAAGTGCTGCGCGGCGAGGGCGTGGACGTGCGCACCGGCGAGGGCGTCGACTCCGTGGAGCACACCGGTGGCCGGTTCCGGCTCCGGCTGAACTCCGGTACCGCCGTCGCGGGCGAACGACTGCTGGTGGCCACCGGTCGGCGCACCGACCTCGCGGCCCTGGGCGTGGGGGCGGTCGGGTTGGACGAGTCGGCGCGCAGCGTCCCGGTGGACGAGCGGATGCGCGCCGCCGACGGGGTCTGGGCCATCGGCGACGTCACCGGCCGCGGCGCGTTCACGCACACCTCGATCTACCAGTCGCGCATCGCCGCGGCCGACATCCTCGGGCTGGACGCGGAGGCCGCCGACTACCGGGCGATGCCCGCGGTCACCTTCACCGATCCGGAGGTCGCCACCGTCGGCCTCACCGAGGAGCGGGCCCGCGCGCAGGGCGTCGACGTGCGCACCGCCTGCGTCGACCTGCCGTCCGCGCCGCGCGGCTGGATCCACAAGGCGGGCAACGACGGTCTCGTCAAACTCGTCGCCGACGCGCGGCGCGCGACGCTGGTCGGCGCCACCGTGGTGGCGCCGCTGGGCGGGGAGGTCCTCGGCGCGCTCGCGGTCGCCGTGCACGCCGAGGTCCCGGTCGAGACGCTGCGCGGCATGATCTACGCCTACCCCACCTTCCACCGCACCATCGAAGCCGCACTGGCCGCTCTGGACGTTTAGCGCCTGCCTTCGAACTCGGTTCCGACGGGGCGTGGTAAGCGGCGTGAGCCGCTTTCTCTGTGGGTGAGTGGTCTCGCAGCCCGCACCGCCACGCACAACGAGACAAAGACGGGCTCTGAGGCGGGTTTCCGGTCCGTTACCGGTGTGTTGCTCCTCGTCGCCGCGACGGCGTCCGCGGGTGCGCGGGACGCAGACTGGCACGGCTCGAACCATCGGAGGAGGGGAACGCGTGCCCGAGGAGAACGGACTGCGCCAGAGCCTGCAACGGCGGCACATGAACCTGATCGCGCTGGGCGGGGTGATCGGCGCCGGGCTGTTCGTCGGCAGCGGTGTGGTCATCCACCAGACCGGCCCGGCCGCGGTGGTGTCCTTCCTGCTGGCCGGGGTGCTGTGCGTGCTGGTCATGCGGATGCTCGCCGAGATGACCGTGGCGCGACCGGCGCTCGGCTCGTTCTACGCGCACGTCCGCGAAGCGCTGGGGCCCCGGGCGGGCTTCGCCGTCGGGTGGATGTACTGGTACTTCTTCGTGATCGTGGTGGCCGTCGAGGCGGTCGCGGGTGGGCAGATCCTGCGCCTGTGGCTGCCCGGCGTGCCGCTGTGGGTGCTCAGCGGTGCGCTGCTGACGCTTCTCACCGCGACGAACCTGGTGTCGGCCCGGTCCTACGGCGAGTTCGAGTACTGGTTCTCCTCGATCAAGGTGCTGGCGATCGGGTGCTTCCTCGTCGTCGGCGTGCTCGCGGTGCTCGGCATCTGGCCGAGCGGGCACGCCGGGGTGGCGAACCTGACCGCGCACGGCGGTTTCGCGCCGGTGGGTGCGGGGGCGGTGCTGGCCGCGGTGGTGCCGTGCGTGGCGTTCTACACCGGTTCGGAGATCGTCACGATCGCCGCCGCCGAGTCCGCCGAGCCGCGGCAGGCGGTGGCGCGGGCGATGCGGTCGATCATCCTGCGCGTGGTCGGTTTCTACGTCGGCTCGGTGCTGCTGGTGGTCGCGATCGTGCCGTGGGACTCGCCGGAGATCCGGGTGAGCCCCTACGCGGCGGTGCTGTCGGCGCTGGGCGTCCCGGCGGTGAGCGCGGTGATGAACGCGATCGTGCTGGTGGCCGTGCTGTCCTGCCTGAACTCCGCGCTGTACACGGCGTCGCGGATGCTGTTCGCGCTGACCTCGCACCGGGACGCGCCGCGGGCGCTGACCAGGTTGGGCCGCGGCGGGGTGCCGCGGCGCGCGATCCTGGCGGGCACCGTCGTCGGGTACGCCTCGGTGCTGGCCGCGTTCCTGTCCCCGGACGTGCTGTTCGCGTTCCTGGTCAACTCCTACGGCGCGGTGGCGCTGTTCGTGTACCTGCTGGTCGCGGTGGCGCAGGTGCGGTTGCGGCGCCGCCTGGAGCGCACCGAACCGGAGGCGTTGACGCTGCGCATGTGGTTGTTCCCGTGGCTGAGCCACCTGACGATCGGCCTGTTGGCGGCGGTGCTGCTGGCGATGGCGGTGCTGCCGGCCACCCGTTCGCAGTTCTGGTTGAGCCTGGTGACGCTGGCGGTGATCCTGGCGGCCTACGAGGTCCGCGTCCGGCGCGCGGCCCCCGCACCCGCACCGCAGACGAGTCCACAGTAGACGGCTCGTACAATCGCCGGCGCAGTGACCGTTGTGCGGGGAGGTGCCGTGGCCGACGTCGACACCGTGCTCCAGGGCCGGGAGTGGCCGGCGTCGCGCCCCCGGACCGCCACCGCGCTGGCCGCCGTGCTGCGCAACCGGATCGCGCTCGGCGGCCTGCCGCCGGGCACCCGGCTGCCGACCGAGCGGGAACTGGCCGCCTCGCTCGGTGTCAGCCGCAACACGGTGCGCGAGGCGTTGCGCCGGCTCGCCGACGACGGGCTGGTGACCACCACGCTGGGACGTTCCGGCGGGACGCGGGTGCGCGAGGCTCCCCCGGAACACGCGAGCCGGGAGTCGATCGCCGCCGGTTTCCGCCGCACCATCGAGGAGTACATGCAGTACCGCGCGGCGATCGAGCCGCTGGCGGCGCGGCTGGCCGCCCGCAACGCCGAGCCCGCCGAGGTGCGCGAACTCGTCGGGTTGCTGCGCGAGCCGGCCCCGGACCTGGCGACCTACCACCGGCTGGACTCCCGGCTGCACGCCTCGATCGCCCGCGCGAGCCGCAACTCCGTGCTGGGCGAGGCGGTCGAACGGGCCCGCGAGGAGATGTTCGTGCGCGGCAACGTGCTGTGGCTGCGCACGAACTGGTCCGCGGTGTACCCCGGCGACGACGCGGTGCGCGACGCGTTCGGCGCCGAGCACCGGGAGGTCGTGGCGGCGATCGAGGCCGGTGACGCCGACGCCGCCGAGGAGGCGATGCGCCGGCACCTGGCCGAAGCCCACCGGCAGTTCCTGCGGCTGCTGGACGCCCCCGAGCACGGTTGACGCCGCGCACCGCCGCGGGCGGAGTGCAACGACTCCGGGGACACGCCCCCGACTTCGCCGGGCGGGAACGCTTCGCCGGGCGCCTCGTGCACCCGCGGCACTGGCCCGCGGACCTGGACTGGACGGGTCGGCGGGGTGGTGGTCATCGGCGACCGCGGTGACGCTGGTGCCCGAACCGGTGCCGAGCAAGTGACCGTGCTCCGCGGTCTTCGACCGACGCGCGCCGCGGCGGATTCAGTCCCGCAGCAGGGGCGCGGTGAGGCAGGTCGGGCCGCCGTCGCCCTTGACGGAGATCTCCGATCCCGCGTAGGTGTGCACCTCGCACCCGTGCGCCTCCAGGGCGGCGCGGGTGCGGGGGTTGCCCTCGACCATGACCACCACGCGCGGGCGCACGGCCAGGACGTTGCAGGCCATGGTGGCGTACTCGGCGTCGTCGACGGGGACGATCGTGACCCCGCGCGCGTGCAGCTCCTCCACCAGCCGCACCGGGGCCAGCGGCAGGTGCACCGCGGCCAGGTCCGGCGCCAGCGGGGACAGGAACGACATCAGGTGCAGCACGTGCTCGGGTCCCTGGTCGTGCGGCACGTCGACCGAGGTGACGCGCACGCCTTCGGGTTCGACCAGCTCGGCGATCTGCCGGATGCCCTCGTCGTTGGTGCGGTAGCTGCGGCCGACCAGCAGGGTCTCGGCGTCCAGCCACACGAAGTCGCCGCCGTCGGCGCGGGCGTCGCCGGTGAGCCTGCCGAGGATCGGGACACCCGCCTTCTCGAACGCCTCGCCGAGCAGTTCGGGTTCGGCGCGGCGGATCGGTTTGGCCATCTCGAACAGGATGGCGCCACGCCCGGTGACCAGGGCCGGGTCCCGCGCGTAGGTGGCGTCGACCAGGCCGTCGACGGCCGGGGCGACCTCCACCTCGCAGCCGAGATCAGCCAGCAGCCCGGCGAACCGCTCGTGCTGCCGCGCCAGCAGGTCGGGGTCGGGCTCGCGCCAGTCGGCGGCGGCGAAGTCGCCGGTCAGCGCCGGGGCGCGCAGCAGCACGCGGCGCAGTTCGGACGACATCGACCGCACCCCGAATTTTTGGGTCTTCGACAGGTCCATTTCACGGAGCGTAGCGAGGGGCGCACGACACCGTCAAGACGCGACCGAGCGACCGTTCGAGTTCCGGATGCCGCAAGCGTTCGCTCGTGCGTCGAAAGCTCCTGCGGGGAACGGAAAGTCGAACAAAGACTTGACGGTCCATTGAGGACTTATGGCCCTGTCGCCCGGGAGACCGAGCGGCGTTCAATGGGCGTTTTCGTGCCACGACCGCGAAGGACGGTGAGGGCGATGCGCAAGAAGACCCGGGTACTGCTCGGAACGGCGCTGATGGCGGCCCTGCTGGCGTTCTCGCCGCTGGGCATCGCCCAGGCATCGGCGGCACACGTGCCGGCGCGCAGCTCGGCCACCGCACTGCAACCGCAGATCGGGTGGCAGTACCACCAGGGCTTCCGCGTCGGCTACCGCTGGGGGCACGCCGACGGCTGGGCCGACGGCCGCTTCTGCAACCACATCCTCGGCCATCGCGACACGTTCCACCTGGAGCGGTTCCGCCGCAACGACTTCGAGCGCGGCTGGGAGGACGGCTACTCCCGCGGCTACGACTCGGGCTTCTGGGCCTCCTGCCACCGCCACTGAGGAACCCGTGGTGCGCGGCGCCGCCGGGGACCGGGCGTCACTGCTGGTCCGAGCGGCGGCGCCGCTTGCGGGAGTACATCTCCCGGTCGGCGACGTCGAGCAGCCGCTCCGGCGAATCCTGCGGGTCGGCGGTGACGGCGTGGCCGACGCTGGCGCTGAGCCGCACCGACGTGCCGTGCACCACGGCCTCGGTGTTCAGCCGCCGTTCGACCCGGTCGCGCAACGCGTGCGCCGCGTTCTCGTCGGCCAGCATGCTGACCACCACGAACTCGTCACCGCCCAGGCGGGCCACGGTGTCGCCGGCCCGCACCGCCAGTTGCAGCTCCCGCGCCGCGGCGATGAGCAGCTGGTCGCCCGCCGCGTGCCCGTAGCGGTCGTTGACCGGCTTGAGCCGGTCCAGGTCGACCAGCACCACCGCCAGCACCGCGTCGCCCCGCTCCAGCTGCTGCAACCCCTGCTCCAGCCGGTCGGAGAGCAGGGCGCGGTTCGCCAGGCCGGTCAGCGGGTCGTGCAGCGCCAGGTGCGCCAGGTGCGCGTCGACGAGCCGCTGTTCGCCGATGTCCTCGTACTGGCTGACCACGTAGGCCGGGCTGCCGTCGACCCCCGGGACCGTCGTCGCGCGGATCATGACCCAGATCGGGTGCCCCTGCTTGTGCCGGTAGCGCTTCTCCAGGGTCACCGCGTCCGCGCGGCCCTCGATGAGGTCCGCCAGCGAGTCGAAGCTCTGCGGCTCGTCGCCCTCGTACGTGATGTCGGTGAACGACATGCCCAGCAGCTCGTCGCGGTCGTAGCCGAGCATCGCGCACAGGGCGTCGTTGACCGCCGTCCACACGCCCTTGAGGTCGACCACCGCCATGCCGATGGGCGCGTTGGCGAAGCTGCGCTGCCACAGCAGCTCCGCTTCGCGGCGCGCGGTGATGTCCTGGAACTGGGACAGGAAGTAGCGCGGGGTCCCGTCCTCGTCGCAGACCACCGACCGGGCCACCAGCACCCACACGACACCACCGTCGGGACGCAGGTACCGCTTCTCCAACGGCTGGTCGGAAGGCAGCGGACCCTCCGGGTCGACGTCGTCGGGATGCGTCACGTCGCGGTAGTCGCGGCCCTCCAACTCGTGGGGTTGGTAGCCCAGCAGCCGGCACAACGTGGCGTTGACGTGCAGGTAGCGACCCTGCAAGTCCATGATCGCCATCGCGCCCGCGGCCTGGTCGAACACCCGCCGCCAGTCCTCCCCGGATCGCATGAGACACGCACGATAACGACCCCTCACTCAGGCCGCACCAGCAACCCGGCGGTTTCGGAGGACGGGCACCCGGCTCAGGCGTCGCCTCGGTTCATCGCCAGCAGCCGGTCCAGCACCGCCGGGGAAGCCTTGACGCCGTCGTGCTCGTACTCGTTGGTGACCCACGTGCGGGCCCCGCGGACCCGCCCCGCCGACTCCAGCGCCTGATCGCGGTCGACGTACATGTCGTCGTGGTAGACCGCCGCGGCGACCGGGACGTCGTTGCGGGCCAGCCGGTCCAGGTCGTACAGGGCGGGCCAGTCCCGCCGGTGCGCGAGCAGATCGGCGGCCTCCCGCAGCGGCACCAGCGCCGGGTCCTGCTCGAACATCCAGGGGTAGATCATCTCGCCGGTGAACTCGACCCGGCCGCCGCGCGAGAGGTCGAACCGGTCGAACTCGCCGCGCACCCGGTGCGCCGACCAGCGCGAGGCACCGCCCTGGCAGTAGATCGACTCGTGCAGCACGGCGTACAGCGGACGTTCGGCGAACGAGACCACCGCGTCCACCCCGCGCAGGAAGGTGTCCGAGAGCTCGGGCCCGCGCGGGCCCGGGACGAACGCCTCCTCCAGCAGGTAGTGCAACGCGTCGAAGCGGGCGCCCTGGCCGAACTGGATGCCGAGGGTCTGGAACCGCTCGGGCGTCAGCCGTTCGCCGGTGGGCATCCGCACGTCGTGCTCGGCGAGGTGGTCGACGACGCGCCGGGCGAGGTCGACGTCGCCCGGGTAACGCGCGTAGTAGGCGTCGTTCTTGGCCAGCACCCGCGGGTAGGCGGCGCGGTAGACGTCGTCGGCGTGGCCGGTCAACGTGGGGATGCCACCGGTGATCAGCACCTGCCGAAGGCCGTGCGGGGCCGTCGACAAGTAGGTCAGCGCGCAGAACCCGCCGAAGCTCTGCCCGAGCACCGACCACGGCTCCTCGCCGATCAGCCGTTCGCGCAGCACCTCGGCGTCCCGCACGATCGAGTCGGCGCGCAGCAGGCCCAGGTGCTCGGCCTGCTCGCGCGGTCCCATCCCGGCCAGGGTGGTGCGGTTGGCCGGAGTGCTGCGCCCGGTGCCGCGCTGGTCGAGCAACAGCACCCGGTGGTCGCGCAGCGCGCGGCCCAGCCACGCGCTGGTGCTCAGCGGGCGTTCCGCCTTGCCGCCCGGACCGCCCTGGAAGTACACCAGCCACGGCAGCCGGTCGTCCTCCTTGCCCGGCGCCACCACCTCCCGGCCGAACACCTCGATCTCCGGCGACTCCGGGTCGCCGTGCCGCAGCGGGACCCGGAACACGTGGTCCCGGGCGACGAGGCCGGGACGGCGGTAGGTGGTGACCACGGACATGCGCGCACTCCTGACGTTGTCGTCGAACTCGTTCTGCGGGGCGGCCGGGCGGGGTTCGGCGCCGGAACCCCCGCCCGGCTCGCGGTCAGTAGCCCGGGGCGCCGATCTCGCGGCAGATCTCGACCAGCTCGGGGTGGACGTAGCGGCCGTGCTCCTCGATCGGTTCGCCGTCGAGGTGGATCGACGGGCCGAGCACGCTGCCGTCGGTGTGCGCCGCGGCGACCCACGGTTCGCCGCCGATCCAGGCGCCCTTGGTGCCGATGCCGATCTCCACGCAGCCGAAGACCCGCTCGTCCTCGACGATGCGACCGGTCGGCTGGAGCACGCCCGGGTTGAAGCCCAGCGACCAGTGCGCCAGCCGGAACATGTTCGGGTCGTCGAAGGACTCCATCCAGGCGCGGAAGACGTCGGCGTCGCGGTCCCCGCTGATCTCGGTGACCACGCCGTTGGCCACCGCGCAGCGCACCGGGGAGCGCAGCAGACCGATGTCGGCCGGCGGCCACAGGGCGCCGTCGAACACCAGCACGCCGTTCTGCGTCTCCTCGACCGGGTTCCACGAGATCTGCCCGGACAGCATGACCGTCTCGCCCGGTTTCTCGGCGGGCTTGCCGCGCAGGTTGATCGGGCGGCCCTGGTTCCGGCCGACCAGGTCGGTGCCGTTGGCCGCGGTGATGCGCACCTCGTCGGCGTTCTCCAGCAGCCGCACGAGGGCGCGGCCCAGCCGCATCACGCCCTCGAAGTCGGGACGGCCGATGGTGTCGACCAGCATCGGCACGTCCATGCCGGTGACGTTGGTGTAGCGCACGCCGTTGGCGATGGCGGCGCGGAACGCGTCGCTGTGCATGATGTAGGCGAGGCTGAACTCGATCCACACGTCCGCCGCGGCGACCGCCCCGGCCACCGGCGACGGCGGTTCCATCGCCGAGCTCGGCCGCGTCTCGTACCAGACCACGGTGGGCACCGCACCGGCCGCGGCGACCGCTTGGGCGGTCAACTCGACGACCCGGCGGTCGGTCGAGGTGTCCCCGGTGATGATCACCTGCTCCCCCGGCTTGACGAGCATGATCTGCTCGACCAGCTTGCGGGCCCCGACCGCGGCTTCCCAGGACAGGTACTCCGGCCGCGATTCGACTCGGCTGACGACCTCCACTGCTGTTCCTCCATCACTTCTCTCGAAAGGCGACGCTATTTCTTCGCGTCGAAGATGCGGCTGGTCGAGTACAGGGCGTCGCCGGCGATGAGGCCCGCTCCGACCAGGTTGAGGTCCTCGTCGGCGGAGCTGCCGCGCCACCGCCGGTAGAGCACCCGGACCAGCAGGGCGCCGAACACCAGCCAGCACGCCTGCGGGGTCACGATGAGCAGACCGGTCGCCAGCAGCACCCCCATCTGCCGGTTCGGTCCGCCCAGCAGCTGGATCAGCGCGCCGGGCACGGCCCACAGCAGCAGCGTGACCAGCACGTTCGGATCGTCGAGACCGGCGTGGATGGTCGCCGCGTACACCTTGGCCACCGGCGGCAGCAGCCCGTCGCCGAAGTACGCCCGCCAGGACACCGCGACGGCGACGGTGGCGACGGCGAAACCCACCAGCGTGGCCAGGTACTGCTGGAAGCGGCCGGAGCGCTCGAAGGCGTCGTAGGGGCGGTGGTCGCGGCGCAGCAGCCAACCGGCCTTGAGGTCGTACCCCATGTCGGCGAACGCGGGCCCGGTGGCCGAGGTGTAGCCGACGAACAGCGCCAGCGGCACCGCGGGCACGCCCAGCAGCAGCCCGAGCACCAGGAAGATCAGCGTCACCGCGAACGCGGGGAACCAGCCGGAGTGCATCGCGGCCAGCCCCACGATCAGCTCGTGGACCACCGCGGCGAGCGCGGCCACCAGGATCCAGCCGAGCAGACCGGGCAGCGACATGTCGGCGATGAGGCCGCCCGCCAGCGCCACCACGGCGGCGCCGACGACGAACAGCACGTAGCCCTCCAGCACGCCGCGGCGCAACTGCCGCTCGTCGACCTGCGGGACGGTGCTCGGGTCGACGTCCTCGGCCGGGGCGGAGGTGCCGCCGCGGCGGCGGAACATCAGGAACGCGGCCTGGCCGAGCGCCACCAGCCCGGCGCCGATCATCACGCCGTGCGGGATGTACAGGTCGTTGAGGTCGACGCCGAACCAGGTCGGGCTGTACTGGCTGAACAGCAGGCCTACGCCGAACATCGACAGCGCCCACACGTTGCCGATGAACGCCACGCCCGCCGCCGACACCGGCAGCTTGACCAGCGAACCGAGGAAGCCGACGACGGCGCCCCCGGCCAGGACCGCCGCGCGCCGGCCGCCCTTGTCGCCGGCGATGATGGTGTCGGCCGCGGCCACCCCGGGCGGCCAGGCGGCCTGCGCGGGCAGCAGCCGGGAGTGGAACAGCCGGTACAGCACGAAGGAGTCGGCCAGCAGGCCGACGACGACGCCGCCGAACACCGGCCACACCAGGTCCGCGCGGCCGAAGGCGAACGGCACCGCGATCGGTGCCAGCAGCGAGTTGGCGGCGGCGAAGGTCGCGCCGGACACCGCGCTCTGCACGAGGTTCTGCCGGTGCACCGACCGCATCCGGCGCAGCCCGGCGAGGTTGATCCGGCCGATGATCATCGCGATGAGCGCGCCGATCACCGAGGTGTTCGCCGAGATCCCGAGGGTGGTGATCAGGTGCATTCCGATGATGGCGCCGACCACCGACAGCACGGCGGTGATGACCAGCACCGTCGGCTCGAACGCCCGGGGGTGGGCGCGCTCGGTTCCGGCCAGGGGGTCGCGGAGGGTCATGGACAGCCTTTCGCGGACGTGGGGTCGCGGTGCTCAAGGCCCAATCGGCGGGACAGGTCCTCGGCCGCCGCGCGCAGCGGGGCGACCAGCTCGTCGATCCGGTCGGAGACGCGTTCGGCCGGTCCGATCAACGTCATCGACGCCACGGTGGCACCGGACAGGGGCAGCGGCACCGCGACGGCGCCGACGTTGGCGTCGAACTCGCCGCGGGAGACCGACAGCCCGGCCTCGCGGACCTGCTGCCAGCGCTGTTCCAGTTCGGCGTAGCTGGTCGGGGTGTTCGGGGTGTAGCGGGTCAGGGGTTCGGGGCCGAACAGTTCGCGGACCTCCTCGGCGGGTTGTCCGGCGAACAGCGCGTGCCCGGAACACCCGGCGTGCCCGGGCATCACGTGCCCGACGACCGCCGTGTAGCTCAGCGGTCCGCGGGCGTCGACCGCGGCCACCGTGCGGTAGGAGCCGCCGTGCGCGACGTTGAGCACGGCGCTCTCCCCGGTCTCGCGGGCGAGTCCGGCCAGCACGGGCCTGGCCAGCAGGCTCATCGCGCCGCCGCGTTCGGCGACGCGGGCCAGCTGCGCGACCGCGGGACCCAGCCGGTAGCGGCGGGTTTCCGGATCGGCCAGGACGAAGCCGCGGGCCGCCAGGGTCGCCAGCAGCCGTTGCGCGACCGACTTGTCCAGGCCGAGCTCGCGGGCGAGTTCGCTGACGCCCCACTCGGGGCGGGCGTCGCTGAAGGAGAGCAGCACCTGCAGCGCGCGATCCGCGGTCTGCAGCACTCCCGAGCTCGCCACCGGATCCTCCGTTGCTATATTCACAACGGTGTCGCTATTTGCGCACCGATGCGGGATACAGTGCGACTCGTCACGCGGTTTGTCAATACCGCGATTTCCGCGAAAGACCGCGCACTCCGCGTGACCGTCCACTGTGGTCGAACCGGGGAACATGAAAGTCCATTGTGGATCGCCACATCCGGTGGGCCGCGCTGCGCCCGGATGGACGTCAACCGTTCTGCTGCCGCGCCGCACCCCGTACTCTGGGACCCGTGACGACGGCATCCGACTCCCCGTCCCACACCCCGGGCGCCATTCCGCGCGGCCAGGGCGGTGACGCGCTCACCGTCGCCGCGCGGGAGATGTTCGCCGAGCGCGGCTACCACGGCACGTCCATCCGCGACATCGCCAAGCGGGCCGGGTTGAGCCTGTCCGCGCTGTACTACTGGCATTCCAGCAAGCAGGAGCTGTTCGCCGGGCTCATCGAGGACAGCGTCAACGACTACTTCCGGACCTGCGACGCGGCGCTGCGCGACTGCGGCGACGACCCGCGGGAACGGCTGGCCGCGATCGTGCGCGCCACCGTCGACTACCGGGTGCGGCGGCGGGTGGAGAGCACCATCGCCGCGCGCGAGGTCCGCAACCTCGAACCCGAGCACGCGCAGCGGCTCGCGGAACTGCGCGACGCCGCGGCCCGGCTGTTCCAGGACACCATCGACGAGGGCGTGGCGCGCGGGGTGTTCCGCTGCGAGCACCCGGTGGAGGCGCGGCGGGCGATCCAGGCCGCGTGCAACGCGATCTCCCAGTGGTACGACCCGGAGGGCGACGTGGCACCGGCCGACCTGGCCGACCGGTACGTCACCATCGCCCTGCGCATCGTCGGCGTCAGCGGGTGAGTTCCACCGGCACGTCCACGTGGCGGGCGCGCAGGAACTCGCCGACCGCCTTGCCGATCGGGTCCACCCGCAGGTTGCTGGACCCGCCGGTGCCCAGCAGTCCACGCAGGACGAAGTGCACCGCCCGCAGGTGCGGGAACTCGTGGCGCACCACGTCCAGGTGCTTGGCCTCGGGCATCAGGCGGCGCAGCTCGTCGGTGCTGAGCAGTCGCCGCAGCCACGGCCAGGCATCCGGATCGGCGACCCAGATGCCGACGTTGCTGTTGCCGCCCTTGTCCCCGCTGCGCGCGTGCGCGACGCGGCCCAGCGGCATCCGCCGGGTCCGCGCGGACGGCAGCGGTTCCGGCTCCGGGTGCACCGGCTGGACGGGTTCGGCGGTCTCCACCGGCGGCGCCACCGGGATCCGCACGCCGTCGTCGAGCACCACCTCGTGCGGCACCGCCTCGGCCGACAGCAGGGCCGGCCAGTAGGCGATGCGCCGCCCCGGCGTGGCGGCCTGCCGGGCCGCCGAGTCGGCGTAGAAACCGGGAAAGCTGGACAGGTACAGCCCGCCGAGGCCCGCCACCAGGCGGCGCAGCGGTTCCGGCTCCGGCGCGGTGGCCATCACGCGGATCTGCACCGTGGCCTCCCACTGCGTCTCCGGGTCCTCGGCGGCGGTGCCCAGCGCGGTGACGTCGAACTCCACGCCCTGCCCGGCGACCAGCTCGGCCACCTGGGCGCGGATCAGCTCGGTCTTGTCCGCGACGTCCAGGCCGGTGGCGTGCAGCGTGTGCACGATCTGGTGGCCGATCGGGGCGAACACCGCCACCTTGGTGGTCGGCGGGGGCGGCGAACCCTCCGCCCCGGACACCTCCACCCGGTTCGGGCCGACCTCGCGCAGCCGCACGGTGTCCAGGTGCGCGGTCACGTCCGGGTTGAGGTAGCGCGGTCCCTGGATCTCGTAGAGCAGCTGGGCGGTGACGGTGTCCACCGTGACCGCGCCGCCGTCGCGGGCGTGCTTGGTGATGACCGCCGAACCGTCGGCGGCCACCTCGGCGACCGGGAACCCCGGGTGCACCACACCGGGGATCCCGGTGAACCCGGAGAAGTTGCCGCCGACCGCGTGCGGTCCGCATTCGATGACGTGCCCGGCCACCACCGCACCGGCCAGCCGGTCCCAGTCGGTGCTGCGCCAGCCGTGCCACCACGCCGCGGCGCCCGCGGTCAGCGACGCGTCGGTGACCCGACCGCACACCACCACGTCGGCGCCTTCCCCCAGTGCGGCGGCGATGCCCCAGCCGCCCAGGTAGGCGTGGGCGGCGACCGGTTCGGCGCCCCACTCCGACAGCGGCGCTGCGGTGTCGGCGTTGCGCAGCTCGTGCCCAGCGGCCCGCAGTTCGTCCACAGCGGACAGCACGTCGTCGCCCTCGACGTGCGCCACCCGCAGCCGCACGCCCGCTTCGGCGGCGAGCGCGCGCACCGCGGCGGCCAGTCCCGCCGGGTCGGACCCGCCCGCGTTGACCACCACGCGGCAGCCGCGTTCGGCCAGTTCCGCCAGGTGCGGGCGCAGCTGGTCGAGGAAGTAGGTGACGTACCCGGGCGAGGAACGCGCCGCCAGCATCGCCATGGTGAACTCGGCGAGGTAGTCGCCGATGAGCACGTCGACGGGGTCGCCGGCCATCGCCTCGTCCAGCGCACCGCGCCGGTCGCCGAGGTAGCCGGAGAACCCGGCCACCCGAACCGCTCGTGCCATTGCCTGCCTCCCGTGTCAGTGCCTGTCTTCGAACCGGGCCGGTAAGAGCGACGGCTGGGGAGCTGGCCGTCTTTCTCTCTCCTGGTGAGCCGTCTCGCCACTTGCACCGCCGCGGGTGCGGTTCCGCCACCGGACCCACTGCGCAAAACGAGTCCGAGGACGAGGCTCTCAGCCGATCCTGGCGGTGACCTCCTGGCGCAACCGCCGCTTGACGACCTTGCCCGTGGGGGTGCGCGGCAACGGCCCGTCCCAGAACACCACGTGCGCCGGGACCTTGAACGCCGCCAGCCGCTCGGCCACGTGCCCGCGCAGCTGCTCGGCGTCGGCCTCCCCCGCCAGGCGGACCACCGCCGCGACCTCCTCTCCCAACGTCGGGTGCGGCACGCCGACCACGGCGGCGTCGGCGACCGCCGGGTGCTCGAACAGCGCGGCCTCCACCTCGGCGCAGTAGACGTTCTCGCCGCCGCGGATCACCACGTCCTTCATCCGGTCCACCACCGACACCCAGCCGTCGCGGACGTGGCCGAGGTCGCCGGTGCGGAACCAGCCGTCCACGAACGCCTCCGCGGTGGCCGCCGGGTCGTTCCAGTAGCCGCGCACCACGTTCGGGCCGCGGAACCACAGTTCGCCGACCTCGCCGTCGGGCAGGTCGCGACCGGTTTCCGGGTCGACGACGCGCAACTCGGCGCCCGGCACGCAGCGGCCCGCGCTGTCCGCGCGGGCCAGGTAGTCCGCACCCGAGTTGCCGACCACCGCCGAGGTGGTCTCGGTGAGCCCGTAGCCGCTCGCCGGTCCGGTGCCCAGCGACCCGATGCGGTGCACGAGGTCCGGCGGGATCGGCGCGCCGCCCATGTTGACGCCCTCCAGGCGCGCCGCGGCCTGCGGTGCGCGCTCGACGAGGTCGCGCATCACCGTGGGCACCCCGCCAGCGCTGGTGAGCCCTTCCGCGGTGATCAGCCGGGCGGCGACGTCGGGGTCCCAGCGGTGCAACGTGGCCAGCTTGACGCCGCTGAGCGCGGACAGGTAGAGCCCGGTCAGCCCGGCGATGTGGAACAGCGGGAACGTCAGCAGCACGCCCGGCTGCGGGTCCTGCGGACCGGGCGGGTCGGGCAGCACCCCGCCGTTGGCCAGCCCGGCCGCGATGCGGCGGTTCAGCGCGCTGTTGAGCAGGTTCGTGCAGTGGTTGCGGTGACTGGCGACCGCGCCCTTGGGGCGCCCGGTGGTGCCCGAGGTGTACATGATCGTGGCGTCGTCGTCCGGTCCGATCGGCACGTCCGGCAGGTCGGCCTCGGTGGGCAGCGCCGCCAGCAGTTCCTCCCAGCGACGGCCCCCGGAACCGTCGCCGCGGACCTCGACGACCGGTGTCCCCTCGATCAGCCGGGCCCGTTCGGCGTCGGCGAACACCAGTCGCGCGCCGCTGTCGGCGAGGCCGAAGGCCAGTTCCGGGCCGGTCCACCAGGCGTTCAGCGGCACCGCGATGAGCCCGGCCGCCAGGACCGCCCAGAACACCGGCGACCACTCGGGGTAGTTGCGCATCGCGATCGCCACCCGGTCGCCGGGTCGCAGGCCGTACTCCTCGCGCAGGCACCGCGCGAGGCCCGCCACGATCCGGAGGTGCTCGGCGAAGTCGCAGCGGTAGCCCTCGTGGACCAGGAAGTCGCGCCGCCCGTGGACCGCGGTGAACGCCACGACGTCGCGCAGCGTCGCCGGACCGGTGGCGTAGACGCGCATCGGGATGCCGCCGACGTCGCGTTCGACGATCTCGAACTCCCCACCGGGGCCGGTGAGTTCGGCCAGCAGCCGTCGCCGTTGCTCCTCGGACACCGAGCCTCCCTCAGGCGTTGTGGTTCAGCTCCAGTCCCGGGCAGTGCCACTCGGTGGCGTACAGCAGGCCCCACCCCGAGGACGTGATGTAGGCGGTGCGCAGGTCCGGCCCGCCGAAGCAGATGTTGGTGACGTGCGGGTCGTGCCGGGGTGGGCGGACGGTGTGCCGCAGGGAGCCTTCCGGGGACAGCACGCTGATCTCACCGGTCACCAGGGTCGCCACGCACACGTTCCCCTCGGAGTCCACGGCCAGCGAGTCCAGCGGGCGGTACCCGGAGAAGCCGTGCAGCAGCCGGGCACCGGCCGGTCCGTCGCCGTCGCGGCGCAACCGGCCCGGTCCTTCGACGTCCCAGCACCAGACGCGGCCGGTCACGGTCTCGGCGACGTACACCCGCGAGCCGTCCGGAGACAGCCCGACACCGTTGGCCTCGGTGAGCGGGTAGGCGATCTCGGCGATGTGCCGCCCGTCCGGCGTGGCGTAGTACAGCCCGCCGCGGTCGGTGTCGCGCGGCCGGCGCTTGCCCAGGTCGGTGAAGTAGAAACCGCCGTCGGCGTCGAAGACGAGGTCGTTGGGGCCGCGCAGCGGGTGCCCGTCGACCTCGGTGTAGAGGTCGGTGACCTCGCCGTCGAGGGTGACCCGCTGGATGCGGCCGCCGAGGTAGTCGGCGGGCTGGTGGCCCGGGACCAACCGGCCGCCGCGCTCCAGCCAGGCGAAACCGCCGTTGTTGCACACGTACACCGCACCGTCCGGCCCGATCGCGGCGCCGTTGGGCCCACCGCCGCAGTCGGCGACCACGGACACCGCGCCGTCCGGGGCCACCCGGGACAGCGCGCCGCGCGCGATCTCCACGACGAGCACGGAGCCGTCGGACAGCGCGACCGGCCCTTCCGGGAACCGCAGTCCCGAGGTGATTTCGCGAAACCCGGCCATCCTTCCCTCCACAGTGGACGATGAGGCGCGAGCCGCTTAACGCTCGTTCAGTGACTTTAGGCACGCTCCGGCGCGCAGCACAAGGGTCGATCTTGACGCCCTCGGCCAGGCGTCCATAGCGTCCGGATCCCGGTCAACGGCAAGGAGGACGACGTGACGACCGACCAGCGGGTGAGTTGTGCGGTTCGCGACGGCGTGGCGGACGTCCGCCTGGACCGCGCCGACAAGCACAACGCCCTGGACCAGGCCATGTTCGACGCGCTGGTCGCCACCGGCCTGGGGCTGCGCGAGCGGCGCGACGTGCGCGCGGTGGTGCTGTCCGGCAACGGGCCGTCCTTCTGCGCCGGACTCGACTTCGGCAACTTCCAGGCCATTTCCGAAGGATCCGCCCTCGACCGCAGGCCCGCGACCGCGGAGCCGGTCGGGCCGGCGCGGGCCCGCGGCCAGCAGGCCGCGCACGTGTGGGCGACGCTGCCGGTGCCAGTGGTCGCCGCCGTGCACGGCGTCGGACGGCGTCCGGGCTCTTGCCCGCGATCTCCGCGGCCAGCTCCCGCGCCGCGGCGAGCGGGTCGGTGGCCGTCCGGGTGGCCAGCCCGACTGTCCTTGGACTCGTTTTGCGTGGCGGTGCCGGTGGCGGAACCTCAGCGGCCGTCTCGACTGCGGAAGCCCCTCCTGATGTATGCCCAGTTCAGCGCACTCCCCACCTCCCGGTGAACGTCGGTTCGGTCTTGCGCACGAACGCCTCGCGCGCCGCCGGGGCGTCCTCGGTGGCGAAGTTGACCGCCTGGGCGCGCGCCTCGTTCTCCAACGCCTCGCGGAAGCTCTGCTGCGCCCCGGCGTGCAGCAGCGCCTTGGTCTGCGCCAACGCCACCGGCGGGCCGGACGCCAGCCGCGCGGCCAGGTCCGCGACGAACACGTCGAGCTCGTCGTCCGGCCTGACCCAGGCGACCAGGCCGAGGTCGAGCGCCTCCCGGGCGTCGACGAACTCGCCGAGCAGCGCCAGCCGCTTGGCTCGCTGCATGCCCACGGCGCGGGGCAGCAGCCAGGAACCGCCGAAGTCCGGCGACAACCCGCGCCGCGCGAAGATCTGGGAGAACCGGGCGTCCGGCGCGGCCACGACGAGGTCGCAGCCCAGCGCGAGGTTCCAGCCCGCGCCCACGGCCACCCCGCGCACCTTGGCCACGACCGGTTCGGACATCTCGTGCAGGGTCGCGGCGATGTCGTTGATCCGGTGCATCCGGTGCAGCGGGTGCACGTCACCGACGTCGCTGCCGAGATCGGCGCCGGCGCAGAAATCACCGCCCGCGCCGGTGATCACCACCGCGCGCACCGACTCCTCGGACGCGGCGGTGCGCAACGCCTCGTGCAGCCCGTCCCAGGCCGCCAGGTCCAGCGCGTTCTTGCGGTGCGGGCGGTTGAGGGTGATCGTCAGCACCGGGTCGTCCCGGGACACCAGCACCGCATCGGATGCGTCCACTGTGGCCACTCCCGTTCTCGCTCACCGGCCGCCGGTGGGCGGCACCGGGCCGCCCACCGTCCACACCGGACTCCTCACCGCAGTCCCATCGCCCGCACCGCCGAAACCGGATCCCCCGGACCGGGCAGCGCGATGATCGGCGTGGTGACGCCGTTGTCGACGTAGCGCTGCACCTGTTCCCGGCAGTGCTGCGCCGGGCCGTGCACGACCAGTTCGTCCACCACGGCGTCGGGGATCGCCGCGAGCGCGCCCTTGCGGTCGCCGGACTCCCACGCCCGCCACATCGGCGTCAGCTCGTCGCGGCCCAGCCACTCGTGGAAGGCGCGGTACACCGGCACGTTCAGATAAGCGGCGATCTGGCGGCGGGCCAGGCCGCGCGCGGTGTCCGGGTCGACGTCGGGCAGCACGAAGATCCGCGCCGCGACCTCCTTGTCCGGCCCGCCCCGGTGCACGTGCGGCACCACGGTGCGCACGTCGTCTGCCGACAGCCAGTTGATGATCGCACCGTCGCCCTCGCGCCCGGCCAGCCGCAGCATGCCCGGCCGCAGCGCGGCGACCAGCAGCGGCGGCGGCTCGTCGGGGACGAGTCCGGCGGTGAAACCGCGCACGGCGAACGTCTCGTACTCCTCGGTCACCTTCTCGCCGGACAGCGCCCGGCGCAGGAACCGCACGGTGTCGCGCACCCGCTTGAACGGCTCGGTGAACGGGATCCCGTTCCAGGACTCGACGATCACGTTCGACGAGGTGCCCACGCCGAGCGCGAACCGCCCCGGCGCCGCCGCGGCCAGCGTCGCCGCGCTCATCGCCAGGGTCGCCGGACCCCGGGTGTACACCGGCGCGATGGCGGTACCCAGCCGCAGCCGCGGCGCCCACGCCGCGGCCAGCGCCAGCGGGGTGAACGCATCGGCGGCGTTCGACTCCGACGACCACACGTCGGTGTAGCCGAGATCGGGCAGCTCGGCTACCAGCTCGCGCTGCTCGGCCAGCGGGATGCCCTGGAACGGGACGGTGATGCCCCAGCGTGGTGGCACGTGATCCTCCGACTCAAGACGTCTGTTCCTCCAACTTCCCCTTGACCAGCTTCCCGGTCGGGGTCCGCGGCAGCGCGTCGACGAACTCGACGCTGCGCGGGGCCTTGTAGTGCGCCAGCCGGGCGCGCACGTGCTCGATCAGTTCGCGTTCCAGCTCCGGGCCCGGCGCGGCACCGGGAGCCGGTTGCACCACGGCCTTGACCGATTCGCCCATCTCCTCGTCGGGCACGCCGATGACCGCGACGTCCAGCACGGCCGGGTGCGGGGCGAGGACGTTCTCGACCTCCTGCGGGTAAATGTTCACCCCACCGGAGATGATCAGGAACGCCTTCCGGTCGGTGAGGTACAGGAAGCCGTCCTCGTCGAGGTACCCCAGGTCGCCCACGGTGGCCCACCCGGAGTGCGCGGGATGGCGGGCCGCGCGGGTCTTCTCGGGATCCCCGAGGTACTCGAACGCCTGCTCCTCGCGTTCGAAGTAGACGGTGCCGACCTCGCCCGGCGGCAGCTCGCGGCCGTCGTCGTCGCAGATGTGCACGACGCCGAGCACCGCACGCCCCACCGACCCGGGTTTCTCCGACCACTGCCGGGAATCGATCAGCGTCATGCCGATGCCCTCGGTGGCCGAGTAGTACTCGTGCAGGATCAGCCCCCACCAGTCGATCATCGCGCGCTTGACCTCCACCGGGCACGGCGCGGCGGCGTGCACGGCGACCCGGTGCGTCGACAGGTCGTACCGCGCGCGGACCTCGTCCGGGAGCCGGAGCATCCGCACGAACATCGTCGGCACCCACTGGCTGTGCGTGACGCCGTGGCGTTCGATCGCCCGCAACGCCTCCTCGGCGTCGAACCGCTCCATCAGCACCACGGTCCCGCCCAGCGCGTGCACGGACGCGCAGAAGCGCAGCGGTGCCGCGTGGTACACCGGCGCCGGGGACAGGTACACCGAATCGGACCCGAAGCCGTAGGCGGCGCGCAGCAGATCCACGAGCCGATCGCCGGGTTCGTCCACCTGCCGATCCGGCAGCGCGGGCTTGATCCCCTTGGGGCGCCCCGTGGTCCCCGACGAGTACAGCAGATCGGCGCCCCGCGGCTGGCGGTCCGGGCGGCGGGTGGACGCCGCGGCCAGGACGCGTTCGTAGTCGTCGAACCCGGCCACCGGACCACCGAAGGCGAGCCGCGTGCCCACCGCCACCTCGTCGGCCACGCCGCGCGCCAGGTCGGCCAGCGCCGCCGACACCACCAGCGCACCCGCGCCGGAATCCTCGACGATGTAGGAGATCTCCGACGCCTGGAGGTGGTTGTTCACCGCGCAGACGTACATCCCGGAACGCGCCGCGGCCCAGTACACCTCGAAGGCGCGGGGGTCGTTGTCGGTCAGCAGGGCGACGACGTCGCCCTCGCCCAGCCCCGCGGCCCGCAGCGCGTTGGCCAGCCGCAGCGAACGGTCGTCGAGTCCGCGGTAGGTCAACCGGGTTCCGGATCCCGCCACGATCACGGCCGGGTGGTCGGGCCGTTCGGCGGCGTGCACACCTGGGTACATGCGGTTCCTCCTCGAACCGGGACGGAGGTCCGATGTGGACGTTCCGTTGGTGGTGCCTTTGGGGATTCTCGCCCTCCCGTCACCCGACCACCACCCCCCACGGAGGCGCACCGCGCCACAGCACCAACCCGTCACCCGACCACCACCCCCCACGGAGGCGCACCGCGCCACAGCACCAACCCGTCACCCGACCACCACCCCCCACGGAGGCGCACCGCGCCACAGCACCAAACCGTCGCCCAGCCACCACCGAGGAGGCGCGCCTGCGAGCCGCGAGCACCGGGCGGGGGTGGGAGTCGACCTTGACTGCGCACCCCCGCTCCGCTTCAGTATGAGGTGCGCCACATCCCCTTCCTGGCGAGGACGCCGATGCCTGATCCGCTGCTGACCGGTCGCGGGATGACGATGAGCGACCAGCTCGCCCGGCACGCCCGCACCGCCCCCGACGACGTCGCGCTCCGCTTCGGAGCCGCCCGCCGCACCTACCGCGAACTCGACGATCGCGCCACCCGGCTCGCGAACGCCCTGCGACTGCGCGGGATCGGCCCCGGCGACCGCATCGCCGTGCTGGGGCACAACGGGATCGAGGTGATCGAGTGCTACTACGCCGCGGCGCGGCTCGGCGCGATCTGCGTCCCGGTCAACTTCCGACTCGTCGCCGACGAGATCGCCTACGTGCTCGCCGACAGCGGCGCGGCGGCGGTGCTGGTCGACGAGACCTTCGCCGACGTCGTCGCCGCGGCCCGGGCGAAGGCGCGGTGCACCGAGGTGTGCCTGGTGATCGGCGACGCGCGCAGCGACGGCGCCGAGCGCTACGAGGACGCGCTGCGCGAGGCGAGCACCGAGCCCGTCGACGTCGCCGTCGACGAGCACTCCCCCGCGTTCGTGATGTACACCTCCGGCACCACCGGGCATCCGAAGGGCGCGGTGCTCACCCACCGCAACCTGCTGATGCACACCTTCAGCATGCTGGTGCAGAACGGGGTCTGCGACAACGACCGCATCGGGTTGTCCGGCGGTCCGCTGTTCCACATCGCCGGACTGGCCGCGATGCTGCCGACGCTGCTGATCGGCGGGACGTGGGTGGTGGCCCGCACCGGGGGTTTCGACCCCGCCGAGGCGGTGGCCGTGCTGGAACGCGAACGCGTGACGTCGTGCTTCTTCGTCCCCGCGCAGTGGCAGGCGATCTGCGCGGTGCCGGACATCGCCGAACGCGACCTGTCCGCGCTGCGGCGCGTCACCTGGGGCGCGGCCCCGGCGTCCACCGACCTGCTGCGCAGGATGATCGAGACGTTCCCGGACGCCGAGGTGACGTCGGTGTTCGGCCAGACCGAGTGCAGTCCGGTGACGACGATGCTGCGCGGCGCGGACGCGCTGCGCAAGATCGGGTCGGTCGGCAAACCGATCCTCAACGTCGAGGCCCGGATCGTCGACGACGACATGAACGACGTACCGCCCGGCGAGGTCGGCGAGATCGTCTACCGCGGCCCGATGGTCATGCAGGGCTACTGGGGCAGGCCGGAGGAGACCGCGGAAGCCTTCCGCGGCGGCTGGTTCCACTCCGGCGACCTGGTCCGCCAGGACGAGGACGGCTACCTCTTCGTGGTGGACCGCAAGAAGGACATGATCATCTCCGGTGGGGAGAACATCTACTGCGCCGAGGTGGAGAACACCCTGCACGGTCACCCCAAGATCGCCGAGGTCTCGCTGATCGGCGTGCCCGACCCGAAGTGGGGCGAGACGCCACTGGCCGTGCTCGTCCCGCGCGAGGCGGCCGACCCGCCGACGGCGGAGGAACTGCTGGCCTGGTCGCGGGAACGGATGGCCGCCTACAAGTGCCCCCGCCGCATCCAGGTCGTCGGGGAACTGCCGCGCAACCCGAGCGGCAAGGTGCTCAAGAACCGGCTTCGCGAGCAGTACTCGAAATGAACCGGCCGCCGAACAAGCGCTTGGCCTGCTCCGCGCTGGGCGCCACGAACGACCCCTCGGCCTCCACGAGCACGGTGTCCGGATCGGCCTCGGTGGCGATGGTGGCGACCGAATTCGTCCAGCGCCCGTCGGGGGCGTCCAGCACGCGCCCGACCAGGCGCAGCGGCGTCTTCAGCGGCACCGGGCGCCGGTAGCGCAACGACAGCTTCACCGTCATGCCCGGCTTGCCGTGCGCGGCGTGGGCGTGCCCGAGGATCTGGTCCAGCAGCATCGCGCTGACCCCGCCGTGCACGTAGCTCGGCGGCCCCTCGTGCATCAGACCCAGCGTGCACGTCCCGACGGCGGCGCCGTCGACGATCTCGACGCGCAACGGCGGGGCGAACGGGTTCCCCGACCCCACGGCAGGGTTGTACATCCGCCGGGGCCGCTGATCGTCGTCCACAGTGGCCGGTTCACCGCGCCCGCGGGTCGCGGCCTCCAACGGCGGCACCAGCTCGCGGATCCGCGCGGTCACCTCGCGCAGCGTCCCGGTGTCGACCTCCGTCGACACCGCCGCCTCGGTCAACTCCCGCAGGGACGCGCCCAATTCGCGCACCGCGCGCCTGCGGTCCCGCAGTTCCTCGTCGCTCAACCGTTCCCCCACTGCTCACTCACCCCGCCACACCGGCTTGCGCTTCTCGGCGAACGCCCGCGCGCCCTCCTGGGCGTCGGCCGAGCGCATCACCGGCATGGCGATCTCCGCCTGCTTCGCGAACGCCTCGGCGTCGGTCCAGGACACCGCGCCGGAGACGATCCGCTTGGTGGCGCGCACCGCCAGCGGCCCGTTCTCCGCGATGCGGGCGGCCAGCTCCCGCGCGCCGTCCAGGGCGCCGCCGGGCTCGGTGAGCACGTTGACCAGACCGTGCCGGTGGGCGATCTCGGCGGTCAGCGGATCGCCGGTCAGCGCCACCTGCATGGCCAGCTGGTAGGGCAGGGCCTTGGGCAGCCGCAGCAGGCCGCCCGCCGAGGCGACCAGGCCGCGCTTGACCTCCGGCAGCCCGAACTTCGCCTCCCGCGAGGCCACCACCAGGTCGCAGCTGAGCGCCAGCTCGCACCCGCCGGCCAGCGCCCACCCCTCCACGGCGGCGATCAGCGGCTTCGACGGCGGGCTCTCGGTCAGACCGCCGAACCCGCGCCCCGCCAGGTGGGGCCGCTCGCCGCGGGTGAACGCCTTGAGGTCCATGCCCGCGCTGAACACGCCGCCCGCGCCGGTGAGGATGCCGAGCACGACGTCGGACCGCGCCTCCAGCTCGTCGATCGCGGCGGCCAGACCCTCGGCCACGGCACGGTCCACGGCGTTGCGCGCTTCGGGCCGGTTGATGGTGATCACGGCGGTGCCGCCGGAGATCTCGGTCAGGACACTGTCACCCACGCTGTCTCCTCGGTCTGCTCGCGGGCAAGCGGGTCCCAGTGTTACCCGCGGGTTCCTCCCGCGTCCAGACCGACCGTCCGGTCTGTGGCACACTGCGGGTCGTGGCCGCGATCACCACGTGGCGGGAGTCGGGTGTCCGCTGGATCCGGTTCGAACGGCCGGACAAGCTCAACGCCCTCACCGTCGACGAACTGCGCGAGGTCGCCGACCTGCTGTCCGGGCCGGCGCCGGAGGCCGTCGTGTTCACCGGCAGCGGCCGGGCGTTCTCCGCCGGGATGCACGTCGACTCGTTCCGCGACCTGGACCGCGACGGCGCGCGGGAGCTCATCGGTGCGGTGCGCGACTTCGTCGGCGCCGCGCGGCTCGCGCCGTGCCCGACGGTGGCGGCGGTCAACGGCCACTGCCTCGGCGCGGCCTTCGAACTCGCGCTGGCCTGCGACGTGCGCATCGTCGCCCAACACGCCGATTTCGGGCTGCCGGAGATCCGGGTCGGCATCCCGTCCGTGGTCGACGCGGCGCTGCTGCAACAGCACGTCGGGCTCGGCAAGGCCAAGGAGATGATCCTGACCGGCGACCGCTACCCGGTCTCGACGCTTCCCGCGCTGGCCAACGACATCGTGCCCGCCGAGGACCTCGACACCGCCACCCGGCGGATGCTCGACCGGCTCACCGGGCACAGCAGAGCGGCCGTGGCCGCGCAGAAACGGCTGTTCGAGATCTGGCAGAACGCACCGCTGGCCGAGAGCATCGCCGCCAGCGTCGACGAGTTCGCCGAGGTCTTCACCGACCCGGACACCGCACGCGCGGTCCGCGCGCGGCGGGCCGCGGTCGGCCGCGGGGAGCAACCCGCGTTCCTCCGGAGCGCACCGGCTCCCCTCGTTCAGGGGTTTGCGAAGATCGCGGGCGTCCGGCAGCCTCGAACGCCGAGCCGCGGGAGGTGGTCGGTCGGTGCGAGCGGAACGCGTCACGGCCGTGGCGACCGGACTGCTGGTGGCCCTGGTCCCGCCCCTCGCACTGCGCAGCGACTCCCCCGCCACCGCACCGGGCGCCTCCGCCCCGGCGCACCGGGCCGCCCCGACACCGCCCGAGGTGTCCGCGGACGGGCGGTTGCCCTCGGACACCCGGCTCAGCCCGGGATTCCTCGCCCAGTTGGCGGACGAACCGCCGCCTCCCGTCGACGCGCCGCCACCGAATCCGGGACGGCTCGGCATCCCCGGCGTCGTGCTGGCCGCCTACGAACGCGCCTCGGGCACCCTCGCGCGCACCAGGCCGCGCTGCGGCGTGCACTGGTCCGCGCTGGCGGGCATCGGCAAGGTCGAGTCCGATCACGCGCGGTCCGGCCGCGTCGACCGGGCCGGCCGCACCACGACACCGATCCTCGGGCCCCGGCTGACCGGCTCGCCCGGGGTGGCCGCGATCCCCGACACCGACGGCGGATCGCTCGACGGCGACCCGGTGTGGGACCGGGCCGCGGGCCCGATGCAGTTCATCCCGGCGACGTGGCGGCGCTACGGCACCGACGGCAACGGCGACCGGACGGCCGACCCGCACAACGTGTTCGACGCGGCCGGCGCCGCCGGCCGACTGCTCTGCGCGGGAGGCGACGACCTCCGCGACCGCGCGCAGCTGGCCGGGGCGGTGTTCCGCTACAACCACTCGGAGGCGTACGTGCGCGCCGTGCTGGCCTGGGCCGACGCCTACGCGCGCGGAGCCGTCCCGACGCCCGGGGACGTCGCGGTCGCGCCGGACCGCCCGGCCGTGCTCGCGCTGCCCGCCGCCGCTGCGCCCCCACCGCCCGCGGCACCCCCGGCTCCGGCTCCGACCGCGCCGCCGCCCGGTCCCGCCCCGGCGCCACAACGGTCCGCCCCGGCACCACAACGGCCCGCTCCCGCCCCGGCGCCCGCGCCCCGACCTCCCGGGCCGACCTCGCAGCCCCCGCCTCCGCAACCGCCGCCTCCCCCACCGCCCACGTCCACGGCCCCACCGCCCACGTCGTCCACTCCGCCGCCGAGTTCGTCACCACCCCCGACGTCCGAGCCGACACCGACGAGCAACCCCGAACCCGCGCCGTAGCAGGTGAATCCGGAAACCCTTGCGGGCGGCCGACAACGCCGTAAGATCATCAACGCCGCGCGGCCAGGCCACGGAAACGAGGGACGAACATGGATTTCTCGCACGACGTCGTCGTGGTCGGCGCCGGGTTCGCCGGTCTCACCGCGGCGCGCGAACTGTCGCTGCGCGGCCGATCGGTGGCCGTGCTGGAGGCCCGCGACCGCATCGGCGGACGGACCTGGACCGACGAGCGGCTGGGCCGACGCCTGGAGATGGGCGGCACGTGGGTGCACTGGCTGCAACCGCACACCTGGAGCGAAATCACCCGGTACGGCCTGGACGTCGAACCCAGCCCGTCCGCGCGGACGGTCCACTGGATCGCGGACGGCACCGTGCACAAGAGCGATGCCGCCGCCTTCGACGAGCTGATCGCGGCGGGCATGGACCGGCTCGCGGCCGACAGCCGCACCTGGTTCCCGTTGCCCTACCGGCCTTTCCACCGCGCGGGACTGGACGAAGTGGACGGACGGTCGGTCGCCGACTACTTCGCCGCGCTGGACCTGCCGCCCGTGGAACGCGAGGTGACCACCGGCGTGTGGGCGGAGCACTTCAACGGTCCGGCGGCCGAGTCCGGGCTGACGCAGGCGATGCGGTGGTGCGCGGCCGCGTCCGGCGACTGGCGGCTGCTGCACGAGGCGACGTCCGGGTACCGGCTCACCGCCGGAACCGCGGCCCTGGCGCGCGCCATCGCGCACGACGGCAATGCCGAGATCCACCTCGGCACCCCGGTGACCGCCATCCGCCAGGCGGGCAGCGGCGCGGTCGTCACGACCGCCGACGGCCAGCGCTTCACCGCGCGGCGCGTGGTGTGCACGCTGCCGCTGAACGTGCTGGACACCATCGAGTTCCTACCGGACCTGCCGGAACCGAAGCTGGCGGCGAACGCCGAGCGCACCGCCTCGCAGGGGCTGAAGACGTGGATCCGGGTGCGCGGCGAGGTCGAACCGTTCACCGCCTACGCGCCGGACGACCACCCCCTCACTTTCGCGCGCCCGGAGTACACAGTGGACGGTGACACGATCCTGGTCGCCTTCGGCACCCGCGCGGACCGGCTCTCCCCCAACGACCACGAGGGAGTGGTCCGCGCGCTGCGCGCCTGGCGGGACGACCTGGACGTCGTCGAGGTCGCCGGGCACGACTGGATGCGCGACGAGTTCTCCCGGGAGACCTGGCCGATGCAGCGACCCGGTCAGCTCACCGGCTCGCTGCGCGCGCTGCGCGAACCGCACGGACCGGTGCACTTCGCCGGTTCCGACGTCGCCGACGGGTGGGCCGGATTCATCGACGGCGCCATCGAGAGCGGGCTGACCACGGCGCGCGCGATCACCGCCGAACTCCGGCACGCCCTCGCCTGAGTCCACTGCGGACGGAGTGCGGCGGTGTCCCGGTCGGGACACCGCCGCACTCGGAGCGGAATCAGGCGATCGGCCGGTCCGTGGGGGCGATCGGTGCGGGCAGCACGTCGCGACCGGTCAGGTACCGGTCCACGCCGGCCGCCGCGGAACGGCCCTCGCTGATCGCCCACACGATCAGCGACTGGCCACGTCCCATGTCCCCGGCGGTGAACACACCGTCCACACTGGTCATGAAGTCGGCGTCGCGGGCGACGTTGCCGCGCTCGTCGAGCTCCACGCCCAGTTCGTCCAGCAGTCCCTCGCGCTCCGGGCCCACGAAGCCCATGGCCAGCAGCACCAGCTGCGCCGGGATTTCCCGCTCGGTGCCCGCCACGGGCACGAAGCGGCCGTCCTCGCGACGCACCTCGACCAGCCGCAGGGCACGCAGCCGACCGTTCTCGTCGCCCAGGAACTCCTCGGTGTTGACCGAGAACAGCCGCTCGCCGCCCTCCTCGTGCGCCGAGGACACCCGGTAGACCATCGGGTACGTCGGCCACGGGTGCTGCTCGGAGCGCGATGCCGGCGGCATCGGCATGATCTCCAGCTGCGTCACCGACTTCGCACCCTGCCGGTGGGCGGTGCCCAGGCAGTCCGCGCCGGTGTCGCCGCCGCCGATGATCACCACGTCCTTGCCGCCCGCGTGGATCGGCGGGTCGGCCAGGTCGCCCTCCTGCACCTTGTTCGCCAGCGGCAGGTACTCCATGGCCTGGTGCACACCGTCCAGCTCGCGGCCCGGGATCGGCAGGTCGCGCGCCTTGGTCGAACCGCCGGCGAGCACCACCGCGTCGTACTCGGCGCGCAGCTGCTCCACCGTGACGTCCACGCCGACGTTCACGCCGGTGCGGAACTCGGTGCCCTCGGCGCGCATCTGGCCGAGCCGGCGTTCCAACCGCCGCTTCTCCATCTTGAACTCGGGAATGCCGTAGCGCAGCAGGCCGCCGATCCGGTCCGCCCGCTCGTAGACCACCACGGCGTGCCCGACGCGGGTCAGCTGCTGGGCGGCGGCCAGCCCGGCCGGACCGGAGCCGATCACCGCGACCTTCTTGCCGGTGCGGGCGCGCGGCAACTCCGGTCCGACCCAGCCCTCGTCCCAGGCGCGGTCGACGATCTCGATCTCGACCTGCTTGATGGTGACCGGGTCGGCGTTGATGCCGACGACGCACGCCGCCTCGCACGGGGCGGGGCACAACGTCCCGGTGAACTCCGGGAAGTTGTTGGTGGCGTGCAGCCGTTCCGCGGCCTCCCGCCAGTCCTGCCGCCACACCAGGTCGTTCCACTCCGGGATCAGGTTGCCCAGCGGACACCCCTGGTGGCAGAACGGGATCCCGCAGTCCATGCAGCGACCGGCCTGCTCGGTCAGCTTGCGCTGCTCGAACTCCTGGTAGACCTCGCGCCAGTCCTTGATGCGCACGTCCACCGGTCGACGCTGCGGCGTCTCGCGCGGCGTGGTCAGGAACCCCTTGGGATCAGCCATGAGCGGCCTCCATGATCGCCTCGTTGACGTCGCGGCCGTCGCGTTCGGCAGCGCTGCGCGCCGCGAGCACCCGCTTGAAGTCCTTCGGCATGACCTTGCCGAAGCGCTCGACCGAAACCTCCCAGTCGGCCAGCAGGTTCCGCGCCACCTGGGACTCGGTCTGCTCGTAGTGCCGCCGGATCCGGTCGTGCAGGAACTCCCGGTCGGCCTCGTCGAGCGGGTCCAGGTCCACCATCTCGGTGTTGACCCGCCGGGCGTCCAGGTCGAGCACGTAGGCGACGCCGCCGGACATGCCCGCGGCGAAGTTGCGCCCGGTGGTGCCCAGCACGACCGCACGACCCCCGGTCATGTACTCGCAGCCGTGGTCACCGATGCCCTCCACGACCGCGACCGCACCGGAGTTGCGCACGCAGAACCGCTCGCCGACGACACCGCGCACGAACAGCTCGCCGCCGGTCGCGCCGTAGAGGAGCACGTTGCCCGCGATCACGTTCTGCTCGGCCGCGAACGGGGCCGCGGAATCCGGGCGGACCACGATGCGCCCACCGGACAGGCCCTTGCCCACGTAGTCGTTGGCGTCACCCAGCAGCCGCAACGTGATGCCGCGCGGCAGGAACGCGCCGAACGACTGGCCCGCCGAGCCGGTGAACGTCACGTCGATGGTGTCGTCCGGCAAGCCCTCGCCGCCCCAACGCCGGGTCAGCTCGGACCCGAGCATGGTGCCGACGGTCCGGTTCACGTTGCGCACCGGCATGTCCAGCCGCACCGGTGTGCCGTCCTTGAGCGCGCCCTCGCACAGCTGGATCAGCGTGTTGTCCAACGCCTTGTCCAGGCCGTGGTCCTGCTCGGTGGTCCGGTGCCGGGGCGCACCCGCGGGCAGTTCCGGAACGTGGGTGATCGGCGTCAGGTCCAGGCCCGCGGTCTTCCAGTGCCGCACCGCCTCGGAGGTGTCGAGCAGCTCGGCGTGCCCGACGGCCTCGTCCAACGACCGGAAACCCAGCTGCGCCAGGTATTCCCGGACCTCCTGCGCGATGAACTCGAAGAAGTTCACCACGTACTCGGCCTTGCCGCTGAACTTCTCGCGCAGCTTGGGGTTCTGGGTGGCGACCCCGACCGGGCAGGTGTCCAGGTGGCAGACCCGCATCATGATGCAGCCGGACACCACCAGCGGCGCGGTCGCGAAGCCGTACTCCTCGGCACCCAGCAGCGCCGCGACCACCACGTCGCGACCGGTCTTGAGCTGCCCGTCGGTCTGCACCACGATCCGGTCGCGCAGCTCGTTGGCCAGCAGCGTCTGCTGCGTCTCGGCCAGCCCCAGCTCCCAGGGGCCACCGGCGTGCTTGATCGACGACAGCGGCGAGGCGCCGGTGCCACCGTCGTGGCCGGAGATGAGCACCACGTCGGCGTGCGCCTTCGACACGCCGGCCGCGACCGTGCCGACGCCGACCTCGGACACCAGCTTGACGTGGATCCGCGCCCGGGGGTTGGCGTTCTTGAGGTCGTGGATCAGCTGCGCCAGGTCCTCGATCGAGTAGATGTCGTGGTGCGGCGGCGGCGAGATCAACCCGACGCCGGGCGTGGAGTGCCGGGTCTTGGCGATCCACGGGTACACCTTGTGACCGGGCAGCTGACCGCCCTCACCGGGCTTGGCGCCCTGCGCCATCTTGATCTGGATGTCGTCGGCGTTGACCAGGTACTCGCTGGTCACCCCGAACCGGCCGGAGGCGACCTGCTTGATCGCCGAACGCCGCGAGTCACCGGTGCCGTCCGGGGTGAACCGCTCGGCGTCCTCACCGCCCTCGCCGGTGTTCGACTTGCCGCCGAGGCGGTTCATCGCGATGGCCAGCACCTCGTGCATCTCCTGCGAGATCGACCCGTAGGAGATGGCGCCGGTGGCGAACCGCTTGACGATCTCCGAAACCGGCTCGACCTCCTCGATCGGCACCGGCTTGCGCACGCCCTCGCGGAACTTGAACAGCCCGCGCAGCGTCATCAGGTCCTTCGACTGGTCGTCGACGGCCCGCGTGTACTCCTTGAAGACGTCGTAGCGCCCGCTGCGGGTGGAGTGCTGGAGCTTGAACACCGTCTTGGGGTTGAACAGGTGCGGCTCGCCCTCGCGCCGCCACTGGTACTCCCCGCCGACCTGCAACGTCCGGTGCGGCGCGCGCACCCCGTCGGCCGGGTAGGCGCGGCGGTGCCGGGACGCGACCTCGTCGGCCAGCACGTCGAACCCGACGCCGCCGAGCCGCGAGGTGGTGCCGGTGAAGCACCGCTGCACGACCTCCTCGCCGAGCCCGATGGCCTCGAAGATCTGCGCGCCGGTGTAGGAGGCCACAGTGGACACCCCCATCTTGGACATGGTCTTGCGCACGCCCTTGCCCAGCGCCTTGATCAGGTTGGCGGTCGCGGTCGGGGCGTCCACGTCCCGGATCACGCCGCCGCGCACCATGTCCTCGACGGTGGCCATCGCCACGTAGGGGTTAACGGCGGCGGCCCCGTAACCGATGAGCAGGGCGACATGGTGGACTTCCCGGACGTCGCCGGCCTCGACGACCAGCCCCACGTGGGTGCGCTTCTTCTCGCGCACCAGGTGGTGGTGCACCGCGCCCGTCGCCAGCAGCGACGGGATCGGCGCGTGCTCGGCGTCCGCGGTGCGGTCGGAGAGCACCAGCACGTGCGCACCGTCGTCGACCGCGGCCGAGACCTCCTCGCAGATCTCGTCGAGCCGGTTGCGCAGCGCGTCACCGCCCCCGGACACCGGGTACGTCATGCGCACCACGGCGGGCTTGAGCCCCTCCCGGTCGCCGTCGTCGTTGATGTGCACGATCTTGGCGAGCTGGTCGTTGTCCAACACCGGGAACGGCAGCACGAGCTGGCGGCAGGCGTCCGGGTCGTGCGCGAGCAGGTTGTGCTCGGGACCGACGTGGGTGGCCAGCGAGGTGACCAGTTCCTCCCGGATCGCGTCCAGCGGCGGGTTCGTGACCTGCGCGAACAACTGGGTGAAGTAGTCGAACAGCTGGCGCGGGCGGTCGCTGAACGCGGCGAACGGCACGTCGTTGCCCATCGACCCGACGGGTTCGGCACCGCTGGCCGCCATCGGCTTGAGCAGGACGCCCAGCTCCTCCTGCGTGTAGCCGAAGACCTGCTGCCGGTGCACCAGCGAGTCGTGCGAGGGCAGTTCGCGCTCGCGGTCGGGCAGGTCGGCCAGGTGGACGACGCCGTCCCGCAGCCACTCCTGGTAGGGGTGTTCGGCGGCGAGCTCGCCCTTGATCTCGTCGTCGTCGACGATGCGGCCCTTCTCGGTGTCGACGAGGAACATCCGGCCGGGCTGCAAGCGGCCCTTGCGCACCACCCTGTCCGGTTCGACGTCCAGCACGCCGACCTCGCTGGCCAGCACCACCAGGCCGTCCTCGGTGACCCAGTAGCGGCCGGGGCGCAGCCCGTTGCGGTCGAGCACCGCGCCGATCTGGGTGCCGTCGGTGAACGCGACCAGCGCGGGACCGTCCCACGGTTCCATCAGGTAGTTGTGGAACTCGTAGAAAGCGCGCCGGTCCGGGTCCATCTCGGCGTGGTTCTCCCACGCCTCCGGGATCATCATCAGCACCGCGTGGGGCAGCGACCGACCGCCCAGGTGGAGCAGTTCCAGCACCTCGTCGAAGGTCGCCGAGTCGCTGGCGTCGGGCGTCGCGATCGGGTAGAGCCGTCGCAGGTCACCGGGGATGAGGTCGGTGTCGAGCATGCTCTCCCGGGTCCGCATCCAGTTGCGGTTGCCCTTGAGCGTGTTGATCTCGCCGTTGTGCGCGATGAACCGGTACGGGTGCGCCAGCGGCCACGAGGGGAACGTGTTCGTGGAGAACCGCGAGTGCACCAACCCGATCGCGCTGGCGAACCGCTCGTCGCGCAGGTCGGCGTAGAAGGCGGGCAGCTGCTCCTCGGTGAGCATGCCCTTGTACACGATGGTGCGCGCCGACAGGCTGGGGAAGTACACCTCCGCTTCGTGCTCGGCGCGCTTGCGGACGCAGAACGCCCGCCGCTCGAACTGCAACGCCGTCTCGTCGTGCGCGCCGTCGGCGCCGTGCCCGAGGAACAGCTGCCGGAACCGGGGCATGGTCTCGCGCGCGGAGCGTCCGGCGGCGTCGGCGTCGACCGGGACGTCGCGCCAGCCGAGCAGCCGCAGCCCCTCCTCGGCGACGATCCGCTCGACGACCGCGACGGCGTCGGCGGCGGCCCGCTCGTCGGCGGGCAGGAACGCCGTGCCGACCGCGTAGGCGCCCGCTTCGGGCAGCTCGAACGGCACGACGGCGCGGAAGAACGCATCCGGGATCTGGGTCAGCAGACCGACACCGTCGCCGGTCTCCGGGTCGGCGCCCTTGGCACCGCGGTGTTCCAGGTTGCGCAGTGCGGCCAACGCCTTCTCGACGAGGTCGCGACTGCGGCGTCCGCGCAGGTCGGCGACGAACGCGACGCCGCACGCGTCGTGTTCGAAGGCCGGGTCGTGCAGACCCTGGGAAGTGGCGCCACGCTGCGCCGGAGTTCTCACGTGGTGGGAATGGAGCATCGGACCTCCCGTCGTCAGGCCGCGACCCGCAGCAGGGCATGACTCACCCGCGGCGGACCGCAAGAACCTTTGGGGGCACTGACAAAAGGATGCGCCGTTGCACTCTTGGTCAGTTTGGGGCACTCTACATACCGAGAGCCCAAAAGGCTACCATTCAGTAACGTGGATTAACATCACATCAACGGCTCCCAACAAATGGGAGCCGATGCGTTTCTCCCCGCTACCCAGGGGATTCCGCCACCTGCTCCGTCCACTGAGGACGGATACTGGTGCGCGTGAGCTGGCCCACACGGGTGACGGCATTACTGCGATGCGGTGTCAGCGCCCGATCGGTGCGACAGGCGCCCGTTCCCGACCCGAGGACCGGGAACGGGCGAAGCGAACCAACAGGGCCAACCACAGCAAGCCGAGCAGCAGATAGGGATTGCCGAACACGTGCTGCGCCGGACTCCACGGCGGGTCGCTGGGCAGCAGGCGGAACGAGGCGACCAGAACCGTCAGCAGCGTCGTGCCGGTCGCGATCCACCAGCCGGTGCTGCGGAGTCGCATCGCATGACCCGCCATCACCAGCAGTGCTGGCACGCACCACACCCAGTGATCCGACCACGACGTGGGCGAGACCAGCAGCGCCAGCAATCCATTGGCCGCAACGGCGAGAACCGGCTCCACGCGGGGGATCGCGTACCCGACGGCGGCCACGCACGCCACGCTCAGCAGCAACCAGAGCGCGGTCTGCGACGTCGGTTGCAGCCCGAGGCGGGCCAGCCCACCCAAGATGGATTGGTTGGTGTGGAAGGCGGATCCGCTCACGCCGTGCGCCGGCCCCTGCGCGAACCAGTAGTCGCGGGCGGCGGAGAAGTCGAGCAGGAACCCCAGCACGGTGCCCGCCGCGGCCGTCACCACCGCCGTCCCCGCCGCCCGGAAGTCCTTGCGGAACAGGAAGAACAGCAGGAACGCCGCCGGCGTGAGCTTGATGGCGGCGGCGATTCCCACCAGCAGCCCGCGCGGCCAGCGCGGCGCGGGGGCCAGGCAGTCGACCGCGACCAGGCCCATCAGGGCGATGTTGACCTGGCCAAGACCAACGGAGGCGTACACCGGTTCCAGGAACAGCGCGCACGGCAGCAGTCCCGCCGCCACGGCCGTTGCGCCCCGGCGCCCCACCGACGGCCAGAGGTGCCGGGTGACGAGGTACAGCGCACCGCCGATCGCCAGGAAGTCGACGAGGTACATCGCGAGCAGCCCTGCCACGAACGGCAGCAGCGCGAACGGCAGCAGCGGCAGCAGCGCGAAGGGCGGGTAGACCCACGGCAGCGGTCGCCCGATGCTGACCGTCGGAGCGGTGTGCACGAGGTCGCCGCCGGCCAGCCAGGTGTGCACCGCCCAGCGGTAGACCTGGTAGTCGATACCGGAGTGGTCGTCGATCCCGGCCCTGCCGAGCAAGACCATCACCGCCATCGACAGCACGACCGCCGGGACGGATAACGCGATGATCCGGTTCGCGTGACCGACGACGAAGCCGTGGAGGCGCTCCGCGACATCGCCGGTGTGCACCGGGCCGGATCCGAACTGCACCGTGGCCAACTGGGTCCTCTCGCTCGTGCGGCCGACTCCCCCGGGCCGCCCTGAACCAGTGGAGAACGGTGCACTTTAACCCGGCGCAGCACCGGGTCCCAACGCGACTCGCACGTGGACGCCGGGGCTGCGCGCAGGGTCACCGAGCGATTCCGTCCAGCGACGAGAGGACCTTGGCGAGCAGGTCGCCGAGTTGCTCCCGTTCGTCCGGCTCCAGCGGCGCGAGGACGTCCCGCTCGCGGCGCAGCTGCTCCGGGAACAGCCGGTCGGTCAGCGCACGCCCCTCGTCGGTGAGCCGGACGTGGATCTCGCGCCGGTCCCGGGTGGAGGTGGCGCGGGTGATGAGACCGTCGCGTTCCAGCTTCGTCAGCCGCTTCGTGGTCGCCGCGCCCGAGGACAGCGTCTCCCGGGTGAGTTCGCTGGGACGCAGGCCACCGTCGACCCGGCGCAGCGCGCAGAGCACCTCGAACTCGGCTCGCGACAGCCCCTCGTCGGCCAGCGCCGTCTCGTTGACCTGGTTCATCAGCGCGGTGAGGCGCACCACCCTGCCGATCACGCCGACGGTGGAAACATCCTGGTCAGGGCGTTGCGCGCGCCACTGCTCGTGGATCCGTCCGACCACGTCGTCCAACGGAACTCCTTCACAGGTAAATCATCTGGTAATATTTTACTAGTGAACAAGTTGCCGAGCCTCCGGAGGGACGCCCTGCGTCGACTCAGGCGCACCCTGCGCACCCGCGACGCCCTGCGCATCACCGCGAACGTCGGCGGTGTCGCCGTACCCGCGCTGCGGGCCGGGGCCTCCTTCGGATTGCCGATGGGACTGCTCACCGCCTTCGGTCGGCTCGACCTGGTCTCCTTCGCCGCGCTCGGGGCGTTCACCTCCCTGTACTGCCGCGTCGACACCTACGCGCGCCGCGCCCGGCTGCTTCCCGTGATCGCCGCCGGTCTGGTCGCCAGCGTGGCAGCCGGGGCGGCCACGGCCGCCGCCGACCACCACGGCCTGGGCAAGGTCGTGGTGGTCGCGCTGGTCGCCGCGCTGGCCAAACTGCTCTCCGACGCGCTCGCGTTCGGCGCCCCCGCCGGTCTCATGTTCGTCTTCGCCGCGGGCGCCGCCGCGTACGCCCCCCAGGACTGGTCCGCAGTGGGACCGCACGTGGCGGTCACCGCCGCATCGGCGCTGTTCTCACTGGCCCTGGCCATGTCAGGAGCACTGCTGCACCCCACCGGCCCGCAGCGCGTCGCCGTCGCGCGGGCACTCGCCGCGGTCGCGGACCACCTCGACAGCCGCACGCCCCCGACACGGCACCGGGCGCACTCAGCCGTTCACCGAGCGCACGCGGCACTCCGGGCGCGCACGCACCGACGAACGCCGGTGCGCCTCCGCGGTCACCTCGCCCACGCGGAGGCGCTGCTGCACCACCCGTCCGACGAAGCGGCCGAACTCCGGAGGCTGGCCGGGCAGGTCCGGCGCGGCCCGGTACCGGTCCCCGAGCACGCCCCCGCCCCGCTCGGGACGGGCGACCGCCGTCGACCCACCTTCCCCGCGCACCTGCTGCCCACCGCGGCGCGCATGGCCGTGGCCTCCCTGCTGGCCGGCGTCATCACCGCGGCACTGCACCTGGACCACCCGTACTGGGCGGTCGTCTCGGCGAGTTCGGTGCTCCAGTCGACCAACGCCACGGCCACGTGGCACCGCGCGGTGCAGCGCATGTGCGGCACCCTCGCCGGCGCGGTGCTGGCCCTCCTCGTCTTCGGACTGCACCCGAGCGCGGTGACCATCGTCGCGCTGGTCGTGGTCTGCCAGGTCGCCGCCGAGTTCGTCGTCCAGGCCAACTACTCGCTGGGGCTGATCTTCGCCACCCCGGTGGCGCTCGGTCTCGCCAGCCTCGCCCACCCGGCAGGTTTCGGCCTGGTGGGCGAGCGGGTCGGCACCACCGTCTTCGGCGCGCTGGTCGGCACCATCACCAGCCTGCTGCTGATCAACCGCCGCTCGGCACCGCGCCTCGACTCGGCGCTCACCGAGTGCCGACGCGCACAGCAGGCGCTCCGCACAGCCGCGTCCTCCGATGTGGACGCCACCAGGCGCCGGCTCGTGCGGTCCGTGTTCGCTCTCCGCGACGCCCACACGGACGCCCAAGGCGAACTCTGGCACCGCGACCACCGCACCCGGGAAGTCCTCGACGTGGAGCACGCCGCCTACGAACTCCTCGCCGCCACGGCGAGAACCCCGACTCACGACGGCGCACCGGGGCGGTAGAGAACCTTCCCGTCGAGCTGGGTTCCCCGGGCGCGGAAGGTTACGAGTCCGAGTGCGGGCGCGCCGGATCGTCCTCCGAGTGGCGGGGCGCGGGAATCGCCTCTCGGAGGATGGTCCCGTGGTCGTGGTGCTCCGCACGACCACCGGGTCTCGGACGCCGTATCGGATCCACTGTGGATGGTGGGATGAAAACCGGTAGGCCATCGACGACCGTGATGGCCCAGTCCTGGCGGTGAACGGTGCGGTGGTGGTGGCCGCAGAGCATCACCATGTTGTCGAGGTCGGTGGATCCGCCGTCGATCCACGAGATGATGTGGTGCGCCTGCGGCGTTCCCGGTGGCCGGTCACAGCCGGGGAACGCGCACACGCCGTCGCGGTGCAGCAACGCGACGCGCAGGTGCACGGGAGCGGTCCGTTCCGCGCGCCCCACGGCCAGCGGCACACCGTCGGATCCGAGCACCACGGGTAGGACGTCGGCGTCGCAGGCGATCCGGCGGACGTTCTCGGGCGTGATCGGTTGGCCGGTGGCGTCGAGGGTGCCCGGCATCCGCGCCGCGTCCCCGACGTCCTTGCGGAGGTCGTCGAAGCCCACGGTGACGGTCAGCTGCGGGCTCTGACCGCCGGGGCGCGGCAGCCACTCGGCGTCGAGCAGGCGGTCCAGGACGCCCGCGAACGCGTCGGCGTTGCGCTTCGCCGCGGTGCGCGGGTCCGGTGCGCCGTCCTCCTGCGGTCGCGGCGCGGCCAGCGGTTCGAAGACGGCGCGGAACTTGGCCCCGGACTCCCGGTCCAGGCGGGCCCGGATCACGGTCATCCCGTCCGCTCCGACCGAGTGGTGCAGTTCCCGGGCCTCCACCTGGTAGTCCTCGTCGGCCAGCGCTCCCTCCTCGTCGTGCAGGTAGCGGATCCGTTCGGCGAGTCGGGCCAGTTCACGTGGCGACAGCGCGTGCGCCTGCCCGGCCAGCACTCGCTCGATCTCCTCGCGGCTCCGCGCGTCGCACCACGACGGGAGTTTGCGCATTCCGTCCACGACGACCCGCGCGTGGGCCAGGCTGATCTCGCCCGCGCGCAACGCGTGCGCGGTCGCGGGCAGGTCGGCGGGCAGCGGCGCGCCCGACGGGTCGACGCGCTCCTCCACCCGGCGCGCCACCCGCACCCGCGAGGACGCCTCCTGGTGGTCGATGTTCAGCAGCGCCCGCAGCCAGCTCTCCGTGCTGCGCGCCCCTGCTTCGCGCGGCACACCGCGGCGCTCGACCTCGGCCAGCAACGCGAGTTGCCGCGCCAGCGCGGCGCGCAGCACCCGCTCGGTCTCCTGGATTTCCGCGACCAACCGAGGCGACGACAGCACCGTCTCCTGTGGACTGTCCACGTCCACAGGAGCACCGCGAGTCGCCACCACCTCGGCCATACCCCCATGATCCACGCTCGAACTGGCGTTCACCATGACACGATCAGGTCATCGGCGGCAAAACGCCCGCACCGGGCGGAAACGTGCGACCGCACCGCGATCCGCACCCCACCGACCCGGCTATCCTGGATCTCCTGGCACCCCGATGGCGAGGAGGCCGTAGCGGCATGAGCCATGACGTCGTCGAGTCGGTTCGCGAGCTCGTTCCCGCGGTCCGCGAGCGCGCGGAGCGGACGGAGGCCGACCGGCGGGTGTCCGACGAGGTGGTGGCCGCACTGCTCGAACGCGGCCTGTTCGGGATGGCGCTGCCGAAGCGGTACGGCGGCACCGAGGCGCACCCGGTCGACTTCTTCACCGCGGTCCGCGCACTGGCCGCCGCTTGCCCCTCCACGGGGTGGGTCGCCTCGCTGCTGGGCGCCGCCCGGTGGCACCTCGCGATGCTCCCGCCGCAGGCCCAGGACGAGGTCTGGGACGGCACACCGGACGCCCTGGTGTCCGCTTCGTACGCCCCGTCCGGCCGACTCGTCCCGGTCGAGGGCGGCTACCGCCTGAGCGGGGAGTGGAAGTCGGTGCCCGGGGTGGACCACAGCACGTGGTGCATGCTCGGCTGCCTGGTGCTGGGCCAGGCCGAGGAACCGGTGGACTACCGGTCGGTGCTCGTGCCGCGCTCCGACTACCGGGTCGCCGAGGCGTGGAACGTCGTGGGGCTGCACGGCGCGGGCAGCCGGGACGTCACCGTGCGCGGCGCGTTCGTGCCCGCCCACCGCGTCTACGACTCCACGCGCCGCGACCGGTCGGCCGACGGGACGTCGATGCGGCTCATGCCGCTCGGGCCGCTGCACTGCGTGGCCGTGACGATGCCGGTCGTCGGCGCCGCCGAGGGGGCGTACGCGTACCACCTGGACCGGATGCGGCGCCGCAACGAGCTCAGCCGCGGCGGCCGTTCCGAGGACGGGGCCGCGCACGTCGCGGTGGCGCGCGGCGAGGCCGAGTTGGACGCCGCGGTGCTCCAGGTCGAACGCGACCTGCGCGAACTGGTCGACCACGCCGAGCGCGGGGTGCCGGTGCCCAAGGAACTGCGGCTGCGGGCCCGGCGGGACCAGGTGCGCGCCACCGAACGCTCGGTGGAGGCGCTGGACCTGCTGTTCAAGGTGGCGGGCGGGCATTCGGTGCGGATGGACGCGCCGATCCAACGGGCCTGGCGGGACGCGCACACCGCCGCGGCGCACGTCGCGAACAGCGCGGAGCTGCCGCTGTCGCTGTACGGCTGCTGGGCCCACGGCCTGGACGCCGACGACACCCTCCTGTTGGTCTGAATCGCGTTGGCAGCGGCGGACATCCGTGCTTGCCGGTGCTCGCGGGAAGTGTCTAGTGTTGACACCGGGCGGTGACCGACATCACCCTCCTTCGGCGTTCCGAGGTGCACGAATGACGAGCGATGAGGCCAGGACTGGACGGGGCGCCGCGCCCGCGGACCGCCGGGACGAGCGCGGCGGCATCTCCTCTCCCCCGTCGATGGTGGAGCGGATGACGCTGGTCCTCGACGCGTTCGGGGACCGCGCGGCGCGACTGCGGCTCGACGAGATCGCACTGCGCACCGGGCTGCCGCGCTCCACCTCGCACCGCATCCTCGACCAGTTGGTGCGCCTGGGCTGGTTGACGCACTCCTCGAACGGCTACGCGCTGGGGCGCCGGTCGCTGCGCCTCGGCGGGCGCCTCGACGACACCGCAGAGCTGCGCGCGGCGGCCGCGCCGGTGCTGGAGAAGCTGCACGGCGGCACCGGGCGCGTCGTGTGCCTCGGGGTGCTGGACGGCGCCAACGTGGTGTTCCTGGACCGGATCGGCGGGGCGGGCGCGGCGCTGCCCTCGCACGTGGGCGGGCGCGCGCCCGCGCACGCGACCGCGCTGGGCAAGGCGATGCTCGCCCGGTTGTCGCCGGAGGACGTGGATTCGGTGTTCCGGCGGGGCTTGCGACCGCGCACGCACGCCACCATCACGGACCTGGCGGTGCTGCACCGGGAACTGCAGCGGGTGCGGACCCGGCACGGGCTGGCTTTCGAACGGGACGAGCACGCGGTGGGCGTCTCCGGTGTCGCGGTGGCGATCAGCGGAGGGGAACGGATCGGCGGGATCTGCGTCTACGAACCGACGGCGGGCGGGTCACCGGAGCGGCTGGCGCCGCTGGTGCGCGACGCCGCCACCAGGATCGCCCGGCGGCTGGCCCCGGACCACGCGGTCGCCGAGCCGGTGCCGGCACCCGGCACCGGGATCATGAAGCGGTTCCTGGAAGTCCTCGACGAGGACGCCATCGTCTAGTCCACAGTGGTCACCAGGTGTCCAGGACGGCGCGGGCGCGCGGGTTGACCCATCCCCGACGCGGCACCGGTGGGAGGGCGCGCAGCAGCACGTCGCGGGTCTCCGCCGGGTCGATCACGTCGTCGACCTCCAGGTGCATCGCGGTGTTGAGGGCGCTGCCGTTCTCATACATCTCGGCGACCAGCTCGTCGAAGCGGCGCTGCCGCAGGTCCGGGTCGGCGATGGCGTCGAGTTCCCGGCGGAACCCGAGCCGCACGGCACCTTCCAGGCCCATGCCGCCGAACTCGCCGCTGGGCCAGGACACCGCCAGGGCAGGTCGGTGCAGGCTGCCGCCTGCCATCGCCATCGCGCCGAGCCCGTAGCTCTTGCGCAGCACGACCGCGGCGATCGGGACGGTCAGGTGCGCTCCGCGGACGAACAGGCGGCCGAAGTGCCGCACGGTGGCGGTCTTCTCCGCCTCCGGGCCGACCATGAAGCCCGGCGTGTCGCACAGCGAGACCACCGGCAGCCCGAAGACCTCGCACAGCTGCAGCATGCGCGCGAGCTTGTCCGCGCCGTCGGCGTCGATGGCGCCTCCCAGCACCGCCGGGTTGTTGGCGATCAGGCCCATCGGGCGACCCGCGATGCGGACCAGCGCGGTGACCGCGCACCGGCCGAAGGACGGTCGGAGTTCGAGCACCGAACCGGTGTCGCAGAGCAGGTCGATGGCGTCGTGGACGTCGTAGACCCGTTTGCGGTTCTCCGGCACCACGTGGCGCAGTGCGCGCTGGTCGGGTGCGGTGTGCCCGGGCAGGTCGCCCTGGAAGTAGGTCAGGTAGCGCCGGGCCGCGGCGACCGCGGCGGCTTCGTCGTCGACGGCGATGTCCACCACGCCGTTGCGGGTGTGCACGTCGATCGGCCCGACGTCCTCGGGCGCGTGCACGCCCAGCCCGCCGCCCTCGATCATCGCCGGGCCGCCCATGCCGATGGTGGAGTCGCGGGTGGCGATGACGACGTCGCAGGTCCCCAGCAGCGCCGCGTTGCCCGCGAAGCAGCGTCCGGCGGCGATGCCGACGGTGGGCACCCGACCGCTGAGTTCGCCGAGCGCCAGGAAAGAGGGCGTGGTCAACCCGCCGCTCTTGGGCACGTCGACGTCGCCCGGCCTGCCGCCGCCGCCTTCGGCGAACAGCACGACGGGGTACTCGTGCCGCCCGGCGACTTCCAGGATCCGGTCGGTCTTGCGGTGGTTGAAGTGCCCCTGCGTCCCGGCGAGCACCGTGTAGTCGTAGGCGAGGACCGCGCAGGTGCTGCGCTCGGGTCCGAACAGCGCGCCGTTGACGCTGCCGACGCCGGTGACCATGCCGTCGGCCGGGGTGTTGCGCACGAGGTCGTCGGCTTCGCGGCGCCTGCGCTGGGCGGCGACCGCGAAACCGCCGTATTCGGTGAAGGTGTCCGGGTCGACCAGGTCGGCGATGTTCTCCCGCGCGGTGCGCATGCCGCGTTCCCGGCGCTTGCGCACCGCCTCCGGGCGGCGCTCGTCGGACAGCAGCGCCCGGCGTTCGAGCACGCGCGCCAGGTCCGGGCGGATGTGGGCGGGATCGGGCCGGTCGTCGGCGGGTGCGGCCAGGGCGGCGTCGTCGCTTTCCCGCACGAGCACCACGGGAGTTCCCGCGTCGACGACGTCGCCTTCCCGCACCCGCACCCGCACGACGTGTCCGCCGCGGTCGGCGCGGACGAGGTGGTGCATCTTCATCGCCTCCAACGTGACCACGGCCTGCCCCGGCGCGACCGGGTCGCCGTCGGCGACGTCGACGGAGACGACGGATCCGCTCATCGGCGCGGTCACGCTCCCGTCCGGCTCCGCAGCGGATTCGGCGGCCGGACCGGCGAGCTCCGCCCAGTGCTCGTCCACGTAGGACGTCGTGCAGCTCCCGGCGGCGAAGTCCGCGCTGCCCAGCACGGCTCGTTGGACGGCCAGGTTGGTGGCCACGCCGTCGATGCGCGTCTCGGCGAGGGCGCGCAGCGCGCCGCGCCGCGCGGCGTCCGGATCGCTGTCGTGCACGACGATCTTGGCCAGCAGCGGGTCGAACCCGGGGTGCACGCGGTGACCGGCGCGAGCGGCGGTGTCGACGCGGATGCCGCGCCCGGCGGGCAGGTCGAACCGCTCCAGCACCCCCGAGCGCGGCAGCACCTCTCCACCGGGGGTCATCGTCTCGGCGTTGATCCGCACCTGCAGCGCGGCGCCGCGCGGTGCCGGAACCGCGTCCTGGGTGAGGCCGAGGTCGGCCAGGCTCGCCCCGGCCCGCAGTAGCCGGTGAGCAGCGAGGGCGTGCGGATGCGGATCTCGCCGCGCTGTCCGAGCGGCAGCGGCTCCTCGGTGCCGGGGTCGACGACCACGAACTCGGTGCCGGGCACCGGGAGTCCGCAGAACACCGGCTCGGACCGCAGATCCCGGTCGTCCTCGGCGAAACCGCAGGTGATGGTGTCGGCGGTGTGCGTCTCGGTCATGCCGTAGGACGCTTCGCGCAGCACGCTGTGCGCGCCGACCGCCTCGGCCCAGCGGTGCCGCAGTTCGGGGGTGAGCTTGCGAACGAACGACATCGTGCGCGGGTTGTCCACACTGGACAGGTCGTGGTGGCCGAACGCCGGGTGCGCCATCAGTTCGACGTAGTTGTCGACGGTGCCGATCATGTCGGTGACCCGGTACCGCTCGACCGCGCGCAGCACCGCCTCGGCGTCCCACCGCGCGAGCAGCACGACCGTGGCGCCGTGCACGATCGGCACGAGGATCCCGGTGTCCTCGCCGGCGATCCAGAAGATCGGGACGTGGACCAGGAAGACGTCGGGGCCGCGGTGCCTGCGCGGCGGTCGCGCGGCGCCGGCGGTCACCGCGGTGTAGAGCATGTGCCGTTGGGTGTGCTGGCAGCCCTTGGGCATTCCGGTGGTCCCGCCCGTGTAGTTCAGCGCGGCGAGCGCGTCCAGGTCGGACTCGCGCTGCTCGGCGCGCGGCGCGGCGCGCACCCGGTGCCACTGGCCGCCGGGGGCCGGTGTGCGCAGCGCTGCGGGCAGCGGCAGCGGCGGTTCGGCGGGCAGCAGGTCGGTCGGCGAGGTGGGGAGCACCTCGCGCAACGGCGTTCCGGCGCGGACTTCTTCGACCAGCGGGAGCAGTTCGGTGGCGGCGACCAGCACCTCGACACCCGCGTCGGTGAGCTCGTGGGCGAGTTCGTGGCGCCGGAACATCGGGTTCACCGGCACGTGCACGGCGCCGTGCTTGAGGATGCCCATCATCGCGATGACGAACTGGGGGCAGTTCGGCAGCAGCACCCCCACCCGGTCGCCGCGCCGCACCCCGACCTCGGCCAGCCACCCGGCGAACCGGTCGGACAGCTCGTCGAGTTCGGCGTAGCTGATCTCGGTGCCGTAGTAGACGATCGCGGTCCGCTGCGGTGCGTGCACCGCCCAGTGCCGCAGGTGGTCGGTGATCGGGCGCTCGCCGAGGGGGTGGGTCACCTCCCGCGGGATGCCCTCCGGCCAGTTGCGCTGCTGCCGCGCGCGGAGATCCGCGAGATGGGCGCCCACGTCCACATCGGCCTCCCCGAAGTCGCATACCGACCAGTCGGTCGCCGAAGGACAGCGTGATCGCGGGCGCCCCGCGTGTCAAGGGTCACTCGGGCAGCGCGTACAGCTCCGGGAGGTTGACCACGATGGCTTCCTGGGTGCTGCGGGCGATGACCACGACGGCCTCCTCGTCGGGGTCCGGGTTCTCCTCGCGGTGCGGGACGTAGGGCGGGACGAAGATGTAGTCGCCGGGCTCGGTCCGGATCCGGACCTCCTGCTCGCCGTCGTGGAAGACGAACTCCGGGTGCCCGCGCACCACGTGGATCGCCGTCTCCGACTCGCCGTGGTGGTGGTTGTCCGAGGCGGTGGCCGGGGCGACGTGCGTCTGCCCCATCCAGATCTTCTCCGAACCGACCAGGTCCCCGCTGACCGCGGCGAGCCGCCGCATTCCCGTGGTCTGCGCCGTCCCGGCGTCCAGATCGGCGGCCCGCACGTGGTGCAGGCGGGCGCGCAGCGGGCCGCGGGCGGGCAGGTCGGGGTGGAACGCGTCGTGCTGGGCCATGGACTCCTCCTCGCGCGGTCGCGCCCAGGATATCGACCGCTGCGACTACGGTGGTCGCCGTGCACGAGAACCCCGCCGTGATCGCGACGCTGCTGCCCGACGCCGCCCGCAGCGCGGAGGCGTTCGGCGATCCGCCGGAGGCGGTGCTGCTGCCGGAGGAGGAGCCGCTCGTGGCGCGGGCCGTGGACAAGCGGCGGCGCGAGGTCACCACGGCCCGCTGGTGCGCCCGCCGGGCGCTGGCGGAGTTGGGCGTGCCGCCCGCGCCGGTGCCGCGCGGCGAGCGCGGCGAACCGGTGTGGCCGGACGGCGTCGTCGGCAGCCTCACGCACTGCGACGGCTACCGGGCCGCCGTGGTGGGCCGCGCCGAGCAGGTGCTCACCGTCGGCATCGACGCCGAGCCGGACGGTCCGTTGCCGGACGGCGTGCTCGACGTCGTGTCGCTGCCCGCCGAACGCGCCCGCCTCACCGAACTGTCCACAGCGGACCCATCCCGGAACTGGGACCGGTTGTTGTTCTGCTGCAAGGAGTCCGTCTACAAGGCGTGGTTCCCGCTGACCCGCGAGTGGCTGGGTTTCGAAGACGCGCGGATCGACGTCGACCCGGCCGCGGGCACCTTCACCGCGCACCTGCTGCGCCCGGCGCCCGAGGTGGGCGGTGCCCCGCTGACCGGGTTCTCCGGTCGCTGGACGACCGGTCGCGGGCTCGTGGTGGCCGCGATCGTCCGGCAGCGGACGTGATCTACCGGCTCGGCAGCGCCGCTTCAGTTGACGGTGGTCTTCACCAACCGCAGGCCGAGCACCCGCTGGTAGAACTCGGCGTTGCGCCGAGGGTTCCCGGCGATGGCGGTGACGTGGTGCAGACCGCTGGTGGCGATGGCCATCGCGCCCTCCGTTCGCCGGGGCCGCGCGGTGCCCCCGGTACCGCGCGGCCCGGCTGCGTCAGGCGCTGCGCAGCGCCCGGGTGATGGTGACGACGCGGCGCGCCTGGACCGCGGCGGCGGCGCGGGTGGTGTCGTCGACCTTGTTCTGGCCCTGCGCGTCGACGTGGCTGGTGCCGTACGGGTTGCCGTCGGCGAACTTGGCGCCGTCGGTGTAGCCGGGCGCCACCACGATGCCGCCGAAGTGGTGGAACGAGTTGTACAGCGCCAGCAGGGTGGACTCCTGGCCGCCGTGCGCGGTGGCGCTGGAGGTGAAGCCGCTGTAGACCTTGTCGGCCAGCTTGCCCTGCGCCCACAGCCCGCCGAGGGTGTCGATGAACTGCTTGAGCTGCGAGGCGATGTTGCCGAAGCGGGTCGGCGAGCCGAAGATCACCGCGTCGGCCCACTCCACGTCGTCCGGGGTGGCTTCGGGGATCGAGCGGGTGGCCTCGACGTTGGCCCGCCACGCCGGGTTGGCGTCGATCGCCGAGTCGGGGGCCAGCTCGGGCGCGCGGCGCAGCCGGACCTCGGCGCCGGCCGCTTCGGCCTCGGCGACCAGGGTGTTGGCGATCTCGGTACCGGTCCCGGTGGACGAGTAGTAGATGACGCTGAGCTTGACGGGGTTGCTCATCGGAACTCCTTCGCTCGGGGCACAGCCCCTTATCTCTTCCACGGAAGACAGTAGCCCAAAAGTTTTCTTCCTTGCAAGAGACTTCGCGGCGAACCGAACCGGTAGACTGGGCCAGGAGCGATGCCGCAGGGAGGAGCAGCCGGTGAGCAGCAGCGACGTGGCCCCCGTCGAGACGCGGACCGATGACGACCAGATCGTCACCTGGTGGGGTTTGGTCATCGAGGGGTACCACGTCACCCAGGAGCGGATCATGGCCGAGATCTCCGACCAGTTCGGACTCGCCCCGGCCTCCTTCGACATCCTGGTGCGCCTGGTCCGCTCCCCCGAGCACCGCATGCCCATGACCAAGCTCGCCCACGAGGCGGCGTTGAGCAGCGGCGGCTTCACCAAGGTCGCCGACCGCCTCGCCAAGGCCGGGCTGATCCGGCGCGAACCCTGCGACACCGACCGCCGCGTCACCTACGCGGTGCTCACCGACCACGGCCTCGACGTCGCCGAACGCGCCCGCACCGCCTGCGCGGAGATCCTGCGCAGGCGCGTCCTGCAACCGCTCGGCGAGGTGGACTCCGCCGCGCTCGCCCAGACCATGCGGACCTTGCGCGAGGCCAACTCGCCGGGCTGAGCACCGGTCTTTGAACCTGCTCCCGGAACACGCATGGCAAGCGGCGCCAGCCGCTTCCTCTTTCGGTGCGAGTCTGTCTTTGAACCTGCTCCCGGAAGGGGTGTGGCAAGCGGCGATAGCCGCTTTCTCTTTTCGGTGAGTGGCCTCGCCACTTGCACCGCCGCGGGTTCTCCGATGGGCACAGCGGCGCGTCAGCGCCTCCGTGGGGGGCGGCGGTCGGGCGACGGGCGGGCGTCTCGCGAGGACAGCCCCGACGCCGTGTACGGGATGGGTACATGAGGAGGGGATCCCGGAGCCGGTGTGGCTGTGGCGCGTCAGCGCCTCGTTGGGGGGTGGTGGTCGGGCGACGGGCGGGCCGCTGAGGTTCCGCCACCGGCACCGCCACGCAAAAGGAGTTCGAAGACAGAGCGTCACTCCCGCCAGGCGGCGACCGCCGCACGCAGGTCCGGCACCTGCGCCGGGCCGGCCAGCCCCAGGTGGTGGACGTGCAGTTCGTCCGCCCCCGCCCACCTGAGCTCGCGCGCGTGGCCGCCGATGTCGGGCACCGGCGCCGCGCCGGTCACCGCGACGTGGACGCCGAGTCCGACGCATGCCGGGCGTGCACCGCAGAACGCAGCGGTCACCAGGGCGTTGCGGCCCGGGTGCTGCGGTGGGCGGTGGCGATCGCCACCTCGTCGACGCCGAGTTCCACTGCGCGAACGGCGAAACCCTCGTCCACGTCCCACGGGAAGCAGTAGCCGACCACGTGCCGCCGCATCGTCCGGCCCCTCTCGCCAGGGCGGCCGCAACACCGGTCGCGCTGCTGTCGCGGCGCAGTTCCGCCGCTCCGGACACCGTTTTCGCGAACCTAGATCGCGCCCGATCACCCCGTCAACGAGGTGCACCCCGGGGGAGCAACGACGCGGGTCAGGGCTGCGCCGCGGCGACGGCGTCGATGACCCGCTGCGCCCGGTGCCGCGCCGCGCCACCGGGGTCGCCGCCGGGCAGCGCGTGCAGCCGGTCGGCCTCCACCGCGGCCAGGATCCGCCGCGCGGCTTCGTCGGGTTCGAGCATGTCCCCCAGCGTCTCCGCGATCGCCGCCAGCACCGCGGCGGCGTTGTCGCCCAGCCGCTCGGCCCACTGCGGGAACTCGACCACCTCCCGGGTCCCCTCGACCATCGGCGTGCGCACGAACGCCGGGCACGCCACGGTCACGCCGACCGGCAACCCCAGCATCTCCAGCTCGGCGCGCAGCACCTCGGACAGGGCCACCACGGCGTGCTTGGACGTGCCGTAGGACGCGCTCAGCGGAGTCCCGGTCAGCCCGGCCAGCGAGGCGATGTTGAGCACGTGCCCGCGTTCGGCGGCCACCAGGTGCGGCACGAAGGCCCTGATGCCGTGCAGCACGCCGAACAGGTTCACCTCGACGACCCGCCGCCAGTCGGCGAGGTCGGCCTCCCACAGCGGTTTCCCGTCGTTCGGCGCGACTCCGGCGTTGTTGACGACCAGGTCGAGGCGGCCGAACCGGGCGAGCAGTCGCTCGGCCACCGAGGCCACCGCGTCGCCGTCGGTGACGTCGGCGACGAACGGCACCGCGGCGTCGCCGAGTTCCCCGGCGGTCTTGCGCACCTCGTCCTCGTGCAGGTCCACCAGTGCCACCGACACGCCCCGCCCCACCAGTTCGGCGGCCAGTGCCCGCCCGATGCCCTGCGCGGCCCCGGTGACGACCGCCACCTGCCCGGATTCGATCAGCATGCGTCCTCCCGTCGACCGACGCGGTCCGATGTCGACGGTCTCCCCCAGTCGACCACCGCGTGCGTGCCCTGCGAACCTAGCCCGCCGGTGCCCGCGGCGGCACGCGTTTTCCCGCAAGCGCCCGTCAGCGCGCCGCGACCTCGGTGTAGGACCTGCCGACCCGGGCGTCGGCCAGGTAGGCGGTGGCCGGGCCGGTGATGCCGTCGGAGCGGTACACGCCCCACTTGTCCGTCACGAAGTCGGCGCGCACCGTCGCGGCCGGGTACTGGTCCTTCCCGGCGAGGTGCTGCGGCTGCCCGTCGTACCAGAACCGCACCCAGCCCTGGCCGGGGTCGTGCGAGAAGTGGATGCCGACGACGAAGTCGTTCCACCGGTCCCGGGGCAGCGGGACGTCCCACAGCTTCGTGGTCTTCATCGCCGGGTCGGTGTACTCCAGGTCGAGCCGGTCACCGCGGGCCCGCAGCGACAGCGGGGGCGTGGCCGCGCCCGAACCGTAGTCCTTGAGCTGCCACAGCACGACCCAGTCGCCGTCCTTCGTCGGCAGCGGGCCCCACTTCGAGCGCCAGCCGACGTAGTAGGTGTCGCCCTCGGTGAAGCGCAGCGCCGCGCCGTCCGGCGTGCGGTGGCCGCGCGTCTCCACCCGGACCCGTTCGGACCCCTGCTTCCGGCCGGAGGTGCGCAACCGGTAGGCGGTGCCGCCCTCGACGACGTCGACGCTGCCCGGTTTGGTCTCCACCCCTTCGAACACCGACGTACCGCGCCCGGGGTCCGCCGACCACACCGGATCCGCGACATCGGCGGCGGTGGCCCCCGGGACCACCACGAGCAGCGCGGCGGCGGCCAGGGCGCGCACTGGTTGCGACCACTGCATGGGCGCGACGCTAGTGATGACGCGAAATCGGGGGCAACGTCCCGGAACGGGGACCCCACCGCCCTCAGTCCATAGTGGACAATACGTCGTCCGGGGTGGTGCCGGTTTCGGTCGGTGGCAGACCCAGCGCGGCGCGGTCGACCAGCCAGCGGCTCGGCCGGTAGCGCGGGTCGCCGGTGGCCGAGTGCAGCGCCCGCAGCACCGCCAGGACGCGCTCGGCGCCCACGTGCCCCGCCCACTCCAGGGGTCCGCGCGGATAGCCCAGTCCCAGGCGCACGGCCGTGTCGATGTCCTCGGGCGCACCCAACCCCTGCTCGGCGATGCCGCACGCGGTGTTGACGATCGCGGCGAGCAGGCGCTGCGCGACCATGCCCGCGCCGTCGCGCACCAGCGTCACCGCGCGACCGGTGGCGGCCAGCGCCGCCCACGCCGCCCGGACCACGTCCGGGTCCACCGCCGGGTGCACGGTCAGCGTGAACCGCCGGTCCCAGTTCAACGGGTCGACGCCGCACACCCGCCGCACCGGGTGCCCGGCGTCCAGCGCGGCGGTGGCCGCGCCCGGGCCGAACGGGGTCAGCAGCACGACCGCCTCGGCCGATGGTGCGGCGCCGCGCTCCACGGCGACGTCCGCGGCGGCCAGCAGGTCCAGCAGTTCGGCGTTGTCCGACCACACCGGTCGGCGCGGACCGCTCGGCGCCTGCGGTTCGGGCGGTTCCTGCTTCGCCCCGTCGACGTAGCGGTAGAAGCCCTCGCCGGTCTTGCGGCCCAGCAGTCCCGCTTCCATCCGGCCGCGGGTGATCGGCGAGGGCCGCAGCCGGGGTTCGGCGTAGAAGCCCGACCACACGCTCTCCATCACCGGGTGCGTGACGTCCAGGCCGGTGAGGTCCATCAGCTCGAACGGGCCCATGCGCAGGCCCAGCACGTCCCGGCAGATCCGGTCGACGTCGGCCGGGGCGGCCAGCTGTTCGGCGAGGATCTGCAGCGCCTCGGTGTTCAGCCCGCGACCGGCGTGGTTGACCAGGAAACCGGGGGTGTCGGCGGCGATCACCGGCTGGTGGCCCAACCGCCGCACCAACGCGGCGAACGCCTCCGGGATCCACTCCGCGGTCCGCGCGCCGGGGATGACCTCGACCAGGCGCATCAGCGGGACGGGGTTGAAGAAGTGCAGCCCGGCCAGCCGGCTCGGGTCGCGGAGCGCGGCGGCGATCGAGGTCACCGGCAGCGAACTGGTGTTGGTGGCGAACACCGCGCCCTCCGGGCACGCCTTCTCCAACTCGGCGAACAGTTCCCGCTTGGTCGCCAGGTCCTCGCGGACCGCCTCGATCACCAGGTCCGCGGAGGTCTCGGTCAGCGGGCCGTCGACCGGCCGCAACCGCTGCTTGGCCGCTTCCGCCTCCTGCTCGGACAGCCGCTGCTTGGCGGCGAGCTTGTCGAGCATCGCGCCGACGTGCTCGACGGCCGCGTCGACGGCCTCGCGGCGCACGTCGGCCAGTTCCACGGTGAGCCCGGCGGTGGCGGCCAGTTGGGCGATGCCGCGCCCCATCACGCCGGTCCCGATCACCCGCACCGCGCCGACCCGCTCAGCCCACTGCATCACGCGTCCTCCTCCTCGGTTTCCGCAGGGCACCATCGCACGATCGGCGCAACCGGTCCAGGTTGGCGACCCGGTGTGGTCACGCTCACTCCCGGTCGCGGACGGGTTCGCCGACGCGCGGGGCGTCCAGTTCCCGCCCCCGGGTTTCCGGCGCGGCCACGGCCATCCACAGCGACGCCAGGACCAGGAGTCCGCCGATGGCGGCGAAGGTGAGCGGCAGCCCGAGGTACGGCCACAGCACCGTCCCGAACAGCACCGGGACGAAGCCGGACCCCACGCGGCTGACCGTCGACGCCCAGCCGAACCCGGACGCGCGCAGCCACGTCGGGTACAGCTCCGAGACGTACGCGTACAGCGCGGGGATCGTCAGCTCGATGAGGAAGCCGAACGCGGTGATCCACCACCTCGCCTCGGCGGGGACGTCGAGCCGCACCGCGAACAGCACCAGGGCCAGCACGGCGAGCGGACCGCTGACCCCGATCACCCACTTGCGGCCGATGACGTCGACCAGCCACGCCGACGCCAGTACGCCGACGACGCCGATGCCGGTCATCAACGTGGTCACCATGAAGGCCGCGTAGTCGCCGTAGCCCTGCGCGACGAGGATGCTCGGCAGCCACGTCAGGGCCCCGTAGTAGACGAGGAAGACGGTCAGGAACAGCAACCACGCCACCGACGTGACGCGCGCGCCGAACCGCCACAGCTCGGCGAGCTGGCGACCCACCGAGGCGATGGTCAGCCGCCCCGACTCGCGTTCCGCCGGTCCCACACCGCGACGCGCAGCGTCTCCTTGGGGGGCGGTGGTCGGGCGACCGATGCGACCGCGACGCGCAGCGTCTCCTTGGGGGGCGGTGGCTGGGTGACCGATGCGACCGCGACGCGCAGCGTCTCCTTGGGGGGCGGTGGTCGGGTGACGGGCGGGCTCGTCGACCGCAGCGCCGGTGCGGCGCACCAGGTCGTCGACCACCGCCCGCGCCTCGTCGACGCGTCCCCGGCTGACCAGGTAGATCGGCGACTCCGGGACCGACCGGCGCACCCACACCAGCAGCAGCGCGGGCAGCACCATGACCGCCAGCAGCAACCGCCAGCTGTGCAGCGCCAGCAGCGCGGTGGACACCGCGCCGCACAGCGTCGCGCCCACCGGCCACCAGACGTCCATCGCGGTCAGCACCCGGCCGCGCACCCTGGCCGGGGTGAACTCACCGACCAGGGCGTAGTCGACCGGGATGCAGCCGCCCAGGCCGACCCCGGCGAGGAACCGGAACGCGCAGAACGCCACGTAGTCCGGGGACGCCGCACCGGCCAGGGAGAACAGCGAGAACATCAGCAGCGTCAGGCTGAACGCCCGCTTGCGGCCGATGGTGTCGGCCACCGCACCCCACACGACCGCGCCGACGGCCATGCCGACGAGGTTGGCGGTGCCGATCCAACCGCGCTGCGCCGACGACAGCCCCCACTCCTGGCCGACGAGCGGGATGAGGAACCCGTTGAGGGCCACGTCCCACGCGTCGAACATGAATCCCAGGCCGCCGATCAGGAAGATCGCGCCCTGGACCCGCCACTTCCACGGCAACTCCTGGACGATCCGGTCCGCGGTTCGCACGGCGCCTCCTCGTGAACGGTCTGCGCGACGAGCCCACCGCCGCCTTCGTCACCACGACGGCGGGCTCAGTGCCTGTCTTTGAACCTGCTCCCGGAACCCGCGTGGCAAGCGGCGACAGCCGCTTTCTCTTTCGGTGAGTACGCAAGCAACTTGCACCGCCGCGGGTTCTCCGATGAGCACCGCGGCGCGTCAGCGCCTCCTTGGGGGGGCGGTGGTCGGGCGACGGGCGGGCGGCTGAGGTTCCGCTCCCGGCACCGCCCCCAAAAAGAGTCAGAAGACAGGCGCTCAGACGTCCATCAACGCCTTGCGCTGCCCACCGTCGACGGGGATGTGCGCGCCGTTGAGGTAGCTCGCGCGCGGTGAGGCGAGGAAGGTGACGACGTTGGCGACCTCCTCGGCTTCGCAGATGCGCCCCAGCGGCAACGACGAGACGGCCAGTTCGTGGGCGCGTTCGCCGTCGACCTGCTTGTCCCGGGCGAACGCGGCCTCCAGCCCGGACCAGCGGTCGGTGTTGACCGGGCCCGGGTTGACGGTGTTGCAGCGGATGCCCAGCGGCCCGTACTGCTCGGCGACCGAGGAGGCGAAGTTGATGTCGGCGGCGTTGGCCGCGCCGGCGGTCATCTCCCAGTAGGACGGTTTGAGGCCGTCGTTGCCCACCACGAGCACGATCGACCCCTCGCCGCGTTCGCGCATGTGGCCGATGACCGCGCGGACGGTGCGCACGTAGCCGAGGAACTTCAGCTGCATGCTGCCGAGCCACTGCTCCTCGGTCAGGTCCTCCAGCAGACCGCCGGGCGAGGAACCCGCGCAGGTCACCACGACGTCGATGCGCCCGAACCGCTCGATGGTCGCGGCGACGGCGCGTTCGACGTCATCGGTGACGCTCATGTCCCCGGCCATGCCGACGACCTTGCGGCCGGTGGCCGCGGCGATCTCGTCGGCGGCGCGGACGATGTCGGTCTCGGTGCGGGCGGTGATGGCGACGTCGCAGCCCTCGGCGGCGAGCTGCTCGGCGCACGCCCGCCCGATCCCCTTGCTGGCGCCGGTGACGAACGCGACCTTGCCGTCCAGTTTCAGGTCCATGGTGGATTTCCCTTCGGTTGGGGTTATTTCGCGCCGGTCGTCGACGTGCTCAGGGAGCGCGGGTCGCGGGGTGGCCAGCGGTCGTGGTCCGCCTGCGCGAGGAAGCGCTCCAGGTGCAGGTTGAACAGCTCGGGTTCTTCGAGGTTGCTGACGTGGCCGGTCTTGGGCAGCACCAGCAGGCCGGCCCTGGGCAGGGTGCGTTTGAGCATCAGGTCGGTCTCCAGGACGCCTTCGTCCTCGTCCCCGGCCACCACCAGCACCGGAACGTCCATCGTGGACAGTTCGGCGCGCAGGTCGTACAGCGAGGGGCGTTCCTTCTGCACGTTGCGCATCGTCAGCGCCGCGCCGACCGGGTCGTGCTCGGCGAGCACGGTCACGTGCTCGGCGTGGCCGCGCGGGTCCTTGTTCTGGAACTGCACCCGGGCCGGGCCGTGGCCGTACCACGTCGACATCGCCGCGGAGCCCTCGGTCTCGAAGGCGATCGCGACCTTCTCCGACTCCTCCCGGAACTTCTGCCGCGCGTCCGGGTGGGCGCCGTACCCGCAGCCCGCGACCGTCAGCGAGAGCGCCCGCCGCGGGTACCGGAGTCCGAAGTGCAGCGCGCAGAAGCCGCCCATGGAGTTGCCGACCACGTGGGCGCGTTCCGCGCCGATGGCGTCGAGCACGGCGGCGAGGTCGTCGACGGCGCGGGCCTGGCCGTAGCTCGCGGGGTCGGTCGGCACGTCCGACGGCGGGAAGCCGCGCGCGGCGTAGACGACGCAGCGGTAGCGGCGGGAGAAGTGCCGCACCTGCGGTTCCCAGGAGCGGTGGTCGCCGGCGAACTCGTGCACGAAGACCACCGGCACGCCGCTGCCGGACTCCTCGTAGTGCAGCCGCACCCCGTCGTCGGTGGTGGTGTGGGGCACTCGGACCTCCCTGTGCGATGTGGTGGGATCAGCGCCGGACCGCGCCGGTGAACACCGCCGCGTTGGCGGCGCGTTCGGCCGCGAGGCGTTCGAGCAACCGCTCCCCCGCGACGACGTGTTCCTTCGCACGGCGCACCGCGTCCGCGTCCAGGTGCGCGACACCGCGCGCCAGCTCGACGGCGGCGGCGAGCGGATCGTCGGCGGTGCGGTCGAGCAGGCCGGTGGCCACCGATTCGTCGGCGTCGACGAACCGTTGGGACAGCACCATTTCCACCGCCCGGCGACCGACGGTCGAGGGCATCGCCCACGGTCCGACGGACAACCCGTGCCCGGGGCCGGCGAACTTCCACCGCGCCCGCGGCGAGCCGATCCGCACGTCGGCGGCCAGCGCCAGCTGCGCCCCGCCACCGACGGCGGGGCCGTCCACGGCCGCCACGACCGGCACGGGCAGCCGCACCATGCGTTCGTAGAGCGCGTACAGGTCGTCGCTGACCTGTCGGCGTTCGGCGTCGGGCACCGCCAGGTCGGCGCCCGCGCAGAACCGCCCCGGTGTCGTGGAGGCGAGCACCACCGCCCGCACGTCCGCGCCGAGCTCCTCGAATTCCCGGTGCAGCGCCGAGACCAACGCGGCGTCGAGTGCGTTGTGGACGTCCGGCCGGTCCAGCGCGAGGACCACGACGCCGGGGTCGGGAGCGGTTCTGCGCAGCATGTCTCACCGCTTCCCGAGCAGGCTGACGATCCGGCGCGCCGGGACCGCGTAGCGCCGCGTTCCGATGTGGACGGTGGCGGTGACGACCTCGTCGGCCAGCACGTCGCGCGGCCGCGCGCGGCCGCCCAGCAGCCGTCCGGCCAGGAATCCGGTGGCCAGCGCCGCCGCCACCGGGGCGGCCCGCTTCAGCAGCGGCAGCGCCACCAGGGAGATCCCGTCGAGTTCACCGCCGTCGGCCTGCGGCGCCTCCGCCGGTGCCGCTGTGCGCGCGGCCGGTTCGACGGGCGCGGCGGATTCGGCGGGAGTGGCGGATTCGGCGGGCGCCTCGGTGAGCAGGCCGCCGAGGTTGCGGGCGAACTTCTCCATGAGCTGCTGCGAGACGGTGCCCAGCGCGCCCCTGCCGAACTGGGCGACCTTGCCGCGGATCACCAGGTCGGTGTCCAGCGAGAGCAGGCTCCCCTCGTCGTGCGGGCGGACCCGCACCTGCACCTTCGCCTCGGCGCCGCCGCTGCCGTGCTCGTCGCTGCCCCGCGCGTCCAGCACCAGCCGGTTGCCGGACTCGTCGACCTCCAGGAAGCGGACGGTGCCCCGGTAGGACGCCGAGATCGGGCCGACCTTGACCCGGACCCGGCCCCGGTAGGAGTCGTCGCCCTCCCGTCCTTCCAGCGTCGCGCCGGGCAGGCACGGGGCCACCCGTTCGACGTCGCCCAGCAGCGCGAACACCTCGTCCGGCGCTGCCGGGAGCACCACCTCGTTGCTCAACCGCATGCGGTTCCTCCCATGCCGTGCTGGAAAAGTCCGTGGACGCGGCTCGGGCTCAGCGGCAGCCGACCGACGTCCCCGGTCAGCCCGAGGGCGTCGCGGACCGCGTTGGCCACCGCCGCGCCCACCGCGGTGATCCCGCCCTCCCCGGCACCCTTGGTGCCCAACGGGTTGTCCGGGCTCGGGGCGTCCTCGGTGACGACGACGTCGACGAGGCCGGGGGCCTCGGCCGCGGTCGGCACCAGGTAGTCCAGGAAGGTCGTGGCCTGCGGCTGGCCCTGCGCGTCGTAGTGGAACCGCTCGTACACCGCGCCGCCGAGCCCCTGGGTGACGCCGCCGACCAGCTGGCCCTCCACCAAGGCCGGGTTGATCGCCCGCCCGACCTCGTAGGCCACCAGGTAGCGGGGCACCGCGACGCGCCCGGTGCCCGGGTCCACGTCGACCAGCGCCACGTGCACCCCGTACGGGTAGGTCATGTGGTCGACCTCGAACACCCGGCGCGCCCGCAACCCGGGTTCCTCCCCGGCGGTCAGGTGCGGGCTCCCGGGTGCGCACGCGGCGGCGAGCTCGGCGAGGCCGACGCGCCGGTCCCCGACGGCGAAGCCGTCCCCGTCGTGGTCCAGCAGGTCCGGCGGGGCGCCGAGCAGTCGTGCGGCAACGGCGCGGGCGCGGTCCAGGACCGCGGTCGCGGCCAGGTCCACGGCGTTGCCCGCCAGCACGGTGGACCGGCTGGCCCACGAACCGAGCCCGTGGGGTTGCAGCTCGGTGTCGCCGTTGACCACGTCGACGCGGGTGTGGTCCACGCCCAGCCGTTCGGCGGCGATCTGCGCCAGCACCGTCTCGATCCCCTGGCCCAGCGAGGTTCCGCCGGAGTGCACCCGCACCCGGCCGCTGCGCTCCACGATCACATCGGCCGTCTCATGTGGACCGAGCCCGCTCTTCTCCAGGAACACCGCGAACCCGTAGCCGGCGTGGTGCCCCCGCGCCCGCAGCCGCGCGACCTCCTCGCGCCAGCCGCGGGTCCGCTCCAGCGCCGTCTCCAGCAGCGCCGGGTAGTCACCGGCGTCGAGCACCACGTCGGTGCCGAGCGCGCGCAGCGGGCGCACGTGCGGGATCTCATCGGCCCGCAACAGGTTCCGTCTCCGCAGCTCGGCCCGGTCGACGCCGATCCGGTCGGCGGCGACGTCGAAGAGGTGCTCGCGGGCGAAGGTGCCCTCGTACCGGCCGGGGGCCCGGTAGGTGCCGCACGGCGTCTTGTTCGTCAGCACCACGTCCAGCCTCGCCCGGTACGCGGGGACGCGGTACGGGCCGGGCAGCATGCCGACGGTCAGTTCCGGGACGAGCAGGCCGTGGGTGCGCAGGTAGGCACCGTTGTCGTGCACGACGTGGTCGCGCAGCGCCAGCAGCCGGGCGTCGGCGTCGAAGGCCGCGGCGACCCGGTGCCGCTGCTGGCGGGAGTGGTTGAGCGCGACCAGGCTCTCGGCGCGGTCCTCGGTCCACTTCACCGGGCGCCGCAACCGCCGGGCCAGCCACGGCACGAGCAGGTCCTCCGGGTAGAACTCACCGCGCGCGCCGAACCCGCCCCCGGCGTCCACCGCGTGCAGGCGCACCCGTTCGGCGGGCATGCCGAGCATCCGGGCGAGCACGTCGCGGTTGAACACCGGCACCTTCGTCGCGCCCCACACCTGGAGCGTGCCGTCGGCCTCGGAGTGCTCGGCGACCAGACCGCGCGGTTCCAGCGGCACCGCCGCGTGCCTGCCGATCTCCACGTCGATCTCGACGACGTGCGCGGCCGCGGCGAACGCGGCGTCGACGTCGCCGTACCCGACGTCCAGTGTGGACACCGGTGCCGCGTGGGAGGCGTCCACCACCACCGGGAGTTCCCGGTGTTGCACCACGACCAGTTCGGCGGCGTCCTCGGCGGTGTAGGGGTCCTCGGCGACCACCGCCGCGACCGGTTCACCGACGTAGCGGACCTCGTCGGTCGGCAGGACGCGTTGCAGGCAGCCGTCGGGTTCGTCGCCGCGCGGCAGCCGGATCGGGATCGGCGGCAGGTCGGCGAGGTCGTGCCCGGTGACCACCGCGACCACCCCCGGCACCGCCCGGGCCGCCGAGGTGTCGATGCCGGTGATCTCCGCGCGCGCCGCGGTGGACCGGACGAAGCGCACGTGCACCTGGCCGAGCCGGTCGACGTCGTCGGCGAACCGGCCCAGGCCCCGGAGCAGCCGGTCGTCCTCGTGGCGCCGCACCCGCGCACCGACGACCCCGGTGCGCTGCGGCAACGCGGTGCTCATGCGCCGCTCCCGTCGTCCGGGCAGGCGCTGCGCCTGCGGCGCTGGGCGACGTCGGTGATGGCGGCGACGATGCCCTGGTAGCCGGTGCAGCGGCACAGGTTGGACGAGACCACCTCGCGGATGTCCGCGGCCTCGGCGTCCGGGTTCTCCGCCAGGTACGCCTCCGCGAGCACCAGGAACCCCGGCGTGCAGAACCCGCACTGCAACCCGTGGTGGCGGGAGAACGCCTCCTGCAGGTCGGACAGCTCGTCGCCGTCGGCCAGGCCCTCCACGGTGCGGACCTGGCAACCGTCGGCCTGCACGCCGAACATCAGGCACGACCGGGCGGGCGCGCCGTCCACCAGCACCGTGCACGCGCCGCAGATCCCGTGCTCGCACCCCAGGTGCGTGCCGGTGCGGCCGAGGTCGTGGCGCAGCACGTCGGCGAGCGTGCGGCGGGATTCGACGACCACCTCGTGCTCGGTGCCGTTGACCGTCAGGGTGATCAGGTGCTGGTCCTTCATCGGCTCTCCAGGGCTCGCTGAACCTGCTCGGGGCGCACGGGCACCGCGTCGAGTTCCACCCCGGTGCCGCGCAGCGCGTCGTTGACGGCGTTGAGGACCGCGGCCGGGGCGCCGATGGTGCCGCCCTCGCCCATGCCCTTCGCGCCGGTCTCGGTGAACGCGCACGGCGTCTCCAGGTGTTCGACGTCGATCTCGGGGACCTCCGCGGCGGTGGGCACCAGGTAGTCCATCAGGCTGCCCGCGGTCGGCTGGCCGTCGGCGTCGTAGTCGATCGCCTCGTACAGCGCCGCGGCGATGCCCTGCGCGACACCGCCGCGCACCTGGCCGTCCACGATGTCCGGGTTGATCACCACGCCGCAGTCCTCGACCACCAGGTAGCGCAGCAGCCGGACCGCACCGGTGCGCCGGTCCAGTTCGACGACCGCGCCGTGGGTGGCGTTGGAGAAGGTGCCCGAGGTCAGCACGTCGAAGACGGCCTGGCCGGACAGGCCCGGCTCGGTTCCCTTCGGCAGCCGGTGCGAGCGCAGGTAGGCGGTCTCGGCGACGCTCGCGAGCGGCACCGACCGGTCCGGGTCGTCGCGCAGCCGGCACCGGCCGTCGTCCAGTTCGACGTCGTCCGGGTCGGCCTCCAGCAGGTGCGCGGCGACGGTCCGGATGCGTTCGGCGAGCCGGTCGGCGGCCTGCCGCACCGCGCCGCCGCCGATGGCCGCCGAGCGGCTGCCGAAGGTGCCCCAGCCGTAGCTGACCAGGTCGGTGTCGCCCTGCCGCACCTTGACCGCGTTCGGGTGCAGCCCGAGCCGGTCGGCGGCGATCTGCGCGAGCGTGGTCTCGTGCCCCTGCCCGTGCGCCGAGGTGCCGGTGGTGACGGTGACCTGCCCGCCAGGGTCCATGCGCACCTCGGAGATGTCGTACCCGGGCACCACGGACATCTTGCGCTGGGCGAACGCCTCGGTGCCGTACCCGGTGCGCTCGTTGAAGCAGGCGTAGCCGATCCCGATGGTCCGGTCGGGGTCCGCGCGCCGCCGCGGCCACCCCTCGTCGGTCAGCCGCCGCTCGCACAGGTCCAGCGACTCCCGGTAGGAGCCGGGGTCGTAGGTGATGCCGTTGACCCCGGTGTGCGGGAACGTGTCGATCAGGTTGCGCCGCCGCACCTCGACCGCGTCGAGCCCGAGCCGCCGCGCGGCGCGTTCCATCAGCCGTTCCATGACCAGCACGATCTGCGGGCGGCTCACGCCCCGGTACGGCGCGGTGGGCGCCTTGTTGGTGGCCACGCCGCGGGCCCGCACGCGGTAGCGCGGCACCCGGTAGACACCGGGCATCTCGTGCGCGGCCATCAGCGGTTCCACCCCGCTGGTGAACGGGAACACCGAGTAGGCGCCGACGTCGCAGCGGATCTCGGCGTCCAGCGCGAGGATCCGGCCGTCGGCGTCGAAGGCCGCCCGCGCCCGGTGGTGCTGCTGGCGGCCGTGGAAGCTGGCGAACAGCCCCTCCCGGCGGTCCTCGATCCACTTGACCGGGCGGCGCAGCCGCAGCGCGGCGGCGGCCACCGCGATCTCCTCGCGGCCCACCACGCACTTGAGGCCGAAACCGCCGCCGACGTCGGGCACGATCACCCGCACCTGCCGTTCGGACAGCCCCAGGCAGCGGGCCACGGCGGTGCGCACCTGGTGCGGCACCTGGGTGGAGATGTGCACCACGAGCTGGTCGTCGCGGTCGGACCACTCGGCCAGGCAGCCGCGCGGTTCCAGCGGCAGCGCGTTCTGCCGCGCGCTGTCCACAGTGGTCTCGACGACGCAGTGCGCGGTCGTCAGCACGTCGTCGACGTCGTCGTCGAACGGCGTGAGGTCCAGGAACGCGTTGGCGACGAGTTCGTCGTGCACGCGCGGCGCGCCCTCGGCCAGCGCCTCGTCCACCGAGGTCACCGCGCGGCGGGCGGTGTAGTCGACGGAGGCCAGTTCGACGCCGTCCTCGGCGGTGTAGGGGTCGTCGGCCAGCACGATCGCCACCGGCTCGCCCGCGTAGCGGATCCGGTCGGCGGCCAGCACGGGCATCGTGGTGGGGGTGAACTCGTCGCGCTCCAGGAGTGCGACGAGCCCGCTCAGGCCGAGGTCCGCCGCGGCGAACGCGGCGCGCACACCGTCCACTTCGGTCACCGCGGTGAGGTCGACGGCGTCGATGTCGGCGGCCGCCAGCGGGCTGCGCACGAACGCCGCCGACAGCGCCGACGCGCGTTCCAGGTCGTCGACGAAGCAGCCGCGTCCGGTCAGCAGCCGCCGGTCCTCCCTGCGGCGCAACCGCGCGCCGACCCACCGCTGCCCGGTCACCCGGCCACCGCCTCGCGGCACGCCCGCAGCACCAGCGTGCGGGTGAGCGCGCGCCGGTACTCGGCGCTGCCGTGCGCGTCCGCGGGTGGGTCGATCGCGGCCGCCGCGGCGTCGGCGCACGCCTCGAACAGTTCGTCACCGGGTTCGCCCCCGGCGAGCACCGCCTCGGCCTCGGGCACCCGCACCGGCACGGGCGCCACCCCGCCCAGCACGACCCGCCCGCCGCCGTCGGCCCCGCCCAGGTCCACCGCCGCGGCGACGATCGCGAAATCCCCGCTGCGCTGGGCGAATTCGGTCAGCGCTGCGTGCGGCGCGGGTTTCGGGAACACCACTTCGACGATCATCTCGTCCGGTTCCAGGGCGGTGGTGAACACGCCGAGGAAGAAGTCCGCGGCGGGCACCGAGCGGCGACCCCGGGTGCTCTGCACGACGATCCGCGCGTCCAGCAACACCGCCAGCAGGCACCACTCCGCGGTGGAGTCGGCGTGCGCCAGGCTGCCGCCGACGGTGCCGCGGGTGCGGATCGGGTAGTGCCCGATCCAGCGGGCCGCGCGGCTGAGAACCCGGAAACCACCGGCGGTTTCCGCGGCGGTCTCGATCCTGCGGTGGGTGGTCAGCGCACCGACGTGCAGCGCGTCGCCCTCGCGGACCGGCTGGTCGAGGCCGCGGACGCGGCCGATGTCGACCAGCGCGGCCGGGCGGGCGAGCCGGAAGTTCATCATGGCCACCAGGCTCTGCCCGCCGGCGAGGAGTTTCGCCTCGTCGCCGAGTTCGGCGAGCAGTTCGGTCGCGCCGCGCACGTCGTGCGCCCGGTGGTACTCGAACGATGCGGGTTTCACGGCTCTCCTCTCCGCGGCTGCCGCCGCGGCCGCCGGTCTCCACGAAAAGCCGCCGTTCCACGAAAAGCAACGGCTACTGCCTGAAACTTGGTATATCATGATTCAAACAGCGCGGTCCGTGCCGCGCAAGTACCGATCCACCGCGTTTTCCGTTGTCCCACCGCCGAAAAATCCCCTCGACGGCACACCCGGGAGCCGGTCTTGACAGCGAACATCCCCTCGCACCACACTGACGCCCGCTCCGCCTGGCGGCGGCACGGCGCGAGCCCCGAACAAGTGGCCGACCTGGCCCGCGGCAGCCTGCCGTCCGCGTGGCGCGTGCGCCCCGACCATCCAGCGCTGCTGTTCCCCGCCGAGTCCGACCGGTGGATCACCCACGGCGAACTCGACGAACGCAGCGCCCGCACCGCGACGTGGTTGCGCGCCAACGGTTTCTCCACCGGTGATCGCGTGCTGCTGTGCGGTGCCAACTCCTCCGCGCTGGTGGTCGCCTACCTGGCGCTGCTGCGCGCCGGAGCCGTCGTCGTGCCCGCCAACCCCGCCTACACCGCCGACGAGCTGGACCACCTGGTCACCGACAGCGGCGCGGAATGGGCGTTCGCCGCGCGCCCGGCCGCCGACCGGCTCGACGGCCCGCGACTGGTCCCGCTGGACGAACCGCTGCCCGAACACGCACCGGCCGCACTCCCCTCGCTCGGTTCGGACGACCTCGCGCTGCTGGGCTACACCTCGGGCACCACCGGGGCTCCCAAGGGGGTTCCGCTCACGCACGGCAACCTGCTGTCCTCGATCCGGGCGGCGATGCTGGCCTGGCGGTGGGGCGAGGACGACGTGCTGGTGCACTCGCTGCCGCTGAGCCACCAGCACGGCCTCGGCGGGGTGCACGCGACGCTGCTGGCCGGTTCCTCGGCGGTCGTGCTGCCGACCTTCGACGCCGAGCAGCTGACCGACGCCGTCCACCGGCACGCCGCGACCGTGCTGTTCGCCGTCCCGGCGATCTACGAACGCCTCGCCGCCGAAGCACCCCGCGCGCTGACCGCCCCGGCGCTGCGGCTCGCGGTCAGCGGCTCCGCCCCGTTGGGCCCCGAACTCGCCGAACGGCTCTCCGGGATCATGGGCCGACCGCCGCTGGAGCGCTACGGCAGCACCGAGGCCGGGCTGGACGTGTCCAACCCGCTCGACGGGCCGCGCGTGCCGGGAACCGTCGGGCTGCCGCTGCCCGGCGTCGAGATGCGCATCGCCGACGACTCCGGTGCCGACGCCGCCGACGGCGAGATCCTGCTGCGCGGCCCGCAGGTGTTCGGCGGCTACTGGAACCGGCCCGCGGAGACCGCCGAGGCGTTCCACCCCGGCGGCTGGTTCCGCACCGGGGACCTCGGGCACGTCGACGCCGAGACGGGTTACCTGCGCATCACCGGCCGCAAGAAGGAGCTGATCATCACCGGCGGCCTCAACGTCTCGCCGCGCGAGGTGGAGCTGGCGCTGGAGCGGCATCCCGCCGTCGCCGAGGCCGCGGTCGCCGGGCTGCCCTCCCAGCGGTGGGGCGAACAGGTCACCGCCTGGGTGGTGCCCACCGAGGCGGTCGACCCCGACGAGCTGGTGGCGCACTGCCGCGCGCGGCTGGCCCCGCACAAGTGCCCGAAGCAGGTGTTCGTCGTGGACTCGTTGCCGCGCAACAGCATGGGCAAGCTGCGCCGTTCCGCGCTCGCGCCGCCCGACACCGCTGAGCTGGACCGGGCGGTCGCCAAGCTGTGGCGGGCCGAGCTGTGACCGGCGGGACGACCGTCGCCGGGCTGGGGGCGCGGCTGCGCGCGGGCATCGACACGGCCGTCGCGGTGGTCGGGCGGGCGCTGGCCGCCGCCGAGGCCACCGGCACCGGCGCGTTCGTGCAGGTCCGCGCCGAACGAGCGCTGGCCGAGGCCGAGGTCGCCGACCGGGAACTGGCCGCCGGGCTCGACCGGGGCCCGCTGCACGGCATCCCGTTCGCGGTCAAGGACAACATCGACGTCGCCGGGTGCTGGACCCGCTGCGGCACGCCGGGCCTGGGCCACCACCTCGCCGAGCGGGACGCCGCCGTGGTCGCCCGGCTGCGCGCCGCCGGGGCGGTGGTCGTCGGCAAGACCCGCACCCACGAGCTCGCGTGGGGCATGCTGACCCCGGGCTGCCGCAATCCGCGCGACCTCGGCCGCATCGCGGGCGGTTCCAGCGGCGGATCGGCGGCCGCCGTCGGCGACGGCGTGGTACCGCTGGCCCTGGGCACCGACACCGCGGGGTCGGTGCGCAACCCGGCCGCGCTGTGCGGGGTCGTCGGCGTCAAACCGGGCGTCGGCGAGACCCCGATGACCGGCATCGCACCGCTGGCGCCGACCCAGGACACCGCCGGTGTGCTCGGCACCGGCCCCGCCGACTGCGCGGCGGCGCTGCTGGCGCTCGGGGTCCCGATGCACCGCGCGGACGTCCGGCGGGTCGGGATCGTCGCCGACGGCTGGGCCGGGCGGGTGGAACCGGAGGTCGGCGCCGCGGTCGCCGACGCGGCGGCCCGGCTGCGCGCGCTCGGCGTCGAGGTGGTCGACGTCGGGATGCCCCACTCCTCGCTCGCGCCCGCCGCCTCGTTCGTGATCATGCTCGCCGAGTCCGCCCGCCGGTGGTTCCCCGCCGACGGCGTCGGCCCGGAGATCCGCGCGCGGCTGCTGCTGGGCGCGAACCTCCGCGACGCCGACTACCGGCGGGCGCTCGCGGTCCGCGAGGCGATCCGCGCCGGGCTGGATGCCGCGCTCGCCGACGTCGACGCCCTGCTGCTGGCGACCACCCCGGTCACCGCCGCGCCGGTGGGTGCGCAGGTCGTGGACTGCGCCGGGCGTTCGGTGCCGGTGGAGACCGCGGGCACCGCGCTCACCGCCCTGGCCTCGGTGTCCGGGCTGCCCGCCGTGTCGGTGCCCGGCACGGCCACCGGGCTGCCGGTCGGGGTGCAGTTCCTCGCCGCCGCGACCGGCACCGCGCTGCGGTGCGCCGAACTCGTCGGGACCGCCCGGTGACCCGCCCGCCCCCGGCTAGGATCGGCTCCCCGAGCGACCCGGCCGCTCTTCTCCTTCGGGCGAGTACGCGAGCGACTCGCACCGCCACGCACACCGACCCCGGAGAGGCACCGCCTGATGCAGCCGCTGTACACCAGTAAGACCGAGCTGGTCACCAGCATGCTCCGCGAGCTGATCGTGACCGGGGAGCTGGAGCCGGGGGCGTCGCTGCGCCAGCGCGACCTGGCCGCCCGGCTGGGCGTGAGCCCCACCCCGGTGCGCGAGGCGCTGCGCCGCCTGGAGTCCGAGGGGCTGGTCAGCACCGACCAGCACCGCAGCGCCACGGTCGCGGAGTCCTGGCTGGACGCCACCGAGGAGAACTACCTCATCCGCGCCGCCCTGGAGTCGCTGGCCGCCAAGCTCGCCGCGCGGCGGATCGACGAGGACCAGCTGTCGGCCATCACCGCGATCAACGAGCGGATCCTCGCGTTGGAGGAGGGCGACCGCTCCTACGGCGCGCTCAACCGCGAGTTCCACTTCGCGATCTACCAGGCGGCGGGCAGCCCGGTCCTGCTGTCGCTGATGCGGATGCTGTGGCAGGCCATGCCGGACGGTCCCAAGGTCGCCCGCAGCCACCGGGAATCGGCTGCCGAGCACGCGGCGATCATCGCGGCGCTGCGCGACCGCGACAGCACGCGCGCCGGACAGCTGACCTACACCCACATCGTCGGCAGCGAACACCTCGACGACGAACGGCGGCGGGAAGGCGGCTGAGTACCTGTCTTCGAACCTGCTCCCGGAACCCGCGTGGCAAGCGGCGCCAGCCGCTTTCTCTTTCGGTGAGCGCTCTCGCCACTTGCACCGCCGCGGGTTCTCAGCGGTCGGCTCGCGAGGACAGCCCCGACGCTGTGTATTGGGCCAAAACGAGTTCGAAGACAGGCTCTGAGCTTCGAACCGGTCCCGCCGCGACGAACCCGGGAGCGGCTCCGAGGTCAGTCCGCCAGGGCGGCGAGCACGGCGGCGGCGACCGCGGCCCGTTCCAGCGCTCCGGACACGGTGGCGTGTTCGGTCCGGGCGTGCGCGCCGCCGCCGACGGCGCCGATGCCGTCGAGGACGTCCGCCCCGGCCGCCTGGGCGAAGTTGCCGTCGCTGGCGCCGCCGACGGCGGCCTCGCGCAGGTCGACGCCGAGCGGTGCGGCGCAGTCGCGGGCCAGCGCGAACAGCTCCGCGACCCCGTCGGTGCGCTCGAACACCGGGCGGTTCCAGCCGCCCCCGACTTCCACCCGCGCCTTCGGGTGCGCGGGCGCGAGCGCGGCGAGGCCGTCGCTGACGCGCTGCTGCTCGGCGGCGGTCGCCACCCGGACGTCGAGTTCGGCGACGGCGCGTCCGGCCGTGACGTTGGCGCGGGTGCCGCCGTGCACGACGCCGATGTTCACCGACGTCCCGGCGTCGAGGTCCGCCAGGTCGCGGCAGCGCAGGACCTGGTGGGCCATCTCGTGCACGGCGCTGCACCCGGAGGTGGGGTCGAGCCCGGCGTGGGCTTCCTCGCCGGTGACGGTGAGGGTGAACAGGCCGACGCCCTTGCGCGCGGTCTTGATCGCCCCGTCGGCGCTGGCCTCGAAGCACAGCACCGCCCGGCTGCGGCGTGCCTCGTCGGTGATGACGTCCGAGGACGCGGTGCTGCCGGTCTCCTCGTCGCCGTTGAGCAGCAGGGTGAACCCGGGTGTCGGCAGGTCCAGCGCGTCCAGCGCGCGCAGCGCCCAGACCGCCTGCACCAGGCCGGTTTTCATGTCGAACACGCCCGGTCCGGTCAGGACGTCGCCGTCGCGGCGGAACGGCCGTTCCGCGAGGGTGCCCAGCGGCCACACCGTGTCGTAGTGCGCGAGCAGCAGCACGGGGCTCCCGGTGCCGCCGCGGTACCGGCGGACGCTGATGTCGCCCGCGCCGTCGCGGGGGTGCGAGCGCCGCTCGTCCGGGGTGCCGAGCCGTTCGTCGAGCCAGTTCTCCAGCCACCGCAGGCATTCGGCGAGCGCGCCCGGGTCGTCGCTGGGGCTCTCCCGGCCGACGTAGTCGGCGATGTCGGCGACTACGTCCTCCTCGTGCCGTGCCAGCCAGGCGTGCACCGCCCTGGTCTCGTCGTCGGTGAGGACTGGTTTCATCCGGATCCTTTCGCGCGGCGGAGTTCGGCGTGTGCCAGGTCGGCGAGGTCGGCGTGCGTGGCGAACCAGATGCCGTCGTGCACGCGGACGTGGTCCAGCAGTTCGGCGAGGATCGCCAGGCGGGACCGGTGGCCGATGAGGTGCGGGTGCAGGGTGAGTTGGAAGACGCCGCCCGCCCGGTAGGCCGCGTCGAACTCGTCGGTCCAGATCTCCAGCACGTCGCGGGGGCGCAGGTGCGGCCGCACGCCCTCGTGGCGGTCCATGGTGAAGTACACGGCGTCGTCGCGGATCCAGTCGACCGGGATCTCCACCAACCCGGTGGGTTCGCCGTCGGCGAGGATCTCGTACGGCTCGTCGTCGGCCATCAGCGAGGAGTCGTAGCGGAACCCGACTTCGCGCAGCGTCCGGAGCGTGGTGTCGGAGAACTCCCAGGACGGTGTGCGGACGCCGACCGGTCGGACACCGGTCAGCCCGGTGAGCGCGTCGACCGACCGCGCGAGGAGGTCCAGTTCGTCGCGACCGTCCAACTCGGTGTTGCGCTCGTGGATCCAGCCGTGCACCCCCACCTCGTGCCCGGATTCCACATAGGACTCCACTTCGGCGGGGTGCAGCAGGGCGGACACGGCCGGGACGAAGAACGTCGCCGGGATGTCGTAGCGCCCCAGCAGTTCCAGGATCCGCGGTGCGCCGACGCGCGAGCCGTACTCGCCCTGCGCCAGCAGTCCCGGGCTGGTCCGCCCGTCGCGCAGCGCCAGCGTCTCGTGGTCGGCGTCGAACGACAGCAGCACGGCCGCGTGGGCGTCCCCGGGCCAGCGCGCCGGGACCAGGCGCCGTCCCGCGCGCACCGCCGCCACGTGGCCGCGCCACTGGTGTTCCGGCCACTGCCAAGCGGGGGTCGACGACGATCCGGACACGCAGACCTCCTCCGCCCGACGCGTGCACCTGCGCTCAACAGTCAAGCACGGACGCGCAAGACCCCGGGGACGCGCGGCAGCACCATCACCGCTCGTGGCGACGAACGAAGCGGTGACCGAACGCGAGGGCGCGGCGCGGCTGCGCGGTTCGCTCGGCGTGCCCGGAGTGGTGTTCCTGGTGGTGGCCGCGGCGGCGCCGCTGACGGCCATCGGCGGGGCTGGGCCGGTGGCGCTGGCGCTGGGCAACGGCCCCGGACTGCCCGGCGCCTACCTGTTCGCGACCGCGGTGCTGCTGCTGTTCTCGGTGGGTCTCACCACGATGAGCAGGCACGTCACCAATCCCGGCGCGTTCTACGCGTACGTCGCGCAGGGCATCGGCAGGCCGCCCGGCCTGGCGGCGGCGTTCCTGGCGCTGCTGGCCTACACGGCGATCCAGGCGTCGATGTACGGCATGGTGGGCAGCGTGGTCGCCGAGGCGGTCGCCGGGCTCGGCGGTCCCCACCTGCCGTGGTGGGTGGTCGCGGCCGGGTGCCTGGCGCTGGTGGCGGTCCTGGGGTACCGGCAGGTCGATCTCAGCGCGAAGGTGCTCGGGCTGCTGCTGGTGTGCGAGATCGGGATCGTCGCGGTGCTCGACGCGGGTGTGCTCGGCAGCGGCGGGGCGCACGGCGTGTCGGCGGTGTCGTTCACCCCGGGCGCGTTCTTCAGCGGCAACCCGGGCATCGGCGTGATGTTCGCGTTCGCCTCGTTCATCGGTTTCGAGGCCACCGCCGTCTACGGCGAGGAGACCCGCGACCCGGGTCGCACGGTCCCGCTGTCGACCTACGTGTCGGTGCTGCTCATCGGCGGTTTCTACGCGCTGTCGTCGTGGGCGCTGGTGCTCGCCTGGGGACCGGACCGGGTGCGCTCGGCGGCGAACGCCGCCCCGCAGGAGCTGATCTTCGACACCGCCGGGCGCTACCTGGGGCCCCTCGCCGCGGACTCGATGCGGGTGCTGCTGGTGACCAGCCTGTTCGCCGCGATCCTGGCGTTCCACAACGCGATCGCCCGGTACCTGTTCGCGCTGGGGCGGGAGGGCGGGATGCCGTCCCGGCTGGGCCGCACGCACCCCCGGCGCGGTTCGCCGCACCTGGGTTCGCTGGTGCAGACGGCCAGTGCGGTGCTGGTGGTGGGCGCGTTCGCCGCGGTGGGCAGCGACCCGGTGCTAGAGCTGTTCTCCTGGATGTCCGGGGTGGGCACGGTCGGGATCGTGCTGGTGCAGGCGCTGACCTGCCTGGCGGTGCTGGTGTTCTTCCGCAGGCGGCGCGCGGGTTCCGGGCTGTGGCACGCGGTCGTCGCGCCGGGTGCCGGGCTGGTGGGTCTGCTGCTGGCGTTGGGGCTGGTGATCGCGAACTTCACCACGCTGATCGGCGGATCGGTGCGGCTCGCCGCGTCGTTCGGCGTGCTGGTCGCGCTGGTGGGGTGCGCGGGCGTCGCGCTGGCCCTGCACTGGCGCCGACGCGATCCGCGCCGCTACCGGCGGCTGGGCGGTTCGTGAGCGCCCGCGGGGTGGGCGTGGATCAGGGCGCTGCGCACCGGAAGGGCGTGCAGCAGCCGGTGTTCGGCGGAGTGCGCGATGCGGTGCGCCTCGGCCAGCGTCAGCGCCGGGTCGACGTCCACTTCGGACTCCGCGTGCAGCCGGTGGCCGACCCAGCGCATCCGGAACGCGCTGACGCCCCGCACTCCCGGTGTGGCGGCGAGTTCCCGTTCCGCGCGGGTGACGAGGCCGGGGTCCACGGCGTCGAGCACCCGGCCCAGCACCTCGGTCGCCGAATTCCGCAGCGCGGCGACGATCGCCGCGGTGATGAGCAGGCCGACGACCGGATCGGCCCACCACCAGCCCAGTGCGGCGCCCCCGGCCGAGGCCACCACGGCCAGGCTGGTGAACCCGTCGGCGCGCGCGTGCACCCCGTCGGCGACCAGCGCCGCCGAGCCGATCCGGCGGCCGACGCGCATCCGGTGGCGGGCCACGAGTTCGTTGCCCAGGAAGCCGAGCACCCCGGCCGCCGCCACCCAGCCGGGGTGCGCCACGTCCCGGGGCTCGGCGAACCGGCTGACCGCTTCGACGCCGGTGGCCACCGCCGAGGCGGCGATCACCGCGAGCACCACCAGTCCGGCCAGGTCCTCGGCGCGTCCGAGGCCGTAGGTGAAGCGCCGCGACGGTGCGCGCCGGGCCAGCAGGAACGCGGCCGCCAGCGGAACGGCGGTCAGCGCGTCGGCGGCGTTGTGCACGGTGTCGCCGAGCAGCGCCACGGAGCCCGTGGCGGCGACGAGCACGGCTTGGCCGAGCGCGGTCGCCAGCAGTCCGGCGGCGGAGACCAGCAGCGCCCGCATGCCGTCGCGGCTGGCCGCCAGGGTGTCGTCGACGTGCGGGCCGTGGTGGTGCGGGACGGCCGGGCGGTCCTTCCGGTGTGCGGACATGGCGCCTCCCCGGGGCCGCTCCGCCCACCGTATGCCCGGGGTCCGGACTGCGACAACGCCGTTGTTGCCCACCGCTACCAGCAGCGGGATCCGGGCACGTGCGGGGAGTTCGCGACACCCCGCACGTCTGTCCATTGTGGTCGTCGCGCGGTCACTCCGAGCCGACCGCGGTGCCCGACCGCACCCCGCCGTCGGGTCGCAGCACGCGTTCGGGTTCGGGGACCAGCAGGTCCCCGACGTCGCAGCCGAGCACCGCGCAGATGACGTCGAGGTCGTCCAGCTTGAGGCTGGCCGGCGTCTTCGACCACAGCCCGGACATCTTCCCCGCGGAGATGACCAGGCCGTGCTCGGCGAGTCGGCGCTGCAGCTCGCTGGCCTTCCAGATGCCCCGCTGCGCGGCGGCCAGCCGCAGGTTCCACTTCACGCTGCAAATCCCTTTCTGGCGAACACGGGGGCCGGACGCACCCGAGATGGCTCTCGATCTTGTCGAAACTATTTCATGAACCCCGACCGAGCGCCGGGAATCCAACGGTCAAATCCGCCTCCGAACACTACTACCGAACAACTCCGGCACCGATAACCCGATTTGCGGAATCCCGCATCCCGAGCCCTTTAACCCGAGTGGAGCAATGCGCCGGATTCATTCCGGATATTCCGTTGCCGGATTGCTGCGCGCGGGGCAACCAATGGCCGGATTTCACGGGAAAAGCGGCCGGGGCCATCACGCTGCGTCGGTGGCAAGACGCATTTCAGGTGATCTTGGCCCTGGCCCGGTCAGCGCCCCCTCCTCCGCCACGAGCAGCACGTTCGGGGGACTGTACGGCCCAAGGTCACGATGCTAACGTCCGGGGCGGCGGCGACGCACGGTTAATTGAACGGACTCTGCATATTCCGGATTGGACCGCCCGCTATTGCCCCGGATCCCTCGGTCCGGCTTTCTCCGACTCCCCGAACCGACGATTGGTGGCATTCGCATGTCCGCGACCGAACAGCTCGACGTCCCCGACCGGGAACCGCGGCCGGGCAGCACCGGCGCCGCGGAGCGCGCCGTCCCGCGCGAACCGCCACCCGCAGCCGACACCTCCGGTGGAGATCTCCCCGCCACGGCGGCACTTCCGATGCAGAAGTCCACAGTGGATGAACGGGCGGGCGGGCTCGACCGCGCGGCGGCCGACGCGCTCGACCGCGCCCGGACCGTGGTGGAACCGGCGCTGCGCGCCGCCGTCGACCGGTTGCCCGGGCGCATGCGGCACATCGCCGGGTACCACCTCGGCTGGTGGGACGAGCACGGCGCGCCGGTCACCGCCCACCGGGGCAAGGCGATCCGCCCGGCCATGGTGCTGGCGTGCGCGTCCGCGGTCGGTGGCGATCCCGAGGCGGCGGTGCCCGCCGCCGTCGCCGTGGAACTCGCGCACGACTTCTCGCTGCTGCACGACGATGTCATGGACGGCGACGTGCGCCGCAGGCACCGGCCCACGGCGTGGACGGTGTTCGGCAGCAGCGCGGCGATCCTGGCCGGGGACGCGTTGCAGACGCTGGCCACCGACGTGCTGGTGGCCAGCGGGCACCCGGAGGCCAGCACCGCGGTGCGGGTGCTCAACACGGCGGTGCTGAGCCTGATCAACGGGCAGAGCGCGGACCTGGCCTTCGAGGAGCGCTCCGACGTCGAGCTGGCCGAGTGCCAGCGGATGGCGGGCGACAAGACCGGGGCGCTGCTGGGTTGCGCGTGCGCGCTGGGCGCGCTGCTGGGCGGTGGGCGCACCCAGCAGGTCGCCAGGCTGTGCAGTTTCGGCGAGAGCCTCGGCCTGTCGTTCCAGCACGTCGACGACCTGCTGGGCATCTGGGGCGACCCGTCGACGACGGGCAAGCCGGTGTTCTCCGACCTGCGCACCCGCAAGAAGACGCTGCCGGTGGTGGCGGCGCTGCGGTCCGGCACCGCGGCCGGGCAGCAGCTCGCCGAGCTCTACCACCGCGAACACCCGTTGACCGGCAGCGAGCTGGCGCACGCGGCCGAGCTGGTGGCGGTGGCGGGCGGTCGGGTGTTCAGCCAGCGCGAGGCGGACCGCCTGCTGGAGCAGGCGCTGCGCGACCTGCGCGACGCCGATCCGCCGCCCCGCGCCGCCGAGCAGCTGACCGCGCTGGCCCGGATGGTCATCCGCCGCGACCGGTGACCGGGCCGGTCAGTGCCTGTTCTTTGAACTTGGTTGCGACGGGGCGTGGTAAGCGGCGTGAGCCGCTTTCTCTTTCGGTGAGCGGTCTCGCAACCGGCACCGCCACGCAAAACGAGTTCGAAGACAGGTGCTCACTCAGTCGACCGCGCGGCGCGGCGCCAGGGCGTTGATGACGCCCGCGACGGCCGCGGCGGCCAGGAAGGACAGCAGCGAGGCGCTCATCCACGACTGCGGGGTGAAGCCGATCGCCGCGCCCAGGCCGGTCCACAGGTTCGACCACCAGGCGATGCCACCCGGGTTGATCAGCTGGTAGACGACGAACCCGGCGATCCAGGCCAGCAGCATTCCCCAGCGCGACGGGGCCCTCTCCGACAGGTCCCAGCTGCCGCGGCGCCCCGCGTGCAGGAAGTAGTCGACCGCGAGCACCCCGAACAGCGGCACGAACACCGAGCCGATCAGTTGCAGGAAGTTGGCGAACTGGGTGATGTCCAGCGTCAGCGACAGCAGCGTGGTCAGCACGCCGACGCACAGGCTCAGCACCCGGCGGTCGGTCTTCGGGCGCAGGTTCTGCATCGACACCGCCGTCGAGTAGGTGTCGGCGAACGACTGGTCCACCTCGCGCAGCACCAGCACGCCGAAGAAGACCACGCCCAGCGGCACCGCCAGGAACGGGTCGAACGCCCGGTCCGCGTCACCGCCGACCATGGCCAGCGCGATCAGCCCGAGCACGTAGCAGAACACCTGCGTGATCGAGTAGCCGACGGTCGCGGCGGTGAACGCGCCGCGCACGCTGCGCGAGTGCCGCGAGTAGTCCGAGGCGACCGGCAGCCACGACACCGCCACCGCCAGCGCCGCGTCGGCGCCCGGCCAGAAGCCCTGCCACGAGCCGGTCCCCAGGTCCGGCAGCGGGTGCCGGACCAGCTGCACGAAGAAGTACACCATCGCGATCGCGACCGCGACCGTCACGTACCGGCGCAGCAGCCGCAGCGCCCCCAGCGGGCGCAGCGTCAACCCGGTGGTCAGCGCCCCGGCCACCACCAGGTACAGCCAGCGCGGGCCGCCGCCGAACAGCGCCTCCGCGCCCTGGGCGATGACGAGCAGTTCGAAGGTGCCCCAGCCGACCAGTTGCAGGATGTTGAGCAGCGTCGGCAGGTAGGACAGCCGGGTGCCGAACAGCCCGCGCAGCAGCATCATCGACGGGGCCCCGGTGCGGGCGCCGGGCACGGCCGCGATGCCGACCATCACGCTGCCCAGCACGGTGCCCACCACGCACGCCGCGAGCGCCGCGACGAAGGACAGCCGGGGCGCGCCGCTGGGGGCCAGCACGGCCATCGCACCGCTGAACCCGAGCAGGCTCACGCCCAGGTTCGCCCAGAACGCGCCCTGGTCGAGCACGCCGAGCGTTCTCGGTGCTGGTTCGTCGAGGGTGTGCGGAACCTCGCGACTGTCGGCGTCGAGCGCCATCACGATCTCCCTACGCCGGCATTACCCGGACAGGTTCGGCGGTCGGCGGCACTGGTCAAGCCGCCCTCTCAGCCCGGTGCGCCCGAGCTCCCGCGTGGACGTGTCGGCGACACCCTACCCCGCTGCCGCACGGGGTGTCAGGAGGGTTCGATCAGCACCCCTCCAGCTCGCCGTGAGCGCCTCGGTGCGCACGAGGAACCTGGGTGCCTGTCTTTGAACTTGGTTCCGACGGGGTGTGGTAAGCGGCGTGAGCCGCTTTCTCTTTTGGTGAGTACGCAAGCAACCTGCACCGCCGCGGGTTCTCAGCGGTCGTCTCGCGAGGACAGCCCCGACGTGGTGTAGGGGGCTACATGATGTCGGGGCTCCCGGAGCCGGTGTGGCTGTGGCGCGCAGCGCCTCCGTGGGGGGCGGTGGTCGGGTGACGGGCGGGCCGCTGAGTGCCTGTCTTTGAACTTGGTTCCGACGGGTCGTGGTAAGCGGCGTGAGCCGCTTTCTCTTTCGGTGAGTGGTCTCGCCACTTGCACCGCCGCGGGTTCTCAGCGGTCGTCTCGCGAGGACAGCCCCGACGCTGTGTATTGGGCATACATGAGTCGGGGCTCCCGGAGCCGAGACGGCCGCTGAGGTTCCGCCACCGGCACCGCCACGCACAACGAGTTCAAAGACAGGCACTGAGGTTCCGCCACCGGCACCGCCACCCAAAACGAGTTCAGAGACAGGCTCTCTCGCACCGTTGACTTCCAGCGCGCTGCAACTTCTACGCTCGGCCACGACGACATCACCGAGCGGAAACGGAGCACGCCATGGCCGTGCAGCTCAACCACACCATCGTCGCCGCCCGGGACAAGGCCGCGTCGGCGCGGTTCCTGTCCGAGGTCCTGGGCCTGCCCGAACCGGTGCCGTTCGGGCCGTTCCTGACCGTTGCGACGAGCAACGACGTCACCCTGGACTTCCTGGAGGTGCCGGACGCCGAGATCACCTCGCAGCACTACGCGTTCCTGGTCACCGAGGCCGAGTTCGACGAGATCTTCGGCCGCATCACCGACCGCGGCCTGTCGTACTGGGCGGATCCGCACCACGCCGAGCCGGGCCGCATCAACACCCGCGACGGCGGCCGCGGCGTCTACTTCGACGACCCGGACGGCCACAAGTTGGAGATCCTCACCCGCCCCTACGGCAGCGGGGACTGAGGCCCGCGGAGCGCCGCGGGGCGCGGGAGGTCGCCCGGTCCCGGGGCCTGCCGCACGTCGAGGTGTGCACCGACGAGGCGGACCGCGGCCTGCGCTGCCACCGCGTCGACCGCCACGCGCTGCCCCGCACCACCACGACCGTCACCGTCGACGGCCACCCGGTCCGCGTCAAAACCGGCCCCTGGCGGGCGAAACCCGAGCACGACGACGTGGCGGCGGCGGCCCGGGCCCTCGGGCTGCCGCTGCGCACCGTCGCCGAACGCGCGCTCGCCGAGCTGCGGGACTCCGGGGCGCCCGACGGCGGGTTCGGCGGCCGGGCGCAGCACTAGAGTCGTCCCCTCCGGATCATTCGCCCGGGCCGCGCGGCTCCCTCGGGCCCGGAGGCGGTGCGGGTTGTGCCGACGCCGGGCGCCGTCCGCTGCGGACGTCGTCCTCGTCAGCTCGCGCCCGGCAGGGCGTTCTCCAGGAGGACCTCGGCTGCTGCCCGCGCGTGTCGTCCGTAGTCCGCATCATCCAGCACCATGGCGCGGCTGGCGGCCCCGTCCGCGAGAGTGACGAGTTGTTCGGCGAGTGCGGCGGGCTCGCGGCACCCCAGTTCCGTTACCAGTGCCGTTACCAGCCGCACCATCAGCAGTTTCTGTTCGCGAGCGCAAGCGTGGACCGCGCTCTGCGGGTCGGGGAACTCCGCGGCGGCGTCGATGAACGGGCATCCGCGCACCGGACCCGCGTCCGCAGCAGGCGGGACGAACAGCGCGAGGATTCGTTCTCTGGCCGGGATGTCCTCCCGAGTCAGCACGCTCTCCAGGGTGTGGCCCGTCGAGGCGAGGTCCTGGAGATGGGCGATGACCAGGTCGCTCTTGGTCCGGAAGTGCGCGTAGAGGGTGCGCTTGGACACCGGTGCCTGCTCTGCGACCTGTTCCATGCCGGTCGCGTTGATCCCTTGGGTCGCGAACAGTCGGGCGGCGGCGGCCAGGATGCGTTCGCGCCCCCCGCGCCCCTGCCGTCGAGACGTCGTCGTCCCCGTGCTCATGACGGAAGTATACGTCCTCGTTTACCTCGGAGCGAGCGGCGTGCTACGGTCGCCACATAGGTAAACGACTCCGTTTACATCAGTGCACTTGAGGAGAGTTCCATGAGCGGGCTGGTTTCCCCCGAGCTGAGCGACTACGCGGAGAAGCTGATGCGCGGTCGCCACGCGACACGCGCGTTCCGCCCCGAGGCCGTGCCAGCGGACACGATGCGCGCGATCTTCTCCCTCGCCGGCACCGCGCCGTCCAACTCCAACGCGCAACCGTGGCGGGTCGAGGTGGTCAGTGGCGCGAGGCGCGCACGCCTGGCGGACGCCCTGCAAGCGGCCCACGCCGAACAGCGCACCTCGGTCGACTTCCCGTACTCCGAGGCCATGTACGGCCCCGTCCACCAGGAGCGGCGGGCCGCGTTCGGCGCCGGTCTGTACGGAGCGCTGGGCATCGGCCCGGACGACGACGCGGCGCGCGCGGCCTACGACGCGGAGAGCCTGCGCTTCTACGGGGCACCGCACGCCGCGTTCCTGTTCGTCACCGGCGACGGCGGGGCGCTACTGGCCGCCGACGTCGGCGCCTACATGCAGACGCTGCTGCTGGCCATGGCCGCGTACGGGGTGGACAGTTGCCCGCAGGGCCTGCTCAGCTTCTACGCCGACACCATCCGGACCGAACTCGGCGTCACCGAAGGGAAGTTGCTCGTGGGCGTCTCTTTCGGCTACGCCGACGAGAGTGCGCCGGTGAACCGGGTCACGACCGAGCGGGCCGCCCTCGAAACGACCACCGCTTTCCACGTCTAGCGAGCCCCCTCCGGCTGACCGCGCAGTGAAGTCCCAGCGGGTGACGCGCTGGAGGCCGTCAGCCCCGTCCGCGTCCTGCCCCGATGTCGTGGGGCGCGGCACCGCCGGCCGGGCGCGGCGCCGGTCGGCGGCGCAGCAGCACCAGGCCGACCGCCAGCGTCACCACCTGGGTGGCGGCCAGCAGGCCGTAGCCCGCCGCGAATCCGCGTCCGCTGACGCTGATCAGCGCGCCCACCGCCGCGGGCAGCGCCGCCGAGACCAGGTTCCCGATCCCGTTGACCAGTCCGTAGGCGCTGCCCACGGTGCCCGGGGCGGCGTGCTGCTGCACCAGCGTGGGGATGGCGGGCCCCTGCAACCCCCAGAAACCGTTGGCCAAGACCAATGCCGCGGCGGCCAGCCAGCGCGAGTCGACGAGGATCACGGCCGTGGTGCACACGACGGTGCCGGCGCTGCCGAGCACCAGCGCCGCGGCCACCCGCGCGGGCGGCAGCCGGTCGACCAGCCAGCCGCCCGCGAAGCCGGACAGCAGGCTGACCAGGAAGGGCAGCGCGGCGAGAACTCCCATCTGCGCCAGGGAGAAGTGCCGCTCCTGCAACAGGTAGGAGGGCAGCCAGGAGCTGCTGCCCCACAGGTAGCCGAGGGTGGCGATCTCGACCAGCAGGATCCACCCCAACCGCGGGGTGCGCAGGGCGGCGGTGAAGCGCTGCCGCGCGGTGCGGCCGCCGCCCTGCGCGCCCCGGCCGGCCGCGACGAACAGCAGCACCAGCGGCAGTCCGACGAGCAGGTTCAACGCGGCGAGCACCAGGAAGGACCCGCTCCATCCGAAGTGGACGGTCGCGGCGGCCACCAGGGGGATGCCGATCGCGCTGCCCAGGGACACCCCCATCGAGGTGACCGCGTTGGGCCTGCCGAGTTCGCCGTCGTCGAAGCGCGCCTTGACGTACATCGTCTTCAGCGAGAACAGCGGCCCCTCGGCCGAGCCGAGCAGCAACCGCAGCGCCAGCAGCACCACCGCGGCCGACGCGACCGGCGAGACCAGCGTGAGCAGCGACCAGCTCACCAGGCTGACGACGAGGCCGCGGCGCACGCCGAGCGCCGCCTCGTACCACGGGGTGAGCAGCAGCGCCGCGACGCCGTAGCCGACGAGGAACGTGGACATCAGGGCGCCCTGGGCCGCCCTGTCGTGGCCGAGTCCGAAGTGCGCGAGGAACGCCGGGTCGGTGATCAGCACCGAGACGTTGACGCGGTCGACGTAGGAGATCGTCACGACGGCGAGCAGGGCGAGCACTCCCGCCCAGCGGAACCGGTGCAGGGATCGCACGGCCCACCTCCCCGGCGGGCTCCCCCGCCGATAACTAACTTAGCGTTAAGGTGATCCAGGAGTATCGCCGACACCGTTCCCCGACGCAAGGTCCCGTGTCATGGCACAACATGGCGGCGCCTCCGCGTCCCCGAGCGGCACCCAATACGCGCTGATGTTCAATGAGCGGTAAGGGGTTCCAAGGTCCGACGGGAACTGGGGAACCGTGCTGCGGCGGCCGGCCCCGGGTCGTGACAGCGCTGCGGACGTGCTCCGCCCGCTTGGCCGGCGTTCCTGCTCACCGGGCGGGTACGCAGCGGGTGCGGATGGTGACGCCGCCGCGGGGGCGCCCGCCCGCCAGGGCAGCGGCGGCCAGGCAGCAGCGCACCCACATGTTGAGCTGCATCTCCTTCGCCAGCCGCGCTTTCGCGTACAGCAGGTCCACCAGTGGGCTGCTCGGGCGTGCCCAGGCTTCGACCTCGAAGCGCAGCACGCCGTCCTCGGGGCGGGCGCGGAACTCGATGAGGCCCGCTTCGAGGTGGCCTTCGAGCGTCGCCAGCCGGAACGAGTCCTCGGTGCACGACACGACGCGCACCGGCCCGTTCCACGGACCGGGCATGTGCACGGTGAACTCGTCCCCGGTGCACATGCGGCCGGGTTCGCCGCTGTTGCGGCACACGCGTGCGGCTTCCCCGGGCACGGCGCGGTTCATGTCGTCGCGGATCGTGCCGATCAGCGTCGCGGGGTCGACCGCCGGATCCTCGATGCGCACCGAGAAGGTGCGGTGGAACAGCTGGCCGCACCCGTCGTCGGCGAGCAGGCTGCGCTCGTCCACCAGCGCGGTCGGCAGTTCGGGGGGCAGATCGGTCTCGTCACCCCGCTCCTCGCTGCGGTGCAGCGGCGTGGTCTGCCACAGGTAGCGCCAGGAGATCAACGCCATCCCCGCCAGCCAGCGCGGCACGGTCCGCAACACCGACGACCCCTCTCGTTAGCACCGCTGCGTGCCCGGGTAGTACCCGGAATGGGAGAACCGCTCACACCGGGGAGACGTCGATGATCGTGCGCGCGCTGCACTCGGTCGGGCTGCGCAGTGCCCACTTGCACGCGCTGTCGCTGAGTTCCGTGGTCCTGTGCCTGGCCCTGTGGATCCGGGCGAAGACCGTCGACCAGCAGGAGCGCGGCAACGCCGAGCGCCGCGCGCTGTTCACCGGCCTGTGGGCGCCGACGCTGTGGCTCATCGGGGACTCGCTGCGCGACCGTGAGTGACCTGTTGCGCGGCGTCGACGTCCCCGCCGCGCTGCGGGACCTGCGCTCGCGCCCGGTGAACTTCACCGACGCGGAGGTCGACACCTCCGGCTGGCACCACGACGTCAGTCGCCGCGCCGTGGCCCACGAGCGTCCAGGGCCTCCCGAACCGGGCGGGCCGTGGGAGGTCGCCTGCCGGCTGGTGCGCGACTACGAGTTCTCCGACCCCGTGCGCATCCGCGCCGTCTACGACACCCGCGACGGCCTGCTGGGCCGGACCATGCTGCTGCAGGGCCGGTTCGGCGGTCTGCGGTTCCACATGGGGGTGCGGGTCACCACGGTCACCGACGAGATCCGCGCCGGGCACCGGGTCTGGGGCTGGGCCTACGACACCCTGCAGGGCCATCTCGAACGGGGGCGGATGCACTACGAGGTGGTCAAGGACCTGCGATCCGGTGCGGTGGAGTTCGTCGTCTCCGGCTTCTCGCAGCGCTGCCCCGACCTCGGCCCGCTGCTGCGGGCGGGTTGGTGGCTGTTCGGGCGGCGCACCCAGCTGCGCTTCTACCGGGACTGCGGGCAGCGCCTGCGGAACCTGGTCCGCGACGCCCGGTCCGGTGCCACGCCGCCCACCGCCGTCCGGGACGGCCCGTTCGTGCTGGCCCCCTCGTGCTTCACCGGAGGAACTTGTCCAACGTGATCGGCAGGTCCCGGACCCGGACGCCCGTCGCGTGGTAGGCCGCGTTGGCGATGGCCGCGGCGGTGCCGACGATGCCCAGTTCACCGATCCCCTTGCTGCCGAGCGGGTTGACGTACGGGTCGTCCTCCTCGATCCAGTCCGCGTCGAGCCTGCCGACGTCGGCGTTGGAGGCCACGTGGTACTCGGCCAGGTCGCGGGTGACGACGTGGCCGAACCTGCGGTCGACGACGCTGTGCTCGTGCAGGGCCATCGACAGCCCCATCGTCATCCCGCCGATCAGCTGGGAACGCCCGGTCTTGGCGTTGATCATCCGGCCGAGGGCGAACAGCCCGAACAGCCGCGGCACCCGGATCTCCCCGGTGTCGGCGTGCACGTGGACCTCGGCGAACTGCGCGCCGAAGCTGTGCATGGCCAGCCGCCCGGCGTGCGGGTTCTTCGGCAGCCGCCCGGTCACCTCGACGCCCTCCTCGGGCACCGGTTCCCCGGCGGGCAGCACTTCGCGCAGGCCGCGGGCCGCGTCGACGATCGCCGAGCCCCAGCAGGTGATGCCGGTGGAACCGCCCGCGCCGGAGGCGTAGGGCAGGTCGGTGTCGCCGATGCTCAGCGAGACGTCGTCCATCGCCACGCCGAGCGCGTCCGCGGCGATCTGGGTGAGCGCGGTCCACGCGCCGGTGCCGATGTCCGCCGCGCCGATGAGCACCCGGTACCGCCCGTCCGGCCGGGCCTGGATGGTGGCGCGGGAACCGGGCATCGAGAACACCGGGTAGGTCGACGCGGCCACCCCGGTGCCGACCAGCCAGCGCCCGTCGCGGTTCGAGCGGGGCGCGGGTGCCCGGTCGTACCAGCCGAAGCGCCGCGCGCCTTCGCGCAGGCAGTCGACGAGGTGGCGGCTGGAGAACGGCCGCCCGGTGGCCGGGTCGGTGTCCGGTTCGTTGCGGGCGCGGAACTCCACCGGGTCCAGACCGCAGGCGATGGCCATCTCGTCCATCGCCACTTCCAGTCCGAACATGCCCGGGCACTCGCCGGGCGCCCGCATCCACGTCGGCACCGGCACGTCGAGCCGGGCCAGCCGGTGGGTGGTGCGCCGGTTCGGCGCGGCGTACATGGTGCGGGTGGGCACCGCGGTCTGCTCGGCGAACTCCTTGATCCGCGAGGTCTGCTCCACCACGTCGTGGCTGATCGCGGTGAGGTGGCCGCGCGAGTCGCAACCGAGTCGGATGTGCTGGATGGTCCCGGTGCGGTAGCCGACGACGTCGAACATCTGCTGGCGGGTCAGCGCGAGCTTGACCGGGCGCGGGGACACCAGGCGGGCGGCCATCGCGGTGAGCACGACGTGCGCGTGCGGCAGCCCCTTGGACCCGAACCCGCCGCCGACGTGCGGGCACACCACGTGGATCCGCTCGGGGTCCATGCCGAACAGCCCGGAGATCGCGTCGCGCACCCAGTGCACGCCCTGCGTGGAGTCGTGCAGGGTGAGTTCGCCGTTCTCCCAGCGGGCGATGGTGGCGTGCGGTTCCAGCGGGTTGTTGTGCTCCAGCGGCGTGGTGTAGGTGGCGTCGAGCGTCACGGCGGCGCTGGCCAGGGCGCCGTCCACGTCGCCCTCGGTGGTGTCGGTGGCGAAACCCCCGTTGACCTCGCCGGGGGTGACCAGGTCCGGGCGGGCGGGGTGCAGGTCGACGTCGTGCGGGTGCTCCTGGTACTCCACCCGGACCAGGCCCGCCGCGCGCCGCGCCGTCTCGGGTTCCTCGGCCACCACCGCGCCGATGAACTGGCCGCGGAAGGCCACGTCGGGCGATTGCAGGATGGCCAGTTCGGCGTCGGAGACGTCGGCCAGGCGCAGCGCGTTCTCGTGCGTGAGCACCGCGACCACGCCCTGCTCGCGCAGCGCCGCGGACGCGTCGAGCGTCGTGACGCGGCCGAGCGCGATCCGCGCCTGCAACGGGAACAGGTACAGCGGCCGTTCGACGGGGTGCTCGTAGGCGTACTGGGCGCGGCCGCGGACCTTGTCCGCCCCGTCGATGCGGTCGATCGGCGCGCCGATCAGCGGTGTCGTGACGGTCATCGCGGCACCCCCGCCAGCTCGGCGAGCACGGCGACGACCATGTTGCGCACCAGCGGCACCTTGAACTCGTTGCCCGGCAACGGTCTCGCGTCGGCGAGCTCGGCCTCCGCGGCGTCGTGGAACACCGCGAGGTCGGCGGCCGCGCCGCGCAGCACCTCCTCGGCCCGCGCGGCCCGCCACGGCTTGTGCGCGACCCCGCCCAGCGCGAGCCGGACGTCGCGCACCCGCCCGTCGGCGACGTCGACGGCCGCGGCGACCGATACCAGCGCGAAGGCGTAGGACGCGCGGTCCCGGGCCTTGCGGTAGCGGGAGTTGCGGGCGAACTCCAGCGCGGGCAGGTCGACGGCGGTGATCAGTTCGCCGTGTTCGAGCACGGTGTCCCGTTCGGGTTCGTCGCCGGGCAGCCGGTGCAGGTCCACCAGCGGGATCCGCCGTTCGCCGTGCGGTCCCTTGGTGTGCACGACGGCGTCGAGCGCGGCCATCGCCACGGCCATGTCCGACGGGTGGGTCGCCACGCACGCCTGCGAGGCGCCGAGGATCGCGTGTTCGCGGTGGAACCCCTCGCGCGCCGGGCAGCCGGTGCCGGGTTCGCGCTTGTTGCAGGGCGTGGTGACGTCCTGGAAGTACACGCACCGGGTGCGCTGCAACAGGTTCCCGCCGGTGGTGGCGAGGTTGCGCAGCTGTCCGGACGCGCCGGCGAGCACCGCCTGCGACAGCACCGGGTAGCCGCGCCGGACGAGCGGGTCGGCGGCCAGCGCGCTGTTGGTGACGGCCGCGCCGATGCGCACCCCGCCGTCGGGGAGGGTCTCCACGCGGTCGGAAGTGAGCTGCCGGACGTCCACCAGCACGTCCGGTGCGCTGACCTCCAGCTTCATCAGGTCCACCAGGTTCGTCCCGCCGGCCAGGAAGGCGCCGTTGGGGGACTCGGCCAGGGTGGACACCGCGGCGTCGGCGTCGTCGACGTGCTGGTAGCGGAACGGCCTCATCGCTGCACGACCTCCGCGATCGCCGGGACGATGTTGGCGTAAGCGCCGCAGCGGCACAGGTTTCCGCTCATCCGCTCGCGGATCTCCTCGTCCATCCCGCCGCCCTCGTCGGTGGCCGCGCTCGGCCAGCCCTCGCGCATCTCGTCCAGCGCGCCGACCGCGGAGACGACCTGGCCGGGCGTGCAGTAGCCGCACTGGAACGCGTCGTGCTCGACGAAGGAGCGCTGCACCGGGTGCGGCTCGCCGTCCTCGACGAGTCCGTCGGCGGTCGTGATCCGCGCCCCGTCGAACGCGACCGCGAGCATCAGGCAGCTGTTCACCCGCCGCCCGTCGGCGAGCACCGTGCAGGCCCCGCACTGCCCGTGGTCGCAGCCCTTCTTCGGACTGGTGATCCCGAGCCGCTCGCGCAGCGCGTCGAGCACGGTGGTGCGCGTGTCGACGGTGAGCCGGTGAGCCGTTCCGTCGACGGTGAGCGTGATCTCGGCTTCCACGGTGTCCTCCCTCGCCGGCCCGCACGGTGCTACCGGGCCAGAGTTACCCGGCTGCCCGCCGCGTCACGCCCCCCGCGCCTCGTTCGCTCCGGGCTCCTCACCGGCGTCGGTGAGTTCCTGCTCGGCGCGCTCGTCGACGGCGTCGTCGAGTTCGTGCATGCGGGTCTCGGCCAGCGGAGGCGGGATCTCCTCGGGTTCGTCGGGGCGCTCCCCGGCGAGGTACTCGTCGACGCCACCGCCCTCGCGCTGCTCGCGGGGCGTGGGCCGGTCGGCGGTCACCGGCGACCAGTGCTCCGGTGGTTCCACCCCGCGCTCCAGCGGGTCGGTGCCGAGCTCGTCCTCGTCGAGGCTCTCCGCTCCCTGCAGGTTCGCCGGGTCCTCCGGGGACTCCGGGTCGGGGCCGACCTCGTCGGCGGAGGGAGTGTTGGCGTCGAACGGATCGGACATGCTCGTTCCTCCTTCCGCCCGTCGGCTACCCGCCGCCACGGCGGCTAACCACCACCATGCGGAAAGTGACTACCTGTCCACGGATCCGGTTCCGAGAGGGTCGCCGGCGAGCCGCGTTCCCTGTCGGGAGGGGGCTTGTCGCAACCTGCACCGCCGCGGGTTGCTCCGACGGTGGCAGCGGTGCGCAGTGCGCCTGCTTGATGGCCGGAAGCGCGGGGCGGCCGCAACCTCCATCGAGCCCGTGGCGCCTTCGAGGTGGGGACGTTTTCCTCTGTGCAACACCGTCTTGCAGGTGTCTCGTGAACCCGCGAGACGCGAAGGGCGTTGATGTCCGCGGCAGCCTTCGTTGCTGATGAACTTGCCGTTGCGGCGCATGGATGTTGCCGGCAAGCCGGGTTCAGGTGAACACCATGAACAGCATATTCGTCCCCTCTCTCGTGCTTTGGGGCCTGATGTGGCTGGCCTTCGGCGCCGCTCTCGGTGTCACGGTCGGCGTGGCCTGGCGGCTCACGCGACGTCTGGCTGGGCACGCGAAGTCACGTCGGCCGCAGCAGGCTCGGCTGGCCGCTGCGGCGCAGCGCGCCGCACCATTCCCACCCGGGACGGCGGCTCCGACGGCCAACTGGGAAACATCACCGGCGGAGCCGCGTCGGGTCCGCCGCCACCTGCAGAGCCGAACTCACGGACCGTGAACGGCATGAACATCCACGTATGGCTGGCCCGCCCCCATCCAGGTCACCAGCGTCCGGAGGAGCCGGTGCACGTGGGTAGCGGAAGGTCCGTTCCCAAGCGGGTGCGCTGGCTGTGGTTGCGCACGGCCGCGCTTGCGATGTTTTTCGCGGGTATCGCACTGTGCGGCGCACCCTGGGCTTACGCCAGCACTCCGAATCCGAACCCGCCGAATCCGCCGCCGGCAGGCGGCAGCCAGTCGCCGGGCAACAGCGATTCGTCCGGAAACACTGGTTCCTCCGGCAACAACAATACGCCCAGCAACAATACGCCGGGCAATAACAGCACGCCGGGCAACAACAATACGACCAACAACAACGCACCGGGCAGCAACAACACGCCCAACAACAACGTGCCCGGTAACAGCAACGGACCCAGCAACAACACGCCCGGCAACAACAACGCACCCGGAAACGTGTCGGGTAATAACAACACACCCGGAAACGTGCCCGGCAATAACAATGCGCCCAACAATACCCCGGGCAGCAACAACACGTCCGACAACAACAGTACGCCCAACAACAACACGCCGAACAACAGCAATACGCCCAACAACAACACATCACGCAACAACGCCCCACCGCCCGGCAACAACACCCCGAACACCCCGCCACCCGGCAATAACACCCCGCCATCCGGCAGCAACCCACAGCCGTCGGGGAATACCGTTACCGGAGGCATCAGTGACCTGGTGGCCGCGGGCGCAGCGGCCGCAGGAGGCATCGGCGGCTTTGCCGCCACCCGACCTCGCGCGACGGGCAAGGATGACGACGACGCCGCCAAGCAAGCGACACCGGGTGGTAATGATCCGGATCGTCCCGACGGCGCGCCGCTCGACCGTCCGTTGATGGATGCCGCTACCGCAAAGCTGGCAAGGGCTGTCGAAGACTTCAACCAGACGTGTGAGGCATACGGCCAAGCACGTCGGAATGAAACGCTCGCCGAGCGGGCTGTCGCGAACGCGGACGCCAGGATCGAAGAAATACAGGCACAATGGAAAGCCGCCAACGACAACGTCGCCCAGAATTTCAGAACGAACTACATCAGAGCCCAGCGGGCAGGACCTCTGAATTCGACGTCGTTGACGATGCTTTGCTCGTACCTGCTCATGATCGCTTCGCCACCCGCCGGGATGGCGGGACAAGTTATCGCAAGGCTGGCGATCTTGGGACTTGGAGCGACCACCTACACGTCGGCCGCCGACCCGAAGACCTGGAACGAACAGGCGGACAAGCTGATTCAAATCGAGTACAACAAAATCGAGGCCGAGTATCTTGAAAAGCTGAAAGCCGCGTGGAAAGACGCGGCAGACGCTCGTGCGCAACAAGCGAACGCCGAAAGCTCGGCGGGCGAACTCGGTGTTCAGCTGGTCAGGATTCGAGCCGCCAACCATCTTGATCTGAAGTGCAGGTATGAATCGTGATGGATACGACAGCGTTCGAGCGGTGGCTGTCATGTCTCGATGTCAGCGTTGAGCGACGCCGCCATGGCGAGACCGAAGAGCTGCATATCGGAAAACCCGGCGGGACGCATCCCCTCGTCGTGCTCAAGACCGAGGATGGTCGAGAGTCCGGCGAACGCGGCAACACATGGTGGGCGATTCACGAACGAGTGATTCCGCGATCGGCCGTCGAGGAAAACTGGCGCATAGTCGGCGAACCTCGGTCTTCCGTTGGAAATCTCTCCCGAATCGTCACCGAATTCGCGACAGGATTTCCCTTGGTCGATTGCGAAGTCCGTCCCAGCGCGAATGGTGACGTGGTGGTCGTCATCCGTGCTCCGTTGTTCCTGGAGGACCTGGCCGCTCAAGCGTTCTTGCTCACGGTGTCCGCCGTGTTGAAGGCAGCCGAGGCGCTTGACGTGCTTGAAGCGCGGAAGGCGGAGGAAGTCCGAGTGTGGGCTGATCTCCAGTCATTGTCCGAGAAGAGAGCCGCGGAACAGCGCGATCGGATCAGGCAGGTGATGGCGGCGTCAACGCAAGCGCCGTTCGATGCGCCCGGCGCCGACAGCGCGATTTCCACGCACAGCGACTGGCCGGAACCGCCCGGGATTCCCGGCCAGCAGGCAACGCGGGCTCGTCCGGACGCGACGTCTCAGGGCCCGGATGTGGATACCGAGACTCCCGTTTTCGCCGTTCCCCCCGGCGGGATGCATGCCTGGGCGATGCCCGACCGGAGCCAGGAGTGCAGCGCCACCTTGCCCGGAGGCGTGCAGCTGCGGGTCCTTGAACGTCGGGGAAGGTGGGCCCACGTGCGGTCCGGAAAGTGGTCGGGATGGGTTGAGGGCCGTCAGCTGGAAAGGGTCAGCGCGGATGAGACCGACCGTTGGGGCGAGTAGGTAGCTCCCGGCCACTCCCGCCACGCGGCTGTTTCCACGAGTGCGGGCAGTATCAGGTGCCGGATCGTGCGAGGCCGGCCCACGGGTCGGGTTTCTGCGCCAGCCTGCGGGCCATGTTCGCCAGGCCGTAGGTCCCCGGCTCGACGCGGCCGAGTTCGGCCGGGTCGATCGGCGTGGCGGCCGGCGCGCCGGGGCGGGCGCGCAGCGAGTAGGGCGCGATCATCGTCTGCCCGTAGGCGTTGCGGTTGGTGTCCAGGAAGATCCGGTCGCCGCGCTTGTCCTTGCGCTGTTCGGTGGTGAACCGCTCGGGTTCGTCGTGCACGGCGTGGTCGGCCAGTTCCCGCACCGCGGCGCGCACGTCGTCGAAGCCCCGCCTGCCCGCCAGCGGCGCGACGACGTGGAAGCCCTTGCTCCCGGTGGTCTGCACGTGCGGGGTGAGCCCGGCGTCGCGGAAGCGCGCGCAGACCGACCGCACGGCCGCGCGCAGTTCGGCGATCCGCTCCCCCGCCGGCGGGTCGAGGTCCACGACCGCCACCACCGGCCTGTCCAGATCGTCCACCAGGGACAGTCCGATGTGGAATTCCAGGCAGCCCAGGTTGGCCAGGTAGAGCAGCGTCGCGGCGTCGTCGACGACGGCGTGGTGCACCGCGCCCGACGCGCCGCGTTGCGGCACCGACACCACGCGCAGCCAGTCCGGGAAGTAGTCCGCCGCCTCCTTCTGGAAGAACCCGTCGGCTTCCACGCCGTCCGGGAAGCGGCGCATCGTCAGCGGCCTGCCACGGGTGTGCGGCACCATCGCGTCGGCGACCGACCGGAAGTACTCCACCACGTCCCGCTTGGTGTACCCCTCGCCCGGGTACAGCACCTTGTCGCCGTGCGAGATCTCGATGGTCCGGCCCGCGACGTCCACCGTCGTGGTCATCAGCGGCCTCCACCGGATTCCAGGTCGGCGTTGGTCCGGCCGGTCAGCACCGACTCGGGCTGGGTGCTGACCGGGTTGCGCCGCCGGTCGGCGCCCTCGTCGTCGACCTTGACCAGCAGCCACTGCTCCTGCCCGCGGAACCGGGTGCGGGTCAGCGCGAACGCGCCGCGCAGCTTGCTGCCCTCCAGCCAGAACTTGACGTGCCCGGCGTCGAGCCCGTCGGCCATGTCCACCGGCTCGCCCTTGCGCTCGGTGAGGTTGCGGTAGTCGCCGCTGTCCCACACCACGACCGTGCCCGCGCCGTAGCCTTCCGGGATCTCGCCCTCGAAGTCGGCGTAGTCCAGCGGGTGGTCCTCGGTGGGTGTGGCCAGCCGCTTCTGCCGGGGGTCCAGCGACGGCCCCTTGGGCACCGCCCACGACTTGAGCACGTCCCCGACCTCCAGCCGGAAGTCGTAGTGCAGGCTGGACGCGTCGTGCTTCTGCACGACGAACCGCGGCTGCTCCCCGGGCTCGCCGCCGGCCGGTTCGCCGGACCGATCCAGATCCCGCTTGCGCCGGTAGTCGGCCAATTCGTCCTTCGCCATGCCCGTCGCGTACCCGCCACCGCGCCCGGCGCAACACGCCTACTCGCGTCGGCCCGGCCAGCCCTTGCGCACCGGCCACGGCCGCTGGTCGAACCAGGTTCCGGTCTCACCGGTGTCGCCGGGCCTCGCGGCGGGACGCTCGGGTTCCCCGCGTTCGGGTTCCCGGCGTTCCGGTTCCGGCGCGGGCACCGGCTCCGCGGGCTCGGGCGCGCCCTCGGGCGGTGCGGAGGGCACCGGCACGGTCACCGGCGCGGTCCGCGGCCCTTCGGGCAGCGGCGGCAGCTGGTCGATGACGCCCTCGTCGAGCAGCCCCTGGTAGATCCGCCTGACCCGGAGCCGGGCGTCCGCGACCGCCCGCTGGACCACGCCGGTGATCGCCTTCGCCAGCCCGGCGGCGGGCGCTTGCCGGGCCCGGGCGGCCAGTTCGAGGTCCAGCAGCACGCCGTCGCGGTCGACCGTGGCCCGGAGCAGGCCGTCGGTGGACGACGCGGTCCCCCGCACGGCCGCGGCTTCCCGCCCGGCCCATTCCAGCGCCTGGTGCTTGCGGTTGATCGTCTCCTCTAGGTGTTCGGCGTCCGCGAGCAGCCGCGCCGCCTTGGCGTCCAGGTCCTCGGGTGGCACGCGTCGATCACTGCTCTTCGTAGGCGTCGGGTTTGCGCTGCGGGGGCAGCGAACCCTTGATGAAGCCGTCCCACATGTTCTCGCCCCGCCGGTCCGCGGGATCGCGGATGTAGTGGTCGCGTTGGCGGTCGTGGTCCTTCTCCGGTACGCCGACGAGCTCGCTGCGGTCCGCGCGGTCGATCGTGCCCTGCGGCTGGTCGTCGCGCTTGAACTCCTCGGGGTCGAACTTGTCGTCCAAGACCACGGCCGGCCGTTCGACCCGCACCCCCGGCTCGCGCTTCCTCGGGTCGCCCCCGGTCACGCCGGTCAGGTTCTTCCCGGTCAGCGACTTCGTGACGGAGTACAGGGTGTCCTTGAGCTTCTCGGCCGCGGTTTCCGCGTCCTGCACGATCTTCTCCAGGTTGTGCGCCGCGTGGACGACGGCCTCACCCTTGGTCTTGGCCCCGATCATCAGCGGCGCCGCACTGGTCCCGACGTTCTTGAGCGCGTCACCGAACGCGAGTCCAGCCTGCGCGGTCGCCGCCGCCCGCGTCGCCTCCGTCGCCGTCGCCGCGGCGACCCCCAGACCGCTGCACGCGACACCGGCCGTGGCGAGCGCGCTGAGGACGGTGACGGTGACCTTCTTGTCGGTCTCCTCCTTCTTCTCGAAGGCCTTCTTCGCCCGGGCGAAGACGTCCATCACGTCGCTGCGCAGCGCCAGCACCGCCGACTTGTACTTGTTGACGGCGACCCATGCCGCCGCCAGGCTGCCGTGGTACTTCGCCAGCGACATGCTCAGGTCGTTGAGGAACGTGATCCGGAAGTTGTCGGCGGCATTGCCCTCCCAGTGGACGAGGCTGTCCTTCATCCGGTTGATCCGGTCCTGGTAGCGGGCGTTGATGTCGACCGCCGGGTTCGAACCGTCCATTCCGGACGCGGTCATGCCGTTGCCGCGCACGGCGACCTTGGACAGCGCGTCCAGGAACTCCCCGGCGGCCTCCAGGTCCCCGGAGAGGAGTTCGTGGTGCAGCAGGCTTTCCAGCTTGTCGTCGATCTCGTGCCAGCGGTTGAGCACGTCGTCCGAGGCGCCCATCCCGCCCGACCGGTCGATCGGTTTGCCCACCTCGGGCTTCTCGTTGACGCGGCTGGCTCTGGGATCGTTCGGCTCCGGGGCGGTGTGCGAGCCGTCGTCACCGTCCGAGAGGTAGGCCACGCCGACGTCGCTCCAGACGAGGCGCAGCGCGCGGCTGTAGTGCGCGCAGTGCTTGGCCCAGTCCTCGTTCTTCGTGATTCCCGTCATGGTTGTCCGTGCCCCCGCAGCCAGTCGGCGATTTCCTTGTCGTCGGCGTCGTAGCGCTGGGCGATCTGCATGAGCGCCTGCGCGGCCAGGTGCACGTTCTCCTTGTTGTCGGCGAGCACCCGTTCCAGGTAGTACCGCGTGTCGGACCAGTACGGCTCGATGCTCCGGAACACGTCGCCCCCGCCGCGGAACAGGTCGATGTCCTCGTCGACCTTGCGCAGCTTCGCCAGGCTCTCGTCCATATCACCAGCGAGCCCTTCCAGGTGCTGGTAAGCGGCTTTCCACAGCTCGGTGGCGTCCGCCTGGAATCCTTCAGCCATGTCCGCTCCCGTCGTCGATCCGGCCGATCCGCGACGTGGAGAAGCCCCGTCTCGCACCGCCCCGCATCGCTGGTGGGACGACGACGCTAGGCGCCGACGAGGAGCCTCGAAGCGGAACAACCGGACGCCACTCGAATGGAGCAGCGCCGCCGATGCCGAGCTCCCGCCGCGCAAAAGGAGTTCGAGGACAGGCCCTGAGCCGCACTTCCACCCCCACTGGGACGATCGGGTGATCTTGGGAACGGTTACCGGCCGGTTCTGGTCCGATCGAAGGAGGAACCGAGCGGACACAGGAGAGGGCCTGCCCATGCACCAACACGTGCACGCCGAGCTCGTCGGCGGTCCCGAGGACGGCCGGTCGTTCGTCCTCCCCGCCGTGGAGGCCGACATGCCGGTGGACCGGTTCACGCTGCCCGCGCCCCGCGAGAGCGCGGCACCCTGCGCCCGCTACGCGCTCAGCGACCGGCGAGCCGACGGCGTGTGGCGCTACCGCTACGCCGGGGAGCAGCCGTTGGCCACCTCCTGACCCGGCGTGACCACCGCGGTCACGCCGGGGTGCGCGGATCGGTCCTGCCGATCACCCGCGCAGTTACTTAGCATGGGTAACGAATACGGGACGCGCAGCGCAGGAGGGACCGTGTCGCTCACCGAACGCATCACGGCGGCGATCGCCGAGCCGGCCACCGACGACGGGTTCGACCCGCACGCCGAACTCGCCGAGGTCCTCGCCGGGGTGGGGCTGGAGCCCGCGGACTCCGGTGGCCGGATCGAGTTCCGCGGCGCCGACCCGGTGGTGCCGAGCCCGCTGCGGCTCGGCGGCGCGTCCGCGATCGCGCTGGTCGCCAAGTCCGTCGCGATGGCCCGGCTGTGGCGGCTGCGGGGCGGCGACGGCCAGGACATCTCGGTCGACCTGCGGGTCACCCCGCACCGGCTGTGCCCGTTCTACGACCGCCGGTGGGAACTGCTCAACGGCTATCCGGCGGGCAGCCCGGCCAACCCGAGCCAGGCGCTCGGCTTCACGTTCCACCGCACCGCCGACGACCGGTGGGTGATGCCGCTCAACCCGTACCCGAAGCTCAAGATCGGCGCGCAGAAGCTGCTCGGCGTGCCCGACGACCACGAGGCGGTCGCCCGCGCGGTCGCCGGGTGGAAGGCCCGCGACCTGGAGGAGGCCGGTGAGCGCGCCGGTGTGGTGATGCCCATGCTGCGCACCCCCGAGGAGCTGCTCGCCGAGCCCCAGTACCGCGACTTCCTCGCCCACGCGCCGCTCATCGAGATCACCAAGATCGGCGACAGCGAACCCGAACCGTTGCCGAGGAGCGCGAACGCGCCGCTGGACGGTGTCCGGGCCCTGGGCATGGGCCACGTGATCGCCGGAGCCGGTGCGGGTCGCGCGCTCGCGCTGCACGGCGCCGACGTGCTCAACCTGTGGCGGCCGAACGAACTCGAACACGACACGACCTACCTCACCGCCAACGTCGGCACCCGCTCGGCCACCGTCGACCCGCGCCGGGGCGAGGGGCCCGCGCTGATCCGGCGGCTGCTCTCCGGAGCCGACGTGTTCTACGCCAACCGGCGGCCCGGTTACCTCGACTCCATCGGCCTGTCCCCGGAGGAGGCCGCCGCGACCCGGCCGGGCATCGTGCACGTGACCGCGTCGTTCAACGGGCCGACCGGCCCGTGGGCCGGCCGCGTCGGCTTCGACCAGTCGGCGGGCAGCGTGGTCGGCATGATGAACCTGGAAGGTGGCGGCGACACCCCCGCCCTGCCGCCGATCCTGGTCGTCAACGACTACATCGTGTCCTGGCTGATGACCGTCGGCGCCGTGCAGGCGCTGATCCGCCGCGCCACCGAGGGCGGCAGCTACCGCGTGCACGTGTCGCTGACCAGGGCGGCGCTGTGGATCCTGAGCATGGGGATCTTCGACCGCGACTACGCGCACGAGATCGCCGGAACCGGCGGGGAGCACGCCTACCTGGACCCGGAGACGTTCACCGCCGACACCCCGCTCGGCCGGTACCAGGGCGTCACCGACCAGGTGCGGATGAGCGCCACCCCCGGCGAGTACCGCCAGGTCCTGGTGCCGCGCGGGGCGAGCCGCCCCGAGTGGCTCGACCGGTGAGCGCCCGCTTGCTCGGACAGGGCCGGGTGGAGTCGTCACCGGCGTGTGACAGGCTCTCGCCCATGCGCATCGCGACCTGGAACGTCAACTCCGTCGGCGCCCGGCTGCCCCGCCTGCTGGACTGGCTGTCCACCGCCGGGCCGGACGTCGTGTGCCTGCAGGAACTCAAGTGCGCCGCCGAGGCGTTCCCGTTCGACGCGGTCGGCGAGCTGGGCTACGAGGTGGCCGCGCACGGCACCGGCCGGTGGAACGGTGTGGCGGTGCTGTCCAAGGTCGGGCTGACCGACGTCCGCCGGGGACTGCTGGACGAGCCCGGCTACCAGGCCGACGACGCCGAGGCCGAGGCCACCGAGCCGCGCGCCGTCGCCGCGACCTGCGGGGGCGTGCGGGTGTGGTCGGTCTACGTGCCCAACGGCCGCGAAGTCGGCCACTCCCACTACGCGTACAAGCTGCGCTGGCTGGACGCGCTGCGCGCGACCGCCGCCGAGGAGCTGGCCGAGCCGCGCCCGTTCGCGGTCCTCGGCGACTTCAACATCGCCCCCACCGACGCCGACGTCTGGGACATCGCCGAGTTCGCCGACTGCACCCACGTCACCGAAGCGGAGCGCAAGGCCCTGACGGCGCTGGCCGAGACCGGCCTGTCCGAGGTCTACCCGCGACCGCTGAAGTACGACGTGCCGTTCACGTACTGGGACTACCGGGCGCTGTGCTTCCCGAAGAACCGCGGAATGCGCATCGACCTCGTCTACGGCAACCCGGCTTTCACCACCGCCGTCCAGGACTCCTACGTGGACCGGGAAGCCCGCAAGGGCAAGGGAACCTCCGACCACGCCCCGGTCGTGGTGGACCTGGAACTCGGCTGAGAGCCTGCTACGGGCTCGTTGTGCGTGAGCCTGTCTTCGAACTCGTTTTGGGTGGCGGTGCCGGTGGGCGGGACCGGCGCCGCGCACCAGGAGTCCGGGCACCGGCGTTCACGCCTTCCGAGCCACTCCCGCGAGCAGGCGGCCCGCTTCCGGGTTGTCCTCGGCGTCGACGTCGCGGGCGCGCAGCCACGCGGAGATGGGTTGCAGGCCGGGGTCGCGGAGCAGGAAGTCGCCGAACAGGTCGCGGATTTCGTCCTGGCTGCGCGGGAAGATGTTGTCCTGGGTGCTGCGCATCATCTCGACGAGATCCTCGGTCGCGGCGTCCAGGGCCAGGTGCGTCATCGCCAGGTGGCTGCCGGGGGCGAGCGCATCGCGGTAGCGGGCCATCACCTGCTGCGGCTGCTTGTCCGGGCCGATGTAGTGGAACAGGGTCACCACGAGCAGCCCCACCGGGCGGGAGAAGTCCAGCAGCCGTGCGCACTCCGGCGAGTCGAGGACGCGGTCCACGTCGGCGGCGTCCGCGTGCACCATGGTGGCGTTGTCGTTGTCCCCCAACAGCATCCGGGTGTGCGCGACCGCGACCGCCTCGTAGTCCACGTAGACCACCTTGACGTCCGGGGCGATCTCGTGGGCGACCTCGTGCACGTTGCCGCGGGTGGGGATGCCCGATCCCAGGTCGAGGAACTGGCGGATGCCGGAGTGGACCATCAGCCGCACCGCCTCCCGCAGGAAGAGCCGGTTGAGGATGGCCATCGGGCGCGCGTAGGGGTGGGAGGCGACGAGCTTGTCGCCGAATTCGCGGTCCACCGCGAAGTTGTGCGCGCCGCCCAGCAGGTAGTCGTAGAGCCGGGCGGCGCTCGGCACGCTCAGGTCGACACCGTCGGGCAGCCCCTGCCGCGGATTCGTCATCGTTCGCCTTCCTCCGCCCGGCCGGGCGGTCGTCGCCGCTGTCAGGCCGCGAACGTAACTCACCCGCGAGCGCGGATCACCGCTTGTGTCCAACCCGCAACACTGGCCGCTCACAGCCGTTCGACGCCGCTGCGCTTCATCGCGCTGACGACGACGAACGGTTCGACGGCCACCGCGCCCGCCAGCCAGTCCCCGGAGGTCGTGAACGAGTACAGCGAGGCGCGGTCGGCAACGGTGACGTCGGCGCACAACTGGTACTCGCCGGTGGTGGCGGCGACGTAGCGGACCAGCGGGGAGCGCAGCAGCGCGTGTCCGGTGGTGTCCACCTGGCCCGGTTTCACCTTGATCCACAGCATCGCCTCCACCGGCACGCCGAGCGCCTCCGGTTCGACCACGGCGCGCACCAGCAGCCGACCCGAGCGGCGCATGCGTTCCACCCGGCGGCGCGCGGTCGCCTCCGAAATGCCCGCGATGCGGCCGAGTTCGTCGTGCGTGCGCCTGCCGTCCGCGGCCAGGGCTTGCAGCATCAGCCGGTCCTCCCGGGTGAGTTCGCCGTCCCGCTGCGACGCGGCGGGGGTGACCGGCTCGAACTCGCGCAGCCCGGCCACCTCGTCGTCGGAGAGCACCCCGGGCTGCCATTCGTGGACGGTGCGGAAGTACTTCAGCACCGGGTGCGCGGAGCTGTTCACCAGCCCCGGGACGCCGGGCAGCTCGTCGAGCACCACCTCGGCCGGCCGCGGGGTGACCAGCTCGACGATGCAGTCCATCGACCCGGCCAGGGCGTAGGCGAACGTGGTGTCCTCCCGCCGGGCCAGCGCGCGCACCACGGTGCGGGTCATGCCCGGCGCGCACGCCACGCGCAGCAACGTCGCGTCACCGGCCCGCGACATGCCGGTCACCACGACGACGCCGGACTCCAGCAGGCGGGTGCCGCGCCGGGTGATGGTGCGTTCCGGCTCGCCGAGCACCGCCGCGATGCGGCGCCACGACGCCCGCCCGTCGACCTGCAACGCGGCGAGAACGCGGCGGTCCAGCTCGTCCAGTCGAACCCTGGTGTCGCTCATCGGCCAAGTATGTGGCGGGATCCGGCGAGATCGAAGGGTTGACTTGTTCACGGCGCACGCCCGGCCGATCCTCTGCGGCACCACGTCACCGCAGCCCCAGGAGGACGCCCGTGAAGCGTCGCCACCTCACCCTGCTCCCCGTGATACCGGCCCTGGCCCTGCTCGGGTCGGTCTACCTGCCGTTCGTCAACGCGCCGACGCTGTGGTTCGGCATGCCGTCGCTGTTCGTGTGGGTGTCGGTGTGGGTCCTGCTGATCACACCGACGCTGCTGGTCGTCGAGCGCGGCTGGGCGCGGCACCGGAAGGAGGGCGACGAGTGAGCGTGACCCTCGCGGTGTCGCTGGTCGGCATGGTCGTCATCGGTGTGCTGGGTTTCCTCGGCCGCCGCGGCAGGTCCGCGAACCTGGCCGAGTGGACGGTCGGCCGGCGCAGCTTCGGCACCTTCACGATGTGGTTCCTGCAGGCCGGCGAGTCGTTCACCACCTTCACCTTCCTGGCCGTGGCCGGACTGGCGTTCACCGGCGGCGCCTCGGCGACCTACGCGATCCCCTACATCCCGCTGGCCTACCTCGGCCTGTACTTCCTGGGGCCGAAGGTGTGGCGGCTGGGCAAGGAACACCACTACCTGACCCAGGCGGACTTCTTCCAGGAGCGCTACGGCAGCCCGCTGCTGGGCCGCGTCGTGGCGGTGATGGGCGTGGTGTTCCTGCTGCCCTACCTCCAGCTCCAGATCACCGGGCTGGGCCTCATCGTCAAGCTGGTCACCGGCGACGCCTCCTCGGGGGTGCTGAGCATGGTGCTGGCGACCGTGCTGACGGTGGCGTTCGTGCTGTGGTCGGGAATCCGCGGCGTGGCCAGCACCGCGTACCTGAAGGACGCGCTGATGATCCTCGCGATCTTCCTGGTGATCGCCGTGGTGCCGGTGCACTTCGCGGGCGGCGTCTCCGCGGTGTTCCGCCGTCTCCAGCAGACCGACCCGCAGGCGCTGTTCGTCCACACCGGACACTACGACCACACGTGGTGGCTGACCAGCATCCTGATCTCGGCCATCGGCAGCATGTTCCTCACGCTGCCGCACCTGTGGCCGCCGCTGCTGTCGGCGCGCGACGGCGGGGTGGTGCGCCGGAACAACATCTTCCTGCCGCTGTACCAGCTGGCGATCATGCTGCCGATCATCATCGGCTACACCGGTCTGCTGGTGCTGCCGCGCGGCACCGACGACAACGCGGTGCTGCTGACGCTGACCGCGCGGGCGCTGCCGGACTGGGCGGTCGGGTTCGTCGCGGTCGCCGCGGCGGCCTCGGCCATGGTGCCCGCGGCGGTGATGTGCATGGGCATGTCGACGCTGGTGGCGCACAACCTGGTGCGCCCGAAGGGTCCGCGGGCCCAGTTGTGGGTCAACCACGGCACGGTGATCGCCGCGGCGGGGCTGGCGCTGGTGCTCGGCATCGTGCGCCCGGACCTGCTGGCGAACCTGCTGCTGCTGACCTTCAGCGGGCTCGCCCAGCTCGCCCCGGGCCTGGCCGCGGTCGTCGGCCGCCGCAGGCTGCTGTCGGCCGGTCCGGCGCTGCTGGGCATGCTGGCCGGTGTCGCGGTGGTCGCGTGGATGACGTTCTTCGAGGTGTCGATCGCCCACATCAACGCGGGCATCGTCGGCCTGGTGGTCAACATCGCGCTGGCGGCCCTGGCCCAGCTGCTGGTGGGCAAACCCCGCCAGGTCAGCAGCTGGGCCACTCGCCGGCTGGCCGCGGAGGCGGCGGACTGAGCCCGGCACCGCCACCCAAAACGAGTTCAAAGACAGACTCCGGACGCCGCCCTCTTCTAGGCTGGGGCCCCCAGCCGTCCGAGGAGGAGAGCGTGTCCGTCACCGGAGAGCCCGCCGCCGAACCGCGCGTCCCGCTGCGCGACCAGGTGCGGCGGGAACTGCAGGCCCGCATCGCCGACGGTCGGCTGCGCCCCGGCGACCGCCTCTTCGAACAGGACCTGGCCGCCGAGCTGGGGATCTCCCGCGTCCCGGTGCGGGAGGCGATCCGGATGTTGCAGAGCGAGGGCCTGATCGAGGTGATGCCGCGCCGCCGGGGCGTGTTCGTGCGCGGCCTGGACCGCGCCCAGGCCGAGGAGCTGTTCGAGGTCCGCGAGGCGCTGGAGGTCTACGCCGCCCGCCTCGCGGCCCAGCGCGCCGACCCCGAGCAGGTGCGCCTGCTCGCCGACCTCGCCGCACGCGCCCGCACCGCGCACGAGGCGGGCGACACCGAAGGCATGTCCAGCGCGAACGCCGCCTTCCACGACCGCCTCGTCGGCTTGGCGGGCAACGGCCTGCTCGCCTCGATGCTGGAGCCGCTGCACGGCCGCCTGGCCTGGCTGTTCCGGATGAACCTGGAACCCGACCGCGTCTGCGGCGAGCACGAGGAACTGCAGACCGCGATCGCGGAGGGCGACGCCGACCGCGCGGCCGAGGTCGCCCAGCGCCACGTGCTGTCCAGCCGCCGCATGGTCCTGGACCGGATGCTGTTCTGACCGCTCCCGGCCGCCGCGGCGGCCGGTCAGCTCTCGCCGACGGCCCGGTTGATCCTGCGGGCCAGTTCGACGTCGTTGGCGGTGATCCCGCCCGCGTCGTGGGTGGTGGACGTGACGGTGACCTTGTTGTAGCCGTGCACCGAGATGTCGGGGTGGTGGTTCAGCTGGTTGGCCACGAAGGCGACGACGTTCGCCAACTGCACCGCCCCGTTGAACCCCTTGCGCTCCCAGGTGCGCGTCACCGAGTCGCCACTGCGCTCCCACCCGGGCAGCCCGGCGATCTCCCGCTCGACGTCCGCCGCGCTCAACAGCTCAGCCATCACTCTCCCCCGAGGTCGGACGGGTACGTCAGCCAGCGTCCCACGAGTACCGGAGTTCGTACATGGTCGCGGGCATGACCATGGTGTTGAGCTCGACGACCCGGCCGTGGCTGTAGGTCCGCCGCTGCACGGTCAGGACCGGACCGTCGGGAATCCCGAGAGCGCTGCGCTCGGACGCGCTGGCCGTCTTCGCCCCGACGATCTCCTCGTGACTGGTCAGTTCGAAGCCGAGCTCCTCCAGCCTCGCATGCGTCCCGCCCGGGCCGGTGTCCACCTGCTCCAACGAGGTCTCCCGCGTGATGTCCCTGGGCAATCGGGAAACGGCCAGCATGACCGGCTGGCCGTCGGCCCTCATCACCCGGTCCCGGACGCACAATTCGGCGTCCTCATCGACATCGAAGACTTCGGCGTAGTCCTGAGCGGGTTCGAACCAGACCTGCACGCTTGACGATGGCGTGAATCCCTGCGCGGCGGCCTCTGCCAGGAACGCTCCCTCGTTGCGCTCCCGACGCGCCCGCGAAAGCCTCTCCCGGGAGTCCAACCGCTTCACCACACGTGGTGGTGCCACGAAAACCCCCACTCCATGCCGCATGTCGACGATTCCTTCATCGGGGCCGCTACCTGGCAATCCCGAAAACGGCCCCTGAAAGGCTCATACCACACCCGGCCGCAACGGAACAGCAGCACCGCGCTGATGAACCTCATCCTGCACTCGATCAGCCGCCCAGACCAGACACGAGGAAGGAAGAACACGCGGCGCCCCGCCGAGCGGAAGCACCGCGTGTTCGTCAGCAGTCGAAGCGCCCCGACTTCACCGACTCGACGAAAGCCGCGAACACACGAGTCTGAAGCGCCAAAGTCCCGCCACCGGGGTTCTTGCTGTCCCTGATCGCGGAGACACCCGGGAGGTTGGTCGCAACTTCAGAGCCTGTCTTCGAACTCTTTTTGGGTGGCGGTGCCGGGAGCGGAACCTCAGCGGCCGTCTCGACTGCGGAAGCCCCTCCTGATGTATGCCCAGTTCGCTCGCTTTCCCCTTCAATCGATGTAGCGCGAGATCAAGCGGATGCTGTCGTCCTCGGACAGCGCCTGCTTCGCCAGCTCATCGAACAGGCTACCGAGCGATGCCACGGCGGCGGGATCATCCACGAGATGGCCGCCCAGGTTGTACTCCTGGTAGCCGGTTTCCGGCCACGTGTCGGGTGGGAACTCCAGAAGCGCGAATCCGCCACCCATCGCGGGATGGATGCCCACCCCGAAAGGCAACACGTGCAGCGACACGTTGGCCAACTCGGTCGCCAGGACGAGGTGTACCAGCTGGTCGCGGCCGATCTCGGGAACCGCGGCGCACCGCTGCAATGCGGCCTCGGACATCACAGCCACCAGTTGCAACGGGGCGTCTTTCGCCGTAAGCCGTTCCTGCCTGCGCAGCCGCGCGGCGATGCGCTTGGACACGTCCGCCTCGGAAGCAGTCGGGTCACCGACGGTTGCGACACGGCGGGCGTACAGATCGGTCTGCAACAGCCCGGGAATCAGCTCTCCTTCCCAGTTGCGGACCCGGGTGGCATCCGACTCCAGCGTCACGTACTCCGCGAGCCGCTTCGGTAAGCGGTAGGTCTGCCACCACCCCGGCTTCTGCGCTTCGGAACGGGTGTTCAGCAGCGCTTCGCGCGCATCGTCCGGGATGCCGTACATCGCGGCCATGACGATCAAGTCGGGCCGGGTCGCAACGTTGCGACCGCTCTCCAGATGACGAACACGTCCCGTCGTGCAACCCAACTCGACGGCGACCTCGTCACGAGAGAGCCCGGCACGCTCGCGCCACTGCTCCAGGCTTCTGCCCAACATCAACCGTCGCAGCGTCATGCGAGCACCCTAGCGCCGTACCCACACACCCTAGATCACCCAATCGACATGATGATCCGCTGAACCACCTCACCCCGCAGCAGCCCCGCACCGCTGGTGCGCGGTGTTCGCGGCCAGCGTGCGCAGGATCCGCCGGGCGATCGCGTCGTTGAGGCGGAACGGCGCGGCGTTGGTGTGGGGGCGGGCGAACGCGGCGCCGGAGCGGGCGCTGGTGTGGACGCCGAGGGCGTAGCGGCGCGGGTGGGGACGGCCGGTCGCGTCGACCACCTCGGCGTCGTCCGAGACGACGAGGCGTCCGGTGCGGCGCGCGCCGGGCAGTTCCTCCTCCAGCACCGCGCCGTCGCGGTGCAGCGCACGCAGCAGCGGGTTGCGGGTGCCCCGCAGCGACGGGTGCGGCAGCTGCGCCTCGACCAGGGTGCGGGTGTGGACGCGGTGCGGGGCGCTGGCGCTGGTGGCGACGAAGCCGTCCTCGTCCGGGGTGACGCGCAGCTCCGCGCCGAGGAAGCGGACGACCCCGGCGCGGGAGAGCGCCAGCAGCTGCCGCAGCCGCTCGGGCGGCGGCCCGCTGGCGTAGTAGTTGAAGAACCCGAACCACCACCCGTCCAGGTCCTCGACCTGTGAGCGGGCGGACAGCTTCCCGGACCGCAGCAGCCGCCCCAGCTGGCCGTACACCGACAGCAGCGCGAAGAACGCCCCCAGGTCGGCGCTGTGCTGCGGGTCGGCGCGGCGGGCCAGGTCGGCGGTGATGTGCCCGCGCACCCAGTCCTGCAACTCCTCGGCGTCCGCGCAGCGCACACCCGTCATCGGGCGGTCCAGCGCGGCGAGGTCGAGCCGGTCGGCGGGGTGCGGCACGGCCTCGGCGACCACCGCCGGGTCGTCGGCCGCGAAGCGGGCGGCGAACTCCCGCCAGGGCAGGGCGACGCGGCGCGGGTGGCCGTGGAACAGCTCGTGGTAGTAGCCCCAGCCGAGTTCCTTCTCGATCAGCGGCAGCACGTCGGCGCGGAAGTCCGCGCCGGCGGGCAGCGCGTCGATCTGGTGCGGTCCGAAGAACTCCGGGAAGCGCGGGCGCGGTCCGCGCAGGCCGTACCCGGGTTTGGCGCGGTACGGCACCCCGCGCCGCGACCCGACGTGCAGGACCGGTTCGGCGCCGGAGGGCAGGTAGGTCAGCGTCCCGTCCGGCTCGGTCCGGTAGCGCCCGCCCCGCCCTTCGGTGAGCAGCACCATCAGGTCCACGAACGCCAGGCCGAACCCGCGCATCACGACGTCCTCCCCCGGCCGCAGCCGCGCCAGGTCCACGGCGTCGGTGTAACCCGGCGGGACGTGGTGGGCGCCGACGGCGCGGGCGTGCCGGCCCAGCCGCGCGTGCTCGCCCGCCGGGTCGGCGTCGGTGTGCCCGAGCGCGAGCACCACGACGTCGGCCGTCAGGCTGCCGTCGTCGTCCAGCCGCACCCGCTGCCTGCCGTCGGCCAGGTCGTCGAGGCCGACGGCCGCCGCGCGGTGCCAGCGCACGGTGATGTTGCCGGGCAGCCGGTCCAGCACCCGCTGGTGCACCCAGGCGAGGTAGGCGTGCTGGGCGCGGCGGCTGGGGAACGAGCGCCCGTGCAGTGCGCGCACCTCCGCGGCGACGTCGGGTGGCAGGTCGTCCAGCGGGCCGGGCAGCCCGGCCCGTTCGCGGTCGCGGGCGTCGCGCGCCCACTCGGCCAGCGACGGGCCGCCGAGCACCGGACCGTCGCAGTCCACTGTGGAGTCGAGGAACATGGTGACGTCCTCGGCCATCGAGTTCATCCACAGCAGCCGGGACTGGTCGGCGCGCCACACCCGGCCCGCACCGGGCGGGTGCGGGTCGACCAGGTGCACGGTCAACGACTGCTCCGGCAGCAGTTCCGGCGCGTTGGCGGCGAGGCGCTCCAGCAGGCCGGTGGCGCGCGGACCGGCGCCGACCACCACGACGGCGGTCACAGGACCCGCTCCAGGAACTCGCGGGTGCGCGCCCGCCGGGGCGCGTCGAGCACCCGGGACGGCGGTCCGGACTCCACGATCTCGCCGCCGTCGAGGAACACCACGGTGTCGGCGACCTCGCGGGCGAAGCCGATCTCGTGGGTGGCGACGACCATGGTCTGCCCGGCCTGCGCGAGATCGCGGACCACGGCGAGCACCTCGCCCACGAGTTCCGGGTCCAGGGCGCTGGTGGGCTCGTCGAGCAGCAGCAGCTTGGGATCCATCGCCAGCGCCCGTGCGATGGCGATCCGCTGCTGCTGCCCGCCGGACAGCTGGCGCGGGTAGGCGTCCTCCTTGTCGGCCAGGCCGACGCGGGCGATGACCTCCCGGGCCCGCGCGGTGGCGTCCTGCTTTGACAGCCGCCGCACCCCGACGGGGGCCTCGATGACGTTGCGCAGCACGGTCATGTGCTCGAACAGGTTGAAGTCCTGGAACACCATGCCGATCTCCGCGCGGCGCCTGGCGACCGCCCGGTCGCCCAGTTCCCGGAGCCGCCCGCCGGATTCGCGGTATCCGACGAGCGCGCCGTCCACCTCCACCCGCCCGGCGTCGAGCTTGTCCAGGTGGTTGACGCAGCGCAGCAGCGTGCTCTTGCCCGAGCCGGACGGTCCGATCAGGCAGGCGACCTGCCCGCGCCCGACCGCGAGGTCGACGCCCCGCAGCACCTCCGCCGCGCCGAACTTCTTGCGCAGTCCCGTGATCCGCAGCATCAGCGACCCCCGACGAGTGCGCCGCGCAGCCGCTGCAACGGGGTGGGCGGCAGTTCCCGCCGCGTGCCGCGGGCGTAGTGGCGTTCGATGTAGTACTGGACGACCGTGAGCAGCGAGGTCAGCGCCAGGTACCAGGCGGTGGCCACCAGCAGGAGCGGGATGACCAGGTAGTTGCGGTTGTAGATCAGCTGCACCGAGTACAGCAGGTCGTGCACCGCGATCACGCTGACGACCGAGGTCCCCTTCAGCGTGCCGATGAGCATGTTGCCCGCCGGGGGCACGATCGCGCGCATCGCCTGCGGCAGCACGATGCGCCGCAACGCGCGCGTCCGGGTCATGCCGAGCGCCTGCGCGGCCTCGACCTGCCCGGCGTCGACGGACAGGATGCCCGCCCGGATCACCTCGCCCGCGTAGGCGGCTTCGTGCAGCACCAGTCCGATGACCGCCGTCGTCGTGCCGCCGATCAGGTCCACCGTGTCCACTGTGAACCGACCGGCGCCCAGGGTCGGGTACAGCGCGCCGATGTTGAACCAGAACAGCAACTGGACCAGCAGCGGGATCGAGCGGAACAGCCAGGTGTAGCCCCAGCTGAGCGCCGCGAGCACGGGGTTGCCGGACAGGCGCATCACCGCGAGCACCGTGCCCAGCGCGAAACCGAGCACCATCGTCACCGCGGTGAGCCACGTGGTCAGCCACAACCCCTCCAGCACGGCGGGTGTGGCGAAGTGGGCGGCCACGACGTTCCACTGGAAGTGTGGGTTGGTGACCACCGAGCGCACCACGAGCGCGAACGCGGCCACGGCCACCGCCGCGGCCACCCAGCGGCCGGGGTGCCGCGCCGGGACGATGCGCGTCGGGACCTCCGCGGCGGGCGGGGTCTCCGGGACCGCCCGCAGGTTGGTGGATCGAGTCATGTCGGCTTTCCTCGTCGTGGAAGGAAAACCTCGCCGATCGGCGCCGCCCGCCGCCACGGTAACCGCAGGGGGCGCGACGTCAACCGCGTCCCACGGACTGATCCGCCGTTGACACCCCGGCGCCACCGGCCGATGCTCGACGCGTGACCTGCCGTCTGGTGAAGCGCAACCACATCGACCTCGCGCTGGTGTGGTCGGCCTCCTGTTCCCGCTGACCGGACCCGTTCACCGCCGCTGCGGCGGTTCTGACTTCCTTCCCTCCTCGCACGGTCGTGCGCCGCCCCGCGAAGACCGTGTTCCCACTTGAGAGGTTTCACCATGCCTGTCGAATTCCTCGGCATCGGCGCCACGAACGACGGTTCCGAGACCACGCCGCGCAGCACCGCGGCCTTCGACCCCGAGCACACGCTGCGGCTGGCGCGCGCGCACGAGGACCACGGCTGGGACCGCGTGCTGTTCGCCTACGGCTCGGGCAGCGCCGACCCGGCGCAGGCCGCCGCGCTCGTGGCGAGCAAGCTCGACCGGTTGCAGATCCTGTTGGCGCACCGGCCGAACGTGTCCTACCCGACCTTCGCCGCCAAGACCTTCGCCAGCCTCGACCGGATCTCCCGGGGGCGGCTGACGGTGCACTTCATCACCGGCGGCAACGACGCCGAACAGCAGCGCGAAGGCGACTACCTGAGCAAGGACGAGCGCTACTCGCGCACCGCCGAGTACATCCGGATCGTCAAGCGCGCCTGGACCGAGACCGAACCGTTCGACCACGACGGCGAGCACTACCGGTTCTCCGGTTTCGCCGCCGACGTGCGCCCGCACCAGCAGCCGCGCCCGCGCGTGTCGTTCGGCGGTTCCTCGCCCGCCGCCTACCGGGCGGGGGGCGCGGAGGCCGACATCTACTGCCTGTGGGGCGAACCGCTGGCCCGCACCGCCGAGCAGATCGACGCCGTGCACGCGGCGGCGGCCGCCGCGGGGCGCACCGACCGGCCGAAGATCCAGGTCGCGTTCCGCCCGATCATCGCGCCGACCGAGGAACTGGCGTGGGAGAAGGCGCATCGCGTGCTCAGCCGCATCGAGGCGCGCAAGGCCGCCGGACAGCGGGTCGGCAACCGCCACCACACCGACCGGCCGCAGAACACCGGTTCGCAGCGGCTGTTGTCCATCGCCGACCAGGGCGAGCGGTTCGACCGTGCACTGTGGACCGCGACGGCGGCGGCCACCGGCGGCGCGGGCAACTCCAACGCCCTGGTCGGCACGCCGGAGACGGTGGCGCAGGCGCTGCTGGACTACTACGACCTGGGCGTGGAGATCCTGTCCGCGCGCGGGTACGACATCCTCGACGACGCCATCGACTTCGGCAGGCACGTCATCCCGATCGTCCGCGAGGAGGTCGCCAAGCGCGACGCGGCCCGCGCCGGCGCGGTGGTCGAGCCGTGATCCGACGCGTCCTGGCGGCCGGTGCGGTGCTGGCCGCGCTGCTCGCCGGATGCGCCCCGGCACCGGACGCCGCGCCGGGCTTGGACGTGGGCGCGGACGTGGTGTCGCCGGTGCGCGTGGACGAGGGGGCCCGCGCGCTGCTGCCGCCGGACGTGCGCGCGTCCGGCGTGCTGCGGTTCGGCAGTTCCGCGGGCACCCCGCCCTCGGCGTTCTACCTCCCGGACAACCGCACCGTGGTCGGGCAGGACATCGACGTCTCGGAGGCGGTCGCCCGCGTGCTGGGGGTGCGGGTGCAGCGGTCCGAGGCGGCGTTCGACGCGATCCTGCCCGCGCTGGACAGCGGCAAGTACCAGGTCGGCACGGGCAATTTCGGCGTGACCGAGCAGCGCCGCCGGACCGTCGACTTCGTCACCTACGTCGACGACGGCCAGGGTTTCGCGGTCCGCCAGGACAGCGACCTCAAGCCGGTCACCGACGTGACCCAGCTGTGCGGCCGCACGATCGGCACCGGCGCGGGGACGACGTTCGAGGCGACGCTGAACGCCCAGCGGCACCGCTGCGCCGAGGTCGGCCGACCGCCCTACCAGGTGCTGGTGTTCGCCGAGTCCAGCGCCCAGTTCTCGGCGTTGCAGCAGGGCAAGGTGGACGCGCTGATGAGCACCAGCAACGGTCTGCGCTACGCGGTGTCGCAGCAGCCGAACCTGCGGTTCCTCAACGAGTTCCGCCACCTGGAGGTCGGTTTCGCGCTGCGCAAGGGCTCTCCGCTGGCCCCGGCGCTGCAGGCGGCGGTGAACCGCCTCATCGCCGACGGCAGCTACGCCCGCATCCTGCACAAGTGGGGCACCGACAACTCGGCGATCCCCCGATCCCGCATCACACCTCCGGAAATCCGCTGACGGCCGGACTCCTGCACCATGCGGAGAACCACCCGAGCAGCCCCGGGTGGTTCTCCGCATGGATTCGCCTGAGACCCTGTCGTTGAACCTGGTCTCGGGAGAGGGTGTGGCAAGTGGCGGAGCCGCTTTCTCTTTCGGTGAGCGGTCTCGCCGCTGGCACCGCCGCGGGTTCTCCGACGAGCACAGCGGCGCGTCAGCGCCTCCGTGGGGGGCGGTGGCCGGGCGACGGGCGGGCGTCTCGCGAGGACAGCCCCGACGTGGTGTAGGGGGCTACATGATGTCGGGGCTCCCGGAGCCGAGACGGCCGCTGAGTGCCTGTCTTTGAACCTGCTCCCGGAAGGGGCGTGGCAAGCGGCGCCAGCCGCTTTCTCTTTCGGTGAGCGGTCTCGCAGCCCGCACCGCCGCGGGTTCTCAGCGGTCGTCTCGCGAGGACAGCCCCGACGCCGTGTATGGGCATACAAAAGGAGGGGCTCCCGGAGCCGAGACGGCCGCTGAGGTTCCGCTACCGGCGCCGCCTCGCAAAACGAGTTCGAAGACAGGCTCTGAGGTTCCGCCACCGGCACCGCCACTCAAAAAGAGTTCGAAGACAGGTACCTACGCCGTCCGCCCCAGGGCGGTTTCGTGCGGGATGCCGTGCAGGGCCTTGCGGAACTGCTGGACGACGTCGTCGAACGGGTCCCGGCTCTCCGGGTCGATCAGCAGGTCCTCCCCCGCCACCGACAGGTGCCGGTCGAGCAGGAAGTAGCTCTGCACGACGTGGCGCGGGCCGAGGGAGTGCACCACCGGGCGCAGCCCGTAGTCGAGGGCGAGGACGTGGGCGATGGTGCCGCCGGTGGCCAGCGGCAGCACTGCCTTGCCCGCGAACGCGAACTGCGGCAGCAGGTCCAGGAAAACCTTGAGCAGGCCGGAGAAACTCGCCTTGTAGGTCGGCGTCGCGAGCACGATCCCCTTGGCGTCGGCGATCTTGGCGACCGCCTCGGCGATCTGCGGGTCGCCGGTGTCGGCGCTCAGCAGCGCCTCCGGCGGCAGCGTGCGCAGGCGCAGGTGTTCGGCGCTCCAGCCGTGCGCGGCCAGCTGCTCGGCGACGTGGTCGCCGATGCGCTCGGTCTTGGACGTGCGGGACGGGCTTCCGGAGATGACTACGACACTGGACAACGCGTGCTCCTCGGTCTCCACGGGCGGTTTCGGCGGTTGAGGTCAGCCCCGACACGCCTGCACGCGAACGCGGTGGAGATCGATGTGCCGCCGCTTGGTGAACCGGGTCCGGAACATCACGGGCTCATCGCAACACCGCCCGGTGAACCGTGTCAACGCACCGCCCGGCCATCCCACCGACCGGAACACTCCACAGTGGACTTCAGTCGTCGAACAGGTCCGGCAGCGGGCGGCGCTCCGTCCGGGGCACCGGGACGGCCTCGGGGTAGCCCAGCCGCATCAGCAGTTGCGGCACACCCGCCAGGCCCAGCGCGTCGCGGATGCCGGAACGCACCTCGGACAGCCGCAGCGGTTGGGTCATCACCGACGCCACCAGCCCGAGCCGGGTCGCCTCCAGCCACGCCCGCTCGGCGGCCTCCCCGGCCAGCAGGTGGTCGCGCGGCCCGTCGGTCAGGGTGCTGAACACCAGCAGCGCCTCGTCCTGCAGCCACCGCGCGAGCACCGCCTCGCCGGGCGGCCGGGTCCGGTCCCGGACCAGCCCGGCCGCGGGCGTCCCGGTGTCCGCCAGCGCCCCGGCGACCAGCCCGACGTCCCCGCCACCGGTCCACGCGCCGAGTTCCCGCTGGTAGCGCAGGTCGGACCGGTTGGCCCGCGCCGCGTAGGCCAGCTGCCGCGCCACCTCCCGCTCCTCGTCCTCGCCGACGACCCAGGCGGCCTGCACGGTGGATGCGGCCACGATCGCGGTGCGCGTGAGGTGCGGCACCGCCCGGGCGGCGAACGGCCTGCGGTAGCTGCTGCGGCGCTCCACGGCCCGCCTGCGTTCCCGGTCGACCTGGGTGGCCCGGCACCGGCGCGTGGCGGTCACCACCGCCTCGGCGTCCGGGCCCTCCGAGTCGGTCCACCAGCGCACCTCGCCTTCCCAGCCCAGCCCGCGCAGCACGACGGCGAGGTTGGCGACCGCGGCGCCGCAGGAGATCCGCTGGTCCCGCCCGTCGGGGTCGTGTTCGAGCAGGTCCGGCCCCGGGCGCCGGCACAGCACGGCCGTGCGGTCGCGCACCCGCAGCGACCACGGCTGCAGGTTGTGCACCGACGGCGCGCGGCGCACCGCTTCGGCCAGCAGGGCGACCTCCTCGGGCGACCACGGCCGCTCGTCGTCGACGGCTCGGTGGCGCAGCGCGGGGAACCAGGACATGCGTCGATCACCTCCACTGGCACGGACGACTTCGTCGACGGTGCCCCGGCCCGCGGCGGCCCCAGCAGGGCAGAAGGTCCCGTGTGAGGCGTCTCGCCCGGTTCGGCTGCCCGATCTGGCCAATCCGCCCGCCCGATCTCGGCGATGTGGCACTGGCGCTCAAGGTGGCACGGCGGCGAAGCTGTCCCCGCGACGACAAGGAGGGAATGCATGTCGAGCCTTCACCAGCGCGAGACCTCGCTGTGGCACCCGTTCGCGGACATGTCAGCGGTCCGCGACGAGCAGTTCTGCGTGGCCCGCGCGGAGGGCGTCTGGGTCTACGACCAGCAGGGCCGGCGCTACCTGGACGGCACCGCCGGACTGTGGTACTGCAACGCGGGGCACGGGCGAACCGAGATCGTCGACGCCGTCGCTCGCCAGATGCGCGAGCTGGACACCTACTTCGTGTTCAACGACGTCACCAATCCCCCGGCCGAACAGCTGGCCGACCGGCTGGCGGGGCTGGCTCCGGTGGACGACGCGAAGATCTTCCTGACCACGGGCGGCGGCGAGTCCGTCGACACCGCCGCCAAGCTCGCCCGGCTGTACTGGGTGCACCAGGGGCGACCCGAGCGCACCCACATCCTCAGCCGCGGCAACGCCTACCACGGCACCAACGGGATGGGCACCAGCATCGGCGGCATCGAGGCGAACCAGGCCGGCTTCGGCCGCCTGGTGCCCGACACCGAACGCGTCGACCGGGATGACGCCGAGTCCCTGCGCGAGGCCATCGAGCGCATCGGCGCGGACCGGATCGCGGCGTTCTTCGCCGAGCCGGTGATGGGCGCGGGCGGGCTGTACCCGCCGAAGCCGGGCTACCTGGAGGCGGTGGCCAAGATCTGCGCCGAGCACGACATCCTGTTCGTGGCCGACTCGGTGATCTGCGGGTTCGGCCGGGTCGGCGGCTGGTTCGGTGTGGAGCGCTGGGGCCTGCGCCCGGACATGATCACCTTCGCCAAGGGCGTGACCAGCGGTTACCTGCCGCTGGGCGGGGTGGTGGTCGGCGGCCGGGTCGCCGAACCGTTCTGGCGGCAGCCGGGCCACCCGTTCCGGCACGGCCCGACCTACTCCGGCCACCCGTCCGTGGCGGCCGCGGCGCTGGCGAACCTGGACATCCTGGAGCGCGAGGAGCTGCCCGCGCGGGCCGACGCCCTGGAGCGTCCGCTGCACGAGGGGCTGCTGTCGCTGGCCGACCACCCGGCGGTGGGCGAGGTGCGCGGCGGAACCGGCCTGCTCGGGGCGGTGGAGCTGGCGCCGGACGTGCTGGCCGCGGACCCGGGCGCGGCCGCCCGGCTCCAGCGGGCGGTGCGGGACCGCGGCGTGATCGTCCGGCCGCTGGCGAAGGCGGTGGCGGTGTCGCCGCCGTTGACCGTCGCCGAGTCCGAGATCGACCTGCTGGTGCAGGCGCTGCGGGAGGGCCTGGACGAGGTCACCACCGACTGATCTATCCATTGTGGACGGTGGCGCGGCCGCCCGTGGCCGCGCCACCGCCATTCGCAGGATCGAACGTCCGTACGAAGTGTCGAACGAAATGCGGCGGGGAACACCCGCCGCCCCTGTGGACATCACACCGGGGCGACTTGGCAAGATACGGCTTTCGGGTGATGGACTCGCAGTGGACGCGGACGGAGGACAGAACCAGGTGAACACCCAGACCGCACAAGTCGACGACCTTCGGCTCATCGCACTGCCCAGCGCCGTGAACTGCGCGGAACTGTTCGTGCGGTTCGCTCTCACCGAGTGGTCCCTGCGTTCGATGGTCGACGAGGCCACCCAGCTGGCCGCGCAGTTCGTCACGGCCGCGGTGGACAGCGCCAGCCCCGACTCCCCCGGGTTCATCACGGTTCGGTTGCGGCTCAGCGGCGAATCGCTCGTCGTCGAGGTCGAGGACGAGCAGGCCACCGATCCGCCCGCGCTCTCGCCCACGCTGGCCGGCGGCCACTGCGGGGCCACCGCGCTGCAGGGCGGCGGCACCCTGGTGTGGTGCGAGCTGGCGCTGCCGGGCGGCGTCTCGGCGAACTCGGTGCCGCTGCCGCGCCGCTCCCCGAAGCGCTCCGCGCCCGCCGAGCACCCGGCCGAGGAGACCGCCGAGATCGATCCCGAGGTCATCAAGCGCCTGCTGACCGGCCTCAGCAAGTCCGACCCCGCCCTGTAGGCCCGGTCCGCACCCGATCGTCCACTGAGGACCCAGGCGGCCCGGATTCGATGTCCCTTGTGGACTCGGACGGGCCGCTACCAGGGTCGGCGCCGAGCGGCAGGTTTCGATCGCGGCCCCGGCGGGCACCACCGGGGCATGGACCACACGACGTTCCGCTACGAACTGGCGCAACAGCTGCGGGTGGACTCGATCCGGGCCAGCGACGCCGGCGGCTCCGGCCACCCCACGTCCTCCATGTCGGCCGCCGACCTGCTGGCCGCGCTGCTCGACGGCCACCTGCGGATGGACTTCCAGCATCCGGAAAATCCGGGCAACGATCACCTGATCTTCTCCAAGGGGCACGCCTCGCCCCTGCTGTACGCGTGCTTCAAAGCGGTCGGCGCCATCGACGACGCCGAACTGCTGAGCTTCCGCAAGTTCGGCAGCCGCCTGGAGGGCCACCCCACCCCGCTGCTGCCGTGGGTCGACGTGGCCACCGGCTCGCTGGGCCAGGGCCTGCCCGTCGGAGTCGGCCTGGCGCTGGCCGCGCGGCGCCTGGACCGGCTGCCGTACCGGGTGTGGGTGCTCTGCGGCGACAGCGAGATGGCCGAGGGCTCCGTCTGGGAAGCCCTCGAACACGCCGGGCACGAGGGCCTGGACAACCTCGTGGCGCTGATCGACGTCAACCGCCTCGGCCAGACCGGCGAGACCATGCACGGCTGGGACCTGGAGTCCTACGCGGCCCGCGCCCAGGCCGCCGGGTGGCGCACCCTGCAGATCGACGGGCACGACCAGGAGCAGATCGAGTCCGCGCTCAAGGAGGCCACCAACTCCGACGGCCGACCGGTCGCGATCATCGCCCGCACCAAGAAGGGCAAGGGCGTCGCCGAGGTCGAGGACCTTCCCGGCAAGCACGGCAAACCGCTCAAGGACCCCGCCGAGGGCATCCGCGAGCTGGGCGGCGAACGGGATCTGCGCGTCACCCCGCCCACCCCCGAGGCGGGCGCCGTGCCGCACACCTTCCCGTCCCGCGGCAGCGAGCCGCCCGCCTACGACATCGGCGCCGAGGTGGCCACGCGCAAGGCGTACGGCGAGGCGCTGCGCGCGCTCGGGGACCGGCGCGGCGACGTGGTGGCCCTGGACGGCGAGGTGTCCAACTCGACCTTCTCCGAGCTGTTCCGGGAAGCCCACCCGGACCGCTACTTCGAGATGTACATCGCCGAGCAGCAGATGATCGCCGCCGCGGTGGGCATGCAGGTGCGCGGCTGGAAACCGTTCGCGTCGACGTTCGCGGCGTTTCTGACCCGGGCCTACGACTTCATCCGGATGGCCGCGGTGAGCCGCGCGAACATCCACCTCATGGGCTCGCACGCGGGCGTCGCCATCGGCGAGGACGGCCCGTCGCAGATGGGCCTGGAGGACCTCGCCGCGCTCCGGGCGGTGCACGGCAGCACCGTGCTCTACCCCAGCGACGCCAACCAGACGGTCCAGCTCGTCGAACAGCTGGCCGACCGGGACGGCATCTGCTACCTGCGCACCAGCCGGGGCGCCGTGCCGACGCTCTACGGACCGGACGAGCGGTTCCCGATCGGCGGTTCGAAGGTGCTGCGCGAGGGCTCCGACGTCACGCTCGTCGGCGCCGGGATCACGCTGCACGAGGCGCTGCGCGCCGCCGACCTGCTGGCCGACGAGGGCCTGCGGGCGCGGGTGATCGACCTGTACTCGATCAAGCCCATCGACGTCGACACGCTGCGCCGCGCGGCCGTCGAGACCGGCGCGCTGGTCACCGCCGAGGACCACTGGCCGGAGGGCGGACTGGGCGAGGCGGTGCTCGCCGCCCTGGCGCACGCGGGCGTGCAGGCGCCGGTCCGACTGCTCGGGGTGCGCGAGATGCCCGGTTCGGGCAAGCCGGCCGAACTGCTCCGGCAGGCGGGCATCGACGCCGAGTCGATCGCCGAGGCGGCCCGCCGAGCTCTCGCCGACTGACCACAATGGACACCATACCTGCGGGCGGCCGGACGCGGTGGTCCGCAGGTGACGACAGCGGGCGGTGTTCGCGATGCCCTCACCACGCGGAGAACTGCTCCGCTTCCTCTACCACATCTCCTACCCGGCGACCCGCGAGGAGATCTACCGCCGGTGCGTCGAACAGGGCGCGCCGAGCGCGCTGCTGGACCGGCTGCACCGGCTCCCCGACGGCGTCTACGTCGAACCGGACACCGTCCTGCAGGCGCTGCCGCGCGAATGCGCGGAATGAGTCCACAGCGGACTCCGGAGTCGGTGCACCGGCGAGCTCACAGGCGTTTGCGCCGGGAGCGCCACCAGGTGGCGGCGGCGAAACCGGCCGTCGCCACCCCCACCACGATCGCGATCGGGAGCAGACCGCTGAACAGGCACAGCACCGCCAGCAACGCGGCCAGCGCGAGGACCAGCAGCGTCAACACCCGGCGCAGGCCCCACCGGCGCCCGCTGTCGAAGCGGTCGAACTTCTCCGCCAACCGCGGGTCGTCGGCCACCAAGCCGGACTCGATCCGCGCCAGCCTCTCCCGCTCGTGCCTGCTCAACATGGCGAGCTCCTAGCGACGTCCGCACCGACACCAACGAGGTACCCACCCCGCCCGCGCCTGTCACCTGGTGCACCGCCCAAAGACTGCCACGCCGGAGGTCGTCGTCGCGCCCGGCATCTCGGGTGATTTCCCCTCACTCAGCGCAACGGCGGTCAGCTCGCGTAGTGCACCACCCCGTCGACGTCCTCCCGCCGCAGCCGGCCGCGCAGGGCCAGGACGTCGAGGTGGGCGGCGGTTTCGAGCACGGCCATCATCTGGTTGAACGGGTCGAGATCGGCGAAGGCGCGTTCGCGGCGGGTCCAGGTCAGCGCCCGGGCGGCCTCGTACGCGGTGGCCGCGCCCCGCTCGACGACCTCGGCGGTGTCGGCCAGCCGCCGGTCGTGGTGGTCCAGCAGTTCGTCGACGCGCCGGTGAACACTGTCGGTGACCGGCCCGTGCGCGGGCAGCAACCGCATGTCCGGCATCGACCGAACCAGCCGCAGCGACGCCAGGTAGTCGCGCAGCGGCGCCGCGCTGGGCGCCTGCTCGAACCCGATCGACGGGGTGATGTGCGGCAGCACGTGGTCACCGGCGAACATCAGCCCGGCTGCGTCGTCGACGTAGACCAGGTGCCCCCGGGTGTGCCCCGGCGTCGGCACGGCGCGCAGCGGACGGTCGAGCAGGCCCACGTCGGTGGACTCGTCGATCCACACGTCGGGGTCCTCCCAGTCGTCGGCGTTCGCGCGTTCACCGCGCATCGCCAGCAGCGCGTCGCACACCGGCTTGGCGCCGCAGGCGGTCAACAGCGCGACCTGCCTGTCCAGCGGCCGGTGCGCCGGGTTCTGCTGGGTGCGCAGGGTGTCGCGCTCGTCCTGGCCGAGGAACACCGCGGAGCCGTACTCCCGGCGCAGCGCCACGGCCTGCGTGTAGTGGTCGCGGTGCGCGTGGGTGACCAGGAACCGCCGGACGTCGCCGAGCCCGGCGCCGAGCTGCCCGAGCGCGGCGGCGAGCTGCTCGCGCGCGGCCTGGAGCGCCCACCCGCCGTCGACGAGGGTCAGCACGTCGCCGTCGGTGATCGCGTAGACGTTGACGGCGCGCAGGCCGTCGTTGGGCAGCGGAAGCGGGATCCGGTGCACTCCCGGCGCCACTTCGACCGCGCCCGGTCGCATCCACTCGTGCCGCGAGTCGCCCATGACCACACACCTCCGAGCCGCGCGTCCCCCAGGAGTACCACACCGTACCGACCGGTCAGTGTGCCGTGGGCGACATCCGGCACGACCGCGGCCGACCACGTCCGGAATCCGCGCAGGTGACCACATCTCCGACCGTCCACACAGGACGGATGCGGCGCCGGGTTAGTGTTGTTGGTCACAACCGTCGCGGAAGGACCGGGTGATGTCCGCTGAACAGCTGGCCGAGGCCGTCAACGCCGTTCCCCTGGTGGACCACCACGTGCACGGTGCGCTGGTCGCCGAGCTCGACCGCCCCGCCCTGGAACTGCTGCTGACCGAGTCCGACCGGCCGCTGCCCGCCGGGACGACCCAGTTCGACTCGCAGCTGGGTTTCGCGGTGCGCCGCTGGTGCGCTCCGCTGCTCGACCTCGAACCGCACGTCGACCCGGACGACTACGTGGCGCGGCGCGCGGAACTCGGAGCCGCCGAGGTCACCCGGCGCATGCTGGCGGCCTCGGGGGTGGCGCACCACCTGGTCGAAACCGGGTTCGGCGGTGCGGACGTCCTCTCCCCCGCCGGAATGGCGCGGGCCTCCGGGGCGCGCGCCGACGAGGTGGTGCGCCTGGAATCGGTGCTGGAGGACCTCGTCCGCAGCGGCGCGTCCGCCGGACAGTTGCCCGAGCGGTTCCGGGAGGCCCTGGCCGGGCGCACCGCCTCGGCCGTCGGGCTCAAGAGCGTCGTGGCCTACCGCCACGGCTTCGACGTCGATCCGCGCCGTCCCACCGACGCCGAGGTGGTCGCCGCCGCCGGGGAATGGCTGCGCGGCTGCGAGAACGCCGGTCGGGTGCGGGTCGACCACCCGGTGCTGCTGCGGTTCCTGCTGTGGTGCGGTGTGGACCGGGGGCTGCCGCTGCAACTGCACGCCGGTTACGGGGACCCGGACCTGGACCTGCACCGCTGCGACCCGCTGCTGCTGACCGACTTCATCAGGCTGGTCGAGCCGACCGGCGTCGACCTGCTGCTGCTGCACTGCTACCCGTTCCACCGCAACGCGGGCTACCTGGCGCAGGTCTTCCCGCACGTGCACCTCGATGTCGGGTTGGCCGTCAACCACGTGGGAGCCCGCGCGGCGGCGGTGGTCGCCGAATCCCTGGAACTCGCGCCGTTCGGGAAGGTCCTGTTCTCCTCGGACGCCTTCGGCCCCGCCGAGCTCCACTACCTCGGGGCGCACCTGTGGCGCCGAGCCCTGCACCGCACCCTCGCGCGCTGGGTCGACGACGGGGAGTGGTCCACATCGGACGCCGTCCGCGTCGCCGACCTCCTCGGCCACGCCAACGCCCGCCGCGTCTACCACCTGCGCGACGCGAGCGCCTGAGCCCCGGCCCCGCGGTTCACGCGGAACCGCAGGGCGTCCGGTCTCTTGAGTGAGTGCCTGTCTTCGAACCTGGTTCCGACAGGACGTGGTAAGCGGCGACAGCCGCTTTCTCTTTCGGTGAGCGGCCTCGCCACTTGCACCGCCGCGGGTTCTCCGACAAGCACAGCGGCGCGTCAGCGCCTCCGTGGGGGGCGGTGGCCGGGCGACGGGCGAGCCGCTGAGTTTCCGCCACCGGCACCGCCACCCAAAACGAGTTCAACGACAGGCAATCAGCCCTTGAGCTCGCAGAGCGGGGTGCCTTGGGAGACGGAGTCACCGGGCTGGGCGGTGAGGCCGGTGACGGTGCCGTTTTTGTGCGCGGTGACGGGGTTCTCCATCTTCATCGCCTCCAGGACGGCGATGACATCGCCCGCGGCGACCTCGTCGCCGTCGGACACCGCGAGTTTGACGATGGTGCCCTGCATCGGCGCGGTCACCGCGTCCCCGGACGCGGCTGCGCCCGGCTTGCTCTGGGAACGCTTGCGCGGCTTGGCCTTCGCCACCGGGGCGGCGGACGCGGCGGCGAATTCGGCGGGCAGCGACACCTCCAGCCGGCGCCCGCCGACCTCCACGGTGATGGTCTGCCGCGCCTCCGGCTCCGCGGCCTCGGTCCCGCCGGTGAACGGCTCGACGGTGTTGTCGAACTCGGTCTCGATCCACCGGGTGTGCACGGTGAAGCCGTCCTCGGCGGTGAACGCCGGATCCCGCACGATCAGCCGGTGGAACGGCAGCACCGTGGGCATCCCCTCGACGACCATCTCGTCCAGCACCCGCCGGGAGCGCTCCAGGGCCTGCTGCCGGGTCGCGCCGGTGACGATCACCTTGGCCAGCAGCGAGTCGAACTGGCCGCCGATCACGCTGCCGGTCTCCACCCCGGCGTCCACCCGCACGCCCGGCCCCTGCGGAGCGACGAAGCGGCTCACGGTTCCCGGCGCGGGCAGGAAGTTGCGGCCCGCGTCCTCACCGTTGATGCGGAACTCGATCGAGTGGCCGCGCGGCTCCGGGTCCTCGGTGATCGCCAGCTTCTCGCCGGCGGCGATGCGGAACTGCTCTCGCACCAGGTCCAGCCCGGTGGTCTCCTCGGAGACCGGGTGCTCCACCTGCAACCGGGTGTTGACCTCCAGGAACGAGATCGTCCCGTCCTGGCCCACCAGGAACTCCACGGTGCCCGCGCCGTGGTAACCGGCCTCGGCGCAGATGGCGCGCGCCGCCTCGTGGATGCGCCGCCGCTGCTCGTCGGTCAGGAACGGCGCCGGCGCCTCCTCGACGAGCTTCTGGTGCCGCCGCTGCAACGAGCAGTCCCGAGTGCCCACGACCACCACGGTGCCGTGCTGGTCGGCCAACACCTGGGCTTCCACGTGCCGCGGTCGGTCCAGGTAGCGCTCCACGAAGCACTCGCCGCGGCCGAAGGCACCCTCGGCCTCGCGCACCGCCGAGGAGTACAGCTCGGGGATCTCCTCGATCGTGCGCGCGACCTTCAGGCCACGGCCACCGCCGCCGAAGGCGGCCTTGATCGCCACCGGCAGGCCGTGCTCCTCAGCGAAGGCGACGACCTCGTCCGCACCGGACACCGGGTCCTTGGTGCCGGGCACCAGTGGTGCCCCGGCGCGGGTCGCGATGTGCCGGGCGGTGACCTTGTCACCGAGGTCCCGGATCGCCTGCGGCGACGGGCCGACCCAGATCAGCCCCGCGTCGAGCACTGCCTGGGCGAAATCGGCGTTCTCCGACAGGAACCCGTATCCGGGGTGCACCGCGTCGGCTCCCGAGCGCTTCGCGGCGTCGATCACCTTGTCGATGGCCAGGTACGACTCGCCGGGCGTCGAACCGCCCAGCGCGAACGCCTCGTCGGCCAACCGCACGAACGGGGCGTCGGCGTCCGGCTCGGCGTACACGGCGACGGAGGCGATGCCCTCGTCCTTGCAGGCGCGGATCACTCGGACCGCGATCTCACCGCGGTTGGCGATCAGGACCTTGCTGATCGGCGTCACGTCCACAGTGGTCAACTCCTCGATTCCCGGCGCGACGCCGGTCGGCTACCGAAATCCTGTTGGCGGCGCAGCATCAGCCCGGCAGGGCCGAGGCGCGCCATGCGTGCGGTCCGGGACGCAGCGGGCGGCGCCCCGCGGGGTGGCGCAGGGCCGCGGCCGGGTCGCCCCACAGCGACATCGGCCGCTCCGGCTCGGCGGCGGGGGTGCTCGCCGCGGCGAGTCCGGTCAGCGCCGCGACGAGCGCGGCGACCTCGGCGTCGTCCGGGTTGCCCCGGACCACGCGCAGCACCGGCCGCCCCGGCTCGGTGTCGTGGCTCATGAGCACCTCCGTGGCGTCACAGCGGGATGTTGCCGTGCTTCTTGGCGGGCAGGCTCGCGCGCTTGTCGCGGAGCATCCGCAGGGACCGGGCGACGTAGCCGCGGGTGTAGGACGGCGGGATCACCGAGTCGACGTAGCCGCGTTCGGCGGCGACGTAGGGGTTGCACAGGGTGTCCTCGTACTCCTGCTGGAGCCGGGCCCGCACCTCCTCGACGTCCTCGCCCGCCTCGGCGGCCTCGGCCAGCTGCCGCCGGTAGAGGATGTTCACCGCGCCCTGCGCGCCCATGACCGCGATCTGGGCGGTCGGCCAGGCCAGGTTGATGTCCGCGCCCAGGTGCTTGGACCCCATGACGTCGTAGGCCCCGCCGTACGCCTTGCGGGTGATCACGGTGACCAGCGGCACGGTCGCCTCGGCGTAGGCGTACAGCAGCTTGGCGCCGCGCCGGATGATCCCGTTCCACTCCTGGTCGGTGCCGGGCAGGAAGCCGGGCACGTCCACGAAGGTCAGCACCGGGACGTTGAACGCGTCGCAGGTGCGCACGAACCGGGCGGCCTTCTCGCTGGCGTCGATGTCGAGGGTGCCCGCCAGCTGGGTCGGCTGGTTGGCGACCACGCCCACCGGGTGGCCCGCCACCCGGCCGAAGCCGACCACGATGTTCGGCGCGAACAGCGCGCCGACCTCCAGGAACTCCCCGTCGTCGACGACGCGGGAGATGACCTCGTGCATGTCGTAGGGCTGGTTCGGCGAGTCCGGGACGAGGGTGTCCAGCTCCCGGTCCTCGTCGGTGATGGCCTCGGCGATCGACCCGGCCCCGGTGTCGGCACCGTCGAACACCGGCGCCTCGGAGAGGTTGTTGCTGGGCAGGAAGGACAGCAGCTCCTTGACGTAGGAGATCGCGTCCTCCTCGTCGGCGGCCATGTAGTGCGCGTTGCCGGACCGCGAGTTGTGCGCGCGGGCCCCGCCCAGCTCCTCGAAGGTGACGTCCTCGCCGGTGACGGTCTTGATGACGTCGGGACCGGTGATGAACATGTGCGAGGTCTGGTCGACCATCACGGTGAAGTCGGTGATCGCCGGCGAGTACACCGCGCCGCCCGCGCACGGCCCCATGATCAGCGAGATCTGCGGGATGACGCCCGAGGCGTGGGTGTTGCGCTTGAAGATCTCGGCGTAGAGCCCCAGGGCGGCCACGCCCTCCTGGATGCGGGCGCCGCCGGAGTCGTTGATGCCGATCAGCGGGCAGCCGGTCTTGAGCGCCAGGTCCATGACCTTGACGATCTTCTCGCCGAAGACCTCGCCCAGCGAGCCGCCGAAGACGGTGAAGTCCTGCGAGAACACGCACACCTTGCGGCCGTCGACGGTGCCGTAGCCGGTGACCACGCCGTCACCGTAGGGCCGGTTGGCGTCCATGCCGAAGTTCGTGGTCCGGTGCCGCGCGTGCTCGTCGAGTTCGACGAACGAGCCCGGGTCGAGCAGCATGTCGATCCGCTCGCGCGCGGTCTTCTTGCCCTTGGCGTGCTGCTTGTCCACCGCGCGCGCCGACCCGGCGTGCACCGCCTCGTCGCTGCGCCGGTACAGATCCGCCAGCCTGCCCGCGGTCGTGTGGATGTCCGGCACGTCCACCGGCGGCTGTCCGACCGGCTCCGTCGCGCTGCTCATGCAACCAACCTGTCCTCGTCACCTGCTCGGCTGTGGTCCGCCACGACCTCGGCACGGGCGGTCGCTCGCGGTCCGGCGCCCCCACTGGCGAGCGCCGGACGCGGCGATCCCCGGGCAGACCTCGTCGCGGCGCACGTTAGCCACCCGAGCGCCGCGAAGTCAACTTCCAAGTGATCCCGGCGTAGCCCGCGCAGATGTCGAACAACCTGGTTTCCTGGGCATTCGCCACCTAAGTGAATGACGGATAGCTAGTCCTGAACGTCCGTGGCGAGCATCAGCGCGGTGCCCGCGCGCACCGGCGCGGCCACGTCGCGGACCGCGCCGGTGCGGGCCATGTCGTTGGCCACGGTCAACGCCGCCTGCACCAGGATCCGGGAGCGCACCGGGTCCAGTTCCGGCCTGGCCTCGCACAGCAGCCCCACCCACTCGGCGACGTAGGCGTGCTGGGTCTGGCGCGCCCGGTGCCGTTCCGCGTCCGGGAGGTGCCCGACCTCGCTGACCAGGATGTCGATGAACCGGCCGTGGTCGAAGGCGAACGTGGTGTAGGAGCGCAGCAGTTCGCGCAGCGCCTCGTCGGCGGCGGGGACGTTGGCCAGCGTGCGTTCCAGCTCCACCTCCAGCCACGCCGAGCCGCGCGTGATCACGGTGCCGAGCAGCTCCTGCTTGCTGGCGAAGTAGTTGTACAGGCTGGGCCCGGCGATCCCGGCCGCCGCGCCGACGTCTTCGGTGGTGACCTTGGTGTACCCGCAGTCGGCGAACAGCCGCGTCGCCGCCTGCAACAGCAGCCTGCGGCGCGACGCGCGCCCGGCGAACAGCGCCGAGGACTCCTCGCGGCGTTCGGCGAACCGCTGCGGCGGCTGCTCGCCGAGCACGACCACCATCGCCCGCAGCAGCTGCTCGAACTCCCGGCGGGGCAGCTCCACCTGGTGGTAGGAGGGGCTGGTGAGCACGCTGAACAGGCACCAGCCGCGGAACCGGGCGTCTTCGGCGCTGAGCTCCGGGCGGAACGCCCGGGCGACCTCGGCGAGCCCGCCGGCGACCACCCGCAGCTCCTCGCGCAGCACGTCGCGCTGCTCCTCGGGCAGGTGCCGCGCCTCCCGCTGCCACAGCACGCCCAGTTGCCGGTGGTCGAGCGCGGCGGCGGCGAGCTCGGCGACCACCGCGTCCAGCCCGCGTTCCGGGACCCGCGCGCTGATCTCGGCGAACGGCTGCATCTCGGTCAGCACCAGCCGGGTCAGCAGTTGCTGCTTGCCCGCGAAGTGCCGGTACAGCGCCGAGGTGCCGACCCCGACCGCCTCGGCGATGTCGCTCATGCCGACCCGCGCGTAGCCGAACCGGTAGAACAGGTCGGCCGCGGCCGCGGTGATGAGCGCGCGCCTGTTGCGGGGGCGCGTATTGCGGGCGGGCGGACCTGCCGCACCGGCCACCTCAGCCATCATCGCCTCCCGTCGCTGCTCCCGCGGCGGCCCCGAGCATACTGACCCCCGGCACCTCCACCACGGCAGCAGCTCCCGGACGGCCACCCCACCGCTTCGTCCACAGTGGACCCCGCGGCACCGCGGGCTCAGCGCCTGTCTTTGAACTTGGTTCCGGCGGGGCGTGGTAAGCGGCGGTAGCCGCTTTCTCTTTCGGTGAGCGGTCTCGCCACTTGCACCGCCGCGGGTTCTCCGATGAGCACAGGGGCGCGTCAGCGCCTCCTTGGGGGGCGGTGGTCGGGCGACGGGCGGGCGTCTCGCGAGGACAGCCCCGACGCCGTGTATTGGGCATACATCAGGAGGGGCTCCCGGAGCCGATGTGACTGCGGCGCGCAGCGCCTCCGTGGGGGGTGGTGGTCGGGTGACGGGCGGGCCGCTGAGGTTCCGCTCCCGGCACCGCCACGCACAACGAGTTCAAAGACAGGCTCTCACCCGTCCCGGGTCAGTAGCGCCACCGGGTCAGCGCGACGAGCTCCTCCGGGGTGGCGCCGGCGAAGCGTTCGGCTTCGGCGCGGCGGACGGTCAGCACCGCGTCGTGCAGTTCCGGCCCCATGGCCTCGGCCAGCACCGCGGACTCCGCGAACTGCCCGGCCGCCTCCGCCGGTCCGGTCGGCAGGCGCCGGATCCCGGCGCGGTCGCGGTCGGACTCCGGGAGCAGGGCGGGGTCGCCGGTGATCTCCCCGGGCAGCCGCAGTTCCTCCCGCACGCCCGCGAGCCCGGCGGCGAGCACCGCGCCGACCAGCAGGTACGGGTTGGCGGTGGCGTCGAAGCACTTGATCTCGGCGTTGGCGGCCCACTGGCCGGTGCCGGTGGTGCCGGTGATCAGCCGCAGCGCCGCCTCGCGGGTCTCGCGGCCCCACACCTGCCACACGCCCGCCCACCGGGACGGTTGCAGCCGCAGGAAGCTCGCCGGGTTGCCCGCGCCGACCGCCTGCAGTGCGGGCAGCTCGCGCAGCACCCCGGCCAGGAACGCCTCCCCGGCCAGGTGGAGCCCGTGGCGCCCGGGACCGTCGGCGAACAGGTTGCCGTCGGGGCCGTGCACGGACACGTGCAGGTGCGCCCCCGAACCGGCGCCGTCGGGGTCCAGGCTCGGGGCGAAGCTGGCGCGCCAGCCGTGCTCGCGGGCCGCGCGGCGCGCCGTGTGCCGGACCAGCACCGCGTCGTCGGCGGCGCCCACCGGGTCCCGGGGCGCGACGGAGAGTTCGACCTGGCCCGAGGCGTACTCGGGGTGGAACTGCTGCACGGCGAGCCCCTGGGCGTGCAGCGCCGCGACGAGGTCCCGGCCGTGGTCGGCCACCGCCTCCAGCCGGGCCTGGCCGTAGGCGGGACCGGTGAAGGCGGGCACCACGTCGTCGGCGTCGGCGCACAGGATCCACTCGTGCTCGAACGCCGCCTGCACCCGCAGCCCCTGCCGAGCCGCGGCGTCGACCTGGCGCGCCGCGAAGGCGCGCTGGCAGGCCACGAACCGCGTGCCCTCTTGGACGAACTTGTCGGCGGGGGCCCACGCCCAGCCCGGCTGGGCCGCCAGCGGCACGAGCCGGGACAGGTCCGGCACCAGCCGCAGGTCGCCGTCCGGGCCGCCGAGGTGTCGTCCGCGCACCATCACGTCGTCGAAGCAGAACGTCTCGAAGCACGGCGAGGCACCGACGCCGTAGCGCACCACCGCGGCCAGCCTCTCCAGCGGCACCGCCTTCACCCGCACCGTCCCCGCGTTGTCCACAAAGGACATCTCCACCAGCTCGACGCCCTCGGTGCGCAGCCGCGCGACGACATCGGGCAGTTCGGGCGGTTCCGCGGCGGGAATGCGATCACCGGTCATGTCGACACCGTAGTCCTGCCGGCGGATCTCGCGGTGGTTTTTCCGCCTGCCGGGGAACGCCGTCCCGACACGCGCACCGCGGCGCGGACCGCCCCGGCGGGATCGCGACCGCTGCGTAGGATGCGGCGCGTGACGTCCCCCGACCTGACCACCGATCCCCTGCACGTCCTGCGCCGCGTGTTCGGCTACGACTCGTTCCGCGGCCCCCAGCAGGACATCGTCGAGCACGTCGTCGCGGGCGGCGACGCGCTCGTGCTCATGCCCACCGGCGGGGGCAAGTCGCTGTGCTACCAGATCCCGGCGCTGGTGCGGCCCGGCACGGGCATCGTCGTCTCCCCACTGATCGCGCTGATGCAGGACCAGGTGGACGCGCTCAACGAACTCGGCGTGCGGGCCGGGTTCCTCAACTCCACCCAGCTGCCGCAGGAGCGGCAGCGGACCGAGGAGGCGTTCCGGTCCGGCGAGCTGGACATGCTCTACCTGGCACCCGAGCGGTTGCGCCTGGAGTCGACGCTGCGGCTGCTCGACCAGGGCGAGGTGGCGCTGTTCGCCATCGACGAGGCGCACTGCGTGGCCCAGTGGGGCCACGACTTCCGGCCCGACTACCTGGAGCTGTCGGTGCTGCACGAGCGGTTCCCCGCCGTGCCGCGGATCGCGCTGACCGCCACCGCCACCCCGGCGACCCGCCGGGAGATCGCCGACCGCCTGGAACTGACCGGAGCCCGGCACTTCGTCTCCGACTTCGACCGGCCCAACATCCAGTACCGCATCGTCGGCAAGGCCGACCCGCGCAAGCAGCTGTTGCGGCTGGTGCGCGACGAGCACGCCGGCGACGCGGGCATCGTCTACCGGCTGACCCGCGCCGACGTGGAGCGCACCGCCGAGTTCCTGGTCGCGAACGGCGTCGACGCGGTGCCCTACCACGCGGGCCTGGACGCGGCGACCCGCGCCGCCCACCAGGCCCGGTTCCTGCGCGAGGACGGCCTGGTGGTGGTCGCGACGATCGCCTTCGGCATGGGCATCGACAAACCGGACGTGCGGTTCGTCGCGCACCTCGATCTGCCCAAGTCGGTGGAGGGCTACTACCAGGAGACCGGCCGCGCCGGGCGCGACGGCCTGCCCGCCACCGCCTGGATGGCCTACGGCCTGCAGGACGTGGTGCAGCAGCGCAAGCTGATCGACTCCGGCGACGGCGACGCCGCGCACCGCCGCACGCAGACCGCGCACCTGGACGCGATGCTGGCGCTGTGCGAGACCGTCGAGTGCCGCCGGGTGCGGCTGCTCGCGCACTTCGGCCAGGAGTCCCGGCCGTGCGGCAACTGCGACACCTGCCTGGCACCGCCGGAGTCGTGGGACGGCACGGTTGCCGCGCAGAAGCTGCTGTCGGCGGTGGTGCGGCTGGACCGGGAGCGCAACCAGAAGTTCGGCGCCGGGCAGATCATCGACATCCTGCGCGGTCGCCGCACGCCCAAGGTCGAGCAGTTCCGCCACGACCAGCTCAGCGTGTTCGGCGTGGGCGGGGACATGTCCGAGGCCGAGTGGCGCGGGGTGGTCCGCCAGCTGCTGGCCCAGGGACTGCTGGAGGTGGAGGGCGACTACGGCACCCTGGTGCTCACCGAGTCCAGCAGTGCGGTGCTGCGCCGGGAGGAGCCGCGCACGGTCCGGTTGCGCACCGAGGGCAAGCAGGCCCCGGCGGCGAAGACCCGCAAGCAGCAGCCGCCGACGACGCTGCCGCCGGAGGCCGAGCCGGTCTTCCAACGCCTGCGCGCCTGGCGCAGCGCGACGGCGCGGGAGGAGAACAAGGCGCCGTTCATCATCTTCCACGACGCCACGCTCCGCCAGATCGCCGTGACCCGACCGTCCACGATGGACGAACTCGCGGCGATCAACGGGGTCGGCGAGCAGAAGCTCACCAAGTACGGCGCGCAGATCCTGGACGCGCTCGCCGAATGAGCGGTCCCACCGCCACGGCGCGCGGCGGGCCGTGCGAGATCAGAACTCGAAGCCGCCGGGTTTGCCGTTGCGGTCGGCCAGGAGCCCGGCCAGCGTCGCGACCGCGATCTCGGGCGGGGTGCGCGAGCCGATGTTGAGACCGATCGGCCGGTGCACCCGGGCGATGTCGGATTCGGCGACGCCGAGTTCCCGCAGCGCCGCCACGTGCGGGCCGGGGTGCCGCGGGTTGCCCAGGACACCGATCCAGCGCGGTTTCCGAGCCAGCGCGTCGCGCAGCACCACGCCCAGCTCGGGCCGGTGGTGGTCGGTGACCACGACGTCCGCGCGGTCGTCCAGGTCGCCGAACTGCCGCACCACCTCGGCGTCCACCCCTGCCGGGCGCTCACCGTCGGGTTCGACCAGCACCGGCCGGAACCCGGCATCGGCGCCGTAGCGCAGCAGGAACCCGGCCACCGGGGAGGCGAAGACCGCGACCAGCACCCGGTCCTCGGTCTCCGCCGCGACGTCGCCGTGCGCCACGGCGCAGCGGGAGTCCTCGTTCATGCCGCGAGTGTGCCAGGTCACCGACCGGCACCACCACGGTGCGCGCAGAGCCTGTTCTTCGAACTCGTCGTGGGTGGCCGGTGCTCAGCGGCCGCCTCGGCCGCGGGAGCCCCGACTCATGCACGCCCGCTCACAGCCGGGTGGCGCGGGCCAGCCACGCGGCGCACTCCACGCGCTGCCCGGGCGCCACGCCGAGCTCGGCGGCCTGCTCTTCCGGGGCGCAGCCGAGGTAGCGGGAGGTGCGGATCTCCTCCAGCCGCCAGCCCGCGGCGAAGGCGTCGCGGATCTCCAGCTCGCTGACCTGCGGTCCGACGGCCGGCCCGACGTCGGACAGGGCCAGCACGTGCGCGGTGGCCCCCGGTCGGCACGCCCGGTGCAGGGCGGCGGTGTAGCGCACCTGGTCGTCGCGGCCGAACACGTGGAACAGGGCGCTGTCGACGACCGTGTCGAACCGCGGCGGCCCGTCGAGCGCGAGCGCGTCGGCCACCTCGAACCGCGCGTCGACGCCCTGCCCGGCGGCGTTGGCCCGCGCCAGTTCGACGCCGGACGCGGTGATGTCGAGCCCGAGCACGTCGTAGCCGAGCCGGGCGAGGTGGATGGTGTGCTCCCCGGTGCCGCAGCCCGGGTGGAGCACCGCGCCGCGGATGCCGCCGGAGCGTTCCAGCTCCACGACGGCCGGTTGCGGCTCACCGATCACCCACGGCGGGGTGCCGGTCTCGTACGCCGATTCGAAGATCTCCCGGCTGACCGTGCTGTCCATGCGCTGCCTCCTGTTCGCGGTCCTCGCGAACAGCTTCGTAGTTCGACCCAGGTCGAAGTCAACGCCTCCGACCGGCCGGTCCGCGTGCTGATGATCGCGGTGCTGCACTTCGCCGCGGACCCGCTCGGCGCGCTGCCCGGGTACGCGCGCCGGGTCGCCCCGGGCTCCTGGCCGGCGCTGACCCACCTCGCCCCGGACGAGGCTCGGCGAGCGGGCAGGCCGCCGTCGAGCGGTGCCGCGCCGCCTACGACGAGACCGAGACCCGGCTGCCGAAGCAGAGCGCGTGAGCCTCGTCACTCGATCTTGTGGACGGAATTACCCGGCTTTCGCTAACGTTGGTTGACAACAGGTGACTCAACTATGTGGCGGTTCGACACAGCAACCACCGCCGCTAGGAGGGAAGGAATGGCGACGTTCTTCGGACCGGCCGGCTTCGGCTCGGGACCGTTCGACGAGTACTTCGCGCGCTTCTTCGGCGGCTTCGGCGGCGAGGACACCACGCCGGGCAGCCGTCGGATCGACATCACCGAGCTCATGACGGAGCGCGCCCGGACCCTGCTGGCCGAGGCCGCGCGGTTCGCGCACGAGCGCGGGCGGTCCGAGCTGGACGCCCTCCACCTGTTGCGGGCGGCCGCTGCCCAGGAACCCACCCGCGGCATGCTGCGGCAGGCCGGGGTGGACGTGGACGCGCTGACCGCGCGCATCGAGGAGGGCCTGCCCCCGGCCGCCGGGAAGGAGTCCGCCGAGGGCTCGGTGTCGTTGACCCCGGCCGCCAAGGCCGTGCTGGGCGACGCGCACCGGGTGGCCCGGGCGACCGGCTCGACCTACATCGGCCCCGAACACGTGCTGCTGGCCATGGCGGCGAACCCGGACTCCGAACCGGGCAGGCTGCTCGGCAATTCCGGGGCGACGCCGGAGGCGCTGCGCACCGCGGCCCGCGACGCCCAGCAGGCACGTCCGGGCGCCGACAGCGACACGCCGACCCTGGACCAGTTCGGCACCGACCTGACCGCCCGGGCGCGGGCGGGCGAACTGGACCCGGTGATCGGGCGCGCCGACGAGATCGAGCAGACCGTGGAGGTCCTATCCCGGCGCACCAAGAACAACCCGGTGCTCATCGGTGAGGCGGGCGTCGGCAAGACGGCGATCGTCGAGGGCCTGGCCCAGCGCATCGCCGAGGACCGGGTTCCGCAGGTGCTGCGCGGCAAGCGCGTGGTGCAGCTGGACCTGTCCGGGATGCTCGCGGGCACCCGCTACCGCGGTGACTTCGAGGAGCGGATGACCAAGGTGATCGACGAGATCGCCGAGCACCGCGACGAGCTGATCGTCTTCGTCGACGAGCTGCACACCGTCGTCGGCGCGGGCGGCGCCGAGGGCGCGGTCGACGCGGGCAACATGCTCAAGCCCCGCCTGGCCCGCGGCGAGCTGCACGTGGTCGGCGCGACCACGTTGGACGAGTACCGCAAGCACATCGAGAAGGACCCCGCTCTGGAACGCCGCTTCCAGCCGGTGCAGGTGCCGGAGCCGAGCGTGGCCGACACCGTGGAGATCCTGCGCGGGCTGCGGGCCAACTACGAACAGCACCACGAGGTCCGCTACACCGACGAGGCGGTGCGCGCCGCGGCCCGGCTGTCCGACCAGTACATCTCGGACCGCTTCCTGCCGGACAAGGCGATCGACCTGCTCGACCAGGCCGGTGCCCGCAAGCGGCTGTCCGCGCTGGACCCGGGGTCCCGGGCCGGTGAGCTGCGGCGGCGCGTCGAGCGGCTGGAGCAGGAGAAGGACGAGGCGGTCGCCGCCGAGGAGTACGAGGAGGCGTCCAAGCTCCGCGACGAGATCACCCGCGTCCAGGCGGAGCTCGCCGAGATCGGCGAGGCCGAGGGGCCGCTGGAGGTCACCGATGCCGACATCGCCGAGATCGTCTCCCGGGCGACCGGTGTGCCGGTGAACCGGCTGACCGAGGCCGAGCGGTCCCGGCTGCGGAACCTGGAGGAGGAACTGCACCGCCGGGTCGTCGGCCAGCGGGACGCGGTGCGGGCGCTGGCCCGCGCGGTGCGGCGGTCCCGCAGCGGCCTGGGCGACCCGAACCGGCCGGTGGGCAGCTTCCTGTTCCTGGGACCGACCGGCGTCGGCAAGACCGAGCTGGCCAAGGCGCTGGCGGAGTCGTTGTTCGGCGACGAGAAGCGGATGATCCGGCTGGACATGAGCGAGTTCCAGGAACGGCACACCGCCAGCCGCCTGGTCGGCGCTCCTCCGGGCTACGTCGGCCACGACGAGGCCGGTGAGCTGACCGAGGCGGTGCGCCGGCACCCGTACTCGGTGGTGCTGCTGGACGAGATCGAGAAGGCGCACCCCGACGTGTTCAACACGCTGCTGCAGGTGCTCGACGACGGTCGGCTCACCGACGGCCGGGGCCGCACGGTCGACTTCTCGAACACGGTGCTGATCATGACCAGCAATCTGGGTTCGGAGGTCGTGTCCACCAGCGGCGGCGCGATCGGCTTCCGCAGCGACGACGCCGCCCCGGCGGTCGACGAGCGGGTCATGCCCAAGCTGCGGGAGGCGTTCCGGCCGGAGTTCCTCAACCGCATCACCGAGATCGTGGTGTTCCGGCGGCTGGACGCCGAGCAGCTGCGCACGATCACGCGGATGCTGCTGGAGAGCACCGTGGAGCGGTTGCGGGAGCTGGGCGTGCGGGTCGAGTTCAGCTCGGCGGCGGTGGACTGGATCGCCGAACGCGGCTACCAGCCCGAGTTCGGCGCCCGGCCGCTGCGGCGGGCGATCGAGCGCCGCGTCGACGACCCGATCAGCGACCTGCTGCTGGACGGTGCCCTCGCCGAGGGCGGTCGGGTCCGCATCGACGTGGCCGACGGCGAACTCTCCTTCGACGTCGACCAGCCCGCCGCGGTCTGATCCGGCGCGACGGGGGCGGGTGCTCGCCGCACCCGCCCCCTTTCTTCCGCGTCGGAGCCGTCCTGCTGTCATCGGAGCATGACGACACCGGACCGGATCGCGGTGTACGGGACGCTGCGGCACGGGCGCGCGGCCTGGGAGCTGCTGCGACCGCTGGTGGTCGGGCCGCCGGAGCCGGTGCGCCTGGCCGGAGCGCTGTACGACACCGGCTCCGGGTATCCCGCGCTGAAGCTGGACGGCTCCGGGCGGGTGCCCGCCGAGGTGTTCCGGTTGGCGGATCCGGGCCGCGCGCTGCCGCTGCTCGACGACTACGAGGGCCCGGAGTACGACCGGCTCGTCGTCGACCTGCGGGGTCCGTGCTGGGTGTACGTGTGGCGCGGCCCGGTCACCGGTATGCGGCGGTTGCCCGCGGGCTGGTGAGCTACGGCAGCACGGAGCGGACCGCGTCCGGGGTGCGGCCCACGACCGCCGTGCCGTCGTCGGCGGTGATGATCGGGCGCTGGATGAGCTTCGGGTTCTCCACCATCGCGGCGATCCACCGGTCCCGGGCGGCCTCCTCGCGCGGCCACCCCTCCAGCCCCAGCTCCCGGGCGACGGGTTCGGACGTCCGCGCGACGTCCCAGGGTTGCAGGCCGAGGCGCCGCAGCACTTCGTCGAGTTCGGCCGCGGTGGGCGGATCGTCGAGGTAGCGACGGACCGTGTAGGACGCGCCCGCCTCGTCCAGCAGGGACAGCGCCGACCGGCATTTCGAACACGCGGGGTTGACCCAGATCTCCATGTCGCCATCCCACCACGGTCGCGCGCCGGGCGTACCGTGATGGCGGGCGGACAGCCCTTCACACCACCGGCGATCGTTGCAATACTTGTTCAACTAGGCGGACGACTCGCGGAGGTGGCCATGCTGCCCAGGGAGGAACGTCGCCGCCTCAAGGAGATCGAGCACCAGCTCACCGGCGACGACCCCAAGCTGGCACGTCGACTGACCGACATCGGACTGCTGCGGCGCGTGTGGGCGCGTCTCGGCCTGTACGCGGCCCTGTCCGCGGTGTCGGCCGTGCTCGCGGTCGTGTGCCTGTTCCTCGGCGACGGCGCCGGTCTCTTCCTCTGCGGCGCGCTGACCGGAGTCCTGCTGGCGTTCCGGAACTGGCACTTCCACGCGGAGTGAGACGACGAAAAAGGGGGCACCCTGCGAGCCGGGTGCCCCCTTTCGCGCGTGCGGGGTCAGGCCACGCCCTCGGGGCTGGCGCCCTCGATGGACACGCCTTCGGCGGTGATCCGGTCGATCTGCGCCAGGTCGTCGGCGGAGAGGTCGAAATCGGCCGCGGCCAGGCTGTTCTCGATGTTGCGGGCACTGCGCGCGCCGACGATCGCCACGTGCACGCCGGGCTGCGCGAGCACCCAGGCGATGGCCAGCTGGCTGACCGACATGCCGCGCTCCTCGCCGAACCGGGAGAGCTGGTCCACCACGGCGAGGTTGCGCCGCAGCAGTTCGCCCTGGAACGCCGACGCCTGCGAACGCCAGTCGTCCGGTTCGAACGTGGTGTCGGCGGTCATCCGCCCGGTCAGCAGCCCGCTGGCCAGCGGGCTGTAGGCGAGCACGCCGATGTCGTGCTCCCGCGTGTAGGGCAACGTCTCCTGCTCGATGCCGCGGCGGAACAGGTGGTACGGCGGCTGGAGCGCCTCCACCGGCCGGAAGCGGTCGAACTCGGCCAGCTGCGCCGCGTTGTAGTTGGACACGCCGACGTGGCGGATCTTGCCCTCGTCGACGAGTTCCTGCAGCGCGGTCGCGGTTTCCTCGGCCGGGGTGTCCGGGTCGGGCCAGTGCACCTGGTAGAGGTCGATGTAGTCGAGCTTGAGCGCCCGCAGGCTCTCCTCCACGCCGCGGCGCAGCCACTCGCGACCGGCGTCGCGCGGCCGTTCGCCGCCGGGGTTGATGCCGCCCTTGGTCGCGATGACCAGGCTGTCGCGGTCGCGGTCCAGCTCCGCGCGCAGGGCCTTGCCCAGCACCTCCTCGGAGCGACCGAACCCGTACGCCTGAGCGGTGTCGAAGAAGTTCACGCCCAGTTCGCGGGCGTGCCGGATCGCGTCGATCGCGCCCTGCTCGTCGAACGAACCCCAGTCCCCGCCGAGTTGCCACGTGCCGAAGGCGATCCGCGAGACGTCCAGACCTGTCTTGCCCAAGACCGTGTACCGCATGCCCCCATGACACCGCACGGCCGCCGCGGCCGCCATGTCGCGTGCACCACCGTCCACAAGCGCCACCCGAACCCTGGGAAGATCGACGCCGCCGTGGTATGGGTGTCGATGGCATCGGGTATCACCTTCCCAACGGCACGTCGAACGGCAGGAGCACGTCGATGACCACTGTTGCTTTCCTGGGCACCGGAACGATGGGCGCGCCGATGGCGCGGAACCTGCTCGGCGCCGGGTTCGGGCTGCGGGCGTGGAACCGGACGGCGGAGAAGGCGCGGCCGCTCGCCGCCGACGGCGCGACCGTGGCCGACAGCCCCGCGCAGGCCGCCCAGGGCGCCGACGTGCTGGTGACCATGCTGCTCGACGGCGCGGCCACGGTGCAGGCCGCGCGCGCGGCCCTGCCGGAACTGGCCGAGAACGCGGTGTGGGTCCAGATGGGCACCATCGGCCTGGACGGAATGTCCGAAGTGCACGCCGCGGCCGGGGACGTCCCGGTCGTCGACGCGCCGGTGCTGGGCTCCACCGTCCCGGCCGAGAAGGGCCAGCTCGTGGTGCTGGCCTCGGGCCCGACGTCGCTGCGCGACCGGGTGCAGCCGCTGTTCGACGCGGTGGGCGAGCGGACGCTGTGGCTGGGCGAGGACAGCGCGCACGCCGACGGCACGCGGCTCAAACTCGCGATGAACAACTGGGTTCTGGCGCTGACCAACGCCGTCGGCGAGTCGTTGGCGCTGGCCGACGCGCTGGGCGTCGACCCGCGGCACTTCCTGGACGCGCTGCGCGGCACGCCGACCGACTCGCCGTACGCGCACCTGAAGGGCAACGCGATCCTGGACGGCCGGTTCACCCCGTCCTTCACGGTGGCGGCAGCGCACAAGGACGCCGAACTCATCACCGAGGCCGCGGCGGGCAAGGTCCGCCTGGACCTCGCCGAAGCGGCCCGCGAACGCCTCCGCCGCGCCATCGACGCGGGCCACGGCGAGCAGGACATGGCCGCCGCCTACTTCGCCTCCTTCCCGGAGTGATCCGTCCACATCGGACATGACCGGTTCGCCGACCGCGGCAGGAAGATGTCGCGGGGCCGGACCGGGACCAGCGGCAGCGGGACGCCGACGCCGAGCCCGCGTCGCCACCGCCGTGCCGGCGGGTTGCCCGACGACCCGGGAGATCCCCGGCAGCCGGACCGTCGACGGCCCGCCCGGTGGGCGGCGCGGTTCCGGTGCGCATCGCGTCGCGCGCCCGCAGTTCCAGCGGGTCCGCGCCGAGTTCGCGCGCGGGTCCGTCCACGTTGGACTCGCAGCCGCAGGTGGACCGGACGACGCTTCGAGATCCGCCCTGCCGTCGCCCGGGGACGCGACCCGCGCAGCACCGGGGTCGTGTTCATCGGCCGCGACCCGGACCGCGACCGGCTCACCGAGGGACTGCGCGGCTGCGCGGTCTGACGGCGGCGGGCGTCGGCGCCCTGCCGGGCGGCGGTGCGGGCGGGCCGAGGCCGACCTGCTGCGCCAGCCACGGCATGGTCGTGGCGAACGCCTGGCTCCACACGGGGAAGACGTGCTCGCCGCCCGGGATGACGTCCACGCGCGTGTCGATCCCGGCGCGGCGGGTCAGGCCCTCCAGGAAGCGCGTCGCCGCCAGGGGTTCGGGATCGGCCTCGCCCACGACGAAGTAGCCGTGCAGCCCCGGGAACCGGTGGCGGCCCAGCAGGGCGGCCGGTTCGTGCGCCTCGAACCGCTTCCGGGAGCCGTCGAACAGCGCCGCGATCGTGTCGCCCGGGTCGTTGACGTCGCCGTCGCGCGGTCCGACCAGTCCGCCGTAGTCGGCGAACGCGGCGAACATGTCCGGGTGCCGCAACGCCAGCACCAGCGAGCACGTCCCGCCCTCGGACAGGCCCGCCACCGCCCAGTACCGGCCGGGTTCGCGGGTCAGGAAGCGGCTGTGCACGAACTTGGGCACGTCGACGGTGAGGTAGCGCTCGGCCTTGCCGCGCGCGCTGTCCACGCATTCGGTGTCGTCGAACACGTCGCCGTTGACGTCCGGCATCACGATCACCGGCGCGACGCCGCCGTGGCCGGCCGCCCACTCGTTGGCGGCATCGGCGGCCCGGCCCCCGTCCACCCAGTCCGTCGGGCTGCCCGGCGTACCGTGCAGCAGCAGCACCACCGGCAGGCGCGGGCGCGGGCGCGCGAACCACGCGGGCGGCAGGTACACCTCCGCCGGGCGGGCGGCGAAACCCGAGCTGGAGCCGGGGATGTCGATGGTCGCCACGATCCCGTTCGCGGGGCGGGTCTGCTGCGCGTTGAGCATCGCCAGCGACCCCTGGTCCTCCCCGTCGAGCCCGAGCGCCTGCGCGACCGTGAGGTAGTAGCCGAAGTACGCGTTGACGCCGATCAGCACGTTCACCGCCACCAGCAGCACGACCAGCGGCAGCAGCGCCAGTCGCACCGCGCGCCTGCGGAACCGCCACACCAGCAGCGCGGCCAGCAGCACCGTGACCGCCAGCAGCACCAGCCGCAACGGCCACCAATCCACCAGGGAGAGATCAGCGCAGAAATCGCCCAGCAGCCGCTGCACCACGGTCCACCGCATCGTAAGCGGACTCCCCTCGAATTCCCCTCGAAGCACCAAAACCCGAAATCGTGCGATTCCGGCGATTTCGTCCGATGTGGAAACGATCTGCGTCGACGATACCGACACAATTCCGGGCCGCGAGCACCGATCCCCGTTCGCGGAACCGGAAAATGCACCGATTCGGACGCGTTCCCGGGTTCCGCACCGAGCGATTTCCGGGGTGGTCCATAATCGCGCCGACAACTCGCCGCGCCGCGGCGACCAGAATTGATCACCAGAATGGGCGAAAAGTGCACGCAATTGTCGGACCCGGGCCACAACTGCCGCAGTCGGTGACCGAGCAGGCCGGTGGACGCAGCCCGCTGGAGTCCGTGGTGCTCGTCGTCGTGCTGGCGCTGCTCACCGTCGCGTCGATCGCGCTGATCCGGTGGCGGCGCCTGCGGCGGGCGACGATCGCCATCCCCGTGCTGCTGGGCGTGCTGACCTGCGCGGCCGGGGTGAACAGCTACGTCGGTTACGTGCGGTCGCTGGACGACTTCGGGCGGCTCCTGCTGCTGGCCACCGGCGGCAACGGCGTCGTGGGCGACCCGGAGACGCCGCAGGTGCCGTTGCGGCCCGGTGGCGTCCGCGTCGTCGACCTGTCGATCCCCGACCCCGCGCGGGGCGTGCCGACCGGGCGCACCCGCGTGCTGCTGCCACCCGGCTACGACAGCCCAGCCCAGGCGGGCAGGCGCTACCCCGTGGTGTACCTGGTGCACGGCTACCCCAGCGGCGGCCCGGACGACTGGCTGGGGCCGGGCGGCGCACCGCAGACCCTCCAGGCGCTCGCGGACGCCCACGCGGCGCCGCCGATGATCGTGGTGGCCGTGGACGCCACCGCGGGCGCCGGGACCGACTGGGAGTGCCTGAACGTCCCGCACGGCCCGCAGCTGGAGTCCTACCTGACCACGACCGTGCCGCACGCGGTCGACGCCCGGTTCCGCACCCTCGCCGACCGCGGCGACCGCGCCATCGGCGGGATGAGCGGCGGCGCGTTCTGCGCGCTGAACCTCGGGCTGCGCAACCAGGCCCAGTACTCGGTCGTGCTGGCCACCGAGCCCTACGACGAGCCGGGCGAGGCGGGTGCGTCACTGCTGGCCGGGCATCCGGACCTGCTGCGCGCCAACACGCCGCGCGAGTACCTGCCGACGCTGCCGATCGAGCAGCCGCTGTCGGTGATGCTGCACGCCGGGATCATCGCCAGCAGTGACGTCGACCTCGCCCACCGCCTCGGCGAACAGCTCGCCGCGCGCGGCGTCCACGTCGCCGTCCGCGCCGAACCCGGCGAATGGCACACCTGGCGCACCGCCCGCATCGGCCTGCCCTACCTGCTGACCTTCGCGGGCCAGCACTTCACCGGCGTCCGCCCGAACGTGCCGCCCGGCCACCTCGGCTGACCACCCGCGAGGCGACATCGACGACGCTCGGTTCCCACGTGGCAAGCGGCGTCAGCCGCTTTCTCTTTCGGTGAGTACGCAAGCAACTTGCACCGCCGCGGGTTCTCCGATGAGCACAGGGGCGCGTCAGCGCCTCCTTGGGGGGCGGTGGTCGGGCGACGGGCGGGCGTCTCGCGAGGACAGCCCCGACGCCGTGTATTGGGCATACATCAGGAGGGGCTTCCGCAGTCGATGTGACTGCGGCGCGTCAGCGCCTCGTTGGGGGGTGGTGGTCGGGTGACGGGCGGGCCGCTGAGGTTCCGCCACCGGCACCGCCACCCAAAACGACCCCGATGACGAAACCTCACGTCCGGCGCACCAGCGGGAACGCCAGTGTCTCCCTGATGGACCTGCCGGTCAGGAGCATGACGAGGCGGTCGACGCCGAGGCCGAGACCGCCGGTGGGCGGCATCGCGTACTCCAGGGCGCTGAGGAAGTCCTCGTCCAGTTCCATCGCCTCCGGGTCGCCCCCGGCGGCCAGCAGCGACTGCTCGGTCAGCCGCCGGCGCTGCTCGACCGGGTCGACCAGTTCCGAGTAGCCGGTGCCGAGCTCGGTGCCGAAGGCGACCAGGTCCCAGCGCTCGGCCAGCCGCGGGTCGGCGCGGTGCTGGCGGGTCAGCGGGGAGACCTCGGTCGGGAAGTCGGTGAAGAACGTGGGCCGGGTGGTGCGGGCCTCCACCAACCGCTCGTACATCTCCAGCAGGACCGCGCCGCGGTCCCACTTCTCCTGGTAGGGAACCCCGGCCCGGGTGCACAGCGCCCGCAGCTCGGCGAGCGACGTGTCGGCGGTCACCTCGGCGTCGACGGCCTCGGAGACCGCCTCGTTGACCGGCACCACGGGCCACTCCCCGCCCAGGTCGACCTTCTCGCCGTCGGCCCCGACGGCCAGCGGAGCGCCGTGCGCGGCGGTGGCCGCCGCCTGCACCAGCTGCTGGCACAGCTCGCGCATGGTCGTGTAGTCGCCGAAGGCCTGGTACGCCTCCAGCATCGTGAACTCGGGGTTGTGCTTGTGCGAGACGCCCTCGTTGCGGAAGGTGCGGCCGATCTCGAACAACTTCTCCACCCCGCCGACGCACAGCCGCTTCAGGTACAGCTCGGGCGCGATCCGCAGGTACAGCCGCATGTCGTAGGCGTTGATGTGGGTGGTGAACGGCCGGGCGTTGGCGCCGCCGTGCACCGGTTGCAGCACCGGCGTCTCGACCTCCAGGAAGTCCGAGCGCACCAGCGTGTCCCGCAGCGCGTGCACCGCGGCGCTGCGCGCCCGCAGCGCCTCCCGCGCCTCGGGGCGCACGATCAGGTCGACGTGGCGGCGGCGGACGCGCGCCTCCGGGTCGACCAGGCCGCGGTGCTTGTCCGGCAACGGGTGCAGGCACTTGGCCGCCAGCTCCCATTGGTCGGCGAGCACGGACAGCTCACCGCGCCGGGAGGTGACGATCTCGCCGGTCACCGACACCTGGTCGCCGATGTCGACCCGGTCGTGCCAGCAGCGCAACGTCTCGCGACCGCTGTCCGCGGCGGTCAGCATCACCTGCAGGTCGCCGGACCAGTCGCGCAGCGTTGCGAAGCACACGCCGCCGTGGTCGCGCAGCAGCACCACGCGGCCGGCCACCGAGGTGCGCTCGCCGGTGCGGGTGTCGGCGGGCAGGCCGCGGTGGCGTTCGACCACCGCGCCGCACCGCTCGGTGCGCGGCACCTCCACCGGGTAGGGGTCCACACCGGACTCCCGGAGCGCGGACAGCTTGTCGTGGCGCACCTGTTCCTGCTGCGGCTTGCCGTGTTCGACCACCGCGGGCTCGGTGTCCGGGGCCGGTGCCGGATTCCCCGTCGCGTCCAATGTGGACATTCGGCCGGGGCCGGGCAGGAAGCCCTCGGCGACCGCGGAGGCCACGCCGACGCGCGCCAGGTCGCGGCGCTCGGCGAAGGCGACGAACCGGGGCCACCAGTGCGGCCGGTACTTGACGTTGGAGCGGTACAGCGACTCCAGCTGCCACCAGCGGGAGAAGAACAGCAGCAACCCGCGCCACGCGCGCAACACCGGCCCCGCGCCGATGCGGGCCCCCTCCTCGAACGCCGAGCGGAACATCGCGAAGTTCAACGACACCCGCTCCACGCCCAGCCGCGGCGCGGCCTGCACCAGCGAGGCCACCATGAACTCCACGACGCCGTTGTCGGCCTCCCGCTCGCGGCGCATGACGTCCAGCGACAGCCCGGTGCGGCCCCACGGCACCAGCGACAGCAGCGCGACCGGCGTGCCGTCGGCGTTCAGCGCCTCGACGAGCACGGCCTCGCCGTCCTGCGGGTCGCCGAGGCGCCCCAGCGCCATCGAGAAACCGCGCTCGGTCTCGGTGTCGCGCCACTGCTCGGCCAGCCGCGCGATCCCGGACATCTCCTCGGCGGGCACCTCCCGGTGCCGCCGGATGCGGGCGGTGTGCCCGGCGCGCTGCACCCGGTTGACCGCCTGCCGAACCGGGCGCATCTCCCGGCCGTCCAAGCTGAACTCGGCGGTGCGCAGGATCGCCTCGTCGCCCAGTTGCAGGATCTTCATCCCGGCCCGCGAGTAGGCGGTCGCGCCCGCCTCGCTGAGCCCCATCACCGCCGGGGTCCAGGTGTACTCCCGGCACATCATCAGCCACTTGTCGATCGCCGGCGCCCACGCCTCGGGGTCGCCGAGCGGGTCGCCGCTGGCCAGGCACACCCCGGCCACCACGCGGTAGGTCACGGCGGCCTTGCCGCTGTCGGAGAACAGCACGGCCTTGTCCCGCCGGGTGGCGAAGTAGCCGAGCGAGTCCTGCTCGCCGTGCTCGGCGAGCAGGCGCCGGATGCCTAGCTCCTCGTCCGGGTGCAGGGCGGCGGCCAACCGCTGGGCCCGCAGCAGCAGGAACAGCGCGGTGAACAGCGCGGCGGTGCCGAACAGGCCGAGCACCAGGTTGACCCAGCCGGGCGCGTGCCCGACGCGGGTGACGTCGAACACGACCGCACCGCCGAGCACCCGCTCCAACGTCCACGTCAGGCGCTCCCACGGGTCGCGCAGCGAGCCTGGGAACAGCGTCACCAGGCCCCATCCGACGGCCACGGACACCGACACGATCAGCACGAACGCCGACGCGGCCTGGTGCGCGCTGCCGCGCTTGGCGCGGCCGAAGAACTCGCCGCGCACCCGCACCAGCAGTCCGATCGCCAGCAGTGACAGGACGATGTTCGCCACGAACATCCAGACGTGGGCGATGGTGAGCTGGTAGCGGCTGCTCATCTCGTCGATGTCGGACCACAGCGCCGGGGCGTGCCGCCACAGCGCCACCAGGACCACGACGTCGGCGATCGTCTGCAGCACCAGGATCGCGACGAGGATCCGGTGCGCCAACGCCTTCCGGCGGTTGAGCGCGGCGGCCAGGACCGCGAGGAACGCGCCGTAGGCGAGGTTCGGCGGCGCCGGGAACACCACGTCGTCGACGATCCGCCGCACCGGCTGCACGTGTCCGAACAACACCAGGCCCACCGCCGAGAACACGCACAGCGCCGCGATCAAGTAGACGATGCCTGCGGCGACGCCCGGCACCCTGGCCTGCCACCGGTGCCCGGGAACAACCCCGGTGGCCGCCTTCCCGCGCCGCTCGTCCGGCGGTGCGGCGACCTGCTGGACCACTGATCCTCCTCGGCCGTTCCTGTTCGACGACGCGACCAATCTACGACCGCCGGCACCGGCCGCGCGCACGCCCCGAATCGAATGCCAGTTTTGCGGCGAAACGCGAATTCGGTCGGCGGACAGCGGGCACCATTCGGACTCAACTCACGCGTTCCGGTGACCGATGGGGACGCGGAGGAAACGACCTGGAACCGGGAGGAACGCCGATGACCGGAACGCGCCTGGCCGCCGCAGCGCTCGCCGCGGGCCTCGTGGGGGTGGCCGCGCCCGCCGCCTGGGTCGCGCTCGACCAGCGGCCCGCCGAGTCCGAACCCCGCGCCGCGGGCGCGCCGTACGTGGAGACCACCCTGCTGTTCGGCACGCAGCGGCCGGACGGCGGCGCGCCCGTCACCGACGAGCAGTTCCACGGGTTCCTCGACGAGGTGGTCACGCCGCTGTTCCCGGACGGCCTGACCGTCGAGGACGCCTACGGCCAGTACCGGGACTCGCACGGCCGCATCGAGCGGGAGCGCTCCTACCGGCTCACCCTGCTCCACCCGGAGTCCGAAGCGCCCCGCGACGACGCCCGGATAGACCACGTCCGCAAGACCTACCAGCAGCGTTTCGCCCAGGAGTCGGTGGCCCGCGTCGACGAGCGCACCCGCGTCGATTTCTGAGCCGATCCGAGCGGCGGATGCGGCGCGCGGGATTCGACGCTTTTCCCACCAATTCGCCGAATCCCGCGGGCCGGCTGGGGAAACATCGCGCAAAAGGAGTTCAAACAGTTCCCCAACCGCCGTTGGCCAAACGTTGGCGGCGGTGCGCGGCCATTCGGACCGGGGCGTTGACCTCACCGCGACCCGCGTAGCCGCCGGTGCGTTCGACGATCTCGAAGAAGACGCGGGAGCCGAGCAGTTCGGTGCACAGGTGCAGGATCTCGCCGTGCTCGTCGCGGTCGTAGAGGATCGAGAGCTCGCGCAGCGCCGCCGCCCGCTCGGGCGGCAGGTCGAAGCGGGCCTGCAGGTCGTCGTAGTAGTTGTCCGGGATGCGCAGGATCGGCGCGCCGCGCTCGCGCATGGCGCGCGCGGTCGCCACGGCGTCGTCGGTGCGCAGCGCGATGTGCTGCGGGTGGCGGACCGCGGGAGCCCACTGGCCCCGGCGCACCAGGGTGCCGTCCAGGGCCAGGCGCACCGAGCCGGTCTCGTCGGCGGCGGTGCGGGTGCGGACCATCCCGAACGGCGCGGCGAACTCGGTCGCCGGCCGGGCCTGCAGGCCGACGACCGCGCGGTAGAACAGCGCCGCCTCGTCGAACTGGTCGAACGGCTGGGTCAGCGCGACGTGGTCGACACCGGTCACCCCGGTTCCCGGGTCGCGCTCGCTCCCGGTGGCGGCGAAGTCCGACAGCCAGCTGGTGGTGTCGTCGGCTCCGGTGCGGCAGAAGAACACCGCCGTGCCGTCCGGTGCGGCGACCGAGGACAGCTCGGTCTCCTCGGGGCCCCGGGTGCGCGGCAGGGTCGGGGCGAGCATGGCGGCGGCCCGCCGCGCCGACCGCGCGGGGTCGGCGCTCTCCACGGCCAGCGCCCCGATCGCGGCGCCGCCCTCGGCGCCGGACTCGTCCGCCGTCGAGCGGTTGAGCAGCACCCGCGCGTCGCCCTGTTCCCACAGCTCCACGGGTTTGCTGCGGTGCTGCCCGGTCCGGCTGAAGCCGAGCGCGGCCAGCGCGGCGGCCAGCCGGGGCGCGGAGACCTCGTCGGCGGCGAGTTCGGCGAAGGCGTACCCGGCCAGCCGCGGAGCCGGGGCCAACCCGGCGTCGGGCAGCCCGAGCTGTTCCTCCAGCAGCAGCAACGACCGCATCGCGTCCACCGCGGCGGGACGCGGGTCGGCCTGCCGGAACACGTCGTTGAACACCTCCAGGGACCACGGCCCCGCGTACCCGGTGGACAGCACGGCGTCGGTGAAGCCCCGCAGGTCGAACGCGCCCTGGCCGGGGAACAACCGGTGGTGCCTGCTCCACTGGAGGATGTCCATGTCCAGCTTCGGCGCGTCGGCCAGCTGCAGGAAGAACAGCTTCTCGCCGGGGATGGTGCGGATCAGCGACGGATCGCCGCCCCGGGACAGCACGTGGAAGCTGTCCAGGCACAGGCCCAGCGCCGGGTGGTCGGCGCGCCGCACGATCCGCCACGAGTGCTCGTAGGTGTTGACGAACCGGCCCCAGGCCAGCGCCTCGTAGGCGATGCGCATGCCGCGCTCGGCCGCGCGCGCGGCCAGCAGGTGCAGCTGCTCGGCGGCCAGCTCGTCGTCGTCCACCGCGTCCGGCGACACCGACGAGCACACCAGCATCGTGTCCACGCCCAGCTGCGCCATCACGTCGAACTTCGCCTCGGCGCGGCGCAGGTTGGCGCGCAGCACGTCCGGCGGGACCGCCTCGAAGTCCCGGAAGGGCTGGTAGAGGTCGATGTCCAGGCCGAGTTCGGCGCAGCAGCGGCGGATCCGGGCCGGGGACCACGCCGAATGCACCAGGTCGTTCTCGAACAGCTCGACGCCGTCGAACCCGGCCGCGGCGGCCGCGACCAGCTTGTCCTCCAGCGTTCCGGACAGGCAGACGGTGGCGATCACGCGCCTGGCGTCAGCCATGCGCACCTCCCTTGTCGACGAGTTCGGCGAAGTGGCGCAGCATCCGCTCGGCGTCCGGCGCGACGCCGGTGAACAGCTCGAACGCGTCGGCGGCCTGGAAGACCGCCATGCCCCCACCGTCGAGGACGCGACAACCCCGCGCCCGCGCGGCGGTGACCAGTTCGGTGTTCAGCGGCCGGTAGACGACGTCGGCCACCCACAGCTCGGGACGCAGCGCCTCGACCGGGACCGGCAGTCCGGGGTGGGCGGCCATGCCGGTCGGCGTGGCGTGCACGAACCCGTCCGCGGCGGCCAGCGCCCGCGCCGCGGCGTCGGCGTCCCCCGCTTCGGCGCGGTCGGCGCCGAACCGGGTGCGCAGCGCCCCGGCGAGGGCGTCGCTGCGCCGGGCGTCGACGTCGAGCACCCGCAACGTCCCGACGCCCAGCGACAGCAGTGCGTGCGCGACCGCGGCACCGGCGCCACCGGCCCCGAGCAGCACGACGTGGTCCAGCCGCGCGCCGGGCAGGCCGCGCGCGAAGGAGCGGGCGAACCCGGAGCCGTCGGTGTTGTGCCCGACGGCGCGCCCGTCGGCGAGGACGACGGTGTTGACGGCGCCGAGGGCGGCGGCGTCCGGGGCGAGCTCGTCGAGGTGCTTGATCACCCGCTGCTTGCCGGGGTGGGTGATGTTGAGCCCGTCGTAGCCGGCCAGCCGCGCGGCGTCGAGCAGCTCGCCGATGTCGGGGCGGCCGAGCACGTCCAGATCCCAGCGGCGGTAGAGGTAGCGCAGCCCGAGTTCGTCGGCCTCCCGTTCGTGCAGCGGGGGGCTCAGCGACGGGCCGATGCCCGCGCCGATCAGGCCGATGAGGAAGCTGTCCTGGTTGCGCACTGCGGGATCTCCAGCCTTCGGATACGAACTAACCAGTTCGTACATCCTAGAGTTCCGGTCCCCCGGCCCGGAAGGGGCGCTGCGCTACCGTGGGGATCCGACCGAGCCGATCCGAGGGAGCCCCGTGGCCGCACCGACGTCCGACCGCAACCGCCCCGACACGCGGCAGCGCGACGCCGACCGCACCCGGGCCGAGATCCTCGACGTGGCCACCGAGGAGTTCGCCGACAAGGGCTACACGGGCGCCCGGGTCGACGAGATCGCCGCTCGGACCAGCACCACCAAGCGGATGATCTACTACTACTTCGGCGGCAAGGAACAGCTCTACCTCGCGGTGCTGGAGCACGCCTACGCGGTGATCCGCGGCCTGGAGAGCGAGGTCGACGTCGAGCACCTGGACCCGGTGGAGGCGCTGCGGCGGCTGGCCGAGCTCACCTTCGACCACCACGAGGCGCACCCCGCGTTCCTGCGGCTGGTCAGCATCGAGAACATCCACCGCGCAGAGCACCTGACCCGGTCCGCGCTGCTGCCCCGGCTGGCCGACCCGGCGCTGGAGGTGCTGGGCCGGATCCTGGAGCGCGGCCGCGCCGAGCACCGCTTCCGCACCGACGTGGACGCGCTCGACGTGCACGTGGTGATCAGCTCGTTCTGCGTGTTCCGGACCGCCAACCGGCACACCTTCCAGGCGATCTTCGGCCGCGACATGCTCGCGCCGGAGCACCGCGAGCACTACCGCCGGATGCTCGGCGATCTCGTCGTCGACTACCTGACCAACGTCGAGGACTGAGCCGCCGAACCCGCTCTTGACAGGTGACCCGAGCCACGTTCACCCTCTTGTAACTAACTAGGTGGTTCATTACCGCCGGGTTGCGAGCCCGTCCTCGAACCCGGTCGCGGCAGCAGCACCGCACTCCCGCGGATCCCGGCGGTCGTCGCCCGAGGACGGTCGTGGCGGCAGCCGGGATCGCCATCGCCGCGCGGAATCCGAGGACGGGTCGCCGAGCAACGGTGCACGGACTTCTGGAGTGACACGTGACGGACCCCTCCACCACCACGCGGAGCCGCTCGCGCAGGGCCGCGACCGCCGCGTGGATCGGCAGCGCGCTGGAGTACTACGACTTCTTCATCTACGGCACGGCCGCGGCGCTGGTGTTCAACCGGATCTTCTTCCCCGCCTCCGCCCCCGCCACCGGCACGCTGCTGGCACTGGCCAGCTTCGGGGTCGGCTACCTGGCTCGCCCGCTCGGCGCGTTCGTGCTGGGCCACATCGGGGACCGCTTCGGCCGCAAGCGGGTCCTGCTGCTGACCGTGCTGCTGATGGGCGTGGCCACGGTGGCGGTCGGCTGCCTGCCCACCTACCGGCAGATCGGCATCACCGCGCCCGCGTTGCTGGTCGCGCTGCGGCTGTTGCAGGGCTTCTCCGCCGCCGGGGAGCAGGCCGGGGCGAACTCGATGTCGATGGAGCACGCGCCGCAGCACCGCCGCGCCTACTTCGCCAGCTTCACCCTCAGCGGCACCCAGGCCGGGCAGATCCTGGCGACCGCGATCTTCCTTCCGGTGGCCGCCATGCCCGAACCCCAGCTCCTGGCGTGGGGCTGGCGGATCCCGTTCTGGCTCAGCGGCCTGGTGGTCGTCGTCGGCCTGGTCATCCGCAGCCGGCTGGACGAGACACCGGTGTTCGAGGAGTCCGTCGCGCGCTCCGGGAAGCGGGAACTGCCGGTGCTCGCGCTGTTCCGCGACCACTGGGCGGACGTGCTGCGCGTCACCGCCGCCGCGATCATCTCGGCGGTGCAGACGATCTTCACCGTCTACGCGCTCAGCTACGCGGTCAACACCGTCGGCCTGGCCCGGACGCCGATCCTGTGGGTGGGCATCCTGGCCAACGTCGTCGCGCTGGCGGCGATCCCGCTGTGGGCGGCGCTGTCCGACCGGGTCGGCCGCAAACCGGTGTTCATCGCCGGTTCGCTGGGGTGCGGGGTGCTGATGTTCGCCTACCTGTGGTCGCTGTCGGTCGGCGATTACGCGCTGATCTTCCTCGTCGGCGTCGTGCTGTTCGGGATCGTCTACAGCGCGCCGAACGGCATCTGGCCCGCGTTCTACGGCGAGATGTTCAGCGCCCGGGTGCGCCTGTCGGGGACCGCGATCGGCACCCAGATCGGCTTCACCCTCGCCGGTTTCGCACCCAGCATCGCCTCCGCGATCGGCCCGACGCGCCAGGACTGGATCCAGGTCGCCGTGTTCACCGCGCTGATCTGCGTGGTCAACGCGATCGCGGTCGCCACCGCCCGGGAGACCCACCGGGTCCCCACCGGCGAACTGGGCCGCGCCCGGTCGCGCAGCGACCGCGATCCCGAACCGGCCGGGGCCTGACGCGCACGAGGGCCCCTCGCCCGGTGGTGCGGGCGAGGGGCCCTCGTGCTGCGTCGCGACCCGTCAGCGGCCGCGGGCGGGGTTGCCCGGACCGCGCTGCGGCGCGCGGCGGGGCGCCGGACCTCGCTGCGCGGCGGGACGCCGCCCCGCCGGGGCGGCCGGGCGGCGCGGCGGGGTGCGCGGCTCCGGATCGAAGTCCAGGTCGTCGTCGTACCGACGGCCCCGGCCCCGCCGCTGCCACGGCTTGGGCCGGTTGCTCCAGCTGTCGAAGACGAGCACCACTGCCACGAAGCCCACAATCCCCAGCCCCACTGACCACACCTGGATGAGCAGGAAGAACAGCGCGACGAGGAGCAAAGGCCCCACCGCGGCCCAGCAGAACGGGTCGATCCGCCCGAAATTCCTGGTACCGGGCCGGTCCCGGTCGTCACGTGCCATCGAGGTACTCGCTTCCACTGTCTTGCCTGGGCTGCCGGTCTTCGGCACGCTCCACGGTAATGCGCCGCCTCCCGGCCACCGCGACGCGGCCCGGCGGCGCGGGGATCAGCGGCGCAACCGCTTGCGCCCGGTGACCTTGTTGTAGATCACCAGCACGATGATCGCGCCGATCACCGAGCCGATGAACCCGGCCGGGCGGAAGTCCTGGAAGCCGTGGAACCCGTGGCCCTTGATCAGGTCGAAGAGCACGCCGCCCGCGATCGAGCCGACGATCCCGAGCACGATCGTCATGAACAGCCCGATGTCGTCCTTGCCGGGCACGATCGCGCGCGCGATGAGTCCGGCGATCAGGCCGAACACGACCCAGCCGATGATGTTCAAAACCACAGCGTTCACCTATCGTCGACGAACTCGTCCACGATCAGGTTACGTGTCCACCCAGTGGGACGATCGACCGCGTTTGCCCGCTCCGCCGACTCGGCGCACGGCGACCGCCCGGCTCGGCACCGACGTGTCGAGGATCACGCCCCCGGAGCGAGGCGCGGACCGGGGAGCACCGGACCACCACGAACCCGCTCCCGCCGCCCGGCGCCGCCCCGACCGTCGAGTCCGTTGTGGACAGATGTGCTCCGTTGCCCGACGCGGTGGGGGTTTTCCCCGCGCGGGGAGCAGATCCCGGTGCGCTGCTCTAGGGTCCGGACCATGTCCGGTCGCGAACTGGTCGTGCTCGGCACGGCGAGTCAGGCACCCACCCGGCGGCGCAACCACAACGGCTACCTGCTGCTGTGGGACGGCGTCGGCATGCTGCTCGACCCGGGCGAGGGCACGCAGCGGCAGATGACGCACGCCGGCGTCAGCGTCCACCAGGTGCACCACGTGCTGATCAGCCACTTCCACGGCGACCACTGCCTGGGCCTGCCGGGCGTGGTGCAGCGGCTCTCCCGCGACCACGTGCCGCACCTCGTGCACGTGCACTACCCCGCGTCCGGCCAGCGCTACTTCGAACGACTGCGCCACGCGGCCGCGTTCGACGAGACGGCCCGGCTGCACCCGGAACCGGTCGACGGTGCGGGCGTGATCGCCACCGGACCGTTCGGCACCCTCGAAGCGGCGCGCCTGGACCACCGGATCGAGACCTTCGGCTACCGGCTCGCCGAACCCGACGGGCGGCGCATGGTGCCCGGACTGCTGGCCCGGCACGGCGTGCGCGGCGCCGACATCGGACGGCTGCAACGCGCCGGTGATCTCGTGGTCGGCGACCGCCGGGTGACGCTGGACGAGGTCAGCGAACCGCGGCCCGGCCAGCGGTTCGCCTTCGTCATGGACACCCGGCTCTGCGACGGGGTGTTCGCCCTGGCCGACCGCGCCGACCTGCTGGTGATCGAGTCGACGTTCCTGGACACCGACGCCGCGCTGGCCGAGCGGTACCGGCACCTCACCGCGGCCCAGGCCGCCCGCGTCGCCGCCGAGTGCGGCGTCCGCCACCTGGTGCTCACCCACTTCTCCCAGCGCTACACCGATCCCCGCCGGTTCCACGACGAGGCGGCAGCCGTCTTCGACGGGCCGATCACCGTCGCCGACGACCTCGTCCGCGTCCCCGTCCCGCCGCGCGCGACTTCCCGGCGCCAGCCCTCCCGCTCCCGCGGTTGACCCCTTGTTGGAAATGGTGTTCGTTTTCGTTTAGGCTGCGGTCGAGCGTCGTGCGCGAGGAAGGAGCTCGTCGTGAAGGTCCGCGCTTCGCTGAAGTCCCTGAAGAACAAGGACGGATCGCAGGTGATCCGGCGCCACGGGAAGGTGTACGTGATCAACAAGCGGAACCCGCGCTGGAAGGCCCGGCAGGGCTGACGGAACGTCCCGGGGGGGCCGGGCGGACGCCGTCCGGTCCCCCGCTATGTTCGGCGGGGCCGCGGAGGACGACGAGAGGTGCGGGAGTTCGGGTGGGTCAGCAGCGGATCCCGGTGATCGTCGTCGCGGGCTTCCTCGGATCCGGCAAGACGAGCCTGCTCAACCACCTGCTGCGCAACCCGGCGGGCGCGCGGATCGGCGTGGTGGTCAACGACTTCGGCGAGCTGGAGATCGACGCGATGAGCGTCGCCGGCCAGGTCGACTCGATGGTCTCGCTGGGCAACGGCTGCCTGTGCTGCGCGGTCGACGCCGCCGGCCTGGACGACCTGCTGTCCCGGCTCACCCGGCGCGGCAGCGGCATCGACGTGATCGTCATCGAGTGCAGCGGACTGGCCGATCCGCGGGTGCTGATCCGGATGCTGCTGGCCAGCACGCACCAGCGCACCACCTACGGCGGCCTGGTCGAGGTCGTCGACGCCGCCGAGTTCGACAGCACCCGCACCCGGCACCCCGAGCTCGACCGGCACCTGCGGTTCGCCGACCTGGTGCTGCTGAACAAGACCGACCGGGTCGACGGGGCGACCCGCGACCGCCTGGTCTCCGCGGTGCGCGACCTCGCCGACGGCACCCCCGTGCTGCCCACCGCGCACGGCCGGGTCGACCCCACCTGGTTCTTCGAACCGCGCGCGGCGCGGCCGGAGCGCGGTGGTCCCCGCCAGCTGTCCTTCGACGAACTGCTCGCCGAGACCCGCGACGAGGACCACCACGACCACCCGCACGCCACCTACCAGAGCGTCGAGTTCACCGCCGACGACCCGATCGACCCCCGCGCGCTGATGCGGTTCCTCGACGACCGGCCGTCCGGCGTCTACCGGATGAAGGGGTTCGTCCACTTCGGACATGCCGGGGGCGGCCGGAGGTTCGAGCTGCACACCGTCGGCAACTTCCTGCGCTTCCGGCGCACCCGCTTCAGCCGCGGCGAGCCGAGGCGGACCCAGCTGGTCCTGATCGGCACCGACATCGACGCCGACGCCGTCCGCGACCGCCTCGCGGCGTGCGTCGGCGAGCCCGCCGCCGACGACGAGCACGCCATGCTGGACGTCCTGCGCTACGTCGAGCGCTGACGCCGGTGTCGCGGTCCGCTCCGGCGGGTAGTGCCAGGGGCGCGGCCGACAGGGAGGACACCGGTGCGACTCGTCGAAGAAACGCCGTTCCGCTTCCGCATCGACCGGCACGGCGACATGCGGGTGCCGGGCGTGGTGTTCGCCTCGCGCGAGCTGCTGCCGCCCGCCGGGGACGGCTCGCTGGAACAGGTCGCGAACGTGGCCGCGCTGCCCGGGATCGTCGGCGCCTCCTACGCGATGCCGGACGTGCACTGGGGCTACGGCTTCCCCATCGGCGGCGTCGCCGCCACCGACGCGCGGCGCGGTGGGGTCGTCTCGCCCGGCGGCGTCGGCTTCGACATCTCCTGCGGGGTGCGGCTGCTGGCCGCCGACCTGGACCGCCGGGACTTCCAGCGGGTGCGGGAGGAACTCATGGATCAGCTGGGCCGGGCCGTGCCGCGCGGACCGGGCCGCGGAGCGGTGTGGGACCTGCCGCGGCGCGAGGACCTGGAGCGCCTGCTGCGCGACGGTTCCCGGCACGCCGTCGACCGCGGCTACGGCGTGCCGCGCGACCTGGACCGCTGCGAGGACTTCGGCGCCGTCCCGGACGCCGAACCGGAGCAGGTCGGCGAGCGGGCGCGGGAGCGCGGCCTCGGCCAGATCGGCAGCCTCGGCTCCGGCAACCACTTCCTGGAGGTGCAGGCGGTCGAGCAGGTGCACGACGCCCGGGCCGCCGAGGAGTTCGGCCTGCACCCGGACCAGGTGTGCGTGATGGTGCACTGCGGTTCGCGCGGACTGGGCCACCAGATCTGCACCGATCACGTGCGCGCGATGGACCGCACCATGGCCGACCGCGGCATCACCGTCCCCGACCGGCAGTTGGCGTGCGCGCCGGTCGACTCGCCGGAGGGCCGCGCCTACCTGGGCGCGATGGCCGCCGCCGCCAACTACGCCCGCGCCAACCGCCAGGTGCTCGGCTGGGCCGCCGGTGCGGCGCTGCGCCGGGTCACCGGGCGCGGCCTGGACCTCGTCTACGACATCTCGCACAACCTCGCCAAGTTGGAGGAGCACGAGGTCGGCGGTCAACGGCGCCTGCTGTGCGTGCACCGCAAGGGCGCGACCCGGGCGCTGCCGCCCGGTCACCCGGACCTGCCCCGGGACCTCGACGCCGCCGGACAACCGGTGCTGATCCCCGGTTCGATGGGCACCGCGTCCTACGTGCTGACCGGTGTCGCGGGCGGGGACGCCTTCCACTCGACCTGCCACGGCGCGGGGCGCAGGCAGAGCCGCCACCAGGCGGTGCGCTCGGTCGACGCGAAGGTGCTGCGCCGCGACCTGGAGCGCAGCGGCGTCGCGGTGCGCGGCGGTTCGGCCCGCGGGCTGGCCGAGGAGGCGCCCACGGCGTACAAGGACGTCGACGCGGTCGTCGCCGTCGCCGAAGGCGCGGGGCTGTGCCGCCGGGTCGCCCGCCTCGTCCCGCTGGGCGTGGTGAAGGGGTGAACCGGGGGCACCGCCTGCTGCCGCACACCGCGGACGTGCGCTTCGAGGCGTGGGCGCCGACCCGCGAGGAGTGCCTGGCCGAGGCCGCGGCCGCCCTGGTGGCCGGATTCGCCGACGTCACCGGCGTTGCCGCGCGGACCACCCGCACCGCGCGGCTGCCGGGCGCCACCGACGAGGACGTGCTGCTCGCGCTGCTCGACGAGATCGTCTACCTCCTCGACACCGAGGACGCCGTGCCGCTGCGCGCGGAGGTGACCGGGGCCGCCGGTGACGCGTCGGTGCGCCTGGACCTCGCCCCGCTCGACCGGGTGGAGGTGATCGGCGCGGCACCGAAAGCGGTGTCGCTGCACGACCTGCGGTTCGAACGCGCCACCGGCGGCTGGTGGTGCACGGCCACGGTGGACGTCTGAGGCGTCCGCCCGGCGGGTAGTCCGCGGGCATGCCGAAACGCCGGCGCGAGGACTACGAGCGGGGTCTGCCCGGGTACCACGACCCGATGGCGGGCTACGCCGGTGCGCCCCGCGCGCTCAGCGCGCTCACCCTGCGGTTGTGGTTGGCCGGGTTCGGGCTGGTCTTCTGCGCGGTCGGCGGCTACCTGGTGCTGCGCTACATCCCCGACCTGGCCTGGCTCGGCTGGACCCTCGTGGTGCTCGCGGTCATCGCCGCCGTCGACCTGGCCTGGGTCGCCTACCGCAAACTCCGCGGCGAACCGGGCTGAGCCGCGTCCACAGCGGACATCCGCCGTGGGCGAACGGCCTCGACCGCCGGCTCCGCAGAGTCTGTCTTTGAACTCCTTTTGCGTGGCGGTGCCGGGAGCGGAACCTCAGCGGTGCCAGCGGCGAGACCACTCACCGAAAGAGAAAGCGGCTACCGCCGCTTACCACGCCCCTTCCGGGCCGAAGACGGGCACTAAGCCGGGATCGGGAGGCGGTCGATCGCGTGGCGGACGAGGCTGATCAGCGCCTGCTTGCAGGACTCCCGGTCGCGGGCGTCGCACAGCACCATCGGCACGTCGTCCGCGATCGTCAGGGCCTCCCGCACCTCCTCGATCTCGTAGTGGTACGCGTCGTCGAAGACGTTGATGCCCACCAGGAACGGGATGCCGCGCCGCTCGAAGAAGTCGACCGAGGCGAAGCCGTCCTCCAGCTTGCGGGTGTCGACCAGCACCACGGCGCCGACGGCTCCCAGCGCGAGGTCGTTCCACAGGGGCCAGAAGCGGCTCTGCCCGGGCGCGCCGAACAGGTACAGCACCACTTCGTCGGAGACGCTGATGCGGCCGAAGTCCAACGCGACCGTGGTGGTGTCCTTCTCCGCCACGCCGCTGAGGTCGTCGACGCCCTCGCTGGCCACGGTCATCTCTTCCTCGGTGGTCAGCGGCGGGATCTCGCTCACCGCGCCGACGAGCGTCGTCTTGCCCACGCCGAAACCGCCCGCGACGATCAGCTTGACCGGCATCGGCGCGGCGGTGTCCTGCGCGGGGGCCGGGACGTCCGGCTCAGAGCCTGCAAAGCCCACGATAAACCTGCTCCAAGATCTCTCGGCTGACTTCCGCACGAGGCGCGCGCACGACTACGGCACCGTGGTCGAGCAGGTCCGAGCACAACACCCGGACCACGCCCAACGGCTGCTCCATCGCGGCGGCCAGCTCGGCGAGCGACACCGGCCGTCGGCACGCGTCGAGGATCAGCCGGTGCTCCGGGGTCAACTCCGCTCCCGCCGCGTCGAGGCGGGTTCCCGCGCTGACGACCTGCGCGGCCGAGTCGAGCTGCGCGTGCCTGCCGGAGGTGCGGCCCCGGGTGATGGTGTACGGCCGGACGATCGGCCCCGCTTCCTCGTCGTACCACGCCTCGTCCACGACTCAGTTCCTCTCCACCGACGCTTCCCGCGGTGCGGCCGACAGGAATGTGCCGACCCGGGTGATCAGGCGGCCCATGTCGTAGGCGACGAGTTCGATGTCGGCGTCGGTCTCGGTGAGCACCGACAGGCACGCACCGTTCCCGGCCGCGGACACGAACAGGAAGCCGCGCTCCATCTCCACGTGGGTCTGGGCCACGGCGCCGCGGTCGAAGTCCTTGCTCACGCCCTTGCCGATGCTGCGCAGGCTGGACGACGCCGCGGCGAGCTTGTCCGCGGCGTCGCGGTCCAGGCCGCCGGACTTGGCGATCACCAGTCCGTCGTTGGACAGCACCACGGCGTGCTGCGCGCCGTGCACGCCGGCCACGAAGTCGTCGAGCAGCCAGCTCAGCTTGGAACCCGCACTCGTTTCGATCATCCCCACACCTCACTGCTCGTGGTCGTCGCTGTCACGGTGTTCGCCCGAGTCCGCAATCGAACCGCCCTGGAACGCCCGGCGGAACCCGGCGAGCCGACTCGGGCTGGCCACCACGTCCGCCTCCTTGTCGGGGTCCTCCTTCAGCCCGTCCACCAGGTGGCTCTGCGGAACGCGCTTGGGCAGCGGCGGACGCCCGCCACTCGCGGCGACGCCCGCCGCCTCCGGCACCGGTTCGGCGGGCGCGGCCACCGGTTCAGCAGGAGCCGTTTCGGCAGGAGCCGGTTCGGCGGGCACAGCCGTCGGCGCCGCAGGCGGCTGGGACACGCTGATGCCGGTCGGAGGGGTGTCGGCATCGGACGGCTGGGGGTCGCCGACCGCCCCGCCCGCGGCCAACGCGACCCGGGGCGCACCGCCGAGCGCCTGCTGGTCGGTGTCGCGGGGCGACAGGAGTCGCTCGGGCAGCAGCACGGTCGCCCGGGTTCCGCCGTAGGCGGAGACGCCGAACTCGACCGCGACGTCGCGCCGCTTGGCCAGCCGGGCCGCGGTGAACAGGCCCAGCTGCTCGGCCTTGTTGTTCTCCAGCACCAGCCGGTCGAACGCGGGCGGGTTGGCCATCATCCGGTTGGCGCGCAGCCGGCTCCGGTCGTCCATGCCCAGGCCCTGGTCGGCGATCTCGATGGCCACCCCGCGCGCCACCGCGTCGGCGCTGACGTGGACCTGGGTGTGCGGCGGGGAGAACGCGGTGGCGTTGTCGATGAGCTCGGACACCAGGTGGATGGCGTCCCCGACGGCCGCACCGGTGACCACCACGTCCGGGACGTGGCCGATGACGACCCGCGAGTACTGGTCGATCTCGGAGACCGCCGAGCGCAGCACGTCCAGCAGCGGCACCGGCTTGCTCCACCGGCGGCCCGGCTGCTGGTCGCCGAGCACCAGCAGGTTCTCCACCGTGCGGCGGGCGCGGGTGGCCGCGTTGTCGAGCTCGAAGAGCCGGGACAGCTGGGCGGAGTTCTCCTCGTTGCGCTCCAGCGTGTCGATGGTGCTGTGCATGTGCCGCAGCAGCCGCTGGATCCGGTGCGCCATGCCGACGAACACCATGCGCGCGCCTTGCCGGGCGCGGGTCTCGCCGACCGCGGCGTCCATCGCCTCCTTCTGGAACAGCTGGATGGCGTTGGCGACCTGGCCGAGCTCGTCGTTGCCGTAGCCGCGCAGCGCGTTCATCTCGGCGACGACGTCGACGTGGCCGCCCTCGCGCAGCTTGCGCACCACCTCGGGCAGTCGTTGGGCCAGGTGCAGCGACTCGGTGCGCAGTCCCTTCAGCCGGCTGATCAGCGTGTTGTCCACCACCGACCGGTACACGCGCCGGGACAGCAGGAACGAGACCAGCGCGACCAGCAGTGCGGCGAGGCTGCCCCACAGCACCGTCTGGAGCGTCCGGTTTCCGTTGTCCACCGCCTCCGCGGAGATCAGGTCGGCCTGCCGGTTCACCAGGCCGGACATCCGCTCGGTCACCTTGTCGGCGGCGCTGCCGAACGCCCGCGGGTCGACCGGTGGCGCCTCGCCCGCCCGGTGCGGACCGTGCGTGATGATCTCGTCCTCGGAGGTGACCAGCTGCTGCCACTCCGGACTGGCCAGCATCGCCTCGTACTGCGCGCGCACCTCGGGTTCGAGCTGGTCGACGCTGTTCTCCAGCTCCGCGTGGTAGGTGTCGCTGAGCTTGGCGAACTTGCGGTGGTCCTCGGCCGACAGCACGCCCTCGTTGAGCACCGCGGTGCCCAGCGTCGTCTCCCGGCCCATCATGTCCGTGGCGCGGAACAGCGCGATCCCGGTGAGCGCGCCCTGGAGCGTGTCGGTCTCGGTCGCGGTGCGGGCCTGGACCTCGAAGACGTTCGTGGCGGCGTCGAACAGGCCGTTGTAGAAGTTGACGACCTCGTCCACCGAGGCGGTTCCGGCGTCGATGCGGGCCCGGATCTCCGGCATCCGGTCGAAGTAGCCGTTGAGGCGCTGGATCGCCCCGCTGACCCCGGTGGGGGCCGAGGACGCGGCCGCTTCGGCGGCCTGCCGCATGTCGGCCACGGCCGCGCTGGCCCGCTGCTGCTGGGCGATCAGTTCCGGGGAGGCGCCCGCGCGGCCGACCGACTCCAGGGCCAGCCGTCGTTCTTCCTGCACCTGTTCCAGGGCCGTGATGGCGGGCAGCGACGCCTGGCGGAAGCGCGAGGCGACCTGCTGGGTGTGGATGGCGTCGTAGGCGAACGCCGAGCAGGCGAACACCCACAGCACGGCGACCACGATCCACGGGATCGTCACCGTCCAGGCCAACCGCGCCTTGATCGACGCCTCACCGGCGGACCGCCGGCTCCACCGCCTCCTCCCGGCGACCGGAGGGGTGGTCTGGTCTTGATTTGTCACTTCCACGCACTTTCCGTCGCTGGTCGTCCCCCGCGCCCGGGGCTCGTCCGGTCCGGCCGCCGTGCTGGAGCGCGCGGGCGCCCGCTCGCTCCCACCGCTGTCGCACACCACCTACGACGAACGCGCACCGGCGGTCCCCCATGACGCGACGCACTGTAGCTGATCGACGCCGACAGTCGATCTTTCGGCCTAAGAGTGCCCGTCTTCGAACTCGGTCCCGGCGGGGCGTGGTAAGCGGCGGGATCCGCTTTCTCTTGCGGTGAGTACGCACCGCCACGCACAACGAGTCCAAAGACAGGCCCTAACCGGCTCGTCACGCCGGATCGAATGACGAACCCGGTTCCCGGCGGAAGACCCAGGTGCTGAGCACCGCGAAGCGGCTGATCCCGCCGAACACGCTGGCCACCGACACCGCCACCGCCTCGGCCGCGCTGGACGGCCGCGGCACGAAGACCCCCAGCGCCCACAGCGCGAGGCTGTTCGAGGCGCAGTAGTAGGCGAACACGCCCACGGTCTGCAGGTGCATCCGCAGCGTCCGGGTGCGCCGGTCGGGGAAGACGAGGAACCGCTGGGCCGCGCTGCTCGCGGCGGTCGACAGCAGCAGCGCCAGCACGTTGGCGGCACCCGCGCTCAGCGCGATCCGCAGCAGGAGGTAGCAGACGGCGTTGAACAGCGTGGCGCCGACCCCGACGGCGGTGAACAGCACCGCCCGCGCGGGCAGGCGACGCTGCCGCCGCTGCGCGCGCACCGCTGTCGTGTCCATCCGCTCCCCCGGTCCGGCCCGTCCGCGCCGGCCACGGTAGGAGCGGGAGGTGGGAACACGGCAGGAGGAACCCGGGAATCGGCTGGGAACGTCGTCGGGAGACCGCGCGGACGGCACCGCTCCGGAACATCTCTCCACAGTGGACATCGATCTGCCGGGCATCCCTTCGACGGACCTGGCGGTCGCGACGAGCGGCGACCGCCTCCGGCGCCCACCATGGTGCCCGCCGCGCGGGCGGCGACAACACCCGCGGAACCCACCTGGAGCAACGGCGACGTGCCTCGGCGCGGACCCCGTTCACCTGTGCGGACCAAGATCGTACCGCCGGGACCGCGCACCGGGGCCCGGACTGTGCCCAACAGCACTCGCTTCCGCCGCCGGTTGCACTCAGACGTCGTAGTTGCGCGCAGCAGTCTGGGGTCAAGGGACCACGGCTGGGGCCGCTCGACTACAACCGGCCGCCTCCCAGCCACCCCGCACCGCGTCACCGACCTCCAGCCGCAGAACAGCTGGCGACGCTCAGCCGTCCTGTTCCATCCGCGCCATCGACTTCGGGCTACCCCTTGCCATGAGGCATCAGGGAACGAGCTCCCAGGCTCAGACGTCGTAGTAGAGCGCGAATTCGTACGGGTGGGGCCGCAGGCGCAGCGGGTCCACCTCGTGCTCGCGCTTGAACTCCACCCAGGTCTCCACGACGTCCGGGGTGAACACGCCACCGGCCAGCAGGAACTCGTGGTCGTCCACCAGGCTGTCCAGGACCGCGTCCAGCGACGACGGGACCTGCACGACGTCGCGGGCCTCGTCCGGCGGCAGTTCGTAGAGGTCCTTGTCGATCGGTTCGGCCGGTTCGATCTTGTTGCGGATGCCGTCCAGCCCCGCCAGCAGCATCGCCACGAACGCCAGGTACGGGTTGCCGGAGGCGTCGGGGCAGCGGAACTCCAGGCGTTTGGCCTTCGGGCTTGGCCCGGTGATCGGGATGCGGATGCACGCGGACCGGTTGCGCTGCGAGTACACCAGGTTCACCGGCGCCTCGAAGCCGGGCACCAGCCGGTGGTAGGAGTTCACCGTCGGATTGGTGAAGGCCAGCAGGCTCGCGGCGTGGTGCAGCAGGCCGCCGATGTAGTGCCGCGCGGTGTCGGACAGACCGGCGTAGCCCTCCTCGTCGTAGAACAGCGGGACGCCGCCCTTCCACAGCGACTGGTGGGTGTGCATGCCGGAACCGTTGTCGCCGAACAGCGGCTTGGGCATGAACGTCGCCGACCGACCGTTCTCCCAGGCCGTGTTCTTCACGATGTACTTGTACAGCTGCAGGTCGTCGGCGGCGTGCAGCAGCGTGTTGAACCGGTAGTTGATCTCGGCCTGGCCGCCGGTGCCGACCTCGTGGTGGGCTTTCTCCACCCGGAACCCGGCGTTGTTCAGGTTGAGCACGATCTGGTCGCGCAGGTCCGACAGGTGGTCGGTGGGCGGGGCCGGGAAGTAGCCCGCCTTGTAGCGGATCTTGTAGCCGCGGTTGCCGCCCTCCTCGTCGCGGCCGGTGTTCCACCAGCCCTCGACGGCGTCGATCTCGTGGAACGAGGAGTTCTCGGCGTGGTCGAAGCGCACCGAGTCGAAGAGGTAGAACTCGGCCTCCGGCCCGAAGTAGGCGACGTCGGCGATGCCGGACTCGGCCAGGTACTGCTCGGCCTTGCGCGCGATGTTGCGCGGGTCGCGGCTGTAGGGCTCCAGGGTGAACGGGTCGTGCACGAAGTGGTTGAGGATGAGCGTCTTCTCCGCGCGGAACGGGTCGATCCGGGCGGTGTAGGGGTCGGGCAGCAGCAGCATGTCCGACTCGTGGATGGACTGGAACCCGCGCACCGAGGAGCCGTCGAACGCGATGCCCTCGTCGAACACCTCGGCGTCGAACGCCTCCGCGGGCACGGTGAAGTGCTGCATGATCCCCGGCAGGTCGCAGAACCGGACGTCGACGAACTTCACGTCCTCGTCGGAGACGTAGCGCAGGACCTCGTCTGCATTGCTGAACATGGTCGCCTCCCACCGCCTAGTCGGCGTGCTCGCTTCCAAGGTCGCAGGCCGGGCGCCCGGTGGGCAGGCCGACGCACCCCAGCGGGACGCACGGGGCCAAAGAGGCCGGTGGGACGCTGCCGAGTGCCCGTCTTCGGACCTGCTCCCGGAAGGGGCGTGGCGAGCGGCCTCGCAACCGGCACCGCCGCGCAACGATCTCGAAGACGGGGATCTGAACTAGGGTGTCCCCATGGGCGACGAGATCAGCCGGTTCGGCTCGGTTCGGTTGGCCGACCTCCCCGAGGACCTGCGGGAGCGCATCGCCGCCGTCGCGGAGCGCTCGGGGTTCGTGCCGAACGTGTTCCTGGCGCTGGGCCACCGGCCCGCCGAACTGCGGGCGTTCTGCGACTACCACGACGCGCTGATGGACCGCGACTCCGGACTGTCGAAGGCCGAGCGCGAACTCGTCGTGGTGGCCACCTCGGCGGCCAACCACTGCACGTACTGCGTGGTCGCGCACGGCGCGATCCTGCGGGTCCGCGCCAAGGACGCCCAGCTGGCCGACCTGGTCGCCACCAACCCGTGGGGTGCGGACCTGCCGGCGCGGCAGCGCGCGATCGTCGACCTCGCGCTGTCGCTGGCGCGCGACTCGGAGCGGTTCGGCGAGGCCGAGCTGGCCGCGGCCCGCGCCGCCGGGCTGACCGAGGACGAGATCTGGGACGTCGGCGCGATCACCGCGTTCTTCGCGATGTCCAACCGGTTGGCGCACCTGATGGCGCTGCGGCCCAACGAGGAGTTCTTCCTGATGGGCCGCGTGCCCCGGTGAGTCGGAGCCCGTCTTCGAAACCGGTCCGCAGGGGCCGCGGCGCGTGGCGGTGGCCGCTGGCGCCTCCGGTGCACGACGAGTTCGAGGCGGGCTCTCAGGCCAGTCGGAAGCCCCGGTACCCGTCGGCGACGACCGCGGCGCAGGTCTGCGCGTAGTCGGCCAGACCGCCCGCGTAGGGCAGGAACCGGCGCGGTTTGCCCGGCACGTTCGCGCCGGTGTACCAGGAGTCCGCCCGGGGGTACAGCGTCCGGGCGGCGACCGCGTCGGCGTGCGCGACCCACTCGTCCTGGGCCCGTTCGGTGGCCTCGACGCTGCGCCCGCCCCGGGCCAGCACGTGGGCGATGCAGTCGGTGGTCCACTCGACGTGCTGTTCGATCGAGGCGACCATGTTCGTCAGCACCGAGGGACTGCCGGGGCCGGTGATCAGGAACAGGTTGGGGAACCCGGCGGTGGCCAGTCCCAGGTAGGTGCGCGGTCCCGCGGCCCACCTGGCGGCCAGCGGTTCGCCGCCGCGGCCCCGGACGTCGATGCGGCCGAGCGCCCCGGTCATCGCGTCGAACCCGGTGGCCAGCACGAGGCAGTCCAGGTCGTGGTGCTCGGCGGTGGTGCGCACGCCCGTGGTGGTGACCGCCTCGACGGGTGTCTCGCGCAGGTCGACCAGCCGCACGTTGTCCCGGTTGAAGGTGTCGTAGTAGCCGGTGTCCACGCACGGCCGCTTCGTGCCGAACGGGTACTGCGTGGGGCAGAGCCGTTCGGCGACGTCCGGGTCCTTGACGGTCTCGCGGATCCGCTCCCGCACGAACTCGGCGACCGCGCCGTTGGCCCGCTCGTCGGAGAGCAGGTCCGCATACGCTCCGAGCAGGGAGAACCCGCCGATCTCCCAGCGCCGCGCGAACTCCGCGCGACGCCGCGCGGGACCGACCTCCAGCGCCGAGGCCGGGTTGGAGTCGAGGTCCATGCCCGACGGCGTGGTCCGCGCGACGCGGCGCCGTTCGGCGTAGTCGCGCTTGACCGCGGCGAGTTCCTCGGGTTCCAGCCGGTGGTTGCGCGCGGGCAGCGAGAAGGCGGGCGTGCGCTGGAACACCGTCAGCCGCGACGCCTGTTCGGCCAGCAGCGGGATCATCTGCACGCCCGACGCCCCGGTGCCGAACACGCCGACCCGCCGCCCGGCGAGGTCGACGCCCATCTCCGGCCACCGGGCCGAGTGGTACACGGCGCCGACGAACGAGCCCAGCCCGGGGATCTCCGGTCGCTTCGGCACCGACAGGCAGCCGGTGGCCATCACGCAGAACCGGGCCCTCGCCCGTTCGCCGTCCTCGCCGTGCAGCGTCCAGGTCGCCGACTCCTCGTCGTAGTGCGCGGCCACGATCCTGGTGCGGAACGTGATGCTGCGGCGCAGGTCGAACCGCTCGGCGACGTGCCGCAGGTACGACAGGACCTCCGGCTGCGCGGAGTAGCGCTCGCTCCAGTCCCAGTCCTGTTGCAGGCCCTCGTCGAAGGAGTACGAGTAGTCGACGCTGCGCACGTCGCAACGCGCGCCCGGATAGCGGTTCCAGTACCAGGTGCCGCCGACGTCCGGCGCGGTCTCGAAACACCGCGCGCTCAGGCCCAACCCGCGCAGCCGGTGCAGCAGGTACAGCCCGGCGAACCCGGCGCCCACCACGGCGACGTCGACGACACCACTGTCCACTCTGGACCGAACGGTTCCGGACATCGCGCCTCCCCGCGGGCCGATGGCGTGGCCGACACCATGGTCACTCGCGGCGCGCGCCGGGTTGTAGCCGCCGAACGGGCACTACCGCGCGGTTTCCGGATGCAGCGGGTGAGTGGCACCCCCTCGCGCGGCGGTCCGGAGCACCGACCGCAGCTCGTCGACGAACGACGCGATGTTGCGCCGCGCGGTCGCCGTGTCGGGGTACCGGACCACGAGGTCCATCCCTTCGTGCGTTCGGTTGACCCACAGGCTCGCCTTGTCACCGTACGACATCCGCACCAGCGCGCGGGCGTTCCAGTCGGCCCAGCGGTCGGCGCCGGGGATGTCGCGCATGTCGAGGTAGGACACGAACGAGAAGGCGTCCGGGGAGTGCAGCCGCATGTCGGCGCCGAGCAGCTCGCACACCCGCACGAACGGGGTGCGGGCCACCCGCATGGCGGTGCGCGCGGCGCGCTGCGCGCGGGGCAGGACGTCGGCGAAGTCCGCGGCGCCCGCCAGGTCGATCCGCACCGGCCCGGTGCCGACGTACCACCCCATCGATCCCAGCCACTCGGGCCCGGTCCGGGTCTGGAACGGCGCCACCGTGCGGTACACCGACTCGCCGCGCAGGCGGCACGAGGTGATCGCGGTGGCGGCGAGCACGCCCGCGAGCGCGCTGCCGCGCCCGGCGCGGCAGACCTCCTCGAACGCGGCCGCGTCGAACGCGTCGAACAGCCGCTCCTCGTGCGCCGCGTGCGGTGCCAGGTCCCCGTCGGGCACACCGAGGTCGAGCGGGAACCGCGGGAGTTGCCCGCCGCAGTCGGCGAGGAACCGCTCCCATTCCACGACCGCGGGGTGGTCCCGGCCGATGCTCTCGGCCGCGCTGCGCTCGCCGCGGCTGAACCGCAGGTAGCTGCCCACCTCGGTGCGGTCCGGTTCCCGGCCGTCCACCGCGGCCTCGTAGAGCTCGCGCAGCTCGTGCGGCGTCGCCAGCAGCGAATGTCCGTCCACATTGGAGTGGTCGAAGGCGACGAGGACGGTGGTCGAGCCGGGTCGTTCCACGGTTTCCACGACGTGGTTGGGCCAGCGGGTGCCGTCGGTGCCGCGGTCCAGGCGTTCCCGCAGGAACGCGGTGACGTCGTCGGTGTCGGTCAGCTCGGCGAGCACCGTGCCGACCACCGGCGAGGGTGCGACGGTGAAGCGGTCGAGGTCCCGGCCACCGGTGCGGAATCCGCTGCGCAGCGTCTCGTGCCGGCGATTCCACGCGGTGAGCGCGGCGCCGAACGCCTCGACGTGCAGCTCGCCGGCGATCTCGAAGCCCACGCCGAGCCACGCGGGGGTGCGGATGCCGCGGGCCCGCAACGTCTCGATGCGCCGGAAGTGCCACTCCTGGTTGTACGAGGGCGGTGTCGCGTCCGGTGTCGCGGTCTCCGGTTCCCCCGGTCGCCACTCGCGGACTCGGCCGGGGCGCACCGGGTACTCGGCGAGTTCGGTGATCCTCATGCGTTCGCGGCGGCGCGGCGCTGCTCGACGAGGCGGGCGATGTCGCCGATGGTCGGGGCGTCGCGCAGTTCCTCTTCGCTGATCCGGACGCCGAAATCCTCTTCCAGCGCCACCGACAGCTCGACGATCGCGAGCGAGTCCAGGTCGATGTCCTCCTGGGTGGCCTCCGGTTCGATGCGTTCGGCGGGGAGGTTGATCTTGTGGGCGAGGATCTCACTCAACGCGTGGAACATGAACTTTCCTCAAGAATCGGGGTCGGGTGCGGTGCCGACTCACTCTGAAGGTGGCCCGCCGCCCGACTCCAGCGCGACGCCCTGATTTAACACCAACGAGTGATCATGGAGCCGCGTCGAGGAGGGGCATACGGTGGGAGCAGCACGCCGAGGAGGAGAGGAAATGCCTGACATGGCCGGAAAAGCCGTTCCTGACGCGATTCGCCGGGTACTCCCCCTGTTGTCCGAACCGCCCACCGACCCGCAGGTCGGCGACGGCTACCTGGACCTGCTCGGCGGCGCGGGCGACGAGCCCGCCGGGCCGGTGCAGTCGCTGTGGGAGTCCGGCCGCGGCTCGGCCGCCTACGACCACGCGCAGGCGCTGGTCCGCCGCCTGCTCCCGGCGGTCCAGCAGCTCCCCGGTCCGGCCCGCCGTCCGCCGTCGGGCGCCACGGTGCTGGACGTCGGCTGCGGACCGGGAAACGTGACCGCCGGGCTCGGCCGCGCCGTCGGTGCCGCGGGCCTGGCCGTGGGCCTGGACGTGTCCCGCCCCATGCTCGCCCGCGCGGTGCGCGCCGAAGCCGCCGACAACGTCGCGTTCGTCCGCGCCGACGCGCGCGAACTCCCGTTCCGCGACGGCACTTTCGACGTCATCACCAGCATCGCGGCCCTGCAGCTCATCCCCGACCCGACGGCCGTGCTGGGCGCCCTGGTCCGCGCCCTGGCGCCCGGCGGATTCCTGGCGGCCATGGTCCCCACCCCGCGCGGCGGCCTGATGGAGCACGCCACCAAGCTGCTCGGCGTGCGCGGCGGGCTGTCGTTCTTCGACCCCGACGAGACCGCCGAAATCCTGCACTCCCACGGCATGAACACCGTCCACACCAGACGCTCCGGGACGGTGCTGTGGATCACCGGACGCCGCCCGTGACCCCTGGCCAGTGCCGGTCTCGCGCGAAACCGGCGGGCTGGTTTCGCGCGAAACCGGCGTTGCGGTCAGGAGCCGGTGACGGTGACCGAGCCGAGGCGGGTGAACTCCGCCGTGATCTGCTTGCCCGACGTGACCGGGACGGCATCGGTCATGCCGCCGGTGAAGACCAGCCAGCCGGGTTCCAGCGCGAGATCGCGCTCGGCCAGCGCGTTCGCCGCCAGCGCCAGGGCTTCGGCCGGGTTGCCCTGCACGGCCGCACCGGTCGCCGAGTCGACCACCTCGCCGTCCACCTGGAGCAGGCACGCCTCCAACGCCAGGTCCAGGCCCGCCGGCGGCACACCCGTGGAGCCGAGCACCACGCGCGCCGCCGAGGCGTTGTCCGCGACGACGTCGGGCAGCGCGAACCGGAAATCGGTGTACCGGCTGTCGATCACCTCCGCACCGCAGTGCACCGACTCGACGGCGGCCAGCGCGGTCGCCGCCGTGACGCCGGGGCCCCGCAGCCGGCGGCCGAGGACGAACACGATCTCCGGTTCCACCCGCGGGTGGATCAGCTCGTCCAGCGGCACCGGCTCGCCCGCGGGCAGCACCATGGCGTCGGTCAACCACGCGGTCAGCGGCGCGTCGACGCCCATCCGCTGCTGCTCGGCGCGGGAGGTCAGCCCGAGCTTGACGCCGACGACCTCCTCCCCCGCGCCGACCCGCCGGGACACCAGGCGGTCCTGGACCTCGTAGGCGGTGCGCAGGTCGAGGTCCGGCCACTCGTCGGTGAGCGGACCCCGGTCGGCCCGGCGCGCTTCGGCGTCGAGCAGGGCGTCCGCGGCGCGGTCGGTGGTCCAGTCGGTCATGCGGGGGTCTCCTGCTGTTCGCGGGCGAGTTCCAGGGCGACGTCGATGATCATGTCCTCCTGACCACCGACGTAGCCGCGTTCGCCGACCCGGCGCAGCACCTCGTGGGCGGCGACGCCGTAGCGGTCGGCGGCGCGTTCGGCGTGCAGCAGGAACGACCCGTACACGCCGTAGCGGCCCTGCACGATGGAGGACCGGTCGGCGACCGGCCGCCGCCGCATGATCGGGCGCAGCACGTCCTCGGCGGCGTTGATGACGCCGTGCACGTCCAGCCCGGTGGGCACGCCCATGCGGTCGAACACCGCGGCCAGGATCTCGGTCGGCGAGTTGCCCGCGCCCGCGCCCAGCGCGCACAGCGTCCCGTCGATCTGGCGGGCTCCCGCCTCGTAGGCGACCAGCGAACTGGCCACGCCCAGCGAGAAGTTCTGGTGCCCGTGGAAGCCGACCTGCGCGTCGTCGCCCAGCTCGGCCACCAGCGCCGACACCCGGTCGCGGACGTCATCGGGCAGCAGCGCTCCGGCCGAGTCGACCACGTAGACGCACTGGCAGCCGGAGTCGGCCATGATCCGCGCCTGCGCCGCCAGCGCCTCCGGTCCGATGCGGTGCGCGAGCATGAGGAACCCGACGGTCTCCATGCCGAGTTCGCGGGCGGCGCCGAAGTGCTGCGCGGCGATGTCGGCCTCGGTGCAGTGGGTGGCGATCCGCACCACCCCGGCGCCCGCGTCGTGCGCCTGCCGCAGGTGCGCGACGGTGCCGACGCCGGGCAGCAGCAGCACGGCGATCCGCGCCTGGGTCGCCTCGTCGGCGGCGGCGCGCACCAGCTCGATCTCGTCGGTGTGGCTGAAGCCGTAGTTGAACGACGAGCCGCCCAGCCCGTCGCCGTGGGTCACCTCGACGACCCGCACCCCGGCGGCGTCCAACGCGCGGGTCACGGCGCGCGCGTGCTCCTCGGTGAACTGGTGCGCCATGGCGTGGCTGCCGTCGCGCAGGGTCGTGTCGGTGATCCGCACCGCGGGTCGTTCGGTCATCGGGCACCTCCTCGCTTGCGGGCGATGAGCTCACCGGCGCGCACCGCGGCCGCGGTCATGATGTCCAGGTTCCCCGCCCATTCCGGCAGGTGGTCGCCGTTGCCGCGGACTTCCAGGAAGACCGCCACGCGGCCCTTGCCGCCCCAGTCCGGGGACGGGTCGTCGAACTGCGGCTCGGCGCGCAGCGCGTAGCCGGGCACGTACCGGCGGACGTCGTCGACCATGCGGTGCACCGACTCGCTGACGGCGTCGCGGTCGACGTCCGGGGGCAGCGAGCAGAAGATCGTGTCGCGCATGATCATCGGCGGGTCGACCGGGTTGAGGATGATGATCGCCTTGCCCCGCCCGGCACCACCGACGGTCTCGATGGCGTGCGCGGTGGTCTCGGTGAACTCGTCGATGTTGGCGCGGGTGCCGGGTCCCGCCGAGCGGGACGAGATGGAGGCCACGATCTCGGCGTAGTCCACCGGCACCACCCGCGAGACCGCGTGCACGATCGGGATCGTGGCCTGCCCGCCGCAGGTGATCATGTTGACGTTCGGCGCGTCGTGGTGCTCGTCGAGGTTCACCGGCGGGCACACGAACGGCCCCGTGGCCGCCGGGGTCAGGTCGATCGCGGTGATCCCGGCCTCGGCGTAGCGCGGGGCGTTGGCCAGGTGCGCCTTCGCCGAGGTGGACTCGAAGACGAGGTCCGGCGGTTCCGGGCGGTCCAGCAGCCAGTCGACGCCGTCCGCGCTGGCCTGCACGCCGAGTTCGCGGGCCTTCGCCAGGCCGTCGGAGTCCGGGTCGACGCCGACCATGTAGCGGACGTCGACGTCCTCGCTGCGTTGCAGTTTCACGAGCAGGTCGGTCCCGATGTTGCCGGGACCGACGATGGCGGCCGTCGTCATGCCCTCACCTCCGCGAATGTGGCGGTCACGCTGCCGAGCCCGGCGAACGTCGCGGTCACCGCGTCCCCGGCGGACACCGGGATGGCGGCGGTGATCGAACCCGGCAGCACCACGTGCCCCTCGTGCAGTTCCACGCCCAGTTCACCGACCGTGTTGGCCAACCACACCAGCGCGTTCAGCGGCGAGCCCAGCGCGGCTCCGCCCGCCCCGGTCGCCGCGATCCGCCCGTTGCGGTGCAGCACGCAGCCACCCAGCCGGAGGTCCACTGCGGACAGCGGTGTCGGTCGGCTGCCGAGCACGACGCCGCCGGAGGAGGCGTTGTCGGCGATGGTGTCGGGCAGGCTGATGCGCCAGTCCCTGATGCGCGAGTCGATGATCTCCACGGCGGGCAGCACGAAGTCCACCGCGGACACCGCCTCGGCGACCGTGACGCCGGGTCCGCGCAGCGGTTTTCCCAGCACGAAGGCGATTTCCGGTTCGACGCGCGGGCTGATGAACTCGTCCGCGGCGATCGGCGTCGATTCCAGGTGGAACATGCCGTCGAGCAGGTGGCCGAAGTCCGGCTGGTCCACCTTCATCTGCCGGCGCATCGGTGCCGAGGTGAGGCCGACCTTGTGGCCCCTGATCTCACGCCCCTGAGCGCGCCAGGTCTCGACCTGGCGCTGCTGGATCGCGTAAGCGTCCACAATGGTCAGTCCGGCGTACTCCTCGGTCAGCGGTGCGACCGGTTCACCGGTCTCGTAGGCGTGCAACAGGCGTCGTGCCGCCTGTTCGCAGACGCCCTGGGCTTCGCTCACGGGGCCATCCCTGTCGTCGGGTGCGTTGTCGGGCTGTTTGCACACTCCCCCGCGGTCCGGCGACAATCAACACGTGCGTCCCGCTGAGTCGAACGTCTCGATGGTCTCCCGCGTCGCCGCCGTGCTCGGCGCCTTCAGCGCGTCCGACCGGACGCTCGGCGTCTCCGAACTCGCCCGGCGCACCGGCCTGCCCAAGTCGACCGTGCACCGCCTGACCGGAGAACTGCTCGAACACCGCTTCCTGGAGCGCGACGGGACCGCGCTGCGCCTGGGACTGCGGCTGTTCGAGCTCGGCGAGAACGTGCCGAGGCAACGCCACCTGCGCGACGTCGCGCTCCCGCACATGGCCGACCTGCGCGCGGCCACCGGGCAGACGGTGCACCTGGCGGTGCTGGACGGCACCGACGTGGTCTACGTGCAGATCGTGCGCAGCGAGAACTCGCCGAAGATGCCGTCGCGGATCGGCGGGCGGCTGCCCGCGCACGCCACCGGTGTCGGCAAGGCGCTGCTGGCCTTCGCCCCACCGGAGTCCCTGGAGGCCGTGCTGGCCCGCGGCCTGCGGCCGATGGGCCCGCGCACCGTGACGTCACCGGCGATCCTGCGCCGCCAGCTGGGCAGGATCCGCGAGACCGGCGTCGCCCACGACCACGAGGAGTCGGGGCCGGGCACGGTGTGCGCGGCCAGCCCGGTGCTCGACGACACCGGGCTGGCGCACGCGGCGATCTCGGTGTCCGGCTGGAGCGGCAAGCTCAACGTCAACCGGATCGCCCCCGCCGTGCACACGACCGCCCTGGCGCTCGCACGCACGTTGCACTGATCCAGCCCTGGGTTTTGGGTGGCGGTGCCGGTGGCAGAACCTCCGCGACCGTCTCGACTGCGGAAACCCCTCCTGATGTACGCCCAGCACGACGAGTTCGAAGACACTCACAACTCGTCCGGGTCCACCGGTTCCAGCTCGCCGTCCAGTTGCAGCCAGCGGGTGATGCCTAGGTCTTGCAGGAACGGCAGGTCGTGGCTGACGACGAGCAGCGCTCCCCGGTAGGACTCCAGCGCGGCGGTCAGCTGCCGCACGCTGGCCATGTCGAGGTTGTTCGTGGGTTCGTCGAGCACGAGCAGTTGCGGCGCGGGCTCGGCGAGCAGCAGCGCCGCGAGCGTCGCCCGGAACCGTTCGCCGCCGGACAGCGTCCGCACCACCTGGTCGGCCCGCGCTCCGGCGAACAGGAACCGCGCCAGCTGCGCCCGGATGTGGTTGTTGTCCGCCTGCGGCGCCAACCTCGCCACGTTGTCCACGATGGACAGTGAATCGTCGAGGACGTCGAGCCGCTGCGGCAGGTACCGCACGGGCACGTGCACCTCGACCCGTCCGCTCTCGGGCGGGATCCGACCCACCAGGGTGCGCAGCAGGGTCGTCTTCCCCGCCCCGTTGCGACCGGTGAGCGCGAGGCGCTCGGGACCGTGCACCTGGAGGTCGCCGACCCGCGCCCCGAAGCGGAGTTCGACGTCGGTGAGCGTCAGAACCCGCTTGCGGGCGGGTACTTCGGTGCGCGGCAGGTCCACGCGGATCTCGTCGTCCTCGCGGACGTTGCCTGCGGCCTCCGCCAGCTTCTCCTTGGCCTCTTCGAGCCGTTGTTCGTGCATGATGCGGTGCTTGCCGGCGGACTCCTGGGCGGCGCGTTTGCGCCCGTTCATGACGATCTTCGGCTCGCGCTTCTCGGCGGCTGCCTTCCGGCCGTGGCGCTCGCGGCGGGCCAGCTTGGTCCGCGCCTCGATCAGTTCCCGCTGCTGCCGCCGCACGTCGGCCTCGGCGGCCCGCACCATCCGCTCGGCGGCTTCCTGCTCGGCGGCCACCGCCGCTTCGTAGTCGTCGAGGTTGCCGCCGTAGGTGCGGATCTCCCCGTCGCGGAGGTCGGCGATCCGGTCGACGCGCGCGAGCAGTTCGCGGTCGTGGCTGACGACCACCAGCGCACCCGGGTAGGCGGAAACGGCTTCGTGCAACCGTTTCCGGGCGTCCCGGTCCAGGTTGTTGGTCGGTTCGTCCAACAGCAGCACGCCGGGTCGGGCCAGCAGCAGCGCGGCCAACCGGAGCAGCACGGACTCGCCGCCGGAGACCTCGCCGACGGTCCGGTCCAGCCCGAGCCGCCCGAGCCCGAGCTGGTCGAGCAGCCCGACCGCGCGCTCCTCGACGTCCCAGTCGTCGCCGACGACCTCGAAGTGCTCGGGACTGCCGTCACCGGCCTCGATGGCGTGCAGCGCGGCCCGGACGCCACCGATGCCCAGGACGTCGTCGACCCGGGCCCGGGTGTCCAGCACCAGGTCCTGCGGCAGGTAGCCGACCTCGCCGCTGACGTGCACCGAGCCGCCTCCGGGCGCGAGCTCGCCCGCGACCAGCTTGAGCAGCGTGGACTTGCCGCACCCGTTGACACCGATCAGCCCGGTCCGCCCCGGCCCGACGGCCCAGTCCAGGCCCGCCAGCACCGACGTCCCGTCCGGCCAGGCGAACGACAGCCCGACGCAGTTGATCGAAGGATTCGTGGAAATGGTGTTCTCCCGCAAGAAGTGACGGATGGATGTGCACCACGCGGAGACACCGGCACCCCGTCGGCAGCGGGGCGGGCGGGCGAGGACATCGCGGCAGCCCGAGGTCGCACACGTGCACCCGAACGGGAAGCACGGCGTCTCACGACCTCAGAGCCTCAACTGCCCATCCCCTCGCCGACTGCAGAACCGCGCAAACGCTACACCCGCCCCGAACCGGCGGGCAAACCGTTTTCCGCGCGACGTGACGCGGCCGACCGGCGCGCGGGAAGGGGCACGCACCGGTCGGCCGCCAGCGGCGGGAGCGCGTTCGCCGGCGCGGGGCGCTCCCACCTCCAGGCCCGGTGCCGGGGGCAGCGGCACCGGGCCGCGACTAGAGACGTCGCAACCCCTGCAGAACCCGCTGTTGCACGTCCAGGGGCGGCGGGACCAACGCCGCGACCCCGAAGTCCTCAGTGGACGCATCGTCCGGCGGCTCGCGGAGATGGTGCCGTCCTCCGCCAGTGCGCCGGGCCTGCTCGGCCTCGACCTGGCGGCGCAGTTGCCACACGGTCGTCGCACCCTCCCCCGCGCCCGCGTGGCGCGGGAACCGACGTCCGAGCAGCAGCGCCAGCCCAGCACCGAACAGCATCGACACCAAGCACGCCAGCCCCACCACGAATGCCTGCACAGCGCTACCTCCGGTCTTCTGCCGCGTGCGCCAGGGAACGCTTTTCCCGCAACAGCGAGGAGATTTCGTCGAGCACGGCGGCCACGTCCTCGGTCTCGACACCGTCGATCCCCGATCTGCCGACCTGGAACGCGAGATCTCCCAACAGCCACTGGGCCCGCCGCAGGAGCACCGCGAGCACCCTGTTGTCGGAACTCACGCGCGATCCACTCCCGCCAACCGCCGAGCGACCGCGTTGCACGCCGGACAGGTGCCCCACAACCACGCGAGGTCCCCGTCATCGGCGACGACCTGAGCCCCGCACAACGTCGTGACCCGAGTCCCCACCGGGAACCGACATCCGCACGGCCGCACATCGCACGTCGCGTGCCGCGCACCTTCCGCAGGGACCCAATGGAATGGGTGAGGCATGTCCACCTCCGCCTTTCATACGGTTCCGAGAACCATCGACTGGTTCTTGGAACCAGTTTGAAGACCTCGATGAGCTGCGGCAATCACCTGGCCGAGGGTTCTTGATCGAGACGCTGATCGTTAGGATCGGTTCATGGTCCGAACCGCGAAGACCAACCCGAGAGCCCGCGCGCTGGGCGCTGAACTGCGTCAACTGCGGGAAGATGCCGGACTTGGTGTTCGCGAACTGGGACGCAGGCTCGGCGTCGGGCACACAACGGTCTGGCGCTACGAGTCAGGTACCAAGCCTCCGTCTCCTGAGGACACCGCCAGCCTGCTGACCGCGCTCGGTGTGACCGGCGCCGAACGTGACCGCATCATCGAGATCGCCCGCACCGTGCGGGATCCCAACTGGCTTTCGTCCGGAGTACCCGGCATCCGGGAAGAGCTGGCCACGCTGATCGAGTTCGAGCGAACCGCCAAGCGCATCACCGAAGTCGGCAACCTGGTGTTCTCGGGGTTGTTGCAGACGCGCGACTACGCGCGTGCGGTGATGGCCACCGTTCCACCGGAGCGGCTGGAGACGCGCCTGGCGTTTCGCCTGAGTCGCAGGGAAGTACTCGATCGCGAGGACGGGCCGAAGTTGGTCTCGCTGATAGCGGAAGCTGCGCTGTGGGAACGCATCGGTGGTACGGGCGTGATGATCGACCAGCTCAGGCACCTGGTCAAGATGGCCGATCACGACAACGTCTCCATCCAGGTGATCAAGGCTGGCTCGACGGTCTGGCACCCGGCGCACGCGGGACCGTTCATCCTGTTCGAGTTCGACGACCAGGCACCGATCGTGCATCTGGAGCATTTCCGCACTTCCGCCTTCCTCCGCAACGTCAAAGACGTGGCGGACTACAGCGGCGCGGTGGATAGCCTTCTCGATGTCGCGATGACGCCCGAGGAGTCCCGGAAGGTCATCGCGCAACGCCTGGAAACGATGGAAAGTGAGAGCGACTGATGTCGTTAGTCGAACCGACCCGCTGGCGCAAGTCCCGCCGATCGCAGCAGGAGACCGCCTGCGTCGAAGTCGGGTCAATCCCCGGAGGTGGCGCCGCCGTGCGGGACACCAAGCGCCGCGCCGCCGGGTACTTCACCACCACCGCCCCGCAGTGGCAGGCGTTCCTCGACGCGATCAGGCAGGGCCGCTTCGAACGCTGACCTCCGGGGGAGGAACGGACCGTTCGCCCCCCGACGAGCGAACGGTCCGTTCGGGTTCTCGCGCCCTAGCGGGCGGTTCCGGTGGGCGCGGCGTCGGCGGCGGGCTGCCGCGCCGGGTCGCGGCGGAGCAGGCGGGTGGTCGCCTCGACCGCCGCGACCGCGACGAGGTTGACGGCCAGGCCGAGGACTCCGTTGTCCACGTGGTCGATCGTGACGTCGGCCGCCGTGGTGGCCACGACCGTGGCGATGCCCAGGACGAGGCCGGTGGTGATCGCGGGTGCGCCGACGAAGCGGCGGGCGGGCAGCGCGAGGCCGATCGCCGGGGCGAGCTGGGTCAGCCCGCTGAAGGTCAGCAGCAGCAGGTTGGCCAGCAGGTCCGGGCGCAGGATGCCGAACAGCAGCGACAGGGCGGTGACGACCACCGCCGTGGCGTGGTTGACGCGCAGCCGGGTGCGCTCGCCGCGGGCGCGGACCACGTTGTTGGCCACCAGGGTCGACATGGCCAGCGTCAGCACCGCGGCCGGGACCATGGCGGTGGCGGCGGCCGCGACGAGCACGAACCCGACCAGCCATTCCGGCAGCGCCCGCGCCGCGAGGGTGAGCAGCACCGAGTCGCCGTCGGAGGTCCGGTCCAGGACGACGACGCCGATCAGCGCGATGACCATGGGGATCGCCGCGAGCAGGTTGTAGACCGGCATGAAGACGTAGTTGCGCCAGCGCCCGGGCGTCGCGGGCGGCCAGCAGTCCCGGCCACTGGTGCGGGAAGGTCAGGAACAGCACGCCGATGCTGCTGATCAGCATGCTGGAGAAGTACCAGGCGTGCGTGTGCTCGCCGAACGGCACCGCGAGCGTCGCCGGGTTCCGGGCCGCGATGGCGTGCGTGGCGTCGGCGTAGGACAGGTGGAAGTGCAGCGGGACCGCGACCATGATCACCGCCAGCACCACGACCATGATCACGTCCTTGAAGTAGGCCGCCGTGACCACGCCGCGCACTCCGGACCGCAGCACGAACAGCACGGTCACCACGAACGCCAGCACCATGCTGCCGATCCGCCCCGCCGAGCTCCCGGTGAGCAGCTGCACGATCAGGCCGAGTCCGGTCATCTGGAGCTGGAGGTACGGCAGCAGCGAGAGGATCGCGACGAGCGCGGCCACCACGCCAAGCGGTCTGCTGCCGAAGCGGTCGGACAGGAAGTCGGCCTGGGTGAGGTAACCGCGGCTGCGGCCCAGCTCCCACACCCGGGGGCCGAGGAAGTAGCCGCCGATCACCGCGATGCAGATGTAGGGGATGGCGTAGCTGGCCGCTCCCACCGCCACGAACGTCAACCCGGTGGTGCCCAGGAAGGTGAAGGTCGTGAACGTCTCCCCGGCCTGCAGGAACCACATCGCCGCGGCACCCAGGTTCCGCCCGCCGACCGACCAGTTCTCCAGGTCGCGGACCCGGCCCCGGCTGCCGAGGAACCCGAGCAGTCCGGTGAACAGCACCCCGGCGACCGCGATGACCAGGGCGGTGGTCATCGCCGCTCCCGGCGGCGTTCCACCAGGGCCAGCGCCGGGGTCACGAGCGTGCTCCACACGGCGGTCCAGACGAACATCGACGGCAGCCCGAACCACACGTGCGGACCGTTGACGAACGGGAGCCACTGCGTCGCCAGCATCGCGACGAGCGGAACCCCCAGCACGACCGCGGGAACGACGTGTCCGCGCAACCCGATCATCCTCCTCGCGCCGGGGCCCGACTGATCACCGGGTCAGTTGGCACGCCACTCTGTACCGCGAGGAATGGGTTCGTCAAGAGTCCAATGCGCCGGACCGCGGCCGCGGAACCGAATCAGTCGTCCACTGAGGACAGATGCGGATCCGCCGCGGACAGCCCCACCGCGATCCGCTCGGCCGCGGCCGCCAGGACCGCGGTGACGTCGCGCATTTCGCCCAGCCTGCCGGGCGGGACGGACAGCCCCAACGCGGTCGGGTGCCGCCCGCACCGCACCGGCACCGCCAGGCAGCACACGCCCGTCCGGTACTCCTCGTAGTCCACCGCCACCCGTCCCTGCTCCCGGTGGACCAGGTCGCGCAGGCAGGTCGTGGTGCGCGGGGTGAGGTCGGCGGGCGGGTGCCGGGTGAAGTGGTCGGCCCGGGTCCGCGCGTCCAGCTCGCCGAGCAAGCACTTGCCCAGGGCCGTGGCGTGCCCGGCGTCGCGGAAGTCCACCCACATGTCCACCCGGGGCGACCGGGTGCTGTCGACGACCTCGACGAGTTCGATCTCGCCGTCCCGGTACCGGGACAGGTAGGTGGCGACCCGGTACCGGTCCCGCAACGCCGCCATGACCTGCCGCGCCCCGGCCCGCGCGGCGTGCCGCCGCCCGGCCGCGCCGAGTCCGGCGACGCGCGCACCGAGCACGAACGCCCCGTCGTCCTCGCGGACCAGGTAGCCCTCGTGGACGAGGGTGCGCAGCAGGTGGTACGTCGTCGGCAGCGGAACGCCGGTGCGGTGCGCGATCGCCTTGGCGAGGATCCCGCCGGGGTGGCGGCTGACCTCGTCGAGGATGCGGAACGCGCGCTGCACCGAGGAGATCAGCGTCGGTCCCGAATTCCTGTCCGTCATCAATGCCTCGCACGCCGGTGTGGCGCTGTTTGTCGTGCGGGAGTCCGCGACCACGGTGGCAGGATCAGAATGCAGCGGTCCCACCGGGTTCGGGTGAACCGGCCGTCACGATTCCGCGACGAAACCGCCCGGCGGCGGTTCGATGCCGCGCCGGATGACCCGCGACGGCGCGCCGCTGTCCCCCGGCGACGGCAGCGCGCGCAGCGCGACGAGGACCTCGGCCAGCGGACCGCGGTGCTCCCACACCACGTCCTCGGTGGTTCCGGTCGCGGCGGCGAGCAACCGGATCGCGAGCGCCACGTCGCGATCGGCGATCCAGAGCACGTCGGTGTACCCGATCCAGTGATAGGTGCCGATGATGCCCTCCGGTTCGCCCCGGGAGTCCTGGAACCCGTGGAACCGCCATCCTGATCGGACCAGTTCGGACAGGCCGAGCATCTCCGGGTACCGCCGGGCCGCCTCTCCCACCCGGATCATCCACCGCCTCCTCCACGTCCACGTCGGTCGAAAGACCCGACCGAGATTGCCACCGGCGCGCAAGCGCGGGAAGGCTCCGGGTTTCACATGATGATGCGAAACAGCCCGGAATTCACCCGGCCGGGTTTCAGTCGACGCAGTCCTCGGCGGGCGGGCCCGGTGCCGCGCTCTGCGGGTGCACCGGGACGGCACCGCCCGGGGTCGCCCCGCCGGCGAACGCCGTGCGCACCAGGGCGCGGATGCGCTGCGGGTCGACGACGTTGACGTCCTGGCCGTCGAGCGTGGCGTAGCCCTCGATCGGCAACGTGTCGAACCGGGTGCCCTCGGCGGTCATCCGGCGCAGCTGGTCGCCCAGGGCGAGCCCGTCCCAACCGGCGTCGAGCACCACGTCCCGCTCGGCCGCGTCGGCGAGGTTGCGCACCCTGGTGAGGTCGAGCAACGTCCGCGGGTCGCGGATCTCGCGCGCGGCGGAGGCCAGGAACGCCTGCTGGCGCCGGGTCCGGTCCAGGTCGCCGTTGGGCAGGCCGTGGCGCTGCCGCACGAACGCCAGCGACTGGGCGCCGTCGAGGGTCTGCGGCCCCGCCGGGAACACCGCACCCGAATACTCCTCGTCGTGCACCGGGTGGTTCAGGCACACCCGGACCCCGCCCAGCGTCTCGGCGATGTCGTAGAACCCGGCCAGGCTGACCTCGGCGAAGTGGTCGACGGGAACCCCGGTCAGCGAGCGGACGACCTCCAGCGTCGCCCGGCGGCCCGCCTCCCGGCCGTGCGACTCCAGCACGGCGCGGTCGGTGACGCCCTGCCGCGCCAGCTCCGTCTCGGCGTCGGCCTTGGCCAGCCCGTACGCCTCCTTGATCTTGCGCACGCCCTGGCCGGGCACCGGCACCGCGTCGTCGCGCGGGATGGAGAACCCGCGCACCGGTCCGCCGTCGGCGGGGACGTGCACCAGGATCAGCGTGTTGGTGTTGTACCCGCCCTCGTCGCCGTCCCCGGCGTGCAGCTTGTCCAGGATCTGCGGCGGCAGCTGCCGACCGTTGCGGTCCTTGCGCGTGTCCAACCCCATCAGCAGGACGTTCGTGCCGCCGCCGGTGGACCGCGGCGCACCGTCCAACGCCCGCGAGGTCGCCATGGCCGAGGACACCTCGTCCAGCTTGCGGTGGACGAACACCCCGACGACGACCAGCACGATCACGACCACCACGACGAGCACGAGGACGCCCCGACGCAGGATCCGCCACATCCCGCCTCCCCCGAACGAACGCACCTCGCCCAGGACACCACCGCCACGGCCAGGTTGCAGCAGGGCGCGGCGCGATCAGCAGTCGTGCCAGGGGATCCGGCGGTCCGCGGGGCGCCTCAGTCGACGCAGGGCACGTCCCCGTCGCCCGGAGCGGGCGGCGCGATGGGCGGTGCGGCAGGGGGCGCGGCGGCGGGTGCGCTCGGCCCCGCAGCACCGGCCGACTGCGGCGTCGTGCTCGCGGGCAGGTCGGACGTCTTGAAGGTCGAGCCGAGGACCACGCGGACGTGGCCCGCCGGAACGGAGCTGTCCGCGCTGGTCGGCAGACCGCCGAGCAGCTGGGCGACCTGCTCGGCCGCGCTCTGCTCGCCCGGGTGGTACTGGACGGCCGAACGGCTGCGCGAGGCGGTGTTGGCGATCTGGCCGCGGGAGAAGCCGTGGCCCTCCAGCGTTCCGGCGACCCGGGAGGCCAGGCCGGTGGCCGAGCTGGCGTTGAGCACGTCGACGGTGGCACCGGCGGCGGGCGTCGGCGGTGCCGGCGGCGGGGCCGGGTAGCCGAAGGCGGTGCGGACGATGGTCCGGATCTGCTGCGGGTCGATGTTGTTGACGTCCTCGCCGTCCACGGTGCGGTAGCCCTTGATCGGCAACGTCTGGAACCGCAGGTTGCCACCGGAGAGGTTCTGCGCCTCACCGGCGAACCCGAGCACGTCCCAGCCGGAGTCGATCACGACGTCCTGCTGCACCGCCCCGTACAGCGCCTGGAGCTTCGACGGGTCGGTGAAGGTGCCCGCGCTGCGCAGCTTCGCCGCCACCGACGACAGGAACGCCTGCTGGCGGTGGGTGCGGTCCAGGTCGCCGTTGGGCAGGCCGTGGCGCTGCCGCACGAACGCCAGCGACTGGGCGGCGTCGAGCGTCTGCCTGCCCGCCGGGAAGTCCGCGCCCGAGTAGTCGTCGTGCACCGGGTGGTTCAGGCAGACGTCGACGCCGTGCAGGGCCTGGGCGATGTCGTAGAACCCGGCGAGGTTGACCTCCGCGAAGTGGTCGATGGGCACTCCCGTCAGGCCGCGGACCACGTCCAGCGTCGCCCGGCGGCCCGCGTCGCGGCTCTGCATCTCCAGCTGGTGCTGGTCGGTCACGCCCTGGGCGCGCAGCGCGTTCTCCGCCTTGGCCTTGGCGTACCCGTACGCCTTCTTGATCTTGGCGGGGTGTTCGCCCGGGATGGACACCAGGTCGTCGCGCGGGATCGAGAACGCCGTGGCCGGACCGCCGCCCGCGGGGATGTGGATGAGGATGAGCGTGTTGGTGTTGTACCCGCCCTCCTCGCCGTCCCCGGCGTGCAGTTTGTCCAGGATCTGCGGCGGCAGCTGCCGACCGTCCTGGTCCTTGCGGCTGTCCAGGCCGATCAGCAGGATGTTCATCGCGCCGCCCGTGGAGTGCTCCCCGCCGTCCAGCGCGTTCGAGGTGTTCAACGCGTTGCGGTAGGTCGCCCACCCCGCGCCGACCAGGCACAGCACGACAGCCGAGGCCATCGCGAGCGCGGTGCGCGCGATCCGACTCCCACCGACCGATGAAGAACGCTTTTCCACGGTTTTTCCCGTTCGCATGACTATTTTCGCGACCAACCGCCAATTCCGGCGAAACCGGAATTCCGGCGAGCCGTGGAGGACGGCCGCCGGGGAAAGGGTAGACGACACTTCGGCCGGGTTTTCACACCCGATGGGAATCACCACTCGCGAACGCGCGAGTTCCACGCGGAAAAACGGATCATCGTCACGCCGGGCGCGATGCGGCGCGAACCGCCCGGTCGACATCGACCCGCGCGAGCAGGACGAGACCGACCACGAAGAACACCACCAGCGACACCAACGCCGTCCGGTAGCTGCCGGTGTTCTGGTAGGCCAGGCCGAACAACAGCGGACCGAACGTGCTGGTCGCCGAACTGGAGATCTCGTAGAGCCCGAAGTACTCGGCCTCCCTGCCCGTCGGGATCATGCGGGAGAACAACGACCGCGACAGCGCCTGGCTGCCGCCCAGCACCAGCGCGATCACCAGCGCGAGCAGGTAGAACTGCAGGACGCTGCCCGCGGTCAGCCAGAACGCGGCGACCACCACCCCGGTCCAGACCACCAGACTGGCCTCCACGACGCGCTTGGCGCCCCAGCGCTCGGCCAGCTCGCCGAGCAGCAGCGCCCCGCCGAACGCGGCGAACTGGACGAACAGCAGCGCACCGAGCAGCGTGGACTCGCCCAGTCGCAGCTCGGCCTGCCCGTACTCGGCCGAGACCGTGGTGACCGTGACGATCCCGTCGTTGTAGACCAGGAACGCCGCCAGGAACAGCAGCGTCTGCGGATACCTCGCCAGGCTGCGCAGCGTCTCGCCGAGCTGCCGGAACCCGGCGGTGAGCACGCGCCCGTCGGCGGCCGTGCCCGGCGACCGGTCCCGCAGCAGCCGCAGCGGCACCAGGGCGAACAGCGCCCACCACACCCCGGCGCTGCACAACGACAGCCTGGCCAGCAGCGCGGAGTCGGCGATCGCGAACGACGCGGCGAAGTTCAGCGCCAGCAGCACCCCGCCGCCGACGTACCCGGCCGCCCAGCCCACCGCCGAGACCCGGTCGCGCACCGCCGCCTCGGCGAGGTCGGGCAGCAGCGAGTTGTAGACGATGAACGCGCTGCTGTAGCTGAGGTAGGCGAGCACGAACAGCAGGGCGCCGAGCTGCCAGTCGCGCGGTCCGACGAAGAACATCGCCGCGCAGCTGAACGCCCCGAGGTAGCCGAAGCCCAGCAGCAGGGCGCGTTTGCGCCCGGTGCGGTCGGCGACGGCGCCGACCAGCGGCATCAGCACCACCAGCACCGCGCTGCACAGCGAGACGGTGTAGGTGAACAGCGACCCCGGTGCGATCGGGACGCCGAGCACGGAGAGCCTGCCGTCGCGCCCCACCACGTTCTCGGCCACCGCGGGCAGGTAGCGGCTCATGAACACGGTGACCACCGTGGTCTGGAAGGTGTGGCTGGCCCAGCCGTACGCGTACCAGCCGAACCGCTGGCGGCGCAGCTCCCGGTCCGCCGACGTCGTCGCGGTCATCTCCCCCCTCGCACCCACTTCGCGATCGTCGCAGCCTACCTCGCAGCACTACGGTGGGTGCTCGCGCGGACACGTAGCGGGTGGTGCCGGGTCCAGGCCAGGTCGATCCGGACACATCGGAACCCCGGTGTCCGGTTCTCCCCCTCCCCGGAGGGGCTACGATCGGCAGCAGACCGCACCGACGCCCGGGATGGCATCGCCTGCCTCCTCGACCACACGGAGAGCCCACGATGGGAAGTCTGAGCCCCACCCACTGGCTGATCGTGATCGTCGCGCTCGTGCTGCTCTTCGGCGCGACGAAGCTGCCGCAGATGGCACGTTCGCTGGGCCAGTCCGCCCGCATCCTGCGCGCCGAGGCGCGCGGGCTGAAGGACGACGACGACCACGCCCAGCGGGACAAGCAGAGCGGGAGCGACGCGCCGCAGCAGCTGTCCTCCGGCGAGCAGCAGTCCGCACCGACGACCGAGCAGAACCGGCAGAAGGACCAGCACAGCAGCTAGCGAGTGCGTCCCGAGCGGCGGCAGCCGCTTTCTCGTTCCGCGAGTGGTCTCGCAGCCGACACCGCCTGAGGTGCGTGTCTTTGAACCTGCTCCCGGAAGGGGTGTGGCAAGCGGCGACAGCCGCTTTCTCTTTCGGTGAGCGGTCTCGCAGCCCGCACCGCCGCGGGTTCTCAGCGGTCGTCTCGCGAGGACAGCCCCGACGCTGTGTATTGGGCATACATGAGTCGGGGCTCCCGGAGCCGGTGTGGCTGTGGCGCGTCAGCGCCTCCGTGGGGGGCGGTGGTCGGGTGACGGGCGGGCCGCTGAGGTTCCGCCACCGGCACCGCCACGCAAATCGAGTTCGACGGCAGGCTCTGAAGGTTCCGCCACCCACGACGAGTTCGAAGACGGGTGCTCAGCCGCGGCGCCGAAAGCGTTCCGCCAGCACCGGGTCGTGCTCCCACCACAGACCGCCGTCCGTGCCGTCCTCGTGCGCGTCCTCGTCGAGCTGCCGGTCGACCTCGGCCGCCTCGTGCTCGTCGTCGCGCTTCCACTGCCGCAGGAGCGCACCGAGGAACGGCAGGCCGGCCACGTCCCCGCCGATCCACACCACCCCGGCGGCGATGATCTAGTCGGTGCGCACGCTCGGGCCCCAGGTGCGGGCCAGCGCCTCGTAGTAGTGCGGCGCCCGCAGCGGGCCCAGCCACAGCACCAGGCCCAGCGCGCCGTCGAAGATGACTTCGGCCAGCGAGATCCCGAACGACACGACGTGCATGTCGTCGCGCGGCGTCCGGTCCACCCGCAGCCGCGTCCAGAAGTAGACGAACCCGGCGAACACCAGCATCCCGTGCATCAGCGCGTCCACCACCGACGACCGCAGCGTCAGCTCGTACAACGGCGTCAGGTACAGCGCGAACGGCACGCCGACCAGCAGCGCGGTCACCACGCCCGGGAACGTCAGCAGCTTGGCCGCATCCGAGCGGCTCGCCGCCTCGACGCGGTCGGCGATCCGGCGCGGGACGGCGCGCACCAGCAGCGTCAGCGGCGCGCCGAGCGCCAGCAGCAGCGGGGTGACCATCAGCAGCACGGTGTTCTGCACCGCCCGCACCCAGAACAGGGTGTCCGAGTAGACGCCGAGGAACGACGTGGTGACCAGCAGGACCGTGGCCAGCGCGCCCGCGAACGCCGCCGCGCGCGCCGCGGGCCAGTGCGCTCCGGCGGCGCGCAGCGCGCGCACGCCCCACCAGTAGGCCGCGCCGAGCACCACCACGACCACCAGCGCGGCCGGGTCCGGCGTCCAGGACGTGAACACCCGCTCCAGGGTGAGTTCGGGAGCGGGGACGGGAGGTGTCGGGAAGAACATGCTCATCTCTTCGGGGGTCATGCGCCCTGCCCGCGACCGGCGAGAGCGGTGTTCACCAGGTCCACGGCCAGGTCCCGGGTGGGTGCGGGGACCGGCAGCTCGTCGTCGGTGTACCAGGAGTCCGTGGCCTCCGGGTGCGGGCCGACCAGCCCGAAGGAGCCCCGTCCGTGGGAACCGACCACCGCGGCGGGTTGGCCGCTGCGGTAGTGCGCGAGCACCGAGACCGGGGCGGCGGCTTCCAGCCTGAAGTACGGGCCGTCCTGGAAGTAGACCTGCCTGCCGCGCTGCCGCCAGTCGACGTCGACGACCGCTCCCGCGGTGTGGCTGATCTCGGAGCCGGGCGATCCGGCGTAGCGGTCGGTGTCGCCGGGCAGCAGCCCGAGCCCCGGGCTGCTGCCCGCGAGGTAGGCGCCGAGGCAGAAGCCCAGGTAGCAGCCACCGCCCCGGACGAAGTCGCGGATCGCCCCGGCGCTGCGGCGCAGCCGCCACCAGGCCGGGCCGACGTCACCGCCGCCCGGGTAGGCGTACAGCACCGCGCCGGACAGCGACTCGGCGTCCAGCGGCACGTCCTCGCCGGTGCCGGTGAAGGCCACCCGGTAGTTCAGCGGTGGCGCGGACAGCAGCTCCGCCACCGCCTCGGCCGTGCCCTGCGGCGCGCCGCTCCCGCGGTGCACCAGCGCGTTCGGCCGGGCGGCGGGCGGCGCCGGGCGCGGCGCGGGCGGCGGCGCGCACGCGGTGGCGAGCCCGGCGACGGCTGCGCCCAGGAAGACCCGGCGAGGAATGCGGGGATTTGTCACGTCATGCTCGCATCGTCGTGTCGATCAGGTCGTGGCCCAGGTCCGGGCGGATTCCGTCCGGGTTGGACAGACCGTGTTCGGCGTACCAGGACTCGTCGGCCTCCGGGTGCGGCCCGCAGACGCCGACCGCTCCGGCGCCGAAGCGCACCACGGCGGCGGCGACGGTCCCGTTGTCGTAGGTGGCCAACACGGTCGGCTCCGCCCCGGGCTCGAACCAGAAGTGCGGCCCGTCCTGGAAGTACACGTGGCGCGGCCGGTCCCGCCAGCGCACCCGGACCACCGTGTCGGACTCGTCGGGCACGCTCGCCCCTGCCGAGGCGATGTACTGGTCGGTGTCCCCGGGCAGCAACCCGAACCCCGGGGTCGCCCCGGCGAGGTAGCCGCCGAGGCAGAACCCGAGGTACCGGCCGCCGGAGCGGACGAACTCGCGGATCCGCGCGCGGTGCCGCCGCATCCGGCGGTAGGCCGGGGCGAGGTCGCCGCCGCCGGGCTGGGCGTAGAGCGCGGCGTCGCGCAGCGCTCCGGCGGCCAGCTCGTCCGCCCCGGCGAGGCGAACGCGGAACCGCCACGCCGAGGCGGCGAGCAGCTCGGCGACCGCCTCGGCGCACCCCGGCGACGTGGCGGGCCCGCGGTAGACCACCGCGACCGGTGCGGCCACCGCGCTCACCCGACCGCCCGGCACGGGATCCCCCGCCACCTGGTGCCGGGCTCCAGGTGCTCGCCCTTCATGACCAGCGACAGCGCGTCCAGCCCGGCGCCGCGGCCGACCACCCCGTCGTAGAGCACCACCGACCGGCCGCCGACCGAGGCGCCGGAGCGGACGGTGACCGTCGACATCTTCATCACCCGGTCCTCGAACAGGTGCGTCTGCAGCGAGGTGGCCGGGCCGACCGCCACGTCGTCGCCGAGCCGCACCAGGTCGAACTCGGTGAGGTAGGTGGTCGACAGCCACACCCGCCGGCCGATGCGCGCGCCGAACAACCGCAGCATCACCGGCAGCAGCGGTGTACCCGCGAGCCCGCCGAGCAGCACCGGGACGGCCGCGCTCTCGTACAGGCCGGTGACGAACTCGGTGCGCCGCACGAACCGGCTCCACAGCGGTTCCACGCGGGGCCGGTAGCGGCCGACGACCACCCACTTCAGCAGCACCACGGTCAGCACCACCGCCAGTGCCGCGGCGGCGCCGACCACGGGGGCCAGCGGCGCGGCCACGGCCAGGCCCCCGGCGAGCACCAGCCGCCACAGCGCCAGCACCGCGCCGGTCAGGGCCAGCGACAGCAGCGCCGGGGGCAGCGCGATCCGGAAGAACTCGATGAGCAGCCGCTCGGCCACCCGGCCCCGGCCGGGGCGGAAGGTGAGCTCGTCGGCGAAGCTCGCGCTCTGCTCGCGGCGCGGCAGGAACATCGGCGGCGATCCCAACCACGAACCACCCTCGGTGGTGCCCTCCGGCGGGGTCACGCTGTGCACGCCGACCAGCGAGTTCGCCGCCAGGTCGGCACCGGCGCGGGCCAGCGCGGCGTTGCCGGCGAACGACCGGTGCTCCAGCCGGGTGCGGCCCAGCACGACGTGGCCGCGGTGGAAGGTCGCCGGTCCCAGGCTCGCCATGTCGGCGACGAAGCACTCGTCGCCGAGGTCCAGCAGGTCGGGGTCGAGGTGCGAGACGGTGGAGACCTCCGCGCGGCTGCCGATCCGCGCGCCGAGCGCCCGCAGCCACGGCGGGGTGTACAGCGTCGCGTACAGCGCGTTGGTCGCGGCGAGGCTGAACGCCAGCAGCCGGTCCGCGACGTGCTTGCGCAGCCCCAGCGCCGTGCGCGCCGGGTGCACCCCGACCGGGGCCCGGTGCAGCACGAGGCGCTTGCCCACGGCCACGACCAGGCAACTGGTCAGCACGAACAGCGGCCCGCTGACCACCGCGGCGACCAGCGCACCGGGCAGGCCGTAGCGGAACCCGGCCAGCACGACCAGCACCAGCGACGGGACCGCGACGAGGAACGGCAGCAGTTCCAGCCCCAGCCAGGCGACCGCGAACCCGAGCAGCAGCCGGACCGGCCAGCCCGCCGCGCTCCGCGCACCGATCCGGGACAGCACCGGGTGCGGTTCGTCGGTGCGGCGCGCGGGCGAGCCCGACCAGCGGCGGCCCGCGCCGGCCTCCTGCCCGGAGGCCAGCAGGGACTGCTCGTCGAGGTGCGCGCCGTCGCCGAGCCGGGCCCCGGGCATCAGCACGGCGTTGGCGCCGACGAACGCGCCGGCACCGACGGCGACCGGGCCCACGTGCAACCGGCCGCCCTCGACGTGGGTGGTCTCCAGCCGCGCGCCGTAGCCGACGGAGGCGTCGTCGCCGATCTCGACCAGCGACGGGATGCCGACGCTCGCGGCGGCGAGGTGGGTGCGCGCACCGACGCGGGCGCCGAGCAGCCGCAGGTAGGGCGCCAGCAGCGGCGATCCGCTCAGCGTGCCCAGCGGCGCGAGGCCGAGCAGCGCCTGCGCCGACCAGACCCGCAGGTACGTCGCGCCCCACAGCGGGTAGTGGCCGGGGCGCAGCCGGGCCGTCAGCAGGCGGCAGGCCAGCACCGGCAGCAGCAGTCGCAGCAGCACGAAGCCGACCGCCACCGCCGCGGCGCCCTGCCAGATCGCGGTCACGTCGAGCCGCCCGCCCCGCAGCGCGAGCACCCCGAGCAGCGGCAGGGCGAACACCAGCGCCAGCACGTACGCCACCGCCAGCTGGGCGGTACCGGCCACCGCGACCCGACCGGTGCTGTGGGTGCACGGCGGCGGCTGGTCGGCGGCGGGTTCGGCCGGGTCGCCGGTGTCGGTGAGGTGCTCGGTGAGCTGCCGCACGGTCGGGTTGGCGTAGAGCGCCGCCACCGACAGCGCGGGAGCGGTGCCGCTCTCGCGCAGCCGGGAGACGAGCGTGGTCGCCAGCAGCGAGTGCCCGCCGAGGTCGGTGAAGAAGTCCGCGTGCACCGACAGCTCGTCGACGGCCAGGTTCAACACCTGGGCCCAGACCTCGGCGACGGCGCGTTCGACCGGGGTGGCGGGCGGCTCGTGCGCGGCACCGGCGGCGACGAGCCTGCCGCCCACCGGGTCCGGCAGCGCCGACCGGTCGACCTTGCCGCTGGGCAGCATGGGCAGCGCGTCGAGCACCTCGACGTAGGCCGGGACCATGTAGGGCGGCAGCCTGCGCCGCATCCCGTCGTGCAGTTCCGCCACGAACGCCCCGTCGCGCGGCTCGGGCGAGGACCGGGTCACGTACGCGGCGAGCTCGGTCCCGCCGGGCAGCGCGCGCACCACCGCCCCGCCGACCGAACCGTGCTCCAGCAGCAGGCTCTCCACCTCCTGCAGGTCCACCCGGTGGCCGCGGACCTTCACCTCGCTGTCGGCCCGGCCCAGGTACTCGATTTCCCCGCCCGGCAGGACCCGCCCCAGGTCGCCGGTGCGGTAGTAGCGGCCTTCGGCGTCGGTGCGGAACTTCTCCGCGGTCAGCTCGGGGCGGTTCAGGTAGCGGCGCGCGACGCCGACGCCGCGCACGCAGATCTCGCCGACCTCGCCGTCGGGGACGAGGCGGTCCGCGTCGTCGCGGATCTCGACCCGGTAGGTGGGCATCGGGGTGCCGATGGTCACCGGGCGGCCGGGGCGCAGTTCCGCCCAGGTGGCGGTCACGGTCGTCTCGGTGGGGCCGTAGGTGTTGAGCATGCGGCGGCCGGGACGGCTCCACCGCTCGACCAGTTCGGCCGGGCACGCCTCGCCCCCGACGAGGAGCGTGCGCAGCGCGGGCAGGTCGTCCTCGACGGTCGCCAGGACGGTGGGCACGCAGCACAGGACCGTGACGCCGCTGCTGCGCAGGAACTCGGCCAGCCCCGGTCCGACGCGGGCCTCGCCGTCGGGCCCGGCCACGACCGTGGCGCCGACCGCCCAGGCGGGCCAGATCTCCTCGATGGAGAAGTCGAACGCCAGCGTCATGCCCTGGTAGACGCGGTCGTCGGAGCGCACGCCGTAGACGTGGGTGGCGACCTCGACGAAGTTGCAGATGCTCGACTGGGCCACCTCGACGCCCTTGGGGCGCCCGGTGGAACCCGAGGTGTAGATCACGTAGCAGGCGGGGTCCCCGGACGCGGTCGCCCGGGGGCGTTCGGCGGTCCCGCCTCCGGCGGCCCGCTCGGCGCGCTCGACGTCGACGACCGGGCACGGCTGCTCGCCGAGCTCCTGCGGGGCGTCGACCAGCAGCAGCGCCAGTTCGGCGTCAGCGGCGATGAACTCGATGCGGTCCGGCGGCGCGGCGGGGTCGATCGGCACGTACGCCGCACCGGTCTTGAGCACCGCCAGCAGCGCGACGTAGGCGCGGACGGAGCGCCGCAGCATGATGCCGACGCGCGCTCCGACTCCGACGCCGCGGGAGCGCAGGTGGTGCGCCAGCGCGTTGGCCCGCTCGTCGAGTTCTCGGTAGGTCAGCCGCCGGTCGCCGCACTCGACCGCGATGGCGGTGGGCATGACGTCGCACGTCGCCTCGAAGACGTGGTGCAGCGCGGTCGGGGCGGGCGTGCGCGGCTCGTGGCCGCGGACCCGGGGCTGCGGACGCCGGGAGGGGTGGGCGGTCACCACACCCGATACCCGAAATTCGTTCATCGATTCTGTCCTTCGGCACGGGGAACCGGAGAATTCAGGCACGCAATTCCGCCCAGTCGCATTCGGGCGGCATCGCCAGTCTGCCACCCCGCCCACTCCAGAGCATTTCACCCCCACCCGCGCGAGCCAATCTGAAAATAATGGGAAATCAATCCCCGGCCATTGGCAAAGATTTCGTCAAGAAAAAGTGTTGTTCCAGCTGAACACCTATGCGACCGCAGGGGCAGAAAGTTCGACACCACATTCCGGGTCCATATGCCGACAATCGGGCACACAGGCGCGACCCGGCGCTTCCCGTCGAATTGGATAGCCGTCGCCTCCGGTCGGTCAACGGACGAAGGTCCCGAACCGCCGAGATCGTCGGGACAAGCCGCGCCCGGTGCCCCACGCTGTGGGCACGACCCCGGCGCGAAGGAGGACGGCCCATGAACCGCCCGAAGATCCTCATCGTCGGCGGCGGCATCTCGGGACTGGAGTGCGCGCGCCGCCTGGAACACCGGCTGGCGCCCGACGAAGCGGACATCGCCATGGTCGCCGCGCACAACTACCAGCTCTACCTGCCGCTGCTGCCGCAGGTCGCCTCGGGCACGCTCACTCCGCAGTCGATCGCGATACCGCTGCGGCGCTGCCTGCGCCGCACCCGCGTGATCCCCGGGGGCGCGATCGGCATCGACGGCGCGGCCAAGGTGTGCGTGGTGCGCACGATCAGCCGCGACGTCATCAACGAGTCCTTCGACTACCTGCTCATCGCCGCGGGCAGCGTGACGAGGCAGTTCGACATCCCCGGCCTGGCCGAACACGCGCTGGGCGCCAAGACCCTCGCCGAAGCCGCCTACCTGCGCGATCACGTCATCTCCCAGCTCGACCTGGCCGCGGCGACCCAGGACGAGGCCGAGCAGGCCGCGCGGCTGCGGTTCGTGGTGGTCGGCGGCGGTTACACCGGCACCGAGACCGCCTCCTGCCTGCACCGGCTGACCGCGGACGCGGTGCACCGGTACCCGCGGCTGAACCCCTCGCTGATCCGCTGGCACCTGATCGACATCGCCCCGAAGCTGATGCCCGAACTCGGCGAGAAGCTGGGCCAGGTGGCGATGCGCACGTTGCAGCGGCGCGGCGTGGAGATCTCCCTCGGCGTCTCGGTGGCCCGGCTCGGCCCCGACCACGTCGAGTTCACCGACGGCCGCTCGTTCCCGTGCCACACGGTGATCTGGACGGCCGGGGTCGCCGCCAGCCCGCTGGCCGCCACGCTGGGAGCCGAGAGCATCAAGGGGCGGCTGACGGTGACGCCCCGGATGCAGGTGCCCCGGTTCGACGGCGTCTTCGCGGTCGGCGACGCCGCGGCGGTGCCGGACCTGGTCAAGGGGGGCGACGCGATCTGCCCGCCGACCGCCCAGCACGCCCAGCGGCAGGGCCGCACCGTCGCGGACAACCTCGTCGCCGCGGTGCGCGGGCAGCAGCTGCACCCCTACACCCACCGCGACCTGGGCATGGTCGTCGATCTCGGCGGTCGCGACTCGGTGGCGCGCCCGCTGGGCGTGAACCTCACCGGGGTGCCCGCGCAGCTGGTGACGCGCGGCTACCACCTGTTCGCCATGCGCTCCGGCGTCGCGCGGTTCCGCACCGCGGCGAACTGGTTCCTGGGCGCCGTCACCGGCGCCGACTACGTGCGCACCGGGTTCCAGGCGTACCGACCGGGCACGCTCAGCGACTTCGAGCGCACCGATGCGTACCTGACCCCGGAGCAGGTGAAGGAGCACGTGACCAGCGCTTCCTGAACCCGGGCACGTTCCGCTGCGGCGTGGTGACCGCTCGCCACGTCCTGTTCCAGGTGCGTTGCATTCATCCGATCAGGCGACCAGGCGTCCGATCGGTATTGCATACTGCAACAGCGTTTCGGTGCCGACCGTTGCGGACGAGGCGGCGCCACCGCCACCGGCGGCGGGTGCGGCAACATGATCGACCACAATGGACAGTACCGGTACGCTCGGACCGCAGACCGCAACCACCTGGGGAAAGTTACGCCGACCATGTCGAAGATCCGCTCGCGCATCACCGCCTGGCTGGGACGCCGCTACCTGGCGCGCACCCGGAAGAAGGGCTTCGACCTCGCCAAGATCCCCTTCCTGCCCGCGCAGGCGCTCGTCCCGCTGCTCCGGGACCGGCTCGACCCGGTGCCCGAACTCGGCAAGCAGCGCGCCGAAGCCCCGGTCGCCAAGCTCGACCTGCCGGTGGCCAAGGACGTCTGGCTGGTCACCGGCTACGACGCGGCGCGCGCCGTGCTGGGCAACGTGCACGGTTTCAGCAGCGACTTCCGCAACCTCGTCGGCAGCGTCGGGGTCACCGAGGACATGGACCCGGGCGGCCTGGGCTTCACCGACCCGCCCGAGCACACCCGGTTGCGCCGCCTGCTGACGCCCGAGTTCACCATGCGCCGGCTGAGCCGGCTGACCCCGCGCATCCAGGCGATCGTGGACGAACGGCTGGACGCGATGGCCGCCGCGGACGGCCCGGTCGACCTGTGGGAGACCTTCGCGCTGCCGATCCCCTCGCTGACGATCTGCGAACTGCTCGGCGTGCCCTACTCCGACCGCGAGGAGTTCCAGAAGCACAGCACCGCCCGCTTCGACCTGCTCGGCGGCGCGACCGCCTCGCTCGGCGCGATCTCCGAGCAGCTGACCTACCTGCGCGGCGTGGTCGCCAAGCAGCGCGAGGCGCCCGGCGACGGGTTGCTCGGCATGCTCATCACCGAGCACGGCGACGAGATCGACGACCAGGAACTCGCCGAGCTCGCCGACGGCCTGCTCACCGGCGGCCTGGAGACCACCGCCAGCATGCTGGCGCTCGGCGCGTTGCTGCTCATGGACGACCCGAAGTCGGCCGAGCAGGTGCTCGGCGAACCCGAGGACGTCAACCGCTTCGTCGAGGAACTGCTGCGCTACCTCACCGTCGTGCAGGTCGCGTTCCCGCGCACCGCGCGCGAGGACGTCGAGATCGGCGGGGTGCCGATCAAGGCCGGCGACGTCGTGCTGTGCTCGCTGAGCGGGGCCAACCGGGACGAGGCGCTCGCGGTGGGCGCCGAGACCTTCGACCCCACCCGGGAACCGACCTCGCACCTGGCCTTCGGCCACGGCATCCACCGCTGCATCGGCGCCGAACTGGCCCGCATGGAACTGCGCGCCGCCTTCCCGGCGCTCGTCCGGCGCTTCCCGGACATGCGGCCGGCGATCGACCCGGCCGAGGTCGACTTCCGCAAGACCTCCATCGTCTACGGCGTCGAGTCGCTGCCCGTGCTGCCGTGAACGAAGCGTGACCGGACCGGCACGCACCGCACATAAATCCACTGTGGACACTCCAGGGTCACCGCGACGGCGGAAGCGGTGCCGCACCCCCTGACCTACCGTGGCCCGGCGGGAGGAGGGGATGTCCGGTGGATCCGGCCGATCTGGTCTGGTACGTCAGTTACGGCTCGAACATGCACGCCGCACGGTTCACCTGCTACCTGCGGGGCGGCACGCCACCCGGCGCGATGCGCAGCTGCCCCGGCTGCCGGGACCCGCGACCACCGCGCCGCTCGACCGGCTACCAGCTGCCCGGCGGCATCTACTTCGCCACCGAGTCGGAAACCTGGGGTGGCGGACGCGCCTTCTACGACCCCGACCTGCCCGGTCCCGCCCCGGCCCGCGCCTACCTGATCACCGCCCAGCAGTTCTCCGACGTCACCGCCCAGGAGATGTACCGCCGGCCGGGCGCCGACATCGACCTGGCCCCGGTGTTGGAGACCGGCCGCCACCGGATCGGACCGGGCCGCTACGAAACGCTGCTGCACGTGGGAGAACTCGACGGCCACCCGGTGCTGACGTTCACCGCCCCCTGGTCGGCCGGGGACGTCGCGCCCAACCCGCCATCCGAGGCGTACCTGCGGATGCTGGCGGGCGGTCTGCGGGAAGCCCACGGCTGGAGCGCCGAGCAGGCCGTCCGGCACCTGCGCGCCGTCGCCGAGCAGACACGCAACGCGGTTGATTACCTACGGTGAGTGTCCGGGCCCAAAGACTCGTTCCGAGGCCCCGCACGGGCACCTACCGTGACAAGTGCTCACCTGAATCCGGTGGGCACAGGGCGCTTTCGACCGCGCCGAACGATCGGGTCGCGCCTGTGGAAGCAGGCGCGGCGTGCTGCTCGGCAGCACCACGAGTTCGTCCGACACCACGTCTCATGAAACCAGGACAATCCCATGAGCATCAAAGATGTCTTCACCCTGCACCGCCGCCACGGCTGGGGTTGGGGTTGGGGCTGGGGTTGGGGCTGGGGTTGGGGCGGCTGGGGCGGCTGGGGTGGTTGGCACTGAGGTGATTCCTCGGTGACCAGCACCGTCCAACCGCGTCATGGCCGAACCCTGACCTGATGCTCAACTCTGGTCTGATCTCAACCCGGACCTGATCGCTCCAATGAACAGCAGTGGGGCTCGCCTGCACAAGGCGGGCCCCACGTGCACGTCCGCAGTGGACTCCTCACGCGGTGGGGATCACCAGCACCGGGCACCCGGCGTGGTGGATGAGCGCCTGGCTGGTCGAACCCAGCAGCAGCCCGGCGAACCCGCCACGGCCCCGGGACCCGACCACCAGCAGCTGCGCCCGCTCGGACTGCTCCAACAGCGCCACGGCCGCCGAGCCGGGACCGACGAAGCGCTCGACCGCGACGTCCGGGTAGCGCTGCTGCCACCCGGCGAGCAGTTCGGCGACGTAGAGCTCCTCGCGCTCGCGCACCTGCTTGGCCGCCAGCCCGCCGGGCGGGCGCGGCACGTCGAGCGCGTGCCAGGTGTGCACCACGCGCAGCGGTACCGACCGGGTGTCCGCGACGTCGAAGCCGTGCGCGAGCACCCGCTCGGCGACGGCCCCGCGCCCCGGCGCGCCGCCCCGCGGGGAGGGTGGTCCGTTGACGCCGACCACCACCGGGCCGTCGGCGGCGAAGGTCGGCTCCGCGCCGCGCACCACGACCGTCGGGCACCGCCCGTGCGCCACCACCGCGACCGCCGCCGACCCGGCCAGCAGACCGGTGAACCCGCCGAACCCGCGGTCGCCCACCACCATCAGGCCGGCCTGGGCCGATTCGGCGATGAGCACCTTCTCCGGCGTTCCGGGCAGCGAGGCGGTCTCGACCGGGACGTCCGGCGCGTGCTCGGCGGCGACCTCCGCCGCGGCCGACAACCAGGTCTCCACCTGCCTGCGGACCACGACGTGCTGTTCCTTCCCCCAGTGCAGTCCCGGCATGTCCGGGAGCGCGGGCAGCGCGAACACGTCCCCGTAGACGATGCGCAGCCGCGCGTCGCGGCGTCGCGCCTCCTGGGCGGCCCACCGCACGGCGTTGCGGGCGATCGCCGAACCGTCGATGCCCACGACCACCGGACCGGCTCTGACCTCGGACATCGGCGCTCCCCAGTGGACCATCCGGCGTTCATCCCCGTCGCGGGTCGGGTACCCGCAGCGCGGCGGGCGTGAACGAGCCGCGATCCGGCGCGCCCGCCGACACCGCGCGAGGAGGAGGACGAACATGACCAACATCCGGCCGCGTCCCGGCTCGACCTTGCCCGATCTGCTGCAGTGGCTCGAATCCCCGTTCGGCGAGCGGCACGCGATGCGCATCGAGAGCTACGTCGACCAGGGACAGTTCGTGATCCGCTGCGAGCTGCCCGGCGTCGACCCGGACAACGACATCCACCTCGACCTGCAGGGCAACCAGCTCAACATCACCGCGGAACGCCGCTACGAGGAGCGCGACGACCAGCACAGCGAGTTCCACTACGGCACGCTCAACCGCACGCTGCTGCTGCCCGCCAACTGCAACACCGACGAGATCGAGGCCGAGTACGACGCCGGGATCCTGACCGTCCGCATCCCGCAGCGCGATTCCGGCGGCCGGCGGGAGATCCCGATCGCCCGCCGCGGCTGAGGTGCGGCGATGGCGGCCACCGGAGGCGGGTCCGGACCGGTGGGCGGCGCGGTGGTCGTCGGCTACGACGGGACCGGCGAGTCCGCCAAGGCCGTCCGCTGGGCGGCGGCGGAGGCGACCACGCGCGGACGACCGCTCGTGGTGGTGTGGGCCCTCGCGGTCCCGTTGGAGAAGCTGTCCCGGGTGCACCCGTCCAGCGGGGAGGTGACCTTCACGGCGCTGCGCGCGGACGCCCTGCGCGAGATCGACGAAGTCGTCTCCGACATCCGCTCCACCGGCCTGGACGTGCGGGCGGACGCGCGCCTGGGGCACCCGGCGCGCGTGCTGCTCGACGCCTCGGCGGACGCGGCGCTGCTCGTGCTGGGGTCGCCGCAGCCGAGCAAGATCCGGCGGATCCTGGTCGGCTCGACGGCCGCGGAGCTCATCCGCCGGGCGCAGGTGCCCGTCGTGGCGGTGCGCAGCGACGACGCGTCCCCGCCGTCCCGGGTGGTCGTCGGGGTGGACGGGTCCGCGCACAGCGAGCGAGCGATCGGTTTCGCCCTCGACGCCGCCGAGCGGCACGGCGCGGAGCTGACGGCGCTGCTGGTGGCCGAGGAGCCGTACCCGGACGCGCTGCCGCCGGTCCGCGGCTGGCGGTTGCCCTCCGACGACGTGGACGCCGCCCGGCGCGAGCTCGCCGAGGTGCTCGCCGGCAGGCAGGAGAACCACCCGGGCGTCACCGCGCACCAACGGGTCGTGACCGACGAACGGCCCGCGCAAGCCCTGGTGGCCGCGGGTGCCGACGCCGACCTCCTGGTCGTCGGCACGCGCGGTCGCGGCGTGGTGCGCACGACGTTCCTCGGCTCGGTGAGCCATGCGGTCGTGCACTACGCGCCCTGCACCGTGGCGGTCGTGCGCTGATCACGGGACCAGGTAGATGACGCTGAACAACCCGATCCACACGATGTCGACGAAGTGCCAGTAGTACGACACCACGATCGCCGCGATGGCCTGGGCCGGGGTGAACCTGCTCAGCTTGGTGCGCACCATCAGGAAGACGAACGCCATCAGCCCGCCGATGACGTGCAGGCCGTGGAACCCGGTCGTCATGTAGAACACGGTCCCGAACGCCGAGCTCGCCATCGTGGTGTCGTGCTCGGTGACCAGCGTGTGGTACTCCCCCGCCTGCCCGGCGACGAAGATCGCGCCCATCACCAGCGTCACCACGTACCAGCGGCGCAGCCCGAACACGTCGCCGCGCTCGGCGGCGAACACCCCCCACTGGCAGGTGAACGACGAGGCCACCAGGATGATCGTGAACGGCAGCGCGTAGACGACGTCGAGTTCGGCGGGCGGCGGCGGCCACCGGCCGCTGTTCTGCGCCTTCACCGTGAAGAACATCGCGAACAGACCGGCGAAGAACATCAGCTCGCTGGCCAGCCACACGATGGTGCCCACGCTGACCATGTTCGGCCGGTTCAACGAGTGGACCCGCCTGCTCACCGGAAGCGTCGGCTCAGCCATGCCCGCCAGTATGCGACGGCGACCGGGTCGGCGAGAGTGGATCAGCCGTCCACAGAGGACGAGTCGGTGCGACCGCCGGGGTGGCGCCTGCGCCACACCACGAACACCGCACCGGCCACCACCGCCCACGACGCCAGCACCACCACCGGTTCCAGGTGGAACGCCTCCGGGAAGTAGATGGCGTTGCGTTGCGCGTTCACCGAGGCGCCCGGCGGCAGGAACCGGCCGAGGAACCCCAGCACCGGCGGCAGCAGCGGCCACGCCACCGCCCCGCCGGAGGACGGGCTGCCGAGCAGGATCATCACCGACCAGGTCGGCAGGATCGCCCAGCGGCCGAACAGCGTGTTGAAGGCGGTGAACACCATCCCCGCGGTGAACATCGTCAACGCACCCACCGCCCAGGACGTGAGCAGCGGCATCGGCAGCACCGCCAGCGCCCGGCCGACGACCGCGCACACGCACAGCGACCCGAGCGCGGCGTACCCGGCGGTGAACGCGATCCGCTCACCGGGGTTGAGCGCCTTGGCGTGCACGCTGAGCTGGATCGCGCCGACGAATCCGAGCACGACCGAGGCGAGCGTGACGTAGAAGACCGCCACGCCCTGCGGGTCGGTCGGCGACAGCGGGCGGATGTCGGTGATCTGCACCGGCACCCCGGCCGCGCGCCCGGCGGACGGCGCGGCCTGCGACAGCACCCGCGCCACCGACGCCCCGGACGCCGCGGCCACGTCGAGCCGGACGTCACCGGGCTGCTGCTCGACGATGGCGAACACGCGCTGCTCGGCGACCGCCTGCCGCGCCGCCGCGACGTCCGGGGACCGCTGCAACGCCAGCGAGGTGTTCAGGCGGTGTTCCAGCGCGTCCACGAACCGCGCGCCCTGCGCCGAAGAGCCGGTCACCGCGGTCGGGATGTGGTGCGGCACCGGGTTGGCCATCGCCCAGCAGTACGACCCGGCGAACAGGCCCGCCGCGCAGGACACGATCAGCGACACCACCACGGCGGGCAGGAAGGGCGAGAGCCGGAACCGGTACCACCGGGCCGCCAGTCCCCGCCGGGCGGGGCCGTCGACCGCGGACACCTCGGACATGCCGACACGGTACGAGCGCCTCCCGCGCCCCGCGATCGGTTGGGCTTTCCCCGGCGAACTCGTTCGTTGGAGGCAGCGGGGAGCGGCGCGAGCCGCTTTCTTCCTTCAGCGAGTGCGCGAGCAACCGGCACCACCGCGCAAAACGAGCCCAACGGCCAAAGACTCAGCCTCGGCCGAGGTAGGGCATGGCGGTGGCGGTGATGGTGAGGAACTGGACGTTGGCGTCGAGCGGCAGGCGCGCCATGTACAGCACCGCCTCGGCGACGTGGCGGACGTCGAAGGTCGGTTCGGCGCGCACCGAGCCGTCGGCCTGCACCGCGCCGGTGGCGATGCCCGCGGTCATCTCGGTGGCCGCGTTGCCGATGTCGATCTGGCCGCAGGCGATGTCGTGCTCCCGCCCGTCCAGCGAGATCGACTTGGTCAGGCCGGTGATGGCGTGCTTGGTCGCGGTGTAGGCGACGCTGCGCGGGCGCGGGCTGTGCGCGGAGATCGAACCGTTGTTGATGATCCGGCCGCCGCGCGGGTCCTGCTCCCGCATGATCCGGAACGCGTGCTGGGCGCACAGGAACGAGCCGGTGAGGTTGACCCGCAGCGCGGCCTCCCAGTCCGAATAGGACAGTTCGTCCACCGCGCCCGGGGTGCCGAACGTGCCCGCGTTGTTGAACAGCACGTCCACCCGGCCGAACTCGTCGCGCACCGCGTCGAACAGCGCGGCGACCGCGTCCGGGTCCCCGACGTCGGCGGGCAGCACCCGGGCCGTGCTCGCGCCGCGCGCCGTCTCCCGCAGCGGATCGAGGCGCCGTCCGACCAGCACGACCCGGTACCCAGCGCCCAGCAGCGCCTGGGCGACGGCCCTGCCCACTCCGGAACCTGCCCCGGTCACCACCGCGACGTCGTTCACCGCACCCTCCGATCAGCTCTGGTCGAAAGACGATCGAAGCACCCCGCGCGGCCCGGGGGCAAGGGCGGTTCCCGCATCGCGGGCAGACCACTGTGGACGGTTCACAGGGCCTGCACGGTGTTGGGGTACATCTCGTCGAGCACCTCGCCGTGGTTGCGCTCCACGACGCGGCGCTTGATCTTCAGGCTCGGCGTGATCTCGTCGGACTCGATGGTCAGGTCGCGCGGGAGGATCGCGAACTTCTTGATGGTCTCGTGCCGGGCCAGCCCGGCGTTGAGCTCGTCGACGCTGGTGCCGACCAGCTCGTGGACCTTCGCGTGCCGGGTCAGCTGCTCGTAGGTCAGCGCGGCCAGCCCGTTGTGCTGCGCCCAGGCGGTGATCGCCTCCTCGTCGAGGGTGATCAGCGCCGTGCAGTACGGCCGCTTCTCGCCGTGCACCACGACGTTGCTGACGTACGGGCACAGCGCCTTCAGCTTCCCCTCGACCGTCTGCGGCGCGACGTACTTCCCGCCGGAGGTCTTGATGAGGTCCTTCTTGCGGTCGGTGATGCGCAGGAAGCCGTCCTCCAACTCGCCGATGTCACCGGTGTGCAGCCAGCCGTCCGGGTCCAGCACCGCCGCGGTCTCCTCCGGCAACCCGTGGTAGCCGCGCAGCACGCCACCGCCGCGGACCAGCACCTCGCCGTCCTCGGCGATGCGCACCTCGGTGCCGGGCAGCGGTTTGCCGACGGTGCCGAGCCGGTAGTCCTCGGGGCGGTTGACGAAGGTGGCCGCGCTGGTCTCGGTCAGCCCGTAGCCCTCCATGATCGGCACCCCGGCGACCTGGAAGAACTCGGCGATGTCGGGCGCCAGCGCCGCGCTGCCGGAGATGAAGTAGCGCAGCCGCCCGCCGAAGCGCTCGCGCAGCTTGCTGAACACCAACCGGTCGGCGACCGCGCACTGCAACCGCAGCAGCGCCCCCGGCTGCTGCCCCTCGCGGCGCATCCGGGAGGCCCGGATGCCGACCTCGCAGGCCCAGCGGAAGATCCGGTACTTGAGCTCGCCGCCCTCCTTGGCCTGCATGACGACCTTGTTGTAGACCTTCTCGAAGATCCGCGGCGCCCCGGCCACGAACGTCGGCCGCACCTGCGCGAGGTTGTCGACGATCTTGTCCACCCGGCCGTCGACGGCGGTGGGGAACCCGAGCCGGATCTGCCCCATCTGGAGCACCTTGCCGAACACGTGCGACAGCGGCAGCCACAGGTACTGCACGTCGTCCGGGGTGAGCAGGTCGTCGCCCAGGGCCTTGATCGCCTCGGCCTCGTACAGCCAGTTGGCGTGCACCAGCCGCACGCCCTTGGGGCGGCCGGTGGTGCCCGAGGTGTAGATGAGGGTGGCCAGGTCCTCGGTGTCGACCTTGCCGATCAGCTCCTCGAACAGCTCCGGCTGCTCGTCGGCCAGCGCGCGGCCGCGCTCCTCCAGTTCCTCCAGGCGCAGCACCCAGTCCCCGTCGGAGGTGCCGTCGAAGGTGATCACCCGGGTCAGTTCGGGCAGCGAGTCGCGCTGCGAGCGGAGCTTGGCGACCTGGTCGTCGTCCTCGGCGAAGACGATCACGGTGCCCGAGTCGGAGATGATGTAGGTGCAGTCCTCCGGCGTGGTCGTCGGGTAGATCGTGGTCGTCGCACCACCGGCGCAGAGGATGCCCATGTCGGCGAGTATCCAGTCCATCCGGGTGCTGGACAGGATGCCGCAGCGCTGCTGCGAGGTCACCCCGAGCGAGTGCAGGCCCAGCGCGATGGCACGGACCCGTTCCCGGGTCTGGGCCCACGTCAGCGACCGCCATCCCCCGTCCACCGGGTAGCGGAACGCCTCGGAACCTCCCGACTCCTCGACACGGTGCCGAAACATGTCGGGGATGGAGCGGAAGGAGGAGGTGATCTCGGCGTGCATGCGGGGCAAAGTATCGCCAGGTCGGCACGTTGCGCAACGGTTGCGGCGAAATCGAGAACGATCCAGTTCCGGAACCATTACCGCAGCTGAGCAGGGGGTTTCCCGGACGGCAAGAATCAGCTAACAATGTTCGTTTCGGCCGTCACCGCACCTGTCCGGGGTCGTTGCGCACCCCCGCGCGGCGGGCTCGCGGGTACCCGCTTCGGCGGTGTCCGCACCGCGGGTCGGCGGGCACCCGCACGACACCGGGCCGTCACGCGCCGGACATCCCGGCACCGGCCTCCTCGATGGCCTCGTCGATGCGGTGCGCCAGGTCCACGTCGAGCCGGGTGACCCCGCCCGTCGCGCGGGTGCGCACGGTCAGCACCGCCGTGTCGCCCTCCCGCTCCACGGCCGGGCCGCGACCGAGGTCGCGGCGCAGCAGGTCGAGGCGCCCGAGCACGCGGTCCAGGCTGTCCGGCGGCAACTGCACGGTGCGCGACAGCCCGCTGCGGTCACCGGTCCAGTCGGGCAGCCGTTCCAGCTCGCGGCGCACCTCGTCGGCGGTCAGCTCCGGCTGGTGGCCGGTCGGACCGACCACACCGCCGCCCACGTCGGGCGGCGCGGTCAGCGCGCGCATGTCGTCGGGCAGGTCCAGCCGGTCGATCAGGTCGGGGTCCTGGCGGCGGATGGCGGCGAGCACGGCCTGCGCGCGCATCCGCGCCTCGGCCGGCGGGCGCCGCCCCAGCAGCGCGACCCGCTGCACGAAGTCGGTGGCCTCCGCGGGCCGTTCCACGCCGGCGATCGTGAAGTCATCGGTCAGCTCGCCCGGCATCGCGTCGAGCAGGATCTCCCGCGCCTCGTCGTCGAGCGCTCTGGCCAGGGCGGTCACGGTCGTCTCGGCCGCGGCGCGCGCCTCACCCGCACCGAGGCCGGTCATCGCGCACACGTCGTCGAGCAGTCGCCGGTACTCGACCATCACCACCGCCTCCTCCCGCTGAGCACCCATCGCCGCTGGCGGAACCCCAACGGCCCGCCCGACCACCGCCACCCGCAACAGGTTCGAGACAGGCTCTGAGTACCCGTCCGCGACCTCGGTCAACGTGCGAGCGCGGGCAGCACCCGGGAGCCGTAGAAGTCGATCGCCGCGGGCGGGTCGTCCTGGGCGAAGTGCACGAACGGCGTGACCCCCGCGTCGAGGTACCGGCGGAGTCCGGCGACGTGCACCGCCGGATCGGTGCCGGTGAGCCATCCGGCGGTGACCGCCGACAGCGGCGCTCGCTGCGCGGCCTGCTGGATGGCCACCGGGTTCGGCTGGTCGGTCGGCGCGCCCAGGAACCGCCACAACCGCGCGCCCCGCTCGACCGCGGCCTGGTCGCCGACGACGGCGAAGATCTCGGCGAACCGCGGCATGGTCGCCGGATCGCGCCCGGCCTCCCGCGCTCCGGTTTCGAAGGCGCCCCGCAGCCCCGGGTCGAGCGACGCGCCGGACTCGGTGATCCAGCCGTCGCCGTACCGGCCCGCCAACCGGGCGCTGCGCGGCCCGCCCGCGGCGACGTGGATCGGCGGCGGGTGCTGGGGCACGTCGTACAGGCGCAGCTGGTCGGTCCGGTAGAAGCGGCCCTGGAACGAGATCCGCTGCCCGGTCCACAACTGCCGGATGAGCGCGATGGCCTCGACGAGCCGGTCGTGGCGCTCCTGGTAGGGCCCGTAGGAGCCGGTGCCCGCCTGTTCGTTGAGCGCCTCACCGGTGCCCACGCCCAGGAAGGTGCGCCCCGGGGCGAGCAGCTCCAGCGAGGCGAACGCCTGCGCCACGTCCACCGGGTGGTGCCGGTAGGTCGGGCACGTGACGCCCGAGCCGATCACCACCCGCCGGGTGCTCCGGGCGGCCAGCGCCAGCGTGATCCAGGGGAACATCGAGTGCCCCTGGTCGTCCTGCCACGGTTGCAGGTGGTCGCTGGCCCACACCGGGCCGAAACCCGCCTGCTCGGCGCGTTCGGCGAACGAGACCAGCTCGGGCGTGCGGAACTGCTCGTGCGAGAGCACGAAACCGACCCCGGCGGGGCGACCGCCGGAGCCGCCCGCGCACCCGGCGCCGAGCGCACCGGTCAACGCGGCGGTCGAGAGCGCGCCGAACCGCCGCCGGGAGATTCCGGCATCCCGTCCCATCACCGCACCGCTACCCCGGCGCGGGCAGCGGGAAACCTCGTCCGACCACAGTGGACGGTGAGGGACCTTCTGAACCGTTCTGGCAGAAGGGCGTTCGCGCCACCGCCGATCGGCGACCGCTCGTTGACATCCCGGGACCACGATTTGTATCGTCCTGCCCACAGATCTTTAAAACGATTCAGGCATCGGGAGAAGCCGTGCCCGCCTTCGACGACATCGCCCCGCTGCTCGCGCACCTGTCCGTCGAGTTGCCCTCCAGGGCGTTCGTCGCCGAGCCCACCGGGCGCCGCGACCCGTTCGCGGCCCTCGCGGACGTCGCCAGGGTCCACGAGGCGACCGGCCTGACGCCGACCGCCGCGCTGGACCTGCCGCGCGACGCCGTCCGGGATCCGGGCGCGCTGCGCCGGCACGCCGCCGATCTGGGCGTGTCGGTGGGAACCGTCGTGTGCGACAGCGCGCGGGAGGAGCACCGCGGTCTCGCCCATCCCGACCCGCGGGTGCGCCGCCGCGCCCGCGACCACCACTTCCGCTGCCTGGACCTGCTCACCGAGATCGGCGGCCACGACCTGGTCGTGCACCTCGCGGACGGCACGCACCACCCCGGGCAGGACGACCTGCGGGCCCGCCAGGACAGACTCGTCGAGTCCCTCGCGGCACTGCGCGAACGGCTCGCCGACGACCAGCGGCTGGTGCTGCGGCCCTGGACCGCGGATCCCGCTCTCTACCAGACCGACGTGCCCGACTGGGGAACCTGCTTCGCGCACTGCGCCGCGCTCGGCGAACGCGCCGTCGTGGGCCTGGATTCCGGGCAGCACGCGCCGGGCGCGCCCGTCGAGTCCGTGGTCGCGCAGCTGTTGCGGCTGGGCAAATTGGGCGCGTTCGGCTTGCGCCCCCGGCCGCTCGCCGACGACGACCTCATCGTCGGGACCGCCGACTCCTCCCAGTTGTTCCGGATCCTGCACGAGATCGTCCGCGGCGGCGGTCACCGGCCCGGTGGCGTGGCGCTCGCGCTCGACCCGTGCCCGGTCGAACCCGGCGTCGTCGGCCAGGTCCGGTCGGTGCTCACGGTGCAGGAGATGACCGCCCGCGCGCTGCTCGTCGACCGCGAGGCGCTCGACGCGGCGCAGCGGTCGGGCGACGTGCTGGGCGCGCACGAGATCTTCATGGCCGCTTTCCACACCGACGTCCGCCCGTGGCTGGCAGACTGGCGCGCGCACCGCGGTCTGCCCGCCGATCCCGCGGCCGCCGCGTCGGGACATCCCGGCGCCGGGCTCGGCGGCACCCCCGCCCGGCGCGGCGCCTGAGTCCACTCCGGCAGCGCCGCCCGGCGCGTTGCGGTACCGGCGGGACATGTGGACGAGGCTTCCGGGTCGCCCCCCGGAACGCTCCGGCGACGCGGAAGGACGACGAACGGATCATGGTCGGCATCAAGGACGTGGCCCGGCGCGCGGGGGTTTCGATCGGCACCGTGTCCAACGTGGTCAACCGGCCGCACCTGGTGTCCGCCACGACCCGGTCGAAGGTGCTCGCCGTCATCGCCGAACTCGGTTACGTGCGCGACGAGTCCGCGCGGGCGTTGCGCGTCGGCCGCAGCCGCATCATGGCGCTGCTGGTGCTGGACCTGGGCAACCCGTTCTTCGTGGACGTCGCGCACGGCGCCGAGCAGGCCGCGCACGAGGCCGGGCTCCAGGTCATCACGTGCAACAGCGGGCAGCGCAGCGACCGCGAGGAGTCCTACCTCGCGATGTTCGCCGAACAGCGGGTCCGGGGTGTCCTGGTGAGCCCGGTGGACACCTCCGGCGCGGCGTTGGAGACGTTGCGGCACAACGAGATCCCCTACGTGTTCGTCGACCGGCGGATCTCCTCGGACCAGGCCAGTTCGGTGTCGGTCGACGACGTCGCCGGCGGCGCGCTGGCCGCCGCTCACCTGCTGGAGACCGGGCACGCCGACATCGCCTTCATCAACGGCCCGCGACGGCTCGACCAGTGCGCCGACCGGGAGACCGGGGTGCGCACCGCGCTGGCGGGTTCCGGCGCGCGGCTGCGGGTGCTGGAAACCGCCGCGCTGGACGTGCCGTCCGGGCGGGACGCGGGCGCCCGGCTGCTCGACCTCGTCCCGCGCCCCACCGCGGTGTTCTGCGCCAACGACCTGCTGGCGCTGGGAGTGCTGCAGGCGTTGGCGGCGGGCGGGGTGCGGGTTCCCGACGACGTGGCGATCGTGGGCTACGACGACATCGAGTTCGCCCGCGCCGCGGTCGTCCCGCTGACGTCGGTGCGCCAACCAGCCCGGGACATCGGCCGGGCCGCGGCCGAACTGCTCATCGCCGAGACGGCGGAGACCGCGGAACCGCCCGGACACCGGGCCGTGGTGTTCTCCCCCGAACTCGTCGTCCGCGACTCCACCCGCGTCCTGCGGTCGTAGTCCTCGGGTATGACCCGGAAGGCCCGCCGCCGCGGTGGCGTACTCCGGGAATCTGACCCGGGAATCGGTCCGCGGACCGACGATCGATGATCGCCGCGGAACCTACTTTGGCACCGTGATTCCACCGAACGAGAACCCGACGGTCGTCCTGCCGCGACCGGCCGACGAAGCCCCACCCCGCCGGTCCCGGTTGCGCGGCGTCGACCTGGCCCGCGCGCTCGCCGTGTTCGGCATGTTCGTCGCGCACATCGGCCCGAACATGATCAACCCGCACTCCGGCGGCGCGGCGAAGGTGCTGGCAGACCTGAGCGAAGGCCACTCCTCGATCCTGTTCGCCACCCTGGCCGGGGTGTCGCTCGCGCTGCTCACCGGCGGCAGCCGGCCGCACGAGGGCGTGGCGCTGCGCCGCGACCGGATCCGGATCGCGGTCCGCGCGGCGCTGCTGTTCGTGCTCGGCATGGCGCTGACCCAACTCGGCGCGCCGATCATGGTCATCCTGTCGTTCTACGGCGTGTACTTCCTGCTCGCGCTGCCGCTGCTGCGACTGCGACCGGGCGCGCTGCTGGCCACCGCCGCGGTGTGGGCGCTGGTCGCGCCCCAACTGTCGTTCGTCCTCCGGCAGCCGATGGACGCCGACTCGGGTGGCGGCGCGCTCAGCTTCTCCGACCTGACGTCCCTGTCCGGCGCGGGAACGGGCCTGCTGAACCTGCTGCTCACCGGCACCTACCCGGTGCTGACCTGGATGCCGTTCGTGCTGACCGGCCTGGCCCTGGGGCGTTGCGACCTGCGCTCGACGGCGGTGCGGGTGCGGCTGTTCGCCGGCGGCGTCGGCCTGGCGGTGCTCGGGTACGGCTCGTCCTGGTTGGCGCTGAACGTGTTCGGCGGTCTGCGATCGCTGGAACCGATCCTGAACGCGATGCGCCCGCTGGCCGCCCAATACGGCGTGGCGCCGCTCGACCTGCTGACGATGCACGGGTTCGGCACGGTGCCGACGAGCAACGCCGCGCTGCTGCTGCTGGCCAGCGCCCACACCGGAACGACGTTCGAGATCGTGGGATCCACCGGTTGCGCCCTGGCGGTGCTCGCGCTCTGCCTGGTCGTCGGCGACCGGGTGCGCGCGCTGCTCGCGCCGCTGGCGGCCGTCGGCTCGATGGCCCTGACGGTGTACGTGGTGCAGGCGGTGGCGCTGAAGATCATCGAGGACAACGCGCGCGAGTCGCTGGTGCAGCTGCCGTGGCTGCCGCTGACCGGGCTCGTCGTCGGCTCGCTGGTGCTGTGCGGGCTGTGGCGGCCGTTCCTCGGCCGCGGCCCGCTGGAGTGGCTGCTGCACCGGACCTCGACCCGAACTGCCGACGCGCTCGGATCCCGTCTTTGAACTCGCTTTCCGCGGCGGTGCGAGCTGCGAGACCGCTCACCGAAAGGGAAAGCGGCTCGCGCCGCTCGCCTGATCGTCCGGAAGTCGGTTCGAAGACACGCCCCACGGGCGCGGTGCCGCCAACCGTCCACAGTGGTCAGCCGAACCGGGCCAGGCGCCGCTCCAGGTCGTCGGCGGCGTCCAGGTGCCGCAGCGGTCGCGGGCGCAGCGTCCCGGGATACCGGCCGACCAGCGAGTCCCACAGGTATCGCCGCACCCGGACCGGCGGCGGCAGGATCTCCTCCCCCAGGTAGCTCAGCGGGGTCGTGTCGCCGTCCCCGCTGATCTCCACCCGCACCGCCCATCCGCTGATCTCGTCCCAGGTCAGCAGCAGCGGGAATTCGGCGAACGTCGGCATCCGCGACCGCAGGATGATGATCGCCGTCGCCGGTCCCTCCTCGACGTCGACGTCGACCTCGACGACGTCGTCGTCGAGGACTCCCGCCACCTCGTGCACGTAGTTCACCAGACCGCATGCGGCCCGACTTCTCGCGTCCATGCGTCCCCCTCCGGCTTCGCCTCCCCATCGGCCGGTTTCACCGAGGTTGCCCAGCCCCCGGCGCGCGCCAAACGGCCACCACGGGGTGACGTGCGCGCGCCTCGCCCGGCCGTGGGACCGCCGGTCACAGGTGGCGCAGCCGCGGCCAGATCAGCGACCACGGCGCGGTCCGGCCGCCGCACCACCAGATCGGCGCTTCCTTGCCGTGGGACGGGTTCGGCGACGCGACCAGCCGCACGTCGCTGAAGTACCGGCGCAGCGGTCCGGGGTCGGAGCCGACGAACAGCACGGCGGGATCGCCGTCCGGCGGCGGTCCGAAGTACCAGGCGCCGCGGTGCGGGCTGTGCGCCTCGGGCAACGCGCCCGCGCCGAGCCGGTCGAGGGCGCTGGCCTGCCAGTAGTGCTCGGTGACCACCGAGGTCTCCGCACGGGTGCCCGGCGGGAGCGCCCGGTAGGCGGCCGCGGTCTCGGCCACCACCGGACGCCACCCGGTGCCCGCGTTGGACAGCAGGTCCGCCGGGGTCGACCAGGACGACCACACGGCGAGCACCAGGGCCGCCACCAGGGTCGCGGAGAACCCGTAGGACGCCGGCCCGACGGCCCACCGCAGTCCGCGCGGCCGGGGCCGGGACAGCCACACCGCCCCGGCCGCCCAGCACAGCGGCAGCAGACCCGCGCTGTAGTAGTACCGACCCCCCGCCAGCACGAACACCCCGGTGACGGCCAGCGCGGCGACGCCGAGGAACCGGTGTTCGCCATCGCGCAGCAGCGCCCACAGCCCGCAGCAGGCGACGACGCCGCCGGCCACCACCCCGGCGGTCAGCAGCAGCAACGGCAGGTATCCGATCCGGCCGCCGCCGAGCTGGGCCGACTCCGCGGACACCACCTCGGCCATCCCCAGCTGCGGCCAGCCGTGCCGGGCCTGCCACAGCGCGCTCGGGACGCAGGCCGCGACGGCCGCACCGGCGCCGAGCCACAGCTTCGGCCGCCGCAGCAGCGCCGCGGGTCCGAACAGCAGCGCGGCGCACAGGACCGCCACGCAGAACACGGCGATGAGGTACTTCGCCTGCAACGCGCAGGCGACCACGCCGCCCAGCGCGAGCAGCAGCCGGTCGTCGCGGAGCCGCACCCACCGCACCAGCAGCAGCGCGGCCACCGCCCAGCAGAACACGTCCACCGTCACGGTCACCAGCAGGCAGCCGGTGGCGACCACGTGCGGCGAGACCGAGTAGGTCAGCGCGGCGCGGACCTGCGCGCCGCGGCCACCGCCGAGTTCCCGCGCGATCAGCCCGGTCACCACGGCACCGCCGGAGGTCAACAGCACCGCGGGCAGCCGCAGCCCCAGCCGCGCCCCGCCGAACAGCTCGTCGCCGAGCCGGGCCAGCAGCGGCAGCAGCGGCGGCTGGTCGGCGTACCCCCAGCTGATGTGACGTCCGGCCACCAGGAAGTAGAGCTCGTCCCCGTGCTGTTCGCAGATGCCGGCCAGGACCAGCAGCACGGCGCACAACCCGGCCGCGACCAGCAGCAGCCACCCCCAGGCGGGTCGTCCGACCGCCGCCTCCGGCGGCGCGGCGGCCCGCCGGACCGCCGTCCCCGCTCCCCCGACACCCACCACAGCGGTTCCCCCCCAACCCGCTCAACCCCCGGTGACCGCCCGCCCCGCGCGGTCGCTCTCCCTGCGCAGGTGCGCGCCGCGCTTGGCCAGCAGCGCCACCCCGGCGACCAGCACCAGCGCGCCGAGCGACTCACCGGCAAGCGCCCCCGGCGAGCTCGCCGGGCGCTCGCCGAACCAGCTCGCCCCGGCCGCGACGCTGACCAGCGGGTCCGTCACGGCGATGATGGTCAGCGCCGGGGACAGGAACATGCCTCGCTGGAAGGCGTGCTGGCTCAACAGGAATCCCGACGGGCCCACCACGCACACCGCGTACAGCGTCCAGTGCGTGAACGGTGCGGTGATCCCGCCGAACCGCAGCTGCGCCGCCACGGTCTTCAGCAACGCCGCCGTGACCCCGTACAGCACGCCGGTGGCCAGGGCCAGCGCCAGCACCTTGACCTCGTCGCGGGCGCGGAAGGACACCACGACGCACGCCGCGACGATCGCGGCGAACAGCGCGGCCAGCGGCACCGCGTCCATCCCTATGTCCACCCGCCGCGGCGCCGTCGGCCGGGCGACGGCCAGGAACGTCGACAGGCCCGCGATGCAGCACACCACTCCGAGCAGCAGGATCCGGTCCGGCCTGCGCCCGGAGAACCACGCCGCGAACACCGCGGCGAACAGCAGGCTGCTCAGCAGCAGCGGTTGCACGAGCATCAGCGGTCCGAACGCCAGTCCGACCATCTGCAACGACAGCCCGGCGACCACCGTCACGACGCTGCCGATCCACACCGGATCGCGCACCAGCGCGACCAGCAGCCGCGGGTTGGTCGCGGCCAACTGCGGCGCCTTCTTGGTGGCCTGCTGCTGGACCACGCTGGCCATGCCGAAGCTGGCCGCGCCGACCACGGCGGCCGGGACGGCGATGGCCAGGACGGAGCCGTCGGTGCTCATCGCCATCATCGTCCCCGACAGCACGGCACGCGCTAGCCGAAACCGGCCCGGACGGCTCCGCCCTGCGGCTCTGTTCCACGAGCGGCGTCAGCCGCTCGCTCTCGCACCGCGAACGCGTTCCACTTCGAAGGCCCGTTCGCGTCAGGGCCGGACGACGCGCACCGAGCCGCCGAGGTTCTCGTCGTCGCTGCCCACCAGCACCCCGTCGCCGAGACCGGTGATCCCCTCGACCTTGTGGCCGTCGAACCGGGCGAGTTCGCGGGGCTCGTGGTCGGCCGCCACGCTCACCTCGTCGCCGTCGCGGACCACGCGGCCCGCGACGTAGAGCGCCGATTGGAACGGACCGTCGTCCCCGGGGTCCGAGGCGGAGGAGACCAGGACCGCGCCGTCCGGCCGCACCTGCAGGTCCGAGACGTGCCGGACGTCCGCGGTCGGGAACGGGGCGCGGAACGGCACCGAGCGCACCCGGCCGAACCGCCCGGTGGCCGCGTCGAAGGTCGCCGCGTACAGGGTGCCCGGCCGGGCGCCGTCGCCCCGCTCGGCCCACACCGCGACCAGTCCACCGCCGATCCTGGCCAGGCCGAACCCCTCGTAGTTCGGGTACGCCCGGTCCTGCGGGAGCGGGAACGCGCCGAGCACGGTCACCGCGTCGCGGTCCAGGCGGATGTGGAACGCGCGCCCGGAGCTGGCCAGCGCGACGTACTCGCCGGGGGCCTGCGGAACGGCGCCGATCGCCTCCAGGTCGACGGGCAGCTCACCGTGCCAGGCCAGCGGGCGCACGCCCGTCAGCTCGCCCTCGTGCAGGTCGACGAGGGCGGCGCGGTTCTCGCCCGGCTTCTTGTTGTCCCGCACGACGACCGCCCGCGCGTCGGACGCGGTGCCGTCGGCGAGGGCGATCCCGCTGATCCCGGAGGTCATCCCCGGGCCGACGAACTGCCAGTCGTCGGCTGGTGCCGCGACGGCGACCGGCCCGGTCAGCGCGAACACGACGGCGGCGGCGCCGACGAGCGTTCTCCTCATCTCGACCTCCCATGTCAGACAGCAGCGGATCGCGGTCCCCGGGTACAGGTACCCGGGGAGATCGAACAAGTCAATGGGATTCGGGACAACTGCTCACGGCACCGCCGGCGCGGCACGGCTACCTGTCTGACATCCACCCCGACCGCGGATCGGCCACTGGTCCACTGTGGACGTCCACTGCGGACAGACCTCGGGGCGACGCATCGACGAGTTTGCGCAGCAGGTCGCGCAGGATGCCGGGACCGTCGAGGGTGAGCACGGATTCCGGGTGGAACTGCACGCCCGCCAGGCCGGGACCGCGCAGCGCGACCACCTCGCCGGTACCCGGGTCCTCGCACAGTTCGACGCCGCGCGCGGCCAGGCGCCTGCGGTGCGCGTCGTCGGCGCGGACGGCGAAGGAGTTGTAGAACCCGACCGCCGCGTCGCGGCCGAAGACGTCGACCTCGCGCTGGAGTCCCTGGTGCGGGCGCGCTTTCCGGTGCGCGGGCAGGCCGAGGTGGCGGGCGAGCAGTTGGTGGCCCAGGCAGATGCCCAGCACCGGCGCGGTGTCCGGCCCGGTGACCAGTCGAGCGGCCAGGTCCCGCAGGCGGCGCATCCGGGCGTCGCCGCCGTCCGGATCGCCCGGGCCGGGACCGAGGACGACGACGTCCGGCCGCGCGCCGAGCAGCGCGGGCAACGCCGGGTCGTCGAAGCGGCGCACCGCCGGGTCCAGCCCGACCGCGCGGAGCTGGTGGGCCAGCATCGCCGTGAACGCGTCACCGGTGTCGATGACCAGGGCCGACCCCAGCCGCTCGGCGGCGGGCTCGGCCGGGCGCGTCCAGAACGGCGCGAGCGAACCACGCCGCCGGTCGAGCGCGGGCCCGACGCGCGGGTCCGCCGCCAGCGGCGCCGCACCGCGCCGGTGCGGGCGCGCGCGGTCGACGCCCAGCGCGCCGAGCACGCCCGCGACCTTGGCCCACGTCTCGGCGACCTCCGAGGCCGGGTCGGAGTCCCGGACCAGCGTCGCGCCGACCGGCACGCGCACGTGGCCGTCCGGTGCGACGTCGGCGGCCCGGATCAGGATCGGCGAGTCCAGCCGGTCGCCGGTCCGGTCGCGGGAGAACAGCGCCAGCGCGCCCGCGTAGTAGCCGCGCCCGGACGGCTCGAACCGGCGGATCACGCGGCAGGCGTTCTCCAGCGGGCTGCCGGTCACGGTCGCGGCGAACATGGTCTCGCGCAGCACGTCGCGCGGGTCCATGGCGGTGCGGCCGCGGATCTCGAACTCGGTGTGCGCCAGGTGCGCCATCTCGCGCAGGAACGGGCCGCGCACCCGTCCCCCGTCGGCGCAGACCGCCGCCGTCATCTTCAGCTCCTCGTCGAGGACCATCGCGAGTTCGTCGACCTCCTTGGGGTCGTCCAGGAACCGCAGCAGGCCCTCGACGTCCGGTCCGGACCCGGGGTAGCGGTAGGTGCCGCTGATCGGGTTCATCACCACCTCGCCGCCGTCGAGCCGCACGTGCACCTCCGGGCTGGCGCCCACCAGCGTCCGCTCCCCGGTGTGCACCGCGAAGGTCCAGTAGGCGCCGCGCTCGGCGGCGAGCAGGCGGCGGAACAGGGTCAGCGCGGTGACCGGCGACCAGTTCGCCACGCTGGCCCGGAAATCCCGCCGGATCACGAAGTTCGCGCCCTCGCCTGCGGCGATCTCGTCACCGACCACCCGGTCGACGATCCGCGCGTAGGCCGCGTCGTCGACGTCGAAGGCCCCGTCGCGCAGCACCACCGGCGCGTCCGGCAGCGCGGCGAGGACGTCCTCGACGTCGAACCGGTGGCTTTCGCCGACGACGAGCACGCGCAGCGGCGTCGCGTCGTCGTGGCAGTCGAAGCCGCGTTCGCGGATCTGCCGGAACGGCACCACGGCGAGCGCCTGGTGCCCGGTGCCGGCCCCCAGCGGGATGTCGGCGAGCCGCTCGACGGTGCGGACGTCGCCGATCAGCACCTCGACGGGTCCGGGCCGACCGGCCTCGGGGTCCCAGCGGCGCAGCAGCGCGAAGGCGGGCGGGTCGGCGACGGCCAGGCGGGCGAGGACCTCGGCGGGCTGGGCGGTGTCCATGCGGGTTCCCCCAACGGATCACGCCGCCCCACCGAGCCGTGGCCGCCTCGGAGAGGCGGCCAACGGACGTGCGTTCAGACGCAGACGCGGGCAGCCGCCATCGACGGCCACCACCAGGCGACGAGCGCACCGCGCATCTGCATGTCGGCGACCCTAGCACGCGGTGCGCGCGGGATCGCCGGAGTCGCGCGCCCGGCGGTGCACCCCCAACGGAGCAGCCGACCGGCCCGGGCGAGCGCGTTGCGCACCGACTACGACCCCGGGGGTTGATCGCCGGAGCCGGTCTGGAAAAACTGTTCACGGTTCGCACCCGAGCCGGGTGTGCCCTCGTCCGCCGAGCAGTGAAGGAGTGACGGCATGTCGGTCGCCGATGGCCCGGTGTTGGCCATGTCCCGGGAGGAAGCCAACAGCCTGCTGGCGAAGTCGACGGACCAGGCGCACGAGGGCCGGGTCTACGACTACTACCTGGGCGGGAGCTCGAACTACGCGGTGGACCGCCTGTTCGCGCGCAAGCAGATCGAGCGGGTGCCGGACATCCCGTGGGCGGCCCGGCAGAACCGCAAGTTCCTCACCCGCGTCGTGCAGCACATGATCGACCTGGGCATCCGGCAGTTCGTGGACATGGGTTCCGGCCTGCCCACCGAGGGCAACGTGCACGAGATCGCCGAGGAACGCGCGCCCGGCGAGTGCCGCGTGGTCTACGTCGACCACGACGCCGTCGCCAGCGCGCACGCCTACCTGCTGCTGGAGCGGTCCGGCGAGCTGGAGCGCAACGCGCCGGTGAACGGCGACCTGCTGGCGCACGAGCGGCTGTGGGAGGTGATCACCGGCACCGGTCTGATCGACCCGTCCCAGCCGGTCGGGCTGCTGCTGGTGGCGGTGCTGCACTTCCTGCCGGACGAGCTGGACCCGCACCGCTCGGTGGCGTTCTACCGCGACCAGCTGCCGTCGGGCTCGTGCCTGGCGATCTCGCACGCCAGCACGGACCAGATGTCCGACGACGCGCGCGAGCGGCTGTCCACGGTGCTGCGCGACTACGACCGCACGACGTCGAAGGCGCTGGCCCGCACCCGTCCCCAGATCCGCGAGTTCTTCGGGGACTGGTCGCTGGTCGAGCCGCCGGGCATCGTGTGGACGCCGGAGTGGTACGCCCCGGGCGCGGTCCGCGACGACGTCGGCGACGCGGACCCGTCCCGGTCGCAGATCGTCGCCGGGCTGGCCCGCAAGCCGTGACGCCTCTGAGCCTGTCTTCGAACTCGTTTTGAGTGGCGGTGCCGGTGGCGGAACCTCGGCAGCCGGCTCGACTGCGGAAGCCCCTCCCGGTGTATGCCCACTTCCACGCCACCGGCACCGCCACGCACAACGGGACAAGCTCTCGGTTCACCCGAGCGCGCGGTCGAGGTTGAACGCGGCGCTGATCAGCGCGAGGTGGGTGAACGCCTGCGGGAAGTTGCCCTGCTGCTCGCCGGTGGTGCTGATCTGCTCGGCGTAGAGGCCGAGGTGGTTGGCGTAGGTGAGCATCTTCTCGAACACCAGCCGCGCGTCGTCGAGCCGCCCGGCCCTGGTGAGCGCTTCGACGTACCAGAAGGAGCAGATCGAGAACGTGCCCTCCTCCCCGTGCAGGCCGTCCGGGCTGACCTGCGGGTCGTACCGGTAGACCAGCGAGTCGGACACCAGGTCCGCGGCAAGTGCGTCCAGTGTGGACAGCCACTTCGGATCGGTGGGGGCGATGAACTTGGTCAGCGGCATCATCAGGACGGCGGCGTCGAGCACGTCGGTCTCCTCGTGCTGGACGAACGCGTGCCGGGTCGGTGACCAGCCGCGCGCCATGATGCGCCGGTAGATCTCGTCCCGCGAGCGCCGCCAGCGCGCCAGGTCGGCGGGCAGCCCGCGGTGCTGGGCCATCCGCATCGCGCGTTCGATCGCCACCCAGCACATCAGCCGCGAGTAGAGGAACTTCCGCCGCCCGCCGCGGGTTTCCCAGACGCCCTCGTCGGGCTGGTCCCAGTGCGCGCAGACCCAGTCCGCCAGCTCGGAGACCGCGTCCCAGTCGTGGCTGGAGATCGGCTCGCACCACTTGTCGTAGAGGTAGATCGAGTCGATCAGCGCGCCGTAGATGTCGAGCTGGAGCTGGGTGGCGGCGGCGTTGCCGATCCGCACCGGCGCGGAACGCCGGTAGCCCTCCAGGTGCGGCAGTTCGCGCTCGGGCACCCGGGTGCGCCCGTCGATGCCGTACAGGACCTGCAGGGGCGGGTCGTCGCGGTGGTGCACCCGGTCCTTGATGAAGTCCATGAACCCCTTGGCCTCGCGGGTGAAACCGAGGCGCAGCAGCGCGTAGACGCAGAACGCGGCGTCGCGGATCCAGACGTACCGGTAGTCCCAGTTGCGCTCGCCGCCGACGCGCTCGGGCAGGCTGGTCGTCGGGGCGGCCACGATCGCCCCGGTCGGCGCGTAGGTGAGCAGTTTGAGGGTGAGCGCCGAGCGGTGCACCATCTCCCGCCACCGGCCCCGGTAGCGGGAGGCGGACAGCCACCGCCGCCAGTACGCCACGGTCCCGGCGAACTCCCGTTCCGCCTCGGCGTGCGCGCACCCGCGCGGCGCGATCTGGCCTCCGACGCGGTCGAGGGCGAACACCGCGGACTCGCCTTCGGTGAGCTTGAACTCCGTCCACGCGTCCCGACCGTCGCAGTCGAGCGGGACGGTGGCGGTCAGCGCCAGCGACAGGGTCGCCGACTCGAACAGCGCCACGCCCTCCGCCAACCGCGCGGTGTGCGGCTGGGCGCCGTAGTCGAACCGGGGTGCGATCCGCACCTGGAACCCGGCGGTGCCGCGGGTGCAGACCACCCGGCGGATCAGCCGGTGCCGGTCGACCTCGCCGGAGTCGTCGCAGACCGGCATGAAGTCCTGGACCTCGCCCACGCCCTCCTCGGTGAAGAACCGGGTGATGAGCACGTTGGTGTCCGGGAAGTAGAACTGCTTGGTGCGTTCCGCCGAGACCGCGGACAGCTCGAACGACCCGCCCCGCTCCGCGTCGAGGATCGCCGCGAAGACGCTCGGGGCGTCGAACGACGGGCTGCAGTACCAGTCGATGGTGCCGTCCCCGCCCACCAGGGCCACGGTGCGCAGGTCACCGATCAGCCCGTGGTCGGCGATCGGCAGGTATCCCTCGCCCATCGTTCCAGCGTGCGCCTCCCGTCGGTCCGACGCCAGTGGCACCGGGCGGGCCGTCCGCGCGTTCCGGTCCGCGACCAGATCCGTCCTCTGTGGACCGGATCAGTGGTCGGGCGGTTTCACCGCCAGCACCGGGACCGGGGAGTCGAGGAGCAGGCGTTGGCTGACGCTGCCGAGCAACGCCTTGCCGACCGGCGATCGGCGCCGGATCCCGATGACGAGCCGGTCGACCGGCCGCCGGTCGATCTCGTCGAGCACCGCGTCGGCCGGGTCGCGGGCCGAACGCCCCTCCCGGTCGACGACGGTGACCGGCACCCCCTCCGGGACCGCGTCGAGCGGGCTGAGGCCGAGGTTGACGACGACGAGATCGGTGTCCAGGCGCGCGGCCTCGGCGACCGCGGCTTCCAGGGCCGTGCGCCCCTCCGCGCTGTCCGGTACTGCGACCACGACCGACATGGCGGTGACCTCCCTGCTGGTGGTTGTTCTTCAGCGCCGGCCGCGCAGTTCCGCTTCCACTTCTTCCAGCGTCTTGCCGCGGGTTTCCGGGACCATCGTCGCGACGAAGATGATGCCGAGCACGCCGATCCCGGCGAACAGGAAGAAGGTGGGGGCGATGCCGAGAGCGGCGACGACCGGCGGGAAGCCGAAGGTGACGCCCGCGTCGGCCATCCAGAGCACGAACACGCACAGGCCCATCGCGAAGCTGCGGATCTTCAGCGGGAAGATCTCCGAGAGCAGCAGCCAGGTCAGCGGCCCGAGCGTGCCCTGCATGGCGAACACGAACGCCACCACGAACACGAGGATGATGTAGGGCTTGGCCGGGACGGCGGGCATGAACATCGCCGACGCGCCGACGAGGAGGTGGAACGCGGTCACCAGCGCGAAACCGCCGAGCAGCATGGTGCGCCGGTTGATCTTGTTGATCAGCATGATGCCGACGGTGATGCCCAGCAGGCTGAACAGGCCGTTGGCGGTGTTGGCGATGATCGCGCCGTTGCTGGAGAAACCGGCCGTCTGCAACAGCTGCGTGCCGTAGTACATGATCGAGTTGATGCCGGTGAACTGCTGGAACACGCCCAGCACCGCGCCGATGACGACCAGTCGCCGGATCCACGGCACCGCCAGGTCGAACCAGCCCCCGGTCCGCGCCTTGCGCTCCTCCTCGGCCAGCTCGCGCACCTCGGCGAGTTCGGCTTCGGCGCGCTGCGCGGAGCGCAGCTGCCGCAACGCCCCGAGCGCGTCCTCGTCGCGTCCGCGCGCCGACAGCCAGCGGGGGCTTTCCGGGACGCCGAGCATGCCGACGAACAGCCCGATCGCGGGCAGCGCCGCGATGACGAGCATGTACCGCCACACCACGGGGTGCTGGCCCCACGCGTTGAGGATGACCGCGTTGATCACGAACGCGGCGAACTGGCCGGACACGATCATGATCTCGTTGCGGGTCACGAAACTGCCCCGGCGTTCCACGGGCGCCACTTCCGCCAGGTAGACGGGCACCGTGGCGGAGGCGCCGCCGACGGCCACGCCGAGCACGAACCGGAACAGGGCCAGCACCTGCCAGCTGGGCGCCACCGCGCTGCCGATCGTGCCGACCAGGAAGACCGCGGAGAGCACGAGCAGGTTGTGCCGCCGCCCGTAGCGGTCGGCCAGCCGCCCGCCGAGCACCGCACCGAAGGCGGCGCCGAAGATGAGGATGCTGACCACGAAGCCCTCGGTGACGGGGCTGAGCCCGAGGTCGACCTTCATCGGGTCGACCGCTCCGTTGATGACACCCGTGTCGTAGCCGAACAGCAGGCCGCCGAAGGTGGCCACGAAGGCGACCACGCCCAGTCGGCGGGAGTGCGGACCTGGCTGGTCGGGCGGGAGTGGGGTGTGCTGCACGGATGTTCGAGCGCGGTTCATCGACCTACCTCCGCTCGTTCGGCCCTCGGGGAGCCGGTCTGGGGTGCCAACGGGGAACGGGATCCGCCGAGGTCAGCGGCGATCGCGCCGCGACCGGGGCGTGCCCTGACCGCGCCCGGCCGTTCCGGCGTCGGTCACCTTCGACATGCGCTGGAATCCTTCTGCTCAGGACGACGACGCGCCGCCACGGCGCGTCGTCCGCCGCGGAGCGCCCCGGACATCTCGCCGAAACGCCGCCGCAATCTGTGATGGCAGACACTAGACAGCCATAGTCCTTATGTCAAGACATACTTGAAGTGCAGTCTGAGCTGCGGAAATGAGACCCCGATTCGAAGACCCGCACCCGGGGACTCGCCGTTGCACCGGCCCGCGCGCTCATCGGCGCCGGCGCGAGGAGATCCCACTTCCGTCCTCAATGGACGCCTCTCTCCCCGGTCCGCCTGTTCCGCGCGCAGCCGGCGCCGCAGCCCGGACATCAACGACTTCCCGCAAGGGGAACCGGAAACCTCACCGCAGGCGGTCGATCACGCCGGGGGTTCGGCGCAGCAGGCGGGTGACGCCGCCGACGGTGAACTCGGTGAGCAGGTCGATGAGGGCTTCGGGTTCGGGGGCGTCGGGGGCGCGGGAGAGCAGCACCATCGCTTCGGTCATGGCGAAGCAGAGGGCGACGAGGGCGTCGTCGGCGCGACCGGAGGTGACGCCCTCGTCGCGGAAGCGGCGGCGGCTGGCCTCGGCGTAGACCGGGGCCAGACGTCGGCACAACCGGGTCAGGGCCGGATCTCCGGAGCGTTCCGCGACGTGCAGCAGGTCGTGGATCTCGGGGTTGTCGGCGACGTAGCCGAACAGGCGCGCGTAGGCGCGGCGGGCCACGGCGCCCAACTCCTCGTCGTGCGGTTCGAGGACCTCGTGCGACAGCGCCCGGAAGGCGTGCTCCTCGGCGCGGGCCACCGCCGCGGCGAACAGCGCCGCGCGGTCGCCGAACAGCTCGTACACCGACTGGCGGCCAACGCCCGCGCGGCGGGCGATCTCCTCGATGCCCGCCGCCGCGGGACCGGACGCGGCGAAGACCCCGGTGGCCGCCCGCAGCACCCGCTCGCGCTGCTCGTCGGCGGGGATCCGACGCGGCCGCCCCGGGCCTTTCCCCCGTCGCGGTGTTGACACGTGATCCACCCCACGATCATGATTTCCCGACACAACTGTCGGATTTTCTTTCCTGGTCAAAGGAGACGGGATGCATTTGTCCGGCCGTCCCGCCCGGGTGTTCGCGGTGGCCGTCGCGGTCGCCGCCGCGGTCCTCCCGAGCACCGCCTCCGCCGCCCCGACCTCGTTCTACGACCCGCCGACACCACTGCCCCCGGGCTCCGACGGCGACATCATCCGCCACGAGCCGACGGAGTTCTTCCTCGACCCCGCGCGGACGCTGCGCGCACCGGCCGACGCCCAGCGGATCATGTACCGCAGCACCGACACGCACGGCAGGCCGATGGCCGTCACCGGCACCGTGCTCACCCCGCGCACCCCGTGGCGCGGTACCGGCGAGCGCCCGATCGTCGGGTACGCGGTCGGCACGCAGGGCGTGGGCGACGACTGCGCCCCGTCGAAAGCGCTGGCCGCGGGCAACGAGTACGAGGGACCGTTCATCTCCGGCCTGCTCGCCCGCGGTTACGGCGTGGTCGTCACCGACTACGAGGGCCTCGGCACGCCCGGCGTGCACACCTACGTCAACCGGGTCTCCGAGGGCCACGCCGTGCTGGACTCGATCCGCGCGGCCCAGCGCCTCGACGCCGCCGGCCTGCCCGACCACGGGCCGGTCGCGATCACCGGGTACTCGCAGGGCGGCGGCGCGTCGGCCTCGGCCGCCGAGCTGCAACGGTCCTACGCACCCGAACTGGACCTCAAGGGCGCCTACGCCGGGGCACCACCGGCCGACCTCACCGCGACCGCGCGGGCGCTGGACGGCACCTACGGGGCCGGCCTGGTCGGGTTCGCGCTGGCCGGGATGAACGCGGCCTACCCCGACCTGGACATCCCCCGCGTGCTCAACGACCGGGGCAAGCGGCTGCTCGACGAGATCTCCGACGAGTGCGTGACCGACATCCCCAAGTACGCGTTCATGCGCTCCGCGGACCTCACCCGGGACGGCCGCCCGCTGGAGGACTACCTCGCCGAGGAACCGTTCCACTCCCGCGTCGCCGAGCAGACCATCGGACTGCGCGCCCCGCACGCACCGGTGCTGGTGGCGCACAGCAGGTTCGACGACCTCGTCCCGTTCGACCAGGGGCGGCGGATGGCCGAATCCTGGTGCCAGGAGGGCGCGACGGTGCAGTTCTCCGCCTACCCCTCGCCCACCCACGTCGCCACCGCACTGGCCGCGTTCCCCGAGGCGTACGGCTTCCTCCAGAACCGCTTCGCCGACCAGGCACCACCGGACAACTGCGGGAAGTTCTGACGGAAGCCCGTCTTCGAACCTGCTCCCGTAACAGGCGTGGCAAGCGGCGGGAGCCGCTTTCTCTTTCGGTGAGTGGTCTCGCCACTTGCACCGCCGCGGGTTCTCCGACGAGCACAGCGGCGCGTCAGCGCCTCCTTGGGGGGTGGTGGTCGGGTGACGGGCGGGCGTCTCGCGAGGACAGCCCCGACGCTGTGTACGGAGGGGTACATGAGGAGGGGATCCCGGAGCCGATGTGATCGCGGCGCGCCAGCGCCTCCATGGGGGGCGGCGGCCGGGAGACGGGCGGGCCGCTGAGTGCCTGTCTTTGAACTTGGTCCGGAACCCGCGTGGCAAGCGGCGGTAGCCGCTTTCTCTTTCGGTGAGTGGTCTCGCCGCTGGCACCGCCGCGGGTTCTCAGCGGTCGTCTCGCGAGGACAGCCCCGACGCCGTGTATTGGCATACATCAGGAGGGGCTTCCGCAGTCGAGACGGCCGCTGAGGTTCCGCCACCGGCACCGCTACGCAAAAGGAGTTCGAAGACAGGCTCTGAGGTTCCGCCACCGGCACCGCCACGCAAAACGAGTTCAATGACAGGCTCTCAGCTCAGCCCGGTTCGCCGCCCATCATGCGCAGCATGGGCAGTCCACCGGTGCGGACGAACCGGGCCAGCAGTGCCCCGGCGACGACGATCGCGGCGATGTTCAGCCAGGTCGGGTAGTTCCAGCTGATGCCCTCCGCGGGCAGCCGCGCGCCGGAGCGCGGTGGGACCCAGCCCGCCGCGCCGAAGAGGAGTTCCACCGCGTATCCGGCGAGCACCGCGGTCGCGAACAGCGACGCGCCGAGCAAGCCCGCCATCCCGGCTCCGTAGTACTTCCGGTAGATGTTGAGGATCGGCAGGATGATCAGGTCGGCGAAGATGAACGAGACCACGCCGCCGAAGCTGATGCCCCCGGTCCACAGCACGACCGCGAGCGGCACGTTGCCGATCGAGCACACGAAGCTGAGCACGGCCACGACCGGGCCGATGATCGGTCCCCACACCGCGCCCAGCAGCGGGTCGTCGGTCAGGAACAGCGCGCGCCAGACGTCGTGCGGCACCCACGCGCCCACCGCGCCCGCGATCAGCAGCCCGGCGACCAGGTCCTTCCAGATCGCCGCCCACTCCATGACGAACACGTGCGCGACGGCGGTGAACGCCTCGGGCGAGAACAGCCGCCGCCAGCCCACCGACATGTCCATCGCGGCGTGCCCCTCCATCGATCCGGCCAGGCCGCGGTCGGCCTGCTCGCGCGCCCGCTCCACCGCGCGCCGGCTCAGCACCAGCCGGAACAGCACCGCCAGCAGCACGATCATCACCGGCCCGCCGACGAACTCGGCGGCGGTGAACTGCCAGCCCAGCAGCAGCGCCAGCAGCACGCCCAGTTCGAGGACCAGGTTGGTCGAGGCGACCTCGAAGGTGATCGCGGCGGTGAACCCGGCGCCCTTGCGGAACAGCGAGCGCGCCAGCGCCACGGCGGCGTAGGAGCACGACGAGGACGCCGCCCCGGCCGCCGTCGCGGTCACCAGGGTGACCGGCCGGTCATCGCCCAGCAGGCGCACCACGGCCTCCTTGGGCACCACGGCCTGCACCACCGCCGACAACCCGAACCCGAGCACGAGCGCCCACAGGATCTCCCACGCCATGGACCCGGCCATGGCCAGCGCACGCAACACCGCGTCGATCATCTCCACCTCCTCGCGCCACTTCCAGGCATAACCTGCGGGACGCCCGGCAATGTCGATGCCGACCGGACGATCATCCGGCGCCCGGCCGCGCGGAGGAGAGCACCTCCGCCGGTCGGCACCGTCGAAGTCCGAGACCCGTTCCGACGGACCAACCGACGGCGCTGGAAGAACCGATGCCCGTGCGCACTGGGCGGCCGAACGGTTGCGCTGACGCTCGGCGCATCCGGCGCTGGCCCCGGTGGGCGTTCTCCCCGCGGTGAAAGGAACCACGCCCATTGCTCCACTGTGGACGGCCGTTTACCGGGGTGATTCCACCGTTCGCTCGCTTGTTCCGGAACCGCCCCGGCGGAACAGTGGTCGCCGACCGCCGCAGCCGACCGGTGGAGGAGCGATGGGCACCGACGACACCCCGGTCTACGGCGACCGGCTCGTCGCCGTGGAACCGGGTGGCGTCGAACCGGTCTCCGACCCGGACCGGCACGGCCGCGCGCACCAGCTGTTCTGGACGTGGGCCTCGCCGAACCTGGAGTTCACCACCGTCTTCATCGGGGTGCTCGCGGTGTCCGGTTTCGGCCTCGGCTTCTGGCGGGCGTGCCTGGCGATGGCGGTCGGGAACCTCCTCGGCTCCGCCGTGCACGCCGTGCTGTCCTCGCGCGGCCCGGACCTCGGCGTGCCGCAGATGGTGCTCAGCAGGGCCGCGTTCGGCCACCGGGGCAACGCCCTGCCCGCGGCTCTGATGTCGCTGATGGCCGGTGTCGGGTGGTTCGCCGTCAACAGCGTCAGCGGGTCGTTCGCGCTGTCCGCGCTGACCGGGCTGCCGGTGGTCGGCTGCCTGGCCGCCGTGGTGCTCGCGCAGGTCGTGATCGCCTTCTTCGGGCACAACCTGATCCAGTCGTACGAGAAGTACATCTTCGGCGTGCTGGCCGCGATCTTCGCGGTCGTCGCCGTGGTCGTGCTCGGCCGGACCGACCCCGGGGCCGCGCCCGTCGCCGAACGGCCCGGAGCGTTCCTGCTCGCGGTCGGCGCCGCGTTCGGCTACACCGCAGGGTGGAGCCCGTTCGCCGCCGACTACACCCGCTACCTGCCGAGGTCGGTGAACCGGCGCGCCGTCGGCGTGTTCGCCGGTCTCGGTCTGTTCGTGCCCGCGACGCTGCTGATGGCGGTCGGCGCGGCCGCGACGAGGGTCGCCACCGGCACCGCCGACAACCCCACCGCCGCGTTCACCGCCCAGCTCCCCCCCGCTCCTGGCGGCGGCCACGCTGCTCGCGGTCACCCTCGGCGCGGTCGCCGCGAACGTGCTCAACGTCTACTCGGGGGCGCTGGCGTTCCTGTGCCTGGGGCTGCGCCTGCCCTTCCGCTGGCGGCGCGCCGTGGTGGCGGTCGGGTTCGGCGCGGTCGGGTTCGCGCTCGCCTGGTCGGGGCTGGCCGACGCGGGTCGCGCCTACGAGAGCTTCCTGCTGGTGATCGCCTACTGGGTCGGGCCGTGGCTCGGCGTCGTGCTGGTCGACCACCGCCTCCGGCGGGGGACGCGCACCGACCACCTGCTCGACGACCCCGGGCACCGCAACCCCGCCGGCGTCACCGCCTTCGTCGTCGGAGTGCTCGTCTCCGTCGCCCTGTTCGCCAACCAGTCGCCGTACACCGGGCCGATCCCCCGCGCGTTCCCGTGGCTCGGCGACATCACCTACCTCGTCGGGTTCGCCGTCGCCGCACTGCTGCACGCGTCGCTGTCCCGCAAGCCGGCGGCCGACCGCCGACCACACCCGGTCCGCGCGGGCTCCGCCGAGTGACCGACCGCCCGGCGTGGACATCGCGGGCGTTCCACCGGCCCACCGGGATTGATTTCAACCAGCGCTGAAGAAACCGGGCGCATCGACCTCCCCGATCGAGCTCCGCTGGTTTATTCAGCCGTGGTATTTTTTATCCGTCCAGATAAAAACCGAGGTCGAGGCGATGAAGCGGACGTTCACCAACGAGCAGCGGCGGGCGCAGATCGTGACGGCGGCGATCGAGACGATCGCCGAGCTGGGATACGCCAAGGCGTCGTTCGCGCGGATCACCGAACGCGCCGGGCTGAGCAGCCCGCGGATGATCTCCTACCACTTCGCGGACAAGGACGACCTGGTCCAGCAGATCGCCACCGAGGTGTGCACCGCGGGCGGGGAGTTCGTCGTCGACCGGATGCGCGGCGCCGAGACCCACCTGGAGAGGCTGCGCGCCTACCTGGAGGCCAATCTGGAGTTCCTGCGCGACCACCCCGAGCGGATCGCCGCGCTCACCGAGATCGGCCCGCACCTGCGCACCGCGGCGGGCGAACCGCACACCTCCACCACCGCGCAGGACTTCAGCGTGCGGACGCTGGCCGACCAGCTCGCCGAGGGACAGGCCGCCGGGGAGTTCCGCGACTTCGACACCCGCGCGATGGCGGTGCTGATCCGCAGCGCCGTCGACAGCGCGGGGCGGCGGCTGCGCGAGGACCCGGACTTCGACGTCGAGTCCTACACCCGCGAGGTCGTCACCACCTTCACGCTCGCCACCCGGAGCGAGCCCACGCCATGACTGGGGGTTCCACCATGCCGACGCGCTCCGCCGCGCACGGCCGCGTCAACCGCGTGCTGCTGACCGATCTGATCACCCCGCTGGTCCTGTTCTACGGGCTGCGGTGGCTGGGTGCGGACCAGTTCCTGGCACTGGCGGCCGGGGCCGCGCTGCCGCTGGTCCGGGGCGTGCGCGACCTCGCCGCGCACCGCCGGATCGGCGGGGTCCAACTGTTCGTCCTGCTCGCCATGGTCCTCACCGTGGTCACGTCGTTGCTCAGCGGCAGCCCGCGACTGCTGCTCGTGCGGGGTGCCTGGATGACCGTCGCGCTGGGCCTGTTCCTGCTCGGCAGCGTCCGCGCCCGCCGACCGTTCCTGTACGAGGCGGGGTGGCTGGTCTTCTCCGACCACCAGCGGCGGATCTGGGAGCGGAACTGGGAGCTCCACCCGGCCTTCCGCCGGTTCCTGCGGCTGGCCACCGCGCTGTGGGCGGTCGCGTGGATGCTCGACGCGGTCGTGCGCGTGGTGCTGGCGACGACGCTGCCCGTGGACGACGTGCCGTTGCTCGAAGGTGCCCTGTTCGCCGTGACCTTCGCCAGCTGCCTTGCCGTGCAGCGGTTCTTCGGCCGCGCGTACCTGCGCAGGCACGGACTCCGCAGGGACGGCGTGGAAATCAGGCCGATCGCGACCGGATAGCGGTTCCCGCCGAAGGCGGCCGGGATCGACCTCGCCCGCGGCGGCAAGCACCTCCGCAGGTGCCGCACCGCCCGGATCACCCCGCCCCTTCCGTCCACTCAAGACAATCAGGTGGTCCGAAGTGGATGGTTGTCCGGAGGATCCGCGGACAGCGCAGGCGTACGTGGCATTCCGACCCGCCCCGCCGACCGCACCGCTCAGGACGCGGGCAGCGGCCGCGCGGGTGCGACGAGCGGCAGCCCGTGGTGCCGGGCGAAGTCGTCGAGCTCCACTTCGTCGGCCATCCGCGTGGGGTCGGCGGGGCTGACCAGGTGGGCGAAGACCGCGACCGGTGGCTCGCCCGCGGCGCCGACGAGCGCGGCGGCCACCTCCGCGAGCCCACCGGTGTCCGACGGCCGGACCGCGACCGGCACGACGTGCCCGGGGCGCGTGAAGTCGGCGGGCACGGCGCGCGGGTCGGCGAGGCGCAGCGCGGTGGCGGCGCGGTCCGACGCGGAAATGCCCGTGGTGGTGCCATCGACCGCGTCGACCGCGACGCAGAACGTGGCGCCACCGCCGCGCGCGGCCCGCGGGTGCATCGGTGGGAGGGCCAGCGCGTCGCAGCGTTGGGCGGGCAGGGCGACGCAGACGAAACCGGAGCTGTGGCGGACGGTGAACGCCATCAGAGCGGTGGTGGCGCGGGACGCGGCGAAGACGAGGCCGCCGCCGGCGCGGTCGGCGACCACCACCGGACGTCCGGCCGCCACGGCGGACTCGGGCTCAGCGGAGATGTCGGGCACGGTTCCTCCACGGTCCACTGTGGACCATTCGGGCGCGGTGGGGACGAGCGGGGCGTGTCGCGTCACCGACGACACGCCTGGCTGCCCACGCGGCGCAGATCCACGTGGCGACGCCGGGTGAGGTGTGCCGGAACCATCACGCGCCCATGCTCGGCAGGCCCGCCGGGGGTGTCAATCCCTCCCACCGCCCGGAACGCCGGACGGCGACAGCCGCGGGGATACACTTCCGCGGAACCGCCGACCGAGAGGACCCGCCATGTCCGGGCAGCGCAGCGCCGTCGAGAGCGGCCCCCGGGAGAAGAGCTCCCGACCGCTCGTCGTGCTGCTGCTGGTCATCATCGTGGCCCTGATCACGGCCGTGACGGTCCAGACCGCGCTGACGCCCGCCCCCGGCGCGGCCGGTCGCGCGGAGCTGCGCGACGGCGTCCGGGCCGCGTTGCAGGCGGACGACGAGAGCGGTTTCAAACGGCTGTTCGACGATGACACCGCCGGGGACGACTACGCCGCCGACTACCTGCGCTCCTGGCAGCAGCGCGGGGTCGACCGGGTCGTCGTGGACACGGTCGGTGACGCCCTGGTGGCCCGCGGCTACCGCGGTGGCCACCAGACCGCCTGCTCGGCCTGGCCCGTCTTCGAGGACGGCAGCCGCTGGTTGCTCAAGGGCACACCGGCCACCGACCCCGGGCTGTGCCGCTGATCACCGCCCGAGCGCGGGCGGGCCCGGAGCGGCCGGGTGAGCCGATCCGGACCCGGTGCGGTCAGATCGTCGCGGTGTCGATCACGAAGCGGTAGCGGACGTCGCTGGCCAGCACTCGCGAGTAGGCCTCGTTGATCCGCTCCGCGGGGATGACCTCGATCTCCGCGCCGATGCCGTGCGCGGCGCAGAAGTCCAGCATCTCCTGGGTCTCCGGGATGCCGCCGATGAGCGACCCGGCCAGCGAGCGGCGCCCGTGGATCAGCGCGGCCAGGGGCAGCTCGGCGGGCCGCTCCGGCAGCCCGACCTGGACCATCGTGCCGCCGGTGCTGAGCAATCCCAGGTAGGCGCCCATGTCCAGCTCGGCGGAGACGGTGTTGACGATCAGGTCGAAGGTGTTCGCGAACCGCTCGAAGGTGGCCGGGTCGGAGGTGGCCGCGTAGTCGTCGGCGCCCAGGCGCAGCCCGTCGTCCTTCTTGCGCAGCGACTGGCTGAGCACCGTGACCTCGGCGCCCATCGCGTGCGCGATCTTGACGGCCATGTGGCCCAGCCCACCGAGGCCGACCACGGCGACCTTCTTGCCCGGGCCGGCGCCCCAGCGGGTCAGCGGCGAGTAGACCGTGATGCCCGCGCACAGCAGCGGGGCCGCGGTGTCCAGCGGAATGCCGTCGGGGATGCGCAGCGCGTAGTTCTGGTCCACCACGATCTGCTTGGCGTAGCCGCCGTAGGTGGGATTCCCGTCACGTCCGAAGCTGTTGTAGGTCATGACGGTGCCCGGTTCGCCGGTGCAGTACTGCTCCAGCCCGGCGCGGCAGTTCGCGCACTCCCGGCAGGAATCGACGAAGCAGCCGACCCCCACGCGGTCGCCGACGGCGTAGCGAGTCACACTGGAACCGACCTCCGCGACCACCCCGGCGATCTCGTGCCCGGGCACCATCGGGAACGTACCCACGCCCCACTCGGCGTTGACCTGGTGGATGTCGGAGTGGCAGATGCCGGCGAACTTGATGTCGATGAGGATGTCGTGCTCGCCGAGCTCCCGGCGCGGAACCGTGGTCGGTTCGAGCGGCGCCTTCGGCGACGGCGCGGCGTAGGCGGCGATCGTGTGCGTCATGGTTCCGAGCGTGCCGGGGCCCGGGGAGCGCAACCAGCGGACGTCGAACGTACGAAACGTGTTCCTACTACTGGGAGAAGCACCCTCGCATGGACCAGCGCACCGAGCTGAGCGAGTTCCTGCGCACCCGTCGTGCCCGGCTGCGGCCCGAGGACGTCGGCCTGCCCCAGCTCGGGCGGCGCCGCGTTCCCGGCCTGCGGCGGGAAGAACTGGCCCAGCTGGCCGGTGTGAGCGTGGCGTACTACACACGACTTGAGCAAGGTCACGGCCACAACGTCTCGGGCGCCGTGCTCGACGCGATCTCCAACGCGCTGCGCCTCAACGAGGCCGAACGCGACCACCTGCGCAACCTCGTCCGACCGGTGCACCGGCGCCGCCGGTCGGCGCCCGCGCAGCGGGTGCGGCCCGAGCTGCAACAACTGCTGGACACCATGGACAACAACCCGACCGTGGTGCTCGGGCGCCGGCTGGACGTGATCGGCTGGAACCGGCTCGCCTGCGCGCTGTTCGGCGACTTCGCCGAACTGACCCGCAAGCAGCGCAACCTCGCCCGCCTGGTGTTCCGCGACCCGGTCTCCCGCACCCGCTACGTCGACTGGGAGGCCAAGGCCGCCGACGTCGTCGGGTACCTGCGCCTCGACGTGGGCCGCTACCCCGACGACCCGCACCTGGCGGACCTGGTGGACGAGCTGTCGCAGGCCAGCGAGGACTTCCGCCGGCTGTGGGCGGCGCACGACGTCAACGACAAGGGCCACGGCCGCAAGCGGCTGCACCACCCGCTGGTCGGCGAGTTCACCCTCGGCTACGAGACGCTGCACCTGCCGACCGACCCCGAGCAGCGGCTGATCGCCTACCACGCCGAGCCCGGCTCCCCCTCCGCCGACGCGCTGCGGCTGCTGGCGTCCGCCGACGCGGCGCAGGCGGACCGGTGGAACAGCGCGGCCGAAGCCGTGTAGCGCCCGGCCCGGCGGTGCGGGGGACCACAATGGACATCGACGGCGATGTCCACGGGGTTCCGGCCCGGTGGCGGATGCCCGTCGCGGCGTTGCGGGGATGCCCGGCGCGGGCGTGGCACCGATCGTGCGCGGGTAGCCCGAGGACGTCGAGGACCGACGTCACCGGGAGGAACGAATGCCAGACGCGCACGCCGAGCGGCGAGGTGAGCCGCCGCCCGCCGAACCACCGGAACAACCGTCCACTCCGGACGAACCGGAGCGACCCGCCACGCCCGAACCGCCCGGTGGACCGAAGGCCCCGGACGAACCGGAGGTCCCCGAACCCGAACGGCCGGAGCCGCCGAGGGCTCCGGAACCACCGGAACCACCGGACCAGCAGCGCGGAGCCGAATCCGCACCTCACCGCGACCGCAGCAGCCGCCGGGCGCCGAGCGCGCCGCAGGCGGCGAGCACACCCGCCGCGAGCGCGGCGTGGTGCTGGGACGGCCACAGTTGGGCGCTGCGCGGGCGGGACCGGGCGTCGAAGACGCCGTGCGCGCCGTAGTCGTACCCGTCCGAGTCGGCCGGTGCCCACAGGTTGTCCGCCCGGTGCGGGTCGTGCACGGACGCGTTCTGCTGGGCGGCGTAGCCGTTGCTGGCGAGGTAGCGGTCCAGCAGGCCGGGGGCCACCGCGTTGGCCAGCAGCGTCTTGACCGTGCTGGCGCCCACCCAGTACTCCCGGCGACGCGGGTGGTCCCCGGCGTGCACGATGGCGCGGGCGGCGACCTCGGGTTGGAAGATCGGCGGAACCGGCTGCGGGTGGTCCCGCAACCGCGAGCGCACCCAGGAGAACTGGGGCGTGTTCACCGCGGGCAGCTGGACCATCGTGGTCCGCACCCCGCTGCGCTCGTGCAGCAGTTCGCACCGCAGGGACTCGTGGAAGCCCTGGATCGCGTGCTTGGCGCCGCAGTAGGCCGACTGCAGCGGGATCCCCCGGTAGGCCAACGCCGAACCGACCTGCACGATCGCACCGCGGTCCCGGGGCCGCATGTGCCGCAGCGCCGCCATCGTGCCGTGCACGAAGCCGAGGTAGGTGACCTCGGTGACACGCCGGAACTCCTCGGGCCCGATCTCGTGGAACGGCGCGAACACCGAGGTGAACGCGTCGTTGACCCACACGTCGATCGGCCCCAGCTCGTCCTCGACGCGCTGCGCTGCGGCGAAGACCTCCTCCGAGCGCGCCACGTCCACCGGGACCGCCAGCGGCGTGCCCCCGGCCAGCCGGACGTCCTCGGCGGCGCCGTCCAGCCCGCGCCGCCCGCGCGCCAGCAGCGCGACGCGACAGCCGCGCCGACCGTACTCGCGCGCCACCGCGCGCCCGATCCCGGCGCTCGCGCCGGTCACCACGACAACTCCGGACTCGCGCACCCGTGCCCCCTTCCCGGCCGTGATCGGCGGTTTCCCGCGCCGCGCGGACCGCAAACACACCACTGTGGACCCGCGTGGCGGGAGTTCGCCGTTGTGGCGGAAGGGATGTGCGGTTGGTCACCAGCCCGTCACCGGTGCGCCACGAGTCGTTACCGTCACCGGCGGTGCATCGCAGCCGAGACCGGAGTTCCCACGTGCCCACCGCGAATCCGCAGCGCGTCGTCGCGGCGACCGCGCGCTGGTTGGTCACCGCCTTCCCGTCCACCGGCGGCTCGTTCAGCCGCGCCCTCGCGGAGGTCCAGGCGCGCCAGGCCGTCGACGTCGCCGCCGGTTTGCGCTACCCCACCCCACTGGACGTCGAGCTGCTGGAGCTGACCGGACCGGGCGGTGCCGGGCGCCTGGACGAGCTGGCGGGCGCCTGCGAGCCCGACGAGATCTGGCGCGAGTGGGTGGACGAGGTGCTGGCCAGCTGGGCGTGCTGCCTGCTCGCCGACCCGGCGCTGGCCGTCCGCGCGGTGGCCGCGCTGGACGAACCCGAATCCGCCTTCGGCCGTCTCACCGACCCCGGCCACCGCGAGCGCGACGCCGGGGTGCTGCTGCGGCACCCGGACCTGCTGTCCCCGGTCGCGGACCTGCACCGCGACGGGCTCCTCGCGCTGCTCGACCGCACCACCGCGTCGGCGTCCTGACTCACCGGCTCCGACCGGACAGCGCGTCGCGCATCCGGTCGATCAGCCCGATCCCGGGGTCCAGCAACATGTTCGCCGGCGGCCGGTCCGGGCCCGCGGGGTGCGGCCGGGTCGGTGCGGACTCCTTGGCCATGGCGATCTTCGCACCGAGATCGCGCAGCTGATCGGCGTCGCAGAGCTGCCGCAGGCGCGGGAACAGGTCGTTCTCCTCGTCGGCGACGTGGTGGCGGATGTCGTCGATGAGCTCGCGGGTCAGGCGGTCGAACGCCGGGTCGGCGGGGTCCAGGCCCTCCAGCTCCTTCATCAGCCGTTCGGCCTCGGCGTGCTCGGCGATCTCGTGGTCGGCGATCTCGTCGCCGTCCGGCAGGATCTCCCGCGCCGCCGGGTAGAGGTACTGCTCCTCGGCCACCGAGTGCCGCACGAGTTCGGTGATGATGTGGTCGACGAGGTCGCGGCGCTGCCGGTCGGACATCCCGCCCCGCTCGTAGTCGGTGAACGCCTGGTCCACCTGCCGGTGGTCGGCGACCAGGACGTCGACGAGATCGCCGTGCTGCTGCGTGGTCATGGTCCCTCCTCCTCGTCGGGCCCGTCCGTCCCGCGTTCCCGCCCGCCCGCGCGGCCAAACCCGGGGCATGCGCGACCGCGGCGGCGGGTAGCTCACGGGCGTGCAGGAGCCGACTGCGATGCTGCGAACGCTCACCCGGGTGGTGCGCGCGCTCGACGACGCCTCGGTGGCGTTCGCGCTGACCGGCGGCTGCGCCGTCTACGCCCGGGGCGGCCCGCCCTCCGACCACGACATCGACGTGCTGGTGCCGTCGACCGAGGCCGAATCGGCGGTGCAGGCTTTGCACCGGATGTTCGGGATGCGTCCGGTGGATCCGGAGGAGAGCTGGTTGACCAAGGTCTACGACGGCGACTGGCTCGTCGACGTGATCTTCCGGCCCAACGAGCGGCCGGTGGACGGGGCTACCCTGGCGCGCGCGGACCGGGTGCGGGTCGGCCCGACGAGCGTTCCGGTGATGCCCGCGACCTACCTGCTCACCGACAAGCTGCTCGTGCTCGGACCGCACCGGTGCGACCTGGCCGAACCGTTGCAGTGGGCGCGTGCGCTGCGCGAACAGGTCGACTGGGCGGAAGTGGACCGCGCCACCGGGGGCTCGCCGTACGCGGCGGCGTTCCTGTCGCTGTGCGAACGGCTCGCGGTGGCGCCCGTGGAGAGGAGGGTGACCGTGTCCGTCACCGACCGGTCGGAGTACGTCGCCGAACGGCTGGCCCGGGTGCTGGCCCAGGACCCGCGCACCGCCGAGCTGGGCGTGGAGGTGGAGGCCCGCGGCGGCGAGGTGCACCTGCGCGGCGTGGTCACCAGCGAACGCCAGCACGCCGAGGTCGCCGGGGTCGCCGCGGAGCACTCCGCCGACCACCGGGTGCGCGACGACATCCGCGTCGTCGGGACGGCGAACGCCCCCGGCCAGGAGGACGTGTCGTGATCCGCGTGGCGGCCGTGGGCGACGTGCACCTGGGGCAGGGCGACCACGGGCGGTTCCGCCCCGCCCTGCGGGACCTGCCGGACCTGGCCGACGTGCTGCTGCTCGCGGGCGACCTGACCAACCACGGCTCCCCGGCCGAGGCGCGTTCGGTCGCCGCGGAGTTCGGCGACCTTGCGGTGCCGGTGGTGGCGGTGCTGGGCAACCACGACCACCACTCGGACCGGGTGCCGGAGGTGACCGGCATCCTGCGCGACGCCGGGATCGGCGTGCTCGACGGCGACACCGCCGTGTTCGACATCGGCCCGCACACCCTCGGCGTGGCCGGGGTGAAGGGCTTCGGCGGCGGTTTCACCGACAACTGCGGCAGCTCGTTCGGCGAACGCGTGATGCGCGATTTCGTCGACCACGCCAAGGATTCCGCCGCGCGCCTGGAGAGCGCCCTGCACTCGCTGGACACCACCTACCGGGTGGCGCTGACGCACTACTCCCCCGTGGCCGAGACGCTGACCGGGGAACCGCGGGAGATCTTCCCGTTCCTGGGCTCCCGGCTGCTGGCCGAGGCGGTCGACGGGGGGCGCGCGGATCTCGCGCTGCACGGGCACGCCCACTACGGCAGCGAACGCGGCAGGACGGCGGGTGGCGTCCCGGTGCGCAACGTGGCGCACCACGTGCTGGGCGTGCCGTTCAAGGTGTACCGGCTCGGTACCGGTTCGGACAGCGCGGTCGGCGCCGCCGAACGGGAAGCGGTGTCCTGAGGCTGAGCTTCGAACTCTTTTTGGGTGGCGGTGCCGGTGGCGGAACCTCAGCGGCCGTCTCGACTGCGGAAGCCCCTTCTGATGTATGTCCACTCCGTTGTCCACCGAGGTGCACGCGGCGGTCACCGCGCGGCTTGTTCGGCGGCGCGTTCGGCGGCCTTCTCGGCACGCCACTGCTCGTCGGTGCGGCCGCGCCGCCAGTACCCCGAGATCGACAGCATGTCGCGGCGCACACCGCGCTCCTGGAGCAGGTGGGTGCGCAGCTGGCGGACGAATCCGGCTTCGCCGTGCACGAACGCCTGCACGGTGCCGGGCGGGAACTCCAGGTCGCGGACGGCGGCGACCACGTCGTGGCCCGCCGAGCGGTGCAGCCAGCGGACCCGGGCGTCCGCCTTGGTCACCAGCGGCTGCTCCTCGGTCGGGTCGGCGACCTCGACGAAGGCGTGCACCGGGACGCCGGTCGGCATCACCTCCAGGGACGCCGCGATCGCGGGCAGCGCGCTCTCGTCCCCGACCAGCAGGTGCCAGTCGGCCTCGGTGCCGGGCGCGTACGCCCCGCCGGGACCGGTCAGCAGCAGCTCGTCGCCCGGTTCGGCGCGGGCCGCCCACGGACCGGCCAGCCCGGCGTCGCCGTGGTGCACGAAGTCCAGCGTCAGCTCGCCCGCCTGCGCGTCGAAGCACCGCACCGTGTAGCTGCGCATCGCGGGCCACTGGTCGCGGGGCAGTTCGGCGCGGATGACTCCCATGTCGAGCGGTTCCGGGTAGCGCACTCCCGGTTGCGGGAACAGCACTTTCACGTAGGCGTCGGTGAACTCGTTCGGCCGGAAGTCGGCGATCCCGTCGCCTCCCGCGACGATCCGGATCATGTGCGGCGTCAACCGCTCGGTGCGCAGGACCCGCAGCCGGACGACCGGTCGAGCCTTGTCAGCCATGCACTGCTCCTCTCCACAGACACAGCCCAGGCTAACCTAATCATCCGGTCCGCGTCACAGGTCGGTCCGGTCCAGCCCCGCGATGGGTGCACCCGCCCGGAACCCGGCTGCCTCCGAGCCGGTCGTCGACGCTCTCCATTTCGACCACTGTGGACAGTGCACGGCACGGATTCCGGAGCGCCAGAAGGCGAGTGCACCGGCAGCGCTGGCCGGTGCACCGCGACCGTCTGCTACGCGTCGAACGCGCCCGCCTTCACCGCCGCCACGAAGCCGCGGAACCGCGACGACTCGAACACCAGTAACGCGCCTTCCGGATCCTTCGAATCACGCACCGCACGCACCCGAGGAACGTTCAAGGCGACCTCGACGCACGCGCCGCTGGCCCCGCCGCTGTAACTACTCTTCCGGAACTCGTACTCCATCCGTACCTCCGCTCAGGCAACGACGCCGACGAAATCGGCGAGTTCTCGGAGATCTCTCTTGACCGACCGCCGTTCGCGTTGGAGCATCCCGCGCAGCATCGCGTGGACGCGTCCGGTGAACAGCAGCTGTTCAGGGGCGCATTCCCGGGCGTCCCGCAGGGAGTCCAGCGCCTCCCGGTAGTCGCGTCGCAGGTAGCGCGCCCACGCGACCGTGATCAGGTGGGAAACTCGCCGTTCGGCGAGTTCGGCGGGAAGGCGGTCCAGCGGCACCGAGTCCGCCAGGTCGACGGCCCGGCCCGGATCGCCCATCTCCAGCGCCAGCCACACGCGGTGGATCGCCACGTTGGTCGGTCCGAACGCCAGCCAGAAGTCATTGCGGTCCTCGCCGAGGCGTTCGGCGGTCCTGTCCACCTCGCGCAAGCAGTCCTGGGCAGTGGCGTGGTCGTTCGACGTCGCGGCGCCGACGGCGCCTTTGAGCATCAGCGACCCGTAGACGCTCAGGTGTCCGGGGGTGGCGTTGCGGTCGCGCGCCCGCAACGCGTCCGCGGCCGCGATGGGCACCTCCGTCGATTCGCTGATCCGTCCGGCGTGGCGGAGCACGACGGCCAGCCGCCACGCGCCACCGGCGATGAGCAGCGGATCGTCGGTCTGCTCGGCCGCCGCCATCGACCGCTCCGCTGCGACCCAGGGCAGTCGCGACTCCCCCAGTCTGTCGAGCATTCCGCTGGTGACTCGGTAGACCAGCGCCTCCAGGCTCCTGGCCCGCCGCAGGGCCGCGTCGTCGTCCGCCTGCCGCACCGCGTGGTAGCTGTCGGCGATCATGTCGGGCACCAGGGGCGCCATGCGGGACCACTGCTCGGTCTGGGAGCAGACGTAGGCGACCGAAATCCGCCGTCGCAGATCCTCCAGGTCGACCACGTCACGCTCGGGAACGCCGACAAGCGAGGCCATCCCGTCGTACCGCAGCATGGCCGTCTCGATCGCGGGCACCGCGTCGGGCGCGGTCCCGACCGTGCCGTTCGCGGTCTGTCGCGGCGTCGCATGGAAAGGGCCGGGGAGCAGCTTGGTGGGTTCGATCCTGAGCGCGTCCGCCACCTGGCGAATCACCGACAATCTGTCCAGATCGCGGGCGCCCCGTTCGATCTGCGACAACCATTCCTCGGAGCGCCCGAGCAAGCCTGACAGAACTGCCTGGCTGTAGCCGCGCCGACGGCGGTAATAGGCAATTCGTTCGCCTACCGTCGCGTCGTCCCCAATACGCATGTCCCCAGGATACGAACCGCCCCAAAAGAATGACCCAACAAAACGTTGGGGTGTTCCTCGCGGCCCCTCAATACCGTTCGACCTGTCCAGCGGCGATCCGGACAGGAAGAGGAGGACCATGGAACATCCTGACGACGGCCCCGCCCCCACCGCGCGGACGCGGTGCTTCCGCCTCCGGGCCGACAGGGTCCGGCGGGCGGTGCGGCTCACGCACTACCTGCGGGAGGTGGCCGAGGACGGGTCGTTGCGCTCGTGGTGCCCGACGCGGTTCGACGCGGCGGACGTCGAGTGGTGCGCGGAACCGGGCAAGGCCGCCCGCGGCGATCTGGTGGAGGCCGGACCTCCTTGCGTCATCTGCCTTTTCACCGTCGTCGCCAGGACGCCGCGCCCGGCCCGGCCGCCCACCTCCTTCCCCGCTCGGGTGCGCCAGGACACGAAGATCTCCCTGCTGCTGGTCGCCGCGCGCACGCACCTGGAGAACACCCGAACAGCCGTCGACAGCGGCGACGCCTCACCCGAGGACCTGTTGACCCTCGCGACGTTCCTCGGCTCGCTGTCCGCGCAGATCCAGACCACCACCCGGGACCTCGTCGACCAGATGCGTCGATGACGTCCACGTCGCCACGACCGAAAGGCGTTCCATGACCAGGCACGTGCATCTCTCCGTCGAGACGACGCAGGAGATCCCGCCCGTGGTCCACTCCGCAGCGACCACGTCCACGTCTGGAGCACGGATCCGCTGCTGATCGGCGGGGTTCCGGCGACGCGGTGGCACTGCGAACAAGCCGGGGACGACTCCGAGGACGTGGTCACGGTGCAGCCACCGCCGCCGGTGCGCGGTCGCCGGTTCCTCGCCCGGATCCGCGACGCGCTGCGGCGGATCTGACCGTGCTGACCAGGATTCCGCCCCGCCGCCTGACCGGGCGGCAAGCACGCTGGCGGCGTGGTCGGTCACCGGCAAAGCCACCACCCTGGCCACGCCGCTCCTGCCCCCCCCCCGACGCGACCAGGTTTCCCGCGACGAAACCGAGGAATCCGCGCTGCACGGCTGAGAATCACGTGTCCATCCACTATGGACACCAGAGGTGGCGGTGCAGTTCCGCGGCGCGAGGGCGCGGTGCTGCGCGCACCACCGGTCACACCGGCGGCTGGATGCCCGGCAGCATCCCGCTGCCGTCGCACTGCGGGCAGGTCCGCCACTCGGCCATGGTCATCCCGGTCTCCGTCTGCTCGGTGGCCTGCACCACGTAGATCCTGGGGTTGCTGAGCTTGCGCATGCCGCCGCAGGTGAAGCAGAGGGTGTTCGGTCCGTGCGCGAGGGGTCGCCCAGTCTCGTCTGTCACGGGCGCAAGTCTTACACCGGCGGCCAGAAGCGCTGGGTGTGCCCCTCCGGCTTGTCCCGGCAGTACGGGCAGCGACCCGGTGCGATGACAGTGGACACCTCGCCGGTGCTCAGCCGCATCATCATGCGCGCCCGGTTGATCAGACCCGTTCCGTCGCACGCCTGGCACGACACCTCGATGTTCGGTTCGCGTTCGGACATGATCGTCCCCCTCCCCGACGGGGTCTCCCGCGGCCGACGCCACCGCCTCCGGGGAACGATACGTGCTGCCGATGCGGCCGTCACGCCGCGCGACGGCTACCCCCGCCACAGGTAGCGGTGTTCGGGTCGGCCGGTGGTGCCGTAGCGCAGGGTCATCCGCGCCTGGCCGTCCTCGGCGAGGGCGGCCAGGTAGCGCTGGGCGGTCGCCCGGGAGATGCCCAGCTCCGCGGCGATCGAGGACGCCGAGCGGGGCCGGTCGGCGGCGCGCAGCGCGTTGGCGACCAGCGTCGCGGTGACCGAGGAGTGCCCCTTGGGCAGCGGCGGCCGGTCGCCCTCGTGCAGCAGGCGCATCGCCTGGTCGATCTCGTCCTGGGTGACCGCGCGGTCGCTCTGGCCGAGGTGGCGGTGGTAGCGGGCGTAGGCGAGCAGGCGGTCCCGCAGCTGCTCGGCCGTGAACGGTTTGACCAGGTAGTTCAACGCTCCGGCGGCCAGCGCCGCGCGGACCGAGGCGGCGTCCGAGGCGGCCGTGAGCATGATCGCGTCGGCGCGCAGCTCGGCCAGCAGCTCGGCGCCGGAGCAGTCGGGCAGGTAGTCGTCGAGCAGCACGAGTTCGACCGGGTGCTCGGCCAGCAGCGCCCGCGCCTCGGCTCCGGAGTGGGCGGTGCCGACGACCCGGTAGTCCGGGACCCGCTCGGTGAAGTCGGCGTGCACCCGCGCCACGCGGAAGTCGTCCTCGACCACCAGGACCCGGATCACGACCCGCTCACCCCGCCCCGACCCGCGAGCACCTCGGGCAGCCACGCGACGAACACCGCCCCGTGCTCGTCGCCCCCGGCGTCGGCCAGCGACACGTCGCCGCCCAGCGACCGGGCCGCCTGCCGGGCCAGCACCAGTCCCATCCCCCTGCCCTCTTCCTCCCTCGTGGACACACCATCGCCGAACACGGACTCTCCCAAGGATTCCGGGACACCGTCTCCAGTGTCCACAACGGACATGTGCAGCGCGGCACCGTCGGCGAGCAGGTCCACCTCGACGGCGGCCGGGCGGCGGGCGCCCAACCGGGCCGCCTCCAGGGCGTTGTCCACGAGGTTGCCCAGCACGGTGGTGACCTCGACCGGGGTGACCACCCGGCTCGGCACCCAGCTGGTCTCGCCGACCCGCAGGCTGACGCCCTTCTCCTGCGCGCTGGCCGTCTTCGCGGCCAGGAACGCGCGCAGGTAGGGGTCGGCGACCGCGTCGGCGTGGACGTCCAGCGGCGCGCTGGAGTGCAGGGCCTGCAAGTACTCCACGGCCTCCTGGTGGTGTCCGGTCTGCAACAGGCCGGACAGGGTGTGCAGGCGGTTGGTGAACTCGTGGCGCTGGGCGCGCAGCGCATCGGTCAGCTTGCGCACCGAGTCCAGCTCCCGGGTCAGCGTCTCCAGGTCCGTGCGGTCGCGCAGGCTCAGCACGCTGCCGAGGTTGCGGCCGTTGCGGGTGACCGGTCGGTGGTTGGCCACCAGCACCCGCTCCCCCGCCACCGCGAGGAGGTTCCCGGCCGGTCGCCGGTCGGCGAGCAGGGCGCGCAACCGGGCGGGCAGCCGCAGGTCGGCCACCGGAGTGCCCGGCCGGACGCTGGTGCCCAGCAACCGCCCGGCCTCGGTGTTGCACACCGAGACGCGCTTGTCCGCGTCCACCGCGAGCACGCCCTCCCCCACGGCGTGCAGCACCGCTTCGTGCTCCTGGACCAGCTCGGTCAGCTCGTGCGGTTCGAGTCCCAGCGTGCGGCGTTTGAGCAGGCGGGTGAGCAGCATCGACCCGACCACGCCCAGCAGCAGCGCCCCGCCGGTGAAGACCGCGGCGTTGCCGAGCATGCGCAGCCGGGCCGCGTCGATCTCGCCCGCGTCGAACCCGACGCTGACCTCGCCGACGATCCGCCCGGCGCGGTCGCGCAGCGGCACCTTGCCGCGCGCGGACATCCCCAGCGACCCGCGTTGCAGGTTGACCACCTCCCGCCCGGCCAGCGCCGCCCACGGGTCGGTGCTGACCGGTTTGCCGATCGCGGCCGGGTTCGGGTGCGCCAGCCGGATGCCGCGCTCGTCGGTGACGACGACGAACAGCGCACCGGTCGCCAGCCGCGCCCGTTCGGCGCGTCCCCGCACGTCCGGGTCGTCGCGGGCGACGGCGTCGCCGAGGTCCGGATCGGAGGCCACCGCCCGCGCGACGCCGAGCGCGCGCTGGCCGTACTGCGCGACCAGGTCGCTTTCCAGCAGCGAGGCGGCGAGCACGAACCCGATGCCGGCCACCACCGCGATCAGCGCGATCTGCAGTGCGAGGACCTGCCGGACCAGCGGCACCGGGCGAGAGGACATGCGCGGAACCGTACCCCGCGAGCAGAACGCGCAGAACCACGAGAAAAACGCGAAAGGAGAACAACGCGGACAAACCTTCGCCCGCGGTCGTCGATCACTTAGCGTCTGCCGCCAACGAAACACCCCGTTCACACAGCATGTGACCTTGAGGAGGCCGGGGATGGACGATCCGGTGATCGAGCTGCGCGGCGCCACCAAGCGCTTCCGCGGCGCGACCGGTGGCGTGCACACCGCGGTGCGCGACCTGACCCTGTCGGTCGGCCGGGGCGAGTTCGTCGCCGTGGTGGGTCCGACCGGGTGCGGCAAGTCGACGACGCTGTCGCTGGTGTCCGGGCTGGAACCGCCGTCGGAGGGCGAGGTGCTGGTCACCGGGCGGCCGGTGCGCGGCATCCCGGACGGCATCGGCTACATGTTCCAGAACGACGCCGTGCTGCCGTGGCGGTCGGTGCTGGACAACGTCGCCGCCGGCCCGCGCTACCGGGGCTCCTCCCGCGCCGCCGCGCGGGAGAAGGCCCGGGGCTGGGTGGGGCGCGTCGGCCTGGCCGGGTTCGAGAAGTACTACCCGCACCAGCTCTCCGGCGGCATGCGCAAACGCGTCGCGCTCGCCCAGACGCTGGTCAACGAACCGTCGATCCTGTTGATGGACGAACCGTTCAGCGCGCTGGACGTGCAGACCCGCGCGCTCATGCAGGACGAACTGCTGCGGTTGTGGTCGGGCACCGGCGCGGCGGTGGTGTTCGTGACGCACGACCTGGAGGAGGCGGTCGCGCTGGCCGACCGGGTGGTCGTGATGACCGCGTCGCCCGCCACCGTCAAGGCGTCCTTCGACATCCCGCTGCCCCGCCCCCGCGACGTGGAGGAACTCCGGCTGACGCCCGAGTTCCTGGACCGCTACCGCGAGGTGTGGGACTCGCTGCGCGAGGAAGTGGCCAAGAGCCGGGAGAGGAGTGCCCAGCGTGTCGCCTGAACGCACCGGGAACACCGCGCTCGCCGAACTCACCGCGAGCGCCGAGACCCCGACCCCCGACCCCAAGGCGGCGTTGCGGCGCCGCCGGGCCACCGTCTGGGCGGTCCGCGTGCTGCTCGTCGTGCTGTGGCTGGGCTCGTGGGAGCTCACCGTCACCTACTGGATCGACCCGTTCTTCTACTCCAAGCCGTCGCTGGTGTTCGCCAAGCTCGTCGAGTGGTTCACCGCGGGCACCAGCCAGGGCAGCATCTGGGAGAACATCCTGGTGACGCTCCAGGAGTCGGTGAGCGGTTTCGCGCTCGGCGCGCTCGCTGGGATCGTGCTGGGCATCCTGCTCGGGCGCAGCCACCTGCTCGCCGACATCTGCGCGCCGTTCATCAAGGCCGCCAACGCGGTTCCGCGCATCGTGCTGGCGGCGCTGTTCGTCATCTGGTTCGGGCTGGGGATGTCGTCGAAGATCGCCACCGCGTTCGTGCTGGTGTTCTTCGCGGTGTTCTTCAACGCCTTCCAGGGCGCGCGCGAGGTCGACCGCAACCTGGTGAACAACGCCCGCATCCTCGGGGCGAGCCGCGCGCAGGTGCTGACGACGATCGTGGTGCCCAGCGCGACGTCGTGGATCCTCGCTTCGCTGCACTCGGCGTTCGGTTTCGCCCTGATCGGTGCGGTGGTCGGTGAGTTCACCGGCGCCGACCGCGGTCTGGGTCTGCTGATCAACCGCGCCCAGGGCATGTTCGACGCCGCTGGGATCTACGCGGGCATGATCGTCATCACCGTGCTCGCCCTGGTCGCCGAGGCCGTTTTGACCTGGCTGGAGAACCGGCTGCTGCGCTGGCGTCCGTCCACAGTGTCCACCGATCCGCAGATCTGAGGGTCTGCCTTCGAACTCGTTGTGGGTAGCGGTGCCGGTTGCTCGCGTACTCACCGAAAGAGGAAGCGGCTGGCGCCGCTTACCACGCCCCGTCGGAACCAACTCCAAAGACAAGCACTGAGCGAAGGAGCGTCACGATGCGTTTCCGGGCCACGGCGGCACTCGTGCTCGCCACCGTCACCGCGCTGACCGCCACCGCCTGCCGCGATTCGCGCACCGCCGACGGCGGTCCCGTGCGGCTCATGGTCGGCGGCATCGAGAAGGTCATCTACCTGCCGGCCAAGCTCGCCGACCAGCTCGGCTACTTCCGCCAGGAAGGACTGGACGTCCAGCTGTCCACCGAACCGGCGGGCGCGACCGCGGAGAACTCCCTGATCTCCGGCGACGTGCAGGGCGTCGTCGGCTTCTACGACCACACCATCGACCTGCAGACCAAGGGCAAGTGCATCCAGAGCGTGGTGCAGATGTCCGACGTGCCCGGCGAGGCGGAGATGGTCAGCACCCGCCCCGACGCGCCCCGCAGCCCGGCCGAGTTCGCGGGCAAGCGGCTCGGCGTGACCAGCCCGGGTTCGTCCACCGACTTCCTCACCCAGGCGCTGGCCACCCGCAACGGCGTGGACACGCACGCCTACACCACGGTCAAGGCCGGTGCCGGGCAGACGTTCATCGCCGCGCTGACCAACGGCCAGATCGACGGGGGCATGACCACCGACCCGACCATCAACCAGCTCACCTCCACCGGCCAGGGCCGGATCCTCGCGGACATGCGCACCGAGGACGGCACCAAGGCGGCGCTGGGCGGGCTGTACCCGTCGACGTCGCTGTACATGGAGTGCGGCTACGTCGCCCAGCACAAGCAGACCGCGCAGAAGCTGGCCAACGCGCTGGTGAAGACGCTGCGCTACATCAACACGCACTCGGCGGAGGACATCGCCGCCAAGATGCCCCCGGACTACGCCTCCGGTGGCCGCGACCTGTACGTCAAGTCCATCAACGACACCAAGGCGATGTTCAACTCCGACGGGAAGATGAAGCCCGAGGGCGCCCGCAACGTGCTCGACGTGCTGGGCGAGTCGTCGCCGAGCGTCCGCCCGAAGAAGGACCAGATCGACCTGTCCCGCACCTACACCACGGAGTTCGTCGACCGGGTCGCCCCCTGACGACCACTGTGGACCGATCGGGGCGGGGGCGCCGGGCGTCCCCGCCCCGGTCGCGGTCAGCCCGGCGCGACGGTGCTGCGGCGGCTGGTGGGCACGGCGGTGTGGCTGGTCCCGTGCAGCGCCGCGTTGAGCGCGTCGATCGCGACCTGGCGCGCCACCCGCGTCGCGTTGCAGTCGCGGAGGCTGTCGAGCATCAGGAAGTCGTGCACCATGCCGTTCACCCGCACGCTCGTGACGTCGACCCCGGCCAGTCGCAGCTTCGCCGCGTACGCCTCGCCCTCGTCGCGCAGCACGTCGGCCTCGTCGGTGACGACGGTGGCGGGCGGCAGGCCGCGAAGCCGGTCGGTGCTCGCCCGCAGCGGTGCGGCGTGGACCTCGGACCGCTGGGCGGGATCGCTGGTGTACTGGTCCCAGAACCAGCGCATCGCGTCCCGGGTCAGGTAGTACCCCTCGGCGAACTGCTGGTACGACCCGGTGTCGAAGCCCGCGTCGGTGACCGGGTACAACATCACCTGGGCCCGCAGCGGGATGTCGCCGCGCTCGGCGGCCATCAGCGCGAACACCGCGGCCATGTTGCCGCCGACCGAGTCCCCGCACACCGCGATCCGCGCGGGGTCCAGCCCGTACTGGTACCCGTCGGAGACCACCCACCGCCCCACGGCGTGGTTCTGCTCGATCTGCGTCGGGTACTTCGCTTCGGGAGCGCGGTCGTAGACCGGGAACACGACGGCCGCGTTCGCCCCGACGGCGAGCTCCCGCACCAGCCTGTCGTGGGTGTTCTCGTCGCCGAAGACCCAGCCCGCGCCGTGGATGTAGAACACCACCGGCAGCGGCTCGCGGGAGCCGCGCGGTTTGACGATGCGGGTGCGCACCGAACCGGTCGGACCACCGCGCACCGTCACCCAGTCCTGTTCGACCTCGGGTTTCTCGACGCCGTCACCGCTCTGCAGTCCGGCGAGGACCTCCCGCCCCTGCTCCGGCGGCAGCTCGTAGATCCGCGGATGCGACATCGTCGCCTCGGCGAGCTCCCGCGCGGCCTTCTCCAGCACCGGTTCCGGTGGGTTCGGAAACTGCCCCATGACGCCCCCTTCCTGTGCCGCCATCCCGCCAGGCTGCGCCCCGCCACCGATGAACACAATCCGCTGCACCGCGCGGGATCGCGCCGTGATCCGCGTCGCTGCCGCACCCCGGCGCGGCCCGCTGACCTGGACGGTCACACGGGTGTTCCGCTGTCACATCGGAGTTCCTCCTTCCCGGGAGTCGCGATCTGCCCCAGACTGACCGCGATCCGCTTGCCGAGGAAGGAAGAACGTGACCCGATCGTCCACAGTGGCGCGTCTTGCGCCGCTGGCCTCCGCGCAGTTCATGACGGCCGTCGACTTCGACATCGTCTTCGTCGCGCTGCCCGAGATCGGCCGTCGGCTGGGCTTCTCCACGCACGCCCTGCAGTCGGTCGTCAGCGCCTACACCGTGGTCTTCGGCGGTTTCCTGCTGCTCGGCGGCCGGGCCGCCGACCGGTTGGGGGCGCGGCGGACGTTCGCCCTGGGGCTGGCGCTGTTCGGCGCCGCCTCGCTGGCCGCGGGACTGGCGACCGGCCCAGCCTGGCTCGTCGTCGCCCGCGCCGTGCAGGGGTTCGGTGCCGCGCTGCTCACCCCGTCGACGCTCAAGCTCGTCACGACCGGTTTCCCGGCGGGCCCGCCCCGCGACCGCGCGATGGCCGTCTGGGGCGCCGCAGGCGCGTCCGGCGCCGCCGCGGGCGCGCTGGGCGGTGGTGTGCTGACCGGTCTGCTCGGCTGGGAGGCGGTGTTCTTCGTCAACGTCCCGCTGGTCGCGGCGGCCCTGCTCGCGACGCCGGTGCTGCCGCGCGACGAGGCGGTGCGCGCAGGCCGCTTCGACCTGCCGGGGGCGCTGCTGGCCACCGCCGGGGCGACCCTCGTGGTGTTCGGCCTGGTCACCGGACCGGACGCGGGGTGGCTGGCGCTCCGCGGCGCCGGGGCGGTGCTGGCCGGTGCGCTGGTGCTGGGCGGCTGGCTGCTCGTCGAGTCGCGCAGCCGGGACCCGCTGGTGCCGGCGTCGCTGTTCGCCAACCGCCACGTGCTCGCCGCGATCGTCGTCGTCTTCGTGTTCATGGGAGCGGTGGGCACCGAGTACTACCTGTTCACCACGTACCTGCAGGACGTGCTCGGTTACTCGCCGCTGCGGGCCGGTGTCGCATTCCTGCCGCTGGGCGTGTGCAGCGCGGTGGCCTCCGCCAGAGCGGTGCCCCCGGTGCTGCACCGGTTCGGCGTGCGGACCGCGCTGGTGGCCGGCATGACCGGCGTCGCGGCCTCGATGGCCGCGCTGGCGCTGGGCATGCCGTCGGGGAACTACTGGGCGGTGCTGCCGGGCGTGCTGCTGTGGGGCGCGTCCGCCGGTCTGGCGTTCCCGCCGGTCTTCGTGGCGGTGACCACCGGAGTGCCCGCCGAACGGCACGGGGTCGCCTCCGCCCTGGCCTCCACCGCGCAGTACCTCGGCTCCGCGGTGGGGCTGGCGGCGCTGGTGGCCGTCTCAGGCGCGCCCGCCCCGGGGTTGTGGGCCGCAGCGCTGGTCACCGTCGTCGGGGCCGTGCTCGGCGCCGTCCTGCTGCGCGGTCGCTGACCGGTCGTGCTCGCGGCGCGCCCGCTCGATCGCGTCCTGGTGGCGCCGCGCCCAGTCGGTCAGCGCGGCGAGCGCGGTGTGCAGTTCCCGGCCGACCGCGGTGAGCGAGTACTCGACCTTCGGCGGCACGGTCGGGTGCACGGTGCGCTCCAGCAGGCCGTCCCGCTCCAGGTTGCGCAGCGTGAGCGTGAGCATGCGGCGGCTGATCCCCGCGAGTTCGCGCTCCAGTTCGGTGAACCGGACCGGACCCGCCGACGCGGCGAGCAGCACCCCGATGCTCCACTTCCCGCTGACGCGCTCGATGATCCCGCTCAACGCGCACGCGTCCGCACCCAGCCGCTCGACCATCGGTCACCTCCGGAGAACACCCTAGCGGCGCGGAAAACCGGAGGCGGCGGCCGCGGGGGAGTTGCTAACGTCACGGGGATCACCGGAGGTGGGTTGATGCTTGCCGTTGGCGGCACGTGGACCAGAGCCGACATCCAGGCCCTGCGCTGAGCGAGGCGAGCGGCGGGGCCCTGCACCGAAAGGTCTCCGCAGTGACCGAAACCTGGAAAACCCGGCCGGAAACCCCCTCCGACGTCACCGCGATCCGCGAGGTCACCCTCGCGGCCTTCCCGACGTCCGAGGAGGCCGACCTGGTCGACGCCCTGCGCGCCGACCGCGACGCCTGGATCGACGGCCTCTCCCTGGTGGGCACGACCGGTGACGGCGTCGTCGTCGCCCACGCCCTGCTCACCCGCTGCCGGGTCGGCGACGGACCGGCGCTGGCCCTCGGGCCCTGCTCGGTCCGGCCCGCCCAGCAGCGGCGGGGAGCCGGTTCGGCGACGATCCGCGCCGCGCTCGACGCCGCCCGGGAGCGGTGGGAGAACCTCGTGGTCGTCCTCGGCCACGCCGAGTACTACCCGAGGTTCGGCTTCACCCCGGCCTCCCGGCGGGGAATCCGCGCGGCGTTCGAGGCCCCGGACGAGGCCCTGATGGCCCTCGCCCTGGACCCGGGCCGCCCGGTCCCCTCGGGCGTCATCCGGTACCCGCCGGCCTTCGGCGTCTGATCACCGCGGACGGCTGCCCCGCACGGGCAGCCGTCCGTCCACTCAGGACTCACGGGGGGCGCGGTGCGCCACCCGACCTCCGCTGTCCACATCGGACGCTCGCAGGTCGTTCCGGCGCCGGGCGCTGTGCGCGTAGTAGGCGATGCCGCCGACGGCCAGACCGACGACCCAGGACAGGTCCGCGCCGCCGAACAGCTCCGCGAGCGGGCCCTCGTAGACGCTGCTGTTGATGAACGGCACCTCCGCGGCCATGGAGACCAGGAAGATCACCACGGCACCCCGGTTCCACCGGCCGTACGGCCCGTCCTCGCGGAAGAACGCCTCGATGTCGTAGTCGCCGTGCCGGACCAGGTAGTAGTCGGTGAGGTTGATCGCGGTCCAGGGCACCAGCAGGTACAGCAGGATGAGCAGCACGTTCTGGAACAGCTCCATGGTGTGCGAGCTCACCAGCACCGCGAGCACCGCGGTGACCGCGAGGAAGCAGGTGACGAACACGGCGCGGGCCCGCGGGCCGGGCGAGCTCCCGCCGCTCGCGGAGACCGCGCTGAGCGCGGTCAGGAACGCGCCGTAGGGGCTGGCGGCGGCGCCGGGAAGTCCGCCCACCAGCAGCGCCGCGACGATCAGCCAGGACACCGCGGGGAACCGGCCCGCCAGGAAACCGATGGCGTCATCGCCGAGCGCGGAACCGCCGACCACGGCGGCGAACGCGCCGATGACCATGACCCACGACCCGCCCACCGCGGCGCCCAGGTAGGTCCACAGGAACGTGGTCCGGGGCGGGGTGTCCTCGGGCAGGTAGCGGGAGTAGTCCGAGACGTACGGGGCCCAGGTGATCTGCCAGGACGCGAAGATCGAGATGGCCAGCAGCACGGTTCCGGCGCTGACGTGCGCGGCCGCGTGCTGCGCGGGCAGGTGCGCGCCGAGTTCCACGAACAGCGCCAGGAAGAGCAGTCCGGACACCAGGGCGACGTACTTGCTCACCGCGTGGATCAGCTGGTAACCGACCACGGCGACCACCAGGCTCGCCAGGTTGGACAGCACCACGCCCACCGGGTACGGCACGGCCAGCCAGTTCTCCAGGGCGTGCCCGGTGACGACGCTGCCCTCCAAGGAGAACCCGAAGTACATCACGACCACCACGGCGGCGGGCAGCGCCGCGCCCCGGAAACCGAACTGGGCCCGGCTCTGGATCATCTGCGGGATGCCCAGTCGCGGCCCCTGCACCGAGTGGTAGGCCATGAACGACCCGCCGAGCAGGTTGCCGACCAGGATCGCGAACACCGCCCACGGCAGGTCGAGCCCGAGGGTGACCGCCAGCGCCCCGTTGACCAGCCCGGTGATCTGGACGTTGCTGGCGAACCAGAAGGTGAACAGGTGCCACGGCTTTCCGTGGCGCTCCTCCGGCGGCACGTAGTCCACGGACCGCCGTTCCACGACGTCGTCGCTCATCGTCCCTCCCCGGCACCGTCGTGACCACTGTGGACGGAAGCGAGGCGGCGCCACGCGAGTTCGGCGTACATCGCGGCGCCGTCGGCGAGCACCGCGTCGTCGAAGACGACGTGCGGCGAGTGGTTGCCCGGCGCCTCGCGGTGGTCGCGGTCCGGCGGGCACGCGCCGAGTTGCAGGATGGTGCCCGGGACCTCCCGCAGCACCCGGGAGAAGTCCTCCGAGGCGGTCAGCGGGCGCGCCATCTCCTGGTAGCGGTCGTCGCCGAACACCTCGCGCGCCACGTCGGCGGCGAAGCGCGACTCGTCCGGGCACGCCACGGCCGCGGGGTAGCCGAACAGGTAGCGCGCGTCGGCGGTGGCGCCGTGCGCGGCCGCGACGTCCTCGCAGAACCGCACCAGCGCCCTGGACAGGTGCTCGCCGACCGCGGGGTCCATGGTGCGCACCCCGACCTCGAAGCTCGCCGTCTCCGGCACGATGTTCGACGCGGTCCCGGCGCGCAGCGTCCCGACGTTGACCACGACCGGCTCGGTCGGGTCCACCAGGCGCGCCACGTGACCGGGCAGTTCCTGCACCATCGCGCACACCGCCGGGACGGGGTTGACGGCCCGGTGCGGCTCCGAACCGTGTCCGCCGGCGCCGCGCACCGCGACCGCGAGCCGGTCGGCCGCCGCCATCAGCGGCCCGGGCCGGGTGGCGAACCGGCCGTGCGGCCAGTGCGCCGAGCTGACGTGCAGCGCGTAAGCGGCCACCGGGCGATCCCCGGCGGCGTCCAGCACGCCCTCGTCGAGCATGTGCCGCGCACCGTCGTGGCCCTCCTCGCCCGGCTGGAACATGAGCACCACGCGCCCGGCGAGCCGGTCCGCGCGCCGCGCCAGCAGGTGGGCCGCGCCGACGAGCATCGCGGTGTGCATGTCGTGGCCGCAGGCGTGCATCCGCCCGTCGAACCGCGACCGGTAGGGCACGTCCGCCTGCTCGGTGAGCGGCAGCGCGTCCATGTCGGCCCGCAGCAGCACGACGGGCCCGGGGCGGGAGCCGTGCAGCACCGCGGTCACCGACGACAGGGCCCGGCCCTCGGTGACGGTCAACGGCAACCCGTCCAGGGCGGCGAGCACCTTGTCGCGCGTGCGCGGCACGTGCAGGCCGACCTCGGGTTCGCGGTGCACGTTCCGGCGCAGCTCGGCGAGCCAGCTCGCCATCGGCTCGGCGTCCTCCCGCAGATCCATCCGCATCCTCCGGAGTCGTCGGGTGTGAGTGCGGACGATCGTGTGCGGCGTGGTCCGGACACGGCGGGAATAGCATGAATCGGCCAACATCGGCCGGTTGATGGCGAGGATCGAGCATGATCGACGAACAGGACCTGGCTCTCGTGCACGCGCTGCAGGTCCGGCCCCGCGCCGCGTGGACGGAGCTCGCCGAGGTGCTGGGGTGCACGCCCGCCACCGCGGCCCGGCGCTGGGAGCGGCTCAGCCGCGGCGGTGCCGCGTGGGTGGCGGCCGTGCCCGGTCCGCACGCCTCGGCCTTCGTGGCCTTCGTCGGACTGCGGTGCGCCGCGGGCCGGCGGCGGGACGTCGCCGCCGCGCTGGCGGAGGATCCGGCGGCGGTGACGGTCGAGATCACCGCGGGTGGCCACGAACTGGTCGTGGAGGTCGTCGCACCGGACGTCGCCGCGTTCGGCCGGTACCTGCTCGACCGGGTCGAACGGCTCCCGGGCGTCACCTCGTCGTCGGTGACCGTCGCGACGTCGATCGTCGGCGAGGCGAGCCGGTGGCGGCTGGACGCGCTCGACGCCGGGCAGCTGGGCGAACTCGCCACCGCCGGACCGGGGAGGCGACCACCCCGCCGTCCGTCCGATGTGGACCAGCGGCTGCTGGTGGAGCTGGGGCGGGACGGCCGGATGCCGTGGCACCGGCTCGCCGAGCGCACCGGCACCAGCGCGGCCACCGCCCGGCGGCGCACCGAACGGCTGTTGGCCAGCGGGGAGGCCGTGCTGCGGTGCGACATCGCGGCCCCGCGGTTCGAGTGGCCCGTGACCACCTACCTGTGGTGCCGGGTGCCGGCCCCGGACCTGGACGGTGTGGCGCGCTCGCTGACCACCGCGTCCCGCGTCCGGTTCGTCGCCACCCTCGCGGGCGCGCACAACCTGCTGGTCACCGCCTGGCTCCGCGCGGTGGAGGAGGTGCACCGCCTGGAGGTCGACCTGGCCGCGCGGCACCCGGCCCTGGAGGTGCTGGACCGCACGATCACGCTCGAATCCCCCAAGCGCATGGGCCGCGTCTTCGACGGCACCGGACTCGCCGTCCGCACCGTCCCGCTCGGTCCGTGGGGTCACCGGGCGGACCCGAGCGATCCCCGGGACGACGAATAGCCCTTTTCCGGATCAAGTCCGAAAAACCTCCCGGCGACGGGCAGAACGCCCGCGCCGGATGCACCGCCGAGACAGCCGCGACGACCGGCGAAGACCACCCGCGGCGGCGCGGGGAGAATCCCGGAATCCGAAAACGCGCCGGGCACTCGCGCCGGTGCCGGATCTCGGCCGTCCGCCACCTGTTGACCGCGACGTGAACGGTGGCTAGCCTGTCGCGCAACGAAATATACATTTCGGTATACGAAACCGGGTGTGGCAGCGAAGCCCCAGGTGAGCGCAAGGAGAGCCGCGATGGCCGAACGCAGCGCGGTTGCACGACACCGGTCCCGCCACGTCCGCGGGGTCGCGGCACGACGCCCGGCGGCGGGCCGCACCGAGCGGCGCCCCGGTCACGCCGCGGTCGCCGAGCGGACGGAACCCGACCGCTCTCCGCTCACCGGTGTCGGAGCACCTCACCGACATCGCTCTTCCGGGGACCTCCTCCCCTGCTCCACACTCGGCTGACCGACGCACCCCGGCACGCACCGAGTCCGAGCCCCGCTCGGAACACCACCACCTCCCTCCGGAACCACCGACAGTTCCCCTGCGGACAACCCGGGAGCAACCACATGACCGCCACGGAAAGCAGATCGACCGTGGACGGGGCCGGTACCGCCAGCACCGCCCTGTACAGCTACGACCTCGCCCCGACGAAGAAGGAGGGGCGCCGCTGGGGCGCCTACAACGTCTTCACGCTGTGGGCCAACGACGTGCACAGCCTCGGCAACTACGCCTTCGCGATCGGCCTGTTCGCGCTCGGCCTGAGCGTGTGGGGGATCCTGCTGGCCTTCCTGCTCGCCTCGGCGCTGCTGTTCGGCCTCCTGACGCTGTCGGGCTACATGGGGCACAAGACCGGCGTGCCGTTCCCCGTCATGAGCCGCATCGCGTTCGGCATCAGGGGCGCGCGGATACCGGCCGCCGTCCGCGGCGTGGTCGCCATCGCCTGGTTCGGCATCCAGACCTACCTCGCCTCGTCCGTGCTCGACGCCCTCATCGTGGCCATGTTCCCCGGACTGCGATCGTGGGAGGACCACTCGGCACTGGGGCTCTCGGCGCTCGGCTGGATCACCTTCCTGGCGCTGTGGGCGGTGCAGGTCCTCATCGTCAGCTACGGAATGCACGTGATCCGGCGGTACATGGCGGTCGCCGCACCGACCACGCTGATCACGATGTGCGCGCTGGCCGTCTGGATGTTCGTCCGGGCGGGCGGTTCGATCTCGCTGTCCACCGCGCACCCGCTCACCGGCGGCGCGATGTGGCTGCAGGTCCTGCAGGGCGCCGCGCTCTGGGTCGTGATCTACGGGACGTTCGTGCTGAACTTCTGCGACTTCACCCGCTCCGCCCGCAGCCGCGGGGCGATCGTGCGCGGCAACCTGGTCGGCATTCCGGTGAACATGCTCTTCTTCGCCGGGATCGTCGTCGTCCTCAGCGGCGCGCAGTTCAAATTGGACGGACGGGTGATCACCAGCCCGACCGACATCGTGCAGACGATCCCCAACCTGGTCATGCTGGCGTGCGCCTCGGTCGCACTGGTCGTCCTGACGATCGCGGTGAACCTGCTGGCCAACTTCGTGGCGCCGATCTACGTGCTGGTGAACCTCTTCCCGCGCAAGCTGAACTTCCGCCGGGCGGGCCTGGTCAGCGCGGTCATCGGGCTGGCGATCATGCCGTGGAACCTCTACGACAACCCCGTGGTGGTGAACTACTTCCTCGGCGGCCTCGGCGCGCTGCTCGGCCCGGTGTTCGGCGTCATCATGGCCGACTACTGGCTGCTGCGCCGGGCCCGCGTGAACATCCCGGACCTCTACCGCGAGGACCCGACCGGCGACTACCACTACCGGAACGGCTACAACGCCCGGGCCATCGGGGCGTTCGTCCCGGCCGCCGCGATCGCGGTCACCGTGGCGCTGGTGCCGGTCTTCCACCTGGTCGCCGGGTTCTCCTGGTTCGTCGGAGCGATCCTCGGCGCGGTCATCTACTCCGCGATCGGCGATCGCACGCGCGTCTTCCAGGACGTGGACGGCGAATCCATCGCCGTCGCCGCCGAGTGACGCACCGCTGTCAGTCCACCTGAGACACGTTGCGGTCCGGACTCCGCTCCGCCGCAGGAAAGTCGAACCATGCGCATCCTCGTCGTCAACGTCAACACCACCGAGTCCATCACCGGGTCCATCGGTGCGCAGGCGCGCGGCGCCGCCTCGCCCGGGACCGAGATCGCCGCGCTGACCCCGTCCTTCGGGGCGGAGTCCGTGGAGGGCAACTACGAGAGCCACCTCGCCGCGATCGCCGTGATGGAGGCCGTCCGCGAGTACCCGGAGCACTTCGACGCCATCGTTCAGGCCGGGTACGGCGAGCACGGCCGGGAGGGGCTGCAGGAGCTGTTCGACGTCCCGGTCGTCGACATCACCGAAGCGGCCGCGAGCACCGCGCAGTTCCTCGGCCGCACCTACTCGGTGGTGACCACTTTGGACCGGACCATCCCGTTGATCGAGGACCGGCTGCGCCTGGCCGGCCTCGACTCCCGGTGCGCGTCGGTGCGGGCCAGCGGTCTGCCGGTGCTCGACCTGGAGGGCGACCCGGCGGCCGCCGTCGACGCCATCACCGAGGAGGCGGTCCGTGCCGTCCGGGACGACCGGGCCGAGGTCATCTGCCTCGGCTGCGGCGGCATGTCCGGGCTCGCCGATCGCGTGGTCGAGCGCACCGGCGTCCCGGTCGTCGACGGCGTGACCGCGGCCGTGGCGATCGCCGAATCGCTCGTCCGGCTCGGCCTGACCACGTCGAAGGTCCGCACCTACGCCCCGCCGCGCCCCAAGGCGATGACCAACTGGCCGCCCGCCGCGAGCCGCGCGCGGCTGAACTCCACTGTGGACTGAAAGAGGTGACCCGTGCGGGAGGGGCACCGGCCCCTCCCGCACGGGTCACGACGCCGACCGGCAGCTGCTGGAGCGGCGGACCACAGCGACTTCGCAACGGAGCGCGATTCCGCGTCGTTTCGGGGAAATCAGCTGGCCAGGAGGGTGTTTCCCGGAGATCAGCGGGAAGTTCGCCGCCGCACGTTCGCCGCCGCCGCGGTGACCAACAGCAAACCCGCGAGGCCGACCAGCCCGGCGCCGAGCGAGGTCGCGGCGGCCAGCGAACCGACGACCAGCGGTCCCCCGGCGTCGCCGAGCTCGCGACCGACCTCCGCGGCCCCCATCGTCCGGCCGAGCCGTTCGGCCGGGGTGGCCGCGGCCAGGTGGGCGAAGGCGATCGGCGTCGCCAGCCCGGTCCCGGCCCCGACCGCGACGGCCGCGATCACCAGGCCCACCGCGGCGGGCAGCAGCGCCGCCGCGGCGATCCCGGCCGCGGCCAGCACCAGCCCGGCGGTCATGCCCGCGCGGTCGGTGACGCGGCCGCGGTCGCGGGCCCGCCCGGCCCACGGCTGCACCAGCGCCCCCACCGCGGCCAGCAGCGACACGATCGCGCCGGTCACCAGCGGTCCAAGCCCGAGCCCCACCACGGGCAGGAAGCCGACCCCGGCCGCCAGTGCGGCGGTCGCCCCGGCCAGCGTCGCCGTCGGGCGCAGGAAGCCGCCGTCGGTCAGCCGGCGCAGCAGGCCCAGCACGGTCTCGCGGCTGCGCGGCAGCGGCGCGAGCGCCGGGACGACCAGCACCGCCCAGCCGGCCACCGCGAGCGCCAGCGCGGCGAGCACCGCGAACAGCGCCGAGTACCCGCCGACGGTGATCAGCGCTCCGCCGAGGACCGGGCCGAGCGCGTAGCCGAGCCCCTTCCACGCGCCGTAGCCGCCGAACGCCCGCCCGTGCCGGGAGCCGGGCGACAACCGCGCGACCAGGGCGCTCGCCGCCGGCGAGAACGCCGCCGCGGCCGCGCCCTGCCCCAGGCGCGCCGCGCCGACCGCAGCGGGGTCACCGGCCGCGACGAAGGCGGCCGAGGCGCCGCAGAACGCCAGCAGCCCGCCCAGCAGCACGGGTCGCGCCCCGACGCGGTCGGCCAGCGCCCCGAACACGGGCTTGAGCAGGACCTCCGCGCCGTCGTAGACGGCCAGCAGCACGCCGACGGCCAGCAGCGAGCCGTGCTCGCGCGCCACGAGACCGCCCAGCCCGGCGGCGATGCTGTGGGCGCCGAACGCGGTGACGAACCCCGCCGCGTACAGCGGCAGCAGCCGGATCCGCGAGCCCTCGGTCACGGTTGCGCGCCCTGCTCCGCGAGCTCGTCGATGGCGTCGACGAGCTGCTCCAGAGCCGGTAGCGACGCGGTGAGCAGGTGCTGCCAACCGGGGTGCAGCCCGCCGGCCGCCGCGCGCAGGATCGCCGCGTTCGTGGCCTGCCAGTGCTCGACGGCCTCCCGGCCCGCCCCGGTGAGCTCCAGGGCCGCGGTCCGCCGGTCGTCGCCACCCGCGGTGCGGGTCACCAGACCGCGGGTGCGCAGGCCGTTGACCAGCGTGGTCACCGAGTTCGGCGCCAGCCGCAGCAGCCTGGCCACCTGGCTGGGCCGAGCGCCGGGGTTCTCCGCCAGGCAGGACATCAGTTCCAGCTGGGCGACCGACAGCGTGTTGCCGGGGTCGGCGGTACGCGCGGCCCGCCGCATCGCGCGGCGCAGCCGGGCGACGACGTCCGCGAGCGGAGTGGCGGTCTCGGTCACGCCGACTCCCGCGCGCACGAGACCGCCCCGGCGACCGCCAGGACGCCGCACACCGCCAGCGCGGCCACCGCCACCTGCGGCCCGGTGGCACCGCCGAGGTGCAGGGACAGCGTCACCAGCGCGATCCCGAGGGCGCTTCCCAGGCCCCGTGCCATGTTCACCATGCCGCCTCCGGTCGCCGACATCTGCGAAGGGATACCACCCATGATCGACGAATTGTTCGCCGGAATGAACACCCCCAGCCCGAGACCGAGCAGGAACAGCATCGCCGCGACCCACGGCGCCGAGCCCGGGGCGAGCAGCAGCAGCCCGCAACCGAGGGCGGACACCACCGCGCCGAGCACGGTGCGGCCGTGCACCCCGAGGCGCGCGGGCAGCAGCCGGTCGACGAGCACCGCGGACACCGCGAACCCGGCGGGCAGGCAGGTCAGCACCGGCCCCATGCCATCGTGCGTGCCCAGGACCTGCGGGAACAACGTCAACGGCCCGAACAGCACGAGGTAGCCGCACAGCGCTCCGAGCAGGCCCAGGGACACCACCCTGGGCCGCAGCAGCCGGAGGTCGACCAGCGGGTGGGCGGCCCGGCGCTCCCAGCGGACCAGCCCGGTCAGCGCCGCCACCGCCACCGCGGCGGGCACGGCGGCGACCCAGGCGGGCAACCCGAGCCCGGACACGCCGGACAACGCCAGCAGCAGGGCCGCGGACCCGCCCGCGAGCAGCACGAGCCCGGGGAAGTCGAACCGCGCGAGCGGCGCCCGTTCCCGGGTGCGCGGCAGCAGGTACCGGCCCGCGGCCAGACCGAGCACCCCCACCGGCAGGTTCACCAGGAAGACCCACCGCCAGCCCGCGGTGTCCACCAGCAGCCCGCCGAGCGCGGGGCCCAGCGCCAGCCCCAGCGCCTGGGCCGCGGCCTGCACGCCCAGCGCGGCCCGCATCCGCGACCGGGGCACGCTGCCGACGACCAGGGCCACGCTGTTGGCCTGCAACATCGCCGCCCCGACGGCCTGGACCAACCGGAAGACGACCAACCAGCCGAGCCCGGGCGCGAGCCCGCACGCCACCGACGCCGCGGTGAACACGCCGAAGCCCCAGACGTACATCAGCTTCCGGCCGGTGGCGTCGGCCAGCCGTCCGGCGACCACGAGCAGTCCGACCAGCGCCAGCAGGTAGGACAGCGACACCCACTGCACGGCGGCCAGCGGCGCCCGGAACTCCTGCTGCAACGCGGGGAAGGTCAACGTCACGATGCTGGCGTCCAGCTGCCCCATGAACGCCCCGAAGCACACCGTCGCGACCGCGAACCAGCCCGCGCGCGGGTGCTCGCGCACCCGTCGCGGCCGTGGCCGCTCCGCCAACACCGCCATCGAACCTCCTCCCGGATACCGGGATTTGATTCTATGGCAGAACTAGTTTGCCACTCAGAAGCAGAGATGGACTTCACAAGATCAGTTGAACTACGCGTGAATCGAACGTCTCCGTCGATCAACCTCATTCTGTTGCAGAGTCATAACGGGGACGCACACCCCGATGGCGGGCAACCACCACCCGCGTCGGACGGCGCACGGGACCCGCCGCGCGGATCCGCTACGCGCCGGCCGAGCGGTCGTCGACGACGACCTTGACACCCACTCCGTCCACTTCGGACTGGGGCGCGGGACTTCCGGCGGGGTGGGGGATGCGGCCGTCGGTGGCCAGGCCCGCCGCGTCCAGCGCGGCCGAGCAACTGCTGATCCGCTCGGCCAGCGTGTGCAGCGCGGTGCGGGTTTCCTGCTCGCGCTGTTCGAGTTCGGCGTGCCTGCGGTCGATCTCGGCGAGCACGCGGCAGCGCAGTTCCTCGGTCTGCGCGTCCCGCTGCTCGCAGCGCTGCTTCGTGCGCTCCAGCATGGCCTCGGCGTGCTGCTGCGCGACCGAGGTGATCCGCTTGTACTCCTGGCTGATCCGGCGCCGCAGCCGGTGTTCGCGGTGGTGCTGGGCGGCGCGCGAGGACGACTGCTCGTGCTCCAGCCGCGCCCGGCGGGTCTCCAGCTCCCCGGCCAGCTCGGCGCAGTCGGCGCGGGTCTCGGCGGCGACCCGCTCGGCCTCGGTGATCAGGTCGGCCGCTTGCTCCTGGGCGTGGTCGAGGATGGCCTCGGCGCGCTGCTCGGCGAACTCCACCGCCTCGGGATCGCGCCACGTCTCGTCGGTCGCGCGTTCCAGCGCATCCTGGAGTTCGCGGATGCGGGTTTCCAGCGCGTCCAGGTGCCCGGCCACCTGCTTGCGATCGAAACCCCGGAACCGCGTGCCGAATTCGGGCCGGGCCGGAACCACGTCGTCCATCACGACTCCATCCCCCTCACCGGAGCACGTGCGCGGAAGATTCTTTCGGCGCCCCAAGCGGTTTCGCGTCGAGGGCCGACTCCGACCATCATTCGCGGGCTGCCGGGAGCGAGCGAGATCGAGTCGTGTTCATCACTCGTCGGAGTGACCGGAGTGGAGTTCGGCGGCCGGGTCGGCGCTGATCTGCTCGGTGTCGGTGTCGTAGTCGTAGAGCTCGGCGTAGCGGCCCCAGTCGACCGCGATGTCGAGCTGTTCCCGAGCGGCGGCGGCCGAGAAGCTCTGCCGCAGCAGGTCGAGGAAGAAACCGGCGCGCAGGCTGCCGCGCGAGCTGGCGGCCAGCGCGGTGCAGATGGTGCGCACCAGGGGCGCGCGGTGCCGGACCTGCTCGGCGAAGATCTCCTTGCTGCGCTGGATGTCCGCGGTGGTGAACTCCTTGCCGACCGGCGTGATCACCAGGTCCCCGCCGGAGACGACCAGCAGGTCGAGCATGGCCGCCGCGTCCACCAGCGGCAGCAGGTCGTCGACCTGGAAGTTCAGGTCCGCGGCCGTGTCGGGCAGGTCGGCCCGGCCGCCCTTGGCGTGCACGATCTCCACCAGGCCGGCGAGACCGCCGACCGAGGCGTTGGGCAGCGGCCGGGCCTTGGGGGTCGCCTCGGTCGGCTCCGGCACCGCCTCCCCGGGCTCGCGGCCGGTGAGCAGGTCGTAGAGCCGGTCGACGAGCGCGGAGAACGCGGGCCCCTTGCGGTCCCGGGGCCTCGGCAGCTCGACGGCGATCTCGGCCCGCACGTGACCCGGGTTGGCGCCCAGCACCACCACCCGGTCGGCCAGCAGCACGGCCTCCTCGATGTTGTGGGTGACCACGCACACCGACCGGGTGGGGAAGTTCTCCCCCTCCCACAGCGCCATCAGCTCGCTGCGCAGGTTCTCGGCGGTGAGCACGTCCAGCGCGGAGAACGGTTCGTCCATCAGCAGCACGTCGGGTTCCAGGACCAGGGCGCGGGCGAACCCGACGCGCTGGCGCATGCCGCCGGACAGCTCCTTGGGGTAGGCCGACTCGAACCCGTCCAGGCCGATCAGGTCGATGGCCGCCAGCGCGCGGCGGTGCCGCTCGTCGGGCCGGACCCCGCGCGCGGCCAGCCCCAGCTCCACGTTGTCCTGCACGGTCAACCACGGCATGAGCGCGAAGGACTGGAAGACCATCGCCGCGCCCGGGTTGGCGCCGTTGAGCTCCCGGCCCCGGTAGCGGACGGTGCCGCGGGTGGGCGGGATCAGCCCGGCGATGGTGCGCAGCAGCGTCGACTTGCCCGAGCCCGAACGGCCGAGCAGCGCCACCACCTCACCGGCGCGCAGGTCGAGGGTGATCTCGTCGAGCACGTGCAGCTCCTCGCCGGTGGAACCGGGGAAGCTCTTGCTGACGTCCTCGACGCTGACGAGAACTTCGGGGCGGGACATCGGGGATCCTTCCGTCAGGACAACGAGAAGCGGCGCTCGGCCAGCCGGTGCAGACGCCGCCAGAACAACCGGTTGAGGCCGACGACGTAGCAGCTCATCACCGCCACGCCGATGAGGATCCGACCGGCGTCGCCGACCGAGGTGGCCTCCGAGATGTAGGCGCCGAGGCCGGTCGCGGTGAGCGTGGTGCCGTGGTAGCTGACCACCTCGGCGACGATCGAGGCGTTCCACGCCCCGCCCGCCGCGGTGATGCCGCCGGTGACGTAGCTCGGGAAGATCGCGGGCAGCACCAGCCGCCGCCACCACAACCGCCGGGGCAACCGCATATCGGCGGCGGCCTCGCGCAGGTCGTGCGGGATCGCCGAGGCCCCGGCGATGGTGTTGAACAGGATGTACCACTGCGCGCCGAGCGCCATCAGCAGGATGCCGCCCCAGTCCAGGCTGATCCCGGTCAGCTCCAACCCGGCGGTGACCAGCGGGAACAGGAAGTTCGCCGGGAAGCTCGCGAGCACCTGCACCACCGGCTGGGCCAGCCGGGAGACCTTCGGGTTCAGCCCGATCCACACCCCGATCGGCACCCACACGAGGGTGGCGACCACCAGCAGCGCCACGACGCGGCCGAAGGTGATCAGCCCGAGCAGCAGCGCGTGCCCGACCTCGCCGAAACCCGCGGTGCCCGCGATGAAACCGAGCATCCGGCTCAGCCCGTAGGCGATGACCAGCAGCACCGCCCCGGTGAACACGACGTCGCCGACCCGCCGCCGCGCGAGCGGCGTCCGCAACGGGTGCTCGGCGAGCCCGAACACGCCCATGATCCGGTCCAGCGGGAACACCAGCGGCCCCAGCACCCGCCCCAGCAGCTCCGGGACGCGCGACCGCCGCAGCACGCCGAGCACCAGGCTGCGGGGCGTCTCGGCGGCCTCGGACTGCTCGACGCGGAACCGCTCGGCCCAGGCCGTCAGCGGCCGCCAGAACACCACGTTCACCCCGACGACCAGAACGATCATGACGCCGATCGCCAGCAGCACCCGGTCGATCCGGCCGTGCTCACTCGCGGCGGCGACGTAGGAGCCGACGCCGGGCAGCGCGTACTGCTGGTTGTTCACGCTCAGCGCCTCGGACGCGGTGAGGAAGAACCAGCCGCCGCCGAAGCTCATCATCGCGTTCCAGACCAGCGGGATCATGCCGCTGGGCACGTCGACGCGCCAGAACCGCTGCCACCGCGACAGCCGCAGCAACCGGGACGCCTCGTCCAGCTCGCGCGGCTGGGAGACCAGCGAGTGGTAGAAGGCGAAGGTCATGTTCCACGCCTGGGAGGTGAAGATCGCGAAGATCGACGCGCACTCCAGGCCCAGCTCCGAGCCCGGGAACAGGGCGATGAACCCGGTGATCGTCACCGACAGGAAACCCAGGATCGGCACCGACTGGAGCACGTCCAGCGCCGGGATGAGCACCTTCTCGGCCCGCCGCAGCCGCGCCGCGGCCGTGGCGTAGACGAACGTGAACAGCACCGCCAGCACCAGCGCGACGAACATCCGCAGCAGCGACCGCCCCGCGTAGTACGGCAGTTCGGCCGGGTCGGTGGACACCTCCGCCGGCGCGGTCGCCGGGTTCCACGGCACGGCGACGCCGTGCGCGAGCCGCACCACGAGCCACAGCAGCGCGGCGGCTCCGGCGAACACGACCACGTCGGCGGCCGTGCGGCCGGGTCGCACGAGCGCCCCGCGGCTGGGGAAGGTCCGCAGCAACGACACGCTTCACCTCCTTCCTCGCGCCGATCACGGCCAGACGACGCGACGACGCGCGGCACGGGTCTTGACCAGCTGCGCCGCCACGCCGTACGCGGTCAGCGCCACCACCAGCCAGATCAGGTACGAAGCCGGCAGCGGTCGCAGGTGCAGCAGCCCGGCCGGCGGAGTGAACGGCAGCAGCAGCCCGACGGCGGCCACCGCCGCGGCGGCGAGCACCACCGGCCGCGCCGGCGGGTTGCCGCGCAGCGGCGCGCCCCTGGTCCGCAGCACCAGCACGACGAGCACCTGGGACAGCAGCCCCTCCACGAACCACCCCGTCTGGAACAGCGCCGGATCGCCGCCCGCGCCGAAAGGCCACCACAGCACGGCGAAGGTCGCCAGATCGAACACCGAGCTCAGCGGTCCGAACAGGAGCATGAACCCGGCCAGTCCCGCGGTGTCCCACCGGCGGGGCGCGCGCAGGTAGTCGGCGTCCACGCGGTCGTGCGGCAGCACCAGCTGGGCGGCGTCGTAGAGCAGGTTCTGCACCACCAGCTGGATCGGCAGCATCGGCAGGAAGGGCAGGAAGACGCTGGCGGCCAGCACGGTCAGCACGTTGCCGAAGTTCGACGCGGCGGTGATCTTGACGTACTTGAGCGTGTTGCCCAGCGTGCGCCGCCCCTCGACGACGCCGCGGGCCACCACCGCCAGGTCGGAGTCGGTCAGCAGCAGGTCGGCCGCCCGCTTGGCCGCACCGGTCGCTCGCTCGGCGGCGATGCCGACGTCGGCGACCCGCAGCGCCGGGGCGTCGTTGACGCCATCCCCGATCACGCCGACGACGTGCCCGCGGGCGCGCAGCGCGGCCACGATCCGCGTCTTGTGGGCCGGGGTGACCTCGGCGAAGACCGTGGTGCGCGCGACCATGCGGCGCAGCGCGGCGTCGTCGGCGGCCTCGACGTCCCGGCCGGGCACCACCTCCCCCGGCGGCACGCCGACCTGCTGCGCCACCCGGGCGGCGGCGTGCTCGTTGTCGCCGGTCACGATCGTCACCGCGACGCCGTGCCGGGACAGGGCGCGCACCGCCTCCGCCGCGCTCTCCCGCACCGGGTCGACGAACCCGACGAACCCGACCAGCGTCAGCGCGAGCTCGTCGGTCTCGTCGTAGGGGCCGGGGCGCGCGGGCAGCCGCCTGGCGGCCACCGCGAGCACCCGCATGCCGCGCTGGGCGTGCGCGCGCACCACGTCGCGGCTGCGCAGCCGCCCGGTCCGGTCCAGCTCGACCGCGTCCTCGCCGCGGCGCAGGTGCGTGCACCGCCGCAGGACCTCGTCCGGATCCCCCTTGGTGATCAGCAGGTGCTCGTCCTCCCGCTGAAAGACCACTGTGGACAGTCGGCGGGCCGGGTCGAAACCGATCTCGTCGACCTTGCCGTACAGCGCGTCGGCGAGCAGTTCGGCACCGGGTTCGGCCAGCTGCGCCGCGACCGCCTCGTCGAGCCGGTTGTGCGGCGCGTCCTGGAAGCGCACCGCCAGCCAGGCGTACTCGGCGGCGTCCTCGCAGACCCGCCCGTCGGCGTCGACGCTGTGCGCGAACACCGCGCGGTCCTCGGTGAGCGTGCCCGTCTTGTCCACGCACAGCACGTCCATCGCGCCGAGGTCCTGGATCGCGTTCAGCCGGGTGACCACGACCTGGCGGCGCGCCAGCCGGCTCGCGCCGCGGACCAGGTTGCCGGTGACCACCACCGGCAGCATCTCCGGCGTGAGCCCGACCGCGACCGCGGCGGCGAACAGCGCCGCCTGCGCCCAGTCGCCGGTCACCGCGCCGTTGACCGCGAGCACGATCGGCACCATCACCAGCGTGAACCGCATGAGCGTCCAGCCGACGGCGCGGACGCCGCGGTCGAAGCTGGACTCCGGCCGCGTCCGGTCGGCCTCGGCGGCCAGCGCCCCGAAGCAGGTTTCGCGCCCGGTGAAGACCACCACGGCGGTGGCGGTACCCGCGACGACCGAGGTGCCGGTGAAGCACAGCGACGGCGCCCCGAACAGCCCGGCCCGCGCCGCCCGGCGCCGCCGGGGCTCCGACGCGGACGGGGGGCGCTTGTCCACCGGCAACGACTCGCCGGACAGCCCCGCCTGGTCGACCTTGAGGCCGTGGCTGCTCACCACCCGCACGTCGGCGGGGACCACGTCCCCGGGCCCGAGCACCACGACGTCGCCGGGGACGAGGTCCTCGACGGGCACCTCCCGGTCCAGCGGTGCGTGCCCGGCCTCGGCCCGGCGGCGCACCGACGCGGTGGTGCGCACCCTGCTCTGCAACGCGCGCGCCGCGCGGTCCGAACGCAGGTGCTGCCAGGAGCGCAGCGCGATGGACAGCACGACCACGACCGCGACGGTCACCGCACCCCGCGCGTCACCGACGACGACGAACACCCCGGCCAGCGCGCTCAGCAGCGCCACGAACGGGCTGCGCACCGCGGCAGCGGCGCGAGCGGCGAAGCCGGCCTCCGGCCGGGTCTCGACGACGTTGTCGCCGTGGCGCCGCAACCGGTCGGCGGCTTCGGCTTCGGTGAGCCCCTTCGGCGAACTCGCCAGCGACCGGTAGACCGTGAGCGCGGGGGCGTCGGTCAGCTCGCGCAGCAGTGCGCCCCCGTCGTCGCGGGAGATGGGCGCGGTCGTGGTCATGCGGGCGGTCCCTCCTGGTGGTTTCGGTGGACGTCGAACGCCACGCGGAACCGCCCGGACTGCCTACCCGGCCGCGCTGGGTCCCGCGTGCTGGTGGTGGCTACTACTTCCCTCGCCGGTCACCCCGGCACACCTCCTTCCGCACGCGGGTTGGCGCCCACCCACTCGGGCGACGGCCGCCGCCCAGTACACCGGACGAGGCCGAAACAGTCAAACGCTTGTAAGAATGTTTTCCTGTCAGTCACGCTGGGACCACCGCGCGAAAGGACGACGCCCGTGCAGGCAGACCCGCCACCTGCGACGCCCGAGGTGCTGCAGGACACCGCAGCCATGTTCGGCATGCTCTCGGCGACGGTACGCCTGCACATCCTCTGGCTGCTGGCCGCGGGCGAGCGGGACGTCGGCGGCCTGGCCGCCGAGCTCGGCCAGTCGGTGGCCACCGTCAGCCACCACCTCGGCAAGCTCAAGCTCGCCGGACTGGTCCGCGCCCGCCGCTCGGGCAAGCACCAGATCTACCTCGTCGACGACCCGCACGTCGTCGAGATCGTCCGCCTCGCCCTCGCCCACCAGAGCGGCCTGCGCGAAGCCCCGCGCCGCCGCACCGGCACCTGACGGGCGCGGCGGTCAACGCCTGTTCCCCAAGCGCTCGAAGAATCCCTGGTCCTAGTCGTTCTCGACCGAGAAGACCCACATCGCCACGACGTGACCGTCCTGCCGCCAGGCGATGCGCGCCTGGCCGTCGCGGAACGTGCCGACCAGGCGCAGCGCGCCCGGCCGTCCGGTGGTGGCCTCGGCGTCGGCCGGACCGTCCGGGACCAGCGGGACGTTCGCGCCGGAGTCGTCGCGCACGTCGAAATCGGCCGCGTCCAGCCGCACCTCCCCGGAGCCGGGAGCCGCGGTGATCTCGATCGCGCCCCGCGCCGGACCGCCCGGCCGCTGCCCGCCCGGCGCATCCGGCCCGGTGGTCGTGACCACGGCCTCGCCGCCGGGCAGGGACACCCGCACCGGCGCACCCATGGCGATCAGCTGCGGCTTCCCGAGCGAGGCGGCGACGGGTGCGGGCGGCCCCGGTTCGGCGCTCGGGACCGGCACGCGGCCCAGCCGCCGCACAGTGTCGGCGGCGTCCTCGCCCGCCGGACCGCCCGCGCACCCGGCGAGCAGTCCGGCCACCAGCAGCAGGCCCGCGACGATCCGGCGCACGCCTCAACGCCCCTGGACGGTCTCGTAGGTCGGTCGCGTCGGCCGGTCCACGCCGCCGGCCGTCGCCGGGTACACCTCGCGCTGGTCCCCCGGCCGGGCCGGCGGCAGCGCGCGTCCCGACGGGTTGTTGTAGACGTCGTTGCCGAACGGGCGCAGCCCGTCGGCCCCGGCGTAGCCGAGGTGGCCCCGCCCGTCCGCGCCGCCGGAGCGGATGCCGAACAGGTCCTCCATGCTGCGCAGCCAGCTGTAGTGGTTGTACGGCTGGTCGGTGACCGAGCCGGGCTTGGTGAACCTGCTGATGACGACCGAGCCGGTGATCCCGCCGCCCGGCGTGGTGTCCTGGCCGAACGCCTGGTGCCCCGGCTGCGCGGTGTTCGGCCCGGGCAGCTCGTTGCAGCAGGCCACCACGGACTGCGCGGTGTCGGTCGGGGTGTTCAGCGCCGGGTCGGCGTTGCCCCGGTAGTCGGCGATCGAGTTGCCGTACATCCGGTAGGGCGGGAACCCTTCGTCGAAGACGATCTGGATCATGCCGTCGTGCTGGAACGCGGGCGAGGACATGATCATCGGGATGTACTTCTTCAGGAACAGGTCCGCCGCGTACAGCCCGCCCTGGTGGTTGTTCGGGTCGCCGGAGAGGTTGTCGCCCTTGCACGTCGAGTCGTGGGCGTCGGAGCAGTTGTTCGGCGTGATCCAGGAGAACCGCGGCGTCGTGGCCTCGCTCCTGAGGTCCTGCGCCAGGCCGCTGAGGGCGGGGTGCCCACCCCCGGCCGGCCGTCCGTCGAGCGGCACGACGGCGCGGCAGTCGGCCGGATCGTCGATCAGCGAGTGGAACCACGCCGTCGGGTTGTGCTTGGCCACGTACTGGTCGGTGGCCGTGGCGCTGCCCGGCGCGGGAGTCCCGCCGCCTGCCGGGCTGCCGGGAATGCCGCACTGGTACGGGTTTTCGCGCCCGGGGTCGTTGCCCATGTCCTGCATGTACGCCTTCCACGGCACGCCGGCCGCGTCCAGCTGGTCGAACAGGGTCGGGACCTGCTTCGGGTAGACGCAACCGGACGAGGCGTGGACCTGGCCGTCGGCGGCCGGCGTTCCCGGCGAGACGTCCTTGTACTGCGGGCAGTCGTCCTGCGTGTCGGGCGTCGGCGCCTGCCCGGAGACCGCGCTGATGTAGTTGTCCTGGCTGTAGTGCCCGGTTCCGTGGTACTGCCGCATCAACAGCCCGTAGGACGGCAGGGTCTTCCAGAGGTAGTCGTTCTGGTTCAGCCCGGTGAACGTCGACTCGTAGGACTTGTTCTCCAGCATGATCGTCCACACGTGACCGATCCGCGGCGGGGCGAACCCGCCGCTGTCCGCCGCGGCCGACCCGGCGCCGACGAACACCGCGACGAGCGCCGCGACAGTGCCGAACACCTCCACGCGCCGCGCGATCCGGCGCCCCGCTCTCCTCAACACCGCGCAACCTCCGCACGCACTCGCTGAACCGGTACCCACCGGCCGCGCAGCAGCGTAATCGCCGCGCACGAGGCGGCCCATCGCCCGAATCCGCCGCACAACAGCCCGCTGACCTGCGGTTTCACCGGGACGCGAGATCCAGTCCGCCGATCCGGCGCGCTGCGTCTTCGCCAAGAGTTCGCCTGCCGGTCACCTCCCTCCCGCACGGTCCACTGAGGAGCACCGAGCCGGAAAACCGGCTCGACGCACCGACTACCGTGGGACGGGTGATCAGACTCGCGCTCAGCACGGACCTGCCGACGCTGCGGGAGGTGGAGCGGGCCGCCGGTGCGGCGTTCCGGGAGATCGGCATGGCCGCGATCGCCGACGACGAGCCGCCGGACCTCGACGTCCTCGCCCGGTACCAGGCCGCCGGGCGTGCGTGGGTGTGCGCGGACGGCGACGACGTGCCGGTGGCCTACCTGCTCGTCGACCGCGTCGACGGCCGCGCCCACGTCGAGCAGGTCTCGGTGCACCCGGCGCACTCCCGCCGGGGCCTCGGCGCACGGCTGCTCGACACCGCGCAGCGGTGGGCGCGGCGCGAGGAGCTGGCCGGGCTCACGCTCACCACCTTCGCCGAGGTGCCGTGGAACGCCCCGTACTACCGGCGGCTGGGCTTCCGCGAACTCGCCGACGCCGAGCTCACCCCGCAGCTGCGCGCGCTCCGGCGGCACGAGGCCGAGCAAGGGCTCGACAGGTGGCCGCGGGTGGCCATGTTCCGCGACCGGTGACGGTTCCGGGGAACAAAATGCTCGTTCGACTCCGCGCCGGTTCCGTGCACGGGGCGTGACCGACGACCGATCTCCGGTGGGCCGCGCGACTACCGCGCGTCGCCGGGTTACCCCATTTGCCGGAGAACACCGCGAACCAATGTGGACCGCGGCCGAAATCGGTTGAAAAAACGTTGGGACGGAACGGGTTTGGCGCCCATCCGGTTGGGAAAGCCCAGGTTTGGGTCCAGTTCGAGCTTCACCCCGAACCCGGGGCTGGGGGTTGGACCCGTCGTAGTGGAACAACGATGTTCTAGGAGCGATCATGGGTGTCTTCAACGGAATCGCGCCCGCCTGGGGCGGCTGCCGTCGTCGCTTCCGGAGCTGCAGCGGCTGGGGCGGCTGGGGCGGTTGGGGCGGCTGGGGCTGCCGCAGCCGTCGTCGCGTCTCCATCAGCATCCGCTGAGCGTTGACGGGCAACGGGCGGCGACCCTGCGCGGGTCGCCGCCCATTCCGTGTGCACACCCGGCCCGCCCAGCCGCGGGTCCGGCGACGAGCGCGCCGTCCGGACCGGGACGGGCGGGGCGAACGTGCCGACCACCACAACGATTCCGCCCGCCTCGCTGCCGCCCGCCCTCGAAGGCGCCCCGCCGCAGCGGCGCCGGTCCGGCTGCTCGGCCGAGCGGGGAGTTGCCCCCGCGCACCGCGCGCGGGTAGAAAGCCCGGAGATCACAGCCCGGGCACCGGGTCGTGAACCCGGCGAAAGGTGCTGTTCACGCGGGATTGCCGCGGCGGTCGTCCGCCCCGGCCATCATCCGCTCGCGGCGCCACGCGCCGAAGCACCGCAGAACGAAAGGAAACTCCCCGTGTCCACAAGCGACTCCCGGCGGTCCGGCCCGAAACGCGCGCTGCGGGCCGCGGTCGCCGTGGCGGCGGTCACCGCCGCGCTGGTCGGTTCGCCGGCGATCGGCGCCGCCGCGCCCGCTCCACCGCACGCGCCCACCTTCGACGCCGAGGGTCACCGGGGCACCCGCGGGCTGCGGCCGGAGAACACCCTCCCGGCGTTCGACGAGGCGCTGCGCATCGGTGTCAGCACGCTGGAGATGGACACCGCGATCACCCGGGACGGCCAGGTCCTGGTCACCCACGAACCCGTGGTGACACCCCTGCTGTGCCGGGACACCGCTCCGGCGTTCCCCGGCGACCGGGCCTACCCGTACGTCGGCAAGGCGGTCCACGACCTCACGCTCGCCCAGATCCGCACGCTCGACTGCGGCACCCGCCGCCCGGCCAACCCCGCTGACGACCCGTTCGCGGGCACGCAGCAGCCGGTCCCGGGCACGCGCATGCCCACGTTGGACGAGGTGTTCCGGCTCGCTGAGCGCGACCACGCCGACGGGGTGCGGTTCAACATCGAGACCAAGCTGGACCCCACGCAGCCGCAGCAGACGGCCGACCCGCTCACCTTCACCAACAAGGTGATCCAGGTCATCCGCCGCCACCACGCGATCGACCGCAGCACGCTGCAGAGCTTCGACTGGCGCAGCCTGCGCATCGCCGAGCGCGTCGCGCCGTCGCTGCGCGCTCGTCGACGCTTCCACCGCGCAGGTCGGCAAGCCGGGCCCGTCTCCCTGGCTCGGCGGGATCGACGTCGACGACCACCACGGCGACGTCGCCGCGGCGGCGCAGGCCGTGCACGCGCAGGTGCTGTCCCCGGACACGGCTCTGGTGAACCGCGACCTGGTGACCGACGCGCACGGCCGCGGCCTGCCGGTGCTGCCGTGGACGCCGGACGACCTGCCGGAGATGAACCGGCTCATCGACGCCGGTGTGGACGGCATCATCACCGACTACCCGGACCGGCTGCGGCAGGTCATGGCCGAGCGCGGCATGCCGCTCCCGCGCCCCTACCCGGCCGGGCGCTGACTTCCCGTGGCGGTGCGGGGTTCGACACCCCGCACCGTCCACTGTGTCCACCCGTTGCGACGGCCGTCCCGGGATTCGGTGCTGTTACGATCCAGCCGTATCCGGCGCGAAACCAACGAGGGAGTGTGCGTTGATCTTCATCACGGCCAAGTTCCGGGTCCGTCCCGAGCACGCCGACCAGTGGCCCGAGATCAGCCGGGAGTTCACCGAGGCGACCCGCGCCGAGCCGGGCTGCCTGTGGTTCGACTGGTCCCGCAGCCTCGACGACCCCGCGGAGTACGTGCTCGTCGAGGCGTTCCGCGACGACCAGGCGGGCGCCGAGCACGTCCAGTCCGCCCACTTCCGGGCGGCGCAGGAGAAGCTGCCGCCCTACCTGGCGGAGACCCCGCGCATCGTCAACGCCAAGGTCGACCAGGACGACTGGTCCGAGCTCGGCGAGATGGCGGTCCGCCAGGACTCCTGAACCGCACCGCCGGGGCTTCCCCGAGCGGGGAAGCTCCCGGCGTTGCCGGCGGGCGCGGTGGCGGGATACTCGGAGCCTCAGCTCCGAACGCCCCGCCGAGGTGTCGCCCGATGCGAACGTCATTCCTCCTGGTCCTGCTGAGCGCACTCGTCCTCACCACGACGATGTGCGGGCGCCCGGCACCGCCGGGCGGTGAGATCTCCTACCACCAGTGGTCCGCCGGGGACTTCCGCACCGGCACCTCCGAGGGCGTGCGCGCCGTGGACGGCCGCCTGAGCATCGGCGACCCGGTGGGCGTGGCCGCCCACCCCGGCGTCTCCCCCGGCACCACCGAGGACTACGACTACGCCCGGTGGACCTCGCCGACGCTGCCGCTGGACTTCGGGGCGACGCAGCTCGTGGCGTCCTGGAACGCGCGGACCCCGCCCGGGACGTGGCTGCGCGTCGAGATGCGCGGCCACACCAACAGCGGCGAGCAGACCCGCTGGTACGGCATGGGCGACTGGGCCTCCGGCGACACCGACATCCTGCGCACCAGCACGTCCGGCCAGTCCGACGAGCACGGGCAGGTGAACGTGGACACCTTCGCCACCCGGCAGGGCGCAACGCTGGTCGACTACCAGCTGCGCGCGACGCTCTACCGCGCGGCGGGCACGTCCGCCACCCCCGAGGTCTCCATGCTCGGCGCCATGACCTCCGCGCTGCCGGACCGCTTCGACGTGCCCACCTCGGGTCCCGGCGGGGCGTGGGGAACCGAGCTGCCGGTGCCCCGCTACTCCCAAGACGTCCACAGAGGACACTTCCCGCAGTACGGCGGCGGCGGTGAGGCGTGGTGCAGCCCGAGTTCGACGGAAATGGTCGTCGAGTACTGGGGCAAGCGGCCCACCGACGACCAGCTGGCCTGGGTCGGAGCGGGCCATCCGGACCCGGCCGTCGACAACGCCGCGCGGCAGACCTTCGACCACGCCTACGACGGCACCGGGAACTGGCCGTTCAACACCGCCTACGCGGCCACGTACGGGCTCGACGCGCACATCACCAGGCTGCGCTCGCTGGCCGACGCCGAACGCTACGTCCGCCTGGGCATCCCGGTGATCACCTCGCAGTCCTTCAACGCCGGTGAGATCGACGGCGTCGACTACAGCACCGAAGGCCACATCATGGTCATCGTCGGATTCACCCGCACCGGAGACGTCATCGTCAACGACCCGGCGTCCCCGGACGACGCCTCGGTGCGCCACGTCTACCCGCGCAAGCAGTTCGAGAACGTCTGGCAGCGCACCAAGCGCCACGACAAGAAGGGCGAGGTGGCCGACGGCCCGGGCGGAATCGCCTACATCATCACGCCGCCCGGCCACCCGCGCCCGCAGTCCTGACGGGACGCCTCAGCCACCGATGACGGGACCGCCCGGGCCACCGACACCGTCGCCTCCGACGCCGTCGCCCCCGATCCCGTCGCCGCCGTCACCGCCGTCACCACCGTCGGCACCGCCACCCGGGTGGTGCAGCGGGAAGGTCGTCAGCACGGTGCGCGCGGGCAGGAACTCCACGCGCTCGTCGCCGAGATCGGCCGGTGGAAGCGGGATGTCGGACATCGGTCCCTCCTCGATGAGCCCTCGTGCCGAGATTCCGCGGCACCGGCCCGGAGCGTAGGGGCGCGCGCTCCTCGGCGCAGCGCAACGGTTTTGGCGGACGGGAGCGGCGGGTGGGTGAACGCGCCGCTCCCGTCCGGGCGGGCTCAGCGGCCGTAGACCGGACCACCGGGGCCGCCGATGCCACCGCTGCCCCCGATGCCGTTGCCCCCGATGCCGTCACCGCCGTCGCCACCGTTGGCGCTGTGCAACGCCCAGCCGCCGCTGACGCCCCCCAGGCCGCCGTAACCGCCGCCGGTACCGCCACCCTGGCCTCCGCCGTTCCCGCCGGCCCCACCGGCGATGCCGGACAGACCCCCGTGGTGGAGCGGGAACGCCGTCATCACGGTCCTGGCAGGCAGGAACTCCACTCGCTGGTCCCCCAGCTCGGCCGAGCTGACCGTCTCGAAGATGTCGGACATGTACCCCCCTCGTGTCGAATGCATCTCCGTCGGTGGAGGTCAGTGGAAGATGGGCCCGCCGGCCCCACCGATGCCGCCGTTGCCGCCGTGGCCGTCGCCGCCGTGGCCGGGGCCACCGTTGCCGCCATTACCGCTGTTGATGGCGTTGGTGACGACGCCACCCACGCCGCCGTAACTGCCGCCGTAACCACCACCCTGGCCGGATCCGTTACCGCCGGCGCCGCCGCTGATGCCGTTCACCGGGGCGAAACCCGCGTGGTGCAACGGGAAGGTCGTCATCACGGTGCGCGCGGGCAGCAGCTCCACGCGCTCCTCGGCCAGCTCGGACAGGGCCAGTGATTCACGGAATTCGAACATGCGTCCCTCCTCGGTCGAATGGATGTGTTCAGCTCCAGTGCACTTCGGGCCCGCCGGATCCGCCGACGCCGTTGTTGCCGCCGACGCCGTACCCACCGACGCCGTACCCGCCGTTGCCACCGTTGCCGCTGTCGACGCCGTTGGTGACGGTGCCGCCGGCGCCGCCGTAGCCGCCGCCGGTGCCGCCGCCCTGGCCACTGCCGTTGCCCCCCGCACCGCCGGCGATGCCACCGCCGTGCACGGGAAAGTCGGCGAAGTGCAATGGGAACGTCGTCAGCACGGTGCGCGCAGGCAGGAACTCGACGTTCTCGTCCGCCAGTTCGGCCGAAGTCAACGGCCGTGAGATCTCGGACATTGGTTCCTCCTCGATCGAACGCGCCGGAAACCCGACGCGAAGATCGTTGTTGCCGACCAGAGGCCGAAGCCCCTCGAAGTCCCCATTCCACCCAGTACGTCGGCGTCAACTCAGAGGCTAAGTGCCCCCCAATGCCGATGCAGTCCGGATCGCCGGTGGAAAAGAAATCCGCCGCGATTTCGACGTCGCCGTTCTTGTTCCGGTGAATTTTTCGCGAAGACGGTGAATCACCAACCGCGCGGACAATCCGCGACCGATTCCGCCGACGCGATTCCGCGGGCCCGGCGACCGCGCCCGGCCGGACGCCGGGGAAACACGTCGGAGTGCATTCGCGCTCCGGTTCCGACACGACACCCCGCGAATACCGCTGTTCGCTGGTCCACCTGGCCTAGACTCCCCGGCTGTTTGGCCCAACCATGATCACGCTCAGCGAGGGAGTTGTGTCGATGAGTGATCTTCGGGACTCATCCGGATCGCGGCGGCGCCGTCCGCGGTGGCCGCTGCCCAGTGCCGGAATGCTCGCCGTCACCTTCAGCCTGGTCTCGTTCCACCCGGCTCACGCCGCCACCCCACCGACCTGCACCCGCGAATCGCACGGCTCCGGGGACACGATCACCTGCAACCGGGGGGTGCCCGCCGGGCAGGTGGTCGAGGGCACGGCCGGTGACGACACGTTCATCATCAACGGAGCCGTCGCGGGCACCGTCCGGGCGCTCGGTGGCGACGACACGATCGTCATCAACGGTCGCGCCGGCGGTGACGGCGGCCGGGGTGGCAACGGCTACCTCGGCGGCGACCGCAGCGGCGGCCGGGACGGCGGCGCCCCGGGCGGGGCGCACGGCAAGGACGGCAAGAACGGTGCCGACGCACCCGGCGCCGCACCCGCATCGCGCAGCGCGCAGCCGACTCCCCGGTCCGGCGGCAGCGCCGGCCGGGGCGGCACCGGCGGGTTCGGCGCCGCCGGGGTCACCAGCACCGGAGTGATCGACGCCGGCCCCGGTGACAACACGATCCGCATCACCGGCGGCCGGGGCGGCAGCGGCGGTCGCGGCGGCGACGGCGGACCGGGCAGCCCCAACCCCGCCGACTCGCGCGGCGGCAACGGCGGCAACGGCGGTGACGGCGGAGCGGGCAACCTGGGCCGCATCTACGCGGGCGACGGCCACAACGAGATCACCGTGGTCGGCGGCGACAGCGGTGCCGGCGGGACCGGCGGCACCGGCGGCCAGGGCACCCCGACCAGCCGCAGCGGTACCGGCGGCAGCGGCGGCAACGGCGGTGGCGGCATCCGGGCCGCCAACGGCCGCGGCGGGGACGGCAACGGCCCGACCGGCACCATCATCAACGACGGCAGCGGGTTCATCAGCATCCGCGGCGGCAACGGCGGCAGCGGCGGCCAGGGCGGTTCGGGCGGCAGCGGCAGCCCGGCGGCCCTGTCGAGCCGGGACGACGACCAGGAGGGCTCCGGTGGGACCGGCGGCACCGGCGGCACCGGCGGCGTCGCCAGCACCGGCAACATCGTCGCCAAGTCCGAGACCCGGATCGACCTCACCGACGGCACCGGCGGCGCCGGGGGCACCGGCGGGACCGGCGGTACCGGCCGCGGAATCGGCAGCACCGCGGGAATGCCGGGGCTGCGCGGCATGAACGCCATCGGCGCGACCCCGGGCGTGGGCGGCAACGGCGGCGACGGCGGGCACATCGGCGTCGCCGACGCCCGACGCGACGACTGACCCGGGCGGCACCTCCGGTGGTACGCCGGGGACCCCGGCTACCACCGGAGGCGTCCACGAGAACGGGCGACCCGTTGGTGCTACGGCGGAAGTCCCCTCTTCGGGGCGTTCCGGAAGGGTGAACGGCACCGCCGCCCGCGCCCTGCCCGGCAGACCGGGAGCCACGCCCACACCACGCGCGGAATCCGCCCACCACCTGGTGGAAAGCACACCCTTCCGGGGGAGCGAGTCGCGCTGCACGAAGGTCAACTCGCTCCTAGCGTGCTGGCTGGTCCGCCCGGAACGAACCGCTCGGGCCCCCTGGTTCGTTCCGTTTCTTCCCTGTCATCGATGCGAAGGAGCGACCACATGTCCGAAATCCCCCGACCCCTCGGACCCGCCGAGCTGGCCGACGAGCGCGTCGAGTTCCTGCCGGCGCGGACGGTGCTGACCACCGTCTGGTTCCCCATCCACACCCCGAACGACCTCACCGTGCTGCACCAGGTGCACCACACCCACGCGGACCCCGACACCGACGACAACATCTCCACCGGCGACGTGACCGGTGGCAACGGCGGCACCGGTGGCGGCCAGGGCGGCGGCCAGGGCGGCGGCAACGGTGGTAACGGTGGCGACGGCGGCAGCGGCGGCGACGGTGGCGACGGCGGTGACGGCGGCAACGGCATCGGCGGCGACGGCATCGGCGGCGCCGGTATCGGCGGCGACGGCGGCGGCAACATCGGCTGAGGCGCCGGTGCGGCGTTCACGGCCGATCGGTGGCATGGTTCTTGTCTGACCGCCACCGCCAGACGGCGGGCGGCGTCTTCCCGCGGGGGAGACGCCGCCCGTCCTTTGCGGAGATGGGGGTGTCATGGTCGCTGGTCCCGAGGCGGGAACACCGCCGGCGGACGACGAGGTCGCGGACCTGACGGTGCCGGCGCTCGCGACCGGTACCGAGCTGATCGGCCAGTACCGGGGGTCGGGGCACCGCGAACCGCCGTACCTGGTGCGTCGCGCCGACGGCCAGGTCGTGCAGTTGACGCGGCTGCTGTACCTGCTGGCCGCGAGGCTCGACGGCCACAGCTCGTACCGCCACCTGGCCGAGGTCCTCAGCGGACGGATCGAGCGCGCGATCACCCCGGGCCAGGTCTCCTTCCTCATCGAGAACCGGCTGCGGCCGGCCGGGATCGTGGCCGCCGACCCGGACGGCGGCGAGCCCGCGGGGCCCCCTCCGAAGACCCGGGACCGGTTGCTGGCGCTGCGGTTCCGCGTCGCGCTGGTGCCCGAGCACGTCGTCGGGGTGATCGCCCGGGTGTTCCAGCCGTTGTTCTGGCCGCCGGTGGTGGTCGCCGTGCTGGCCGGTTTCGTCGCCGCCGACGTGTGGCTGGCCCGGCACGGCGGGGCCGAGCGGATCCTCGCCAGCGCGCAGGGGATCATCAGCCGCCCGGAGCAGATCCTGCTGGTGCTCGGCGTGCTCATGCTCGCCGGGATCTTCCACGAGTGCGGGCACGTGGCGGCCTGCCGGTACGGCGGGGCGCGCCCGGGGGCGATGGGCGTGGGGATCTACCTGGTGTGGCCCGCGATGTACAGCACCGTGACCGACTCCTACCGGCTCAGCCGGGGCGGGCGGCTGCGCACCGACCTCGGCGGCGTCTACTTCAACGTGCTGGCCATGCTCGTCATGATCGCGCTGTACGCGCAGACCGGCGCCCCGTGGCTGCTCGCCGCGTTCGTGGCGTGGCAGGCCGCGACCGTCTGGCAGTTCCTGCCGTCGATCCGGCTGGACGGTTACTACATCCTCAGCGACCTCGTCGGCGTCCCGGACCTGTTCGACCGGATGGGTCCGACGCTGCGGAGCATGCTGCCGGGACGTCCGGCGCACCCGCGCGTGCGGGAGCTCAAGCCGTGGGCGCGGCGGGTGATCGCGGTCTGGGTCGTGCTGGTGATCCCCTGCCTGGCCTACTGGCTCATCGCGTTCCTCGCGCTGGCGCCGTACGTGCTGCCCTACCTCTGGGAGGCGCTGCTGGTCCAGGGCACCGCCGTGGGGCGGTCCGCCCAGGCCGGGGACGGCGCCGCCGCGGCGGTCGGAGTGCTGCGGATGGTGCTGCTGGTGCTGCCCTGGGCGGGGGCCGCGCTGATCCTCACCAACCTGAGCCGCCGGGTGGTGCGGCTAGTCCGCGCCCGGCGCGCCCGGCGGTGACGACCACCGGTACAGGTGCTCGGGACGTCCGGCCGCGCCGTAGCGCAGTTGCACGCGCACCGCGCCCTCGGAGGACAGGTCGGCCAGGTAGCGCTGGGCGGTCGTGCGCGACAGCCCGAGGCGGGTGGCGATCTCGCTGGCCGTGACCGGTTCCCCGGCGTCGCGGACGGCCTCGGTGATCAGGTGCAGGGTGGGCGAGCTCCGGCCCTTGCGGGGACTCGCGGCGCGGTCGGCGCCGTGCAGCGCGCGCAGCGCCCGGTCCACCTGCTCCTGGTCCACGGTGCGGTCGCCGACGAGCTGGGCCCGGTAGCGGGCGTACGCCCGCAGCCGCGCGGCCAACGCGGGCGGCTCGAAGGGTTTGATCAGGTATCCGACGGCGCCGCGGCCCACCGCCGCGCGGACCTGCACGGCGTCGGCGGCCGCCGTCACCATGATCACGTCGGCGGCCAGCTCCGGCAGCACCTCGCTGCCGGGTTCGTCCGGGAGGTACTGGTCGAGCAGGACCAGGTCGGGCCGCAGCCGGGCGGCGGCCTCGACCGCCTCGCGGGCGCTGCGGGCCACGCCCGCGACGTCGAAGTCCGGCACGTCGCGGACGTAGCGGGCGTGCAGTTCGGCGACTCGGTAGTCGTCGTCGACGACGAGAACGCGGATCATGCTTCGGCTCCTGCCAGGGTCGCGTCGCGGGTCGTTCCGGGCGGTTCGACCACTCCCGGAGCGCGGGCGAGGAACACCGCGCCGTGGTCGGCGCCCCCGGCCCGTTCCAGCCACAGCGCGCCGCCGTGCTTGACCACCAGTTGCCGGGCCAGCGGCAGTCCGATGCCGTGCCCCCGCCCCGTCGAGGCGGCGCGCGCGGCGGTGTCGCCGTCCGCGCGGGCCCGGGTGGTGAAGCCGCGGGTGAACAGCTGGTCCACGGCGTCGGGTGGCACGCCGTCGCCGCTGTCGGTGACGGCGACGTGCAGGGCGTCGCCCTCGGCGAGCACGCTGATCTCCACCCAGGCCGGGCGGCGGGCCCCTTCGGCCGCCGCCCGTATCGCGTTGTCCAGCAGATTGCCGACGACGCCGACCACGTCGAGCGGGTCGGTCAGCGGGCGCGGCAGGTGCGAATCGGCGAGCAGCCGCAGCGCGATGCCCCGCTCCGAAGCGGTCGCGGTCTTCGCGGCGAGCAGGCCGCGCAGATAGGGATCGGCGATGCGCGCGCCGTCGCGGCCCTCGGTGGCCAGCGGCGCCTCGGCCAGTTCGCGCAGGTACGTCTGGGCCTCCTCGCGGGTGCCGGTCGCCAGCAGCCCGGACAGGGTGTGCAGCCGGTTGGTGTACTCGTGGGCCTGGGCGCGCAGCGCGTCGGACAGCGCGCGCAGCGCCGACAGCTCGCGTTCCAGCTCGTCGAGCTGGGTCCGGTCGCGCAGGGTCAGCACGTGGCCGAGGTCCTGCTCACCGCGGCGGACCGCCTGCGCGGTGACCACGAGCAGGTGGTCGCCGCAGACCAGCAGGCTCTGGCGCAGTTCCCGCCGGTCGACCAGCGCGCGCTCCAGCACGGCGGGCAGCCCGGCGCGCGAGACCGGGGTGCCGCGGGGCGGTTCGCCGCCGAGCAGCCGGGCCGCCTCGGCGTTGCAGACGGTGATCCGGTCCCGGCGGTCGATGGCCAGCACGCCGTCCCCGACCCCGCCGAGCACCGCTTGCTGCTCGCGCAGCAGGTCGGCGAGGTCGGCCGGTTCCAGCCCGAGCGTCTGCCGCTTGAGCCGCCGGGTCAGCAGCGCCGCCGCGACCGTGCCGACCAGCAGGGCGGCCGCGGCGAAGCCCGCGGCGACCCGGACCAGCGGGGCCGCCGCGGCATCGGCGGTGCGCACCCGGACCCCGGTGCTCACCTCGCCGACCACGCGGCCCGCGGCGTCCCGCAGCGGCACCTTGGCGCGGGCCGAGGTGCCGAGGGTGCCGCGCTGCACCGACACCGACTCGGCGCCGCCGAGCGCGGTCGGATCGGTGCTCACCGGCTGCCCGATGCGGGCCGGGTCGGGGTGCGAGCGGCGGATGCCCCGCGCGTCGGTGACCACGACGAACGCCATCCCCGTGCCGCGCCGCACCCGCTCGGCCAGGCGCGCGACCGCACCGCCCGGGTCGTCCCCGGAGGCGATCCGGTCGACGATCACCGGGTTCTCGGCGGTGGTGCGCGCGACCGCCAACGCCCGCTCGGCGTACTGGTGCTCCGACTGCTCGCGGACCAGCGCGGCGGTGATCAGGAAACCGGCCCCCAGCACCAGCAGCAGCACCGACACCTGGGCGAGCAGCGCCTGGGTCGCGATGCGGGGTCTGCGCCGGAACATGGCCGCCAGCCTACGAGACCGCCCGCCCCCGCTCGTCTTGCACGAAACGAGCAGAAAGGGCGCAACGCTTTCTACTCCCGCAACCGGAAGATCCCTGGTGCCGGTGCGGCGAACGGACCTACGGTTCCCCGACGTTCGAAAACCCGCTTCCGGCATGAGAGACGAAGGAGTCCCTCCGTGACCGCCACACACGCCGCCGCGACCGCCGGGTGGACTCCGCACGACACGTGGTTGCTCGCGGTCGTGGGGATTTCCATCGTGGTCGTCATCGTGCTCATCAGCTGGCTGAAGGTGCACGCGTTCCTCGGGCTGATGGTCGGCTCGTTCGCCGTGTCCGTGCTCTCCGGGCGGCCGATCGGCGAGGCGGCGCATTCGTTCACCAGCGGGCTGGGCGACACCACCGGCAAGGTCGGCATCCTCATCGTCCTCGGCGCCGTGCTGGGCCGGATGCTGGCCGACTCCGGCGGCATCGACCAGATCGTGCGGACGCTGACCCGGCTGGTCGGTCGCGACCGGCTGCCGTGGGCGCTGACGCTGGTCGCGGCCATCGTGGGACTGCCGATGTTCTTCGAGGTCGGGTTCGTCATGCTGGTGCCGCTCGTGCTGCAGCTGGCCCGCCGCGACGACCACCCGGTGCTGCGCGTCGGCGTGCCCGCGATGGCCGGGCTGGCGACCGTGCACGCGCTGGTGCCGCCGCACCCCGGGCCGCTGATCGCCATCCAGGCGGTGCACGCGTCGATCGGCCTCACCCTGGCGTTCGGGCTGGTCGTGGCCGTGCCCTGCGCCATCGTGGCCGGTCCGCTGTTCACCGGCTACATCTGGCCGCGGGTCGCCGCGCGGGTGCCGGAGTCGACGCTGGCGGCGTTCACCACCGCCGAGGCCACCGGCGAGGAGGACGGCCGGAAGCTGCCGCGGTTCTCGGTGACCCTGGGCACCATCCTGCTGCCGATCGTGCTGATGCTGGTCAAGGCGGTCTGCGACACCGCGCACCTGCCGCACGGCCCGCTGCGCACCGCGCTGGAGTTCCTCGGGACGCCGGTGATCGCGTTGCTGCTGACCGTGCTGCTGTCGCTGTTCACCCTCGGGTACGCGGTCGGCGCCGACCGGCAGCGCGTGCACGAGTCGCTGGTGCGCAGCTTCCCGCCGATCGCCGGGGTGCTGGTGATCGTCGGTGCGGGCGGCGGCTACTCGCAGGCGCTGGAGGACTCCGGGGTCAACGACGCCATCGGCGCGGCCGCGCAGCACCTGCACATCCCGTTGCTGCTGCTGGCGTGGCTGGTGGCGGCGCTGATGCGGACCGCGGCCGGTTCCGGAACCGTCGCGACCGTCGCCGCGGCGGGGATCATCGGTCCGCTCGCGCACGGCCTCGACGCGCCGCACGCCGCCCTGCTGGCCCTGGCCCTGGGGTCCGGCGCCGCGTTCCTCGGGCACGTCAACGACGCCGCGTTCTGGATGTTCAAGGAGTACTTCGGGCTGTCGGTGGGCGGCACCCTCCGGACGTGGACCGCCGCCCACACGCTGCTTTCGGTGACCTCGTTGGCCTGCGTGCTCGCGCTGGGCGCGGTGGTCTGAAACCCGATGCGGCGCGCGGCGTCGGCGCGCTATCCTCGCGAACCGTGTCGACCCCCCGGATTTCCTAGCCAGAGGACCCGCTTCCCGCACCACCCGTGTGTCCTCTTGCGAATCCGGAGTGTTCCCACGTGCTCACCGTTCGTGACGTCGACGTGCGCGTCGGCGCCCGCCTGCTGCTGTCGGGTCTGTCCTTCCACGTCTCCCCCGGCGACCGCGTCGGTCTCGTCGGCCGCAACGGCGCAGGCAAGACCACGCTGCTGAACGTCCTCGCCGGACGGGTCGAACCGGCCGCCGGAACCGTCACCCGCACCGGCCCGGTCGGTCACCTGCCGCAGGACTCGCGCGCCGCCGATCCGGCGATCACCGCCACCGCCCGCGTGCTGTCCGCGCGCGGACTGGACGGAGCGGTCCGCGCGATGCGCGAAGCCGAGGCCGCGATGGCCGAGGCATCGGACCCGGCCGCGCTGCGGCGGGCGATGGCCGCCTACTCCCGCGCCGAGGCCGAGTTCCAGTCGCGCGGCGGCTACGCCGCCGAAGCCGAGGCGGCGCGCATCGCCGCGGGAGTCGGCCTGCCGACGCGGGTGCTGGACCAGCCGGTGGGTGCGCTGTCCGGCGGACAGCGGCGCCGGGTGGAACTGGCGCGGATCCTGTTCGGCGGCCACGGCATGTTGCTGCTGGACGAACCGACGAACCACCTCGACGCCGAATCGGTGTCCTGGCTGCGGGACTTCCTCGCCCAGCACCGCGGCGGGCTGGTGCTGATCAGCCACGACACCGCGCTGCTGGCGGACACCGTCAACCGGGTGTTCCACCTGGACCCCCGGCGCGGCGCGGTCGACGTGCACAACACCGGCTGGCACGCCCACCTCGCGCAGCGCGAGGCCGACGAGCGCCGCCGCGCCCGCGAACGCGCCAACGCCGAACGCAAGGCCGCCGCGCTGCACGCGCAGGCGGACCGGATGCGCTCGCACGTGGCCACGGCCGTCGCCGCGAAGAACATGGCCCGCCGGGCGGACCGCCTGCTGGCGGAGTCGCAACCGCGGCGGCGCGCCGAGAAGGTGGCCCGCATCCGGCTGCCCGAACCCGCCCCGTGCGGGCGGATCCCGCTCGGGGCGGTCAGCCTGGTCAAGGACTACGGCGGGCACCGGGTGCTGTCCGGGGTCGACCTGGCCGTGGACCGCGGCGAGCGGCTGGTGGTGCTCGGCCCCAACGGCGCGGGCAAGACCACGCTGCTGCGCCTGCTCGCGGGGCGCGAAACCCCGGACTCCGGGCGGGTGGTGCGCGGTCACGGGCTGCGGCTGGGGTACTTCGGCCAGGAGCACGACACCCTCGACGGAACCCGCTCGGTGCGGGAGAACCTGGCCTCCGCCGCGCCGCACCTCACCGACGGCGAGGTGCGCGGCGTGCTCGGGTCCTTCCTGTTCTCCGGCGACGAGGCGGACGAACCGGCCGAGGTGCTCTCCGGCGGGGAGAAGACCCGGCTCGCCCTGGCGTGCCTGGTCCACTCCGGAGCGAACGTGCTGCTGCTGGACGAACCGACCAACAACCTCGACCCGGCCTCCCGGGCCGAGGTGCTGTCCGCGGTCGCCACGTACCCGGGAGCGATCCTGCTGGTCAGCCACGACGTGGGCGCGGTGGACGCGCTCCGCCCCCAGCGGGTCCTGCTGCTGCCCGACGCGGACGAGGACCTGTGGGACCAGGGGTACCGGGAGCTGGTGGCGCTGACGTGACTGCCCGCCTTTTCGCCTGGCCGGGGCGAAAAGGCGGGCTCAGTCCTCTTCGGACCGCTTCTTGCGGGGCCGTCCCCGGCGGGGCGGCCCACCCGCGTCGCGGGGCAGCCGTCCCGCGTCGGCCAGGGCTCGGCGCAGCAGGAACTCGATCTGGGCGTTGGTGCTGCGCAGTTCGTCGTGCGCCCACCGGGTCAGCGCGTCGTGCACCGCCGGGTCGAGGCGGAGCAGGACGCCCTTGCGCTCGGCCAAGGTCCGGCTCTCAGGAGTACAGCGAACCGGTGTTGACCACCGGTTGCGTCGAGCGGTCACCGCAGAGCACGACCAGCAGGTTGCTCACCATCGCCGCCTTGCGCTCCTCGTCGAGTTCGACGACGTCCTGCTCGTCGAGCTGTTCCAGCGCGAGGTGCACCATGCCGACCGCGCCCTCGACGATCCGCTGCCGGGCCGCCACGATCGCCCCGGCCTGCTGGCGTTGCAGCATCGCCTGGGCGATCTCCGGCGCGTAGGCCAGGTGGGTCAGCCGGGACTCGACGACGCGCACGCCCGCCGCCTGGACCCGTGCGGTGATCTCCACCGACAGCTTCTCGGTGATCTCGTCGGCGTTCTCCCGCAACGACAGCCCCCGGGCGCCGTGGTTGTCGTACGGGTAGCTGGTGGCGATGTGCCGGACCGCCGTCTCGGTCTGGGTGAGCACGAACCGCACGAAGTCGTCGACCGCGAACACCGCCTGCGCGGTGTCCTCGACCTGCCACACCACGACGCAGGCGATCTCCACCGGGTTGCCGTCGGCGTCGTTGACCTTCATGACCTCGGTCTCGTGGTTGCGGATCCGGGTGGACACCTTCGTCCGCGTGGTCAGCGGGTTCACCCACCGCATGCCGGGGGCGCGCACGGTCGAGGTGTACCGGCCGAACAGCTGCAGCACCCGCGCCTCACCGGGCGCGACCGTGATCAGCCCGCGCAGCAGCAGCACCCCCAGCACCAGCAGCACGACCACCAGCGGCGCCAGCGCAGCGACCTCCAGTACCGCCAGGAACGCCCCGGCGAGCACCGCGAGCAGACCCAGGACCAGCATGAGCGGCCCGCTGATCGGGGTCGAGGTCCGTTCCCGGATGGCCGGGTCCGGCATCTTCACCTCCGCCGACGACCCCGTCGGCGATTGCACCGTCGTCATCTTCCCCTCCATCCCGGTCGGCGAGGACCGGCTCGACGTCTAGCAAAGTGATATCACTTTTTTGGTGCTCGGCGCCAGAGGGGGTGCGCTCGCGGGACGCCGTCCGTCCGCTGTGGACGCGACGCCGGTGGAAGCCCGGACACGCGCGGGCGCGACGTGCGCCGCATGGTTCGGCCCCGGTCGGGTTACCCCCGGGGCGGTAGGTCGCTCGGGTGAACCGCTCGGGCGACGTGGACTGCCTGGTATGGGGAGGCAGGCGATGTCACAGGAGCACACCCACTCCACCGGACCGACCGCCGAGACGACCGACACCGGTGGTTGGACCACCGCTCCCGGCCCCGCCTTCTGGCGGGAACACACCCAGATCTCGCTGTCGCCGGTGGCCCCGCCGTCGATCCTCGGGCTGTTCGGGCTCGCCGCGGCCACCTTCATGGTGTCGGCCAACCTCGCCGGCTGGTTCGGCACCAACGGATCACCGCTGGTGCTGTTCCCCTTCGCGATGCTGTTCGGCGGGCTCGCCCAGTTCCTGGCCGGGATGTGGGCGTTCCGCGCCCGCGACGGGCTGGCCACCGCCCTCCACGGCACCTGGGGCTCGTTCTGGCTCGCTTACGGGACGTACATGCTGCTGGTGGTCACCGTGGGACTGCCCGCGCCGACCGCGTCGCCGATCGCCCAGGTGGCGTTCGGCTACTGGTTCATCGTGCTCGCCGCGATCACGTGGGCCGGGGCGGCCGCGGCCGTCGCCGAGAACATGGCGCTGACCGCCGTGCTCACCACGCTGGCCGCCGGATCGACGCTGCTGGCCATCGGGTGGGTCGCGTCGCTGACGGTGCTCGTGCCGATCGGCGCGATCGTGCTCGTCGCCTCCGCGGTGATCGCCTACTACACCGCGGCCGCGATGATGCTGCACGGCACCTTCGGTCGGACCGTCCTGCCGCTCGGCAAGCCCCGGCGGTTGGCCGGCGCGGGCGCGGAGACCGAGCAGGCGCTCGGCCGCGAGTTCGAGGAACCCGGCGTCAAGCACGGTCAGTGACCCGGACCTCCGCCAGCTCGACCGGGCGGTTCTCGGCGCGGGAGAGCTCGCACGCCTCGGCCACGTAGAGCGCCTCCAGGGCCTCGGCCGGGCCGCACGGGCTCTGCCCGCGACCGCGGGCCACCTCGGCGAAGCAGGTCAGCTCCGCGACGTAGGCGTCCCGGAACCGCTGCATGAAGTCGGCGTAGGGGTCGTCGCGGCGCCATGACACGTGCGCCTCGGCGGTGGGCAGCGGAGCGCGGTCGTCGAGACCGACGATGCGCGCACCGGCCGACCCGCACACCTCCAGCCGGACGTCGTGGCCCGCGCCGTTGTAGCGGGTGGCGGACGCGGTGGCCAGCGTGCCGTCGTCGAAGCGCAGCAGGGCCGCGCAGGTGTCGACGTCCCCGGCCTCGCCGAAGAACGACTCGCCCCGGTTGGCGCCCGCGGCGAACACCGAGACCACCTCGCGGCCGGTCAGCCAGCGCAGGACGTCGAAGTCGTGGATGCCGCAGTCGCGGAACAGCCCGCCGGAGGTGGGGATGTACGCGGCCGGGGGCGGTGTGGCGTCGGCGGTCACCGCGCGCAGCGTGTGGATCCACCCCAGCTCGCCGCTGCGCACCGCCTCGCGCGCGGCGCGGTAACCGGCGTCGAAGCGCCGCTGGAACCCGATCTGCACCGGGACCGGGCTCGCCTCGGCCCGGGCCACCACCTCCCGCGTGCCGGGAACGTCCAGCGCGACCGGTTTCTCGCAGAACACCGGCACTTCCGCGTCCAGCGCCCGGTGGATCAGCTCGGCGTGCGCGCTGGTCGCCGCCGCGATCACGACCCCGTCGACACCGGAGGCCAGCAGCGCCTCGACGCCGTCCGCGGCCCGCAGGCCGAGTTCGTCGGCCAGCTGCCGCGCGCGGTCCGGCACGGCGTCGGCGACCACGATCTGCTCGACCCCGGGCACGTCGCGCAGCGTCGCGGCGTGGAACGCGCCGATCCGCCCGGTGCCGATCAGTCCCATCCTCATGTGCGGCTCCTCCCCGGCCGTTCGCACTCTTGGAACGGTCCAATACCGCCTTACGATGAGGCTTCGCGGTCCGCGTGTCAACACCCGGGAACCGCGCTCCGGCGCGGAAGTTCGCGCCACTGCTGACCGAACGGCCCGGAACCAGCCTCGGGCGCCGCCGCCCCGGCACGTCCCCGCCCCGCCCGAGCGCCGCGCCCGCGTTGGACCGATCCAGAAGAGTGCGGGAACGCCCCACCGGTCGCTTTTCCGCGCACGCGACCCCCGGGGCGATGCCGATTCCTGCGCGGCATGGCGCGTTGTGGACGAATTCCTGCGGATCGTGGGGTTCGGGCGCGCGGCGAGCGATGATGACCTCCGTCGGAGATCGAGTCGACCACGGGAGGCGCTCGTGTCGGTGCGTGAGGATGCCCGGAGCCTGCACGGTGATCTCGTCGAACTGCGGCACGCGCTGCACACCGAACCGGAGATCGGCCTGGACCTGCCGCGCACGCAGGAGAAGGTGCTGGCGGCGTTGGACGGGCTGGGACTGGAGATCTCGACCGGTGACCGGCTCAGCTCGGTGACCGGTGTGCTGCGCGGCGACCGCCCCGGCCCCACCGTGCTGCTGCGCGGCGACATGGACGCCCTGCCCGTCGGCGAACGCACCGGGCTGGACTTCGCCTCGCGGGCCGAGGACCGGATGCACGCGTGCGGCCACGACCTGCACACCGCGATGCTCGTCGGGGCCGCCCGGCTGCTGTCGGCCCGGCGCGCCGAACTCGCCGGGACCGTGGTCCTGATGTTCCAGCCCGGTGAGGAGGGCTACGACGGTGCCGGGCACATGATCGGCGAAGGCGTGCTGGAGGCGGCCGGGGAACGCCCGGTGGCCGCGTACGCGCTGCACGTCTCCTCCGCCATGCACCGCTGCGGGACGTTCACGACCCGGCGCGGACCCGCCCTGGCGGCCTCGGACGTGCTGCGGGTGACCGTGCGGGGAGCCGGTGGGCACGGTTCCGCGCCGTACCGGGCCAAGGACCCGATCCCGGCCGCCTGCGAGATGGTCACGGCGCTGCAGACCTTCGTGACCCGCTCCATCGACCCGTTCGATCCCGTGGTGATCAGCGTCGGCACCTTCCACGCGGGCACCATCTGCAACGTGATCCCCGACGAGGCGCACTTCGAGGCGACGGTGCGGTCGTTCTCGGCCGGCTCGCACGCGCGCGTCAAGGACGGCGCGGTCCGCGTCTGCCGGGACATCGCCTCCGCGCACGGTCTGACCGCCGACGTCGAGTTCGTCGAGCAGTACCCGGTGACCGTCAACCACGACGCGGAGGCCGAGTTCCTCGCCGACGTGGTGGCCGAGGTGCACGGCGAGGAACGCTTCCAGTGGGCGCCGCGTCCGGTCGCCGGTGCCGAGGACTTCTCCCGGGTCCTGGAGGAGGTGCCCGGCGCGTTCGCCTTCCTCGGGGCCTGCCCGCCGGACCGGGACTTCGAGCAGGCGCCGTACAACCACTCGCCGCTGGCGGTGTTCGACGATTCGGTCCTCGGCGACGGCGCCGCGCTGCACGCCGAACTCGCGCTGCGCCGACTGGCCGCCGAAACCGCCTGAACGCGCCGCCGCGGCCGTCGTCGAAACGCCCGGACCTCGCGCGCGGCGGCGCTCCTGGGGTGCCCGCGCCGATCGGGTTTCCCCGCCCCCACCGGCGGGGTAGGGCCCGGGGGACGCACAACCGATCGGCAGGAGTGCCCACATGCGCCAGGACAGGACGCAACGGCCACCGGACCACGACGAGGACGAGCAGGGCGCACCAGGAACCGGTGGCCAGGACCGCCGGGCGAAGCTCAACGAGGACACCGAAGCCACCCTGGACGAGATCGACGACGTCCTGGAGGACAACGCTGCGGACTTCGTCCGCGCCTACGTCCAGAAGGGCGGCCAGTGAGGCACGGTGACCGGCCGGACCGCGAACGTGTTCGTGCTGGGGCTCGATGACCGCAACCTCGGGCTCCTGCGCTCGTTGCGGCACGCCCCCGAGTACCGGTTCCACCGCCTGCTGACGCGTGCGGAGCTCATGCACGGCGAGGTGGACCTGCCGCGCCTGGTGGACGCGGCGGAGCGGGAGCTGGCCGACTTCACCGGAGCGGTCGACGCGATCGTCGGCTACTGGGACTTCCCGGTCAGCTCCATGGTTCCGCTGCTGTGCGAGCGGCGCGGGCTGCCCTCGCCCGGGCTGCGGGCGGTCGTGACGTGCGAGCACAAGTACTGGTCCCGGCTCGAACAGCAGCGGGTCACCGACGCGCACCCGGCGTTCGCGCTGGTCGACCTGGACGCCACCGGACCGCCGCCGGGAGTGGGGTTCCCGATGTGGCTCAAGCCGGTCAAGTCCTACTCCTCGGCGCTGGCGTTCCGGGTGGGCACGCCCGAGGAGTTCGACCGGGCCGTGGCGGACATCCGCGAGGGCGTCGGCGCGGTCGCGAGCGCCTTCGACTTCCTGCTCTCGCTGGTCGACGTGCCGCCCGAGGTCGCCGAAGCGGGAGGCCGGTCCTGCCTGGCCGAGGAGGCGGTCGCGGGCAGGCAGATCACCGCCGAGGGCTACTGCCACCGGGGCGAACCGGAGGTGTACGGCCTGGTCGACTCGGTCTGCTACCCCGATTCCCCGAGCTTCCTGCGCTACCAGTACCCGTCCGCGCTGCCCGCCGGGGTCGACGAGCGGATCGGTGACATCGCCACCCGCGTGATCCGCCGGATCGGGTTGCGGGACTGCACCTTCGACATCGAGTTCTTCTGGGACGACGAGCACGACGTGCTCAACGTCCTGGAGATCAATCCCCGGCTGTCCCAGTCGCACGCCCCGCTGTTCGACTTCGTCGACGGCACCCCGCACCACGAGTGCATGGTCCGGCTGGCGCTGGGCGAACGTCCGGACATGCCGCACCGCCGGGGTCCGCACCGGGTCGCGGCGAAGTGGTTCCTGCGGACGTTCACCGACGCGGTCGTGCGCGGCGTGCCCGCCGAGGCCGACATCGCCCGGGTCGAGCGGGAGGTGCCCGGCGCCATCGTGGACGTCGTCGCCGAGCCGGGCCGCCGCCTGTCCGACCTGCCGGGCCAGGACAGCTACAGCTACGAACTGGCCGCCGTCTACCTGGGCGGCCGCGACGAGGAGGACCTCACCGCGAAGTACCGCAGGTGCGTCGAGCTGCTGCCGTTCGACCTGGAGGCCCGCTGATGCGCACCCGCAACTCGCTGCCGCACGGCGTGAAGGAGGAGCAGCAGGTCTGGATCCCGCTCGGCGACGGCACCCGCCTGGCGGCGCGGGTGTGGCGGCCCACCTCCTCGGACACCGAACCGGTCCCGGCGATCGTCGAGTACCTCCCGTACCGCAAGCGCGACCTGACCGCGCTGCGCGACTCGATCAACCACCCCTACCTGGCCGGGCACGGGTACGGCTGCGTGCGCGTCGACCTGCGCGGCAGCGGCGACTCCGACGGGCTGCTCACCGACGAGTACCTGGACCAGGAACTCGACGACGGCGTGGCGGTCCTGGAATGGCTGGCACGGCAGCCCTGGTGCACCGGTCGCACCGGGATGATGGGCATCTCCTGGGGCGGTTTCAACGCGCTGCAGATCGCCGCGCGCCGCCCGCCGAGCCTCGGCGCGGTCGCGGTGCTCAGCTGCAGCGACGACCGCTACGCCGACGACGTGCACTACATGGGCGGCTGCCTGCTCAGCGACAACCTGTCGTGGGCGTCGACGATGTTCGCCTACAACACCTGTCCGCCGGACCCCGAGATCACCGGGGACGACTGGCGGGAGCGGTGGCGGCACCGGCTGGCGGGCAGCGGCCTGTGGCTGGAGACCTGGTTGCGCCACCAGCGGCGCGACGACTACTGGCAGCACGGCTCGGTCTGCGAGGACTACCGGGACGTCGGCTGCCCGGTGCTCGCGGTCAGCGGCTGGGCGGACGGTTACTCGAACGCGGTGTTCCGCCTGATGCAGCACCTGGAGGTGCCGCGGCGCGGGCTGATCGGGCCGTGGTCGCACAAGTACCCGCACCTGGGTCGGCCGGGACCGGCGATCGGGTTCCTGCAGGAACTCGTGCGCTGGTGGGACCACTGGCTCAAGGACGTCGACAACGGGGTCATGGACGCGCCGATGCTGTGCACCTGGATGCAGGAGAGCGTGCCGCCGTCGACGGCCTACGACGAACGGCCGGGCCGGTGGGTCGGCGAGCCGTCGTGGCCCTCACCGCACGTCGAACGGGTGCGGCACCCGTTGGGCACCAACCGGATCGGCCGTGCGGACGAGCGGCCCGAGTCGCGCCCGCTGTCGGTGAAGTCGCCGCTGTCGGTCGGCCAGTTCGCGGGCAAGTGGTGCTCCTACAACGCCCCGCCCGACCTGCCCTACGACCAACGCGAGGAGGACGGCGGCTCGCTGGTGTTCAACACGGCACCGCTGACCGAGCGCTGCGAGATCCTGGGCTCACCGGTCGCGGAGATCTGCCTGGAGGCGGACCGCCCGGTGGCGATGCTCGCCGCCCGACTGTCCGATGTGGACGGCGATGGGCGGGCCACCCGGGTCACCTACGGCCTGCTCAACCTGACGCACCGCGACGGGCACGCCGAACCCCGCCCGCTGGAACCCGGCAGGCGGTACGCGGTGCGCGTGCAGCTCAACGGCGTGGCGCAGGCTTTCCCGGCCGGGCACCAGATCCGACTGGCACTGTCCACTTCGTACTGGCCGCTGGCCTGGCCACCCCCGGAACCGGTGCGCCTGACGGTGCACCCGGACGCCAGCGCGCTGATCCTGCCGGTGCGCTCCCCGGACGTTCGGCAGGAGCCGATCACCTTCGCCGAGCCGGAGGGCACCGCCCCGGTGCGCAGCAGCCAACTCCGCCCCGGTGACCAGCGGTGGACCGTCAGCCGGGACCTCGTCGACTACGAGTCCGCCCTGGAGGTGATCAAGGACCTGGGCGTGGTGCGCCTCGACGACATCGATCTGGCCGTCTCCCGCCACGCCCACGAGCGCTACTCGTGGGTCGCCGACGACTTCGACTCGGTCCGCGGCGCGATCACCTGGCACATGCGCTTCAGCCGCGGCGACTGGTCGGTGCACACCGTCACCCGCACCACGCTGACGTCGACGCCCACCGACTTCGTGCTGCACGCCGAACTCGACGCCTACGAATCCGGGGAACGCGTCTACTCCCGCAACTGGAACCACACCATCCCGCGCGACCACGTGTGAGGCCGCTCGGCGCCGGATGCGCGGGGTCCCGGTTTCGCCGGAACCGGGACCCCTTCCGGTCAGCTGTTGCTGGGGAAGCCGAGGTCGACGCCGCCGTCGCTGGGGTCCGGCCAGCGGGTGGTGACGACCTTGCCGCGGGTGTAGAAGTGCACGCCGTCGGTGCCGTAGATGTGGTGGTCGCCGAACAGCGAGTCCTTCCAGCCGCCGAAGGAGTGGTAGCCCACCGGCACCGGGATCGGCACGTTCACGCCGACCATCCCGGCCTGCACCTCCAGCTGGAAGCGCCGGGCCGCTCCCCCGTCGCGGGTGAAGATGGCGGTGCCGTTGCCCCACGGCGAGGAGTTGATCAGCTCCAGACCCTCCTCATAGGACTTCGCGCGGACCACGCACAGCACCGGTCCGAAGATCTCGTCGCGGTAGGCGTCCATGTCCGGGGTGACGTGGTCGAGCAGGCTCACACCGGTGAAGAACCCGTTCTCGTGCCCGGCCACGACGTGCCCGGTGCCGTCCACGACGACCTCGGCGCCCTGCTCGCGCGCCTTCGGCACGTAGGAGGCGACCCGGTCGCGGTGTTCGGCGGTCACCAGCGGCCCCATCTCCGAGGCCGGGTCGGTGCCCGGGCCGATGCGCACCTCGCGCGCCCGCTCGGCGATCTTGCCGACCAGCTCGTCGCCGATCGGGTCCACCGCGACCACCACGGACACGGCCATGCAGCGCTCCCCGGCCGAACCGTAGGCGGCGGACACGGCGGCGTCGGCGGCCTGGTCCAGGTCGGCGTCGGGCAGCACCAGCATGTGGTTCTTCGCCCCACCCAGCGCCTGCACCCGCTTGCCGTTCGCCGAGGCGGTGTCGTGCACGTGCTTCGCGATCGGGGTGGAGCCGACGAAGCTGACCGCGGCGATCTCCGGGTGCTCCAGCAGCCGGTCCACGGCGGTCCTGTCACCGTGCACCAGGTTCAGCACCCCGTCCGGGACACCTGCCTCGGTGGCCAGCTCGACCAGCCGCACCGTCGCCGACGGGTCCTTCTCGCTGGGCTTGAGCACGACGGTGTTGCCGCAGGCGATGGCCAGCGGGAACATCCACATCGGCACCATGGCCGGGAAGTTGAACGGCGTGATCCCCGCGACCACCCCCAGCGGCTGGCGGAGCGATTCCACGTCGACCCGGGTGGACACCTGCGTGGACGACTGGCCCTTGAGCAACTGCGGGATCCCGCAGGCCAGCTCGACGATCTCCAGACCGCGCGCGACCTCGCCGAGCGCGTCGGAGTGCACCTTGCCGTGCTCGGCGGTGATCAGCGACGCCAGCTCGTCGCGGTGCGCGTTGACCAGCTCGCGGTAGTCGAACAGCACCTGGGTCCGCTTGGTCAGCGACGCCTGCGACCACGCCCGGAACGCCTTCGCCGCCGACTCCACCGCGGTGTCCACTTCGGACACGCTCGCCAGCGGGAGCCGCCCGGTGGCCTCCCCGGTGGCCGGGTTCGTCACGTCCGAGAACCGGCCGGACGCCCCCTCCACCGCCTTGCCGTCGATCCAGTGATGAATGTTGTGCACGGTAAACGCCCTTCGCGCTCGATGGTCCGAAGTAGACGGTGTCACAGGTGGTGCCGCTGCCCTCGCGCGTGTTCCTCGTACTGCTCGCGGGCTCGACGGGTGCTCTCCCGCGTCGAGACCTCGGCGACCGGCACGTCCCACCACGCCTCGGGCGGGAGCTGGGTCTTGGCCGGGTCGGTCTCGACGTACACCGCGGTGGGCCGTTCCGCGGCCCGGGCGGTGCGCAGCGCCTCTCGCAGTTCGCCGACGGTGTCGGCGCGCAGGACCTGCACGCCGAGGCTGCGCGCGTTGGCCGCCAGGTCCACCGGCAGCGGTTCGCCGGTGAACGTGCCGTCGGCCGCGCGGAACCGGTAGGCGGTGCCGAACCGCTCGCCGCCCACCTTCTCCGACAGCCCGCCGATGGAGGCGTAGCCGTGGTTCTGCACCACGACCACGGTGATCTTGACGCCTTCCTGGGCCGCGGTGACCAGCTCGGTCGGCATCATCAGGTAGGTGCCGTCGCCGACCAGCGCGAACACCTCGCGCGACGGGTCGGCCAACCGGGCGCCGATGGCGGCCGGGATCTCGTAGCCCATGCACGAGTAGCCGTACTCGACGTGGTACTGCCGGGCCTCCTTGGCCCGCCACAGCTTGTTGAGGTCCTCCGGCATCGACCCGGCCGCGTTGATGATCACGTCCCGGTCGTCGAGCACGTCGTCCAGCGCGCCGAGCACCTCGGCCTGCCCGGGGCGTTCCGCGGGGTCGGCGGGACGGGTCACGCGGTCGATCACCGCGGCCCACTCGCGCGCCCCGGCGCGGTACTCGGCGACGTAGTCCTCGGCCACCCGGTGCCCGGCCAGTTCGCGGTGCAGCGCGGTGAGCGCGGTGCGGGCGTCGCCGACCACCGCGGTGGCGGCCTGCTTGTGCGCGTCCGCCGAGGTGATGTTGACGTTGACGAACCGCACGTCCGGGTTCGCGAACAACGTGCCGGACGCGGTGGTGAAGTCCGAGTACCGGGTGCCGACGCCGATGACGAGGTCGGCGGTGCGGGCGATGTCGTCGGACACGGCGGTGCCGGTGTGCCCGATCGACCCCAGCTCGCCGGGGTGGTCGAAGCGCAGCGAACCGCGCCCGGCCTGCGTCTCGGACACCGGGATGCCGGTGGCCTCGACGAGTTCCCGCAGCGCCTGCTCGGCACCGCTGTGGTGCACACCGCCACCGGCGATGATCAGCGGCCGTTCGGCGGCGCGGATGCGCTGCGCGGCCTCGGCGACCGACCGCGGGTCGGGGCCGGGCCGGTGCACGTGCCAGACGCGTTCGGCGAAGAACTCCGCCGGCCAGTCGTGGGCCTCGGCCTGCACGTCCTGCGGCAGCGCGAGGGTGACCGCCCCGGTCTCCACCGGGTCGGTGAGCACCCGCATCGCCTCCAGCGCCGACGGGATCAGCGCCTCGGGCCGCCAGATCCGGTCGAAGTACCGCGACACCGGGCGCAGGCAGTCGTTGACCGACACGTCCCGCCCGTGCTGGGACTCCAGCTGTTGCAGCACCGGATCGGCCCGCCGGGTGGCGAAGACGTCGCCGGGGAGCAGCAGCACCGGCAGGTGGTTGATGGTCGCCAGCGCCGCACCGGTGACCAGGTTCGTCGCTCCCGGTCCGATCGACGTGGTGCACGCGTAGGTCGACAGCCGGTTGCTCTGCCGGGCGTAGCCGACGGCGGCGTGCACCATGGCCTGCTCGTTGCGGCCCTGGATGTAGGGCATCTCGCCGTGCTCCAGCAACGCCTGGCCGATCCCGGCGACGTTGCCGTGCCCGAAGATCCCCCAGCACCCGGCGACCAGCCGTCGCCGCTCCCCGTCTCGTTCGGTGTACTGGTTGGCCAGGAACCGCAGCAGCGCCTGCGCAACGGTCAACCGCAACGTGGTCATCGTCCCTCCTGCTGTGCCGTGCGGGACACCCGCACCCGGTGGGCCCGCGCGGGCGGGCCGGAAGTGCCGTTCACCGCGCCTGCGCGGTGGATTCGCCTGCGGTGTAGAACGGCAGCCTCGGGTCGACCTCCTGCTCGTCCCAGGTCCCGCGCACCCACGCGTGCGCGGGGTCGTCGCAGATCAGCCACGCGCGGTCGGGCGACGGACCGGCCATCACGTTCAGGTAGTACATGTCGTAGCCGGGCACGGCCATCGAGGGCCCGTGCCAGCCGTCCGGGATCAGCACCACGTCACCGCTGCGGACCTCGGCGAGCACGTCGGTGGTCCGGTCCGGGCCGGACGGGTAGACGCGCTGGTAGCCGATGCCGGGCGTGCCGTGCGAGTCGGCGATCTCGAAGTAGTAGATCTCCTCCAGCTGGGACTCGCCCTCGCGTTCCACGTCGTGCTTGTGCGGCGGGAACGACGACCAGTTGCCCGCCGGGGTGAGCACCTCGACGGCGATCAGCCGGTCCGCCTCGAAGACGTGCGCCGCACCGAAGTTGTTCACCTGGCGGCTGGCCTGCCCCGCACCGCGCAGCTCCACCGGCACGCCGGAGGCCGGGCCGTACCGCGCGGGCAGCCGGTTCTCGCACCTCGCGCCGGTCAGCGCGAACCGGCCGCCCGACTCGCTGGAGATCCGCACCTGCGCGTCCCGGGGCACGTAGGCGAAGTCGGTGACCCCGGAGAACACGTTCCGGCGCCCGGTCAGCTCGAACGTGCTGCCGTCGCACTCGACCGCGCAGCCGCCGGACAGCGGCAGCACGATCCATTCGCTGTCCTGAGTGGACATCCGGTGGTCCTGCCCGGCGGCGAGTTCGAGCACCCGCAGCGACGAGTAGCCCCACCCCGCCGACTCCGGGTCGACGTGGGTCGAGTACCCGTCGCGCGCCGTCGTCCCCGCGGGGCGGTACAAGCGCTTGTCCGTCAACGCTGGCTCCTTCGCACTCACAGCAGGCCGACCGCGGTGTCCACGGCCTTGGCCACATCACCGTCGTGGGGGTACAGCAACGTCCGGCCCACCATCAGGCCGCGGACGTTGGGCAGTTGCAGCGCCTTGCTCCACCGCTCGAAGGTGGCGTCCGGGTCGGTGGACACGTCACCGCCGAGCAGCACCGCGGGCAGCGTGGTCGCGGCCATCACCGAGCCGACCCGGTCGACGTCGTCGACCACCGGCACCTTCAGCCAGGTGTAGGCCGAGGTGCCGCCCAGCCCGGAGGCGATCGCGATGGAGCGGGTCACCGCCTCCACCGACAGGTCGTTGCGCACCTTGCCGTCCACCCGCCGGGAGATGAACGGTTCGACCATGGTCATCAGACCCCGCGCGGCCATCTCGTTGATCGCGTCCGCGGTGCCCACCATGGTGTTCAGCGTGCCCGGATCGTCGGTGTCGATGCGCAGCAGCAGCTTGCCGCCGTCCAGGCGCAGCCGTTCGATGTCCTGCGGGCGGTGGCCGGTGAACCGGTCGTCGAGCTCGAACGACGCCCCGGCCAGCCCGCCGCGGTTCATCGAGCCGATCGCGACCTTGCCCTCCAGAGCACCCATGAGCAGCAGGTCCTCCAGGACGTCGGCGGTGCCGAGCACACCGTCGACGCCGGGGCGCTCCAGCGCGACGCACAGCCTGCGCAGCAGGTCGGCGCGGTCGGCCATGGCCAGCGGGTCACCGCCGGCCGCCAGCGCGCCCCGGGCGGGGTGGTCGGCGGCGACGATCATCAGTTTGCCGCGGGCACCGAGCAGCGGGCGGCGGGCGCGCCGGGCAGCGGCCTCGGCGACCGCTTCCGGCCTGCTGGCCCGGACCTCGGTCAGGTCGGAGATGCTGAGAGCGGACACGGTTCTCACTTTCGACGGTCAGGCCGACTGGTTCGGGCAGAGCATGCGTTCGACTTCCTCGGCGTGCGGCATCGCCGACGAGCACGCCAGCCGGGAGGCGACCAGCGCGCCCGCGGCGTTGGCGAACCGCATGGTCCGCTCGACACCCCAGCCGGACAGCAGTCCGTGGCACAGCGCGCCGCCGAACGCGTCCCCGGCGCCGAGGCCGTTGACGACCTCCACCGGCACCGGCGGCACGACGGTCGACTCCGCGCGGGTGCGGGCCAGCACGCCCCGGGGCCCCTGCTTGACGACGGCGAGCTCGACCCCGGCCTCCAGCAGCAGGTCGGCGGCCTTCTCCGGATCGCGCGAGCCGACAGCCCGCTCGACCTCGTCGAGGTTGCCGACCGCGACGGTGGCGTGCGCCAACGCCTCCCGGTACCAGTGGCGGGCCTCGTCGTGGTCCGCCCAGAACATGGGGCGCCAGTCGAGGTCGAAGACCGTGGTGCCGCGCTTGCCCCGGTGGCGCAGCGCGGCCAGCGTCGCCGAGCGGCTCGGCTCCTCGCACAGCCCGGTGCCGGTCATCCAGAAGATGCGCGCCGCGGCGATGGCGTCGGTGTCCAGCTCGTCGGCGTGGATCTCCAGGTCCGGCGCCTTGGGGTAGCGGTAGAAGTGCAGCGGGAAGTCGTCCGGCGGGAACAGCTCGCAGAAGGTCACCGGCGTCGGGTACTGCGGCACGTCGGTGACCCAGCGGTCGTCGACCCCGAACTCGCGCAGCGCCTTGTGCACGAACTCGCCGAACGGGTCCGCACCGGTGCGGCTGATCACCGCGCTGCGGTGGCCGAGCCGGGCGGCGGCGACGGCGACGTTGGTCGCGGTGCCGCCGAGGTACTTGCCGAACGACTCGACGTCCGCGAGCCCGACGCCGACCTGCAGCGGGTAGATGTCCACACCGATCCGGCCGATCGTGACGACGTCGAACGGGGTGCTCATGCCGGGACCTCCGGGGTCGGGGAGCGCGTTGTCCCCTGTCTACTCGCGGCGCCCGCGCACTGTCAATACTTTGTCAGTACATACTTACTTAAGGACGTCAGATAGACCTGTTACCGTGAACACGTGACCAGCTCAGCGCGCCGCCGCCGGACCCCCGTGCACGACAGCTGGGACCCGGCGAGCAACATCACCGTGGACCACAGCAGCCCGGTCCCGCTGTACTACCAGGTCGCGACCCAGATCGAGGCCGCGATCGACTCCGGGGAGCTGCCGGTCGGCGCCCGGCTGGACAACGAGATCGAACTCGCCGGCCGGCTCGGGCTGTCCCGCCCGACGATCCGCCAGGCGATCGGCTCGCTGGTGGACAAGGGGCTCGTGGTCCGCAAGCGCGGCGCGGGCACCCAGGTCGCGTTCAACCGGGTCCGGCGCTCGCTGGAGCTGAGCAGCCTGTTCGACGACCTGTCCCGCATCGACCGCGAGCCCACCACGCGCGTGCTGGTCAACGAGGTCGAACCGGCCACCGAGGAGATCGCCCGCGAGCTGGGCGTCGCCGAGTCCGACCCGGTCGTGCACCTGGAACGGGTGCGCTACACGCAGGGCGAACCGCTGGCGCGCATGCGCAACCACCTCCCGGCCGACCTGCTGCGCCCCAGCACCGACCAGCTCACCGAACACGGTCTCTACCAACTGCTGCGCGCCGCCGGGGTCCGGATGCACGCCGCCGAGCAGAGCATCGGCGCCCGCGCCGCCACGGCCGAGGACGCCGACCTGCTCGACGAACCGGAAGGCGCCCCGCTGCTGACCATGACGCGCACCACCTACGACCAGTCCGGGCGCATCATCGAGTACGGCTCGCACCTCTACCGCGCGTCCCGCTACACCTTCAACCTCTCCCTGCACGGCGAGTCCTGACCGCGGCGGCCCGGCCGCGCCGACGTCGAGGCCGGCCCGCCGCACGGCACGACGGACGCGCGCCCGCAGGCCGTTCTCCGGCCCACACCACCGAACGTCGCCCCAGGTCGCCCCGCTTCGCGACAACTGGTCCTTATGTCTTGACATGAATCCCGGATCGGTGGAAGTGTTCCCCGCATCACCCGTTGAGGTCGATCTCAACATCCCTCGTGCACCCGGCCGGGCGTTCGCCGGACGAGACAGAGAGGTCTTCCATGAACACCAGCGAACACCACCGGCTCCGGGTGGGGTCGGCCCCGGACTCCTGGGGCGTGTGGTTCCCGCAGGACGACGAGCAGACCCCGTGGCACCGCTTCCTGGACGAGGTCGCCGAAGCGGGCTACGAGTGGATCGAGCTCGGTCCCTACGGCTACCTGCCCACCGATCCGCAGCAGCTGCGCGACGAGCTCGCCGCCCGGAACCTGACGCTGTCGGCGGGCACCTGCTTCACCGCTTTCCACCGCGGCGACGTCTGGCAGGAGACCTGGGAGCACGTCAGCCAGGTCGCCGGCCTGACCACCGCGCTGGGCGCCGAGCACCTGGTGGTGATCCCGGAGATGTGGCGCGACCCGGCCACCGGCGAGCAGCTGGAGGACCGCGCCCTCGGCGACGGTTCCTGGCGGGCGCTGGGCACCGGCATCGACCGGCTCGCCAAGGCGCTGCACGAGGAGTACGGGGTGCGGATGCAGTTCCACCCGCACGCCGACAGCCACGTCGACACCCAGCAGCACGTCGAGCGCTTCCTGGAGATCACCGACCCCGACCTGGTCACCCTGTGCCTGGACACCGGGCACATCGCCTACTGCGGCGGCGACAACCTCGCACTGATCGAGAAGTACCCCGAGCGCATCGGCTACCTGCACCTCAAGCAGGTCGACCCGCAGGTGCTCTCCGGGGTGCAGGACGAGGACCTGCCGTTCGGCCCGGCGGTGCGGCGCGGCGTGATGTGCGAGCCGCCGAACGGCGTCCCGGACCTCGCGCCGATCATCGCGGCCGCGGCCGTGCTCGACGCTGACATGTTCGCCATCGTCGAGCAGGACCTCTACCCGGTGCACCCGGACGTCCCGCTGCCCATCGCCCGCCGCACCCGCGACTACCTCACCCGCTGCGGAACCGCACCGGCCCGCTGACCACGACGCTGCACAGGAGGAACCGATGAGCGAGCACGATCTGCGGATCGGCCTGGTCGGCGCCGGCCGGATGGGCGGCGACCACGCCCGGCGCATCCACGAGCGGATCAGCGGCGCCCGGCTGGTCGCCGTCGGCGATCCGGACGCCGACCGCGCCGAACAGGTGGCGGCCTCCGTTCCCGGCGCCCGCTCGCACGGCGACCCGTACGAGGTCATCTCGTCGTCCGATGTGGACGCCCTGGTGATCGCCTCGCCCGGCGTCGTCCACGAACCGCTGCTGCTGGCGGCCATCGAACGCGGCATCCCGGTGCTGTGCGAGAAACCCCTCACGCCGGACTCGACGTCGTCGCTGCGCGTGCTGGAAGCCGAGCAGGCAGGCGGAAAACGCCTGGTGCAGGTCGGTTTCATGCGCCGCTTCGACCCCGAGCACGTCGAACTGCGCGAGCTGCTGCGGTCCGGCGCCCTGGGCAGGGCGCTGGTGCTGCACTGCGCGCACCGCAACCCGTCCTCCCCACCGGGGTTCACCTCGGAGATGATGATCTTCGACTCGGTGGTGCACGAGTTCGACACCGTGCGCTGGCTGGTCGGTGAGGAGATCCGCGCGGTGTCGGTGCGCCGCCCGCGCACCACGTCCGCCGCACCCGCCGGCCTCGCCGACCCGCAGCTGGTCACCATCGAGACCACCGGCGGGGTCGTGGCCGACGTGGAGATCTTCGTCAACTGCGGGTTCGGCTACCAGGTGCGCTGCGAGGCGGTGTGCGAACACGGCACCGCCCTGGCCGGGGCCGCCGGCGGTCTGCGGGTCCACGGCACCGCGGGTTGGGGCGGGCGGATCGACGCCGACTTCAGCGAGCGCTTCGCCACTGCCTTCGACCGGGAGTTCCAGCGCTGGGCCGACGCCGCCCGCACCGGCGGGGTCGACCCCGACGCGGCGAGCGCCTGGGACGGCTACGCCGCCGCGGCCGCCTGCGAAGCGGGCGTGCGCGCGCAGTCCGAGGGCACCACCGAGGTCCGACTCGTCGAACGTCCCGGCTTCTACGCCTGAGTGCCTGTCTTCGAGCCCTGAGACCGTTCCGGCGCGGTGCGTTCGTCACGCCGGACGCACCGCGCCGCCCCACGTCTCCCGTTCGGCGATGCCGACCACGGCTCCCTGCGGGTCGACGAGCACCCGGGAGCCACCGAGCTCCGGGCGCTCCCCCGTCTCCGCACCGCGGACCGGAGCGGCCACGTCGCGCACCGCGAAGCAGCACAACCACCCGCGACCGCCGTCCGGCAGCGGGTCGGTCGTCCGCCCCGCCAGCGGTCGCCCGCGCACCAGGTACCGCCGCCGGCACACCGACCAGTCCAACGTGTCCGCCCAGAACGCGTCGGCCCGTTCCGGGTCGGCGGCGGACAGCTCGATCCAGCACAGTTCCCCGGGGCGCGGATCGGGGGCCCACGGTCCGTGCAGCGCCCGACCCCGCGCGATCAGCGCGGTGGTGCCGTCCGGGCCGACCAGCACGCCGTTCTCGGTGCCGCCGGCGAACACCGGCCGCCACCCCGTCCGCTCCCCGGCGCGGGGCGTGCGCACCGTGGCGCAGCGACGCTCCCCCACCCAGCAGTCGAGCGTCGTTCCGGCCTGCACCACCTCCCACCCCAGCAGCCGCCGGTAGAAGGCGACCGAGGCCACCGGATCCGGGCTGAGCAGTTCGGCCCAGCGCAGACCCCGGGCCATGGGACGAGAGGGCACGACGTCAGATCCTCGTTCGGGCTGGTTCACCCATGCTGTCGGCACCGCCTCGCGGCAGCAAGCACCGTCACCGCAGCCGTTCCAGCTCCACGGCCACGTCCACCACCTGCGCGGCGAGTTTGCGCAGCTCGGCGTGGTCGGCCGCGTCGTCGACGGCGGTGACGACGTCCTCGGCGGCGCACCGCAGCTGGAACAACCGGTCCTGCAGATCGGCCAGCTCGGCGGCGGAGAGCACCACGGCGTCCTCCGGCAACCCGCCGCGCTGCACCGCGGCCCGCCGCTCGTACGCGCGCTGGCGGCAGGACTGCGCGCAGTACATCCGAGGACGCCCCTGCCTGCCGGATTCCGGGATGCGCCGCCCGCACCAGGCGCAGTGCCGGACGCGCCGCTGTCGGAGTTCGTGCGCGGTCTCCACGGTCGATCACGCTATCGCCACGGCACCGGGTTCCGGGAGTGGCCACGCCGATCCGGCAGAGTGTCCCCTCGTGATGCACCCGTTCCTGTTCGGCCCCAAGCCCCGCGCGTTCGCGCACCGCGGCTGGCACCTGGGGGACCTGCACGACATGGAGAACTCGCTCAGCGCCTTCCGGCGCGCCGTGGAGGAGGGCTACCAGTACATCGAGACCGACGTGCGCGCGACCGCCGACGGCGTGGTCGTGGTGCACCACGACGCGACGCTGGAGCGCACCACCGACGGCCGCGGCGCGATCCGACGGCTGCCGTGGTCGGCGGTGTCCACCGCGCTCATCGGCGGCCGCGAACCTGTGTCCACTTTGGACGAAGTGCTGGAGGAGCTGCCGGACGCCTTCTTCAACATCGACGTCAAGGAGGACTCCGCGATCGGCCCGGTGCTGCGCGTGATCCGCGCGCACCACGCCTGGAACCGGGTCTGCCTGGCGGCGTTCGACGAGCGCCGGGTGCGGACGATGGCGCGCGCGGCCGGTCCGCGCCTGTTCACGTCCATGGGCCAGGGCTCGGTGCTGGCGCTGTGGCTCGGTTCCCGCTGGGGCGGCTGGCCGATGCGCCACCTGGTGACCGGCGGCGCCGCCCAGGTCCCACCGCGGCACGGGCGGCTGACCGTGGTCGACGACCGGTTCGTGCGGCAGGCCCACCTGTGGGGCCGCGAGGTGCACGCCTGGACCGTCGACGACCCCGCCGAGATGCGCAGGTTGCTCGACCTCGGGGTCGACGGCCTGGTCACCGACCGCCCGGACGTGCTGCGCGAGGTGCTGCGGGAGCGCTTCGGCGAGCCGCGCGCCGACCTGCCGGGCGGCGGTTGAGTGGAACTACGCATTGTTCCCGAGCGGCCCTTCCCAGTACTCGTGGACCAGTACAGTCCCGTTACCCCTAACAGGTGATCTCGGTTCGGAGGGCCGCACGGATGAGCGTGATGGACAGTCGGCCGGCGCCGGACGCCGTGCGGCAACGGCGTCGCGAACAGCGCGGCTGGTGCTGGTACGACTGGGCCAACTCGGTCTTCCCGACCTCGGTGACGACCGTCTTCCTCTCGCTCTACCTGACCTCGGTGGCCACCCAGGCGGCGCGGGTGGACACCGCGCTCAACGGCCCGCACCCGTGCCCGGCGGGGAACGCCCTGGTGCGCTGCGACATCTCGCTGCTCGGCCTGACCTTCCCGGCCGGGTCCCTGTGGGGTTACCTGCTCTCGGTGGCCACCGTGGTCCAGGTCCTCGTGCTGCCGATCACCGGCGCCATCGCCGACCGCACCCAGAACAAGCGCACGATGCTCGGCGGGTTCGCCTTCGGCGGCTCGGCCGCGACGGCGCTGCTGGCCCTGGTCGGCGGCGGGAACTGGCAGCTGGGCGTGGCGCTGTTCGTCGTCGCCAACATCTGCTTCGGCGCGTCGGTGGTCGTCTACTACTCGTTCCTGCCGGAGATCGCCGACACCGACGAGCGGGACGCGGTGTCCTCGCGCGGCTGGGCGGTCGGTTACCTCGGCGCCGGTCTCGCGCTGTTCCTGCACCTGCTGATCTACCTGTTCCACGACGCGATCGGGCTCGGCGCGGACGCCGCGGTCCGGCTGATCTTCTTCTCCTCCGGCGTCTGGTGGGCGGCGTTCACGCTGCTGCCGCTGGCGGCCCTGCGCCGCCACCACGCCCCCGAGGGCGACGAGCGCGGGGCCTCGGTGATCACCGCGGGTTTCCGGCAGCTGGCGGGCACGCTGCGCCAGGCCCGCCACTTCCCGCTGACGCTGGCGTTCCTGGGCGCCTACTGGGTGTTCACCGACGGCATCTCCACGGTCTCCCAGGTCTCGGCGCAGTACGGCAGCCTGGAGCTGAAGCTCCCGCAGACCTCGCTGATCATCACGCTGCTGATCGTGCAGTTCATCGCCTATGCGGGCGGCATGCTGCACGGCCTGGTGGCCCGCCACATCGGCGCCAAGAAGACGATCCTGATCAGCCTCTGCGTGTGGCTGCTCGTCCTGGTGGCGGCCTACTTCGTGCAGGCCGGACAGGACCTGCAGTTCTACGGCCTGGCGGTGGGCATCGGCCTGGTGCTGGGCGGCACGAACGCGCTGTCCCGGTCGCTGTTCAGCCAGATGGTCCCGGCGGGCCGGGAGGCGGAGTACTTCTCGCTGTACGAGGTCGGTGAACGCTCCACGTCGTGGCTGGGCCCGCTGGTGTTCGCCGGGGTCGGCCAGGCGACCGGGTCGTTCCGGCTGGCGATCGTCTCGCTGGTGGTGTTCTTCGCGGCCGGGTTGGTCCTGGTGTCGATGGTGCCGGTCCGGCGGGCCATCGAGGCCGTCGGCAACCGCCCTCCGGAACTCCTGTGATGCGCGCTGCGTAACCGCCGGTCCGCTGGTGACACCGCAGGCTCGTTGCTCCATGCTGGTGATGGGAACGTCGACGGTCATGTCGCGTCTCGGAATATGCCAGTACACAGCGTTGCGGTAATACTCGACAGGGAGTGACTACTTTCGGTTACCGGTTTTCACGTCAATCCTGCCGCCGAGGGGCGTGATCTGCATCCCACTCTCTCGGCCCACCTGGGACTCGTTTGGTCTTGGTGACGACTTATCTGGCACTATCACCCGTTCGGACCCACCTTGAGATTGCAGGAGGGAAAACGCGTCACGAACGCCGCCTGACTGCATCTCTAGGGGTGAACCCGTCGTTGACGGGTGAACAACGTCACCGTCGGCAACCAAAAGCACCAAACCGGGAACAGACGACAGGCCAGCCCTCGTTGCACTCGGTGAGCACAACCGCCCGGCTGCGGACCGGGCCGAAGTGAAAGGAACCGTCATGGCCGATCGCGTTCTGCGTGGCAGCCGGCTCGGAGCGGTCAGCTACGAGACCGACCGTAACCACGACCTCGCACCGCGCCGGACGGTGCGCTACGCCTGCCCCAAGGGCCACGAGTTCGAGGTGCCGTTCTCCGACGACGCCGAGGTGCCGCCCACCTGGGAGTGCCGCCTGCACGGCACCGAGTCGAAGATCATCGACGGCAGCGAACCGGAGCAGAAGAAGGCCAAACCGCCGCGCACCCACTGGGACATGCTGCTGGAGCGGCGCACCATTCCGGAACTGGAGGAGCTGCTCAACGAGCGGCTGCAACTGCTGCGCGAACGGCGCGGGCAGTCCGCCTGATCGCACGTCCGGCACATCGTGAAGCGCCTGGGCCGAGGTGGTCCCAGGCGCTTTTCGCGCAACCGCTCAGCGCCGGGCCGCGCGCAGCAGGTCGAGCACCTGGCCGCCGCGGCGGCGCACCCCCCACGTCGTCACCCGCAGCAGGGCCTCGCGCACCACGGCGCCGCTCATCTTCGACTGGCCCGCCTCGCGCTCGACGAACGTGATCGGGACCTCGACGACCACGAAGCCCGCCTCGACCGCCCGCCACGCCAGGTCCACCTGGAAGCAGTACCCCTGCGACGCCACGTCGTGCAGCCGCAGCGTGGCGAGCACCTCCCGCCGGTACACGCGGAAACCGCCGGTGATGTCGTTGATCGGCACCCCGAGCGCCAGCTTGGAGTAGATGTTGGCCGCGCGCGACAACCACTCCCGGTACCAGGGCCAGTTCACCAGGCTCCCGCCCGGCACGTAGCGCGACCCGAGCACCACGTCGGCGCCCGTGCCGTCGTCCCCCAGCATCCCGAGCAGCCGCGGCAGGTCCTCGGGCGCGTGCGAGCCGTCGGCGTCCATCTCGACGATCGCGCCGTAGTCCCGCTCCAGCGCCCACTCGAACCCGGCGACGTAGGCCACGCCGAGTCCCGCCTTGCCCGCGCGGTGCAGCACGTGCACCCGCTCGTCAGCGGCGGCCAAGCGGTCCGCGAGCTCGCCGGTCCCGTCCGGGCTGGCGTCGTCGACGACCAGCACGTGCGCCGAAGGCAACGTGGCGAACAGCCGCTGCACGACCGGTTCGAGGTTGTCCCGCTCGTTGTAGGTGGGAATCACCACCAGCACGGGGCCGGTAGCGCCGTCCGCCGGTCCTTGCCGGTTCGCCATCCAACGTCCTCCCAGCCGACGCGTACCGCCGGCTCTCGCTTTCGATCAGGGCGCGTTCACAGCGTGCCGCCGCGCCGCGGCCGCCACCACGTGAACACCAGCGCCCCCGCCCCCAACAGCGACAGCACCCACATCGGGATGCTCCCCAGCTCCGTCGCGAGCGTCTGCGCCGAGCGCAGCGGAACCTCCGCGACGAGGTCCTGCGCGGTGAACTGGCGCGTTCGCTGGGTGACGGTGCCGTCGGGCTGCACGACGGCGCTGACACCGCTCGTGGCCGACACGAGCACCGCGCGCCCGTGCTCGACCGCCCGCAACCGGGCCATGGCCAGCTGCTGGTAGCTCATCTCCGAACGGCCGTACCAGGCGTTGTTCGTCGGCACCGCGAGCAGCGTCGCCCCCTGTCGCGCGGCGCCCTCGAACACGTCGTCGTAGGCGACGTCGTAGCACAGGCCCACGCCCAGCTTCGCCGGACCGACGTCGAGCACGCCCGGCCGGTCCCCGGGCACCATGTCCTGCTGGAACCGGTCCGCGAAGGGGCTGAACAGCCGCGCGACCGACCGCATCGGGATGCGCTCGCCGAACGGCACGAGGTGCTGCTTGATGTACTCGGCGCCCGCCCCGGTCAGCGGATCCCACCGGACGACGCGGTTGCGCAGCTGGCCGTCGGCGTCCTCGCCCACGCCCCCGACCACCAGCGGCACGCCGATCCGCGCCGCCGCCACCGACAGGTCCGGATCGGACCGGGAGGGTCCCCAGCTGCCCACCTGCTCCGGCAGCACGACGAAGTCGGGGCGCGGCACCCGGCCCGCGTCGACCTCGTCGGCGAGCTTGTCCACCCCGCGCACGTGGTTGGCGTGCAGGACGGAGTCCTGGTACAGCAGGCCGAGACCGACGTTCGGCGCATTGCCCTGCACGACGGCCACCCGGGCGGTGCCCGCGTCCGGGTCGGTGTGGATCAGCGGCGTCGCGGCCAGCCCGCCGAGCACCGGCACCAGGGTCGCGGCGAGGGGCCCGGTCCAGCGCCGCGGGGCGCGCAGCCGGTGCACCAGCTCGGCCAGTCCCGCCCCGGTGAGCGCGACGGCGAAGGTCACCAGCGCGGCACCGCCGACCGACGCCAGCGGCAGGAACATCCCCTCGTCCTGGGTGAACGCGAGCCTGCCCCAGGGAAACCCGCCGAACGGCACCGCGGAGCGCAGGTACTCGACGGCGACGAACACGCCCGCCGCCCACACCGGCCAGGCGGGCAGCCTGCTGATCGGCGCCATCGCCGCACCGGCGAGGCCGAAGAACAGCGCTTCCAGCCCGGCGACGCCGAGCCAGGGCCACGGTCCGAAGTCGGCGCCGAGGAAGTCCTGCAACCAGCCCAGCAGCGGCAGCAGGAACGCCAGGCCGAACACCACGCCGTAGCCGAACCCGGCCCGGGCGCGCCGCCGCCGCACCACTCCGGCCAGGGCGGCGAAGGCGAGGGGCGCCACCCACCACAGGCTGCGCGGCGGCGAACTCCCGTACAGCGCGAAGCCCGCCGCGATCAGCAGGACGATCCGCAACGGCACCGCGAGGGCGGGCCACCCGGCGGTCCTGCGACGACCGGTCTGCTCACAGCGCTGCGAACTCGCCGTGGGGAGTGCCACCCGACCAACCTTCTCGGTACCGCGGTCCCGGTGCCCCGACCAGGACGGAAACGTTCATTGCCAATGGCGCGACCGGTGCGCGCGCACTGAACAAATGTACGCCGATCCGGTGGTCGACGGCCGGTGCGGGCCGAGATCGGCTGCCCGGGACGATCGTTTCCGGACACTGCGCGGTCCGAATTGGTCGGTTCCACCCGGACGAGCGATGCGAACTGGGGTTCGACGCGGGAATCCTGAGGACATGGCACAGCACAACCGCTTCCCAACTCCGGAACACCCCGCCGCGAACGGCACCCGGCCCGCGCGCGACGTCCGTCCACAGTCGAGTCGCACGCCGGGACGCCGATGTCCCCTGGAGGTGATCACGCCGCACGCCCACCCGATAGCCCGCCCACCGAGTCCGAAGTGGACACCGCGCGGCGCGCGACTCCCGGAGCGGGCGGGATCACATGATCTCGTCGTCGTCCGGGTCCCGGGTGTACAGCGTCTCGCCCCGCAGCACCGTGCGCAGGCAACGGGGCAGCTCGGCGCCGGGCCGCAGGTCCGGCAGGCCGGGTACGCCGGCACGCGGGTCGGTGGACCAGCGCTGCACCCGCGAGTCGGGAGCGGCGACGACCAGTTCGCCCGCGTCCCACACCGCGTACGTCGCGGGGGCGCCGGGCACGAGAGCGCCGGTGAGGCCGTCGTCGACGCCCGCGGCACGCCAGCCACCCCGGGTGTGCGCCGCGAACGCGGCACGGGGGGAGATGCCGAAGCCTTCTGTGCGGTGGTGCACCGCCGCGCGCACCCCCGCCCACGGGTCGACCGGGGTCACCGGCGCGTCCGACCCGAACGCCAGCAACACACCGTTGGCGGCCAGCTGGGAGAACGGGTTGAGCCGGGTTCCGCGGGGCACGCCGAGTCGGCGCGCGTACATGTCCGCCGGCCCACCCCACGTCGCGTCGAACGACGGCTGGACCGAGGCCGCCACGCCGTACCTGGCCAGCTGCGCGGCCTGTTCGGCGTCCACCATTTCCAGGTGCTCCAAGCGGTGGCGCATACCAGCCAGGGCGGGCGCGCCGACGGTCTCGGCGGCGCGCCGGAAACCCTCGCAGACCTCCGCCACCCCCGCGTCGCCGATGACGTGGAAGCCGGCCTGCAGACCGGCGCGCGTGCAGGCCACCAGGTGCTCGGCGACCGCGCTCGCGTCGAGGTAGAGCACCCCGGAGGTGGCCGGGTCGTCGGTGTAGGGATGTCGCAGGGCCGCGGTGCGCGAGCCCACGGCCCCGTCCACGAACAGGTCCCCGGCCAGGCCGCGCACCCCGAGCTCGCGCGCGCGGTCCACCGCACCGAGTTCGCCCCAGTACCCCACCACGTCCGGAACTCCGCCGCGGGCGGACAGCTCCAGCAGGTCGGCGAGGTCGTCGGCACCGGAGATGTCCGGACCGGCGCACTCGTGCACGGAGGCCACCCCCTGCGCGGCGGCGTGGCGCAGGAACGCGAGCTGGGCATCGCGGCGCTGCGCGACGCCCAACGACTCCCGCGCCGCGCGGCGGGTGTGGTGGTGCGCGACCCTGGTCAACGGGCCGTTCTCGCTCCAGCCTTCCGAACCCCTGGCCAGCGGCGCCCGCTCCACGAGCGCGCTGGACACCAAGGCGGAGTGCACGTCGATCCGGGACAGGTACACCGGCGCCCCACCGGCGGCGCGGTCGATCTCGGCGCGGGTCGGCGGGCGGCGTTCGGGCCACCACGTCTCGTCCCAGCCGTGTCCCCACACCAAGGCGCCCGGGTACTCCTCGACGTGGTCCCGCAGGGCGTGCAGGAACTCGGTCAAGGACGCGCAGCCGGTCAGGTCGAGTCCGTTGAGCAGCAGGCCCGTCGAGGTCGCGTGCACGTGCGAGTCGACGAAGGCAGGCGTCACCAACGCGCCCGCGAGGTCGACGACCTCGGCGTCCGGGTGCAGCGCGCGGCCGACCTCGTCGGTGCCGACCCACGCGACGACGCCGTCGGTGACGGCCATCGCGGTGGCGTCGGCGTCGGCGGGCGAATGGATCCGGCCGCCGAGCAACAACGTGGTGTCGGACATGTTCTTCGTGTATCCCTGTTCCGGGTCTTCAACTGCGCAGTACATCGCCGGTGGCCGAGGGAGCGCCGCGCCCGGCCACGATCGTCCTGGCGAGCTTACCCGGGCGGTCTCGGCTCCCGACGCGACGCCGACCGACGGGAAAACGCCCCTGTCGAAGCTCCACTGAACAGCCCGAACAGGCGAACGGCGGCACCGCCGACCGCCCCCTCCCGAGACCCCCGCACGGCGCCCCCACGAGCACGCGAGCCGAGCGAGCGTTCGGCCTGGAGGCGGAACCGGCCGCGCCTGAGCGCCGGTCTTCGAACCCGCTCCCGGAACAGGCGTGGCAAGCGGCGCCAGCCGTTTTCTCCTTCGGTGAGTGGTCTCGCAACCGGCACCGCCGCGGGTTCTCCGGTGATCACAGGGGCGCGTCAGCGCATCCGTGGGGGGCGGTGGTCGGGTGAGGGGCGGGCCGCCGAGGTTCCGCTACCGGCAGCGCCACCCACAACGAGTTCGAAGGCAGGCTCTGAGGTCGCACCACCGGCAGCGCCACGCCCGAAGAGTCGAGCACCGGCGCTAGGCGTGCGACGGCCCGCCGGGGCGCCTCGTGCGCGGCAGCTGGGGACCGGAGTGACCGGTCTCGTCATCCTCGGTGACCGAGACCACCTCGCCGTCGATGACGTCGTCACCCGGCGCGGTGGCGCCGTGTTCGCGGTACACCCGCTGTGTGTGCAGCCACACCTGGTCCTGCACGGCCTGCGACCGCTTCTCGGCCGCTCGAACCATGCGCTTGCGCAGCAGCGCGCGCGTGGGCGGGAACAGGCAGACGAGACCGCACACGTCGCTGATGAAGCCCGGGACGATGATCAGCAGTCCGCCGGCCGCGATGAGCACGCCGTCCGACATCTCATGCGCCGGCGGGCGCCGGGTGCGTGCCGCCTCGCGGAATTCACCCAGGGCACGACGGCCCTCGCGGCGCAGCAGCCACGAGCCGAGGAACGCGGCGGCCACCAGCAGCCCGATGGTGGGGAGCACCCCGATCGCGTGGCCGACGGCGACCAGCACGGCGAGCTCGGCGACGACTGCGACGAGGAGCACAACGAACAGCGGCACGACGTCGGAAACCTCCCTGAACGGTTTTCTGCTCAGTCCAACGTGCGAGCGTCCGATTTTGCTCCCGGACTGGCCGAGGTGATGCGAGGCCGTGCGCGGCCGCACCATAGACTTTCCGATGATGCGGGCGCCCACCTCGAAAGCTCTGGTCCTCCTGCTGGTCTGCAGCGCGATCGCGCTCGCGTTCCTGATCAGCGACCAATACCTGCCGAGCCTGCCCCTGCAGCCGAAGCAGCTGCCCGCCGCGGTGGTGACCCTGGGCGACAGCACCCTGTCCGGCGAGGGCGGCGGCAACTACGAGACCGGCACCAACGGGGAGAACGGCGACTGGTGCCACCGTTCCCCGGCGGCCACGGTCAATCAGCTCCGGCTGCCGGCCGGGGTGACGCGCATCAACCTCGCCTGCTCGGGCGCCCAGGCGGACCTGGTCGGTTCCGACCCGGACCCGGCGCATCCGGAGGGGTCGCAGTCGCAACGGCTCGCCGACCTGGCCAAGCGCTACCGCATCACATCGGTGGTCGTGCAGGTCGGCGCGAACGACGATCCGGGCTTCACCGACACGGTCAACCGGTGCGTGGAGGCGTGGGCGCGCCACATCGACGGCGGCTGCGCCGCGACCCTGCGCACCGCGTGGCCGCAGCGGTTGGCGAGCATGAAACCGAAGGTGCTCGATGCGCTGCGGGCCGTCCGGGCGGCCATGGACGGTGCCGGGTACACGCCGAGCAGCTACTCGCTCGTGCTGCAGTCGTACGCCGCGCCGGTGGGCCCGGACATCCGACCCGAACTGCAGAACCTCTCGGGGTGCCCGTTCCTGACCGGCGATCTGCAGTGGATCCGCGACACCGCCGTGCCCCAGCTGTCGGAGGCGCTGCGCGAGGTCGCGCAGCAGGGCGACGCCCGGTTCCTCGACCTGTCCCGCGCGGGCATCGGCCACGAAGCCTGCACCGGCGACCCCCAGAGCGCCGACGGCGAGTGGTTCACGCGGCTGACCGTCGACTGGGACGGGCTGCGCGACGAGCAGCGCGCCCCGCACGCGATGCAGGAGTCCTTCCACGCCAACGCAACCGGCCAGGCAGCACTGGCGCACTGCCTCAGCGAGTTCCTCGGGACCGGCGACCGGCACGCCGTCTGCCTCTCGGACGAGCGCGGGGTGCTGCACGCGATTCCCGCGCACGTGGCGGCACTTCCCGCCCACCCCTGACCGTCGGCCGGTCGACGGCACGACGTCCGACGCCGCCGGTTGCGCATCGCGATGGACGGGCAACCGGCGGCTGCGCGCCGGACGTCGCCGGGCTCAGATCGCCGGCGGGCGGTTTTCGAAGGGGGTGGAGAGCACGACCGTGGTCCGGGTCGAGACCTTGGCGGCCTCGCGGATCTGCCGCAGCAGTTCCTCCAGACCGAGCGGCGACGCCACGCGGACCTGGAGGATGTAGGACTCGTCTCCCGCCACCGAGAAGCACGACTCGATCTGCGGCAGGTGCTCCAGTCGCTGCGGGTAGTCGTCGGGTGCGGCCGGGTCGATCGGGGTCAGCGAGATGAACGCGGTCAGCGGCAGACCGATCTGGTCACCGTCCACTTTGGCCGCATAGCCCTGCAGCGCACCGCGCTGCTCCAAGCGGCGCACGCGCTGGTGCACCGCCGAGACGCTCAGCCCCACGCGCTCGGCGAGATCCGTGAAACTGCACCGCCCGTCCCGCACCAACTCGCGCAGGATGGCGCGGTCGGTGGCCTCCAGCTCACCCGGCGAGCTTGCCGATCTGTCGCTCACGCCGGAAGCACCACCAACTCGTGCGGCTGGTTGTTGACGCTCTCCACGCCGTCCTCGGTGACGATGACGATGTCCTCGATCCGCGCGCCCCAACGACCCTGGTGGTAGATGCCGGGTTCCACGCTGAACGCCATGCCCGGTTCCAGGACCAGCGAGTTGCCGCCCACGACGTAGGGCTCCTCGTGCACGTCGAGTCCGATGCCGTGGCCGGTGCGGTGCACGAAGTTCTCGCCGAACCCGGCGGCGGCGATCGGCTCGCGCGCGGCCGCGTCGATCGACTCGGCGGTCACGCCGGGACGCACCGCTTCCACGGCTGCGCGTTGCGCTTCCTGCAGCACCGCGTAGGTCTCGCGCACGTCCGACTGCGACGGCTCGCCGACGGCGTAGGTGCGGGTGCAGTCCGAGTTGTAGCCCTCGGGAATCGGGCCGCCGATGTCGATGACGACCACGTCGCCCTGCTCGATGACCCGGTCCGAGACCGCGTGGTGCGGGCTGGCGCCGTTGGGACCGGAACCGACGATGACGAAGTCCGCCTCGACGTGCCCCTCTTCGACGATGGCGGCGGCGATGTCCGCGCCGACCTCGGCCTCGGTGCGACCGGCGCGGAGGAACTCGGCCATGCGCGCGTGCACCCGGTCGATGGCGGCACCTGCCTTGCGCAGCGCGTCGATTTCGGCGGCGTCCTTGCGCATCCGCAGTTCGCGCAGGACCGGTCCGGCCAGCACTTGTTCGGCGCCGGGCAGCGCGGCGCGCAGCGGCAACGTGTGCAGCGCGGGCATCGCGTCGGCGACCGCGACGCGGGCGGGCGCCGCCCCGCCGCGGCGCAGCAGATCGGTCACCATGCCGTGCGGGTCCTGACCGTCCACCCAGGTCCTGACCTCGACGCCGAGCTCGTCAGCGGGCACGTCGGCGTACCCGAGCTCCTCCAGTTTCGGTACCAGCAGGACCGGCGGCGCGGTCCGGCCGGCGGCGGGCAGCACCAGGCAGCTCAACCGCTCGAACGACTCCCCGCCGGCGCCGAGGAGGTAGCGCAGATCGGAACCGGGGGAGATCAGCAGCGCGTCGATGTCGGCCGCGGCAGCGGTTTCGGCGGCCCGGGTCAGGCGGGCCGCGAGCACGGTCGGATCCTGCTTCAACGAGACGGTGGCCATAGCCACCAAGCCTAATCCGGGAGTGACCCCGCAACGTTCGCGCGGTCCAACTCCCGCCACCCGCCGAACACCACCGGCGCGACGGCGGCCACCAGGTACAGCACCGCCACTGCCCACAGGGTGGCGACCAGACCGACGCCGTCGACCAGCGCACCACCGAGCAGCGCGCCCAGCGGAGTTCCGCCCATGCTCACCGCGGTCGTCAGACCGACAACCCGGCTGCGCATGGCCGGCTCGACCCGTTCGTAGACGACCACCGCCAGCAGCGGGTTGAGCGCGCCGGACAGCAACCCGGCCACCGCCAGCACCGCCAGCACCGCGGGCAGTCCCGGCCGCGCGGCCAGCGCGACGTACCGCGGGGCGCCGGAGGCCAGCAACGTCAGCACGAAGAGCGGGAACCGGCTGAGCCGATGGCCGAACCAGGAGTAGAGCAGGTTGCCCAGCAACGCGGCTCCGGTGAGCACCCCGGTGATCGCACCGAGGGCGACCGGGCTGCGCAGCACCTCGGCCGCGTAGACCGGGTGGAACACCTCGGTGGCCGCCATGTCCAGCGTGTTGACGAACAACAGCAGCAGCGTCACGCGCAGCAGGAGCCGGTCCCGGACGACCCGCTCCAGACCGGCGCGCAGGTCGCCCAGGTAGGCGGCGCTGCCCGGCGTCGCCGTGGAGCCGGGCACCGAGACGGCGAGGGTTCCCGCGCCGACCAGGAAGAACACCGCGTCGCAGGCCAGCACGGCCGGGCCGGGGAGCACGGTCAGCAGGGCTCCGCCGACCGGCCCGCCGAGCAGCTGCGCCGTCCGCCCCGCAGCGTCGACCGCGCCGGAACCGCGTTCCAGCGGTACCCCCGCCAGCGCGACGAGTTCGGGCACCAACGCCCGGCGCGCGGTCAGACCGGGCGCCCGGCAGGCGCCGACGAGCAGGGCGAACCAGACCAGCTGCCACCCGCGCAGCCCGGCCAGCGCGTGCACCAGCGGGATGGCCACGACGACCGCGGCACCGGCCAGGTCCGAGACCATCGCCGTGCGGCGGCCCCCGAACCGGTCGGCCAGCGGACCGCCCGCCGCGGACAGCAGCACCAGACCCGCCAGTTCGGCGGCGGCGACCACGCCGACCTGCGCCGCGCTCCCGGTCAGTTCGAGCACGAACCACGGGAGCACCAGCAGCGCGATGGTCGTGCCGAGCACCGACAGACCCGTGGACACCCACAGGCCCAGCAACGGCCCGCCGCGGGCTAGCACCGGCCCGGCTCGGGGAAGGCATGGAACTGGACCGCGACCTGCTCGTCCCCGTCCCGCCTCTCGCGGCGGAACTCCGCGAGGAGTTCGTGCATCCGCCGCGTCAGCTCCTCAAGCTCGGCGACGGTCAGCGACAGGGTGGTGTCCGACAGCGCCGTCGCGGCGAGCCACTGCTTCGGCCACCGCTGCCACTCCGCGAGGAAGGCCGCGCTGCGGTGGTAATGCGTGGTGACGACCTCGTGCAGGTAGCCGTCCAGCGGTGTCCGCATCTCTTCGTCCCCGGCGAGTTCGTCGAGTGGCAGCACGGTGTGCTCGTGGACCGCGCGCCACCAGCGTTCACGCCGGTTGCCCCGTGCGGTGTCCTCCTCGATGAAGCCGTGCGCGGCGAGCTGCCGCAGGTGCCAGCTGGTCGTGCCGCTGCGTTCGCCGACCCGGTCGGCCAACTGCGTCGCGGTCGCCGGGCCGTCGGTGCGCAGCAGGCCCAGCAGCCGGATGCGCAGCGGGTGCGCCAGCCCGCGCAGTGCCTTGGAGTCCAGAACCCGATCCACGGCACCGAGAATAGAATCGCCAAGAACTCTCTGCCAAGATTTCTTGGCGGTCTGCCCCTTCGGCGCGGTGGGGGCGTCGGCGTGACAGGCTGGCACCGTGACAGGACCACTCATGCTCATCGACGCCGCCGGTCTGTGGTTCCGCGCCTACTACGCCCTGCCGGACTCGCTGACCGCGCCGGACGGCACGCCGGTGAACGCGGTGCGCGGCTTCTGCGACATGCTGGCCAGGCTGATCATCGACCGCCGCCCGGCCCGGCTGGTGGCCTGCCTGGACAACGACTGGCGCCCGGCGTTCCGGGTGGATGCGCTGCCGTCGTACAAGGCGCACCGGGTGGCCGAGGACGACGCCGAGGCCGAAGAGGTGCCCGACACCCTCTCCCCGCAGATCCCGGTGATCCTGGAGGTCCTGGAGGCGGCCGGGATCGCCACCGCGGAGGCCGAGGGTTACGAGGCCGACGACGTGATCGGGGTGCTCGCCGACCGGGAACGCACCGCGCCGGTGCAGGTCGTGACCGGCGACCGCGACCTGTTCCAGCTGGTGCGCGTCGAGCCGACGCCGGTGCGGGTGGTCTACGTGGGCGGCGGCCTGGCCAAGGCCCAGGACTACGGCCCGGCTGAGCTGGCCGAGCGGTACGCGCTGACGGCCGACCGCGCGGGGGACGACTACGCCGACATGGCGGTGCTGCGCGGCGACCCGTCCGACGGCCTGCCCGGCGTGGCCGGGATCGGGGAGAAGACCGCGGCGAAGCTGATCCGCGAGTTCGGCTCGCTGGAGGCGCTGCTGGCCGCCGCGGAGACCGGCGACCGGCGGCTGACGCCCAGGGTGCGCACCAAGCTCACCGACGCGGCCGACTACCTGGCGGCGGCACCGTCGGTGGTCCGCGTGGTCCGCGACGCCCCGGTGGTGCTGGACCGCTCCGACGACGCGGTCCCCTCGGCGCCCGCCGCCCCCGCCCGCCTGTCCGAGCTCCGCGACGCGTGGGGGCTGGGTGCCAGCGTCGACCGCCTGGTCACCGCGATCACCGGCGGCTGAGCCGGGCTCACTTGGGGTGGCCCACCTCGTAGACGCCCTTGTCGTTCTTCACCGTGACGGTCACCGTCTTGTGCTCGGCACCGATCGACGCGGTGCAGTCGAAGTGGTGCCCCGGTACGACGGGCTGGTCGGGCGGGCAGCTGACCTGGCCGACTCCGCTGAGCCGGTAGGAGTGCTGGAGGATGTCGGTCACGCCTTTCTCGACGCTGCTCGCGTCGAACACCGACCGCACGAACCACCCGGGCGTGACGAACCCGAGCACGAGCACGACGGCGGTCACGAGCACGGCGCCGAGGCCGCCCAGCAGCCAGGGCAGCGGCGACCGCTTCTTCGGCGGTGGTGGCGCGCCGAATCCGGGCGCGGTGGCGAACGGCGGCGGCTGATGCCCCAGGTAGGGGTTTCCGTGCGGCTGCGGAGGTTGCGGTGCGTAGTAGCCAGGCGGTGCCGCGGGATACCCGCCCGGGTGCATCCCGGCTCCCGGGGGTACCTGCCCCCACTGGGGGTAGCCCCCTGCCGGACCGTACGGGCTCGACATCTCAACCTCCGCAACGACGTTCGGCACTGCGCGGTGATGATCCAACCACAGCGCCCACCGCCGCCGCGTCCGCCGGGACGGTCACACCACGCCGGCCGCCACCACACCGCGGCGCACGGCGGTGACCGCCTTGGCCGCCGCCGAACCCACCGGGTCGGCCACGCCGATGACCTCGCGGATCTGGTCGAGCAGGTCGATGACCTGGCGGCACCAGCGCACGAAGTCGCCCGCGGACAGTTCGTGCCCGCTGCTCTCCGCGGCGGTGAGGACCTTCTCCAGCGACTCGCCGCGCGCCCACCGGAACACCGGCCAGGCGAACCCGGGGTCGGGTTCGCGGGTGCGGTCGAGCTTGTGCCGCCGCTCGTCGTCCTCCAACTCCGACCACAGCCGCCACGTGGCCGCCAACGCCTCGCTGACCTGCCCGGACGGCACCTGCGGCGCCAGCGGTCCCTCCCGCCGCGACTCGTACACCAACGAGGACACGACCGCCGCCAGTTCGGCCGGGCCGAGGTCGCGCCACACGCCCACCCGCAGGCACTCGGCGGCCAGCAGGTCCGACTCGCTGTAGAGCCGGGAGAGCCGCCGACCGTGCTCGGTGACGGGTTCCTCGCCGTCGAGCAGCACGTAGTCCCGTTCGGCGAGCAGCGCGATGATCCGGTCGAACGACCGGGCCAGCGAGTGCGTGGTGGTGGCGACCTTGCGCCGCAGGTTCTCGGTCTCGGTGCGCAGGCGTTCGTAGCGCTCCGCCCAGCGGGCGTGGTTCTCCCGCTCGTCGCAGCCGTGGCAGGGGTGCGCGCGCAGCGCGCGCCGCAGGTTCGCCAGCTCGGCGTCGTCACCGGCGTCGGACCGCCGCCGGGAGCGGCCGCCCTGTGCGGTCAGCCCCGTGTTGCGCAGCGTCGACGCGAGGTCGCGCCGCGACTTCGGGGAGCGGGTGTCGACGTGCTTGGGCAGCCGGATCCTGCCCAGCGGCTCGACCGGCGAGGTGAAGTCGGCCACCGACACGCGTCCCGACCAGCGGTCCTCGGTCACGACCAGGGGCCGCGGCTCGCCCATCGGCTCCAGTCCCGGGTCGACCACCACGGCCAGGCCGGAACGCCGCCCCGCCGGGATGGCGATCACGTCGCCCTTGCGCAGCTTCTCCAGCGATCGGGCGGCTTCGGCGCGTCGTGCCGCCCGGTTCTGCCGGGCCAGGTACTTCTCCCGCTCGGCGATGCGGCGGCGCAGCTGGAAGTACTCGTCGAAGTCGCCGAGGTGGCACTGCATCGCCTCGGCGTAGCCCTCCAGCGCCTCGGTGTTGCGCTCCACCCGCCGCGACTGGCCTACCACCGAGCGGTCCGCCTGGAACTGGGCGAACGACTGCTCCAGCAGGTCGCGGGCGGCGTCGCGCCCGACCCGCTGCACCAGGTTGACGGCCATGTTGTAGCCGGGGCGGAACGACGAGCGCAGCGGGTAGGTGCGGGTGGAGGCCAGGCCCGCGACCTGCTTGGGGTCGATGCCCGGCTGCCACACCACGACCGCGTGGCCCTCCACGTCGATGCCGCGCCGCCCGGCCCGGCCGGTGAGCTGGGTGTACTCGCCGGGGCTGAGGTCGACGTGCGACTCGCCGTTGAACTTCACCAGCCGTTCCAGCACGACCGTGCGGGCGGGCATGTTGATGCCCAGGGCCAGCGTCTCGGTGGCGAAGACGGCCTTGACCAGACCGCGGACGAACAGCTCCTCGACGGTCTCCTTGAACGCGGGCAGCAGGCCGGCGTGGTGGGCGGCCAGGCCGTGCTCCAACGCGTCCCGCCACTCCCAGTAACCCAGCACCGCCAGGTCGGACTCGGGCAGGTTCGCGGTGTGCTCGTCGATCACCCGGCGGATCTCGTCCACCTCGGAGTCGGTGGTCAGCCGCAGCCCGGCGCGCATGCACTGGGCGACGGCGGCGTCGCACCCCGCGCGGCTGAAGATGAACACGATCGCCGGCAGCAACCCGGCGGCGTCCAGTCCGCTGAGGATGTCCACTCGGGACGGCGGGAAGAACCGCGGCGGACGCGGCCCCTTCCGCTTCCCGTTCGGCCCGCGGCGACCGTAGGGCAGGTGCACGCGGGACAACTGCTGGGTCTGGCGCACCAGGTTCGGGTTGATCTTCAGCTCGCGGTCCGGGGTCTCCCCGCCGAACAGGTCGTACATCCGGGAACCGACGAGCATGTGCTGCCACAGCGGGACGGGCCGGTGCTCGTCGACGACCACGGTGGTGTCGCCGCGCACCTCGACCAGCCACTCGCCGAACTCCTCGGCGTTGCTGACGGTCGCGGACAGGCTCGCGACCTGCACGTGCTCGGGCAGGTGCAGGATCACTTCCTCCCACACCGCGCCGCGGAACCGGTCGGCCAGGTAGTGCACCTCGTCCATGACCACGTAGCCGAGCTGGTCGAGGCTCCGCGACCCCGCGTACAGCATGTTGCGCAGCACCTCGGTGGTCATCACGACCACCTGCGCCTCACCGTTGATCGAGGTGTCCCCGGTCAGCAGGCCGACCGCGTCGCTGCCGTGGCGCTCGCACAGGTCGGCGTACTTCTGGTTGGACAGCGCCTTGATCGGCGTGGTGTAGAAGCACTTGCGGCCCTCGGTGAGCGCCAGGTGCACGGCGAACTCGCCGACGACCGTCTTGCCGGCACCGGTCGGTGCGCACACGAGCACCCCGTGGCCGGACTCCAGGGCCTGGCAGGCGGTGCGCTGGAAGGCATCGAGCTCGAAGCTGAGCTCGTCGGTGAAATCGGCCAACCTGGGATGGGCGCTGCGGCGCCGGTGCGCCGCATAAGCCTCGGCCGGAGACGTCTTCGCGGGGTTCGAACGGCTTGCAGCCACACCCCCAGGTTTTCATACGCGGGCGACCGGCGTCGCGTACCGCTTCATGTCGGGGCCACCACGGTCAACGCACCCCGCACGGTGCGCGCGGTGAGGGGGAGTCGGACCTGCGGTTCGCCGTCGGCGTAGGCGAGCCAGCCGTTGTCGCCGCCGAGCCGGACCCGGCGGGCGCGCAGCGTGCGCACGGCCGGGTGCTCGACGTGCCTGCCGGTGCGCAGGGTCGGCAGGATGCCCAGGAAGTCGCGGCGGGTGACTCGTCCCACCACGGTCACGTCGAACTCGCCGTCGGCGGTGTCGGCGTCCGGGCACACCGGGATGCCGCCGCCGTAGCAGGCGCTGTTGCCGATCGCCACCAGCGTCGCGTCCAGCTCGGTCACGCACGTCTCGGTCTCGATCCGCAGCGGCATCGCGTGCAGGGCGAGCAGCTCGCGCACCACCGCGACGTCGTACCGGTGCTTGCCGCGCAGCAGGCGCATCCGGTTGGCACGGGCGTTGACGCGCGAGTCGAACCCGGCGCAGAGCACGGTGGCGAACCAACCTCCCCCGGCGACGCGGCCGAGGTCCATGCGCCGCCGCTCGCCGCGCCGCAGCGCGTGCGCCACGACCCGCGCGGCGACCACTGGGTGCGGTGGCAACCGCAGCGCCCGCGCCAGGTCGTTGCCGGTGCCGCTGGGGATGAGCACGAGCGCCGTGTCCGACTCGGCGCACGCCTGCACCGCCAGGTGGGCCATGCCGTCGCCGCCGACCACGGCGAGCACGTCGACTCCGCCGGCCACGGCCTCCGCCGCGGCGGCCGCGGCGGCCGCGGCGTCGGGGGCCAGCACGGTCCGCACGTCGCAGACCGCGCGCAGCTGACCGAGGATCGCGCGGACGACCTCCGCGGTGAGTCCGCCACCGGCCTTGGGGTTGATCAACAGGACACAGCGCACGACGCAGCATCCTGGCCCAACCGGGGGCGGATCCGCCAGTGGCTCAGGTGGCGTCGTCGTGCTGGTGGGACCCCTGCGACGACGTGGTGTCCAGTCGAGACGGCCGGTAGTCGATCTTCGACGGCTCGTCGAGGCCGACCTCCTCCAGCCCCGCGGCGGCGAGCTTCTTCTGCTTGCGCCCGTCGTGGGCGCGGCAGATCGCCATCGCGATGGCGAACAGCAGGCACAGCGCCCCGGCCAGGGCCAGCATCGAGAACGGGTCCTGGCCCGGGGTGGCGACGGCGGCGAACACGAACAGCGCGAAGACCAGGCCGCGCCACCAGCTCTTGAGCTTGGCGTAGCTGAGGATCCCGGCCATGTTCAGCATCACCAGCACCAGCGGCAGCTCGAAGCTGACGCCGAAGATCAGCAGCAGGACCAGCACGAAGTTGATGTAGTCGCCGCCGGTCAGCGCGGTGAAGAACGACCCGCCGCCGAAACCGACCATGAACTTCAGGCCCTGCGGGACGACGAAGTAGGCCAGCACCGCACCGGCGACGAACAGCAGGCTCGCGCAGAACACGAACATCCGCGCGAACTTGCGCTCCTTGTCCAGCAGGCCCGGGGTGATGAACGCCCACAGCTGGTACAGCCAGACGGGGCTGAGCACCACCGCGCCGACCGACAGCCCGACCTTCAGCCGCAGCATGAAGACCTCGAACGGTTTGGTCTGCAACAGCTGGCAGTGCCCGTTCGGGCTCAGCCGCATCTCGGCGGGCAGCGAGCAGTACGGCCCCAGCAGCAGGTCGCCGAGCGTCGGGACGCCGAACGCGGAGTTGGCGAACCACCAGAACCCGAAGATGCCGCCGATGACGACGGCCACCATGGCCACGCCCAGCCGGTAGCGCAGTTCGTAGAGGTGCTCGACCAGGGTCATCGTCCCGTCGGGGTTGTGCCGACGGCCCCACCTGCGGCGATCCGCGCGGAAGGGGTTCAGGCGGCGCAGCGCACTCCCACCCACCGTGTTGTTCCGTCCTCTGCGCTCGTCAGTTGCCGGATTCGTCACGCTGCCGGTCGCGCGCCGGTGGCGTCGTCGACGCGGCCCGTTCGCCGCGGGTCAGCTCCGGGGAGTCCACGCGCTCGGCCCGGGCCCTGGTGGCGGCCTCGTCGTCCTCCTGCATGCCGCGCGCCTCCGCCTTGAACACCCGCGCCGACTGGCCGAGCGAACGCGCCAGCTGCGGCAGCTTGCTGGCCCCGAACAGCAGGACGAGGACCAGCAGAATGACCAAGAGCTCCCAGCCACCTGGCATGAGCACACCCTTTCGTGACGTCCGCTGTCCGCGCCATCGTACGCGGCGGGCATCGCGGGCAAACAGCGCCGATGGGCGTCACCTGCGACGACGTTCGGCGAACGCCACCTTCAGCCCCGCCACCCGCGCCTTGAGCAAGCCCGCCCGGTCGGTGATGTCGGTGGCGACCTCCCGCTGCACCGACCGCAACCGGCGCAGTTCCCGGAGCACCCGGACGGCCACCACCAGGAGCACGACCAGTCCGAGGGCCGCCAGCACGAGACTCAACACATACGGCACCGGATCACCGTATCGGTTTCAGGTGGCCGGGAGGTGACGCGCCCGCGCCAACGCCTCCTCGGCCCTGCGGCGCACGTCGTCGGCGAGGTCCGGCGGGTCGAGGACCTGCGCCTGCCCGCCCAGCCCGAGCAGCAGGCGGACCATCCACGACCGGTCCGAATAGCGCATCCGCACCCGGGTGCGCCCGCCGGACAGCTCGGCCAGCTCGTCGACCGGGTAGTACTCGGCGACCCAGCGCGCGTCGGGTTCCAGCTCCAGCTCGACGACCGGTTGGTCGGGCATCGGCCGGAACAGCCCGGCGGAGACGTCCATCGGCTCGGCGTCCTCGGGCGGCCGGGCGGGCTCGTCGAGCACCGCGGCGTCGTCGACGCGGTCGAGCCGGAACAGCCGCACCCCGCCCGCCGACCGGCACCAGGCTTCCAGGTAGCTGCGCCCGTCGATGATCAGCAACCGCATCGGGTCGACGGTGCGTTCGCTGATCGCGTCCCGCGACGCGGTGTAGTAGCGCATCCACAGCGCCCGGCGCCGGGTCGCCGCGCGCTGCACCGCGGACCGCACCTCGGGCCGCTCGGCGCCGTCCTGCGCGAGCCCGACGACCACCCCCGCCGACCGCGCCTGCCCCGCGGCCTCCTCCACCTTCGCCAGGGCGCGCTGCACCGCGTCGGTGTCCGGGATGCCCGGGGTGTCGGCCAGCGCCCGCAGCGCCACCAGCAGCGCGGTCGCCTCGGAGGTCGTCAGCCGCAGCGGCCGCCGCATGCCCGCGTCGTAGGTGACGGTGATCGTGTCGCTCTCGAAGGACAGGTCGATGAGGTCACCGGGCCCGTACCCGGGGAGCCCGCACATCCACAGCAGTTCCAGGTCGCGGCGCAGCTGCTGTTCGGTGACCCCGAAGTCGGCCGCGGCCTCGGCGATCGGGATGCCCGGCCGGCTCAACAGGTACGGCACCAGGGCCAGCAGCCGGGGCAGCCGCTCGCTGGCGCTGTTCATCGTTCCTCCCGCCGGTCGACGACGTCGAGGTGGATCTCGTGCACGGTCTTGCGCAACGTGTCCGGTTCGAGCACCGCGACGTCCGGGCCGTACCCCGCGATCCACGTGGCCGCGGGCTCCGGGTGCACCAGGTCCACTTCGACCACGTCACCGGGCTCGCCGCCCAGCACCATGCTGTCCACGGTCCGCGCCTGGCGCCGCAGCCCCTGCGCCCGTCCGGCCGCGACCCACAGCCGCGCGGTGGTGCTCGGCGGTGCCTCGCGCTGCTCGCCCGCGACGATGCGCAGCAGGTCGGCGTCCGGTGGCCGCCGCACCTCACCGGCCCGCCCGGCGGTGACGTCCCCGCGGATGCGGGACAGCCGGAAGCACCGGGTGGCCGCCCGGTCGCGGTCGTGCCCGACCAGGTACCAGCGGCCCCGCCAGGACACCACGCCCCACGGTTCGACCGTCCGACGCTGCGCGTCGGGGCTGGTCGGGCGGCGGTAGTCGAACCGCACGACCCGGCCGGTCTGCACCGCCGCCAGCAGCGGCGCGAACGTCGGCTCGGTGGTGCGCACCTTGGGTTCCACGGTCGCCGACGCCCCCTCGTCGACGTCCACCCCGGCCGCCCGCAGCTTCAGCAGCGCGCCGCGCGCGGCCGCGGTGAACTCCGGCGAGTCCCACAGCCGCACGGCCAGCGCCACCGCGGCGGCCTCGTCGGGTTCCAGGTCGATGTCCCCCAGCTCGTAGTCGCGCCGGGCGATCCGGTACCCGTCGGCGGCGTCGAACACCGAGTTGCGCCCGGTCTCCAGCGGAATCCCCAGGTCGCGCAGCTCCGCCTTGTCCCGCTCGAAGGTCCGGAAGAACGCCTCGTCGGTGGGCGCGTCGGCGTAGCCGGGCACGATGGCCCGAATCCGCTCCGCGGTGAGGTACTGGCGGGTCGACAGCAGGCACAGCACCAGGTTCACCAAGCGCTCAGCACGCACAGTGGCCACTTCGAAACTCTAGCTCCACACCGTTCGATCACGTGTTCGGGGGATCCCCCATCCACCCGGCCGGGTGACGTTCGCAGGCCGACGTGCCCGCACCCGCCCCGCGCTCACTCGATCGCGCGAGTGGTGCCGGGGCTGGGAGAATCCCGGGTCATGGCTGATCCCGTCATGTTGATCACCGGAGCCTCCCGCGGCATCGGCGCGGCCACCGCCCGCCAGGCCGTCGCCGCCGGGTACCGGGTGGCGCTGGTGGCGCGCTCGACCGACAAGCTCACCCCGCTCGTGGACGACCTCGGTTCCGCGTCCGCGCTGCCGCTGGCCTGCGACGTCGCCGACTGGGACGACGTCAGCGGCGCGGTCCGGCGCACCGAGGAGCACTTCGGCGGGCTCGACGCGGTGTTCGCCAACGCCGGTCTGAGCGTGCCCACGTCGTTCCTGGGCACCGATGGCGCCGACCCCGCGCAGTGGCGCGACATGGTGCTCACGAACGTCCTCGGAGCGGCGCTGACCGCCCGCGCCGCGCTGCCCTCGCTGGCGCGGTCGCGGGGCCACCTGGTGCTGACCGGTTCGGTCGCCGGCCGCCACGTCCGGCCCGGCAACCTGTACTCGGCGACCAAGTGGGCCGTCACCGGCATGGCGCAGAACATCCGCGCCGAGTGCGCCGAGACCGGTGTCCGCGTCACCCTGGTCCAGCCGGGCATGGTCGAGACCGACATGACCGCCCACCGGCAGGACGCCCCCAAGCTGGCGGCGACCGACATCGCCAACGCGGTCATGTACGCGCTGCGCCAGCCCCAGGGCGTCGACGTCAACGAGATCGTCGTCCGCCCGACGGGCCAGCACCTCTGACGCCGCCCCAGGAGGTGGGGCGGGCCCGTCACAGCGAGCCGATCAGGCGTTCCACGCGTTCGTCGACCGCCCGGAACGGGTCCTTGCACAGCACCGTGCGCTGCGCCTGGTCGTTGAGCTTGAGGTGGACCCAGTCGACGGTGAAGTCCCGCCCCGCCGCCTGGGCGGCGGCGATGAAGTCGCCGCGCAGCTTGGCCCGGGTGCTCTGCGGCGGGGTGTCCTTGGCCGCCTCGATCTCGCCGTCCTCGGTGGCGCGGTCCACCAGGTCCTTGCGCTGCAGCATGTCGAACAGGCCCCGGTTGCGCCGGATGTCGTGGTAGGCGAGGTCGAGCTGGGCGATGCGCGGACTGGACAGCTCCAGACCGTGCTTGCTGCGGTAGCGCTCCAGCAGGCGGTGCTTGATCGCCCAGTCGATCTCCCGGTCGATCTTGGAGTAGTCCTGCTCGGCGATCGCCTCCAGCGCCCGGCCCCACAGGTCCAGGATCCGGTCGGTCATCGGGTCCGAACCGCGCCGGTCCACGTGGTCCACCGCCCGGCTGTAGTACTCGCGCTGGATGTCCAGCGCCGACGCCTCCCGGCCGCCCGCGAGCCGGACCGTGCGCCGCCCGGTCAGGTCGTGGCTGATCTCGCGGATCGCGCGGATCGGGTTGTCCAGGCTGAAGTCCCGGAACTGCACGCCGTGCTCGACCATCTCCAGCACCAGGTTGGCCGCGCCGACCTTGAGCAGCGTGGTCACCTCGGACATGTTCGAGTCGCCGACGATGACGTGCAGCCGGCGGTAGCGCTCGGCGTCGGCGTGCGGTTCGTCGCGGGTGTTGATGATCGGCCGCGACCGGGTCGTCGCGCTCGACACGCCCTCCCAGATGTGCTCGGCGCGCTGCGAGAGGCAGTAGACGGCGCCGCGCGGGGTCTGCAGCACCTTCCCGGCCCCGCAGATGAGCTGGCGGGTCACCAGGAACGGCAGCAGCACGTCGGCGATGCGGGAGAACTCCCCGGAACGGCCGACCAGGTAGTTCTCGTGGCAGCCGTACGAGTTGCCCGCCGAGTCGGTGTTGTTCTTGAACAGGAAGATGTCACCGCCGATGCCCTCGTCGGCGAGCCGCCGCTCGGCGTCGATGAGCAGATCCTCCAGGATCCGCTCCCCCGCCTTGTCGTGGGTGACGAGCTGGGTGAGGTCGTCGCACTCGGCCGTGGCGTACTCCGGGTGCGAGCCGACGTCGAGGTAGAGGCGCGCGCCGTTGCGCAGGAAGACGTTCGACGAGCGCCCCCACGACACGACGCGCCGGAACAGGTACCTGGCGACCTCGTCCGGGGAGAGCCGACGCTGCCCGTGGAAGGTGCAGGTGACCCCGAACTCGGTTTCGATGCCGAAGATCCGCCGCTGCATGCCTCCACACTAAGCGCAAATGGCGACGCTCGGCGGTCCGCCGTTCGGGCACGGGTTCGCGCCGTCCCACCTGGCGGGCTCGCACCGCGGACCGCCGCCCGCCTTTCGGGACGAAAGTCCCGCCTTCCCGCGGCATGCGCGGAGGTTCGGCGATTTGCGCGAAATCGCCGAACCCCGGAACGCAGGTGGTTCAGTCCTTCTTGTCGCCGTCCTCGCCGGACTCCGCCTCGCCGGCGCCCTCGCTCCCGGCGCCCGGGAGCAGGGCCCGCAGCGCAGCGCCGCGGACGCGGCGGAAGGTGCGGTGCGGCCGGTCGCGCTCCAGGACCGCGACCTCCAGCTGGTCCGCGGCGAGTTCCCGGCTGCCCTCACCGCCGGAGGACAGCGCCCGGATCGCCAGCTGGGCGGCGTCGGCGAGCTCCAGCCCGTCGCTGAAGGAGTCCTTGAGCGTGCTGGTGATCGCGTCGGCCTGCCCGCCCATCACCACGTACTGCGGTTCGTCGACGATCGAGCCGTCGTAGGTCAGCCGGTACAGCTGGTCGCCGTCGGCGGTCCACCCGACCTCGGCCACGCAGATCTCCACCTCGAACGGCTTGATCTGCTCGGTGAAGATCGCACCCAGGTGCTGGGCGTAGGTGTTGGCCAGCGACCGGCCGGTGACGTCGCGGCGGTCGTAGGAGTAACCGCGCACGTCGGCGATGCGCACCCCGGCCACCCGCAGCGCCTCGAACTCGCTGTAGCGCCCCACCGCGGCGAAGCCGATCCGGTCGTAGATCTCGGACACCTTGTGCAGCGTGGGCGACGGGTTCTCGGCCACGAACAGCACGCCCCCGGCGTACTTGAGCACCACCACGCTGCGCCCCCGGGCGATGCCCTTGCGGGCCAGCTCGGAGCGCTCCCGCATCAGCTGCTCGGGAGAGGTGTAGAACGGCATCGTCACGGCTGTGCACTCCTGGATCGAATCGTCTCGCCCGTGGCGAAGTGGCTGGTGGGGCGGGAACCGGGCGTCAGCCGCCCGGGTTCTCCAAGCGACCGTTGACGACCTGCTCGGCGACGGCGGCCGCCTCCTCCTCGGACATCCGCACGGCACCGTCGGAGCCGGTGATGGAGATGATCGACGGGAAGATGCGGCGGGACAGGTCCGGACCGCCGGTGGCGGTGTCGTCGTCGGCGGCGTCGTAGAGCGCCTCGACCGCGGACCGCACCGCGGTGTCGCGGTCGGCGTCCGGGTCGTACCGCTTCTTCAGCGCCGACTTCGCGAACAGCGAACCGGAGCCCACCGCGTGGTAGCCGCCGACCTCGTTGTACCGGCCGCCGGTGATGTCGTAGGAGATGATCCGCCCCGCCCGGTCCGGGTCGTCGGCGTCGACGTCGAACCCGGCGAACAGCGGCACCACCGCCAGCCCCTGCATGGCCGCGCCGAGGTTCCCGCGCAGCATCTGGGCGAGCTTGTTCGCCTTGCCGTCCAGGGACAGCGGCACGCCTTCGAGCTTCTCGTAGTGCTCCAGCTCCACCGCGTACAGCCGCACCATCTCCAGCGCGATGCCCGCGGTGCCCGCGATGCCCACGGCCGAGTAGGAGTCGGTGACGTAGAGCTTGTCCATGTCCCGCTGGGCGATCAGGTTGCCCATGGTGGCGCGGCGGTCACCCGCCAGCAGCACACCACCGCGGAAGGCGACCGCGACGATCGTGGTCCCGTGCGGGGCCTCCACGACGCCCTCGGGCAGTTCCCGGTTGCCGGGAAGCAGCTCGGGAGCGGCGACGCGGAGGAAGTCGGTGAACGACGACGACCCCGGGGTGAGGTAAGCGGGGGGCATGGCCTGGCCCGGGAACCGGGCCGAGGTGGGTTCCATCGGCGACATCGTCTCCTGCTCGTTGCGTTCCTCTCCAGCCGGCGGCTGGGGCCACGTCAGACAGCACTCTAATCATGATCCGCCCGCACCGAACAGCGCCGGGCCGGTGCTGACCGGCCCGGCCCCTCGGCATCGCGCGGATCACGTCCGCGTCGTCGGCCTACTGCCCACCCTTCTGCACGTAGGCGCGCACGAAGTCCTCGGCGTTCTCCTCCAGGACGTCGTCGATCTCGTCCAGGATGGCGTCGACGTCCTCGCCGAGCTTCTCGCGGCGTTCCTGACCAGCGGCCTCGGGACCCTGCTCCTCGTCGCCGTCCCCACCGCCGTGCCGGTGAACCTTCTCCTGGGACATCTTGCCTCCCGGTGGTTGCCGTTCCGGGGCGTTCCCGGCAGCGGGAACACCCCTGCTGTGAACACTACCCATGCGACCACCCGTTCGCCCACAGCCACACGGGCGCTCTTTCGATCTTCACCACCCGCCTGACGTGCACGAAGCGTGACTCCCGGCGCCGACCGGGACCGGCGGTTCAGCCCTTGGTCAGCGAGTCCACCAGTTCCTCGGCGCTGGCCGCGGCCTCCAGCAGTTCGCCGACGTGCGCCCGGGTGCCGCGCAGCGGCTCCAGCGTCGGGATGCGCACCAGCGACTCGCGACCCAGGTCGAAGATCACCGAGTCCCACGAGGCGGCGGCCACCGCCGCCGGGTAGCGCTCCAGGCACCGGCCGCGGAAGTACGCGCGGGTGTCCTCCGGCGGGGTGGTCACCGCTGCGCGCACCTCCTCCTCGTCCACCAGGCGCTTCATCGAGCCGCGGGCGACCAGGCGGTTGTACAGGCCCTTGCCCAGCCGCACGTCGGAGTACTGCAGGTCGATCATGTGCAGTCGCGGCGAGGCCCAGCCGAGGCTGTCGCGGGTGCGGTAGCTCTCCAGCAGCCGCAGCTTGGCCGGCCAGTCCAGCCGGTCGGAGCAGTCCATCGGGTCGCCGCCGAGCAGGTCGAGCACCTCGCCCCAGGTGTCGAGCACGTCCCGCGCCGAGCGCTCGGCGCCGTGCTCGTCGAGGAACCGGGCGGCCCGTTCGTGGTAGGCGCGCTGGAGGTCCAGGCCGGTGAAGCGGCGCCCGTCGGTGAGCTCCACGGTCTGCTTGAGCGTCGGGTCGTGGCTGATCAGGTGCACCGCCTGCACCGGGTCGGCCAGCCGCAGGTCGTCGAAGCGCAGCCCGGCCTCGATCATGTCCAGCACCAGCGCGGTGCTGCCGAGCTTGAGGTAGGTGGACGTCTCGGCGAGGTTGGCGTCGCCGATGATCACGTGCAGCCGCCGGTACTTGTCGGCGTCGGCGTGCGGCTCGTCGCGGGTGTTGATGATGCCGCGCTTGAGCGTGGTCTCCAGGCCGACCTCGACCTCGATGTAGTCGGCGCGCTGCGACAGCTGGAAGCCGGGCTTCTCCCCCGCCTGCCCGATGCCGACCCGGCCGGAGCCGCACACCACCTGCCGGGACGCGAAGAACGGCGTCAGACCCGCGATGACGGCGGTGAACGGCGTGCTGCGCGCCATCAGGTAGTTCTCGTGGGTGCCGTAACTGGCGCCCTTGCCGTCGACGTTGTTCTTGTACAGCTGGATGGGCGCGGTGCCGGGCACGCTGGCGGCGCGGATCGCGGCCTCCTCCATGACCCGCTCACCGGCCTTGTCCCACACCACGGCGTCGCGCGGATTGGTCACCTCGGGCGCGGAGTACTCCGGGTGCGCGTGGTCGACGTACAGCCGGGCGCCGTTGATGAGGATGACGTTGGCCGCGCCCAGGTCGTCGCCGTCGGAGCCGTTGGTCTGCTGCGCCGCGGTGCTGAGGTCGAAGCCGCGGGCGTCGCGCAGCGGCGACTCCACCTCGTAGTCCCAGCGGGCGCGCCGCGCTCGCGGGATGTCGGCCGCCGCCGCGTAGGCGAGCACGATGTGCGTGGAGGTCAGCACCGGGTTGGCGCTTGAGTCCCCGGGCACGACGATGCCGTACTCCACCTCGGTTCCCATGATCCGCCGCATACCTCGCAGCGTACGGGTTCCGGGCGGTCGAGCGGAGGACCGGAAGCCAGGTGTGACCCAGTCATGTCGCCCGATGCGGCACGCGTGGGTCGCGACGTGCGGGTGCGACGATCGAGGTGTGAACGCGAGTGCGGAGAGGGTGGCGGTGTACGACGCGTCGGGGCGTGTCGTGGGCTCCGCCACGAGAGAGCGGATGCGGCGCGAGGGCCTCTGGCACGCGGCCGCGTCGGTGCTGGTGCGCAGCCCCGACGGCGGGTCGGTGTACGTGCACCGCCGCACCGAGGACAAGGACGTCTACCCCGGCGCGCATGACTGCTGGGCGGGCGGCGTGGTGGCCGCGGGCGAGGACCCCGACGACGCGGCGGTCCGGGAACTCGCCGAGGAACTCGGCGTCCGCGGCGCCCCGGTCCGCTTCCTGTTCCGCTCGGTCCACGAGCACGGCTCGGTCCGCTTCCACGGCTTCCTCTACGAGGTCCGCTGGGACGGCCCGATCGTCCACCAGCCCGAGGAGGTCGCCGAGGGCTGGTGGATGCCGCTGTCCGAACTCCGCAGCAGGCTGTCCGACCCGACGTGGTCGTTCGTCCCGGACGGCCGCCAGTTCGTCCAGGAATGGTTCACCCGCTACGGCGACGTCTGACTGATGTCGCGCGCGGTCAGTGCCAGGGCAGGGCCGCCCGGTCGCCCCAGTAGGTGGCGGCGTCGCGGGCCAGCGGCCGCAGGGCCGCGCGGTCGTCGTCGGTGAGCTCGACCCGGCAGGCCGCGAGGTTGGACCTGAGCTGCTCGACGCTGGCCGGACCGAGCAGCACCACGTCCGCCCACGGCTGGTCGAGGGCGTGGGCCAGCGCGATGGCGTCCGGGCCGACGCCGTGGCGGTGCGCCAGGTCGTGCACCGTCCGGGGCGGGTCCACCGCGAGCCGCCCGTTGGCCAGCGTCTCCTTCACCAGCACCCGCCAGCCGCCGGTGTGCACCTCCGCCAGCGCGCGGCCCGCGGAGGGCTCCAGGGAGTTCCACGTGGACTGCACGGCGCTGAACAGCTGCCGCCCGCCGACCTCGACCTCCCAGGCCCGCTCGATCGTCTCCGCCTGCGCCGCACCGCTGGTGGAGAACCCGATCGCCACTCCTGAGTCGCGGATGCGGGCGAGTTCGTACTGCAGCGCCAGGTCGTCGAACAGCGGGCTGGTCGCGGTCAGCGAGTGCACCTGGTACAGGTCGACGCGGTCGCCGAGCAGCGTGCGGGTCTCCGCCCACTGGCTGCGCAGCCGCTCCACCGAGTGCTCCTTGATCTCGTGCACCTCGGTCTCGATGCGCCACTGCGCGACGTAGGCGTAGCCCCACTTGCTGGAGACCGTGACGTCCTCGTGGCCCCGCTCGCGCAGCCAGTCGGCGAGGAACTGCTCCGCGCTGCCGTAGGAGCGGGCGGCGTCCACCCAGCGGATCCCGCCCGCGTAGGCGGCGTCGAGGACCGCGCGGGTGCGCTCCCGCATCGCGTGCGCGGTGCGCTGGGTGGGCAGCACGTGGGCGCGACCGACGTTGATGTAGGCCGGGCGGCCGAGCGCCGCGAGGCCGAGTCCGAGGCGGCGCAGCGGCTGTTGCGAGGGGATCATGCCCGCAACCTAACCCCTGCCGCCGGGGATCGACACTCGACGCGAACGGGGCCACCGCCCGCGGGCGGTGGCCCCGTTCCGATCAGGCCGTCACAGGTACTGACCGGTGTTGGTCGCCGTGTCGATGGCCCGGCCGGACTCCTGGTTCTTGCCGCTGACCAGGGTGCGGATGTAGACGATCCGCTCGCCCTTCTTGCCCGAGATGCGGGCCCAGTCGTCCGGGTTGGTCGTGTTGGGCAGGTCCTCGTTCTCGGCGAACTCGTCGATGATGGCGTCCTGCAGGTGCTGCACCCGCAGGCCCGGCTGACCGGTGTCCAGCACCGACTTGATCGCCGCCTTCTTGGCCCGGTCCACGATGTTCTGGATCATCGCGCCGGAGTTGAAGTCCTTGAAGTACAGGACTTCCTTGTCCCCGTTGGCGTAGGTGACCTCCAGGAACCGGTTCTCCTCGGTCTCGGCGTACATGCGCTCGACCGTGGCCTGGATCATCGCGTCCACGCACGCGGTCTTGTCGCCGCCGAACTCCTTGACGTCCTCCTCGTGGATCGGCAGGTCCCCGGTGAGGTACTTGGAGAAGATGTCCTTGGCCGATTCGGCGTCCGGCCGCTCGATCTTGATCTTCACGTCGAGCCTGCCGGGTCGCAGGATCGCCGGGTCGATCATGTCCTCGCGGTTGGACGCGCCGATGACGATGACGTTCTCCAGGCCCTCGACACCGTCGATCTCGCTGAGCAGCTGCGGCACGATCGTGGTCTCCACGTCGGAGGACACGCCGCTGCCGCGGGTCCGGAAGATCGAGTCCATCTCGTCGAAGAACACGATCACCGGGGTCCCCTCGGACGCCTTCTCCCGGGCCCGCTGGAAGATCAGGCGGATGTGCCGCTCGGTCTCGCCGACGAACTTGTTGAGCAGCTCGGGGCCCTTGATGTTCAGGAAGTACGACTTGGCCTGGCCGTCGTCGTCACCCCGCGCCGCGGCCACCTGCTTGGCCAGCGAGTTGGCCACCGCCTTGGCGATCAGCGTCTTCCCGCAGCCGGGCGGCCCGTAGAGCAGCACGCCCTTGGGCGGGCGCAGCTGGTACTGCACGTACAGGTCGGCGTGCAGGAACGGCAGCTCCACCGCGTCCCGGATCTGCTCGATCTGGTTGGCCAGACCGCCGATGTCGTGGTAGCCGACGTCCGGGACCTCCTCCAGCACGAGGTCCTCGACCTCGGCCTTGGGCACCACGTCGTAGGCGTAGCCCGCCTTGCTGTCGACCAGCACCGAGTCACCGGCCTTGAGCCCGGACTCCACCAGCGGTTCGGTGAGCCACACGACGCGTTCCTCGTCGGTGTGCCCCAGCACCAGCGCACGCGGGCTGGTGTCGCCCGACACGCTCGGCAGGATCTCCCGGAAGGTGCACACCTCACCGGTCTGCTCGAACGCACCCGCCTCGACCACCGTCAGGGCCTCGTTGAGGCGCACCGACTGGCCCAGTCTGAGGTCGTCGATCTCGACGTTCGGGGACACGGCGACCCGCATCTTGCGCCCGGACGTGAACACGTCGACCGTGCCGTCCTCGTAGCGGGCGAGGAACACCCCGTAGCCGCTCGGGGGCTGGGCGAGTCGGTCGACCTCCTCGCGCAGCGCCGTCAGCTGGCTGCGCGCTTCCTTCAGGGTCTCGGTGAGTTTGGCGTTCCGTTCGGTGAGCTGGCTCACTCTCTCGGATGCCTCGGCCAGCCGCTTTTCCAGCAACCGGACCTGCTGGGGGGACTCGTTGAGCCTGCGACGCAGCAGCGCCACCTCGTCCTCCAGGAGACGAATCTGGCTGCGGAGCTCCGCGTTGCCGCCGCTGTACTGCTCGCCGCCCTCCTCAGGCCGGCTGCCGGGACGGTCGTGCTGCATGTCGGCACCCTCCTCCCGTGCTCGTACCACCACGGTACCGGCGATCACCGACGACGGCGGCGTCGTGATTGCCCGCCGGATCGCCCAGCGTGCCACAAAAATCCGGGATTCCCCATGAAGTGCGCCATGTTGGTCCGCGGGGTCCGCCGCGCCCGCTCCCCGGGCGGCCACGGTCCGTCGACGATCATGGTCCGTTCGATACGTTGCGCGTTCGGCGGCCGGTCGCCGCGGCAGCGCGCCGACCGGCGTTCTTCGCCGTTGCGCCACGTCGCGGGCGACGGGGCACCGGCATCCGGGTTAACGGTTGCGGCATCCGGGTGGCGTTGCGGTGAACGACACCGGCCGCGTGCCGCACCGCTCCCACCATCCGGGACCGCGGGACGTGCGACCCGCGGTGGTGACGATTCGGTGGCGAAAGCTCCCACTCCACGCACCCCGTCCAGCGCGCTCTGATCTACTTACGCCCGCCGTTGCAACCGACCGCGCCGCCCGGCGGCGCCCGCAAGCCACACCTCTCGGGGGAGGAGTTCATGACCTATCCGCCGCAACAACCCGGTCCGGGCGGGTGGGGCCAGCAGCCCGCTGGCAACGGGTTCCCGCAGCAGGTGCCGCCGGAAACGCAGCTGCCGCAGCAGCAGCCCGCCTGGTACGGCAACCAGCACGCCGGTTTCGGCCAGCCGCAGCCCGCGCCGGTCGCCCCGCAGTGGGGCGGGTGGGAACCCGGCTTCGGCGACGTCGCACCGCCCAAGCCGAAGAAATCGCGCAAGCCCTGGCTGATCGGCGGTGCGGTGGTCGTGGTGCTGGCCGCGGTGATCGGCGGCGGTGCCTACGCCTTCCTCGGCACCGGGCCCGGCGAGGCCCGGCCGGTCGCGCAGCAGGTCGTGGACCGGGTGAACGCGCACGACTTCGCCGGGCTCGGGCCGTACCTGTGCCAGTCCAACCGCCGACAGCTGGACAGCCAGCTCAAACTGCTCGAAGCCGGGACCTTCGAGGTGCGGCTGGGCGAGGTCGCCGAGCACGGCGAGCGGGCCAGCGCCGTGCTGTCCGGCACCTACGAGATGGGCGGGGCGACCCACCCGGTCGACCAGACGATGGGTCTGACCGTCGAGGACGGCGCCTGGAAGGTCTGCCAGCTCGGCCAGTGATCCGGGTGGCCCGCCGCGGCGGGCCACCCGGCCGTCAACCCCGGCTGGGGCGGCGCTGCGGGCGCGGCGGCGTGACGCCGTCGGCCAGGCGGCGGGCGGTGAGCAGGAACGCGGTGTGGGCCACCATGCGGTGCTCCGGGCGGACCGCCATGCCCACCACGTGCCACGGGCGCAGCAGCGTCTCCCACGCCTGCGGTTCGGTCCAGTTCTGCTGCTCCCGGATGGCCTCGGTGACGCGGGAGAGCTGCGTCGTGGTCGCCACGTAGACCACCAGCACGCCGCCGGGGACCAGGTTGGCGCGGACGGTGTCCAGCACCTCCCACGGCGCGAGCATGTCCAGGACCACGCGGTCGACCGGACCGCCGTCGTAGTCCTGCACGTCGCCGACGTGCAGCGCCCAGTTGCCGGGTTTCTCGCCGAAGAAGCGCTCCACGTTGCGCTCGGCGTGCTCGGCGTGGTCCTCGCGGACCTCGAAGGAGGTCACGCTGCCCTCGGGACCGACCGCGCGCAGCAGCGAGCAGCTCAGCGCGCCGGAACCGGCCCCGGCCTCCAGCACCCGGGCGCCGGGCCGGATGTCGCCCCACATCAGGATCTGCGCGGCGTCCTTGGGGTAGATGACCTGGGCACCGCGCGGCATGGACAGCACGTAGTCGGCCAGCAGCGGGCGCAGCGCCAGGAAGGACGTGCCCCCGGTGGAGGTGACCACCGAGCCCTCCGGCCGGCCGATGAGGTCGTCGTGCGGCAGCGCACCGCGATGGGTGTGGTACTCCCCGCCGGGCTGCAGGACGATCGTGTACCGCCGCCCCTTGGGGTCGGTCAACTGGACCCGGTCGCCGGGCCGGAACTCACCGCTGACGGTGCTGCTCACCTTGCTCCCATCCTCCTGACGTCACGGCGCCGCCCAGCGGCGCGGCGCACCATCGTCGCAGAGGGGCACGGGGTCAGCGGTGGGGCCTGCCGCGCATCGCCTCGCGCAGGTCCTCGCGGCGCAGCACCCCGCTGGGCCGACCGTCGGCGTCGACGACGAGGAACTGCCAGGCCAGCACCGCGCGGACCCGGTCGAGCACCTCGTCCGGCGATTCGCTGTCCAGCAGGATCGTCTCCGCGGCGACCGGTTCGGCGGCGCGCTCGGCGGGTTCGTGCGGGGCGCGGGTGGCCAGCCGCTCGGCGGCGGTCTGGTCGAGCAGGCCGACCGCGATGCCGTCGGCGCGCACCAGCACCACGCCGCGCCCGGCGGCGGCGAGCAGCGCGTCGCCGACCGGGCTCTCCGCGGGCAGTTGCAGCACCGGCCGCACCAGGTCGCGCAGCGCCAGCCCGTCCGGCCAGCGCCTGCGCTGCTCGGCGGCGTGCTCGGCACCGGCCCCGGCGATCACGAACCACGACATCAGCACGCACACGCCGAGCCGCAGCCACTGGTCCGGGGCGTCGCGCAGCAGGCCGACCAGCGCCCAGGCGATCAGGCACGCGGCGACCACCCCCGCCCCCACCACCCCTGCGGTGGTGCCGGTGGCCCGGCGGCCGGTGACCGACCAGGTCGCCGCCCGCAGCATCCGACCGCCGTCCAGCGGCAGACCGGGCAGCAGGTTGAACACCGCGACGGCGAGGTTCGCCACGCACGTCTGCGCCACGAGCAGCCAGATCGCGCCGACCGGGGCGAGCGCGAACCAGCCGACCCCGGTAGCCGCGGCCAGCGCGATCGACACCGCCGGTCCGGCGGCGGCGACCACGCCCTCCTGCGCCGGTTTCACGGGCGTGCGCGAGACCTCGGAGATCCCCCCGAGCAGGAACAGCCGCACCCGCCGCACCGGCAGGCCGAGCCGCAGCGCGACCAGGCAGTGCCCGAGCTCGTGCAACAGCACCGACACGGCCAGCAGCACGGTGAACACCGCGGCGATCAGCGCGCTCTCCCACACCCCGGCGCCCGGCAGGATGCGTCCCACCAGCGGCGTGTAGAGCAGCACGATCAGCACCGCGCCCAACCACCACGACGGGGACAGCAGCACCGGTACCCCGGCCACGCGGCACAGGAGCAGTCCCCCGTCGTGCGGGCCGGCCCGGCTCGGCGAAGCAGTGGTCGGCATGGGCGCAGAGTAGACCCCCGCGCGTGAGGTCGTGTTCAAGGAAGGGCACCGGCGCGCGGCTGGTGGTGCCCGGAGCTGTCGGGCGGGTCGTCTAGGGTCTGGGCCCATGGTCGAACCGGTAGCGGCAGGTCAGGAACGCAGGCGTCCCGCGTTGTCCCCGTCGCGGGCGAGCGACTTCAAGCAGTGCCCGCTGCTCTACCGGTTCCGGGCCGTGGACCGGTTGCCGGAGACGCCGACGCGCGCGCAGGTGCGCGGGACCGTGGTGCACTCCGTGCTGGAGCGGCTGTTCGGCCTGCCGGTCTCCGAGCGGGCCCCGGGCCAGGCGCGCGACCTGCTGCTGCCCGCGTGGAAGGACCTGCTGGCCGACCAGCCCGAGCTCGGCGAGCTGTTCGACGGCCCCGACGATCCGGAGCTGGCGCGCTGGCTGGAGTCGGCGAACGCGCTGCTGGACGCCTACTTCGAGCTGGAGGACCCGCGGCGGTTGCAGCCGGAGGCGTGCGAGCTGCGCGTGGAGACCGAATTGGACTCCGGGGTGCTGCTGCGCGGCTTCATCGACCGGGTGGACGTGGCGCCCACCGGCGAGATCCGGCTCGTGGACTACAAGACCGGCGCCGCGCCGCGCGAGATCGGCGAGGCCAAGGCCCTGTTCCAGATGAAGTTCTACGCCCTGGTGCTGTGGCGCACCCGCGGCGAGGTGCCGCGCCAGCTGCTGCTGATGTACCTGGCGGACAAGCAGTCGCTGGCCTACGCGCCGGACGAGGCGGAGCTGCGGCGCTTCGAACGCACCCTGGAGGCGATCTGGCAGGCCATCCTGCGCGCGGGCCGCACCGGGGACTTCCGCCCCAACCCCAGCAGGTTGTGCGACTTCTGCGACCACAAACCGCGCTGCCCGGCGCACGGCGGCACCCCGCCGCCGTACCCGGGCTGGCCCGAACCCGACCCCGGGCCGGAGTCCGCTTTGGACCGCGCGGACTGAGCTGCTGTGGGGCGGTGGTCGGGTGACGGGCGGGCCGCTGAGCTTGAGTTTTAACCTCTACCGCTGGTAGCAGGGGCCCGGTTGATCATGAAAGCAGCCCTTGGTTGATCATTCCTCTTGCCACAGACAGAAGATCAACCCAAGGGCTGCGATGGTCAGTGTGCATGATCCCGATCGCGAAGCTGCGCTCGGGGAGTTGGTCAGGTTCCGCCAGGAGTTCTATGCGTGTCTGACCGCGCGGGCGGATGCGTTGTTCGAGCTGGCCGAGGCGGTGTTGTGCACCGATGGCCCGGTGCGGTCGTTGGTGGGGTTGTCGCTGGCGCCGGAGCACCGGCGCGGGCACGGCGCGTTGTATGACGCGATGAACTGCGGCCGGATCGACATCGAGCGGTTGCGGACGACACTGGCGGGTCTGCCGCTGCCCCGAGCGGCCGACGGGCGGCTGGTGCTGGCGGTGGATGTGTCCCCCTGGGTGCGGCCCGATGCCAATACCTCCCCGGACCGCTCGTTCTGTCACACCTACGGTCGCGGCAGAGACCAGCATCTGATGATCCCCGGCTGGCCGTACTCGATCGTCGCCGCGCTGGAGGCCGGCCGCACGTCGTGGACCGCGCTGCTGGACGCCATCCGGCTGCAGCCGGGCTGCGATGTCGCGGCGGTGACCACGGTGCAGATCCGCCAGGTCGTCGAGCGGCTCATCGCAGCCGGCCACTGGCAGCCCGGCGATCCGGAGATTCTGGTGGTGCTGGATGCGGGGTATGACGCCCCGCGCGTCGCCCACCTGCTGGGTGGGCTGCCGGTGCAGATTCTCGGCCGGATGCGTTCAGACCGCGTCCTGCGCAGGCCCGCTCCGGCCCGAATGCCCGGCGCGCGCGGTCGGCCTGCCCGACACGGCGGCGAATTCATCTTCCGTGACCCGGCTTCCTGGGGCGACGAACACGTCATCACCCGCACCCCCACCCGGCTCTACGGCACCGCCACCGCACAAGCCTGGAACCGACTCCATCCCCGCCTGACCAGCCGCGCCGCCTGGACCGGACACCAGGGTCCACTGCCGATCATCGAAGGCACCCTCATCAGGCTCACCGTCGATCGCCTTCCCAGTGGCGGCCAAGCCAAACCGGTGTGGCTGTGGTGCTCCGCAATCGACCTGGACGCCGCCGACATCGATCGCTGCTGGCAGGCATTCCTGCGCCGCTTCGACATCGAACACACCTTCCGCCTGTTCAAACAGACCCTCGGCTGGACCGTCCCGAAACTGCGGGACCCCGAAGCCGCCGACCGCTGGACTTGGCTGATCATCACCGCCCACACCCAGCTTCGCCTCGCCCGGCCACTGACCGCCGACCTGCGGCGCCCCTGGGAGAAACCAGCCCCACCCGAGCGACTCACGCCCGCCCGCATCCGGCGGGGTTTTCGGAACCTGCGCACGAAGACCCCCTCGCCAGCGGGCGCACCGAAACCCACCCGGCCCGGCCCGGGACGACCACCCGGCTCAACAAACCACCGCCGCGCCCCACGCCATAACGTCGGACGCATCCTCACCACCGGCGAGGCCTACCAACGCCCCACCCACCACAACAAGGGCACCAAACCCAGACGACAAGGTTAAAAACCAAGCTCAGAGCCTGTCTTCGAACTCCTTTTGCGTAGCGGTGCCGGTAGCGGAACCTCAGTGCCTGTCTTTGATCTTGGGTTAGGTGGTGAGTTGGCGGGTCATGAGGGTGATGGCGGCCCAGTTGATGATGGTTTCGGAGTGGGCGGGGAGGCGTTCGTAGTCGCGGACGGTGCGGCGGGCTTGGGTGATCCAGGACAGGGTGCGTTCGACGACCCAGCGGCGGGCCAGGACGTGGAAGCCGGTTTGTCCGGCGATTTTGCGGACGATGTGCAGGGTGATGCCCAGGGCGGCCTGGGTCCAGGTGGTCAGGCGTCCGCTGTAGTTGCCGTCGGCGAAGACCAGTTCCAGGCGTGGGTGGCGGGTGTGGAGGTAGCGCAGGAGGAGTTCGGCGCCGCGGCGGTCGGTGATGTGGGCGGCGGTCACGGACACGCCCAGCAGCAGGCCGAGGGTGTCGGTGGCGATGTGGCGTTTGCGGCCGTTGATCTTTTTACCGCCGTCGAAACCGCGGGTGTGGCGGCCGACGGTTTCGGCGGCCCGCACCGACTGGGAATCGATGATCCCGGCGCTGGGGGTGCGGTGGCGGTCGGTGCGGGCGCGGACCTGCTCACGCAGCCTGTCGCGCAGGCCCAGGACGATGTTGTCGCGGCTCCAGCGGGTGAAGAACCCGTAGACGGTCTTCCAGGGCGGGAAGTCGGCGGGCAGGGCCCGCCACTTGCAGCCGTTGTCGACGAAGTAGCGGATCGCGTCCACGACATCCCGGCGGGGGTGTTTTTCCGGACGCCCTCCGCTGCAGGTGCGGCAGGCCGGGGCGGGCAGCAGGGGCTCGATCACTGCCCATTCGGCGTCGGTGGTGTCCGAGGGGTAACGGCGGGCACGGGCCGTCGAGCCGGCAGCCGGCGCGGTGGTGTACAAAGCGGATCGGGCCTTTGCTGTGTCGATCTTGATGTGCTGTCACGATCACTAGCAAAGGCCCTCTCTCATACCCGCCCCCGGGGTCCCCCCAAGATCAAAGACAGGCACTCAGCGGCCGTCTCGACTGCGGAAGCCCCTCCTGATGTATGCCCAATACACGGCGGAGGGGCTGTCCTCGCGAGACGACCGCTGAGAACCCGCGGCGGTGCGGGTTGCTAGACCGCTCACCGAAAGAGAAAGCGGCTACCGCCGCTTGCCACGCGGGTTCCGGACCAAGTTCAAAGACAGGCACTGAGGTTCCGCCACCGGCACCGCCACGCACAGCACTTCCGAAACGCTCCCTAGTGTGCCGAGTCGTTAATTCGTTGGCAGTAGTTGGCGATGGATTCGAGGATTTCGTCGGTGGTTTTGGTCCACACGAAGGGGGTGGGGTCGTTGTTCCAGTCGTTGATCCAGGCGCGGACGTCGGCTTCGAGGGCGGCGACGCTGCGGTGGGCGGATCGGCGGAGTTTGCGGTTGGTCAGTTCGGCGAAGAAGCGTTCGACGAGGTTGAGCCAGGAGGCGCTGGTGGGGGTGAAGTGCACGTGGAACCGGGGGTGGCGCAGCAGCCATTTTTTGACCGCGGGGGTCTTGTGGGTGGCGTAGTTGTCGCAGATCAGGTGCAGGTCCAGGTCGGCGGGGGTGTTGTTGTCGATCGTTTTGAGGAATTTCAGGAACTCCTGGTGGCGGTGCCGCCGGTGGTGCTGGCTGATCACCGTGCCGGTGGCCACGTCCAGGGCGGCGAACAGGCTGGTGGTGCCATTGCGGACGTAGTCGTGGGTCATCCGCGCCGGCGTGGTGGGCATGACCGGCAGGATCGGCGCGGTGCGGTCGATGGCCTGCATCTGGCTTTTCTCGTCCACACACAGCACCAGGGCGTTCTCTGGCGGGTCCAGATACAGCCCGACCACGTCACGGACCTTGCCCACGAACTCCGGATCGGTGGACAACTTCCAGGTCTGCACCAGGTGGGTTTGAGATCGAAAGCCCGCCAGATCCGGGAAATCGCTGTCTGCGACATCCCCACCGCCTCGGCCATCGAACGGGTCGACCAGTGCGTGTCGCGGTGGGGCGGAGCCTCCTCCAGCGTCTTGTTGATCACCTGCTCGACCTGCTGATCGGTGATCGTACGAGGAGCCCCCGGACGCGGCTCGTCCGACAAACCCTCCAGCCGATCGTCCACGAATCGGCGCCGCCACTTGGTCACCGTCGGCGGCGACACCCGCAACTCCCGCGATACGTCCATATTGGACATTCCGCTGGCGCAAGCGAGAACAATGCGTGCCCGCAACGCCAATGCCTGCGCGGTCTTCGGACGACGCGCCCACCCTTCAAGCGTCTCCCGCTCAGCATCGGTCAACACCAACTCCGGCAGACGCGGACCTCGACGACCCATCCCCAAAATATACAACAAACTTACGACTCAAGACACTAGTCCTCGTAGGGATCGTAGTTGGCCGCCGTGCCGAACTCGCCCGCCTGGGACGAGTCGACGACGGCGAAGCGGGCGCCGGTGGGGTCCCGGAGGACTGCGGCGCGGCCGATGCTGGAGTCGTACGGGTCGACGCGGACGCGGCCGCCGAGGGCCACGGCGTTGCGGACCATCTCGTCGGTGCCGATCCCCTCGTCGGCGCCCAGGTACAGCAGCCAGTGCGGTTTGGTGGCCTCGGTGATGAAGTCGCGGATCATGCTGACCCGGGCCAGCACCGACTCGCCGTCGAGGTACCACACCGAGTAGTCCGAGCGGTGCTCGGCGCCGAACTGCTCGTGCTCGTAGCCGAACAGCTGCTGGAAGAAGTGGTCGGCGGTCTGCGAGCGGATGGTGACCAGTTCGGCCCACATCAGGGTGCCGGGCAGCCCGACGTCGAACTGCCAGGTCTCCTCCGGCTGGAGCAGCCCGAACTCGGCCTCGGACGGGCCGCTGAGCACGGCCTTGGTGCCGATCTGGGGCACGTGGTTGCCCGGCACGGTGAGCACCGCGCCGAGGCCCTCGGCCCGCTCGACCGCGGCGGCGCAGTCCGGGGTGGCCAGGTAGAGGCGCCACACCGACCGGTCGCCGGACGCGGCGCGCAGGCTGGCGACCGGGAATCCCTCGCGGGTGGCGATGACGTGCTCACCGGACACCGGGTCGCTGTGCGTCTCGTAGGACCAGTCGAACAGTCCGGCGTAGAACTCGCGCGCCCTGTCCAGATTCGTCGTGATCAGCTCGATCCAGCACGGCATCCCCGCGACGAGTTCCCACTGGGGCGGCGTCTGCCCCGGAACCACGACGGCCATGTCCTCACCCCCACCGGACGGTTCAAGATCGTTCCCGCGCCCCATTATGCGGGGCCGTCGGACAGGACGTGGAGGTGTTGGCCGAAACCGGGTGCGGGCGCGCGGCCCGCACCCGGCGGCGGTTCACAGCCGGCAGGCGCGGATGTCCGAGGACAGGATCGCCTTGGCCCCGGCCGCGGCGAGCCGGTCCATGATGGCCGGCGCCTCCTTGCGGGAGACCATCGCGCGCACCGCCACCCACTGCTCGTCGGCCAGCGGGGACATCGTCGGCGAGCCCAGCCCCGGGGTCAGCTCGGTGGCGGTCTCCAGCAGTTCGCGCGGGCAGTTGTAGTCCAGCATCACGTACTGCTGGGCGAACACCACGCCCTGCAGGCGGGCGATCAGCTGGTCCTTGGCCTGCTCGTCGTCGGCACCGTCGCGTTCCACCACGACGGCCTCGGACTGGCAGATCGGGTCGCCGAAGGCGACCAGGCCGTGCTGGCGCAGCGTGCGCCCGGAGCCCACCACGTCGGCGATCGCGTCGGCCACGCCGAGCTGGATGGAGATCTCCACCGCCCCGTCGAGCCGGATCACCTCGGCCTGCACCCCGTGGCGGGCCAGGTCGTCGCCGACCAGCCTCGGGTAGGAGGTGGCGATCCGCTTGCCCCGCAGGTCCGCGACGGTCCACTCGCCGGGCCCGGCCGGGGCGGCGTAGCGGAACGTGGAGCCGCCGAAGCCGAGCGCCAGCCGCTCGCGGACCGGCGCGCCGGAGTCGTTGGCCAGGTCGCGACCGGTGATGCCCAGGTCGAGCTCACCGGACCCGACGTAGATCGCGATGTCCTTCGGGCGCAGGAAGAAGAACTCGACGTCGTTGGCGGTGTCCAGGACGGTCAGGTCCCGCGTCTCATGGCGCTGCCGGTACCCGGCTTCCGCGAGCATCTCGGATGCGGGACCGGCCAGCGTGCCCTTGTTGGGCACTGCCACACGCAGCATGGGACTTGATCTCCTCGTTTCGCCGTGCGATTTCCTCAGCGCGGGCCGCTCACAGGTAGCGGTAGACGTCGTCCGGGGTCAGCCCGCGCCCCAACATGATGACCTGCAACCGGAACAGCAGCTGCGAGATCTCCTCGGCGAGCTGGTCGTCCGATTCGTGCTCGGCGGCCAGCCACACCTCGCCGGCCTCTTCCAGGACCTTCTTGCCCTGCGCGTGCACTCCCGCGTCGAGGGCGGCCACCGTCGACGAACCCGCGGGACGGGTGCGGGCGCGTTCCTGCAGTTCGGCGAACAACTCGTCGAAGGTCTTCACGGGTCGAATCCTTGCATCCCGCTTTTCCGGTCGCGACGGCGGACCCGGTGGCCGGGGTCACGCCACGCGCGGGAGCAGGTCCGCGAGCGCGGTGAAGTCCACCTCGGTCAGCGAGTCGCGCAGCACGCGGTGCGGACCGGGGTCGAGCGGCACCTCGCAGGGGACGGCGATGACGGTGCACCCGGCGGCCTCGGCGGCGGCGACGCCGGTGGGCGAGTCCTCGATCGCCACGCAGTCGGCCGGGTGCACACCGAGCAGCCGGGTGGCGCGCAGGTACGGCTCGGGATCGGGCTTGTTGCGGCCATCGACCTCGTCGCCGCACACGGTGACGTCGAACGCGTCGCGTCCGATGGTCTCCAGGGCGATCTCGGTGAGCGAGCGGATGGTGGAGGTCACCAGGGCGCTGGGCAGGCCGAGCCCCGCGACGGTGCGCAGCGCCTCCTGCGCGCCCGGGCGCCACGTCAGGCCCTGGCCGAACAGTTCGGCGGTGCGGGCGGCGACCCAGTCGGCGGCGCGGCGGATCTCGTCCTCGGTGGTCGGCAGGCCGAGGTCGGCCAGCAGCAGGACCATGCTGCGGGTCATGTTGGAGCCGACCATGGATTCCCGGGTGGCCTCGGAGAGCGCGCCGCCGCGATGGGCGGCGTAGTCGTCGAGCGCGATGGTCCACAGCTTCTCGGAGTCGACCAGCGTGCCGTCCATGTCGAACAGCACGGCGGCGGGGACCGGACCGACGTCGGGTGTCATCGCGCGGGGCTCTCCACTTCCACAGGTTTGGACCACGAACCGCAGTCCAGTACACCACTCGGGAGTACCCGCACCCCAGCGAACGTGTCGCATCCCTCGCGGCCCGCCGAGCGCGACGACAACCCGCCACGTCAGGTGTTGAAGTACTTCGCTTCGGGGTGGTGGGCGACGAAGGCGTCGGTGGACTGCTCCGGGTGGAGCTGGAACTCCTCGGAGAGGGTGACGCCGATGCGCTCGGGCTGGAGCAGTTCGGCGATCTTGGCGCGGTCCTCCAGGTCGGGGCAGGCCCCGTAGCCGAGGGAGAAGCGGGCGCCCCGGTAGCCCAGCCGGAAGAACTCCGCCACCTCGGTCGGGTCCTCGGCGGCGACGCTGGTGCCCGAGGCGAACCGCAGCTCCTGCCGGACGCGGCGGTGCCAGTACTCGGCCAGCGCCTCGGTGAGCTGCACGCCGAGGCCGTGGATCTCCAGGTAGTCGCGGTAGGCGTCGGCGGCGAACAGCTCGGCGGCCCGGTCGGCGATCGGCCGGCCCATGGTCACCAGTTGCACCGGCAGGACGTCGACCTGCCCGGTGTCGGCCGCCTTCTCCCGGGACCGGAAGAAGTCGGCCAGGCACAGCCGCCGGTCGCGGCGCTGGCGCGGGAAGGTGAACCGGCAGCGCTCCGGGGCGTCGGGCGCGTCCTTGTCGAGCACGACGAGGTCGTCGCCCTCCGACACGCACGGGAAGTAGCCGTGCACGACGGCTGCGTGGTGCAGCGTGCCGTCGGTGGCCAGGCGGTCCATCCACTCCCGCAGCCGGGGACGTCCCTCGGTCTCCACCAGCTCCTCGTAGCTGGGCCCCTCGCCGCGGCGGGCGCCGCGCAGCCCCCACTGGCCGAAGAACGTGGCCCGTTCGTCGAGGTAGGCGGCGTACTCGCCGACCGGCACCCCGCGCACCACGCGGGTGCCCCAGAACGGCGGCGCGGGCACCGGGACGTCGGGGTCGACGTCGGAGCGCGCCACCGGTTCCGGTTCGGCGTCGCGGCGCCGGGCCGCGATGCGCAGCGAGCGTTCGCGCCGCGCCTTGCGCTCGGCCTTCTTCGCCTCCTCGGCGGCGTCCGGCAGCAGGACGTCGCCGCGCTTGCGGGCCATGATCGAGTCCATCAGCCGCAGGCCCTCGAACGCGTCGCGCGCGTACCGGACCTCGCCGTGGAACAGCTCGTCGAGGTCGTTCTCCACGTAGGAGCGGGTCAGCGCCGCACCACCGAGCAGCACCGGGTACCGGTCGGAGAGTCCCCGGGAGTTCATCTCCGCCAGGTTCTCCTTCATGATCACGGTGGACTTCACCAGCAGCCCGGACATGCCGATGGCGTCCGCGCCGTGCCGCTCTGCGCTGTCCAGGATCGCGCCGATCGGCTGCTTGATGCCGAGGTTGACCACGTTGTAGCCGTTGTTGGAGACGATGATGTCGACGAGGTTCTTGCCGATGTCGTGGACGTCGCCCTTGACCGTGGCGAGCACGAGAGTTCCCTTGCCGGAACCGGATTTCTCCATGTGCGGTTCCAGGTGGGCGACCGCGGACTTCATCACCTCGGCCGACTGGAGCACGAACGGCAACTGCATCTGACCGGAACCGAACAGGTCACCGACGACCTTCATCCCGGCCAGCAGGTCCTCGTTGATGATCGCCAGCGGCGACTTCTGCTGCATGGCCGCGTCGAGGTCGTCCTCCAGGCCGCCGCGCTCGCCGTCGACGATGCGCCGCTGAAGCCTCTCGAACAGCGGCAGCGCGGCCAGTTCCGCGGCCCGCGACGCCCGACCGGACTTCGCCGTGCGCCCCTCGAACATCTCCATGAGCCGCTGCAACGGGTCGTAGCCCTCGCGCCGCCGGTCGTGCACCAGGTCCAGGGCGACCTCGCGCTGCTCGTCGGGAATCCGGTTCATCGGCAGGATCTTCGAGGCGTGCACGATCGCGGTGTCCAGGCCCGCTTGCCGGCACTCGGCGAGGAACACCGAGTTGAGCACCTGCCGAGCCGCCGCGTTCAGTCCGAAGGAGACATTCGAAATCCCCAGCGTCGTGCGGACTTCCGGGTGTCGCCGCTTGAGCTCGCGGATCGCCTCGATCGTCTCGGTGCCGTCCCCGCGGACCTCCTCCTGACCGGTGGAGATCGGGAACACCAGGCAGTCGACCACGATGTCGGACTCCGCGAGCCCCCACTCGCCGGTCAGGTCGGCGATCGCCCGCTCGGCCACCCGCAGCTTCCACTCCCGGGTGCGCGCCTGGCCCTCCTCGTCGATGCACATCACGACCACGGCGGCACCGTGCTCGCGCACCAGGCGCATCACGCGCTCGAAGCGCGAACCCGGCCCGTCGCCGTCCTCGTAGTTCACCGAGTTGACCACGCAGCGCCCGCCGAGGCGTTCCAGCCCGGCGCGCAGCACCTCGGGTTCGGTGGAGTCGAGCATCACCGGCAGCGTGGAGGCGGTGGCCAGCCGGGACGCCAGTTCGGCCATGTCCACCGCGCCGTCGCGGCCCACGTAGTCCACGCACAGGTCGATCACGTGGGCGCCGTCGCGGGTCTGGGCCCTGGCGATCTCCACGCAGTCCTCGTAGCGGCCTTCCAGCATCGCCTCGCGGAACGCCCTGGACCCGTTGGCGTTGGTGCGCTCGCCGACCACCAGCACCGAGGCGTCCTGCTCGAACGGCACCGCCTGGTACAGCGAGCTGACCCCGGGTTCGGGCGCCGGGTCGCGGCGCGGCGGGTCGAGGTCGCGGACGGCCTCGACGACCCGGCGGATGTGCTCGGCGGTCGTGCCGCAGCAGCCGCCGACCAACCGGGCGCCGTGGTGCCGGACGAACTCGGCCAGCGCCTCGGCCAGCTCGTCCGGGGTCAGCGGGTACACCGCGCCGTCCGGACCGAGTTCGGGCAGGCCCGCGTTGGGCATCACCGAGATCGGCACCCGGGCCTGCCTGGCCAGCTGGCGCAGGTGTTCGCCCATCTCGGCCGGGCCGGTGGCGCAGTTCATCCCGATCAGGTCGATGCCCAGCGGCTCCAGCGCGGTGAGCGCGGCGGTGATCTCGGTGCCCAGCAGCATGGTGCCGGTGGTCTCCACGGTCACCTGCGCGATGACCGGCACGCGACGCCCGGTGCGGGCCATCCCGCGCCGGGCGGCCAGCACCGCCGCCTTGGTCTGGAGCAGGTCCTGGGAGGTCTCGACCAGGACGGCGTCCACACCGCCGCGCAACATGCCGACGGTCTGCTCCTCGTAGGCGTCGCGCAGCGCGGCGAAGTCGACGTGGCCGAGCGTGGGCAGCTTGGTGCCCGGCCCCACGGCCCCGAGCACGAACCGGGGGTGCTCCGGCGTGGTGTGCTCGTCGGCGCACTCCCGCGCCAACGCCGAGCCCCGCTCGGCGAGCTCACCGATCCGGTCGGCGATGCCGTACTCGCCGAGGTTGGCCAGGTTCGCGCCGAACGTGTTGGTCTCGATCGCGTCCGCCCCGGCTGCCAGGTAGTCGTGGTGCACGGCGCGCACCACGTCGGGCCGGGTGACGTTGAGGATCTCGTTGCAGCCCTCCAGGCCCGCGAAGTCGTCGAGGCCGAGCGGGAACGCCTGGAGCGTGGTGCCCATCGCGCCGTCCGCGACGAGCACCCGGCGCTCCAGCGCCGCCAGCAGCGGTGACCAGGAGGAACTCACCATGCGTCCCAGCGTACGGACGGGTGCCAGCGCTCATCCCACGCAGTGGGCGGGCGCGCGGCGCGCCCGGACGAGGTAGCCCTCACCCGCGTCGGGGTCGAGCGGACGCCCCAGGCGGGCGGCGGCCTCGCCGTACCGCCGCACCTCGGCGGTCCAGCCGCGCCCGGTGAGCAGTTCCTCCGGATCGTCGGTGCCGTACCGCCAGGCCATGCCGCGCTCGGCCATGCCCGCGAGCACCGGGCGCATCGCCGGACTGTCCAAAACGGACTGCCCGACGAAGTCGACCAGCAGGTCGCTTCCGGGTGCGGAGAGCGCGGTGATCGCGTCGAGCAGGCGGTGCACGTCGGCCGGTCGGGACGGAAACCGGCGGCGCGCAGCGGCGCCGACCAGTCCGCGCCCAGGTCCGCGCCGACCGTGCGGCGGTCGCAGCGGGGTGCCGGGGCGGGATCCGGGGGTGCGGTGAGCAACCGTTCCTTGAGGGCCAGCACCTCCGGCCGGTCGACCTCGAACACCGCGGTGCCCGCGTGGAAGGCGAGCCGGTAGGCGCGGGTGTCCATGCCCGCGGCGAGGATCGCGAACTGGTCGAACTCATCGGTCCGGCGGGCGAACTCGTCGTCGACCAGGCGGGTGCGCACCGCGATCACCTGGTTGTCCCCGTCGAAGGCCGCCACCAGCTCCCGACCCCGCGCGCCCGCCAACCGGGCGGCGAAGGGATCGTCGAAGAGGCGGTCCGGGCGGGCGGACTCCCGGGCGCGCAGGGCCGCGGTCACGCGGCCGGTGAGCGCGACCGGGTCCAGCTCGTCGTCCACGTCGTTCATGGCTCACTCCGGGATCGCATCGTGGCCGTGCACCAACGCCCGCCGTCACGGTTCCGCCACCGGCGCCGCCGCGCAAGGCGAGTCCGAAGACAGGCCCTCAGGACTGCTCGGCGCGGGCGGCGAGGTTGGCCAGCACGCCCTCGTAGATCCGCTTGAGGCCGCCCGGCGCGAACATCCGCTCGAAGAAGCCGCCGATGCCGGTGGCGCCCTCCCAGGTGGTCTCGACGCGGACCAGGCTGCCGCCGTCGGACTCGCGGACCGTCCAGGTGGTCACCATCGTGGAATTGGCGTCGGTCTCCACGATCGTGCCCGGTTCGGGTTCGGTCACCTCGGCGCGGACGTCGCGGACGCGCTTGGAGGTCGCCTGCAGCTTCCACGTCGCGGTCGTGCCCGCACCGACGCCGCCGTCGACGACCTGGTAGTCGCGGAACTGCTCGGTGAGGACCTCCGGACGGACCTGCGCGTAGTCGGCGACGAGCTCCCGGACCCGCTCGACCGGCGCGCCGATCCGGCGTTGCGCGCTGGACGTCACCTTGCCCATGTCGTTCCTCCACAACGGATTCGATCTCGGCTGGCAGGACCACAGCGTAGTCACGGGTGCACGGACGGTTCCCCGGGACTCCGCACGCGCCACCTGGAGTCCGAAGTGGACGCCCCGGCCGGAGCCGTCAGGCGGTTCCGACGGAGCTGGGTTCGCGGACACCGGTCCGGCGGCGCATCACGGCCCAGTACACCGCGCCCGGGACGAGCAGGCCCAGCAGCCAGGCGATGTCGGCACCGCCGAGCAGCGGCACGGCGAAGCCGGTGTAGACCCCGTCGACGTGGGAGAACGGGATCTGCACCGCGACCCCGAGGGCGTAGGCCACCAGCGCCGGGACCGACCAGCGCCCGTAGGCGCCGTCGGGGTCGTAGAGCGCCTCCAGGTCGTACTCCTCGCGGCGCAGCAGGTAGAAGTCGACCAGGTTGATCGAGCTCCACGGCGTCAGGAAGTACAGCAGGAACTCCAGGAACACCAGGAAGACCGACAGGAAGTCACCGCGCCCGAGCACCCCCAGCACGCCGCCCGCGACGCCGACCAGGGCGATGCAGGTCACCCGCGCTACCTGCGAGAGCGAGGCGCCGCGGGTGATCGCGGAGAGCGTGGTGGCCACCGTCATGTAGCCGCCGTAGATGTTGAGCACGTTGATCGTGAACTTGCCCAGCGCGATCGCCAGCAGCAGCGGCAGGACCAGCGCCGCACCGCCGAGCCCGACCACGTAGCCGACCTCGTGGCCCTTGAAGGCCGTGCCCGCGACGGCGAACGCGAGGGCGCCGAAGCACATCGACCAGCTCGCGCCGAGCGCGGTGCCCGCGTAGGTCCACCAGAACGTCGCGCGCACCGACGTCGCCGTCGGCAGGTACCGCGAGGTGTCCGCGACGTAGGGGCCGAAGGTGAGCTGCCACGACGCCGCCAGCGACACGGCCAGCAGGAACTGCGGCGCGTCGAAGCGCGGAGCCGCCAGCACCGCGCCGAGGTCGTGGGTGACCACCAGCCGCACGCTGAGTGCCTGTCTTTGATCTTGGGTTAGGTGGTGAGTTGGCGGGTCATGAGGGTGATGGCGGCCCAGTTGATGATGGTTTCGGAGTGGGCGGGGAGGCGTTCGTAGTCGCGGACGGTGCGGCGGGCTTGGGTGATCCAGGACAGGGTGCGTTCGACGACCCAGCGGCGGGCCAGGACGTGGAAGCCGGTTTGTCCGGCGATTTTGCGGACGATGTGCAGGGTGATGCCCAGGGCGGCCTGGGTCCAGGTGGTCAGGCGTCCGCTGTAGTTGCCGTCGGCGAAGACCAGTTCCAGGCGTGGGTGGCGGGTGTGGAGGTAGCGCAGGAGGAGTTCGGCGCCGCGGCGGTCGGTGATGTGGGCGGCGGTCACGGACACGCCCAGCAGCAGGCCGAGGGTGTCGGTGGCGATGTGGCGTTTGCGGCCGTTGATCTTTTTACCGCCGTCGAAACCGCGGGTGTGGCGGCCGACGGTTTCGGCGGCCCGCACCGACTGGGAATCGATGATCCCGGCGCTGGGGGTGCGGTGGCGGTCGGTGCGGGCGCGGACCTGCTCACGCAGCCTGTCGCGCAGGCCCAGGACGATGTTGTCGCGGCTCCAGCGGGTGAAGAACCCGTAGACGGTCTTCCAGGGCGGGAAGTCGGCGGGCAGGGCCCGCCACTTGCAGCCGTTGTCGACGAAGTAGCGGATCGCGTCCACGACATCCCGGCGGGGGTGTTTTTCCGGACGCCCTCCGCTGCAGGTGCGGCAGGCCGGGGCGGGCAGCAGGGGCTCGATCACTGCCCATTCGGCGTCGGTGGTGTCCGAGGGGTAACGGCGGGCACGGGCCGTCGAGCCGGCAGCCGGCGCGGTGGTGTACAAAGCGGATCGGGCCTTTGCTGTGTCGATCTTGATGTGCTGTCACGATCACTAGCAAAGGCCCTCTCTCATACCCGCCCCCGGGTACCCCCAAGATCAAAGACAGGCACTGAGGTAGGCGAAGACCACGACCGACACCAGCGTGGCCAGCCGCCCGAAGCGGTGGATCAGCCGGTACCCGACGATCGCGATCAGCGCGGACAGACCCGCGTACAGCAGGATTCCGGCGTCGACGGGCATGCCGGTGATCTGCGCGACCGCCTGTCCGCCGAGCACGCTGCCGCTGGCGAAGTAGCCGATGTACATCAGCACGACGAGCACCAGCGGCAGCACCGCGCCGTACACGCCGAACTGCGCGCGGCTCTGGATCATCTGCGGCACGCCGAGCTTCGGCCCCTGCGCCGCGTGCAACGCCATCGGCACCGCGCCCAGCGCGTTTCCCAGCACCACGGCGACCAGCGCCCACAGCGGGTGCAGGCCGACCAGCACCGTCAGCGTGCCGGTCACCGCCGCGGTGATCTGCATGTTCGAGGCGAACCAGAGGGTGAACAGGCTGCGCGGGTGGCCGTGGCGCTCAGCGTCCGGCACCGGGTCGATCGACCTGCGTTCCAGCGGACCCGCCATGGCACCTCCCGGGAAGGCGGCTGATGTGTGCGTTCCATTAGCCGTCCGGGCATCCCCGGCGACAACGGCCCGTCCCCGCCCGGTGTCCCGTATCCCAGACACCGACTCCGGCTGTTCACCCGAGATCGATTGACCGGTCACTCACCGGATCCGGATACTGACCGGGTGTCCGGACACGCCGAGGCGCTGCCGCCCGCGGTCGCGGAGGACTGCGCCCACCGGTTCGCCTGCCTGGCCGACCCCACGCGGCTGCGGCTGCTGCACGCCGTGGCGGTCACCGGGACGGCCACCGTCGGCGAGCTGACCGAGCTGCTCGGCATCAGCCAGTCCACCTGCTCCCACCACGTGCGCACGCTCGCCGAGGCGGGCTTCGTGGTCGCCGAGCGCGAGGGCACGACCACCCGGATCTCGGCCGCGGGAGGCCACGCGTCCTTCCCGCTCGCCGCGGAGGCCGCGCTGGGCCTGCTCGCCGCACCCGGCGGTGACCGGGGGCCGGTCGATGTCACCGTCCGCTCCCTGGTGGGGCGGGACTGGCCCGCGGTCCGGCGCGTCTACGCCGAGGGCATCGCGACCGGCAACGCCACCTTCGAGACCGAGGTGCCCACGCGCGCCGAGCTGGACGCGAAGTGGCTGGCCGGGCACCGCTGGGTCGCCGAGGTCGACGGTCAGGTCGCGGGGTGGGCCGCGCTGACCCGCGTGTCCGAGCGCGCCTGCTACGCCGGGGTCGCCGAGACGTCCGTCTACGTCGGCGCCGCGTTCCGCGGCCGGGGCGTCGGGAAGGCCCTGCTGCACAAGCAGATCACCGCCGCCGACGCGGACGGCCTGTGGACCCTGCAGAACTCGGTCTTCCCGGAGAACCGGGCCAGCCTCGTGCTGCACCGCGCGGCGGGATTCCGCGCGGTGGGCGTCCGCGAGCGCATCGGACAGCTGGACGGCGCCTGGCGGGACACCGTCCTGCTGGAACGCCGCGCCCCGAACTGACCACAGTGGACTCGTGCGCCGCCGGGACGCGGCGCGGGTGCGGTGCTGGGCACGGCCTAGACTGGCGTGGTACAGCCGCGAGCGACGACCGAGGTGAGACGGGGTGGCCATCGACGCGACGGACGTGGCCGCGCTGTTCCACTCCAGCAGCGGCTCCGCGCCCGCCTACCAGCGGCTGAAGGACCTGGTCAGCGAGCAGATCGCCACCGGCCGCTGGACCGAGGGCGAGATGCTGCCGTCGGAGAGCCGGCTGGTGGAGTCGCTGGGCCTGTCCCGGATGACCATCAACCGGGCGCTGCGCGAGCTGAGCGCGGCGGGACTCGTGGTGCGCACCGCCGGGGTCGGCACGTTCGTCGCCGCGCACAAGGGATCTTCGGCGTTGTTCGAGGTCCGCAACATCGCCGACGAGGTGCACCACCGCGGCCACCGGCACCGCACCGAGGTGGCGTTCGTCCGCGAGGAACCGGCGGACGCCCCCGTGCGGCGGCTGTTCGACCTCCCCGAGGGGCGGCCGGTGTTCCACTCGCTGGTCGTGCACTACGAGCAGGACGTGGCGATCCAGCTGGAGGACCGGCTGGTCAACCCGGAGCTGGCCCCCGAGTACCTGGCGCAGGACTTCACCACCCGCACGCCGAACGACTACCTGTCCCGGATCGCGCCGCTGGGCCGGGGCGAGCACGTCGTGGAGGCGGTGCTCGCCACGCCCGACGAGTGCGAGCGGCTCGACATCGACGCCGGTGAGCCGTGCCTGCTCATCCGCCGCCGCACCTGGTCGCAGGACCGGCTGGTCAGCGCGGCGCGACTGCTGCACCCGGGCTCCCGGTACCGCCTGGAGGGCACGTTCGAGTCACCGTGACCGGATCAGCGGAACTCGGCTTCCGCTCACCTCTTGACCTCTTTGTATATACAAGACTATACATATCGCCGCTGTGCTCCGGCGCACATGGAGAACGGGCCGCCCGACATCCGGACGTCGACCTCTCCCCAGGCCCTCGTGGCCACTTCGGACAACGCCGTTCCCAGGAGGGACACCAGTGAAATCAGGCGCGGCGGCACTGAGCCGAGGACTCAGCGCGCGGCACATCAGGTTCATCGCACTCGGCTCGGCCATCGGGACCGGCCTGTTCTACGGATCCTCGGACGCGATCGACAAGGCCGGCCCGTCGGTGCTGCTGGCCTACCTCGTCGCGGGCGCCGCGGTCTTCTTCGTGCTGCGGGCGCTGGGCGAGATGGCGGTCACCGACCCGGTCCCCGGCTCGTTCGGCGACTACGCGGCCAAGCACCTGGGGCCGCTGGCCGGATTCCTCACCGGCTGGACCTACGCCTTCGAGATGGTCGTCGTCTGCCTGGCCGACGTCACCGCGCTCGGTGTCTACATGGGATTCTGGTTCCCCGACGTGCCGCGCTGGATCTGGGTGCTCGGCGCGGTGTTCGTCATCGGCGGGGCCAACCTGCTCGGGGTCCGCGTGTTCGGCGAGCTGGAGTTCTGGTTCTCGCTGATCAAGGTGGTCGCCGTGATCGCCATGATCGTCGGCGGCATCGCGATCCTCGTGCTCGCGTACGTGCACGGCGACGCCTCGGTCGGGGTGCACAACCTCTGGTCGCACGGCGGTTTCCTGCCCGCGGGCGGCAGCGGGTTCGTGCTGTCGTTCGCCGTGGTCCTGTTCGCCTTCGGCGGCACCGAGATCATCGGGATCACCGCGGGCGAGGCCGAGGACCCGCAGCGCACCATCCCGCGCGCGGTGAACACCGTGCCGGTGCGGGTGCTGCTGTTCTACGTGCTGGCGCTGGCGGTGATCATGTCGGTCACCCCGTGGAACGCCATCAGCTCCTCGGGCAGCCCGTTCGTGCAGATCTTCCAGCACCTGGGCCTGTCCTCGGCGGCGACGGTGCTCAACGTCGTGGTCATCACCGCCGCGCTGTCCGCGATCAACAGCGACGTCTTCGGCGCGGGCCGGATGCTCTACGGCATGGCCCAGCGCGGCCACGCCCCGGCGGTGATGCAGCGCGTGTCCCGCAACGGCGTCCCGTGGATGACCGTCGTGGTCATGACGGTGGCGCTGCTGGTGGGCGTGCTGCTCAACTACCTCGTCCCGGACCAGGTCTTCGAGATCATCGCCTCGCTGGCCACGTTCGCCACGGTGTGGGTGTGGCTGATGATCCTGCTGGCGCAGTACCGGGCCCGGCGGCGGATGAGCCCCGAGCAGGTCGCCGCGCTGCGGTTCGGGGTCCCGCTGTGGCCGTACGGCCAGATCGCGACGATCGCGTTCATGGTCGGCGTCGTGGTGCTGCTGGCCTTCGCCCCGGACACCCGCGTCGCGCTGGTCGTCGGCGTGGTCTGGGTCGCGCTGCTGGCGGTCGTGCACCGGTTCATGCGCCGGCGTTCCCGGACCACCGAGCCCGGAGCGCTCGCGGACGAGCCTGATCGATCCAGCCGGGTCGCCGGCGACCGGGTGTGACCTACCCCGGTCCGCTGGACCGGTGTCACGGGCCGTCCGGAGCCTTACGCTGTGGACGTCCTCACACGCTCCGCCCGCAGTGCACCCCGGCAGCACTGCGGGCGGCGCGCGAACGTCGACAGACAGGGAGTTGCAACTTGAGCGAGCCGACGTACTACGCCCCGGAAGGTGGCCTCCCGTCGCAGACCACGCTGCTGACCGACCGGGCCATCGTGAAGGAGGCGTACACCGTCATCCCTCGCGGCGTGCTGCGCGACATCGTCACGAGCAACCTGCCGGGATGGAACCACACCCGCTCGTGGATCATCGCCAAGCCGATCGCCGGGTTCGCCACCACGTTCGCCCAGTACATCGTCGAGGTGTCGCCGGGCGGCGGCAGCGACCGGCCCGAGCCCGAGAGCGGCGTGGAGTCGGTGCTGTTCCTGCTCACCGGCGCCCTCAACGTCGTCATCGACGGCGAGAAGCACGCGCTCACCCCGGGCGGGTACGCCTACCTGCCCGCGGGCGCGGACTGGTCGGTGACCAACGACTCCGACGCCCCGGCGACCTTCACCTGGGTCCGCAAGGCGTACGAACCGCTGGAGGGCCACGCGCCGAAGGCGTTCGCCGTCCAGGAGCAGGACATCGAGCCGACGCCGATGCCCGACACCAACGGCGCCTGGGCCACCACGCGCTTCGTCGACCCGGACGACCTGGCGCACGACATGCACGTCAACATCGTCACCTTCGAGCCCGGTGCGGTGATCCCGTTCGCCGAGACGCACGTGATGGAGCACGGGATCTACGTCCTGGAGGGCAAGGCGGTGTACCGGCTCAACGACGACTGGGTCGAGGTGCAGGCCGGTGACTTCATGTGGTTGCGCGCCTTCTGCCCGCAGGCGTGCTACGCGGGCGGCCCCGGCAAGTTCCGCTACCTGCTGTACAAGGACGTCAACCGGCAGATCAAGCTGACCTGACGTCCGCGCCCGTGGCCCGCCCGGGCCACGGGCTCAGCCGGTCTTCGACCTGGTTCGCGGCTTCCGGCGAGCCGAAGGCAGCTCGCTCGGTGCCTGTCTTCGAACTTGGTTCCGGCGGGGCGTGGTAAGCGGCGCCAGCCGCTTTCTCTTTCGGTGAGCAGTCTGGCAACCCGCACCGCTGCGGGTTCTCAGCGGTCGGCTCGCGAGGACAGCCCCGACGCCGTGTATTGGGCATACATCAGGAGGGGCTTCCGCAGTCGATGTGGCTGTGGCGCGGCAGCGCCTCCGTGGGGGGTGGTGGTCGGGTGACGGGCGGGCCGCTGAGGTTCCGCCACCGGCACCGCCACGCAGAACGAGTTCGAAGACAGGCTCTCAGTCAGCCGGTGACCACGCGGCGGACCAGATCCCGCCAGCCGGTCTCGATGCGGTCCAGCGGCATGCCGCGCTGGACGTGCAGGTGGTTGACCAGTCCGGTGTCCAGCGAGGCCAGCAGGCTCTCGGCGAGCAGTTCGGTGTCGCCGCCGGCCCCGGCCTGGCGCAGCAGCAGCGCCACGTGGCTGCGCCGCAGGCGGTGCGCACCGACGGTGAAGCGGCGGACCGGGTCCGGCCGGGAGGCCAGGTAGAGGTCCAGGTGCCGCTGCTCGTGGCGGAGCAGGGCGCAGCCGAACTCCTCCAGGCGTTCCCAGGCGTGGGCTCCCGGGCCCAGCGGCGGCGGCCCGGCGAGGAACTGCTCCTGGAAGCGCTGCTCGCAGTGGTCCAGCAGGGCCAGCAGCAATCCGGTGCGGTCGCCGAAGCGGCGGAAGACGGTCCCCTTGCCGACCTCGGCGGCGGCGGCCACCGCTTCCATGGTCAGGTTCGCCGCGCCGTGCTCGGCGACCAGCCGGTTCGCGGCCGCGAGCAGCCGCGCCCGGTTGCGGGCGGCGTCGGCGCGCGGGGCCGGTCCGGCGTCGACCGGCGTCAACGGCAGCGGGACCCGGCCCTCCGGCGCCTCTTCCCAGGGCTGCACACCAGCGATCACGGGTCCAGGGTAGCGTGCACCACGACAACTGGACCACGGTCCGCTTAGCGTGTTAGGAATGAACCGGACCACGGTCCGGTTTCCCCCTCATCACGAAACACCGGGAGTTCGCCCATGTCCGTTCGCATCCTCGCCCTGGTCGGCAGCCTCCGCGCCGGTTCCTACAACCGGCAGCTCGCCGAGACCGCCGCCAAGCTCGCGCCCGAGGGCGCCACCGTCGACATCTACGAGGACCTCGGCGAGCTGCCCTTCTACAACGAGGACATCGACACCGAAGCGGGCGCGCCGGCGTCCGCGGTGCGGCTGCGCGAGGCCGCCGATGCGGCCGACGCCCTGCTGCTGATCACCCCCGAGTACAACGGCACCATGCCCGCGGCGCTGAAGAACGCCATCGACTGGCTGTCCCGCCCGTTCGGCGCGGGCGCCATCCGCGGCAAGTCCGTCGCCGTGATCGGCACGGCGCTGGGCCAGTACGGCGGCGTGTGGGCGCACGACGACGTGCGCCGCTCGGCGGGCGTGGCCGGCGGCACCGTCGTCGAGGACGTCAAGCTGTCCATCCCGGGCTCGGCGAACCGCTTCGCCGAGACCCACCCCGCCGCGGACGCCGAGGTGTCCGAGCAGCTCGGCGAGGTGCTCGGCGCGCTCGTCGAGCACGCCGGGCGGAACTGAGCCCGCAGTGGCCGGGGACACGTCCCCGGCCACACGCCCGGGTCCGGACGGCGGGCGCTGACGACGGCTCGTCGTCGTAGGCTGGCGGCGTGACCGATCGCGAACCAGACACCACCGACCAAGCCACGCCCCGGCTGAACGCCCCCGTGGTCATCTGCGCGTTCGAGGGTTGGAACGACGCGGGAGACGCCGCCAGCTCCGCGATCGAGCACCTCCAGCTCATCTGGGACGCCACGCCGCTCAGCGAGATCGATCCGGATCCCTACTACGACTTCCAGGTGTCGCGGCCGACCGTCAAGCTGGTCGACGGCATCACGCGCAAGGTGACCTGGCCGACCACCCGCCTGTCGGTCTGCCGGGGACCCGGCGACCACGACGTGGTGCTGGTGCACGGCATCGAGCCGAACATGCGGTGGCGCGCGTTCTGCACCGAGCTCGTCGAGCAGATCGAGAGCATCGGCGCGCAGACCGTGGTCACGCTCGGTGCGCTGCTCGCCGACGCTCCGCACACCCGCCCGGTGCCGGTGACCGGGGCGGCCTACGACGCCGCCGCGGCCGCCCGGTTCGGCCTGGAACGATCCCGCTACGAGGGGCCGACCGGGATCGTCGGCGTCTTCCAGGACGCCTGCGTGCAGGCGGGCATCCCGGCGATCTCGTTCTGGGCGGCGGTGCCGCACTACGTCTCGCAACCGCCGTCGCCGAAGGCCACGCTGGCGCTGCTGCACCGCGTCGAGGAGGCGCTCGACGTGGAGGTCCCGCTGGGCAACCTGCCCGAGCAGGCCGAGGAGTGGGAGCAGACGGTCAGCGAGATGGCCGAGGAGGACGAGGACGTCCGCAACTACGTCCGGGCGCTGGAGGAACGCGGCGACGCCGAGGTCAAGCTGACCGAGACCAGCGGCGACGCCATCGCCGCGGAGTTCGAGCGCTACCTGCGCCGCCGAGGCCCCGGCGGCAAGGGCCCCACGGGTCCGGGACCCGGCTGACCACCCGCGCGCGGGTCGGCGGGCTCCGGGAAGACCGCCGAACCCGCCCCGACCGATCGAAGGCGGGCGCTCCTGAGCGCCGCCACCGGCACCGCCGCCCAGCACGAGTTCGACGACAGGCTCTCAGGGGGACAGGCGGTTCAGGCCGTCCAGCACGCGTTGCAGGATGCCGTGGTCGTGGCGTTGGGCGGCGTCCGGCGGGTGGACGAACAGGACCCCGTCCGTCGCGAGGTCGCCGACCAGCACCCGCAGCACCCCCATCGGGATGCCGAGTTCGGTCACCAGCGACGCCAGCGTCACCGGACGTCGGGCGCGTTCGTAGATCGCCCGGGGTTCGGGCAGCAGTTCGGCGGCGACGCCGGAGTCGTAGCCGGGCGTGGAGACCAGCGCGTCCGCGTCCAACCCCTCCCCGGTCGCGGTCCGGCCGCCGGTGAGCGCGTAGGCGCGGACCCGGCTGCCGCGCGGCACCTCCGGTGTGCTCACCCCCACCTCCCCGGGGTTCAGGCCGGACGGCGGTGCTCGTCGCGCGCCTGCGGCGCGATCCGCTCGGCTGTCCGGTCGGCGAACGCGGTCATCTCGTAGGCGACCGTCCGCAGATCGGCGCCGTGCCCGGTGAGCACGGCCAGCCCGGCCCGCTCGGTGATGTCCACGAACAGCAGGTACCCGCGGCTCAGCCGCAGGATGACCTGCTCGCAGCGGCCCTTGTCGAACAGCTCGGCCCCGTGGTGGCCCAGGCTGAGCAGTCCGCTGGCGATGGCCGCCAGCTGCTCGGCCTGATCGGCGTCCACCGCGGAGGACGTGCCCAGCACCAGCCCGTCCGAGGAGAGCACCAGGGCGTGCGTGACGCCGGGTGCGTTGGCGGTGAACTCGTCCAGCCGGCCGCCGATGTCGTCGTCGTTCACCGCTCCTCCTGCGGTCGTTCGCGGGCCGCCTGCTGCCCGGCGGCGAAGTCGTCGAGATCGGCCAGCAGGGTCCGGTGCCCCGCCCGGCGTTCGTCGGTGGTGCGGGCGGGATCGGCGCTGGGCCACCGGATCGCGGCGTCCGGGTCGCGCGGGACCCGCCGGGGCAGCCCGGCGGTGGTCCGCGCCGGTCTGCCGGCCGCCTCCTGCAACAAGGCGGGCGGCAGCAGCACCGAGGCCGTCACACCCCGCGGCGCCCGCCTCGCCAGCCACACCCGGACGCCGTGCTTGCCCGCCAGTCTGCGGACGACCTCGAAACCGGTGTGGCGCGCGGCGAAGCGGTCCAGCGCGGGCGCGGCGGCGAGCCGTTGGTTGAGCGCGGACAGCCGTTCCGCCGCCATGCCGTCCCCGCCGTCCTCCACCCGCACCATCACGCTGCCCCGCTCGGTCAGGTGCGCGCTGACGGTGACCACAGTGGACTCCGGCGAGAACGCCGTGGCGTTGTCGAGCAATTCCGCCAGCAGCCGACCGATGTCGTCGGCGGCCAGTCCCACCACGCCGAGCCGCGTGATCGAGCCCAGTTCGACGCGCGGGTACTGCTCGATCGACGACAGCGCCGCGCGGATCACGTCGACCAGCGCGACCGCGGCGTCCTGCGCGGGTGCCGCGTCGCGCCCGGCGAGCACCCGCAGGTTCTCGCCGTTGCGCCGCAACCGGGTGGCCAGGTGGTCGATCCGGTACAGCTGGGCCAGGATGTCCGGATCCTGTTCGCCCGCCTGCAATTCCTCCAACCGGTTCAGGAGTTCGTCGAGCATCCGCAGGTCCCGCGCGGTCAGATCGGCGCAGATCGCGGCGAGCACGTCGGATTCGGTGTCCCTGCCGACGAGTCCGGCGATCCGCGAGCGCTGCTGCGGCGGAGCGCCGGGGCGCGGGCGCCCGTCGAGCAGGATTCGCCGGGACCGCTCCAGCATCTCCCGGACGCGCGTCACCGAATCCCCCTCGCGACTACCGACGAAGCCTCGCGCGATCAAACCAGAGCCGGACTCGGAAGTCCATGCACCTGTGCCGAAAACCGTTATCCCGCAGGGCGGTTTGCGTCCACGGGCATCCGCCCGCCGCGACCGGTCGGCGCGGCGGGCGGATGTGCGGGTCTCACAGCTCGACGCCCAGCAGGGCGTCGACGGTGGCGCGGACCGCCTGCGGCGCGTCGGCGTCGGTGCCGGATCCGGCCAGCGCCTCGTCGACCCACGCGTCGACGGCGCGCAACGCCTGCTCGGTGTCGAGGTCGTCGGCGAGGCGGTCGCGGATCCGGTCGACGACCGGTTCGGCCGCCGGCCCGGCGGGCAGCGCGACGGCCTGCCGCCAGCGCGCCAGCCGGGCCGCGCCCGCGGTGAGCACGTCGGCGGTCCAGGACCGGTCGGTGCGGTAGTGGCCGTCCAGCAGCGCCAGCCGGATCGCCATCGGGTCCACCCGGTCGCCGCGCAGTCGCGAGACGAACACCAGGTTCCCCTTGGACTTGGACATCTTCTCGCCGTCCAGCCCGATCATCCCGGCGTGGCAGTAGTGCCGGGCGAACGGGAACTCGCCGGTGAGCGACTCGGCGTGGGCAGCGCTGAACTCGTGGTGCGGGAAGATCAGGTCGGAGCCGCCGCCCTGCACGTCGAAGCCCAGCCCCAGCCGGTTCAACGCGATGACCGAGCACTCCAGGTGCCAGCCGGGGCGGCCGGGCCCGAGCTCGGAGTCCCAGGACGGCTCGCCGTCCCGCGCGGCCCGCCACAGCAGCGCGTCCAGCGGGTGCTCCTTGCCGGGGCGCTGCGGGTCCCCACCGCGTTCGGCGAAGAACTTCCGCATGGTGGCCTCGTCGTAGTTCGACTCGTACCCGAAGCGGCCGGTGGCTTGGTGGCGGAAGTAGACGTCGGGGTACTCGTCGTCGATGCGGTAGGCCGCACCGGACGACAGCAGCTTGCCGACCGCCTCGACGATCTCCGGGATGGTCTCCACGGCGCCCACGAAGTCCGCGGGGGGCAGCACCCGCAGCGCTTCCATGTCCTCCCGGAACAGCGCGGTCTCCCGCATGCCGAGCACGATCCAGTCCTCGTTGTCGCGGTCGGCGCGCTCCAGCAGCGGATCGTCGATGTCGGTGACGTTCTGCACGTAGTGCACCTGGTGGCCGTTGTCCAGCCACATCCGGTGCACCAGGTCGAACGCCAGGTACGTCGCCGCGTGTCCCAGGTGCGTCGCGTCGTACGGCGTGATGCCGCAGACGTACATGCGGGCGACGCGCCCGGGTTCGGTGGGCCGGACCTCGCCGGTGGCGGTGTCGAACAGGCGCAGGGGGCGGGGTGTTCCGGGCACCTCGGGCACGGGAACCGACGACCAGGGTTGCATGCCCCTGACCTTAATCGTGATGTGCGCCCGAGCGCCGCCACCTCCGACATCGCCCGTGTCACATCGTGGGACGCGGCTGCTCGCGGCGGACGGCCGCGTTGGTCAGGGGCCCGGACCCCCAGGCACCGGGCCCCTGTCGTCCTCCTCCGGGTCCCAGCACCGGAGGACCGAACGGATGCCGACGACTACCAACGGCCACCGCCCCGCCCGTTCGCGTGACCACCGTACATCAACACTTGTGAAAATCTGATCGCGGTTATCTCAATAACCGTGGAAGTGCGCGGGTGGGGGGCGGTGACGTCGGCGACGGGCGTGCCTAGGCTCAAGAACATGAACGACCCTGGGGTGGCCGACGAAAGCCTCGCGGACGTGTTCCGCGTCCGGTTGCGGGAGCTGTTCGACCAGACGAACCCGCGGACCGGTCGGCCGTACACACCCGCGCAGGCCGCGGACTGGATCCGCGCCAACACCGAGCACTCGATCAGCCACACCCAGGTGTGGAAACTGCTCACCGGCCGCGCGGTGCCCCGGCTGACCGAGGTCGAGCTGCTGGCCCGGTTCTTCGGCGTCTCCCCCAGCGCGCTGCTGCCCGGCCCCCAGGGCACCGATCTGGACCGCGCGGCCATGATGGGTTCGTTGGGTGTCCACGAGGTGGCGCTGCGCCAGCTCACCGCCGACGTGGCGCCGGAGGCCCGCGACCAGGTCGCGGGGGCGATCAAGGCGGTCCTGGAAGCTTTCCGGTCGCGCTCGGACGGCGACGAGCGGCAGGGCGGATGAGGATCACGCGCTGGGGGACGGCAGACTCCGGATCTATGGCGGTCAACCACGCCGCGTTGTGGACGCGGCCGGTGCTGCGCTGGCGAGCTGGGCGCACCCTGCGCAAGCTCGGCCTGCCCCGGCAGTTCCGGGTCGAGCACCTGCGGGAAGCGCTGGAGGCGCGGCTGGGCAAGCCGATCTTCTTCGGCGTGGTGGAGCTGCCCGCGGCCGCGCCGAGCGGCCTGGTGCTCACCACCGCGGAGGCGGTGCTCGTCGTCTCCGACGCGCAGCTGCGCACCAGCCACCGGTGGCACGTGTGGCTGCACGAGCTCATGCACCTGGTGTGGGGCCACGTGGGCAAGGCCGAACCGGACGCGCTCGGCGCCCTGCGGGAGCTGTTCCCGACGCTGCCCGAGGAAGTGCTGGCGCAGATGCTGACCCGGACCACGTGCGAGCGCGGGCACGAGGTCGAGGCGGAGATGCTGGCGGCGCTGTGCCACGTCCGGCTGGCGTCCTGGCGAGCGGCCGAGGAGGCGCAGGACGTGCCCGCCGAGGTCGCCACCACGCTCCAGCGGTTCCAGGACCTGCTCGGGTAGGGGGCCCGGTGCTGTACACGCTGGGCTACGCCCTGGCCGGTGCGCTCATGCTGGCCGTGGTGGCCGCCAAATTCCGCGCCGTGCTGCGGGACCCGGGCGACGTGCGGGTGGTCGGCCTGGCCGTGGCGCACCTGACCCTGGCGGTGGGATTCATCAGCGCCATCCCGGTCAGCTACCTGGCGATCGACCGGTTCAGCGGCGTCGGCAACCTGGCCACGCTCGTGGTCTACGGCAGCGTCACCGTCTGCCTCGGCGGGTGCCTGGTGTGCCACAACGCGCTGGAACTGCCCCGGCCGCGCGCGCAGGCCGCCAGCCGCCGCCAGCTGGTGCTGACCGCGGTGGCCGTGGCCGCCATGGCGGTGCTGTTCGCCGTCGCCGACGTGCACGACGCCCCCCACCCGCTGGATTTCGACGCCCGCTACGCCCTGGACCCGGTCGCGGTGTGCTTCCAGCTGGTCTGGTGGTCGGCGTACTCGACGGCGCTGGTGCGCATCGCGCGGGTGTCCCGGCGCGTCGGCCGGGCGAGCCAGCTGCCCTGGCTGCGGGCCGGGCTGGCGGTGGTCGCGGTCGGCTGCGTCATCGCGTTGGGCTACGCGCTCGGAAAAGCGACCCAGGTCGCCGCCGCCTGGCTCGGCGCCGACCTCACCTGGGTGTCCACCGCGCTGGCCCCCGGGCTGGCCACGCTCGGCGCGATGACGATGGCGGTGGGCTGGTCCGTTCCGCTGGTGCCGCGCTGGACGCTGCGGTTGCGCGCGCTCCGGGACCTGCGGCCGCTGCACGCCGCGTTGCGCACCGTGGCGCCGGCGCTGGCCGGCAACACCCCGGCGGTCACCCCGCTGTACCGGCGGTTGATCACCATCAACGACCTGCTGCGCGCCCTGCGGCCCCACCTGGACCCGGACGTCGACCGCCTCGCCCGGGAAGAGGCCGACCGGATGGGGTTGGACGGGCCGGAACGGCACGCCGCGGTCGAGGCCGCCAGGATCGCGGCCGGGCTGCGCGCGCACGCCGACGGCCGGGTCTTCGGGGACACGGCGATGATCCGCGAGTACCAGCCCGACGACGCCGAGGATCCGGCGCGGACCGCGGACATGGCGGCCCACGGCGCGCTGCTGTGGCGCACCCCGCCGGGCCACCCCGACCACCAGCTCGCCCCGGAACTGCGGGCGCTGTGCGAGATCGGGCGGGCGTGGCGGCTGCCGCACCCGCTGGTTCCCGCGGTCCTGACCCGACTCCCGACCCGATCAAGGTGACGCCGTGCTCGATCGAACCCTCTCGGACGACCTGTCGGACCCGCACCCGGCCCTGGCCGCGCTGCGGGAGGAGAGCCCCGTCGCCCGGGTGCGGACGCCGGACGGACCTCCGGTGTGGGTGGTGACCCGCTACGCCGACGTCCGCGAGCTGCTGCGCGACGACACGCGCCTGTCGGTGAACCCCTCGCACGGCACGTCCGGTGACTGGACGGGGTTCGACCTGCCCGCCTCGCTGCGCGAGCACCTGCTGGCCGTGGACGCCGAACAGCACTCCCGCCTGCGGCGGCTGATCTCCAGCCCGCTCAGCGGGCCGGGGCTGCACCGGTCGGTGGCCGCCGTGGAGGCCGAGGCCGACCGCGTCGTCGCCGGCCTGGATCCGGACCGGCGGGTGGACCTCGTCGCCGAACTCGCCGTCCCGCTGGCGCTCGCGGCGGTGCGCGCCGTCCTCCCGCTGCCCGGTATCGCACACGAGGCGTTCGGGCAGTGGGTGCACGAGACGATCGGCGCTCCCCGCCGCCTGGACGACGCGGAGCCGGTGCGGGCCCGCGACACGCTCGGGCGGATGGCCGAGATCATCACCACCGCCGCCACCGAACGCGGGCAGGGACTCCTGGCGGAACTGCAGGACGCCCACCGCAGCGGACGGCTCAGCGCCGACGAGCTGGCCGCGCAGGTGTTCTACGTCCTGTTCGTCCCCACCGAGCCGACCGTCGACGCGCTCGGCGTCGTCCTGCTGCGGCTGCTCGCCGATGCCGAGCACCGCGCGGCGCTGCGCGACAGCCCCGAGGCCCGCCAGGTCGCGGTCGCCGAGGCGCTGCGCCACGACTCGCCCCAGGGCTTCGCGGCTCCGCGGTTCGCGCGCACCGATGTCGACGTCGCGGGCACCCGCATCCGGGCCGGGCAGACCGTGTTGCCGTCGCTGGCGGCGGCGAACCGGGATCCGCGGCAGTTCGCCGATGCGGACCGGCTCGACCTGACCCGCAATCCCAATCCGCACCTGGCCTTCGGGCGCGGTGAGCACGTCTGCCCGGCCACCGCGCTGAGCTACCGGTTGCTGGCGGCCGGTGTCGCCGCGCTGCTGCGCCGTTACCCCGGCACCGCGCTGGTGGGCGAGGTGCGGTGGAGCGGAAGCTTCCGCCACCGCGGACCCGCCCGCGTGTGGGCCGACCTCGCGGCCTGAGGACCCGAATTCGCGGTCGCGATCTCGTCCGCTTTTCCGGCACAAGATCATCGCTGTCCACTGCGGACAGCAAGGTCTTGACAACAGGACAAAAACGTTTTCATCCGCGCGCCGGATGATCACATTTTGGCATATCGCAACCAGCGCGGATCAGTGGGATCCTTTCCCTAAAGCGCGCTGTCTGCGCAGGTCACAACGAATTGGAGGGAATGGTCCAGACCGCATAGCGAGAACTCGGCGACGCAGTGGCCGGACTGGACATCGCACCGGTTCGCAGTAGTATCCCCGACCACATCGAGACCAGGGATCACATTTCTCACCGCAGCGAATCCGCGCTCACGGTGTCCGGCAATTCTCGCAGCCGCCGGTGTCGCACACCGAATCCGCGGCAGAACAGCTGGAGGCGATCGTTGACATCGGTACGTGTGGAACGGCTCTACAAGGTCTTCGGGCCGCAACCGGCCGAGATGGTCCGCCGCTTGGAGCAGGGAGCCGACCAGGAGGAAATCCGCGTGGCGGGAGGGACCGCCGCGGTCGTCGACGCGTCTTTTACGGTCACCGAGGGCGAGACGTTCGTCGTCATGGGGCTGTCCGGTTCCGGGAAGTCGACGCTGATCCGGATGATCAACGGCCTGCTCACCCCGTCCGCCGGGCGCGTCTACGTCGACGACGAGGAAATCACGGGGATGCCGCCGAAGGCGCTGCGGGACATTCGCCAGCAGCGGATGAGCATGGTCTTCCAGCACTTCGCGCTGCTCCCGCACCGCTCCGTGCTCGACAACGCCGGGTACGGGTTGCGGATCAAGGGCATGGACAGCGCCGAGATCGACAAGCACGCCCGGGAAGCGCTGGCCATGGTCGGGCTGGAGGGCTGGGAACACCGCTATCCGCAGCAGCTGTCCGGCGGCATGCGCCAACGCGTCGGCCTGGCCCGCGCGTTGGCCGCGCAGACCGACGTGCTGCTGATGGACGAGGCGTTCAGCGCGCTGGACCCGCTGATCAAACGAGAGATGCAGGACCAGCTGCTCAGCCTCAACGCCCGGCTGGGCAAGACGATCATCTTCATCACCCACGACCTCAACGAGGCGATGCGCCTCGGCGACCGCATCGCGGTCATGCGCGCCGGGCGCATCGTGCAGATCGGCACGTCCGAGCAGATCCTCAACGAACCGGCCGACGACTACGTGGCCCGGTTCGTGCAGGACGTCGACCGCAGCCGGGTGCTGACCGCGGCCTCGATCTGCGAGGAATGCACCGCGCTCAAGGCCGACGTCAGCCCGGACGAGGCGCTGTCGATGATGCACCGGCACGACACCGACCGGCTGTTCGTCTCCGACGGCGGTCGGCGGCTGCTCGGCATGCTCAGCGCCGCGGACTGCGAGCAGGCGCTGCGCGACGGTCACAGCGTGGTGCGCGAGGCGGTGGTCGCCGTGGACGACCCGGTGGACGGTTCGACGCCGATGAACGCGCTGTTCGCGCGGATGAGCAGGCATCCGGTACCGCTGCCGGTGATCGACGACGAGCAACGGCTGGTCGGCGTCATCACGCCGGGCAAGGTGTTCGAAGCGCTGAGCCGGGAGCCCCACGCCGAGTCGGTGGGAGCTCCGGCCGCGGTCAAGGAAGCGAGTGTGTCCGATGTCTGAGGCAGTTCTGCACCTCGCCCAGTTCGAGTTACCGCGGGTGCCGGTGGGCAACTGGTTCCAGGCCGTGGTCACCTGGCTCAACGACCACGTCGGCCCGCTGTTCGACGTCATCTACCTGGTGCTGAACTCGATGGTGACGGGCCTGAGCTACGCGCTGACCTGGTTGCCGAACCTGGCGATGGTGCTGATCTTCGCCGCGCTGGCCCTGTGGCTGCGCAGCTGGCAGTTCGGGTTGTTCAGCCTGATCGGGTTCGCGCTCATCGCGAGCATGCGGGAGTTCAACCAGACGATGCAGACCCTGTCGCTGGTGCTGGTGGCCAGCGTCCTGGCGGTGCTCATCGGTGTTCCGCTGGGCATCTCGATGGCCCGCCGCCCCGCGGTGTCGGCGGCGGTGCGACCGGTGCTGGACCTGATGCAGACGATGCCGGCGTTCGTCTACCTGATCCCGGTCATCTTCTTCTTCAACATCGGCACCGTCCCGGGCGTGGTGGCGACCGTGATCTTCGCGCTGCCGCCGGGCGTCCGCCTCACCGAACTCGGCATCCGACAGGTCGACAAGGAGGTGGTCGAAGCGGGCGAGGCGTTCGGCGCTCCGCAACGGCAGATCCTCACCGGAATCCAGCTGCCGCTGGCGATGCCGTCGATCATGGCCGGGATCAACCAGGTGATCATGCTGTCGCTGTCGATGGTGGTCATCGCGGGCATGGTCGGCGCTCCCGGGCTGGGCACCGACATCTACCAGGCGGTGACCCGCGTCCAGCTCAACCTCGGCTTCGAGGCGGGCCTGTCGGTGGTGATCCTCGCCGTCTACGTGGACCGCATCACCGCTGTGCTGACGGACCGTTCGCCGGTCGCACGGGCGGAGCGCAAGGCCGCGAAAACCGGGTGAAGGCCGAAGCGGCCGGTTGTGGCACGAGAAAGTGAGGTCGGTAATGGTATTCGGAACCCGATCACGAAGACTGGTCGCGCTGCTCGCCGCGTTCGCGGCGCTGGTGCTGGTGTTCGCCGGCTGCGGTGGCCGTCAGGCGCAGACCGGGCAGCAGGCGAAGACGATCAACATCGGCTTCATCTCCTGGGACGAGGACATCGCGGTCTCCCACCTCTACAAGGTCCTGTTGGAGAAGAAGGGCTACCACGTCAACCTCCAGGAACTGGAAGCCGGTCCGATGTACGCCGGTCTCGCCCAGGGCAACGTCGACCTGTTCCTGGACGGCTGGCTGCCGCAGACCCACGCCGACTACTGGAAGCAGTACGGCAACAAGCTGGAGGACCTGGGTGTCTGGTACGACCAGGCCACGCTGAACCTGGCGGTGCCCAAGTACCTGACCGACGTCAACTCCATCTCGGACCTCCCGGGCAGGGGTGCCCAGTTCAACCACGTGATCACGGGTATCGACCCGGGCGCCGGTGAGACCCGGACCGTCAAGGATTCGGTGATGCCGGCGTACGGCCTCAACGGCGAGTTCACGCTGCAGACGTCCTCCACCACGGCGATGCTGGCCTCGCTGGAGAAGGCGATCAACGAGCACCGGCCGATCGTGGTGACGCTGTGGCACCCGCACTGGGCCTACGCCCGGTATCCCATCAAGGACCTGCAGGACCCGAAGGGGGCGATGGGCAAGCCGGAGCAGATCCACGCCATCGGCCGCGGGAACTTCAGCAACGACTTCCCGGAGATCACCGACATGGTCAAGAAGTTCAAGCTGAACGATCAGCAGCTGGCGTCGTTGGAGAACGCCATCAACTCCGCGCCGAAGGGCCAGGAGGACATGGCTGCCCAGAACTGGGTCAACCAGAACCAGGCGGTGGTCAACACCTTCTTCCACCAGTGACGCGACATCCGGCGGCCGGTGGGCAGGCACCCACCGGCCGCCGGCGCGTTCACGACCCGAGGTCGAACCGCCCGGCCTTCACGGCTCCGACGAAGTTCCCCCAACGACGCTGGGAGAACCACAGCTCGCCACCCTCGACGTCCTTCGAATCCCTCGCGCCGACGGCACGTTCGCCCAGGGCGACCTCGACGCACTCACCGTTGTTGGCGCTGTGGCTGGACTTCCGCCAAGCAGGATCCGAGAACGCGACCTCGACGCACACGCCGTTGTTGGCGCTGTAGCTCGACTTTCTCCAGACTGGCGCGGACACGGCGTCCTCCGGCTACATCTCCGACATCAGGGTCTTAAGGAACTCCACCGACACTTCCGCGGGTTCTCCGATGGGCACAGCGGCGCGTCAGCGCCTCCGTGGGGGTGGTCGGGTGACGGGCGGGCCGCTGAGGTTCCGCTCCCGGCGCCGCCACTCAAAAGGAGTTCGAAGACAGGCTCTCACCGCCGCCGCTTGGTCCGGAGGTAGTCGCCGACGACGGCGGCGCCGAGGCCGTCGGCCGTCGGTGCGATGACGCGGCCTCCGCCGCGGCGGGCGACGATGTCGACGAACGCCGCCAGCCGGGGGTCGTCGCCGAGCATGAACACGCTCAGCGTCGCCCCGAGGCGGTGCAGCGAGTCCACTTCGGACAGCGTGACCGACAGGGTGTGCGGGGTGGGCGGGTACTGGAAGACCGCCTCGCCGTCCGGTTCCAGGTGCGCGGTGGGCTCGCCGTCGGTGACCACCAGCACGACCGGTTGCGCGTCCGGGTTGCGCCGGACGTGGCGCCCGGCCAGCAGCAGCGCGTGGTGCAGGTTCGTGCCCTGCTCCCAGGTCCCCTCCAGCGCGGCGAGCTCCGCCACGTCCACAGTGGACGCATAGCGCCCGAAGGTCACCAGTTGCAGGGCGTCGGAGCGGAACCGGGTCGCCACCAGGTGGTGCAGGGCGAGGGCGGTGCGCTTCATCGGGACCCACCGGCCGTCCTGCACCATCGACCACGACGTGTCGACGCACAGGGCCACCGCCGCGCGCGAACGCTGCTCGGTCTCGGCGACCTCCAGGTCCTCGATGTCCAGCAGCGGCGAGCCGGGGCCCTCCCCGGCACGGCGCAGCACGGCGTTGCGCACCGTGCGCGGGGCGTCCCACGGTTCGGAGTCGCCGAAGCTCCACGGCCGCGTGGTGCCGGTCAGCTCCCCCGCCGCGCCGGCGCGGTCGGCGTCGCGCTCGCCGCGCCGGGACCGCAGCTGGGAGATCACCGAGCGCAGCGCCGTCTCGCCGAGCCGCCGCATCGCGCGCGGACTCAGCCGCAGGCTGCCATCCGGCGCGCGCTCCAGCAGGCCCTGCTGCCGCAGCTGCCGTTCGATCTCGGCGAGCCGCCGGGCGTCGACCACGGCCTGCGGGCCGAGCCGGCGCTCCAGCGCCTCCAGGTCGATGTCCTCCAGGCTCGCGCCCGGGTAGGACTGCGAGAGCTGCTCGGCCAGCTGGTCCAGCTCGCCGAGTTCGGCCATCGCCGCGGTCGCCTCGCCCAGGCCCATCGGTTGGTCACCGCGGAACCGGGCCCGTCCGGACCAGTCCTCGCCGGGCCGCAGCGACCGCAACTGCTGGTCCAAGCGCTGCAACGCCTGCCCGATCCGCGGGTCGCCGAAAGCCTGCTGCGCCAACGACATCAGCTCCGAGCGCTGCTGCTCGCTCATCGAGTTCAGCAGCCGTTGCGCCGCGGCCGACCGCGCGGCCAGGGCGTCGACGAGTTCGTCGACGTCGCGCGGGTTCTCCGGGAAGAACTCGCCGTGCTCGGCCATGAACCGCTCGAACCGCTCCGGCACGTCGGCGTCCCCGCGCGCGTGCGCGGCCAGCAGGTCGGACAGGTCGTCCAGCATCCGCCGGACCCGCTCGACGTCCTCGGAGGTGGTCTGCTGCAGGGCGTCCTTCATGCCCTGGAACCGCTGGTCGAGGAACTCCCGGCCGAGCAGGTCCCGGATCTCGTCGAAGATCTCCCGGGCGTCGGAGGAACGCCAGTCGTACTCGGACAGCTCCGAGACCTGACCGGCGACGTCCGGCGGCAGCGCGTCCAGCTGCAGCTCGCGGAACCGCGCGTCCTCCCCCGGATCAGCGGCCAGCGCCAGCCGCTCCTGCTCCAGGGCGCGGTCCAGCATCCGCCGGACCTCGGAGACCGTGCCGTCCAACCGGTGCCGCCGCTGGAGTTCGGACCGGCGCTGCCACAACCGGCGGGTCAGCTCGTCGAGCCCGGCCGTCTCATCGGTGCCGGTGCGCAGCAGCTCCTCCAGCGCCGAACGCGGCGAGGCGCCCTCCATGACGTCGCGGCCGATCTGGTCCAGGGCCGCGCGCAGGTCCACCGGCGGTTCCAGCGGGTCGGAACCGCCGTGCCACGCCCCGTACCGGAACCGCCTGCTCATCAGCCGTACACCGACCTGTCGTCCTCGGTGTCCTTGGCCAGTTTCTTGGCCAGGTACAACGACTCAAGGGCCAGCTCCACCGCGCTGGCGATGCGGCCGGGCGGATCGCCGGGCCGCACGTCCAGCCGTTCGGCGACCTGGTGCAGCACGGGCAGTTCCGGCAGCGCGGTGAGCACATCACCGCCGGAGATCCGCTCGCCGGTGGCGACCGGGTGCCCGTCGGCGACGGCCTCGGCCAGCGACCGCAGGTCCAGCCCGGCGAACAGGCCGCGCGCGGTGTCGGCGACCGAGCGGCGCAGCAGGTAGCCCAGCAGCTCGTCCTCGCGGCCCTCCTCGCCCGCCTCGAACTCGACCTTGCCGCGCAGCACCGCGGGCACCGCCTCCAGGTCCACCGGCCGCGCGACCGCCGGGTCCTCGCCGGTCACCGCGGCCCGGTGCAGCGCGGCGGCCGACACGGTCTCGGCGGCGGCGATGGCGAACCGGGCGGAGACCCCGGAGCGCTGGTCCACGGCGCTGGAGTCCCGCAGGTGGCCGACGAACCGCGCGATGACCTCCAACAGGTGGTCGCCGACCTCGGCGGGCAGCTCGGCCTCCTGGCGCACCAGCGAGATCTCGTCCTCGACGTCCGGCGGGTAGTGGGTGCGGATCTCGGCGCCGAAGCGGTCCTTGAGCGGGGTGATGATCCGGCCGCGGTTGGTGTAGTCCTCCGGGTTCGCGGTGGCGACCAGCAGCACGTCCAGCGGCAGCCGCAGGCTGTACCCGCGGATCTGGATGTCGCGCTCCTCCATCACGTTCAGCAGCGCGACCTGGATGCGTTCGGCCAGGTCCGGCAGCTCGTTGACGGTGACGATGCCGCGGTGCGCGCGCGGCACGAGTCCGAAGTGGATGGTTTCCGGGTCGCCCAGCGACCGGCCCTCGGCGACCTTGACCGGGTCGACGTCGCCGACCAGGTCGCCGACCGAGGTGTCCGGGGTGGCCAGCTTCTCCACGTAGCGCTCGTCGCGGTGCCGCCAGGCCACCGGCAGGTCGTCGCCGAGTTCGGCGGCCCGCCGCCGCGATGCCGGGGTGATCGGCTGGAGCGGGTGTTCGCCCAGCTCGGAGCCCTCGATCACCGGGGTCCACTCGTCGAGCAGTTCGGTCAGCCCGCGCAGCAGCCGGGTCTTGCCCTGCCCGCGCTCGCCGAGCAGCACCACGTCGTGCCCGGCGATCAGGGCGCGCTCCAGCTGCGGCAGCACCGTCCGGTCGAAGCCGACGATGCCGGGCCACAGGGACTGCCCGCAGCGCAGCGCGGTCAGCAGGTTGGCGCGCACCTCGGCCTTGACGCTGCGCGGCAGGTGGCCGCTGGCCCGCAGCTCCCCCGCGGTGCGGGGCAGACCGGGTGGTGGGGTCGGGATCGTCGTCACCCCTCCGACGCTACCGGTGCGCGGCGACGCACGCCCCCCTCGTCCGAAAGGTATTCACACCGGGTTCCGGGGAGTAGAAAGGCGTCGAGGTTGTACACGTCCGCCTGCGGCGGACCAGGACCACGGGAGGCGACGCGTGAGCCCGTTGGAGATCGAGGTGGAGCCCGGCGAGGTCGGCCTGGACCCGTCCCGGTTGCAGCGCATCGACCGGCACTTCGCGCAGTACGTGACGGCCGGGAAGCTGCCGGGCTGGGCGGTGCTGGTGTCCCGCAACGGCAAGATCGCGCACCTGTCCACGTGCGGCATGCGCGACATCGCCTCGGGGGCCGCGGTGCGCACCGACACGCTGTTCCGGATCTACTCGATGACCAAGCCGATCACCTCGGTGGCGATCATGATGCTGCACGAGGAGGGCGCGTTCGAGCTCACCGACCCGGTCAGCAACTTCATCCCGTCCTTCGCCGACCTGCGCGTCTACACCGGCGGACCGGCGCGGCAGCCGCAGACCCGCCCGGCGGTCGAGGAGATGCGCATCTGGCACCTGCTCACGCACACCTCCGGGCTGACCTACGCGTTCAACCACCTCAACCCGGTCGACGAGCTCTACCGGCACGCCGGCTTCGAGCACGGCATGGCCGACAACCTGGACCTGCAGGGCTGCTGCGACGCCTGGGCGGACATGCCGCTGCTGTTCGACCCGGGCCGGGCGTGGAACTACTCGGTCGCCACCGACGTGCTCGGCCGGATCGTGGAGATCGCCTCCGGGCTGCCGCTCGACGAGTTCTTCCGCACCCGCCTGTTCGAACCGCTCGGCATGCGCGACACCGGTTTCAGCATCGACCGCGCCGACGCCGACCGCCTCGCCACGCTCTACGTCGCGGACGCGGCGGGCCGGGCGGCACCGCACCCGCGGCACGCGGCGCTGCACGAGGCGGCGTTCGAGCCGCCGAAGGCCCCGTCCGGCGGCGGCGGGCTGATCTCCAGCGCCCACGACTACCACCGCTTCACGCAGATGCTGCTGCGCGGCGGCGAACTCGACGGGCAACGCCTGCTCGGCGACCGCACGGTGAAGTACATGACCCGCAACCACCTGCCCGGCGGGGCCGACCTGCAGACCCTGGCGCTCGGCGCGTTCTCCGAGGCGGCGAACGCGGGCAAGGGCTTCGGCCTGGGCTTCGCGGTGGTGGACGACCCGGTGGCGGCCAAGGTGATCTGCTCTCCCGGCGAGTTCTCCTGGGGCGGGCTGGCCAGCACGGCGTTCTGGGTCGACCCGGTCGAGGACCTCACGGTCGTCTTCCTCACGCAGCTGATGCCCTCCAGCACCCACCCGCTGCGCCCCCAGCTCCACCAGCTCGTCTACCAAGCGCTGGTGTGACCGCGCGCTGACTTCGAACTCGTTGTGCGCCACCCGAAACGAGTCCGAAGACAGGCACTCACCGGCCGTCTCGGCTCCGAGAGCCGGTTCGAAGACAAGCTCAGGCCCGGGGGCGCCAGCGACCGAAGCCACCCTCGGTGTGGATCACCTGACCGGTCACCCAGCGGGCCTCGTCGGTGGCCAGCCAGGCGATCAGCCGCGCGGGGTCGTCGGGTTCGCCGTACCGGCCGAAGGGGAACATCGGCGCGACGTGCTCCCAGGTGGTCTCGTCGAGGTAGCCGGTGTCGACCGGGCCGGGGTTGACGGTGTTGAGCGTGATCCCCGCGTGCGCGAGCTGGTCGGCGAGCGTGGTGGTGATCTCGGCCAGCGCGCCCTTCGACGCCGCGTAGGCGATCTCGCCCGGCATCGGCCCGAGCCCCTGCCCCGAGGTCAGGAACACCACGCGCCCCCCGGGCCGCCCGTCGTGCCGGGCGGCGAAAGCCTGCGCGAGCAGGATCGACGACCGCGCGTTGACCGCCCAGTGCGCGTCGAGCACCGCGGTGTCGAGCTCCCCGAGCGCGCCGTCCGGCCCGCTGCTGGCGTGGTTGCAGACCAGCACGTCGACGTGGCCCAGCTCGCCCGTGGCGGCGTCCACCAGGCGTTCCGGCGCGCCGTCGGCGGTCAGATCCCCGTCGATGTGGGCCACCCGCGCGCCGGACACCAGCTGTTCGGCGACCCCGGACACCACCGCGTCGAGGTCGTCGGCGCCCCACGGCCGTTCCGCGTCGTGCTCGGCGAAGTGGTGCAGGAACACCGAAGCCCCGTAGGCGGCGAGCCGCCGCGCGATCGCGTACCCGATGCCGCGGCGACGGCTCACCCCGGTCACCAGTGCCACGCGCCCGCGCAGCGGGACCGGGTCGCGGCGCAGGTCCATCGGCCCGCTCATGCCGCGACGCGGGTTTCGCCGACGGCCAGGTCCCACAGGTCGTCGGGGTCTCGACCGGCCTCCCGCCACGCCTTGCGGACCCGCGCCAGCGGTTCGGTCACCGGCTCCTGCGTCAACGCGAACGTCCCCCAGTGCATGGTCGCGGCGCGGGCCGCGCCGAGGTCGCCGACCGCCCGGACCGCCTCCTCGGGATCCATGTGCACCGACTTCATGAACCACCGCGGCGCGTACGCACCGATCGGCACCATCGCCACGTCGATGCCCGGGTAGCGGTGCCCGATCTCGGCGAAGTGCGGGCCGTAGCCGGAGTCCCCGGCGTGGTAGACCCGCCGGTCCGGCCCGGTGATGACCCAGCTGCCCCACAGGCTCCGGCAGGTGTCCCGCGGCCCCCGGCGGCTCCAGTGCTGCGCGGGCGCGAAGTCGAACGTCAGCCCGGCGACCTCGGCCGACTCCCACCAGTCCAGCTCGACGACGGCGGTGAACCCGCGCCGCCGGAACCACCGGCCGAGCCCGGCGGGGACCAGCACCGGCGTGCCGCGCGGCAGCCGCAGCACGGTCGGCGCGTCGAGGTGGTCGTAGTGGTTGTGGCTGATCACCACCGCGTCGACGCCGGGCAGCTCGCCGAAGGACACACCGGGCGGCGTCAACCGCCGCGGCACCCCGGGCACCCGAGCCGACCACACCGGATCGGTGAGCACCGTGGCGCCGCCGATGCGCACCACGAACGTCGCGTGCCCGACCCAGGTGAGCGCGGTGTCGCGAGCGGACACCGGAGCCAGACCGCGCCGGACCACCGGGATCCGGTCGGCGTCCTCGGTGCGGGTCCGCATCCCGCCGGTCCACATCAGCCGCATGACGTCGCGGAACGTCGGCAGCGGAGCCTGCAACCGGTCCGCGTAGGACGTCCGGATCATCCGCTTGCGCAACAGGGTTCGCACCCCACCAGCCTGCCTCGCGCGCCCCGGGTCCGGCCGGACGGCCCCCAACTTCTCACGAGGATCGGGGGACGCGGCAGCACCCGGGAGCGATCTCGCCACCACCCGGCACCGCGAGTCGTCAGAACGCGGGCCACGGGATCGCGGGCCACTCGCCCGAGGGTTCCGGGAACACGCCCTCGTCCAGCAGCCGGTCGATGCGCGCGCTGATCGCCTGGACCTCCTTGGGCGTGATGTGCTCGGCCAGCTCGGCGGCCAGCGGCCCCTCCAGCAGCGCCCGCAGTTCGCTGACCCGGTCGACGGCCTCGTCCGGCAGTCGGTCGCCGATCCAGCCCCACAGCACGGTGCGCAGCTTGTCGTCGGTGTTCAGGCTGACCCCGTGGTCGACGCCGAGCACCCGCCCGTCGGGCGCGTGCAGGATGTGCCCGCCCTTGCGGTCGGCGTTGTTGATGACGACGTCGAGCACGGCGAGCCGCCGCAGCTGCTCGTGGTCGGCGTGCGCGAGCACCACGGCGTCGCCGCGCTGGTCGTGCGCGCGCAGCACGGGCAACCAGCCGTCCGGGACCTCGTCCGGCGGCACCACGTCCACCAGCTCGGAGTCGCCGTCGGTGTCCACCCACAGCTGCACCATGCCGGGTCCGAACGGACCGTCGCGCAGCAGCGTCGGCGGGATCAGGCCCCAGCCCAGGGCTTCGGAGACCAGGTAGGAGGCCACCTCGCGGCCCGCGAGCGTGCCGTCCGGGAAGTCCCACAGCGGGCGCTCCCCGCGCACCGGCTTGTACACGCACTCGGCCGACATGCCGTCGACCTCGATGGCGCAGAACAGCGTGGCGTTGGACGCCTCCACGAGGCGGCCCTGCACGTCGAGCCGCCCGTGGCGGAGTAACTCGCTGGCGCTGTCCCCGGCGAGCACGGCCGGCTAGACCTCTTCCGAGCGGCGGTAGCCGTTCTGGCGCGGGCAGATGTGCCCGGCCGGGTCGAGCGGTTCGGCGCACAGCGGGCACGGCTTGCGGCCGGCGTTGATGACGCGCTCGGCCCGCTCCGCGAAGGCCCGCGCGTGCGCCGGGGTGAGGAACACGCGCAGCGCGTCGGGGCCTTCCTCGGTGTCGTCGAGCACGACGGACTCGTCGATCTCCTCCTCGGTCACGGCCAGGAGTTCGACCACCACCGCCTCGGTTTCGGCGTCCCAGCCCAGTCCCATCGTGCCGACCCGGAACTCCTCCTCGACCGGGACGTCCAACGGGTCGGTGTCGACGAGCTCCTCGGGCGGTTCGGCGGGCAGCTCGGTGTTGAACCGGCGCTGCACCTCCTCCAGCAGCGCCCCGATGCGTTCGGCGAGCACCGACACCTGTTGCTTCTCCAACTGGACGCTCACCGTCCGGACGTCCTCGGTCGCCTGGAGGTAGAACGTGCGTTCGCCGGGCTCCCCGACGGTCCCTGCGACGAACCGGTCGGGCTGGCGGAAGACGTGGATGACACGAGCCATGACACCCTCGACACTAGGCCACCTGGGTCTCGCCGTGCGCGGCTGGCCCCCGTTTCGTTCATCACCAACGCGAACCGGACCCCTCCGCACGCCGGTGCGCTCGGTGATTGTCGCCCGCGACCGATCCCGGATCTGTTCGCCCATCGCGAACAGATCACGGCGTCGATAGTCTCGCCGGGGTCGAGATCACCCCGGGAGGTCCCATGCGCGAATGCCGTCGCCCGCACCGGCTGCGCCCCGGCGACGCCGTGGCCGTGGTCGCCCCGGCCGGCCCGGTCCCCGAGGACCTCCTCGACGCCGGGGTCGACCAGCTGCGTTCCTGGGGCCTGCGGGTCGAAGTCGGCGAACACGTGCGGCAACGCCACCCGCGGCTGGAGTACCTCGCGGGCGCCGACGCCGACCGCGCCGCCGACCTGCAACGGGCGTGGTGCGACCCGGACGTCGCGGCGGTGCTGTGCGCTCGCGGCGGCTACGGCAGCCTCCGCGTGCTCGACCACCTGGACTGGACCCGGATGGCCGCCGCGCGGCCCAAGGTGTTCGCGGGTTCCAGCGACATCACCGCCCTGCACGACGCGTTCACCGCGCGGCTGGACGTCGCGACCCTGTTCGCCCCGATGCCCGGCACCGAGGCGTTCGTCCGCGACCCCGCCGCCCGGGAACACCTGCGGCGCACCCTGTTCGAACCGGAATCGGTCGCGGTCCTGAGCGCTCCCGCGGCGGACGCCCTGGTGCCGGGGCGCGCCCGGGGCGTCACCTACGGCGGCAACCTGAGCATCGTGGTGGCCTCGCTGTCCGCCCGCGACGCCCCGGAACCCCCGCAGCAGGGCATCGCGCTGCTGGAGGACGTCACCGAAAAGCCCTACCGCCTCGACCAGTTCGTCACGCAGCTGCGACGCGCCGGGTGGTTCGACCGCGCGGCCGGCGTCGCCCTGGGGTCCTGGACGGACTGCGGCCCGCCCGAGGCCGTCCGCGCCGCGTTGCACGACCGCCTCGGCGACCTGGGCATCCCGGTCCTGTGGGAACTCGGTTTCGGCCACTGCGAGGCACAGCGCACCGTTCCCCTCGGCGTCGCCGCCGAACTCGACGCCGACGCCGGAACCCTGACCGTGTCACGACCGGCGCTGCGCTAGGGCCGCTGCCACCAGCGGCGGGAGCCGCTTTCTCCGTCGGTGAGCGGTCCCGCAACCGGCACCGCCGCGCAGCGCACCTCCGAACCCTCCCCCAGGCCCCGGAACCGGGTCAGCGGTCCTTGCTCCGGGCGTAGTGCTGCCGCGCCTTGCTGCGGTTCCCGCAGCGCGCCATCGAGCACCACCGCCGGTTGGCCGCCGGGGAGGCGTCGAGGAACCGGATGCCGCACCGCGGGGAGGAGCACACGGCCACGCGCGGAAACGGCTCGGCGACCAGCAGATCGACCGCGTCCGCGGCCAGAGCGCCCAGCGCCGCCCGCACGGGATCGGCGGGAGGCGGCGACCAGCGCACCACCGACCCGTCCGGGCGCGCGCGCAGCTGCGGCGGAGCGCGGTGCACCCAGCACGCCACCCGGTTGATCCGCCGGACGTCGTCGGCGGCGACCGCCCGTCCGTGCGCCCGGGCGCGCGCGGCCCGGTCGACCGCCTCGCGCAGCCGCCGCGCGGCGCCGACCTGCGCCGGGGTCGGGTTCGCGGTGTCGAGCAGCCCGACCGCGCGCAGCCACGCGGCCAGCTCGGCCGGTCCCGACAGCAGCTCGCGGCCGCCGCACCACCGGTCGCGGACCGTGTTGACCAGGTCCAGGCAGGGCCGGCCGCCGTCCCACACCCAGTCGCCGCGCTGCTCCGCCACGACTACCATCCTAACCGTCTCAGATGGTTAGAGGAGGGCGAATGCCGGACACCGAGGTCGCCGTCGTCAACGGACTCCGATTCCACTACCGGCGAGCCGGGGACGGCCCCGGGCTCGTGCTGTTGCACGGCTGGCCGCAGACGTCGGCGTGCTGGCGGAAGGTGCTGCCGGAGCTCGCGCGCACGCACACCGTGATCGCGCCGGACATGCGCGGGTACGGCAACACCGACCGACCCACCGGCGGCTACGACAAGCGCACGATGGCCGCCGACGTGGCGGCCCTGGTCGACCACCTCGGGTTCGACTCGGTCACCGTCGTCGGGCACGACCGGGGCGCGCGGGTGGCGCACCGCTGGGGACTCGACCGGCCGAGCCAGATCGACCGGCTGGCGCTGCTCGACATCGTGCCCACCCGGGAGATGTGGCGGCGCTGGGACACCACGACCGCCACCGCCTACTGGCACTGGACGTTCCACCTGCAACCCGACCTGCCGGAACGCCTGGCGGGCGCGGACGTCGCGGGCTACCTCGGCTACTTCTTCGAGCACTGGACGGTCAACCGGCACGGCCTGGACGCCGCCGCGGTCGACGAGTACGTGCGCGCCTTCTCCGCCCCCGGCGCGCTGCGCGCGGGCTTCGACGACTACCGCGCGGCCCCGGTCGACGCCGAGCACGACGACGCGGACGCCGACGCCGGGCGCAAGCTGACCATGCCGGTGCTGGCACTGTGGGGTTCGGCGGGCCTGCCCGCCCGGCTGCCCGTGCTGGACATCTGGCGCTCCTACGCCGAGGACGTCACCGGCGCGGAGATCGCCGACTGCGGACACTTCCTGCCCGAGGAGCGCCCCGAGGAGGTGCTGGACCACCTGCGCGCGTTCCTGGGCGGGTGAGCCTGGAGGAGGACACATGCGGGTTCGCCCCGTCACGCCGGAACGACTGCTCGGGGAAGTGGCGGAGCGCATCGACGCGGTCGCGGGCCGGTGGGTGCGGGTGGCGGTCGACGGCGCACCGGCGGCGGACACCGGCGGTTTCGCCGACGGGCTCGTGGAACCGCTGCGGCTGCGCGGCCGGGAGGCGGTCCGGGTGCGGACGGCGGACTACCTGCGCCCCGCTTCGCTGCGGCTGGAACACGGCCGCCGGGACCCGGACTCGTTCTACCGGGAGTGGTTCGACTTCGACGGGCTGCGCCGCGAGGTGCTGGACCCGTTGGCGGCCGGCGGCAGCGGCGAGGTGCTGCCCGCGCTGTGGGACGCCGCCGCGGACCGCTCCCCGCGCCTGCCGCGGGTCCGCCTCCCGGAACGCGGAGTGGCCATTGTGGACGGTCCGCTGCTGCTGGGCGCCGGCCTCCCCTTCGACCTGGCGGTCCACCTGTGGCTCCCGGGCGCCGCGCTGCGCCGCCTGACCCCGGACGAGGACCGCTGGACGCTGCCCGCCTACGACCGCTACGCCGCCGAGGTCGGCCCGGAGCGGGTCGCCGACCACGTCGTCCGCGCGGACCGGCCGGGCAAGCCGGCCGTGGTGGACAGCCTGGACTGACCGCGGCTACACCACCCGGCGCTCGATGGAGGGCACGGCCGCCAGCAGCGTCCGGGTGTAGTCGTGCTGCGGGTCGAGCAGGACCTGTTCGACGTCACCGAGTTCCACGATCTCGCCCCGGTACATCACCGCGACCCGGTCGGCGATGTTCCACGCCAGCCCCAGATCGTGCGTGATGACCAAAGTGGACAGTCCGCGCGCGACGCGCAGCCGCAGCAGCAGGGACAGGATCTCGCCGCGCACCGTGGCGTCCAGCGAGGCCACCGGCTCGTCGGCGACCAGCACGCGCGGTTCGAGCACCATGGCCCCGGCGATCACCACGCGCTGCCGCTGGCCACCGGAGAGTTCGTGCGGCAGGCGCGCGAAGTACTTCTCCGCCGGGCGCAGCTCGGCTGCCTCCAGCGCGGCGGCGACGCGTCCCCGTTCGTCGTCGGCCAGGCCGTGGATCCGCAACCCCTCGGCCACCGCCTCGTACGCGGTGTGGCGCGGGTTGAGCGCCCCGGTCGGGTCCTGGAGCACGAGCTGCACCTGCCGCCGGTAGTCGCGCAACCCGGCGCTGCCGGTGGGCAGCGGAACTCCGTCGTAGCGCACCACCCCGGAGGTGGGTCGTTGCAGGCCGAGCAGGGTCCGCGCGAGCGTCGTCTTGCCGGACCCGGACTGGCCGACCAGCGCGACGATCTCGTTCTCCGCGACCTGGAGGTCGACCCCGCGCACCGCGTGCACCGTCCGCCCCCGCCCGGCGAAGTCCACCGACACGTCCTCGGCCTCCAGCAGCGGACGCCCGGGCGCGGACTGCTCGACGTAGCGGAACCGGGGGTCGCCCACGGTCGGGAAGGCGCTCGCCAACGCCCGGCTGTGCTCGTGCCGGGGTTCGGTCATCACCTGCCGCGCCGGCCCGCTCTCGACGATCCGCCCCTCGCGCATCACCGCCAACCGCGCGCAGCTGGCCGACAGCACCGACAGGTCGTGGCTGATCATCAGCAGCGCGATGCCCCGCTCGGCGACCAACCGGCCCATCAGCCGCAGGATCTGGGACTGCACCACCACGTCGAGCGCGGTGGTGGGTTCGTCGGCGATCACCAGCCGCGGCTCGCACGCCAGCGCCATCGCGATCATGACCCGCTGCTTCTGCCCGCCGGAGAGCTCGTGCGGGTAGGCGTCGGCGCGGGACGCGGGCAGCTCGACCTGTTCGAGCAGCTCGGCGACCCGCTCCCGCAGATCGCCGCGCGCGCCCGCGTGCAGCTTGATCGGCTCGGCGATCTGCGCGCCGATGCTGCGCACCGGGTTCAGCGCGTGCATCGCGCCCTGGAACACCACCGACGCGCTCGCCCACCGGGCCGCGCGCAGCTGCCCGAACGTCATCCGCCGCACGTCCTGCCCGTCGAGCAGGATCTCGCCGTCGACGCGGGCGGCGCGCGGCAGCAGCCGCAGCACCGACATCGCCAGGCTGGTCTTGCCGCAGCCGGATTCGCCCGCCAGCCCGAGGGTTTCGCCCTCGGACAGGCTCAGGTCCACCTCGCGCACCGCCGGTTCGGCGGTGCCGGGATAGGTGATCGACACGTCGCGGAGTTGCAGGATCGGACTCACCGCCGCCCCCGGAGCCTCGGATTGAACACCGCTTCCAACGCCCGCCCGCACAGCGTGAAACCGAGCACGACGAGCACGATCCCCAGCCCGGGCGGCAGCAGGTACCACCAGGCGCCACCGGTGACCGCACCGGTGTCCATCGCGGACTTGAGCATGGCGCCCCACGACACCCGGCTCGGGTCACCGAGGCCGAGGAACGACAGCGTGGACTCGGCGATGATCGCGCTGCCGACCTGCAACGTGGTGTTGGCGAACACCAGCGGCAGCACGGCGGGCAGCACGTGCCGCCCGATGATGTGCCGGTGCCCGGCACCCAGCGCGGTGGCCCGCTCGATGTAGGGCCGGGCCTCGACGGTCAGGGCCTGCGCGCGCACCAGCCGGGCGGTCGCGGGCCACGCCGTCACGCCGATCGCCAGCACGATCGTCGCCAGCCCGCGGGAGAGCACAGTGGACAGTGCGATGGCGAGCACCAGCGATGGCAGCACCAGGAAGAAGTCGGTGACGCGCATCAGCAGCCGGGCGGTCCACCCGCCGAAGTGCGCGGCGAGCACGCCCACCACGGTCCCGATCACCACCGACAGCAGGGCCGCGGACAGCCCCACCACCAGCGACACCCGCGCTCCCCACCAGGTCAGCAGCAGCACCGACCGACCGGATTCGTCGGTGCCCAGCCAGAATCCCGAGTTCGGCGCCTCCAACGGATGCCCGGTGGCCCGCGTGACGTCCAGCCCCGCCGAGTCGGTCAGCACCGGGGCGAGCAGCGCGAGGACCGCGATGACGACGAGCAGCGCGAGCCCGGCCAGGCCGCCGCGGTCGGCGCGGAAGACGCGCCACGCCTCGCCCGCGGTCGCCCTGCGCCGCTCCCAGGCGATCCGCCCGGCCGTGGCCGTCACGACGCACGCACCCGCGGGTCGAGCAGCCGGTAGCACATGTCGGCCAGCACGTTCATCACGATCACACTCCCCGCCAGCACGATGAACGTTCCCTGCAACAGCGGCAGATCCGGCACCCGCAACGCCTCGTAGGTGAGCAGCCCCAGGCCCGGCCAGGAGAACACCGTCTCCACGGTGATCGCCCCGGCCACGACCATGCCCAGCCGCATGAAGATCAGCGTCACGGTCGGCAGCATCGCGTTGGGCACCGCGTGCCGCCGCCGCACCAGGTCCTCGCGCAGTCCCTTGGCCCGCGCGGTGGTCAGGTAGTCCGCACCCATCTCCTCCAACAGCGACGAGCGCATCACCATCACGTACTCGGCGTAGATCACCGCGACCATGGTCAGTGCGGGCAGCACCAGGTGGTGCGCCACGTCCAGCACGTGCGGCAGCACGCCCGGCGGGACGTCCGGCGAGGAGATCCCGCCGACCGGGAACAGCCCGGGGATCGGCCCCACGCCGACGCCGAACACCATCAGCGCGATGAGCCCGAGCCAGAACGTCGGCACCGACCACAGCGTCAGCGCGACCGATGTGGACGCCTTGTCGAAGGCACCGCCGTGCCGCCACGCCGCCCGCGCCCCGCTCCACATCCCGAGCACCATCGCGAGCACGGTCGCGGTCCCGACCAGCAGCAGCGTCGGACCGATCCGCTCGGCGACCAGGTCGGTCACCGGACGGCTGTAGGTGTAGGAGGTGCCGAAGTCGCCCCGCACCAGGGCACCGAGGAAGTCGAGGAACTGCTTCCACAGCGGCTGGTCCAGCCCGAGCCGCGCGCGCAGCGCGGCCAGCTGCTCGGGGCTGACCGGCGCGCCGCGGGTCATCGCCCTGGCCGGATCACCGGGCAGCACGCGGAACAGGAAGAACCCGAGCACCGCCACGCCGAACAGGCTCACCACACCGCCACCCAGCTTGCCCGCGAGGTAGCGCCCCAGGCCGCGCGGGCGCCGACCGTCCTGTTCGGACACCTGCGGTCCGGGTGCGGTCACCGTCGTGTCGGACACGGCTCACTCCCTGAGGTCGGCGGTCGCCCGCCGCCGGACGGCCACGCCTGCCACCACAACACCGACCAGCACCACCACGCCACCGATGACCCACGCGACGGTGGTGTAGTCGGTGCTCGTGGGCCCGCTCAGCGCCTCCCGGGTCGGCTGCGCCCCGTAGTAGCCCCAGTAACCCTGCTGGGCGGTGATCACCCCGCCGCGGGCGGGCTGCAGGGTGAAACCGCTGAACCGGTCGGTGCGGTAGGCCTCCAGCGAGTTCTGGTAGAACAGCACCAACCCGGTGGCCTGGTCGTAGAACCGCTGCTGCGCCCGCTTGACCAGGTCGGCACGGGCCTTCGGGTCGAACTCGGCGAGCTGCGCGGCGTAGAGGTCGTCGTACTGCTTGTCGCACAGGAACGAGTCGGGCAGCCCGCCACCGCTCGGGGTCGGCCGCGCCGCGCAGGTCTGCAACCGCAGCACGGTGTCCGGATCGGGGTTGGCCGACCACCCGCTGATCGCCAGGTCGAAATCGCCGCCGGTGGTGCGCTCGTCGAGCTGGTTGTCCGACACCGGCTGCAAGTCGACGCGGATGCCCAGATCGGCCAGCCACCGCTTGACGAACTCGCCGACCTGCGCGTCGTAGGAGACGTCGCCGTGCAGCACCATGTCGAAGTCGAGCGGCTGGCCCTGCGGCGTCCGCCGCACGCCGTCGCCACCCCGGGCATAACCCGCCTGGTCGAGCTCGCGGTTCGCGGCGGCCAGGTCGAATTCGCGCGTGCGCGGAGGCGTCCACTGGTAGTCGGCGAAGATCGGCGGCAGGTACCCGCCGCCGACCTGGCCGTACCCGCCGAGCACCCGGTCCACCAGGGTCCGACGGTCGATGGCCCGGTCGAGGGCCCGCCGCACCCGCACGTCGCGCAACGCCGGATGTCCGGTCCCGATCGGCTGCCCGGCGCTGTTGGCGGCTCCGGGGTTGACCAGCAGTTCGTAGAACCGGCGGCCCTGCCCGCGCACCGGCCGGACGTCGCGCTGCCCGGACAGCGCGTTGAACTGCGCCGGGGTGAGCTTCTGGACCACGTCCACGTCGCCCTTGCGCAACGCCTGCACCGAGGCGTCGGTGTTCTTGAACTGGATGAACTGCAGTTCGGAGATCTTCGGCGGTCCCCGCCAGAAGTCCTCGTTGGCCTTCAGGGTCACGCTGCGCTCGGGCTGGTACCCGGTGAGCACGAACGGTCCGCTGCCGACCACCGGCATCCGGTCGTTGGCGAAGGTGGCCACGTCGGCGACCTTCGACCACACGTGCTCGGGCACGATCGGCGCGTCGATGGCCAGCGTCGTCGCCTGCGGCGTCTTCGTGCGGATAACCAACGTCCCGTCGTCGGGCGCGGTGACCGACGCGAAGTTCTCCACGAAGTTGCCGTTGGCGGTGGCCGCCGCCGGATCGGTCATCATCCGGTTGAACGTGTAGGCGGCGTCGCGGGCGGTCACCGGTTGCCCGTCGGACCACTTCACGCCCTGCCGGATGCGGAAGGTCCAGGTGAGCCGGTCCGGCGAGGTCTGCCAGCTCTCGGCCAGCTCGGGCACCACCGAGAAGTCCTCGGCGCGGTAGGTGGTCAGCGCCGGGTAGATGACGCGGAAGAGATCGGTGGCGCCCAGCAGGTGCCCGAGGAACGGGTTGAGCGAGTCGATCTGCTGCGGCAGCGCGACCCGCAGCGTCGCGCCGCCCTGCTGCGCCGTGGCGGGTGCCGCCGGGATCAACCCGACCAGCAGAACGGCCCACAGCACTGCGAACAAGCGGCGCACGGTGCCCCCCTTCACGGCGAGTGAGAAAAAAGAACCACCTCCGAGCGCTGTTCGTCAATGCTTGACGAACGGTTGCGCCCGGGCGCACCACGCACGGGTACCGAACCGTTATCCGCTCCCGGCGCGGCGCTGGTCACCGCGGCCGCGCGCGCCTAGATTCGGCGGCTGTGCGGATCCTGATCTCAGCGGACATGGAAGGCGTCACCGGCGTCACCTGGACGGACGACGTGGTGGCCGGAACCGAACCGTGGCAGCGCTTCCGGCGGCTGTTCACCGGCGACGTCAACGCGTGCGTCGCGGGCCTGCACGACGCCGGCGCCACCGACGTGGTCGTCAACGAGGCCCACTCCGCCCAGCGCAACCTGCTGCTGGAGGAGCTCGACCCGCGGGCGCGGATGCTCACCGGCAGGCACAAACCCCTGTCGATGATGCAGGGCGTCGACTCCGGTGTGGACGGCGTGGTCTTCCTCGGCTACCACACCGGCGCGGGCGAGGAGGGCGTGCTGTCCCACACCTACCTGGAGAACTCGATCACCGGCGTCTGGCTGGACGGCGTCCGCGCGAGCGAGGGCCGGCTCAACGCCGCGCTGGCCGCCGAGCACGGCGTTCCGGTGCTGCTGGTCACCGGCGACGACCGGACGTGCGCGGACGCCGCGGAGTACGCGCCCGCCGCGCGGTCCGTCGCCGTGAAGGAGTGCGTGAGCCGCTACGCGGCGATCTGCCTGCCGCCCGAACGCACGGCCGAGGCCATCCACTACGCCGCCGCAGCGGCGATGGAGCGGGCCGGGCGCGGCGAGCCGGACCCGCGCCCGCACCGGGTCGAGGTGGAGTTCGACGCCGCACACCTCGCGGCGGCGGCAGCGGTGGTGCCGACGGTCGACCAGCTCGACGTCCGCCGCGTCGGCTACGACGCCCCGTCGATGACGGCGGCGATGAAGGCGTTCAAGGTCGTCACGACCGTCGCGGGCCGCGCCATCCAGGACCTCTACGGCTGACGAGCCCTCAGGCTCAGTGCCTGTCTTTGAACTCGTTGTGCATGGCGGTGCCGGGAGCGGAACCTCAGCGGCCGTCTCGACTCCGGGAGCCCCTCCTGATGTATGCCCAATACACGGCGTCGGGGCTGTCCTCGCGAGACGACCGCTGAGAACCCGCGGCGGTGCGAGCTGCGAGACCACTCACCGAAAGAGAAAGCGGCTCCGCCGCTTGCCACACCCCTTCCGGGAGCAGGGTTCAAAGACAGGCACTCAGCTCAGACGTCGCCCCACCGCGCGGGCTGCCACTGCACGGCCTCGGGTCGCTCGCCGGTGCGGGTGAACTCGTCGAGCGCGGCGCGCAGCTCCCGGAACGGCAGCACCGCGTCGCGGGGGAACTTCAACGCGCTGCCCGCGTCGAACGGCAGCGCGGGTGCGTCCGGCAGCGGCTCGGGGTTGCTGGTGTGCCACGAGGTCAGCTCGCCGTCCTCGGACTCCTCGGTGAAGTTCAGGACCCCGATCTCCGACTCGCCGTCGGTGACGATCCGCACCTGCGTGTAGGGCCCCGGCGCGTCCGGGTTCTCGTGCGGCCGGTCCCAGACGTAGAGGTGGCACGCACCCGGCACGGACGGCCGCAGCACCCGCTCGACCAGCGCCGCCTTGTCCTCCTCGCTGTGCGCGTAGTGCCGCTCGTCCCCGACCACGGCCGTCGTGACGGTGATGCCCAGCTCGGTGTTGCGGGCGCCGACGGCCTCGGCCCGCAACCCCTCCATGCAGACCCGGGCCTCCCGCAGCGCCTTGACCGCCGCGCCCTGGTGGAACACCAGGTCTCCCCAGTACGGATGCCCCAGGACCTTGTTCAGGTCGTCGTAGACGGCGTGGGTGGTCTCGATGAGCTTGTCCAGCGCGTCCAGCGGGACGTCGGCGAGCCTCGCGAACACGACCGCCGGTTGTTCGGTCGGACCGGGCTCTGGTGACGGATTCGACATGCGCCTTCCCTGCATCCACTACGGATCGAGGGCGACCGGTCCGGGCGCCCCACCTGCCGTTGTGCACCGACCTCGTGCGCCGGTGGCGCACCGCCGCGCGTGCCGGGCCTCGTCCGGACGGCCGGTGACGCCGCACGCCCAGAGGTTACCGCGCGTCACATCGCGCGTTCGCGGCGCCACCGGTGGTCAACTCGCGAAGTCGCGCAGCACCTCCACGGGCGGTTCGTCCTCGACCGAGCCCAGGGACAACAGCGCCCGCGCCAGCACCTCCGGAGCGTCCATCCCGATCTCGCTCACCAGGTCCTCGGGCAGGCTGAGCATCGACAGCGCGACGCCGAGCATCCCGGCGTCGAGCAGCCCGGCCCCGCGCCGGCTCATCCGGCGCCCGACAGCGGTGTTGAGCTGCACCGCCGTGTCCACGTCGGCGCGCACGATCTGCCCGATCGCCGCGGACACCTCGGCGTTGCGCACCGCCTCCAGGTGCAGTTCGAACAGCGCGAGGAACTGCGCTCGCGCACTGGTCGCCATCCGGCGCAGCATCGCCGCGTACAGCGCGACGACGTGCTCACCGGTCAACCCGTCGGGAACCCGCCCCCGCAGCTCGCGCAGCGCGGCGGTGTGCTGGTCGGCCAGGTACTGCGCGGCGGCCTGGAACAGCGCGCTGCGCGTCGGGTAGTAGTTCTTCGTCGTGCCTTCCGGCACCACGGCCTGGCGGTCGATGGCGCGATGCGTCAGCCCGCGACCGCCCTCCCGCGCCAGCACCTCGATGGCTGCCTCGGCGAGCAGTTCCCGGCGGTTGCCTCGTTGCGGCATGCATCCCCCGGCGGCTCGGCTTGCAGTACTGATCAACAGCCTAGCCGCCGAACCACACCAGTGGTGGGCAGGGGCGCGGGCATGTCTTGACCAGCGAACACCCGGATTGGTATAGACCTCATGTCCCATTCCGCCGCCCCGGGAGCGCCTGCCATGCCGGAGAAGACCCCCGTCCACGCCGAACGAACGCTGGAGCACCTGCGCACCGTGGGCGCCCGCAACGCGGAACCCCTCCGCACCGCCGCGGACCTGCTGTTCTCCGCCGTCCGCCGGGACGGCCTGGTGTACACCGCCGGCGCCGGGCACTCCCTGGTCGGCGTGATGGAGTCGTTCTACCGCGCCGGCGGCCTCGCCCCGGTCCGCCCCCTGTACCACCCCGACCTGCTCCCCCTGCACGGCGCCGCGACCAGCACCGCCACCGAGCGCCGCAGCGGCCTGGCGGAGGAGGTGCTGACCGACGCGGGATTCCGCGGCGGCACCGACGTGCTGGTGGTGTTCTCCACCTCGGGCGTCAACCCGTACCCGGTGGAACTGGCGATGAACGCGCGCAAGGCCGGATCACCGGTCATCGCCGTCACCTCGCCGACCGCGACCGCCGCAGCACCCCGACGCGCGACGTCCACGCTGGCCGAGCAGGCGGACGTCGTCCTGGACACGCTGGTGCCCAGCGGTGACGCGGGCTACCCGCCGGCCGCCCCGGTCACCGCCCCGGCGTCGACCCTGGCCAACGCGTTCCTGTGGAACATGCTGCTGGTGCAGCTGCACGAACTGGCCGCGGCGGCGGGTCTGGAGCTCCCGGTCTGGCGCAGCTCGAACGCGGTCGGCGGTGACGAGGCGAACGCCGCCAACCTGGCGCGCTACGCCGAACGCGTTCCCGGCCTGCGGTGAGTCACGGAGCGCCGAAGCGCTCGGCCAGTTCGGCGATGCACCGCAACTGAGCCGCCCGCTCCTCGGCGAGCTGCTGCTCGGGATCGACGGCCTCGTCGGCCTGCACCAGCAGTTCCAGGGTTTCGCGGACAGCCGTCCGCGGCGGCTGGGCGACCGCCTCGGCCAGTTCGTCGACCGCGACGTCCAGCCGCTCCCCCGGCACCACCGCGTTCGCCAGGCCCAGCCGCAGCGCCTCCTCGGCCGGGACCTCCCGGCCGGTCAGGCAGATCTCCACCGCACGCGCGTAACCGACCGCCTTGACCAGCGGCAGCGTGCCGCCCAGGTCGGGCACCAGGCCGAGTCCGGTCTCGGCCATCCGGAACCGGGCGTCGTCGGCCACCACCCGCAGGTCGCAGGCAAGCGCCAGCTGGAAGCCCGCCCCGATGGCGTGCCCTTGCACCGCCGCGATCGTGACCCGCTCGGGTTCCCGCAACCAGCTGAAGCCCTGCTGGAACCCGGCGATGTCCGCGTCGGCCTGTTCGGTGGGCCGTTCCGCCAGCGCGGCCAGCCCCGGCGCGCCGTCGACCTCGGCGGAAGTGAACAGCCTGCGGTCGAGCCCGGCGGAGAACGCCCGGCCCGCACCGCGCACCACGACCACCCGGACCTCGGGATCGAGGCGCTGCCCGATCTCCCGCAGCGCCTGCCAGGTCAACGGCGTCTGCGCGTTGAGCCGGTCCGGACGGTTGAGCGTGATCGTGGCCCGCCACCCCTGGACCGCAAGTCCCACACCCCCGCGGTCCAGCAGGTCGGCCTCCACTGTCGACTCCGCCAAGCGGGCCTCCGTTGAGTTCAGCATCGACCGGTCGGCATCAACCGTAACGCCCGCCGATCATGATGGAGTCGCCGTGTGCCGCGCCGTGCACAAACGCGCTGGGCACGCCACGTCGTGGCGTGCCCGTCCAGGTGCGCGTGGCGACGCGCGGCGTGGTTCTCACTTCTTCTTGGAACGTGTCGCGCCCCCGCGCCCGCGCAGCTGCACGCCGGATTCGCTCAGCACGCGGTGCACGAACCCGTACGAACGACCGGTCGCTTCCGCCAGCGCGCGGATGCTCGCCCCCTTCTCGTATTTCTTTCTCAGGTCACTGGCCAGCTTGTCCCGCGCGCTCCCGGTGATGCGCGCACCTTTCTTCAGCTCAGCCACGGTGTCCCCGCCTTCCCTCCGAGCAGGTCGGGCCTCGCGACCCCTGTCAGCGCAATGATCGAACAGGAAAGCCGCGAACGCCAGGCGATCATGGAAAAAAGATCGGCCATCGGTCGAGAGGGAAGCGTGGCGATCACCGGAATGCACTAATCCATCCGCAGTAACGCACGCTGCGAGTCACGCCGCTTCGGGTGGTTCTACGCCAACTGCACGAGTTCCAGGTAGTCCTCCGACCAGTGGTCCTCGGTTCCGTCCGGAAGCAGGATGACCCGCTCGGGTTGGAGTGCCTGCACGGCGCCCGGATCGTGCGTGACCAGCACGACCGCGCCGGTGAAGCTGCGCAGGGCGTCGAGCACCTGCTCGCGGCTGGCGGGGTCGAGGTTGTTCGTCGGCTCGTCCAGCAGCAGCACGTTCGCAGCGCTGGAGACCAGACCCGCCAGCGCGAGGCGGGTCTTCTCGCCGCCGGAGAGGGTGCCCGCGGGCTGCTGGAGCTGTTCGCCGGCGAACAGGAACGTGCCGAGCAGCGTGCGCAGCTGCTGTTCGGCGGTGTCCGGGGCGGCGCGGCGCACGTTCTCCCACACCGACGCGTCGTGGTCGAGCGTTTCGTGCTCCTGCGCGTAATAGCCGATGCGCAGCCCGTGACCGGCGACGACTTCGCCGGAGTCCGGACTTTCCAGACCGGCCAGCAACCGCAGCAGGGTCGTCTTGCCCGCGCCGTTGAGGCCCAGCACGACGACCTTGGCGCCGCGGTCCACCGCCAGGTCGACACCGCTGAAGATCTCCAGCGAACCGTAGGACTTCGACAGGCCGTCGGCGGTCAGCGGGGTGCGCCCGCACGACGCCGGTTCCGGGAAGCGGATCCGCGCGACCTTGTCCTGGGCCTGTTCGGACTCGGTGCCCGCCAGCAGTTTCTCGGCTCGTTTGGCCATGTTCTGCGCGGCCACCGCCTTGGTCGCCTTGGCGCGCATCTTGTCGGCCTGCGCCATCAGCGCGGACGCCTTCTTCTCGGCGTTGGCGCGCTCGCGGCGGCGGCGCTTCTCGTCGGCGGCCCGCGCCTCCTGGTAACGCCGCCAGTCCATGTTGTAGACGTCGGCCTCGCCGCGGACCGCGTCGAGGAACCACACCTTGTTGACCACGGCGGCGAGCAGGTCGACGTCGTGGCTGATGACCACGAGACCGCCGTCGTGGTTGCGCAGGAACTCCCGCAGCCAGGCGATCGAGTCGGCGTCGAGGTGGTTGGTCGGCTCGTCCAGCAGCAACGTGGTCGCCGACCGGCCGCCCGGGCCGACCTCGGAGGCGGCGAACAGGATGCGCGCCAGCTCGACGCGGCGCCGCTGCCCGCCGGACAGGGTGCGCAGCGGCTGGTTGAGCACGCGGTCGGGCAGGCCGAGGTTGCCGCAGATCCGGCCCGCCTCGCTCTCGGCGGCGTACCCGCCGCGCGCGGCGAACCGCTCCTCCAGGCGACCGTAGCGGGCGATCGCGCGGTCGCGTTCCCGGTCGTCGGCGAGCTCGGCCATCGCGGTCTGGGCCTTCTCCATGTCCCGCACCAGCTGGTCGAGACCGCGCGCGGACAGCACCCGGTCCTTCGCGGTCACCGACAGGTCGCCCTCGCGCGGGTCCTGCGGGAGGTACCCGAGCTCGCCGCGCCGCAGCACCTCGCCGCCGTAGGGCTCGCCCTCGCCCGCGAGCACGCGCAACGTCGTCGTCTTGCCTGCGCCGTTGCGGCCCACCAGACCGATCCGATCACCGGGCTGGACGCGCAGGGTGGCGTCGGACAGCAGGATGCGGGAGCCCGCGCGCAACTCCAGGCCCGTGGCAGAGATCACCAGAAACTCCGAGGAAAGTCGTGGTCGAGCGGGGTCGTGAAAGCGCCCACCTGACCGGGGCCGGGTGGGCGGGATGACGCGCTAATCAGCGCGAGCGGAAACGCGGAGGCTGACCACGGGACCAGTGTAACGGGGGCCGTCCAGCGAATTGATCGCGGACCTGGTCTCCTCGGTCACACCGGGTCGCAGACCTCGACCTCGACGCAGGTCGCACGCCGGGCGGCCGCGTCGAGCACGGCGCGCCGGGGCTCGGGCACGTCGAGCACGCGGGGCTCGGCGGCGGCGAGCAGGTCGGTCAGCCGGGGGTCGGCGCGCAGCTCCTCCAGCGCCCGGCGGTCGCCACCGAGGACCACGCCGTCGAGCCGTTCGGCCAGCAGCAGCCGAGCCACGTCGTCGGCCGCCGACCGGACGGCGCGCCGCCCCTGGTCCTGGCGGCGGCGGGCGAAGCGCTGCTGCGACCAGCCGCCCGCCTTGGTGCGGCCCTGCACCAGGTGCCGGTCGGTGGTGGAGCGCTCGACCCGGCCGCCGAGTGCGATGCCGACGCTGTGCGCGCCCCGGCGGACCAGCACGATCCCGATGCGGCGCGGCACGCGCAGGTGCGCGACCAGCGGCTCGACGACCAGCCCGGCGCGGTGGCCGTGCGGCGGCGGCAGCGGACCGAACGGGACGTCGACCGCCGCCCGCGCGCCGTCCGCCGCGCGGACCTCCACCCGCCGGTCCCCCAGCGATGTCGACTCGACGCCCCCGTGGCCCGCGGCGAAGCGTTCGAACCAGCCCGCCAGGCGTTCCGGCTCGACCTCGACCGCACGCCCGCCGCCCGGCAGCTGCCTGACCCGGTTCACAGCACGAACGTGTCGTTCCACAGCTGCGTGGTGCGCCCGGACAGCGCCTCCAGCAACGCGGCCGCCTGATCGTCGGTCAGCGACGCGATGAAGTCGATGACCGCGCGGCCGCGGGCCATCCGCTCCAGGTGCTCGCCGTCGACCGGCGTCGACGTTCCCGGCGCGACCAGCGCTTCCGGGTCCTCCCGGCGCAGCACCGCGAACTCGTCGGCGGCCCGGTCGAACAGGTCGCGCAGCCGGTGCGGGAGCCGCGCCGCCTCGCTGCGGTCGATCAACCAGTTGTCCAGGGCCTCGACGAGCTTGCTCAGCAGCCGGTCCTGGCCGCGCTGGTGCAGCGCCAGGTCCGGGCGTTGCAGCACGAACCGGCGGTGCACGAACTTGAGCACCTGCACCTCGTGCCACTGCTCGACCGCCAGCGCCACGTGCCCGGAGCGGGTGGTGGGCTTGTCGTCCACGCGCACGCCCTCGACCAGCCGCCGCGTCCACTCGCCGGAGAACGCCGCGACCGCCTGCTCGGCCTGCAACGACCGGTCGAACGGCACCTCCAGCAGCTTGGTGACCAGGTTGGCGACGACCTTCTTCACCGCGCTGACGAACGCCTCGTCGTGCGCGATCCAGCCGTCCTTGGCGTGCAGCCTGCGCCGCAGCAGCTCCAGCGAGCGCCCCGGCCGGTCACCCCCGGCGGCGAGGTCGTCGTCGGAGAGCGCGGCGAATTCCACGGCGTGGCCGAGCCATTCGGTCAGCTCGTGCGAGACGCTGGTGTGCTGCAGGATGCCGACCCGGTGGAAGTCCTCCAGGTCGTGGATCGCGTAGGCGATGTCGTCGGCGGTGTCCATGACCGACGCCTCGACGCTCTGCTGCCAGTCCTCCAGGCACCCGGCGAACACCGACCGCGCGTCGGCCATGTCCTCGGCCTCGGTGACGTAGCTGGAGAACTTCGCCGAGCCGGTGCCCGGCGACTCCGGCGGTTCCGAGGCGCCGCGCGGCGGTACCGGCAGGTGCCGGGGATGCGGCCGGGGCCGGGACAGCCGGGTCCACGGGTACTTCAGCAACGCGGCCCGCACGGCCGCGGTCAGGTCCAGACCGTCCCCGTCGGCGCCGCGCACGTCGATGCGGGTCACGACGCGGTAGGTCTGCGCGTTGCCCTCGAAGCCGTCGGGCAGCGCGAACCGCTGCCGGGCGATGCGGTCCAGCACGCTCTCCCCGAGGTGCCCGAACGGCGGGTGGCCGAGGTCGTGGCCGAGCGCGGCCGCCTCCACCACGTCCAGGTCGCAACCGCCCAGCCGGTCCAACCGCGCCACGTCGTCCGGGCTGCTCAGCAGCCGCTCGGCGATGGCCCGCGCCACCTGGGCGACCTTGAGGCTGTGCGTCAGGCGGTTGTGCAGCAGCAACCCGGATCCGCTCGGGCTGACCACCTGCGTGACCCCGCCCAGCCGGGCGAAGAACGCCGAGCTGGCGATCCGGTCCCGGTCCGCCCGGAACGGGCTGGCGGCCAGATCCCCGGGCGGTCGGCCGCACCCGGCCCGGTCACTGCGGCGGCTCGTCCGAAGCACGTGTGGCTCATCCTGCATGCGCACACCGTATCCGCCGGCGCCCGTCCGTCCGGGCGCACCGCGCGGCCCCGGTGATCCGCTCGGGTATCCTCGGGCCGGAAGATCCGGTGGCGCCGCAGGTCAACAGGCCGAGCGCGCGCAGCTGTCCCGGAATCGCCCTGCACCGAGGTTGGACGGGTGGATGTCGTAGTCGTCGGCGGTGGCCCGGCCGGCCGCGCGGCGGCCGCGGCCTGCAGCGACACCGGCCTGCGCGTCACGCTCGTCGACCCCAGCCCGCGCCGCGGCTGGCCGCACACCTACGCGACGTGGCGCGACGAACTGCCCGCCTCGGTGCCGCAGTCGGCGGTGGCGGCGGTGACGGACCGGATGTTCGCCTACGGCACCACCCGGCACGAGTTCCACCGGCCGTACGCGGTGCTGGACAACACCGCGCTGTGGAAGCACCTGTGGCGCCCCGACGTCGTCGAGGTCACCGGCCGCGCGGTGGCCGCCGAGCACGGTCCGACCGGGTCGACCGTGGTGCTCAAGGACGGCCGCCGGATCGCCGGCGCCGTCGTCGTGGACGCCTCGGGCGCGGCTCGGGTGCTCACCGGGGGCCGACCGGCCCGCGGGCCCGCCCAGCAGACCGCGGTCGGCGCGGTGTTCGACGCCGAGGACGCCCAAGCGCTCTGCGGAGCGGAGTCCGGGCTGTTCATGGACTGGCGCCCGGCCCCGCACACCCGCGGCGGCTGGCCGACGTTCCTGTACGCCGTGCGGCTCGGCCCGGACCGGGTGCTGCTGGAGGAGACGTCGCTGGCCAGGCGACCGGGGCTGCCGCTGGCGCTGCTGCGCCGCAGGCTGGCCGGACGGCTGGCAGCGGCCGGGGTGCCGATCGAGCACCGCCTCGGCGAGGAGCGCGTCCGCTTCCCGGTGGACGACCCGCTGCCCCGCCCCGGCCGGGTGGTCCCCTACGGCGCGGCCGCCGGATTCGTGCACCCGGCGACCGGGTTCAGCGTCGCGGCGTCGCTGCGCCAGGCCCCCTGGCTGGCCGGTGCCATCAGCGCCGGGCTGACCGGTGGACCGGCCGCGGCCGCGCGGGCCGCGCGGTCGATCCTGTGGCCGCCGCGCGCGGTGAGCGCGCACCTGCTGCGCCGCCGCGCCCTGCACGCGCTGCTGACGTTCCCACCGGAGCTGGTCCCGGAGTTCTTCGAGTCGTTCTTCTCGCTGGACCTGCGCCACCAGTCGGCGTTCCTGTCCCCGGACGGCGACCCGGCGACCACCGCCGCGGCGATGTCGGCGCTGTTCCGCATCGCGCCCTGGCAGGTGCGCCGACGGCTGGTGCGGGGCGGACTGGTGCTGGGCCGCCCGGTCGCCCAGCACGGTTTCGGCGGCGAGTGATCGGCAGATGCGGTAGCTCACTCGAACCGGCCGGTGCTCACGGTCCGTACCGGGAAAAGGTTTCAGCGGGAGATTCGAACACGCGCCGTGGTGGAACCGTCGCGTTTCGTTGTGTCGGCCGACACAGAGCCCCCTCCTGGATGGTGTAACGCCCTGGTCAGACGCGCTAACTTGGCTCCGGGGGATCGGGTGGAGGAGGACTCGGATGCCGGTGAACACGTCGTGAACAGGGTCGATGGAGCGGCATGAGTGCGGGCAACATCGACTCCGTGCTTGCGCTGGTGGCAGAAGTGCGCTTCGCGTTCCAGCCGCTGATCAACATCCGGACCGGTGCGATCGTCGCGGTCGAGGCGTTCGCCCGACCGGCGGGCGCGCACGTCCAGGACCTGTTCCGGGAGGCCGCCCGCCAGCGGCGGCTGACCGAGCTGGACGTGGAGCTGGCCGTGGCCGCCGTCGACGCGGCCGCCGAGCACGAGACCCTGCTGCCGCTGCACCTCAACATCTTCGGCGGCACGGTCACCCACGACCTCGACCGACTGGACCTGCTGCGCGAGCGGCTGCGCGCGATCGGGCGCCGCGAGCACGACGTGACGCTGGAGGTCGGGCCGCCGTTCGCGCGCCTGGACCCCGAGCAGCTGGTCGTCGGCGTGGAGAAGCTGCGCGCCGACGGGTTCCAGATCGCCCTCGACGGCGTCGGCGACGGTGACGTGCCGCTGACGCTGATCGCCGACCTCGGCCCCGGCATGGTGAAGCTGGACCGGGCCGTGGTGCAGGGCGTGCCGGACCAGCCGGGACGGCTGGCGGTGCTGGAGTCGGTGCGGCACCTGTGCGAGTCCACCGACGGGCAGCTCGTCGCCGAGGGCGTGGAGAACGAACGGCAGCTGACCGCGCTGCGCCGCAACGGGGTCCGGCTGGTGCAGGGCAACCTGCTGGCCCCGGCGGCGCGCCGACCACCCACCGCGAGCTGGATCCCCGGGGTCGCCGCCGAGGTCACCGACCCGCAGGCGCCGACGGTCAACAGCCTGGCCACCGGACCGCGGGTGACCGAGTTCCTGTCCCCGGCGACCATGCTGTCCACCGACGTCACCGCCGACGAGGTGCGCGGGGTGCTCGCCGACCACCCGGAGGTCAGCGGCGTGGTGCTGGTGGACGAGCAGAACCGTCCGCGGTGGACGATCGACCGGAACCGGTTCCTGCTGGCCGTGACCGGTCCGTACGGGCACGCGCTGCACGCCAAGCGACCGGCGTCGCGGTTGGCCGACGAGCCCCGCTTGGTCAACACCGCCACCACCGCGATGGAGGCGCTGAGCCTGGTCACCAGGTCCGTGCAGCAGCGCATGTACGACGACGCGGTCGTCGTCGACGAGTCCGGCAGCTGCCTGGGCGTGGTGCGGGCCGGCGACCTGATCCGCGGCATCGCCGAGCTGAAGGTCGAGGAGGCCGCCGCGCTCAACCCGCTGACCCGGCTGCCCGGCAGCGACGCCGTCGCCCGCGACGTGGCCCGCCGCACCGCCACCGGCGAGGTGTTCGCGGTCAGCTGGCTGGACGTGGACGGGTTCAAGCAGGTCAACGACACCGTCGGGTTCTCCGCCGGGGACGATCTGATCCGCTCCGTCGGCCGCAGCCTCACCGATGCCGCGACCGCGTTGAGCTCGGTGCAGGTCGGCCACGTCGGGGGCGACGACTTCCTGCTGGTGGCCGACCTCGACGACCTGATCCCGCTGGCGGAACTGGTGCTCGACACGCCGCGCACGGCGGGCGACGTGGAGGTCAGCCTGTCGCTGGCGACGCTGGTCTGCACGCCGACCTCGGTGACCTCCTACGACGAGGCGTCCCGGCGGCTGGCCCCGCTGAAGAAGGAGGCGAAGTCGCTGCGCGGGTCGAGCTGGGTGCTGTCCCGGCCCGACTCCGAGCGCGTCGAGGTGCTCCGCGGCCGCCCGGCCGACGATCGGGACCAGGCGATCCCCGCCCAGGAAACGGCACCTCGGGAACACCGGACCTGAGCGGGCCGACGGGCCTAGCGCCGATCGTCGCGGTGCTGGCCTTCCTCCAGCGACTGGAGCTGTTCCAGCAGGCCGATCAGCACGCCGCGGTGTTCCGGGCTGAGCTGCCCGGAGCGCAGTGCGATGTCCTTGACGTCGGCCTTGCCCAGGGCGGCCAGCAGGTCCAGCTGCTGCGAGTAGCGCTCGGCGGCCTCGTCGTTGCCGAAGTAGACCACGGACACGCCGAAGAACTCGGCCAGCCTGGTGACCAGGTCCCACGCCGGGCGGGTCTTCTTGCCGCTCAGCAGGTCGTACAGGTGCTGTCGGCTGACGCCGACACCGGCGGCGACCTCGGCCACCGCGTACTTGCCGCCGCCCTCCTCGGCGGATCTGGGCACGACGTCGAACAGCTTGCGGAGTTTCGCGGCGAACGCGTTCTCGCCGCTGCCGTCGGCACCGCTGTCAGCCACGTTCACCGCCCACTTCCAGCATCGTCGTTCGACCGTCAACTAAGACTGACACGGATATCTTCCGTGTCGTCTATAGTTGACACAGTGCTCGCCAACGCTTACGTTTGACCTTGTCGGTGTCAACCATAGCCGACGCCTCTCGCTGGGGGTAGAGACGTCGCGACTGTGGTCCGACCGGGGGACCGCCGCAGCGGTACCCGGCGGAACCGGCACGTCGCCACGCCGGTTCCCCACTCGGCCGCGGCACGGCCGGGCGGGGTTCGCCAACGCGCTCGCGAACCTCGCCTGGCGGCGCTCCACGGGGTCAGGGGCGTCCGGGCCGTGCCCGGCCGGTGGAGGTCACGGCGTGGTCGACCAGAGGGTCGCCACCGCGTCGCGGAGGCGTTCGGCGGCCCGGCGGCCGGGACTCGGCAGGAGTCCCGGCACGCGGACGTCGCCCGACTCGCGCGCGGCGGGCGTCGAGGGTGCGGGCGACGGCGAACGCGGCCCGGTCCCCCGGCGTGCCCACCTGCGCCGACGGGCCGGGACCGCACCCCCCCTCGGTCGGCCCGCCGGGCGACGTCCGTGCCGCACCCGGACACCGGCACCGGCCGCTCCGGCGCACGAAAAACGGGCACCCCGGCGGCGGGGTGCCCGTTCACGACGTCGGCGCGTCAGACCGTGAAGCCGAGGGCGCGCAGCTGCTCGCGACCCTCCTCGGTGATCTTCTCCGGACCCCACGGCGGCATCCACACCCAGTTGATGCGGAAATCGTCGACCAGCCCGCCGCCAGGTCCAGTGGTCAGCGCGGCCCGCGCCTGGTCCTCGATGACGTCGGTGAGCGGGCAGGCCGCCGAGGTCAACGTCATGTCCACGGTCGCGGTGTTGTCCGCTTCGACGCGGATGTCGTACACCAGGCCGAGGTCGACGACGTTGATGCCCAGCTCCGGGTCGACCACGTCGCGCAGCGCCTCGGCCACGTCGTCCACTGACGCGACCTCGGCTGCGGGCGGGGCTTCCGGCATCCCCTCCACGCCGCGCACCACGTCAGTTCCCGCGTTCGTTTCGTCGGTCATGCCGCCTCCTGTTTCTTGCGGGGCACCCGCACCCGGTCGGCGAGCACGAGCGGTCCGGCACCGTGGCTCATGCCGCCTCCTGAGCTCGGGACACGGCGTCCTTGAACGCCATCCAACCAAGCAGCGCGCACTTCACGCGAGCCGGGTACTTGGCCACACCGGCGAACGCGATGCCGTCCTCCAGCACGTCCTCGTCCGGGTCGACCTTGCCGCGCCCGTGCATCAGCTCGCTGAACGCGGCCTCGGTCGACATCGCCTCCTTGAGCTGCCTGCCGACCACCAGGTCGGTGAGCACCGACGTGGACGCCTGGCTGATCGAACAGCCCTGGCCCTCGTAGGAAACGTCCTCGACGACCGCGTCCGGACCGGCGCCGGTCAACCGGACGCGCAGCGTGACCTCGTCGCCGCACACGGGGTTGACCTGGAACGATTCCGCGTCGAACGGCTCGCGCAGGCCCCGGCGGTGCGGTTTGCGGTAGTGGTCCAGGATGATCTCCTGGTACATCTGCTCCAGCTGCATCTGGCTCCTCGGCAGTCGGAGATCAAGCCACCCCGAAGAAGCGCTGCGCGTGGCGCACCGCATCCACCAACGCCTTGACCTCGTCCAGCTCGTTGTACAGGTAGAAGGACGCGCGCACGGTCGCCGGAATTCCCATCCGCCGGTGCAGCGGCCACGCGCAGTGGTGGCCGACCCGGACCTCGACGCCCTGGTCGTCGAGCACCTGACCGGCGTCGTGCGGGTGCACGCCGTCGATCACGAACGACACCGTGGCGCCGCGGTGCTCGGCGCTGGTGGGGCCGATGATGCGCACGCCCTCGATCGCCGACAGCTCGCGCAGCGCCAGCTCGGTGAGGCGCCGCTCGTGCTCGGCCACCCGGTCCATGCCGACCACCGACAGGTAGTCCACCGCCGCGCCCAGGCCCACGGCCTGCGAGGTCATCGGCACGCCCGCCTCGAACCGCTGCGGCGGCTCGGCGAACGTCGAGCGGTCGATGTGCACCATCTCGATCATCGATCCGCCGGTGATGAACGGCGGCATGGCGGCCAGCAGTTCGCGGCGGCCGTAGAGCACGCCGACGCCGGACGGGCCGAGCATCTTGTGCCCGGAGAAGGCCGCGAAGTCCACGCCCAGTTCCCCGAGGTCGACCGGGAAGTGCGGCACCGACTGGCAGGCGTCCAGCACCACCAGCGCACCCACCTGGTGGGCGCGGGAGACGATCGGCTCCGCCGGGTTGACCGTGCCCAGCACGTTGGACTGGTGGACGAACGCGACCAGCTTGGTCCGCTCGGTGATCATGCTGTCCACATCGGACAGATCGAGGCGGCCCTCGTCGGTGACGCCGAACCAGCGCAGCGTCGCGCCGGTGCGCTGGCACAGCTGCTGCCACGGCACCAGGTTGGCGTGGTGCTCCATCTCGGTGACGACGACCTCGTCGCCCGGTCCGAGCCGGAAGCGCTCGGCCTCCGGCCCGGACGTGGCCGCGTTGCTCATCGCGTAGGCGACGAGGTTGAAGCCCTCGGTGGCGTTCTTGGTGAACACCACCTCGTCGTCGGCGACACCGATGAAGCGGGCGATCCGGGCGCGGGCCCCCTCGTAGGCGTCCGTGGCCTCCTCGGCCAACTGGTGCGCACCGCGGTGCACCGCCGCGTTGGAGTGCTCCAGGAAGGAGCGCTCCGCGTCGAGCACCTGGCGCGGACGCTGCGAGGTCGCTCCCGAGTCGAGGTAGACCAGCGGGCGACCCTCGCGGATCGTCCTGGTCAGGATCGGGAAGTCCGCGCGGATCGCGGCGACGTCCAGCGGCGTCGTCGCACCGGTCGGAACGCTCGCACCAGAGGTGCGAGGAGGCTGAACGGTCATGACTGGACGGCTGCCTCCTTCTTGCCGGTGAACCGCACGTAGCCGTGCTCCTCCAGCTGGTCGGCCAGCTCCGCGCCACCGGACTCGACGACCTTGCCGTCGGCGAAGACGTGCACGAAGTCCGGCTTGATGTGCTTGAGGATCCGGGTGTAGTGCGTGATCAGCAGGACGCCGCGGTCACCCTTGGCGGTGTAGCGGTTGACGCCCTCGGAGACCACGCGCAGCGCGTCGACGTCCAGACCGGAGTCGGTCTCGTCCAGGATCGCGAACTTCGGGTTCAGCAGGTCCAGCTGGAGGATCTCGTGGCGCTTCTTCTCACCGCCCGAGAAGCCCTCGTTGACGCTGCGCTCGGCGAACGACGGGTCGATGTCCAGGTCGGACATCGCCTGCTTGACCTCCTTGACCCAGTGCCGGATCTGCGGGGCCTCGCCGCGGACCGCGGTCGCCGCGGTGCGCAGGAAGTTCGACATCGACACGCCCGGCACCTCGACCGGGTACTGCATGGCGAGGAACAGGCCGGCGCGGGCGCGCTCGTCCACGCTCATCTCCAGCACGTTCTCGCCGTCCAGCAGGACCTCACCCGAGTCGATCTGGTACTTCGGGTGGCCGGCGATGGCGTAGGCGAGCGTCGACTTGCCGGAACCGTTCGGGCCCATGATCGCGTGGATCTCGCCGGAGCCGACCTTGAGGTCGACACCGTTGAGGATCGGCTTGGCGCCCTCTTCGGTGAGGACGGAACCGTGCAGGTCCTTGATCTCCAGGGTGGCCATCTGTACTTCGTTTCTCCTGGTGTGTGCGGGAAAAGTCGGTTGTCCGGCGGGTCAGGCGCCGACCACCGCGAGTTCGTCCTCGATCGCGGCTTCCAGGCGCTTGCGGACCTCGGGCACGGTGATCTTCTGCAGGATCTCGCCGAAGAACCCGCGCACCACCAGGCGCCGGGCCTGGTCCTCCGGGATGCCCCGGGCCTGCAGGTAGAACAGCTGCTCGTCGTCGAACCGCCCGGTGGCGCTGGCGTGCCCGGCACCCTCGATCTCGCCGGTCTCGATCTCCAGGTTCGGCACCGAGTCGGCGCGGGCGCCCTCGGTGAGCACCAGGTTCCGGTTCAGCTCGTAGGTGTCGGTGCCCTCGGCCGCCGCGCGGATCAGCACGTCGCCGATCCACACCGTGTGCGCCGAGTTGCCCTGCAGCGCGCCCTTGTAGAGCACGTTGCTGCGGCAGTTCGGCACCGCGTGGTCGACCAGCATCCGGTGCTCCAGGTGCTGACCGGCGTCGGCGAAGTACAGCCCGAGCAGCTCGGCGTCACCGCCCTTGTCGCCGTAGGTGACGGTGGTGTTGACCCGCACCAGGTCACCGCCGAGGGTCACGGCCAGGTGGCGGAACACCGAGTCCCGGCCGAGGTGGGCGTGCTCGGAGCTGACCTGCGCGGCGTCGTCGGCCCAGTCGTGGATCGAGACGACCGACAGCCGCGCCGAGTCGGCGACGACGAACTCGACGTTGTCGGCCACCGTGCCGCTGCCGCGGTAGTCGACCACGACCACGGCCTCGGCGAACTGCTCGGCGCGCACCTGCAGGTGGCCGAACGCCGTCCGCCCCTCGCCCGGCCCGTGCACCGTGACGGTGACCGGCTCGGTCGACTGGGTGTCCTTCGGGACCGTGACGATCGTCGCCTCGGTGAAGGAGGTCCACGCCTGCGCGGCGACCCGGTCGGCGGGGATCCCGCCGTCACCGAGCCGCGCGTCCTCGCGCCCCACGGTCTCCACCTGGGCCCCGGAGACCTCGACCTTGATGTCGCCGGTCGCGGTCGCGGTGCCGTCGTGCAGGCCGCGCAGCCGCTTCACCGGCGTGAACCGCCAGTCCTCCTCGCGACCGCCGGGCACCTCGAAGGCGTCGACGTCGTAGGAGGTGAACCGCTCCCCCCGGGAGGACTGCGGGACCACCGGTCCGCCGTGGGAGTGCTCGGCGAGGCCGTGCTGGGCCGCGGTGCCGTCGGTCTTGGTGGTGCTCGTCATCTCAGCCGACGGCCCCTTCCATCTGCAGCTCGATCAGTCGGTTCAGTTCCAGTGCGTATTCCATGGGCAGCTCGCGCGCGATCGGCTCGACGAAGCCGCGCACGATCATCGCCATGGCCTCGTCCTCGGTCAGGCCGCGCTGCATCAGGTAGAACAGCTGGTCGTCGCTGACCTTGGACACGGTGGCCTCGTGGCCCATGTTCACGTCGTCGGTGCGGATGTCGACGTACGGGTAGGTGTCGGAGCGGCTGACGGTGTCCACCAGCAGCGCGTCGCACTTGACGTTGGACGACGAGTGGGCGGCGCGCTTGGCGACCTTCACCAGACCCCGGTACGAGGTGCGGCCACCGCCCCGGGCGATCGACTTGGAGACGATCGTCGAGGAGGTGTGCGGCGCCATGTGCTCCATCTTCGCGCCGGCGTCCTGGTGCTGGCCCTCGCCGGCGAACGCCACCGAGAGCACCTCGCCCTTGGCGTGCTCGCCCATCAGGAACACCGACGGGTACTTCATGGTGACCTTGGAGCCCAGGTTGCCGTCGACCCACTCCATGGTGGCGCCCTCTTCGGCCTTGGCCCGCTTGGTGACCAGGTTGTACACGTTGTTCGACCAGTTCTGGATGGTCGTGTACCGGCAGCGGCCGCCCTTCTTGACCACGATCTCCACGACCGCCGAGTGCAGCGAGTCGGAGGAGTAGATCGGCGCGGTGCAGCCCTCGACGTAGTGCACGTAGGCACCCTCGTCGACGATGATGAGCGTCCGCTCGAACTGGCCCATGTTCTCGGTGTTGATCCGGAAGTAGGCCTGCAGCGGGATGTCGACGTGCACGCCCGGCGGCACGTAGATGAACGAACCCCCCGACCACACCGCGGTGTTCAGCGCGGAGAACTTGTTGTCACCGGCCGGGATGACCGAGCCGAAGTACTCCTTGAAGATCTCCGGGTGCTCGCGCAGTCCGGTGTCGGTGTCCAGGAAGATGACGCCCTGCTTCTCCAGGTCGTCGCGGATCTTGTGGTACACGACCTCGGACTCGTACTGGGCGGCCACACCCGCGACCAGGCGCTGCTTCTCCGCCTCGGGGATGCCCAGCTTGTCGTAGGTCCGCTTGATGTCCTCGGGCAGGTCCTCCCAGGTCTGGGCCTGCTGCTCGGTGGAGCGGACGAAGTACTTGATGTTGTCGAAGTCGATGCCGGACAGGTCCGCGCCCCAGTTCGGCATGGGCTTGCGGTCGAACAACCGCAGCGCCTTCAGCCGCGATTCCAGCATCCACTCGGGCTCGTCCTTCTTGTCCGAGATGTCGCGCACGACGTTCTCGTCGAGCCCCCGGCGAGCGCTGGCGCCCGCGACGTCCGGGTCGGCCCAGCCGTACTCGTAGTTCCCCAGGGTCGCCAGGGTCTCCTCCTGGCTGAGCGGGCCAGAGGTGGTGGGTGTGCGCTGCTCCGCAGCGGCAGTCATACGGGCTCCCCTCCATCAGGAATCGGGGCGGTCTCCCGCCGGTCGTCACCGGCGGAGTTCGGGTTGCTCGGTCGCGCGACGCGCGCGTCCGGTACGTGCGTCGTGCAGGCCACGTCGCCGTTGGCGATGGTGGCCAGCCGTTGCACGTGGGTGCCGAGGACCTCGGCGAACGCCGCCGTCTCGGCCTCGCACAGCTGCGGGAAGTCCGCGGCCACGTGCGCCACCGGGCAGTGGTGCTGGCAGAGCTGCTCACCACTGGCGACCTTCCGCGTCGTGGCAGCGTAGCCCTCCCTGGTCAGCGCGTCGGCCAGGGCCTCCGCGCGATCGGCCGGGTCCGAACCGGCCGTGAGCACCTCCCGGTGGTTGGCCACCAGGGCGGCCATCCGCCGTTCGGCGAACTCGCGCACCGCGTGCTCACCGTCGTGTTCGGCGATGAACCGCAGCGCCGCCACCGCCAGGTCGTCGTAGGCGTGCCCGAACCGCGCCCGACCCACCTCGGTGAGCAGGAACAGCTTCGCGGGCCTGCCCCGGCCCCGACGTCCTCGCGGCGACGATTCCCTCGTGTAGGCCTCGCCCTCGGCGACCAGCACGTCGAGGTGCCGGCGCACCGCGGTCGGGCTCAACCCGAGTTCCTCGGCCACCGCAGCGGCGGTGATCGGCCCGCGTTGCAGCAGCAACCGCGCGACCGCGTGCCGGGTGCCCCCGTCACCGTGAGCGGCCGCGCCCTGGTGGGCCGCGGGGCCCGGTCCGGCCGCCGCAGCCGCCACAGCCGACGGAGGCGTTCCGGCGTTTTTCACAACACGAATGTTACCTATTTCGACGGCAGGCGTGCCAGAGCGCGGGGCGGACACGTGATCTGACTCACCCGATTACGCTTCGTCGTCGTGGCGGCAGGCGAAGCGGCCGACCGGACGACCTCCGACCGGGCGGCGGACACCCCCCAGGCGCCGGACGCGGCGCCGCTGGAGCGCACCGAGCGACGGCAGCTCGACGTCGTGCGCCGGTTCGGCACCGCGGGCTCGCTGGTGCTGGCCTTCGGCGCCATCGGCGCCGGGGCCGCGCCGGTGGACAACCCGCTGTCGGGCGTGCGGCTGATCGGGCTGCCCGCGCGCATCCCGACGGTGGCGATGGCGTGCGCCTGGCTGGGCATGCTCATGGTCGTCACCGCGTGGCTGTGGCTCGGCCGGTTGTCCTGGCCCGGCCGGGAGCGGATGGTCACGGTCACCCAGCTCGCACGCACGCTGACCATGTGGTCCCTGCCGCTGGCCGTGGCACCGCCGCTGTTCAGCACCGACATGTACAGCTACCTCGCGCAGAGCGAGGTGGCCGCGCGCGGGCTCAACCCCTACCTGCTCGGCCCGGCCGCCGCGCTCGGCGTGGACCACCCGTTCACCGCCAACGTGCCCAACATCTGGCGCGACACGCCGTCGCCGTACGGGCCGCTGTTCCTGATGTTCGGGCAGCTGATCTCCCGGGTCGTCGGCGACAACGTGGTGTTCGGGGTGCTGCTGTGGCGCGTGGTGATGCTCGCCGGGCTGGCGGCGGCGATCTGGGCCATCCCGCGCCTGGCGCGCCGCTGCGGGGTGCACCCGGTGCCCGCGCTCTGGCTCGGCGCGGCGAACCCGATCGTGCTGTTCCACATCGTCAGCGGCATGCACAACGACGCGCTGATGGTCGGCATCATGCTCGCCGCCATCGAACTCGGACTGCGGTGGCGCAACCCGGGCGGCGTGCTGCTCACCGGCGTGCTGCTGACCGCGGCGGGGGCGATCAAACCGCCCGCGTTCATCGCGCTCGGCTTCTTCGGGCTCTACGTCGTGCACCGGCGCGGTGGGCGGTTCTCCGACCTGGTGAAGGTCGGCGCGGTGCTCACCGCCGTGTTCCTCGCCACCATGACGATCATCACGGTCGCCAGCGGGTGGGGGCTGGGCTGGATCGAGACCTTCGACGTGCCCAACCGGGTCAAGACGTTCATGGCGCCGCTGACCGCGTTCGGCATGACCGGCGGCGGGCTGAGCATGCTCCTCGGGCTCGGCAACCACACCGACTCGATGCTGGTCATCACCAAGATCATCGGCTACGCCATCACCGGCGTGGTGTGCCTGCGGATGCTGTGGCTGTCCTTCCGCGGGCGCGTCGAACCGCTGGCCGCGCTGGGCATCACCTTCCTGACCCTCGCGCTGTGCGTGCCGGTGCTGTGGCCCTGGTACCTGCTGTGGGCCGTGGTGCCGCTGGCGCTGTCCACCAACGACAACCGGTTCCGCATCACCGCCACCGTCATCTGCGCGGTGGTGTCGCTGCTGATCCCGCCCACCGGCGCGGGCTTCCTCAACCGCGCCTACCAGGTGCCGTGGGCCGTGCTCGCCGCTCTCGTCGCATTCGCCCTCCTGCTGTGGCTGGTGCGCGGCAGGGTGCCCTGGCCCACGCCCACCCGGGGCCGTCCGCGTCCGGCGGCGTCATAGTCTTGGATGTCGTGAGCAACGCCGACAGTCCGGCCGTCGAGCTGCGCGGGCTGCAGAAGAGCTTCGGCGACACCGTCGCGGTCGCCGGTCTCGACCTGCGCGTGGAACGCGGCACCGTGCTGGCCCTGCTCGGCCCCAACGGGGCGGGCAAGACCACCACGATCGAGATCTGCGAGGGCTTCCAGCGCGCCGACGGCGGCGAAGTCCGGGTGCTCGGCCTGGACCCCACCTCCCAGCACGAACAGCTCCGGCCCCGCATCGGCGTCATGCCGCAGGGCGGCGGTGCCTACCCGGGCGTGCGCGCCGACGAGATGCTGCGGCTGGTGGCCACCTGCGCCGCGCACCCGCTGGACCCGGAATGGCTGCTCGACGTCCTCGGCCTCGGCGGTGTCCGCCGCACCCCGTACAAGCGGCTGTCCGGCGGCCAGCAGCAGCGGCTGTCGCTGGCCTGCGCCCTCGTCGGGCGCCCCGAGCTGGTGTTCCTCGACGAACCGACCGCGGGGATGGATCCGCAGGCCCGCCGCCAGGTGTGGGACCTCGTCGCCGCGCTGCGCCGGGACGGCGTGAGCGTGCTGCTGACCACGCACCTGATGGACGAGGCCGAGGCGCTGGCCGACCGGGTCGTCATCATCGACCACGGGCAGGCCGTCGCCGACGGCACCGCCGAGGAGCTGACCGCGCCCGCGGACGGGCAGCAGGAGCTGCGCTTCCGCTCGCAGCAGGGCCTCGACCTGGAACTGCTGGTGGCCGCCCTGCCGGAGAACTGCGAGGCCACCGAGCTGCGGCCCGGCGACTACGCGGTGCGCGGGATCGTCGACCCGCAGGTGGTGTCGACGGTGACGGCGTGGTGCGCCCAGCACGGCGTGCTCGCCCAGGAGCTGCGGGTCACCCGCCGCAGCCTGGAGGACGTGTTCCTGGAACTGACCGGACGGGAGCTGCGATCGTGAGCGCCGAATCCCGAACCGAAGCGCGGCAGGGTTCGGAGTTCCCCGCCGGAACCTTCGCCCCGGCGCCCGGGCGCGGCGGCGCGCTGCGCATGCTGGCCGCGCAGACCAAGGTCGAAGCGCTGCTGATCATCCGCCACGGCGAGCAGATCCTGCTCAACCTGATCATCCCGCTGGCCCTGCTGATCGGGCTGAGCGAGCTGAAGATCGGCACCATGCCGGAACCGCGGATCAACTCGGTGATGCCGCGCATCCTGGCGCTGGCGGTGATGTCCACGGCCTTCACCGGGCAGGCGATCGCGCTCGGCTTCGACCGCCGGTACGGCGTGCTCAAGCGGCTGTCGGCCACGGCGCTGCCGCGCTGGACGCTGATCTCCGGGCGGGTGCTGGCGACGCTGCTGGTGGTCGCGTTGCAGGCGGTCGTGCTCAGCGCCGTCGCGTGCGCGCTGGGCTGGTCGCCGAGCGCGTCCGGGCTGGCGCCCGCGGTGCCGCTGCTGGTGCTGGGCACCCTGTCGTTCGGCGCGGCGGGAGCGCTGGTCGGCGGCTCGTTGCGGGCGGAGATCGTCCTGGCGCTGGCCAACGCGGTGTGGTTCGTGCTGCTGCTGGCGGGCGGCCTGGCGCTGCCCCCGGCGGACCTGCCCCACCCGGTCGGGATGATCGCCGGCTACCTGCCGTCCGGTGCGCTGGCCGAGTCGCTGGACGCGGTGCTGGTCGGCGGCGCCGCGCCCGGCGTGCAGCCCATCGTCGTGCTGCTGGTCTGGGGCGCCCTCGCGGGCGGCCTCGCGGTCCGCACCACCCGACTGACCTGACGCCGCGGAGTCCGGATCCCTCTTTAGAGCCTGTCTTCGAACTCGTTTTGCGAGGCGGCGCCGGTAGCGGAACCTCAGCGGCCGTCTCGGCTCCGGGAGCCCCTCCTGATGTATGCCCAATACACGGCGGAGGGGCTGTCCTCGCGAGACGACCGCTGAGAACCCGCGGCGGTGCGGGTTGCTAGACCGCTCACCGAAAGAGAAAGCGGCTACCGCCGCTTGCCACGCGGGTTCCGGACCAAGTTCGAAGACAGGCACTTAGCTTGTTCTTTAACCTGTGCGGCGGGGGCGTTTGGTGCCTGTTTTTGGTCGTTTTGTCTTGTGTGTGGTGGCGGTGTGCACGTTGTGGCGGGGCGTGGGGTGGCGGTTGGTTCGGCCCGCGGGGCGTCCTGGTCCTGGTCGGGAGGGTTTTGGTACTCGGGCGGGGGTGCCGGTGTGTTTGCGGAGGTGCCGAAATCCTCGGCGGACGCGGGCCGGGGTGAGCCGGTCGGGTTCGGCGGGTTTTTCCCAGGGACGGCGCAGGTCGGCGGCCAGTGAGCGGGCCAGTCGTAGTTGGGTGTAGCCGGCGAGGATGAGCCATGTCCAGCGGTCGGCGGCTTCCGGGGTGCGGAGTTTCGGGCATGTCCACCCGAGTGTTTGCTTGAGCAGGCGGAAGGTGTGCTCGATGTCGAATCGCCTCAGGAACGCATGCCATAGGTGGTCCACATCGGACCCGGAAAGATCCACTGAGGAACACCAGAGCCATACGGGTGTGGGAATCGCCCCGGACGGTAGTCGATCGACCTCCAGTCGGATCACGGTGCCCTCGATGATCGGTAACCGGCCTGCCTGCGCGGCCCAGGCACTGCGGTGGGTCAATCGTGGGTGCAGCCGGTTCCATGACCGCGCGGTGGCCGGTCCGTAGAGGCGGGTGTCGGTGCTGGTGGTGACGTCCGGATCACCCCAGGTGGCCGGGTCACCGAAGACGAACTCGCCGCCATGGCGTGGTGGGCGGCCGTATGCGCCGGGGGTTCGAGGCGGGGCCGCTCGGCGCAGGACCCGGTCCGAACGCATCCGACCCAGCACCACGACCGGCAGGTCGGCCAGCAGAAACGCAAGCCGGGGCGCGTCATACCCGGCGTCGGTCACCACCAGGATGTCGGGATCATCCGGCGTCTGTTGCCCGGCGGCGATCAGGTCGGTGACGACCTGGCGCAGCTGGGTCGCGGTGACCTCGGCGGCCTCGTCGCAGGGGGCCAGCCGCACGGCATCCAGCGGCGCGGTCCAGGAATGACGGCCGGTCTCCAGCGCGCAGATCACCGAATACGGCCACCCGGGAATCATGATGTGCTGACCCTTGCCGCGCCCGTAGGTATGGCACATGATCCGCTGCGGCGAGGTCGGCGCGTCCGGGCGCAGCCAGCTGGTGATATCCACCGCCAGCACCAACCGGCCATCGGCCGCCCGCGGCAGAGGTAACCCGGCCAGGGCACGCCGGAGCCTGCTCACCTCCACCCGCCCCCGATTCAGGGCGGCATACAGAGCACCGTGCCCCCGTCGATGCTCACTGGCCAGCGATAACTCCACCAGCGACCGCACCGGCCCATCCGCGCACAGCACCGCATCGGTCAACTCGAACAACCCATCCGCCCGGCTGGACAAGCACCGATGAAACTCGTTCCGGAACCCCGACAACCGCCCGAGCGCCGCAGCCATCTCGGGATCATGCACACTCACCACTGAAGCCCTTGGAATGATCACCGTTCTGTAGCAAGACGCATGATCAACCAAGGGCTTCATCCATGACCAACCGGGTCCACCACCAACCCCCGACGTTAAAGAACAAGCTTAGAGTGGCCGCATGACGAAGATCGCCCGCCGGGCCAAGAACTCCCTCGAACTGGTCCACGCCATGATCTACTTCGCGCCCGAAGCCGCCGACGCGTTCGCCGGGCTCGGGCTCGACCGGGGCCGGATGTCCTACTTCGCCGGACGGGCCGCGCCGATGGGACCGGTCGGTCCCGGCGTGGTCGCCGCGACGTTCTACAGCTTCAACCCGGCGGCCGTGGCCGAGGTGATCCCGCGCGCCTGGGAGATCGCCTCCCCGGAGGCGGTCGTGGCGGCGCGCTTCGAGGCGGCCGACGCGGCGCTGCGCCGGATGCTCGGCGCGGACGTGCTGAGCTCCGAGCTGGTCGCCGAGACCGCCGGGCTCGCCCGCCGCGCCGCCGAGGCGTGCCCGCCGGACGGCAAACCGCTGTTCGCCGGCCACGCCGACCTGGCCTGGCCCGAGGCGGCGCACCTGCGCCTGTGGCACGCGGTCACGCTGCTGCGCGAGTTCCGCGGCGACGCGCACCTCGCCGCCCTGCAGCGCGGCGGGCTGACCGGCCTGGAGGCGCTGGTGCTGCACACCGCCACCGGCGAGACCTTCACCGAGGAGGTCTCCAAGGAGATGCGCGGCTGGTCCGACCAGGAGTGGGCGACCGCCGCGCGAGGGCTGCGCGAGCGCGGGCTGCTCGGCGCTGAGGGCGAAATCACGGCGGCCGGGACCGCGTTGCGCGAGGAGGTCGAAGCGGACACCGACGCGATGTCGATGGCGCCGTGGGCCGCCCTCGGCGAGGACGGCGTGGAGGCGCTGACCCGCGGCGGCGCCCAGCTCAGCAAGGCGCTCGCCGCGGCCGGTGCGCTGCCGTCCGGGTTGTTCGCCCGCGGTTGAGCGCGCGGCCACCGGCTGTCAAGCCCTGGCGGCTGACCGGATCCGGGCGCGGCTAGCATCGAGGACGTGCCGACGGCCTCGATGCTTTCCCGAATCTCCCGCCCATCCCCCACCGCGGTGCGCGTGTTGGCGCTCGCCGTCGTGATCACCCAGGCGCTGATCTCGGTGACCGGGTCGGTGGTGCGGGTGACCGGATCCGGTCTCGGCTGCCCCACTTGGCCGCAGTGCTTCCCGGGCAGCATGGTGCCGGTCGCGCACCCGGAGGTCGCCAAGTTCCACCAGGTGATCGAGTTCGGCAACCGCACGCTGACCGGGCTGGTCGGTTTCATCGCGCTGGCCTGCTTCCTGGCCGCGTGGCGGGTGCGGCCGCGGCGGCGCCGCCTGGTCGGGCTCGCGCTGGTCATGCCGCTCGGCGTGGTGGCGCAGGCGGTCATCGGCGGCATCACGGTGCTGGTGGACCTGAGCTGGTGGAGCGTCTCGCTGCACTTCATGGCCTCGGCGGTGCTGATCTGGCTGGCGACGCACCTGTTCAAGGCGGCCGGTGAGGGCGACCGGGAGCCGGTGGACGTGGTCCCGCGCCGGATGCGGCGGCTGCTGGTGGCGCTGACCGCGGTCGCCGCGGCCATGCTGCTCGCGGGCACGCTGGTCACCGCGGCCGGTCCGCACGCCGGCGATGCCAAGACGCCCCGGCTGGACGTCCCGGTCCCGCACCTGGTCGAGGTGCACGGGACGCTCGTGATGGCCTACATCCTGCTGCTGGCCGTCTTCGGCGTCTGGTTGCGCGGTGCCCGGCCGACGAAGGCGCTGCTGCGCACGTACGGCGCGACGTGCGTCCTGGTCCTGGTCCAGGGCGTGATCGGCTCGGCCCAGTACGTGCTGGGCGTGCCGGAGCCGATGGTGGTGCTGCACGTCCTGTTCGCCACGCTGGTGATCATCGTGACCGCGCTGCTGTGGGGCGAGTCCCGGTACCGCGGCCCGGTCCCGGAGGCTCCGGCGGACTCCCGGTCCGCCGAAGCGGTTGCCGCCTGAAAGCCCGGCTCCGAACCCGTTCCGAGTGCCGGGAGCCGTCAGAACCGCAGGTTGCGGGCGCCCTCGCGTTCCCAGCGGCGCCACAGTTCGGGCATCTCCCCGGACAACCACTTGTAGAACTCGTGGACGGTGCGCAGCCGCCGGGCGCGTTCGCCCTGGCCGCTGAACATGCGCAGCCCCTGCTCGGTGAGCTCCTCCAGCTCGGTCACCCGCCGCATGCGGTGGCGCACCAGCTCGGGCCAGCGGTCCTCCTCCACCCGGTACAGCGCGGCTTCCTTGCCCTGCCGGGTCGTCTTGGAGATCACCCCGAGCCTGCGCAGCAGGCGGACGTTGGTGCTGACCGATCCGCTGCTGGCGTTCAGCGCCAGCGACAGTTCCGCGGCGGTGCGCTCCGGCGGGTCGCAGATCAGCAGGAACGCCAGGATGCGCCCGGCGATGAGCGGCATCCCCTCGGTGGCCTCGAAGTGCGCCGCCATCTGCTCGATCCACTCCGACATCGCGGGGCGGTCGGTGCGCTGCAGGTAGTCCGCCACGAGAGCTCCCCATGATCGAGTTCAGTCGCCGCTGAAAACATAGACCACCGCGAACGGTCGAGACCAGGACTCGCCGCGGTGTGTCGGTCAGCGGCGGGCCAGCGCGGCGCGCACCGCCGAGGCGAAGCGCGGCAGCGCCCCCGGGTCGGCGTGGCGGAACCCGAGCGAGGGCTCGGTGAGTTCCAGCTCCAGCAGCAGCGGTGCGCCGTCGGCGCCGCGCACCAGGTCGACCCGGGCGTACAGCAGCTCGGTGCGGTCGACCCCGAGGAAGTCCGCCGCGGCGTCCAGCGCGTCCTCCGCGGCCCGGCGCAGCGCCGCCGCGGGCCGCGCCTGGGCGAGCTTCTCCCCCGCGAACAGGCCCGATGCGTCGAGCTCGGAGCCGTCGGAGAGCATCGGCCCCTTGCTGAAGGCGTGCGAGAAGTGCCCACCGAGGAAGACCAGCGCGGTCTCGCCCTCGCGGTCCACGGCCGCCTGGTACGGCTGCAGCACCGCGACCTGGTTGCGGTCGTGGAGTGCGGCGAGGTGGCCGCGGGCGGCGTCGAGCTGGTCGGGGCCGAACCTGGCCGCACCGCGCGAGCCCGCCCCGACGGACGGCTTGAGCACGAACTCCCCGGCGGGCCACGTCGGCTCGGCGTCCGGGGCGACCAGCTCGGTGGGCACCACGGGCACGCCCTGGGCGGCCAGGTCGACCAGGTAGGACTTGTCGGTGTTCCAGCGCGCCACCGGGGCCGGGTTGACCAGCCCGGGCACCGAGTCGCACCACTTCAGGAACTCCTCGCGGCGCGCGGCGTAGTCCCAGGTGGCGCGCAGCACGACCAGGTCGGCGGCGGTGAAGTCGGTGTCCGGGTCGTCCCACGGGACCCATTCGGCGGCCACGCCGAGCTCGGCGAGTGCGTCGGCCAGCGGCGTGTCGTCGCCGTCCGAGGTGGGCAGGCATGCGCAGCCGGCCAGCAGGACGCGGGCCATCAGCGGGCGCGGGGGCCTGCCATGCGGCGGCGGTGCGCGGGGCCGATCTTCAACGCGGCGACGGTGTCGGCGTCCCACTCGTGGGCGGTGAGCCCCTCGACCGCCTCGACCAGGGCGGTCCCGGTGGGCACGTCGGGGACCAGGACGTCGCCGAACGCGCCGTCCTCGCCGATCAGCACGATGCGCGCGCCCGCGCGCCCCAGGTTCTCCACCACCGCACGCGCCGACCCGCCGTGCTCGCGCACGAACGCCGAAGCGGTCGCGATCGCCTTGGGCGACGGTGCGGCCTGCTGCTCGGTCTGCTCTGCCACACCGTGATCGTAGACACCCGCGTCGCCGCGCCGCGCCCAGACGTGGCGCACGCCTCGGTTGCCGGGACCGGCGGGCATGGGGTTGAGTCGGTCCTGCAACGACGGTGACGGAGGTGGACATGCGCGCGATCCAGGTGCGGCGGAACGGCGGCCCGGAGGTACTGGAACTCACCGAGATCGACACCCCCGGCCCCGGCCCCGGACAGCTGCTGGTGGAGGTCTCCGCGTCCGGGGTCAACTTCATCGACACCTACCAGCGCAGCGGGATCTACTCCGTGCCGTTGCCGTTCACGCCGGGCTCCGAGGGCGCGGGCCGCGTGGCCGCGATCGGCGACGGGGTCACCGACTTCGCCGTGGGCGACCACGTCGCCTGGGCGATGACGCCGGGCGCCTACGCCGAGCGCGCGGTGGTGCCCGCCGACAAGGCCGTCCGGGTGCCCGACGGCGTCGAGGACCGCACCGCGGCCGCGGCGATGCTCCAGGGCATGACCGCGCACTTCCTGGTGACCAGCACGCACCCGGTCGCCGAGGGCGAGACCGCGCTGGTGCACGCGGCGGCGGGCGGCATGGGCCTGCTGCTCACGCAGCTGATCAAGGCCCGCGGCGGGACCGTGATCGGCACGGTGTCCACCGCGGACAAGGAGCGGCTGGCCCGCGAGGCGGGCGCCGACCAGGTGATCCGCTACACCGAGGCGGACGTGGCCGAGTCGGTGCGCGAGCTGACCGGCGGCCGGGGCGTGGACGTCGTCTACGACGGGGTCGGCGAGTCCACCTTCGACGCGAGCCTGGCGAGCCTGCGCCCGCGCGGCGTGCTGGTGCTCTTCGGCGCGGCGAGCGGCCCGGTCCCGCCGGTGGACCCGCAGCGGCTGAACTCGGCCGGCTCGGTCTTCCTGACCCGCCCCAGCCTCGCCCACCACATCCTCAGCCGCGCGGAGCTGGACCAGCGCGCCGGGGACGTCTTCGGCTGGATCGCCGACGGCACCCTGACCATCCGCGTCGGCGCCACCTACCCGCTGGCCGACGCCCGCCGCGCCCACGAGGACCTGGAAGGCCGCCGCACCACCGGCAAGCTCCTGCTCGTGCCGTGACGCGGCGTGCGCCGCTTCCTCTTCCGGTGAGCGGTCTCGCAGCTCGCACCGCCGCGCACGGCGAGTCCGGAGCCGGCTCTCAGAACGGCCAGCCGAGGACCGGCAGGCTCAGCGCGGAGTCCACCGCGAGCGCCACGCACACGACCATCAGGTACGTGTTGGACATGTGGAACAGCTTCATCGGCTTGGTCTTCTCGCCGCGCTTGGTGGCGGCGTGCAGGCGGTGCGCCAGGACGAGGAACCAGGCGCCCGCCAGGACCGCGAACGCGGCGTAGAGCCAGCCGGTGGCCGGGACGAGCAGCAGCGTCCACAGCACCATCAGCCAGCTGAACAGCACGATCTGCCGCGACACGTGTTCCGGGCGCGCGACCACCGGGAGCATCGGGACCCCGGCGCGGGCGTAGTCGTCCTTGTACTTCATCGCCAGCGACCAGGTGTGCGGCGGGGTCCAGAAGAAGACGATGCCGAACATCACCAGCGCGGGCCAGTCCACCCGGCCGGTCACCCCGGCCCAGCCGATGACCACCGGCATGCACCCGGCCGCGCCGCCCCAGACGATGTTCTGCGCGGTGCGCCGCTTGAGCACCAGCGTGTAGATCAGGACGTAGAACAGGATCGTGGCCACCGCCAGCGCGGCGGCCAGCAGGTTCGTCGTCGCCCACAGCCAGCCGAACGAGGCCAGGCCGAGCACGAGTCCGAACACCAGGGCGTGCCGGTTCGACACGGTGTGCCGCACGAGCGGGCGCGCCCGGGTGCGTTTCATCACCTGGTCGATGTCCGCGTCGGCGACGCAGTTGAGGGCGTTCGCGCTGCCCGCCGCCATGGTCCCGCCGACCAGCGTGGCGATCACCAGCCACGGCGAGGGGATGCCGCGCTGGGCCAGCAGCATGGCCGGGATCGTGGTCACCAGCAGCAGCTCGATGACCCTCGGCTTGATCAACCCGGCGTACGCTTTCAGCAGCTCAGCGGGCCGCCGCGCATGCCGGTCGCGGGGGGCGTCGACGGCGGTGGTCACGACGCTGCGCTCACCGACGACATGGCACTCCTTGATCGTTCTCCACGGCCCGGACCAGCCCGGCGACCGGGCGGCACGAGCGCGTTCGGATCTCCCCGAATAGTAGGCGCGCTACGCGCCCCGCCCTCGCTCGGGTGGCCCGCGCTCGCCGCGACCCCGCCCGGTGTCCCTGGTCACGGGGGGTCTCCGAGTACCCTGGAGGCGTTCCCGCCGGGCGGGGACGCGGCAGCCCTCGAAACGCCGGAGACGCGCAGGACAGGGCGGGCCCGGGGTGATCCGACGACGGACCCGTGCCCCGCTCCGGACGTGGTGCGGATGCCGTCCGAGTCCCGCTCGCGACGCGCGGGAGAACGTCAATCCGGACGGGTGAGCGAGTGCCTGATCGGGCACGACTAGGCTGCCCGTCGGACGAGGGATAACCGCGGGTCGAATCGGTCCAGCGACCGCATTCACCGCGCCGAGGGAAAAACTGGAGCTGCGTCCGTGTCCGTCACCGACGATCTTGCCCGCTTGACCACCAAGCGACTCCCCGAAGACTGGACCGAGCTGGACCAGCGCGCCGTGGACACCGCCCGCGTGCTGGCCGCCGATGCGGTGGAGCGCTGCGGCAGCGGCCACCCGGGCACCGCGATGAGCCTGGCGCCGGCCGCCTACGCGCTGTTCCAGCGGATCATGCGCCACGACCCGAGCGACCCGGACTGGATCGGCCGGGACCGGTTCGTGCTCTCCGCCGGGCATTCCAGCCTGACGCTGTACGTGCAGCTGTTCCTCTCCGGCTACGGCCTGGAGCTGGACGACCTCAAGAGCCTGCGCAAGTGGGGCTCGAAGACCCCGGGGCACCCGGAGTACGGCCACACCGCGGGGGTGGAGACCACGACCGGTCCGCTGGGCCAGGGTCTGGCCACCGCGGTCGGCATGGCGATGGCCTCCCGCCGCGAGCGCGGCCTGTTCGAGCCGGAGGCCGCGCCGGGCGAGAGCCTGTTCGACCACCACGTCTACGTGATCGCCTCCGACGGCGACATCGAGGAGGGCGTGACCTCCGAGGCGTCCTCGCTGGCCGGCACGCAGCAGCTGGGCAACCTCACGGTGATCTACGACGCCAACGAGATCTCCATCGAGGACGACACCCGGATCGCGCTGTCCGAGGACACCGCCAAGCGCTACGAGGCCTACGGCTGGCACGTCCAGACCGTCCACGGCGGTGAGGACGTGCAGGGTCTGCTGGAGGCCGTCGAGGCCGCCAAGGCCGTCACCGACCGGCCGAGCCTGATCGTGCTGCGCACGGTCATCGGCTACCCGGCGCCGACCAAGATGAACACCGGCAAGGCCCACGGCGCCGCGCTCGGCGCCGACGAGGTCGCCGGGGTCAAGAAGGCGCTGGGCTTCGACCCGGAGCAGTCCTTCCAGGTCGACGACGAGGTGCTGGCGCACGCCCGCAAGGTCGCCGAGCGGGGCGCGGCCGCGCACGCCGAGTGGCAGGCGAAGTTCGACGCCTGGGCCGCCGCCAACCCGGAGCGCAAGGCGCTGCTGGACCGGCTGCGCAAGCGCGAGCTGCCCGCCGGTTGGCAGGAGAAGCTGCCGAGCTGGGAAGCCGACGGCAAGGGCATCGCCACCCGCAAGGCCTCCGGTGAGGTGCTCAGCGCGCTGGCCGACGTGCTGCCCGAGCTGTGGGGCGGTTCGGCCGACCTGGCGGAGAGCAACAACACCACGATGAAGGGCGTCGACTCGTTCGGCCCGGAGTCGATCTCCACCGGCAGCTGGCAGGCCAACCCGTACGGCCGCACGCTGCACTTCGGCATCCGCGAGCACGCGATGGGCGCGATCCTCAACGGCATCGCGCTGCACGGCGGCACCCGCCCGTACGGCGGCACCTTCCTGGTCTTCAGCGACTACATGCGGCCCGCTGTCCGGCTGTCCGCGCTGATGCGGACCCCGGTCACCTACGTGTGGACGCACGACTCGATCGGCCTGGGCGAGGACGGCCCGACCCACCAGCCGATCGAGCACCTGGCCGCGCTGCGCGCCATCCCGGGCTTCTCGCTGGTCCGTCCCGCCGACGCGAACGAGACCGCCGCGGCCTGGAAGGCGATCCTGGAGGACCCGAGCGGGCCGGCCGGTCTGGCGCTGACCCGGCAGGGCGTGCCGACCCTGGAGGGCGTGACCGCCGAGGGCGTCGCCAAGGGCGGCTACGTGCTGGCCGAGGCCGGCAACGGCGCTCCCGAGCTGGTGCTCATCGCCACTGGTTCCGAGGTCCAGCTGGCCGTCGAGGCCAGGAAGATCCTGGAGGCCGAGGGCGTTGCAACCCGTGTGGTCTCGATGCCGTGCGTGGAGTGGTTCGACGCGCAGGACGAGACCTACCGGGAGCAGGTGCTGCCGCGCTCGGTCCGGGCCCGGGTCTCGGTCGAGGCGGGCATCGCGCAGCCGTGGTACCGGTTCGTCTCCGACGCCGGTGAGTCCGTGTCGATCGAACACTTCGGCGCCTCGGCGGACTACAAGACCCTGTTCACCGAGTTCGGCTTCACCGTCGACGCCGTCGTCGCGGCGGCCCGGCGCAGCCTGAGCAACGCACGCAACGCGTGAGTGGAGGAATATCCGTGACCACCAACCCGAACCTCACCGCGCTGAGCGAGGCCGGGGTGTCGATCTGGCTGGACGACCTGTCCCGGCAGCGGATCGACTCCGGCAACCTCGCCGAGCTGATCAGCGACTACGCGGTCGTCGGCGTCACCAGCAACCCGACGATCTTCGCCAAGGCGATCTCCAACGCCGCCGACTACGACGCCAAGGTCCGCGAACTGGCGGCCCGCGGCGCCAGCGTCGACGACACCGTCCGCGAGCTGACCACCGCCGACGTGCGCGACGCCGCGGACATCTTCCGCAACGTGCACGAGGCCACCGGTGGCCTGGACGGCCGGGTGTCGCTGGAGGTCGACCCGCGGCTGGCGCACGACACCGAGCGCACCGTCGCCGAGGCCCTGGACCTGTGGAAGGCAGTGGACCGGCCGAACCTGATGGTCAAGATCCCGGCCACCGTCGAGGGGCTGCCGGCCATCACCCGGGCGCTGGCCGAGGGCGTGAGCGTCAACGTCACGCTGATCTTCTCGGTGCAGCGCTACCGCGACGTGATGGACGCCTACCTGGCGGGCCTGGAGCAGGCCAAGGCCAACGGCCACGACATCAGCTCGATCGCGTCGGTCGCGTCGTTCTTCGTGTCCCGGGTGGACACCGAGATCGACAAGCGGCTGGAGAAGATCGACGGTGGCGAGCAGCTGCGCGGCAAGGCCGCGATCGCCAACGCCCGCCTGGCCTACGCCGCCTACCAGGAGGTCTTCTCCTCCGACCGGTGGAAGGCGCTGGCGGCCGCCGGTGCCAAGCCGCAGCGCCCGCTGTGGGCGTCCACCGGCGTGAAGGACCCGGCCTACTCCGACACCCGCTACGTCGACGAGCTGGTCGCCCCGAACACGGTCAACACCATGCCGGAGGCCACCCTGTTCGCCACCGCCGACCACGCCGACGTGCGCGGCGACCGGGTCAGCGGCACCGCCGCCGAGGCGCAGCAGGTCTTCGACGACCTGGCCGGGCTCGGCATCGACCTGGACGACGTGTTCGCCGTGCTGGAGCGCGAGGGCGTCGAGAAGTTCGAGAAGTCCTGGGAAGAACTGCTGGACACCGTCGGCCAGCAGCTCGGCCAGGCCGAGTAACCACGGGGACCTCCCCGCGATTTCCGTCCGGGCCGGTGCACATCGCTGCGTGCACCGGCCCGGATGGGCGACACTGTGGTCGCACCACCGAAGGTTCGGTGAGGTCGTCTTCGGACCCGGTCTGCGGTGGCAGACCACGGACCGCGCTCGAAGCCGGCCTCGAAGAGAGCCCATCCATCGAGCGCTGAAGGAATTACATGGCAACCGAAACTTCCGTCGACATTTCCGATGTGGCGCTGGCGGCCGAAGCACGACCGCTGGTCGATCGACTGGCCGCCGACGAGGTTGCCGGCAAGCTCGCCGCCCAGGACCCGACGCTGTGGGGCGACGACGCGCGTGGCGAGGCGTCGATCCGGTTGTCCTGGACCACGCTGCACGACAGCTCCCGCCCGCTGCTGGCCGAGATCGACGCCCTGCGCGCTGAACTGCGCGCCGAGGGCCTGGACCGCGTGGTGCTGGCCGGGATGGGCGGTTCGTCCCTGGCCCCGGAGGTGATCACCGCGACCGCCGGGGTTCCGCTGGTCGTGCTCGACACCACCGACCCCGGCCAGGTCGCCGACGCGCTGTCCGGTGACCTGCGGCGCACCGTGGTGGTCGTGTCCTCGAAGTCCGGGACGACGGTCGAGACCGACAGCCACCGCCGCATCTTCGAGAAGGCTTTCCGCGAGCACGGAATCGATCCTGTGAGCCGCATCATCGTGGTCACCGATCCCGGCTCTCCGATGGAGACCGCGGCCCACGAAGCCGGTTACCGCAAGGTGTTCACCGCCGACCCGCACGTCGGCGGTCGCTACTCGGCGCTGACCGCGTTCGGCCTGGTGCCCGCCGGGCTGGCCGGTGCGGACGTGGCGGCGCTGCTGGACGACGCGGCCGCGGTGTTCGACCGGCTGCGCGCCGACGACGAGTCCAACCCGGCCCTGCGGCTGGCCGCGGCGCTGGGCGCCGCGCACGCGAAGGGCGCCGAGAAGGTCGTGTTCGCCGACACCGGTTCGGGCATCACCGGGTTCGGCGACTGGGTGGAGCAGCTGATCGCCGAGTCCACCGGCAAGAACGGCACCGGCCTGCTGCCGGTGGTCGTCGAGGGCCCGGACGCCGCCGGGTTCTCCGACGCCGGCGAGGACGCCACCACCGTCGCGATCGGCCCGGCCGTGTCGGGCGCGCGGATCAGCACCACCGGCGCGCTGGGCGGGATGTTCCTGCTGTGGGAGTTCGCCACCGCGCTGGCCGGTCGGCTGCTGGGCATCAACCCGTTCGACCAGCCCGACGTGGAGGCCGCCAAGCAGGCCGCGCGGGCACTGCTGGACGGTCCGGCGGGCGGGCCCGCCGCGACCCCGGCGCTGGTCGACGGTTCGATCGAGGTGCACCCCTCCGGTGACTGGCTGACCGCGGGCGTGGCGACCGTGTCCGAGGCGCTGCGCGCGTTCCTGGCGACCGCCCCGACCGGCGGTTACCTGGCGATCCAGGCGTACCTGGACCGGCTGGACGACGCCTCGACGGCCGTGCTGCGCCAGGAGCTGGCGCGCCGCACCGGGCTGCAGACCACGTTCGGCTGGGGACCGCGCTTCCTGCACTCCACCGGCCAGTACCACAAGGGCGGCCACCAGAACGGGATCTTCCTGCAGATCACCGGTGCTCCTGGCGAGGACCTGGAGGTGCCGGACCGGCCGTACACGCTGGCCGGTCTGCAGCGCGCGCAGGCGCTCGGCGACGGCCAGGTGCTGGCCGACCGCAACCGCCCGGTCCTGCGGCTGCACCTGACCGACCGCGCGGCGGGCCTGGTCGAGCTGGTCAAGGCCGTGCAGGCGCTGCACCCCGACCACGCGCAGGAGGACGAGGCGTGAATTCGCACCACTGGCACAACCCGCTGCGGGACGCGCGGGACAAGCGGCTGCCGCGGATCGCCGGCCCGTGCGGGCTGACGATCTTCGGCGTCACCGGCGATCTGTCCCGCAAGAAGCTGATGCCGGCGATCTACGACCTGGCCAACCGCGGCCTGCTGCCGCCGGGTTTCGCGCTCACCGGCTTCGCCCGGCGCGACTGGGCCGACCAGGACTTCGGGCAGGTCGTCTACGACGCGGTCAAGGAGCACGCGCGGACCCCGTTCCGGCAGACCGTGTGGGACCGGCTGGCCGAGGGCTTCCGGTTCGTGCCCGGCTCGTTCGACGACGACGCCGCGTTCGACCGGCTCGCCGACACCGTCAAGGAGCTCGACGCCGAGCGCGGCACCGGCGGCAACCACGCCTTCTACCTGTCGGTGCCGCCGTCGGCGTTCCCCACCGTGCTCAAGCAGCTGTCCCGGTCCGGGCTGACCGACCAGTCCGAGGACAGCTGGCGGCGCGTCGTGGTGGAGAAGCCGTTCGGCCACGACCTGGCCAGCGCCAAGGAGCTGAACCGGATCGTCAACGAGGTCTTCCCCGAGGAGTCGGTGTTCCGCATCGACCACTACCTCGGCAAGGAGACGGTGCAGAACATCCTGGCGCTGCGCTTCGCGAACCAGCTGTTCGAGCCGATCTGGAACGCCCACTACGTCGACCACGTGCAGATCACCATGGCCGAGGACATCGGCCTGGGCGGTCGCGCCGGCTACTACGACGGCATCGGCGCGGCGCGCGACGTGATCCAGAACCACCTGCTGCAGCTGCTCGCGCTGACCGCGATGGAGGAGCCGGTCTCGTTCTCGCCGAAGGACCTGCGCGCGGAGAAGCGCAAGGTGCTGTCGGCGACCAAGCCCGTCGGGCCGTTCGACAAGACGACCGCGCGGGGGCAGTACTCCGGCGGTTGGCAGGGCGGCTCGCTGGTGCCCGGGTTGCACGAGGAGGGCGGCTTCGCGTCCGACTCGATCACCGAGACCTACGCGGCGATCACCCTGGAGGTGGAGAGCCGCCGCTGGGCCGGGGTGCCGTTCTTCCTGCGCACCGGCAAGCGGCTGGGCCGTCGCGTCACCGAGATCGCGGTGGTGTTCAAGCGGGCACCGCACCTGCCGTTCGACAGCACCATGACCGACGAGCTCGGGCAGAACGCGCTGGTCATCCGGGTGCAGCCGGACGAGGGCGTGACGATGCGGTTCGGCGCGAAGGTGCCGGGCACCTCGATGGAGGTGCGCGACGTGACCATGGACTTCGGCTACGGGCACGCGTTCACCGAGTCGTCCCCGGAGGCCTACGAGCGGCTGATCCTCGACGTGCTGCTCGGCGAGCCGTCGCTGTTCCCGGTCAACGAAGAAGTCGAACTGTCCTGGAAGATCCTCGACCCGGTGCTGGACCACTGGGCCTCCCGCGGCAAGCCCGAGCCGTACAAGGCCGGGACGTGGGGGCCGGGATCGGCCGACGCCATGATGGCCCGCACCGGACGCGCCTGGAGGCGACCGTGATCATCGATCTGCCGTCCACCACCACGTCGCAGGTCAACAAGAAACTCGTCGAACTGCGGGAGACCGGTGGCGCCGTCGCGCTCGGCCGGGTGCTCACCCTGGTGATCGTCACCGGTGACGGCACCGAGGTCGAGAAGTCCATCCAGGCCGCCAACGACGCCAGCCAGCCGGGAGCACCCGTGCCGGGTCATCGTGGTGGCTCGGGGAGCCCGGGAGGCCGCACCGCGGCTGGACGCCCAGATCCGCATCGGCGGGGACGCGGGCGCCTCCGAGGTGGTCGTGCTGCGGCTGTACGGGCCGCTGGCCGACGAGGGTGCCGGGTCCGTCGTGCCGCTGCTGCTGCCGGACGCACCGGTGGTGGCCTGGTGGCCCAGCGACGCGCCGGAGTGCCCGGCCAAGGATCCGATCGGCGCGCTGTCGCACCGCCGCATCACCGACGCCGCCGCCGAGGAGGACCCGATCCGCGCCCTCCAGGACCGCGTCGAGTCCTACGTGGACGGAGACACGGATCTGGCGTGGACCCGGTTGACGTCGTGGCGCGCGATGCTCGCCGCGGCGATGGACCTGCCGCCCTACGAGGGCGTCACCGCCGCCACGGTGTCCGGCGCCGCCGATTCGCCGTCCACCGACCTGCTGGCCGCCTGGCTGGCCGAGTACCTGGACATCCCGGTGCAGCGGCTGGACCACCCGCGCGGTCCGGGCATCGTCTCGGCGGTGCTGGAGCGCCCCTCCGGCAACATCGAGATCGTCCGCCCCGACGGCAAGGTCGGCATGCTGACCCAGCCGGGCCAGCCGGACCGCCGGGTGGCGCTGCAACGCCGCGAGGTGCGCGACTGCCTCGCCGAGGAGCTGCGCCGCCTCGACGCCGACGAGATCTACGAGGCGACGTTGCGCGGCCTCGGCAAGATCCTGCGCGGTGAGCCGGAAACCGAGCAGGAGCCGGAGGCGGCGGAGGCGGAGTCATGAGCGCTGCCGATGTCGTCGTGCACGACGGCTCCGAGGTGCTGGCCGCGGCGGCGGCCGCCCGCCTGATCACCAGGCTGGTCGACGCCCAGGCCGCCCACGGGGTCGCTTCGGTGGTGCTCACCGGCGGACGCACCGGGATCGGCGTGCTGGAGCAGGTCCGCGCTTCGGCCGCGCGGGACGCGGTGAACTGGTCGAAGGTCGAGTTCTACTGGGGCGACGAGCGGTTCCTGCCGGACGGCGACCCGGAGCGCAACGAGACCCAGGCCCGCGAGGCGCTGCTCGACCACGTCGACGTCGACCCCGGGCGGGTGCACCCGATGGCCCCTTCGGACGGCAAGTTCGGCGACGACGCGGACGCCGCTGCGGCGCACTACGCCGAGGTCCTGGCGACCACGGCGCAGCACGCCACGGACGTCGCGGTGCCGCGCTTCGACGTCCTGCTGCTGGGCGTCGGCGAGGAGGGCCACACCGCCTCGCTGTTCCCGGACACGCCGTACGTCCGGGAGGCCGCGCGCACCGTGGTCGGGGTGCACGACTGCCCGAAGCCGCCGCCCACGCGGATCTCGCTGACACTGCCCGCGATCCGCGCGGCCTCCGAGGTCTGGCTGATGACCACCGGTGCCGCCAAGGCCGAGCCGGTGGCCGCCGCCCTCGGCGGCGCCGACCCGGTCGACATCCCGGCCGCCGGAGCCCGCGGCCGCGACCGCACCCTCTGGCTGCTGGACCGCTCGGCGGCCGGAGCCATCCCGACACCGGCCTGACCGGTCCTCCCGTGCCGGGCGTCTCCGCGGAGGCGCCCGGCACGGTCGTGTCCGGGGCCGCGCTGGTCCGAGCTCGGAGCGCCGCGGCGCCTTTCCCCGCGGTTCCGACACCCCCGATGAGGTGACCGCCGTCACCGTCCCGCCGGGACTCCTCGTAGCCTGTGGCGCGGCGAGATCATCGAGGGAGGCGAGGCCGCATGACCCGGGAACCACGGTGGCACCGGCTGCGCGCGGACCTGCTGTGCCTGGCGCTGGCATCCGTCGCGCTGCTGCTGGGGCTGGTCGGTGAGCCCGGCGCGGCGGCCCCCGACCGGCACACCGCGATGCGCGGCGAGTGGATCGCGACCGTGCAGAACATGGACTGGCCGACCCGGCCGGGGCTGGCGGTCGAGCAGCAGCAGGCCGAGTACCGCAGGTTGCTCGACCAAGCCGTCGAGCACCGGCTCAACGCGGTGTTCGTGCAGGTCCGGCCGAACGCCGACGCGTTCTGGCCGTCCCGGTACGAACCCTGGTCGCGGCTGCTGACCGGCACCCAGGGCCGCGATCCGGGTTACGACCCGATGCGGTTCCTCGTCGACGAGGCGCACCGGCGCGGCCTGCGGTTCCACGCCTGGTTCAACCCGTACCGGATCGGTGTGTCCGACCCGGCCGAGCTGGTGCCCGACCACCCGGCGCGCATGCACCCGGAGTGGACGTTCCGGTACGGCGGCAAGCTGTACTACGACCCGGGCGTCCCGGCGGCGCGCCGGTTCGTGGAGGACGCGATCATGGACGCGGTGCACCGCTACGACGTCGACGGCGTGCACCTCGACGACTTCTTCTACCCCTACCCCGCCGGCGGCGAGCAACTGCCCGACCAGGAGACCTTCCGCCGCTACGGCACGGGTTTCCGCACCATCGAGGACTGGCGCAGGCACAACACCGACCTGCTGGTGTCCGAATTGGACGGACGGGTGCACGCGGCGCGGCCGGGTGCGCGGTTCGGGATCAGCCCGTTCGGCATCTGGCGCAACGCCACCAGCGACCCGGCCGGGTCGAACACCCGGGGCATGGAGTCCTACTCGGCCATCTACGCCGACACCCGCAAGTGGGTCCGGCAGGGCTGGGTCGACTACATCGCCCCGCAGCTGTACTGGCAGATCGGCCACCCCGCCGCCGACTACGCTGCGCTGGTGCCCTGGTGGTCGGACACCGTGGCGGGGTCCGATGTGGACCTCTACATCGGACAGGCCGCGTACAAGGTCGGCGGACAGGGGTGGACCGATCCCGGTGAGCTGTCCGCGCACCTGTCGCTCAACCGCCGCCATCCGGGCGTGGACGGCGACATCTTCTTCCGCGCCACCTCGCTGACCACCAACGCCGCCGAGGCGATGCGGCGCGTGGTGGCCGAGCACTACGCCGATTCGTCCCGGTAGATCCGCAGGCGCAGTTCGCGCGCCTTGGTCATGTGGTCGCGGGCGAGGTCGTGCGCCCGTTCGGCGTCGCGCTGCTCGATCGCGGCGATGATCGCCTCGTGCTCGTCGAGCGCCTCGGCCCAGCGGCCCGGCACCGACAGGGTGGTCGCCGGGTAGCGGGTGAGGTGGTTGTTCAGCCGGGACAGCAGGTCGACGACGGTGCCGTTGTGGCCGGCCGCCCAGATCGCCTCGTGCACGGCGCGGTTGGCCGCGGCCATGGCGGGCGGGTCGTCGGCGGCGGTGGCGGCCATCGCGTCCTGCGCGCGACGCAGCCGGACCAGGTCGAAGTCGGTGCGCCGCTGCGCGGCGGCCCAGGCGGCGGTCGCCTCCAGCGAGATCCGCACCTCGTAGATCTCCAGGATCTCCTCGGGACTGCGGGTGCGCACCCGCATCCCGCGCTCGCCCCGCTCGACCAGGCCGTCCTGTTCCAGGCGCCGCAGCGCCTCCCGCACCGGCGTGCGGCTGACCCCGTAGCGCTCGGCCAACGACAGCTCGACCAACGGCACCCCGGCGTCGAACTCGCCGGCGACGATCTCGGCCCGCAGCCGGTCGTACACCTCGGACAGTGCGGCCCCTCCCCGGGATTCCGCGGCGAGCATACTCCTGGGTGGCGCCGGTGAAATTCCACGTGCACGGCGGTGCCCGCCCGCTCCACCGGCGGCCGGTCACCCGAGTCGCACCAGCAGGTGCCCCCGGCGGAACCGCTCCTGCTCGCGCGGCTCGCGCAGCATCCGGCCGACTTCGACGAACCCGGCCTCGTCCGCCAGTCCCGCGAGGTCGTCGATCGGCCACCGGTAGGCGGTCGCCACCGCGTGGTCGAACGCCGCGACCGGCCCGCCTTCCGACTCGAAGAAGGCGAGCAGGAGGTGGCCGCCGGGCGCGAGCACCCGCCGGAACTCGGTGAAGTACGCGGGCAACTCCCGCGGTGGGATGTGGATGACCGAGTACCAGGACACGATGCCGTGCAGCTCGCCGTCGGCCAGGTCCAGGGAGTCCATCGAGCCGACCTCGAACCGCAGGTCCGGGTGCGCCTGGCGGGCGAGGTCGATCATCACCGGCGACAGGTCGACCCCGAAGACGTCCAAGCCCAGGTCGCGCAGGTGCGCGGTGACGCGCCCGGGCCCGCAGCCCAGCTCGGCGACGGGCCCGGCACCGGTGGTCCGCGCGAGCTCGGCGAAGGCGGCGAGCACCGCGCGGTCCAGCGGGAGACCGGCGAGCTCGTCGCGGGCGAATTCGGCGTACCGGACGGCCACCGCGTCGTAGGCGTCCGCTGTCGCGGCGAGGTGCGAGGATTCGGTCACGGGCGAGCACCCTAGAGCCCCGCACCGACGGTCCTCATGCCTGCGCCGCTCCGGCGCCGGCCAGGCGGCCGAACACCGCGCCGGAGGTCAGTCCGCTGCCACCCGGGTAGTTGCCGGAGAACAGCCCGCCGACCATCTCGCCCGCCGCGTACAGGCCGCGGATCGGGTTCCCGGCCGTGTCCAGCACCCGCGCGGACTCGTCGACGCGCACTCCGCCGAAGGTGAAGGTGATGCCGCAACCGACGGCGTAGCCGTAGTAGGGCGGGGTGTCCAGTTGCAGCGCCCAGTTCGACTTCGGCGGCCGGACGCGGGCGGCCCGCCCGTCCTGCACCGCCGGGTCGAACGGAGCGTCCACGATGGACTCGTTGAACTCCTCGACGGTGCGCCGCAGACCGGCGGGATCGATGCCCAGCAGTCGCGCCAGCTCCTCCGGCGAATCGGCCCGCGCCCCGGCGATGGGCTGCGAGTCGTACTCCTCCGCGCGCAGCAGCGGCCGGGTCTTCGCGTCGAACAGCTGGAACGCCAGGCCGCGCGGCTGGCGCAGGATCTCCCGGCCGTAGCGGGCGTAGGTGTAGTTGCGGAAGTCCGCGCCCTCGTCGACGAACCGCTGCCCGTCGACGTTGACGACGATGCCGATCGGGTAGCTCTGCCGGGTCAGCTGGTTGGTCAGCTCCCGGTTCCCGCCGGTCGGGCTCGCATCGGCGTCCCACGCCACGCTGTGGCACGAACCCCAGTCGCCGTGCGAGGCCGCCCCGGCGGCCAGCGCCAGGTCCAGGACGTCACCGGTGTTGGTGGGCGTGCCCCGCACGAGCGCGCGTTCCCACCCCGGGCCGAGGTGTTCGGCGCGGCGGCGCGGATCCGCCTCGAACCCGCCCGCCGCCAGCACCACGGCACCGGCGCCGATCCGGTGCTCGGCACCGTCGGCGGTGCGGTAGGTGACGCCGCGCTCGCCGGAGGTGTGCAGCGCGGTGACCTCCGCGCCGTAGCGGATCACCACGCCCGCGCGCCGCGCGGCCTCGGTGTGCCGCGCGACGAGGCCCTTGCCGCCGCCGACGGCGCCGACGAACAGACCGCCGGAGAACACCCACTTCCCGCCCGACAGGTACGCCTGCCGCTCGTACATCAGGCGCCACCGCACGCCCTTGCCCGCCAGCCACCGCACGGTGTCGGCGGAGCGGGACACGAGCACGTTGGTCAGCACCGGGTCGCACCGGCCGTCGGTGATCCGGCGCATGTCGTGCTCGAAGGCGCTCTCCGGGTAGTCGGGCACCACCGAGTCGGCGTGCCGCTCGTCCGGTTCCAGCAGGTCCGCGATGTCGGCGAAGCGGTCGAAGGCGAACCGGAAGGCTCCGGCGGTGTAGAAGGAGTTGCCGCCCGCCTCCGCTGCCGGAGCCTTCTCCAGCAGCACCACCGCGGCCCCGCGCTCCGCCGCAGCGTGCGCGGCGCAGAACCCGGCATTGCCGCCACCCACCACCACGACGTCGAACCGCTCGTCCTCACCCATCGCGCACCTCCTGGACCGTCGTCTGCCTGCCATCACGGTACACCGTTGTATACAGTCGTATACCAACAGCCCGGACATGGCGCCGAGGACGGGTTCGAGCGGAAAACCGCGCCCCACCGAGACCGGCAGGGCGCGGGCGGATCAGAGTTCGGCGACGACCACGACGCCGTCGGAGTCGGCGACCACGTACTCGCCGGGGACGAAGCGGACGCCGCCGAGTTCGACCACCTCGTCGACGGTGCCCGCGCCGGTCTTGCTGCTCTTGCGCGGGTTGGTGCCCAGCGCCTTCACGCCGAAGTCCAGCTCGGCCAGCACCGCCGAGTCGCGGACCGCGCCGTTGACGACGATGCCGCTCCAGCCGTGCGAACGCCCCAGCTCGGCGATGAGGTCGCCGACGAGCGCGGTGTGCACCGACCCGCCGCCGTCGATGACCAGGACCTGCCCCTCACCGGGTTCGGAGAGGATCTTCTTGAGCAGCGCGTTGTCCTGGAAGCAGGTCACCGTGCGGATCCGCCCGGAGAACGCGCGGCGCCCGCCGAAGTCGCGGAACTGCACGTCGCAGCTGCGAACGTCCGGGCCCTCCCGGTCCGCCAGGTCGGCCGTCGCCAGTCCCATGTCGCACTCCCTCCAGCCGGATCGGGCCGCGAGCGTAACCGGTCGGACGCGGTGCGGACTCCCCCGCCGCGACCAACGCCACAACTTCGGCGATGCCCGGCAAGGCGCTCAGCGCACCAGGTGCTCCAGGACGAGCGCGTTGAACAGCTCGGGTCGCTCCAGGTTCACCATGTGCCCGCAGTCGGCCACCGATTCCAGCCGGGCGTTCGGCATCCGCCGCTGCGCCTCGCGGGCGAACCGCCACAGGTCGGACAGCTCCAGCTCGCCCATGAGGACCAGGGTCGGGGCCTCGATGCGCTCCAGGTTCGCCAGCACGTCGGGGGAGCGCATGGTCCCCGTGGCGGTGTGGTGGGCCAGCACCGTCTCCATCGCGAGCAGGCGGCACTTCTCGCGCACCACCGGGTCCACTTCGGACGGTTGCCGGTGCGGTCCGTCGACGCCGAAGCGCAGGAACGCCTCGACGAACGCGTCGGCGTCCATGGCCTCCTTCGCCGCGTCCATCCTGCGGTACTCGCCGAGCAGGAACTCGTCGCGGAACTCCAGGCCCGCAACCCCCGCCCCGGCCAGCACGACCCTGTCGACGCGGTCCGGGTGCTCCAGTGCGAAGGCCGCGGCCGTCGCGCCGCCCATCGAGTTGCCGACCAGCGACGCGGAACCGATCCCCAGGTGGTCGAGCACGACGAGCAGGTCCTCGTCGTTGCGGTAGTCGGCGTGCGCGGTGCTGGACCGGCCGTGCGAGCGGGCGTCGTAGCGGATCACGGTGTGCTCGGCGGCGAGGGCGTCGAGCTGCGGGTCCCACATCCCGGCCGAGGTCAGGCCCGAGTGCAACAGCACCACCGGCGGCCCCTCGCCGCCGCGCTCAACGCGCAGATGTCCGTTCGGAACGGGCACGATCAACTGTTCCATCATGACAATCAGGTTGTCATAATGACACCGTGGTTGACAAGAGAGTCCTGCCGCCGGAGGAACTGGGAACGCGCCTGGCCGACGTCTACGCGGTGATCGGGCCGCTCTACCGCCGCGTGGGCCGGCTGGTCGAGCAGCAGGCCCCGCCGGGCCTGCCCATCGGCGTCCGCGCCGTGCTGGAGTACCTGGTCCGCACCGGCGAAGCCGCCGCCGTGCCGCGGATGGCCCGCGATCTGGCCCTGAGCCGCCAGTTCGTGCAGCGCATGGTCAACGAGGCGCTGGAGGGCGGCCACGTCGCGCTCAAGCCGAACCCGGCGCACCGCCGGTCGTCGCTCGTGGAACCCACCGACTCCGGCCGCGAGGCGATCAACGCCGTACTGCGGCACGAGCAGGAGGCGATGGGACAGGTGGGCGGCGACCTGACCGAGGACGAGGTCGCGGCGACGGTCCGGGTGCTCCGGCACATGCTCGCCGGCCTCGGCGAGGTCGACATGGGCTGAGAAGAGCAGGAACCGGGCAGGCGTCGTGCCTGCCCGGTTCCGATGCGGTGCGCCTCACCCAGCGCCTGTCTTCGAACCTGCTCGGCGGGGAGCTGCAAGCGGCGCCAGCCGCTTTCTCCGCCCACGACGAGTTCGAAGACGGGCTTTCAGCGGCCCTGGCGTTCCTTGAGCTTCGTCAGCGCCTCCTCCAGGATGGCCATGCCGTCGGCGTCGCTGCGCCGCTCCTTGACGTAGGCCAGGTGGCTCTTGTACGGCTCGTTGCGCCGCGCCGCGGGCGGGTTCTGCGGGTCGAGCCCCGCAGGCAGTCCGCAGCGCGGGCAGTCCCACTCCTCCGGCACCTCGGCGTCGACCGCGAACGACGGCCGCGCGCGGTGACCGTTCGCGCACCAGTAGTCCACGCGCTTGCGCGGGGCGGTCTCCCCCCGCTCCGACTCGCTGATCGCCGGTCCCGACCCGACGCGAGTGCCGCGAATGGCGTTCCCACCAGTCATCCAACCTCACCCACCAAGCGGCCCTGGGCCGACCGACGTGGTTCGCCGGTCAACCGAGTTTGATCAGCAGGCCGATGCCGATGATGCAGATGACCCACAACGCGATGACGAACAGCGTCATCCGGTCCAGGTTCTTCTCCGCAACGCTCGACCCGGCCAGGCTGGACTGCATACCGCCGCCGAACAGCGAGGAGAGCCCTCCGCCCTTGGCCCGGTGCAGCAGCACCAGCAGGACGAGCAGCACGCTCAACACGATCAGCATGATCTGCAGGAAAAGAGTCATCACGTCCTCGTTCGCACAGCGGTTCGCAACCTAGAGTACCGGGCCGCCGACAGCGAGTTGACCACCGTCCACCCGAACGCCCGAAGCGACCGTCTCACAACGCCCACCTCACCCGGCGGCCGGGTCCGCGACACGTCCCCGGGCTCGACCGACCGGGTGAACCGGGCCACGGTTTTGCCAATTTCCGCGCGACACCGCGCGATCCACCGCGGCCCGGCTCCCCGGGTCAGGGCAGCGGGCCGCCCGCGGCCATGGCGCTGAGCTTGGCGAACTCGTCGCCGTTGAGGCTCGCGCCGCCGACCAGGGCGCCGTCCACGTCGGCCTGCCCGATCAACTCACCGATGTTGCTCGATTTGACCGAGCCGCCGTAGAGGACGCGGACCTCGTCGGCGATCTCCTGGCCGTACTTGTCGGCCAGGGCCCCGCGCACCGCCCCGCAGACCTCCTGGGCGTCCGCGGCCGTGGCGACCTTGCCGGTGCCGATCGCCCAGACCGGCTCGTAGGCCACCACGACCTGCCGCACCTGCTCGGCCTTGAGACCCTTGAGCGCGTTGATCAGCTGGGTGGTGCAGTGCTCGACGTGGTTGCCCGCCTCGCGCACGTCCAGCTGCTCGCCCACGCACAGGATCGGCGTCATGCCGTGCTTGAGGGTGGCCCGCACCTTCTTGTTGACGACCTCGTCGGTCTCGGCGTGGTACTCCCGCCGCTCCGAGTGGCCCACCACGACGTAGGTGCAGCCCAGCTTGGCCAGCATCGGACCGGACACGTCCCCGGTGTAGGCGCCGGAGTCGTGCTCGGAGATGTCCTGGGCACCGTACTTGAGCAGCAGGTTGTCGCCGTCGATCAGCGTCTGCACGCTGCGGATGTCGGTGAACGGCGGCAGCACCGCCACCTCGACCTTGGCGAAGTACTTCTCCGGCAGCGCGAAGGCGACCTTCTGCACCAGGGCGATGGCCTCCAGGTGGTTCAGGTTCATCTTCCAGTTGCCGGCGATCAGCGGCTGCCTGGCCATCAGCGCTCACCCTCCAGGACGGCGACCCCGGGCAGGTCCTTGCCCTCCAGGTACTCCAGCGACGCCCCGCCGCCGGTCGAGATGTGCGAGAACCCGTCCTCGGGCAGGCCCAGGGTGCGCACCGCGGCGGCCGAGTCGCCGCCACCGACCACGCTGAACGAGTCGGAGTCGACGATCGCCTGCGCGACGCCCCGGGTGCCCTCGGCGAACGCGGGGAACTCGAACACGCCGGCCGGGCCGTTCCAGAACACCGTCGCGGCGCCGCGCAGGATCCCGGCGAACAGCTCGACGCTGCGCGGGCCGATGTCCAGGCCCATCCAGTCGGCCGGGATCTCGGCCGCGCCGACGGTCCGCGTGTCCGCGTCGGCGGCGAACCGGTCGGCGACCACGACGTCGACCGGCAGCACCAGCTTGTCGCCGTGCTCGGCGAGCAGCTGCCTGGTGTTGTCGAGCTGGTCGGACTGCAGCAACGACTTGCCGACGTCGTGGCCCTGCGCCGCGAGGAACGTGTAGGCCATGCCGCCGCCGATGAGCAGCTTGTCGACCTTGGGCAGCAGCGCGGTGATGACGCCGAGCTTGTCGGAGACCTTCGAACCGCCCAGCACCACCGCGTAGGGCCGCTTCGGGTCACCGGTCAGGGTGCGCAGCACCTCGACCTCGGCGAGCACGAGTCCCCCGGCGAAGGCGGGCAGCCGCTTGGCGACGTCGTAGACCGACGCCTGCTTGCGGTGCACCACGCCGAAACCGTCGGAGACGAACGCGGCGTCCGGGCCGACCAGGGCGGCCAGCTCGTCGGCGAGGGCGGCGCGCTCGGCGTCGTCCTTGCTGGTCTCGCGGGCGTCGAAGCGGACGTTCTCCAGCAGCGCCACGGAGCCGTCCGCTTGCCCGGCCACCACCGACTTCGCCGACTCGCCGACCAGGTCGCCGGCCAGCGGCACCTCGGTGCCGAGCAGTTCGCCGAGCCGCCGCGCCACCGGCGCCAGCGAGTACTGCGGGTCCGGTGCGCCCTTCGGACGCCCCAGGTGGGCCGTGACGACGACCCGCGCGCCTGCCTCGGTCAGCTTCCGCAGGGTCGGCAGGGACGCGCGCACCCGGCCGTCGTCGGTGATCCGGTCGCCGTCCAGCGGCACGTTGAGGTCGGCGCGCACCAGGACCCGCCGCCCCCGAACGCCCTCGGACAGCAGATCGTCGAGGTTCTTCACGGTCTGTCTGCTCCTGTCTCTACTACGGAACGACCCGCACGAACCGGCCGGAAGCGGTTCGTGCGGGTCTCCTTCGGACTCAGGACAGCTTCTTGCCGACCTTGGCGACGACGTCGACCAGGCGGTTGGAGTAGCCCCACTCGTTGTCGTACCAGCCGACGATCTTGACCTGGTTGCCGATGACCTTGGTCAGCGGCGAGTCGAAGATCGTCGAGTGCGGGTCGTTGACGATGTCGCTGGAGACGATCGGGTCCTCGCTGTAGCGCAGGACGCCCTTGAGCGGCCCTCGGCGGCAGCGGCGCGGAAGGCGTCGTTGATCGCCTCGACGCTGGCGCTCTTGGAAACCGTGGCGGTCAGGTCGGTGACCGAACCGGTCGGCACCGGCACGCGCATCGCGAAGCCGTCCAGCTTGCCGTTGAGCTCCGGCAGCACCAGGCCGATGGCCTTGGCCGCACCGGTGCTCGTCGGGACCACGTTGACGGCGGCGGCGCGGGCGCGGCGCAGGTCCTTGTGCGGACCGTCCTGCAGGTTCTGGTCGGCCGTGTAGGCGTGCACGGTCGTCATCAAGCCCTGCTCGATGCCGAAGGCGTCGTTGAGCACCTTGGCCATCGGCGCCAGGCAGTTGGTGGTGCAGGAGGCGTTGGAGATGATGGTCTGGGAGCCGTCGTCGTACTGTCGTCGTTGACGCCGAGCACCACGGTGAGGTCCTCGCCCTTGGCCGGGGCGGAGATGATCACCTTCTTGGCGCCGCCCTCGTCCACGTGCTTGCGGGCGTCCTCGGCCTTGGTGAAGAAGCCGGTGGACTCCACGACGACGTCCACGCCCAGCTCACCCCACGGCAGCTTGCCCGGGTCGCGCTCGGCGAGGATCTTGATGAGCTTGCCGCCCACCTCGATGCCCTCACCGGTGACCTTCACTTCCTGGTCCACGCGTCCGAGGATGCTGTCGTACTTCAGCAGGTGGGCCATGGTCGCGACATCGCCCAGGTCGTTGGCGGCCACGATCTCGATGTCGTGATCACTGGCGGTCGCCGCCCGCCAGAAGTTCCGCCCGATCCGACCGAAGCCGTTGATGCCTACGCGAACGGTCACGCCGATCTCTCCTCGTGACTGACCCGACCGGCGATGCGGCGGGTGAGGTTGATGGTCTCGTGACCACCCTATCTGCCGCGCAGCGCCCCGCGCGCGGGCGGGCGAAGCAGATCGGCGCTCGTTCCGCGCCCCGGGACGCGACCCCCGCGACCACGGTCCACACCGACCCCGATTCCCCCTCGCACCACGGGAAGTTCCGGTTGGCGCGGCCGCGTGATCGCCATCTCTGCACCGGTTCGGCGCCCCGGGTTCGGCGAGTTCGTCGCGAAAAGCCCGCGCATCGTCGCGAAGAACTCGCCGCGGCGCGGGATCGCCGTGTCAAGCGTCCACTTCGAGCATTTCCGGGGTGACGGCCGATTCCGTGTCGGGGACGCCGAGTTCGCGGGCGCGCTTGTCGGCCATGGCCAGCAGCCGCCGGATGCGCCCGGCCACCGCGTCCTTGGTCATCGGCGGGTCGGCGAGCTGGCCGAGCTCCTCCAGGGACGCCTGGCGGTGCGACAGGCGCAGCCGCCCGGCCACGCTCAGGTGTTCCGGCGCGGACGAACCGAGCAGCTCCAGCGCGCGCTCCACGCGGGCCGCGGCGGCGACCGCCGCGCGGGCCGAGCGGCGCAGGTTGGCGTCGTCGAAGTTCGCCAGCCGGTTGGCGGTGGCGCGCACTTCCCGCCGCATCCGGCGCTCCTCCCACGCCAGGACGCTGGAGTGCGCGCCGAGGCGGGTCAGCAGCGCCCCGATCGCGTCGCCGTCGCGCACCACGACCCGGTCCGCGCCGCGCACCTCGCGGGACTTGGCCTGCACACCGATCCGACGCGCCGCGCCGACCAGCGCCAACGCCGCCTCCGGTCCGGGGCAGGTGACCTCCATCGACGACGACCGGCCGGGTTCGGTCAGCGAGCCGTGCGCCAGGAACGCGCCGCGCCAGGCCGCCTCGGAGTCGCAGGCGCCGCCGGAGACCACGTGCGCGGGCAGGCCGCGCACCGGCCGGCCGCGCGGGTCGAGCAGTCCCGTCTGGCGGGCGAGGCTCTCGCCGTCCTTGACCACGCGCACCACGTACCGGGTGCCGCGGCGCAGCCCGCCGGAGGTGATCACGTGCACGTCGGAGTGGTGCCCGAACAGCTCGTGGACCTCCCGGCGCAGCCGCCGGGCCGTGGAGCCGCTGTCCAGTTCGGCCTCCACCACGACGCGTCCGGCGACGATGTGCAGACCCCCGGCGAACCGCAGCAACGAGGAAACCTCAGCCCGTCGGCAGCACGTCTTGGTCACCGACAACCGACTCAACTCGTCCTTGACCGCCGCGGTCATCGCCACCGGTCCGTCCTCCCTTCCAGTGCGGCCCTCAGGCTCGCCGCCAGCGCCTCCGGGTCGTGCCGCCCCGGCAGCGCCGGGTCGGCCACTCTGTCGAGCAGAGTCTGGGCACCCAGACCGGTGGCCGCAGCGCGAAGACGATCAGGGGTCGGCACCGAGCCGGCGTCCGCCAGCACCGCGTCCACCCGCAGCCGGGGTGCGTGCTGCGAGAGTACGTCGAGGTGCTGTTCCGGTGAGAAACCCGCCGTTTCCCCCGGTTGTGGGACGAGGTTGAGCACGACGAAGCGGCGGGCCCGGGTGGTCACCAGGGCCTCGTGCAAGTCCGGGACCAGCAGGTGGGGCAGCACGCTGGTGAACCACGAGCCCGGACCGAGCAGCACCAGATCGGCGTCCCGGACCGCCCGGACCGCTTCCGGACAGGCGCCCGGGTGATCCGCGCCGATCGCGTCCAACCTCACCTGTTTCACCCGACCGGGCGTACTCGCGATGGCGACCTGTCCCCGGATCGTGCGGACCGCGTCCGGGTCCGAGTCCAGACCGACGACGTCGGCCTCCATGTCCAGCGGACGCGTCGACATCGGCAGCACCCGGCCGCGCACGCCCAGCAGCCGGCACGCGTGGTCGAGCACCGCGACGGGATCGCCGAGCACGTCCAGCAGCCCGGCCAGCACGAGGTTGCCGATCGCGTGCCCGGCCAGCGCGCCGTTGCCGCCGAAGCGGTGCTCGAACAGCGTCGACCACAGCCGGCCGTCGTCGTCCTCGGCCGCCAGCGCGGCCAGCGCCTCGCAGGTCACCGGGCGGCAACATGCCCAGTTCGCGGCGCAGCCGCCCCGACGACCCGCCGTCGTCGGCGACCGTCACCACCGCCGTGACGTCCGGGGTGATGCGGCGCAGCGCCGCCAACGTCGCCTGCAACCCGTGCCCGCCGCCGAGCGCCACCGCGCGCAGCGGGCCGTCGTCGTCTCCCGTACTCACTCGCGCCCCAGGTCCCGGTGCACCGTCTTGACCATCATCCCGTCGTCGTCGGCGAGGCGGCGGGCCAGCTCCTCGGCCAGCGCCACGCTGCGGTGCTTGCCGCCGGTGCAGCCCAGCGCCAGCGTCAGGTACCGCTTGCCCTCCCGGTGGTAACCGGCACCGACCAGTCGCAGCAACTGCTGGTAGCTCTGCAGGAACTCCTCGGCGCCCTCCTGGCCGAGCACGTAGTTGCGGACCTCGTCGTCGAGGCCGTTGAACTCGCGCAGCTCCGGGATCCAGAACGGGTTGGGCAGGAACCGGCAGTCCATGACCAGGTCGGCGTCCATCGGCAGGCCGTACTTGTAGCCGAACGACAGCACGGTGACGCGGGTTCGGGTGCTCGCCTCGGTGCCGAACGCGTCCTCGATCTTCGACCGCAGCTGGTGCACCGACAGGCCGGTGGTGTCCAGCACCAGGTCGGCCTCGGACCGCAGCCGGGACAGCAGGGACCGCTCCGCGGCGATGCCGTCGGCCAGCCGTCCCTCGCCCTGCAACGGGTGGCCGCGCCGCACCTGTTCGAACCGGCGGATCAGCACCTCGTCGGTGGCCTCCAGGAACAGCACCTTCGGCTTGTAGCCGCGCGCGTCCAGGTCCTTGATCACCGCGCCCAGGTCCTCGGTGAACGCGCGGCTGCGCACGTCCATCACCACCGCGACCCGGGTGATCGCACCGCTGGAGCGCGCCCCCAGCTCCACCATGGTCGCGATCAGCTCGGGCGGCAGGTTGTCCACCACGAACCAGCCCAGGTCCTCCAGGCACTTGGCCGCCGTACTGCGTCCCGCACCGGACAGGCCGCTGACCACCGCGACCTCGATGCCCGACTGCTCCTCGCTCACTGACTCTCCCCTTCAGCGCTCTTGCGCACCCTCGCGGGTGTCGTCGCCCGGGCCGCGCCCGGGTCCCCCTTCCGCCGCCAGCGCCGAATGCACGGTTTCGGCGGTGCGGCGTCCGATCCCGGGGACGGCGGCGATCTCGTCGACGGCGGCCTGCCGGAGCTTGCGCACCGAGCCGAAGTGCTTGAGCAGCGCCGCGCGCCGCGTCTCGCCCAACCCCGGGATGGAGTCCAATGTGGAGCTTGTCATGCGCTTGGAACGCTTCGTGCGGTGGTAGCTGATGGCGAACCGGTGCGCCTCGTCGCGGACCCGTTGCAGCAGGTACAGCGCCTCGCTGGTGCGGGCCAGGATCACCGGATCGGGGTCGGCGGGCAGCCACACCTCCTCCAGCCGCTTGGCCAGGCCGATCACCGCGACGTCGGTGATGCCCAGCTCGGCGAGCGCGTCCGCGGCGGCGTTGGCCTGCGGCGCGCCGCCGTCGATCACCAGCAGGTTCGGCGGGTAGGCGAACTTGCGGGGACGACCGGTCTCCGGATCGATCGCCGAACCGGTGGTGGCGTCCGGCTGCACGCCCTCCGGCGTGGCGCCGGACTCGGCGAGGTAGCGGGCGAACCGGCGGCGCACGACCTCGGCGATCGAGCCGACGTCGCCGCCCTCGGCGCCCTCCCGGATCGCGAAGCGGCGGTACTCGGACTTGCGCGGCACCCCGTCCTCGAACACCACCAGCGAGGCGACCACGTCGCTGCCCTGCACGTGGCTGACGTCGACGCATTCGATCCGCAGCGGCGCGCTGTCCAGCGCCAGCGCCTCCTGCAGCTCCTGCAGCGCCGCCGAGCGGGCGGTCAGGTCACCGGCGCGGCGCAGCTTGTACTGCTGGAACGCCTCCTTGGCGTTGCGCTCCACGGTCTCCAGCAGCGCCCGCTTGTCGCCCCGCTGCGGCACCCGCAGCTGCACGCGGCTGCCGCGCAGGTCGCCGAGCCACCCGGCGATGGTGTCCGCGTCGTCGGGCAGCATCGGCACCAGCACCTCGCGCGGCACCGGGGTGCCGCCCGCGTCGGCCTGGTCGGCCAGGGACGCCTGCTCGCCGTAGAACTGCGTGAGGAACCGCGAGGTGAGAGCGGCGGTGTCGGTCTCCTCGACCTTGTCGATGACCCAGCCGCGCTGACCGCGCACCCGGCCGCCGCGGATGTGGAACACCTGCACGGCGGCGGCCAGCTCGTCCTCGGCGAAGGCCACCACGTCGGCGTCGGTGCCGTCGCCGAGCACCACGGCCTGCTTCTCCATGGCGCGGCGCAGCGCCTCCAGGTCGTCGCGCAACCGCGCGGCCCGCTCGAACTCCAGCTGTTCGGACGCCTCGCGCATCTCCCGGTCGAGCTTGCGCATCAACTGGTCGGTGTGCCCGGCCAGGAAGTCGCAGAAGTCCTGGACGATGCCCCGGTGCTCCTCGGCGTCGACCCGCCCCACGCACGGCGCCGAGCACTTGCCGATGTAGCCGAGCAGGCACGGGCGGCCGATCTGGGAGTGCCGCTTGAACACCCCGCCGGAGCAGGTGCGCGCCGGGAACACGCGCAACAGCAGGTCCAACGTCTCGCGGATGGCCCACGCGTGCGCGTACGGCCCGAAGTAGCGCACGCCCTTGCGGCGCGGGCCCCGGTAGACGTGCAGCCGCGGGAACTCCTCGTCGAGCGTCACCGCGAGCACCGGGTAGGACTTGTCGTCGCGGTACCGGACGTTGAACTTGGGATCGAACTCCTTGATCCAGGAGTACTCCAGCTGCAACGCCTCGACCTCGGTGCCGACCACCGTCCACTCCACCCCGGTGGCGGTGGTGACCATCTGCCGGGTGCGCGGGTGCAACCCGGCGAGGTCGGCGAAGTACGAGGACAACCGGCTGCGCAGGCTCTTCGCTTTCCCGACGTAGATCACGCGCCCTGCGGCGTCGTGGAACCGGTAGACGCCGGGGGCGTCCGGGATCGTGCCGGGTGCTGGGCGGTAGGTCGACGGATCGGCCACGCCTCCACCCTACGTGCGCGCACGACACGCGCCGTCATGGCGGGCGCCGGACCGGCCACCCGGCGTGATTCCGCCGAATCCGGCCACCCGCGCCGGGCTCCTTCGGTACCGTTCCCGAACGGCGCGGAGCGGTTGACGCACGGAAACGGGGGACTTGCGTGGGCGACGGCGGAGCGGACCTTTCTGTCAAGCCGCAACAACTGCGGACCTGGGCCGACCACTGCGAGGAAACCTCGGAAGTCCTGGAGCAGCAGAAGGACGTCGTGGGCGAGGAGTGGGACGCCGTGCGCGACGCGGCTTCCGGATGGGGATTCGTGGACAGCATTTCCGAGATGCAGAGCCGCTGGGAGGACCTGGCTGACCTCCTCGTCGACCGGCTCTCCGAAGTGACGGACGCTTTCCGGGAATGCGCCGACGACTACGAGGGCACCGAGAAGAGCATCATCGAGCAGCTTTTCGGCTGGTGACGGGGGTAGCCATGGTCGATCTCACCGCGCTGACCCTGCTGAGGGCCGAACGCCTGGCCGAGTTCGCCAACGCGTGGAACGACGTGCACAACAACTTCCTGGAGTACCACGCGTTCTTCGCCGACAAGGTGCTCGAACCCCTGCAGGAGGGCCACTGGCGCGGCGCCGCCGCGGATGCCGCCAAGCAGAAGTGCCGACGCATCCTCGACGACATCGCGGCGGTGATGAAGGAAGTCGAGAGCGCACGGACCTTCATCGAGGAGAAGAGCAACCAGCTGAAAGGGCTCCGGGACGAACTCGGCACCATCACCCGGGAGGCAGGCGAACACGGGCTCAACATCGTCGCGGACAACGGCGAGGGCACTTGGGCGGTCATGCCCGCAGCCCGAGGCCCGATGAGCCCCGAGCAGGCCGCGGCGGCCACCGAGTTCGGCAAGCGGGTCAAGGCGGTGCTCGACGCGGCGGCGGACATCGACGACGAGATGACCTACAGCCTCAAGGTCATCTTCGGCACGACCGACAACTTCGAAACCGAGAACCGCGACACCAAGCACGACAGCACGTGGACCGATGGGGATGAGGTCACGGAACAGAAACTCAGAGGTGGGATCCTCTGGGCGCGCCACAACCGCTGGGACAATGCAGCGAACCTCACGGAACACTACCTGAGCGCAACCGGAGAGCCGTACGAAGTCAATCCTGCGGCCATGCTGAACGACATTCCGCAGTTCAAACGCGACGTGGACGGGACACTGTCCAATATCCGCTCCCAGCCAGATGGGACTTTTTCCACCGCATGGACCAGCACGGCGCCGAACCTGGACGACGACACCAGAGGCAATCTCGACTGGTACTACGCGCTCAACCACTTCCAGTATCGCCTTGTAGGAGAGAAACAGGGCGGCGAGATCACCTACCACGTCGAAGTCAAGAAGCGCTACGACTTCGGTACGCCGAGCGAGCACCGCAGGGATTTCGATGGACCGATCCCACCCCTCACGCACATCGAACAAGCTGACGCCGCCTACCTGAACACCACCGGCAAAGCGAAGGACTTCGACGTGCACGGCAGGTCCAACGAGATGAAGGCGACGGGATGATCAAACGAATCGTGAAGATGGCCCTGATCGCCGTCGCGGTTGTCGTGGTGCTGTTTTTCGCGGCATACGGGCTGATGATGCTCGGGATATTCTGGGCGTTGGAAAATCCGGAGAAGTACGGATGGCTGCACTGAACAGAATGAAGAGATTCCTGGTTCTCGCGCTCAAGGTCGTCGGTGGTGCTGTCGCGGCCGTTGTCCTCCTGCTCGCGGCGTTCGGGTTGGTCATGTTCGTCGTGGTCAACTTCGGGGTCCTGGACCGCTGACTCCTCACAACGCCCTCGGCAGCCGCTGGTCGACCGGGGCGAGGTCGAACGGCAGCGACGGCAGGGTCTGGTACCAGTAGGCGACCGGAGACGTCGTCCGAGCGCTTGTTGGCGTGGCCGTGTTCGATCGTCACGCGGATGGAGCGGTCGAACACGACGGGGTCCTCGACGTGGAAGCGGTAGTAGGAGACCTGACCGCTCCAGTTGGGGCCGCCGGGCATGGTGATGCCGTGGTAGGGCGCCTGGTACGGCTGGCTGGGGCACCACGCGGTGTTGAAGTAGTCCTCGGTGCCGGTGCCGTGCAGGCGGGCGGCCAGGGTTCGCCGTCGATGAAGATCATGTCGTCGCCTTCGCCGTACCAGTTCCAGTCGCTGGTGTGGCGCAGGTTGTGCACGTTGAGCACCGAGCCGACGTAGTGGCCGCGCCCCTCGGCCTCCAGCAGGACGTAGTTGCCCGCGCCGTCCAGGTTGGTGCCGCCGAGCAGGAACTCGTCGTTGCTCTCGTCGCCCTGGTCGACGCCGTCGGTGGGGTTCTGCCGCCGCCACTGCGCGTGGAAGTAGCCCAGTTCCGGGTCGGGTTCGTCGTAGCTCTCGTAGTCGACGTAGTAGTAGAAGATCACGGGTTTGATGCTCATCTCGCTGATGAGCTCGAACCGGGCGCGGGTGGCGAAGGGCATCGCGAACCAGCAGTTGAAGCCCTTGCCGTCCTGGGGGCTCATCTGCAGCGGCGCGGACACGAAGTTGGCGCTGCGCCCGTGGCCCATGCCGAAGAAGTCGCCCAGCGGCACCAGGACGTTCGGGTGCGGGGAGTCGTCCCAGGTGATCCGCAGCACGAGCCGTCGCAGGTAGTCGCCCTCCACCTCGGACCGGTGCCCGAGGTCGTCGACGGCGACCGTGCACCAGATGTGGGTGATCACGCCGGGTCCCGCGATGTCGGCGAGCTCGGCGGTCTCGCCGGGGTGCACCCGGATGTTGTCGACGTTGCCGCCGCTGCGGTCCCAACTGGACACCCGGCCGCGGCGGGTGCGCCGCAACCGCGGCAGGTCGCGCAGGCTGCTGCCGAAGGAGCCGTATCCGGACACGATGTCTCCCTCCCCGTGGTCTCGATCACTTCCTACCACGCGGGAGGGGCGTCGTGGCGGGTCAGCGCGCAGGACGCGCGGGGGGCTGGTAGCCCTCGATGCGGCGCAGCAGCCCCCGGATGCGGGCGGCGTGCAGCGGCGACAGCGCGTAGCCCGGGTAGCTGGCGAACCAGCTGGCGCTGCCCAGGCTCACCGCGTCGGCGCCCGCCCAGAAGTACTCGCGGCAGTCGTCGAAGGTGCGGATGCCGCCGGTGGCGATGATCGGCAGCGTCACGCCCGCGTCCCGCAGTTCCTTGACGACCCGCAGGCCGATCGGCTTGATGGCGCGCCCGGACAGGCCGCCGAAGCCGTTCTTCAGCAGCGGTTCGCCGGTCTCCGGGTCCAGCCGCAGGCCCTTGACGGTGTTGATCGCGGTCAGCGCGGACACGCCGTGCTCGGCGGCGAGCCGGGCGTGGCCGAGGTAGTCGTAGTCCGGCGACAGCTTGAGGATCACCGGGTGGTTGCTGCGCGCACCGCCTCGGCCAGCACCGACTCGATGATCCGGTTGAAGTCGAAGTTCACGTTGTGGCAGGAGACGTTGAACTCGACCGCGGCGATCTCCCCGCCGGGCACCGCAGCGTTGATCCGGTCGACGAGGGTGACGAAGTCCTCGGCGGAGAACCCGCCGACCGAGATGATGGTGTTCTGCCCGCGGGTGCGCGGGTAGTAGTCGCGCAGGTACGCGTCGATGCCGACGTTGCACCAGCCGAAGGCGTTCAGCCAGCCGCCGTCGACCTGCCGCAGCGCCTGCCCGTAGCGCTTGAGCAGTGCGGGCAGCTCGCGCAACGGCCACACGTCGCGGGTGGTGAAGTGGCCTTCGCGGGGCTCGACGGTGAGGGTGCGGGTGGTGATCGCGCCGAACCGCTCCAGCGGCACGAACTGCGAGATCGGGCTCATGCCGTAGGGCACCAGCTTGGCGTTGGCCACGCCGTAGCCGAGCAGGCTGGACGAGGTGACCAGGCGGTTGCGGAGCCTGATGTCACCGAGCCGGATGCCGGGCTCGCTCGGGACGTCCCGCACCAACCGAAGGTTGCGCTCCTGGGCCACGCTCACGTCATTCCTCCAACCTGCGCCGTCCTCGACTCCATTGTCCCCCACCGGGCGAGGCGCACCGCGTCGGCCTCTACCAGGACTGGTGTTCATCACCTTGCTCATCGAACAAGAATCTTGTTCGATAGCACTCGTGGAGAGTTCGGAACGGGCACTGGTGATCATCGAGCGGCTCCGGGAGGCGGAGCGGGTCACCGTCGCCGAGCTCGCCGAGGCGACGCTCTCGTCGGAGATGACGATCCGCCGCGACCTCGACCAGCTCGCCGAGCAGGGCGTGCTGCGCCGGGTCCGGGGCGGCGCGGTCAGCCTGCTGCGCGGCCGGTCGGCACCGTTCGCGGTGCGCGAGCGGGAGGCCGACGAGGTGAAGCGGCGGCTGGCGGCCGAGGTCGACCGGCTCGTCACCGACGGCGAGTCGGTGATCGTCGACGGTGGGACCACGACGCTGCGGGTCGCGGAGCTGCTGGCGCACCGGCGGATCACCGCCGTCCCGCTGGACCTGCACACCGCGAACGCGCTGAGCACCGGTCCCGACGTCGAACTGCTCATGCCCGGCGGGCGCACCACCCCGGCGAGCTGTCGTTCGTCGGGCACCTGGCCGAGACGTCGCTGCGGGCGCTGCGGGTGGACACGGCGGTGCTGGGCGTGTGCGGGTTGTCCGCGGAGGACGGCGTCACCGCGCACGACCTCGACGAGGTGCCCGTCAAGCAGGCGGCGGTGGCGGCCGCGCAGCGCACGATCGCGGTGTGCCACGGCGCCAAGTTCGCCCGCACCGGGCTCGGGTTCGTCGGTCCGATCACCGGGCTGGACGTGGTGGTGACCGACGCGAGCGCGCCGTCGGAGGAGCTGTCGCGGCTGACCGCGGCCGGAGTGGAGGTCCGGGTTGTCTGAACTCGTCGGAACGCGGACCCCGCGGCGGGCCCGGTGGGCCGTGACGGTGTACTTCGCGCTCACCGGCGCCGGCCTGGCGACGTGGACGGCGCGGATCCCCGAGATCAAGCGGGACCTGGGGCTCGACGACGGCCAGGTGACGCTGGCGCTGTTCTCGGTGGCGGCGGGTTCGGTGCTGGCGATGCAGGTCGCCGGGCGGCTCGCCGACCGGTTCGGCAGCGAACGCGTCATGGGTCCCGCCGGCGTTCTGCTGGCCGCGAGCCTGCTCGTGCCCGGCTTCGCCGGGAGCTTGCCGGTGCTGCTGGCCGGACTGCTGGCGTTCGGCGCCGGGCACGGCACGGTCGACGTGTCGATGAACGCCCAGGCGCTGCTGGTGCAGCGGCGCTACGGGCGCCCGATCGTGAGCACGTTCCACGCGATGTTCAGCGTCGGCGGACTGCTCGGCGCCGGGGCGGGCGCGCTCGCCGCGCACCTCGGCATCGGGGTCGGGACGCACTTCGCGGTCGTCGCCGCGGTGACCGGGGTGCTGCTGGTGGTGGCTCGCCGCGCCCTGGTGGAGTCCGAGCACGTGCGCTCCGGGCCGCAGGCCCGGGGTGGGCGCGGGGTGCCCGGGGCGATCGTGTTCCTCGGCGTGCTGGCGTTCTTCTGCTCGCTCGGCGAGGGTTCCATGGCGGACTGGTCACCGCTGTACCTCAGCGACGTGCTCGACAGCGGACCGGCGGTGGCGGCCGTCGGCTACGCGGTGTTCTCCGCCGCGATGGCGACGTTCCGGTTCCTCGGCGACCGGCTGGTGTCCCGGTTCGGCCCGGTCGCGCTGGTGCGCGGGTGCGGGCTGATCGCGGGCGTGGGCCTCGGGGCGGCGCTGCTGGTGCACCAGGAGGTGGCGGCGATCATCGGGTTCGGCCTGTTCGGCGTCGGGCTGTCGTGCATCATCCCGCAGGTGTTCAACGCGGCGGGCAGCCGCGACCCGAGCCGCAGCGCCCGGGACCTCGCCCAGGTCAGCACCCTCGGCTACGGGGGCCTGCTGGCGGGACCGGTGGTCATCGGCCTGGTCACCCAGTCCTTCGGCCTCACCGTCGGCCTGGCCGTCCCGGCCGCGCTGGCGCTGCTCGTCGCCGCCTCCGCGGGCGCCGTCCGCCCCGTTCCTGAACCCCGCGGGCCCACCACACGGTCCACTGTGCTCGGTCGTCGGCCGTCGTTGCGCGGGAGGAGCACCACGCCGGGGTGCGGTCCCGTCCGGTTCGAGTGGCCTACCAGGGGATCTCGTCCCCGCCTGCTCGCCGGGCCGCCGTCAGCGGTCCGCGACGTCCGGCGCCGCCGCGCCGACGGCCGCGGCGCACCGCGCACGGGCTGCGTCCACCGCGGCGACCAGCGACTCCGGATCGGCGGCCAGCTCGGCGAGGATGCCGTCCACCTCGCGCAGGCCGGCCCGCGCCAGCAACCGCTTCTCGTTGGTGACCCACTCGCCGCGCGCGGCGAGCACCGCGTGCGCGGCCTGGCAGGCCGCCTGCGCCACCGCACCCGCCGTCTCGGTCAGCCGACCGCGCGCGGCGTGGTTGGCGCGGGCGTAGGCGAACCCGAGCGATGCCTGGCGCCACCACACCGGCGGGGCGGATTCCCGCAGCGCTGCGGGGAATTCCGGCCTCGGCAGCTCGCCGCGCACGACCTCGTTGAGCGCGAGTTCGGCCACCACCAGGTAGGTCGGGATGCCGGCGAGGTGGAACAGCAGCGGCTGCCACTCGAAGCGGCCCGCCCGGGCCTCGGCCACCCGGAACTCGACGTCGTCGAGATCGCGGTAGTGCACGTCCACCGGGCGGTCGTCGATGCGCAGCCACGCGCCGCCGTTGAAAACCCCGCCCCACTCGCCGATCCCGGAGACCTCCCCGGGCCAGCCGAGGTCGCGCAGGTGCGCGGGATCGAACTCGCCCCGGTAGTAGACGGCGAAATCCCAGTCGCTGTCCGCGCGGTGCGTCCCCTGGGCGCGCGAGCCGCCGAGGCCCACCGCCTCGACCGCGGGCAGCCCGGCGAGCCGGTCGGCGACGTGCTCGGCGAACGCGACGTCGTCCACCACGACCTCCACTAAAGTCCGATGTGGACAATCCGGTTGGGTTCCGCGCCCGAGCGGTAGCCTCGCCGCTTGCCACGCCCCTTCCGGGAGCAGGTTCACAGACCGGGACTCAGGAGTTCTCCGGGTGTTCGGCGTGGCGGCGGACCTCGCGGAGGCGGCGCATCGCCAGCACCGCGTGGTCCCCGTCGGTGGCCTGGATCGCCATGATCGGCACGTACTCGTCCTCGGGGAGTTCGAGGCGGGCCCACGGCGCGCCGTCCGGGAAGCTCACCGCCTCGACCAGCGACCACGGGTAGCGGTGGGTGCCGATGATGTTGCGGACCTCGATGCCGTCGGCGTCGGCGCGCAGCCGGGGCCGGGCCAGCAGCAGCACGCCGCAGGCCAGCAGCAGGCCGAGCACGCCCATCGAGATCTGGTCGGAGACCCGGAAGAAGGCTCCGGTCGGGGTGTTGCGCAGCAGCGTCCCCGCCAGCGCGAAGACCACGACCAGCACGATCGCGACCGGGATCACGACCTTGCGGACCTTGCGGGGCCGCACCTCAACGTCGTCGTGCGCGCTCACAGGAAACCTCGCTCACCGTCCCAGCCGCGCAGGTCGCGCAGCACCAGCGCGGTCTCCAACGCCGCCGCGACCGCCTCGAAGCCCTTGTCCTCCACCGAGTCGTCGAAACCGGCCCGGTCCACCGCCTGCTGCTCGGTGTCGCAGGTCAGCACGCCGTTGCCGATCGCGGTGGACTCGTCCAGCGCCACCCGGGTCAGGCCCTGGGTGACCGAGTCGCACACGTAGTCGAAGTGCGGGGTGCCGCCGCGGACGACCACGCCGAGGGCGACGACCGCGTCGTGCTGGTGCGCCAGCTGCTGGCAGACCACCGGCAGCTCGATCGAGCCCGGCACGCGCACCACGGTCGGCTCGGCGATGCCCGCCTCCTTGGCCGCTGCCAGCGCGCGGGACAGCATCTGCTCGACCAAGCGCTCGTGCCACCGGATCGCGGCGATGCCCAGCCGCAGCTCACCGGCCTTGGGCACGCTGATCCGCGGCCGACCCGCACCACTCATGCCGTCACTCCCGTCTCACCGCTGATCGACGAGTCCTCGCCGTCGTCGAGATTGTCCAGCACGTGCCCCATGCGGTCGCGCTTGGTCCGCAGGTAGTGGATGTTCTCCGGGTTGGGCCGGATGGGCAGCGGCACCCGGTCGACGATCTTGAGGCCGTAGCCCTCCAGCCCCACCCGCTTGGCCGGGTTGTTGGTCAGCAGCCGCATCGACTTCACGCCCAGGTCGCAGAGGATCTGCGCGCCCTGCCCGTAGTCGCGGCCGTCGACCGGCATGCCCAGCGCGACGTTGGCGTCCACGGTGTCCGCGCCGCTGTCCTGCAGCTGGTACGCCTGCAGCTTGTGCATCAGGCCGATGCCGCGACCCTCGTGACCGCGCATGTAGAGCACGATGCCGCGCCCGGTTTCGGCGACCTTGGCCAGCGCGGCGTCCAGCTGCGGGCCGCAGTCGCAGCGCAGCGACCCGAGCACGTCGCCGGTCAGGCACTCGGAGTGCACCCGCACCAGGATGTCCTCGCCGTCGCCGATCTCGCCGTAGACCAGGGCCAGGTGCTCGATGCCGTCGATGGTGCTGTCGTAGCCGATGGTGCGGAACGTGCCGTGCGCGGTCGGGATGCGGGCCTCGGCGACCCGCACCACCTGCTTCTCGAAGCGGCGGCGGTATGCGATGAGGTCGGCGATGGTGATCAGCGCCAGCTCGTGCTCGCGGGCGAAGACCTCCAGCTCGTCGCGGCGGGCCATGTCGCCCTCGGACTTCTGGCTGACCACCTCGCACAGCGCGCCGACCGGCCGCAGCCCGGCCAGCCGGGCCAGGTCCACGGCGGCCTCGGTGTGCCCGGGGCGGCGCAGCACGCCGCCGTCGCGGGCGCGCAGCGGCACCACGTGGCCGGGCCGGGTCAGGTCCTTGGCGGTGGCCTCGGCGTCGGCGAGCACGCGCAGCGTGCGGGCCCGGTCGGCGGCGGAGATGCCGGTGGTCACGCCGTCCGCGGCGTCGACGGTGACCGTGTAGGCGGTGCCCTTGCGGTCCTGGTTCCAGTGGTACATCGGCGGCAGGTCGAGCCGGTCGCAGTCCTCGCCGGTCAGCGCCACGCACACGTAGCCGGACGTGTAGCGCACCATGAACGCCACCAGCTCGGGCGTGGCCTTCTCCGCGGCGAAGATCATGTCGCCTTCGTTCTCGCGGTCCTCGTCGTCGACCACGATCACCGGGCGGCCGGCCTCGATGTCGGCCAATGCGCGCTCGATGTCGTCGAACCTGTTCGTGCTCACCGTGGCCCTACCCACTTCCTCCGCACCCGGTCACCCGATCGGGTTGCACCGCCTGTCATCACCATTGTCCCCCGAACGGCGCTACTCACCACGGGCGAGGCCGTCCAGCTGGGGTCGGGCGAGCCGTTCCAGGTGCTTGGCCAGCACATCCACCTCGATGTTCACCTCATCACCGGGTTGGCGGACGCCGAGCGTGGTGAGCTGCTTGGTGGTCGGGATGAGGGCGACGCTGAACTCCCGGTCACCCGCCTCGACCACGGTCAGCGACACGCCGTCGACGGTGATCGACCCCTTCTCCACCAGGTAGCGGGACAGCCGCTCGGGGATCTCGAAGCGGGTCAGCCCGTCCGGTTCGGTGGCGCGCAGCACCGCGGTGCCGTCGACGTGGCCCTGCACGATGTGCCCGCCGAGGCGGTCGCCGAGCGCCATGGCGCGCTCCAGGTTCACCTTCTCCCCCGGCGCGACGCCCTTCAGCGACGAGCGGCGCAGCGTCTCGGACACCACGTCCACGGTGAACCGCCCCTCGCCGACCTCGACCACGGTCAGGCACACGCCGTTGACCGCGATGGAGTCGCCGTGCCGGGCGTCGGCGGTGACCACCGGTCCGGAGATGGTCAGCCGACCGCCGTCGGCCAGCGGTTCGACCGCCTCGACGGTGCCGAGCTCCTCGACGATCCCGGTGAACACCTGCTGCCTCCTTCTCCGCGCGGCCTCGGCCGCCGCTGCACTCCGGTGATGGCCGCCGAACCACCGCGGCGGCGTCATCGGTCGTCGTCAGCCGCGCCCGATGGGCACGGCGCTGACCCGGACGTCCGGGCCACTCATCGTCGTCCGTTCGATCCGCCACCGCCATGCCTGCGAGATGCTCGCCACGCCCGCCTCACCCAGCGCGGTCGGGCCGGAACCGAGCAGCATCGGCGCGATGTAGGCCAGCACGCGGTGCACGCACCCGGCGGCGACGAACGCCCCGGCCAGCCGCGGCCCGCCCTCCAGGAGCACGTCGACCGCGCCGCGCGCGGCCAGCGCGTCCAGCACCGCCGCCGGGTCACCGCCCGGCAGCAGCAGCGTCTCGGCCGCGTCGTCGAGCACCCGCGCCCCGGGCGGGAGCGGGCGATCGCCGACCACGACGCGCAGCGGCTGCCGGTCCAGCAGGCGGCCGTCCTCGTCGCGGGCGGTCAGGTGCGGGTCGTCGGCGAGGACGGTGCCGGTGCCCGCGACGATCGCGTCGACCCGGGCGCGCAGCCGGTGCACTTCGGCGCGCGACGGCGCGGAGCTGATCCACTTGCTGGTGCCGTCGACCGCGGCCGAGCGCCCGTCCAGCGTGGCCGCGTACTTCCACGTCACGTGCGGGCGGCCGGTGCGGGCGAAGTGCAGCCACGCCCGCAGCGGCCCCTGCTCGACCTCCTCGGCCAGCAGGCCGGAGCGGACGGCGACGCCCGCGGCGCGCAGCACCTCGCCGCCACCCGCGGCCTGCGGCGTCGGGTCGGACGCGGCGTGCACGACGCGGGCCACCCCGGCGGCGCGCAGCGCGTCGGTGCACGGCGGGGTGCGCCCGGTGTGCGCGCAGGGCTCCAGCGTCACCACGGCGGTGCCGCCCGCGGCGCGCTCGCCCGCCCGCGCAGCGCCACCACCTCGGCGTGCGGGCCCCCGGGCGGCTGCGTCGCGCCGACCCCGGCGACCTCGCCCGCGGCGTCCAGGACCACGCACCCCACGGGCGGGTTCGGGCTGGTCGTGCCGCGGACGCGCTCACTGACCGCGATCGCGGAGCGCATCGCGGCCAGCAGCACGTCGTCGTCCACGACCGCCTCCCTATCAGTAGTGCGCGTGCGCCCCGGCGAACGCGGGAGCCGCCGTCGCGCGCAGCGCCTCCACGGCGCGCGACGGGTCCTCGGCGCCGTAGACCGCCGAACCCGCGACGAAGCAGTCCACCCCGGCCTCGGCGGCCTGCTCGATGGTGTCGGCGTTGATGCCGCCGTCGATCTCCACGACCAGGTTCAGGTGTCCGGTGTCGACCATCTCGCGCGCCTTGCGCACCTTGTCCAGCACGTCCGCGATGAACTTCTGGCCGCCGAAGCCGGGCTCGACCGACATGACCAGCAGCGTGTCGTAGTGCTTGAGCACGTCGACGTAGGGCTCCAGCGGGGTGCCCGGCTTGATCGACAGACCGGCCTTCGCGCCCGCCGAGCGGAGGTTCTTCGCCAGCGCGATCGGGTCCTTCGCGGCCTCCACGTGCACGGTCACGTTGTAGGAACCCGCCTCGGCGTAACCGATGGCCCAGCGGTCCGGGTCCTCGATCATGAGGTGGCAGTCGACCGGGATGTCGGTCACCTTCAGCAGCGACTCGACCACCGGGAGCCCGAGGGTCAGGTTGGGCACGAAGTGGGCGTCCATCACGTCCACGTGCAGCCAGTCCGCGCGCCTGCCCGGTTCGCCGTCGACGGCGGCGATCTCGTCGGCGAGGCGGGCGAAGTCGGCGGAGAGGATGGACGGTGCGATCAGCGGCTGGTTCGACACATGCGGGAGTGTAAATCCCCGACCGGTTCACCCGTCCGCGCGGGCGCGGGAGCGGCGCACCAGGTAGTACACGACGCACAGGACGAGCAGGAACGGCACGCCCGCCTTCCACGCGGTGTCGAACTGCTCGGTGAACGGCGTGGTCAGCAGCACCGCCACCACGAACACCATCGCCAGCACCGTGGTGACCGGGGCGCCCGGCAGGCGCACCGGCGACGGGGGCAGTCCCGCTCGGCCCGCTTGCGGCGGAACGCCAGCTGGCTGGCGAAGATGATCAACCACGTCACCAGGGCCCCGAACAGGGCCAACCCCAGCAGCATCGGGAACGCCGCCTCCGGCGACAGCGCGGAGATCGCCGCGGCCAGCGCCAGTCCGGCAGCCGACAGCGCGAGCGCGCGGCGCGGCGCGCCGTTGCGGCTCAGGCCGGTGAACCACTTCGGCGCGTAGCCGTCCTGCGCCAGCGAGTAGGTCATGCGCGCGGTGACGTAGAGGTTGGTGTTCATCGCCGAGAGCGCGGCGGTGAGCACGACGAAGTTCATGATCCCCGCTGCGGCCGGGATGCCCGCGGTCGCGAACAGCCGCACGAACGGGCTCTCGGTGACCTCCTCGGAGGTCGAGACCTGGTTCCACGGCAGGATCGAGACCACCACGAGCATGCCGAGGACGTAGAACAGCGCGAGCCGCAGCACCATGCCGCGCGCGGCGCGCGGGACGTCGCGACCGGGGTCGCGCGATTCGAGGCGGTCACCGCGACCGCTTCGGTGCCCAGGTAGGAGAACGTCACCACGGTCAGCGCCAGCCACACCGCGCCGAGCCCGTTGGGCACGAACCCGCCGTGCTCGGTGAGCGCGCCGACACCGGCGGGCGCCCTGCCCGGCAGGCCGAACACCATGTAGACCACGCCGAGCAGCACGAACACCACGACCGTGACGACCTTGATCATGGCGAACCAGTACTCGAACTCGCCGAAGTAGCGCACCGCCGCCGCGTTGACCGCGAGCATCACGACCGAGAACACCACGACCGGCACCCACAGCGGCAGCTCCGGGTACCAGAACCGGACGTACAGCCCGGCGGCCACCACCTCGCTGCCGATGTTGACCACCTGCGCGGCCCAGTACATCCAGCGCTGCACGAAACCGGCCAGCCCGCCGAGGTAGCGCTGCGCGATCGGGCCGAACCCACCGGCCTCCGGGTGCACCACGACCATCTCGGCCAGCGCGTAGGCCAGTGCCAGGGCGGCGAACGCGGCGACCGCGTAGGCGAGGATCACCGCCGGTCCGGCGATGGAGATGGCCAGCCCGGAGCCGAGGAACAGCCCGGTGCCGATCGCCCCGCCGATCGCGATCATGCCGACCTGCCGGGAGCTGAGGTCCCGGCGGAGGCCGGCCTGCTGCGCCGGTTCGATGTCCTGGTCCACGTGCCCCTCCCGCGTCACGACCGCGCCCCTGCGGGCGCGCGGGAGCACCTTACGACGCGCCCCGAGTCCGGTGCTCACCCGTTCGGACGAGCCCGGACTCGGCTCCGGTGAGGAGCGGGCTTCGGCGCCTGAGTGCCTGTCTTTGAACCTGCTTGCGGAAGGGTCGTGGCAAGCGGCGCCAGCCGCTTTCTCTGTCGGTGAGTACGCAAGCAACTTGCACCGCCGCGGGTTCTCAGCGGCCGTCTCGCGAGGACAGCCCCTCCGCCGTGTATTGGGCATACATCAGGAGGGGCTCCCGGAGCCGGTGTGGCTGTGGCGCGTCAGCGCCTCGTTGGGGGGTGGTGGTCGGGTGACGGGCGGGCCGCTGAGGTTCCGCCACCGGCACCGCCACTCAAAACGAGTTCAAAGACAGGCTCTGAGTCTGAGTTTCCCTCAGCGACGCCGCACAGGGGGGTCAGCGGAGCCCGAGGTTGACGGGGGTGCCCTCCTCGACGGAGCGGCTGACCGTGCAGTACTTGCCGATGGCGCGCTGCAGGGCTTCGACGAGCTTGTCGCGCTCGGCCTCGTCGTCGATCTCCGCGAGGGCGGCGTCGAAGGACACCTGCACCGAGGAGAACCGGTGCGGGTCCTCCGGGGCCTTGCTGCGGTCGGCGTGCACGGTGATCGCGGCGTCCTCGCCGAGCCGCCGGGTGACCAGGTTCTCCCCGGTGACCGCGGAGCAGGCGGCGATCGCGGCGAGCAGCAGCTCGCCGGGGGTGAAGGCGTCGGGCGCGTCCTCGCGCCCGATCTCGACCCTGCCGCCGCGCGGGTTGGTCGCCGTGAACGTGTGGTTACCGGTCCGGGTCACTTCGACCGGGGTGGATGACATGCGCACCGCCTGATGTTGATGTGCTGTGACCGTCGCGCCCTGCGCTCCTCGCGCATGGTCAACCGACGCCGAGACCGAATTGTTCCCAGCTGGATCGAGGCCATGACCACCACCCTGCGGCGCAGCCTGTCACCGCGCGATCTCGTCGTGTCCGGACTGCTGTTCATCGGGCCGCTGGCCCCCGTCGGCGTGTTCGGGGTGCTCGACGCCCGCAGCGGCGGTGCCCTCGCCCTGGTGTACGTGATCGCCACCGCCGCGATGGGCTTCACCGCCTGGTCGTACGCGCGGATGTCCGCGGCGGTGCCGCGGGCGGGGTCGGTGTTCGCCTACGCCTCGGCCGGGCTGGGGCGCGCGCCCGGGTTCGTCGCCGGGTGGATGATCATGCTGGACTACCTGTTCATCCCGAGCGTGGCGGCGCTGTTCGTCGGCATCGCGGCGCACTCGCTGCTGCCGCAGGTCCCGGTGTGGCTGGCCACGGCCGTGGCCATCGCGGTCGTCACGGCGCTGAACCTGACCGGGGTGAAGGTGGCGGCCCTCGTCGGCACGGTCGTGCTGGCGGTGGAGGTCGTGCTGCTCGCGGTGTTCGTCGTCGCGGCCGTGGTGGTGCTGCTGGCCGGGGGTGCGCACCGGCCGTGGCTGTCGCCGCTGGTCGGCACGCCGACGGCGGTGCTCGGCGCGGTGTCGGTGGCGGTGCTGTCGTTCCTCGGGTTCGACGCGATCGCCTCGTTCGCCGAGGAGAACACCGGATCGCCGCGGCAGGTGGGCCAGGCCCTGCTGTTCTGCCTGGCGCTGAGCGGTGTGCTGTTCGTGGCGCAGACCTACCTGGCGGCGCTGCTGGACCCGGTGCCGTCGGCACAGCTCGCGGCCGACCCGTCCGCGCAGGACTCGGCGTTCTACGACGTGCTGCGGGCGTCGATCGGCGGCTGGCTGTCGGTGGCGGTGACGGCGGTGAAGTCGGTGGCCCCGGCGTTCTCGGCGATGGTCGCCCAGGCCGCGGTGAGCCGACTGCTCTACGGCATGGCGCGCGACGGCCAGCTGCCCGCCGCGCTGGCGCAGGTCGACGCGCGCTCGCGCGTGCCGCGCAACGCGACGCTGCTGGCGGCCGGGGTGACGCTGGTCGTGTCGGTGTGGGCGGCGGCGTCCGACAACGGCCTGGAGACGCTGTCGTCGATGGTGACCGTGGGCGCGCTGACCGCCTTCGTGCTGCTGCACGCCTCGGTGATCGGGTACTTCGCGGTCTCCGGTCGCGACCGCCGCGCGGTCACCCTCGTCGTGCCCGTGGTCGGCGCCGCGATCGCGGTGGTGGTGCTGGTCACCGCGAGTCCGCGCTGGCGTTGGCCGTGGCGGCGGGCTGGCTGCTCTCGGCCTGGTCGGCCACGCGGTGCGGCGGCGGGTCGCGTGATCAGCTCGAACCGATGTCCTCGTACCACAGCCGCGGGTTGCGCTCGATGAAATCGGCCATCATCCGGACGCATTCCGGGTCGTCCAGGACGACGACCTCGACGCCGTGCTCGGCGAGCCAGTCGTGGCCGCCGTGGAAGTTGCGGGCCTCCCCGATGACGACCCGCCCGATGCCGAACTGGCGCACCAGGCCGCTGCAGTACCAGCACGGCGACAGCGTGGGTGACCATGGTCGTCCCGGCGTAGGACGCTGCCGCCCGGCGGCGCGGAACGCGGCGGTCTCCCCGTGGGCGGACGGGTCGCCGTCCTGCACGCGCCGGTTGTGGCCGCGCCCGAGCACCCGCCCGCCGGGACCGACCAGCGCCGCGCCGATCGGGATCCCGCCCTCGGCCAGCCCCGCCCGGGCCTGTGCCACGGCCACCGCCAGCCACCGCTGGAAGTCCACTTCGGACACGGCGCCTCCTCTTCCCGGCTACGCACTGTTCCACGGGCGGCGGCAGCGCTTTCTCCTCCGGCGAGCGGTCTCGCCACCGGCACCGCCGCGCACCGCACTTCCGAAACTTCTCCTACGCCACCTTCAACAGGGCGCAGAACATGGCGTCGGTGCCGTGCCGGTGCGGCCACAGCTGCACCCCCGGACCCGTCCCCGAGGTCGGGGACCCCGGGGAAGTGGGGCCGGGCGTCGAGCTGGGTGGCCCCGGTGCGGCGCAGCACGTCGGAGACGACGCCCTCGGTCTCGGCCAGGTGCGGGGAGCCCCACGACGTAGGCCACCACACCGCCCGGCCGGGTCAGCCCGACCGCGGAGAGCAGGAGTTCCCGCTGAAGTTTGGTGAGGTCGCCGACGTCGGACGGGCGACGCCGCCAGCGCGCCTCCAGGCGCCGGCGCAGTGCGCCCAGCCCGGTGCACGGGCGTCGACGAGCACCCGGTCGTAACCGGGTTCCAGGCCAGGATCGCGCCCGTCGGCGACGTGCACCGACACCGACAGCCCCTCGGTGACCCGCCGCACCAGGTCGGCGCGGTGCGGGGCCTGCTCGACGGCGTCGAGCCGGCCGCCGTCGAGGGTCACCAGCGCCCCGAGCAGACCGGCCTTGCCGCCCGGCCCGGCGCACAGGTCGAGCCAGCGCTGGTCGGGCCCGTCGAGCTCGACGCGGGTCAGCGCCAGCGACACCAGTTGGCTGCCCTCGTCCTGGACGCTGGCGAAGCCCTCCTGCACCGGCTCCAGGTCGCCGGGGTCCCCGGCGCCGCGTCCAGGTGCACGCCGTACGGCGAGTAGGGCGCCGGGTCGCCGCCGGTGATCGCGGCGAGTTCGTCGGCGGTGATCTCCCCGGGCGGGCGGTCAGGTGCACGGCGGGTCGGGCGTCGTCGGCGGCCAGCGCGGCGGCCAGGTCGTCGCCTTCGGACCCGAGCGCGTCGGCGAAGGCCCGGGCGATCCACTTCGGGTGGGCGTGCCGCATCGCGAGGTGGCCGACCGGGTCGGTCGCCGGGTCGGGCGCGATCCGGTCGATCCACTGCTGCTCGTCGAGCTCACCGGCCCGGCGCAGCACGGCGTTGGCGAACCCGGCCAGCTTCGACCCGCCTCCACCGCGCGATGTCCACAGTGGATGCGACGGCCGCGTGCGCGGGAATCCTGGTGCGCAGCAACTGGTAGACGCCGAGCCGCAGCGCGTCGAGCAACTTGGGGTCCACTTCGGACAGCGGCCGGTTGCTGCACTCGGCGACCACGGCGTCCAGCAGTCCCTGCGCGCGGCAGGCGCCGTAGGCCAGCTCGGTGGCCAGCCCCGCGTCGCGGCCGGTGATGCGGCGCTGCGCGAGCAGTCCGGGCAGCACCAGGTTGGCGTAGGCGTCGCGCTCGCGGACCGCGCGCAGCGTGTCCAGCGCGGCCTGGCGCGCCGGGTCGACGTCGACCGGGCGCGGGTTCGGTTTTGCGGCGCGGCGGGCGACCCGGCGGCCGGGAGGGCGTGCGACGTCGTTCGTTCACTTCAGCCGTTCCCCCTGCTCGATGCGCGTGCCGCGGGCCCAGTCGGTCGCGGCCATCCGCTTCTTGCCCGCGGCCTGCACCTCGCCCAGCTCGACCGCCGAGGTACCGGTGCCGACCAGCACCCGGCGCCGTTCCACCACGAGCTCGCCCGGCGCGGCGGTGCGGTCGGCCACCACCGAGATCGGCCCGAGTTTGAACCGCTCCCCGCGGAACTCCGCCCGCCCCCGGCTCGAGCGTCACCGACCGGACCAGCCGGTCGACCGCGACCGCGGGCGCGGTGAAGTCCACCCGCGCGTCCTCGACCTCGACCTTCGGCGCGTAGCTGACGCCGTCGGCGGGCTGCTCCTCGGCGCGCAGCGTGCCGTCCTCGACCCCGTCGAGCGTGGCGACCAGCAACTCGGCACCCGACACCGACAGCCGGTCGAGCAGGTCCCCGGCGGTGTCGGTGGCCCGCACCTGCTCGGTGACCACGCCGTACACCGGCCCGGCGTCCAGCTCGGGCACGATCCGGAACGTCGAGGCACCGGTGATCTCGTCGCCGTGCTTGATCGCCGCCTGCACCGGCGCCGCGCCGCGCCACGCGGGCAGCACCGAGAAGTGCAGGTTGATCCAGCCGAACCGGGGGATCGCCAGCGCCTCCGGCTTCAGCAGCGCCCCGTAGGCCACCACCGGGCAGCAGTCGGGTTCCAGCTCGCGCAACCGCCGCAGGAACTCCGGGTCCGCGGCGCGCGCCGGGGTGAGCACCTCGATGCCGTGCTCGTCGGCGACCGCACCGACGGGCGAGCGGAGCAGCTTGCGCCCGCGCCCGGCGGGCGCGTCCGGCCTGGTCACCACGGCCGCGACCTGGTGGCGCTCGGAAGCGATCAGCGCGCGCAGCGCGGGAACGGCGGGAGCCGGCGTCCCGGCGAAGACGACTCGCATGTCAGCGCCCCCCGAACAGCGGATGCGGGTTCTGCTTGATGACCGGGGCCGCGCCGTCGAACCAGTCCGCGCCGCGGATCTCGCGCAGCGCGGCCTTGCGGGTCTGTTCGTCGAGCCGGTCGACGAACAGCACGCCGTCGAGGTGGTCGGTCTCGTGCTGGAGGCAACGGGCCAGCAGGTCGGTGCCCTCGACCTCGACCGGCTCGCCGTGCATGTTCCAGCCGCGCGCGACCACGTGCCGCTTGCGCAGGCAGTCCCAGGACATGCCGGGGATCGACAGGCACCCCTCCGGCCCGAGCTGGTCGTCGTCGCCCACGGCTGTCCAGGTCGGGTTCACCAGGTGCCCGGCGAACCCGTCGCAGTGGTAGGTGAACACCCGCAGGCCCACCCCCAGCTGCGGCGCGGCCAGTCCGGCCCCGCCCTGGTCCTCCATGGTGTCCCAGAGGTCCTGGACCAGGGTGCGCAGCTCCTTGTCGAAGTCGACCACCTCGTCGGCCCGGGTGCGCAGCACGGGGTCCCCGAAGAGTCTGATCGGCTGGACGGTCAAGACGAGCTCCCTGGAGGTAGGCGGCGGACGGTGCGACCCGACGAGTCTAGTCGGCGCCGCACCCCGACCGCCGTGGGCGGGAGCCCGACCGTCAACCCGCCGGCAGGACCACCTCGGCCGACCCGCCGCCGCGCCGCTGGCGTTCGGCGGCCGCGATCCAGCGCCCGTCCGGGAGGCGTTCGACGCCGGTGGCGGCACCGATCTCGTCGCTGGTGGCGAACCGGTGCCCGAGGGCGCGCAGCTTGTCCGCCTCGGGTTGCGCCAGGAAGCCCTGTTCCGCCTCGGTCCGCGCGGCGTTGCGCTGCGATGCCCGCGGCGCCGCGATGGCGTCCACAAGGGACAGTCCGCGGTCGATGCGGCCGGTGAGCACCTGCAGCACGGTGGTGATGATGGTGGCCCCGCCGGGGCTGCCCGCGGCGAACCACGGCCTGCCGTCCCGGAAGACCATGACCGGGCTGATCGAGCTGCGCGGCCGCTTGCCGGGACCGGGCAGGTTCGGGTCCGGCTGCCCGGGCGTGACCGGGGTGAAGGAGAAGTCGGTCAGCTCGTTGTTGAGCAGGAACCCGCGGTGCGGCACGACGATGCCGCTGCCGCCCGTCTGCTCGATCGTCAGCGTGTACGAGACGATGTCGCCGCGCGCGTCGGCGACCGTCAGGTGCGTGGTGTTGGGCCCCTCGTACGGCGGGGCCGCGGCCTTGCCGGCCTGCCCGCAGTCCCGCGGGTTCCGGGGGTCGCCGGGCGCGACCGGGGCGGGCAGCACCGCGTCGTCGTGGACCAGGCACGCCCGGGAGTCGGCGAAGCGCTGGCTGAGCAGCTGCCGGGTCGGCGTCGGAGAACGCCGGGTCGCCCACCCAGCGGTTGCGATCGGCGAAGGAGAGCTTGCTCGCCTCCAGGAACCGGTGCAGGTACTGGGTGGAGTCGGCGTGCCCGAGATCGGTGCGCCCCAGGATGTTCAGCGCCTCGCCGACGGTCGTGCCGCCGGAGCTGGACGGCGCCATGCCGTAGACGTCCAGGCCCCGGTAGCCGACGCGGGTCGGGGCCCGGTCGACGGTGCGGTAAGCACCGAGGTCGCCGGTGGTCATGCCGCCGGGCCGGACGTTGCGGTGCGCGGCCGGGTCGACCGGCGGCTGGTTGACCGTCCGGACGACGTCCGCGCCGAGGTCGCCGTGGTAGAGCGCGTCGATGCCCCGCGCGCCGAGGGCGCGGTAGGTGTCGGCGAGGTCGGGGTTGCGCAGCACGCTGCCGACCTCCGGCGGTTTGCCGCCGGGCAGGAACAGCTCGCGGGTCGCCGGGAACGCGCTGAACCGCTGCTGGTTCTGCGCGGTCTGGTCGTGGAAGGTGCGGTCGACGACGAAGCCCTGCCGGGCCAGCCGCTCGGCCGGGCGCAGCACGTCGCCGAGGTTCTTGTTCCCCCACTTGTCCAGCGCGGCCTGCCAGGTCATCGGCGTACCGGGCACGCCCACGGACCGGCCGCTGGTGACGGCCTCGTCGAACGGGATCGGCTTGCCGTTCTCGACGAACAGGTCCTCGCGGGCCGAGTTCGGCGCCGTCTCCCGGCCGTCGATCGTCTCGACCTTGCCCGTGCGGGCGTCGTAGTGCACGAAGTAGCCGCCCCGCCGATGCCGGCCGAGTACGGCTCGGTGACGCCGAGCGCCGCGGCGACCGCCACCGCCGCGTCGGCGGCCGTGCCGCCCTGGCGCAGCACCTCGATCCCGGCCCGGGTGGCGTCGGGGTCCACGCTCGACACCGCGCCGCCGTAGCCGACCGCCTCGGCCTGCTTCGGCGTCTCGCGCGGCGGGAGCCCCGGTGCCGCCTGGACCGCCGGAGCGACGAGCAGCATCGACGCCAGCGCTCCGACCGCGGCCCGAACCGTCCTCGCGGGCATCGCCACCTCCCAGCGTTGTGCGACGCCGCACACTCTGCCCACTCACCGCTTCGGGTTCAACACGATGTGCGCGATCACCCACTCGGCGTCACCGGTACTACTGCGCGTCACCCCCGTGGGGCGAGCGCTTGGTCGTGGTACCGGCAGGCGGGGTCCCAGAGCAGGAACGAGGTCATGCCGTCGTCGCGGGCGGCGCCGATCTGCGCGCTGACCTCCGCCGGACCGTAGGAGACGCCGAGGCTGAAGTCCTGCAACCACGGGATGATCTGCACGTCCGTTCCGGCCACCGCCTGCGCGAACGCGGCCAGCGACCGGCGCACGATCTCGTACGGCTGGCCGTTCGGGTTGGGCACGCCGAGTTCGCCGGGCGCCCAGTGCGACGGGTAGACCATCGGCGAGATGTAGTCGACCCACTGCGACATCTGGCGGACGTCCTGGGCGATCTGGGTGGGCCGGTCCACGGAGATGCCGAACACCGACGCGCCCAGCAGCGCGCCGCGGCGAGCGCACCTCGTGCTGGGTGTCGCGGAGGAAGTCGGCGATCCCGACCTCCGGGGTGGTGGTCAGCTCCGGCAGCCGCATCTTGTGGATGTCGCCGTCCGGACGGCGCACGTAGTCGTAGAGCACGTCGTCGAAGCCGAGCCCGGCGGCCTCCGCCGCGATGTCGATGTTGTACCGCCGCACCACGGGATCGGCGAAGTTGGTGAACGGGAACTTGCCGTAGCCGCCTGCCCACGGCTGCCCGTCGGAGGTCTGCACGACGCGTTCGGGGTGGCCGCCGCGCACGACGCCTCGGCCAGGATCGGGTCCTTGAAGGCGACCAGCCGTCCGACCACCCGCACGCCCATGTGGTGCAGCTGGTCCAGGACCTGGCGCGCGTTGTAGTAGCCCTTGACCGCCCCGATCTCGCGGGCCAGCGGGACCGCCGAGTCGTAGGTGACCTCGCCGTCCTCGTCCTTGAGGTCCAGCTCGACGGTGTCGATCTTGCCTTCCCTGGCCAGCTGGAGCACGGGTTCGCGCAACGCGTCGCTGGTCCAGGCCAGCCCGGTCATGTGCACCCCGCGCATCCCGGGGTGTCTGATGTGGACGGTCATGACCTTCTCGGTGCGGTTCCCGGCGGCGTCGGTGGCCACCACCGGAACCTCCCGCTCCGGGCGGTCGACGACCGCCGAGAACCCGCCCTGCGCGTTGGGCGTGACCGGTTTGCCCGCCACGGTGACGCTCGTCGCGCCCTCGGCCTTCCCGGTCACGGTGACCGGTTTGTTCGGCCCGCTCGGACGCAGCGAGTCGTCCACCTGCAACACCGGCGGCGTGCTGTCCACAATGAACTCGCGGGTGGTGGTTCCGGTGCCGAGCCAGGAGGGCACCTCGACCTGGAGCTCGTGCCTGCCGTCCCGCAGACCCGGCGGGCCGATCAGCAGCGCCCCGTCCCGACCCGCGGTCCGCACCGGACGGCCGTCCACCAGCACCCGCGCGTCGTCCGCGGCGGTGCGGACCCGGACGGCGGAGACCGCGGCGGCGATGACCGGACGTTCCGGCAACCCTGGATGTCGACGTCCTCGGTGGACAGATTGCGCAGCAGGAAGTATCCGAGCACCAGCACGACGACGGTCCCCAACCCGACCAGGACGGACCGGGGATCTCGCCGAGCACCGCCTTGACGCGGGTCAGTGGTGCAGCGTCCGTCATCGCTTTCGCCTCCCCCGACTCGGGCGAACTCGCGCGGCTGCACGAATTTTCGGCGCGGCCGAACAACGACCGGTCGATCCAGAGTCGCAGTCGGAGAGCGTGAGATCAATTAGCCGGTTGGAGTATCCCGACGGCGTTGGCACCGCTACCGTGGGGAAGAATGCGGTTCCTGCCACGACTCCAGCTCACGGGCGTCGTCGCGGCGCTCGCGGTCCTCGGTGCGGCCTCCTGCGCCGGTCCACCACCCCACCAGCCGAACGCGGCGGTCGTCCCCGCGCCACCGCCCGCCCCCCACCGCCACCGGACCCGAAGGCCGTCGGCGCCAACGAACTCGGCGAGGTCCCAGGTGCTGATGTACCACCGGATCACCCCGACGCCCACCAGCGTCTACGACCGGACACCGCAGGACTTCCGCGCCGAGCTGGAGCGCCTCGCCGCCGAGGACTACGTCCCGGTGACCGCCACCGACTACGCCACCGGGCACATCGACATCCCGGCGGGCAAACACCCGGTGGTGCTGACCTTCGACGACGGGTCCACCAGTCAGTTCACAATGGACGGTTTCGGGGAACGCGGGCACTGGGCACCGCGATCCGCATGCTGCTGGACGTGGCCGCCGGAACATCCTGATTCCGCCTGGTCGCGACGCTCTACGTGTTCGACCCGCCGTTCGGCGAGCCGACCGCGACGCTCCCTCACCTGGTTGCACCAGCACGGCTTCTTCGAGATCGGTGACCACACGCTCAGCCACCCCAACCTGCGCCACCTGTCCGCCGCCGAGGCCCAGCACGAGATCGCCGGGATGCAGCGGATCATCAACGACGCGCTGCCCGGGGTCCCGGTGCGCTCGCGCGGCCCTCCCGTTGGGCGTGCACCGCAGGATCCGGCGCTGGCCTCGAACGGCTCCGCGGACGGGTGACCTACCACTACGACAGCGTCATGCTCGTCGGCTCCAACCCGGCGTCGTCGCCGTGGTCGGCCGATTTCGACCCGGCCAACGTCCCCCGCATCCGCTCCCAGGGCCTGGCCGGTCAGGACGCGCAGTACGGCTCCACGGCCTGGCTCGACAAGCTCGCCGCCGACCCGGCCTGCCGCTACACCTCCGACGGGGACCCGAACCGGACTCCGCCCCGGCGAGCGTGCGCACCGCACCGTCCGCCCGCGGTCGGCGCACGCCTCTACCGGTACCGAGCCAGCCACTCTTCGCGGGTCACCGCGTACTCGACCTCGCCGTGCTCGGCGCCGGGGATCGGCCCGTCCGGGTATTCGGTGAAGGTGCCCACGTCGGCAGCCCGGCCGATCACCCGCCGCGATCCCCGGTTGACCGCCATCGTCTGGGCGAACACCCGGGTCACGCCCTGTTCGGCGAACCCCTGCGCAGCAGGGCGATCGAGCCCTCGGTCGCGTACTCCTTGCCCCAGGCGCTTGTGCAGCCGGTAGCCGAGTTCGATGCCCGCCGTGTCGGGGGACTCCGGCGGCCGGAACAGGAACCAGCCCAGGAAACCGGCTGCGTCCTGGTCGGACATCGCCGCCCAGTAGCCGAATCCGCGCCTGCCGGTAGAACTCCAGGTAGTAGGGCATGATCTCGTTCTTCGATCGCTCTGCGCGGCACTGGCCGCCTCGCCGCGCTGGAGGTACTGCATCACGTCCGGATTGCTGTGCAACGCGACGAGTTCGTCGAGGTCACCCGCCTCGAACTCGCGCAACACCAACCGCTCGGTCTCCAGGTGGACCCACCACAGCCCCTCTCGACGCCGACCCGGCGATTCCACCACCCCCGACCGGCATCCGGGCCACCGGTTTTCCGCGCGTGCGCAGAACTCAGAGCATCTCCGGGGATCGAGC